>CAXXUS010000001.1:0-297876 GCA_963676205.2 Arcobacteraceae bacterium
CCACACCGTTGCTATCTCTTTTTACATTCTTCCCAACCTCGAACTGAGGTTTAAAAAGTATGATTATCTTATTTAAAGCAAGTCTATCTATATCTTCTAAAATATCATTTATACTTATAAATGATACATCACAAGTTACTATATCAAAGCCGTCTTTGTTTTTAAAGTCTCTAATATCGGTATTTTCAAAGAACTCTATTTTTGGATCATCTCTTAGAGTTTGATGAAGCTGGTTTGTTCCAACATCAACACAAGTTACGCTTTTTACACCGTACTCTAAAAGTATCTGTGTAAAACCACCTGTACTTGAGCCTATATCTAAAGCTTTTAGATCTTTTAGATCGATATCCTCTATCTCTTCAAGGAAAAACTTTAATTTATTTGCCGATCTACTAACATATATCTGCTCCACATGAAGCTCTACGTTAAACTCATCCTCAACGAAAAAAGAGGGTTTAAGTACGGTCTTTCCGTCAACCTTTACCTTACCCTCTTTTATCATCTCCAAAGCTTTGTTTCTGCTTTGAAGATCAAATTTTTCGTGTACGTACTTATCGAGTCTTATTTGATATATCCAGCGATAATATCACCCATCTCAGATGTACTTACAACCTCTTTAGCATCAAATGCCGCAAGATCTTTTGTTCTATATCCGTAAGATAGAGATTTTTTAATAGCTTCATCAATGATATCAGCAGCTTCGCTCTCACCTAAAGAGAATCTTAACATCATACTTGCACTGCTGATTGTAGCTATCGGGTTAGCTATCCCTTGCCCTGCAATATCAGGTGCTGAACCATGAATAGGCTCATAAATAGCTGTTTTATCTCCTGTTGAAGCTGAAGGTAAAAGTCCAATTGAACCGCTTAACATTGATGCTTCGTCACTTAAGATATCACCAAAGATATTTCCAGTTAACATTACGTCAAACTGTTTTGGGTTTGCGATTAACTGCATAGCTGCATTATCAACATACATATGTGATAGTTCAACCTCAGGGTACTCTTTTGCAACCTCTTCAACAGTATCTCTCCAAAGTTGAGATACGTCAAGAACGTTTGCTTTATCAACAGAACAAACTCTTTTATCTCTTTTCATAGCAAGTTTAAATGCGATATGAGCTATTCTTTCGATCTCAGGTTTTGTATACACCATAGTGTTCCAACCCTTATCTTCTGTTTTACCTTTAGGCTCACCAAAATAGATACCGCCGATAAGCTCACGTACAACCATAAGATCAACACCTCTTACAACCTCAGGTTTTAAGTTACTAGCTTCTACTAGCTCATCATAAACAACTGCAGGTCTTAGGTTTGCATATACACCCATCTCTTTTCTAAATCTTAAAAGTCCGCTTTCTGGTCTAAGCTCTCTTGGTAAGCTATCCCATTTATGTCCGCCTATTGCACCAAAAAGGCACGCATCAGATTTTAAAACACCCGTGATAGTCTCATCAGGAAGTGGATTACCAGTCATATCGTAAGCGATACCGCCCATTAGATACTCTTCATAATTTAGGTTAAAACCGCATTTTGTAGAAACTGCATCTAAAACTTTTATCGCCTCATCAACGATCTCAGGACCGATACCGTCACCTTTTATTATTGAAATATTATAACTTTTCATATCTAACCTTTACGCCTTTAACATCTCTTCTTTTGCATAGTTCATCAAACCGCCGCAAGATAAAAGCTCTTGCATAAACGGAGGGATCGGACTAAATTTATATGTTTTACTCTTATTTACATCTTCGATCTCACCGCTGTCAAGGTTGATCTTAATAAGATCACCCTCTTTGATCTCTTTTGCCTCTTTAAGCTCAAATATAGGAAGACCCATATTAAAAGCGTTTCTATAAAATATTCTTGCAAAACTTGGAGCTACAACAGCTGCAACACCTGCCGCTTTTAGTGCGATAGGAGCGTGCTCTCTTGAGCTTCCACAACCAAAATTCTCACCTGCTACGATTATATCGCCAGGTTGAACTTTTGAAGGGAAATCAGGATCTGCATCCTCCATTACGAATTTAGCAAGATGGTGCGGGTCACTGCTATTTAAATATCTAGCAGCAATAATAAGATCGGTGTCTATATTATCTCCGAAATTCCAAACTTTTCCAGTAATTATATTCATTAATATTCCTAAATTACCAAACGTATAATTAACCTATTTTTTAAATCGGTATTATAAACGTTCGTTATTAATTTTCGGCATTTTACCTAAAAGTTAGCAAAATTCTTATTAAGTAACAAAATTAATTCAACTTTTAATATTTTTCGGTATAATATAATCTTTTTTAAACTCACACACTTAAGGTTCACACTAGAATGAATGCAAAAGACTTAAACAAAGCAATAGAGAAAGTAGTAAAGGAAAACAAAGACTCTGTTCTTACATACGAGAAACTTATCAATATTTTCCCAAAAGCTCCTTCGGGAACTAATGTAAAAAAACTGCTAGCTCTTGTACAACTTTACAACGTAACGCTTATATCTTCACAAGAACAGGCAAAAAGGATGAATGAAGCCGATGCCAAGAAAAGAGAAGATGCAAGAAATAAGCTGAAAAACGCTACGGATGAAGAGGTTTACGACCTACTAAAAAATAAAGACCTTCTTGAATGGTCTAGAAGTGATTCACCTGTTAGGATGTACCTAAGAGAGATGGGACAGATACCGCTTCTAACCAAAGAGGAAGAGATCGAGATCTCAAAACAGATAGAAACGGGAGAGGATGCTATCCTTGACGCTATTTGTTCGGTTCCATATCTTATCGATTTTATTTTAGAGTATAAAGAACCCCTTGTAAATAGAGAGAGAAAAGTAAAAGAGCTATTTAAAAACTTCGATGATGACGATGACGATGATAGTGACGACTCTAACGATGAAGAAGAGGTTGAAGAGATCGAAGATGGAGCTGAAGGAGACGATGAAGAGGGAGGCAAAAAGAAAAAGCAGAAAAAGCTTGATAAACGTGCCGAATCTGTTATCGCTTCATTTAAAACTTTAGAAAAAGCAAAAAAAGACTGGATGAAGTTTATAGCAAAAGAGTCTCCTGCAAGTGATGAGGAAGCAGATCAAATGCAATACACTCTTGCTATTGCATTTAAGAAAAAAGGTCTAAAAGACGCTTTGATCGACCTTGGACCTACATCTAAGCTTATTACGGAGATCGTAAAAGCTATGGAAACAGCACTTAAAAGCGACAGCGGTTTTGAGAGTGAACTAAAAAGATTAGAGTATAAACTTCCGCTTTTCAACGATATCTTAATGAACAACCATACAAAGCTTTTAGAAAATATCCTAAATATGTCAAAAGCTCAAATAGCTGCAGCAGTTCCTGAGGCAACAATGGTTGGAACATATATGGAGATCAAAAAACTTTTCCAAACAAAAGAGGCTAGTAAAGACGGCTTTGATCTTGAAGAGGAAGAGCTAAAAGATGTACTAGAGCAGATCAAACGTGGTAAGAAGATCACAGATGATGCTAAAAATAGAATGGCAAAATCAAACCTTAGACTTGTGGTATCTATTGCAAAAAGATACACAAATAGAGGTTTACCGTTCCTAGACCTTATCCAAGAAGGAAACATCGGTCTTATGAAAGCGGTTGATAAGTTTGAATACAAAAAAGGGTATAAGTTCTCTACTTATGCAACTTGGTGGATTAGACAAGCTATATCAAGAGCTATTGCAGACCAAGCTAGAACTATTAGAATCCCAATCCATATGATCGAGACAATCAATAGAATCAATAAGATCATTAGAAAAGGGATACAAGAGGAAGGGAAAGAGCCTGATGTTGATCAAATCGCAAAAGAGGTTGGTCTTCCTGTAGATAAAGTAAAACAAGTTATTAAGATCACAAAAGAGCCTGTATCTCTTGAAGCTCCTATCGGAAGTGATGAAGATGGTAAATTTGGTGACTTCGTACCTGATACGGCTGCGCCAACACCAGTTGATCATATTATGAAAGAGGATTTAACAGGTCAGATAGATCAAATACTTTCACAGCTAAACGAACGTGAGCAGGCTGTTGTAAGAATGAGATTCGGTCTACTAAATGATGAGAGTGATAGAACTCTTGAAGAGATCGGAAAAGAGCTTAGTGTAACTCGTGAGAGAGTTAGACAAATAGAGAGCTCTGCTATTAAAAAACTAAAACACCCTAAAGTGGGTAAAAACCTTAAGAACTACGTAGAGAGTTAAGATATATGGATCTAACAAACTCTTCTGAATGGATTGAGAACGATCTCAACCCATTCATAACTTTTACCTCAAGCGGTAAGATACACTACCTAAACGCCGAAGCGCAGTTTTTATTAAATAGAGTAAAAACAAAAGAGATTTTTGATCTTGCTGTTAAACACGCTTCAAACACTTACGGGTTTAACACAACATATGTACATCTAATCCTTGGGCACTATACCTTTTATGCTATCAGCGTAAACTATGCCGATGATGATTTTATATGTGTAAAACTTTATAAGAGTATTATGGCTAAAAAAGAGGCTAAGTTTAAAACAGACAGCGAGTCGGTAAACCTATTTACTATTTTAGACCTTGCTATTAGCTCGAACTCTATAAAATATAAAAATATAAACAAAAAGATAAAGTTCGTAAAGAACTACGATCCATCTATACCTGATCTAAAAATTTCGGTAAACCAGTTTTTAAAGGTACTAAACAGTGTATACTCAAAGTTTGACCCAAAAGCAAGCGTTACTACAGACGTAAGGTTAAAAACGGGAGAGTTTATAAGACTTAACGGGAAAAAATACTCACTTATACAGATAAATATATTTGATGACAATACTACTATCATGGATGACCTTGACCTAATAGATCAAGGAAACGAATGTGGTTTATTTATAAGCTGTGTAGATAATATGATATGTATCAATATGCCTTTAATCACTTAATATGAAAATACTTTTAGCACCAAGCGAAACAAAAACAGCGGGTGGAGAAAACCCACCTTTTGATAAGAACAGTTTTATCTTTAGCGAGCTTTTTTCAAAAAGAGAAGATGCTTTAAAGATATATAATGAGTACATAAACTCTTGCAGTGATGAAGAGCTTTCAAAGATATTTGGTATAAAAGATATAAATAAAGCAAAAGAGTTTCAAAACGATATCTTTACCCTTCCTACTAAAAAAGCAGTTCTAAGATATACAGGCGTAGCGTATGACCACCTTGATTATCCTAGCCTAAACAAAGAAGAGCAAAACTATATAGATGAGAACGTCCTAATTTTCTCTAATATCTTCGGTCCTATTTTAGCTAAGGATCTTGTGCCAAACTATAAACTAAAGCAAGGTGAGAAGATAGAGGGCTTTGCTTTTGAGAAACACTATAAAGAAAACTTTAGCGAAACACTAGATAAGTACCTTGAAGATGAGGATATACTTGATATCCGCGCAGGATTTTACGATAAGTTCTATATCCCGAATAAATCCTATACCACTTTAAAGTTTCTAAAAGGCGGGAAAGTGGTAAGCCACTGGGCTAAAGCGTATAGAGGTTTGGTGCTAAGAGAGGTTGCTAAGCACTATATAAACTCTATAGATGAGCTTATGAAGTTGAATATAGCGAACTTAAATATAGAAGAGATAAAGATAATCAAAAACAAAAGGGAATTGGTTTATTCTATTACTGAATAATGTTTAAAGGCTTTCAGCCTTTTTGCTCTTAAAAAGCTAAAGCTTTTCGCCTCTTTCTTCTTTTGTTGAAAAGAAGAAACAAGAAAGCAACCACGTTTCGAAGCCTATCTTCGATAGGTTCCTAAAAATTATCGATATTGTTTTACTTGCTTGCGCAACTCATTAAAAAACTTTCATTTAGAAACTTTTTTAACTCAAACAGTTGCTACCTTAAAAAATAGTAAAAAAACACTTAGTTAGATTTATATTTTAAAGGATTATATGTTTGATTATTTTTGTATAAAGAATGAGCGATTATAATTAACTTTCTCATTACTGCAATTTGTGCCACTGTAGTATGTTTACCATTGTTTTTTAATCTTGTATAAAATAGTTTTATCTCTTCGTTAAACTGTATTGATACTAATGAAGCCATAAATAAAGTTGATCTACATATTTTAGAACCTGCTTTTGATATCTTTGCTTTCTTCTTTAATGATGTACCCGATTCCTTACATATTGGGTCTAAGCCAGCTAAAGATATTATTTCCCTTTGATTTGCATTTGGATATTTTATAAAGTGATGTAAAAGGACTATAGCAGATAAATCTCCTATACCTTTAATTGATTTTATATTATTAAAAGCTTGATATAAGTTTTCATCTTTTTTTATTAAATCGATTATCTTTTTAATAATCATTTTTTCTTTTTTTTCTAAATTTAAAATCTCTTTTTTTAGCTCTTTAATCACTATAGAAGATTCAAACTTTGCTAATAAAGCTTCTAAATGATTTTTATTTTGAAGCTTTTGTTTAGTTAGTAATCTATAATAAGAAACTAACTCATTTAACTCTTCAACAAGCACATTGATAATGGGAACTTTGATATCCTCTTTTAGAGCTATAGATTCCATTTTAGATAATACTCTAGCATCAGTTAAATCTGTTTTATTTCTCTCTCCTAATGCTTTAGAAAAGTTAGAACTCTGTTTAGGGTTTACAATAAAGCATTTAATTCTATTTTCGCTACAAAAATATCTTAATGTAGTAGAATAATTTGCAGTTGGCTCAAATATAAATGCTAATTTATCGATATCTTTTTGATATAACTTCTTTAACTTTGAATATAAAGATTTTATAGATTTTAAACTATTATCAATAACTAAATCTAAATCGTTTTTTGGAATATATACATTTATAGTTGATTTACTAATATCTAATCCGATAGAATACATACTTGGAACCTTTGTTTTAATATAAAGAGTTCGTTAGAGTAGGATCAAATCCTACTCGATAATTTATTTATACTAAATTTAGACTCGTAAAATACGAACTAGTTAAAACTGTTCTTGTTGCTACTCAAATTTAAAGTATAACTATCAAACTGTCTGCCAAGCTAACCAAAATTATTTTAGTTGCTTTGTCCTCAACTCAGATATATTATCTTTATGAACTCTATGAAAATATATTACTATATTTTCAATATTTATATTATACGAGTCCTCAGCTTGTTACGTAAAAAATATCTCAAATTTTTAGCTTCTGCAAATGTGGATTGCCTGACGGTGAAGCTAGCTACCAAAGAAAAAATTCCACCCTGTTAAAATGCCAAGATGGAGTAAAATATTTTCGGAAAAGATGGAAAACTGTCTGAAAAATAAAAGCTTCTAAATGAAGGTTTTATTTTGAGTTTTTGACATCAGAAAATATTTTATGGAAGCTTGGATTTACATTTTATCGGGTGGAAGAGTTTTTGCCTACTTTTTACGGATAAAAAGTAGGGGCATTCATCCACGAATTAGATTATATACTCACTCTTCATTTTGTAAAGGTAGTGGTAGGTTTTACTTTTCCAAATGAAAATAGAATAAGATATATTTAGATAGTATAGTATACTGTGTATATAGATACGAGGTATGTAGATTGAAACTAATTATAGAAGAAATAAAAACAAAAAGAGTTAAATAATGAATAAATTTAAATGGCTCTATTGTGGACAAGGAAATTATCTATTTGAAGTATTAACGATACTTATAACTTATGGAGTTTTTAGAACTTTAGTGAAAGTATATCAATGGGAGTGGTTTACTAATTTAGAGATGGTAATATTTGTACTATCAATTGCAATAGGTAGAATAGTTTTTATTATACTAAACTATATTTTACATAATAAAATATGTGATGAAAAATATACTTTAACAGATAAAATGATGTCATTAGGAACATCACTTGTTTTAATCTTCATTTTTTTAATTTTCTTAAATATAACATATAAACATTATAATTATATCCAAGAAAAAACAAATAATATCCAAGAAGATCAAGTTAAACTATATATCTATAAAGGTAAAAAGCCAAATGGAAATAGAAGATTAAAATATAATATAACTATTAATAAAATCTTACATATACAAGATTTAAAAAAGAATATAACTTCTAATATAAACTTATCTCAAAATTCAATAGATGAGTTTTTATTTTATATTAAGAAGTTAAACTCTTTAAAAAGCATTAAAAATGAAAGTTATTTTTATCCTTACGATTTAAATATAGATATAAGAACATCAGAAAATTTAATAGTATTTCCATTATCAGGTTTAAAATTTGTGTACAAAGATGAAGATGAACAAAAAATCATAAAAGATTTTTTAGAGTTTGTAAAATCTGAATCAAATAATAGTATTGATTTATCACATGAGTTTAGTAAAAGTAACCAAAGGTATTCATCCACGCATTAGGTTATAAACTCAATCTTAGTTTTGTAGAGGAAATCAATTTCTAGTTTTATAATTAAACACTAAGATACTTATATCTTAGTTCTATATTATTGCTCTTTATATACTCCAAAGTCTCATGACTCCCATGTATAAGATAAGAGCTCTTAGCCCCAAGCTTATCTAAAATATCACTAGCCTCTTCATAGTTTAGATGATTTGTATCGGGATAGTTCGGTGCATGACACGCATCGATATAACACTTATCTATCTTTTTTGAAAGTAAGAACTCCATAGACTTTTCTGGTATCCCAGCACAATCCGTTAGATACGCTATAGTTTTATCCGCGCTTTCAATTAGATACCCCGTGGTATTTTTAGAATGAACCAAAGGGATAGGAGTGAAATTTATACCATCTATGTTTATAGGCGAAAAAGGTGTATTTTCATTATATTTGATGGATAGTTTATGTTTAAAAAGATCAGCAAAACCGTTTGCATCTTTTGGATGATAACACTCTATTTTATCCACACCGTATCTTAGCTTTAAAAGCCCAAGAGCATGATCGGCGTGAAAGTGCGTGATAAATACAGCTTTTATCTTTTTAGCATCAAATAGAGTTGTCAGATCATCACGTCCCGCATCAAGTAAAATGATCTCACCCTTAAGCGTTTCAATATAAGCACAAGTGCTATGGTTAAATCTATTGTTTTGCCTATACTCTTTACAAACCACGCATTGGCAGTTATATACTGGAATTCCGCTGGCATTTGCCGTACCTAAAAACTTTATCTCCATCATACACCTTTTAAAATATTCTTTGATAATAGTACCAAAAGAAGCGTAGCACTAAGCATAAGTACAAATAAAAACATCGTCGATACCTGCGCCCCTAAATGATCCAGCATTAAAGCAAAACCAAAAGGCACAGAAGCGATCACTAGATTTCTATATAGATTTATACCTCCCGTGGTTCTTCCATAGCTGTCTTTTCCAAATAGATATAAAGGGATAGAACCCCTTAATATATCGCTTATCCCCTGCCCTGCACCGTAAAGAAGTATAAATACCGTAGCAAGGATAATATCATAGCCACTTAAAAGAAGTGCAAGCACACCTAAAGCCATTAAAGAAGTTGATAGGATACCTGAAGTTATAGGGCTGGCTCTACGTGAAAGAAACATCTCTAAAACCCTTGCACTTACCTGCGCGGGACCTATTAAAGCTCCCAAAGCTATCGCCGTAACACTCTCTATCCCAAAGCCTTGCATAAGACCTAAGAAGTGTGTCTGCATAACTGTAACGGGAATAGCTATCAAAGAAAAAACAATACCTACCACTATAAGTGACTTTTTTCGCAAAGCACCTTCAAGCTCCAAAGAATCATCAAAACTATCTGAACCTTTTATATCGTTGTGTATGGTAAGCGATCTTTTAAGTATCAAAAAGTGGATAGGCATAGCTAAGAAAATATGAAATAATGCAAGTACAATATAAACATCTCTCCAACTCATAAGCTCCAATAAAAAACTTATCAAAGGCCAAAATATGGTTGAGGCAAAACCTGCTATTAGTGTTATCTGAGTTATAGGCACCCTTGCGTTATTACCCGCAAGCTGTGAAAAAGCCACAAATGCCGCTTCATAAAGCACAAATGTAGATACCACCTGCAAAAAGATGATAGCTAAAATATAATGCCACTCGTTTTGTATCAAAGATATACCCATAAGCCCCAAAGCACAAAGAAAAGAGCCTATGCTCATAACTCCCCTTGCCCCGTGATTATCTAAAAGCCTGCCGACTTTAGGTGCACTAAAACCGCCAAGTAAAATTCCAAGTGAGAATATACCGAAAATAAAACTTTTACTCCAGCCAAACTCATTCTCAAATTGTGAAGCCATAATAGTAAAGGAGTAGTAAAGTGTACCGTAACCGATAGTGGTAGTTACCCCAAGTCCTAGAACGGACCTAGCCGTACCTTTTATAAAGATACTTTTCATCTATCCCAGCTAAGTGAGTTTTTTAAACAATAGTGGTCGCTAAGTTTTTTATTTACAACCTTGCTTTTGGCATCTATATCTAGATCGCTTTTATAATATATATAATCTAGTACCAAACCCTGCTCGTAAGTTGGAGCCATATTTTTTGATATAAAGCCGTTCTTTTGCAGTATCATATTCTCATGAGCGTTTGGCAATGCGTTCATATCCCCGCACAGTATAGCTATATCTTTTTTTTTGGTATTTAAAGCACCAAGTATCTCTATAACTTGGTTTACCCTCTCTTTTTGACTTAAGTTAGTTAAGTGTGTATTTACCAAAACAACCTTTTTACCATCCACGTCAAGCTCAACTACCTGCGCTCCCCTCTCATCTTTCTTACCCATATTAAATACTATGTTCTCTAAGACCTTAGCAGGGTATTTTGAAAGTATAGTAAGGTTTGAGCTAGATACCTTTCCATGCCTTTTTTTCTCTCTGATAGGCAGGGTTAGTTTATTGAAATTTAAAGCCTTGTTTATCTCATTACTGCTGCAAAACTCTTTTGAGCAGTAGTCCTCTTGAAAGCATATAATATCAAGGTTCTTTATGGAACTAGCGGCACTGTATATCCTATTTGGAAAATCACCGCAATCTTTCCAAAGATTAAAAGTAGCAAGGTTAAGTCTATGGGGCATACTATATCCTTTGCAGGGTCTCGATAAATCTTTGTGACGATAACTCTAAAGATTGTGAATTATCAAACTCTATTAGGTTTTTAGCTTCTATTTTTGCATAGCTTCGCTCTAACCTTTTTTTGATCTCATCCACACTCTCTCTGCCTCTGCTTAAAAGTCTTAACTCCAGTACATCCTTAGGTACGCTTATATTTATGGTTGTTACGTTTTCAAAACTATTTTCAAAATCTTTTATGGCTGACCTTGATATAGATATGATATTTAGCCCATCTTTAATATGCGAAGAGGCTATACCGTATAGGTTACCGTGTGCGCTCCAAGTAGAGACAAAGAAGTTCTGTTCCTCAAGCTCTTTAAAAGCTGCTTCGTCGATATAATAGTTTGATTCGTTGTTATCAGGCTCTCTTGTGATATATCTTTTTAAAAAGTTCGCATCTATTTTCTCTTTGATACTTTTTATAAGGCTGTCTTTTCCTACCCCGCTGGCTCCAACTATCAATACTATCTTCTTCATTTTAACCGCCGTATTTTTCTATAAACTTATCTATATCTCTAAGATCGTCCAAAGCACCTTGTATCTTTTGCTTCTCCCAATCCCACCAAGCTATCGACTGTAATTTCTCTATGGTTTGTTCATCAAATCTGTATCTTATAATTTTCGCTGGATTTCCTACCACTATACCATAAGGTGGTACATCTTTGGTTACGATGGAGCCGCTTCCCACCACTGCGCCGTTTCCGATTTTAACACCACCCATAACCGTTACGTTATGTCCAAGCCAAACATCATGACCTATCTCGCACCTTTTCTCTCTTCTCCAATCAAAAAAACTATCATCATCTTCACCAAAACCGAACATCTCTTTTCGATACATCATATGGTGCTGGCAAGCCCAATGCATAGGGTGCTGCCCTGGGTTTATCCTAACATACGAAGCAATATTTACGAACTTTCCTATATCTGCATAGATGATCTGGCAGTTCTCACTTGTGTAGGTATAGTCACCCAAAGAGCTCTCTTGAATATTGTTCTTAGCTCCAATCTCAACATATTCACCCAAGGTACAATCTTTTAGATATGCATCCAAAGAGATATTGGGCTCTTTTGTAAGTATCTTTTTAGCTCCTCCGTTGAATGAATCTATCTTATACATTAGATACTAAAACCTCTTATCCCGTTATATACCACTTCACCGTCTTTAAAGGTAAGTACCACTTTTGGAAAATGTGATTCGTCTATTACGATGATATCAGCTAGATTGCCCTCTTTTATCTCACCTCTATCGTTTAGTCCCGCTAGTTTTGCAGGGGTCGTGCTTATCATCGCAAAACCTTTCTCTAAAGCTAGATCAACATCCTCTTTTAGTCTATACGGGCTCATTAAAAGTGATGCAGGATGATAATCGCTGCAAAGATAATCACACACTCCCACACTTACAAGCTCACGCGCCGCAATATTACCGCTTTGGCTTCCGCCCCTTACTACGTTTGGTGCACCCATTCCCGTACTTATGTTCATCTCTTTTGCTTTTTTTGCAACCTCTATACTAAGTGGGAACTCTGAGAATGTAACACCAAGCTCTCTAAGTGTATTTAACTTCTCTTCACAGTCATCATCGTGGCTAAGCACCGGGATATTGTGTGAAATACCAAACCTTACAAGATCTTCAACGATACCAACCTTATCTTTTGATGATTTTGTTTTTAGATACTCTTCCACATCCTCATCGTTTATCTCATAAGCCGCTAAGTGGTATTTCTTCCAAGACTCTAAAGTTTTAAACTGACCCTGCCCCGGACTATGATCCATAATAGATAGCATATCTACCTTTTTATCCTCGATCAGCTTTTTTATTGCAGGCAAAGAGGTCTCGCTTGTGATCTCAAACCTTGCATGCACAAGGTTATCAACGCCAAGGTGTTTTTTATTTGCTTCATATATCTCATTGATAAGCTCACTTGACTGCTCGGTACCTCTTCCTTTGCTAAGTTCCTCATCGTTAAAACCTATAGCGTGGTACATTGTGGTAACTCCCGCCATTGAAAGCTTTTTATCAAGTTCAACCACAGCCATTGCCGTTGGAAACCTAGCTCCAGGGCGCGGTTCTATCTCTTTTTCTATCGCGTCACCGTGCAGGTCAACAAACCCAGGCACTACTCTTCTATCCCCTAAATCTATCGCCACATCAATACTTCTATATTTATTTACAGCCGTTATTCTCTCACCTTGGATAACGATATCGGCAGCTTGAAAAACTCCGTCAATTAGAACATTCGTACTTCTAATAATCGTTTGCATATCTTTTTTCCCTTATATCAAATACTTTATCACTTATTGCTCTCATAGCATCTAGATCGTGAAATATTCCCACCATCGCAACGCCGTCTTTTTTTATCTTTAAAAGTTTTTCTATCACTTTCATCGTATTGCTCTTATCTAGTGAAGCGGTAGGCTCATCTAAAAGAAGAACCGACTTAGGAGCGATTATCCCTTTTGCTATATTTACACGCTGTTGTTCACCCCCGCTAAAAGTTAAAGGGGATACGTCAAAAAGCTCTTTTTTTATCCCTAGATAATCAAGCATCTCTTTTGCCGCCTCTTTTGAAGTGCTTACATCCTCACCCTTATCTATTAAAGGCTGAGCCACTACATCAACGGCGCTTATTCTAGGAAGCACCTGCAAGAACTGAGATACATAACCGATCTCCTCTTTTCTAAGTGATAGCATAGTGCTCTCATCACAAGTTGCTATATTTACGCTCTCACCGTCATCTTTTGTAAAGATGATATCACCTGAGCTTGTGGTATAGGTTCTATATAAAGCTTTTAAGATAGATGATTTACCCATACCGCTTGGACCGAACAGAGATACGAACTCCCCTTTATTTACCTCAAAGTTAATATCATCAAAACCTTTTATCTTTATACCGCCCCTTGTATGTATCGTAAACTCTTTTGATAGTTTTCTTACTTTTATCTTTTCCATTCTTTTCCTTTACAATACACTTGAAACCAGCGTCTGAGTATATGGATGCTGAGGATCTTCAAGTATCTGATCCGTTAGCCCGTACTCCACTATCTCGCCGTTTTTCATAACTATTGAGATATCTGTTAGGTGCTTGATAACACCAAGGTCGTGCGATACTATTATCATCGCAAAACCTATCTCTTTTTGAAGCTCTTTTATAAGATCAAGTATCTTAGCTTGAACAGAAAGATCAAGTCCCGTTGTAGGCTCATCAAGAAGTAGTATCTTCGGGTTTGAAGATAACGCTTTTGATATCTGAATTCTTTGCTGTTGTCCGCCGCTAAAACGATCTGGATAATCATCTATTCTCTCAACTGGTATCTCTGTCTTATCTAAGAAGTAAAGAGCTCTATCTCTAATATCTTTAAACTTCTTTGTTCCGCTCATTATCACTTTCTCAGCAATATTACCACCCGCACTAAATTGGTAATTTAATCCAAGTCTAGGGTTTTGGTATATCATCGACATAAGCTCATCTCTTAAAAAACCAAGTTCGTTCGCACTTGCATCAAGTACGTTCTTATAGTTGCCAGCTTTATCAAAGAACCTATCCATATGGATAATACCGCTGCTTGCTTTTTGATCTTGGTAGATAAGCTGTAAAAGTGTTGATTTACCGCTTCCGCTCTCCCCAACTATCCCAAGCACCTCACCTTTATTTAGATGAAGGTCTATAGAGTTTACCGCTACAACGCTTCCGCAATTTGGACAGATCGAACTATTGAAATCCGAGCCCGTTGAATCAAGACATTTTGAACAAAACTCACCATATACTTTATTTACGTTCTTTAGATCAAGTATCATTGTTTGTCCTCTAAGTTTTTATCACAATATGCCGTATCGTTACAGTAAAATTTTGCCTTACCTTCACTATCGTAAACCTCATCCATATAAACTCCGCTTGCACCACATCTAGCACAAACCTTATCGTTGAAGTTCTCCACCTTAAACTCTTTATCCTCAAATTTTAAAGGCTCCACTTTTGTATATGGAGGTATTGCATATATCTTTTTCTCACGCCCTGCACCAAAGAGCATCAAAGCCTTGCTGTTGTTTAGTTTAGGTGTATCGTATTTTGGTATCGGACTTGGATCCATCGCATATCTACCATTAACCATTACGGGATATCTATGCCCTATCCTGCTATCACCAAACTGCGCCGTATCTTCGTATAAAAGCACCCACAGCTTTGCATAATCGCTGTTTGCGTGCATAAGCTTTTGCTTATAGGTATCTGCTTCTACGTTTGTAAGAACCTCGGGATAAGGTACTTGAAACACTAAAGTCTGACCCTCACGCATAGGAAACTCAGGTATTCTATGTCTTGTTTGGATGATATCTGCTTCATTTAGATCAATAGTTGTTTTATTTCCAGTAACCGAAGCTATAAAGTTTCTAATATTTACGGCATTAACGCTTCCGTCACAACCTTGATCTATCACTTTTAACACATCATCTTCATTTATGATTGAAAGTGTAACTTGAAGTCCACCGGTTCCCCAACCTCTAGCGATAGGCAGCTCACGACTTGCAAAAGATACTTGATATCCAGGAATAGCGATAGCCTTTAGTATCGATCTTCTGATCTCTTTTTTTGCATCTTCGTCTAAAAATCCATATATCATTTTCTCTCCTCCCCGTTAAACTCTTGCGCATTTGCCAATACATGTAGATCGGCTTGGAACGTTACATAGTGCGGAAGTTTATAGTGGTTTGTAAAGCCCATAGACTCTATACCGTCAAGGTGATGAACTATCATCTCGAAATTATCAACGATACTACCCTCACCTATGGTATGAGCACTATTATAAAGTGAGTTATCGATAATACCCATACAGATAGCCTTTGTCTCGTTAAACCCAAAACAAAAACCAAAGCCCGTACTTAGCTTCATAGTTCCATCCTCTTGCTTATCAAAATTTGCGGCAACTTCGCAGGCAGTTACATCTATCTCACCTATCTTTACTTCATTCTTTGTAAAAGGGTGGGTAAACTTAACGTCACAGCTTCCAAGTCTAAGATCACCGATAGTGGGATGCACGTCACCGTAACCCCTCATAGAGGTATATGCAAAGCCAAGCATTGAGCCTGTTTCACCCCTGCTCATTATCTGCAATACAGCACTTCTTGGATAAGGTGGGTTTGGAAATATCCTTGTGATATCGCTTACACTCTCATCTTTAGCAAGCTCTTTTACTATACCGCTGTCCCTTAGGGGTTTTAGTGCAGACTCAACAAAGATATCATCTTCGCTAAACTCATCCCAGATAGTTTTATCCATAGCTTTTTTAAGTATCAGTTTTACCTCATAATCGTTTGAAGGTCCTAGTATCTGACCACCTTTGATATCTTTAAAAGCAGACGATATTCTTCTTACCACTCTCATCTTATCGGTATTGATGGTTTTTGCGATACCCGCTCTTGCACAGCTGCTTCTATGAGCTCTTATAAAAAATGCTGCGTTTAAAAGATCACCGCCCGCTTTTTTTATAGCTACAGAGGATAGTTTTTTAGAGTATAAGCTCCCCTCGCTCATAACCTTATCAACTGCATATTTAAGTGAGTTCTCTATATCTTGATCTGTGATATTCTGCTTTGATACAATGCTCTCTTCATAAAAAGATAAAGAGTTCTTTATCGCCTCTTCTCCCCCTTTTATTGCAACATAACCCATTAGAGTACCTCCACTTTGGTTGTACGGCTAAGTGCCGTTAAAGAGCCGTTATTTGCTATAAAGAACACCTCAACACCTAAAGGGTATTCACCGTTCTTACTCATAAGCTCATCTATGAAATCTTTATCGCAAGGAAGCTGTACTTTTTTCTCATTTTCTATCCCCGGACCTCTTAAGATCACGTTCGTAAGACTTAACTCATCACATTGAAATATAAGTGCCGCAGAAAAGTCAGGGTTTATATGGTCCCCGCTCTTTGCTGCTTTTAAAAGCTCAATATCTATAGTATCGCTAAATATATAATCGGCTTTATCTATAGTTTCAACCTTAGGGTTGGTTATAGCTTCAATTAAAGTAATATCCCTTGATCCGTTATAGTAATATGACACTTCGCTGTATAAAAGTACATTTGCAATAGCTAAAAGCTTTGAATCAAATAATGGCTTTATAGTAGTGATATTTCCTGGTTGCGCCAAAGCATCACTTAGACTTTTAAAGTTCTCTCTATTTAGTTTTTCTAGATCTTCCATCACTCCTCCTATTGCGCCATAAGATCAAAACTAACTTTTGTAGAATTGATCTTTTTATTTATCTGTTTTTGTGCTGTGCTTATCTGCTCATTTGTTTCGCTTACAAGCGTCTCTATCTCATCTGTAAAATACCCTGCACCGAACGCTCCGTCACAAGTTGAGATATATAAAGAAAGCTCACTATTATCATCTTGAACCATAGCCCAGCCCTTATTTTGTGAATCCTCTCCAACTTGCACTATAGTAGTTGTAGTTAATATCTCGCCGCCGTAAAACTCACCTCCGCTGATAGGATCGATAATAGGCTGTAAAAGAGTTTGCTGGGTAGGTTTTTGCAAAACCTTGATACCGTGCTTTTTCTCTATTTTTTGATACAATTCTTCAAGCTTTTGTATCTCACATCTTTGAAGTATAAAATTTATATCTTCCCTTTGCATTAAATAAACCTTTTTCTAATCATTGCACTTAAGTTATCAAGTGCCCAAACCGTAATAATGATAAATATAAGAATAGTACAAACGTGACCGTTCTCAAAACCTCTTAATTTATCAAATAGGTAAAAACCTATACCACCTGCTCCAACGAAACCAAGGATAGATGCACTTCTAACGTCTGATTCAAATCTATATAGAACCATTGAGACAAAGTGCGGCATTGTTTGAGGAACAACTGCGTAAGCTAGTATCTTTATAAACCCTCCACCGCTGTTTGTAAGAGCTTCTACGGGACCTGGATCGATCGCTTCGTTACCCTCACTTAACAGTTTGCTAAGCACTCCTGCAGTGTGGATACCAAGAGCTAAAATCCCAGCCATCGGTCCAAGACCGACCGCACTTACAAAGATAAGTGCCCAAACAAGCTCGTTTACCGACCTAAAGATATTTGCTATCGTGGTTCCTACCATATATAAACCCTTTTTCAAGGCTTTATGAACCCAAGTTTTACCAGGGATCAATATCTCTAAGATATTTCTTGAAGTGATATAAGATAAAGGAACAGCTAGTATCACAGATAAAAGAAGTGCTATTATCGCCATCTGTACAGTCTCTAACATTGCCCAAAAATACACTATAAGATCATCTTTATAAAGCATAGGAGGAAAATATGAGCTTCCCTCTATCTCAGGGTTACCGCTTACATATGAGACCATATTTCCCCAGCCCTCTATTAAGCCTGTAAAACTCATCTCCGTATCATTCCAGCTTTGTAGTACTATATAGATAAATACCATCAATAGTACAAGATTAAATAGTTTAAAAGGGTTTGATTCCCTTTTTAGATCCTCAACTGACATATTGTTCTCCTTAGTTTCTTACATTTAAAAAAGGCAATAAGAGGGTATTGTCTTTTTTAAAGATAGTTAAATTTTTAAAATAAGACGGGGAACTGCTATGAAACCCCGCCTTTACAAAAAGTGTGTCTTATTTGGAATTATTTTTTATTTTTAAGAGATTTTTTTAACTCTATAAGTTCTCTAACAGGATCGTAGAAAGAATCATCACCAGGAACATAACCAGCTATTTTAAGTTTTCCTAAGATCTCTTTATCTTTTAAAGAAAGAAATGCACCCTTAACAGCCATTTTAAATGAAAGTGGAAGATCTTTTCTAACAGTCATTGGAGCACCAGGGATTAGATCTGAAGTCCAGATAACATTAAAGTCGTCAGCTTTCCAGTTTCTTCCAAGACCTCTGTTAAAGTCAAGGTTGTTTGTAGAAGCAGCGTCAACTTTTCCACCTTTTACAGCTAAAATAGAAGCTTCGTGACCACCTGAATAAACTACGTTTGAGAAATATTTTTGTGGGTTGATACCTTTTTTAGAGAACATTACAGTTGGAACTAAAGTACCGCTTGTTGATTGAGAAGATGTAAAAGCCCATTTTTTACCTTTGATATCTTCTAAAGAGTGAAGACCACTCCCTTTTTTAGTAATGATCATACCTTTATAACCTGGTAGTCCAGACTCTGCGTCAACCTCTGTAGCAACAGCTTCTGCACCTGCTCTTTTTGCAGCTTCAACGTAAGATTTTGGTCCAAAGTAAGCAATATCTACGTGTTTATGTTGCATACCTGTGATAACACCTGTATAATCTCCAGCTGATTGCATTTTTACTTTTACACCTAAAGTCTCTTCAAGATATTTTGCAAGTCCACCAAAAGTAACTTTAATAGATGTAGCACCCGCAACTGGGATAACACCAAATGTTACCTCTTTTGGCCAATCTTTTTGATTTGCACTTAAAGTTTGTGCACCTAATGTTAAAGCTAGTGTAGCTAGTCCAACTTTTTTTAAAAAGTCTCTTCTCATGATTTTATACCTTTTAAATCTAAAATTTGTTACACTACCTTTACTTTAGGTAGTGTTATTGTTCAGTTATTTTCAATAACTCGCCTAATTACCAAACTTTAGATTCTTGTTTGTTTCCTCCTACAGACGCAAACAAGAATCGCTATAGTAAACCTCTAAAAATTCCTAGAATTTAAAAACTCTTAGAGCTTAACTATAAAGAGAACTACTCTTCGTCCTCTTCACCCTTATTTTCACCCTCATATATCTTTTCTATGATCTTAGGTGTTAGATCTTTTGGGCTTCCATCAAATACTATTTTTCCTTTATTGATACCTAGTATTCTAGTACAATATTTTTCTGCAACTTCTAGATGATGCAGGTTTGAAAGGATAGTAACCCCAAGCTCATCATTTACTTTTTTTAAGATATTCATAACCTTCTTTGCACTATTTTGATCAAGTGCCGAGATAGGCTCGTCCGCTAAGATGATCTTAGGATCACTAGCTAAGGCTCTTGCAATAGCTACACGCTGTCTTTGACCACCGCTTAGCTCATCACACCTTTTTAAAGAGTGCTTTTCTATATCAACTATCCTCATAAGCTCTTGAACCTTCTCAAGCTCTCTATCTCTATAATACTTTATAACTGCTCTTGCCATCGGGATATCTTTTAACATACCGCTTATCACGTTATCAAGTACACTTATCCTATCTACTAAGTTATACCCTTGAAAGATGATCCCGACCTGCTCTCTTAGCTTGATAAGATCTTTTTTCTTTATATTATCCATATTAAAACCAAGAACCTCAAAGTCACCGTTAAACACTTTGATACCGCCTACAACCGACATTAAAAGTGTAGATTTACCTGCACCGCTAGGTCCAATGATCCCTACGAACTCACCCTTTTTTACACTTAGGTCTACCTTACTTAGTATCTTCTCTTTTTTATAACCTAGCGTAAGGTTCTTCATCTTTATCATTATTTATTACCGCCTTTATAATCAACTACGATCTTTGCCATATCGCTTCTAAAGTTTGAACAACAATAATCTATAGTTTTATTTGTTTTTTCATCTATTGTTTTTGTGGATATTTTTATAATTGGTAGATCGTGCTGTATATCAAAGATAGATTTTGCCTCATCGTTTGAAGCAAGAATATCTATCTCTGAGTTTTCTCTATATGGTTGAAGCTGATACACCTCTTTATATAGTTTTGAGATCGATTTTGTATCTTTTATCTTTTTTTCTATATCTTCTAAAAATGTTTTATTTATATAATACTCTGCAAATAAAAAAGGGATACCATCTACCAATCTTAGGTTTTTTATATAAAGAACCTCTTCATTAAGATCAACATCCAATATCTTTGCTATATATTGATCTGCTTTTATTTTTTTGATCTCTATATTTTTTAATGATGGTGATTTTCCTGCTTTTTCTATCTCTTCGGTAAAAGTGGTTTTTGGTGATATCTTATAAGTTATTTTTTCAGGACTTACAAAATTTCCACTACCCTTTTTAGAGTATATCAGCCCTTCATTCTTAAGCTTATTAATCCCCTGTCTTACTGTAGCTCTTGTGATGTTAAACTTATCACAAAGCATATTTTCAGATGGGATCTTATCATGCTCTTTTAGTTCGTTCTTTATTAGTCCAGTAATATATTTATATACCAACTCATAATCAAATATCTTTGTCAATCCTATAACCTTGCTTGTTGATTATTGAAAGTATATGGGATGATAATTACAATTGGATTACAAGTTGTCTATACAACTTATAGCGGGAGTTTTGCTGTTTTTTGCCCCTTATAAAACTCTGCTTCTTTTGAGATAATAGATCCTAGTTCCATATTTGAATCGATAAAACTTTTCACTTTTAGATCTCTTAGATTTTTTCTTTGCTCCAATGAATCTATCTTTAAAATGATATTTGCACCTTTATCAAAGTTTAAAACAGCTTCACATATAAGCCTTTTTGTTTTTAGATTATTTATGGTTACAACAATACTTGAAGCTTGATCCACTTTAAGTGATTCTAGTACGGGCTTTTTATCAAGGTGACCAAAATACCCCATATATCCAAGCTTTCTTGCTAGAAGTACATGTTTTAAGTTATCTGAGATGATAACAAAATCTATCCCTTTTGTTTTAAGATCGTTTGCTACTATCCTACCAAGGCTTGAAAAACCAGCTATAACAACATGGTTCTTTGCTTTAATAGGTGTAATAACATCTGATTCATAAAACTCTTTCTCAAAATATGATGATATTTTGTAGATATTATTTATAATAAAAGGTGTAAGTATCATAGATATTACGGCTATAAAGATTAAAAAACTTGCCATATTTTGTGTGATAAGACCTTGTACGGCTGCTAGTGTAAAAATAGCAAAAGAGAACTCTCCCACTTGAGCTAAAGCAAGTGCAGTTTTAACCGCAGTGTTTTTATCGCTTTTTCTTCTTATTAGAAAATATATCACTAAAGCTTTAAACACCACTACAAGTAAAAATATCCCCGTGATAATATGTATATTTGTTAAAAAATAGATTATATCTATCTTGGTTCCTACACTAAAGAAAAACGCACCTAAAAGCAGGTCTTTATACGAAGCGATATCAGACTCAACCTTTACGTTAAATCCCGTATCTGCTATGATCATCCCTGCTAAGAACGCACCTAAAGAGTAAGTAAAGCCCATAGAGTGTGCTAGTATAGATGCACCTAAAACTATAGTAAAAACAGAGCCTAAAAATAGCTCTTCAAGTTGACTTTTTGCTGATAGTCTTAAAAGCCTACGAACCGCAAACTTTCCAACCGTAAATAACGATACAACCACTATGATAGCAGAGAATAGTGTTTGTAATAGTATCTCGCTTATAGATAATTGATCGTTTGTTAAAAAACTTATAAGAAGCAAGATAGGGATTATAGCAAGGTCTTGAAATATAAGTATCCCCATAGTTCTCTCACCATATGGTGTATAGATATCTTTTGATTCTTTTAGATAGGTAAGAACGATAGCAGTTGATGATAAAGAGAATGCTAAAGATACAATAATAGAGGTATTTAGATCAAGATTAAAGATATAATGAGCTAGTATAAAACTAACAGCCGTACTCAAAGCAACTTGCAAAAACCCGTTGATAAGCAAGATATCTTTCATCTTCTTTATCTTCTCTAAATTTAGCTCAAGCCCTATAGTAAACATCAAGAACACTATACCAAACTCTCCGATCATATCTAAAGAGTGTATATCTACACCGTTGAAGTTAAAGATATAGCTGATAATTGTACCTGTTAGAATATATCCTATAATATGTGAAATATTAAATTTTTTTAAAATAATATTTAAAACAGTAGCTATCGCTATTGTTAAAAATATCGCTATTAGTAAAGTTTCCATGCGAAATTATAGCCAAATAAAAAAGGGGTATTGTAAAAAAGTTGTATGAAAACTACACAACTGCAAATATAAATGCAAGTGGATAGATAAGTACGTTGATATACCTAAAATAGAAGTTCATTTTCATATCTATAGGGATTATCTCATTTAGCTCTTTTCCAGAATCAAGCTGTTTGATTATAGTAAGTCTAAACACTATATCAAAGAACTTTAAGATCATAATAGAGCTCATCCAAAACGAGAAGTTTTGAAGATAGATACTTAAAAAAATAGTATAGATAAAAGTGATATTGGCAAAGAAGTATAAAAAAACACCTTTTTTAAACATAAGGTAGTTGTTATAGATAACACCTAAAAAAGTATCTGATTTTTGCCAGTTTGATTCAAATATCTCTAAAGAGATAAAAAGGGTTAGAAGTACAATAAATGTGCTCATAGGGGTTTAAAACCCGCACAAGTGCGGGTTTTATTATTCAGCTTTGAATTTGATCTTTTGGTTTTTATATAAACCTGTACCAACAGGGATAGTTCTACCAATAACAACGTTCTCTTTAAGATCTTCTAGTAAGTCCATTTTAGAGCTGATTGCAGCTTCTGTTAGAACTTTTGTAGTCTCTTGGAACGATGCAGCAGAGATAATAGAGTCAGACGTTACCGCCGCTCTTGTAATACCAAGAAGTAATGGATCAGCTATAGCAGGTTGCCCGCCTAGTCTCATTATCTTCTCATTTTCTGCTTTAAATCTTTTCTTAGAGATCATATCACCAATGATAAATTTAGTATCTCCACCATCTGCAATAGTAACCTGTCTTAACATCTGAGATAAGATCACCTCAATATGTTTATCGGCAATATTAACACCTTGGCTTCTATATACCCCTTGTACTTCAGATACGATAAAGTAGTGAAGTGCTTTCTCACCAAGAATTCTAAGAACATCGTGAGGTGAAACTTGACCATCTGTTAAAGACTCACCTGCGTGAACAAACTCACCCTCGTGAACAAGGATAGATTTACCTTTTTCAATTAGATACTCAGCTTTGTTTCCTAAAGAATCAGTGATAATAAGTCTTTGTTTATTTCTTAAAGGCTTACCAAAACTTACAATACCGTCAAATGAAGCTAGTTGTGCTATCATTTTTGGACGTCTTGCTTCAAATAGCTCAGAAACTCTTGGAAGACCCCCTGTAATATCGCTTGATTTTGAAACAGCTTTAGGTGTTCTACCAATAACGTCAGCAACAACGATCTCATCACCGTCATTAACAGCTAGTGCCGTTTTAGCTCCAAGTTGATATCTTTCAACCTTTTCACCTTTTGTTACAAGAACAGCAGGTTTATGACCTGAAGGGATATACTCGTTAACAACTAGTTTACTTTGACCTGTTAGCTCATCATATTGCTCACTTACAGTTAGACCAGGGATGATATCTTCAAAACTTACCTTACCTGGGCTTGTAGCGATGATAGGGTTAGAGTATGGATCCCACTCAGCAAGAACTGTATGCTCTTCACCGTCAGCAGGAACTGCAATAACAGTATCACTATCAACATCTGTATCGTGATCTATCTCTACGATTGATCCTCTAGAGATATAGTGTCTTAATGCTTCTCTATCATCACCGTCAACGATAACTGCAAATAGACCTTTTTCAGTAACACTCTCACCTTTTTTGATATCAGTACGTCTCTCTAAATAGTCACCTGTAAGTTTAAAGTATTTAACCTTACCTTTAGCTCCACTTACGATAGTTCTTGTTGCAGGTGCTCCGTTCTCAGTTTTTAAAATTGATGCATAAGGAACCCTGTTTGGTACATTCCAACCATCTTTAATAACTTCAACTACTGAGTCGTTTGCTTTAACACTTTGTCCATCTTCATAAGAGATATAAAGTTTACCCTCAACTTTACCGCTGATACCTGCAAGCTCATTTGCTTTTGCAACATCACCACGTCTTAGGTAGTATTTTCTCTCATCGCTATCACCTGTAATAGTTACAATGATCTCTTCGTGAAGTGTTTCTATCTCAACTTTACCGTCAAACGGTGCGTTGATCTTAGGCTCTACAAGTAAGATAGCTGCATTTCTTCTGTTTGCAACGATCTCATTACCGTGTTTGTCGGTATATGTTTTAATATTGTAGTATCTAATGAAACCTTCGTTTGTTGTTTTAAGTTCTCTCTCTGTTTGTGTCGCAGATGCCGTACCACCAACGTGGAATGTTCTAAGTGTAAGCTGAGTACCAGGCTCACCGATCGATTGAGCTGCAAGTACACCAACAGCTTCACCAGGGTTTGCTTTTCTTTGCTCACCAAGGTTTAGACCGTAACATTTAGCACAAACACCGTGCTCCTCTTTACACGTTAGAGGAGTTCTAATAACTACAGCTTTTACACCAGCTTCAGCTACTTGTGCAGCATCCTCTTCAGTGATAAGAGTACCTTCGTTAAATAGAATCTCATTTGAGATAGGATCGATAATATCTTCAGCGATAACACGTCCTGTGATTCTCTCTTCTAGGCTCTCGATAAGCTCGTTACCAGCAGTGATCTCATTGATCTCGATACCTTCGTGAGTACCACAATCTTCAACTGTAATTCTAACATTTTGAGAAACGTCGATCAGCTTTCTTGTAAGGTAACCCGCATTCGCTGTTTTAAGAGCTGTATCGGCAAGACCTTTTCTAGCACCGTGCGTTGAAATAAAGTATTCAAGTACGTTTAGACCCTCTTTAAAGTTAGAGATAATTGGTGTTTCAATAATAGAACCATCTGGCTTAGCCATAAGACCCCTCATACCTGAAAGCTGTCTAATCTGCGCTGCAGAACCCCTAGCTCCAGAGTCAGCCATCATATAGATTGAGTTGAATCCATCTTTATCTGTTTGAACTAGACCCATCATCTCTGATCCAAGCTTATTATTAACCGCTGTCCAGATATCAATGATCTTATTGTATCTCTCTTGTTCAGTTAAAAGACCTTGACCAAACTGTTTTTGAACCTCTATAACCGCTTTTTTAGATGCAGCGATATGATCAGCTTTTGAATCAGGTACTTTAATATCATCAATAGAGATTGAGATACCTGCATTTGTAGCGTGTTTGAAACCAAGATCTTTTAAGTTATCTAGGAACTTAGGTGTTACTTCATATCCACCGTGTTTATAGATATAATCAACTAGCGTACCGATCTCTTTTTTCTTTAAGATCTTATTCCAAAGCTCTACAGGAACGAAATCAGGAAGGATATTTAAGATAAATAATCTACCTACTGTCGTATGTACGATTCTTCCGTCAATCACAGTTCTTATCTTAGCGTGAATATCAACATTTCCAGTCTCAAGAGCCATCTTAACCTCTTTGATATCTGAGAAAAGTTTATGCTCACCTTTTACACCATCTTTCTCTAATGATAGGTAATAGATACCTAAAATCATATCTTGTGAAGGTACTGCAATAGCACGTCCTGAAGCAGGTAAAAGAATATTCATTGAACTCATCATAAGAATCTTAGCTTCAGCTATAGCTTCTTGGCTTAACGGAACGTGAACAGCCATCTGGTCACCATCGAAGTCGGCGTTGAACGCAGCACACACTAATGGGTGTAACTGAATAGCTTTACCGTCGATTAGGATCGGGTGGAATGCTTGAATTGACAGTTTATGCAGTGTAGGTGCTCTGTTTAGTAAAATAGGATAATCACTAACAACCTCAGATAAACACTCCCAAACTTCGTTTGTTTCAGCTTCGATTAGTCTCTTTGCTGATTTAAGTGTAGTTGCATAACCCTTCTCTTCAAGTTTAGCCATAAGATGCGGTTTAAATAGTTCAAGTGCCATTTTCTTAGGGATACCACATTGATCCATTCTTAAGCTTGGTCCAACAACGATTACAGATCTTCCTGAGAAGTCAACCCTTTTACCAAGAAGGTTTTGTCTAAAACGACCTTGCTTACCTTTAATGATCTCTGATAATGATTTTAAAGGTCTTTTATTTGCACCTTTAACCGCATTTGCAGTTTTACCGTTATCAAATAAAGCATCAACAGCTTCTTGAAGCATTCTTTTTTCATTTCTGATAATGATCTCAGGAGCATCAAGTTCTGTTAGTCTTTTAAGTCTGTTGTTTCTGTTAATAACTCTTCTATAAAGGTCATTTACATCACTTACAGCGAACTTTCCACCGTCAAGTGCAACAAGAGGTCTAAGGTCAGGTGCAAGAACAGGAAGTTTTGTAAGCATCATCCACTCTGGTCTATTACCTGAATTGATAAAGTTCTCAACAACTTTAAGTCTTTTAACGATAGTTTTTCTTTTCGCTTCAGACTTAGTTCCAGCCATCTCATCTCTAAGAGTATTTAAAAGATCAATTAGATCAAGCTCAGATAGCAAGTCTCTTACAACCTCACCACCCATTTTAGCTACAAATCCAGTATGCTCGAAATGCTCTTCAATAGCTCTATATTGCTCTTCATTTAAGATATCGTATTTTTGAACAGGTTGTTTACCTTCGTTATCGTAAAAAGCATCTCCAGCTTCATATACGATATACGCTTCATAGTAAAGTACACGCTCTAGGTCTTTTAGTTTTACACCTAATAGAGTTCCTATTCTTGAAGGAAGTGAGCTAACCATCCAGATGTGTGCAACAGGAGCAACAAGATCGATATGACCCATTCTGCTTCTTCTTACTTTTGATGATGTTACTTCAACACCACACTTCTCACATACAACACCTTTGTATCTCATCTTTTTGTATTTACCGCAAAGACATTCGTAATCTTTTACAGGTCCAAAGATTTTAGCACAAAATAAACCATCTCTTTCAGGTTTTAAAGTTCTATAGTTGATTGTCTCAGGTTTTTTTACCTCTCCTGAAGACCAAGAAAGAATTTTTTCAGGACTTGCCAGCTTTAATTGGAAAGCGGCAAAATCCATAGGACGTTCTAGTTCTTTAACCTCTAATGGTTTTAAAATTTGCTCATTATTGCTCATCTTCAGTTCCCTCTTCATAAATCTCTACATCAAGACCAAGTGCTTGAAGCTCTTTTGTAAGTACGAAAAATGTTTCTGGTACACCAGATTCAGGTACATTTTCACCGTTTGCTATTGCTCTATAAGCTCTTGTTCTACCCTCAACGTCATCCGATTTAGTAGTAAGCATCTCTTTAAGAACGTTTGTTGCACCATATGCTTCAAGTGCCCAAACCTCCATCTCACCAAATCTTTGTCCACCAAATAGTGCTTTACCACCAACAGGCTGTTGTGTTACAAGTGAGTAAGGTCCTGTAGATCTTGCGTGAACTTTTTCATCAACTAAGTGGTGAAGCTTAAGCATATACATAACACCTACGTTTACTCTCTCTTTCATCTTCTCACCAGTTGTACCGTCAAATAGATCAACCTTACCGTCCATTGCTATCTTAGCCATCTCAAATAGCTTAGCGAACTCTTCCTCTTTTGCACCGTCGAATACTTGTGTAGCAAATCTAACACCTTTTGACCAGTCTCTTGCATAAGTAAGAAGCTCATCATCACTTAAACCTTTTACGAAATCTTTTCCGTTCATAAGTTTAGCAACGTCTGCTATCTCAGCTATTTTAGTTCTAAGATCTTTTATAAAGCTGTCTTTTTTCTCTTTGAACATAGTTTCTAGCTGACGACCAAGTTGTTTACCAACAAGACCTAAGTGAACCTCTAGGATCTGTCCGATATTCATCCTTGAAGGTACCCCTAGCGGGTTAAGAATAACGTCAACAGTCGTACCATCTTCCATATAAGGCATATCAACTTGAGGAACTATGTTAGACACGATACCTTTGTTACCGTGACGTCCAGCCATTTTATCCCCAACTTTGATCTTTCTTTTTGTAGCAACATATACTTTTACCTGCTTGATAACACCGCTTGGTAAGATATCATCAGTCTCAAGTACTTTTAGTTTCTCTTCATGCTCTTCTCTAAGTATTGCTTTTTCTTTAATAAAGTGATCTTTGATATCGTTATACTCTTTTTGAACATCTTTACTAAATGAAGATACTACTCTTTTCATTGCAAATCTATTTACACTTCCGATAGCATCTTCAGGTATCTTCTCACCTTTTTTATAAGTTACGTCATTGATCTCAACATCAGACTTTAACTCATTTGTTGAAAGGATAGAGTTGATCTTTAAGATCTCTTCACGGTCAAGCATTAATAGTTTGTCGTGGTGCTCTAGATCAAGTTCAGCTTTCTCAGCTTCATAAGCTTGGATAGCTCTCTCATCTTTTTCGTACCCTTTTTTAGTGAATACTTTAACATCAACAACAGTACCCTCCATAGATGCAGGACAGTAAAGTGATTTATTGATAACGTGACCAGCTTTATCACCAAATATCGCTCTTAGTAGTCTCTCTTCAGGAGTAGGCTTGATCTCACCTTTTGGTGTAACCTTACCAACCATAATCATACCAGGCTTGATATATGTACCGATCTTAACGATACCACTGTCATCAAGGTGAGATAAAGACTCATCTTTTACACCAGGGATATCTTTTGTGATCTCTTCGTTACCGTGTTTAAGCTCTCTTGCTTCAATCTCTTTTTCATAGATATGAACAGATGTGAAAGCATCTTCTTTAATAAGCTTTTGTGAAAGGATGATCGCATCCTCGTAGTTATAACCGTTCCATGGCATAAACGCAACTGTAGCATTAACACCAACAGCCAGCTCACCTTGATCCATAGATGGACCATCTGCGATAACTTGACCTTTTTCAATAGGTGCACCCTCTTTTACGATTGATCTTTGACCAAATGAAGTGTTGTTGTTTGTTCTAACGTTTTTTGCTACTTTATAGTTATCGATAAATGCACCGTTCTCATCTTCACCTCTAATGTAGATGTTTCTTGCATCAACCTTCTCAACAGTTCCTGCTCTTTGTGCCTTAATTGATCCCCAAGAATCTCTAGCAACAGTTTTTTCTAAACCTGTACCAACGATAGGAGCGTTAGGGCTGATTAAAGGAACAGCTTGTCTCATCATGTTCGATCCCATAAGTGCACGGTTCGCATCATCGTGCTCTAGGAATGGAATAAGTGAAGCTGCTACACCCATAACCATTTGTGAAGAGATATCGATAAGATCAACTTTACTTGACTCAACTAAAATAGTCTCACCATCTTGTCTTGCATCGATCAGATTTTCTATTATCTTTCCATCAGCATTAGTTTTTGTTGAACCTGGAGCGATTATCTTACCCTCTTCTTGAGTAGCAGTATAATACTCGATCTCATCAGTTACAACACCATCAATAACTTTTTTATAAGGAGCTTCGATAAATCCAAGCTCATTTACTTTTGAATATGTTGAAAGGGTATTGATAAGACCAATGTTTTGCCCCTCTGGAGTCTCAACAGGACAGATTCTTCCGTAGTGAGTTGCGTGAACGTCCCTTACTTCAAATCCAGCTCTTTCTTTAACAAGACCACCCTCACCAAGTGCAGAAAGTCTTCTTTTATGGGTAACTTCCGATAATGGGTTTGTTTGATCCATAAATTGTGATAACTGTCCAGATGTAAAGAACTCAGTTACCGTTGATGTTAACATCTTAGAGTTAACAAGATCGTGAGGCATTAAGTCTTCAAGTGTACCGCTTAGAGTAGTCATCTTATCTTTAATAGATTTTTGCATCTTGATTAGACCAGAGTGAAGCTCATTTGCTAAAAGCTCACCGATAGCTCTAATTCTTCTATTTCCTAAGTGATCTCTATCATCGATATGACCGTGTCCAGCCTTAACTTTGATAAGGTATTTAACAGTATTGATAATATCTTCATAAGTTAGAACCGTTACATACTCAGGTACTCTTACACCTAGTTTGTGGTTCATTTTCATTCTACCAACTTTTGTTAGATCGTATCTTTCTGGATCAAAGAAAAGTTTTTTAACGAAATCTTTAGCTACCTCTTTAGTTGCAGGCTCACCTGGTCTCATTACTTTGTAGATTCTAATAGCTGAAAGATCGTTCTCGTCATCGATCTGTTCAGTTTGTTTTAATAGTTTTAAGCTTTCCGCATCAGCTTTAAATGCATTGATAATAGAACTATCAACACCAACAGCTAAGTCATTTGCGATATCAAATGAATCAAAACCAAGATCAAGCATCTTTTTAAGCTTAAGCTCATCTAGGTTTGTAAGTGCATCAAATAGAACCTCACCGCTGTTTGGATCAAAGATAGTTGATGCTGTATGTCTTTCCATTAATAGCTCAACAGGATATTCAACAAGTTTTAATCCACCCTCTTGAAGTGCATTTGCTTTTCTTGTTGTAAGTCTTTTTCCTGCAGGAACTACGATATTACCTTTTTCATCTTTAATATCAAACTCAATTCTTCCCGTGAAGTCCTCAGGTTTAAACTCCATTAAGAATTTATTGTTTTTGATTTTGATGTTTAGTACAGGATAGAATAGTTTTATAACATCCTCTTTAGAGTAACCTAAAGCTCTAAATAAAATAGTAACAGGAACTTTTCTTCTTTTGTTGATTCTTACGTATAATACATCTTTTGCATCATATTCAAAATATAACCAGCTACCTCTATCAGGTATGATTTGACCAGTATAGATCAGTTTGTTTCCTGCTGTGCTGCTCTCTTCTTCTTTAAATATAACACCAGGAGATCTGTGTAATTGGTTTACGACAACTCTCTCAACACCGTTTACGATAAAAGATGTTCTATCTGTCATAAGAGGGATCTCTCTAACAAATAGAGCCTGCTCTTTCATATCTTTTACACCAATCTTCTCACCTGTTTTCTCATCAAGATCCCAAAGTGTAAGTCTGATATTGATTTTTAAAGGGATTGAATAAGTAAGCCCTCTAACCATTGACTCATTTACAGTATATTTAGGTTTTCCAACCTCACTGCTGATATAGTCTAGAGTTATTCTGTTTTGTGCATCGTGGATAGGGAAAACAGATTTGAAAACTTTCTCAATTCCTGCACCTGTTCTATCATTATGACCAACCATAAGAAATTGGTCGTAACTACTTTGTTGTAGTTGTAAAAGATTTGGAATTTCAATTTTCTGTGGATTTTTTGCGAAATCAACTCTAAGACGATTACCTGATTTTAAAGAGTTTAGCATTTGTAACCTTTTCGTTAATATTTAGGATTCATTCCTATATTTTCTATAACACTAAATAACAATTATTTATAAAGCGCAAAAGCACCCTAAACAAAACGGTTTAAAAAACCCCATTGCTTAAGGTGCTATTTAGTTGTTGTTTATTTGTAAGAAGTTAAGCTTTAAAAGCCTAACTAACTTACAATGCAAGTAGAATTACTTAACTTCTACAGTTGCTCCAGCGCCTTCAAGTGCAGCTTTTGCAGCTTCAGCGTCTTCTTTAGAAACACCTTCTTTAACTACTGCACCAGCTTCTTCAGCCATTGCTTTTGCTTCTTTTAGTCCAAGACCAGTTAATCCTCTGATCTCTTTAATTACGTTGATTTTCTTAGCACCAGCGTCAACAAGAACTACATTGAATTCTGTTTTCTCTTCTGCAGCACCAGCATCACCACCAGCAACAGCTCCACCAGCTACAGCTACAGGTTGAGCAGATACACCAAATTTTTCTTCGAACTCTTTTACAAGCTCAGAAAGTTCTAAAACACTTAAACCAGAGATATACTCTAATACATCTTCTTTAGAAATTGCCATTTCATTTTCCTTATATTTTTCTATTTTATTAATATTTATTTGCTTTAGCAAACACCAAAATTATTCACTTTTAACTCTTAATTATTAACTAATTAAGCAGCCTCTTCTTCTTTTTTTCTTCTAAGAGCATCAAGCCCAATTGTAAAGTTTGTAAGTGGAGCCATCCAAGTAGCAGCAAGCATACCAAGAAGTTCTTCACGTGATGGTAATTTAGCAAATGCATTAACAGTAGCAAGATCAGCAATTTTACCTTCGATAATACCAGATTTAATTTCGAACTTTTCTTTGTTAGCAGATGCAAATTTATCAGCAACTTTACAAGCAGAGATTTGATCTTCAGACCATAAGAAAATATTTGTTCCAGATAACTCAACGTCACCTAACTCTGCATTTTTAACAGCAACAGTTACAAGTGTGTTTTTAACAACTTGAACTTTTGTACCGTTTGCACGAGCCTCTTTTCTTAAAGATTCTAACTCTTTATGAGAAATAGCGTTATAACTACAAACTACGATAGCTTGTGACGCTTTAAACTCATCAGTTAAAAAATCAATAACTTCAGCTTTTTGTTGTTTAGTCATTTATTCTCCTTTCAAAACATCCAACTTCGGCAGGTTTTACAAAATACCAGGAGTAGTATTTAACCTGCTATCTTCAGTTTTTAATGTAGTGCTTTGAATAACACTCAATCATAAAGACGATATCTTCACTATTGAATGTTATAAAAAAGAGGCAGATATTTCATCCACCTCTAAAAAAACTTATTTAATATCCATTACCTCTAATGAATCCATGTTTACCGCTGGAGACATTGTAAGTGATATTGCAGCTGTTTTAATATATTTACCTTTAGCTGAAGCTGGTTTAGCTTTGTTGATAGCTGATGCAAATGTATTGAAGTTCTCTTCAAGTTGCTCAGCGCTAAAAGATGCTTTACCGATACCCGCTTGGATATTACCTTTTTTATCAACTCTATAAGCTACCTTACCACCTTTTGCATCGCTAACAGCTTTTGCAACATCCATAGTAACAGTACCTGTTTTAGGATTTGGCATAAGACCTTTTGGCCCAAGAATTCTACCAATTTTACCGATCATACCCATTGTATCAGGAGTAGCGATAAGTACATCAAAGTTGATCTCACCAGCTTGAACTTGCTCAACAAGCTCGTCACTACCAACTAGATCTGCACCTGCAGCTTTAGCTTCGTCAACTTTAGTACCTTTAGCAAAAACAGCTACTCTAACTGTTTTACCTGTACCGTTTGGAAGTACTACCGCACCTCTGATCATTTGATCAGCGTGTCTTGGATCAACGTTTAGGTTGAATGCAACTTCAACACTTTCGTCAAATTTAGCAGAACTTAATGATTTAACAGTTTCTACAGCATCTTTTACGCTGTACTCTTTTTCTGCATCAAATTTCTCTAATAAACTTTTATATCTTTTTGAAATTTTTTTCATCTATATCTCTTCTTTCACAAATTTAATTATTCAAGGATTTATCATCCCCCACATTTGAGGAATGTTCCCCATCATTTTCGAGAAAATCTTTCTCTCGCTTTGCTACCACATTTAGAGACTGTGGTAAGTCTATAAACAGAACTTATTATAGTTCTGTTTCGATTCCCATACTTCTACAGCTACCTGCAACGATTTTTGCAGCTTGCTCTTCATCATCAGTATTTAAGTCAGCTATTTTCATTTTAACAACTTCTAAAACCTGATCTTTAGTCATCTTCCCAACTTTATTTTTAAGAGGGTTGTCACTACCTTTTTTAACACCTGAAACTTTTTTAATTAAGTCAGTCATTGGTGGTTGTTTAGTAACAAATGTAAAGCTTTTGTCGTTATAAACAGTGATCTCTACAGGTATTTTATAACCTGACATCTCTTTTGTTTTTTCATTGAAAGCTTTACAAAATTCCATAATGTTGATACCTCTTTGCCCTAGAGCAGGTCCAACCGGCGGTGATGGGTTAGCAGCACCAGCAGGAATTTGTAATTTTAAATATCCGTCTACTTTCTTTGCCATTTTATTTCCTTAGTTTTTTTTAACATTAAATAATGCTAAGTGCTCAACTCTTATCTTAGAGCTTAGCACTTAGCATTACAACAAACTTATACTACTCTTTCTACTTGTGTATAAGATATCTCTACTGGAGTATTTCTTCCAAAAATAGAAACATTTAATTTTAATATTCCCGAAGCCATATCAAAATCTTCAACGATACCGTTGAAGTTTGCAAATGATCCTTCGTTTATTCTTACCATCTCACCTTCACTAAATGAAACTTTAGGTTTAGGAGCGGCTCTTTTTTGAACTTTCTCTAAAATAAGTTCAATATCTTTATCGCTTAACGGAGTAGGCTTTTTAGACTCACCGATAAATCTACCAACTTTAGGCATAGATTGGATTCTGTGCCATAAAGCAGTGTCAAGATCGATTCTTGCAAATGCATAAGCAGGATAGATTGGTTTTTCAACTATCGTTTTCTTACCTTTTTTTATCTCGATAAGATCCTCTGTAGGTACTAAAACCTCAGATATAAGATCGTTATCCATCTCCTCTTTTAACTTCTCTAATGCTCTTTTTACAGAAAGTTCACTTCCAGAGTGTGTTTGTATTGCATACCATTTGTGTGCCATCTATAAAATCCTTCTTAGTTCATTACTGATGACAGACCAAGTGACATCAAAGCATCTATTAAAGCTAAAAAAAGCGAAATAACCGTTACAACTATAAATACTGAAAGATAAGCACTTCTAACTTGCTCTTTTATAGGAAAAATAACCTTTAAAAGCTCATCTTTTGCTTGTTTATAATATGTTTTAAATTTATTCACAAAAACCCCTTACGTGAGGTAAAAGATAAAAACAAACCTGAATTTACTTTTATCTTTTACCTATTTAAAAAAATAAATGGCAGGCCAGGAGGGACTCGAACCCCCAACCATCGGATTTGGAATCCGGCGCTCTACCATTGGAGCTACTGACCTAGACCTACCTAAATGAGTAAAAACTCAAGTCTTACGACTTAAGTTTTACCTCTTTATGTACAGTGTGTTTTCTTAGTCTTGGACTATATTTTTTTGTTGAAAACTTCTCTGTGTGTGTTTTTGGATTTTTCCAAGTAGTGTAGTTAATATCTCCACTCTCTTCACACTTTAGTCCAATTTTTATTCTTACTGCCGCCATGGTTTACTTCTTACTCTAAAATTTCAGAAACAACACCAGCACCAACAGTTCTACCACCTTCTCTGATCGCGAATTTAGTACCTTTTTCAAGAGCGATTGGAGCAACTAGTTCAACTGTAAGTTTAACGTTGTCACCTGGCATAACCATTTCAACACCGTCTTCTAATGCAACTGAACCAGTAACGTCTGTTGTTCTAACATAAAATTGTGGTCTATATCCGCTGAAGAATGGAGTATGTCTACCACCCTCTTCTTTACTTAAGATATACACTTCACAAACGAATTTTGTGTGTGGAGTAATAGAACCAGGAACAACAAGAACTTGACCTCTTTCAACGTCTTCTTTCTTGATACCTCTTAGTAGGATACCACAGTTATCACCTGCTTCACCTTGCTCCATCTCTTTTCTAAACATCTCAACACCAGTTACAGTTGTTGTTTGAGTATCTTTGATACCTACGATCTCGATCTCTTCACCAACTTTAACAGTACCTTTTTCGATTCTACCAGTTACAACTGTACCTCTACCTGAGATTGAGAATACATCCTCAACAGGCATTAAGAAAGGTTTATCAGTTTCTCTTGTAGGCTCTGGGATATAAGCATCAACTTCATCCATAAGTTTGTAGATCTTTTCTGACCATTCACCAGCGTTACCAGCTTTAGCTTCTTCAAGAGCTTGGAATGCAGAACCTGCAACGATAGGAGTGTCATCACCTGGGAAGTCATACTCTGAAAGTAGTTCTCTTACTTCCATTTCAACTAGTTCTAACATCTCTTCTTTATCTTCATCATCAAGTTGATCTTCTTTGTTTAAGAATACAACGATGTATGGTACACCAACTTGCTTAGAAAGAAGGATATGCTCTCTAGTTTGAGCCATTGGTCCATCTGTAGAAGCGATAACTAGGATAGCACCATCCATTTGTGCAGCACCAGTAATCATGTTTTTAACGTAATCGGCGTGACCTGGACAGTCTACGTGAGCGTAGTGTCTAGTTTCTGTTTCATACTCAACGTGAGAAGTTGCGATTGTGATCCCTCTTTCTCTCTCTTCTGGAGCGTTATCGATTTGATCATAATCCATTGCAGCAGCACCAGTCTTAAGACCTAAACACATTGTGATCGCAGCTGTTAATGTAGTTTTACCATGGTCAACGTGACCGATAGTACCAATGTTAACGTGTGGTTTGTTACGTTCAAATTTTTCTTTTGCCATAAGTTTTCCCTTTTAAAGTTTTAAGCTATTAAATGCCCTCTTAAGGTGACAAAATCATCTTAAGAGGACATTTAAACTTGAGTTATTTTTTTATCATAAACTCAAGAGTGGAGCTCATAGTGGGACTTGAACCCACGACCTCTTCCTTACCAAGGAAGTGCTCTACCCCTGAGCCATATGAGCATTATTTAAATGCCATATTTATTATGCATTGAACAAAATTAATAATTTTATAATAGATTGATTACATAGGAGTTACATTGAGAGTTAAATCAAATAATTGCGTTAACCTCAGCTCCCAGCATCAATAAAATATTTAAAATAAATGGAGCGGGAGACGAGACTCGAACTCGCGACAATCTGCTTGGAAGGCAGAGGCTCTAGCCAACTGAGCTACTCCCGCTCATTTAAAAGTGGTGGTGAGAGAAGGATTTGAACCTTCGAAGCCATAGGCGGGAGATTTACAGTCTCCTGGATTTGACCACTCTCCAACCTCACCACATCAAATATATTAATCTGGTCCAGCGCTGGTCTTCTATTGAAGATGACGCATAAACATAACAAATGGAGCTGCTGAGAGGACTTGAACCTCCGACCGCCTGATTACAAATCAGGTGCTCTACCAACTGAGCTACAGCAGCAAATTTATTAAAGCTCACTAGGATATAACCTAATAGCTTGTTCTTTAAAAACGTGAGGTTTCTCACTTTTTTAAATTCATGGTGGCGCGGGACAGAATCGAACTGTCGACACAAGGATTTTCAGTCCTTTGCTCTACCGACTGAGCTACCGAGCCATCTTTTTTTATTGTGTCCTTCTCGTAAAGGACTGGAATTATAATGGATTATCTTTTAAACTTTCCTTAAATTATAAACAAATTCTTTAAATTTTTCACCTCTTTGTTTATAAGAGGAAAATTGATCCAAAGAAGCTGCCGCAGGAGAGAGGATTGCAACGCTTTTTTCATTATGTTTTTCATCTATAATTTCTACGGATTTTTCTAATATTTCACAACTATTATATGTGATATTATACTCATTTGCTAAACTATTTAGTCTCTCACAATTTGATCCAATATTAAATATCTCAATATCATAATTTTGAAGCTCTTTAAATAATGGCTTAAGATCAGCACCTTTATCATCACCACCAAGTATCAAAAATATCTTTTTATCTTTATACCCTTTTAAAGCCCAGATAGTTGCATCTATATTTGTTGCTTTAGAATCATCCACCCAAACTCTTCCGCTTTCATCTTTAAACTCTTCAACCTTATGGATATCTACTTTAAAAGAGTTTATCAAATCATAATCTATATCTTTATCTAAAAGTTTAACTACACATAGTGCAAGTAGTGAATCAAGTAAAAAAGGCTCATTAAACTTAATACTATCTTTTTTTAGTCCAAACTGCTCTATTAGATCGTTTGAATCTTTATATGTATATATGCTTGCTTTACTCTTAATATCTTTATACTCTGCAGGAATAATAGCTATATCATTCTCATCCATCATAGATAAAGGTTTTAGCTTTGCATTTTTATACTCTTCAAAAGTTCCATGCCAAGATAGATGATCATCGCTTATAGGTAAAAGTATATAGATATTTGGTTTTACCCTATTTGTATAATGAAGTGTAAATGATGAAGTTTCAAGTATAAGTTTATTGCTGTTTTCAATTTGTGCAAGAGGTGTACCTATATTACCCCCACACTCAAAACCACTTTTCTCTAAAAGATGATATATCATTTGTGTTGTTGTGGTCTTACCATTTGTTCCACTTATCCAGATAGTAAATTTATCTTTATCTAAAAAAAGATCATAATCACTTGCAGGATTTTTCGTATTTTGTACTAAATAGTTATAAGGTGGAATTCCTGGACTCACTATTGTAAGCTCATCACTATCTATATCATATATATCTTTATCGTTATCATCGAAAAGATTAACTTCGGGGAAAACTTGCTTGATTCCTTGTGCTGTCTTGCCTTTTCCTAGTACTCTCACTTTGCAACCTCCGTTGGTGTTCGTTCCTCACACAACAACTTTGGTTCCGAACTTAAAAGAGTGAAACTATTCACTCTTTTTTGACAGTTCTCACCTAGTATATGCATACTTCTCCCCAGCCTCCGTCGGTGCATAAATGCACATCGACTTTGGTTCCAAATCTAAAAAAGCAAAGCAGTTTGCTTTTTTTACGATTTTCACCTAGTACTCTCAAATAACTATCTCCATATTTATTCTCATATGATTTCCCCTTCGTGGATTCGATTCTCTCCGACCATTTCGGTTCCAAACCTAAAAAAGTGAAACTATTCACTTTTTTTTAACGGTTTTCACCCAATACTCTCACTAACGTATCTTTAAAGTAAGCAGAGCCAAAAGATTTGTCATAAAAGCGATTATCCAAAAACGGACAATTATCTTATTTTCAGCCCACCCTTTCTCTTCAAAGTGGTGATGTATCGGTGCCATTAAAAATACACGCTTTTGTCTAAACTTATAACTACCAACTTGTAGTATTACGGAGATAGTTTCCATCACAAATAAAAAACCGATAAGCAATAAAAGAACTTCACTCTTTGCAACGATCGCCATATATCCCATAAAACCGCCTATAGCTAATGAGCCGCTATCACCCATAAATACTTCTGCAGGGTGTGCGTTATACCAAAGAAAAGAGATCAAAGAGCCTATCATAGCAGCTCCTAAAATAGCTACCTCTCCCGTTAGTTTAATATTTGGCATCAATAGATAGTCACTTATTATCGCATGACCAGTTACATAAACCAAAATAGTTAACGTAAAAAAAGCAACAACAGACGGCACTACGGCAAGACCGTCAAGACCATCCGTAAGGTTTACCGCATTTGAAGCTGCAACCATCACAAGCATCCAAAAAAATGCTATAAATAGCCCAAGATCCATTATAGGATATTTATAAAAAGGGACGAAAAGTTCTGTTGTATGCTCGGCGTAAAATAAAGCACCAACCACTATAAAACCTGCTAAAACTTGGTAAAACAATTTTTTTCTACTACTTAAACCTGAACTATTGGAGCTATTCGTTATCTTTGAAAGATCATCTTTTATACCTATTAGTGAAAATAATCCTAAGGTTAAAATACCCCCTACAACATAAGGGTTATTAAGTTTTGCGGTAAAAAGTATCGCTATGATAGTTGAAAATACAAAAACGATCCCACCCATTGTTGGGGTTCCCGCTTTTTGCTTATGTGAATCTGGAGCATACTCATATATCGGTTGACTTGCTTTTTTTGATTTTGCCCATCTAATAAATTTCGGCATTAAATATAGTGTTAAAATAAATGCTAAAAAAAATGCTATCCCTGCCCTAACCGAAATATATTGGAAAAGGTTTATATCCATATGTCTGTAAAACCAATAAAACACTAAGTTCTCCGATAATAATTTATGATGAGAATTATAATAAATTATTAATGAGTTTTTGATTAGAGGTTAAATTGAGCAATTTCCTACAATTTTGTCGTAATAATTTAGTAATATTTTATATACATATATAATAATTAATATATAAAGACCTTTTCTAAGTTTTAGTTAAGATTAAATAAAACTCCGTTACGATTGTACCGTACTATGGTTACATTACAATTTCAGTTTGATTACAAAGGGGCGAAATGGATATAAATACAGTCGATAAAGTTAATAAATTCAACGAACAACATCAAGTTGATTTTGCAAGATTTTCTCTTGCTTTATTATTCGTCGTATTAGTATTTTTATGGAGTTATCTATCACACGGAAATATCCCTAATAATACATTTCTAATAATAGGTGCAGTATTTGGTGCATATATGGCTATGAACATAGGTGCAAACGATGTTGCGAACAATGTTGGACCCGCAGTAGGTTCTAAAGCTTTAACACTATTTTGGGCGATCGTTATTGCAGCAGTTTTTGAAGCAGCAGGTGCTTTTATAGCAGGTGGTGAGGTTGTAAAAACTATCAAAAAAGGTATTATCGATCCTGCACTTATTGCAAATCCAGAGATATTTATATGGGCTATGACAGCTGCACTTTTAGCCGCAGCTTTATGGCTTAACTTTGCAACAAGCGTAGGTGCTCCTGTTTCAACTACTCACTCTATCGTAGGTGGTGTTATGGGTGCAGGTATCGCAGCAGCTGGTTTTGCGATCGTATCTTGGGGAACAATGGGTAAGATAGCAGCTTCATGGGTTATATCCCCTGTTCTTGGAGGAGCGATTGCTGCAGGTTTTTTATACTTTATAAAGAAGAAAATAGTTTATCAAGATGATATGCTGCAAAGTGCAAAGAAGTTTGTTCCTATACTTATAGGCGTTATGGCTTGGGCATTTGGAACATATCTAATGTTAAAAGGTGTTAAAAAACTTGTTAAGATAGATTTTATCACTGCAGCTTTAATAGGTTTAGCTATAGCAGTAGCTGTTTATTATATGGTTAGACCGCTAATTGATAAAGCGGCACAAAAGCTAAGCAACGATAGAGCTGGCGTAAATAACTTATTTACTATACCGCTTATCTTTGCAGCAGCACTTCTAAGTTTTGCACACGGTGCAAATGATGTTGCAAATGCAATTGGACCACTTGCAGCTATCAATGACGCTATTATGAGCAACTCAATTAATAGTAAGGTTGGTATCCCTATCTGGGTTATGGCAGTTGGTGCTATTGGTATCTCTATAGGTTTGGCACTATATGGTCCAAAACTTATTAAAACAGTAGGTTCTGAGATCACGGAACTTGATCAGATGAGAGCATACTCTATTGCAATGGCTGCGGCTATTACGGTTATTATCGCAAGTCAGCTCGGTCTTCCAGTAAGCTCAACACATATTGCCGTAGGTGGTGTATTTGGTGTAGGTTTTTTAAGAGAATGGTTAGATTCAAGTGAAGAGAACTATCTAAGAGAGATAAGAGCTAAGTTCAAAAACGATAAAAAAGAGCTTGAAGAGTATACTCTAGAGCTTCAAGAGCTTGAAAAGATAGATAAAAAATCTAAAAAAGAGTATGAGAGAATCGTAAACCTTTACCAGCTTATCGAGGAAAAAGAGGAGCTAGTAAAAGAGGAGAAAAAAGATTTCAAATCTGCTAAAAAGATCAAATACGTAAAAAGAGACGCAGTTAAAAAGATCATTGCCGCTTGGATCATCACGGTTCCAGCTGCAGCGATGCTAAGTGCAGGTATCTTCTTTATGATAAAAGGCATTATGTCTTAATACCCCTTTGGAGCTAAGTTATACAAAGCTTAGCTCCAAAATCCAATTTCTACAAACATCTTCCCTTAATAGATTTTTAGATAAAATAAATCAATTTAAAAACACGGGTATAATTTATGATAAATAAGACACTTTTAATAATAACAGACGGGATCGGTTTTAACGAATCTTGCAACTATAATGCATTTTGTAATGCAAACAAACCTACATACGATTATCTATTTGAAAATGTACCAAACTCATTGATCCAAACATACGGTCTATCAGTTGGACTACCAGAGGGTCAAATGGGTAACAGTGAGGTTGGTCATATGACAATAGGGAGCGGTAGAGTTCTTTACCAAGATCTTGTAAAGATCAATATGGCTATCAAAGATGATACGATCAAAGATAATCAAACCTTACAACAAACACTAAACGGAAGTGAAACTATTCACCTAATAGGTCTGCTAAGCGACGGTGGTGTACACTCACATATAGATCATATTATAGGTCTTGCAAAACTTGGAAAAGCTCAAGGTAAAAAAGTATTTATTCATGCTATAACAGACGGTAGAGATGTTGCTCCTGATTGTGCTAAAGAGTATACGACTCAGATTGAAGCTATATGCGATGAGGATATCAAGCTTGCTACAATTGGTGGAAGATACTACGCAATGGATAGAGATAATAACTGGGATAGAGTTGAGAAAGCTTATAGGGTTATCGTAAAAGGTGAGAATCAAACAGATCTATCTTCTAGTGATTATATAGATTCACAATATACTCAAAAGATATATGATGAGTTTTTGGAGCCTGCTTCATTTGGATATGATGGATTTAAACAAAACGATGCAGTTATATTTTGTAACTTTAGAAGCGATAGAGCAAGAGAGCTAAGCCGCGCAGTTGCAGATAAAGATTTTAGCGAGTTTGAAACAACAAAACTTCCTCTTCATATCGCAACAATGACAGAGTATGATAAGAACTTCCCTTTACCTGTTCTATTTAAAAAAGAGACACCTAAAAATACTTTAGCGCAAGTGATCTCAAACGCAGGGCTTACACAGCTTCATACGGCTGAAACGGAAAAATATGCACACGTTACGTTCTTTTTAAACGGCGGGATTGAAAATGAGTATAAGGGTGAAAAAAGGGTTCTTATCCCAAGTCCAAAAGTTGCAACATATGACTTACAGCCTGAAATGAGCGCACCTGAGGTTGGACAAGTTGTAAGGGACTCTATGGATGAAGAGCTTGATTTTATAGTAGTAAATTTTGCAAACGGAGATATGGTAGGTCACACAGGCGTATTTGAAGCAGGTATCAAAGCGGTTGAAGCTGTTGATAAAGAGCTGGGACTTATAATAGAAAAAGCAAAACAAAAAGGGTATAATGTTGTATTAACTTCAGATCACGGAAACTGTGAGATGATGAAAGATGATAACGGCAATACTCTTACAAACCATACAGTGGGTGATGTTTTTTGTTTCGTTATTGCTGATGGAGTAGAAAAAGTTAAAGAGGGCGGGCTAAACAATATAGCTCCAACAGTTTTAAAACTAATGAACTTAGAGATCCCGCAAGAGATGGATCAACCTTTAATATAAACAACTCGTTGTTTACGTTAAAGTAGTTAAAAGATCTCATGGGAACTTTTTTAAGGATATAAAATGATTAACGACAAAATATTATCAGATATGAGAAAAGTAAAACTTCTAATAGTAGAAGACAATAAAGATATTATCAAGCTTATCGACAACACTTTTAAAATGCTTGTTCAAGAGATATACTGTGCAAAAGATGGTAACGAGGGTTATGAGATGTTTAAACAAAACTCTCCTGATATCGTATTAACAGACCTTAGAATGCCTCATTGTACTGGTGAAGAGATGATGGTAAAGATAAGAGAAGAGGACAAAACAACTCCAATTATAGTTATCAGCGCATATGTACATGAGCTAAAAGATAAAACACTACCAAACTATATATATGAAAAACCTATCGACTTTAAAAAACTTCTACTAAAGATTGATGAACTTGTCGCAAAGGAATAGTTATATTTAAATGAACTATTTAGATATACAAAAACTCCATATCAGCGACAATACTAAAAAGCTTGTAGATATAGGATTTAAGATCACAAGCTCAACTGCACTTATAGGTCAAAGTGGAAGCGGTAAATCCCTTACTATAAAATCCCTTTTGGGGATGCTTCCAAGCAACCTAAATATGGATATAAAGATAGACTCGAACTTTGAGCTAAAAAAAGAGAATATAGGTTTTGTGCCACAAAACCCTTTTACCTCTTTATCACCGCTAACAAAAATAGATAAGCAGTTTTTGCTGGCAGATGAGCAGCTAACTAAACAAAGAAAAATAGAGCTTTTAGAGCTTGTGGGACTTCAAGGTGATATGTTAGATAGATTTCCAATGGAGCTAAGCGGCGGTCAGCTTCAAAGGGTAGTAATAGCTATAGCTATCAGCTCAAACCCTAAGATACTCCTTTTAGATGAACCTACAACAGCTTTAGATAGCGATACTAAAAAAAATATCCTAGAACTGCTTTTAGATCTAAAAAAACAACTCGATCTTTTAATCCTTTTCGTTACCCACGATATAAAATCGATCGAAGATATCACTGATGATATAGTTATTATAAAAAACGGCGATATAGTAGAGAGCGGGCTATGTCAAGATATTTTAAACAATCCCAAGCAAGAGTACACAAAAGATCTTATAAACTCAGGATTTGCTAAAAGGGAGTATAGATGTTAAAGTATATCTTAGCTATTTTTACCGCCGTTTCTTTAGCGGTCTTTGGCTGGCTTATATATCTATACTCACAGATCAGATTCGATATAGACTCAATAGTAAACTATAAACCGAAACTTACCACAAGACTTTATGATAAGAACAATAAACTAGTAGCAAATATCTTTGATAAAGAGAACCGTATATATGTCAAATATGATGATATCCCTCCACGTGTTGTTGAAGCCTTGGTTGCTATTGAAGATACCCAGTTCTTTGAACATACGGGAATAAATCTAGATGCGATAAGCCGTGCAATTATAAAAGATATAAAAGCTGGAAAATTGGTCGAGGGTGCAAGTACATTAACCCAACAGCTTGTAAAAACCATGCTTCTTTCTCGTGAGAAAAAGATCATTAGAAAAGTAAAAGAGATACTCCTTTCTCTTAGACTTGAGACTTTGCTAACAAAAGAGGAGATATTAGAGCGCTATCTAAACCAGATATTTTTCGGTCATGGATATTACGGTATCCAAACTGCAAGTATTGGGTATTTTAACAAAGATATAGGGCAGTTAAACCTAAAAGAGATAGCTATGCTTGTTGGGATTCCAAGAGCACCTAGCTTTTACGATCCTACTAGAAATCCAGATTTTTCTCTAACACGTGCAAATCAAGTGATACAAAGGATGCATACACTTGGCTGGATAAACGAAGATGAGTTTCAAGAGGCTCTAAACTTTCAGCCAAAAATTTATAACCAAACACTCACCCAAAATAAAGCTCCTTATATAGTTGATCATGTTCTTAGAGAGCTATCAAATGATATAAAAGATATCAAATCAGGCGGTTATAAGATAGACCTTACCATAGACCTTGAAGCGCAAGATATTGCAAGACGAGCTTTAAGTTTTGGATATGAACAGATCAAAAAAAGGGATGCTTGGTATATTGAAAAGAATGATCAAAATGCAACGCAAGATAGTAAAACAAAAACACTAAACGGTGCAATAGTAGTTCTTGAAAATTCCACAGGAAAGATACAAGCTATGGTTGGCGGGGTTGATTATAAAACATCATCTTTTAATAGAGCTACCCAAAGTCAAAGACAACCAGGGAGTTCTATAAAACCTTTTCTTTACCAAATAGCACTAAACCTTGGATATGCTACAAATACAAACCTTGTGGATATCAGCCGTACATATAAATATGAAAGCAGTGATGAAGAGGAAAAACTTTGGCAGCCTAGAAACTATGAGAAAAACTTTAAAGGTTTAATCCCGCTAAGGGAAGCTTTAGTTCACTCTAGAAACCTTGCAACCATAAACCTAGTAACCGATATAGGTATCGATGTAACATATAAAAAGCTTTTAGAGTACGGTTTTAGAGATATACCATATGATCTATCAATCACTCTAGGAAGTATAGGTATCTCACCTTTAGAGCTTAGCCATATGTATACGATGTTCTCAAACCAAGGAACACAAGTAAAACCTTTTATGATTGAGTCCATAACAAATAGAGACAATCAAACCATAAGCTTTGAAAAAGAGGATAGACACCTTTTTGCACCTGAACAAAGCTTTTTAATGACAAGTATACTAAAAGATACTGTTGATAGAGGTACGGGTAGACGTGCAAGGGTAAAAGCTATCGATATAGCAGGTAAAACGGGAACTACCAATAACAATATAGATGCTTGGTTTTGTGGATATTCACCCTCACTTCAAACTCTTGTTTGGTATGGAAATGACGATAATAAACCTATGCAAAAAAGTGAAACGGGTGGTAGAAGTGCAGGTCCTGCATTTTCATATTTTTATAAACACTATCTTTTAAAGCATCCTGAACTACAAAGAAAGTTTGAGATGCCTGAGGGTGTTATAAAAAGTAAGATAAACGGTAAAACTGAATATTTTACCGAAACATCGAAACTTTCAGGTAGTAAAGTTAAGATGAAAACCGAGTCTTTTATAAATGAGAATATAGCTTTTTAGTAATTAGCTCTACAAAACTATTTCTCAAAACTCTTCCGCATTTTATTTCTTCTTTAGTCTAAAATTTAAATAGTATTAATAAACAACCTTTACAAAATAAAGATTGTGTTTGCAATCTAATTCGTGGATGAATGCCCCTACTTTTTATCCGTAAAAAGTAGGCAAAAACTCTTCCATCCGATAAAAATGTTTTCCCAAGCTTCCATAAAATATTTCCTGATACTCAAAACTCGAAATAAATCCTTCATTTAGAAACATTTATTCCTCAAACAGTTGAGTATCTTTTCCGAAAATATTTTACTCCATCTTGGCATTTTAACAGGGTGGAATTTTTTTGAGTACGTAATCTTTTATTAAAATTTCTTATTTTGTGACGGAACTGTGACGTTTTTTATATATACTTTATATAAAAGACATAACTAGGAGTTTAAAATGGATTTTATTGAAAAAGCAAAAGAGCTATCGTTAAGAATTAATAGCTTAAAAGATAATGTTGTAACTGAAGAAGCAACTAAACATTCATTTGTAATGCCATTTATTAGTTTATTGGGTTATGATGTATTTGACCCTACTGTAGTTATTCCTGAATTTACGGCAGATATTAGTAAAAAGAAAAATGAAAAAGTTGATTATGCAATAATGCAAAATGGTGTTCCTATTATTTTGATAGAAGTTAAAACTCATACTGAAAACTTAGATAATCATGCAACACAACTTGAAAGATATTTTAGTGTTACAGATACCAAGTTTGCTATTTTAACAAATGGTATCGAATATAGATTTTATTCAGATTTAGATCATACAAATCGTATGGACAAAAAACCATTTTTAATAGTTAATATGCTTGAGCCTAAAGAAAGAAACTTAAAAAAACTTCTAGACTTTACAAAAGATGAACTAGATATTGATAAAATAATCAATATGGCATCAACTCAAAAATATGTAATGGAAATAAAACGTATATTTAAAAAAGAAACTCAAGAACCTAGTGAAGATTTAGCAAGATTTTTTGCATCTCATATTACGGATAAAAGATTAACTCAAAATATTCTTGAAGAGTTTAAAGTCTATATAAAAACAGCTTTTAGTGATATAGTAAACGATATGGCACAAGATAAAATAAATGCATTAAAAACTAAGTTAAGCGTTGAAATAGACGAAAGAGAAGATGCTTTAGAAGAGGAAGTTGAAGATAAAGGTATAGAAACTACAGAAGAAGAACTAGAAGGCTACTTTATAGTTAAATCTATTTTAGCCGAAACAACAGAGCTAGGAAGAATTGCGGCAAGAGATACGAAAAGTTACTTCGGTGTATTGTTGGATGATAACAATCGTAAGTGGATATGCCGACTTCACTTTAATGGAAAACAAAAATATTTAGGATTACATATTAAGGATAAAGAAGAAGAGCGTTTCACATTAGATAAAATTGAAGATATTTACAATTATAAAAAGACTTTAATAGATATTGTTACAAGGTTAGATAACTAATCTATTTCTTTGGTAGCTAACTTCACCGTCAGGATTTCCACATTTGCAGAAGCTAAAAATTTGAGATATTTTTTACGTAACAAGCTGAGGACTCGTATAATATAAATATTGAAAATATAGTAATATATTTTCATAGAGTTCATAAAGATAATATATCTGAGTTGAGGACAAAGCAACTAAAATAATTTTGGTTAGCTTGGCAGACAGTTTGATAGTTATACTTTAAATTTGAGTAGCAACAAGAACAGTTTTAACTAGTTCGTATTTTACGAGTCTAAATTTAGTATAAATAAATTATCGAGTAGGATTTGATCCTACTCTAACGAACTCTTTATATTAAAACAAAGGTTCCAAGTATGTATTCTATCGGATTAGATATTAGTAAATCAACTATAAATGTATATATTCCAAAAAACGATTTAGATTTAGTTATTGATAATAGTTTAAAATCTATAAAATCTTTATATTCAAAGTTAAAGAAGTTATATCAAAAAGATATCGATAAATTAGCATTTATATTTGAGCCAACTGCAAATTATTCTACTACATTAAGATATTTTTGTAGCGAAAATAGAATTAAATGCTTTATTGTAAACCCTAAACAGAGTTCTAACTTTTCTAAAGCATTAGGAGAGAGAAATAAAACAGATTTAACTGATGCTAGAGTATTATCTAAAATGGAATCTATAGCTCTAAAAGAGGATATCAAAGTTCCCATTATCAATGTGCTTGTTGAAGAGTTAAATGAGTTAGTTTCTTATTATAGATTACTAACTAAACAAAAGCTTCAAAATAAAAATCATTTAGAAGCTTTATTAGCAAAGTTTGAATCTTCTATAGTGATTAAAGAGCTAAAAAAAGAGATTTTAAATTTAGAAAAAAAAGAAAAAATGATTATTAAAAAGATAATCGATTTAATAAAAAAAGATGAAAACTTATATCAAGCTTTTAATAATATAAAATCAATTAAAGGTATAGGAGATTTATCTGCTATAGTCCTTTTACATCACTTTATAAAATATCCAAATGCAAATCAAAGGGAAATAATATCTTTAGCTGGCTTAGACCCAATATGTAAGGAATCGGGTACATCATTAAAGAAGAAAGCAAAGATATCAAAAGCAGGTTCTAAAATATGTAGATCAACTTTATTTATGGCTTCATTAGTATCAATACAGTTTAACGAAGAGATAAAACTATTTTATACAAGATTAAAAAACAATGGTAAACATACTACAGTGGCACAAATTGCAGTAATGAGAAAGTTAATTATAATCGCTCATTCTTTATACAAAAATAATCAAACATATAATCCTTTAAAATATAAATCTAACTAAGTGTTTTTTTACTATTTTTTAAGGTAGCAACTGTTTGAGTTAAAAAAGTTTCTAAATGAAAGTTTTTTAATGAGTTGCGCAAGCAAGTAAAACAATATCGATAATTTTTAGGAACCTATCGAAGATAGGCTTCGAAACGTGGTTGTTTTTGGTTACTTTTTGTCAATACAAAAGTAACATAAGCGAAAGGCTAAAAGCCTTTCAAGAGGAATTCACCCACGAATTAAATTGCAAACTCACTCTTTATTTTGTAAAGGAAATCCATAACTATAAATATTTCCTATATCTAAATACATAAAAAAATAACACCTCTATCCCCTATAATTACTATAAATTTAGTTCAACTCAATTAAAAATAATATTATAGTGAGTATAATATTGCAGGAGATAACTATGATATACCTTTTACAAGATTCATTAGATGAACTTCCGACAATAGATTATGAGAGAGACGACTATACTGAGTCGCTAGCTTATATAAGAATTTATGCTATAAATAATAGTTTTGTTTGGTATATTTTAGAATACAATCAAAACGATCAACTCTATTGTTTAGCAAAAAATGAAAACACTTTTGAGTTTGTATTTGTATCATTAGATGAACTAGAAACTATCATTTTACAATTTGGTCTTATAGTTATAAAAGATAATTTCTTCGAACCAACCCCAATATCTAAGATCAAAGAGCTATATGAGTTAATGAGCGAAGATGAAGTAAAAAATATCTTGGTTGAGCCAAAACATAAACAAAACTATATCACCACTTAAAATCTATATTTTTTTAACTATCAAAATCTAAATCACAAATAAAAAGAGCATAAAAAAAGGCTGCGCATACACGCAGCCTTTTTAATATTATCTAAAAAGATATTAGCAAGAGTAAGTTGTTTTGAACTCGAATGCTGTAGGTCTAGCTTCATCAGGCCAAACTTGAGTTTCGAATTTATACCCTTGGTATGTATCGATGAATTCTTGCGAGAATACAGGTTTTAAGAACTCGTTATCTCTGATAAGAGCTTCTAAAGATCCTCTTAGAGTATGTGGTAATTGAGGAATACCTTTCTCTCTAATCTCATCTAGTGTTAATTCAAATAGATCCTCATCCATTGGTCCAACAGGGATGTATTTGTTTTTGATACCGTCAAGTCCAGCCATCATCATAGCAGCAAACGCTAAGTATGGGCAAGCTGTTGAATCTGGGAATCTCATCTCGATTCTTGTAGCTTTTTCACCTGCACCGTAAGGGATTCTACAAGAAGCTGATCTGTTTTGAGAAGAGTAAGTTAAGATTGAAGGTGCTTCAAATCCTGGGATAAGTCTCTTATAAGAGTTAGTAGTAGCATTTGTAAATGCTGCAACCGCTCTAGCGTGTTTGAAGATACCACCAACATAGTGAAGAGCTGTTTCACTTAGGTTACCGTACTCACCCTCTTTGTAGAATAGGTTTTTACCATCTTTCCATAATGATTGGTGTGTATGCATACCGTTACCGTTATCACCGTAAAGTGGTTTTGGCATAAATGTAGCTGTTTTACCGTTTAGGTGAGCTACCATTTTTACTACATATTTATATTTTTGTACGTTATCAGCTGCACCGATGATATCAGAGAAAACAACACCGATCTCACCTTGAGCTTGAGCAACTTCGTGGTGCCCTAGAACAACTTCTAAACCAACTTGCTCTAATACTTGCATCATCTCTGCTCTAAGATCCATCATTGAATCTGTAGGTTGAACTGGGAAGTATCCACCTTTTGTTCTTGGTCTATGACCTGTGTTTCCACCTTCGATATCTAAGTTATCTGCCCACTCACCCTCATCAGATGCTACAGAGTAACCTGCTTCGTTGATGTTATCTACGATTTTTACATCATCGAAGATAAAGAATTCATTTTCTGGTCCGAAATAAGCTGCATCTGCAATTCCAAGCTCGTCAGCATATTTAAGCGCTTTTTTAGCGATAGATCTTGGACATTTTTCGTATAGTTCACCTTTGTAGATATCGTAAACATCACAGAATACTACAACTGTTGAATCAGCAGTAAATGGATCTAAGAATGCTGTTGGAACATCTGGCTTTAAGATCATATCTGATTTATTGATTGGCTGCCACGCTTCGATAGATGAACCGTCAAAAGGCATACCGTTAGTTAAGTTATCTTCATTGATAGCTGAATATCTATAAGTTAAGTGATGCCATGCACCTTTAATGTCTGTAAATCTAAGATCTACGAACTCTACTTCATTCTCGTTACAAAAAGTAAAGAATTCCTCAATACTGTTAACAAATTTTCCCATGAAAAATCTCCCGTTTGATTTAAAATTTGTTAATTGTATCGTAATTAAAATAAAGAAAAAGAAAAAAACTGGTTAAAAAGTAACCAATTTTTTATCTCTTTGAAAAAATGTAGTGCACTTATTATAACCTATGCTTTTTGCAAGCTCTGTCGCTTTTATATACTCAAAGCCGATCTGCTCAACGGCGTGGGCATCACTTGAAAATGTGATAGGGATATCAAGGCTGAAAGCCTCTTCTAAAAGTGTACGTGAAGGGTATTGTTCAGCTATAGGTTTTCTATATCCTGCGGCATTTATCTCTATAACCATACCCGATTTTTTTATAGCTTTTAGAGCATCTTTAGCTATAACTCTTACATCTTTTTTAGGAAGATATTTAAATATCTTTATTAGATCAAGGTGCCCTACTATATCAAACTTTCCGCTCTTTGCCATAAGTTCTACTGCTCTAAAATACTCTTCCCAGATGATATCTATATCTTTATTTTCATACTGCGCTATATATTCTGGATTATCAAAGCCCCATTTACCTAAATAGTGAACTGAGCCTATAAAATAGTCCACTTTAGTATCGATCACCTCATCAAGTATATAATCACCCTCGATAAAATCAACCTCATACCCTAATAGTATCTCTATTTGATCTTTATACTTCTCTTTTAGTTCAAAGACACTTTTTTCATACAACTCTTTTTTATCCAAGATAAGTCTATATCCATCATCAAAGTTTTTCATAGGAGCGTGTTCACTAAAACCGTAAACATCTATGCCAAGCTCTATCGCTTTTTTTACATACTCATCCATTGAGCCCTCGGCATGGTTACATAGATAAGTGTGGTTGTGTAGATCTACTCTATAAATTTTATCATTCATAATTTTTCACTCTTAATTTTTAATTTAAAAGCCCTGCACCCTTTATCGCCGTACTTCTATCTTTTGCATACACTCTTTTGCCCTCTTTTAAATCATACTTCCAAATAGGAGCACTTGCTTTAAAATCCTCAACAAACTCATCTATCATCTCTAATGCTACTCTTCTTTTTGGTGAGCAAACAGCTGCTATATATGAGCTTGTATGGTTGAGTACATCACCACGGCTGTGTGCCATTAGTATAAGTGCATTTTTCTCTTTAGCTCTTTTTTGCCAAGACTCGAACCATGAGTTTAGTATAGGTTCGTATATATCAAAACTAAGCCCCTCTATACCGTCTTCGTCTCTTATCACTCCGACAAATGTTATGATCGCACCAAAGTTACTAAGTCTTTGATCGTTGTACCATCTATTTGTGATCTGCTCTACTGGAAGATCACCATCAAATAGTTCTAAATACTCCATTAAATTCCTTATATTATTTAACTGCTCTCCTGAGATTTTTGTGCATGTTTTCACAAAAAAATCTCGTTCAAACCTAAAAAAGCAAAGCAGTTTGCTTTTTATTTACGCTTTTCACCCACCACACACAGGAGGCAATAAAGATACTTTATCACCGTCGTTTAATTTTATACTTTTATCTTGAACCAGTACGTCGTTTATCGCAACTGCACTATTCTCTATCCACTCTTTTAATGTCTCATCTTTTTTTAAAATTTCACTAAGTTCATTTAAACTATTTACGTCTATCTCTAAAGGCTCTTTACTAATCGGTCCTAAAAATTCTACCTTAACCATATTAACTCTCTTATTATCAAATATTGGATAGTATATCGAAAAAAATTTTAGGAGTAAATTTGATATTTGCTAAAATAGATTTTATTAATCTACTCCCCTTTCACGTCTTCTCAAAAAGATATATTAGATCAAACCAATATAAAGCGATAATACAATATAAAAAGTCCTACCCTTCGGCTATAAATAAAAGATTTAAAAAAAGAAAGGTAGATGCTGCTTTTATCAGCTCTATTGCATCAAGAAGATGCAAAACATGCCTTGATATCGGGATTGTTGCAGATGGTATAGTGGATTCTGTTCTAGTGATACCTGGATCGTATAAAAAAGACTACCAATCGGATACCTCAAACGCTTTAGCAAAGGTTTTAAAAATAGATGGTGAGGTGGTTATCGGAGATAAGGCTTTATATAAGTTTTATAATGAAGATACGCAGTTTATAGACCTTGCTAAAGAGTGGAAGAAAAAAACAAACCTTCCTTTCGTATTTGCTAGACTGTGTGTAAATAAACACGATAGATACCTAAAAGAGCTATCAAATAAGTTTTTAAATACAAAGGTGTTTATCCCCCAATATATCTTAGAGCAGTACTCACAAAGAAGCGGGATAAGTAAAAAGCAGATATTGAACTATCTTACAAAGATAAAATACAAAATAGATATCAAAGAGAAAAAGAGTTTAAAGATATTTCTTAAACTATCAAACGGGATAAAATAGTGGGCATAATTGAATCAATAATACTAGGTATCATCGAAGGGTTTACGGAGTTCTTACCCATAAGCTCAACAGGTCACTTGATAGTAGCAAGCGAGTTTTTAAATATAGATCAAACACATGTTACAAAAGCATACGAAGTGATCATCCAGTTTGCTGCAATCTTGGCAGTTGTATTAAACTATAGCGATAAGTTCAGCTTAAAAAAGATAGAGCTTTGGAAAAAGCTTACTTTAGCTTTTATACCAATAGGAGCGGTTGGTTTTGTATTCTCTTCACAGATCAAAGAGCTTTTTAGCGTAGAGGTTGTTGCTTGGATGTTTATTATCGGAGGTATCATCTTTTTAATAGTTGAAAAGTTCTATACAGAAAAAGATCACTTTGTAGATGATGTGGAAAAAGTAAGCTATAAACAAGCACTTTGGATAGGTATCGCACAAATTGCCGCACTGATCCCTGGAACTAGTCGTGCAGGAAGTACTATTATTGGAGCTATGCTTGTGGGCTTAAATAGAAAAGCGAGTGCAGAGTTTAGTTTCTTACTTGCTTTTCCAGTTATGTGTGCAACAACAGGATATGATCTTTTAAAACATTATAAAGATTTTAGTGATGCAAACCTAATAGTTCTTGGTGTTGGTTTTATCACCGCTTTTATAGTGGCTTATCTTACTATTAAACTGTTCTTGGCATTTTTACAAAGATTTACTTTTGTAGCCTTTGGTATATACCGTATCATATTTGGTATTATACTCCTTTTGGTAATATAACCTATTTTATGGTAAAATCGCGAAAAATTATATAGATAAAGAGAAAATATGAATTTTATTGAAACAAGAGGAAACGACGGGGCGATGCCTCAAAGCGTATCATTTAGTGAAGCTATTTTAAACCCAAGTGCATCATTTGGTGGACTTTATGTACCCCAGTCACTTCCAAAAATAGATGAAGCTTTTATCACAAAGCATAAAAACACAAGCTATAGAGAGCTTGCTTACGATATATTAAAACTTTTTCAAATCGATATCAGCGATGAAGATATCAATACAGCACTAAACCTTTATGATAGATTTGATGATCCAAGCAATCCTGCACCTGTAGTAAAGATCAAAGATGATCTATTTGTAAACGAGCAATACCACGGTCCAACTCGTGCATTTAAAGATATGGCACTACAACCTTTTGGCTCAATCCTTAGCTCAATTGCTAAAAAAAGAGATGAAAAGTACCTAATCCTTGCTGCAACAAGCGGTGATACTGGACCTGCGGCACTAAATACTTTTAAAAACAAAGATGGTATTCAAGTTGTTTGTTTATACCCAGATGGTGGAACAAGTGATGTTCAAAGACTGCAAATGGTTTGTGAAGATGGTAAAAACCTAAAAGTTATAGGTATCAAAGGAAACTTTGATGATGCACAAAGTGCATTAAAAAAACTATTAGGCTCGCAAACTTTTAAAGATGAGCTGATCAAAGATGATATAAAACTAAGTGCTGCAAACTCGGTAAACTTCGGTCGTATCATATTTCAAACCATATATCATATCAGCTCTTATATAGAGTTGCTAAAACTAAATGAGATAGCACTTGGTGAAAAGATATATCTAAATGTACCTAGTGGAAATTTTGGAAATGTACTTGGTGCTTATTATGCTTGGAAAATGGGACTTCCAGTTGAGAAACTAATCGTATCTTCAAATGAGAACAATATCTTAACACAATGGCTTACACTAGGGATCTATGATATTAGAGGAAAAGAGTTAAAGCTTACAAACTCACCTGCTATGGATATCTTAAAATCTTCAAATATTGAAAGAGTTATTTATGATATCTGCGGTGCATTTAGAACAAAAGAGCTTATGGACTCGCTAAATGAAAAAGGGTATTTTGAGCACACTAAAGTTGAACTAGAAGCACTTCAACAATATTTTAGTGCAACTTTTAGTGATGATGAGTACGGAGCTAAAACAATTAAATCTTTTGTAGATGAGGGATACCTAATGGATCCACATACTGCAACTTGTATCAAAGGATATGAGCAGTTAAAAGAGAAAAAAGATCTAAAAATGGTGATCTATTCAACTGCAGAGTGGACAAAGTTCTCACCTACTGTTTTAAATGCATTAAATGAAGATAATAAAAAATACTCAGATAAGGTTGCACTTGAAGAGATATCTAAAAAACTAGATATTAAGATACCAGAAGTGATCGAAGAGCTATTCTCAAAAGAGCTTATTCACGATAGTGTAATTGATAAAAACGATATAGAAAAAGAAATAGTTAAATTTATAAGTAAATAGTAACTAAGAGGTTTAACCTCTTAGTTTATTTTGTGATATTAGATAGTTTACTACGTTTTCTATAAACGCATCGTGTTTTCTATCTTTTAGATAAGCAATATAAAGCTTTCTTTTCATTTGTACGTTTGGAAGTCTTGCTTCAAATAAAACACCCGCTTTTACAAAATCCTCGATCGCATATCTTGATACTATAGAACAAGTAGGTACATCATCTTTTGAACTATGAAGTACTGTTTGTACAATAGTCGTAGGTGAAGTTGCTTCACTGATCATATTGAAGTTATCACAGTCAACCATACCTGCAGCATCTAAAGACTCTTTAAAAAGATGTCTTGTGTTTGAGTCTCTATTTCTACATACCCATTTATAAGATAGATTATGCTCATCTTTAACACGCTTTGGAAGTTTTTGGTTAGAGAAAATTACGATCTCATCTTCCATCCACTCTCTATAGATGATACCATCTTCAAATATTGGACTCTCTATAAGTGCCATATCAACTTTTTTATCTTTTAATTGATCTAATGCTTCTTGTGATAATGAAACATTTACGGCAACGTCGTTGTTTATCTTAGCTTTGATCTCATTTAAAAATCTTGGTAATAAATAGTTTCCTATAACATATGAAGAACCGAATACAAAAGTGATATCTTTGTCCATTATCTTTAAAATATCTTTCTCCGCATTTATAACTGCTTTTTCAAGTTTTTGCGCGATGTTTAAAAGTTGTTCACCCTCTTTTGTTAATCTAATTCCGTTTTTTCTTCTATCTACAATTTTAGTGTCAAGGTAATCCTCTATATATTTTATCTGCTGTGTAACCGCAGGTTGTGAGATTCCCAATTTTGCTGAAGCTTTTGAAAAAGACTTCTCTCTTACTACTATTAAAAAGGTATGAAGTTTTGAAAAATCTGATACCATCTTTATCCTTATTCAAGTTTTGTTATACGAATGATAACATTTATTTATAAAAAAATCAATTAATATAAGCAATAAATATATTATTATTTAAATTATGATATAATCTTTACAATTTGAGTAAAAGATAGGAATAAAATGGCTGAGAGAATATTATCATCTCTAAACCCTTCTCAAAAAGAGGCGGCAAAACATATTGACGGTTCACTCCTTATATTAGCTGGTGCAGGCAGCGGTAAGACGAAAACTATTACTAGTCGTGTAGCATACCTTATATCTATAGGTATTGATCCATCTTCAATATTAACACTTACTTTTACAAACAAAGCTGCTAACGAGATGAGAGAAAGAGCGTTGGCATTAATTGAAAACAATACCTATCCACCTTTACTTTGTACATTCCATAAATTTGGTCTTCTATTCTTAAAATTTCATATACACCATTTAAATAGAAAAAACAATTTTGTGATCATAGATACAGATGATAAAAAAAAGATATTAAAAACAATAGATAAAGAGACAACCACATCAGTTCTAGCCTCAGAGATATCAAAATATAAAAACTCTTTAGTCACTCCACAAATGGCAAAAGAGACGGCGCAAGTTAAACAATACCAAAAGATAGCCGATGTTTATGAAAAATATGAGAACTATCTAAGTGATAACAACCTAGTAGATTTTGATGATCTATTATTATTAACATATAAGATACTTGAACAAAGTAAAGAGATATGTGAGCAAACAAGTCAAAGATACCAGTATATTATGGTAGATGAGTACCAAGATACAAATGAGCTTCAATATAAACTATTAAAAAAACTATGCTCAACACATAATAACCTTTGTGTTGTGGGTGATGATGATCAATCCATCTACGGCTGGAGAGGTGCTACCATAAAAAATATCTTAAACTTTGCCGAGCAATTTGAAGATACAAAAGTTGTAAAACTTGAAGAGAACTATAGATCAACAAACACTATTTTAAAATATGCAAATAATCTTATAGAGCACAACCGTGATAGGGTCGGGAAAAAACTAATTGGAACCAGACTAGAGGGAAATAGTATAAAGGTGTATGAATCTGGTGATGAAAATGAAGAGACAAGAAAAATCGCCGATGATATTAAAAAACTAATACTAAGCGGTGAAAGTCCAAGAGATATCGCAGTTTTATTTAGAGTAAATGCATTATCTCGTGCCCTTGAAGAGGGGTTAAATAGAAACGGTATAAACTATCAGCTAATAGGCGGTATGAAGTTCTATGAAAGAGCCGAGATCAAAGACCTTATAGCTTATTTTAGAGTTATCACAAATGCAAACGATGATTTCTCATTTAAAAGGATCATCAATAAACCAAAACGTGGTATCGGTAAAACGACTGTTGATAAACTTGAACTTTATAGTATAGATAATAAAAAATCTATGTTCAACGTTATAGATCAGCTAAGTCCCGATGAGCTTTCAAAAATAGTGGGTAAAAAGAATGCTAGAACACTAAAAGTATTTGCAGCTTCTATCTTTGATCTCCAAGAGGTTTTAGAGGGTACGCCTATGAGATTTATAGACGGTTTTGAAGAGACCTTTGATTTTAAAAGCTCTTTTGAAAATGCCCAAGACGGCTTAGAGAGAAAAGCAAATATCGATGAGTTCTACGGTTTGGTAAGAGACTATTTCTTAGAGCACCCCGATCGTAAACTAGAGGATTTTTTAAACGATATATCTTTAGAGAGCGATCAAGACTCGATAGTAAATGAATCTATATCTTTAATGAGTATACACGCTAGCAAAGGTTTAGAGTATAAACACCTTTTTATAATAGGTTTAGAAGAAGGTTTCTTCCCTATTATCGGTGATGGAAGTGATATTGAAGAGGAGCGTCGTTTAGGTTATGTTGCTTTTACAAGAGCAAAAGATGAACTCACACTTAGTTTTGTCCATAGTAGATTTTATAAAGGTAAACGTGCAAACCTTCTAAAAAGTAGGTTTTTAACAGAATCAGGGCTTATCAAAGGCTCACTTATACTAGAAAAATCAAACTCATCCTTCTCTAAAGGTGATCTTGTAAACCATAAGATATTTGGTATGGGAAGGATCATCAGCGTAAATAAAGCGGGTAAAGATCTAAAGCTAAAGATCAACTTTGGTGGAACTAAAAGAGATATTTTATCCTCTTTTGTTGAAAAGGTCTAATGGACAGACTTTTTGTAGTAAATAAACCTATCAATATAGGTTCAAACTCATACCTTAGTAGAATCAAAAGAAAATATCGTGTAAAAAAAGCGGGTTTTAGCGGTACGCTCGATCCTTTTGCCTGCGGCTGTTTGATAGTTGCTTTCGGTAAATATACACGCCTTTTTAATTATCTAAAAAAAACACCTAAAAGCTATAGAGCAACTTTATGGCTTGGGGCTCAAAGTGACTCTTTAGATATAGAAAATATCACTAGTATTGATATGATCCCAAATAGTTTAGATATAAACGATATAAAACAGAAGCTTAACTCCTTAATGGGTGAGATAGAGTATATACCACCAAAGTTTTCAGCTAAAAAGATCGACGGAAAACGAGCTTATGATCTAGCTCGCGCGGGAAAAGATGTAGAGCTTAAAAAATCTATTATGAATATTTACGATATTAAACTTATATCTTATTCACACCCTTTTATAACCTTTGAAGCAACCGTAAGTGAAGGCTCATACATAAGAAGCTTAGCTCAAATACTTTGTGAAAAGCTAAATGTAAATGGGACACTTTCATATCTTAATAGACTGCATGAGGGTGAGTTTTATTTTGATAATGAAAAAGAATTAAACCCTTTAAAATACCTAAAACTGCCAGTAAACAACTATAGTGGTTCAAAAGAGTGGTTTGAGTTGGGGCGAAAACTAAATATAGATTTTTTTGAAACTAAAGATGATGGTGAGTATTTAATAGTCTTTGATGATTTCTTTAGTATAATCGCAATTAAAGATAATGAAGCAAAATATATTATAAATAAGATAGAACTATGAGTCAAAATATATATAGATCATACGCAAAAGTAAATATTTTTTTAAAGATCAGCGGTAAAAGAGATAACTACCACACTATAGTATCAAGGTTTATGAGAGTACAAAACCTTTATGATACTATTGAGTTAATTGAGAATAATCCAAATGGTTTTAACCTTATAGGTGAATTTGGATGTGAGTTGAAAAAAAATACTATGTATAAAGCGTATATATTATTAAAAGATCTTTCATCAAAAGTTGATCAGTTTTTTTCAAGATACTCCATAAAAGTAGAAAAAAAGATACCAGAATTTGCAGGTTTAGGCGGTGGAAGCTCAAATGCCGCTTGTTTGATCAATATTATCAATGAAAAATGTGAGCTTGGACTAAGTAAAGATGAGCTTGCTATGCTAGGTGTAAAGATAGGAGCTGATGTACCTTTCTTTATATATGAGTATAATAGTGCAAATGTTACTGGTATAGGTGAGATAGTTGAAGAGTTTAAAGAGGATATTTTGGATATAAAAACACTAACGCCTGCTATAAAATGTGATACAAAAGAGATATTTACACTCTTTAGAGAAAAGTTTTATAAAGAGATTTCAAAAAGTGATGCAGATAAACTGCTTCAAATGAAAAGTGAAACCGTAATAAATAATTTTTCTATAGAGGAATCAAACGATCTTTTTGAACCTGTAAAAACTCTATATCCACAAATAAAAAATTATATAAAAAACAATAAAACCTTTTTTAGTGGAAGCGGTAGTTCATTGTTTTGGATAGAGGGATAGATGGCTGAGAAGAAAAAAAATACACCCAAATCGTTTTTAAATAAAAAAGCATACCATGACTACACGATAGAAGATACCTTTGAAGCTGGTATAGTTTTAGAGGGAAGTGAAGTTAAAGCTATACGTGCAGGACGTGTAAATATAAAAGATAGTTTTATAAGAGTTATAAAAAACGAGATATTCCTGCTTCAAGCCCACATCTCACACTTAGAGACTGCACACAGTACATATAGACCTGATGAGAGTAGAGATCGAAAACTGCTTCTTCATAGAAAAGAGATCAATAAGCTGTTTGAAAAGGTTTCGCGTGATGGATATACGATAGTTCCATTGAAACTATATTTCAATAAAAACAACATACTAAAGATGCAAATAGGTCTTGCTAAGGGTAAAAAAGAGTACGATAAAAGGGAAGATCTAAAAAAGAAAACTCAAGAGAGAGAAACCCAAAGGATTTTAAAAAACTGGAGATAAGATAACGGGAAAACCGTTACCTTATAAAATATTACCAGTTGAAATATGCACCGTAGTAATAACCGCTAATATCAATATTAGCTTTTACACCTGATTCATCAACTTCAAGAGTCTCTTCTCTAAGACCCGCAACGAAACCTAGGTTAAATCCAGCGCCCATCTCGATATCCCAAACAACACCAATCTTTGTATCTTCAAAGCTGTTATCACCAACACTTAAGAACATAGTTTCATACTCTACATCTAAAGGGAAGAACGGTATTGCAGATGTTGCAAGTTTTATCTTACCGTAAGCCATTGGAACAGGCACACTAAAATCTTTTTCAGTTTTACCTAAAGTTGCACTATTTAAGTATAGTTTACCATCAAGATTTTTGATAGCTAAACCTGCATCAAGATGAACAAAAGGGATAAGTAAACCTTCAGAGAACTCATAATAAAGGATAAAATCTGTTTGGTTTAGCGTCATACCACTTGCTACAGTTTCACTTGCACTATATGTTTGTCCACCAAAAGAAAGATTAATAGTGTTTAGTTTTGAAGCATCCATCTCTAAGTTAGTTTGGATGATCTTAATATTTGGGATCACAGGAACTGGATGTTCAAAAGATAACCAAGCATAGCTTGCACTCTCTGTATCACCGTATCCAAGATTTTGTTCAAGATCCATATTAGTAGGTGTTCCGCTACCGTATTGGAACTTACCTGTCATCTCAGGAGACCATCCTGCCGCACCAATCTCTACACCTAAAAAGTCAGCATTTGCAGCACTTGTAAAAAGTGCAGAAGCCGCCACTAATGATAATATTGATTTTTTCATATTTAACCTTTTGATTGTCATTTCGATAAATTATACCATAAATTTTTAAAAATCAAAAAATAACAAAATTTAGTACTATAATCATCTTGTAACCTTAGAGTTTTATTAAATTTATATTTTAGAAATTAAGCTTTATTTTATACCTTCTTCGGTAGAATTTTTGTGATAAGTGACGTATTGTGACTTGTATCTTAAAAAATTTAGGAGGAGATTGATGCAAAACGGTGCACAAATTGAGTATGATTACTCAGTTGCAAAAGCGTTTACGTTTGCAACAATTCTGTTTGGTATCATTGGTATGACAATTGGTGTTGTACTAGCGTTTCAACTTGCGTTTCCAGAGCTAAACTATTTAGCTGGGGAATATGGTACTTTCAGTAGATTAAGACCGCTGCACACTAACGGTGTCGCGTTTGGTTTTACTCTTAGTGGTATCTTTGCAACATGGTACTATGTTGGACAAAGAGTATTAAAGGTTTCTTTAAAGGAATCACCATTCCTATTAGCTATAGGAAAACTTCACTTTGCATTGTATTTCATTACAATTCTTTTAGCTGTAGTAACACTATTTGCTGGTATTACAACTTCAAAAGAGTATGCAGAGCTTGAATGGCCTTTAGATTTACTAGTAGTTGTTTGGTGGGTACTTTGGGGTATCTCAATTTTTGGACTAATCGGAATTAGAAGAGAAAGAACTCTATATATTTCTATTTGGTATTATATTGCTGCATTCTTAGCGATTGCAATGCTATACCTATTTAATAATATGGAAGTTCCTACTGCACTAGTTTCAGGTTATGGTTCTATGATGCACTCAGTATCTATGTATTCTGGTACAAATGATGCGCTTGTACAATGGTGGTATGGACATAATGCGGTTGCATTCGTATTTACTACACCAATTATTGCGATGATCTATTATTTCTTACCGAAAGAATCAGGTCAAAACGTATTCTCATATAAGTTATCTATATTAGCTTTCTGGGGATTAATGTTCGTATATCTATGGGCTGGTGGACACCACCTTATCTATTCTACAGTTCCAGATTGGATGCAAACAATGGGTTCAGTTATGTCAATCGTTCTAATTCTTCCTTCATGGGGTTCAGCAATCAATATGCTGCTTACTATGAAAGGTGAATGGCAACAATTACAAACAAATCCACTGATCAAGTTTATGGTTCTTGCTTCAACATTCTATATGTTATCAACAATCGAGGGACCAATTCAATCTATTAAATCTGTTAATGCTATCGCTCACTTTACTGACTGGATTCCTGGTCACGTTCACGATGGTGTTCTTGGATGGGTTGTATTTATGATCATGGCTGCTGTATTCCATATGGTTCCAAGAATGTACAATAGAGAACTTTACTCTAAGTCATTAATGGAAACTCAATTCTGGTTACAAACAACTGCAATCGTTCTTTACTTTACATCTATGTGGATCGCTGGTATTACACAAGGTATGATGTGGAGAGCTTACGATGAGTACGGTTCATTAGTATACTCATTTATCGATACGGTAAATGTATTACACCCATACTATGTAATTAGAGCAGTTGGTGGATTAATGTATCTAATCGGTGTATTTATGTTCGCATATAATATTTATAAAACTGCTACAGCTGGTAGAGTTCTTGATAAAGAGCCTACAAACGCTACGCCTATGGCAGCTTAAGAGAAGGAGGGTTTATTATGTTTCATTGGTTAGAACAAAGACCGTTTTTCTTTGCGGTAGCGGTATTTTTAACAGTTGCATTTGCAGGTATAGTGGAAGTTATTCCTGATTTTGCAAAACAATCAAGACCTACAGTTGGTACTAAGCCTTATACAGTACTAGAACTAGCTGGTAGACACGTATATATTAAAGATTCATGTAATGCTTGTCATTCACAGTTAATCAGACCGTTTAAATCTGAAACAGATAGATACGGTATGTATTCTTTATCTGGTGAATATGCATACGACAGACCATTTTTATGGGGATCAAAAAGAACTGGTCCAGACTTAATGAGAGTTGGTAACTATAGAACTACAGACTGGCATGAAAACCATATGTGGGATCCATTATCAGTAGTTCCAGGTTCAATTATGCCTGCATATCAACATATGTTTACAAACCTTGCAGATATTGAAACTGCATACGGTGAAGCCTATACTGTTAAAAACGTATTCTCTACACCTTATGATCAAGATCTTGACGGTGACGGTAACGTAGATGTTGCGTTAGGAAGTTATGAAGAAGCAAAAGTGGCAGCTTTAGCGCAAGCTAAAGAGATAGCAGCGGGAATGAAAAACCAAGCTGTTAAAGATGCTGTTGCTAACGGACAGGTTCCTCAAATAGTTGCATTAATTGCATATTTAAATTCTTTAAAATAGAGGGTTAAATGGATTACGAAACATTGATGACCATTCAAGGATATGCTAAGTTTTTTCTTATTCTGTTCATATTCATAGTTTTTTACAGCTATGCCTACTCTATTTATAAAAGACAGAGAAAAGGTGAAAGAGATTTTGAAAAATACTCTAAGCTTGTTTTGGATGACTCAATTGAATCTGATCCTCTAGAAGAAAGAAAAGAAAAAAAGTCAGATAAATTAGACAAGGAGAACTAATATGAAATCTATGTGGATAGGTGGTATTATTCTTATCGTTGCACTAATGGCGGGAACCTACTTTGTTGCAGGAGACTCGTTTCAGTTAGGTGAGGATTATATCAACGACCTTACAATGCTTGCTGGATTTGCAATTATATCTATTACGGTATTCGTTGCAATGAAGTATATTCAGCAAATGAAAAACGATAAAGCAGGCGGTGAGCTTGCTGAAGAGAGCTGGGATGGTATAGGTGAATATAAAAACCCTATTCCTTCTGGTTGGGGATTAGCATTTATAGGAACAATCATCTGGTTATTTTGGTACTGGACTGTTGGTTATCCAACAAACGGTTTCAGCCAAATCGGTCAATGGAATGAAGAAGTAAATGAGTATAATGCTAAATTTGAATCTAAATGGCAAAACCCTTCAGATTCAGATCTTCAAGCTATGGGTGAGTCTATATTCTTAGTACAATGTGCACCGTGTCACGGTGTTGATGCTGAGGGTATTAACGGTAAAGCACAAAACCTTACGAAAAGAATATCTAAAGAGAGTGTAGCACATACAATTAAAAATGGTGCTAACAACTTTAAAACAGCATATCCAGCGGGTATGCCAAATAGAGATGGTCTTTTCAATATGGCTACAGGTGCTGCAATTACTGATGCTGAGATAGAAGCTGTTTCTACTTATGTAGCGAACGGTTTCAAAGGTGAAGGAGCAGATGTATTTGCAAATGTTTGTGCATCTTGTCACGGAGCTGATGGTAACGGTATGGATTATGTTGCACCAGGTATAAAAACTTATGATAACTCTTTAATGAGTTCTGTTTTACATGATGGTAAGAAAGGTATCATAGGTGAAATGCCAAACTTTAGTGGAAGACTAAATGACACTCAAATTAAAGCTACGGCAAGTTACTTAAGAAGTATAGGAGAATAGTATGGCTGGAAATGCACAAATGAATGATAACGAAAGAGGAATCTTCACTTTAAGCGGTATTACTGGTATGCTTATTGCTACTGTTTTACTTCTTACAATATTAGCTGTTTTAACAATAGGAGCTATCACAGTACAAAATGCAGAAGCTACAAACTATTACACTGTTAACGCAGATACTAATGGTTTAAAATTCAACGCATCTAGTGAAGAGCAATATAAAAACTACATTGATAATGTAGATTTTAACGGTAATAAGAAGTAAGGGGAGTCATTATGGATAAAGTAATCGGATGGCTGCTTGTAGCATCAGCAGTATTATCAGTATATCTAGCTTTTTTTGACTCAGGTAGAGTCTTTATAGGATAGAGATGAAAAAATTTAATTTTTTAAGTAGGGTTCTTACCCTACTTTTTTTTATTTCAATTTATTCGCAAGCAAACCAATCACAATTTTTACTATCACAAGATGCTGTAATAGATCAAAGAGCAATATCTAAGATCAATGAGATAGGATCAGAAGTAAAATCAAAACTCGGTGTAAATATATATATCTACGCAAAAACAAAATATAGTGAAACAAAAGTCACTAATATGGATGAAAAGATAAAGATTATAAAAGATATTGAAGGGCAAATTCTAAATAAACTTGAAGGCTCATACGTATTACTAACATTAGCTTTAGACTTAACACATGTAAATATAATTACAAGCAATGATTTAAAAGATAAAATAGATAAAAATGATATTTTAAACGGCTATATAATACCTTTATTGGCCTCAAAAGATAAAAATACACTCTTTGCAAAAGCTTCGGCTGCAATTCTTAACGGATATGCTCAAATAGCTGATTCACTAGCAGAACAAAAAGAGATAAAACTAAACTCTAGTATAGGAAGCAGCGGTAAAACAACCGGTACTATTTGGAAAATGTTTATGTATACACTGGTATTCGGTGGTATAATCCTTTACACTATAGCAATATTAAGACAAAAAAAACTAAAATAGCTACTTAAAAAATCTAAAAAGGATTTTCCTATATGGATAAAACAGTAGTTATCACAGGTCACTCTTCAGGTATAGGCAACGCGATCTGCCAAAAACTTGAAGAGCAAGACTTTCAAATAATCAAAATCAAATCAAGACTTGAAAATACAGATCATCTAAAAAAAGAGATCAAAGATATACTAAACTCGTATAAGATCAATATATTGATAAACTGTGCAGGTTTTGGTGTGTTTAGACCACACGAAGAGATAAATGAAGATATTATCGAAAAAAAGATTGCAGTAAATCTAACAGCTCCCATTTTACTATCTAAACTACTTCTTAGGTCTATAAAAGAGACACAAGGTCATATTATCAATATAAGCTCTATAGAAGCTACAAAACATTCAAAGTTCTCTGCACTATACACTGCAACCAAAAGCGGTCTTAGAGACTTCTCATTATCGCTATTTGAAGAGGTTAGGAAAGATGGTGTAAAAGTAACTTCAATAAACCCTGATATCACAAATACAAACTTCTTTAATGAGCTAAACTTTAAACCAACTGATGATCCGCAAACTTATCTAGATCCTAAAGAGATAGCTGATATAGTTTATGATATTATCACGTCAAACTATGTGGTCACGGATATTACACTTAGACCGCAAAAATTTAGACTGGATAAAAAATGATTAAATCAATAATTTGGGATATGGACGGTACTTTAGTAAATACTGGTACCATGATATCAAATACTATAAACTATGTTAGAAAACACCTTGGTCTTCAAGAACTTAAAAAAGAGATTCTTTTAGAGCAAGTAAACAATCCAAATATAAACCCTGCAGAATTCTTTTATGGAACAGAGCACTTCACAGATAAACAAACAAAACTATTTGAGGAGTATTATCATGAGAACTGTATTAAAGAGATAGAACTATATGAGGGAATTGAAGAGCTTTTAACTAGATACAGTAAAGATATAAATATGCATATTGCAACAAATGCACATGACAGCTTTGCATTTAAGATATTAGAACACCTAAATATAAAAGATCACTTTATACATATTGTTGGGGCAAATAACGTAGAAAATCCTAAACCTCACCCTGATATGATCCATAAAGTGATAGAACAATGTAAATATGAACATCAAGAGTTTATACTAATAGGTGATAGTGTAAAAGATCAAATGGCAGCGAAAAGCGCAGGGATAGAGTCTATTTTGATCAATTGGGGCTTTAGTGATCATCACGATAATAAGATTGATTCAATAAAAAAACTTGAAATAGAATTGGAAAAATATATAAAGTAGTCTTTTAGTATTCACTTAGAAAAATTTGGGAATAAAAAAAGCTAGAACAGGTAACTCAGATAAGTTATCAGTTCTAGCTTAAAACATTCAACAATGGCAGCGACTTACGTTTCCACCAGGGGACCCGGCAGTATTATCAGCGATGAAGAGCTTGACTTCTAGGTTCGAAATGGGACTAGGTATAACCTCTTCTCTATAGCCACCATCAAGTTGAATATTAAAAGCAAGGCTTTTAATAAATTAAGAATTAATAGTTAATAATTAAAAATTACTCTTAAAGAATATTTGCTCTTAATATTCAACTTAGATGTTATTATTGTTAAAGTCTTTATTAATTGTATTTAATAAGATAGTAAAGATAGAATCTCATAAAATAAGTCAAACGATCTATTAGTACTGGTCAGCTAAATAGATTACTCTACTTACACATCCAGCCTATCAACCTCCTAGTCTTGAAGGGATCTTCAGGGAAAGTTCATCTTAGAGTTGGCTTCGAGCTTAGATGCTTTCAGCTCTTATCACATCCATGCGTAGCTACCCAGCGATGCCCTTGGCAGGACAACTGGTACACCAGTGGCACGTTCAACCCGGTCCTCTCGTACTAGGGTCAAATCTCTTCAACTTTCCTGCGCCCACGGAAGATAGGGACCGAACTGTCTCACGACGTTCTGAACCCAGCTCGCGTACCGCTTTAAATGGCGAACAGCCATACCCTTGGGACCTGCTCCAGCCCCAGGATGCGATGAGCCGACATCGAGGTGCCAAACCTCCCCGTCGATGTGAGCTCTTGGGGGAGATCAGCCTGTTATCCCCGGCGTACCTTTTATCCTTTGAGCGATGGCCCTTCCACGCAGAACCACCGGATCACTATGACCGACTTTCGTCTCTGTTCGACATGTACGTCTCACAGTCAGGCTGGCTTATACCATTATACTCAACATCCGATTTCCATCCGGATTGAGCCAACCTTTGCAAGCCTCCGTTACTTTTTAGGAGGCGACCGCCCCAGTCAAACTACCCACCAGACATTGTCCTGAATGAGGATAACTCATCCCAGTTAGTAACTCAAATATTCAAGGGTGGTATCTCAAGGGTGGCTCACTATGTACTGGCGTCCATAGATCAAAGCCTCCCACCTATCCTGCACATGAATATCCAAGCTACAGTGTCAAGCTGTAGTAAAGGTGCACGGGGTCTTTCCGTCTTTCCGCGGGTAGGAGGAATTTTCACCTCCACTACAATTTCACTGGATCCCTGGTTGAGACAGCTCCCATCTCGTTACGCCATTCATGCAGGTCGGTATTTAACCGACAAGGAATTTCGCTACCTTAGGACCGTTATAGTTACGGCCGCCGTTTACTCGGGCTTCGATCAAATGCTTCGCTAATGCTTACATCATCAATTAACCTTCGAGCACCGGGCAGGCGTCACACCTTATACATCCTCTTACGAGTTAGCAAAGTGCTGTGTTTTTGGTAAACAGTCGGGAGGGACTCTTTGTTGCAACCTTATAATGCTCCGAGAGTAAATCTCTTCACATGTAAGGCACACCTTATTCCGAAGTTACGGTGCTAGTTTGCAGAGTTCCTTAACCAGGGTTCTTCCACGCGCCTTAGAATACTCATCTCATCTACCTGTGTCGGTTTACGGTACGGGCAACAATTAATAAACTTAGAGGCTTTTCTTGGCACGACGGTATCAACGATTCTCTTTGCCATCCGAAGATTTTAAAGAGCCTGTCAGATCTCGGTTACACGTTAAGCGGATTTGCCTACTTAACAACCTACGTCCTTCGACCCACACTTCCATCAGTGAGCTCGTTTAACCCTATGCGTCCCCCCATCGCGCTTAATTGTTGGCATTGGAATATTAACCAATTTTCCATCGACTACCCCTTTCGGACTCGTCTTAGGTCCCGGCTAACCCTACGATGACGAACATCGCGTAGGAAACCTTAGATTTTCGGCGAAGTAGATTCTCACTACTTTTATCGTTACTCATGCCTGCATGCTCACTTCCATACGCTCCAGTACTCCTTACCGGTATACCTTCAACGCTGAATGGAACGCTCTCCTACCACTCTACTAAGTAGAGTCTAAAGCTTCGGTGTACATCTTAGCCCCGTTATATTTTCCGCGCAAAATCACTAGACCAGTGAGCTGTTACGCTTTCTTTAAAGGGTGGCTGCTTCTAAGCCAACCTCCTGGTTGTCACAGTAACTTCACATCGTTTTCCACTTAGATGTAACTTTGGGACCTTAGCTGTTAGTCTGGGTTGTTCCCCTCTCGACATAGGATTTTATCACCCTACGCCTGACTCCCTAGATTCCACGTATAGTATTCGAAGTTTGACAGGGTTTGGTACCGCGGTGAGCAGCCCTAGCCCAATCAGTGCTCTACCCCTATACGCTACTACTAGAGGCTATACCTAAATATATTTCGGAGAGAACCAGCTATCACTGAGTTTGATTGGCCTTTCACCCCTATCCACAGGTCATCCGAAGACTTTTCAACGTCTACCGGTTCGGTCCTCCACTGGCTCTTACACCAGCTTCAACCTGCCCATGGATAGATCACTCAGTTTCGGGTCTGCAGCCAGTGACTAAGTCGCCCTATTAAGACTCGCTCTCGCTACGGCTCCGCATATCGCTTAACCTTGCCACTGACCACAACTCGCAGGCTCATTATGCAAAAGGCAGTCGGTCACCCTGTTAAAACATAGGGCTCCCAATGATTGTAAGCTAATGGTTTCAGGTTCTATTTCACTCCCCTCACTGGGGTACTTTTCACCTTTCCCTCACGGTACTTGTGCACTATCGATCTGTAATTAGTATTTAGGGTTGGAGGGTGGTCCCCCCATATTCAGTCAAAATATCACGTGTTCCGACCTACTCGTTCCTTAGCCTAGTACCACATTAAAGATTTCGTATACAGGAGTTTCACCTTCTATGCTGAACCTTTCCAGATCCTTCTACTATCTAAAATGTTATCACTAAGTGCCCTAATCCCATTTCGCTCGCCGCTACTTTGGGAATCTCGGTTGATTTCTTTTCCTCGAGCTACTGAGATGTTTCACTTCGCTCGGTTCGCTTCCTCGAAAGGATGACATGCATAACATGCCGGGTTGTCCCATTCGGAAATTCCTGGATCAAAGCTTCTTGACAGCTCCCCAAGACTTATCGCAGTCTAGTACGTCCTTCATCGCCTTTTACAGTCTAGGCATCCACCATTAGCCCTTTATAACTTATTTGTTGGTAGCCTAAAAAAATCTTACGATTTTTCCAGGGTACCTTTTTTTGCCTATTAACTATATATTTCTATACAGTTAACAATATATGAGTATTCTATCTTACTATCTTATTAAACACAATCTCTTTCGAAATTGATCTAATTTGATAATAAATTAAATGCAATTGTATTATTTTTTTAATGATTTAAACTTTACAGTTTATATCAGGAAAAAACTAAAGACTTTAACAATATATTTTTAAATAACATTCTGATCCTAAAATCAGATATCAATTCTAATCATTTAGAACTGATATCTAACTTCTTTCGTACCATAATCCCCTACCCGTGCGGTTCACTTACGTTCACAACGCTTTGGGTTCCGAAACTAAAAAAGCAAAGCAGTTTGCTTTTTCTTAACGTTTCTCTGGTGGAGAATAGCGGGATCGAACCGCTGACCTCCTGCGTGCAAAGCAGGCGCTCTCCCAGCTGAGCTAATTCCCCATGCTTTGTTAGCCTAAAAAAATCTTTCGATTTTATTCAGGGTACAAATGGTGGGCCTAACAGGACTTGAACCTGTGACCTCACGATTATCAGTCGAGCGCTCTAGCCAGCTGAGCTATAGGCCCATGCGTCTGGCATCCTTCGGACACCAAATTTTACAATTTAAGATATAATCTTTATAAACCAAATATCTGAACTCATAGTCTCTGGAGCCTAAAAAAATCTTACGATTTTATTCAGGGTACCAGTTTATCAGGATAAAGTTGTGAGACCTTATCCTATTACTCTGAAAGGAGGTGATCCAACCGCAGGTTCTCCTACGGTTACCTTGTTACGACTTCACCCCAGTCGCTAATTCCACTGTGGAAGGTAGCTATTTTAGCATCCCCGCTTCGAATGAAATCAACTCCCATGGTGTGACGGGCGGTGAGTACAAGACCCGGGAACGTATTCACCGTAGCATTGCTGATCTACGATTACTAGCGATTCCAACTTCAAGCACTCGAGTTGCAGAGTACTATCCGAACTGGGAGGCATTTTAAGAGATTTGCTCCACCTCGCGGTATTGCTGCTCTTTGTATGCCCCATTGTAGCACGTGTGTAGCCCTGGCCGTAAGGGCCATGATGACTTGACGTCGTCCACACCTTCCTCCTACTTGCGTAGGCAGTCTCCTTAGAGTTCTCAGCCGAACTGTTAGCAACTAAGGACGTGGGTTGCGCTCGTTGCGGGACTTAACCCAACATCTCACGACACGAGCTGACGACAGCCGTGCAGCACCTGTATGTAAGTTCTAGCAAGCTAGCACCAAAGTATCTCTACTAAGTTCTTACTATGTCAAGGCCAGGTAAGGTTCTTCGCGTATCGTCGAATTAAACCACATGCTCCACCGCTTGTGCGGGTCCCCGTCTATTCCTTTGAGTTTTAATCTTGCGACCGTACTCCCCAGGCGGCACACTTAATGTGTTAACTGCATTACTGCCATGTCTAGCATGGCAACAACTAGTGTGCATCGTTTAGGGCGTGGACTACCAGGGTATCTAATCCTGTTTGCTCCCCACGCTTTCGCGTCTCAGCGTCAATAATGTTCCAGTAGATCGCCTTCGCAATCGGTATTCCTTCTGATCTCTACGGATTTTACCCCTACACCAGAAATTCCATCTACCTCTCCCATATTCTAGGTAAGTAGTTTTGGAAGCAGTTCTATGGTTAAGCCACAGGATTTCACTTCCAACTTACAAACCCGCCTACACGCTCTTTACGCCCAGTGATTCCGAGTAACGCTTGCACCCCCCGTATTACCGCGGCTGCTGGCACGGAGTTAGCCGGTGCTTATTCATATCCTACCGTCATTATCTTGGGATATAAAAGGAGTTTACGCTCCGAAAAGTGTCATCCTCCACGCGGCGTTGCTGCATCAGGGTTTCCCCCATTGTGCAATATTCCCCACTGCTGCCTCCCGTAGGAGTCTGGACCGTGTCTCAGTTCCAGTGTGACTGATCATCCTCTCAAACCAGTTAAGCGTCATTGCCTTGGTGAGCCATTACCTCACCAACTAGCTGATACTGTACAGTCCCATCTTAGAGCTATAAATATTTCCCTTGCATACTTATGTATTAAAGGCATATAGGGTCTTACAAGCCGTTTCCAGCAATTATCCCCTTCTCTAAGGCAGGTTAACTATATATTACTCACCCGTGCGCCACTTAGCTGACAGATTTAGCAAGCTAAATCCCGTTCTCGTTCGACTTGCATGTGTTAAGCACGCCGCCAGCGTTCACTCTGAGCCAGGATCAAACTCTCCATAAAAATATGAATTAGTTTAATCTAAAACATCAGAGTTTCAAAATTCACTCTCATTTAAAGAAATAAATAAGTTGTTATAATTTCGATTCTCTTTATAAACATAAGTTTTTTACTAAAAACTTATAAAAAATATCTCTAACTATAAGTCCAAGATATTTGGTTTATAAAAATTATCTTCTTAAATTTAAATTGTAAAAGAACATCCTAATCCCAGTCACTCTTTCAAGTCGTTCCTCTGAAATTGGACGGGAATTATAGACAAAAAATTCACCTTTGTCAAGGGTTTAAACTAAATGTTGGCTTAAATTTAAAAAGTTTTCTATTTTATATCTGTTTTTATATGATTTATCTATATTTTATGGAGTTTTTAGATATTAAAAAAGCCAAGTGAAGAAACACTTGGCATTTACTCTTATATACTATATGTATATAAACTATAGTTTTTCCCATAATGTTCCATTAGGTGTATCCATTATTTGAACATCTAAAGATAATATCTCATCTCTTAGTTGATCTGCTTTTTCAAAATCTTTATTTGCTTTTGCTTCTGCTCTTTTATTTATAAGTTCTTCTATTTTTGATATCTCTTCTTCACTTATACCAAACTGGAAATATTTATAAGGATCTTCATTTCCAATTCCAAGAGTAGTAGATATAAACTCTAGGTTTGAAACGATCTCTTTTTTTAAACCTTTATTTTTAGGTTCATTATCTAAAGACTCATTTGCATTTGCTAAGAACTCATCAACTATACTAAGTGTTAAAGATATATTGATATCATCATTAAGTGCTTCAACGATCTTTTGTTTGAATTGTTTATTAACAGCTGAAGAGCCTAAACCGTAAACTCTTTTTTTAAGTCTGTAGAGTTTATCTAGTCTTTTTTTAGATGCGTTAAGATCCTCTTCATTAAAGTTAAAGTCACTTCTATAATGTGTTGCACTCATATAAAACCTAATCACTTCCCCATGATACTCTTTAAGTGCATCTTTTAAAAAGAAGCTGTTTCCTAAAGATTTACTCATCTTACTACCGTCTATATTTACAAAACCATTATGCATCCAATATTTAGCTAAGTTTTTCCCTGTAGCACACCTACTTTGACTTGCTTCATTCTCATGGTGAGGAAATAAAAGATCGGCTCCGCCTGCATGAATATCTATAGAGTATTCACTGCTAGTTGAAGCTAAATGTTTATCGATCATAGCGCTGCACTCTATATGCCAGCCCGGACGCCCTTTTCCAAAAGGGGCATCAAAGCCAACTTCGTCATCTTTTGTAAATTTCCAAAGAGCATAATCTTTTTGATCTTTCTTACCCTTTTTCTCTTCAACCCTTGCTTGTGACTCTTCACTTATTTGATGTGAAAGCGAACCATAAGCTTCATCTTTTGAAACCTCAAAATATACGCCGTCATCAATAATATATGCAAAACCTTTATCAAGTAGAGTTGAGATCATATCTATCATCGCTTGAAGATTTTGTGTTGCTTTTGGCTCGATTGAGTTTGGAAGGATATTGAGTGCATCCATATCCTCTTTATATCTATTGATATAATAAGAGGTGATCTCTTCAAGAGATTTGTTCTCACTCTCCATCTTTTTTAATATCTTATCATCGATATCGGTAAAGTTCTTAGCCATGTCAACTTTATAGCCGTTAAGTAAAAGAACTCTATGAAGTAGATCAAATGCTATTGCACTTCTTGCATGCCCTAAGTGAGCATCATCGTATACGGTGGGACCGCATACGTAAACTTTTACCGAATTTTTATCTATCGGTTCAAAGTTTACTTTTTGTTTTTTAACAGAATCGTATATTACTAAAGACATATCTACTACTTAAATAGTGCCTCTAAACTTGCCGTATCCGTATTTTTAACCTCTGCTTGCGAACTCTCTTGAGTTTTCTTATTATCAGTTCCCTCAACTTCGTTTAGTTCGATCTCACACTTTGTAAGCATAGAAGCAAGTCTAATATTTAAACCTGATTTTCCTATCGCTTTAGATTTTTGATCACTTGGGATAGTTACGATAGCTTTTATTTTTTCTACCTCTTCACCCTCTTCTCTTACGATAGATCTTTCTATCTTTACATTATTGATAATAGCTGGACTTAGTGCACGTGCAACGAACATCTCAGGAACAGTAGTGTACTCTATACAATCTATGCTTTCCCCGTTTAGCTCAGCACTAACAGCAGATATTCTTACACCTTTAACACCAACAACAGAACCAATAGGATCGATCTGTGGATCAGTTGTACTAAGTGCTATTTTAGCTCTACTACCAGGGATTCTTGCAGAGTTTTCTATTATGATTCTCTCATCTTTAAGCTCAGGTACCTCTAAAGCTAAAAGAGCTTCAAGGAACTTTGGACTTGTACGAGATATCTCAACAATAAGACCGTGGTGTTTATCTATCTTTACGCCTCTTACAACGGCTTTAATAACATCACCAACTTTAAAAGCTTCACCTTTGATCCTATTTTTTCTAGGAAGTATCCCTTTTACTTCACCGATCTCAATAAATGTATTCTCAGCCTTATCAACTCTTGTAACACTAGCAGTTACGATCTTTCCTACTTTCTCTTTATATTTACCGAAAAGATTTTCTTCAATATATCTTTGTATCTTATACTCAAAGTTATTGTTTAGTATTGTAGCTGCATTTCTTCCCATATCTTCAAACTCTAGATCATATTGAACAAAGTCCCCGATCTCTAGCTCATCATCTGCATCTTTTGCTTCATCTAAAGTGATAAAGTTCTCAGGATTTATAACATTGCCCTCATCATCAAGCTCTTCACCGCTAAGTCTTGCATCATCATTTGCAACCACCTCGATCTTTTGATAAAGCTTCAGCTCTTTATTCTTTCTATCAATCTCAGCTTCAAATTTAAGATCGTTGTTGATCATTTTTTCCGCCGTTTTTATCAATGCCTCTTTTAAAGCCATTTCAACTTCAGATATCTTAAGCCCTTTTTCATAAGCGATAGAATCGATAATATCTATTATTTTATCCATTTACTCTTCTTTTTTTTAATTTAACACTAAAATGTATTTTGTGATTTTCATTTAGTATTGTAGATAGGCGCTATTTTATCAAAATAGAACTTTATCAATTATTAAGAGATTTTTAAATATAATATCTCCCTTTATCTAAATATTAACAAGGAAAATAATGGAACTTCTATTAGCAAGAAATGAGTTAAACGAAAAACCAAAAAAAGTAAAAGTTGAGAAGATCAAAGAGGAGCTTGCCGAAAACGGTGAGAAGATATTTTACTTTGATAGAGACAACTCACATAAAGATATGATGGCTTTAGTAGATACTTTCGAAGAGGAAGGCTACAACGTTTATTTTAGAGAGATCAAATACGGTCTAGCTGATGACGAATATATGTATGAAGTACATATGGTATAAGGAAAACAGCTAAAACTTTATGAAAAAACTTTTTATAGAGACTCTTGGGTGTCAAATGAACTCAAGAGATACCGAACATATAATCGCAGAGCTTAAAGCCCACAAAGATTATGAAACTACACAAACTCTAGAAGATGCCGATCTTATCATTATAAACACCTGCTCGGTTAGGGAAAAACCGGTTCAAAAACTATTTTCAGAGATCGGACAATTTACAAAAAAGAAAAAACAAGATGCCAAAATTGGGGTTTGCGGATGTACAGCAAGCCATCTTGGTGAAGATATCATTAAAAGAGCGCCGAGTGTCGATTTTGTACTTGGAGCTAGAAACGTATCTAAGATATCAAAAGTTGTTGATATCAAAGGCTCTGTTGAGATAGATATAGATCATGATGAAACTACATACTCTTTTGCGGAGTTTAGATCAAACCCTTATAGAACATCTGTAAATATCTCTATAGGGTGTGATAAAAGCTGTACCTATTGTATAGTTCCAAACACTAGAGGTGATGAGATATCTATTCCACCAGAGATCATAATAAAAGAGATCGAAAAAGCAGTAAAAACAGGTGCTAAAGAGGTGTTCTTATTAGGTCAAAACGTTAACAGCTACGGAAAATACTTTAGCGATAATCGAGACAAATATACTTTTACAAAACTGCTTCAAGATGTAAGCAAGATAGAGGGCTTAGAGCGTATTAGATTTACATCTCCACATCCGCTTCATATGGATGATGAGTTTATTGAGGAGTTTGCTAAAAACCCTAAAATCTGCAAATCTATCCATATGCCACTTCAAAGCGGCTCAACACAAGTTCTAAAAGATATGAAAAGAGGCTACACCAAAAAGTGGTTCTTAAATAGAGCTGCAAAGATCAGAGAGCTCGTTCCAAATGTAAGGATAAGCACGGATATAATCGTAGCTTTTCCAACAGAGAGTGAAGAGGATTTTAAAGATACGATAGATGTTATCAACCAAGTTAAGTTTGATCAGATATTTAACTTTAAATACTCCCCAAGACCTGAAACCGAAGCTTTAAAATATGAAGAGCTTATCGATGATAAGATTGCAAGTGACAGATTAACGCAAGTGATAGAGCTGCATAAAAAGCACCAAGAGGAGCTTATGAGTTCAAATATAGATAAAACCTTTGAGGTGCTATTTGATGAACTTAAACCTAACGGTGAGATCAGCGGATATACCGATAACTTTATACAAGTATTTGCAAAAGGGAGCGATGAGCTTTTAGGAAAAACCTTAAAAGTAAAAGCGATCGATGCAACAAGAACAGCTTTAAAGTGTGAAGTGTTATGAAAAAACAGATCTTAAACTACCTACAGATACACCTTGTACCTTTTTTAGTTAGTTTATTTATCAGATTTTTATACTCAACTAATAAAAGAGTATTTCACTTCCCTAAAGATATGCCCAAAGAGCCTTTTATCTTAGCTATGTGGCACGGCGAGCTTTTAATGATGCCTTTGGGTTATAGAAAACTAAAACCTAAAGGTGAACTTCTTGGAGTTATAAGTGAGCATCGTGACGGCGAAACAATCAAAAGAATATACAACTATTTTAATGTTGGAGCTGTTAGAGGCTCATCTACAAGAGGTGGAGCTAAAGCTTTGATCGCTGCCATATCATCGCTTAGAAATGGAATAGACATAGTTATAACTCCTGATGGTCCAAAGGGTCCTAGACACCAAGTAGCCAACGGTATTATTGCAATGGCACAAAAAACAAACTCAAAGATAATGACCTACAGTTTCCAGCCTTCACGTTACTGGCAGATGAAATCATGGGATAAATTTATAGTACCGAAACCTTTTGGAACTATACACTTTTATATAAGTGAACCTTTTGATATAAAGGGACTTGAGCAAGAGGAAGCAAGACTTAAGATCAAAAGTGAACTAATGAAAAATATAACACCCGACCCAGGATAAAAGATGAATATACTATTGCCACTAGATATGAAAGATGAAGAGGAAGCAAAACTTATTTCACTAAATGATGTTCAAGCTTGGGGCTTTATAGAGTTTGATGAAGGTAAAGTTCAAAAGCTAGAACTCTTTGATAACAAAGATGATATAAACGATTTTATAGATTGTATAGTTGTGATAAGTGATAAAGAGTATATCTGGCCGTATATAGAAGAGAATATTGCCGTACTTGTTGCACCGACACAAAGATATATCGAAGATATCGTAGAAGCCCTTTTATTTAAAGAGCTTCATGATATAAATATCTAGTTATTTAAGGAATTTTCCCAACCCTTGTTTTAAAGAGTGGTTTAGCTCTTCACCAAGGATAGTTTTCATAATACTTTTATCTGTATATTTTAAAAGCTCTTTCTCTAGTTTTACAACTTTTTCAGATTCGTTCTTAGCTTTCTCTTTCCAAAATGAAAGTTTCTCTTCAAACTCTTCTATATCACCAAACTCATCAACTATCTTTTTAAGCTTAGTCAACTCTTCATTCGCTTCATCAAATTTTGTTTGAAGGTTCACTTTCTCTTGAGTATGCTCTTTTTTAATCGCTTCTATAACTTGTTCATTGTTTTCTTGAAGCATTTTATACTCACGCTTTACATCTGCAAGCTGTTTACTAAGTTTTAATGTAGTTACATTCTTATCCTCTACATCGTCAGCTTTTTTCTGTAAAAGTTTTAGCTCACTTCTAAGGCTTTCTGTTTCGGCTAAGTCTTTTTCAAAGTTTAGCTCCATATCCTTTTTCTCTTTAACTAAACTCTTAACCTGCTCTTCGAGTTGAACTGTTCTATTTTGCATAGCTATGATCTGAGCTTTAAGCTCTGCACTTAGCTCTTTACTATCTTGAAAGATCTTTCCTTTATCTTTCATCATACTAACTTTTAGATCACGTTTAAAACTAACCTCTTTAGTGATATCTCTGTTAACCGAGATAGTCCCAGTTAACTCACCACTATTATTAAGTACAGGTATCATATAACACTCTACGATAATAACATCACCGCTTTTTGTTACATTTTTTAAAGTACCTTTCCAAGAGCTTCCAGATTTAATAGTATTAACCATCTCATCATATATAGCATCAGCTACATCTTTATGCTTTAATACATTTAAAGGTTTACCTAAAAGCTCTTGTTTATCATACTCCATTAGGTTGCAAAATAGATCATTTACATATGTTATATTTCCATCGGTATCTGTTTTGATAACGATATTATTTAGATCGATAATATCTTTAAATCTCTCTAGATCTTTATTTTGCTGAACGATTAAAGACTCTTTATGAAGGTCTATTGCTAGCTGATTTATTTTTGTAAGTAGATGTTTTATATCGATAGGTTTTATTATATAATCATATACACGAAGCTTGATAGCTTCACTTAAAAACTCATTATCTGAATAAGCAGTTGCAAAAAGTATCTCTACTTTTTGATCAACTTTTCTTATCTGCTGCATCATCTCTATACCTGTAAGTTTAGGCATATTGATATCACTGATTATAACATCAATAGAATCTTTGTTGGCTAGATATTTCTCTAAACCGTCTCTACCGTCACTTCCTGTATATATCTTATTTACAAAACCACCTAGAAGAGTCGATAGCTCATTTCTTATCTTATCATCATCCTCTACGTATAGAACGGTAAGTTTTTTTAGTAGCTCTTTATCTATCGCCATTATCTATTTTCAAAATCCATGGTTGAAACCAGTTCTATAAATTTTATAAAATCGAATGGTTTTAACAAATAGTTGTCTATACCTAAAGCTTCTGCTTTCTCCATATACTCTTTTTCAGTATGTGCAGACATTATTACAAACGGCTTTTTTATACCTTTTTCTTGTGCTTTTTCTATTAGTTCAAGCCCGTTCATATTGGGCATATTGATATCTGTTATAATAAGATCGATATCTGGATTAGCTTCTATTAAAGCTAAGGCTTTTTCTCCGTCAGGAGCTGTTAAAAAGTTTGCTTGAAGCTTTGTAAGAGTGTCCGTGATTATATTTAGTAGATCCTCTTCATCCTCTACAAATAAAAGCTTTAAGCTTTTAATTTTTGCAATTTTTTCTTGCATTTAAATATACCTTATGATGATTTCAACTCTTCTTTATGTACTACTGACTCAATATCCATAATTACAAGCATTTGATTGTTTTCAAGTCTTACAAAACCTTTTAAATATTTTGAAGGTATCGCAGAACCCATATCTGAAACAGGTGATAGTTGCGTAGTATCTAGTTTTTGAACATCATCAACCTTATCAACTACAATACCAACCATCCTTTTATCACCTGTGATAACTGCGATAACGGCAGTGTTATCATCGTATCTTACATCTCCTGTATTAAATCTTATTCTAAGATCTAGAACAGGCACAACTTCACCTCTTAGGTTAATAAGCCCTTTTACCCATTCTGTAGTATTTGGAAGAGTAGTTATTATTTCAGGATATGTCAATATCTCTCTTATCTTAGGAAGCTCTATAGCATACTTCATACTACCTAGTTCAAAAGTCATATATTCACTATATTCTACGTTCTTTTTTCTTTCTATTTCGTCATTCATAAAAATCCCTTAGTTAAATTTACTTTCTACTCTTTTATTGTTTAAGAAGCTATTCACTTTTTTTCCACTCTTTATAAAGAGCTTCGTGTTCCTCTATCTCTTCACGGGAAGGTTTTCTTCTACAAGATAGATAACCTTTAGTCCCATCACAAGTCTCAAATGGATATACTGTTGCAAATACCCAGTAAAAACCACCTGCTTTTGTAGCATTCTTTACATATCCTGTCCATACCTCTCCACTTTGCACCGTATCCCATAAGGATTTAAATGCAACTTTCGGCATATCGGTATGTCTTACCATATTATGCGGTTGTCCCATAAGCTCATCTAGCTCATACCCCGCTACTTTACAAAAATCATCGTTTGCAAAGGTTATTATACCTTTTGCATCTGTCTCACTTACTAGGAATGCGTTATCATCTAATACAGTCTCTCCTGCCAAAGCAACTCCTTTAAGTTCAAATATGAAATTTGGTCTATAAAACAATATTCTTAATAAATACATACCATTATAGAAAATAAAAACTTAAAAATAGCTCTAAAAAACACTATTTATATCAAACTTATTTTTATATGGATAAACTATTCACTATTGGATTAAAGGGGTTTTGATACTTATAGCACTACTCTTTTTAAAACTTCACATTCAATTACAACTTTACTACTTTGTAAAGATATCAAATCTTTAGATTTTAGAGTTTCAAGTTCAACTATTTTTCCATCTTTTACTATTTGAGCAAAACCTTTTTGGTTTTTTTTGCTTGGATCGTTGGAATTTAGGGCGTTTAGCAATAATTGAAGTTCATGCTCTTTTTTATTTAGTATAGTTTTAAAGCTATTATTAAAATTGTTTTTTAAATTATTTATATTATTATTTACTAGCTCAAATTTTGTCGCAATTGAGTTCTGAACAAATAAAGAGTAGATATTATTTAATATCTGTGCTTTTTTATCTAAGATCACTTTTTGTTTATGGGAAAAATCATCCATAAGTGTATCAATATACATTTTTATCTCATTTATATCAGGTGTTGATATCTCTATTGCATTTGAGGGTGTGCTGGCTCTAAGATCTGCTACAAAATCACTTATCATAAAATCGTTCTCATGCCCTACTGCACTAATTATTGGTGTAGTTGCTTCATAAATAGCGTCAGCTACTATCTCTTCATTAAATGCCCAAAGATCCTCTATACTTCCTCCTCCGCGCCCAACTATCATCACGCTATCTTGCTCTTTTCTTGCTAATTCATCAGCTTTTTTTATAGCGCTTACGATAGACTCTTTTGCGCTCTCTCCTTGCACAAGAGCAGGTATTAAGATCATCTTTGCCAAAGGGTAACGATGAGAAAGAACCTTTTTCATATCCTCTATCGCTGCACCCGTATTTGAAGTGACTACATATATATTTTTAGGGTATCTAGGAAGTGGTTTTTTTATACTTTGATCAAAGTAGCCTTTTATCTGTAGTTTTGCTTTTAACTGCTCATAAGCTAAAGCCAAAGCACCCACACCGCTTGGTTCTATCTTTGTACAAAGTATCTGGTAAGAGCCTCTTGGAACATAAGCCGTAACGTTTCCGCTTATTACGATCTTTTGTCCCATCTCTAAACGAAACTTTAAAGATGAAGCGTTTCCTCTAAACATTACACAGCTTATAACCGATTTATTATCTTTGATAGAAAAGTAGATATGACCGCTGTTGTGATAGGTAAGATTTGATATCTCACCCTCAACATATACATTTATAAAAGTGGTCTCAAGCAGACCTTTGATCTGCTCGTTTAAAGATGAAACGGAAATGGGTTGGTTCATTTATACCTTGCGAGCTATAAAAAGAGTTGATATATCCATAGAAAAACCCTTTACATATATAGGTTTAAGTCCAGCCTCTTCAAGCTCTTCACACATCTGTTTAGTTGTGATAAACTCATTTATAGATTCAGGCAGATAAGTATAAGCCTCTTTATTTTTTGAGATAAGTCCACCGATAATAGGCATCATCTTATTTAGATAAAAGTCCGTTAGATAATCCTGCGGTCTTTGTTTTTCATTTTTAGTGAACTCTAATATCACAAGTAAACCGTCTTTTTTTAGGATTCTAGCAAACTCACTAAGCCCCTCTTTTCTTTTTACTACGTTTCTTATACCGTAAGCTATTGAAGCTATATCTGCACTTTGGCTATCGATTGGCATCTTTTCAGCTCCAGCTTCAATAAACTCACCATCTGGTATCTTTTGTTTACCTACGTTCATCATACCTACACTTGGATCAACACCAACTATATGATCAAGAGCGATTCCATTTTGTTTAGCTATTTTTTTCCAGTCTATCATCATATCACCAGTACCGCAAGCAACGTCAACTATCTTTTCGATATGTGGTTTATCATAATATGAAAAAGCAAGGTTACAAGCTTTGTTTCTCCATGTTTTATCTACACCCATACTTAATATTCTATTAGCAAGATCGTATGTTTTTGCTATATCGTCAAACATATCAATGATCTGTTCTTGTTTACTCAAAATATATATCCTTTTAATTGGTTCCCAATTAAAAGGGAAACCTTGTTTAATAACTTCTTTTAACAAGATAGCCAAGCTATCTTTAAAGAAGCAAACCCTAAAGAAAACAACGAGTTGTTTTAAAATAATTTATATCTAAATATCTCTTTAGTGCTATAAAAAAAACTTACCTATTAGTAGTCCTAAAATAAAACCTACATTTAAAGCTACCAATACTCTTAATACATTGATCTTTAGGTTTACTTTAGGGAAATACTCAACTACTCTTTTTTGCATCTCCAAAGCTCTATCGAACTCTTTTGAAGATTTATCTATATGTTCTAAAGTTCTATTTAATGTCAGCTCGGCAAGTTCGATCCTATCTACGATCTCTTTTGCCTGTTTAAAGCTCATATCACTCATTTAAGTTTAATCCATCTATCTAGATCAAAAAACACTTTGTTTAAAGTGTTTAGTACATAATCTTTTGCTTCTGTTTGCATACGTCTAAAGAAAAGATATTTTCTTGCACTCTCCATATCCCCTGAATCTTTAGATTCCATAGCTTTTTTTGCAAAGTCTGTGTTATTGTGTGCCATCTCCCAAACAGTACTTCCAACATAACGGCTTAGTGTTATGATCTTATCGTTTTTTATAGGGAAGTATTTAGGCTTTTTTATATAATCACAAATAACAGAGTTGTTTCCTAGATATTTATGCCCAAAGAAGTTGATAAACTGCTCATTGATATAATCAGGTTCCATACTAATAGCTCTATTTAGTGCAAATATAGTGTTCTCTTCAGGATTATCTTCGATCTTTTTGATCTTTTTCATAGTTGCTATAGCATTTTTACCGTCAAGCTCACCGTCACCTAAAGGGATGATCCATTTAACGTTACCGAAAGATCCAACTTTTTTGATCTCTTCAAGAACTAAAGATGATGTTTTATTTCCACCAACATCAACGATAACTTCATGGTTGCTATCCATTAAGATCATCTCATCAAGTTCACTGATCTTATTAGTTCCTAGCATTCTTTTGTTTACTATCTCGGTACGGTTAAAAGACATACTATCGTTATTTTCATCATCGATCTCAATATATGTAACTTTTTTCCCATGCTTTTTATAAAGATAAGGTGCTATAACCTGCATAGCTACAGTTGATTTACCTACACCACCTTTTGTTTGAGGGATGATTATCATAAGTTATATCCTTTAAATCATTATCGGATTATTTTATCCAAAAATTAATTTATAATCGCTTGTGTTCTTACTCTTTCAAGGTCATTGTATAGTTTCAGTTTAAAGCCCTCAACTGCTTTACCATCTTCTATATCTATAACAGCTAGCTGCAAAATAGTTTTGCAATTATTGGCAACATCGAAGTGTCCACCGATACCGGTAGTAACCTTTGCAATAGGCACTTTCTCATCCATACCTATAACCTTATCTCTACATCCAGTTAAGCCCATATCGGTAATATAAAATGTCCCCTTAGCGATCTCCATATCATCAGTACCTATATGTGTATGAGTACCAATGATGGCACTAACTTTCCCCTCGAACATCTTCATCATTATTCGTTTTTCACTTGTAGCTTCTGCATGAAAGTCTATAAAGATATTATTTACTCCATCGGCTATAAGTTTCTCAACCGTCTCAGTAGCATGATTAAAAGGGTTATTAGTATTTGGCATACCATATATCCCCATAAGGTTTAAAACAGCAAGCTTTTCACCATTTACTTCCACTATATCTAAACCTTTTCCAGGAACCGTATCTGGATAATTATCAGGTCTTAAAACAGGTTTTGTCTCAAGCAGGGTTATCATCTCTTTTTTCTTATCAAAAGAGTGATTTCCACCTGTTATAATATCTATGCCGCAAGCTAAAAGCTCATCGCAGTTTTTAACCGTTAAACCAAAACCGTGGCTGGCATTCTCTGCGTTTGCTATTACAAAATCTATATCAAACTCTTTTTTTAACTGTATCAACTTATCTTTAATGATACGTCTGCCAGGACGACCGACAATATCACCTATAAATGCTATTCTCAAATAGGTATCCTAATAATAAATTCAGCTCCGCTTTCGATATTCTTAGCTTCTATGGAACCGCCTATCTTTTCGATAATATTTTTCGTCATATATAAACCTATGCCCGTACCGATACCTTTAGGCTTTGTTGTAAAGTTTGCTTTAAATATATTTTTCAACACATCTTTTGGTATCCCGCCAGCAGTATCTTTTATCTTTAAAATTACGTAAATATCATCTTTTAAGACTTCGAATCTTATCACTCTTTCTCTTAAGTTCTTAGATATAAACTCATCTTTTGCATTATTTACAATATTTATGATCACGTGTTTAAACTCATTAGGGATAATATTGACCTTTAAATCTCCGTCACCCTCAAATTTTGTCACTATGGTATGTTTTATAAGATCGTCTTTCATCAGTACTAAAGATGAATCTATAACATCTTTTAAAATAGTTGATTGAAGCTCCCCTTTTGGTCTAAAGAAATCTCTAAACTCATCTATGGTCTCTACAGAGTGGTTAACCTGCTCTTTTATACGTTTACCAAACTCATGTATATAGTTCTCGTCTGCTTTATTACTTTTTAATAGATACTCAAGTTCATCGACTGAAAGTTTTATAATATTTAAAGGCTGTTTCCACTGATGGGCAACCGCATCCATCATCTCACCCATAGATGCCATTTTAGTTTTTTGGATAAGGATCATATCCTTTTCCCTTATCTTATCTATTTGACTTTTCACCTCATCGTTTAGGTTTTGGTTAAGCTCTTGAAGCTCTTTATTTTGTTTTATGATCAACTCTTTTGCTTTAACCTTATCATCCACATCGATAATAGCCCAAAGAACATGACCATCTTCAAGTTTTGCTTTTTCGTTTAAAGGGCTACCTGAGACCTCACACCAGATTGTTGAGCCGTCATTTATTCTAAACTGGAACTCTTCTCTTACTATCTCGTTCATAGCCACTTGTGAAATTATATTTTTTGCAAAATTCTCATACTCATCATCATCCAAGTGAAACATTCTGGTACTTTTACCGATAATATCATCTTTACTTTTATAACCTGTTAGCTTTAGAAGTCTATCGTTCACATCTATGATATTTCTATCCTCATCAACTATTAAAAACCCTACAGATGTATAATCATATATATTTTTAAACTTACTAAGTGCTTTTTCCATCTCTATCTTATCATCTAAAGAGTTTGCAACAGATACAAAAGTTTGGTTATCAGGTAGTAGATTTAAAGAGATCTCAATATATACTTTTTCACCACTCTTAGCGATACAAGCTTTTCTTACTTTTGAGATATGACCACTCTTTTTAGCCTCAGCTAAAGCTTCTTTTGCAATATCTTTAAAATCCTCGTGAGCTAGATCTAGACAATTTAAACTTTTGAACTCATCTTGGGTATATCCAAAAAGTTTAGTATATGTTGGGTTTACTTCTAAAAAGTTTCCTTCAAGATCCAAAATAGCAATACCGCTGTCAACCTCATCTATAAGGGTTTGAAGTTTTTTATTATTTACTTTTAGTTTATTTTTTACGCTCAACTCAAAATATATCACCGTAAATATGATACCAAGCAAAAATATTAAAATTGAGCTTACAAGTAAGGTATTTAAACTCTTATTCATAATATAGTTGCTTTTTGTATTTAGCATAAGTGCACCTACAACTTTTTTCGATATAGGATTTTTCAAAGGAAAAACTAGTATCAGGTTTTTATTTTTTTTATCATATGTTGCAAAATCTTTTCCCATTGATATATGCTCTAAAATATAAGCTTTCACACCATCAGATATCTGCTTTATCGAGGGGTTAAGTTTTGTTACCTTTTCAAGGTTGCTTTTTTCATAATAGAACCCTTCAAAATCTGATCTAACATAATTGTTTTTCTCTTGTACTTTTTTATCAACAATATCTTTTGATACTAAAAACTTCACTATAAGCTCATAGTGTTCCATAAACTCTTCTATCATCCCGTAAGCATCAAATGACAGTTCAACGCTTCCAATATGTTCATCTTGATACATTATAGGATATACAAATCTAAAACCATTGTATATCTTGCCTTCTTCAAAGCCGTCAACTGCTTTTTTATTTTGGTTAACATATTTAACAGTAGCCCTAGCATCACTTAGACTATCTCCAAACTTATTTGGTCTATGAAACCTTAAAAAGCTTTCGTTGTTGGGTAGATGGAAATGTAACTGTTTTAAGTTGTATTTTTTAAGTATTTTATAATCATCTGCCAATAGATCGTAAAGTGCAGACCTTATCTTAGCTTTATTCTCTTTATCGGCTTTATAAGCACTACGATATAGCTCTAAAACCTCTTTTCTTGATATCATCGTCGTAAAAAGTAGATCAGCTCTTTGTTTAAACTTATGATAAAAAGTATCGTATCCCATACGATATTCTTGCAGCTTTATAGCTATCTCCTCTTCTACCTTTTTATCCTTTTCATATTCTAAAAAGATAAATACTATAATAGAGATCGATATAAATAAAAAAGATAAACCTATAAGAGTTTTTTTGCTATTGCTCATCTGCCCCACTATATTTTAATCTTACTTCAAAAACAGCACCGTCACCCTCATTATAAGCTAAAATAGTACCATCTTGATCATCTATGATCTTTCTTGCCACATTAAGTCCAATACCTATACCGCTATGCTCTTTTGTTGATACGAACGGCTCAAAGATCTTATCGATAATACTTTGCGATATTCCGCCTGCATTATCTTTAAATTTTACTACTATCATATCTTTTACTTGGTTAAACCCTATTGTAATAACAAGCTTTCGTTTTTCATAGTCATCGATATTTACAAGTTCATCAAGTGCATTATTGATGATAATGATCCAAACCTGCTCTATCCTTTGTCTTTGTACAAAACTTTTATATATCTCTTTATCTTTGTCTATATCTATATTAAACTCTATATCATTTAAAAATATCTTTGATATCTGCTTTGATCTATTGAATGCCATAGTTAAAGATGTAGCCAAAGTATGGTATATATTTACATACTCCTTCTCCTCTTTTGACTTTTGAGACATCTCCCTCATAGATTCAATAATATTAGCTATCCTTTTAAGCCCCTCATTTATCCTTGCTGCATCCTCTTGTATCCTTGATTTTGTCTCGTTTTCAGGCAAAGTACCTATATCATAGTTCATCATCTCAAAGTTACCCATGATATATGTTAAAGGTGTATTTATCTCATGTGTTATACCTGCAGCTAACTGACCGATAGCAGTAAACTTTATATTTTTTAACTGCTCCTCTTCAAGTATCTTTGTTTGTTTTAGATTTTGTATGGTCTTAACTGCAATCTCTTGTTTTAACGAGTTTGCTAAAAGCTCTTTTTCGGTTATATCGAATATAATCCCAAGTATCCCGCTTATGTTTTTCTTATGCATAAATTTAGCTTTATGTATCTCTAAAACCCTATGATCCATACTATCGTGGTATGTAAATTTATAACTTTGATAAGAGAGCCTGCTATCTATCATCTCTACATCTTTAGAGCTACTATAATCTGATATCTCTTTATCTGCAATATCATATATTGTTTTTCCGATGATCTCTTTTTTAGGTTTATCAAAAAAGTCGCAAAAAGCTTGGTTACAATCTATATATTTAAAATCTTTATCTTTAACAAAAACAGGTATCGGTATGGTATTTATCAGTTTATTTGTAAAACCTAGGTTGTGTCTTAATCTTGATGTTTTATCTTTTACAAGTTTTGCAAGCAGTCTATTTTGCTCATCAAACTTTAGATTGTTCTTCTCTATCATTCTAGTTACTTTTCTAGATAAAAATATAGAAACACTAATAACTATAACTACAAAAACTATTGCCAATCCGATAAGAAAGCTATTTGTTTCTTCATACTTTTGTTTTATCTGATCTGTTCTTTTTTGGAGTTTTTTATCTATATGGGAAATATAAACACCTGCATAGATACTCCATCCAAACGGTTTATAGTACTCTACATAAGTTAGTTTCTCTTTATTCTCTAAGGATTTGTCGTTGTTTGTAACAGATAAATACTCAATAAAAGCACTACCATCTTTTTGTGCAAGCTCATACCCCTCTTTCATATAATATTTTCCAAAAGGGTCTTTAAAATTAAAGGCATTTTGACCAATTATATCACTATTTTCATGACTTAGTATCAAACCTTTGTCATCAACTATATAGATAAAGGTTTGCTCGCCGAAATTTATATTTGAAACTCTATTTAAAAGTTTTGTTTTTAACTTATCTAAAGGTGTATCGTTTTGTTTTATCCTAAAATCAAATAAAGAGATAAGCTGCCCTACTTCAAGCTTTAAAAGCTCTTTTTCATGCTCTAAATATATCTGTTTGCTTTTTACCATCTCCTCATTTAAAAAATACTCTTGTTTAATAGAAGCGATGGTTGCAATAGTTGATACCAACACAAATATAAATATGATCGGTAGATATTTTATATATGCGGCTAAACTTTTATCTATGTTCATTGAATACCACCTCGATAACCGCTCCGTTATCATCATTGTATATTTTTATATCGCCCTCTTGATCATCAACTATCTTTTTAGCTACGTTCAGTCCTATACCAAGTCCGCCGTGTTTTTTTGTACCTATAAAAGGGTCAAATATATGTTCTAATATCTCCTCTTTAATACCGCCTCCGTTATCTTTTATACTTACTTTTATCTTTTCATCTATACTTTGTATATGGATATCTATTTTTCTATCCTCATAATCTAGACCGTTATCTAGCGCATCTAAAGCATTATTTAAAAGTATTATCCAAAGCTGTTCAACCCTTTGTTTTTGTATAAATGCAGTATATGTATATTTATCTTTTTGCATACCGACACTAAAAAGTTCATCGTTAATAAACACCCTTGATATCTGTTTTGCTTTATTGTTTATAATTGTAGAAGCTATAATAAGTGTCTCATAAACATTTGCCGCGTATTTACTCTCTTGAGTTGATTGAGATACCTCTCTCATGGTATCTATGATAGCTTCTATTCTTGCAATCCCCTCATCAACTTTTCCAAAATCTTTTAAGAATGTCTCTTTTAATTGAGACTCATCCATATCCTCAACATCATAACGCATCATCTCCATATTACCCTTGATATAGGTTAGCGGAGTATTGATCTCATGAGTTATTCCTGCGGCTAAAGAACCAATAGAGCTTAGTCTTGCATTTTTGATCTTATCCTCAACATGCTTCTCTTGCTGTTCAATATTTTTTTGAACCTCATCTTTTACTTTTTGCTCAAGCTCTTTATTTAGGTTTTCAAGTTTTATCTTCTCCTCCAAAGAGTTTATAATAAATGCAAACGTCTTTTTATCAGGAAGAAGATCAAAGGATATATCAAGATAAACATCTTGACCATCTTTATGTCTATATACGCTTTCTATATGGGAAACCGAACCTTTTAAAACCGTATCTCTTATAGCTTGCTCGATTTGTTTCTTATGCTTTGGATCTACTAAAGTGATAATATTCTTACCGTAAAGCTCCCTTTTTGAATAACCTAAAAATCTACTGCAGGCATTGTTTGCTTTTATAATATTACCTGTGCTATCCATCATACCGATACCGCTGTTTGCGTTATTGATAATTGCATTGTACTCTTTAAGCTTCAAGCTTAGGTGTTCATTTAAACTATCAACTTTCTTTTTATCGCTTATATCTTCTGCAACAGCTATATAACCGATGATCTCGTGTTTATCGTATTGGGGTTCTATATTTATATAAACATAATATTTTTTACCATATTTATCTTTATTGATAAGCTCACCAGACCAGTTCTTTCCATCTACGATAGTGCTCCACAGATCTATATAGATATCATTAGGATTTGATTCATTTTTTACTATACTATGACTTCTTCCTAGAAGCTCCTCTTTACTATAGCCTGAAACTTTACAAAAAGCTTCACTTACGTATGTTATCTTACCGTGCACATCTGTTCTTGAAGTGATGATATGCTTATCTATTAAAGATAAAGAGTCACTAAGCTCTTTAGTTCTCTCTTTGATCTGTTTATCAAGATCTAAATTTAAATTATTTAGTTTATTGTTTATCCTTGCAAAAGGTTTTGATAATATAAATGCCAAAGTAATAGAGATGATAATCGAAACGATCAACATGATCCTAAAAAGCTCATAATAATCGCTCTTTAGCTCCTCTACAAAATCCTCTGCATAAGATAAGATCAAAATAAACTCATTCTCATTTATTAGATTTAATCTTTTTGACATAATCTGATCATTGAAATAAACATCATTTTTAAGTATCTGTTTATAATCTTGGGGAAATTGTGTTTTGATATCTATATTGCTGTCTTTATATTTTGACCAATTGAACTTTTCATTTTTATGGAGTATAAACTTTCCATCTTTATCCACTAGATACCAGTTCTCTTTATAGGAGCTTTTTATAGATTTAAAGATAGATTTTTCAAGATCTACATCAAGAACTACATATCTATCTTCTATCTTTTTAAAGACTTTATAATAAGCGATATCTTTCTTTTCATCATAGATAAAATCACTGATATAAAGCTCATTGTTCTTAAGTTTTTGGAGATCTTTAAAATAGGTTTTATTTTTAATATCTCTAAAACCTTGATCTTTTGAACTATCTATCTTTCCCGATTGATCTTTAAATAGTTTTATACTATCTTGTGTATCACTTCCTATTAAAGCAAAAGAGATAAAATTATCCTCTGCTTCAAGTACCGTATAAAAAAGGCTATAAAGATCTTTTAATTTTTTATTTGCAACATATTGTTGAAAATGGTAGTTTGAGCTAAGAACATCTATTTTTAACTTTACCTCTTTTTGATAAGATGATATCTCTTCATCTTTTTCAACAAGCATCTCATAAAAAAGATCTGTCTTATATGAAAGATATCCATCCTCTATAACCTTTGTAAATATATAAAAAGTTACCGAGGATAAAATTAATCCAAAAAGTATAAAGCTGGTAAAAAGTTTAAATTGAAAAGTTTTAAAAAACATAAAAGATACCGTTTTAAATATCTTTTATCTTAATCGTTTTCCAAAACTTCTATGATCTTGTTCTCCAAAGCTTGAAGAGACTCAAAAGGTTTCATAAGGTAGTGTGTAGCACCCTCCTTATGAGATTTTAAAACCTTATCTAGTGTTGAGTAAGCTGTCATCATTACAACTTTTTGTTCAGGATTTTTTGCTATGATCTTTTCTAAAGCATCTAGTCCGTTCATTTGCGGCATCATAATATCCAAAAGAATTAGATCATAACTATCATCGATAGTATTTATAGCAGTTATCGGATTTGAAAAGGTTGTAACACTGTATTTACCGTTTCTACTTAAGAACCTATCGATCATACTTAAGATCTCATTCTCATCATCTATTACTGCTATTTTATATCTATTATCCATTAATCATCCTTTTTTTCAAACAAATCTTTTGCTGCTTGTTTCATTACCACTACGTTCTTCTCTTCTAGTATTTTATCTAGTATATGGAAGACGTCTTGACTTGCTTCTTCAATTTTATCAACTTTTTGCTCTATTAATGCTTTGGTACAAGTAACAGAATTGTCACCACACTCAATTGCAAGTAGATTTGCTTCATCATGCACTATAGCGTGAGGTCTATCAAGCAGGTGGTAAGACTTGGTAAAGCTAAACTCCTCTTTACCTAAACCTGTCGTATACCATTTTCCAAGACGACAATCTTTATGAGTTGCCGCTTTAAACTCATTGTCTTCACCGAATATTAATTGATATAGATTGTTTTTATAGATCACGTGGTCTAGTTTTGCAAGGTTTATAAATATCTTATTACTAATAGATTCAACCTCATAAACACTTCTACTTGCATTTTTTTGGAACTGGGTCATTAGTTTAATAAGTACGTCAACTCTATCTTTTGTCTCTTTTACAACCTCTGCAACAACATCAGAGCTTTTTTTCATACGTGCTGTTTCACTTTGGATAGATTCAACAACCATTTTTATCTCTTTAGCAGCCTCAGCACTTCTTGAAGCTAGGTTTCTAACCTCACCTGCAACTACCGCAAAACCTTTACCAGCTTCCCCTGCAGTTGCCGCTTCAACAGCTGCATTTAATGAAAGTATATTTGTTTGAAATGATATTTGATCTATTACTGTGATTGCATCTGCTATCTCATCACTTTTTGCAACCAGTGTTGTTACTATCTCATTTTCAGTTTCGATCTGAGAGTTTAAGTTACTTGTATCATCAACGATATTCTTTGTAAGTGAAAGGCCGTCTTCTGAGCCTGAAGCTGTCTCTTTTGACTCTTTTGCCATAGATTTAAGCTCTTCTAAAAGCTCTAAATAAACAGCTTGTGTATTATTTAACGACATATTCATATTTTGGTTATGCTTATGTAAAAGTCCGCTGTCTTTATTATCATGGATTGATGTTTTTACTAAAGATATGATAGCTATATCGTTATCTTTTTTAATTGCAACCTTAGCTTCACAATCATCTAGAACTATTCTATCTTGATTGGTTCTAATAGCTTCAGATACGCTTGAGTAGTCTTTGATATTCTCTTTTGCTCTATCATTAGCAAAAATAACTTCTGAATTTTTACCAAAAACAACTAAACCCTCCTCTTGGGAAAATGCTGCTATTTTTTTATACATATCTAGCTCTTTTAAAGCATTATCAAGTTCACTTCTATCAAGTTGTTTTGAATTAAGCTCCTCGATCTGTTTATCTTTTTGAAAGATATTATTCTTTAAAGACTCTATCTCTTTATTTAATCTCTCGATCTCTTCATTTTGTTTATTGCAATTACCAAAAAACATACACAACTCTCCTGATAAATTTTTTGATTATTCTAGCATAAGTTGGTTTGTAAAAAGTTTCTTTGTGCATAGATTTCACAATTATTAAACAAATTTACAATAAAATTGCATAAGTATAATTTTTTTATTTACAAGAAAAACAAAAATATAATATTTTTTTATACTTTTAACTTTAGGAGTAATTATGATAGATGCAACATTAACTATGATACTGATCGTTAGTTTAATAGTAAGTTTCTCGGTATTAGCCGTTTTTATATGGGGAGCAAAAGAGGGTCAGTTTGATGATAGTAGAAGAATGATGGACGGTCTTTTATTTGATTCACAAGATGATCTAAACGAAGCTGTTGATAAAGAGAAGAAAAAAAATAAAATAAAAAAACCGACTAATCCAGAAAAGGAATAGCCGGTTTGAAATTAGAAAAAACTAATTATTAAAGACCTTGGATATAATCACCTAGTTCTTTCATTTGAGCATCAGAAAGTCTAGCAACTTGACCTTTCATAACACCTTTCATTGGTCCACCGTAAGTTCCAGCTTTATAACCTTTTAAAGCATCAACAGTTTTAGCTGAAGCCCATCCAGCAATAACTTGTGATTTTCCTAAAGCTTTTTTCTCAGCTTTAGCACCGTGACAACCTGCACATGGTTTATATAGACTTGTTGCAGACGCAGTCATAGCAACAGCAGCACCAAGTGCTAGTCCTAGAACAACTTTTTTCATTGTTTATCTCCTGTTTTAATTTTTAAAGCTCAACTCTAGCAAATATTAACTTAAACTTATGTTTATTTTCAGTAAAATTCACATAATTTTAAATAATAGTTAAAAAGGAAAACAATGCCGTTTATAAATGTAAAAGTTGCAGGAAATTTAACAATGGAGCAAAAGAGACAAATATCAGATGAGATATCTACAACTATGTTAAATGTATGTGGAAAACCAAAGCCGTCTTGTTATATAGTATTTGATGAAGTTAGTCGTGATAACTGGGCAAAAGGGGAAGATATACTTTCAGATGTAGATAAAAAAGCGTCGGAGAATAAAGAGAAATAGTGAAAGTTCTAGATATAAAAGATCTCGATTTTGGTTATACCAAAGATAAACTTATCTATAAAGATTTCAACCTTTGTTTAAATAAGGGCGAGATCAAATCTATCGTAGGTCCAAGTGGAAGCGGTAAGACCACTTTATTTGAACTAATTAGCTCAAATATACAACCCTTAAGAGGATATATAAAAGCACAAAATATAAGCTCAATATATCAAGACCCTTACAGCTCTTTTCATCCAACCTATTCAATAATAGAGCAGATAAAAGATACGGTAGATGATATGAGTGAACTAAAAAACTATACAAACAAACTCACGCTTGATATAGAATTATTAAATAAAAAACCTCATGAGCTTAGCGGTGGACAGCTTCAAAGATGTAGTATATTAAGGTCTCTTCTAATGAAACCTGATCTTTTACTTGCTGATGAGCCCACATCTGCTTTAGATAATGTAATAGCTTTAGAAGTTATGCAGTTATTAACTAAGTTTCTTGATAGTTTTGGAATACTTTTAATTACACACGATGAAGATCTTGCACTTTGGTGCAGTGATGAGATAATACGCTTGAAAGGATAAAATGAAAGCATTAGTTTTAATGAACATGGGTGGAGCAAGAAACAAAGAGGAGCTAGAGATGTTCTTGCGAAATATGTTCAACGATAAGAACATATTAACTATAAAAAGTGATTTTTTTAGATCACTTATAGCTTCTATGATAGTTTACAGTAGACTAAACTCTGCTTGGGAAAACTATGAAGAGATAGGTGGGGAGTCACCTATATATAAACTAACAGATAAACTTATAGCAAAACTTCAAGAAAAACTTGGAGATGAATATTTCGTAACACAAGCTATGAGATATACTCCGCCTTTGGCAAAAAGAACTGTGCTAGAGCTTGAGCAAAGAAATATAGATGAAGTTATACTGTTTCCACTCTATCCACAATACTCTACAACTACTACTAAATCGTCATTAGAAGATTTTGAAGAGGCTGCGATACATAAATTTAATACAAAAACAATAGAGCCTTTTTATAAAAATAAAAACTATAACGATCTTATAATTGATGATATATTAAAAACAATAAATAGTGAAGATACAAAAGATTATAACCTTATATTCTCAGCTCATGGACTTCCACAAAAAGTGGTTGATAAAGGTGATCCTTACCAAAAGCAGTTGGAGGAGCAACTTATAATCTTAAAAGATATGTTAAAGGAAAGATCATTAGAGTTTGCATCTATAAATCTTGCATACCAATCAAAGGTTGGTCCTATGAAATGGCTAGAGCCATCTTTAGATAATGAGCTTAAAAAATATAAAGATCAAAATGTTATCATCTACCCAATTTCATTTATAATAGATAACAGCGAAACAGACTTTGAACTTAAGATCGAATATAAAGAGATAGCTGATGAGATTGGGATAAAAAACTATAAGGTTTGTGATTGTTTAAACGATAATGATAAGTTCGTAGATACAATTATTTCATTAATTTAGCTCTTTTTAGATATCATATTTGTTCATTAAATTTAAAGGTTAAACTTTTTGGAATGGTTAGGTATCGATTACCGTGATCCGATCTTCGGACTCATGGTTCTATTTTCAATCATCTTTGCAGCATCCTTTCTTACACACACTTTCAATCTTTATAAAGAGAGAAAGTCTAGACGTGAGTATAGAAAACTGCTAGATAGATTTAATCTAGGAACTCTAAAAGAGGATGACTATGTTCATCTTTATACCACCTATAACCTTCCTTTTGACTCGATCATACTTTTAGCTTCAACCTTTTTGCATAAGGGTAACTACAATAAAGCTATCTCGGTTTATCTAGCTCTTTTGGAACACGTAACCGATAATGTTAAAAAAGAGGAGCTTTTGGAACTTTTGGGAACCACATATTTTAAAGGTGGTTTTTTACAACGTGCAAAAGATATATTTTTAAAGATATTAAAGTTCTCACCAAGAAATAAAAAAGCGCTTCACCACCTATTGATAATCTATGAGAAACTAAAAGATTATGATAAGGCTGAAGAGGTATTGGAATCTTTAAACGAAGTGCAAGTTGATATATTTAGGGATAAATTTTATATAAGTACCCTAAAGATTATTGCAAACCCAACCATGAGCTTTGATAAAAAATCAACCTCTTTAATGGCACTATTTAAGATGAACAAGATCACAGAAAGACTTGTAGTAAAGTTTTTGATACAGTTCAATAAACCTATGTTTTGGGAAAATATAGATAAGTTTAACCCTATAAAAATAATCGATCTACTATGGTATTTAGATTTTAATGATATAGATTTTGATAAAGTAGCACAAAACAATATCTTACAAGAGATATATACCGCTAAAGGATATATAGATTTAGCAAAAGATAGCAATATATTTGAACTATCGGTACTGATCACTCTGCACCATGAAAAATCAAAGATCAAAGCTGATCTAAACTATGAATATCTTTGTACAAAATGTAAAAAGGTTCACCCGATATATGAGAGCAGATGTCCCCATTGCCACTCTATTTTATCCTTTAAGGTTGAGCCTATGTTAGCAAGAAAGTTTTATGAAGCAGATCAATCTTTACAGTGATGGTTCTAGCTTAGGAAACCCTGGCCCTGGCGGCTACGGTACGATCCTAAGTTATAACGGTCATGAGAAAAAAATAAGCGGCGGGGAAGCACTTACGACCAATAACCGTATGGAGCTAAAAGGTGTGATAGAGGGCTTAAAGCTTTTAAAAGAGCCTTGCGAAGTTGAGGTTATAAGCGATTCAAAATATGTGGTGCAAGCTATCAATGAATGGCTAGCAGGCTGGATAAGAAACGGTTTTAAAACAGCTGCAAAAAAACCCGTAAAAAATGATGATCTGTGGAAAGAGTATATGGAAGTCTCAAAAGATCATAAGATCAAAGGAACTTGGGTAAAGGGTCACGCAGGACACCCTGAGAATGAAGAGTGCGACCGCTTAGCAAGAGAGTTTGCAGAAAATCTAAAAATGGAGGAAATATGAACAATATAACAGAACTAGAGAAGTGTTTGGATTATCAGTTTAAAAACAAAGATCTGATAATCGAAGCACTAACACATAAAAGCTATAAAAAGCCGTACAACAACGAAAGGCTTGAGTTTTTAGGGGACGCGGTATTAAACCTAATAGTAGGCGAATACCTATTTAATAAATTCCCAAAATCAACAGAGGGTGATCTCTCAAAGATAAGAGCAAATCTTGTAAATGAAAAAGGTTTTACAAAACTAGCAAATGAGATAAACCTTGGGAAATATATATTTTTAAGTGCCGCAGAGGAGAGAAACAAAGGTAGAAGTAAAGCTTCTATTCTTTCCGATGCATTTGAAGCTATTATGGGAGCAATATATATTGAGAATGGCTTAGAGCCTATAAAAAAGATAGTTCTAAAACTACTTGATAGCAGTTATAAGAACATCTCATTAGATGATCTTTTTAGTGATTATAAAACTGCTCTTCAAGAGATCACTCAAGCAAAGTTTGGTGTAACACCTGAGTATAAACTAGAGCAAAGCTATGGTCCAGATCATCTAAAAGAGTTTGAAATATCTATCTGGATAGATGATAAACACTATGGAACTGCTATCGGTAAAAGTAAAAAAATAGCTCAGCAAAAAGCTGCAAAGATTGCACTTGATAGCTTAGAGGATAATAGTGATGAATAGTTTTGGACATAGATTTAGATTTACCACTTTTGGTGAAAGTCACGGCAAGGCTTTAGGGTGTATCGTTGATGGTGTACCTGCAGGGATCAAAATAGATGAAGAGTTTATCCAAAGTGAGATGGATAGAAGAAAACCAGGAAAAAGTAAGTTTGAAACCGCTCGTAAAGAGGGTGATCGTGTAGAGATATTAAGCGGCGTGTTTGAAGGAGTAACTACTGGGACTTCTATAGCTATGGTTATCTTTAATGAAAACCAAAAAAGTCGTGACTATGATAATGTCAAAGATCTTTTTCGCCCTGGACATGCAGATTTCACCTACTTTCATAAATACGGTATCCGTGATTATAGAGGCGGTGGGAGAAGTAGTGCAAGAGAAACAAGTGCAAGGGTTGCAGCAGGTGCTATTGCAAAAATGCTTTTAAAAGAGCTAGATATAAATGTTGAAAGTGGAATATTTTCAATAAACGGTATCGAGTGTGAAAGTTTAGATTTTAACGCTTCAAAGAAAAGTGAAATATTCTCATTAGATAAAAATATAGAGCCGCAACAAAAAGAGGCAATTTTAAAAGCAAAAGATAGCCATAACTCTGTAGGCGGTACTGCACTTGTAAAGATATCAAACTCACCTATAGGTTTAGGTGAGCCGATCTATTATAAACTTGACTCACTGCTAGCTGATGCAATGATGAGTATCAACGCCGTAAAAGGGGTTGAGATAGGTGATGGATGCGAGGCAACACATTTAAGTGGATATGATAACAACGACCAGATAGATAAAAGCGGTTTTAAAAGCAACCATAGCGGTGGAATTTTAGGTGGTATCAGTAACGGTGAGGATATTTTGGTAAAGGTTCATTTTAAACCAACACCATCTATATTTTTAGAACAAGACACTATTGATACCAAGGGTGATGAACTAGTTTGCAAACTTCAAGGAAGACACGATCCTTGTGTTGCACCAAGAGGCTCTATCGTAGCTGAGGCTATGGCGGCATTGGTTCTTGCAGATATGTTATTGCTTAATATGAGCTCAAAACTGGATAACGTTAAAAAAGTATATTCAAGCCAATTTTAGATAAAATTGCACGAAATAATTTAAATAAAAATTTAAAATAAGGGAAAAAAATGGATTTCGTTTCAATCATTATGGGAAGTAAAAGTGACTATGAGATTATGAAAAACTGTGCAGATACTTTAGAGAAGTTTCACGTTAAATATGAGCTTGTGATCAGTTCGGCACATAGATCTCCTGAGAGAACAAAAGATTATATCAAAGAAGCAGAAGAGAAAGGTGCAAAGGTTTTTGTTGCTGCTGCAGGTATGGCTGCTCACCTTGCGGGTGCAGTTAGTGCGACAACTACAAAACCTGTTATCGGTGTACCTATGAAAGGTGGAGCGATGGATGGTATGGATGCTATGCTTTCAACTGTACAGATGCCTGCAGGTATGCCTGTTGGAACTGTTGCACTTGGAAGAAGTGGAGCAGTAAATGCTGCATACCTTGCTATGCAAATACTTGCTATTACAGATAAAGAGCTTGCTATAAAACTAAAAGAGGATAGAGTTGTTAAAGCTAAACAAGTTGAGAACGATTCAAGAGAAGTAGAGGTTATTTTATAGATGCTTACTTTCTCAAACCTTCTTTTAAAACTTCAACAGTTTTGGAGTGAGCAAGGGTGTAATATCGTGCAACCATACGATATCCCTGCAGGAGCTGGAACTTTCCACCCTGCTACACTTTTAAGAAGCTTGGATTCAAAACCTTGGAGCGTAGCTTATGTTGCTCCTAGTAGAAGACCAACTGATGGTAGATATGGTGAAAACCCAAACCGTCTTGGAAGCTATTACCAATTTCAAGTTTTAATTAAACCAAGTCCTGAGAATATTCAAGATCTATATTTAAAATCTTTAGAGTACTTAGGACTTGATCTATCAAACCATGATATTAGATTCGTTGAAGACAACTGGGAGTCGCCGACACTTGGTGCTTGGGGTCTTGGTTGGGAAGTTTGGCTTGACGGTATGGAGGTAACTCAGTTTACTTACTTCCAGCAAGTTGGAGGTCTTCCTTGCGATCCTGTTGCAGTTGAGATTACATACGGAACGGAAAGACTTGCTATGTATCTTCAAGGTGTTGATTCTGTATTTGATATCGTTTGGAATGAAAACGAGCATGGTGTAACAAAATATAAAGATATACACTTTGAGAGTGAATATGAGTTTAGTAAATACAACTTTGAAGTTGCAGATACTGCTATGCTTTTTAAACACTTTGATGATGCGGCAAACGAGTGTAAAAGATGTCTCGAAGCTGGGCTTCCATTACCTGCGTACGATCAATGTATGATAGCTTCACATGCATTTAATACACTTGATGCAAGAAAAGCTGTAAGTGTAACACAAAGACAAAACTACATCCTAAAAGTGCGTGAGCTATCAAGCGGTTGTGCAAAGCTTTACAAAAGTCAAGAGGAAGATAGAAATCAAAGGCTTAGTGCTATATGAAAATAAAAGAGATCTACACTCTTCTAGATGAGTTATCCCCTTTTGAACTTCAAGAGAAATGGGATAATTCAGGTCTTCTTGTGGGAAATATGGAGGATGAGTTTAACAACATCTATATCTGTTTAGATCTTGATATGGATGTATTAAACGGTATCCCTTCAAACTCTTTGGTTATCACACACCATCCTTTGATATTCTCACCTTTAAAGAGTGTAAATTTCGACTCATATGCAACTAAGATACTTAAAGAGCTTATAAAAAAAGATATAGCATTGATATCTATGCATACAAACTTTGACAAAACACACTTAAACAGATATGTTGCAAAAGAGGTTTTAGGTTTAGAGCTTGAAGAGAGTGAAGATTTTATCTGTTATGCAAAGGTTGATAGAGCTTTTGATGAGTTTGCGAAAAATATAGCAAAAAAACTAAATCTAAAATTCCCTAAAACAGTAAAATGTAAAGAGCATATAGATAGAGTTGCACTAACTACTGGTTCAGGGATGTCATTACTTCCTTTTATAAAAGCAGACTGCTTTTTAACGGGAGATATAAAATACCATGATGCTATGGAAGCAAAACTAAGAGAAGTAAGCCTGATCGATATAGATCACTATGAAAGTGAAAAGTTCTTCAGCCCCCTACTTACGGAACTTTTATCAAAAAATTTGAAAAAAAATCAATTAAACGATATAATACCGCTTTTAAAAAATCCATTTAGCTAACAAACGAAAATAAATTTAATAGGAGAAACCGTTGAGTCAATATTTAGATCAACTTATACAACTTTCAAAATGTGACGGACAGATTGCAGATTTTGAACCACAAATCAAATCACAAAAAGAGAAACTAACAGTATTTATGCAAAATGCAGATGAGCTTACAAAATCTATAGAAGAGATCAAAGTAGAATTAGATGAGATCAAATCAAAAAGAGTTAAAAATGAGATCCATTTAGCAGAGCTAAAAGATAAACTTGATGATATAGCAAAAAAGAATAAAGTTATCAAAACAGAAAAAGAGATGAAAGCTCTTCAACTTGAAGAGGAGATCGCAAAAGAGCAGATCGAATTCGCTCACGAAGAGATCGTAAGATATGACGAACTTACAAATGCTAAAGAGGAAAAACTAGCTGAGTTAGAAAAAGAGCTGGCTGAAGAGCAAGAAGCTACAAAAGAGATGGAAGCTGCTGTTGAAGATCAAATAAAAGCACTACAAGATGAAAGAGCTGAAGTTTCAAAACAAAGAGCAGATATCGTTACAAAGATCGAGCCTAAGATTATGACTTTTTATGAAAAGATTAGAAGATGGGCAAAAGATAAAGCTGTTGTTCCTGTTAAAAAACAAGCATGTTACGGTTGTTTTATGAAAATAAACGACAGAGTTTATACAGAAGTATTAAGAGCTGATGAGATCGTTACATGTCCACACTGTGGTAGAATCCTTTATAAAGAGGATGAAGAAGAAGTATAAAATGTTTCAAGCATTTTATACAATACTTTCGCTGGTACTTTACGTGCTGGCGATCCCTTTTCTTTTATTTAAATCAAGAAATAAAAAATACTCCCAAGCAATACCTGCACGTTTTTTCTTAAAAAACAATCCAAGCTTTAGTGAAGAGAAATTTTGGTTTCATACCTGCTCTATGGGTGAAACAAAAGCTATAAAACCTATTTTAGATAAACTTGAGCCCAACCAAAACCTAAGTGTTATAACAAATACGGGATACGAAGAGGCTTGTAAACTCTCATCAAATGTACGCTATTTACCCTTTGAGCTATTCTTGCCTTTTTGGACAATAAAACAAAAAGCTTTAGTGGTGATGGAAGCGGAGCTTTGGTATATGCTTTTTTTAAGTGCAAGAAGAAAAGGGGCTAAAACAATTTTGATCAATGCCCGTATCAGTGATAGATCATACAGCTCCTATAAAAAGATGGCTTGGTTTTATAAACATATCTTTAAAAATATCGATAAAATATTTGCTCAAAGTGAAGTTGATAAACAAAGACTTGCTGAACTGGGTGCAACAAATATAGAGGTGATCGGTAATATCAAACTTGCCCTTTTACCAAAAACCACAAAAGAGCTTAGCAAGCCAGCAAACTCATATATAATCACTGCGGGAAGTACCCATGATGGGGAAGAGCAGATCATTCTAAACGCCTATAAAAAAACGCAGGGGAAACTTATAATCGTACCGCGCCACCCCGAGCGTTTTGATAAGGTGGATAGTTTGATCAAAGAGTATATAAAAGATAAAGATATCAGCTACCATCGCTACTCTACTCAAGAGGATTTTAATAGCGATATTATCTTAGTGGATAAGATGGGGGAGCTTATCAATATCTATGCTATAAGTGATACTGTTTTACTCTCTGGTGCTTTTAAAGAGAATATCGGCGGACATAATCCAATAGAGCCTGCATATTTTGGATGTAAGATAATCAGCGGGAAACACTACTTTAACCAAAAATCTCTTTTTGAGTGTGTAAAAGATTATAATATTGTTGAAGTTGAAGAGTTAGCTGACACAATTGATAAGCTTGATACTTTGCCAAATGCTTCACTTGTAGAGATAGGTTCGGTTGAACCAATAATTAATGAACTCAAAAATATATAATGTCGCTGTTTTAGGTGCAGGAGCTTCAGGGCTTTTTTTTAGCTCGCAAGTAAAGAGTAAAAATATCTGTATCATAGAATCAAACGGCAAAATCGGTGAGAAGATAAAGATTTCAGGCGGCGGACGCTGTAATATCACCAATAAAAAAGTAAGTGAAAATAACTATCTAGGCGATAGTGATTTTATAAAAAATACATTTAATACTTTTTCAAATAAGGACCTTGTGGCACACTTTAAAAACAACGATCTTAAACTATCTCTTGAAGATAAGATAGTAAAAGGGCAGTATTTTTTTAAAAGCTCACAAGTAGTTTTAGAGTTCTTAAAAAAGCAGATCACTCACGCAAAAATATTTTTTAATACCCAAGTTAAAGATGTGGAGTATAGCGAGCACTTTACGATTAAAACAAATAAAGGGCTGATAAAAGCAAAAAAACTAGTTGTGGCAAGCGGCGGGGAATCGTATAGAAGTATAGGGGCAAGTGATATTGGCTTTCAAATAGCACAAAAGTTTGGACACACCATTGCGCGAACCTCCCCTGCTCTTGTAGGCTTTACTGTACAAAAAGAGCAGTTTTGGTTTAAAGCGCTTAGCGGTCTTTCGCTGACAATAAAGATAACCATAGATGATAAAAGCTTTTATCAAGATATGCTCTTTGCCCATAAAGGGTGCAGCGGTCCTGCCATTTTAAACGCTTCACTTTATTGGCAAAAAGGCTCACTTACAATAGACTTTCTTCCAAACTTTGATCTTAGCAAACTTAACGGTAATGCACTACTATCTTCAAAGCTTCCCGCACCCAAACGTTTTATAAAAGCGTTTTTAAAATCAATCAATTTAGAAGATAAGGCGATAAGCAAACTCTCAAAAGAAGAAAAAGAGAAATTGCAAATCATTAAAAACTATAGCTTTAGCCCTGCAGGTACTTTTGGATATACAAAAGCGGAAGTTACAAAAGGGGGTGTTAACACATCCCAGATAGATCAAAATAGTTTTGAAAGTTTAAAACAAAAAGATCTTTATTTTATCGGTGAAGTTTTGGATGTAACGGGTGAGCTTGGGGGATATAACTTTCAATGGGCTTTTAGCTCTGCGTATGCTTGCGCAAACAATATAGATTGACTAAAAATACAATATGTGCTAGAATAAGATAAAAAATAAGGAGATAAGTATGGTACAAAATATGTCATCACAAAAAGTAACTGTTACTATACCTTATGAACTAAAAGAGAAACTAAATAATTTAAAAGATGAACTTCACACTTCAGTTTCTGCGATATATAAAGAAGCATTAGAAAACTATTTAGAAAAAAAAGAGTTAGAAAAATGGCAAGATGGTGCAAACTTAGCTTCAAAAGATAAGAACTATTTAGAGTTTGTAAATGAACTAAATAGTGATCTTGGAGATGATATATATGAATATTAACCAAGGAGAGATTTGGGAAGTGGAGTTTTTTCCAAAAGTTGGAAGTGAGATCACTAAAAAAAGACCAGCAATCGTTATAAACCATGACCTTATAGGAAAACTACCTTTAAAAACCATTGTTCCTATTACAAACTGGTCAAACTCTTTTGAAAACTATCCTTGGATGTATAAATTAGAACAAAATGAATTAAATGGTTTATCAAAAATATCAGGAGTTGACTGCTTTCAAATAAAAAACTTCTCTATTAATAGATTTAAAACCAAAATTGGTATAGTTAATGAAACTCAACTTCAAGAGATTCATAATATTGTGATAAAAACATTAAATCCTAAATACAAATGTGTTTAATCATCGCTATTATCTCTTTTGTATTTGCCTATAATTTTTATATAGACGCTAATATTGCTTCTGCAATTGTAAGTGGAGTGATAGGTCTTGGATTTGCTTTATTAATGGGTAGGAATATTTTGAAGACTAAAAGGGAAAGAGATATGAGTAAAGAAACAACCTCTACAAAATAAAGATTAATCTTAATATATTTAGAACTTTACAATTATTCCATAGTTAAAGGTAAATAGATTCTTCTTAAAAGCTTCACCATAGTCAGGATCATCATAAAAATATTTATAGGTAGGACCTGCATATAGCTCAAAAACATTACCAAAATGAATTGTAATTCCAAGACCTAAAAGTAAATTTAGATCACTTCTAAATCTTAACTTTTTTAAACTTTCAGGTGTATGACTTGCATTTTTTCCATAATCCTGAGTATAATAACCATATCCCAGTTTTACAAATGGTCTAAGTCCATTTAAATATTCAGGTGATGCTTCTAAAGTTAGGATTAAGTCTGAACCGTATATGCTAAAACCTTCTTTGTTAACATATTCGTAATATCCTTCTCCATCAATATATGTTTCATAATACGAAAGTTCAAGTTTACCATTTTTAAAATAATAGCCGACTCCTGCTGCTCATCCATAATATCCATAACTCGATGTATAAGATACATTTACAAAAAAACCTTGATTATTTATTCTTGAGTCATTAGATTTTCCTTTATAGGAATCACTAGAATCAAGAACTGTTGCAGTTGTCATATTAAATTCAAAAAAATCTGCTATTGAATCACTACTTGCATATACTTTAAAATTAACAAATAAAATTAAAATAGAAAAAAATATGTTTTTAATTGTATATCCTTAAATATTATGAAGTAAGATTATATCTAAATAGCTGTCACAAATGCGTCACAAAATTGCCATTACAAAATAAAGATTGTGTTTGTAATCTAATTCGTGGATGAATGCCTTTCTTTTTATCCGTAAAAAGAAACAAAAACTCTTCCACCCGATAAAATGTAATCTCAAGCTTCCATAAAATATTTTCTGATGTCAAAAACTCAAAATAAAACCTTCATTTAGAAGCTTTTATTTTTCAGACAGTTTTCCATCTTTTCCGAAAATATTTTACTCCATCTTGGCATTTTAACAGGGTGGAATTTTTTCTTTGGTAGCTAGCTTCACCGTCAGGCAATCCACATTTGCAGAAGCTAAAAATTTGAGATATTTTTTACGTAACAAGCTGAGGACTCGTATAATATAAATATTGAAAATATAGTAATATATTTTCATAGAGTTCATAAAGATAATATATCTGAGTTGAGGACAAAGCAACTAAAATAATTTTGGTTAGCTTGGCAGACAGTTTGATAGTTATACTTTAAATTTGAGTAGCAACAAGAACAGTTTTAACTAGTTCGTATTTTACGAGTCTAAATTTAGTATAAATAAATTATCGAGTAGGATTTGATCCTACTCTAACGAACTCTTTATATTAAAACAAAGGTTCCAAGTATGTATTCTATCGGATTAGATATTAGTAAATCAACTATAAATGTATATATTCCAAAAAACGATTTAGATTTAGTTATTGATAATAGTTTAAAATCTATAAAATCTTTATATTCAAAGTTAAAGAAGTTATATCAAAAAGATATCGATAAATTAGCATTTATATTTGAGCCAACTGCAAATTATTCTACTACATTAAGATATTTTTGTAGCGAAAATAGAATTAAATGCTTTATTGTAAACCCTAAACAGAGTTCTAACTTTTCTAAAGCATTAGGAGAGAGAAATAAAACAGATTTAACTGATGCTAGAGTATTATCTAAAATGGAATCTATAGCTCTAAAAGAGGATATCAAAGTTCCCATTATCAATGTGCTTGTTGAAGAGTTAAATGAGTTAGTTTCTTATTATAGATTACTAACTAAACAAAAGCTTCAAAATAAAAATCATTTAGAAGCTTTATTAGCAAAGTTTGAATCTTCTATAGTGATTAAAGAGCTAAAAAAAGAGATTTTAAATTTAGAAAAAAAAGAAAAAATGATTATTAAAAAGATAATCGATTTAATAAAAAAAGATGAAAACTTATATCAAGCTTTTAATAATATAAAATCAATTAAAGGTATAGGAGATTTATCTGCTATAGTCCTTTTACATCACTTTATAAAATATCCAAATGCAAATCAAAGGGAAATAATATCTTTAGCTGGCTTAGACCCAATATGTAAGGAATCGGGTACATCATTAAAGAAGAAAGCAAAGATATCAAAAGCAGGTTCTAAAATATGTAGATCAACTTTATTTATGGCTTCATTAGTATCAATACAGTTTAACGAAGAGATAAAACTATTTTATACAAGATTAAAAAACAATGGTAAACATACTACAGTGGCACAAATTGCAGTAATGAGAAAGTTAATTATAATCGCTCATTCTTTATACAAAAATAATCAAACATATAATCCTTTAAAATATAAATCTAACTAAGTGTTTTTTTACTATTTTTTAAGGTAGCAACTGTTTGAATGGATAAAGGTGCTAAATGCACCTTTAGGAATGAGTTCCGCAAGCAAGTAAAACAATATCGATAATTTTTAGGTACCTATCGTAGATAGGCTTCGAAATGTGGTTGTTTTTGGTTACTTTTTGTCAATACAAAAGTAACATAAGCGAAAAGCTAAAAGCCTTTCAAAAAAAGAAAGAAACTATTCCTCTTCCACCGCACTATAATGCAATTCAAGTCCTTTACTTGTAGTTACAAAACCGTTAATATTTAAACGCCCCTCATGCACCATCTTATGGTGTTTTTTACAAAGTGGGATAAGGTTGAATTTATGGTTTTGGTTAATATGCCCTATAAATCCTCTCTCATCGGCACTTTGCTGCTCTTTTATATGATGTACCTCATCCACGGGTGCCCCACATATTGCGCAAGTGCTCATATAAAGATCACGGTTGTATTTTGAGGTTTTTTTGTGCGTTAATCGCTCAACAGAACTGTAATCATCGGTGATACGTTTACGAATATCATTTGCAACGCGTAAAAACTCACTATCCATATGCAAGGATTTTGCAAACTCTAAGCCGTAAATTGAACTACCGCTTCCGTATTTTAGTTTTCTATCAAAGATCAGTTTATCTTTCTCATCCTCATACATTACACTTAAGTGCAAGCAGATAATATTTGTAAGTTTTTCTATCTCTTCAAGCTCGGGGAGCTGGTGTAGGTGTGTCGCAAAAAGGAAGATCGATTCAAGTTTTGCTAGTTTTAAAATAGCACTTGCAACAATACTTACTCCACTCATAGTCTCGGTTGAGTGACTGATCTCATCACCTAAAACAAGCGAGTTTTTTGTAGCACGGTTAAATATATTTTTTAGCTCCATCATCTCTACAGCGAACGATGAAAGCCCTTTTGCGATATTATCGCTTCCGCTGATTCTTGTAAATACTGCGTCAAAAATAGCAAAACGCATCGACTTTGCAGGTACGAAAAATCCAGCTTGAGCTAAGATCACTGCCATCCCTACAGATTTCATTAGTGAGCTTTTTCCACTGCTGTTGATCCCATAAAGCAATACACCGTGCATATGGTTTTGAAGCAGATTTACAGGTCGTGCATTTTTAATGATCACATTATCTTTTTGCTCTTTTCCAGCAAGTCCTAGATCACCTAGAATAATATCGTTTGGTACATATATACCACCCTCTTCGTTTGATTCTATGATCGGGTGGCGCAGTTCTAAAACCTCTATAAAGTTTTGATCATCTTTAGCTTTTACGATTTTAGGGCACACATAGTTGTATTTTTTTGCCGTTTTAATATTAGATACAGTTAGGTCAACCTCGGCGATAAAACTAACAAGTTCTTCTAAAAGAGAGGCGAATTTTTTCTCAAACTCTTTGACTTTCTCTTTAAATACAAGCTTATTAAGCTCTATTATCTTTTGCTGGTTTGCTACATATTTATCGCTGATATTCTCGATCAAAGTGTTTGTGATCTTTACGTTATTGGTCTGCACTTTTATATTAAAATCTTTAAACAAATACAGTTCATCATCAATAATTAGGTGTGAAGCTTCAAGCTCTTTTTTTATTAGGTTGTAGCGGTTTTTAGTGATCCCTAAAAAGAACCCCTCTTTTTCTAGGCGGTTGATACTTACAAAGTTTGTATCGCTTGTATTTAAAAACCCTAAGATATGTTCTCTAAACACCTCTAGCTTTTGTTTTAGTTCACTATTTTGGAAGTTAAGCTCATCGATTTGAAGATTTACGCCAGCACTTATCATATTATCTTCCACATCTTTTAACATATAGCGTCCACTCACACTTAGATCAAAAGTGGCATTGATATTATCGATAAACTGCATTATATCACCCGAACTGCATGGCGGTGTTACAAACTTATAGTTCTCCATAAACGTAACGATCTCTTTAATACTTAAAAGTGAATCGTTAAGATAATTTAGCTCAAAAGGGTGCAGACGATTTAGTTTTATACGTCTTGTAAGGCGCTCTATATCATAGATATTTGCCAGCTCATTTTCTATAGGCGCGGTGTAATCATAAAGCTCTTTAGATAGGTTGTACCTACGCTGTAGCTCTTTGGCATCTTTGATAGGATGGGTTAAACGCTCTTTTAAAAGCCTCTTTCCCATAGCAGTTGAAGTATTTGTTAAAAGTCTTAAGAGTGATGGGTTATGGGTGGTCTCAATAATATTTAACTGCTCTAAGGCATTGTTTCCAAGGTAAACATATTTGCTTACATCAAGTTTTACGGGGTGGCTTAGTTTTTGGATAATATTTGCATCATGCCCTATTACAAAATCTATTAAAATAGCTAAAGACTCAGAAGCTATCGGGTAGCGCTCTAGATCTAAATGCTCTATAGGGGTTAGAAGAGATTCAATATTAAATACGTTTTTAAATAGCTCATTTTGATACCCTATCTTAGCTCTAAAATTTGAGATATGAAAGGTTTTTTTTGAAAGCTCTAGATACTCAATGATCTCATTTTGGTTTATATTTTTATCACAAAATGTTACAACCACTTCCGAGGTTTTATGCATATTCATATAGTTAAACACTTCATCTAAAGCAAAGCTTGGATCCTCGCTTGTACCGTACACTTCGTTGATATAACATTTTCCCGTTGTTACATCTATTGCACTGTAACCCACTAAATAGTTGCCGTTTATTTGATCTATAGTTAAAGAGGTGATATTGTTCTCATCTTGATTTACCACAAAATCAAAGTTCGTCCCTGGGCTTATCACTGCATCTAAATAGCGGCTTACTTTTGGCGGTACACCTTTTTGTTTGATAATAGCTACAGTGTATTTTTGCTCATTTATAATACGCGCTAAGTGTTTTTCAAAAGAGATCGCTGGAACACCTGCCATCATAGGATTCTCTTGGGAGTTTTCTAAAATAGTTTTATTTTTACGAGTAAGCTGAATATTTAAAAGCTCTGCTATCTCTTTAGCTTTACCTATCTGCTCCTCATCGTTATTTACCTCATACACTTCATAAAAAGTACCAAGCTCCATTAAAACAACACTGTGTTTACCGTATTTGCTCTCAAAAAGTTTTTGAAGCTTAAAATAGGTGACCGTTAAAAGCTCTTTTTTATTCTCTAATAGTTCTGCTACCTCTTGTGCAAGCATTATTTACGAACTCCAGTCCAATCTCTTATCAGATTACGCTCTTCTTTACTAAGGTTTGCTTCCTCGTGAAAATATATATATGAGCCTAAAGGCATAGCAGCATAAACGCTTCTATATATCCCTTTTAGTCTTTTTTGTTTATCCTCTTCACTATAGTTTTCCCAAGTTGAGAAGTTAAGCCAAGCACGTCCATGTTTTACATGTGAAGCTATACTCCACGAAAACGGTGCCACATAAGAGTACCAAGGCCATTTTACCTCATTTGAGTGGCAGTCATAGCACGCTTTTTTAAATATCCCCATCACCTGTTCATCAGCTTTTATCTCAAGCTCTTTAGGTGTAGTGGGATTTGTTTTATCTGTTTGTATAAACTGCATTAGTATAACAACTGCAAAAATTATGATCAAAGCTCTTTTCATATATCTATTCCCTTATGAAACCATTATCTCATACGGTCTTTTTAACTCTTGTATAAAAGCCGATATGGATAGATTTCTTGATTTTCTAATAAACTCTTTACCGTCTAAAAAAACTAAAATAGTCGGTACGGCAAAGACATTGAACTCTGCACTGATATTTTGATTTAAAGCAGCATCGATATATATCTGCTCTATAAGTGGAAAGTTTTGATCTAGCGCATCTTTTATCTTTGGCTTTAAAGCCTCACAAACGCCGCAGTCTTGCCCGCTAAAATAGAGCATAACCCCGCTTTTGTTATTTATTGTCTCTTTTATCGTTTCTATAGTCATAGAGATATTGTATCAAAAAAATGTTTTGGAACTATTTAGTAATATTTTTGTATAATTTTTACCATGAGTTTAAAGAAATTATTAATACCCCTTTTTATACTAATCATCTCATCATTTGCAAACGATAAAATATCGGTTCAGCTCGTATGGAAACATCAGTTCGAGTTTGCAGGGTTTTATATGGCAAAAGAGAAAGGCTTTTATAAAGATGCCGGTCTTGATGTGGAGCTAAAAGAGTTTAACTTCGGTATAGATATCACACAAGAGGTTGTTGAGGGTAAATCAACATACGGAGTAAATTATCCAAGCGTGATACTAGAGCATGCAAACGGAAGCCCCGTAGTGATACTAAATGCTATTTTACAATCCTCTCCACACGTTTTGGTCACACTTAAATCAAGCGGTATAAGATCTATAGAAGATTTTAAAGATAAAAAGATAATGATATTTAACAATGCTATAAAATCCGCATCACTAAGAAGTATGTTAAACTCTCAAGGGGTATCTGTAAAAGATATGAAACTTCTTCCAAGTAAGTTTAACATTGATACTCTGCTTGATGGAACGACTGATATAAAATCGTGCTTTTTATCAAATGAGGTTTATGAACTAAAACAAAAGCGTATCAAATACGATATCTGGGACCCTAAAGATTACGGTTTTGATTTTTATGAGGGTATTTTATTTACATCTAAAAAAGAGATAGAGGAGAACCCTCAAAGGGTAAAGAGTTTTCAAGATGCTACTCTTAAAGGGTGGGAGTACGCTTTTGAACATATAGATGAAACTATCGAAGTGATCTTAAAAAAATACAACTCACAACACAAAACAAAAAAAGCTTTAAGGTATGAAGCAGAAGTTTTAAGAGCCTTAGCATACTACAAAGTTGATAAGATAGGTACTATCGATAAGAATAAGATACAAAGAATATATGATATCTACAACATTATGGGTCTAACAAAAAACAAGCTCAATATGGATGATATGATCTTTGATGAGGGTGTTCAAAGTCTAAATCTAAGTACAAAAGAGAAAAACTATCTAAAAAATAAAAAGCAGATAACTATGTGTGTTGACCCTGATTGGGCACCTTTTGAAAAGTTGGAAGATCATAAACATATTGGTATTGCAGCTGATTATATTAAATATATTCAAAAAACCCTTCCCGTACCTATCAAAGTGCTTGAGACAAAAAGCTGGCTGGAATCTATAGAGTTTGCCAAACAAAGAAAATGCGATATCTTTTCACTAGCAATGAAAACACCACAAAGAACAGACTATATGAACTTTACAAGTCCATACCTAAAAATACCGATGGTGATGGCTACAAAAACGGGCGTTTCTTATGTTGAAGATATCTCTAAATTAAAAGATGAAAAGATAGCTTTGATCAAAGGGTATGCAAGTTCAGATATTTTGGTTAAAAGATATAAGAACATAGATTTTATAGAGGTAAAAACATTAGATGAGGGACTTAAACTTGTAGCAGCTGGTAAGGTGTTTGGAGTTATAGAAAACCTAGCCGTTATTACAAATAAGATAGAGCAAGAGTATATAGGTATGCTGCAGATATCTGCAAAACTAAAAGAGAAGTTTGAACTTGGTATTGGTGCTAGAAACGATGAACCTCTTCTTGTAAATATTTTTGAAAAATCTATCAAGAATATTAGTGAAGAAACAAATATAAATATTATGCAAAAATGGCTTCCCGTAAGTATATTAGATGGTAAGCAAGGTGAAAAACAGGTCAATCTAACAAAAAATCAAAAAGAGTATCTTAAAAATAAAAAGATAATCAAAATGTGTAATAACCCAACTTGGGCTCCTATTGAGTTCTCAACTGAGATATTTGATAACCAAACTACACAACGCCACAATATGCAAGGTATTGCCATAGATACTCTTAAACTCTTAGAGGCTAAGCTCAATGTAAAATTTGAACATATACATACTAAAGACTGGGGTGAATCACAGCAGTTCTTAAAAGATGGGAAATGTGATATTTTGCCTGCTGCAATAGAAACAAAAAAGAGAAAAGAGTATGCAATATTTACAGAGCCCTACTTAAGCTACGAACTTGCAGTTATCACTAAAAGCGGTCACCCTATAGTATATAACTTCGATGATATGCTAAATAAAACAATGGCTAGAAAAAAAGCTTCAGGGCTTATACAAACTCTTAAAAATAAATACCCTACTATAAATATCTTAGAAACAGAAAATACAAAAGAGGCTTTTTTAAGTATTTCAAACGGTGAAGCCGACTATACGGTCGCGGTTCTTCCCGTAGCATCTTACTATATCTCAAAACTAGCTATAAACAATCTACAGATATCGGGTTATCTTGATATGAGGTATGATCTATCTATTGCCGTTAAAAAGAATGAACCTATACTACGAGAGATATTAGATGAAGCTTTAAAAACAATAACTTGGAAAGAGAAAAAAGATATAACCGATAAGTGGACAAAGTCTATTATCAAAGAGATCACAAATATGAGACTTGTCTGGCAAACTTTAGGTGTGGTTTTTGTGATAATACTATTATTGCTTTATAGACAATATACACTTGGCAAATACAATAAAAAACTAAAACAAACAAAGTTAGAACTTGAAAACTCCCTAAAAGAGATACAGCATATTATCGATACAACCATCGAGGGCTTGATAATACTTGAAGAGGGAAAATGTATAAATGTAAATAATGAGGTTGTATCATTATTTGGATTTAAAGATAAACAAGAGATTATAGGGTTAAAAGCTATAGACTTTATCGCTCCGCAGAGTAGATCTTTGGTTGAAGCGAATATGCTTTTAGAAAAATCGGAACCTTACGAGGTGATGGCTATCAAAAAAGACGGCTCGGTATTTCCTACACTACTTAGAGGTCAAAACTTCTATACTGAACAAAAATCAATGAGGATCGTAGGTATACTCGATCTTAGTGAGGTAAAACAAAAAGATAAACTTATAGCAGACCAGTCAAAGATGGCAGCGATGGGTGAGATGATAGGAAATATCGCACACCAATGGAGACAACCTTTATCTGTGATATCTGTAGCTGCTAGTAGTATGAAGATGAAAAGCAAGTTTAATAAACTTGAACCTGAAGAGATACAAAGCAATGCCGATAGTATAGTAAAAAGTACAAAGTATCTTTCACAAACAATTGATGACTTTAGAGATTTTATAAAAGGTAGTAAAACTCCTCGTAAATTTGATATCAATACAAATATAAAAAGAGATCTTTCGATCTTAGAGGGTATGCTTAAAGCAAACGATATAGAGGTTGTATTAGAACTAGAAAAAGATCTTGAGGTTGTAAACTATGAAAATGAACTTACCCAAGCAGTGATCAATATAATGAACAACTCTAAAGATGCCTTAAAGATATCTAATTTAGAGAGAAAACTTATATTTATACAAACTTATAAAAAAGAGAACTACTGCTATATCAATATAAAAGATAATGCAAACGGTATCAATGAAAATATCATAGATAAGATATTTGAGCCTTACTTTACTACTAAACACCAAAGTCAAGGTACAGGACTTGGTCTTTTTATGACACATAAGATATTAACAGAGAGTATGCAAGGTGATATAAAAGTGTATAATAAAAAATATACTTTTGAAGGTATCTCTTATAAAGGTGCTCTATTTCAAATAAAACTTCCCCTATAAAAAAAGGCTAGAGGTGAAACCCCTAGCCTTTTTTATGAACTTAGCTATAAATTAAACAGCAGCTTTCGCAGCCTCTAAAGCCTCATCGTAATTTGGCTCTTCAGTGATCTCAGGTACAAGTTGTTTATATGCAACTTTACCATCTTTTCCAACTACAAAGATAGCTCTACAAGTAACACCTGCAAGTGCACCATCAGCTACTAGTACACCATAAGCATTTGCAAAATCTTTGTTTCTAAAGTCACTTGCAACCGTTAGGTTAGCGATACCTTCAGCAGTACAAAATCTTCCTGCAGCAAAAGGTAGGTCCATAGATACAACTGTTGTATCTACACCTTCGATAGATGCAGCACTTTCATTGAACTTTCTAGTCTCAGCCGCACAAACAGGAGTATCTAAAGATGGTACTACAACGATTAGTTGTACACTATCTTGTGAACCACCCACTACTTTATCTGCTAAACCTTCACAATTTACTACAGTAACTTCTGGAGCATTGTCACCTACATTGATCTCATTTCCTGCTAAATTACAAGCATTACCTTTTAGAGTAACTGTTGCCATTTTTTTCCTTTTTAATAAAAATTTGTTTGTATGCAGAAGAATTATAAATTAAATAGGATAAATTTAGTCTTAATTAAAAAACTTAGCTTTTTTGAAAAATTTAAAATAAATTTTTTTAATAATTTCATAACACTTTAATATTCTTTATATATAATTATGTCACTAAATTGTAATAGTTAAGGAAAATAGGCAGTTGAAGGTTTTCAATCATATCTACAGCGATAAAGGCTCGCTAAAAAAATTCACAAAAAATAACAATATTTGTGATAATAGTAATACAATTTTACAAATATTTTATAAAAAATCTAATGTTACTATATTTAACACTATTAAAAAGATCATCAAACAAGAGTTTCCAAAGATCAAAATAATCAAAACTCCAAGTTCAAGTATAAAAAACGATAAAACAATATTAAGTTTTATAGTTCTTGGAAATAAAACAAAGTATAAAAAAGAACTAAAAAAGATAAATACACTTCTTGATCAATATAAGAACGTGGTTGATTATAATAGTATCATCTCTAAAACCGATCTAAAAGGGAAGATAACCTATGCAAATGAAAAGTTTTGCAAGGTTTGTGGATATACCAAGCAAGAGCTTATAGGAAAGAACCATAATATAGTTAGAAGTAAAGATACACCAAAAGATATCTATAAAGAGCTATGGGATACGATACAAAAAAAACAGACTTGGCAAGGGATATTAAAGAACCGAACTAAAAATGGTGAGAACTATTATGTTGAAAGTACTGTTATGCCGATACTTGACGAAAAAGGTGAGATCTGCGAATATATAGCACTACGACACAATATCACTGAGATTATGAACCCAAAAAGAAGGTTGATTGAGAAGATCAAAGTTATAGAAGAGCCTATGCTTGTGATGATAAAAATAGATGGTTATGAGATACTAGAGGATTTTTATGATCAAGAGAGTGTTGAGACTATTGAAGATAGTTTATCTCTACAGATATTAGACTTTTTTCCAAAAGAGTGTAGATTTGATAAGGTATACCAGTTTGGAAACGGTGAGTTTGGGTTTTTAAAAGATATGAAAAACAACCCTATAACACTTCAAGAGCAACATAAACATCTTAAAAAATTTCAAGATAATATATCAGATGCAAAAGTTATACTAAAAGATTATGAGTACGATATAAATATTATCATCTCTTTTGCAACAGGCAAAAGAGATATCTTTGAAAATGTGATATACGGTTTAAAAAAAGCGCAAAAAGACAAGCTTGATATTGTCTTTGCCAACGATCTTATAGAACAAAAACAAAAACAAGCCATACACAATATAAATATGATAAAAATGGTTAAAAATGCTTTGGTAGATAAAAGGATAGTATCATATTATCAACCTATCTTTTGCAATAAGAGCAATAAGATCAAAAAATATGAATCTTTGGTAAGGCTGATCGATGAAGATAAAAACGTTATAACCCCTTACCATTTTATAGACCTTTCAAAAAAGGGTAAATACTACAGCCAGATCACAAATACTGTATTAGATCAAGCTTTTGTTTTATTGGATAAAACGGAATGTGACGTTAGTATCAATATCTCAATGCTCGATATTGAGAACGGATATATTAGAAACAAGATCATAAACCTTTTAAAACTAAATGCCACTAAAGCTAAAAGAGTTGTTTTTGAACTTTTAGAGGATGAAAATGCTAAAGATTACAAACTAGTTTTTGACTTTATATCTTTAATCAAAGGTTTAGGTGCTAAAATAGCAATAGATGATTTCGGAGCAGGATATTCTAATTTTAATAGACTCTTGGAGTTTCAACCTGATATCTTAAAGATTGACGGTAGTCTTATAAAAAATATTGAAAAAGATGTTTTTAGTAAAAACGTCGTAGAGACGATACAAGCCTTTGCCGTAAAACAAAATATAGAGACTGTAGCAGAGTTTGTTTCGAGTAAAAATATCCTAAATATAGTAAATCAAATAGGTATTGATTACTCTCAAGGTTACTATATCGGAAAGCCCGAAAACAAATTTTAAACTATTTTTAAGAAATATATAACCAAAATTTGGATATAATTAAAAATAATAAAAAAATTTATCGAAAGGATCTGATATGGCCGGAATGTTAGGACAACTCGGAAGTCAAGGTGCTGCCGGACTATCACAAGCAAATATTGATAAATTAAAAGCTAGTGAAAGAGAGGCAAAAGTAAAGCCTTTAGAGACTTCTCTTTCAAAATGGGAAGAGGAAAGAACTGCTCTTGGAGCTATAAAATCCAAAGTAAACGAATTCTTAGATGCTGCAAAAGCGTTTGATCTTTACTCTAAAGAAAACGCTTTTGAGCAGATGAGTGCGCAAACCGAAGGTAGTTCTGCAACATTTAAATCTATAGACGGGGCAACGGTAGATCCTGGTAATATAGACGTATTTATCAAACAACTGGCAACTAGAGATGTTTATCAAAGTAGCCAAATACCTGATATGAATGCAATGATCCATGCAGAAACTACACCGCCTACTCCTCCACCTGAACCTACTAAGCCAAAAGAGCCTGCAAACTATAGTACATACGGTTTTATCGATGATAGTGTTGAGTATAAACAATATCAAGATGAGCTTGCAGCATATGAAGCTGCGGTTGAATCGTACGATGCTAGAATAGAAGAGTATAATCAGCAGATGCTAGAATACAATAACTTTATGGCTGAAAAACAATTAGAGTTCCAAACAGACCCTGGAGTTGAACCTAAACTTATAATCGATACAGCAGGTAAAGCTTATGAGTTTAAAACATATGGAAAAACATACCAAGAGCTTTTTGATGAGATGCGTGCAATTGATGATATAGACGTATCTTTAGCAAAAGTTACAACCGATACTTCTAGAATCGCTATAAAAAGCGGCGAGTCAGGAACGGAAAATGCTCTAAAAATAACTCAAAACAATGTATTTTTAGGACTAGGACCAAACGATGCAAATGCCCATGTGGTTGAAGCACAAGATATGGTTGCAAATATCGACGGTATCGATTATCAATACCCTACAAATACTATAGAGATAAAAGAGGGTCTGATGATGACCGCAGTTAGTGCAGGTAAATCATCTATACATATTGAAAGGGATGATGGAACCATTATGCCTGCAATCAATAATTTCGTTGATAAATACAATGCATTAGTTGATGAGCTTAATACTGCAACGATAGATCCAAACTCACCTATAAACGATAGATCTAACCTAAGAATGATACAATCTCAAGTAAAAAGTATCTTGATGCAAGGTTACGGTAAGAACGGAGAGAACAATCTTTTTGTAAACGGTTTTGGTTTTGATAAACAAGGGAAACTTTCAGTTGATCAAACAAAACTAAGTAGCGAGATCACTAACAACTACGGACTTATAAAAGAGATGTTTGTAGGAAATAGCATAAATATGACCCAAGGTATGGGTACAAGAATGTCTGAATACCTTGATTCACTTGATGGTTATAACGGTGGATTAAGCCTTTATGAATCAAATCTAAACCATAGAAAAGAGGTTTTAGAAAAGGAAAAAGAGGATGCTATCGAAGATCTAGATAGAAAATACCAAGATCTTGCAAATAAATACGCCGCTTACAGTGACGTGATCAATAAAATGGAGACTTCATTTAAAGGTTTCCAAAATATGATTAGAGGCGGATGATCCTCTAATCTATAAAATACCTTATAGATGCAAAGCCGTCAGCTTTTGAGGTTTTGATCTGATCTATATGCTCTTGATCTATAATTCCCCCTAAAGCTATCACTTTAAAATCTTTATAATCGCTACATTTATCTTTTAAAGCGTTTAGAGCATCTATCCCTTTTGGTTTACCCTTATATGGCGTATAAAAAATAGGTGAGTAAGTTATTGCATCAGCTCCGCTCTCATAAGCTTTTTTTGCCTCATCAAAATCGTGACAACTTATGATCGTAAAAAGCCCTTGTTGTTTACAATAAGCGATCTTATCAAACTGTTTTGATGTAAGGTGTATAGCGTTAAAGCCTAACTCTAAAGCCAGCTCAATATTTGAATTGATCACTATAGTTTCTATTTTATTCTCTTTGCAGGTATCTAAAAAAACTTTGGCTAGCTTTGTTATATCATCGGAGCACTTATCTCTAAAGCCTGCAATATCTATCTTATGTGCTTTTATAGATCGTACTAGTTTCTTTTTTAATTCAAACTCATTATCTCCGTAGTATTTGGGGTCAGTGATAAGATAGCTTATAAAATCATTCATGTTTTTTCTCCATAAAAAAAGGGCTTCATAAAATGAAGCCCTTTTTAAAATATCATAAGATCATATTAGTGATCTTCGTGCTCCATCATAACTGATCCAGCTATATAAACATATGTAAGGATCATAAAGATAAATGTTTGAAGTAGACCAAACGCTGTTAATAGGAAAAATCCTGGAAGCGGTGCAATCCAAGGTACTAGCATTAAAAGTACCATTAAGAACATATCATCCCCTCTTACTGAACCAAAAAGCCTGAACGATAATGAGATGATTCTTGAAAAGTGTGAAATGATCTCAATTGGGAACATTAAAGGTGCAAGTGCAGGAACAGGACCCATAAAGTGTCCAAAATATTTTGCAAAACCGTTTTTCTTAATACCTAAATAGTTATAATATACAAATACGATGATAGCTAAAGATAAAGTAAAGTTGATATTTCCAGTTACTGATTCAAAACCAGGAACGATACCCATCATATTACTTACGAAAATAAATAAACCAAGTGCAGCAATTAGCGGCATAAATGTTCTAGAGTTCTCTTCACCCATAGAATCTTTACCGATTGAGATAACACCTTGGATATATGCTTCCATTAGATTTTGAGAACCTGTAGGAACCAGTTGAACCTTTCTTGTTGCAGCTTTTGCTACCATAAAAATTATAGCAACTACTAAAAATAAGTGTGACAGAATCATCCATAATTGATCGTGTCCACCTAAAGCACCTAAAAATGTAAATAATCTACCTTCCATTTTTTTCCTTTTATTAAACTCTTATATTTAAATAGTCCAGAATTATATTAAATATTTGCTAAAATTAAGATAAATATAAATATTGCTATGTATATTTTTTATACAGTTCTATCTTCCGCCCCATTTTGAGACAAATGCAATATTTACTTTCATATATTTTGGTATATCTTCACCGTCGTAATATCCGTCATTTTCAGCTTTCATAGCAGAGATATCAAACTGACCCCATTTTAGACCAAACCCAAAGCCTGCAGTATAGATATAACCATCATTAAAACTATTATCCCCAATATCTTTCATAACACCTGTTCTTATAGAAAACCAGCTTCCAGGGTGAAACTCTATCCCTGCACCGATCTTTTGTGTTGTTTCGCCATCGATCAGGGTATCGTTTTTTGTAAGATCATAATCTATTGCAAACTCTGCCATATCATTAAATAATTGACGACTCACCCCTATTCTATATGCAGGTTTTAATTTTATAGTTTCATTATCTATTTTAAATGTTGGCGAGTTTAGGTTTTTTCCCACTAAACCAATTATAGTGCTACTATCTCTTGGTTGATATGCTACACCAAGGTCTATTCCCACGTTAGTATTAAATTCAAAATCATTATCCTCGCTTAGATCCTCTACTGCATCACTACCACTTTGCAGTGAAATAGATTTTGATTTCATCGTTAAGTTCATCAATTTAACATTTAGTCCATAACCCAAATAACCGTTTAGATATTGTGAAGTATCAGAAAAAGTTAGTGGAATCTCGGTTAAAAACATAGCCTTAGCATCAACTCCTATGAGTCCTGAATCTATAGCGTACATTATAGATGATTGTGTATATTCATTTTCATCTGTAAAACTTATCTGATCTGTATCTGGATCATATTTTACATATTGATCATCATTTTTAACAATAAGCTCAGTATGCGCTGAAGATGTTTTTATCTTAATTGCAGCATCCACATACATAAATACACCAATAGCAAAGTTTTTGTCTATAAGCGAGCTTATATAAGCATCAACTGAAAAATATAAGGCATTGTTAGATGATAGGTTAGAGATAACATCTTGTATCTTTTTTATATTCGCTCTATCCTCTGTACTTGTATTTAATGTAACTGTAAGTCCAGATAATAAAGAGTTTAGATCATCAGTTGACGCACGACTAACTGCACTTCTTGTTATTATATTACCGCTACTATCAACTAGTCCTGCATTTTCCAATTGATCTAAAACATCATTTGTGATATATCCGTCATTTGCAAGAGTATCTAAGGTTGCTTGGGTTATAACTTCATTCTCTATTAATGTTGAGAATGTCTCTGTCAAAGTTTCTGTATCTAAAGTATCACCACTATTGAGTATCGAAGTTATCGCATCAGAAATTGTAGAGGTATCAAAAGTAAATCCAGTAACAACATCAGAAGCTGCTTCTTCGATATTATCAATAGTATCCTCTAATTCTGCATTCTCTAGAGTATCTAAGTTTCTTGCTATATTATTTTCACGATATGTAAGAGCTACACCTATAGAAAACTCTGTACTATTTGGTGAAGCCAGCAATAGTGCAGGGTTATAGTATGAAGCTAAAGATGCAGGTGCATTAGCAGTTCCAACACCACCCATACCTGTAGCTTTAAATCCTATTGGATCAAAATAATTATATGAGAATAAACAATTTACAGATAAAAAAAGAGTAACTATAATCTTTTTCAAAATAATTCCTTATGCTTTTATCTATAAATTATACCAAATTTAATTTAATTTAAAGAAAAGAATAGTATTTCTTTAATAAAACTGTGTAAATTTATACCCATGTTTACTAAGCTCTTCAGATATTAGCTTTTGATGCTCTTCACCTTTTGTTTCAAGTGCTATTGTAACATAAGCTTCACCAAACTCTAGATTTACCGAATTTCTATCGTAATCTATCTGAACTATATTTGCCGCACAAGACTTAAATATCTCTGTTAATAGCATAAGTGAACCTGGCTTATCTATCAATATTACAGAAAGGTTCATTTTTCTATGAGATTTAACCAAACCTTTTTCAATGATCTGAGCTAGCATAGTTACGTCAATATTACCGCCGCTTAAAACCGTCACAGTTCTTTTATCTTTAGTATCGATCTTTTTATGAAGCATTGCTGCAACACCTACAGCACCAGCCCCCTCAACCACAAGTTTTTGAGACTCAAGCAAGAAAAGAATAGCATTTGCCACCTCTCTATCTTCAACTTCAACTATCTCATCCACGTTATTTTTTACAAGTTCGAACATTTTTGGATTTGTATCACGTACTGCTATACCATCAGCTATAGTTTTTACACTTAAAGAATCAACAGCTTTTCCTTGCTCAAAAGAATCAAGCATAGCCCTTGCACCGCTTGCAACTACACCTACTACTTTGATCTGAGGCTTTAACTCTTTTACAACAGTAGCAATACCGCTGATAAGTCCACCTCCACCTATAGGGATCACTATAGTATCTATATTATCAAGCTCTTCAAGTATCTCTAAAAAGATAGTTCCTTGTCCACAGATAACATCATCATCCGCATAAGGGTGAACAAAAGTTTTATTATGCTCTTTTGCATAATCTGTTGCGAACTTATAACACTCATCATAATTTGATCCATGAAGAATAACCTCTGCACCATGTGATCGTACACCGCTTATTTTTGTAAGTGGAGTCGCTTCAGGCATTACAATAGTTGCATTGCAACCGTAATATTTAGCACTATAGGCTACACCTTGCGCATGGTTTCCTGCACTTGAAGCAACCACACCTAGTGCTCTTTCATCTTCGCTTAGTTTTGATATTTTATTAAAAGCACCTCTGATCTTAAAACTTCCCGTGATCTGTAGATTCTCTTTTTTTAAATATATATCTCCGCCTAATCTATTACTTAGAATAGGTGCATATGCAAGGGGAGTTTTATGTATCACTTTTTGAAGTTTTGTTTGTGCTTCTTTTATATCATTTAATGTTATCATTCCATCTCATTTATTTAATATTTTCGTGAATTTTACTACAAAAATGCAAAAAGAGAGTTTATGAACAAATCAAGCAAAGAAAAATCTATTTTTATAACGGCTACAAATACCGATGTGGGGAAAACCTATGCAGCACAAAGGTTTTTAAAACACTATGCAAAAAAAGGTTACAAGGTTGGTTATTTTAAACCGATCGAAACAGGAGTTGAAGATCAACCGCTAGATGGTAAGAAGATGTATGATCTTGTAAAAAAGCTAAATCCCGACTTTAAACCCACTTTAGAAGAGGTAGTTCCATATAGATATAGAGTTCCAGCATCACCTTTTGTGTCAAAGAAGTATGAACCAAAGATAAAAATAGATATCAAATTTATAAAAGCACAAAAAAAATATCTTCAAAAATATTGCGATATTTTAGTAATAGAAGGAGCTGGTGGATTAATGGTTCCTATAAAAAAGAACTATTTTATGATCGATCTTATAAAAGATCTAAAAACAAAAGCTGTACTTATAACGCCAAGTCGATTAGGGTGTATCAATGATACTTTACTGAGTATTGAAACACTCAAAAGGGCAGAGGTCCCTTTTGAATGGTATGTGAATCTTTTCTTAGACAAGGAGAGATTTGAAAAGATCACACTCCCCTTTTACGAGGAGTATTTTAAAAAAATAGAATATTTACACAACATTTAAACGCCAACCATCCGCCCAAAAAGTTTTAATACCCTTTTGTGGTATTTATGCCAGGTTTTTGTTCATCTCCAATATAATCATCAACTGTATTAAAATTATATTTAACTATTGCATAAGCTGCACCTACAACTAAGATGAATAATACAACTAAATATATTAGTCTTCTTTTTTCAGGACTCTCTTTTCCGTTATAATCATCGATTTGTTCTAATGAAGGTTCGTTATCTAAAGCCATATATAATCCTTTCTTATATTAAATATTAGCTATTGTGAATTATAATTGTTTCTTAATAAATTTTGAAGATAAAAATATTACTAGTAGAGAAGTTTAATAAAAGTTTTAGGTTGGGTGGTATATTTGATAAGGAGTTAAATATTAGGAAGAAGTTTTTCTAAGGTTTCTAGTCCTAAGCTATCCATCTCTAGCTGTATCTGAGCCATTTTTTTAGAATCATGGTTAAAGATAAGTGGAGCTATCATATTTACTATAGATTTTTTAACAGGGTTTTGCAACACAAAGATATAAAAAACAGAATATTTTGAGTTCTCTTTAAGTTCTAGTTTTTTAGCATCTTCAGCTTTTATTTCAAACTCGACGTTCTTGATTGAATCAAAACTGATCACTCTAATCTCGATACCGTTAGGCTCGCTTTTGATCATAGAGAAAAAATCATCAATACTTTCAAGCTCGAACTTGTTTTCTTTTTCAAATCCGGCAAGTGGCACAACCACTTCATATACCATCTTTTACTACCCTTTTAAATTATTGAAAAAGTATAACTAAAAATAATTATCTTTGTCAATTGTTAAACTCGTTTTTTAGCTTATTTAGAGCATCTTTAAGAGAATTTTGTCTTAATGCTATATTTATTCTAAAAAATTTATTTCCATTCTTTCCAAAAGTAAGCCCATCGTTTAGGACAATTTTTGCGCCGTTTATTAGTTTTTCCCTTATCTGTTTATGCGAAATATCACACTTTGAAAAATCGAGCCAAACTAAATATGTAGCTTCTAACTCACCCACTTTTATAAAAGGCAACTCTTTATTTATAAAACTTTTTAGATATTTATAGTTTTCATAAATATATGAGTTAAGGTTATCAACCCACTCTGCTCCGTTTATATATCCACTTTTTAAAGCTTCTGGAGCAAAGGTGTTTATCTCGGCAATATGGAGTGAATTCACCTTTGCTTTTAGTGTTTCAAGAATATCTTTATTTGAGCTGTGTGCATACGCAATTTTTAATCCTGCTATATTAAAGGTTTTTGTAGGGGAGTTAAAAGTGATTGTATTATTTGCTATCGTAGAACTAAGTGAGGCGATAGGGGTAAACTCTTTATATACAAGGTCAGAGTGTATCTCATCGCTTATTATCAATATATTGTTTTTCACACAAATATCACCTAACTTTTTAAGCTCCTCTTTACTCCAAACACGACCTACAGGATTGTGTGGTGAGCATAAAAAAAGCATCTTCGTATCTTTATCTATCTTTGTGTTTAGATCATCAAAATCTATCTCATATCTATCACCCTTTAGTTTTAAAGGGTTGGTTATAAGCTTTCTTCCATTATCTTTAACAATTGAGCTAAAAGGGGGATAAACAGGTGTTTGGATAATCACACCCTCACCCTTTTTAGTAAAGCACTCAAGTGCCAAGCTCATACCCACTAAAACACTAGGTAAAAAATATATCTGCTCTTTTTTGATATCCCAGTTGTTTCTTCTTTTTTGCCAATCGATCACAGAGTCAAAAACCGTATCATCTATAAAAGAGTAGCCAAAAAGCGACTCTTCAGCCTTTTTTACAATAGCTTCGGTTATAAACGAAGGGGTTTTAAAATCCATATCAGCTATCCACAATGGTTGCAAATCACTGCTACCGTATCTTGTTTTCAAAGCATCATATTTTATACAGTTTGTTCCTACTCTATTGATATGCTCATCAAATATAGATGTTAAACTATTCATCTTAGTTTTAACTCCAAAACACCTTCGCTGCTAAGCCTATTATTTATATCTTTTAAAAACTTATCATAATTATAAAGCTGCTCTTTTTTATTTGTAGCAATGATTAGATCAAAATCTTTAAAGTGTGGTTTTAGATTGCAAGCATCCCCTTGCCAAAACTTTACATTCTCTTTTTGATTATTTGACTCGGCAACTTGTATATTTCTAGCGGTAAAATCTATACCTATAACCTCATCAAAAACTTTTGAAAGCTCATCAGTGATCTTGGTTGAATCCTCACAACCAATATGTAAAGCTTTTCTTGTAGTTTTAATCCCATTTAATATACTCTTAATATCGATACTAAAATCAATATCTTTTGAACTAAGCTTTTGTATATTTTTGGTATCAGTTTTTTTAGAGCCGCTTACTATATACCTAAACCCTGCATGTTGAAAAAAGTGTCTTCTAAAAGCATAACGAGAGTCACCCAATACCTCATTTCCACTAGATGCCCAAGAACCACCTTTTATGATATTGTGTCTTGTATCAAAGGTTGGAACTGAAAAATCATCATATAGCTGATGTATCTTAAAACCCTCAAAACCATCTATTGATGTTGTAGTCCACTGCCATACATTACCAACAACATCATAAAACTCTTTATGTTTAAACCTATCAACGGCACAAGATGATGAGAAAAACTCAAAGTTTATATTTGCACTAGCCTTTTCAGGTTCATTTGCAATATCACAAAACTCTCTTAACCTATTATATTGAGCCTCACTTGGCAAACTTATATCAAGCCCTGACTTTTCACTTTTATATCTACAAAACGCTTCAGCCTCTAAGAAGTTTACATCTACAGGCCAATCTAGTGGAAGATCTATAATAGATGTTAGAGTTTTATATTTAAAACCTTCCTTATCAGCTATCCAAAATGTCGGGTACTTTGCTTTTGTATACTCTCTCCAGTTATTACCTTCATCAGACCAATAAGCTTTATTCTCATATCCGCCCTCATCTACGAACTGTTTAAACTCACCGTTACTAACTAAATACTTTGAAGCTTTAAAATCCTCTATATACTCTTCATAAAAACCGTATTCGTTATCCCAGCCGTAAAAGTCACTATCAAACTTTTTACCTAAAGTAACTTTTGCACCCTTTACCTCTAGTAGTTCGTTTTTGGGAAACTTAGTCGTAGAGTACTCATCGCAAATATTAAACTCTTTATGCTCTTTTACAAACCTTTGATCAAGCTGGCGGTGTAGAACAGATGAAGTCTCTATATGTATCCTCTCATGCTCAATTCCCATTAAAATAGCCCACATTGGTGAATCCCAAGTTATAGGCAGAGTAAACTCTACGTTTTTAATAAGATCGCTTACAAGCTCTCTTACCTTAGCCCTATACTCTTTCGTTTCATCAACACTTGGCCAGCTATAGTTCTTGTCGTTTAGATCATCCCAGCTCATCTCATCAACACCGATTGCGAATATAGACTCAAACTCAGGATTTATCCTATTTTTAATATATTGTCCCAGTATTAGTTTATTGATAAAAAAAGTCGCAGTGTGTCCAAAATAAAATATAAGTTTATGCCTTAAAGGCTCAGGTTGTTCATAAAATACGCTGTCATCTATAAATGTTTCAAAAAGAAGTTCGAAATGTGTAAAAGTGGTATTAAAATACTCTAATATCTCTTTTCGTTTCTCTTCAACACCGGCACCATTATCAAAAAGTGAAATATTTCTTGTTATAAACTTTTTGTGCATATACTCTCCTAAGTGTGAAGATACTAACATAGATTCTATTAAATTAAAAGAAACTTTATTTATTTTATTTATTTTATGATAAAATGTAAAATTTAGCTTCATAATTTCAAAAAACATTTAGGAGGTTTCTTGTCTAAGATAAAATTTAGAAATATTTTATTTATATTTATACTACTATTTATAGTACTTACCGCAATATATTATCATAAGACAAAAAGCACTGCTATTGAGAATGCTCAAGTAAAGATCGAAGAGTTCTTACTAAACTATAAAGCGCTTCGAGCATATATTAGTAATATACAAAAATATGAGGTTTATAGACTACAAGAGAGTAAGCAGCTTGATCCACACTATTTTAATCCCATATTGCTATCATCCACATATGGTGCTAGAAACGTAAATGAGTTTTATAATGTTTTTAGAAAGCAGCATGATCAAAAACCTATTGTTATAAGATTTGCCAGCGATAATCCTAGAAACCTAAAGAATAAAGCAAATGAAAAAGAGTCAAAACTATTAAAAGAATTCAATGAAAATAAGATAGAGAAACATATAGAGATCATCGAGGATGAAAACGGTGCAAACCTATATTATGTTCTTCCTACTAGAAAGACCACTCCTGATTGTATGAAATGCCACTCCGATCCTAAAATTGCGCCAAAAGGTTTAGTAGAGCATTACGGAGATAAGCACGGTTTTTATGAAAAAGTTGGTGATATTAGAGCTATCCTTTCAACAACCTACCCGCTTGAAGAGGATCTAAAAGTTGCTAAACATAGATTTGTTAGTATAACTTTCGTAACCTTTATAGTATTTGCTATCTCTTTATTTGTAGTATTCTTATTTACTAAAAAGATAGAGAATAAAAACGAAGAATTGGAGAGCTTAAATAAAAACCTTGATAATAAGGTAAAAGATAGAACCAAAGAGCTTGAAAAAGAGAAACACTATATCGAAGCACTTTTGGATAACACGCCCAATATCATACTTGTAACAACAGGCAAAGAGCTTCTTGATTGTAATAAAAGGCTTTTAGAGTTCTTTGAATACGACACTATTGAGCAGTTTAAAGAACAGCACTCTTGTATCTGTGAATATTTTGATCTTATTGATGAGAACAAACTATCAGAGGATAAAGAGATAGACGGTATGAACTGGTGTTTATATATCGTGCAAAAACCTTTTGCCGTACATACGGTATCTTTAACTAAAAACAATGAAAAACACTACTTCAATATAAGTGCGATATATCTGCATAAAGATAAAAACGAGATATTGGTATCTCTTCAAAATATCACAGAGTTAAAGAAAAAAGATCATGTATTGATACAACAATCAAAAATGGCAAGTATCGCGGATATGCTAAACAATATAGCTCACCAATGGAGACAACCATTATCAGTGATCTCAACGGCCTCTACTGGAATGCTTTTAAAACAAGAGTACGGTATGCTAAATGAAGAGACTATAGAGAAGAACCTAAATCTTATAAATAAAACTTCACAAAACCTTTCAAATACTATAGATAATTTCAGCTCCTATTTTACTGAAGAGCAAGAAAATACTGTTATTGATATCAATGAGGTTTGGCAAAATGCAATAGATCTAATAGATGCACAATATAAAGATCATACGATTGAGATCATAAGAGATTGTGAAAAGATCGAGATATACGGTATGAAAAACGATATCTTACAGATATTTATAAGCTTTTTATCCAATACAAAAGATGCTCATGCGGTATCATCTTATCAAAATAAATATCTATTTATAAATATGTATAAGAAAGATGATGTTATAACCATATCGGTAAAAGATAATGCAGGTGGTATCAAAGATGAGATACTTCCAAATATCTTTGAGCCTTACTTTACCACAAAACACCAGTCTGTAGGTACGGGACTTGGTCTATATATGGTTTATGAAACTGTTATACATAAACTAAAAGGTTCCATAAAAGTTCAAAACGTAGAGTTTGAATATCAAGAAAATCAATATAAAGGTGTAGAATTTATTATAAAAATTCCAACTAAAGTATGAGAAGTATCTTAGAGAAAAAAATATTTAAAAGAAAAATCTATAAAAGGATCCTTTGGATAGCTATCCTTTTTTTGATCAGTGTAGTTGCATTAAAACATTTAGAGAAACAACACCCTCTTCCACCAACAACTCAAAGTATGGAAGATATACAAAAGCCTGTCGCTAAAGTAGATGATAAACCCAAAAAACCTCTAACTGTTGCTCAAAAAAAGCAACTATTTAAAGATAAACTGGTTCCTGCTGTTAATAGTGCTTATAAAAAGCTTGATGATAGATATAAAAAAATCAAAGAGCTTATCAATAAAGATCCAAAGAACCATCGTATTGCTCAGCTAAAAGAGGAGTATAACGCTAAAACCAACCATGAGCTTCTTTTAAAGCTAAAACCCCACCCAAAAAGCGTGACCTTAGCCCAAGCAGCTATAGAGAGTGCTTGGGGAACATCAAGATTCTTTGTAAAAGCCAATAACGTATTTGGCGTATGGTCATTTAATAAAAACGAGCCTAGAATAGCAGCAAGCGAAACAAGAGGAGCAAAGACCATATATCTAAAAAAATATCTAAGCATAGAGGATTCTATACTTGATTATTATAAGATACTTTCAAAAGCGGGAGCTTATCATAAGTTTAGAGTTCAAAACTATAAAGATCCAAACCCCTACTTACTTGTAAAACATCTTGATAGATACTCTGAAAAAAGAGCTAAATATGGTGAGATACTCACTTCCGTTATAGGATATAACAAGTTTAGCGAATATGATGAAAAGTTTTATCCAAGACCGCCAAAACCTGCTAAAAAACCTAAAGAGAAGATCGTGATCGAAGATCAAAACACTACGCAAGAGACAAATAGTACTATTGCATCAAATACCGTTGTTGTTCAAAACACAAAAAGCGAAACTATTTTAAATAACGATCACAATAATTCAATAAAAAAATAAGGATTTTTTAGGTACAATCGCGACTATGATAGTCTATGGAAAACAAGTCGTACTTTATATATTGGATAAACACCCATCTTTGATAAAAGAGGTGATCTTTTCAAAAAAAATAGACGATAGAATATTTAGCAAATTTTTACGCCTTGGTCTAAAGATACAAAAGGTTGATAACCAAAAAGCTCAAGCTTTAGCAAATGGAGGGAACCATCAAGGTTTCTTTCTAGATATCGATATGCCTGAGCAGTCAAGTTTAACTGAACTAAAAAGATTTGGATTTTTACTTGTACTTGACGGACTAACCGATATGGGAAATATCGGTGCAATCGTTAGAAGTGCGTATTCACTTGGAGTTGAAGGTATAGTTATAAGTGGTATTCAAAACCTGAAAATGGAAAATATCGTTAGAAGCAGCAGTGGTGCTTTACTAGATATCCCTTTTGTAACACTAAACAACTCTTTAGATGTGGCAAATGAGCTTTCACAAGTTGGATTTACTCTAATAGGTGCCGATATGGACGGCGTTGATATTAAAGGGTTTGAAAAACCAAATAGCAATATCGCTTTGTTTTTAGGAAGTGAAGGTAGCGGATTATCAAATAAGATCGTAAAAAAACTTGACCGTAAGGTATCAATAAAGATGGCAAATAAGTTTGACAGTCTAAACGTATCGGTCGCGGCAGGTATTTTAATACATGAGTTAAGAGGATGATATTGAAAAAAATTGTTTTAGTTCTTTTATTGCTTTTAAGTTTCTCTTTTGCAGATAAGCTAGATGATAAACTATACTCTTTTATAGGGGAAACGAACTATAAGATACATAAGAACCTTTTAGACCACCTTTTTAAAAAAAGGGATAACTTTATATATGAGGATAAGATAAACTATATAGGAGTACTTAAAGTGCTTCAAGAAAACGGTCTTCTTCATCTTCAGTTTGATAAACCTAAAAAGCTAACGGTAAAGTTTCATATCAATGCAGATCACCTAAAAACTTTAAAGATACTAAACGATACTTTAAAATCTTTGGGATATTACTACTATTTTACGAAAGAGACTGTGAAAAAAGCTAACGGCGATCTAACTTGGACAATAGAGTTTAAAACAAGATACGCAATAGATCCTTTGATATTTGGTAAAAAACTTTTATCTAACGATACAAGAATGATAGATATAGTAAAACATAACGAGAACAATTGGGAATACTATTTAGACAGTTCACACGCAGTGATAGCAGAAGCTGTTCTAATTGAAAAAAATGAAAAGAAGATTTTCTCAAAACCTCTAAACGACTATTTAATAAAAGTGAAAGACGCCCAAAGACTTAGAGTGATAAGTCGTACGCTAAACCACTGGTTCCCGTATATTGTTTTTTACGATGAGCATCTAAATATCTTAAAAACTATCAAAAAAGATGCTATACATAGATATATAAAAACACCAGTACCGCAAGGTACCGTTTATATTAAAATTTCAGACTTATACATGCTTCTTAATATAAAAAGAGGCTTGAGTATTATAGTTAATTAAGGATACAACATGTTTGATGAGATACAGTTTGACAGGATAAAAAGACTTCCAAAGTATGTATTTGCAGAGGTTAACGATCTTAAGATGGCTGAAAGAAGAGCCGGAAAAGATGTTATCGATTTCTCTATGGGAAATCCTGACGGTGATACACCTGAACATATTAGAGCAAAACTTGTTGAATCGGCCCAAAAAACAAAAACACACGGCTACTCTACATCAAAAGGTATCCCTAAACTTCTTATAGCAATTGCAAATTGGTATAAAAGAAGATACGGAGTTGATCTTGACCCTATGAGCGAATGTGTTGCTACAATGGGTTCTAAAGAGGGTTATGCACACTTAGCTTATGCTATTACAAATCCAGGTGATGTTGCGGTTGTACCTGATCCAACTTATCCTATCCACAGCTACGCTTTTATCTTAGCTGGAGGTAATGTACATAAGTTCGGTATCGTATTTGATGAGGATTATAACGTAGATGAGGATCAGTTCTTTCAAGACCTAGAGAGAGTTTTTAAAGATGCAAGTCCAAGACCTAAATATGTGGTTGTAAACTTCCCTCATAACCCATCAACTGCTACGGTTACACCTGCTTTTTACGAGCGTCTTGTAAAGATGGCTAAAAAAGAGAGATTTTACGTGATCAGCGATATCGCATACGGTGATATCACATTTGATGGTTACGTTACACCTTCTATTATGGAAGTTGAAGGAGCAAAAGATGTGGCAGTTGAGAGTTTCACACTTTCAAAAAGCTACAATATGGCAGGTTGGAGAGTTGGTTTCTTTGTTGGAAACAAAAAACTTATCGGTGCTCTTCAAAAGATCAAATCTTGGCTTGACTATGGTATGTTCACACCTATTCAAGTTGCAGCTACGGTTGCACTAAACGGTGATCAACAATGTGTTGCAGATATTACTGCAAAATATGATCATAGACAAGATGTGCTTATCGAAGCGTTTACAAGAGCGGGTTGGCCGATAAGAAGAAACAAAGCTTCTATGTTCGTATGGGCTAAGATACCTGAGTGTGTAACTCATCTTGGAAGCTTAGAATTTTCAAAAAAACTTCTTGTTGAAGCTGGCGTAGCCGTGGCTCCTGGAATCGGTTTTGGTGATTACGGTGAGGGTTATGTAAGAATAGCACTAATTGAAAACGATAAAAGAATAAGACAAGCGGCTAAAAATATTAAAAAATTTTTAGCTCAATATTGTGATGATGGGAATGCGAATGCTTAAAATTGGAATAATCGGTGTAGGAACAGTCGGGCAAAGTGTAGCTGGGATACTTGAAGCAAATAAAGAGATCATAACTGCTCGTGCAGGGTGTGAACTTAAAGTTGTAAAAGGTGTTGTTAGCAATCTAAGTAAAAAAAGAGATGTAAATATTCCATTAACTGATAATGTTGATGATGTACTAGATGATGACTCTATCGATATAGTTGTTGAACTTATGGGTGGGGTTGAAAAACCTTACGAGGTTGTTCAAAAAGCTTTGAAAAATGATAAAGCAGTAGTTACAGCAAATAAAGCGCTGCTTGCTTACCATAGATATGAGCTTCAAGAACTTGCAGGCGATACACCGTTTGAGTTTGAAGCTGCCGTTGCAGGTGGTATTCCTATTATCAATGCTCTTAGAGATGGTCTTAGTGCGAACCATATTGAAAGTATTATGGGTATTATGAACGGTACTTGTAACTATATGCTAACAAAGATGATCAACGAGGGTGTTGATTATGATACTATTTTAAAAGAAGCGCAAGAACTAGGTTACGCAGAAGCTGATCCAACGTTTGATGTTGGTGGTTTTGACGCAGCACATAAACTTCTAATACTCGCTTCAATAGCATACGGAATAGATGCAAAACCTGAAGATATCTTAATAGAGGGTATTCAAAATATCGGTAAAGAGGATATTGAGTTTGCAAAAGAGTTTGATTATGCAGTAAAACTTTTAGGTATAGCTAAAAAGAACGGCTCAAAGATAGAACTTAGAGTTCATCCAGTACTTATACCAAACGATCAAATGATAGCTAAAGTTGACGGTGTAATGAACGGTGTTAGCGTAATAGGTGATAAGGTTGGTGAAACTATGTATTACGGTGCTGGTGCTGGTGGTGATGCAACTGCAAGTGCTGTTATCGCTAACCTTGTAGATATCGCTAGACGTGGTAAAGGTTCACCTATGCTTGGTTTTGAAAGACCTTTAGAGACACAAAAGCTTACTCTTGCTCCAAGCAGTGAAATAGAAACAAAATATTACCTAAGAATAAAAGTTGAAGATAAAAGCGGTGTTCTTGCAAAGATATCATCGATCTTAGGTGAAGATGGTATATCTATAGAAGCGATGCTTCAAAAACCGCTTATGGGATCATATGCTAACCTTCTTCTTTCAACACACACTTGTAAAGAATCACAGATACAAAAAGCTATCTCTACTATCAAAGAGCTTGATTTCGTAGATGAAAAGATAGTAATGATAAGAATTGAAGAGTAAAAATACTCTTCAATTATCTTAGTTTACAGCTTCAATTGCACCTGTACTATTGTTAAATCTATAAGATTTTGCATTAGAGTTATATCCAGCTTCTATATTTTCCAGCCCATTTCCAATAGAACCAAATGTTGGTATATTTGCATATGCAGATTTAAATTTTATACCCATTATCTTTGAACCTATCTCTGTTATTTTTGAACTTGATAAAATAGATGCATTAGAGATATATGTATTTACCGCAGTTAAAGCTGTAGATACTTTTACGGCATCTGTACCTGAAGTTGCATTACAAGTAGTGTAACCGTTATGTGCAATAGCATCTATGATCGCAACACCAACGGTAACTACTATCTCAACAGTTGGCTCAGGGAAATTAGTCTCCGTCAACATACCTCCACTTGAACTTCTAGCCGTATCTATAGCAGTTTTTATAGTTGTAAGAGTTGTTGTGTTTACTGAGTTTACGATACCTTTTAACATAGATCTTGCTATTAGATTTACAGGCTCACCTGTAGTTGTTCCACTTGTGTAAAGCTCGGTTCCATTAAGAGCACTTAAAGTAGTTGAGCCTTTCATGATCTTCAATATCCCGTAAGTTGCCAAAGATGACTGTATATTTAAAAGATCGTCACTTGAGATATCTCCAACTTTTTTACTTAGAAGATCATTTTTCAAAGGATCACCTAGTATTGTTGTTTCACTCACGATAAATCCACTTAAACTCTCATCGCTCGCTGCTTTATTTAAAATACCCGCGATTTGAGATTCAGTAAGTCCTTTAGATTGAAATGTAGTGATAGGCGATACTACATCTATAGTTCCGTCAGTTGATACTACACCTGAAATTTCTAAGTCGTATGTCTTACCCTCATGTGTTCCTTGAGTTTTTATAATAATGTTCTTACCTGATGTTAAACTTGTAGAAAAACTAAAGTTACCGCTGCTATCTGTTGTTGTGGATATAGGCTCACCTTCATCACAAGTGTTATTATCATTTGTATCTTGGCAAAGAACTGCACCTGATATATAAGGGTCAACAAGTTTACCGCTTATAGTTGTAGTACTTGTTTCACTGTTTGTTGTACTATCATTGTCACTATCTAAAGGGTTATCACAACCGTTAAATACTACTAATGCTCCACAAAGTAATGCTACCGTACTTAATCTTTTCATCTTCTATCCTTTTATAATGTTGTCATAATAATTATATTTTATCAATATGACTTTATTTGATGTTAAATGTCATTTTTGGCTAATATTATTCTATTATGAGATATATATTAATGATAATGATTCCGATCTTTTTATTCTCAAACAGTTTTGAGTATAAATTATCTTATTTTGAAGATAATAGCTCTTTAAAACTATCTCAAATCAAAACAAAACAATTTACTCCAATACAAAATCAATACCTTAACAAAGGTTTTAATTTCAACGATTTTTGGATAAAGATCGAGCTTATAAACTCTACAGATAAGAATATTAGAAAAATATTTTATTTAGATAATCCAACCGTTGATAAAGTAGACCTATTTGAAAACGATAAATTAAAGATATCTACTGGAGATCATAGAGAAGTTTCTAAAAGGGAGTTTAACGATATATATTTTGCATTTGATCTAAATGCACAAAAAGATACGAATACAACATACTATTTAAAGATAAATACAACAAATGCTTTTGTTATCAAATTTTATTTAGAAGATCATCAAATATACCAAAAAAACTCAAACTATAAAATGATGTTCTTACTATTTTTCGCAGGTTTTATTAGCTCTATAATCATATATAATATATTTTTATTTACGATCTTAAAAGATAAAATATACCTATATTATGTGCTATTTCAAATAACTATACTTATGCTCTTACTCTCTATGAGCGGCCTAGGGATATATTTGATATGGGTTGATAACTTTTCATTTAATGAGTTTATCATAAAAACATTCGATGATCTAACTATTGTGTTAGGAGTGATATTTTGTAAAAACTTTTTAAATACAAAAAAAAGTTTCCCTAAGCTCAATAAACTTATAAATATAGTGCTTCTTGTTTTAATATATGTGATGGTAACACCTTGGGAGTATCACTCACTTCTAGTTAAACCTGTAATGATAGGCTCTATCTTGCTAATTATTCTTATCTCTGCATATGCAGCTATCAAAAATATTTACGGTGCACGTTTATTTTTATTTGGTTGGCTTATTTTAATGGTAGGTGCTATTGTAACTCTTTTAGGAAATTTCGGTGAGATAGATACAAGCTCGATAACCTCTTGGAGTTTATATATAGGCTCAATGCTTGAGGCTATAATCTTTTCTATTGCCTTAGCAAGAAAGATCGAGCAGCTAAAACAAGAAAAAGAGCATGCACTAAAGATATCTAAAAAACTGCTTCGTAAAAAAGTGAAACAAAAAACAAAACGTTTAAACTCAATGGTTGTTGAGAAAAGCTTATTGTTAAAAGAGCTAAACCATAGAATTAAAAATAACCTTCAGATCATATCCTCTTTTATAACAATACTCTCAATAAATGAAGAGGATTCAAGGTTTAAACAAAGCCTAAACCTCCTAAACGATAGGATATTTGCAATAGCTTCGCTTCATAAGTTTTTTTACGACCAAAAACATATTGAGAATATATCAATAAAAAAATATTTCCTGAACCTTATCGATAACCTAAAATATCTACACTCAAAAGATACAGATATCTCATATGAGCTTGATATCTCTGAAGCTAGTTTAGATATAGACAAACTTACTATCATAGGTATTATTATAAATGAGCTTATAACAAACTCGATCAAATATGCATTTGAAGGTAAAAAGCAAGGTAGTATCTCTATACTTTTACAAAAGGATGTAGATACTTTTACACTAGTTTATAAAGACAACGGTATAGGTTTTGATATCAATAAGAAATACAAAAGCTCCATAGGGATAAATATGGTACAAAGGTTAGCAGTAAAACAGTTAAATGCCCAGATAGATATTCAAGCCCAAAATGGTGTATATTATAAGATCGTTTTTAAGGATTTAAAAGATGTATAAAATACTAATAGTTGAAGATGAGGAGGTAACTGCATTTGCATTAACAACTCTACTAGAATCTTTAGGCTATGTGGTAACTGACAGCGTAAATAATGCACAAGATGCTTTACAAAGTATTATAGATAATTCACCTGATCTAATGATCAGCGATATAATGATCAAAGGTAGTGTTAGCGGTAGTGAACTTGCAAAAGAGGTTTATTTAAAATATAAACTACCTATCATATTTCTAACAGCATATTGCGATGATGAGATGATACAATATGCTATCGATGCCAATGCCTGCGGTTATATTATGAAACCCTATAAAGAGCATGAAATAAAAGCTATGATAAGTCTTGCCGTCCATAAATTAAAAGAGAAAGATAATCTCTGCCATCTTGTAAGTTTTGAGGGTTATAGTTTTGATTTAAACTCAAACAAACTCTATAAAGATGATCAAGAGATAAAGCTTGGTAAAAAAAGTATCAAACTCTTAAAAGTTTTGACCAAGAACGATACTGCATCTTTTGATACTCTTATAAATGAACTATGGGATTATGATGATGAAAAAAGTATTGATAAACTACGTCAGCTTGTAAAAAGAACAAAAGAGAAGCTAAATATAACTGCTATTGAATCTATCAAAAATATAGGCTATAAGATACACTTAGACACCTAAGCTATCTTAACCTCTTCATCCCAAATAACACTTACACCGTATTCTAAGTCAGGTATCACATATTTAAAATACTCACCGCTTCCTTTTCTTCCGTGAAGCCTTACTGTAGTTTGTCCCTCACTTAAAAGCTTTTTCATTTCATACTCACTAAAACTTCTTTTGTTCCATCTTAAAAAAGCGTTTGAGTAAACCATAAAAGTGCAAGTTGAATCAGCAGTAAATACATAAGCTTCACTCTCATCATACTCTTTTTTGGCATTTTCACAATGGTAAAGCTTTATCTGTTTACCTTTTGCGGTCATTTTTCTTGAAACTACGTTTGCTCCGCAGTATGGACATTTACCAAGTATCATTTTTTATTCCTTTCAATAATTCCCTTAGTGAAAGGGAACATTATATTTAAATTACTTCTTTTATCGTAATTTATAAAAAATCACTAAAGAAGCAAACTCTGAAGAGCGTACGAGTACGCTTAATTTATAAAACCTATCTTTCTGGTTTTTTCATTAGCTTCATCTTGTAAATCCTGTATATTTGAAACTACTTGTACCACTTTATGCAATAACTCTTTTGTATCTTTGTTATCAACTTCTAATGCTTCAAGCCTTTTGATAATATCATAGTATGGTACGGATTGATTTTTCAGCCTAGTAAAAGTTCGCATTATAGAGATATTTACCTCTGTTGCTATTTTACTTTTTAAAACCGTTGCGAGCATATAAACGCCTTGCTCAGTAAAAGCTTTTACTTTAGAAGGATTAAACTTTAAACTTCTAAGCTTATCACATTTTGTGATAAGCTCATCTTTTTCAAACTCTTCTAACTCAAACATAAAATCACTTGGAAATTTCTCTATATTTCTTTTTACTGCTTGATTTAATGATCTTGTTTCAACTTTATAAAGTTCAGCTAAATCTTTATCGATCATCACTTGAATACCTCTAATGATAAATATTTTATCATTTACTAAGACTTCTTTGATTGTATTTACATCCATAGTATCCTCCAAGTATTTATGGATTGATTATAATAAATTTTATTTATCTATCAAAAAAATATTTCAAATTGAAATATAATTACATATTATTTGGGTTAGACATATACTCTTTAAACTGGTTATTTGGTATTTGTGTTTGAGAACCACCTATATTTACAAACCCACCATTTCCTAAAACACTTACATCTCCCCCTCTTGTTTGCATATTCATAGCAATCATAGGGGAAGATTGATTCTCTTGAAGCACACTTATATTCTGATCGGTATTATAAGCATCTATAGCTTGTGGTAGATTTGGATCATTTTGTGCGGTATTTATGGTATTTGAAGGTTTCTCTTGCCATCTCATATACATATTTGTATGAGGGCTCATTAATTGTGGTTTACTAATCGTACTAGAACTACTATAAGCATCATATCTGTCTGAACCCCATTCAAGTGCCGTAGGTCCTTCTCCCCAAGAAGATATAATGGGATAAACATCTTTTTCATTTCTATCAAAATTCTGATTATAATTTTCTCCAAAAGATTTATCATTTTGTGTCATATCATATAGAGCTTGCCCTCCAGAAATAATTGAATTAGCTATATCCAATCCATCTTTTAGCGGAAATATGACGGTGCTTAATGCGGCTTTTCCTATTTTATTAAGATCTACTTCCTTATCTTTTTTTGAAAGATTACCAAACTGCTCATCTACTACCGCCCCAAGGTGCATTAGCCTTCCTAAAGCATCGTTTATTCCTGAACCCCTAGCTACAAAATTAGAAGCCTTTAATAAAGAGTCTCCTAAATTTGATAATGTATTACTTTTAGGAACTTGTGTTTTACCTTGATTTACGCTATCATTTTCCACTTTATCTAAGGAGTTATCTTTGTTAAATGCAATTATATTATCTGGATTAGTTTTAGTTATATTATCTGTTGTAGCCCGCTGTTATAGGTTGGTTTCGTGGTTCTAAACCTACTTGGGAACTTCCTAAAGAAGAGGAATAACCTGCTTTTAGATCATCAAAGCTTTTATCTAATCTCCACCCTTGATCTGTTTTTTTAACTAAATCGTTTTGTTCAAATCTTTTAAAATCCTCTTTACTAATAGACTCTGTTCTGCCATTTATATCCATTACTTTTTCATGACCTTCTATTGTATGCCTAATGTCACTTACAGCATCTAATGTATTTTTTAAGTTTTCCCTACCCTCTTTACCAACAACTTTATAAGCAGCCTGAAAATTATCATTTGCCTTTAAGCCTTTTTGAATTGTATCTATAACACCGTTCTTTTCATCTGGCTTAGTCTCCTTTTGACTTTCTGCTTGCTTTATAGCATCACTAACACCTGCATCACCGTTTGAAGCAAGTCTAGGTAAACCTTGACTATTAAAAGAGCCGTCTTTACTATTTAATAGTTTATCCATATACTTAGCATCTGCTTGGGCTTTATATTGGATATTAATTAAAAAATATGATTAGAAGTTTTAGGTAAATAAATTAATCTAAAAGTATATATTGAGATTTGAGTATTGTTATGGTATGAAGAAAGAGTCCTTAAAGGAACTCTTTTTTATAAACCTCTTCATCAAAGGCTACAAGCACTTTAGAGTTGTATTCTATCACGGGTCTTTTTATAAGCATATTCTCTTTAGCAAGCCACTCTTGCTTGCCTGCTTCATCAAGGTTTAGCTCTTTTAGGTTTAAGGTTCTATATTTAGTTCCCTTATTGTTAAAAAGTTTATTGATATCAGATTTTTCTACCCAGTAAGATATCTTATCCTCACCCATGGTATCTTTTTTAAAATCGATAAACTCATACTCTATATTATGCTCTTTAAAAAAAGCAAAAGCTTTCTTTACAGAACCGCAGGTTTTTATACCGTAAACTTTTATCATTCAATTATCTTTGGAACAACAAAGCTACCATTTTCACTTTTTGGCGCGTGTTCTAAAATATGTTTTGAAACTGCAATATCACCTGCTACTACATCCTCTCTTAGTGCAGTACCACCCTCAATCGTTGAAAATGTTGCAGATATACCCTCTACATCAACCTCGTTTAGGTTCTCTACAAAGTTAACTATATCGCTAAGCTCTTTTTTTAAACCATCTTTTTTACTATCATCTATAGTTAAAGATGATAGTTTTGATAGTCTTTCTAATAGTTGATCATCAATTGTCATAAAATATATTTCCTTTTAATTTACATAAACCAAAGCCACGAATGCAGCCCTTTTGGTGTACGTGTTAGTTTGCATACTTTCTCCATATGGATAAAGGTATCGCTGTCTATTACAACATACCATAATACCAATACATCAAACTTCTCTTTGTTTTGATTTATATCGATCATTGCTTGTTCTTTACTAACAAACTGCGGGTTTTCATCACTTGGATACTCTTCTGAATCCGTATATGTGTAATAGGTTATCATGGGCTAAATTCTACTCAATTTAAAATTAGAAACTTATAAGTATTCCAAGGCTGGCACTTTTTAAAGTGTACTCTCTTGGGCTATCTTCCATCTCAAAGCTTCTATACTCGTAAGTAACGCTTACGCTGTCATTAAAAGCATACACCATACCAAAGCCCCAACCCATTCCATCAGCACTTCCCTCCATAGCAAAACCTAAACTTCCGTATATCTCAAAAGCATCGCTTGCCATAGTTCCCAGATGAAGCATAGCTTCAGCCGTATCATCTATACCGTAGTTGTTGCTATCTACAAAGATATAGTTTATATCTGCTCCAAAAGTTGTACTTCCGTCACTTATATGTCTTTTATAACCTAAAAGAGTACCATCAACGCTGTGGTCTCCGCCGTCAACTGAGATAGAGGCACTACCTATTCTATAAATATTACTTACTCCGCTTGCCGCAAAGATCATTACCGGAAAAATCAAAACAAACAAAACCCTAAGCATATCAATCCTTTTTACAGATATATATCAGTTTATCGGCCATCTCGTAACCGTATAGATAATACTCCTGAACAGCTTCAATATCAAAGCCGCATTTTTTCAATACCTTTTTTAAAAACTCTTTTGAGTGGTAGTATTGTACTATCTTATCTTGCTCTTTTGTAAACGTTTCATTATCTCTTTTTGAAAACAGTGTGATCTGTGTCGTAAGTATAGGCTCACCGTAAGAGGCATCTACGGTTATATATTTATCACCCTCATCTAGCACTATTGCACCTGGAACTATCTCTTCAAAAGCGAACTTTGTATTTACGTCAAATATAAAATATCCGCCATTTTGTAAAGACTCGTATGCTTTTTGTATAAAAGGTGTGATCTCATCTTTTTGTATATAGTTTAGAACATCAAAGGTTGCCGTGATAGTATCAAACTTTTCACTTAGATCAAAAAGATTTGTAGAGCTTGCATCAAGCCCTTTTGCCTTGCAGGCTTCAACTTGTGCTTCACTTAGGTCTATCCCTTTTACTTTTATATCTTTTGGCATCAAAAGCATAAGCTCACCCTGACCGCATCCAAGATCAAGTAATGTTTTTGGTTTGATCTCTTCAACTATTTGAACAAATACCTGATGAAGCTCTTTCACCTCATCGTGAAAACCTAGGTAAGGTTCAACTTTTGAATAAAGATCAAGTCCCATCTAAACCAGTTTCTCTATCTTTTCTCTAAGAGTTAGTATCGTATCTTTTTTTGTGTAGTACGAGTTTTTATTCGCTATAAGTTGAGCCGAGCTTTCCATAATAGTTGGTCCAACTTCCAAACCGTTTTGCTTCATAGTTGTTCCAGTCTCAACTATATCAACGATACAATCACTTAGTCCCACTAAAGGAGCAAGCTCTATTGAGCCGTAAAGTTTTATAAGCTCAACAGCCATAGCTTTTTGCTCAAAATATTTCTTTGCTATATTTACGTGTTTGGTTGCAACTCTAAGTTTGCTTTTGCTCCAATCTATATCTTCGCCTGCTCTAAGACCTATAGCAACCTTACATTTTCCGATTTGCAGATCAAGTATCTTCATAAGGTCGTACTCTTTTTCTTCAAGTACATCCTGCCCTACTACACCAAGGTCTGCTGCTCCGTACATTACATAAGTTGGAACATCTTGGTTTCTAACGTTTAAAAATCTAAATCCGCTTTTTTCTAGTATTAGTTTTCTATCTTCAAAAACAAATTTCTCGCCAAATGCCTGTTCAAATTTTTCTAAAGTCTCTTCAGCTATTCTTCCTTTTGGAAGTGCAATCGTAAGCATTATATTCCTTATTGTTTATATTCGCGTATTTTATCTAAAAAATGGTTAGTGTTACGTAAGCTTCTATTTCGCCCCTAATATCGATAACAAAATGGTATCTCTTACCAGCTATGATCTATATATTTATAGAAGTGATGCTGTATGGTTAGAGTCTTTCTTTTATACTCTCTTTTACTTACAGTTTCATCTTCAAAATATACAAAATGTCTACACTCATCTTTAACAGATTTCTCAAAGATAGGTTTGGTAAGTTTCATAAACTCATCTAGAGACATTGTTTGATCAAGCAGTTTATCTAAGTTTGGTAAACCTTTTGCCATCTGCTCAACCTCTTCGTGCCAGCCAAGCTGAACATAGATACTATCCTCTCTTAGGAAAAGTTTAAATAGATATATCGTAGAGCCTTCATCACTAAGGAAACAAGGCATATGCACCTTACCGCTTTGCTCTATCTTTTTTTGTAAATATTTTATTTGGTTCTTTAAAGTTGCTATCTCTTTTATCGACTCTTTATCTTGACCTTTTATACCGTCTCTCTCCTCATAGATATTTTTAGGCTTATGGATATTTTGCAGTATCTCATTTATACGCTCAATTTTATTTTCAAGATCATCTTGGTCATTTAGTCTATTTATTACAAAGTTAAGTTCAGAGATATTAGTACTGCTTGGAGGAGTTGAGTATAGATGTAAATAAAGATCGCTTATCTGCTCATCACTTGGCTTACCTTCTATTTTAAATCTATCAAGAACCGACCTCACATCTTCGCTAGGCTGTAGCTTAGGGTCTTTGGCTTTATCTTCAAGATACTTTATGGTCTCTTCTATACTGGTATTTATAGTTGGTTTATAGTTTCTATCAGATGATAGTTTATCTTTTATTTTTTGTATCTCTTTTACGCCATCAAGCGCATCTTTGAGTTTATCAAGATAAAAATTTTTATCAGAGCCGCTATCACCTTTTAATCTTTCTAAGTTCTCTAGAACTTCGCGTATCTTATCTGCGTCAATATTTGCACTTGTTTTAGTGTTATCTAACTGCTCTTTTAGCTCTTCTATCTGCTTTTGCAAGTCATTATTTATATTTGATCTTCCAAGCCTCTGTTTTAGATCTTTGATCTGCTTATCTAAGTTACCTCCATCAAGACCTAGTTTTTTAAGTATCTCTTTCGTATCTTTATCATACTTAGAGTTTTGTTTTATATCTTGCAGATCGTTTAGTGCTTTTTGGAGCTTATCGCTGCTTTGATCCGTATTTTTTAGATCATTATTATTTGCTATCTGCTTTTTTATATCCTCTATTTTTTGCTCTATATCTTTAGCTTTTTTTCCAAGCTCTAACTCTTTTTTTAGATTTTCTATCTGCTTATCTAAAGGTTTATCACTTTGCCCTAACTCTTTTAATATCTCTTTAGTGTTGCTATTATACTTTTCATTTGGATCGTTTGCGATCTTTTCTAGGTTTTGTAAAACTTTTTGGATATCGTTATTCTCAATATTTGGATATTTTGAACTGTTTTTATCTAGCTGCTTTTGCAACTCTTTGATCTTATCTTCAAGCTCTTTACCTTTTTTTGCAAGCTCTAACTCTTTTTTTAGCTTTTCTATCTGTTTATCCAAAGATTTATCATTGTCACCCAACTCTTTGATGATCTCTTTGGTATTTGGCTTATATTGGCTTTTCTCTTTTATATCTTGCAGTTTATCTAAGGCTTTTTGAATACTCTTATCTCTAAGAGCAGGATCATTTGATATATTTTTATCAAGCTTATTTTTCAACTCTTTTATTCTATCTTCTAGCTCTTTGCCCTTTTGCTTAAGTTCAAGCTCTTTTTTTAGATTTGCAATCTGCTCATCAAGAGGTTTACCCTCTTGTTTTAACTCTTTTAATATATTGTTAGTTTGAGGGTCATACTTAACATCTGCATCGTTTTGAATCTTTTGAAGATCATCTATAGCTTTTTGGATAAGTCCATTACTAATCTTAGGATCATCCACTTTTATATCTTTATCTATCTGCTTTTTTAACTCTTTTATCATATCTTGCAGATCTTTATTTTTATTTGCGCTATCTAACTCTTTTTTCAGCTCAATTATCTGCTTATCCAAAGGCTGAGAGCTTTGTTTCAACTCTTTTAATATCTCTTTGGTATTTGGATCATATGTTGCGCTTTTCTTTATATCTTGAAGATTATCAAGTGCTTTTTGAAGGTTTTTGCTGCTTTTGTTGCTGTTTTTCAGCTCGTTGTTGTTTGCTATCTGCTTTTTAATACCATCTATTTTTTGCTCTAGATCTTTACCCTTTTGGGCAAGTTCAAGCTCTTTTTTAAGCTCTGATATTTGCTTATCTAAAGGTTTAACCTCTTGATTTAACTCTTTTAAAATATCTTTTGTATTTTGGTTAAACTCTGAGCTTGTACCGTTTTTTATATCTTGCAGGTTCTCTAGTGCTTTTTGGATGTTCTCACTTTTTATGTTTGGGCCACTAACTCTTTTATCAAGCTCTCTTTGTAAGTTCTTTATCGTATTTTCAAGCTCCCTATTTTTATTTGATAGTTCAAGCTCTTTTTTTAGATGATTTATCTGATCATCTAAAGATTTATTACTTTGCTTTAACTCTCTTAATATATCGTTCGTATTGGTCTCGTATTTGCCGTTTATATTGCTTTTTATATCTTGAAGATTGTTTATTGCTTTTTGGATATTACTCGTATCCATAGTGTATTTTGAACCCTTTAGAGCATTTTCAAGCTGTTTTTCCAATATCTTTATCTGAGACAATAGTTTTTGGTTCTCCAAGGTTTGTTTTAGTGCATTTATCTGGCTATCTATAGGCTTATTGTTGTGTTTTAGTTTCTCTAAAATATATTTTGTATTTGCATCATAGTTCTTATCCAAACTATAGTTTTTCATAGTTAAGGTTTTATCAAATTTTTTTAGTTCATTCTCTATAGCTTTTAACTGCTCACCAACTGGAGCATCATATTTATTTAGTTTTAGAAGGATATATCTTATGGTCTCATTGCTCCTTAAAGTTTTTAGTCTATTTGACATATCTAATTTATTGCGGTAGTTATCTTTTACCTTTCTTTGTAGATATTGTATCTGTTTATGCAGTGGTGCATCTTGCAGATTTAGTTCATTTAGTGTATTTATCGTTAAGGTATTGTTTTTTAGATCAAGTATCTGCGTTCTTAGTTTATTTTTTTGGGCTATCAGATCTTCGTATTTATTATAATCCTTTAATCTATCGGCATTTTTTATATTATCTATGATCTGATTTTTAATATAAAATACCCCTGAGTTATTGTTTAGTAACTCTTGGTTTAATTTTTTGTATTTCTCTAGATTTACAAGCTCTGCAACTCTTTTTTCAAGTTTGGGGTATTCTTTTTTTACAAGCTCTTTAGTTATCTCACGTTCAGATTCAACTATTTTATTTAGCTCATTGATATGGCTTGTTTTATAGGAGAGTTGATATACGGTTATCACCATATACATAAAGAATACTACAAGTACAAGTTCAACTAAACTTAGGTTGAAAATAGATTTATCGTTACTCATCTATTTTGAGATTTTATCGGCAGTCTTTTTAAGTTGATTACCAAATTCCGAAATCATTTTTTTATGATTATCAACAACATCTTCATACTCGTCACTTTTTTTCTTTATCTTGGTATACTCCTTAAGCAAGATCTCTGTCTGCTCTTTGTTTGCTACCTCCATATTTTTTGTGATGGTTTTAATGGAGTGGTTAAAGGTATCGATACTAGATTTAAAATCTCTATCAAGTAGTTTATTAAATTGAGTAAGAGACCTTTCGGTAGACTCAACGATGATAGCCATTCTCTCATCGATCATTTGAGAAAACGCTTTATTCTTTTGCATATTATCAAGCAAGATATCGTTCATCATCTTCATTCTATCTGAGATCGACTGATCCATTATCTCTTTATTGGTATCATCAGTTGGGGTAAAGTTTGCTAGATATATTCTTGCAAGAAGACCTAAAATAGTAGTGATGATCGAAGTACCAAAATTGTTTACGATATTATCTATATTGTATGAGTTTGAGATAATACCTATCATTGAGACAAGTATGGACATTAAAGTAAACATAAACCCCAGATAATAGTTGCTATTTGCAAGCTGTTCTGTTGAAATCTGTCTATGTACCTTATTTAAGTGTAGTGTAGTGAAAAAATATATTCCCATAACTATTATAGAGACAAGAACGGTTAAAAGATATAAACCGCTGTAGTTCCCCAATACTATAAGAGAACCCCCTAAAATAAACGTTATGACGAATATATTTTTAATCTCTTTAAACACTATATTTACTTATCCCTCTATTCTTTTAATAGTAACGTTCTTACTACCTGATTCGGTAAAATATTTTTTCCAAAAATCAAGATATTTTTTATCTAGATACTCTTCACGTCCGTTTCTACGTACAAATAATAGTTGAACATCAACATCATTAAATTCGGTATAGATCTTATGTTGATAGTTTGATCTCCAAAATCTATCTATATTGTTACGCAAGAACGAATATTCGTCTGTATGTTGTATAAAATCAGAGATAATAGTAAACCTTTTTTTAGTTCCCTCTACACTTTGTTTGATAGATTGATTGTTGATCATCTGGATCGTTTCAAAGATAGGTGATCTATCTGCCGTTTTATGGTTTGTATCAAACTCTGTTAATATCTTATTTAGAGGATTATAAAGTTTATCTTCCCATTTTTTCTTGATCATTTTAGGGTTACCGAAGAACTCGTCTACATTTTCACCTTTACCTGGATTACAAACCTCCATTAAAGGTTTAACTCCACTTTTTACATCATTGGTGATAAAGTATAATTGAAGTTGTTCATCAAGTGCTAAACTATTAACTTCGTTCTCTATTGCTTGTCTTATTGTTTTATGTTGAATAAGACTGTATTTACCTGTAATATCAAGTAAGATAATATGCTTATCGAACTTTCCGTCAGTTCTACATAAAGTATCTTTATCCCTTGGTACCTGTTTTGATGAAACAGATACATATGTGTACATAATACCTATAAAAAGTACGGCAACCACTGATATGATAATAATAGCAAGCATATTACCGTTACTTTTTTTTACCCTTTTGGTATCTGCACTTTGTCTATCTCTTAATCTTTCAGACATCTATATAGCCTCACTTTGTTCATTTTCTCTTGCTGCTGCGATCTCTTGAAGACCCTCATTTCTCTTTAGCTCTTCAACTACATTGTGTAGGTTTGTTTTTGCTTCAAGTTCATACTCAGGCATTTTTTGGATAGCAGACTCTAATAGTACAGTTTTCTCTTTATTCTCAATATATACGAACTCTATACGTTTTGGAGCAAACTCTACTGGATCATCAAAATAAGCAGGCTTTGGAGTTGTTCTCATATCTGCGTTCATTTGTCTATATCTTTGAACTGCGGCAATCGCTAAGCTCTCGACAGAGTTTAGGTATTCATTATATTTGTTCTCAAGCTTTTGCATTACGATATGAATATCTTGTATCTCTTCATATGTTTCTGTAGCTTCAACTTTAATAAGTTCGATCTTATTGTTGATATTTTTGATCATATTGCTCTCATCATCAAGAAGTATCAAATGAAGTGAATCGTATTCCTCTTTGATCTTATTGAACTTTTGGCTTATCTCACCATATCCTGGATATGGGTCTTTTAGTTTATATAGGTCAATAATAAGTACGATGAAAAATAAGAATCCCATAAATACAAGGATATATGATTCAAAATCTATCAATACAAAAGGACTAGAACTAAAGTTCAATACCGAAAAAGCGTATGCATTTTCAAAGTCAATTCTTAGTGCATCTCTATAGTGCCCCACAAGGAAGTGGAAACATACAGTCGTGACCACAAGAACACCTGTAAGAACCGTATAACCCAAGCGCTCTATACTGCTAAGGGTTATTAGGTTTCTTCTTCTAACCAATAAAACAACTAAGTTAGCCACAAGAACGTTTATCATAACGATAACAAAAGCTTGAACAACACCACCAAGAAGACCTAGTTCACTACCTTTTGCAAAGAAGCTTGCATTTAAGATAGACTCGGCAAATACGATCACAAGTACGATCGCCCAGTTAAGCAAAGGCTTTGTTGAAGACTGCTCTTGTCTTATGATCTTATGCTCCTCTTTAAAGCTATAAAGATCTTTCTTTGCTAAGTTATACTCCTCTTGAAGTATCTTAGCTTCACTTGAGTTTTTACGTATGTTATACTGATATTCACTTCTAAAAGTTTCATGTATCGATCTCAAACTCTCTATGTTTGAGATAGCTTTAGTAACTTTCGTCATCAACTTTTTAAATACGGAAAACTTATCATAAACTATATCATTAGCTTTTTGAACTTCCCTCTCACAATAAGAGATGATATTTCTCTCCGTTTCATCTAAGTTCATAGAGTCGCTGTTCGGTTTCTCTTCCATCGCTGCTTGTTTAGCCGCAGAAGATATTCGAAGTATCTGATCTAGCTCATTGATCGTTTTGAGTCTAAAATCTGCTATTAAATCTTTATCCATCAACATAATACCCCTTTATTATATTATAGGCTTTCATTATATTCTAATTAAACTTAACTTTTTTACCTTAAACAAAATAATAATTTTTTTAAAGCACTTCAAGGTACCCAAAAAGTAATAATTATAAACTACTACTCTTCACTGATTTTTTCTTTCGTATCTTTAAAAAATTTCTTAGTTCCGTCCCAAGCGTCGCCGCTTACCTCTTTTGTTTTATCCCAAGCTTTCCCGCTATAGTCCTTAGTAGTATCCCAAGCATCGTTGGCTCCCTCTTTTATGGACTTTACCGTATCGCTGTCATTAACCTCTTCTGCACCCTCTTTTGTACTTTCCCAAGCAGAGTTTGCCCCGCTCTTTACCTTCTCCCACATTGTCTCTTCTGCATTTACACAAATGATACCAAACAGTAATAAAACTAAAAATAATCTCATATTAACTCCTTATAATCCTTGTAAAAGTACATTCCATAAATAATCACATTCATCATTATCAAAATCTATAGAACTTGTCTGCTCAAAAAGTTTTTGCACTTTAGCAAAGCCAAAACTCTTTGAGTATGTACATTTGCTATGTGTCGGATGAAAAGCTCTAACTAAAGAGATATTATCCTCTATAGTCTCCTCGCACATCAAACACTCATACTCCGTGTGCAATCTCCCCTCATACTGCAAAAGTTTTATATAGCTCTCTATTATAGCTCTTTTTGGGTTTTGTTTATTTATCTTTGTATTTAACTCTTCCAAAAGTTCAAAATAGAAACTATCTATATCATCCACATCTTTTAAATGTATATAAAAAAGCTTTAAAAACCTCTGCCAACAGTAAAGCTTCTCTTTATCAAATATCCACTCAAACCCAAGCTGGATGACATCTTTTAGTCTTGGAATCGTACTTTTTAGATTTGTTTCAATCTCAAAATCGATCTTATAACCCACGTTTACGTTAGAGTGTCTGGCTCCGTAAAATCTATAAGTTGTGTAAACATTGTTTTGTGCCAGAATCGTAACGATAAGATCCTCATCTTTTACGTTCTTTATATCAATAATATAACCTTGCATTAAACGATTATAGCGTAAAATCCCTCGATGAAATATTATATACTTAAAGCTCTGGCAGATAAGCTAAACTCCTACCATTCTATAAAACTTATAAAAAGAGTTTCAAACAACACTATCAAAATAGAGTTCAACAAAAAAAACCTTTACTACTTCGATCTTTCAAAAGGAAACAGCTTAGTATATAAAAAAGATGAAGCGATGGAATCAAAGGATTTCAACGCACCCTTTGACGTACTTTTACAAAAAAGATTTAACGCTGCAAAGATATCTAAAGTGTATCTATACAACGACGATAAGATACTAAACATAGACGTTCAAAGCCGCTCTGCTTATAAAAGCCAGCTTACAACCTTACAGCTAGAGTTTACGGGGAAATATACAAATATCATCATCTTAGATGAGAACAGAGTAGTTCTAGAAGCTCTAAGACATATTGATGAGGATATATCAAGCCGTATCGTAAAGGTGGGGCAAAAACTTGAAGATATCCCAAAAGCCAACTTCACTCCAAAGATGCAAGAGCTTGATGATATAGATGCTTTTCTTTACGAGCTTTATAAAGAGCTTGAGCTAAAAGAGCTTGAGAACCTAAAAAAACAAAAAATAAACCTAATAGAAAAAAATATCAAAAAAATAGAGAAGATACTTTTCTCTATGCAAGATATAGATGAGCTGAAAAGTGAAGCGCAAAATATCCAACAAAAAGCTCAGTTGATCTTAGCAAACCTATATCAAATAAAACCCTACCAAAAAGAGATAGAGCTATATGATTTCGAGGGAAATCTTGTGAAACTCTCTTTAGAAAAACTTGAAAACACCCCATCACAATACGCGGACAAACTTTTTAAACAATCAAAAAAACTAAAACAAAAAGCTTCCCACCAACATATCGAGCAAGAGAACCTAGAGCAAAAGCTTCAGTTTTACAAGCGTCTTATCAGCACGATAAAAGAGATGAAAAGCATAGATCAAATAGAGTTTTATTTCCCTAAAAAAGACAAGAACCAGATAAAAACCAAAAAAGAGCAACCATACCAAAGCTTTTTTGTGGACGGCTATAAAATAATGCTTGGACGCGATGAGAGAGAAAACATCTACTTACTTGAAAACTCAAAAGCAAGCGACTTTTGGTTTCACCTAAAAGATAGACACTCTTCGCACGTAATAGTAAAAAATACCAAGAAAGAACTGCCACCTCATATCATAGAAACTGCGGCAAAGATATGTGCAAGGTTCTCCACCGACTTTGGCGGTAACTATTTAGTTGACTACACCCAAAGAAGAAACGTAAAGGTTCAAAATAGAGCGAACGTACTATATAACCCCTACACCACAATAAGTGTAGATGTTTAAGCGCTTATTTGTTAGTATTCCAATAATTAAATCCCAAAAATATTCAATTTAATTTATGCGCTTATGGCTCAACTGGATAGAGCATCTGACTTCGGATCAGAGGGTTGAGGGTTCGAATCCTTCTAGGCGCGCCAACTACGTTTAATAAATCTATATATTATGATATAATCAAATAAAAAATGATAATTAAATGACTTTTGAAGAATTTATAGAATACTCTCTTAACAATAATAAAGATAAAGTATTTGAATTGTATATTACAGAAGAGGCATGTAAAGCAATTAAAAAACATACTCAACTAAATGTTTGTAAGTATAAATTTATTATTGAAGAAAGCTATATAAGACATATACGTAATAGACATGAAGAAGACATACATCTACTACAAAACCTACCTGAAGTATTAAACAACTTTTCTCATGTAGAAAAAAGCTTAACACGAAACTCACAAACGGGTCAAACTGATGTTAGTTTAGTCTTTAGAAAAAAAATTAATGACGATGCAGTTCAAATGGTAGCACTTAGAATTATGAAAGGTAAAATTTTGTCTCTAAAAACTTTTTTTAGAAAATAAAAAAGTAACAGACCAAAAACTGCTACAATTTTACGGATGTCGAGAATTTTCATCCCTTAAATGATACAAGTCACTCACTCCGATGGTTTTATGAGAAGAACAACATCTCTCAAAAAAGCTAACCAATATTAACTATATTCAAAGATTATATGTTCCGTTTGTTTAAATAAACGCTATTAATGATTATATATAATTTTATAAAAAAAGTCAATTGAATTAGCAATATACTTACAATTCTTATAAAAATCTTTTTATTTATATGTTATCCATGCCAATAAAATGAAATTCATATACTATCATCAGATATAAATCAAAAAAAAGCTATTATTCGTAATTATTTACACATTTAAACAAAAGGCAGATATTATGGAAGTGATTATGAACGAGCACGATATGGTCGTAGGTGCAGTATTTGACAACGGTACTATCCAAGACTATGTGGATGACAACAACACATACGGGCTTATTCGCGTAGATGACACCATAGCAAACTGGTTTTTATACAACAAAGATGATTCAACGGATGATATGCACGAACTTTTTCAAAAAGTTTCCCAAAACGACCACTATATAAAAGACGAGTTTGGTGAGATGATAGTTCTTTTTGATAAAAAAGGTGAACTTGACTACGAAACTTTGGTAGAGAAAATAGACGCATATCTAGACTATGAACTAGGTAATATTATTTAAAGGAAATACAATCAAAAATTTCATCGAACTTGGACTAGATTCTAAACTTATCAATGCGATTGCAAGACAAGGTTATGAAAACCCTACAAAGATACAAAAAAGAGTGATACCTCAGCTTTTAAAAAACAAAGACGTGATCGCGGCAAGTAAATCAGGTACGGGAAAAACAGCAGCGTTCGTACTGCCTATGCTTCAAAATATCAACAACCAGCTAAACTATGAAAATAGAGTTCTAAGAGGTCTTATCATAGTGCCTACAAGAGAACTTGTAGATCAAATATCTATCGCTATGGGTGAGTATGGAAGCGATCTAAAAGTTCGCCATACAAAGATACAAGGTGGAGTACCAAAAAACCAACAAAGCAAAAAGCTTGAAACTGGGATAGATATCATCATAGCAACTCCAGGGAGACTAAAGGATCTTATAGAAGATGAGATAGTTGATCTAGGCTCGGTAAAACATATCGTACTAGATGAGACAGACGTAATGCTTGATATGGGGTTTTTAAAAGATATAGAGTATCTACTTTCACGCTGTAATCTAAAACGTCAGATCGTAATGTGCTCTGCAACCGTTTCACAAAACATCAAAAAACTAGCAAAAGAGTTTTTAGACCATCCAGAGGTTATAGAGGTTTCAGATAGAAGAGATAGAGTTATGCTGATAGATCATTTTGCTTATAAAGTGGATGTAAAAAGAAAAGATGAACTGCTAGCTCACCTTATTAAAAAAAGCGGCGAAAAGCAGGTACTTGTGTTTGCAAATACCAAACAAACGGTAGATAAAGTGTACGAAGCACTAAAAGGTTTTGGTGTAAAAGTTGGAGCTATCCACGCAGGGATAGAGTACAACGATAGAGTAAACGCTATCAAAAGATTTAGAAGTGCAAAAATACAAGTGCTAGTAGCAACAGACGTTGCCGCGCGCGGTATAGATATAAAAGAGCTTGCTCTTGTAATAAACTACGAGCTTCCTGAAGCCACAGATGAGTTCACCCATAGAAGCGGTAGAACAGGTCGTGCAGGAAACAGAGGTAAAGTAGTAACTTTACTGACCGTAAAAGACTATAACCACTTTACAAAAATTGAGCGCCATCTAAAGCTTTCGATCAAACGTGATATCGAAGAGGGGTTTGAGCTAAAAGATAGACAACCAAGACAAAAACAGTTCGCTAAGAAAAAGCTATCTGAAAAGAAAAGAAAACACCAACCTACAGCTCCAAAGTCAACGGGAGCAAAGTCAAAAAAGACAACAAAAAGGGATGCAAACCGTAGTTTTAGAAGCTAAAGATATTTATGTTTGAGTATAATTATCCACTATTTAGACCGCCTGCGGAAGCTGAAAACCTTATCATCCAAGCTACGCTTGGGTGTTCACACAACGCTTGCACTTTTTGTGCAATGTATAAAACCAAAAGCTACCAAGTAAGACCGTTAGATGAACTTGAAAAAGAGATAGAGTATTTAAGTGCAAACTATCCGCAGGTACATAAGATATTTCTAGCTGACGGCGATGCACTTGCTTTACCTACACTCCATCTTTTACAAATATTGCAACTTTTAGAAAAACACTTTGCTAAACTACGACGTGTAAGTATCTACGCTTCAGCCAACAATATTTTAGAGAAATCACTCGCTGAACTTCAAGAGCTAAAGGCACATAAACTAAACTTGATCTATTATGGAATCGAAAGCGGCAATGACACCCTTTTAAAAAATATAAACAAAGGGGTAAATGCCTCTGAGATAATCAGCTCATTAAATAAGGCAAACGAAGCTGGACTAAAGATATCAGCCACAGTAATACTTGGTCTTGGCGGAGCCAAATTTTCACAAGAGCATATAAAAGATACCGCCAAGATTATCAACCAAGTAAATATTAACTACCTTAGCACCTTACAACTTGGACTTGAAAACAATGTCAAAGATAGATTTCTAAAAGCTTTTGATAGCTTCACACCCCTAAATGATATGCAAATACTAGATGAACAACTTAGATTTATAAAAGCGCTAAACCCAAGCAATAAGATAATCTTCCGCTCAAACCACGCCTCAAATGCTTTGCCTTTAGAAGGAACTCTACCAAAAGATCAAGCGCGCCTTTACGAGCAAATAAAATACGCTATGGAAGTTGGAGAAGATAGTTTAGTTCCTAAATTTTTTAGGGGATTCTAGCTATTGACAAAAAAATATTATTAACCTATAATATATGTTATAAAACACCTATAGTAGGTTAAGGATAAAAAATGTTAATGGCAATATTAGGTAGCAAATGTAGAGAACAGGTCTTACAATATATACTTGCATTTGATAGCGGATACGCTACTGAAATAAAAAACTTCTATGGGATCGGGCTTGATCCCGTACAAAAACAACTTGAAAAACTAGAATACAACGGTGTATTTATCAGCCAAAATATCGGTAAAACGATAGTTTATAGCTTTAACCCAAGATATGCATTTTTAGAAGAGCTTAAAGCACTTCTTTTAAAAGCTAGAGAATTTTATAAACCTGAACTCAAAGAAAAACTTACACTTAATCGTAAACGCCCTAGACGACAAGGTAAGCCTCTATGAATATTAAAGATATGAGTATGATCGAACTTGCTTCATTTATATGTGAAGAGCTTGAAAAACATAATATTGAAGTTGTACTCTCAGGCGGCTCATGTGTGGAGAGATATATAGCAAGGGTGATTATACTTCCTTTGATCTTGATCTTATCAACCGCTACAATGAAACATTTTATAAGATTAAATCAATTATGGAAACACTTGGCTTTAAAGAAGAAGGCAGATACTTTATACATACCGATACCTCTTATTTTATTGAATTCCCAAACGGTCCTTTAGGTGTAGGGGATGAAACCATAAAGAAGACCGAAAAAATTTCTACCAAATACGGTACACTAAAACTATTAACTCCGACAGACTGTGTAAAAGATAGGCTCGCTGCATATTTTCACTGGGATGATATGCAAAGTTTAACCCAAGCGATCTGGGTGGCACAACAAAATACAGTAGATTTAAAAGATATCAAAAGATGGTCTAAAAAAGAGAAATCACTAGATAAATATTTAGAGTTTGAGAAAGGACTCCAAATGGTCTAAATAACTAATTCTGCCTCAACCTTTTTTTCAATCAACCACTCATTTAATTCAATTAAAAAACCATATTCATCTTCTTTAACACTATAGGAATGAAAGTTTTGATTTCTTATTCTTTCTAACTTTTGTAACCATGACGTTTTAGCTTCTTTACCACCTCTAATTTTTTCTTCTCCTGGTTTTGTATAATATTTTTCAAATATCTCACTCCAATTTCTTCCATATGTAGCAATTTTTCTATAATCTATCATATTTAGACAATCCCATGGTTCGACTTCTTCATTTTTATTTTTAGCCTCATAATTCTTATCAGAAGCTCTCTTATTAACTTCATCATATACTGCTTTTGGCAAACCACCTTTAAACCAATTATCTTTGTAATATTGTTTTAACTTATTACGAAAATCATCTTTCATATATATTTCTATATCTCTAATCATTTTAAAGGATTCTTCATTAAACGCTTTTTCTTCATCCTTCCAATGTTTTAACATTCCTTCAGGTTGAAATTCATTTCTTTTATTATAAATTTCTTTTTGTAATATACGCCAATATTTTGCTCTACCAGCTGTTCCATAACTTTTTCGTAGTTCCATTTTTTGTTCTAAATTTAGGTTATTTAAATATTCTACCAAAGGATCAAGATAGTACAATATTTCATTATATATACTATCGAGAGAATTAGATTTTGGATTAATTTGATTTTTAGAAACTAAATGATCAATAATATCACTAAAAATTCTTATTAAACTTTCTACCCCTGCATTTATTGCTAAAAAACCATTATTATGTTCACCTTTTTCCCATTCATCATTTAAATGATTTTTTATATATGAAAAACATTTTTCTAAAAAAGGGAAAAGAATTTTATAGGTATCATCATTATTACCTTTATAAAATGTACCATCAACTTTTATACTATCTTTAGAAAACTGACCAAAAAAGTTACTGCGATCTAAACCAATTTTTATAGTATCAATTGTAATACAACGTGTAGCAGTCTTTTTGTTTTCTCCAATTATTATTTTATCAAATAGAGGGGAAGTTTTTTCTTCTCCTAAATCTTGAGCAATTTGTAATTTTAATGCTTTTACTTGCTCTCTTAAATCTTCAGAATTCCATAATAAATCGGAATTTAATGTATTTCTTAAATTTTTTGGAACTGCTTTTTGATTTTCATTAATTTGCATAAATAGCTGTAACTGTTCTTTTCTTGCTAAGTCTATAAATGCAACTACTGGTATTGTATTACTTGATTTATATTCAGAATTAGCATATCCATATAACCTATGTTGCCCGTCTATGATATAAGCTGACCTAAAACTTTTTGGTAAATGTAAGACACCTATTTTTGAAATTGAATCTTCTACTTGTTTTTCAGACCTATTAAAAGTTAGTCTTTTACCGTTTGAATCAATATCTATTACTACAGAATTAGGAAAATAACCACCATCTTCAACAAAATCTTGCACTGATTTTAAACGAGATTTTTTAATTAGTCGTTGATATGTAGGCATCATTTTTTTATTTGCTTTATTTCTATGAAGTACATAGCCTATTTTTAATAATTTTTCTGGTTCAATTGAAAAAGAATAATATGTATGTCCTCCCATCTTTCCGCGGATTGCAGGTATTTTATTTTGAAGATTTGGTATTGTCTGTCCTTCAAACAAATGACCTAATAATTGATATTTAGCTGATATTCCTAAATGTTTTGTTAATTCCTGGTAATAGTAAATCATTTCTTCATCAAAATGTTCAATTCCAAAATTTTCTAATCTTTGCATGTCTTGTTCAGAAAGAATATAATTTTTAGTAGCAAAAATAAATTTGACTTTATGTTTGGTATTGGGGTATAACCTTTTTAAATTGTTTAAAATACCTTCTTTTTTCCCACCTATTGCCTCTATAGTTGTTTTAAAGTTTCCTTGTTTTATATTCCCATCTGATGCTTTACATTCAATTATAATAATAGTTTCATCATCTACAGCAAATATATCAATTTGTTGTGTTAATAAAAAATCAGCTGAATATGATAAAAGAAAATTTCGATCTTTATTTAAAGATTTAAAACCTAATCTAGCCATTGTAACCCAAACTTCATCTTCAAACAGCAAGTCTTCGGATTTCAATTTTTTAACCCTTACTTTAGTTTTAAATTCTCTATCAACTTCCCAACCTTTTAATAAGTATTTTTCTAGTAATTCAGGTTCTATACTTTCATAAATGTGTGTTTTATTTCTTTTTATCAATTCACTTTTTATGTAATTTTCAGAAACCAAAGACTCTTTAAACTTTTCATTATACTTATCAATCATTTTATCCTACCTAGTATTTGTAAATATATACTCTTTCGTCTGTCCTCTTTTTGCATTAAGACCACCAATTAAACTAGCTCTACTTAACTCTAATCTCTTATCACCTTTTTCAAATATCTCTTCGATAGTTTTATGTGCTGCATTAGTTAAAATATAATAAGCATCTTTTCTTTTTATAAAATCAATTAATTTACTTAATCTATGTTGATCTTCTAAAGAAAACAACTTTTGGTTATATTTAATAAATCCATTATCATTATGTGAAACTGTATATGGCGGATCTAAGAATACCAAATCATTTTTTTTAAGATTATCTCTTACGGTATCAAAATCACCATTGAGAAATGTAGCATTTTCTAAAAATTTACTTACTAATCTTAAATTATTCTCATCTAGGAAATCTTTATTTCTATAGCCATAAGGAACATTATATTCACCTTTTAAATTAACTCTATAAAGACCATTAAATGATGTTTGATTTAGGTAAATAAAACGTGAAGCTATTTCTATAGGGTTCTCAAATTTCTCACTTCTAATTTTGTAATAAAAATCCTCTGTATTTCTATATGTTTTTAATATTTGAACAATAGTATCAACATCTGTTTTTAATATCTTATATGTAGTAATTAATTCTTCATTTAAATCGGACAAATATGCTTTTTTTGGAGGATTTATAGCTAAAAAAACAGATGCCCCACCCAAAAATGGTTCATGATAATTTTTATATCCATTTTTTGGTAACAATTCATTAAAATATTTCACTAACCATTTTTTACCTCCTGCCCAACGTAAAAATGGTTTACAATTTGATTTAAACAATCAATTTCCTTAGTTCTTATTCAATTATTTTAGATCATAAAAGTTTTTCATTTTATCTATTTTTTAATAAATAAATATATGTTGTTACATAAAATAAATATTATAGCAGCTATCCGTCACATTAGCGTCACAAATCACAAAAAATACCAAAATAAAAAATGAAAAAAGTGTTTAACGCTGCAAACTGCTTTACAATAAAAGCCTAAAAATACAAATATTTACCAAATTACTTTCAATATACAATAATATGATATAATCACACAATGAATAAGATTACAAAAACTATACAGCTAAAAATCATACTCTTTCCAATGATTCTTATAATGCTAACAGCTTGTTTTCTAACTTGTATGATGGTGGGTGCTATAAAAGATAATGCAAGAAAAGATCTTGAAAAAATGTCTAAAGAGTATCTTGCATTTCATAAACAAAATGTAAAAACCAGCGTTTTAGAGATAGATAAATTTATAGATTTTTTAATAGAGCAAAACAAACAACTAAATCTTCCAGTATCTAAGGTAAAAGAGGATGTTCTTAAAAGATATGCAAAGGGAGAGACGGACAACTATGTCTTTATATACAAGCTAAACAATATCGAAGGTGGCAAGGATTTTGCCGTAATGCTCCTAAACCAAAGTCGACCTGAGCTGGTAGGTAAATCCTTATCGGATGACTATAAAGATGCCAAGGGTAAAGAGTTTAGAAAAGAGTTCTTAGACAAGATCAGACGAAACGGAGAAGCGTATGTAAAATACTGGTACAAAAAACCAGATAGTTTGCAGCTATTTCCAAAAATATCGTACTTTTACCACAATAAGGATTGGGGTTGGATCATAGCAAAAGGGTTTTACTTCGATGAGCTTGAAAACGAAATAAGTACATATAAAAAAGAGATACAAAAAACCATCTCACAACAGATAGAGTACGGTGTCACGATCGCAGCAGCTCTGATGCTGATCTCTTTGATCATCTCGTATCTATTATCAAGAAATATCATTAAGTTGGTGGACTACTATACAGATATGATAAAAAAACATGAAAGAGCGTATGTGGAAAAACTACAAAAGTTCATAGATACGCAAGATAATATAGTGATCTTATCTGATGGAAAAGAGATAAACTTTGCAAACAGGCTCTTCTTCAACTTCTTTGGGTATAAAGATATAGATAGCTTTAAAGAGAAATACAGCTGTATCTGCGAACACTTTATAAGTAATGACAGGTTTTTCCATCTTGCTAAAGTTGGAAAAGACACAAACTGGATAGAGTCTGTCGAAAAACTTCCTCATGTACAAAGAGTAGTATCTATGCTTGGACAAGACTTTAATATACACACCTTTTCAATAGCTATCAATAGATTTGATAAAAAATATAAAATAATAACCTTTACCGATATATCTGCAACAATGATCGATATCATCAATTTAGAAAATAAAATAATCCACGATAAACTAACAGATGCACTAAATAGAGAATACTTTGATCAAAACTATAAACGTCTTATAAATGAGTTTAAACACGCAAGATCGCAAACAGGTCTAGCGATAATAGATATAGATAAATTTAAAAAGATAAACGATACTTACGGGCACGATATAGGGGATTATGTACTTATTGAGCTTGTAAAAACCATACATAAGAATATGAAAAAAGAGGATACCTTTGTAAGGTGGGGCGGTGAAGAGTTCGTACTTGTTTTAAAAACCAAATCTAAACAAGATATGCAAAATACCTTAGAGAATATACGAATAATAATAGAACAGAAAAACCTAAAGTTCGTAGGTAATATAACCTGCTCTATAGGTGCAACACTATATAAAGATGAAGAGGATATAAACCATACCATAAAAAGAGCCGATGAAGCGCTATATGATGCTAAAGCGAACGGTAGAAATCAAGTTGTGATAAATTGAGACAAGAGGAGCTATGGTTCTCCCCTTGCACAATTTCAATATATGGAGATAAGGGAGTTTACAATCTATATGTAAACTTGTTAATTGACTTACCGACATAAACAAATGTGCGTATATAGGAGCAAACAAATGAAGAATACGAGATATCTTTAGATCAAACTATTCTTCATTTACACACATTGGCTTTTGCGGTAAACTATATTAATGTAAAAAAGTTGTAAAAGGGTCTCTATAAGTTCTAAAATAAGTTTTTTTTGGATATTAAAAAATGTAGTTGATTTTACTCGTTTCATATGATGTTCACTAACGTTCACATAACATATTCCACTTCTAATGAGATCACCTATAAAAAAAGATAAGCAGTTGGATTTAATAACAAGGAAATCACTCCAAAAAATGATAAGCAGTTATTTTACTCGTTTCAAGCTATGTTCATTTCATTCACATAAAGCTTTTCACTTTCAAGGATATCACCTAAACTTTATTTCAAGCTATACAAACAAGTTTGTATAAAGCTTTCCATAAAATAAGGAAATCACTCAATAAAAAACTAAAGCAGTTTAGTTTTTTATTTCGTTCTGGTGCGGATGAGAGGACTTGAACCTCCACGCCGTGAGGCACTAGATCCTAAGTCTAGCGTGTATACCAATTTCACCACATCCGCAAAGTATAAAGAAAAAAAAGGCTCTTGCAAAGATAGCTATGTTATCTTTACAAGAGCCAATATAAATGGTACTCCCAGCACGATTCGAACGTGCGACCGCACGCTTAGAAGGCGTGTGCTCTATCCAGCTGAGCTATGGAAGCATGTGTACCAATTTATGGTGCGGATGAGAGGACTTGAACCTCCACGCCGTGAGGCACTAGATCCTAAGTCTAGCGTGTATACCAATTTCACCACATCCGCGTAAATAGTTTTTAAATTGATAAAAAATGGGGTGGATGATGGGGATCGAACCCACGACCTTCTGGACCACAATCAGACGCTCTAACCGACTGAGCTACACCCACCATTTGCACCCGATGGTGATTATCAATTTATAAGTTTTAAAATAACATGGTCGGGGCGAGAGGATTCGAACCTCCGGCCCCCTGGTCCCAAACCAGGTGCGCTAACCAGACTGCGCTACGCCCCGACAAATCGCACTTCCTTTTCAAAAAGTGGACGGAATTATATCCTAAATATTTAATATTGTCAAGGGCATTTTAGAAAAAATTTAAAATTTTTTCTAAAACTGTATTAAACCATCCACCGGAGAGCTTGCAGTAGCGTATGGCTTCTTTGGAATTCTTCCCGCTTTATAGCCCATTCTACCTGCAATAACTGCATATTTCATAGCTTCTGCCATTGCAATCGGATCTTTTGCCTGAGCTATTGCCGTATTTGTTAAAACAGCTTCTGCTCCAAGTTCCATTGCAATTGCCGCGTCACTTGCACACCCTACTCCAGCATCAACAATAACAGGTACACTTACTGCGTCTTTTATAAATGCCACGTTGTATCTGTTTTGAATACCAAGACCTGAACCGATTGGTGCAGCTAAAGGCATAATAGCATCACTTCCCGCATCTTCAAGTCTTTTTGCGATGATAGGGTCGTCGTTTGTATATGTCATAATAGTAAAGCCCTCTTTTTTAAGAACTTCGCACGCTTTTATTGTCTCGATCACATCAGGGTAAAGTGTTTTTTTAGCATCACCTATAACCTCAAGCTTAATGATATCTATCCCAGTAGCCTCTCTCATAAGTCTAAATGTAGTGATAGCCTCTTCAGCCGTAAAACATCCCGCAGAGTTTGGTAATAGTTTTACATTAGTGTCTTTAAAATAATCTAATAAATTCTCTTCGTTTGGGTTTGTGATATTTACTCTTCTAATAGCAACCGTAATAAGCTCACTACCACTTGCTAGAGTTGCATCTCTTGTTGTTTGAAAGCTGTCATATTTTCCACTTCCAACTATAAGTCTACTGTTAAATTCATATTTTCCGATCTTTAAAATCTCATTCATATTGTATTTTCCTCGATATAATTTAAATACGATTTACTGATACCAGCAATATTTATCGCTATAATTTCGGGCAAATCATAACTATGATTTTCTTTAATCTTCCTTTTGATCTTTTTAAAATTATCTTTTTTAGTTTTAATCAAAACTTGGTATTCCTTTTCTTCACAAATCTTATCTTTCCAAGTATAGAACGACTCTATCTTTTTTATCTGAACACAAGCGGCAAGCTTCTCCTCAACAAGAAGTCTTGCTATCTTTTTTGCTTCATCCCTTGAAGCACACGTTGTTTGTACTAAAATCGGCATCATAATTTTTTCACCTCGTCTATTAAATCTTGCGGTTTCATTGAATAGTTGTTTTTCGCATAGTTACCCGCTGCTTTTGTCATTGCAAGCGATGCACTTATCACCGCATCCATAGTTGCATACCCTTGGGCTAAAAGCGAGCCTATAAGCCCAGTTAGCACGTCACCGCTTCCACCTTGACTAAGTACAGGGGTTCCAAAACGGTTTATATACACTTTTCCTCTAAAACTTATAAGGGTATTTGCCCCTTTTAGTAAAAGTACTATCTCGGGGTATCTTTCACTAAACTTTTGTATAAATTTAAATCTGTTGTTTTGTAAGGTTTTTACATCTATATCAGCTATATCACATATCCTTAATAAAGAGCAGAACTCTTTAGGGTGTGGAGTAAGTACTATATTTTCTTGATCTAAAAGCTGCAATATAAAATCACTGTGGAAAAGATCGGCATCTATCACTTTAGCTACGTTTTTTGACATAATCTCGCTTAAGAACTCCCTATCAAAAATACCCAAGCCCATACCTACAGCTATTGCCGTGGTGTTCTCAGGTAATGAATCGCTTTGCATTATATGGTATGGAAATATTAAGCTGTTATCACTTATAGCTGTTACTAGACCTGCACCAAATATAAACCCAGCTTCCGCGCAAAGTGTAGCCGCTCCAACCTTTTCACCTGCTACAACAGCTAAGTGACCAAAGTTTCCTTTATGTGAGCAGTCAAGATTTCTAAATGGAAGTTTCATATCGCTGTATTCAAGCAAGTAATAATCACTCTGCGGATCCTCATAAAGCTCACGACTTACCCCAAGGTTTGCAACTATAATATCACCCACAAATCTTTTTACCAAGTCACCGTAAAGCTGATACTTTAAAGCACCCATTGTAATAGTTGTATCTGCATCAAATATAGCTTCATAGTTTGAAACCTGCAAAGATGAGGGGTTTAAGATACCTGATGGGATATCGCAAGCTATCTTATACGCTTTTTGTTTATTTAGACTTTGGATTATCTGTACGCTCTCATCTAGTAAAGGTCTTTTAAGTCCTGTTCCAAACAATGCATCAACTATAACCTTATAGCTTTTTAGCGGAAGTTTATAACTTTTGTCATCTATGATCTCAACTCCAACTAGATCGGCACGCTTAAGCTGTAGTTTTCCCATATTGGATTTAGTTCCAAAAGGAAGATAAAGTGTTATTTCATAATCTTTATGTAAAAGTCTTGCTAAGGCTATACCGTCCGCACCGTTGTTACCAGTACCGCTTACGATCAATATCATTGAGCCTTTTTCAAATTTCTCTTTTATAAAAAGAGCCATAGCATTTGCGGCATGCTCCATTAAAAGGTCTTCACTCATAAAATAATCTTCGTAACACTTCTTATCTAAGGAGTTAACCTCTTCAAAAACCTTTTGCATCGCCTTTGTTACCTTTATCGTTTTTATGCTAATATTCTAACCATTTTAATATAAAAGAAGGTTTTAAATCTCTATGAATTTAGTCTCTTTACAGTTTATTACGACAGATAACTTTGAAGCAAACCTAAAACACCTAGTTAAACTTATAAAAGGTGTAGAAAAAGGCTCGTTTATACTTGCACCAGAGCTTTGCTTAAACGGTTATGCTTATGAGAATATGGATAGTGCCGTTGAGATATCAAGCAAGGCTCTACCAATTTTAAAAGAGCTAAGTGTAGATAGAACCATAGCTTTAACACTTACAACCAAAACACCTAAAAAATATAAAAACACACTTTATATCTTCCACGGTGGAAAGATAGTTCACACACAATCAAAACATCAACTTTTTGTGATGAACGATGAGAGAAAATATTTTAAAAGCGGTGAGCTTGAAGATATAAAAATAGTAAAAGTGGGTGAGCTAAAGGTTGCCGCACTTATATGTTTTGAGCTAAGATATACAGAGCTTTGGGATAGGATAAAAGGTGCTGATATCATACTTGTTCCTGCACTTTGGGGAAAAAATAGAAAAGATCACTTTGAGGCACTTACGAAAGCTTTAGCTATAGCAAACCAATGTTTTGTAATAGCAAGCGACAGCGCAAATGAAGAAGCGGCAAAAAGCAGCGGTATCATCACCCCTTTTGGAATTGAGTTTAGAGACGATAGTAAAGAGCTGATAGAGCAAAAGGTAGATATGAGCGAGATCAAAAAAATGAGACGATATCTAAATGTAGGTATCAAATGAGAAGTGTGATATTCGTATGTCTTGGAAATATATGCCGCTCCCCTTTAGCTGAGGGTATAGCACAAGATCTAAATAAAAAATATGATCTAGGTCTGCTTATAGATAGTGCAGGTACTGGAAGCTGGCATATTGGAGAAAGTCCTTGTGAGAACTCACAGATAATCGCCAAACAAAAAGGGATAGATATAAGCACTCTTAGAGCTAGACAGGTAAAAAAAGAGGATTTTTCAAACTTTGATCTAGTAATAGGGCTTGATTCAAAAAATGTAGCCGATCTTAAAGCTATGGGTTGTACCAACGTAAAGATACTAGGATACTTTGGATATGACGGTGCTGATGTGCCTGATCCATATTTTTTCCCAGGCTTTGAGGGTTTTGAAAAAGTGTATGAGCAGATAGAGGTTTGCGTAAAAAACCTATTGGATCTAAAATAGTGTTAGCAGTAAACGAGATATTTGGTCCAACTATCCAAGGGGAAGGTAAAAAGATAGGTACTATCTCCACCTTTATACGTTTTGGAAAATGCAATATGAGATGCCCTGGTTTTGGTGTAGAGTATGAAACACCAAGCGGTATCAAAAAATGCAGTTGCGATAGTTACTACGCTGTTGATCCAAGCTTTAAAGATAAATGGGATAACTATACAAATGCTAAGGATATTATAAAAGAGCTTGATAAACACCTTCCAAAAGATAAAAAGATAGATATAGTTATAACAGGCGGCGAGCCTCTTTTGTACTGGGATGATATAGAGTTTCAAAAACTGCTAGAGCACTATACATCAAAGGGCTACCCACTTACGATAGAAACAAACGGAAGCCTTGATATAACACTAGATAAAGAGTACCAAACAAAGATACTTTTTTCCATAAGCGTTAAGCTTAGCAACTCTGGGGAGAGTGAAAAGAAACGTATAAATATAAAAACACTTAGCGATATAATAGAGTTTTGTGACGATAGTTATCTAAAGTTCGTAATAGGCGAGGATTTTTTAGAGCAAGCAAGTGATGAGATAGATGCTATCTTAAAACAGCTTCCAAAGGTTGAAACATATCTAATGCCTTTGGGTGATGATGCACAAACCATCGATAAAAATAGTGAAGCGGTGATAAACCTAGCTATAAACAAAGGTTTTAAATACAGCGACCGTCTTCATATAAGGGTTTGGAATAATAAAAGGGGAGTTTAGCAAAAGGGGAAACCCTTTGCTAAATCAACCTAGAAAAGTTTTAATATAATCCTCTTCATTAAAACCTATATAAAACTTTTGCTCACCGTTTAGACCGTGCTCGATCACAGGTCTTTTTACAATACCGCTATCATCTAAGATAAGTTTAGCAGCCTTTTTAGGAGTAAGTTTCATATCTTTTACTTTTTTATCTTTATAAGGCTTACTTCTAGAGTTTAACATATCCTTTGCTTCTGCAAAATTTTGCCAATAGTTTAGTTTCTCTTCATCTATAGGATTCTTAGAGATATCTACAAACTCATACTCAATATTGTGTGTATCAAAGAAAGCCTTTGCTTTTTTTACGCTTCCACAGCTATTTATTCCGTATACTTTCATATTAACTGCCTTTTTATTTAAAATTTAAACTCAAAATATATTTAATTTTGGTTGCAAAATAGTAACAATTAAATATATTTTAGTTCATCATATTTAAGATACGATGTGCAATATTATACTTAAATTACATTTTTCTTACTTTAATTTTACTTTTATTTTAGATTAAGTTATATAAAATATTGTATGATTCAAAAAAATACTAGTAAAGTCCAAGGACTTTTTTTAACATTTATCTTATTTTCTGTTATTCTTGCAACATTGACATTAAGTGTTGATCACTTTGTTTTCGGTAACTCTGCAAAAAATGTTGCCTTAAATAGTGCTTGGGATAAAGCAAGGGAAAAAGAGCATATAATAGAAGATATTCTAAAAGATGCTAAAAACTCTTTGATCTATTTAAAAGAATCACAAAGCTTTAAAAAATTTATTTCAAACCCACAAAATAGGAACAACTTAGCCCAAGAGTTTTTATCTTATGCAAAAGCAGAGCATAATATTATGCAAATAAGATATATTGATAAAAACGGTATGGAAAAGATAAGAGTTGAGAAAACAAAAGATAGCTTAATCCCTTTTATAACAAAAGATGAAAACCTTCAAGATAAATCAAATAGATACTATTTTGAGATTCCCAAAAAAGATTGGATAAAAGAGAAAATATGGTTTTCTGCATTTGATCTTAATATAGAAAAACCAAACAACCCTACTTTTAGAGCAGTAGTTCCTATAAATACACATGATAGATTTAACGGAATGATCGTGATCAACTATTTTACCAATAACTTAATAGATATCTTAGTAAACAATCCCATATATGATATGATATTTTTTGATAATGATGGTAAGATCATTATAGATCCAAATAGCTATAAAAACCTAACTGCACTTACAGATAACCCATATACTATATCAGATGAGTTTCCACAACACTACCAAGATATATTGTCAAAACATTATCTAAGAACAGATCATTTCGTTTCGATCAAACTTGAAACCCCAATATACAACGGCTTAAATATAGTATTACAACTTAAAAAAGAGTATTTAAACCAGCAAAAGACACTTACTATAACTAGATACTTGACTCTTTCAATTATAATACTTTTAAGTGCGATGATACTTAGCGTACTTGTTATTAGGTTCTTTAGCAATGAACTTTTAAATATAGAAGATCTTAAACATCTAAACCAAGATATGAACGCTGCAAGTAAGATAGCAAAAATAGGTTTTTGGGAGTATGATGCGAAAACCGATATTATCACTTGGAGTGAAGGTACTTACGATATATTTGAAGTTGAAGATAAGAGTTTAAAGATCACAAGTACAGACTTTTATAGTCAGATACACCCTGATGATATTGAGCATCTAAAAACTATTTTTGAAGAATCAGTTAAGGGAAAATATGAGTATCATGCCATTCATAGAATAATAACACACAAAAACAATATAAAATATGTTGATGAGAGAGCAAAACACTACTTTAGCCCACACGGCGTTTATATAAAATCTATAGGAAGTGTTTATGATATAACGGAAAAATATGAACTTGATAAAAAAATAGATGATATAAAAAATAGATATAAACTAGCAATAGATAGTACAAAAGACGGTGTTTGGGATTGGGATCCAAATACAAATAAAGTATATTTTTCCGATACTTGGAAAAGGATGCTTGGATTTGAACCCGAAGAGATAAGCAATGATCTTAAAGAGTGGGAGCAAAGAGTACATCCTGATGATATAAAGCAGGTTATGCAAGATCTAAACGATCACCTTGAGGGCAAGAGTGAACTTTATCAAAATATCCATAGGGTTAGATGTAAAGATAATAGTTATATATGGGTTTTAGATAGGGGAAAAGCTCAGTTTGATAAAAACGGAAAAGTGAAACGTGTTATAGGTTTTCATACAGATGTAACTGAACAAAAAAACAATGAACAAGAACTTCAAAATGCACTAAAACATATCCAAATAGATAGAGATAACTACAAAAAACTTATTGAAAAATCTTCAGAAGCTATTGTAATAACAAATATGGATGCAAAGGTTATAAGATGGAGTGATGAGTTTAGAGATATGTTAGGATATAGTGATGAAGAGATGTCGAAACTTTATATATATGATTTTGACGGATCTCAAACAAAAGATACAATAAATTCTAATCTAGATAATAATGATAACAAAAAATTAAGTTTTGAAACCTTGCATAAAAAGAAAAACGGTGAATTTATAAACGTATGGGTAAATGCGGTAAAACTTCATTTAGAGGGTGAAGATATCATCTACGGTTCGATCAGAGATATTACCTTGCAGAAAAAAGCACAAAAAGAGATCGATAATGCATTAAGTAAAGCAAAAGATGAAAGAAGTAAATACCGTAACCTTATGAAGCTATCTTCGGAAGCTATTTTTATTTTGGATATAAATGCAAAACTTATAGAGTATAGTGAAGAGGCAAAAAATATCTTGGGTTATAATGATGAGGAGATGAAACAACTATATGTTTTTGATTGGGATCAAACTAAATCCAAAGAGGAGATACTAGAGCTTATAAGAAACGGACAAAACGATGTGGTTGTACGCTTTGAAACAAAACATGTAAGAAAAGATGGAAGTATATTAGATGTTGCAGTGGCTGGAACCAAGATCACAATTGATGGAAATGACTACTACTATACAACATCTAGAGATATTACTGAACAGAAAAAACTTCAACGAAACCTTATAGATCAAAAAGAGAAGTTTGAGGCGATCTTTAACTATAGTAAAGAGGGGATCGCTATCGTTGACCTTAAATCGAACTTTTTGGAGTTTAATCAAGCCTACCTTGATATGACAGGATTCACCAGAGAAGAGTTGCTAAGCAAATCGTGTATAGGTTTAACTGCACCTGAAGATATTGAAAAGAGTAAAACTCTTTTAGATGTAGTTAGTAAACAAGGTTATATGGTCAATTTTGAAAAGAGCTGTATCGTAAAAGGTGGAAAGAAAATTCTTACAAATATGAGTGCATCCTTACTTCCAGATAAACAATCGATACTTTTGGTTGCAAAAGATATGACATCTTTAAAGCTGCTAGATGAGCAGTCAAAACTTGCAGCTATGGGTGAGATGATAGGAAATATTGCCCACCAGTGGAGACAACCTTTAAGTGTGATAAGTACGAGTGCCAGCAGTATAAAATTTAAACTAGATTTTGATCAAACCGTAGATAAAGATTTTATGAAACACACCTCAGATAAGATAGTTGAGCAGGTTATTTATCTTTCTAAAACCATAGATGATTTTAGAAATTTTATAAAAGGTGATAATACCATTGAGGATATATCTATAAAAGAGGTTCTTGAAAATACTTTTAGCTTGGTCGATGCTACTATTAAAAACAACTATATAAATCTAGAGACAAATATAAACGATGATCTTATTATATACGGAAATAAAAACGAACTGCAACAAGCTATAATAAATATAGTTAATAATGCTAAAGATGTCCTAAAAGATAAAGTAAACCACGATGAGGATAAATTTATCTTTGTAAGTACTAAAAAGATTGATGAGAACACCTTGAGCTTAAAGATAATTGATAGCGGAGGAGGTATAGAGAATAGTGTTCTTAATAGAATATTTGAGCCTTACTTTACCACTAAAGATGAGAATACTGGTACGGGTATAGGTTTATCGATGGTTGATAAGATCATAAGAGAAAGACATCAAGGTGAGATAAAAGCTTACAACGAAAGCTATGAACATAACGGCAAAAACTATACGGGAGCTTGTTTCGAGATAATATTTAAAAACAATATTACTGGTTAAGAGCTATCTTATAACCCTCACCGTATATTGACTCTACAAGGTTTTTATTGAGTTTTAGATTTAACCTAGAGATTAGGTTTCTAACCCTTCTATTATCAGACTTTAGATCATCAAAAACCTCATTTTCGATATCTAAAGGCGATACTATTTTATTCTCTGCACTAGATAGCAGTTTTACAAGAACTCTTTCATTTTTAGATAACTTGATCTCATGGTGGTCTTTATTGTATAAAGATTCATCGTTTTGGTTCCAGTAAAATCCATCTTTTAAATATCTTATATTGAACTGACCAGTTTTTTTAATGATCTTTTGTATGGTTTCGGTTATAAGTTCTAAAGTGTAAGGTTTTAGGATATAACCGTCTATTCCAACCTTAATACCCTCTAGTAAGAACTCTTTATCATCATATGCAGAAAAGATCACTACGGGAACTATCTTATCGGTCTCTCTTATATGTTCACATAGTTTGATACCGTCCATAATAGGCATTTTAATATCTGTAAATACGATCTTGATCTCATCTTTGTGCTCTTTATAAAGCTCAAACGCTTCATGTCCGTTAACTGCACTTATGATATTGCCAAAATAGTTTTGCAACATCTTTATGGTCTGAAGTCTCTGCTCTTCATTATCTTCAGCATATAAGATAGTATAATCTTTCGTCTGTTTAATGATCGATTTTAAATAATCTTTATCCACTTTCATTCCATTACTATTTTTTAAGACATTTCATAGACAAATATGTGTTATCATACAACTCTAAGTAGAGTAATATAATAACTAATTTTATTTAAAAATAAGATGATAAACCTTAGGAGTTTCGATAATGGATCCCGAAAAAATTAAAAGACTTAGAGAACTTGTATCTGATTATAATGTTTTATTTATAGAAGACAATAAAGAAACGGTAGATCAGTTATTGATCACTTTTGATAGACTTTTTAAACATATAGACTCTGCTTATGATGGGATTGAGGGGCTTAGAAAATACCAAGAGTTCACAGAAAACAACGACAAATATTACGATATAGTTGTCACAGATATAAGAATGCCAAATATGGACGGTATAGAGCTTTCTAAAAGAATAAAACAGATCAACCCTTCACAACATATATTGGTAATATCTGCACACAATGAATCTAATATTTTACAAAAACTTATAAATATCGGAATCAATACATATATACATAAACCTTTGGATTTCAATGAACTGCTTGATTCTATTTATAAAATATCTCAGCAGATAGAGCATGAAAATAAAACAAGCATAGAACTAAACGATACACAAAAACTAAATGATGAGCTAAACGCTTTAATGAACGGTTATGATTCTTTAGTGATCGCTTCCCGTACAGATCTAGACGGGAAGATCACATATGTAAGTGAAGGTTTTGTAAATATCTGCGGTTATTCAAAAGATGAGCTGCTAGGTAAAACCCATAAAATGATAAGACACCCTGATATGTCTAATATATCATATGAGGATATCTGGCGTACTATAAAAGCGGGTAAAGTTTGGCACGGCAATATTAAAAATAGAAAAAAAGATGGATCATCATATTGGGTTAAAGCTGCTATTGCACCCTATTATGATCATAAACAACGTATCATAGGGTATAACTCTATAAGAGAAGATATAACATCACAAATCGAAGCAGATGAGCTTCACCATAAGGTTAATATACTTCTAAACAACTCAAATGAAGGGTATCTTTTATTTAATCAAGAGCTTAAAATAAGTGAAGGGTATTCAAAAAAATGTCTTGAGATATTTGAAAAAGAAGATATAAAAGATCAAAATATCGCTGACCTTCTTTTCTCTAAAGTTGAGAATGATTATAAACTTTTTAGAAAAGGGATCGACCTGATCTTTAAGACACAAAACAAAAATAAGATCGATAACTTCTTATCTCTTTTACCTACACAAGTTACATTAAAAACAAAACATATTTTTATCTCTTATAAATATATCACCTCAGATTCTATTATGGTGATACTAAGTGATATATCGGAAAATATAAAATTAAAATCAGAGATAGAAAAGCAAAGAATAGAGCAAAAGATGATAGTACAGATCATCGCAAATATCAATGACTTTTTAGAGCTTGACGAAAACTATATCAAGCTTATAAGAGCACTTTATAAAAATACAGAAAACTCTATACATCTGCCTGAGGGTACAAACGATCTTTTAAGGGAGCTTCACACTTTTAAAGGTTTGTTTTACCAAATGAATATGATATATTCCCCACACGCTATTCATGAGCTAGAAACCAAAATAGCAAAGATGAAACAAGCCGAAAAACATATTGCATCTTTAGATAGTCACAGTGATATAAAGTTTGCTTACTATAAAGATCTAGAGATCATAGATAGAGTACTTGGAAAAGAGTATCTAAAAGAGCAAAAAAATATTATCTCAAAATCTAAATCTTTAGTAAATCTAAAATATAAGATAAAAAATATTATCAAACATCCTGAAAATATCAATTTCAAACTACAAGGTATAATCTCACAGATAGATGAGATGTCTTATGAATCTCTTTATGAGATATTTGAAAAACATATCTCAATGGTAGTCACTTTAGGGGAAGATCTAAACAAACCGATGAAGCCTTTAAAGATCACAGGTGAATCTGAGATAAAAGTGCCGCCGTCTTTAAAACCTTTTTTTAGAAATATGGTTCATATATATAAAAACTGTGTAGATCACGGTATCGAAGATAGTGATATTAGACTAAAAAGGGGTAAAGATATAAAAGGTGAGATTGTTTGTAAGTTTAAACACGAACAAGGGTTCTTATTTATTGACCTCAGTGATGACGGCGGCGGTATCGATCTAGAGTTTCTAAAAAGCAAACTGATATCACATAATGTCCTAACAAAAGAGGAGCTTGATGAACTAAGCGAAACTAAGATACTAAGCTATGTGTTCTATGATAACTTTACTACAAGAGACGATGTAGATGATATATCTGGTCGAGGTATAGGGATGTCCTCTATAAAAAAATCTATAGAGAAGATAAAAGGAACTATAAAGGTTATCAATAGACCTGGTGAGGGTTTAACATTCTCTATGAAAATACCTATGAAAAAGGTTCACAACGTATATGAGTCTAGCTTTTTTTATAATGAGACCATTTCAATAATGGAAACTGTTGTAGAGAAGATAAAATATTTTTTAATACACGATGTAAAGATTGATGTTATAGACTCTAAGTTTGTAAATAAAATGGATCTTGAAGATAAAATAAACGTAATGGTAAATATAGACAGCGGCGTAAAACTGAGCTTTGCTCTAAGTTTTCATAAAAAACTTTTAGAAAAGTTCGCAGGGGTTTTCTTTATAGATATAACCGAAAATGAAAGTGAATTTGATAAAATACTTGAAGAGATAGCAAAAGAGACCGTCAACACAATCATAGGATTATCTTTACAAGATTTTCCAAACACATACAAAGAGGGGATGTTAAGTATCCCTAGTGTTTGCGATATGGAATCTCTCCAAAACGATATACACGATGGAGAAAGCAGAATAGTAAGCAATATTATAACAACAGGATCAGGCAATCTGATCTCAAATCTAATACTAAAGGGGTAGAAGTGGCAAGGATTATGATAGTAGACGACTCAATGGTTGTAAGAAAATCTTTAAAAAAACTATTAGAAGAGCTAGGTCACGAGGTGGTTCATGAATCTGAAGATGGAAGAGATGCCGTTCAAAGATATTCAAAGGTCAAACCTGATCTTGTAACTATGGATATAACTATGCCTGTACTTAACGGTATACTTGCTCTTAAAGAGATAATTTTACAAGATAAGGATGCTAGGATCGTTATGGTGACATCGCATGGTGAAGAAGAGCTTGTAATGGACGCTGTAAGCTTTGGTGCTATGGGATATATACTCAAACCCATAACAAAAGAGAAAATAGAGAAGGTATTGACAAAAGTAATAAATACAAATAAATAACCTCTTTAATAGAGACATTTATATGACATTCTTATAATACAATTTTACAATACCGAATGGAGCTTTTTTAAATGAGTAGAAAAAAGAACTTAAGATCACTGCTATATAAGAGTTTTTTAAACACTTCGCTAATCCCCTTAGTAGTTATAGAGTTGACTCTATTGGTACTATACTTTAGTACCAGCAATATAATGGTAACGAACTCGCAAGATAGCCTATCTAAAGAGATCAAGAACAATCTTGAAACTATCTTGCAAAAAGAGAGCCAATATATTCAGTATCAACTAAACAGTGTATCGCAAAGTGCTAACCTCCTAAGAAATGAACAAGAGGATATCTTTAAAAACAAAGATAGTTACCTCAAGATTCTAAAAAAACCTATTTTTGAAAAAGCTCCAAACGGTGTATTGTATAAAAAAGACCTAGGTGGGGCTAGTTTATTCTATGCAGCTAGTACAAAAACATCAAAAGAGGTCTTAGACAAAGCACACTTTACTGAAGCTTTTGATAGAGGCTTAAAATATACAGTTGATAACAACGACCTTATAGTAGCCGCATATTTTAACAGCTATGATAATATGAATAGACTATACCCTTATATTCCAAAAGTATACTCCCAGTTCGATCCAAATATAAATATGGAAGATTATAATTTTTACTATGAAGCGGATCAAGAACACAATCCTGAGAAAAAAGCAGTATGGACAGATGCTTATCTTGACCCTGCAGGGCAAGGGTGGATGTTAAGCTGTATCATTCCTATTTACAAAGATAATAAACTTGAGGGTGTAACGGGACTTGACGTTACCATCGATAAATTTATAAAAAATATTCTAAACCTTGATCTTCCTTGGAATGCAAAAGCTTTTATGGTAAATCAAGAGGGAACCATCTTAGCAATGCCTCAAGAGCTTGAAGAGATATTTGGACTAAAAGAGCTTAAATCACACAACTATACCGATACTATAACACAGACGCAATTTAAACCTGAAGATTTCAATATCTATAAAAACCCGAAACTATCAAATATATTTAAAGATATCCAAACCACAGATAACTTTTTAAATGAGATAAAAATAGATGAAAAGAAATATCTACTTGCACAATCAAAGATCACTCAAACAAACTGGAAACTTTATGTACTTGTTGATGAAAGTATAGTTTTTAAATCTGTAAGCGATGTAAAAGAGCTATCTATGAGATTAGGATTTTATGCGATCTTAGGTATGTTGATATTCTATGTTATATTTTTTATATTCTTATACAATAAGGTTCTTAAAATATCAAAAAATATTGCTGCTCCCATATCTGATCTTGCCGTTATGACTGAAAAGTTCGGTGTAGATATAGAGGAAAAAAGTTTTCAAAAGGTTGATATAGTTGAGCTAGATACTCTATCTAGCAACTTTAATAAAATGACGGGAGCACTACATCATAAAACTGTCCAACTAGAACACCTAAACAATACACTTGAAAAACGTGTAGAGGAAGAGGTCGAGAAAAATAGACAAAAAGATCAAAGACTATTCCAACAATCAAGACTGGCACAAATGGGTGAGATGCTAAATATGATAGCCCACCAATGGAGACAACCTTTAAATACCATAAGCGTAGCTACAAACAATATGATGTTTAAGATACTGCTAGATGAGTATGATAAAGAGTTTTTTGAAAAAGAGACAAAACTTATCTCAAAATATTCACAACACCTTTCTAAAACAATCGATGACTTTAGAAGTTTCTTTAAAGAGAACAAAGAGACAAGCCAAATTGAACTAAATGAGATAGTAACAAAAACATTAAGTATAGTAGAACCATCACTGCAAAATAAAAATATAGAGCTAAGAAAAGATCTAAATAGCGAAGACTATATAACAACATACGTAAATGAACTACACCATGTGATCTTAAATGTGATTAGAAATAGTGAGTTTGCTATACAAAAAAACTCAATTGAGAACGGATATATAGAAGTAAGTACCTCTCAAGACGATCAAAACTTTTATCTTACGGTAAAAGATAACGGCGGCGGTATACCTAAAAATATCCTAGATAAGGTGTTTGATCCTTATTTTTCTACAAAAAAAGAGAAAGAGGGAACAGGTCTTGGTCTTTATATGAGCAAAACTATCATAGAAGAGCACTGCAAAGGTTCTATCAATATTACAAGTGAAGATGATACAACTACTTTAAAGATCGTACTACCAAGAAAAAACGAAGTTGAAGTTTAGTTATTTTATAAACTAAACTTAGCTTTACTACTTCAATTATTTAAATATTTCAATATTTTCTAAGAGTTTTTGGTTTAAAATTTCATTCACTTTAGTATTAATATCTAAAGTATATACTTTTTTATTTATAAGGAGGTAGATACGAGTGGCTATTAATAAATAATCAAACAAAGAGGGTAGATATATTCTAAATAGGTTCTAAGCCATACCCTCTTTAGTATTAGACTCAAAAGGTTTCACTTGCCTGATATATCGATAAAGATAAAATATCTACTTAGATTTTCACTTATAGGTATACTTGGTGTATACTCGATATATTTTCCTTTAAATAAGACAGTTGTTCTATTCTTAGATCAATATATAATATTTCTTGCAATCTTATTTTTATCTTTTTTATCGTATTATTTCAAACAGAAACTAAAAGATTTTCATATATTATATTTTATTGCTAATATGGATAGAGTATCTTTACGATCTGCCGTTTTATTCTTCTTATTTTTTGAAATTATAGATTATTATTTTGAAGACGGCTTTGAGGGGATGATCACTTTATGGATCACATATTGGTGCTTTGCACTATTAGCGTATCTATTAACTATAAATATAAACCTATATAAAAACCTGCGATTTTATAAAAACTCTTAAAAGTGATGAGATGGGAACAATTAAAAAACTAAAAAATATCATTATTTTAGTGGTTATACTTTTTATTATATTGAGCGGAACTGTACTGCTTGATCTTTTTGAATCGGTAACAAAAAGTGTTGAGGAACTTTTTAGCTCTAAAAAAAGTGAATACTCAAACCTTACTTCACAAGGTTATAAATACCAAAGTATGATGAAAAGCTCTCAAAATGCAGGATCAAAACCTAAGCAAAAACTATCTGCGGAGGAGCTTGATCAAAAGATAATGCAAAGCGGTCAAAAAAGACCTACCACTTACGAAGAGGACAGAGATCTTCTACCTAAAGGGGTAAGGATACAAAGAGATGATCCAAGACGAACTAAAGAGCAGCTTAATGAACAAAAGATGGCAAAAGAGAAGTTTGAAATGGACTTCAAGGAGCTAGACAGTTTTTAAATAAAGTCTAGCAACTTCAACTATTTTTTCTTCTTTGGTATTCATCTTTTGAGATATATTTGCCGCTTGGCATCTGCCCCTCTCTTACTACACCGTTTTGTTTTGGCTGATACCTAGAAAGCATCTGTTTTTTACCATCATATTCGATCTTTTCTATAAGACCTTTTTTTAAATTTTCCAATATCATCACTACTGTATCTAGATTTTCATCTTTAACATTTAAGATAAGCTGTTTCATATCAATCCTATATTTTTTTAGAATGATACCAACTAACTATTTAACACCAATTAAAGCAGCTAAGATATATAAACCTTTATCAAAATCGAGGTATAATCCAAACTATGGCACAAGAAGACAAAATAAAATGGAACAAAAAATATCAAGAGAAACCTGAGCTTTTAAAGAAAAGAAAGCCTAGTTCTAAACTAGTACAGATCATAGATCAAATAAAAGGTGATAAGGTTTTAGAGATAGCTTGCGGAACTGGAAGAAACTCTATCTTTCTGGCACAAAAAGGTTTTAATATAGATGCTTTAGATATATCAGAAGTGGCACTTGAACACTTAAATTCAAAAGGTTTTGCAAATATCAAAACAAAGATCGTCGACCTTGAGGAGTATACTCCAGAACAAAACAGCTACGATCTTATAGTGAAAACCAATTACTTAGAGAGAAAGCTGATCGCCCCTTTATTAAAAGCATTGAAAGAGGATGGTATTATCTTAATAGAAACATATATGGATCATCCTGACAATCAAAAACAAAGTTCAAATCCAGATTTTTTACTAAAAAAAGGTGAGTTAAAAAGTTTTTTTAATGATGATTTTCAAATTATAGAATATGAAGAGTTCAATAATGAAGATTATGAGATATTTAAAATGAGAAAACAATCCATAATAGCTAAAAAAATTAGATAGATACGAAAGAGAACTTTCGTACCTATCTAAACATCAAAGATATCTAGTATCTTATTTTCCACATCCCTAAGTGAGATGAACGGTTTCGTTATATAGTCATTAGCACCAATATTATCACACTCTATTATCCTATGTTCAGTTGAAAATGCCGTCATCATCACAACTTTTTGTGAAGGGTTCTTATCTTTTATCATACCTAAAAGCTCAACCCCGTCAAGCTCAGGCATCATAATATCCAAAAGTATAAGATCATACTTTCCACTTTGAAGCTGACTTACAGCTTTTTCAGGTTTAGAGAAGGTATCTATGCTAAAGTCCCCTTTTCTCTCAAGGAACTTTTTCAACATACTTAAGATCTCATCTTCATCATCAACAATAGCTATATTTTTCATACTAATCCTTTTGTAACATCAACTTTAACTTTATCCATATATTTAAATACCTCTTGGGTAGCTTCTTCGATCTGGTTTCCTATATCTATCAGTGTTTCATTTGCTGCATTATCGTAGTTCTTATTAACATACTCTTGTACACAGTTATGTATCTTTCCATGCCACTCTTTTAGTTTAGTCCAGTCATCAAGAGTAGTAAAGTTCTCACCTTTACTCTCCATCTCTTTTATCCATTTTCCAAGATCACACTCTGTATCTTTTGTAACGCTAAATGTTGCAGTTTCGGTTAATCTTGTAAATGTTCTATCTTTAAACATAATATGTTGCAGTTTCAGGTTGTTAAGTTTATCCACAAGGTTTACATCACCTATCTGATCTCTTGCTTTATCTTTGAATTTAGCATTATTTGCAACTATCAATAGTCTCTCAGATAAGGCTTTTACCTCCCTTGAAAGGTTTGCTATATTGGTTGCTTCACTTGCATTCTCTTGAGTATTTTTATCAAGGGTATTTATAGCATCGTTTATCTGTGCTATACCTATCTCTTGCTCTTTAGATGCCATAGATACATCATCTATGATATCTTTTGTTTTATTTATAGCTTCTTGAAGTTTAGAGTAGCCCTCGATCATATCATCTGCTATCTTCTTACCGCTATTTGCTTTACCGTAAGCACTTTCCACAAGCTCTTTGATCTCTTTTGCCGCGTCAGCAGATCTACTTGCAAGGTTTCTTACCTCTTGTGCAACTACGGCAAAACCTTTACCTGCTTCACCCGCTGTTGCCGCTTCAACCGCCGCATTTAGTGAAAGGATATTTGTTTGGAAAGCGATCTGATCGATTATGGTTATCGCTTCACTTATCGCAGTAACCTCTTTATTGATCTCATCCATAGATATAACTGTTTTCTTAGCAAGATCCTCACCATCAGTTGCTTGGTTTAGAACATCCTCTTCTATCACTTTCATCTGGTTGATCTTTTCAGTATTGTTCTTAATATTTCCGTTTATCTCTTCAACTGCCGCGGCAGTCTCTTCAAGGCTTGCTGCTTGTTCATTTGATGAGCTTGAAAGGTGTTGTGAAGAGTTTGATAATATCTCTATATTCTCTGCAAGTTTTTCACCACTTATCAATATCGTTGCCATAACTTCCGAAATATTATCACCTATCGATCTTGTACTATTTGTGATAGATCCAATAGTACCACTGATATTCTCTAGATGTAGATCATAATCAAAGTTTCCTTTACCGTATTCTGTAAGTGCAGCATTTATCTTAGTGAACTTATCGTTCATATCATCTATAAGCTCATTTATTGCATCTTTTAGATCATTTGTTGATCTATTTGAAGTTTCACTTTTTACTTTATATACAAAGAAACCTGCTCTTACCATCTGGATAGCTTTTTCACTCTCTTCAACTATTTTTTGATCTTGGGATACAGTACTTCTTATATTTGCTAAATATTCATTGAAATATCTTGCCAGCTCACCTATCTCATCTTTACTATCGATATTTATTTTTTGCTCAGCACTTGTGAATTTTGTAAGTGCTTTTACGGTTCCTGTTAAAAGCTGAATAGGTTTTACGATACTTCTATTTGCTACATAAATAGAGATAAAGAATAAAACCACCACAAGAATAATAACTGCTATAGTCATATTTATAACAGTAGATACGATATCTTCATCAGATTTTCCTTTCATAACCGCTACATTGTGTTCAACATCATCAAGGTAGCTTCCAGTTGCTATAATCCAGCCCCAAGGTTTAAACACCTCTAAATATGTATATTTTGCAACATTTCCCTCGGTTCCAGGTTTGCTCCAAACATACTCTATAGTACCGCTGCCTTTCTCTTTTGCAACCTTTAGCATCTCTTGAAAAATAGGCTTTCCATTAGGATCTTTCATATCACTTACATTTTTACCGACCAAGCTTTTTGTAGGATGAGCAAGCATATTAAGCTCCATATCTTTTGCCCAAAAATAGTCACCATCTCCGTATCTAGCTTTTTTGATCCAATCAAGTGCTAACCTTTTTGCTTCATCCTCACTAATCTTACCCGCTTTATAATCGTTGTAAAACTCTTCGGTACTTTTCATAACCAATGAGATACACCCTTGCAGAGTTCTTAGTTTAGCTTCATATGCCTCTTTTGTATAATAATCTATCGTCTCTTCACTAAGTTTATTGATAGAGTTATACGAAACAATGAACATTGCTCCTGCCACTATTATTATCGTAGAAATAACAATAATCACCAATTTCATCTTAATCGTAAGATTTTTCATGATTTACTCCAAGAATTTGTAGGGTATAACTATAACATTTTTTGATAAAAAAAGGAAGAAAAGTGAGTTATTTTTTATAATTTGTCTATTATTGCAAGAGGTCTCTATGCTAGAGTATCCCCTTGTTTGCGTTATTTTGAGTAATTTTTTTGTTATATTTAGTGTGGTGTATCAACCTTATCAATTTGATGAATATACTTTTGTTCAACCTGTCTTGGGAAACCATCTAGTGTATTTAATGCTTTTTTATCATTTTTAATACCTATAGAGCTTTGCATATAATAAGATAAAAGTCTTGATACCTCTTGTAAAGATTCAATATGTGTTCTCTCATATCCATGAGATGCATCTAGAGCAAAACAAACTAATGCCGTACGAATATCGTTTCCTGCTTCGGTTGCAGAAGCTGAGTCTGAACGGTAATACTTAAACACGTCTCTTTGGTATAAGATATCGTGTTTCTCACATATATTTATCAGTTTTCTAGTTAGATGGTAATCAAAAGGTCCCGTACTATCTTTCATAGCAACGGTAACACCTCTCTCAGATGAGTTTTGTCCTGGTGCTATCGTTGAGTTATCAACAACAACCATAGATGAAACACCTTGATGTAAAACGGCCGATGCTCCGCTTCCAACCTCTTCTGATATTGTAAATAGTGGGTAACAGTTCACGGGAAGCTTGATATGTGCATCTTTTATAGCTTTAATAGCTGCAAGCATACAAGCAACTCCAGCTTTATTATCAAGGTGTCTTGAGTTTATATAACCTGACTCCGTTATCTCAGGGAAAGGATCTATTGATATAAAATCACCTATATTTATCCCTTTTTCTATAACCTCCTCTTTTGTATCAACCACCTCATCTATACGCACCTCTAAGTTATCCCAGCTAACCTCTTGGGTATCGATCTCTTCATTAAACGTGTGTCCTGAAGCTTTTAGGGGAAGGATAGTTCCTCTATATGTTGTATGATCTGTAAAGATAGTTACCCTTGCACCCTCTGCAAAACGTGCAGACCAATGACCTATCATACTTACACCCAAACGGGTATTATCTTTTATCGATCTAACCATCGCACCCAAAGTATCTAAGTGTGTTACTATAGCTCTATCTGGCTCTTTTGCTTTTCCCTCTAAAAATGCTCTTATAGCACCTTTTCTTGTTAGTTCAAAAGGGACACCAAGTCTTGTAAGCTCATCCCCTACAAAGTGTACTATCTGATCCGTATAACCGCTTGGACTTGGTATATTTAAAAGGTCCATTAGTATATTTTGAAGATACTCATGATCTATCTTAAGGTCTTTCATTCATTTTTTCCTTATAGTTTTTTAGTATTTGGAAATAGCATATCTATAAACTTTTGTGCCGTCGGCTGCGGTTCATGGTTTGCTAGTCCAGGTCTTTCGTTAGCTTCTATAAAATAGTAATTGTTCTTTGTTACCGATCTTACCATAAAATCTATCCCTACAACAGGAATATCGATAGTTCTTGCTATTTTTATCGCATCTTGTGCAAGATCGGGATGAAGCTCATCCGTTACATCGTGTATTGTCCCGCCCGTATGCAGGTTCGCTGTTTTTCGCACTTGAAGTTTTTTATGTGTTTCTAAAATATCTTCAAAAGAGTATCCTCCATTAAAGATCGTACGCTTAGTCTCATCATCCATAGGGATAGAACTCTCCCCTTGAGTTGCAAGCTCACGCCTTCTGCTTTGTTTCTCTATCAGCTCTTTAACGGTGTGTATCCCATCACCTATGATCTCCGCAGGTTTTCTAATAGCAGCTGCTGCTACTTCAAAATCTATCACCAATATCCTAAGATCATCACCTTTTACAAACTCCTCTAATACAACTTTTGAAGAAACCTTTTTAGCTTTTTTTATAGCAAGCTCCAGCTCTGCGTTTGATCTTACAAGCAGGCTGATACCCTGTCCCTGCTCACCATCGGCAGGCTTTACAGCTATATGCTTATATTTTTTTAAAAACTTATAATCATCATCACTGCCGTCAACAATATGTTGGTCTGGTAAAGATATATTTAGCGGTTTTAAAAGGTTATGTGTAACCGATTTATCTGCACACCTGCTCATTGCAACAGCAGAGGTAAGATCACATAATGATTCTCTACAAGTTATACTCCTGCCGCTATGGGTTAATTTGAAGTAGTTATTAACAGGATCGATCACATCTACCCCTATCCCTCTTAGTTTTGCTTCGTTTATAATGATCATCGAATAAGGGTTTAGATCGTTATAGTCTATATTGTGTGTATATAGCTTTTCATTTATCGCGTTTTTTCTTTTTATTGTAAATGCTGGAACTTGTTTAAATCCCATCTTCTCATAAAGCTTTAAAGCTTTTGAATCGTTCATCACAGAAAGGTCTAAGAACTTTCTATCTTTAGCTTTATAGTAGTTCAAAATATGATTTACTAAAACTTTCCCGACACCTGGATATTGTGCTTGGGGGCTTACGGCCAAAGCCCAAAGGCTAGCTCCCTCTTCGCTGTCGTTAAATATCTCAACATGATCAGCCCCCATAACTACACCTATAACTTCATTGGTTTTTTTATCTTTTGCTACACAAAAAACGATCTTTTTATCTCTATGTAGTACGCTTGTATCTATAGGAACCATATTGTTTGAGGTATATATTGCATTTATCTGTTCAAGGTCGTTTTCAAAAGAGGCTTTTTCTATATAAAAATTCACAGGTCTTTTTTTCTCTAAAGCATTGTTTTCAAGATCATATCTATAGGTTAAGGATGGATCGAGAAAAAACTCATGTGGAGCATATGAGATCAAAAGCTGAGGATCGTGTGCATAAAAAGCAACGTCTCTAAGCCTTGATTTCTCACCGCGCAGTACATTTACGATATTTTTATAATCTTGGAAAGTATGTGCAAAGATCAAGCGACCCCAGCCGCACTCCACAAAAGAGTCTTTTTTTATCTTTTTAAAGTAGTTATCGGCTGGCTTAGAACCCCAGTGTTTTAATGATGGAGATTTATTTAGATCTTCGGGTATCATTGTTTGCTCCTAAAGCTTATTCTCTTGTAACCATATCTCTAATACGGCAAGCTGCCAAAGATAATTTGTATGAAGATTTGTAAGACAACTATTTGGATCTTTAAGCATATCATCTATAGCTTTTCTTTTAAATAGCCCCCTCTCTCTTGCCGCTTGGGAATCCAGAGTATCACGAATATACTCTAAAAACTCCCCTTTTATATATTTTAATACAGGCATAGGGAAGTAGCCTTTTTTTCTATCTATAACCTCGTGAGGCAGATACTTTCTAGCGATATCTTTTAAAACCCTTTTTCCATTGTTTTCTATCATATGTGAAGGGGATAAAGATGAAGCAAGCTCCACAAGCTCATGATCTAAAAACGGAACCCTAGCTTCTAGGGACCATGCCATTGTCATATTGTCAACCCTTTTTAAAGGATCATCCACTAAAAATATATTTGTATCTATATGAAGTGAACCTTGTAGATTATTTGCAAACTTATAGTCGTTGAAATAGTTCTTTACAAACTCCCCGCTAAAATCATCGCTTAAAAACTTATCGGCAACATAACGGTTAAGTTGATCGTGCGGCTGATCAAAGAAATATTTTCTATAAGCTTCTTCTAGCCCTAATGAACTGTCGTTATGTATCTTTTGGTGCCAATGGTATCCTGCAAACACCTCATCGGCTCCTTGCCCGCTTTGTACAACCTTTACTTGACGGGAAACCTCTTGGGAAAGAAGATAAAAAGCAACCGCATCATGGCTTATCATAGGCTCGCTCATCATACCTATGGCTTTTGGAAGTCCGCTTAGTATTCTGTTTTTATCTATTTGTATCTTATGATGTTCACTTTTTATATGTGCAGCTACTATATCGCTGTATTCAAACTCATCACCCTTCTCCTCATCGGTTCCTTCAAAACCGATACTAAAAGTTTTGATATCATCTTTATACATCTTTCCAAATGCTGCGATCAAAGAGCTGTCTATACCGCCTGAAAGTAAAACTCCCACCTCGGTATCAGCCACTAAACGACGTTTAACCGACTCATGAAGTTTAGCATCAACGAGTTCGCAAGCCTCTTCATAGCTCATATTGTGCTCTTTGGTTTGAAGCTGCCAATATCTTTTGATCTCTAAAGTTCTTTTATCTATATCATAATACCCATAGTGTGCCGCAGGTAGTTTTTTTATACCTTGAAGCATTGTATGTGGTGCAGGAACTACGGAGTGAAAACTTAGATAATTATGCAAAGCGTGTGTATCTATCGATCTATCCACATCAAACTCGCGCACAGACTGTAAAGTTGAACCAAATGCAAAACCTCTATCTTTGCTATAGTATAAAGGCTTGATACCTAGTCTATCTCTTGCCATAAATAAGGTGCGTTTTTTCTTATCAAAGATAACGATACTAAACATCCCGTTGAACTTCTCTAAGGCTTTTTCACCCCAGCAGTCATACGCTTTTAATATCACTTCTGAATCACCCACATCTGAGTAAAAACTATACCCTTTATCTCTTAGCTCTTTTTTTATCTCTTTATAGTTATAAACCGCACCGTTAAAAACCATAATATAGTTTTTAAACTGCATAGGTTGAGCTGAGTCGGGACTTAAGTCCATAATACTAAGTCTAGTATGAGCTAGAAAAACATCATCTAAACAAAAGTACCCTTCACTATCTATACCTCTATGCTTGATTTTCGATATTAACGTATCGATATTTTTACTCTTATGTCCTACAGAACCTACAAATCCACACATAATCACTTCCCTTGAACTAATATTTAATCTTAATATATTATTGTTACATTTCGCTTCTATCTACTGATTAAGATTGCTACTTATTTATAACATTTTATGAGTTATGATACACTTTACCGTATTGTTATATAGTTTATTTTTATATAATAAAAATCTATATAAAGGAACATAAATGGCATATTATTATAATATACGACAAATTATCTTTACGGGAAAATATTATGCAAGAGTGTAGATTTGGTTTAAACGATCATCAACCTTTTCTTAACAATAACGATCATCATCACCACCATCACGATCATGATCATAAGTGTGATCACCACCATCACGACCACGATGGACATACTCATGACCACAGAGGAACTGATAAAAAAGTATTAAAGATAGCACTTAGTATTACATTGATCACTATGGCAGTGGAGTTCTTTTACGGTTTTTTATCCAACTCCTTAGCCCTAATTTCAGATGCCATACATATGTTCACACACTCTTTTGCACTTATTATCTCACTAGCTGCTATAGTTATAGCTGCAAAAGAAGCACCCCTATCAAAAACATTCGGTTACTATAGAGCAGAAGTGCTTGCGGCATTTATAAACGGTATCACTATCGTTTTATCTATTTTTTGGATCTTGTATGAAGCTGTAGTGCGTTTTTTAAATCCCCAAAGTATTGATATTCAAACAGCTTTGATCGTAGCAACTATCGGTCTTATTGTAAATATTATCACAGGTTTTATCCTTATGCAAGGTGATAAAGAGAATATCAACCTAAGGTCGGCTTTTATACATATGTTGAGTGATGCTCTTTCATCTGTTGCTATTATTATCGGTTATATCGTTATCCATTTTACCTCATGGTATTGGATAGATATTATTTTAGCTGTTATGGTTGCAGCAGTTATAGGGAAATGGGCGCTTAATATTTTAAGATCATCTACAAATACACTTATGGAAAGCTCCCCTATAGAGATAAATGAGGTAAAAAGTTTTATAGAAAAAAACGATAAAGTGATCGAACTGCACGATATACATATTTGGGAAATCACACAAGATATGTATAATATGACGGCACATGTTAAGATCGATAAAACATCATTTGATGAGTATGAGCAGATACTTCATAATATAAACCATGATCTAAAGGAGAGGTTTAAAATAGTACATACTACTTTTCAATTTGAGTGGTAAAAGCTTAAAGGGAAGAGATATTTTGATAGTCATTATCAAAATAAGCTTTACTAAAGTATTAATTCACTAGAATTCTGATAATAATTATCAATAAGGTTCTAAATGTGTAAAGTCGATCTTCCGTTAAATCTAAATCTATCATCAAAAAAGATACTTAACTCTTGTAAGATAAAGAGTGAATATCAACCTTTAATATGCACAAAAAAAGATAATGTATATGCTTACGAAGCATTAGCTAGATTTGAACTCAACGGTAAAACTATTCCTCCTCAAAAGATATTTGAAACTATACACGATGATCTAGATAGTTTCTTTGAGCTGGAGCATAAACTAAAAAAGATACAGTTTAAAAACCGCCCTAAAGACTCAAAACTTTTTGTAAACTTCGATCCCCATATTTTTTTAAAAAAAGATAAGATTGATCAGATATTTCAACTCTTTTTACGCCAAAAAGATTTTGTAGTGGAGCTTGTGGAAAACTCCCATACAAGTATAAATGTAAACCAGCTGATAAATATCTTCAATAAATATCAGCTTGAGTTCGCTATTGATGATTTTTTTAAAGAGAACTCTATGATCTCTACATATCTGCTAAACACCTGCAACTATCTAAAACTAGACAAGGATATTTTAAAAGAGCTAAAAAGAAACGACAGATTTTTCCATATAGTTGACGGTATAGTTAAGTTTGCCCATAGTTTAGACAAACAAGTCGTGCTTGAAGGTGTAGAGAGTGAAGATGATCTTAAACTTGCAAAAAGGCGTGATATTGACCTTGTGCAAGGATTTTTATTTAAAGATCGTTTTATTTTAAAAGCTTAGATCAAAGGTAAAATATGAGATTGAGTCTAACATCAAATAAAGTTTATAAATTTGCATATATCTATCTTATAATCCTTTTTGCGATTATGACATATATCTATATATCCAAAGATGCTATAAAAACCAAGATTCACAATAGCATAGTATTAGATCTAAAACATAATTATAAAGTGTATAAAAAGATGTTTAAAAGCTCAAATAATATCCGCTCAATTTTAATAGAGAACGACAACTTCGTAGATAGATCAGAGATGATAGAGCAGTTTACAAAATCTACCCCTTTTATGATCAAAAAAGAGGAAAAAAAGATAAATAGATACGATATCACTTTTGCCTTTTTTGAAAAAAGATTAAATATGCCAAGCCATATTCAAAAGATGATCATAGATCTAAACGGCAATGAGTATATACTAGAGCAAAATAGTGATCACATATCTTTATTTGCTAAGGTTTACGATAAAGGGTATATCTATATCACTAAATATATAGATGAACAAAAGCACTTAGAGAGTTCTATAGATATGCTTGTAATTGAGCTTTCTTTGTTTGCTTTAGTAAATATTGTTATATTTATCTACTTTATAAACCTTCTAAAAAACAATAGATCGGTAGCCTCAAGGATGATATCGGAGTTTGAACAACTAAAAGATGATACTAAAAAAGTAGCCTTTGAAGACACACTTACAAAAGCCGCTACAAGGTTAAAGTTTGATGAGACATTAAAAGACCTTATCCAAATAGCATCTAGGTTTGAGCAAAACAAATTTGGTGTAATAATGTTCGATATAGACAACTTTAAACATATAAACGATACACACGGACACGACTATGGAGACTTTGTACTTAAATCAGTTGCAAATGCAGTAAAGAACTCTATAAGAGGCAGTGATACTTTTGCTAGATGGGGAGGTGAAGAGTTTGTAGTGCTCTCACCTATGAACGACCTTGAACAAACAAGAAAGCTTGCCGAAAAACTGAGAGTTGAGATAGAAAGTATGGAGCTTCCAAAATGTGAGAAAGTTACAAGCTCTTTTGGTGCAGTTGTTTATGAAGATGAAAAAAGCGGCGATGAGATTATGAAAAGAGCCGATAAACTCCTTTATAAAGCAAAAAAGAGTGGGAAAAATAGAGTGGAAGTGTAAAACTATCTTCTTTTTTTCTTACTCTTTTTATGAGCACTTGATTTATAGCTTGAGTTTTTAAGCTTTTCAATCAAATGTGAAGAGATACGGTACATATTCATAACTATCTCTTTTTTATCACTATCTAAATCAGCTCTTGTTTTATCGTATCTATCTATTAGATCAAGGTAATTGATATCTGCTAAAAACGGGTAAAGATAAACAGACTTCTCCTCTTCAAGTATCCACTCACTTAGTAAAGAGATTACGACAAGCTCAGGTATCCAAGGTGTACCGTTTGCAAGTTTTGCTTCAATAGCTCTTATGATAGCATCATAATAAACCATCAAAGGCTCCTCTTTTTTTGCAAGGAACATCAAAGACTGGTTCTTACTTGCATTTGCAATAAGACTTCTAAGATAAGATGAGTTTACTACACACTCTTGAAGGTTTGCTAAAAGTTTTTTAAGAGTTGAATAGACATATTCATTGTCCTCTTTATCACCTATCTCAAACTGATATCCATGGTTTTCGATCTGATCAAATGACTGCTCCAATGTGGTACGTATAAATACCAATAGAGCTTCGGTTTTTTGTTCCCTTAAGAGTTTAGGTTTTATCCTATGTGGGCAGTTTGGATTTGTAGACATCTTATTATCCTTTTAGAACCATTTTGGAGAACTATTAAAAATTCTCTCACTCATCTTGATTATTTTTATGACTTATTATACTACTATCACTCTTAATTTTGATATTAGTATTATTATTTAACTGTCTTTTTGTGTTTTGTTCAGTTTTATTTACACTCTTTGCCTTTACATCATTTTTTCCGATAAACTCTTTTGCATCTGCATTTGCAACAACATCATCGGCTATAGTTTGTGTTTGTACGGCAATATCTCTTGTTTGGTTAGCTACACTTGCATTTGCTTGTGTTTGCTGGTCTAGTTCATTTACTGCGTCGTTTATCTGAACTATTCCACTTTGCTGCTCTTTTGAAGCCATCTCAACATCTTTGATAAGATCAAGAGTTTTTTGTACATTTTCATTTAGACCGTGATAACCCTCTATCATCTTATCTGCTATAGTTTTACCGTTATTTGCTTTAGCTGTAGCATTTTCAACTATTAGTTTTATCTCACTTGCAGCTTCTGCTGAACGTGCTGCTAGGTTTCTTACTTCACCTGCAACTACTGCAAAACCTTTACCTGCTTCACCTGCAGTTGCAGCTTCTACTGCTGCGTTTAGTGAAAGTATATTTGTTTGGAACGCTATTTGATCGATTACTGATATTGCTTCATTTATAGCATTTACCTGCTCATTTATCTGATCCATAGAGAGTGTTGTTTCATTTGCAAGTTTTTCACCCTCATTTGCAGAGTTACTTAGTTCATTTGCATAGTTAGACATCTTAACAACATTTTCCGTATTATTTGTGATATTGCTTGTGATCTCTTCTAAAGCAGCCGCTGTTTCTTCTAAAGAGGCTGCAGCTTCATTTGAAGCGCTTGATAGGGACTCTACATTTGCAAAAAGAGTGTTTGAGCTATCTTGAAGGGTTAAGCCGTTTTGTTTATTATCTACAAGCATCTCATTGATAATATCTGCAAGTTTATTAAGCCCCTGCCCTGTCTTACCTGTACAATCAGGTATTCTATGTGTGAAGTTAAGCTTTTGATAATGATCAAGTGCATCTTGTATCTTATTTAAATTACCGCACACATTAGCAGTAAGTATCTCTAACATTTGATTTAGTAGATCTTTAAGCTCATTAAGACTTTGGTTTGATGTACTTTTATTGATAGTTTGTTTAAATAGACCCTCATTTACTTTCCCTACAACCTGCTTAACCTCATCTATCAATAGGTTATCATCTTGTATAAGTTTTTCGGTTTTTACAATGTTTTCATTTACAACCTTTGACATGATAGCTATCTCATCACTACCTTTAACCTCAAGAGGTTTTGCATTTGAGGTCTCTTTATTTAGAAACTTAAAGAAATTCAATAATCCACTCTCAAAACTTTTTAGTTTATTTACAATAGTTTTAGTTATTACCGTATAGATTATCACACTCAGTATAAGCATCACAATCAAAGCAGAAATAATGATCTCATTTCTAAGAATATTAGGCTCATGTAAAACCTCTTCCTCATCTATCTCTGACACTATTGCCCAAGTAAGATCATCACCAACCTTTAAAGGTGTATATGCAGCTAATACCGAATGACCGTTATAATCTGTTATCAACTCCGTATTTGTTTTTCCCGATAATGCATTTAAAGAAGCAGCCGTTTCGATCTTAGCATTATTTGCAAAAGATGCTTTAATACTATGCCCTACAGGATCAAGAAAGCTATCGCTTCTCATCAATCTATCAGGCCCTATTAAAAAGTCCTCTTGAGACTTCCCGTACCCCTCTCTAAACTGCATGATCCTATTGATCGATTTATCACTTATTTGAAATACCAAAACAGCTTTAAACTTACCGTCTAAATAAACTGGTGCACCTAAGAACATAGCAGGATCGTTGTTTCTTGGAGTATATGGCTTCATATCTACATAAACCACCTCTTTGCTCTCTTTTACTTTTCTCCAAACCTCTCCGAGTCCGCTATCTTTTAAACTTCCAACTCCTACATTTGCACCATAATCAGACTTTTTTGCCTGAGAGTACATAACATGGCCGTGCTTTGCACAGATGATAAACATATCATAATAACCGTACTCTTTTACATAGTTTTGAAAAAACTCCTCATGTGGAACAGTCTTCTCTTGCGACATATGGTGTCTTACTGGGTAGTCCTCACTACCCTTAACTTTTAACTGTTCATGTACATATACTAGATCTTCAATAAGATCTTTTACGTTTTTACTTTTTGTCATTACATGAATATCACTCACTCTTTCATGGAAAAAACTCTCTATCTCTGATTTTTTTATATCTCTTGATGATGTTAGTGAACCGTAGCTTTTATTTATTAAAGCATTTTTTGATGAATAAACAGATATTGTTCCAACTATTATACTAAGTAAAAAAACTCCTCCAAGTGAAAATAATAATACCTTAGCTTTTATAGATATACTATCTAACATAAGCACTCCTTCTTATATTTTTATTTTATACTGGAATACTACTTTAATTACATTTAAATTACACTACTTAAATATGTAAATTAATTGTAACATTTTATTTTTAGTCAATTTGTAACACTTTTGTCTAATATTGACCTTTCATTTATTTATATTATTGCTTATTTAAAGAGATAAAAGGTATTATAAATAATTAAAACGGCAAAAGATAAGGGTAAAGATGAATGCTCAATTGGTTCTTGTGGAAACACAGTTTATAAAAGAGGGAGACCTTATATACGACCCTTCGTGGGATGAGCTTGTAAAGGTTTTAAGTAACGTCGCACTTGAAAGCTCACTAGAAAATATGAATGAAGAGCAAAGAAAGTTAACTTTAAAAAGACACTCAGGTGAAGAGAAGATATTTGAAACATACTCTCATACACAGTTAAATAAACTTATATACCTTGATAGGATACTTATAGAGTTTGATTTTGATTGTAAGCTCTAGTTTATAAAATGACACTCGATCAAAACACAAAGATAAGATATAGCGTTGAAGACAAGGGACAGATCACAAGCTTTACCCTTACACTTGAAGAGATAGAAAACGAAAAGCTATATGCTATACTGCACGATACCGAACAATACACCTGCTTAGCAAAAGTTATAAAAAGAGAACTTGTAATAGATGAACCAAAAAGATAAAGAAAGCCTTATAATTGAATGGAAAAAACTAAGAGGTGAATACTTTAACCTCTACAATGAAGATATACAAAAGTTTAGTAAAAAATACTCAAACCATCCCCTCTTTGAGTCTGTGTGTAAACACTTTGATAAAAGCTTTAGAGATGTGAATGAGGTGGCGCATAGTGAGGTTGAGGGGTATTTAGAAATAAATAAACAGTAGAAATCATAGATAACCTCTCTTTCGTAAATTAAATAGTTTTGGTTGTTTTCTTTTCCCTCCATAATTTGATGTTCCATTTTGGAATATCAAGTTTTTTATCTCTTCTTTGGAAAAATAGCTTGTCACCTTTTTCCATTCTTTCGCAGTAACCAAACAATAAATTTTAAAATACCAAATAAATTTCAACAAATAATTAAATTATTGTTGTATAATACGTTTAACATATCTCTTCCACCTCTTTACAATGTGCAAATTGAAGAGATGCTTTCTTAATAGAAGACTACTATGAAATATACAAAATCTCATTTATCTTTTGAAGATCAAGTAAAACTTTTACAAAGTCGTAATTTAACCATTTCAAATCCAAATTATGCAAAAAATAAACTTCAACATATTAGCTACTATAGACTAAGTGCTTACTTTATACCTTTTTATAGTTTACACGATAAATTTATAGATGGCACAACTTTTGAAGATGTTATCAAAGTATATGAGTTTGATAGAGAGTTTAGACTATTATTATTCAATGCTATTGAAAGAGTGGAAGTATTTTTAAGATCACAAATCGCTTATCATTTCTCAAAGGATTTTGGAGCATTTGGATATTTAGATTTTAATAACTTTAGTTGCTCACAAAAAGATTTTGATTGGCTACAAAATGAGATAAAAAAAGAAGTTTCAAGATCAAAAGAAACTTTTGTATCACACTATAGAAAAAAGTACAATTCAGATAATTTACCAATATGGATGATGGTAGAGCTTATATCTTTTGGAACCCTATCTAAATTTTTCTCATCACTTAAAAAGGAACAAGAACTAAAAGTGATGGATGGACTTACTATCAAACCACTAGTATTTAGAAACTGGCTTCATGTATTATCTTATGTAAGAAATATCTGTGCCCACCATTCAAGAGTTTGGAATAAAAGACTTGTAATAAAAATCAAAATACCAAGAAACCATCAAAACCTATTTGAAAATATAAATAATGAAACTTCATTTTCAGTACTTACTATACTACATTTTATACTTACCAAGTTTGATAATGAGTTTGATCTAAAAAATAAAATAAGTCAACTACTTTTAACATATCCCAATATAGATACTCAACAGATGGGGTTTATAGAAGATTGGGAAGATTTAAGTATTTGGCAATCATAAAAAATTAAAGTAGCCTGTCCCCTTTTTTTCCACATTAATATTCTCCAACTTTATTTATTCTATACATTTAAATAAATATTCAATATTTTCAACTATATACCCTTTTTGAGGAATGATAACCTTAGGATACTTTACTTTATACTCATGTTCATATATTTTTTTAATATTATCTAACCATCCATAATCATTTAAAATTTTTAATATTCCTATATCTTTTTCTGAAAAAGTATTGACTATATTAGATTTTGTTAATAATTTACCTAAATATTTCAATATAGTACCATCAAAAATATATTTATATTTTTTATTATGTAAATCTATTGCCATATCAACAACTAGTTCTCTATCTAATAATGACAATGAATTACTTACCATTGAAGTATTAAATCTAAATGTCTCAAAAACAACTTCAAGCATTCTATCTTCTGTAATAATTTGATAGTTTTGTTGATAGCTTAGAGCTATAGCTTGATACTCTTGAATTCCAATATATTCTGAAAGACTAAAAGCCTCTTTATATGGTAAGGAAGCTTTACTATCATCAATGATTTTTACATAGGCTATATTATTTATTATCTTTCTTAAACGATTAGTAAATTTTTCAATTTGTTCTTTTGTAACTATATCTTTATATAATGTGCCATTTTCAAAAAATACATTAAAGATTTCATCCTCTTTTTCTAAATCTTCTATATAATTTAACAGCCAATTAAAAGTAGTCTTTTGTATAAATATATCGTCTTTTTTTAATACATCATCAAGTTTATCAATATAATTTAAAAAAATCATAGACGATAAAGTTAAGAGCTTTGGAACTTTTTCATCTTTATAGTTAAATCTACATGAGTTAAAGTTAATCTTTTCATCTTCAAGTAGTTTAGCAATTAATCCAAAATACTTATCATATCCATTAGATAAAGTCCAAAAACCAATTTCATTTTCTTTTGAATATTTTTCTAATAAATTATTTGAACTAGTAGTTTGATTACTAATTATTTTCCTAAAATCTTCAATAGGGTCATTAATTCCCCAATCAACTTTCATGACCTTAAAGTGAGGGCTATCTATTGTTTCCAGAATTTCATTTACAATAAAATGAAATAATGATCTTTTTTCATAGGTTTTATCATCTTTAATTTTATGAATTTCAATTTTATCAATTAATACTATATTAAATTTATCTATATATACATTATCAATATTTGTAAATAATTCTTTATCTAAATAAAAGTGTTTATTTTTATAATAAATAGTATTTTTTTCATAGTTATTTATATGATCATCTCTAAAATTTATAGTTGAATTAAAATATAAAGAAGCAAGATTTTGTTTACCTTGATTATCTAACTCAAATACATTCAAACCCAATATTTTTTTATTAATAATTCCGAAGGCATTATTTATATCTTTATTTACTACAAGACTACAATATGATAATAAACTAATTTGATTGAAACTTAATTCTTTTTGCATCGCATGAAGATAAAATAGTGCCTCATTTTCAATATCTTCATCAATTCTATTTTTAAATCTTTCAAAATTATGTACAGCACTATTTATTATACTCATAGCATTATCTATACTATGTTGTTTTTCCCAAACCTTTTTATAATATTCTAATGCTTTATCAAATCTATTATATTTAAAATATATATCAGCAATATTCACAGTATTATATTTTACCGTGTCAATATTATTTATAAATAATTCAAAATCTTCAAGCTTTAATTCTCTATCACGCCAACAAATTCTAAATATATAGTTAGTCAATTTTTCAAATTGATTGATTTTAGAAATAGCAATCTTTATATAATATTCTGGCTTTTTAATTTTTTCTAAAAAATCAACTACTTCCAATATTTGTGCAAAAGTTATACGTCTATTTTCTAAAAGTTCTAATAAAAAATCAACTTCTTCATTTTCAATCTTATTTTTATTTGAATATTTAAATATAAGATATGAAAAATACATTTCAAAACTATTCTTTTTATTACTTTCTATGTAATTTCTAACTTCATCTATAATTTGCTCTTTAATATTTACTTTTCCTTGTAAATATAAATATATCAGTAAATTATGGCTTAATAGTAAATCCAAACTTCTTTCAAAAAATTTAATAACTTTAGTTTGTTCCATTCTGTCATCTATCATCAATGAAGCATAGTTAAATAACAATCTATCACTTTCTTTAATTTTAGCTTGTATAATTTCATGCTCAATATTTACACCCTTTTGAGAATAGTAGTGTAAACAATGCTCTTCAAATAATACTTCAATATTATCTTCATAAAACTGTATATAGTTATCTTTCTGTTCAAGGATTATCAATAAGTGGGCATAAAAATTAATTAATTCATTTATATAATATTTATTTGCATATTTTTTAGCTTCAAAAAAAGTTTCTAAAAGACTTTTATATTCAATGACTTGTTTCTTATCAAAATCATTTCTAGTTCCTAAAAATTCATTTAATATATTTTGAACATAAAAACCTTTTATATGTAATTTATTTATAAACTTTGGATTATTATCTAATACTTTTTGATAAAATACATTAGCCTTTTCTAAATCTTTTTGATCTTTATTTACATTAAATAAATTTGAATATATATGACCAGCAGTTAAATAGTTTTTTGCTTTTTCCTCTTCCTTCATTGATTCATATATTTCTTTAGCAGATTTTAAATTACCACTATTTAAAAAGTATATTATTTTAAATAAATTATCAGATATAGTTTTTTCTTTCTCATCTTTTATCTCCTTTACTAACTCAAAATATTCTTTTTCCTTTTTTTCGGATGAATAAATAGTTAATAAAGATTCTTTATATTTTACATCGATATAATCTGAATAATCTTTTTTAATTAAATTTAGAAGACTATTGGCTTTCTCTAAATTTCTAAGTTCTAAAAAATATTCTACTTTTTTTAATAAAATATGATATTTAGATTCTTTATGTCCATGTTCTTTTAAAGCATCATCAATAAGTTCAAAAGTTTTAACTATTTGACCATCATAAAAATAACCATCTAAACTTTTTAATAAGGTTTCTGTTTCAGAACTATAATTATTCTGCGTTTCAATACTTGTTTGATTATATGTATTATTATTACTAAAAAAACTACGAATGGTGTTTATCATTCTCATTACTTTGTGTTGTAGTATTATTACTACTAAACCAATTTGAAGATTTATTGCTAAAGTTATTATTTTTAATAATTATTTTACAAGCTAATAATCCACCTAGAAAACTTAGTATCCCTATAATAACTTCACTCATTCGTTATTTCCTTATAAAACATTTTATAATATTACTATAAAAAATAAAAACTTTAAGTTTTATTACATTTTGAAATATTTTGTAAATTAATTTAATAGATAGAGTTTTTAATCTTTAAAAAAACTCACAAATATTTACATCTAATATATGGAATAAAGAGGACAAGCTACTTTATTTCTATAAAAAGTTTATCTAAATTGTGTCACAATATTATCAGGTTATTTAAATATAAATCAATTTAGTGAATTAGATTTGTAAATAGTTCAATGAAAGCGATTATTTTATGATGGAGCTTACTTGTTGTAAGTGACTGAGTAAAATAATTGATTTGAAGAAGAAATCTTTAATAAAGATGATTTAATAAATTGATTTTTTCATTGCGTGAAAACAAAGTGGCTCCGGCACCTGGGTTCGAACCAGGGACCAAATGATTAACAGTCATCTACTCTACCGCTGAGCTATGCCGGAACATGAAGTTTAAGAAACGTAGCTGTTTCTTTAAATTGAGGCAGAATTATACTAGGGTTTTACTTTATTCATCCTTAATCTAAGCACGATATATAAAATTCTTCTATTTTATTTTGAACTTGCAATTTTAAGAAATTTAGTAAATTTTTTGTAATTTAGTTACTTTTTCTTGACATTAAGATAAATATTTGCTAATATTTTTGACTGAAGAGCTAATTCAACTTGTCATTCCTAAATCTGAAACTTAGCTCTTCACTTTCTTTTATGCAGGAAGTTTGATATAAAACTTCGCTCCTTTTTGATCCCTTTTTATACTATTTTTCACTTTTATACTACCAAAAGCTTTTTGTACAATCTGATCGGTCATATATAGACCTATACCAGTTCCTCTGCCCTCAGTCTTTGACGTGACGTTAGCTTTAAATATATCATCAATAATATCTTTTGGGATACCCCCTGCGTTATCTTGTATCATCAAAATATTTTTCTTTTTGCATTTTATGGCTCTAATCATTATACGCCTATTTGAGATATCGTTTTCATTAAATGCATCTTTTGAGTTGTTGATAATATTTAAAATAGTATGTTTAAACTCATTTTCTATCGCATCTATCTCGAAGTCATCTTTGATATCAAGTACAAACTCTATACGATTTTTCACAAACTCATCTTTTACCAATAGTAAAACGCTATCTATGCAGTGTTTTATATAAAACCTCTCTTTGCTCTTATTTGGTCTAAAAAAGTCTCTAAATCCTTGAAGTGTACTTAGTATATGATCTTTTTGTTTATTGAACTTTACTTGAAACGCTTTTATCTCTTTAAGATCAAGATCACCATCTTCATATAAATACTGCAGCATATCAACCTGCATGCTCATCGTATTGATAGGCTGTTTCCATTGGTGAGCAACCGCGTCCATCATCTCACCCATCGCAGCAAGTTTGGACTGCTGTACTAGTTTTCTTTCACTATCGAGCCTTTTTTCAAGCTCCTCTTCCACTTTTTTTTCCAGCTCTTTTCTATATTCAAAAAGCTCATGATCCTCTTTGATCTTCTCCATTGTTCTTTGTAAAACGCTAGTAAACTGCTCTATATCTATAGGCTGGGCTATATATCCGTCTATACCTAACTTTATAAGATCTATAAAATGTTTTTTCTCTTGATCAGATGAGATCACGAGTATAGATTTATGGTTGCTTATCTCTCTAACTTTTGAGATAAACTCTATACCGTTTAGTTCAGGCATTATAATACCTGTAATGATAAGATCATATTTGTTTTGTTTAAAAAGCTCTAAACCTTCACGACCATTTGATGCATAGTCAATATGTGAAAAAAATATATTAAAAATATCTAGTGCACTTTGCCTATCTTCTGCATTGTTTTTTACAAATAAAACTTTTATATTTTGACAGAACTCTATAAGTTCTTTCAAATCGTATATATACATTATCTCTCTTAATTATAAATTGTTCTTTATTTATAATTTTACTCTTTATTTCTTTAAATGTAGTAATAGTGTAATATTTAATTTTGAGATTTTAGGAGAATAAAAAGAGGGAGTGAACCCTCTTTTTTAGTTTTCGTTAGGTGTAACTTTACATTTACCTTTTTCACATTCAACATTCGCATCAAAAACCAATACTTTTGCCGCGATCTCTTCATCTAGACTTCCTCTAGCATCTGTTGATTGCATACCTGTATTACAATAAAATACTACAAGTTTATCTTTTGGAAGTTTTGAAGCATCTATCTCTTCAGCTTTACTATCCCAAGAAACGTTTATAGCACCTTTGATATGACCCTCTTCGTATTGCGAAGCTTTTCTTACATCTACAAGTTGGATATTTGCAGGTACTTTACCGCTGTTTACAAGCTCTGCGAACCAGAATTGATCTATCATACCGTCATCAGGAGATTCACCACCTAAGTAAACTTTTGCACCGTTGATTGTTACAGCTTTACCTTTTGGCTTATATGGTCCAGTAGGTTTGTCTTTACACTCTTTTAAAAGTCCCATTAACGGTTGTTTTTTCTTTTTCCACTCAGGATAACCACCTTTGTAAACATATACTTTTGTATAACCCATATCCATTAGTTTCTTTGCTAAGAAATCTGATTCTTCACATTTCACACCGTTACAAAAAGTCACTATCTTTGTTTTTTTATCGGCTGGTAATCTTTGAGCAATCTTTTTATTTTTTCCAAGCTGCTTATTTGGAACATGTACCGCACCTAAAATCGTACCTTTTTTGTACAACTTCATACCTCTAGCATCCATAAACAATGCACTTTTTGCATTGAACATATTTTTTGCTTTCTTATAGTCTATGATCGTAAGATCACTGTTTGCTTGTGCAAACGATGTTAAAACTAAAAACAGCACTGCCATTTTAGATAAAATTTTTAACATATAATTTCTCCTTATAATTAATATAATTATTATATATTAGCAAATAAATATATTAATTTCAATTAAAATAATGATTTTTTTTTAAAAGTTGATGGTTTGTAGAGATTTATCGTTTTTTTTATAATTGATATATGGGTGTTAGTTGATAGGAAGTTCTATAAAGAATTTTGCTCCATTTTGGGTATTTTTAGCATAAAGTTTGCCCTCTAGACTTTCACATATGATCTTATAACTCATATGAAGTCCCAGCCCTGTACCTTGGTTCTTATGTTTTGTAGAAAAATACGGCTCAAATATTCTAGGTAATACATCATCAGGGATTCCTCCACCGTTATCCTCGATTGTTATTAATATTGAGTTTTCAAGAGTAGATATATCAAATTGGATCCATGGCTTTTTCATCTTTTTTTCTATAAATACATCTTTTGAGTTGTTTATAATATTGATAACTACTTGCTCAAGTTCGCCTGTTACAAGATGAAGATTTATATTTTCTGTTTTAGGTAGATTGTTTATAACACTTATATTGTTGTACTTAAGGGTTGCATTTAAAATATTTATAACCCTTTCAATACTCTCTTGGATACATACATCCTCATAGCTCTTATTTTGTTTTAAAAAGTTTCTAAAGGTCTCAATGGTCTCTGAAAGATATGCTGCACTCTTTATAATATGCTCCATCTCATCAGCTATATCTGTAGCTTTTAATATACCTAGCTCTTGTTTATATGCAATACCAGAAGCGATAGTTGTAATAACAGATAAAGGCTGCCTCCATTGATGAGCAATATTTCCTATCATATCACCCATAGCGGCCATTTTTGACTGCTCGATTATATGTTTCTCGTGTTCTTTACTTTTTGCAACCTCTTCTTTTACCCTTTGTTCAAGATTTTGATTGATCTGTGTTAGTTTTTTGGTTTTCTCTGCAACCATATCTTCAAGGTGTACTCTGTACTCATAGAGACCTTGTTTATTATAAAGTGTTTCAAGCACTTTTTGCATTATAGAGACAAACTGTTGAACCTCTATAGGTAATAAAATATATCCATCTATTCCGTATCTAATCAACTCTACGAAATATCTCTCTTCAGAGTTTAAAGCTAAGATAGTGATATGTCTGCTTATTTCTCTAATCTTTGAGATCATCTCTACACCGTTCATAACCGGCATATCTATCGCACTTATTATAAGGTTATATCTATTGTTGTTAAAAAGTTCATAACCCTCTTCACCGTTTGTGGCAAAATCTATATCATTGAAAAATATTTTAAATATACCTCTACAATCCTCCATTCTCTCAGGATCGTTATCGACATAAAGAACTTTTACCGTATGGCTAAACTCAATAAGATCTTCAAGTTCGTTTTGTTTAACAATACGTAAAAATTCATTATAATTATTGTCGTTTATCATTCTCATACGCTATTATAGTATTTTAAAGCTAAGTAAATCTTACGTTACGATTACAAATTGTTAATAATTGATAAATTTATTGTTTTTGTTGACCAGCATCAATTAAAACTAAATATGAATATACTAAAACTTTGATCTATTGACCTTATGTGTTTTTTACACCTTGATCAAATTCAAAGTTCAAATAAAAAATAGATAAAAATACTGCTAAAAAAAGTAGAGGTACTTGCAAAAAACACCTAAAAAGAGACATTTATAAGGTATTTTAACTATATAGTATTTTTATAACTTTATTATAAAACATAAAAGGGGTTAAAATGAAAGCTATGATAATACTTTTCTTACTACTTACTTCAAGTTTCTCTAAAGATATAATATTAGGAGTGGTTCCCCAACAAAGTCCTATTATATTATCCAAAAAATGGATACCATTAACAAAAGAACTTTCAAAACTTACTGGATACAATATAATCTTTAAAACTGAACCATCCATACCGTTATTTGAAAAAGCATTATATTCAGGACAATACGATATAGCATATATGAACCCTTACCATTTTGTAATGGCAAATAAAAAACTTAATTTTGAAGCTAAACTTAGAGCTGATAAATTGATACAAGGTATTATAGTAGCTAACCGTTTTAAGAATATTGATCTATTAACTTCAAAATGTGGTAAGTTCTTATTTCCAGCACCTAAAGCCTTTGCAGCAACTCTAATAACTAAATACGAACTAAAGAAAAAGTTCAATATTGACCTAGAAAAAGATTTTAAAATTTTATATGTAAATTCCCATGATTCTGTTTATAAAGGTGTATCTAGAGAACTGGGTCAATTTGGAGGAGGTATAGTAAGGACTTTCAAGAACCTTTCAGATAAAAAGGCAAAAAACAATCTATCGATTGTTTATAGAACAGATAAATACCCAAGCCATCCCATAGCATTTGATCCACGTTTACCAAATAAAGTCAAAGAGAGTTTAATAAATGGTTTTTTAAACCTTTCTTCTAAATCTATTGAAAAATTGAATATTACAAAGGTTATAAAGACTTCAAATAAAGAGTATGACGTGGTAAAAGATCTGGCAATTGAATTAAATATTTATTAAAAGGATATATTATGCAAATCTCTTTTAAATATAGGTTTATCCTATCTTTTGTTATCTTAGAGATTCTTTTTTTAGCAATGATAGCCGTAGTTAACTTTAATAATATCAATAAAAATTTTGAAAATTTTATAACTTATAAAGAAAACTCTCTAAAATCATTCGGAAACGAACTATTAGTAACCCCCGTATCAATATATGATACGGCAACAATAGACAATATAGTGAAAAATTTTGTTAAATTGGATGGGGTGATTTCTATGAAAGTATGGGATAGTGAAGGCAATATATTATCCCAAGATATAGATGAGTTAGAAAAAAGTTACAATATATTAAAGATCAGCAACGATATCATAATAGACAACTTAACTATCGGAAGATTTACTATATTTATCGATAGTGAGTTTGAACAAGAGACTATTAAATCAAATAAAGAACAAACAATATCATTGATCTTAATAGAGATATTGATATCAACTTTTTTATCTTGGGTTATCGGACATAAAATTGCAGAAAGTTTAAATAAGTTAACAAACTATGCTCACGATCTATCTGAAGATCTAAATACAAAAGCACCTAAAATAAGCGGTGCTTCTGAACTAAAGATATTAAGTGATACACTAGAAGAGATGAAGATACAACTCTTAAAAGATAGACACGATCTAGATAATTATAGAAAAATATTAGATGAAGATGTTATCGTTTCTAAAACCAATCTAAGCGGTAAAATCACTTATGTATCAAAAGCCTTTTGTAAAATATCGGGTTATACAAAAGAGGAGCTGATCGGTAAACATCATAAAATAGTAAGACATCCAGATATGCCAAATAGTATATTTAAAGAGATATGGGAAACAATAAAATCAAATAATATCTGGCACGGTGAGATAAAAAATAAAAGAAAAGATAATACACACTATTGGGTAAATACAACCATATCCCCTTGGTTTAACAGTGATGGTGAAAAGATAGGATATATTGCCGTACGTCAAGATATAAGTGATAAAAAGATAGTAGAAGAGTTATCTGTAAGAGATCATCTAACAAAGCTATACAACCGTATAAAACTAGATGAGGAGTTCTCAAAAGAGATATCAAGAGCACAACGTTTCCAACACCCTTTAAGTGTGATAATACTAGATATAGACCATTTTAAAGATGTAAACGATACATACGGACATCTTGTGGGAGATTCTGTACTTGTAGAGCTTGCTAAAATATTAGAAAACAATATACGATCAACCGATATCCTAGGTAGATGGGGTGGTGAAGAGTTTGTGATAATCTGTCCTGAAACTGACAGCACAGGAGCAGAAAATCTAGCTGAAAAGATAAGAGAAAATATAGAAAAGCATAGCTTTAGTACAGTTGGGAATAAAACTGCAAGTTTTGGAGTAAGTCAATTTATCAGCAAAGATAATGAACAGCAAATGATAGCTAGAGCCGACAAAGCTTTATATGATGCAAAAGAGAATGGACGAAATAGAGTTATTGTAGTTTAGTTTCTAAGTACAATTAACTAATAAACCGTTCACTTTATCAAAAGATCATTGAAGGTATTAATGCAATAGTCAAAAATACTACTCCAGATATTAGATACATCTTTACGATATCCGTATCACTTATGTTCTTATTAGCAATATATTTTATAGAGTCTATACTCATATTCAATCCTTTAACTATATATTATGACTATAATACATAATAAAAACATATTTGTCAAGATAAATTATTCTTATAAAGCAAAAATATAAAAATATGTACAAATATTCACATCAAATATATAAAAATAGCTTTTTTAGTTATAATATAATTACTAATTTAACAATACAATACACTATACGCGATTGGAGTTTTCATGCTTAGAGTTATATTTTTCAGTATAGTATTTTTTTATTTACTGGTTGTATGGCTACAAAAGATCTACCGATTACTAAAATAGAAGATACTCTTACTATTTCACCACATATAAAAAAGAAACAATATTTTTTTCAAGGTTACGATACTACTGATACTATTTTTGAGTTTAATCATCACGAAGGACTTATGCAAACCAAACAACCTTTATTTTTTGGCCCAGGATATAAAAATGAAAAGCTTGTATATAGTTCAGCTAAAAAATTATTGAATATAGGGTTTTTAAAAGAGTTGAAACTCAATCAAATTCAACTTGTCTCAAAAGCTTCAAACGATGCTGTCAATATTTTTGTTCATGTACAAAAGCTTGTTATCAATACGTATGGAAATGGTTTATTTGGAGTTGGTTCTGCCGGTAACTATTGGGAGTGTTTTTTATATATAGATAAAATATTCATAAATAATAAACAATTTAACTCTAAAGTTTATCAGCTATATGCAAAACTAAATGAGTCGCCTATTAAAATGGATAGTGTGTTTGATACTATAATGTATGTTGCTCAAGTTTCACTTAACCCTGAAAAGATACTCAACTGGGATGGCACTGATCTTTATAAGTTGGATCAAAAACATATTGAAAAACAATCTGTTATAGAGTTAAGCTCACGATTATTGGCAAGAGAGTTTTTAAAAGATATACAAAATAAAAACTTTTAAATACCTAAGATAGATTGTAAATTGAACTATATGATGATAAAATTTAAATTTGATTTTTTATTTGAAAGAATTAAAAAATGGTGTCAAGAGAGGGACTTGAACCCTCGACCTCCGGCTTATGAGACCAGCGCTCTAACCAGCTGAGCTACCTTGACACATATTATACTTTGATAAGGGATGGAATTTTACTCATTCTAAACTTTAATTTAGCTTTAAAACTTGTAACTTTTATTGCAAATTAGAGATTTTTTTTGCTTATTAATTAAAATTAGGGTAAAATCCCGAACATTTTTAATAATAAAAGGTAATATTATGGGATTAGGCGTAGGTATCGTAGGTCTTCCAAACGTAGGTAAATCAACAACTTTCAATGCACTGACAAAAGCACAAAATGCAGAAGCTCAAAACTATCCGTTTTGTACTATTGAACCAAACAAGGCAATAGTACCAGTTCCGGACAGTAGATTAGATGAGCTTGCTAAGATAGTTAACCCAAATAAGATACAACACTCAACAATTGATTTTGTTGATATTGCAGGTCTTGTTAGGGGTGCAAGTAAAGGTGAAGGTCTTGGAAACCAGTTCTTATCAAATATCAGAGAAGTGGAAGTTATACTTCATATGGTAAGATGTTTTGATGATGGAAATATCACACACGTAGAGGGTGACGTAAACCCTATAAGAGATATTGAGATCATAGAAACAGAGCTGATATACGCCGATATAACACAATTAGAGAAAAAGATCGATAAGCTTAAAAGACAAGCTAAAGGTGATAAAAAAGCAGGAAGTCAGTTAGAATTGGCTCAGAAGTTATTTAGTCATCTTCACGAACTAGAACCTGTAAAAACCTTTGAAGATATCGAAAATGAGGCTTTTATCGAGCTAAATAAAGAGCTTAGATTTCTTTCAAATAAAGATGTTATCTACGGAGCAAATGTAGATGAAGATTCTTTACTTGAAGATAACGAATACGTGAAAATGCTTAAAGAGCATGCTGCAAGCGTAAATGCAGACGTAATAGTTTTATGTGCAAAGATAGAAGAGGAGCTTGTGGGTCTAGAAGATGATGAAGCAAAAGAGTTCTTAAGTGAACTTGGTGTTGAAGAGTCTGGACTTGAAAAGATCATTAGAACAGCTTTTGATAAGCTGGGACTTCAAAGCTATTTTACCGCAGGTGTGGTAGAGGTTAGAGCTTGGACGATCAAAAAGGGTACGAAAGCACCTCAAGCAGCCGCAGTTATTCACAACGACTTTGAGAAAGGCTTTATCAAAGCAGAAGTTATAAGCTATGAGGATTTCGTAGGCTTAGGCGGTGAAGCAAAGTGTAAAGAAGCAGGAAAATTAAGACTTGAAGGTAAAGACTACGTAGTGCAAGACGGTGATGTTATGCACTTTAGATTCAACACTTAATTTATTTAACCCATAAAAGGAATAACTCGTTATTCCCTTTAGAGTTTTGCTTCTTTTAGTAAATATTTATTTTACGATAAAAAGAAGATAAATATTATTGGTCCCTTTAAAGGTATACTAAAAAATCTATTATTTTTCAGGCACTTTTTTATGGGACATTTTAAAGGAAACTATTGACAAATATTAAATTTGACGAACTTGGACTAGATGAACTAGTTCTAAAAGCTGTAAAAGATATAGGGTATGAGACTCCATCTCCAATCCAGGCGGGAATAATCCCACACGTATTAGCAGGAAACGACGTAATAGGACAAGCACAAACAGGTACAGGTAAAACTGCCGCTTTCGCTCTTCCTGTTCTTTCAACAATTGATCTAAAACAAAAAAAACCACAAGTACTAGTTCTAGCACCTACAAGAGAGCTTGCACTTCAAGTTGCAGAGTCATTTCAAACATACTCAAAATACCAAAAAGGTTTTCATATCTTACCTATATACGGTGGGCAAGATTATAATATCCAGCTAAGAGGTTTAAAAAGAAACCCACAAGTTATAGTTGGAACTCCTGGTCGTGTAATGGATCATATCAAAAAAGGTACACTAGTACTAGATGAGATAAAAACTATCGTTCTAGATGAAGCAGATGAGATGCTTAGAATGGGATTTATCGACGATGTAGAATGGATACTTGGGCACACTCCAACACAAAGACGTGTAGCACTATTTAGTGCAACAATGCCTAAAGAGATCAGAAAGATAGCAAATAAATATCTAAAAAATCCAGAAGAAGTAACGATCAAAATGAAAGTTACAACGGCTGAAACAATCACTCAAAAATATTGGATGGTAAGTGGTTATCACAAAGTTGATGCACTTACACGTATACTTGAGGTTGAACAGTATGACGGTGTTATAATCTTTGTACGTACCAAATCAGAAACTACTGAGTTAGCAGATAAACTAAATGCAAGAGGTTATGCTGCTTGCGGTCTAAATGGTGATATGAACCAATCTCAAAGGGAAAAAACCGTAAATAGACTAAAAAAAGGTCAGCTTGATATCTTGATAGGTACAGATATAGTTGCGCGTGGTCTTGATATAGATAGAATCACTCACGTTATCAACTACGATATCCCTTACGATACTGAAAGCTATGTTCACAGAATAGGACGTACAGGTCGTGCAGGTAAACAAGGTACTGCGATACTATTTGTTTCTCCAAGAGAAAGAAATCTTTTAAATATGATCGAGAGAGCAACAAAGAAAAAGATCGAGAGAATGGAGCTTCCTTCAACTGAAGATGTAAACGATACAAGAGTTGCTAAGTTTAAACAACTTATAACAGATACACTTGGAAACGAAGGGCTTGAAGAGTATCTTCAAGTTGTTGAATCGTATCAAAATGAGCACAATATCCCAGCGATCGAGATAGCTGCAGCATTAGCTAAAATAAGTAGAAAAGAGGAGCCTTTATTTTTAAAGAATAAAAAAGTAAAGGTGTTTGAAGATGAAGATTCAAATGCTCCTGTTATTAAAGACGGTTTTTCTAGATATAGAATAAGCGTAGGTGATAAAGATAGAATTAGAGTAGGAAATATCGTTGCTGCCTTAGCAAATGAAGGTGGAATCGATAGCAACTTTATAAGCAAGATCACTATCTTTGATACTTACAGTACGGTTGATCTTCCAAGTGAAATGGTTGAAGAAGCAAAAGATAAACTATCAAATATCAAAGTTGCTGGGCGTAAGCTAAATATCACAGAATATGTTGGCGGTAACTCAAAATCTGCAACTAGAAGCAGAAGAAGAAACAAAAGCAGAACAGGAAGAGATAGAAGTAGAAGACGTAGATAAACTACTCTTTTATTATACTACAACTCTTAAGTTTATCCTCAAATCTCATCTTGGCATTTGCCGGTGAGGTTGAGGGAAGCTTATACACATCTATATAAGAAAACTCCTCACCTAAAACCTTATAAACCTTTATAAACTCATTATAAGATGTAGTACCGTTACAAAATACTTTTGTGATCTTAGGGTGCTCTTTAAAAAATATTTTAAAATCGTTTGGGACCATACTATCTTTTTGTATAGCGGTATCAAGACTACCTGAGCGTTTACAGTGTTTAAGCACATCCCATAAAGCTATATCGTTTTTATAAAGTATCTCTTTTTTATTTTCATAGTTTGAAATATCTCCGCCAAACAGAGTTTGAAGTATTTTCCAAAATGCGTTTCTTGGGTGAGCATAATACTCGCTTTGCTGTAAAGATTTTACTCCAGGCATACTGCCTAGTATAATTATTTTAGAATTTTTATTTGTAAGATAGTCGAAACTTTGTAACATAGTTGTAGATTATATAGATTGACACCTTATATTTATGTAAACTATCAGTAAATAAGGAGTAAAATGTTGTTTTTAAATATACCAAGGACATATATTGTTAAATAAAAGTGAAAAGAATCTACTGCTTCTTATTAGAATAATCCCTATATTAATAATTATTTTTTTCTCAATATTTACTACTACATTTTCACTTATTCAAAATAACCAATCTTTTGAAAAAGAGGTTAAAAAACTAAAAGAGGAATATACAAGCTCATCTAAAGAAAGGGTAAAAGAGGAAGTTGAAAGAGTATACAATACCATAATAACAGAAAAAGAGACTACGGAAAAACGACTTAAAGAGAATATCAAAAGCAGAGTAAATGAAGCTTATACTATAGCATTAAGCATCTACAAAGAGAATATAGATAAGAGTAAAGAGGAAATCATTAAGACCATAAAATCTGCTCTTAGAAATATACGTTTTAACGATAATAGAGGTTATTTTTTCGTTTATAAGATGGATGGAACTAATATAATACTTCCAAAAAGTATGAACCTTGAGGGGGAAAACCTTTTAGATCTGCCTGATGCAAAAGGTAACTTTGTAATTCAAGAGTTTATCGATATAGCAAAAAATCAAAAAGAGGGCTTTCATAGCTGGTGGTGGTATAAACCGCAAGACAATACCAAACAACATAAAAAGATAGGTTTTGTTAAATACTTTGAAGAGCTTGACTGGTTTATAGGAACAGGAGAGTATGTTGAGGATTTTGAACAAGAGATACAAAAACATCTGCTTTATATAGTTCAAAACCTAAAATACGGCAAGAACGGTTATGTGTTTATTGTAGATAAAGACGGAGTGTACCTAACCCATGCAAATAAAAAGAATGTTGGGATCAATAGAATTGATCTAAAAGACCCTAACGGTTTTATGATCACAAGAGAGATTTTAAAGATCGCACAAAATGGTGACGGATATACAAGATATATAGGAACGATTAAACCAAGTACAGGAAAACCAGCAGAGAAGATCACTTACGTAAAAGGGTATAAAGATTGGGAGTGGGCTATTGCAAGCGGAGCTTATATAAGCGATGTGGATGAGATCATAGCTATAAAAAAAGCTGAACTTGAAGAGAAGAACGATTTTGAGATAACTAAAATGCTGATCTCAAGTCTAGTGGTTACTTTGATCTTTATAGTTCTATCCTTTATCCTAACAAGGATTATTCAAAACTACTTTATAGAGTATCAAGAAAAAGTTAGAGATGAGACCGAAACAAATAGACAAAAAGATGAGATAATGTTCCAACAGTCTAAAATGGCAGCTATGGGAGAGATGCTTGAAAATATCGCTCATCAATGGAGACAGCCACTATCTGCGATATCTATGCAAGCAAGTGGACTTCAACTAAATATCTCTTTTGATAAAAACATGGATAAAGAGACCATAAATGAAAAGCTTAACAATATAATCAAATCTACACAGTTCTTATCTCAAACTATAGATGATTTTAGAGATTTTTTCAAAGTAGATAAAGAGAAAGAGCTTTTTGAACTAAAAGCAGCTTTAGAGCGTACACTTAAAATAGTTGAATCAAAATTTAAAAATAGAAATATAGAGGTTGTGCTTGATGTAAGCTCGGTCGAGATTGTAGGTTTTGAGAATGAATTTATACAAGCTTTAATGAATATATTGAACAATGCAAAAGATATACTTGAAAATATAAACAATAAAGAGGCTAGAGTTATAAAAATATCTATAGCTAAGCAAAACGATAAAGCAGTTATAAAGATACACGATAACGGCGGAGGTATCCCTGAAGATATCATAGCTAAGGTGTTTGAGCCTTACTTTACGACTAAACACCAAAGTCAAGGTACGGGTATCGGTCTATATATGACCCAGCAGATCATAGTAAAACATCTAGGCGGTACGATAGGTGTAAAAAATATCCCTATAGAGCATAAGGGTAAAAGCTATTTAGGTGCTGAGTTTACTATCACAATACCTTGCACTTAAGAGCTTGTCTTTTTCAACTTAATAATAGGTTTTTGAATAAATAGATTATTTGGATATAGTACTGTGTTTTTATCCTCATCTAATATCTCTATTTGAAAAAGAGATATCTCTTTTATAGTTCCTGTTATGGAGTTTTCCCCATCAACCACTTTTATCTTATCCCCTACTCTAGCAGGAAAGGTAAAAAATATGATAATACTAGAGGTTAGATTACTTAGTATTGACCACTGAGCGAACAGTGCTACGCCTATAACAGCAAACACAGATGAAGCAAGGACAACTATACCGCCAAGCTCGACGTTCCAGATAATAGATAAACTTAAAAGTGCTATCAATATAATAAAAAAATCCATAAACTTTATCACATAATATGTTCTTTTAGGAAGTACCTTTTTCTTATCACCCAGCTTATTTATAAAAAAATGTGTTGTTTTTAAAATTAGCACGGTAGCAACCAAAGTGATAGCAGAAAAAACAATATTCGTAGTTAACATATTTGCTCCAAAAAGTTAAATTAGTGATATAATTATACACTAATTTAAAGGAAGATACTTTGAAAGCAATTTTTTCTATCTTATTGTTTATCACATTGAGTTTCTCGGCACAAGACCAAGTTGAAAAAAAGAATATTTGGTTAAAAACATACTCAAACTATAAGAACTATAATATCATCATAAACAATATCTCTAAAATAGAAAAACGGATAGAATCTCAAAAGAGTGTAAAAAATATAGATGAACTAAATCAAAAGCTTAATATCTATAGGTCAAAACTAAACCTATACGACAAAAACAACAGCTTTGATACTATCCTTAGAAAATATAAATTCGAGATACCAACCATAACACTTTACGATTTTTTATTTAAAGACTCCTCTAAAAAGATAGATAAACTACTAGATAAATATCTAAACCTAAAGAACCAATACTATCTTGCCGTATCGATCTTAAATGAGATGAAAGATACTCAAAAGGATGATATAGCATATTTTGAGGATTATAGTGAAAATATCGAAAAGACATATAGAAATCTTTTGGATATAAAAGATGAGATAGATAAAAAATATGCAGAGTATAAAAGCGAGGTGTTTACAAAACACCTTTTAACAATAGCTATTATAGTTATTTCATACCTTATCTATAAAGTGCTTCTTATATTGGTATTTCATTTTACGCAAAATAAAGAGAACTATGAAGAGCAGCAAAACTATAAAAAACTGCTATCGCTTTTATTTGTGATATTTGTGCTTATATTTTTGGTGATAAGATATATAGAGGACCTTATCTATATAGTAACCTTCCTAGGTGTGATAGCAGCAGCTTTAACCATAGCACTAAGAGAGATCATCTTAAATATAGCAGGAGCTATATATATCTTCTTTAGCAATATGGTAAGGGTGGGAGATAGAGTAATGGTGCAGTTTGAGACCAAACATACCATAGGTGATATAGTAGATATCTCACTTATAAAGATCAAACTTAACGAGATAGAGGATTATAGTAATATAAAAGAGCTAAAAAGTGCAGGAAGAACCATATATATTCCAAACAGCTATATTTTTACAAAAGTATTTTACAACTACTCTTTAAAGAAAAATGGACTTATAAACGACCTAATAGAGTTTGAGTTTGATACAAAAAACGATTTTAAACAAATAGAGGAGATAACAGATAACTTCTTTAAAAGATACGATATGCCTTATAATATCTCTTTTAATCTAAATGGAACTAAAAGCGCAATAAGCGCTCTTATCTCATATAAAGTTAACTATAAACAAGTATCAAAGGTAAAAGGGGAGCTAACCATAGGTTTGATCAAAGAGTATCAAGATAAAGAGATAGTTTTAAAAAGCACGAAAAAGCCTCAAAAGTCAAGTGATGAAGATGATTAAAATATTTCTATCTATCTTTTTGCTGTTTTGTTCTGCAAATGCCAAAGAGATAATAGGAAAGTTTGAGAGGATAACTTTAGAGGAGTTTGGACTTAACAATATAAGAGCGAAAGTTGACACAGGAGCTAAGACCTCATCGCTTCATTGCAGTTTTATACAAGAGCTTTCTGAGAATAGAGTTGCTTTCGTACTCCTTGATGAGGATCATAAAAAGTTCATTCCCGCTTCAAAAATAGCAAAGATCTCAAGAGTAGCAAAAGTAAAAAGCAGCAACGGCAAAGTTCAAAAAAGGTACTTTATAAAAACAAAGATAAAGCTTTTAGGTAAAGAGTATCTAAGTGAGTTTTCCCTAAGCAATAGAGGAAATATGAGATTTCCAGTACTAATAGGAAGAAGCCTTTTAAAGCAGGGATTTTGCGTTGATGTTACAAAAAAATATACGGATCAAACTACCTCTTCTTTAAAAAATAAGTAAGAAGAGTAGATACGATACCCACACCTATAAGCACGCTTATTACTTTAAAGGTTCCACCCACTCCTTCTGTAAAAAATAAAGAGGTTGTGTTCATCCCAAAAAAGCCGACTATAAAGTTTAAAGGCAAGAATATTCCAGAAAGTATTGTAAGTATATAAACGGTTCTATTCATCTGCTCATTGTTTTGTGTTATATAGAAGTTATAAAGTGCATCAAGTTTCTCTAAAAGGTGTCCGCTGTTTCTATATGCTCTTTTTATATGCTCTTCGATATCTTCAAAGTTATTAGGGAGATAATCATCTGCTTGTTTATAGTTATGTATTAGATCACTTAGAGCCTCTATAGCTTTAAAAAGTACCCTATTTATCCTAACTAGATCGTTTTTAAACATAAACCACTGTTTATTGAACTCTTTTACACTTTTTCCATCGTAGATGATATCTTCAATACTCTCTATCACCTCAAAATACTCTGCAATAATCTTCATAGTGATATCTATATTTTTATCAAGTATCTTATAGAACCCTTTGATATCTTTAAGATCTGTAAAACTATCTGTGCTAGTATCATAGTAAAAGTAGCTATCTTTGGTGATAATAAAAGGGTTATTAACAGATACTACTCTATCATCCTCTTTTTTTAAAAGTCTAAGTATAAAAAGATCGTAGTCCTCATCTTGAAAAAAAACCGAAGGGTGAGTTTCACTCTTAATATCTTCTAAGTGAAAACTATTTATACTATCTTGTATCACGGCTATACCTTTAATATTTTATAATCAATTCTAGCACTTAAACACTTAATATTATTGCTTAATAATAAGCTGCTATTATAGCAAAAGAGATAAAGAACATTAGGTGTGATATCCCCTCAAAGTAGTTTGTATGACCACCGTCAGTGGTTTTCCAAGCAAGGATTATGGTAAGTATAAGCGCTCCCACCTCTAAAGGGTTGAAGTTTAAAGAGAACCTTATACCGCTTAAGTATGCTAAGACCATTAAAATAGGTACGGTTAAAAGGATAGATACCGTTGAAGCACCCATTGCTATATTTACAACACGCTGTATCTCATCACTCTTTGCAGCTTTTATAGCAGTTGCTATCTCAGGGGCAACCGCAACTATAGCTATAATAAGACCTGAGATACCTGCTGATATCCCATATTCTTTAGCAAGCTTTACACCGTCACTTGCAAACACTTCTGCACCCACAGCGATAATAGCGATAAAGATAAACATAGATATGATCAGTCCGTAGTTATTGAACTTCTCAAAAATATAATCATCCTCACCGCTTCTAGAGTTATCGTTATCAGAGACTAGATTTTTTCTTTTAAGCCTAAAGAAACGGCTTTTTGCGCTTTGTTTAAAAAAGTGTGTATGGGTTTTTGTTTGAAATATCACTATTATGATGTAGAAGATTATAAGGGCTACTGCGATCATACTTGAAGCTTCATAAACAAGCTCTTTTGAATGCTTAGTATGATCAAGCAGACTGGGCACTAAAAGTGCTATTCCCGTTACAAAAAGTATAGTTGTATATGCACTTGAGGTCTCCTTATTATGCTCTTGCTCCGTATATTTAAGTCCACCTACAAAAACAGCCAAACCTAAAAGCACGTTCATATCTACGATCACGGCGGAGATAATACCACCCTTTACCGTATCTATAACCTCTGGGCTTGTAAATGTTTGAAGTAAAACGATATATAAAAGTATTATCTCTACAATAACTGCACTAAAGGTAAGCACATAGCTTCCGTAAGGCTCTTGCACCTTATCTGAGAGTATCTCCGCTATCTCTGAGACGGTTATTGAAAGCGAGCCTATACCGATCGCAGCAAATAGTGTGGCAAGAGCTTGCGAGCCTAGTTTGTGAAGATATATTGCTAGAAGTATTGAGAGTATCCCTACGAGTATATCCCAATAATCCTCTATAAAATATTGAAGTTTTTGATTGTTTGTACTATTCTGTTCCGATTCCATCACTTATTCCAAGATTACAAAAGTACCAATGTTGCAAGACCTAGAAAACTAAAGAAGCCAACAACATCCGTTACAGTCGTAAGTAAAACCGTACTCCCTACGGCAGGGTCGATATTTGCTTTTTGAAGCCCCATAGGTATAACCGCTCCAAAAAAACCTGCACTTATCAGATTTATCACCATCGATAAGGCTATCACTAAACCTAAAAGGGGCAGATCAAACCAAAAATATGCGATCGTTCCCATAACCAAAGCAAAGATCATACCGTTTGCCAAAGAGATGATCACCTCTTTATATATGGTCTTTTTTGCATTTGATTTTTCTATATCACCTAAGGCCATCTGCCTAACTGTAACCGTTAGAGTTTGCGTTCCTGCATTTCCACCCATCGATGCAACTATAGGCATTAAAACAGCTAGTGCTACTAAAGACTGAATAGTCGTATCAAAGATACCGATAACCAAAGAAGCAACAATAGCGGTGATAAGATTGATACCTAGCCAAAACGCCCTGCTCTTTCCTATCTCTAAGATATCCTCTTCTTGCTCAGCCTCATCATTAACACCAGCCATATTATATATCTGTTCGGTTGCATTTTGTTCGATAATATCATAGATATCATCCGAAGTGATACGCCCTATCAATCTTTTTTTATCATCAACAACAGGGATACTAGTAAGATTATAGTTTGTAACCACCTCAATAACCTCTTTGATATCCTCTTTATGGGAAACTGAAAACTCTGTTAGTTTCTCTATTGGTATCTCATTGAAAGTGGAGTTATGAGGGAAGATTATAAGCTCTTCAAGTCCTACTGAGCCTACATAAACGCCCTTTTTATTTACTAAATGGCAATGCCAGATATTTTGAACCTCACCTATCTCTTTAAGCTCTTTTAGTTTTTTTATAGCATCACCTATATTCTCATCCATCTTTGCACTAAAAAGCTCAGTTTGCATATAAGCACCAGCTTCGCTCTCATCGTATGAGATAAGCTGTTCGATAAGCTCTTTATCCTCATCCTCAAAACTATCAAGGATCGTTTGGGCACTTTCTTCACTTACAACTTGAATAAAGTCAGCAGCATCATCGGTGTCCATTTTAGATGTGATATCCGCAAGTTTTTTAGTATTTAAAAACTCCGATACCTCCTCTTGAACATAGGTAGGAAGCTCAGATAAAACTTCAGCAAAAAGTGTATGGGGGATCTTTTTGATTATCTTTTGATAAGCCTCTTGATCAAGCTCCCTTAGTTTTAAAAGCTGTTCGGCTATATCGTAAGGGTGGACGGTGTTGTTCTCCTCTTTAAACTGTTCTATCTCTAAACTTAACTGCTCTAACAGCTGCTCTTTATCTAGAACTCTCTCTTCCATATCCACCCTTTTTTTAAATTATATCGATATAAAATATCTTTTATATTACGGAATAAGCTGTTTATGTAATGAGTTTAGATCACCTAAAACCCATACGCTTTTTATTTTGCCGTTTTCTATTTGAAAAAACGAAGCACCGTTATATCTTATCCTTTTTCCCGTAGCTTCAAAATCAAGAAGTTTTCCTAAATGTGTTCCATTATAAACGGCGCGTACTGCAACCTGCTCACCCTCTTCAATAATAGTCTCAATAGCATGATAAAGATTAGGAATTGCAGAAGTTATCATATCAAAATAGTTTTCAAACTCTTTTTTTCCAACTGTATCTATACCAAGTGAAGCCCTAAATACAAGATCGTCGTGAAATAGTTTATCTATGAATGTTTTATCTTTTTTATTCCATAGATTCTCGTAATACGACTCAACGATCTTTTTATTTTTTTCCATTTTTTTCCTCGTTCAAAAATTTTTCGAATTATACAATATTTTTTAAATTTTTTTGTATAATTTCACAAAATAATAATAAGAAAGAAAGTTAATGGATTATAAAAAAATTCTAGATGAGATATATAGTGATATTCAAAAACATTTACAAAATGGAAAAGTTGCCGATTATATACCTGCATTAGCGCAAGTGGAGCCTGATCAGTTCGCTATGAGCATCACTATGTTTGACGGAACTAGCTACCATGTAGGGTGCAGTGATACTAAGTTTTCTATACAAAGCATCTCAAAAGTTTTTACCTTTACCAAAGCTCTAAGAGAATACGGAAAAGATCTTTATAAAAAAGTGGGTCGTGAACCTTCTGGAAACCCTTTTAACTCACTTGTTCAGCTTGAATATGAAAAAGGGATACCAAGAAACCCTTTTATCAATGCGGGAGCTATAGTAGTAACAGATACCTTACTTAGCAAATACCAAAGTATGGATAATACATACGAGAATATACTAAACTTTATACAAAAAATAAGTGATAACGACTCAATAGGTTTTGATAAAGATGTATGGTTCTCAGAGTACCGCCACGGTTTTAGAAATATGGCTTTAGCAAACCTAATGAAAAGCTTTAACAACCTTGATAACAGTGTAGATGATGTTGTAAAAACATACTTTAAACACTGCTCTATAACCATGAGCACAAAAGAGCTTTCACGCGCTATGCTTTACCTTGCAAACCATGGAACAGACCCTATTACAAACGAAGAGTTTATAAGCGCTCCTCAAGCAAAAAGGGTAAATGCGGTTATGCTTACTTGCGGACATTACGATGCAAGCGGTGACTTTGCATTTCATGTGGGACTTCCAGGCAAAAGTGGTGTAGGAGGAGGAATAGTTGCGGTTGTTCCAAAGTTAATGAGCATAGCTGTTTTCTCACCTCGTCTTAATAGCTGGGGGAACTCTTACAGCGGTACGAAAGCTTTAGAGATGTTCACAACTAAAACAGGCTTTTCTATTTTTTAATTTCGTTTTGTAACAGTTTTTTTATAATTGCTTTTAAAAAAAGATTTTTATACTTGTATAATGGAGTTTTGAGTATAATCTTTAGTTCTAAGAAAAATAAATAAATTAAATATATGGAAATAAGATTTGAATTTAAAAGACGAGATTTTAAAACTAAAAGATGAACTAGACGTTACGGTTGTAGCACACTTCTATCAAAAAGATGAAGTGTTCGATCTAGCGGATATCACGGGAGACAGCTTGGAGCTTGCAAAAAAAGCGGTTAGCTCTCCAAGTGAATTTATAGTTTTTTGCGGTGTCGGTTTTATGGGACAAAGCGTAAAGGTATTAGCGCCGCAAAAAAGGGTTATAATGCCGAAGATTGCCTGTTGTGCTATGGCAAAGATGATCGATGTGGATTTCTTTGATAGCAACCTAAAAAAGATAAATGAAGCTGGTATCCCAAACGAAAATATACTTCCCGTAACTTATATAAACTCAAGTGCGGAAGTAAAAGCAAGAGTTGGTGAGATGGGCGGACTTGTTTGTACAAGCTCAAATGCAAATATGATCATAGAAGAGGCTTTAAAAAGCGGTAAGAAAATATACTTTGTTCCAGATAGATGTCTTGGGCAAAATATTGCAAAAAAGATGGGACTAAAATCAGCCGTTGTGGGTGATGGAAGCGATCTAAGTCAAGCCGATATCATCTGCTTTGACGGTTTTTGCTCAGTTCATCAGCTATTTACTACCGATGATATAGATTTTTACAGAGAAAAGTATCCAGATATTTTAGTTGCGGTTCACCCTGAGTGTGACCCTGCAATCGTAGATAAGGCAGACTTTGTAGGAAGCACCTCTCAACTTATAAAATATATAAAAGAGCTTGATCCTGAACAAAAGGTTGTTGTGGGGACTGAATACAATATGGTAAACCGTTTAAGGGAAAAAAACACTTATATCTTAAGCTCAACAAAACCTGAGTGTCCAACAATGAATGAAACTACTCTTCAAGACCTTTATGATACACTTCGCTCTATAAAAGAGAACAAGATCATCAATGAAGTTGGTGTTGATGAGAATACGGTAAAATATGCAAGAATAGCGCTTGAACGTATGTTTGAAGTAAAGGTTTAATGAACGAATGATAAATATCAAAAAATTTGTAAAAAGTGCGATAATCGAAGATAATGGTAGGGGTGACCTTTTCTTTGATATTGCTCCAAAAGGGAGATTCACCGCGCGTGCTATCTCAAAGTCTGACGGTATCTTAGCTGGTGTAATGTATGCAAAAGTATTAGCAAGAACAGAAAAGTTTGACTGTAAGTTTCTAAAAAAAGATGGTGACGTTATTAAAAAAGGTGACGTAATAGCTGAACTTGAGGGTAAAGCTTCTATCCTTTTAAGTAGTGAAAGAACTTTTTTAAATCTTCTTCAACACGCTAGTGGTATTGCAACAATGGCAAGTAAATACGCTAAACAGATAGAGGGTCTTAACGTAGTACTTCTAGATACAAGAAAAACAAGACCTCAACTTAGAGACTTTGAAAAATATGCAAGCCGTGTAGGTGGAGCTATAAACCACAGACTTGGACTTGATGATTGTTTAATGTTAAAAGATACCCACTTAAAAACTATTGTTGATCTAAAAGAGTTTATTGAAAAAGCTAGAAAAAGAATATCTTGGGTAACAAAAATAGAGATAGAGTGTGAAACTTTCGAGCAGGTTCAAGAGGCTATGGCTGCTGGTGCAGATATCATTATGTGTGATAATATGACACCTGATCAAATAGAGCAAGTTGTAGAGTTTAAACAACAAAACTTCCCACATATCTTGCTTGAAGCAAGCGGTGATATCAACCTAAATACAATAAGAACATATGCAAGTACTGGAGTTGATGCGATAAGCAGCGGCTCTATTATACATCAAGCAACTTGGCTTGATTTTTCAATGAAGTTTGACTAAAGGGTGGTGATAGAAGGTTTGGAACAACAATATAAGGCAGCTTGGCAAAAGATACTTAAAGCAAGATATATCCTTATAATAACACATATAAATCCCGACCCCGACACCATCTCTTCGGCTTTAGCATTAAGTGATATACTTGATAAAAACTCCATAAAACACAAGATATATAACAATAGCAAAAAACTCCCTTCTAATTTAAAGTTTTTAAATAGGTTTAATAAGATTGTTGATAAACTTCCAGAGTTTTATGACCTAGTTATTAGTTTAGATTGCGGTGATAAAAACAGGTTCTTTATACACGAAAATAAAAACTTTAACGAAGATATCTTTTTGATCAATATCGATCACCATATCTCAAACAACGGTTACGGTGATATCAATATCGTTGATCCTAAAAGTGCTAGTACGGCTGAGCTTGTTTATGACCTAATTGAGCAAAACGGTCTACCTTTTTCAAAAGATAGTGCGCAGGCTCTTTATACTGGAATATATACAGATACTATAGGTTTTACTACAAATAGAGTAAACCATAGCACCTTTAAAAAAATAAGTCATCTTGTAGAGGTAGGAGCTGACCCAGATTTTATATCTAGCAACCTTATCTATAACGAAAGTTTGGCTAAATATAGACTTATCCCTAGAGTTTTAGATAGTTTAGAACTGCACTTTGAGGGAAAAGTAGCAACTATTATCTTAAAGAATGAGTGGCTTAAACAAAGCGGTGCAGAGGTAGATGATGCAGAGGATGCACTCAATATGGTAACCCAGATAGGGGTTGTTGATATTGTGCTTTTCTTTAGAGAAAGCAGCAATAAAGTAAGAGTATCTTTAAGAGGTAAGAGTGACTCTGATGTCTCAAAGATAGCACAAGAGTTTAACGGAGGCGGTCACTTAAGAGCTGCAGGTTGTACCGTTGAAAATAGTGATATAGAGAATGCTAAAACAATATTATTAGAATATATAGGAAAATTGTATGAACTTTAGAAGACCAAACCCTTGGAAAAAATATATTTACACTTTTTTGATCTTGGCACTTATCGGAGCTGCTTCGTTTTTGTCAATATCACCGATGTTTGAAAAAGATAAACCTATAATAGAGATCGATGAGAATATCTACTGGAACCTAAAAGATGATATCGATATAAGATTAAGTGATCAAAGCGGTATTAAATACTACCGTATAACTTTTGTAGATGATCAAAAAGTTATAGAACTAGATACTCAAATACTAATAGAACCTCAAAAAGAGATCGACCTAAAGATAAAACCGCCGAAACTTGATATGTTCTTTAAAGGTCAAAATGTTTCTATAGTAGTTGAAGCGATTGACGGCAGTAAATGGAACTTCTTTGATGGTAACGGTATCAAAGAGAGCTTTAAAATTAAGGTTGATAGAAAAAGACCTGTTGCAAACGTGATCTCAAACACCTTAGCTATAAGAAAAGGCGGAAGTGCAGTAGCTATTGTTCAAGTTAAAGATGAGAACCTAAAAGAGGCATATATCTCTTTTAACGATGAGCTTAAACTAAAGCTAACACCTTTTTATAAAGATGATTACTATATATCTTTAATACCTTGGCCTGTAACGATCGAAGAGTTTAAAAGGGTAAATCTTGTTGCAATTGATAGAGCTAACAATATCACAAAAACAAAGATACCTTTATATATAAGACCTCTAAAAGTAAACCATGACCATATAAAAGTAAGCCCTAAGTTTATAGAAAACGTTAGCCAAACGGTTCTAGAGCAGTCTGGAGAGATGGTGCCTGAGTCACTAACAGATATATTTTTACAAACCAATAGATACCTAAGAGATATCAATGTTAAGACCATTAGAAAAGTCGGCTTAGAGTATATGGGTAACGAGATGGTAAATGATTTTAATATTGAACCGTTTAAAAGATTAAGCGGCTCAAAAAGATTTGCAGGTTATGCAGATAGAAGACACTACTACCTAAACGGTAAAAAGATCGATGAGGCTTGGCATCTAGGAATTGACTGGGCAAGTTTTAAACAAGCACCGATAGAGCTGTCAAATCCAGGTAAAGTTATCTTTAACGAATATCTTGGAATTTACGGTAATACACTTATAGTAGATCACGGTATAGGTCTTTCAAGTCTTTATGCACATACAAGCAGTTTTAATGTTTCACACCTACAAGATCTTGATAAAGGTATGAAGATAGGAAACACCGGAGCAACAGGTGCAGTATTTGGAGATCACCTACATTTTGGTATACTTGTACAAGGTATTGAGGTAAATCCATCAGAGTGGATGGATAAAAACTGGATTAAATCGAGAATTACTGATATAATAGTGGAAGCGAAAAAAATTATTGATACCAAGAGCAATATATGAAACAAAGAACTATTAAAAAACCTATTGAGATCGTCGGTGTAGGACTTCATAAAGGTGTGCCCGTTACAATGAAACTGGAGCCTTTAGAACCTGATATGGGGATCGTATTTTATAGAAGTGATGAGGGTGTAACAATACCTTTAAAGATAGAGAACGTAGTTGACACTAAAATGGCAACTGTTATTGGTAAAGATAATGTTATCATCTCAACTATCGAGCACCTTCTTTCAGCTATCTATGCATACGGTATTGACAATCTTAGGGTCGTACTTGATAACGATGAGATACCTATTCTTGACGGTAGCAGTAGTGGTTATTGTCTTTTAATAGATGAAGCGGGTATCGTTGAGCAGGAAAAATCAAAAAAAGCACTTAGAATAAAAAAAGATATCGAGGTAAAAGTTGACGGCAAGTTCGTAAAGCTAAAACCATCAAAACATATCATTTATGATTTCTCAATAGATTTTAAACATCCTGCAATAGGTGAGCAGCAATTTCATTTTGACTATTCAATTGAAGAGTATAAAGAGCAGATAAGTCGTGCAAGAACTTTTGGTTTCTTACATGACCTGCAAAACCTTCAAGCTATGGGTCTAGCTCAAGGTGTTTCAATGGATAACGTAATAGGACTTGATGATCATAAGGTTATAAATCCTGAGGGCCTTAGATACGATGATGAGTTCGTAAGACATAAGATCCTTGATGCTATCGGTGATATGTCACTTTTAGGATATACGATGATAGGTGAATATAATGCACATGCAGGAAGCCACCACCTAAACCATCTACTAACAAAAGAGCTTTTTTCAAGTGAAGAGAACTATGAGATCATAGACCTAGAAGAAGCGGTAGAGCAGCAAGAGGTTCTAGAGGTAGCTTACGCTACTGCTTAAACCTCAAAACTCTTAAGAGTTTGCCCCTGCCTTACAACGATTGCAGTTCATTTTATCTTCTGAAACACTGCAGCAAACACAAGGATGTTCAACATCACTTAAACACCTTTGAACGGTACATTTAATATTTTCCATTGCTTTATAAGATACATTTAAAACAGGATCATAAGCAAGTATATTTAAAACACTTGCAGGTGTACTTTTATTTCTTGCTACTGCACGTCTGATCTTAGATGATGGATCACCCATCAAAATTGTTAGAACTTCTATATCAGTACTACTTATTGCTAAGCTTACCTTTTCTTCAAACGATTTATCAAACATCGATTACTCCCAAACCATAAATAATAATGTGAATTATATAAAATTTTTTTAATTATGTCAATTATTTGTAACTTTTTTTAAAGATTTTTTCTAAATTTAAATTTTGCCTATTTTTTGCTAATATTACATGTATAAATAGTGTACAAATTACCATTTTTAAAGTATTTAGACTATAAATCTGTTTCGTTTGTTTTAGATTATTTTGATATGAATAACTAATTAAAATAACTATTACACTATTAAGACATTAAATGATAAAATGTATCAATTAGTATAATTTGTAGTTAAATAAAGGTAAAAAGATAGAGATGTCAAAGATTATGGATGAAAAAGATATATTAGACTTAAATATAAAAAGACTTAAAGCAACGCAATCTTTGGCACAAATTGGAAGTTGGGAGCTTGATCTTACAACAAATGAACTTTTTTGGTCAGATGAGATCTACGAACTATTTGAGATAGATAAAACAAAATTTGAAGCTTCATATGAGGGTTTTTTAAACGCTATACATCCAGAAGATAGAAAACTAGTGAACGACACCTATTTAAACTCTTTGAAAACTAAAGAGAAATACACTATACAACACAGACTGCTTATGAAAGACGGTCGTATAAAATATGTTGAGGAACGCGGTATCAGTCATTATAATAAAAACGGAGAGCCTATTAGATCAATGGGTACAGTTCAAGATATTACAAATCTAAAAGAGGTTAAAAAAGAGTTAGAGAAGACCATATCGTATCTTAAAGGGTACGAGCTTGCAATGAACGAATCAAGTATAGTTACAAAATCTGATCTAAAAGGGAATATAACATTTGCAAACGAAAATTTTTGCAATATCACAGGTTATACACAAGAAGAAGTTATAGGAAAACCTCATAATATCATAAGAGATCCCCAAACAGATAAAAAAGTGTTTCAAGAGTTATGGAGCACAATACAAGCAAAAAAAGTTTGGAAAGGTATCCTTAAAAATATAGGAAAGCTTGGTCCATACTGGGTTGATATCACCATCTTGCCGATACTAGATGAAAAAAACGAGATCATAGAGTATATTGCAATAAGACACGATATAACAAAGATGATAAACCAGCAAAAAAACCTAGATGAGCTTGCAAATACCGATAGCTTAACAAGACTTGGAAATAGATATAAACTTACAAACGATATAAAACAAAGCACTAAACCTGCTCTTGCTATTTTAAATATAGACAACTTCTCACAGATCAATGATTTTTACGGACATGAGATAGGTGATAAGATAATTAAAAAGATCGCTAATAAACTTATCTCTATCGTAGATAATAAAAACTACTGTTTATACCATCTTCAAGGGGATGAGTATGTTGTGTTCAACAAAGATATAGATAAAGAGATATTTAATCAAAAGATACACAATGTATTTAAAAAATTAAAAAATCTTACCCTTGATATTGATGAAGAGAGATTAAACTTTAACTTTACTATAGGGGTATCTTTTGAGGAGTCCTATAGAGTACTATCTACTGCCGATATGGCATTAAAGGTTGCTAGAAGAGAAAACAAAGATATGCTTGTTTATAGTGAAGATATATCTCTAAACAAAGAGTATGAAGAGAATATCAAATGGGCTAAAAAGGTTAAGAAAGCTTTAGATACAGACAATATAATCCCTGTATTTCAACCAATAGTAAATAACACTACAAATAAGTGGGAAAAATACGAATCACTTGTTAGACTTCAAGAGGATGATAAACTTATATCACCTTTTTTCTTTTTAGAGATATCAAAAAAATCAAAACACTATACCGATATCACAAAAAGGATGATCAATAAATCATTTACAATGTTTAAAGCAAGACAAGAGGAGTTTTCCATAAACCTTACTATTGAAGATATTTTAAACAATGATATACAAACATATATCTTTAAAATGCTTGAAGAATACAAGAACGGCTCAAGAGTTGTTTTTGAGATCGTTGAATCTGAATCTATAAAAAACTTTGCCGCTGTTGAAGAGTTTATCAATATAGTTAAAAGTTACGGTTGTAAAATAGCGATAGATGACTTTGGTACAGGATATAGCAACTTTGAGTATCTTATGAAACTAAAAGCTGACTATATTAAAATAGACGGCTCTATGATCAAAGATATAGATACAAATACAAATGCACAGATAGTTGTATCGGTTATTGTCGAATTTGCTAAAAAGATGAATATTAAAACTATAGCAGAGTTTGTTGAGAATGAAGCTGTTTTAAATAAGGTAAAAGAGCTGGGTATTGACTACTCTCAAGGGTATCACTTTAGCCCGCCCTCTTTAGAGCTTAAGAACTAGAGCTTTTTAAAAAAGCTCCTCAAGAAGCTTCTTACCTATCTCTTTACCAACCTCTTTTCCTATAGTGTTCATCAATTGATTACTGCCTGAGTTAGTGTTTGTATTCGTATTGTTTACAACTCTTTCTCTGATAATTTTTGTCTTAGAGTTCTCTTGGGCTATCTTCTTTTGCTCATTTAGATAATACTCCTGCTCTTTTCTTCTTTGCTCATCTTTTAAAAGCTGGGTTGTAACATCTATCATCGAAGCTATTATATTATCACTTAATCCCATATCCACTAAAGTATCTATCTCATCAAGAGTATACTCTTTGTATGGAGTTCTAACTCTTTTAATAAGTGAGGTTATTATCCTCTCGCTTCTGCCCTTTTTCACAAGCTTTCTAATATCCCCTACTTTTAAACCTTTTGGGCCAGTTAACATCAATCTTATCATCTTATCTTCGATAAAATAAACTGCGTTTGGGTTCACATCTGTGTATTTTTTTAAGCCTTCAAAATCATTTTTTAAAAGGTAAGCATTCACTTTAGAGCGATAAAGCTCTTCATCTTTTTTTTGCTCTTTTTGTGCCAATAAAGCCTGCTTTTGTTTCTCTTTTTTCTCATCGATACCTTTTTGTTTTGCCAAAAACTGATCGAAATAGTTTATAATATCTGTTTTATTGTACTTTAGTGCTATCTTATATGCACTCTGTCCTGTCTTTTTTGCTATATAGTTTATATCTGCTCCACTTTGTACTAGGTATTTTGCAATTGTAAATCTTCCATGCCCCGAAGCTGTTATTAAAGGTGTAACTCCCCCTTTACTCTCTGCATTTAGTTTTGCACCCTTTTGTACTAGATATTTTACAACTGCTAAATGACCTTTATACGCAGCTCTTATCAAAGGGGTATCTCCGTGTATAGTTCTAGCTTCTATATTAGCACCCCTTTCAACTAAATATTTTACAACATTTAACTTTCCTGCATCGACAGCTTTGTGTAAAGGTGTATATTGACTTGCATCTTTTGCATCTATATATGCACCTTTTCGGATTGAATCTTGCACACCTTGTAGATTACCCGCTTGGGAATATTCATGAATACCAGGCCCACAGCCTGTAAAAAATAGTATTGAGATAAAGATAAAGCCAGATATGATATGTTTCATTAAAAAACCTTTTAGAACAACGTAGCAAAATTGTATCTAAAGTTATATTATCTAAAACTTATCTTAAAATTGGTGATTATTGAAAGTAAAAAATGGCGTCCCCAGAGGGAGTCGAACCCCCGACCTACAGTACCGCAAACTGACGCTCTATCCAGCTGAGCTATAGGGACACATTTTAAGGATTGGAATATTAGCAGAAATATTGTAAATATAAAATAAAAAGCCCCATCTTAATGATGAGGCTTTAAAATAGTTCTAGTTTGCAGTTAGTACAAGGAAGCGGTTGAGAGATAAACCTAGACGGTTATCGATCAACCGCTAACGTAGTAATAGCGGTGAAATAGAACTATTTATTTAACCATAGCTTCTAGTTCTTCCTTAGAAACCTGATTAAAGTTTAGATATTTATAAACTCTCTCAGTCATATCTGGAGTGATCTTACCAGAAGCTATCTCTAGATACTCCTCTTTTGTCGGTAATGCACCTTTAAGTGCAACAACTGCAGCAAGCTCAGCAGAACCAAGATAAACTTGAGAACCTTTACCAAGTCTATTATCAAAGTTTCTTGTTGATGTTGAGAATACATATGCGTTTTGAGCAACTTGTGCTTGGTTACCCATACATAAACTACATCCTGGCATCTCTGTTCTAGCTCCTGCCATACCGAAGATCGAGTAGTAACCCTCTTCTGTAAGTTGTTTCTCATCCATTTTTGTTGGAGGACATACCCAAAGTTTAGATTTAACTTGACCTTCACCTTTTAATATCTCACCAAGAGCTCTAAATAAACCGATATTTGTCATACAAGAACCAACAAATACCTCATCTATCTCAGTTCTAAGACCAGCTTCTCTTATTTCAGTTAATGTTTTTACATCATCTGGATCGTTTGGACAAGCAAGGATCGGCTCAGTAATCTTACTCATATCGATCTCGATAACCGCTGCGTACTCTGCATCGCTATCAGCTTCCATAAGTTCACCGTTTTCTAACCAATCTTTCATCTTATCTCTTCTTCTTGCAAGTGTTGCTTTATCTTCATAACCTTGCTCAATAAGCTCATCGATAAGAACGATATTTGATTTTAAATACTCTTCCACAGGAGCTCTATTTAGTTTAACTGTACAAGCTGCAGCACTTCTCTCAGCAGATGCATCACTTAACTCAAAAGCTTGCTCACATTTAAGATCTTCTAAACCTTCAATCTCTAAAACTCTACCAGCAAAGATATTTTTCTTACCCTTTTTCTCAACTGTTAAAAGACCATCTTTGATAGCTTGATAAGGGATTGCGTTTACCATATCTCTTAGAGTGATACCAGGTTGCATCTCACCTTTAAATCTTACTAATACAGACTCAGGCATAGTTAAAGGCATCATACCTGTAACACCTGCGAACGCTACAAGACCAGAACCAGCTGGGAAGCTGATACCGATTGGGAATCTTGTATGTGAATCTCCACCAGTACCTACAGTATCAGGAAGACAAAGTCTATTTAACCAAGAGTGGATAACACCATCACCTGGTCTAAGGATAAACCCTTTTCTAGATGTCCAGAACTCAGGTAGTGTATGTTGAAGGTTAATATCTGCTGGCTTTGGATATGCAGCAGTATGACAAAACGATTGCATAGTCATATCTGCACCAAAACTAAGTGCCGCAAGCTCTTTGATCTCATCTCTTGTCATAGGTCCAGTAGTATCTTGAGAACCAACTGTAGTTGCTATAGGCTCACAATACATACCAGGTTTAACACCCTCAATTCCACAAGCTTTACCAACCATTTTTTGTGCTAAAGTAAACCCTTTACCGTTATCTTCAGGCTGCTCTGGAGCTAAGAACATATCAGATGCTCCCATACCAAGTGCTTCTCTAGCTTTTGCAGTTAGACCTTTACCGATAATTAGTGGGATTCTTCCCCCTGCTCTCATCTCATCAGTAATAGTGTTTGGTGAAAGTTTAAATTCACTTACAACCGAACCATCTTTTTCAATTACACCATCGTATGGTTTTACAACAATAACATCACCTGTTTCAAGTGCATCAACAGGCGCTTGAATAGGTAAACATCCTGAATCTTCTGCTGTGTTAAAGAAGATTGGAGCGATAATAGAACCTATTACAACACCGCCTGTTCTTTTATTTGGGATACCTGGAATATCTTCACCCATATGCCATTGCACAGAGTTGATACCTGATTTTCTTGAAGATCCAGTTCCAACAACATCACCAACATATGCTAAAGGGTTACCTTTCTCTTTTAATGAAGCCATTGTATTTAATGGATCTTCCATTCTTGAGCCAAGCATTGAGTTTGCATGTAAAGGAATATCTGCTCTTGTAAACGCTTCACTTGCTGGAGATAGATCATCCGTATTTGTTTCACCAGGGATCTTATAAACTGTTAATGTGATCTCTTTAGCTAGTTCTGGTTTATTTGTAAACCACTCAGCATTTGCCCAAGACTCTACTACCTCTTTAGCTTTTGCATTACCTGCATCCATTAAAGCTTTTACATCATTGAATGAATCGTAAACTAAAAGTGTATTTTTAAGCTCTTCAGCAGCAGTATCTGCAACCTCACCATCGATCTTTAGTGCTTCAACTAAAGGTTGAACATTAAATCCACCAAGCATTTTTCCTAAGATCTTACATGCTTTTACAGGTGTAATAGCATCACATGATACTTTACCTTGAACCACATCGTTTAAAAACGCAGCTTTTACATATGCAGCGTCATCAACACCCGCAGGTACTCTCTCTTCCAATAAACTTAAAACATAATCTTGCTCAACGATCGGTGAAGCTTTTAACAGCTCAACCAACTGTGCAACCTGCTCTGCAGTTAATGCTAAAGGTGGTACACCTAGAGCAGCTCTTTCTTCAGTATGTGCTTTATAATCCGCAACTAAACTCATAAGATAGTCTCCTATTAAATTTGTATTTTTATAGAAGACATTGTAACAAAAGTAAGCAAATTTAAACTAAAATGGAAAATAAATAGAGATAATTTCTATATTATGAGAAGAATTGTTACACTGCATTTTTAAATGCAACTTTTTGTTACACTTTTACACAGAAACACTTCAGTTATAGATCAATATATAAAACTAAGAGATTTTCAAGTTTAGGAGGAGAAGTTTGCTTAGTTTTATATATTTTAAAATAGAAATTTAACTTTAGGTGATAAAAGTATAAGCTCTAAGTGTTAATTTTTTGTTAATTAAAATATCAAGATTAAAGAACTTAAATAAAATAACCTGAAATTAAAAGCTATTATCTTATAATTCAAGCTATCAAGGAATGCCATATGGATAGAGTATTACAGGTAAAAAGAATATCACAATTCACTATATTTTTTATCATACTTATAAGCTTTATAATTAAAATATCTCTTGAATATAATACTTATCAAAAACATATTGAAGATACTATTCATGAAAGATCAAAGCAGCACAGCTTACTTTTAGAGCACCTTATAAGTAATCTTCACACAAGCTATTCTAGTAGAACAAAGTTTATTTTTAAAGACCCGATTTTTATCAAATATATAAAACAAAAAGATAGAAAAGAGCTCTATAGATATCTAAATAAGTTCTACACTGGATTTAAAGAGGAAAACCCTTATCTTTACGTAATGCATATTTTTGATACTAACAATGTTACGATATTGCGTATGCATAAACCAAGCTCCTATGGTGATGATCTAACAGATATAAGACCTATAGTAAAAAAAGTGAATAAAGAGAAGAAACAATACCATGGTTTTGAAGTGGGTAAAAACGGAATGACCTATAGGATAACCACACCGATTTTAATAGATAACGGCAAAACCGTAGAGCATCTAGGGGCATTGGAGTTTGGTATCAAACCTGCATATTTTTTAGAAAATGTTAAAAAGTTCTTCGCTGTTAACGGAGCGATGCTTATTAAAACAGATGAACTAAATAGCCTAATATTTAAAACGGACTATCCAAAGATACACAACTATTCACTCTTTTATAAAGAGAATGTATTTACAAACCTAAATGAAAAATCATACGATAAACAGATTTTAAAACAAAACGACCAAGAATTTATAATCTGTAAAGATCTAAACCTAAAAAATGTTGATAACCAAATAATAGCTAAGATAATACTAGCAGATAATATAACAAAATTAAAGCAACAATACCATTCAAATATAATTGATTCTATAATAGGTGCAGCTATTTTACTAGCTATCATCCTAGGGGTTTTATATTTTGCTTTTGGTTTCTATACGAAAAGGATCCTTTTATTTACTCAGCAACTACAAAATATCAATAAAGAGCTAGAACAAAAAGTTAAACTTAGAACAAAAGAGCTTGAGAAACTAAGTATAACCGATGAGCTGACAAAGCTTTATAATAGAAGATATTTCAATGAAACATTCGCCAACGAACTATCCCGTGCAATAAGGGATAAAAACAGCTTTGTATGTATAATGTTCGATATAGACTATTTTAAACTCTATAACGACACCTACGGTCACCTAAAAGGGGATGAAGTGTTGATAAATATCTCTAAATGTGTACAAAACTCATTAAAAAGGTCACAAGATTTTCTATTTAGAGTTGGTGGTGAAGAGTTTTGTATCATCACAAGCAATATGGAAAAAGATAAAGTGTTAACCTATGTGAACTTTATAAAAGATAATATAGAGGAGCTAAAGATAAAGCATGAAAAAAATAAAGCATCAAAATATGTAACTGCATCTTTTGGTATAGCCTATATACCTCAGGTAAAAAACCATCTATTTGAAGAGAAGATATATGCAGTTGCAGATGAAGCACTATATAAAGCAAAAACAAATGGAAGAAATAAAGTGGAGATGATTGAGATAAATGAGTAGTTTTAAACAAATAGCTATTATAGGCTCTACCGCTTCAGGTAAAACAGGACTAGCCGTAGAAGTGGCACAACAAACAAACTCTATCATACTATCTTTAGATTCATTAAGTGTCTATAAGCAGATAGATATAAGCTCGGCAAAGCCAACCGTAGATGAACAACAAGGGGTTATACACTTTGGTATAGACGAGGTTTATCCAAATGAACCATTTGATGTAATCGAATTTATAGAGTGTTATAAAAGGGCAAAAGAGTATGCGCTAAAAAACGCTAAGAATCTGATAATTGTAGGTGGAAGCGGTTTTTATCTAAAAGCTATGGTTGACGGCCTTTCTCCATCGGTTGAACCAAATGCCGAGACTATAAAATGGGTTAAAGAGCAGCTTAATGAGCTTGCGGGTGCATATAAGCTTTTAGAAGATATAGATAAAGAGTATGCACAAAATATCAAAGCAAACGATAGATATAGAATAGAGAAAGCTCTTACAATATATAAACAAAGTTCTTTAACCCCTAGCGAGTTCTTTAAACAAAATCCAAAACAAAAGATCATAGAGGATATTGATATTTTTGAGATACTTTGGGATACGGATAAACTAAGAGAACGTATAGCTCTTCGAACAAAAAAAATGCTAGGTGATGGCCTTATAGATGAAGTTCTGTTCTTAGAAAAAACATATGGTAGAGGGCCTAAACCAATGGGCTCTATAGGTATAATCGAAACCTTAGATTATCTTGATTCAAAGATATCAAAACAAGAGCTTGAAGAGAAGATATTTATAAATACGGCAAGACTTGCAAAAAAACAAAGAACCTTTAATAGACACCAGTTTGAAGCTCAGATCAAAGGTGGCTTAGAAGAGCTGCCTAAACTTATATTGGAAGGTTTTCAACAAGATTAAAAAAGACTTAATTAAAGTAGAATTTAAGCTTATTTAGATATAATCCATTCCCTAAAATAAAAGAAGATTTTACTTAAAGGGCAACATAGAGACTTGACCTTTTTTGTAAAACAAATAGATAAGGAAAAACGGATGAAAAAAGATATTCACCCAGATTACAAAGAGTGTACAGTTACTTGTGCATGCGGAAACTCTTTCGTTACAAAATCTAACACAGAGACTATGAGAATAGATATCTGTTCATCTTGCCATCCATTCTTCACAGGTGAGCAAAAAGTTGTTGATGCTGCTGGAAGAATCGAGAAGTTTAAAGCAAGATACGCACAAAAGTAAGTTTAACTATTTGCTTACTTTAGCTCCAACTCCCATAGGCAATCTAGAAGATATATCTTTTAGAACAATCAAAGCCTTTGAGGAAGCGGAGCTTTTTTTTTGTGAAGATACAAGAGTCACAAAAAAACTCCTACACCTAATTTCCCAAAGATACGATACCACTTTTAAATGTGAAGATTTTAGATCTTTACACCATCATAACCAAGATAAGGTTTTAAAAGAGCTTACACCTGAGTTTTTCACCTCTAAAAATATAGTTTATGTAAGTGATGCAGGTATGCCTTGTGTTAGTGACCCTGGAGCAAAACTTGTTGAGTATTGTATAAACAACGATATTGCTTACGATGTATTACCTGGAGCAAATGCAGCTTTAACATCTTATGCTATGAGCGGTTTTGAAAGCAGTGAGTTTACATTCTTTGCATTTTTACCACATAAGGGAAGTGATAGAAAAGAAAAACTTGATACTGTTATGTCAAACCAACATATCTCTATACTTTATGAATCTCCACATAGGCTTTTAAAACTGCTTGAAGAGATAAAAGATATAGAACCATCTAAAGAGATATTTTTAGTAAAAGAGCTAAGTAAAATGCATCAAAAACACTTTAAAGGAAGTGCATTAGATATCTATGAGCAGCTAAAGAGTGAAAATATAAAAGGTGAATGGGTTGTGGTAATTGATGCTTCAAAAAACCTTGGAGGAAAAGCAATCACACTTGAAGATATAAGTGAGCTAAAACTTCCACCTAAACAAAAAGCTAAACTAATAGCAAAACTAACAGGCAGAAACGTAAAAGAGATATACGAAGAGCTTATAAACTAAGCCCCTCTTTTTACAGTCTATTTAGGTGTTCTATAAACTGTTTTGGGTCTTTATACCCTATTATTTTATCGCTACTTTGCACACCTTTCTCATCCCAAAATATTATCCCAGGAGGTCCAAATAGATTGAATTTTTCTAAAAGTCTTTTATCATCAGCACTATTTTTTGTAGTATCAACTTGAAGTAATATATACCCTTTTAAAGCTTTTTTTACTTCTTCATCTTTAAAAGTAGTGTGTTCAAGCTCTTTACAACTTACACACCAGTCTGCATAAAAATCTAACATTATTGGTTTGCCTGAGTTTTTTACTATCATCTCTAGCTGTTCAACTGTTGTGATCTTCTCAAACTTCAAGCCGTCATCTATCCTTTTTTCTTTACCTATATACTCTAAAGGTTTTAAGGGACTTGTTGCACCACTTCCAGCACCTAAAGTTATAATAAAACCTATAAGGAAAAATAGTATTGTAAAGAATCTAGCTAGTTTCGTATCAAACTTCAATAGATATATAGAACTCCCCATAAATAATAAAGCCCATAGTATCATTGAATATAAAGGTGGCACTATACGCTCAAGCATAAATATAGCAATACCAAGCATTACTACACCAAATGCTTTAGATACTGCGTCCATCCAACCACCTGGTTTAGGCATAAATTTACCTGCCCCTGCTCCAACTGCAAGTAAAGGCACACCCATACCCAAACTCATCACAAAAAGTGCCGCACCTCCAAGAAATGCATCACCTGTTTGACCGATATATACCAAAGCCCCTGCAAGCGGCGGAGCAACACAAGGTCCAACTATAAGTGCAGATAAAAATCCCATAATAGCAACACCTGCTAAGCCGTTAGAGCTCTCTTTGTTTGTTATCTTATGTATCTTATTTTGAAGACCTTGGGGAACCTCTAATTTAAAAAGCCCGAACATCGATAGAGCAAGTGCTACAAAGATACCTGCAAAAGCTATTATCACATATGGATTTTGCAATGCAGTTTGTAAGTTAGCACCAAAAAGACCTGCTAATATCCCTGCAATTGTATATGCCGCACTCATAGAAAGGACATAAATGATTGAAAGGAAAAGCCCCTTACTTGCGCTCATATTAGTGGTATCACCGTGCTTTGAGTGTGTAACGATAACACTTGAAAGAATAGGTATCATAGGGAAGATACAAGGTGTTAAAGATAGTAAAAGTCCAAAGCCGAAAAATGTTGCAAGTATTAAAAAGATATTTCCATCTTTTAGTGTTGCAGTGATTGAATCAGCTTCATTTACATCACTTTTTTGCTCTACCTTAGGCTCCACTTTTGCTGCTTGCGCACCCTCTTCTTTAAAGGTTTTTGTCATAGGCTGATAACAAAGCCCCGCTTTAGAACAACCTTGAAATTTAAAATCTATCTCAAAACCATCTTTACCAATTTTTGATTCTATTAAAGTAAGGGGAACCTCTATCTTAGTATCATAATGGATCATAAACTCATCATACTCTTTAGCTTCTTCTATATCAAGCTCTTTTGTGATATCTATCTTTTTAGGTTTTGTGATAACAACCTTTAACTGCTCATCATAGATATAGATATCTTCTCCAAGTTTAAGATCAAACACTATTTTGTCATTTTGTTTTTCAACAGTAGATATAAAAGCTTTATCAGGTTCTAAAAAGTCTGATGAATATATAGATGTGATTAGGATAAATAAAATAGAGATATATTTAAGCATATTTGGCTTTCCTTAAAAAAAGATAAGGGGCAGTTTGCCCCTTTTTATTGAAGATTTATTGTGATTATTTGTTTGCTTTTGCTTCGCTCAACGCTTCTATAAGTTCGTCGATATTTTCATAAGGGATATGTGTTTTCCACTCCACATCCTCACCGTTTAAAGCGATACCGATACTTACTACATCAGCCGTTCCTGTTCCGTAAGGCTCTGTTACTTTTGCTATCGAGATAACACCTTTTTTCGTACCTGCTAGTGGTATTTGTTTTAGTTCAGTAGATTGAGACATAGCTTCTCCTTAAAAAATGTCCCATTTTTTAAAGGACATATTATTTTTATATTCTTTTATCGATGAGAATAGATCTCATCTAAAGAAACAAATCCTAAAGAGAACAACGAGTTGTTCTTTACTTCAAATAAGCAACTATATTACCAAAGCTAACTTTATGGTTTACTAAATTTTTTAATTCAACCATATCTTTTTCCCATATCATAAGCACCGTTGAACCCATTTTAAAATACCCCATACAATCACCTTTTTTTATACTAAGGTTCTCGTATTCATAACATTTTAACTCACTACTATCTTTATTGGTTTCAACTCTATTTTCAAAGGTAAATACCATATCACCCACATTTAGCGCACCCACATACACAAGATAAAATATTTTACCGTTCTTCTCACACTCTAGAACAACTCTTTCATTCTTAATAAAAAGATCTTCCTCTTTTTTTAGATATGTAAAATTCACAGGGTATAGTTTTCCAGGAACATGGATAAGTTTTTTTACGTTAAAAGAGTAAGGAGCGTGGTATCTATGGTAATCTTTTGGGCTTAGATAAAAGTTCATAAACTCGCCGTTATAAACCTTTTGTTTATTCTCATCTGTTATATGCTTAGTTAAAAGCTCATCAATAGAGTAGCTCATCCCTTTTATTTGTAACAATTTATCTTTATCTAAAGCTCCGGCTTCCGTTACAAAGCTATCGCTTGGAGAGATAAAGTTCTCTTCACTACTATCAATCTCTCTTGGCTTTTCAAGCTCTCTTGTAAAAAGTGCATTTAAGCTCTTATATTCGCAAGGCTTTTTAAACTCACCCATATCAAGCCCCAATATCTTTACATATCCATTATTGATAAGTGCTTGTATAGGTTTAGGAAACTGCTTTGAAGCAAACTTTCCAAAACTTCTTGATATCTTATTTGTAATATGTATGCTACTACTCATACATCTCCTTAGGTATTAAAATATATAAGCGACCCTCCTCTTTCATAAGGCCTGCAAGTTTTTCCGCTTCTTTGCCGTATCCCCAAAAAAAGTCGGCTCTGATCTCACCTTTAATAGCACCGCCCGTATCAGCAGCTACCATTAATTGGTTGATCCCCTCTTTTGTTTCTGGGTTTTGTGTATTTATAAATACGGGGTATCCAAGCGGTATAAATTTTCTATCAACCGCTAGGTTTCTTTTCTCGATCAGCTCAACCCCCAAAGAGCCTGTTGCGGTTTGCGCACTTTCTTTAAAAAACACATAGCTAGGGTTTAGGTTGAGTATCTCATCTTGTTTTTTTGGATTTGCTTCAAGCCAAGCTCTAATAGTTTGTAAAGAGATATCTTCCCTTTTGATATACCCTCTATCTATCATAGCTCTGCCTATTGCAAAATAAGCTCTTCCGTTTTGATCTGCATAACCTACGTTTATGATCTCACCGTTATCAAGCTGAACCCTTCCACTTCCTTGTATCTGTAAAAAGAAAAGATCTATCTTACTATCCACATAACATATGGCTTCTAGGTTATCTTTACTTTTTATCTCTTCTCTCGTTTGATACGGGATCAACCTATTTCCAACAACTCTTCCTTTTAGTCTATAACTTTTTAGACTTGGATATATTGAGCTTAGATCAACAGTTATAAGATCATCTGGTCTTTTAAATATAGGGTATCTATATCTATCACTCTTAGTTCTACTTCCAAATAATAAAGGCTCGTAATATCCAGTAATAAGACCAGTATCGGTATCATCTTCGCTATATAGTTTAAAAGGGACAAAGTTTTCAGTAAAGAAGCTTTTTGCATCACTATAGTTTGAGGTTTTCTCACATACTTTTTTTAAAGAGTTTCTAGCTTTTTCACACCCTTTTTTAAATGTATGAAAAGCTAACTTTAGATCATCGTCCTCAAAACCTTGAAGATGCTCCCACTCTACCTCTTCAAAATTTCCTTTTGAGATATTATCAAATTTAGCGTAGTCTGGTTTAAAGCTACACCCTGCAATTAAAAAAGCTATGATCAGTATAAAAGCACTTTGTTTCATTCAACCATAAGTTCCTGTTTTATCTTCTCTTGATTTAGTTTTTTAACATAACCTTCATAAAGCTTCTTTACCCTATGCTCATCACAATTGATAAGTAAAGCTATCTCATCATCATTAAGGTTTCTATCTTTAGCCCTTAAGACCTTCATCTCTTTTTTTGTTAATCTTCTTTTTAGAACCTCTATCAGTTCATCTTCGCTTTTTAGCGGTTTATTCAAAATATCAATATATCCCATTAGGATATCTCTGTATTTTATGGTCACACCCACCCCTCTAAGGTTTTAATATCTTCGTAGCTTGTCATATCAAGTTTAATCGGTGTAATTGAAACATAATTATCCTTAATTACGTCAAAATCACTACTATTAGTTGGACTTGGCTGCCAAATAAGTGGATGAAGCCCTATCCAATAATACTCTTCACCCCTTGGGTTTAAATGTCTATGGGTATCGTTGCCGTATTCCCTATACCCTGCATTTGTTATCTTTACACCTTTACACTCATTTGGCTCTATTGGTGGTATATTTACATTTAAAAATCTTCTCTCACCCAAAGGAAAACCACCATCAAGTATCTTTAAAGCAAGCTCTTTTATAGTCTCTTTTGCCAAGGTAAAATCCCAGCCGCTTTTTACATCTTGACACCTATCGCGGCAAACTTGAGATATAGCGATCGCAGGTATCCCTTGAAGAACAGCTTCCATTGCCCCGCTTGCAGTTCCGCTATATGTAATATCCTCACCCATATTCGCACCGATATTGATACCGCTTACTACAAGGTCAGGTTTGTAGCCATCTTTAAAAAGGTTGTTCAAAGATATAAATACACAATCTGTAGGTGTTCCATCGTCAACTTTATAAAAATCATCATCTATACTTACTAGCCTAAGTGGACGCGTTAGGGTTAAACTATGTCCGCAAGCCGATTTTTCAGTTGCTGGAGCTACTACGGTTACCTTTGCAACATCTTTTAAAGCCTCAACTAAAGCTTTTAATCCAACAGCTTCATATCCATCATCGTTCGTTATCAATATCTGCTTCACTTAGCATCTTCCTTAGTACTTAACATATTTATTATCTCATCTATATTGTCACAAAAATTGCCGTTTTTCTCTATCAACAACATATCTCTAACTCTATTTTTACTAGTATATATCTTAGCACTCTCCACAACAATATTAAAACTATCAAACACCTTTGCTACATAAGCAAAAAGCCCTTTTTGATCACGCGCTTGAATATTCATCTGTGCAAGATCTTCTGTATGATCACAATCTATAACTATATTTTTTTTATGGATCACAGGTTTTTTAAGATTTACCGTTTTTTGCATATCGAAAGGTTGATAAAGTATCTCTTCTATATAAGGCAGTTCAGTCTCATCTACACCCTCGTCAAACACGATCTCAAAATATTTTTTATCATCATATAGTTTAAAGATATCCATTGATGTGATACTTAAGAACTGCGATAGTTTTCCTAGAATATATCCAAGGTTGATATGTCTTAGTCTTGCTATTTGTATCTTTAACACCTCATCGTTTATGATCTTATACTCATATTCATCTATATCTTTTGCCCAAAGAGCAATATTAATGATATCTTCCGCTTTCATCTTTAAGAACATTTGATTTGATTCTATCTGCAATATCTTCTTCTGCATAATCTTTGACTGTTCCATAAATAGCTTATGTTTTTTAATAGCGTTTTGTTTTGCAACAACACGACTGTTTTCATATACTAGGTTCTCATTTTCAAATGCCAAGATAGTTTGAAGATAAAGCTCCCTTAACAGATTTGCAGTAGTACTTTTATAGATATTCTCACCAACAGAGCTTATATCTGCATATGTTAAAACATATAAAAGTTTTAACGCGTGTATATCTTTTAACACACCCGTAAAATATAATATAACCCTTTGTGAATATATATCTTGTGTAGTTGCTACATAGCTCATCATATTATGGTTTTTTATCACTAAAGCACCAAGCTCTATAGATTTATCATCCAGCCCTACACCTTTAGCAAATTTTTTAAAGATGTTCTCACCCACAATATGGTGATCTTTCCCTCTACCTTTTCCAATATCGTGAAATAGCGCCAATATCTTTAAAAGTGCTTTATCCTTTTTATCAAAACTCTCATAAAGATTTTTTACAAAGTCATCTTTTATATCCTCAATATACGAAACACACTTTAAAGAGTGTATATCAACTGGGTGTTTATGATATCCGTCAAACTGAGGCTGATTTAAGATCTTTTTCATTGAAGGCAGAAGTGCAAATATCTGTCCCGAGTTATAAAAAAGTTTTAGCTTTTTATATAAGTTCTCCCCTTGGAAAAAATCTTTTATCCTATTTTTAAACTCTACTGTCTGCTTTGCAGGTTTTTTTGCTTTACTTAAATAGTAGGTGTAAGATATATCGTATTCATTCACATCACTTGGAAGATCATTCACCTCTTTTATCATATTTAACAATGTTTTAGGTTTTGCATTAAAAGAGGCGTATAGTTTATTGTTGCAGATATAAAGCCCTTTTTTATACCTATTTTCTCTTAACTGCTTTATATTATTTGGATCGTATAGATAAGAGCGTATGATCTTCTTTGACATAGTTGCTGTAAAAAAGTGGATATTGTGTAAAGACTCAAACAGTTTTGATGAGCATTGTCTCTCTTTTGTAAGTCTAGGTGTTGTTTCAAAACCTAGTCTAGTACTAAGTTCAGGTAAAATATCAAAGTTTACCACATCTGTTTTTTTATTTGATATTAGATGAAGGGCATTTCTAACCCTAAAAACAAACTCTAAGGATATTCTATATGTTCTATACTCCTCTTCACTGATCATCTTAGGTACAAGCTGTTTTATAGCATCTACACCATATAGAACATTTGCGAACCAAAACAGCGTATTGGTCTCTCTCATACCACCGTAACCATCTTTGATATTTGGCTCCATACTTAAAGGGTATTTGATAAGTCTTTGTTTGTGCTCTTTTAGTTTCTCATCGATAAACTCTTTTGTATCGGTTGCCCTTATATTTGTAAGGGTGTTTTGAAGTCCATACCAAAGATATTTTGAGCCGTAGATCAAACGTGATTCTAAAATAGATGTCTTAATAGTAATATCTGTTTGAACCACATCCTCTAACTCTTTTAACTCATGTACTCTATGACCAAGTTTTATACCGCTATCCCAAGCAAGAGTTAAAAACTCCTCTAAGATAGGCTTAATATTGTATCCTGGTATATCTTCATATAAAAGCATAAGATCGATATCGCTGTAAACACAAAGCTGCTCACGTCCGTAACTTCCAAGTGCAACCAAAGTGATAGGGATAGAGTTGCTCATAGGCTGATAAGCACGGAAGTGTTTTCTAATAATATATTTATATAAAACCTTTAAAAACCCATCAATACTTTTTGTATGTTTTACAAAAAAATCTTTTCCACCAGACTCGTTAAATATCACATCTAAGCTTCCTAGATACTCTTTAATAGACCTTTTAATAACTTTAGATATCTCAAAGTCACTGGCATTTTGAGAGTAGAGCTCCTCTATCTCAATGCTTAGCTCGTTACTCATATAAGACCTCTATGGCTCTCTAGTTTCTTCCTTAGTGTTATTCTATTAAGTCCAAGATGTTTTGCCATCTGCAGCTGGCTTTTATATTTTTTCTGACTTGCTTTTAATAAAGGTGCTTCAAAGATATAAAGAAGATCACGGTAGTGGTTCTCCCCTTCATTATCCTTCTCCATTCGCTCGGTCACGAACTTTTCAAGCAATAGCATAATATCGTTCTCACCTAATGAATCAAATAGATATGAGAAGAATATCGATTGTCTAAGACTGTGTGCGTTTTGGGAGGTATTGATGATAAGTTTTTTTGGTTTACTATCATCTTTTGTTAAAACCTGAGCTGCTTCTTTTGCAAACTTATCGCTTAAAGGTTTAATATCCTCTACTCTCTCTTTTAAAGGAGGGATATCTAAAAATATAGAGAAGAACTCATCAAACACTTGTCCTGCATCGTTCTTATATGAAGTTGCCAAGACCCTTACGTTGTTGTTATTTGCCCAGTTGATAAAGTTTGCTATATTTGTTATGTTTTCGATCTTATCTACTATTAGTGTGCAATCTTTTATATTGACCACATTATCACTAATATCCTCTTGCAAGGATTTTGCATCATAGATTTCTGCATTTGGGTCGATATGTTTTGCCAGTGTTTTTTTACCTGTTCCGACCTCTCCGCTAATAAGTGCATTTACTTGGAGTGTTTTAAGTAAATTTGCCGAATTTAATATCTCCTTTAAGATGGGGGATTTTGCTATAAATTTCTCTTCTTGCATATAAACTATCCTATTTTACTGTCTAAAAAATAACAAATTTTTTTTCTATTGTTTATTTATTATACACAAGTTTGATTAAAAAGTAAACTTAACTTTTTTCCGCTATTTCAATAAAAATTATATACTACAATTATCAAAAAAATAGGAGATAAGATGGAAGCAAATATTGCTTATGTGATCGATACGCTTTTTGCGCTTTTTGCATTCGTACTGATCATTTTTATGGTTCCAGGTTTTGCAATGCTTGAAGCAGGACTGGTAAGAACTAAGAACGTTAGTGCCGTTTTAATGGTAAACACTATGATATATGCCGTAGCCTCTATGGCATTTTTACTTTTAGGATATTCTATAGCATTCGGTGATTTTGGAAGTGATGCAATGAGCGGCTGGGCTGCATTTCTTTTCCAAATGGCATTTGTTGGAAAGATCATCAATATTATGAGTGGTGGTGTTAGTGAAAGAGCTAGAGTTGTACCTTTAGTGTTATTTACAATTATTATGGGTGGTTTGATCTACCCTACAGTTGTAAACTGGTCTTGGGGAGCAGATATGCTTGATGGCACTATGCTTGATCTAAATATGTATGACCTAGCTGGATCAACAGTTATCCACTCAACAGGTGGTTGGGCACTACTTGCAGCTATTATGATCATAGGGAGCAGAAAAGGAAGATATCCTCAAGGGGGTGGTGTAAAAGTGATCCCTGCATCAAATGTTCCTTTAGTTGTACTTGGTGCATTTCTTTTATGGATAGGATGGTTTGGTTTTAACGGTGGAAGCGTTGGAGCGATATCTTCTAAAGAGAATGCTGACGCGGTTGCTTTAACTATCTTAAATACAAACACAGCAGGTTTAGCAGGAGCTATTATGGTTGGTATCTTAATGTATTTTAAATATAAGAAGTTTGATATCACAATGGTTCTAAACGGTGCACTTGGCGGACTTGTAGCGATCACGGCAGGACCTGATCTATATAATATCTATCAGCCTATTTTAATTGGTGCTATCGGTGGTGCTTTAGTTGTATTTGCGGTTCCATTTTTTGATAAGCTAAAACTTGATGATCCTGTTGGTGCTTTATCGGTTCACTTAGTAAACGGTATCTGGGGAACACTAGCTGTAGGTATATTTACTAGTCAAGCTTTTATGGATCAATTAAAAGGTGTGGTGGTAATAGGTATTTTTGCTTTTGTAAGCAGTTATATTGTATTATTTGTTATCAATAAATTAATGCCTCTACGTGCAAGTAGCGATGAGGAGAGTCAAGGTCTAGATGTAGAAGAGTGTGGACTTGAAGCTTATCCTGAATTCAAAAGAGCATTTTAATTAAAACGATAGGTCCCTAAAAAATGGGACATTTATTTGAGGAGAAATTATGAAAAAAATAGAAGCTATTATAAAACCATTTAAACTAGAAGATGTAAAAGATGCATTAACTGAAAACGGTGTAACAGGTATGACTGTAAGTGATGTAAAAGGTTACGGAAGACAACAAGGTCACTCTGAGCTATATAGAGGTGCGGAGTATGTTGTAGATTTCTTACCTAAGATCAAAATCGAGCTAGTTGTAGCAGAAAATGAAGTAGAGAAGATAATCGAAATACTAACAGAAGCTGCTAGAACAGGTAAGATTGGTGATGGTAAGATATTTGTTACTCCTGTTGAGAAGATAGTTAGAATTAGAACAGGTGAAGAGGACGAAGAGGCAATCTAACTGCTAAACGCAGTTAGATTCCTCTGAGGAAGCTATTTAAACGAGCCGCTTTTGAAAAAACCTTTACGCCTAGAACAACTTTACAAAAAATGTGACCCATCTTTACTTGATTTTAAATCAAGCGATGAGTTAAACGGCTTAGATATAGCTTTAGGGCAAGCGCGAGCCCTAAATGCTATGGAGTTTGCCACAGGTATAGATAAAGAGGGGTACAACCTTTTTGTAATGGGGCGTTCAGGAAGCGGTAAACATACAGCTGTAAAGAACTTTTTAAAAGATGAGGCAAAAAACTCTTCTACACCAGATGATTGGTGTTATGTTTATAATTTTGAAGACCCTGAAAAACCTATAGCTTTAAAACTTCCTTCGGGACAAGCACTTGTTTTTAAAAAAGATATCCAAAGGGTTATTACAAATCTACAAAGTGCCATACCTACAGTATTTAAATCTGATGAATATACAAATAAAAAACTAAAGATCGAAGATAGTATCAAAGCAAAACAAGAGGATGCTTATAAAACCATCTATGAAAATGCTTTAAAAGATGACCTTTCTATAAAATACACTACAAAGGGGTATGTGATATCCCCTATGAAAGACGGTAAGGTGCTTAATGATAATGAATATAACGCACTTACACATAAAGAGAAAAGCAATATTCAAACAAATATCAAGAAATACACTTCTGAGATAGATAATATCTCCCAGCAGGTTCTAAGCTGGAGCAGTGAAGCGTTTGAAGAGTTTGATGAGCTTGATAAAAAAACTGCCAAAAAAGCAGTGAACAGCAAGATAGCTTATCTAAAAAGAAAATATGCAGAGTACCCTAAAGTAGTTGAGTACCTAGAGGCTTTAGAGCAAGATATAATCTCAAACGCAAGCGACTTTATACCAGACTCACAAAAACCTGAAGTATTACTCCAAGCTATAAATACGGGCAAACCTTTACCTGCACAGCCCTCATTTGAGATATATAACGTAAACGTTGCCGTTCATCATAAAAAAGATGAAGGCGCACCTGTTATATATGAAGATAACCCGAACTTTAAAAACCTTTTCGGGCAGATAGAGTATGTATCTCAAATGGGTACTTTAGTGACTGACTTTAACCTTATAAAAAGCGGTGCACTACATAAAGCAAACGGAGGGTATTTAATATTAGATGCAAGAAAAGTGTTGATGGAACCTTTTGTTTGGGAAGCGTTAAAACGTATGCTCTTCTCATCATCTTTAAAAATAGAGACCATCTACAGTGAACTTGGACTTAACAATACCGTCTCAATAGAGCCTGATCCAATTCCACTAGATATAAAAATAGTGTTTGTTGGTGAGAGGGAGCTTTACTATTTACTATATGAATACGACAATGATTTTCAAAAACTATTTAAGATAAATGCTGATTTTGAAGATGATATGCAAAGAAGCGATGAGAACACAAAACTATATGCAGATATGATAGCTTCTATACTTAAAAGTAATAAGTTCTTACCTCTAGATAAAAAAGGGATGGCAAAGGTTATTGAATACAGTTCAAGACTAAGCGGTGAAGCTGATAAACTTACGACTCATGTAAGAAGCATAATAGATATATTAACTGAAGCCGATTTTATAGCTAAACGAAATAATGACAAGATGATAAAAAAAGCCCATATCCTAAGCTCTATAGAAGAGAAAAAACAAAGAGCAGGCAGGATAAAAGATGGATCTTACGAGCTGATACAAAATAAAACAATGTTAATAGAGCTAAATGGTAAAAAAGAGGGGCAGATAAACGGTCTTACCATCTTAGATCTTGGAGATATAGCTTTTGGCGAGCCTGTAAAGATAACGGCAAATACAAGACTTGGAAACGGTGAGATAATAGATATACAAAGGCAGATAGAGCTAAGCGGTCCTATACACTCAAAAGGTGTTATGACCCTTACATCTTTTCTATCTAGTAAATATGCAGCTGATATACCTCTTAGCTTTGAAGCTACGCTTAGTTTTGAGCAGTCATATTCCCATATTGAAGGTGATAGTGCCTCAGCTGCGGAGCTTTTTACTATTCTTTCATCACTATCAAAGATACCGATCGATCAATCATTTGCAGTGACAGGTTCTATAAACCAAAACGGTGATATACAACCTATTGGCGGTGTAAATGAAAAGATAGAGGGGTTCTTTGATGTATGTGAACTATGTGATCCTAAAGGGATACACTCAGTTATAATACCGCATTCAAATATAAAACACCTAATGCTTAAAGAGGAAGTACTAGAAGCGGTAAAAGAAAAAAGATTTTTTATCTATGCTATTAAAAGTGTTGATGAGGGCTTAGAGCTATTGATGGATAAGAAAGCTGGTAAAAAAGACAAAAACGGTGTGTTTGAGAAAAATAGTATAAACTACGAAATAGAGAAAAATATAAAGATATTAAGTCAAAAAAGCCATAGACAAAAAATCAAATAATGGATAAAAAAGCTAAAAAGATAATTATCAAAGCTAGAAAAGGTGTATTTAGCGAAAATGTAGGTAATAACTCCTCAAAGTTCATAGGTGAGGGTTACGACTTTGTTGAGCTTCGTGAATACCAAAGCGGCGATGATATAAAAAAGATCGACTGGAATATAACCGCAAAGCTAAAAAAACCGTATGTAAAAGTGTTTTATGCACAAAGGGAACTTAATATATCTATAGTTCCTATACTATCAGGCTCTCTATACTTTGGTACGCAAAATTTTAAAAACGAGTTAGTCGCTGAAATATGTGCGATTTTAGGTTTTTCTTCAATTAAACAAAGCGATCCATATACAAATTTTATAGCAAATGAAGATCTCACACTAAACACTAAAAAAAGCAAGAATATATTTAGTGTAAATAAGATGGTTGAGAGCATCTTAAACTATAAGCTAATAGGTAAAAAAACCAATTATCCTAAAATATCATCTAAGCTGTTTTCTTCACTTAAAAAACGCTCTTTAATATACCTAATAGGTGATTTTTTTGATATAGAAGAACTTGATCTAAAGCTTCTATCAAAAAAACATGAAGTGGTAGTGATAATTGTAAGAGATAGATTTGAAGAACACCCTGCAAAACTTGGAAACAGCTCTTTGGTTGACCCACAAAATAACACTATGTTTGAAGGAAATATAAATAGCAGCTCAATTAAAAGATATGAGAAGACCGTAAAACAAAACGACCATAAACTATTTTTACATCTTCAAAAATGCGCTATTAGGTTTGTAAAGATATATACCGATGAAGAGCCTTTAAAAAAGCTCTTAAGGTTGTAAACTATCTGTTTACGCTATCTAGATACAGTTTTATCTGTTCTAGTTTAATATTATTTACAAGATTTGCATATGGTCTCATTAAAATTGCTAAACCTCTATCATAATCTTGTCTATTATATCCTTTGATAGATTCTTTAATATCATCTATACTTAAACTATTTAAAGGTCTTGAAGTACCTTTTGCTCTTAATTCACCCTTCTTGCCATGACACTGTTCACAAAGCTTTACATAAAGTTTTTTACCCTCTTTGAGATTTTCTTTAGCTTGTTCATCTTTTTTGTTTTCTTCTATAGAAACTGCAAGTTGTTTATAATCTATATTTAAAGATGTGTTATTATCATTTTGTTTAGTTTTATTATATTTAAAAATATAAATATAGTTAAAACCTTTATCACCTGATGAGATCTTTATATCATCAACACTCCAACCTTCATTCTTCATTTGACCTATACTTTTTTCACCTTTACATTCACCACCATCTAGTTTTTCACTCTCTATTGTTGAGGGATCGTTCCAGTTGTTCTTATAACACATTGTCGTATTTGCATAGATAAATGCAGGTAACAAAAATAAAATATATCTCATAGTATTCCTTGATAAGTAGTAAAAAATTATAACAAACTAGGCATAAAAAAACCCAAGCCGAAGCTTGGGTTTAAAAAAGTCAAACTATTCTAAGATTAGAATGTATATTTAACTTCGATTCTTGATTTTGTAGTATCAACCTCTTTTGCACCACTACTAGCTTTACCACTCATCATACTGTATTTAGCAGAAACTTTGAAGTTTGAGCTCATTGCATATGCAGCATCGAATAGTAATTCTGAAGCTTCAGCGTCGTTGTTACCATGAGTTGTTGAACCATAGTCAACTGTTACATATGTAGCACCAACAGTAGTTTTATCAGCTACAGATGCAGAAGCACCTAGTAAAATTGCAGTTGCATCATTTAATGCACCTACAGATGCTTGGAATACTTTCATATCAACTTCAGCATCATTATCAGATCCAAGAGCGATTCTTGTTGCAACTGTACCTTTACCATTGTCATCACCAGTCATACCGATACCAGCAACTACACCGAATCCACCAAATTTACCAGAAGCGATAACTTTAGTTAAAGAAGCATCAGTTTTAACACCGCTACCAACTAAAGCTGTATCTAATTCACCTGTTGAGTGTCTTGCATCAATTGTTACAGGTCCAACTGGAGCACTTGCATGAATTGAAGTAAATGTTGCAACATCAGGAGCATTCATATACCATGCATCAAAACTGAAAGCATCTGTTCCTGCGATTAATGCAAATGCATTTGCATGACCATTCTTAAGTCCTGGCTCAGCAGCAGATACGTTTTCAAAGTGACCAGCAGCAAGTGTTACAGGACCAGCTGGGATTAAAGCAACAGCACCTGTACCTGTTTCAGCATCATCAAATGGTCCAGGAACACCTTGTTTACCAGCCATGATTGTAGCTACACTTGTGTTAGCTGTAAAATAACCTTCAGTTACATTAACAGCAACATTACCGTCTGCAGTTGTAGTAACAGCGTCTGCTTCAGTTAAAACAGTTACAGAAACTACATCATTAACTGGAGCTTTTACTTGAATCTCTAAGTCATAATCATTTTCTGTTGTTGAAGAGTTAAGAGTTGTATCATCCTCTTTATGCTCATATCTATATCTAACCATACCAGAAACATCAACACCTTTGATTGCTTCTTCCATTGGCTTAGCAGCAGCTGTTGAACTTAAACCTGCAACTGCAACTGCAGCAGCAAGACTAATTTTTACGAATTTTGTCATTTTTTCTCCTAAATTTCGAAATTTATTTTTAGCATATCGGGGCGCGCGACCTTAACCGCGAAAGATAGTACCCTCGCGGTACTTCCCTCTACACTATTGGACAAATTTTACACTTTATAATTTTAAAATATTCTTAAAATATATTAATTAATATCATAATTATAGCTTTTATTTGATTTTATGGCTAAATTGTTGCCAAAATGTTGATATTTTGGTGTTTTTATTATCTTAATGTTTAATTTTTAAACTATTTGATTTATCAAAAAAAAGTACAAAAAATGCGATTATTGATATACAAGAAGAGTAAAAGAAGAGGTTTTCACCATATAGATACCCACTTATTAGTGCTCCTATAAATCCACCTAAGCCATATGCTACGCCGTACATAAACTGTTGAGCCAGCTTTTTATTTTCATACATATTATATAGATATAGTATAACTGCACTATGGTACAAGCCAAAACTAACTGCGTGAATTGATTGGGAGAAATATGTAATATATAAATTTTGCGGGAATAAAAAAAGTAAAAACCATCTAAATGCAGTAATTAAAAGTGAGAACTTTATAATAGTTAATAGGTTGTTCTTCAATAAAGGTGCTTGATAGTAAAAAAGTATGATCTCGCATATTACACCAAAAGACCAAAGATAGCTTGTGGTCTCTAAGCTTATACCGTGAGCAGTTTCATATATGGTAAAGAAGTTATAAAAACCGCCAAAGCTAACCTGCATTAAAAAAAGGCTAATCCAAAAAGTCCAATGTTTTAATATAGAGAATTTCTCTTCATACTCTATTGCTTTTTTTCTTTTATCCTCTTCATTCTTTACAACTAAGATTGCAAAAAATGCAGTACCAACACTAACTACTAGATAAAAGTGAAGTGCAACATATGAGCTGCTTAGAACTTTTGCCAATACAAGTGCAACCAGCATAAAACCTATAGAGCCGTAAAGTCTTGACTTACCGTATCTCTCTTTACCTAAAAGCTCTATAGCGTATATCTCCATATAAGGTAACACCAAACTTAAGCTCATACCAAGAACTAGGTTGTTTAATAAAAAAGTATAGAAATTAGAAATTGTAAAATAAAATGCTATTGAAGAGAATATACAAAGAAGTAGTGCCGATGTAAAAACTTTTTTTGTAAGCTCTATATGTTTTAAGAAAAAAAACGGACTTATAAAACGCATTAACGGAGCTAGAGCAAACACTATACCTATTTGTGATGGAGTATAATTTATATCATATAAAACTTTCGGCAAAAATATTACATATACACCAACTGCGGCAAAATAAAAAAAGTAAAATGCCGAAAGGTTAAAAAATGTTATCTTATTTTGTAGAGCGTTTGTCATCTACTATTATATATGAAAAAGAGATAAGGTCTTGAAATGTTTTTTTATCTTTTCTAAAAAAAGGTATAAATCCAAATATAGTTATAGATGAAAGAAGTGTAAATATATATCTAAGAAATATCTGAAAAAGATTTACCTTCTTATCATTATCTATATGTACAAGTTTTAGCTCATACGCACGCATCCCAGGAGTCTCTTTTTTTATAATTAAAAACCCTAAGATAACCACTGCATGAAGTGCAAGGATGATACTCCATCCAAAAAGTTTATTTTGCGAGAAATTATCACCACTGCCCATAACCATATATACAACAAAATACATAATAGGCATAGTGATCATAAAACTGTCTACTATAAATGCTTTAAATCTTAGCATTAAAGGGGTTGGCATAGAGGAGTCGGTACTTGTAGTTTGATCTAGCTTAGTACCTTTATTGTGTTTTATATCTCTCCATCTAGCCACATCATTCCTTTAATTATGAATTAAAAATTAAGAGTTAAGATTTTCTTTTGACGTTTTAACAATGCTTACCAATAAGCTTATTAACTCGTTAATATCTTTTTTTATATCATCATACATCTTTTGATTTAAATATTTTGTATCAAATAAAAGATCTATCCAATAATCTGTTTCATTAGCTTCTTTTAAAGCTATACTCATTTTATTAATAAAATCTACTTTCGATTGAGCAAATTTTGCTTCTCTAATCAAAGCACCTATTGAAGTTCCGCTTCTTAGAGTTTGTTTACTTAAAACAAACTCTTTATGTTCATCTTGTAGATATTTAGATAAATTTACAATTCTGATAGCAAAATCATAACTCTTATCATAAACTACATTATCCAAGATAACTCTTCACTTTTAACTATTAATTCTTAATTTCCACGGCTTCCAGGTTTATAAGCGATATCTTTAAAATCACACTCATCAGGTGTATACATTTTAAAAGTAAAATCATCAAGTGCAAAGAAAGGTACATCGTTTGGAAGTTTACAGTTTGCTTGTGCTTCAAGGTCACTTCCCTCACGTTTGCAAAAACCTCTATTTGCTAAAGCAGCATACGCTGCTATCTTACCGCCTGCTGCTTCAACTTGAGCAGCTGCTTCAAGAGCTGAACCGCCTGTTGTGATAATATCTTCACAAATAATATAGTTCTCACCCTCTTTTACTTCAAATCCACGTCTAATAGTCATCTCACCATCAACACGCTCTGCAAAGATAAAACGAACATCTAGTGCAGTTGCAAGTGCAAATCCTGCTATAAGTCCGCCAAGTGCAGGTGAACATACTGCGTCAACTTTTATACCGCTTTGCTTGATCTGCTCAGCTAAAGCTTCCGCTAATAGTTTTGCAGTTTTTGGATCTTCTAGTACTTTTGCAGATTGTAGATAAAACTTTGAGTAGTTTCCGCTACTTAATTTAAAGTGCCCCTCTAAAAGAGCTTGTGCATCTTTATATATTTGTTCTACGTTCACATTATACCTTTAATATCTCAGCTTCTTTAGCTTTAAAAGTATCATCTGCTTTTGCTACATAACTATCTGTGATCTTTTGCACTTCATCTTGTGCTTTTTTACTCTCATCTTCTGTAATCTCTTTATCTTTTAGAAGTTTTTTCACTTGATCGTTAGCATGTTTTCTTACGTTTCTAATAGCAACTTTAGCGTTATCAGTCATCCCTTTTGCTTTTTTTGCACTCTCTTGTCTTTGCTCAACTGTCATTGGTGGGAAGAATAGTTGTACACTCTCACCGTTATTGTTTGGATTTACACCGATATTTGCTTCTTGGATCGCTTTTTCAATATCACCTAAAAGGTTTTTCTCCCAAGGTGAGATATTAATAGTTGTTGCATCAGGAGATAAAACCGTAGCAACTTGGTTTAATGCCGTAGGAGTTCCATAATAATCCACAGTGATATTATCTAAGATAGAGGTATGAACCTTACCCGTTCTAAGTGTTCCGTAATCTCTTTTTAAAGCCTCTAGAGATTTCTCCATACCTTTCTTTGCTTCTTCATATACTTCATTTAGCATTTGCATATCCTTTCGTTTTTATTTTCTTTTTATCTTTTACTATCATCTGACTAGATATCGTAAAATAGTCAGTACTTAAACTTACCCTTGTACGAGCTCTTTTTAAATAAACATTTAGATCAACATCAACAATTCCGTTCTTAACCTTAATATTCTCTATCCACCCCTCACTTGTGATGTAAAGTTTTATTGTACTTATATCTTTATTAACTTTTGCTCTTACTTTTCTTAAAATTCCATCACTTGGAAACTCTTTAGGCTCTATCCATTCAACATTTAAAGACTTGTATCTTAGTTTTTGTTTTAGGTTTACTTCACCAACTAGTGCAATTCTATTTATATTTGAAGTATCGCTTGTAGAGTTAACAGAACCAGTACTTTGGTTTAGTACATACTCAAAACCAAATATTTTAATAGCTTCAAGTACTCTTTCATCAAATTCTCCGTAAGGATGAGCATAACTAATAGGTTTAAATCCCATCTTTTTTTCAAAGATCTTCATAGCTTTTCTTGTATCTTTTATGATCGCTTTGTTTGTTAGATGTGTAAGGTGTGGATGAGCATAAGAGTGCAAACCTATCTCACCATATTTTGAAGCCTCTTTAACCTCGTCCCAAGTCATATAATCACCGTATCTTTTAGTAGTTGCTTCAACATAAACATATAATGAAAAAGGATATCCGTACTCTTTAAAGATAGGCAGGGCTTTTGTATAAAAACTTTCATATGCATCATCAATAGTTAAAGCAACCCAGTTATCTGGAACCTTTTGATTACTGCTTACCTTATCAACTATCTTTTTTAAAGGTACAACTTCATATCCGTTGTTTTTAAAATAGTCAAACTCTTTTCTTAACTCTTCTAAAGATGTATTGGTTGATGATCTTTTAGGATCGTCAAATCTATGGTAGATGAAAACATGAGCGTTTCCCCATAGATATAACGATGAGATAAATATAAAAAATAGATATCTCATTATAAAACTCTCTTACTATTTAGTTGTTGCAGGTGCACTTGGTACCGGTTTAGAATCCATAGCAGGGATTGTCTGAGTTGTCGGTATAAGTGTTTCGGTATCTACATTATCAACTGCACTGTTTAGTCTCTCTTGATTATAGATATACCCTAATGCTAGAGTGTTAAGTACAAATAGAAGTCCTAAAATAAATGTTGCTTTTGTTAGAAAGTTTGCCGGACCTTTAGCTCCAAACATCGAGTCGTTGCTTCCGCTGTACGCTCCAAGACCTATGCTTGAGCTTTTTTGTAATAAAACAGCTATTACAATTAAAACCGCTAAAACGAATTGTAGTATCAATAAAGTTGATGCCATTGTTTATTCCTATATATAAAAAAAATGGTTTGTATTTTATCTAAAACTTATTAAAATAAAGTTAAACTCCGCCAATGAGTATATCGAATCAATTTTCAAAATATGCAAAAGATTATAACAACAACAATATCATTCAACAGATTGCCGCTAAGGCTTTAGTAAGAGATATTACAACTAAACCAAAAACTATTTTAGAGCTTGGCTGCGGTTCGGGACAAATATATAAATATATTGACTGGGAAGTTGACAAATACACTGCAGTGGATTTTTCAAGCTCCATGTGTGAACTGCACCCAAAAGATGAAAAAACGGAAGTTTTTTGTTTTGATTTTGACTCAAGTGCATTTGAAGAGTTCTTAAAAGATAAACATTTTGATATGATAATATCATCTTCAGCTATGCAGTGGTCAAAAGATATAGATAGATTGGTAAAGATTCTTTCACTTACTACAAATGAGATAAACTGCGTACTTTTTACCTCAAACACTTTTAAAACAATCCAGGAACTAAGCAGCCAAAGCTCACCTATCTTAGATAGCGATACTATAAAAAAAGCTTTTTCAAACTATTTTTCTTGTACATTTGAGATATACAACTATAACCTAGAGTTTGAAGATAAGAAAAAGATGTTTGAGTATATTAAAAAAAGCGGCGTCGAGGGGGAAGCTAAAAAGCTTCCCTTTAAGAGCGCCAAAAAACTTTATAAGGAATACCCTTTAAGTTATTTAGAGTTTGAAGTGATATTTGTTAAAGCTAAAAAGTGATCTATTTTTTATGATCTTTTAAAGGAGTTACCAACATATTTACGTATCTTCCTTCAAGTTTAGGTGCAGCTTCAAGTTTACCTATATCTTCAACCATAGGCCATACTCTTGTTAGAACTTCTGCTCCAGCTTCAGGATGTGCCATCTCTCTACCTTTTAGAAAAACCCTGAACTTTACATGATAACCGTGTTCTAAGAACTCACGTGCATGTTTTACTTTATAGTTTATATCGTTATCAGCGATCTTTACTGAAAGTTTGATCTCTTTTAAAACGATAACTTTTTGTTTTTTTCTTGCTTCTTTTTGTTTTTTCTCTTGTTGATATTTAAACTTTCCATAGTCCATTATCTTTGCAACAGGAGGTTTTGCATCTGGTGCTATTAAAACTAGATCAAGTCCTAGTTCATCTGCCGTATCCATAGCATCTCTTGTTGGAATGATACCGTATTGTGTACCATCATCACCCATACATCTAACTTCACTTACCGTGATATCATCATTCATTATCACATCATTCTTTTTTCTATTATTCAAACCGCTGCCTCACTTTTTTTTACTTTTAACATCTCTATAAACTCCTCTTTTGAAAGATTTGACTGCTCTCTCAATCTTCTATCTCTAAGTGCAATACCTTGTTTTTGCACCTCTTCATCACCGATCACCACTATCATAGGAACCCTTTGCTTCTCAGCAGTTCTGATCCTTTTATTCAAGCTTTCGTTCTTATCGCTTACTTCACTATCTATCTCAAGATTTATAAGCTCACGTTGAAGCTCTTTTGCATAGGCTTGGTGAGCCTCTGCAATAGGTATAAATACCACTTGAGTAGGTGCAATAGCAAATGGAAACTCACCTGCACAGTGTTCTGTTAAGATACCGATAAATCTCTCAAATGAACCAAGGATCGCTCTATGGATCATTACAGGTCTTTTTTTAGTGTTATCTTCTGTTGTGTATTCTATCTCAAATCTAGCAGGAAGGTTCATATCTACTTGAATAGTACCACACTGCCATTTTCTTCCAATTGCATCAAGTATCTTGATATCGATCTTAGGTCCGTAGAATGCTCCACCACCCTCATCGATACCGTAGCTATAGCCATGCTCATCAAGGGCATCCATAATACCTTTTGTAGTTGTTTCCCAAAAGGCATCATCACCGATAGCTTTTTTAGGTTTAGTTGAAACTTCCATCTCATATTTAAAATCAAATAGTTTCATTAAGCTCTCTACAAATTCAAGAACTTCCATGATCACATCTTTTACTTGATCTTCCATACAGAAGATATGTGCATCATCTTGAGTGAATTCACGCACTCTAAATAGTCCGTGCATTACACCCGATTTTTCGTGTCTATGAACCACACCGTACTCAAAGAACTTTAATGGAAGATCACGGTAAGAAACAAGCGAAGTTTTAAACACCTCGATATGACCTACACAGTTCATAGGTTTTATACCGTATTCTTGCCCCTCTATCTCGGTGAAATACATATTCTCTTTATAGTTTGCATAGTGACCCGATTTTACCCAAGCGTCAGCTTTTAGTATCTCAGGACCACGAACAGGTTCATAACCTCTAATTCTATGTGCTTTATATAAAAGCTGCTCTAGCTTACTTCTAAGTCTTGCACCTTTTGGAAGCCATAAAGGAAGACCTGCACCGATATTTTCACTAAATGCAAAAAGTCCAAGCTCTGTCCCAAGCTTTCTATGATCTCTTTTTTTAGCCTCTTCAAGCTGTGTAATATAGTCTCTAAGCTCTTGCTTATCGAAAAAGCTGATCCCGTAAATTCTAGTGATCATTTCGTTCTCTTCATCACCGCCAAGATAAGCTCCCGCAACACGTATCAATTTAAAGCTTCTAATCATTCTGGTATTTGGTACGTGAGGTCCGCGGCAAAGATCTTCAAAATCACCTTGTTTGTAAAGTGTTAAGGTATCATCTTTAATATTTTCCAATACGGCTTGTTTAAGCTCATCGTTTTTAAACTTTGCTTGTATCTCTTCCCTGCTTGCTTCATATCTTTCAATAGGAAGTTTTGCATTTGCAAGCTCTTTCATCTTTTTTTCAATGGTTGGAAGATCATCATCACTAAGTTGATGATTTACTTTGAAGTCGTAATAAAAGCCCTCGTTTACAACAGGACCCACAAAAAATTTAGCTTCTGGATATAGCTCTTTGATCGCTTGAGCCATTAAATGAGCAGTTGAGTGTCTAAGTATCTCTAAAGCATCTGCCGAGTTATCTGCCTTGATATAATCACCTTCGATCCCTAAAGCAGAAGCAGTCTGCATATCGTAGATCTCACCCTCTTTTTTAACACCGATATAGTCCAATAACATCCTTTTTTAAAAAATTCTTCATATTTATAAAATTAAAACGAGATAATAATATCTTATTAACACTTAAATTAAACACTGTTAAAATACTTTTATGATTTTAAATCTTTCAAAAATAAAAACTGAAGCTTTATTACTGTTTTGCAAAGATCTTATAGAAGCATATAAAATGAATAACTCAAATATCTTCGGTATAGATAAAGAGATATCTTCATTTATAGATCAAGAGATCGAAAAGCTGATTATTCAAATAGAGAAGTCAGTAAAAAGAAAAGAGTATTATTTATCCAAACAAAGCAACTACCATATAAAGGCAGTACTTAAAAGCTACGATTATTTAAATAACAATATTTCAAAAAACTTTAAAAACAATGATCCCTTTAATCCATCAATGCTATGCTTTGCTTTACTATCAACTTGGTTTGCAGAACTTGAAAAAGAGAACCGCTCGGCAGAGTATCTATATTTTTCACTCTATTCATACTCGAACGTTTATGATAAACTTATGATAGAAGCGGCAAACTCACAATTTAAACTTATCAATATAAAAATGTTAAATATCGCAGAAAACTGTATAAAACAATACGATAAGTTTATACCTAATTAATTTAATATCTATCTTGTTTTAGATAATATTCAAGAATTACAATTTTGGAGTTAATTAAATGAAAAAAATTTTATTATTTTTGTCACTATCACTAATAAGTGTTTACGCTGTTAGTTTCGGTAAGATCGACATAAGCGGTAATGTAAACTATGAGATAGAAGAGAAGCTTGCATACGGTGTAAATAACAGCGACAGAGAAGCAGAACACGATATAGACCTTGATCTAAAACTGCAATATCCCGTATCAAACGAAACAGTATTTACTTTAAAAATAGATGATGATGATACAAATGATGAAAAAGGCTCAGCTCTTGATCTTAGAGTAGATCAAATCTATATCAGCTACCAAAAGAACAATCAAAATTTCCAACTAGGTCTTCAAGAGATAGCAGGACCATTCTTTTATGAAAAAAACGGTGATGGACTTTTATTTTTAAGATCAACAGAAACAAATATCTTTGCATTTTCATACTATGTAAACAACACCTATAGCGGTGCAGATGAAGTTTTGCAAGCAGCTATGATAGGTGAAGTTGGAAATATGAACTACTCAGCTTGGTATTCACAGATACAAGACTCGGAGTATTCAGCAACGGGAAACAACGGAACAGCAAGTAATTACGACAGTAAAGTTATGCAGTTTTCTATATTTAAACAAGAAAAAACAACAAAGTTTGGTGCTACACATACAAAACTTGATTCAGATAACGATTCAACAGGAACAGTTCTAGGTGAGCAATCACAAACCGTACTATTTATAGATAACGAAGATAATAGCTTAGCTTACAGCTTTGCATATATACAAACAGGGCAAAACGGAGGAAACGTAGCACTTGACCAAGAAACAGATAGTGAAGCGAACTACTCACTTGATGAGATAGGAGCAAACCATATCACAGATGGTAAAGCATACTATGCATCATTAACAAAATACTTTGAAAAAACAGATAGTATAAAAATTGAATACTTTAAAGGGGACGGAACCATATCAGCTGAAGAAACAAAATTAACATATAGTTCATTCCTTGGTAAAGACCTATATTTTTATGCCTCAGCTGACCAATGGAGCAAAAGCACAATAAACGATAATCAAAAGATCGAGATAGGCTTTAATATTTCATTTTAAAGCTAATCGATTAAATTAAGATAAAAATTATCCGCTTTCATTTATAATGGCGGCAATTTGTAAAAGTATATTAAAAAGGAACTATTATGATAGATACAAATGAGATTAAAAAACAACTACAACACGTTAAATATCCAGGCTTTACAAAGTCGATAATAGATTTCGGTTTTCTAAAAGATGTAAAGATCGAAGATAAAAACGTAACACTATTTTTAGAGATCACTTCAAGTGCCCAGGAAGTTGAAGCACAATTAAAAGAGGATATAACCAAAGAACTTAAGATAATAGGTGTGGAAACTATAGATTTCCAGATCAAAAAACCTGAGGCTCCTCAACAAAAAAGTAACTCGGTAAGTGGAAAGAACATAGCTCCACAGATAAAGAACTTCGTAATGGTAAGTTCAGGTAAAGGTGGTGTTGGTAAATCAACTACTACGGTAAATCTAGCAGTTGCTATGGCTATGCAAGGTAAACGTGTAGGTATATTAGATGCCGATATATATGGACCAAATATTCCAAGAATGATGGGTATTGCTGATCTTGAGCCTGAGATCATAGGAAATAAGGTAAAACCTTTTAAAGCTTACGGTGTTGATGTTATGTCAATGGGTTCACTAATGCAAAAAGGTCAAGCTCTTGTTTGGAGAGGTGCGATGATCATGAAAGCGATCGAGCAGCTTCTTAGAGATATTCTTTGGGAAGAGCTAGATGTACTGTTTATAGATATGCCTCCAGGAACAGGTGATGCTCAGCTTACACTTGCTCAATCAGTTCCAGTAACTGCAGGTATAAACGTAACAACTCCTCAACACGTAGCACTTGATGATAGCCAAAGAAGTCTTGATATGTTTAAAAAACTACATATCCCGATTGCTGGTATTGTTGAGAATATGAGTGGATTTATCTGCCCTAAATGTAGTGAAGAGAGTGATATCTTCGGTATGGGAACATGTAATGAACTGGCACGTGAGTATGACACACAAGTAGTTGCACATATGCCAATCGAGCCTAGTATTAGAGTTGGTGGTGATGAGGGTAAACCTATTGTTTATTTCTACCCTGAATCGGTAAGCGGTAAAAGATACCTAGAAGCTAGTGAAAAGGTTTGGGATTTTATATCAAATGCAGTTGCAGATAACTCTAGTATCCAACCAACTACACCTCCTGGTGTTAGCGCTTGCTCGACGGCAGGTGCTAGTTCATCAAAACAAAATGGCGGAAGCTGTGGGTGCAACTAATTGGCTTTAAGTGATCGCAACTTTATAAATATTGCCCACGAGATATCAAAGGCATCCAAATGCGTATCTAAGCAAGTGGGTGCCGTGATCGTAAAAGACGGCAGAATACTATCCACAGGATACAATGGAACTCCTAGCGGATATACAAACTGCCGTGATCACTGGAGCGGTGAATACACAAAAGAGCACCACGATTGGTCAAAGACCTATGAGATACATGCGGAGATGAACGCACTTATCTGGGCGGCTAGAAAAGGTATCTCAATAGAGAGTGCCACCATTTACGTAACTTTAGAGCCTTGTGCAGATTGCTCAAAAAATCTAATTGCAGCAGGTATTAAAAGGATCGTTTATGATAAAGCATATGAGCATACCAACTCAGATATTGTTTCACAATTTATTAAAGATAACGGCGTAATAATAGAACAAATTGGCAATATTTAATAATACGGAATTCTACCGCGACGCATTTATAAAATATGGTGTATCACCTAAAGGTGTACACTGGAACTCAAAACATACTCAAGAGATAAGGTTTAAGATACTTTTAGAGTTTATACAACACGATATAGAAAACTCTAAAATAGTTGATGCAGGGTGCGGATTTGGTGACCTTATCAACTATTTTGCGTCAAAGTTTATCTTTCCTAAAAAATATATCGGGATAGATAGTGAAGATTTCTTTATTGAAGTAGCCTCAACCATATATCCAAACGCTACTTTTGAACAAATAGATATCTTAAAAGATCCTCTTCCAAAAGCTGATTATTATCTTTGCAGCGGTGCTTTGAACACTTTGGAGTTAAATGAGGTTCGAACATTTATAGAAAAATGTTTTGAATCCTCAAATAAAGGTTTTGTATTTAACTTTTTAAAAGAGGATACCTTTAATGGTATCACTAAAGATGATATTTTAAATATTTGTAAAGCTATTAGTAATAATATTGAAACCAAAGAGGGATACTTAAACAATGATTTTACCATCTTTATGGTAAAATAGGCACTTTTTAAAAAAAGGAAACACTTGAAAAAACTATTTTTATCTATTTTAATTTTAGCAAGTTATACATACGCAGGACTTGTAAACGGTATAGCTGTTATAGTAAATGAAAAACCTGTTACTCTTTATGAGATAGACGAGTTTATGTTAAAAACAAACAAAACAAAAGATGAAGCACTTACTTTGCTTATCGATGAGAAGCTTTATGAAGATGAGCTTGAAAAAAGAAAGATCGAAGTTGATATATTTGATGTAAATCAGTATATAGAACAACTTGCAGCTCAAAACGGTATGGATGTTATAAACTTTAAATCGGTAATTAGACAACAATACTCTGATTATGATAAGTTCGTTGAGCAAACAAAAAAAAGGATACAACACCAAAAGCTTGTAACATCAATAGTTCGTGGAAATATCAAAATGGCTAGTGATGATGATCTTAAGATATATTACAACACCAATAAAGACAGCTACAATATAGCTTCAACCATTGATGTAGTTCAGTATATCTCAAAAAATAAAAGAGCTCTTTTAGCAACAAAACAAAACCCTCTACAAGTGCAAAACGATGTTCAAAGTACAAGTATCACACTAGAGCAAAGCAATATCAACTCACAGTTAAAATATATCATCAACTCTACTAAAGAGGGTGATTTTACACCTGTGATAACTGCTGATCAAATGTTTGTAATGTTCTATATAACAAAGAAAAAAGATACGACCCTGCAAAGTTTTGAAGAGGTTAAAAACCAGATTTTAAATATTGTTATGAAAGATAGAGAGGATAAATACCTAAAAGAGTATTTTGACAAACTAAAGATAACAGCCGATATAAAAATAATAAGATAAGGAAAGATATGTTTGAAGTGATAATAGGTCTTGAGGTTCATGCCCAATTAAATACAAATACTAAACTTTTTTGCTCATGCGCTACAAGTTTCGGTCATGCCCCAAATACCAATGTTTGCCCTGTATGTTTAGGACTTCCTGGAGCCCTGCCTGTATTAAATAAAGAAGCGGTTCATAAAGCGATAATGTTCGGTACGGCAATAGATGCAAAGATAAACGATAACTCTGTATTCAATAGAAAGAACTACTTCTATCCAGATCTTCCAAACGGTTATCAGATATCTCAAATGGATGTACCAATCGTAGGCGAGGGTCATCTTATGATCGACTTTGAGGATGGCTCAAGCAAGCGTGTAGGTATCACTAGAGCTCACCTTGAAAACGATGCGGGTAAAAATACACACGCAGGAGATCACAGTTTAGTTGATCTTAATCGTGCTGGAACGCCTCTACTAGAGATCGTAAGTGAACCTGATATGAGAAGTGCAGAAGAGGCGATACTTTATCTTAAAAAACTACACTCAATCGTTAGATACTTAGAGATCAGTGATGCAAATATGCAAGAGGGTTCTTTTAGATGTGACGTAAACGTTTCTATTAGACCAAAGGGTGATGATAAGCTTTATACTAGATGTGAGATCAAAAATATGAACAGCTTTAAGTTTATAGAGCGTGCTATTAAATATGAGGTAAACCGCCAAATCGAAGCTTGGGAAGATGGTGTTTATGAGCAAGAAATTTTCCAAGAGACAAGACTATTTGATGTGGATAGCGGTGAGACCAGATCTATGAGGGGTAAAGAGGACGCGGCAGATTATAGATATTTCCCTGATCCTGACCTACTTCCTGTAAAACTAACCAAAGAGATGCTAGAGCAATATACAAAGATACCAGAACTTCCAGATGAGAAAAAAGAGCGTTTTGTAAAAGAGTACGGCATAAAAGAGTATGATGCAGGTGTAATCACTGCAAACCTAGAAAACGCCAACTATTTTGAAGAGATGATGAAAGAGGGTATCAGCGGTAAGAATGCATTTACTTGGTTAAGTGTTGAGCTTGCTGGTCGTCTAAATGAAGGGCTTACCCCAACAACATCTTCAATAAGCGCAAAAACTCTGGCTGTAATCGTAAAGAGGATCGAAGATGGTACTATCTCAGGAAAAGCTGCAAAAGAGGTTCTTGATGATGTTTTAGCAAATGAAACGGACGATATCGACGCGGTTATTGAAAAGCTTGGATTAAAACAAGTGAGTGATGATGGTGCGCTATTAGCTATGATAGATGAGATACTTGCAAACAACGAAGAAAAAGTTGCAGAGTATAAAGGTGGAAAAGAAAAAATGTTCGCTTTCTTTGTAGGTCAAACTATGAAAGCAAGTAAGGGAACTGCAAATCCACAAAAAGTAAGTCAGCTTTTAAAACAAAAATTGTCATAATTCTTCAACTAAGGATATTAAATGAAATTAAAAGTAGAAGCTTTAGCTAAAATAAAAAAAGCAGAAATTGAAGTAAAAGATTTAACGCTTTTCATTGGACAAAACTCTACTAATAAGAGTTATATGGCTCACATAATTTATGAACTATTCAAAGAACTATCTCTATTGGAAGAAGGTCGTACTTCATATAGATTTATTTCAAATATAGCAAAAAAAATTATTCAAGAAAATATATCTGATATTACATATCTATTTTCTCTAAAACAAGATTTAGAAGAAGAAATTTTTACAAGACAAATTGATATTGATGAATGGGAAGATGAAAGAAGTACCATTTTAAAAATATATATTAATGAAAATGATGAAAAAATAATCGATTTTTCGAATAAAATACTTGATACAATACTTAGTGAATTAACAAAAAAAATAAATAATAGTTTTAATATTAATAAAAAAATTTTACAAAAACTCTATATAGTTGATTACATTAATAAACTATCAAATAATCAATTGCAAGTTAATTTACCAATGCCTATAGAACAATATGAGAAAATTGATGATGAAGTGAAATACAGAGCAATTCATCTACTTGTTAAACAACTAACAGAAAGACTTCAAAAACATCTAAAAAACTATTTTACAACTTATTACTTTCCAGCTTCAAGAACGGGATTTGTTTTAACATTAGACGAAATATACGCAGGAATATTTAGAGATAAGTTTAGAGGGCAAGTAAGTGCTACAAGATTAGGAGAGCCAACAATTGATTTTATACAAACTTTTGCCGATATAAAAATGGGAAAATTTGATTTTGATGATTGGTTTAATCCCGTTGAGACAAAAAAAGAATCTGATGAATTAATTAAATTTCTAGAAAAAGAAATAATAAAAGGGAATATTCAAGAAGAAACTAATAGTGAGAATTATACAAGCTACTATCTAAAAGTTAAAAATGAAAAATTAGATTTACATTTAGCGTCTTCTGCTACTTTAGAAACTTTACCCTTTATAATTTTTCTAAAAAATACACAGAATATTAAAAAAACTCTTTTTGTTATCGAAGAGCCAGAAGCACATCTTCATCCAAAAGCACAAATTCAAATGGCAAAATTTATTGTTAAATTAGTAAATTCAGGAGCCAAAGTTATAGTTACTACTCACAGTGATTATATATTAGGTGAAATCAATAACTGTATTAAGAAATATGAATTAGAAGAAAAAGACATTTCTATATCTAAAAAAAATGTATCTGCCTATTTATTTAAAAATAAAGAATCTGAAACTGAAGTAAAAAAACTAAATATTGATCAATTAGGTATATCAAATGAAAACTTTGATGAAGCATTAGACGAACTTTTAGATGAAAGTGGAAAACTAACGGATAAATTATTAAAAAATGACTAAAAATAAACTTCAAAAATTATTTAAGGAAATAGAAGATTGTAAAGAAAATAAATGTATTTTAAATAAAAAAAACATTAAATACATGTTTAAACCTGACGATGGCTTAAAAGACGAGAGTATCAAAAAGGCTATATTTGGCTATAAAAATCCAAAATTATGTGATTGTATTATTAAAATTGAAAATATTGTTATCTTGGAAATCAAATGTGGTAAAATTACAAAAAGTATTTTAAATGAAATTATTGAACAACTTGATAATGTAGCAAAAATTTTAAAATATGTTGATATAAAATTTTCAAAAGTCATCTTTATATATGATAGTTTCGAGAATAATAAATTAAAACAAACAATTATTAATAAACTAATTCAAGGTAAAAGATTAGAATATGTTCAATATAAAAACAAAGCAGTGGAGTTAATATAATGAATAATAAAATCTCCATCATAGGTGCTGGAAAATGGGGGCAAGCTCTTCATTTTGCCGTGTCACAAACTACCCCTGAAGCAGTTATTACAAATAGAACAAAAAAAGATATTGCAAACTTTGTAGAACTAGAAGAGGCTTTAGAATCTAAATATCTTATCATAGCTATCCCTTCACAACAGATACGTTTCTGGCTAAAAGAGAAGTTTGTATTTAAAGGTCAAAAGATACTAGTTGCCGCAAAAGGTATAGAAGCTAGTACGGGGAAATTTCTTCAAGAGATATATGAAGAGTTTGTTCCAAAAGAGAATGTCGGTTTTATATCAGGTCCCTCATTTGCTGCAGAAGTTATACAAGGTCTTCCTACAGCTTTAGTTCTAAACTCCTCAAGCAAAGAGCTATATAGTGAGTTTGAACCATTTTTTCCACAGTTTATCAAAACATACTACAGTGATGATGTAATTGGTGCAGAGATAGCAGGTGCTTATAAGAATGTTCTAGCTATCGCCAGCGGTATATGTGAGGGGTTAAAGCTTGGAAACAATGCAAGAGCTTCACTTATATCAAGAGGTCTTGTAGAGATGGAGCGCTTTGGAGAGCGTTTTGGTGCAAAAAAAGATACCTTTATAGGTCTAAGTGGTGCAGGCGATCTTTTCTTAACTGCTTCAAGTACCCTAAGCCGTAACTTTAGAGTTGGACTTGGACTTGCAAACGGTAAAACCTTAGAAGCGATCCTAGAAGAGCTTGGAGAGGTAGCTGAGGGTGTAAAAACAAGTGAAGCAATCTCTAAACTATCCCATGAGAAACATATCTATACGCCGATTGCAAAAGAGGTGAAACTGATCTTAGAGGGTAAAGAGCCGCTACATAGTTTAAAGGATCTTTTAAAAAGCTAAGGGGATATTATGCAGATAATACCTATCGAAAACCTACTGTTTATGCTCCTCCCTATTGCTATAGTTTGGTATTTTTATAAAAAATGGACAGGTGATACAACAGAGATACTCAAAGCAACTTTTCGTATGACCTTTCAACTTATCCTTATAGGTTATGCTTTAGTTTATATATTCAATGAAGAATCATACTATCTTGGTATTTTTATAGTTTTATTTATGATAATAGCCGCTTCATTTATATCCTTGCGAAATATAGAAAACAAAAATTTTACCGAGTTTAAAACTATCTTTATAGCAATAGCCATTGCGGGCAGCTTTAATCTATATTTAGTTTTAGAGTTCGTAGTTGATCTTACTCCTCTTTATGAACCTAGATATGTGATACCGCTCGCAGGAATGATATACGCAAATGCTATGAACGCAGTTGCACTTAGCGGTGAAAGATTTGAAAAAGAGATAAAAAGAAATAGTTACCTTGATGCAAGAAAGATAACTTTACGTGCTGCTTTAATACCCCAGATAAACGCTTTTTTTGCAGTGGGTCTGGTATCACTTCCTGGAATGATGACGGGGCAGATACTAAGCGGGGTTGATCCTATCATAGCTGTTAGATACCAAATTGTCGTAATGGCAATGGTGATGGGTAGTGCGGGAATGAGCGTAGTTATCTATCTACTACAAAAAAAGAAACTCCATAAACATATCTAACCCCTAAAAATACTAGCATCCAAAATTGTCACTTATGATAAATTTATAAAAAATATATTACATTTTTGTAAGTCACTACTCCCAATGGAACATTTTTTGTATCATAAAATATATAACTTGTTTATCGTTTTATCGATCAATATTAAATACCATTTAAGGAGATTACAATGTTAGTAACAAAAGGAACTATTCCAAAGATCAGCTTGGATTTTTTTAAAAATAAGAGTTCGGTAACACACTATAGAGTAAGAGGGATAAAGTGGGATGCAAAAACATTAGAGGAGCAAGAGAAGCTTCCCCATGAAGTAACTTTAGATATAGATACGGATAGCGTAAATATCTATATGGAATCTGAACTAGAGAAATATATTGCAAAAGTTTTATTTAAAGTGTTTGGATATACTCTTAAGGGTTGGAAAACACATTGTAGACTAAATGATATATCAAAAAAAATAGAAACAAAAGAGGAAAAAGCGCTAAACAATCAAATAAAAAGATTGATGTACGCTCTTGACTAAACTATCTTTGAGCTAAAAGCTCAAAGATAAAACCACTATACTAAATCTACTTTAATCAGCTATTAGATAAAATAAATCTATATTCAAAATCATATATTTACAAAAGTATTAAATATTTGTAGTCCTAAAATCAGGGAACCTTTAAGAACAACTCGTTGTTCTCTTTAGAATTTGCTTCTTTAATGATTTTTTATAAATCATGTAAAAAGAAGTCATTATGAAAGGTTCCTCAAAAATAGGAACTATTTTTAAGGATCAAAATATGAAACAATTTTTAGCAGAGTCTAAAAAGATAAGTTCAACTATCGCAAATCTTAGCGGTGAGGTTAAAAATAGAGTATTAAACGAGATGGCTGATGCTTTAATAGAGCATTGTGATTATATCGTTCATAGAAATACTCAAGATATGGAAAACGGTAAGATGAATGGCCTAAGTGAAGCTTTAATGGACAGACTTTTCCTTGACGGCGATAGAGTTAAAGGGATGAGCGATGCTATAAAAGAGATAGCTGCACTAAAAGAGCCTGTTGGAAGGATACTTGACGGCTGGGTAATGGAAAACGGTCTAAATATCCAAAAAGTAACTATCCCAATAGGTGTGATAGGTATCATCTACGAATCACGTCCAAACGTTACAAGTGATACAGCTGCTTTATGTTTTAAAAGCGGTAACGTATGCGTATTAAAAGGTGGTAAAGAGGCTGAGCATTCAAATAAAGCAATTGCAAGGGTTTTACAAGAGGTGTTAGCAAAGAACGGACTTCCTGAACAAGCTATATCATTGATCCCTGATTCAAGCCGTGAGGGTGTGGCAAACCTTATAAAGCAAGATGAATATGTTGATCTTATTATCCCAAGGGGCGGTGAAGCACTTATAAAATTTGTAAGCGAAAATGCTACCGTTCCTGTTGTAAAACACGATAAGGGGCTTTGTCATACATTTATAGATAAAGATGCCGATCCAAAAATGGCGATAGATATCTGTATAAACGCGAAATGTCAACGTCCTGGAGTTTGTAATGCAATGGAGACACTTCTTATTCATAAAGAGATAGCAAATATTATCTTGCCACCTTTATATGAAGCGTTTATGGCAGAGGGTACTGAGCTTAAGGGGTGTGAATTTACCCAAAAAGTGATAGATGTAGCTTGTGCAACCGAAGAAGACTACGATACAGAGTATCTTGCAAATATCTTATCCATCAAAATAGTAAGAGATGTAGATGAAGCCGTAGCACATATTGCAAAATATGGCTCAGGTCATAGTGAAGCTATTATCAGTGAAGATTATAGTGCAGTTACGCACTTTTTAAACAGTGTAGATGCGGCTTGTGTATATGCAAATGCAAGTACAAGGTTCACTGACGGTGGAGCTTTTGGTTTTGGTGCAGAGGTTGGAATAAGTACAAATAAACTGCACGCAAGAGGACCAATGGGTATAAATGATCTTACAACATATAAGTTCAAGATACTTGGAAGCGGTCAGATAAGATAAGAGCCGCTTTATGACAATACGGACAAGAATATGGGTATTGATAACTATAATATCCATACTTGTGTTGTATCTTAGCTTACAATTCAATACTCCCAAACAAAAAAAAGAGCTAAGCCTTGCAACGGGAATAGTTGGAAGTGATACTTACGCTTACGCACTATCTTATAAAGCACTTCTTGAAGAGGAAGGGGTTAAATTAAATATAATCCCAACTAACGGTGCACTTGATACTATAGGATACCTAAACAATAAACAAGTAGATATAGGTTTTATAAATAGCGGTATATTGATAAATAAACCAAACTACCAGTTTGAATCTTTAGCAAGTATCTATTTTGAACCCCTTTGGATATTTTATAGAAATGAAGGGTATAAACTAAACTATATAATCGAATCTATAGATAAAAAGATAGGGGTAAGTATAACAAACGACGGTACTTACGATCTAGCAAAAAAGATACTTGAAGCAAACGGTATAGATGAATCAAATACGAAGTTTATCTACGAATTTGACAAAGATGCACTTACAAAACTAAAAAATAAAGAGCTTGATATATTTATAACCCTAGCAAGCGAGCAAAACCAATATATAAACGAGCTTCTAAGTGATCCAAGTATTGAAGTGCTTAGTTTAAAAAGAGCAAAGGCTTATGTACAAAAGTTTGATTATCTAAAACACCTTACACTGTTTGAAGGAAGTATCGATCTATATAAAAACCTTCCAAGCTCACAAATAGAGCTTTTAAGTACAACCCAAAATCTAGTAGCTCATACAGATGTTTCAGATGAGCTTATTAGGATATTTTTAAAAAAAGTAAAACAGATACACTCATCTAAGAACTTCTTTGAGACTAAAGACAGCTTTCCAAATCTAAACAACCTAGATACGCTTATAAACTCAGAAGCCGAGCTTTATATAACACAAGGAGACTCTTGGTTAGAAAGCATTTTCCCATACTGGATAGCTTCAAATATAGATAGGCTAAAGGTCTTACTTATACCTCTTCTTTGGCTTTTAATACCTTTATCAAAAAGCATAGTCCCTCTATATGTTTTTACGATACGCTCTAAGATATTTAGATGGTATGATAGATTAAACGAGCTTGATGATAAGGTACAAAATGCTTCAAAAGAGGAGCTGGAAACTATAAAAAAAGAACTTGATATGCTTCATAAACAGATATCTTTAAAAACAAAAGTTCCCCTTTCATATATGGGTGAATACTACAACCTTTTTTTACATATTGATCTAATCCGAAAAAAGATAGATAATAGAGATTTTGATCAATCTTAAAAAAATCTAACTTTATTCTATTAAGTTGCTATTGGATAAAATTGTTTAATAAATGCAACGAAGGTAAAATATGAAAACTCTACATCTATTGTTCATCGGCTTAGTTATATTAGTAAATACTGCTTGTACAACAAAGACCGAGCTTTATGTAAATGAGGTAAAAAGAAGCGGTATCGATCTAGTGGTAATGGAAGATGAAGCAAAAGTAACTTATATAAAATCTCCAAAAAACATCGAAAGGTTTTGTGCTTCAAGAGAAACCGATGCAACAAAAACTTCAGAACAAGGTTTAGCTTTAGGTGCGTCACTAGTCGGCAAAGCTGAAAAGATAGGTGAAGAATCAGGTACAGGTTCTGTAAGTTTAGGCGGTAGAAGCCCTGCTGTTCTTATTACTAGAGAGCTTATGTTTAGAGCTTGTGAACTATCTATGAACCTAAATACAAATAAAAAAGAGACCTTAGAGATATACAAAATGTTTCTAACATCAATAGATGATATCGTAAAGAGTGAACACGACACGGGTTCTGTGCCTATAGCATCTAAAGCTCAAATAAATAGTGCTAGTAACTTTAAACTTTTAGAAGAGAACGATACAAATAAAAACTCTTCAAATGATGATTCGGATGATGACGATGACGACGATGATGAAGATGAAGATGATGACGAGGATGATGACGAAGACGACGATGATGAAGATGATGATGACGAAGAAGATTAACACTAGGTTTTAGCTCAAGGTATCTTATACCTCTGAGCTATATTTTAGTTAAATGTTTTTTCATAATATCTATTTAGATCAAAAAGTCCTGCATCGATAGGCTGCTCTTTATTAAATCTTTCTTGAAACCAGTCATAGGTCTGCCAAAAATTCTTATCACTTCTAAGTATAAAATATTTTGCAAGCTTAGATTCATCGCTCTTATAATCTTTTAGAATTTTAAAAAAATTAGGGATATCATCTTGCTCAACGGTAACAAAATAGTTTGGGTATGAGCCTATAAATCCCTCTATTAGATTTACCGTATCTTTTGAGCTATCTAGTCTTTCATCCTCATTGAACATAAAAGCAACACTATCGTGCCATCTATTAACAACCAAAGTGTAAACAAGGTAACGATCTTTTATCTTAAACCTAATATACGCAAGGTTAAAACTATGACTAGAGAACTCTTTAAAGTTTTTAATACTCTCAAAAAGGGTTAGATCTTTTAAAGACCTCTCCAACTCCTCTTTGGTGTTATAGTTTTCAAGTATCCTCATCTGCTTATGCCCATTGCTTATATGGTTTAGCCTATCTTTTTTCGTTTTTGTATAGTTTAGTATCTTATCGATCATCTCATATTTATGATCATCGCTTTGAAAATCTAAAGCTGTAGGATTTTTTGAAGGGGTATAGGTTACAAGATATTTTGCTAAGGTACCTTTATACCAAGAGTTAAATACATCTTTTCTGCTTGAATTAGGAAGATACTCTAAGAAGTTACTCTCACCCTCTATCCTTAGTCTATCCATATATTTTCTCACCAACAACTTATGCTGTAAGTTTCCAAATACATCAAAGCCAGCAACTAAAGAGTAGTATAATCTTTCAAGTAAAGGATAGTCTATAACCCACATGGTTCTTGGAGTATCACCAAAAGCCCCTTTATGAACAGATGCCGAGTCAAAATGTCTATAAACGGTTAAAATAGCATCGTTATCATTATGAGCTGGCTTATTACCTCTCCATATTGTTTTAAGATCAAGCTTTGAACTGCTGTTTTCATACAAGCTGTTTTTATTTTTATAATAATCTATAGTATCACCGTCATATTTATAATAATCAAATGTTTTAGTTAAAGGAGTATCTGCACCGTATTCATTGGGTAAAGATAGATTTTTTTGATTGGCTTTTATAAAACCGTTCTCTAAAGTCAGGTCATAATTTGGATCTTTAAATGCAAGCCAAAAGTGATCATTTATAACGTTTAGTGCGATCTGCCCTTTACAAACAGGACCGCGTATAAAGGTCATAATATAATAATGCACATCATCAAGCAAAAAGTTATATCGCGCCGCGGCTGGTATCTGCTCATAAGCAGTTAAAGGGTTTGCCGCTATCTTAGAATCGTAACTTATAAGATAAGGCTCTTCATTCCATCTTGGCTTTATAAAAAGCTCTTTATACCTTTGAAGCTTTTTTTCATCTAGATGATACACCATATGTGTTTTATGAACTATAGTCGAAGTGATCTTCCTAAATGAATAGTAAAACTTATCGTTTATAGCATCATAAGGTAGTCTTGTGGGAACTGCATATTTACCTTGTTTATCGTATGATCTTACAAGCTCATAAAAATTTTCTGAACTAGGAAATTTGATATGTGCCAAAAAAAGATGCTCATAGATATATCTAGCACTTACTTGGTGTTTAATATCGCTATTATTTAAAAACTCTTCAAAAAGTGCTATCTCTTTGGGCTTGGTAAAATCTACCTTAGTATCATCCTTAGCACCATCTTTGATCCATTTTATCAATATTTCGTGCTCAGACTTTGGAAGTGCAGGCATACCGTAAGGCATCCCGTGGTAAGGTTTATCATCTAGATATTTATTTATCTCTTTTAGATCTTTAGAGCAAGCAAGCGTATCACTCTCAGGAGCATACTCCCCTTTGCTTTGGGGGTATTTTTGTTTTTGATCTAAAAGTATGCTCATAAGGCTGTTGTTATTACCATCAAGATCATCCAAGATAGAGTAAAAACCTTTTTGCCTCCAACCGTACTCTGTAGTGGCATCTATAAAAAGTCTAGTGGGATCCATTGCCGTGATCCTATTGCCGTATATCTCATCTTTGGTCCCGCCACGATCTATACCCTCAAATGAGCTTAGTTTTACTTGGCAAGGTGAATTATAACAAGAGTGGCAAACTACACAGCGTTTATCAAGTATCGGCTTTATATCATTTACAAATGATATATCTTTGGCATATAATAATTGTATAAATAAAAGGGGAACTATTAAGCGAAAGTTCAAAAAATACCTTTATTTGGGTTTGTTGATTATATCATCAATTGGTTAAAACTTCTACTCCAGCTCTAAAGACATTAAAAACATCTCTTCCCCGTCTATTACGTTTATATTTGAACTACTACATTTTGGGCAAAGGTATTCATTTTTCTCTAGCTCATTCTCACTATTACAATCGTTGCAGGCTATCTTTACCTTTTGTATATTCATCACAAACTCTGCATTCTCGCACATCGTCTTATCTTTAAATGTATCAAATGCCTCTTTTAATAAGTGCGGCTCCACTCCACTCATAACACCTATCTTTACAACTACTTTTGTTACCTCTTTAGCGTCATTCTCTACTGCGTGTTGTTCACAGCTATCTAAAAGTGCTTGGACTATACTATATTCATGCATCTTTGAATTATCTCCTAAACTTTTAACTCTTAATTTTTAATTCTTAACTTATTTAGCAAATTCTTGGAAGCAGTTCACCGCTTGGCATATCAAGAAATCTTGCCGTTCCCCAAGCGCTGTTTAATATCACTTTTTGAAGATGTTTATCACTCACCTTAGCTATAACCGAAGCGTTCTCGTTAAACTCTTTTAAAATATCTAAAGCTCTTTGCTCATCATCTTTTTTTATTGCAAGTACAAATGTTCCTTCATTTGCTAAAGCACTCGCTTCAAAGCCTAAAAGCTCACAAAGACCGTTCACCTCATCGCTTACTGGTATCTTATCCTCTTCAACCTCTATACAGATATTTGACTGCTTTGCCCACTCATTAAGCACCGCAGCTAAACCGCCCCTTGTAGCATCTCTCATAGCTGTTATTTGTATATTCTCATCAAGCAGTTTTTGCACCACAGGATAAAGTGACCTGCAATCACTTTGCAAAGAGCTATGCATATCCATCCCCTCACGAGCTGCAAATATAGTTGCCCCATGCGCACCGATATCGCGACTTACTATTATGGTGTCTTTGCTTGTAATAGAGTTTGAGCTGATACCATCTTTTTGTATCTCCCCTATTCCGCTTGTATTGATAAATATCTTATCAACGCTCCCTTTTGGAACCACTTTGGTATCGCCGCTTACTACTATTGCACCGTTTATTTCAAGCTCTTTTTTCATAGATGCTACGATTGTTTGGAGTTGCTCAACCTCAAAACCCTCTTCTATTATCACGGAGCAAGTTAAGTATTTAGGACGCGCGCCCATCATAGCTAGATCGTTACAGGTTCCACAAACTGCAAGCTTACCAATATCCGCACCTGCAAAAAATAGCGGGCTAACGGTAAAACTATCTGTTGAAAATGCAAGTTTACCACCCTCTATTACAGCCGCATCTTCACTTTTTGCTAATATATCGTTTTGAAAAGCTTTATAAAATACTTGTGATATTAGTTCATTATTTTCACTACCGCCGTTACCGTGGGCAAGTTTTATCTGCATCATCTATTTTCCCTACTTTTATTATATTTTTTTGCACTACCCTTTGAGCTTGACACGGGGTATTTCTTTTCATTCTTATCCATCTTTTTAAGTATAGCATCCTCTATATCAATATCAAGTTTCATACAAATGCGAAGAAGATAAATAGCAATATCTGCCACCTCCTCTTTTGTATGCTCTTTTACATCATCTGGCAGGTTTATAGAGTCGTTAAAATCAAGCCATTGGAATATCTCATTTAGCTCACCAACCTCACCGTTTAGTGCCATCACAAGATTTTTTGGGTTGTGAAACTGATCCCATTGCCTATCATCGCTAAACTTTTGTATACGCTCTTTTATCTTTTCTAAATCCATTTCGATCCTAACATTTACTCTTTTACCTTATTCTTTAATATTATCTTGTATTATATTATAATTTATATCAAAGGTAAAAAAGATGCTTACTATTATAGTCTCTACTCTATTTATATCTTTAGTGCTAAACGTTTTTTTAAAAAAACTAAATCTGCCTACTATTATCGGATATATTATCACGGGTACTATAATAGCCTACGGTTTTGGACTTCACGATGCCGTACACAACCACGAGCTAAAAGAGATAGCAGAGTTTGGTGTGGTGTTCTTAATGTTTACGATCGGGCTTGAATTCTCTATAGAACATCTTAAAAAAATGAAATACGAAGTGTTCGTGGCTGGTACTTTACAAATATTTATCACTACTGTTATCACTTTTTTAATAAGCAACTATATTTTTAATATAGATACAAAAATATCTTTGATAATAGCACTTGCTATTGCTCTTTCTTCAACTGCGATAGTTTTAAAAACATTTAACGAATCTGGTGATATAAATAAACGCTTCGGTCAAAGATCACTAGGTATTTTGATAATGCAAGATATCGCCGTGATCCCTATTTTGCTTATTATAGGTTTTATGAGCCAAGATAACGGTAATATCCCCTTAGTATTATTTCATATGTTTATCAGTGCACTGGTACTCTTAACTCTTTTATGGTTTATGGGGAAATATCTTCTTGAACCGTTTTTTAACCAAGTGAGTAAAACAAACTCCGATGAGATATTTATAGGAACTATCCTTTTTCTTGCTATAGGTGCCTCTTATCTAGCTCATGTTCTTGGATTTTCTTATTCACTAGGGGCTTTTATAGCAGGTATGCTTATAGCCGAAACCAAATACAAACACCAAGCGGAAGCGGAACTTGTTCCTTTTAGAGATATACTTTTAGGTGTGTTTTTTATAACTGTTGGTATGCAGATAGATTTTATTATTATCTTTTCATACGTACATATAATCTTTGCACTTTTAATAGCTGTGATGATCTTAAAGTTTTTTATCATCTATGCGATCATACGACTAAATGAAACAAAAGCGGTAAGCTTTAAAACGGCTCTATCTTTAGTGCAGATCGGGGAGTTTTCACTAGCACTTTTGGAACTTGCACGAAGCAACTCTTTAATAGGTCCCCCTTACGGTCAAGTGATGATAGTAACTATAGTGATCTCTATGATCATCACCCCTTTAATACTGCACAACCTGCAAGGTATTCAAAAGATATTTATAAAAGATGATCCTACAAATACAGAACTTGAAGTTGACTCTGCACTTTTAAAAGATCATACGGTGATAATCGGTTTTGGGAATTTCGGTCAAGAGATCGCTCAAAACCTAAAAAATATAGGGGAGATATATATAGCTATAGAGAGTAATATAGAAAACTACCATAAGGCACAAAAGAACTGCGAACCGATAATCTTTGGAAACGGTGCAAAGAAAAACATACTCCACCATGCAAATATAGAGCATGCAAAAACTATTATCATAGCCATAAATAATGCCAACAAACTATATAACCTTTGTAATACGATCAAAAAGTTTGTAGATGTTGAAAAGATAATAGTTAAGGTTCATAGCCAAAAAGAGAAAAGGATCATAGAAAACCTAGGAATTAATAAGATCATTATCGAAACGACCGTAGCTAGTGAAGCGTTATTGGGAATACTAGAAAAGAAGGCTTAGGTTTATAAACGATATTTATAAACCTACTCTTCACCCTTATGTTCATCTAACATATCTTTGATTTTATTATATACCATTTTGATCTCATCATCACTCATCTTATCCTCTTCAATGGCACTTAAAATATTTTGTAGTTCTATTAAAAACGACTCCATATCCTCTATAGCGTCACTTATATCTTCATCATCTGTGCCGTTTTTTAGCTCTTCATTAAGCTCTTCTAAAAAAGCTTTCGATTCAGGTATCATCGTTTCTACTATTAGTTCTTTTAGTTCTTCTTTTAAATCGTTCATTTTATATCCTACAAATTTAATTTATAAGGTTTAGATTTCCATATTTATAGTACGCCGCACATGCACCTTCACTAGATACCATACACGACCCTAAAGGACTTGAAGGTTTACAAGCAGTTCCAAACACCTTACAATCTACGGGGTTAGCTTTACCCTTTAAAATATCTCCACAGATACAAAGCTTATGATCATCTATCAGCTCTGTAGGTAAAATATCTTTATAGATCACTTCCGCATCATACTTAGAGTACTCATCTTTTAGTTTTAAAGCACTATTGGGGATATCACCTATTCCACGCCATCTAAAGTGTCCCCGTTTCTCAAAATATTTATCGTTTAGTTTTTGCGCAACTATATTACCATCTTTACTTACGCTTCTGCTATATTGTATCTCAACTTCACAGCGGCTTTCGTTTATCTGTTTTAGTATCATTAAAACCGACTGCATCACATCTATAGGCTCAAATCCGCTTACAACAACAGGCTTGCCGTATTTTTGCGGGAACTCATCATATATCTTGCTTCCACTTATCACACTTACATGGCTTGGACCTATAAAAGCATCGATAGTATTTGTAGGATCATCAAGCAATACGCGCATAGGCTCAGGTACGGTTATATGGTTTATATGAAAAAGGATATTTTTAATATCTTTGTTTATCACTTGGTTTATAAGTGCAGTTGTCATAGGAGTGGTTGTCTCAAAACCTATAGCAAAAAAAATCACTGTTTTATCTGGATTTTCATTGGCTATTTTTATACAATCCATAGGTGAGTATACAAAGCGTACATCAGCACCTTGACCTCTTGCATCTTGGAGGTTTCCTTTGCTTCCTGGAACCTTTATCATATCGCCTAGAGTTACTAGTATCACATTCTCTTGAAGTGAAAGTGCATAAGCATGATCTATACGCTCTTTTGGCATAACACACACAGGACACCCAGGACCGTGTATAAAGTTTACTTTATTTGGAAGCAGCTGGTTAAGTCCGTATTTCATTATAGAGTGGGTATGCCCGCCGCACACCTCCATTATATTTATCGCTCTATCAAGTTTATCGGCTTCTTGCTCGATAAGTTTTGCATAGGATTTTATAACATCAGGCTGTCTAAACCCATCATACAAATCTTTTAGTTGAAGTTCCATAACTATTAACTTTTAATTCTTAACTATTAACTCTATCGGGGCAGTTGTCCCCTTCAAGTATCGCCTCTTGCCGCTCTAGTTCATCCATCTTTTCAAGTATCTCTTTATAGGTATCTAAAGAAGCCAAAGCATCCTCTTCATCTATCTTATTCATTATAAAACCGATATGTAAAAGTACGTAGTCACCTATTTTTACCGAACCCTCTTCCATAAGGTCAAGGCTTGCTTCACGGCTTACACCCATGGTATCTACTGTTGCTATATTTTTCTCTTTATCTATTTTTGTTACTTTGCTAGGAATTGACAAGCACATATTTCACCTTTTAAATTAAAAATTATGAAGTAAAAATTAAATATTTTTTTTACTACTTTTTACAATACTAACAAGTAAGCTTATTAGTTCCAATATATCTTTTTTAATATCATTATACATATTATCGTTTAAATATTTTGTGTCATGTAAAAGATCTATCCAATAATCTGTTTCATTTGCTTCTTTAAGTGCAATACTCAGTTTATTAATAAAATCTGCTTTTGATTGAGCAAATTTTGCTTCTCTAGTCATAGCACCTATTGAAGTACCGCTTCTTAAAAGCTGTTTACTTAGAATAAATTCACTATACTCTTTTTGTAAATATTTATTTAAATTTACAATTCTTATAGCAAACATATAACTTTTATCATAAACAGCATTTCCAGTTACCATCAATTTTTAACTCTTCATTTTTAATTTTTAATTTTATTAAACCCCTGGTGCTTTCCACATAGATGTGGTTAAGCCACTATCCACAAGCTCTAATTGTTTTTTATAAACCTCTTGCCACTGTTTCTCAATGGTTTCGTATTTTTTAGTATTTTCAATATTTGGAAGATACTCTTTATCCCAAACCACCAAACTCTTTGCAGCCTCTTTTATACTTGCATAAACTCCTGCACCTACACCAGCGCTCATAGCTGCACCCAAAGCAGTAGCTTCGGTTACTTTAGGAATACGAACCTTACACCCAGTAACATCAGCTAAGGTTTGACACCAAAGGGCTCCTTTACTAGCACCGCCCGCAAATACTATTTGATCTATCTCAATCCCGCTAAATGCTTTTATCTTCTCTAAGTTTATCTTTGAAACGATACAGGCATTCTCTTGAAGAGCTTTGAACATACTTGCTTTATTGCATATATTTGGATCAATCGATAGATTTAAAAAACTAGGGCTTGCATGGTACCACTTACCGTAGTTCATACTATCGCTAAATATAGGGATAATACCATTTGCACCAACTGGTACATCTTGTGCTTTCTCTTCGAGAATAGCGTAAGTATCAATTCCTCTTTGCGCGGCTTCTTGTTTCTCAAGATCACAAAAAGCATCCCTAAACCATCTCATAATAAGCCCGCTGAAAAACGTGATACCCTCAGCTTGCGACTGCTGTGGTACAACATGAGGATTTACCCTTACACTCATATTTTTTGGTGGAATTGTATCGCTTTTTATATTAACAACCTGCTGCCAAAAACTACCACCTAAAATTGCTACATCCCCAAGCTCAACCACACCAAGCCCTGCACTTCCAAGCTGAACATCACCACCGCCTGTTACTACTTTAGTACTTGTACTTAGTCCAGTCTCATTTGAAGCACTTTGGCTTACCGTTCCTATTACCGTTCCAACCTCATATGATGGGCAGAATATATCATCTTTTAGCCCAACTTTTGAAGCCATAGAGCTATCCCAGTCTCTACTTTTTAGACTATATATACCTGTAGTTCCGCCATTACTTGGATCGGTAGCTATTACTCCGCTAAGGCGTCCTAATATCCAATCACCTATCATAGAGATACTTGCAACTTGTTCATAAACTTCTGGGCGGTTGTTCTTTAGCCACATTATCCTTGGAATTGCCCCAAGTGCAAAGGTTTGCCCAGAGATAGAGTAAAACTCGTCTTCGATCCCTTTAAAGTTCTCTTTTAGATATTTTACCTCATCTGCCGCTCTTGCATCTACATTTGCTACACCCCAAAGTTCCTTACCGTCCTTATCGTATAGAACGATCCCCTCTCTCATACTTGTAGCACTTAATGCCAAGATATCGTTTGGGTTCACTTTTGTTTTTGCAAGAAGATCTTTGATACACTCTTTTGTAAGCTCCCAGTTGCTCTTAAAATCAAAGCCCATAGAGTTTGGGACACCCTCTTCACTTAAGTGTGTCCACTCCTCTTGAGAAGCATCTATCTGGTTTCCTCTTAAATCAAATAAAACGGCTCTTACACTTCCCGTTCCTGCATCTATGGCTAGTAGATATTGCATTTTTAACCTAATATCTCTAAATGCTCTGTATATTTATCGTCACAGTATTGCTCGTAAGTAGATTTATATACTGCGTAATGTTCTGTTTTTGCATGCTCTGCTAAAGCTTCTTCGCTCTCCCAAGACTCTACTGCGTAAAATTTTCTTCTATTGTCCGTACATTGAAAGATATCGTAAAATACTACACCAGGTTCAGCTTTACTTGGTTCAACCATAGCTGTTAAAAGCCCTTTCATAATATCTTCACATCCCTCTTTTGCTATAAATGTTACTCTTTTTGTTATACTCATCGTTTTCGTTCCCTTTAAATTTATTTAATAAAGTTTTTATTTTATCTCATTGTTCTTTTAAACTCAATCCAATTTGCAACTTTTTTCAAAGATTCTTCATCTTTTATATTTACTTCTAAAATATCTACATTTGGTTTTAATCTTCTTGCCTCTTTTTTCTCATGCTCAATATCGTAATCAAAATGTTCTAAAAGGTCAGTTTTTGTGATAAGTACAAGATCTGCACTTCTAAACATTACGGGGTATTTTTCAATCTTATCATTCCCCTCAGGTACGCTTACTAGCACTATATTTAAGTGTGTTCCCACATCATAGCTTGCAGGGCATACAAGGTTTCCTACATTCTCTACAAAACAAACATCTATATCTTCAAGGGGCATATCATGTAAGCCTTTATGAACCATAAAAGCATCTAAGTGGCAGGCACTTCCAGTTTGTATCTGATATGCAGGGATATTTTTTGCTTTTAATCTATCTGCATCACGACTTGTCTCAAGGTCACCCTCAATAACACCGTATTTAAACCCTGCAATATCGCTTAGTTTTTCAAGCAGTGTTGTTTTTCCGCTTCCTGGGCTACTCATAAGGTTGATCGCTAAAACGCCGTGCTTATCAAAATGTGCACGGTTGTGTGCTGCTTCGTGGTCGTTCTTATCTAGTATTTTTTTTATAACATCTACTGTTTTTTTATCGTTTAGTTGTGGGTTTGAATGAACATTCTCCATTTTATCATCGTGATGATGGTGGTGATGATGATCTCCATGATCGTGGTCGTGGTCATGATGATGATCATGATCTGTTATACTACATCCGCAGTCTTTACACATTTTAGATTCCTTTTATTTGATGATCTATTATATGATATAAGTGTTTATTTAAAACTTTAAATAGGAGTAGAGTTACAACTCTAGCCCTATCTTGTGTTATATAGTTTGTTCTTGAGGTTTTAAAGATGTTTTAGCATAAGCATAAGCGATGAACATTCCGCTTAAGTGAAGTATTAAAGTTGAAAGTGTAAAACCTGCTATATAAGCTACAAAACTTCCACCTGCAAACTCTGCACCGTGAGCATATCCGTGGAAAAGCCCAAAGAATGCAACAACTGCAACAATTACATTTATCGGAAGTCTATTTGCAAAACCGATAAGTCCAAATACTACCGCAACCGATATCAAGATACCCTCTTCAACAGGAAGAGCACCGATACCTGCAAAACCTGCAACCGCAGCTAATATCATAGCAAATATAAAAGCTACAAGTGTTAGATAACCTTTTTTAGTAGCATAAAATGCAACTATACCCACACCAACCATAGCCAAGATATGATCTAAACCGCTAATTGGGTGTAAAAAACCACTTAGAAAACCGCCGCTTTCTAGTGTAGATGTGTGAGCAAACGCGAAAACCGATAAACTTAAAAGAGCAAGAAGTGCCTTCATTTTATATCCTTTTAGATTAGTTCTATTCATAATTGAATAACTATTCAGTATTATAAGCACTTATAATAAATCTTTTATTAAATCTCTTTTATCTTATATATTTTTGGGACTAATTTTTAAGATCTTGTAAAAAGTTCAGGTTTTGGTTTACCTATATGATACCCCTGCGCATAATCCACATCTATCTCTTTTAGGAACTTTAATATCTCCTCATTCTCTACAAACTCTGCAACCGTTTTTACCTCAAGCTCTTTTGCAAGAGCAACGATAGATTTTACGAACGCAAGATCTTTTTTATCTTTATTTAGGTTGATAATAAAATCACCGTCAATTTTGATAAAATCTATAGGAAAGCGTTTAACGTAGTGGAAAGTTGAGAAGCCTGAACCAAAATCATCTATGGCAAATCTAAACCCTTCCATTTTTAGGTTTTGCACGAACTTTTCAAGTAAGGCAAAACTTTTTACTGTTTCTCTCTCTGTGATCTCAAATACTATATTCTCTTTTACGATATCGTATTTATGTGTAAGATTTACGATCTTTTTAATAAACTCACCAATAATAAGTGCTTTGGGTGAAAGGTTTATAAATAGTACCCCTTGATAGTCGGTCTCGTTTATCTTTTTAAACGCTTTTTCAATAACTATATAATCCATCTTATGAACGATACCTAATGACTCGGCCGTTTCTATAAATCTTCCCGCATTAAGCGTTTCATCCTCTATCTCTATTCTCATAAGAAGCTCGTTTATCTCAACACTATTAGTTGCCGTATTCATAATAGGCTGGAAGTGTGCCACTATCTTTTCGTTTTTTATAGCATCTAAAACTATCATCGACTGATCTTCAGCCTCTTTATGTATCTCTTCTATATCAAACTCATTAGGGAATTTAACTGCATTTTTACCTTGGTTCTTTGCTTGATACATCATCGTATCTGCTATATTAAACAGCTCTTTTGGATCTGTTGAGTGCTCAGGGAATACGGACATACCGATTGAAACCGTCATACTTACTCTTGTGCCATCAGGTGCTATAAGCTCAAAGCTTTCAACTTTTTCAAGTATTCTGCTGGCAACTGTGTAAACCTCTTTCTCATCACACTCAGGCAAAATGATAGTAAACTCATCCCCACCGTAACGTGAGAGGATATCTTCATCCCTTTTTGACTCCGTAAGAAGTGAAGCGAACGCTTTTAAGAAATCATCTCCAAAACTGTGTCCGTAAGTGTCGTTTATAGGTTTAAAGTTATCGCAGTCTATTACAAGAACACCAAACTGATAGTTGTGTCTTGCCGCCCTTTTTGTTTCATAACCTAAAAGATCTCTAAATACCCTTTGTGAAAAAAGTCCCGTTAAAGGATCACGTGTAGCATAGAATTCTAGGTTTTCTGTGTATTTATTGATAGCTTTGATCGAGCCTACAAGATTTAAAAGAGTTGTTAGAATTGAATCAATTACAATAGAATGGATTGAGTCTTTTTCTATCTGTGATTGGATACCAAGCCCAACAATACCACCTATCTTTGGTGCATCTAAAAGAAGAGATTTTGCTTCATGCTCTATATCTTTAACCGCAAGTGATGTTAAACAAAACTGCTCATTTGAGATATTGTGATTTATAGTGTATTCTGCAACTTCAAGCTTATGATGCTCCATGATCATATCTTTTGATGTTTTTTCAAGATGATGTTTTATCTCATCATCAGGCTTACCTAGCCAAAATATCTCAATCTCATAGTTCTCCTCGTCGGTTTTAAAAATAGTTATAAGACAGTAAACAGGAAGCACTACGTTTATCTCGTGAAGCAGATCTTTTATATACTCTTTCCAGTCCCTAATAACATCGGAAGTAATAACCATCTTATCAAGAAGTTTTACCTCAAACTCCAAGATATCTTTATCCACAGCAATATTTTTAAGTTTATCGCTTAGTTTATTTAAGCCTACTGTGATCTGTTCAAACTCTTTAAAGCTGTCTTTTGCATTGCTTGTATCTATATTTTTAAAATCTTTTACCGTATTAACATTTTTGATCTTATTTTTAAAATTATCAAGTGAAACATTTATCTTAGCAAGTATCCTAATAGAGATATAGTATGTTATCAAGAACATTATAGGAAGAATTATAAGTGAAAATAGCAGATATTGTTTTTGGGTATCTTTTACAAGCTCACCAAAATGGTATCCAACCTCTACAGCACCTAATATATCACCTTTTTTTGCATTTGTATGGCATCTTAGACACTCATTGTTTGCAATGATTGGCATAATACTTTTCATAGAGGTATCATCCATTACAAAGTACTTCTCTTTTGTACTAAACACTTTTTGTACATCACTAGATAGGTTTGCTTGCTCTATCTCGCCAAAAAGCTCTTCAACCTTTGCTCCTCTATAGATATCTACTTTATGAGAACTTCCTCTAAAAGAGTTTTTTGTATCATTTATAAAATCTTGCAGCTGCTCTCTTGTCCATCCTTGTCTCATAACCTGATACATTGAGTTAAAAACCTGTTTTGAAAGTGCTTCAGATATCTTTTGGTTTTCGGTTATTGCTAGGTTTGTATGGATATAAGAAGAGAAAAGGTAAAAAACCAAGAATAATGAGAAAGCTATAATCACCATCGAGACCCTAAAATAGTTCTTTAAAGTTTTTATCCGCATAAGATTTTCCTATATAAGTTTTAGTTATTTTTGATTTTACTACATTAAAGCTTTATTGTAAATTTGATTTTGATATAATATCTCTATGAACTGTCCATATTGTAACCATACAAACACATATAGACTAAATACTGGTCAAGAAAAATGTGCCAAATGTAAAAAGAAATTCAGTCCTAAAAAAATTTACAAAAATATTATTTTTGCTGAAAACTTCTGCAATAATAAAACAGCTAAAGAGTGTAGTAAAGAGTTGGGATTTAACTATATCACCGTAAAGAAAACTTATGAGCTTTTTAGATCATTGATCTCAAAATATCAAGAGGATGAGTTCAATAGATATCAATCTCAAGAGTATGATGAGTATGTATACCTTCCAAAAAGTAAAAAAAAGATCAAAGAGAATATCTTTGATGCTCAAAACTTCTTAACATTTTCATACAATGAAGATCAAATATATAATCTATTGATGCCAAACCTAAACAAATATAAATCACAATTCTTAGATGATGGTTTGGAAGATGTTTATTTTAAAGAGTTCTCAAAATTTATGATGTTTAATAAGATAGCAAAAACAAATAAAAAAGATAATAGTATCACAAGGTTTTGGAACTATTTTGAAGATGAGATACTAAAATATAAAGGGATAGATAACGAAAACTTCTTTTTTTATCTAAAAGAGTTCGAGTTTAAATTTAACCATAAAAAAAGTGAAGCAAAGGAGATATTGCTTCACCTTATAAAAGAGCACAACTCTATTTAGATTTACCCTCGATCTCGATCTCTAACTTAACCTCATCGCTTACAGCAACTCCGCCAGCTTCTAAAACTTTGTTCCAAGTTATACCGTAATCGCTTCTTTTGATCTTACCGCTTAGAGAAAAACCTGCGATCTTACCGCCTCTAGGGTTATTCATAACACCGCCTTTATCGTAATCTAAAACGATATTTTTAGTAACACCTTTCATAGTGAACTTACCGTAAGCTTTATCACCATCAACTTTAGTAAGTTTAAAAGTGATAGTAGGATATTTTGCCGCATCAAAAATATCGTCTGCTTTTAAGTGTGAGTCTCTTTTTGCATTTGCAGTATTGATAGATGCAACCTCAACAACACCGTTTAAAGAACTTAGATCATTGTTACTATCTAGTTCAAAACTACCTTTGAAGTCATCAAAACTACCCTTTACATTAGAGATCATCATATGTTTTACTTTAAACCCTACGCTTGAGTGGCTTTTATCGATATTGAACGTAGCACCAAATAGTGTAACTACAGAGAACAATCCTGCTAGAAAGATCTTTTTTAAATCCATTTTATTTCCTTTGTTTAGATTTGATAATTGAAATTATAAAAAGGTAAAATTAACAAAATATTAACGATTATTAATATCCTTATTACTGTTTAATTACACCTAGTCGTTCCACTCAAAAACGAAACACATAGGCAGTTTATCTCTTTTATTTAAATATTGCGCAGTGATAAAACCTGAGATCATTATCGATAAGATTGCTAAGATTGAAGCAAATGCCAAGGTTGATAAACCACTTAAGCCCTGGCCTACTGTACAACCTATAGATATCACTCCGCCAACACCCATTAATGCTCCGCCAAGCATATTATATGTAATATTGTTCCCTTTTATAATCGATGTGCACCCAAAACTATATCGTTTATTTATTTTTGACATTAAAAATGCACCCAATACTACACCAAACACTATCGATATGCCAAAATTAATATTATTTACTTGATAGTATGAGAAAAGCTCTAAGCTCTGCGCTGTAGGATATACAAAACTTAAACTGCTAAAACCTATCTCACGCTCAATACTTTCTAAACCAATAATACCAGTAATATACCAACCTGCGGCTATAAATAAACCTATTAATACGCCGTCATATAATGATAGTATTCTTTTTATCTTTTTTGTAAATATCCAAAGCAGTGATAACAATAAACCCAGTATCAGATATATACTCACCCTTTCATTTGCAAGCAATGAAGATAGTTCAATCAAAAAACTATTATCGGTAATATATCTTACAGGTGTATTTAAAATACCTTTTGTGGTTGCATAAGCAAATATCGCGATAAATATTATCGTAATAAGAGAGTTTATATTTCCTTGAGCGAACTTTACTAAGTGTCTACTGCTGCAACCGTCTGCTAATGTCATACCTATTCCAAATAATATACCGCCTAGAACTATGGCAAAATAGTTTATATCGCTTCTAAAAAAATAGCTTTGAGTAAGATCTATCCCGTTTAAATAAACCACAATATTAGTTACACCCACTGCAACTATCATAGCCATTATAACCGACGCTGCTCTTTTTGTTGAGCGAGTTAAAATAAAATCTTTAATACAACCGCTAAAACAGAACTGTGTTTTTTGAGCTATAACACCAAAAGCAAGCCCTAAAATAAAACCTAAGATATTTACTATCTCATATATCTCTAATCCTATATCTTCATACATATTTATTCCCTGAATACCTATTCATTTTTTTGAAAGTTTATCATAGAAATAATATATTGTCAAGTATCTATATAGATTTAGTAGGGATTAAACTAAACTTTGTTATTATTCTATTATTGTTATGATTGCACTATAAAAACTAAAGGGGATAGATGGCTATAGTATCAACAAAAGGGGTATACGGACTAACAGCAATGGTTGTTCTTGCAAAAGAGTTTGATAAAAATCTACTACAGATAAAAGATATCGCTACAAAAGGTGATATACCTCAAAACTATCTAGAGCAGATACTTGTGATCTTAAAAAAAGATGGTTTTGTTGAGAGTATTAGAGGAGCTAACGGTGGTTATAGACTTGCAAAAAGCTCAAAAGATATTAATGTTTATGAGATTCTTCACACCCTTGATTGCTGTGTCTCTTTTACCGATTCAAAAACACAAAACAATATGCTGACCCCTTTTTGGAGAGATATAGAGGAAAAAATGGCGGCACTTTTTGCACTAAACCTTGATGAGCTTATAGAGTTTTTGGATAACCAAAAAGAGAATATAATCTACTATATCTAAGGATACTTATGCAAAAAGAGCAGATCGAAGAATATATCATACTTATAAACTCATACATAAAAGCATATAAAGAGTTTGATACAAAAGCACAATGTGAGCTTTTAACTGAAAACATTGAGTTTACGAATATCTACCAAGGTGAAGTTGTTGAATCAGCTAAAGGCTTAGTGGAGTTCGCACTTATAGATGAACACTCAAAAACTATGTTCAAGCATAGAGAGATCAAGATAAACAATATAAATCTATCTTCAAATACAGCCGATCTTGACGTACAGTTTAATGTAACTCTAGGGGTAGGAACACCTGAGGGTTTAAAGGCTGGAGACGAGCTTAGTTTTAAAGCAAGTATAAATTTTGTTTTTGATCATAATAAAATATCCAAAGTGCTATTGATAAGCTAAAGATCGAACTTTTATATAAATTTTTTTTCCACTTTTTCCAACTTTTAAAAAACTTTTTTTTGATAAACTTAGTATAACTTAAGGATTTATCTAGAGTATTTTTTAAAAAGTTTGATCTTTTTAAGAGCCTTAAAAAAGGGTTTTATAAAGACAATACAATAAACGAATATCTATCCTCAGATAATATATTTTCAGAACTCTTTTAAGAGAATAAAATATTATATAAAAATCTTAAGTGCAAGATCGGGCTAAATATTTAAGACCCTTTTTTATAAAACTATGGACAAATACCGATAATATGAAAAGCATCGTAACAAAAATTCTTATGATAGTAGGGATACTATCTTCAGTACTATTTATTGCAACAAGTTATCTTATGATGAAAAAGGATAAACAACTTATAGAAAAGATAAGGGAAAACCATCTTCAAGAGAGTCTAACAGCTTTAGAAGATAGATTAAAAGAAAGCTTGCAAATAAATAAGGCACATATGAAACATTGTACCAAAGTGATCTCAAAGAACTCTTCACACTTTTTACTTAAAAACAATATATCCGATCTAAAAAACAATCTATTATTTAAGATGGAGTATGAGCCTATAAAAGCTATTATCATAAGCAACAACAAAGGGGAAGAGCTTCTAAAAGCTTATAAAAAAGATGATCTAGTTAGTTTTTCTAACATCACAGATAAAGAGCTTAAGGGTTTAACACCCATAAAAATGTCCATCTATAACAATTTTACAAATAAAGATTTTATAATAGGAGAGGTTATACTTTACTATGATGAAACTCTTATTATCAATGATATTCATAAGATAAAAGAGGATACTTTAAATAAGATACATAAGTTTAATATACAAACAGATAAAGATATGTATCAAACAAATGTTATCAAGATATTTATCAGCTTTATGGGTTTAGTGATCATGCTTATGATCATAAGTTTTTTACTTTTTAAATTTGTAAAAAAACCTTTAAGTGTTTTAAAAGAGGGGATCGATGATTTCTTTTTATTACTACAAAATAAAAAAACCAAGATCAATAAGATAGAGTTATCCTCAAACGATGAATTTGGGGAGATGGCGCGCTCTTTAAATGAAAATATAAAGATCAGTGCGAAGCTGCATCAAGATATTAAAGTTCTCAACTTCAACCTTGAACAAAAAGTTAAAGAGAGGACAAAAGAGCTTGAACTTGCCAAACAAAAAGCTGAAGAGAGCACAAAGGCAAAAAGCGAGTTCTTGGCTAATATGTCCCATGAGATAAGAACACCTATGAACGGTATTATAGGTATGACCCACCTTGCTTTAAATACCAACCTTGATGATAAACAAAAAAAATATATTCAGATCATAAGCAATAGTGCCAACTCACTTTTAGGTATTATCAACGATATTCTTGATTTTTCTAAAATAGAAGCTGGGAAACTTGAACTTGAGCAGATAAACTTTGATCTTAAAGAGATCGTTTACGATATAAAAGATCTAGTAGAGTTTAAAGCAAATGAAAAAGGTTTACAGTTCAATATAGAGTTTTACGACAATATATCTACCGAACTGCACGGTGATCCTTTAAGGGTAACACAGATACTTTTAAACCTTATAAACAATGCTCTTAAGTTTACAAATAAGGGTTTTGTAAAAGTTTATATATCAAAACAAGAGCCCTACTATATTTTTGATATTATAGATAGTGGTATAGGTATGAGCGATGAGCAGTTAAAAAAACTTTTCAGCTCCTTTTCACAAGCTGACGGAAGCACCACAAGAAAGTACGGTGGTACTGGTCTAGGACTATCTATAACTAAACAGCTTGTGGACCTGCTAAACGGTAAGATAGAGGTAAAAAGCGAGATAGCTAGGGGAACTGTATTTACGGTCAAGCTCCCTATGGAAAAAGCAAAATACAATCTAAAAGATTCTAAAGAGGATAAGCAAAACAAGCTTCTAAAACAAATAAATGATGTAAATATCTTACTTGTTGAAGATAATAAAACTAACCAAACCATTATTCAAGGGCTGCTTGAAAAAAGCAATATAGCTCTTGATATAGCAAGTAACGGACAAGAAGCTATAGAGATATTTAAAAAAGACAGCGCTAAATATTCATTGATACTTATGGATATACAGATGCCTATACTTGACGGATATAAAACAACTCAACAAATAAGAGAGATAAATAAACAGATACCTATCATAGCTCTAACGGCAAACGCAATGTCACACGATATAGAAAAAACAAAAAGTTACGGTATGAACGACCACCTTACCAAACCTCTTAATTTTGAAAGGTTTAATAACCTGATATTAAAATATATAGATATTGACAACAATACGCCAAAAGAAGAGCTTAAAAGTATATACACCTTTAAACATCTTGATGATAAAGAGGCTTTAAAATATCTAGATAATGACCAAAAGCTTTTTTATAAGATACTAAAACAGTTTTATAATGATTATCACGATCTAAGACTAAGGGAGCTTGAGAGTGAAGAGCTAAAAAATATATTGCATGTACTAAAGGGATTAAGTAAAAATATTGGTGCTAAAAAACTTTTTGAATTCACTTCCGATATTAAAGCAAAAGATGAATATAAAAAACTTGATCAACTACAAAGATACTTAACTGAGATACTAAGCGAGATAGCTGATTTTATAGAGTTTACTGATAAAAAAACTATAAACAAAGATGATAAAGAGGCATTAGAGCATGAAAAAAAATTGGAGCTCTTTAATAGATTACAAAAAGCTATTGAGACAAAAAGACCCAAGAACTGCCGTATCATTATAGATGAGATAGAGGATTATCAGCTTAAAGAGGATGATAATATTCGCTTTAATGATATTAAAAAAAGTATTGAGGGTTTTGATTTTAAAACAGCTTTATCTTTGATAGATCTTTTTTTGAAAGGTAAAAAGTGATAAAGAATTTTTTTATATACACAATATTTATCCTAAATATATCTTATGCAGATGAAATAGATCTGCAAAAAAAGGATAAAGAGTATTTAAAAAAACTTTCCACTATAAAAATGTGTACCAGCAATGACTTTGCACCAATAGAGTTTATAGAAAACTATAAAGATAAAGCAAAATCTCACGGTGAACTAGAGGGTATCACGGTAGATATTCTATCTGATATAGAGAAAAAATTAAATATCAAATTTGAACATATCCATACAAAAAGCTGGCTAGAATCACAGCAGTTCTTAAAAGAGAAAAAATGTGATGTTATACCTGCTATTGTCAAAACAGATAATAGACAAAAGTACGCCTTATTTACAAAACCTTATCTAGTGTTTGATGTAGCTATAGTTACCGCAAAAAAAAGACCATATATAAACTCCATAGAGGATATTGCCGATAAGAGTGTAGCTATAAGGGAAGGCTCTGCACTAATAGATATACTTACAAGTAAATATAAAAATATCAATATAGTAAAATACCCAAACGCAAAAGAGGTTTTTTTAAGTGTAGAAAAAAATAAAGACTTCACACTTATAGACCCTCTTCCCGTAGTATCTTATATGATCCAAAAATACGGTTTAAACAACCTTCAAATATCGGGTTATCTTGATATGAAATGTAAACTGTGTTTTGCCGTAAGAGATGATATGCCCCCAGCTTTTAAATATTTTACAAAAAGCGCTTAACTCAATCCCCAAAAGTAAATATAAACAGATCACAAACAACTGGACATCTGTTAATATCGAAGAGCAGACAGATTATACTTTTATCTATAAGGTTCTTATAGTTGTTGTTTTAGCTCTAGGACTTATCATCTACTGGAATAGAAAACTAACCTTTGAAAAAAACAAAGTTAAAAAAGCTATGCATAGGCAAAAAGAACTATATGATCAACTTGAACTTGAGAAACAAAAAGTTGAGCAAAGTGCAAAAGCAAAAAGTGAGTTTCTAGCTAATATGTCCCATGAGATAAGAACACCTATGAACGGTATCATAGGTATGACCCACCTTGTGCTAAACACAAATCTAGAAAGCAAACAAAAAGAGTATGTAAAAAATATTTACGAGAGTGCCAAATCTTTGCTCAATATATTAAACGATATATTGGATTTTAGTAAAGTTGAAGCCAAAAAACTAGATATAAACCCAGTAAATTTCAATATAGAAAATATCGTGACAAACCTTAAAAATATAGAGGAGCTTAAAGCTAAAGAGAAAGGTTTGGAGTTTATTATTGAAAAACGATATAACGGTACTATCTACTTTGGTGATCCAAATAGGATAGGACAAGTACTGATAAACCTAGTTAAACAACGCCGTTAAGTTCACCGATAAGGGTTTTATAAAAATAATCTATTGAGGAGCAAACCAAACGATATAATGCGTTTTAGCGTTAAAGACAGCGGTATAGGATAAGCCAAAAAGATAAAAAAAGACTTTTTCAAACCTTTTTACCAAATTGATGGCAGTAGCTCAAGAAGATATGCAGGAACAGGTCTTGGGTTATCCATATCTAAAAACTTGATCGAGCTTATGAACGGTAATATATATTTTAACAGCACTTTAGATAAAGGGAGCGAGTTTATATTTGAGATCCCTTTACAAAAAGGTGAAATGAGCGAAGAGATAGTAGATAATGAAACTGCAAAACATATAGAGCAAAGTATGTGCTCTTTAAGAGGCTCTATTATACTTTTAGCAGAAGACAATAAAACCAATCAACATATAATACAAACACTTTTATCTCAATACGAAATAGTGATAGATATAGCGCAAAACGGCAAAAAAGCAGTTGAGCTTTATATGAAATATAAACAAAAGTATGAGCTTATACTGATGGATATTCAAATGCCTGTTATGGATGGATATAAAGCTACACAGATCATAAGAGAAGATAACCCATCCATTCCTATAGTAGCCCTTAGTGCAAATGCAATGAAAGAGGATATTGAAAAAAGTCTATCTTTTGGGATGAACGAGCACCTTACAAAACCTTTGGATATAGAAAAGCTGTATATAACATTGATAAAACATATCCCAGTTAAAAGCGATAAGAACAATAGTGAACCACAAATAAACACTATAGTTCCGATTGGATTTAAAAATCTAGATGAAAAAGAAGCATTGGAACATCTAAACTGGGATAAAGATCTT
>CAXXUS010000002.1:0-126822 GCA_963676205.2 Arcobacteraceae bacterium
GCTGATGTAAGTTTTGACTTTAAAGTAAGTGATGGAACTGAGTGGAGTGAAACTATTACAAGTACTATAGCGGTTGAAGCAGTAGCTGATACTCCTATAAATGTAAGTATTAGTGTTGAGCCTACAGACAATGTGGTATACAGTGAAGATAACTTAGTAACTAACGGAAGTTTTGAAGATACTGCAGGAGCTGGTGTAAGTGAGGGTGGATATAGAGCTCTTACTTCTATGCCTGGTTGGAACCTTATCACTGATGAGGGTGCAAGTGCCACTACAATGGAAGTACACGATGACGATCATGCAGGTGTAGGATCAACTGACGGTGAATACTATATGGATATGGGTGAAACTAATAGTAACGATACTGATAATGATAATACTCAAATCGGTCAAGTTATCAATGCTCAAGATGGTGTTACATACTCTATGTCGTTTGACTTTATCGATAAAGCGATGATGCAAGGTATGGGTGAAGACTCAGGTGAACTAGAAGTATACTGGGGTGGAGAGCTTGTAGCTACAATAGATGGTAACAACACCAATTGGCAAACAGAAACACTTGAGCTTGTAGGTGGCGCAGGTGATGGAACAAATATGTTGTCATTTAAAGAGGTTGGTACAGGTGAAGATAACGGTGGTATCGCTATAGACAACGTATTTATGGCGCCTGTAGAAACAATGATAGAGTATGATGTTGATGTAAGCGCAATGTTGGCTGATACTGACGGTAGTGAAACTCTTTCAGTTGTATTAAGCGGTTTACCAGAGGGTGCAACTTTATCTGTAGGTGAAGCAGGAGAGAATGGAACTTGGGTAATCGAAACAGATGGAACAAGTATAGATCTTACAGATGTAAAAATGTATATCCCAGAGAGTGCAGATGAGTTTACAATCACAGCAACAGCGGTTGCTACAGATTCTAACGGAGATACTGCGAGTGCTAGTGCAACTGACCTTGTTGAAAACGTAGTTCTAAATGATGCAGCTACATCAACAGATGATAGTGTAACCGCTACTGAAGATCAAGTGTTGACATTAAGTGTTAATGACTTTGGTGATTACTCAGATGCAAACGGCGATAGTTTTGCTTCTGTTCAGTTTACAACAGTACCAGAAAACGGTACATTGAAACTTCTTGGACAAGACGGTGAGGTTATAATCGAAGCTGGTGATGAAGTTAGTGTTGCTGATATTGAGTTTGGTAACTTAGTGTTCGTGCCTGATGCAAACAGTAGTGAAACTGGAAGTTTTGACTTTAGAGTAGGTGACGGTCACGAGTATAGTGAAGAGAGTTATACTACAACAGTAAGTATAGACGCGGTTGCAGATGCTCCTGAGATATCTATCTCAATAGGCACACCTACTATAGAAACAATTGAGGGTGGCGGTACATTTACTCCAGTTGAAGGTTTAGCAGCTAAATCACTAAGTGGTTTTGAAAGCGATAATAATATTGCAGAGGGAACCACTTCAACTAAAACTTTTGATTTTGGTAGTGAATATGCAGGTAAAACAGTTACCTTAACATTTGATACTGATGTAGAAGGTGGTCGACACGGTCATTATGGATGGGATAGCGGTTACGACTATTTTAATATAAGTGCTAACGGAACTCTAATAGATACTTTAGATGATAGAAGTGAGTTAGATGCAGACGGGTATGGAAACGATCAAGCTCATAGTTATCAAGTTACCCTTGATGACCAAGGTAAAGTTGTAATATCTATGCAAGCTGATAGTGAAACATCTTATTATGATAATGAGTCTGTAGATGTTTCAAATGTAACCTTAACATATGAAGGTGGTAATAGTTGGAATGGTAACGGCGTGAATGAAGCAAGTGATGGTGATATAACTATTGCTCAAGATGCTACTGCAACAAAAACATTTAACTTCGGTACAGAACATGCAGGTGAAACAGTTCAGATATCATTTAACTATACAACTTCAGGTGGATGGGAATCAAGCGGAGGTTATGCGGATGCACTTAATGTAAGTGTAAACGGAACAACAGATACAAAAGTTGATCAAAACTGGGATGGTGTAGGAAGTGACACTGGTGTTTATACTACTACGGCAGTTGTTGGTGCTGATGGTACGGTAACGGTTGGTATAAATCCTAATACTACAGGAAGTAACGAGACTATTGAGATATCAAACTTTAATATAGTTGGTACAGATACAGATGTTGATGTATACAACTACCCAATCGATATAGATGCAGCTTTAGGAGCAGATGTTGATGGTAGTGAAACCTTAGGTGATGTAACACTTTCAGGAGTTCCTGCAGGAGCTACAGTAGTTATTACTGATGTTGCTACTGAAGCTACTACAGAATATACAGCAGATGAAAACGGAGTAGTGACATTAACTCAAAGTGAAGTTTCTGATGCAAATACTATAAGTTTACAACTTCCTGTAACTGCAGATCAAAACTTTGAGCTAAATGCTAGCGTAACATCAACAGAAGCTAGTAACGATGATAGTGCAACTGCAACTGCAAGTGCAGAACACGCAAGTGTAGATGATGCACCAGAGACTACAGATGAAGAGGTAACTGTTAAAGTTGATAGTGTTTCTTCAACATCTCAAGATACAAATATCGTAATGGTACTTGACCTTTCAGGAAGTATGAACTGGGATGGTGATAGCCAAACATCAGGAACTCAATCTAGACTAGAGATAGCAAAAGATGCTATTGAAGAGATGATAGAAGCTTATGATGATCTAGGTGATGTAAATATTAAACTTACAGTATTCTCAAGCGAGGGTAGTTCAAGTGTTTGGATGAGTGCAGAGGATGCAATAGATACTATAGATAATCTAAGTGCTTACGGTGCAACAAACTATGAAGATGCACTTTATGAAACATACAATAACTATAGTGAACCTGCTGCTGATAGAACAGTTGGTTTCTTTATCTCTGACGGTGAACCTACCACAGAGAATAAAGAGGGTAGAGACGTAAGAGGAAATATAGGTAGAGATAGTGAAAGTGGATGGATCGATTCAGACTATCAAGAAGCTTGGACAGCTTTTGTAAATGAAAACCTTGATGAGCTTAATGTTATTGGTATCGGTGACGGTATCACTAATACAACATATCTTGACCAATTAGCTCAAGGTATCAATAGTACCGTAACTGTAAATACAATGCATATTGTTGATGTTACAGAGCTTGGTGAAAATATTACACCAAACGTAAATGTTGTAGAGGGTACATTAAGTGATAACATTGACTACGGTGCAGATGGTGCTGGTGGTATAAGCTCTATCGCAGTAGGCGGTGTAGTATATACAGCAGCTACTTTCCCTGCAGATGGTGTTACAACTCCTGAGGGTGGTACTTTAACATTCGACTTTAGTACAGGTGATTATACTTATACTACGGTTTCAACTGTTCAAAGTGATACTCAAGAGGTGTTTACGGTAACTGTAGCAGATGCAGATGGTGATACTGCAACTCTTGATCTAACTATGAACTTAGATGTTGACGTAAGTGCTCCATCTTTAGATATGGATATTGTAGAGGTTAGCAGCGGAAGCGGTGCACTTGAAGGTCTAGACCTTAACGGATATACTACTCATGATGTTGGTGACCTTGGTATGAACCAAAATATTAGCACGGAAAATGCAAAAGATTATGTTGTTATCGGTGATACTGCAGGCGGTACGAATATCAATGGTGGTAACGGTAACGATATAGTTCAGATCAATGGTGATATAAACGGTAATACTTCGTATAATGGCGGTAATGGTACAGATACATTGATACTTGGAAAATCTGAAGATAGTTATACTATAAATAACTATACAAATAATAACGGTGTGATCTCAGCTCAAATCATTGATAATGAGACTGGGCAAACATTGACCGTAAATAATATCGAGCAGATACGTTACGGTGGAGCATCAAGTGAATATGAATATCAAATAAACTTAGATGCGGCAGCTACTGACTCAAATAGTACACTATCTGATGTAACGGTTACACTAAACGAGCTTCCTGATGGTGCGGTATTAAAAGATGGTAATGGTGATCCAATAACTGCAAACGATGATGGTACTTATACTATAAACCTAGATTCTAGCGGTGATGCAAGTGTTACTTTAGTAAGTGCTACTGCACTAAGTGAAGATCAAATAGATGGTATAAATGCAAGTGTAACTGCAACTGAAATAGATGGTGACGGAGATACATCTACAACAATAGTAAGTGAAGATGATACTTTAGCTACACTTGAAACTGACGGTGAAGATGGTTACGAAACTCTATTTATCGAAGATGATATGAACTTTGATTTTGACGGTTTAGCTCAAGATCAAACAAGCTCATTAAATGAGATAAATATGACAGGTGGTAGTGAAGGTAGTACACTTGAAGGTCTAGATGCACAAGACTTTATCACATCAGGAACAGATTCAACAGATGCTGAGATCATGAAAATCTTAGGTGATGAGAATGATGAAGTAAAACTAGATGTTACAGGTGAAAACGGTGAAGATGCAACTTGGACTAAAACAGATGACCAAGTTACGGATGAAGATGGTAATACATTTGATATCTACCAAGGTGGAACAGGAGACGATCAAGTTACACTATATATAGACAACGATGTGGTTGTAACAGATATATAAATAGACTTGTTTCAATATATAAAAGCAGATGCATTTGCATCTGCTTTTTTTATTTTAAAATAATAATTTGCTATAATGACTATAAAGTCGATATATAAGCAAAAATTAGTTAAAATTGCTTTCAATATGCGAGAAAAACCTTTAATTGGAAAATCATGAAATATATCCTGCTCTTCATTCTTATATTTTTTAGCGGCTGTTCTCAAAAAGATAATCTTGTAAATATTACCGAGTTCGGTAAAGAGGGGATTTTAAACGATGAAGGGAAGTATGTAGTAAAACCTTTGTACGATAAAATATACCTATTTGATGATTACGGTTATGCAAAAGTGAAGAAAAACAAACTATACGGAATGATAGATAGTGATTCAAATACCGTGCTTCCTACAATATACGATGATATTCAAGCTTCATTTCAAGGTTTTGTGAAAGTTTCTATAAATGGAAAATATGGTTTAGCTAATGAAGATAAAAAAGTGATATTAAAACCGATCTATGATGAGATTCATGAGCTTAATGATGGGGCATTTGCAGTTAAGATGGGAAAACATTGGGGATGTTTTTTAAACACTTCTGAGCTAGCCGTAAAACCAATTTATGATGCAATATTGCAAGCTAAAGAGGATCGAATAAGATTTGAAATAGAGGGTAAATGGGGATATCTTGATCAAAACTGTAACAATATGATAAAACCTATTTATGACTATGCTTATGATTTTCAAAACGGTTATGCAAAAGTTAAAATAAATCAAAAATGGGGATATATTGATAAAGAGGGAGACTTTATCACAAAACCCGTATTTGATGAAGGAAAAAGTTTTTAATGGTAGTAGATATAAAATTACCCCATACAAGTTATGAAATTATAATAGATAAATTACAAAATATAAAACTAGATACAAAGGTAGTGATCGTAACAAATCCTACAGTTAGTGGATACCATTTAGAGTATCTACAAACTAAAATAGATGCAAAAGAGCTTAGTGTAGTTACGATACCTGATGGTGAAGAGTATAAAACAATGGATACTATTGAGAGTATTTTAGAGCACTGTTTTGAGAAAAGACTTGATAGAAGATCGATACTTATCGCATTTGGCGGTGGTGTTATAGGTGATATGACAGGTTTTGCGGCTTCAATTTACCAAAGAGGGATAGAGTTTATCCAAGTACCAACTACACTTTTAAGTCAGGTTGATGCTAGTGTGGGTGGTAAAACAGGGATCAATAATAAGTTTGGTAAAAACCTAGTGGGTGCTTTTTGGCAGCCAAGAGCGGTTTATATCGATCCTTTCTTTTTAACAACTCTTCCAAAAAGAGAGTTTGGTGCAGGTGTAGCAGAGATAGTTAAGATGGCGGTTTGTTTTAACAAAGATTTCTTTGAGTGGTTAGAGCAAAACGATCTAAGGGATGATGAGAATATTAAAACCGCAATTAAAAAATCTGTTGAGACAAAAGCTTGGGTGGTTTCACAAGATGAGAAAGAAAAAGGTCTTAGAGCGGCACTAAACTACGGGCATACTTTTGGACATGTAATAGAGAATGAAACAAACTACAAAACATATCTTCACGGTGAAGCTGTAGGTATAGGTATGTGTATGGCAGATGATCTTGCAGTAAAAGTGGGATTAATGAGTCAAGATGAAGCTGATAGAGTAAAAGCTTTATTAGAAAAGTACGATATCCCTACAAGTTATAAAATAGAGGATGTTGAAGATTTTTATGAGCATTTTTTCTTAGATAAGAAATCACAAGATAATAAGATCAAGTTTATTCTACCTGTAGGTTTGGGTGACTGTAAGATCACCGATGAGATAGAAAAAAAAGATGTTATAGAGATTTTAAAAGGGTATTAGAGTTGGGCTTAAATATATTTAGAGTTTTATTTTTAGTTTTTTTACTGCAGTTTGGTTTTGCCAATGCTGCTGAAGATCAAAAAGAAGATATTGCAGAAACACTCTCTAAAGAGGAGATAGCTGCTGATCTTAGAGCAAAGATAGCGGAGCTTGATAAAGAGCTTGAAGAGAATATTTGGGTAAAAAGATATAGCAACTATATAACATATAGAACTATTGAAAAAGATCTAGAGAAACTAAAAGCTGATTATAAAAAGTACTCTAAATGGAAAGGTAAGAAGTATGAAGAGCTTGCTTACCAGTTAAATAATAAGATCAAGATCAAAGAGAATGAGCTTGAGCTAATAGCCGAGTATAAAGAGTCTCCTATAGGTGGACTTATAACACCTGATAATACAGAGCAGGTTCCAGAAGTAACTAACCCTTTTGGGATCATAGAAGCTTGGACATATATAGATAAACTAAAGCTAAATAGAAAGAACTATAGTAAGATAAACGAAGACCTTTCTCAACTTCTTGGAAAACTAGAAGAGAAAAGTACACTTTATAAATCATTGATCAAAGTGGATTCAGATGAGAAGATAAGAGAAGAGCTTGAATACCTAGAGCAAGAGAAGAAAGACTTTGTGATGGTTGTTGATATTGTTTCAACCACCTATGAGGTTTACAATAAAAAGATCGAACAGCTTATGCTTGAAACTGAAAAGAACGTTGCACAAGAGGTTTATAAAACTATTAAGATCGCTTCTATTATCTTAGTGATATTCGTACTATCGTTTATAGTTAAACTAGCTCTTAGAAGATATATAAAAGATGAGGATGATGATCAGCACTATACAAGTAATAAGCTAGTCAATTTTACTTTTGTTATCTTAGTGGTACTTATCTTACTCTTCTCATATATCGATAACGCTTCTTACCTTGTAACATTTATCGGTTTTGCTTCAGCTGGTATTGCAATTGCTCTAAAAGATTGGTTTATGTCTATATTTGGGTGGCTGATCATTATGTCAAGCGGTGCAGTAAAAGTAGGTGATCGTATCAAGGTGCAAAAAGACACCATCGAAGCTGTCGGTGATGTTATAGATATCTCATTATTTAAGATCACTATTAGAGAAGATATCACCCTTACAACTTATATGACCAATAGAAGAAGTGGAAGGATATTTTTTATACCAAATAACTATATCTTTACCGATCTTTTATCAAACTATACATATGACGGTATAAGAACTGTTTGGGACGGTATAGATATAACTATAACCTTTGATTCAAACCATAAAAAAGCTTTACAGATAGCAAAAGATATAACAAAGCAATACTCTAAAGGTTATACCGATATCACAAGAAAGAGTTTAAATAAACTTAGAAGTAAATATGTACTTAGAAGTACGGGTGTTGAGCCTAGAGTATTTACTTTTGCAGAACCTTACGGTATTGTGATATCTGCTTGGTACTTTACCAACTCTTATGCAACGCTTGCACTTAGAAGTACAATTAGTATGGAGATACTTGAATCTTTTAAAGCAGCTGATGATATACATATCGCTTACCCTACACAAACACTACGTGTGGCAAAATCAGACCAAGTAACTGATCCGGATGCATTGCTTCCCGGAGGAAGTGCACAAACCGGACTTTTTGATGCCCCTAACGCTTAACACCAAACCGAAAGTATTTTTTAAAACTTTCGGCTGCCGTACAAATATCTTTGACTCCCAAGTGATGATGAGCAGACTTCAAGATTTTACAGTTGTAAATAGTGAAAAAGAAGCAGATATTGTAGTTATAAACTCATGTACTGTTACAAACTCTGCAGATAGTACGGCTAGAAACTATATAAATCAGATCAAAAAACTTTCAAACAATCCTCGTATCATTTTTACTGGATGCGGCGTATGGACAAAGGGTGAGTCTCTTTTTAAAGAGGATAAGATAGATGCACTTTTCGGTCATAGTGAAAAAGAGAAGATAAACGATCTTTTAAAAGATGAGAATCGTTTTTTTGAAGCTGGTGATCTAGAGCATATAGATGATACTATAGTTGAGCGCTTTGAGGGAAAGAGCAGGGCGTTTGTAAAGATACAAGAGGGTTGTGATTTTAGGTGTAGCTATTGTATCATTCCTTATGTAAGAGGTGATGCTAGAAGCTATAAAGAGGAGCAGATATTAGAGCAGATAAGCCGCTTAGCGAGCAACGGTTTTGGCGAGTTTATCTTAACAGGAACAAATATCGGAAGCTACGGTAAAAAGCAGCACACCTCTTTAGCTAAACTTTTAAAGAAAATATCACAGATCAGAGGGATAAGAAGAGTTCGTCTTGGAAGTATAGAGCCTGTGCAGATAGATGATGAATTTAAAGAGCTTTTAGATGAGTCTTGGATGGCAAAACATCTGCATATTGCACTGCAACACACAAGCAAAGAGATGCTTACTTTTATGAATAGAAGAAATAAGGTACTTGATGACCTTGAACTATTTGAACAGATAGCTGCACACGGTTATGCGATAGGCACTGACTTTATAGTTGGTCACCCAGGAGAAAGCGATAAGCTTTGGAGTGAAGCTATGGAAAACCTAAAAAGGTTTCCTTTAACTCATGTACACCCTTTTACTTATAGTAAGCGTGACGGAACACCAAGTGCAACGATGAAGGGTGAAGTTAGAGGAGATATCGCAAAATTACGCTATAATGAACTTGTATCTATAATAGATGAGAAGAATTATAAGTTTAGAGAGGCTAAGCAACCTTTAGAGGTTTTGATAGAGCAGAAAAAAGATGGTGCATATCAAGGTCTTGATCAATTTTTTAATAAGGTTGAAGTAAAAAGTGAAGCCGATATAGTTGGGGATTGGATATCTATAAATGAATATGAACTAAGAGGGGAATATAATGTTTCGCAATTCTGATGACAACAATTTTAATAAAAACATTAAACTAATGAGTCTTAGTGCAGGTGTATTAGTTGTTCTTTTTGGATACACTTTATATAAAAGTAGCGCTTCTATTGAAGGAAGTAGTTATTATATAGGTATAGTTTTTTTATTTATTCTACTTTTTATCGCAATCGGACTAAACCTTTATAAAGATAAACTAAGAGAGAAATTCAACCCTAAAAGCAAATTTGAATCACAGCTTCAAAAAGCTAAAGATAACAATACTACAAACGATATCAAACATGTAAACAACGATACGGTTTCAACAATAGAAGCGGTTAGATCAAATATATCTTTTAAAGATGTGGCAGGTATAAATGGTGTAAAAGAGGAGCTTGAAGAGATCGTTGATTTTCTTAATAACCCTAAAAAATACACTAAATACGGTGTATCTTTGCCAAAAGGTGTTTTGCTTGTAGGACCTCCAGGAGTTGGTAAGACATTGGTTGCACGCGCTGTTGCTGGGGAAGCGGATGTTCCATTTTTTTACCATAGCGGTGCATCATTTGTGCAGATATATGTAGGGATGGGTGCCAAAAGGGTTAGAGAACTTTTTGCCCATGCTAAAGCAAATGCACCATCTATCGTATTTATAGATGAGATAGATGCCATAGGTAAAACAAGAATGGGAAGCAGCAACGATGAGAGAGAAGCTACACTAAATGAGCTGCTTACTCAAATGGATGGCTTTGATGGACAAAACGGTGTGATAGTTATAGCTGCAACCAATAAAATAGATGTACTTGATGATGCACTTTTAAGAGCAGGAAGATTTGATAGAAGAGTATATCTATCTTTGCCGTCATTAGAGGATAGAAGGTCGATACTTCAAATGTATCTTAAAAATAAAGATGCAAAGATCGATATAGAAAAACTTAGCATAGAGACTACAGGCTTTAGTAGTGCAGCACTCGCAACTTTGATAAATGAAGCTTTTTTAATTATGATAAAAAGAGGCGGTACTACTTTAACAGATGAAGATATAGAGATCGCAAAACAAAAGGTTAAGTTTGGTAAAAAAGAGCAAAAGATCTTAGATAAAGATCAAAAAGAGATACTATCTATATATCAGTCGGCTAAAGGTTTTCTAACAAATAAACTTGATAGTGGTTTTGATAAAATAACATTATTTGAAGAGGGGATACTTTTAAACGATAAACAGTATCACTCAAAATCAGAGATAGAAAATATGGTTAAAAAATATCTTGTAGGTCATGTGGCTTTAGAGGTTATAAAGGGTGAACAATATAACCTTTTCTCATCAGATATAAAAGAGGCTAAAGAGCTTATAAAAGAAGTAAAAGATAAGTATGATATAGAAATCAGTATAGAAAATATAAAGAATGATCTTAGAACTCTAATATCTGCCAATCAAAGTTTGATACAAGAGCTAAAAGAACAAATGCTTGAAAAAGAGATACTTTTAGCAAAAGATTTTAGTTAAAAAAGAGAGTCCTTTTGTATTTTAGTGGTTTTTGTTTTGAGAATGAAAAAGAGTTATTTAAAGAGTATTTAGTAGAAAATAATTTTACTGTTTCAGGTTTTAGCTATGGTGCTATTCAAGCTTTAGATAAAGCTTATGAGATGATACAAGATGGTAAAAGAGTTGATCTAATACAACTCTTTTCCCCTGCTTTTTTTGAAGATAAAGATGAAAAATTTAAAAGACTTCAAATGATGTTTTTTCAAAAAGATCCAAAAGCATATTGTGATAACTTTATAGATAATACAATCTATCCAAATAAAATCTTAAGAGATAAGGTATTGAGTTTTTTTAAACTAGGATCTAAAGAGCAGTTACATGACCTTTTGTATCATAAGTGGAATTTAGATAAAATAGAGACTTTAAAACAACTAAATATAAATATCGAGATCTATTTAGGCGCAGAAGATAAGATCATAGATCCGAACAAAGCTAAAGAGTTTTTTATAGAGTATGCAGAGGTTTATTTTATAAAAAATGTCGGACATATATTAAATTAACTAGGAATAAAGATTGGATAATATAGCCAAGATAGGCATAATAACGGTATCAGATAGAGCAAGTGCTGGAGTATATGAAGATATTTCAGGTAAAGCTATAATAGATACGATGAATGAATATTTAACATCACCTTGGCAAGAGGTGTATAAAGTTATACCTGATGAGCAGAATATAATAGAAGATACTATAAAAGATATGGTTGATGTTGAGGGGTGTTGTTTAGTGGTTACTACAGGTGGAACGGGCCCTGCAAAACGTGATGTAACACCTGAAGCTACAGAAGCGGTTTGCGATAGGATGATGCCAGGTTTTGGTGAGTTGATGAGGGCTGAATCATTGAAGTTCGTACCTACGGCTATTCTTTCACGTCAAACAGCAGGTTTAAGAGGAGCTAGTTTGGTTATAAACCTTCCTGGAAAACCTAAGTCGATACGTGAGTGTTTAGATGCAGTATTTCCTGCAGTACCTTATTGTATAGACCTAATGGAGGGTCCATATATAGAGTGTGATGAAGAAGTGATCAAACCATTTAGACCTAAAAAAAAGTAAAGAATAATATATGTATAAAATAGATATTCATCAACTTGAAGAGTTAAACTCTTTAGTTGTATTGTTAGATAGTGATAGAAAAATTATAAGATTTAATAAATTTGCACAAAAAGTTACTGGATATAGCGCCGATGAAGTAATAGGAAAAAAATGGCTTGATATATTTATAAGTAAAGAAGAAAAAAATGAAGTTGAATCAATATGTAGTGATAACTTTAGCAAATCAGCATCTTTTTGGCACACAGTAAGTAATATAGTTTGCAAAGATGGTACAAAAAAACTTATAAACTGGACTAATAATCTTCTTAAAGAAGATGCTATAGATGAAGATATAGTTGTAGTGTCAATAGGAACTGATATGAGCTTTGCACAAGAGCTTAAAAGCAAAGATCAGCTTATAATACAACAATCAAAAATGGCGGCAATGGGTGAGATGCTTGAAACCATAGCACACCAATGGAGGCAGCCCTTATCGGTAATATCAACTGCTACAAGCGGTATGAAGATGCAAAAAGAGTATGGAATACTATCAAATGAAGAGTTTTATGAAACCTGCGATCATATAGTTGATATAGTTAACCACCTATCAAAAACAATTGATGATTTTAGAGATTTCTTTAAACCACATAGGGATAAAGAGCTGTTTAATTTAAAGCAAACGATAGAGAAAACATTTGCTCTTATCGATTCAAAATTTAAAAACTCTGAGATAGATATTGTATATAACCTAGATGATATAGATATACACGGTTTTGAAAATGAGCTTATCCAAGCATTTATGGTGATACTTAATAATGCAAAAGATGCTTTTATGGCTCAAGATAGTTCGGTTAGAAAGCTTATATTTATCGATCTGTATAGAAAAGATTATAACGCTGTTATTAAGATCAAAGATAGTGCAGGGGGAATTCCTGATGATGTGATACATAAGATCTTTAATCCGTACTTTACTACAAAGCAAGAGTCAAACGGTACAGGTATAGGTCTTTATATGACTGAAGAGATAATTGCAAAACATATGAAAGGTAATATACATGTCTCTAACTCCTCTTATGTATATGAGGGTGAAGATTTTAAAGGTGCTGAGTTTACAATTGAGCTTCCCTCTTTAGAAAAAGAGAAGATGGAGATGAAATTTCTTGAAGAGCTAGAGAGTTGTAACTGCTACAGATGGAATAAGGATGAAGAGATGTTTATAAAGCTTCCAAGCTGTAACGATAAGATGATCTTACAAGATATATCAACACTTTCTGAGTTTCTTTTTGAATATCAAATAAAGTTCACAGTATTAAATAACCAAAATATTCAAGTGCATTTTTAGGTGCTGATGAAAGATATTGTTACTAAATTAGACCTGCAAGACTATATGAGCTCTTTTCAAGAGCTTTTTGCTAGAGATAAAGATATCACCCTTCAAGGGGATATCAATATCCATTTTAAACTGATAAACGAGCTTTCAAACTTTGATCTTACCCCTCCAAAAAGTGTGCAAAACCTTGATACACAGATCATCCATCTGCAAAAGCAAGGGGTATTAAAACTTTATGAGATATATGAGTTTATAAAGATAATTGAGTATTTCAGCTACCTAAAAAGATTTAACTTTGAGAAAAAACTTGGTGAGTGGATCAATAAGGTTATCATCCCTACTGAGATATTAGAGATAAAAGAGTATTTTAATGGGCGCGGTGAGATCAAAGAGGGTGTAGATGAAGACCTTGATCGTATCAACCAAGCGCTGTATCATGTAAAACAAAATATCAAGCAAAGCCTTTATAAGCTTACAAGCAATTCAAAGCTGGCACCCTATTTAGTCGATACTCAGATACACTTTGTGCACGGTGAAGAGACCTTGCTTGTAAGGGGTGGGTTTAACCATGTACTTAAAGGTAAAGTGATAGAGCGAAGCAGCGGCGGGTTTTTTTATGTCTTGCCAAATGTCTCAAGCGAGCAAAAGCAAAAGCAGTCTGATCTTTTAAATCAAAAAGAGGAGGTGCTTAGCGCTTTTTGTAAAAAGATCAGCACTACTTTTTTAAAGCATATACTCTTTTTAAAATTTATAGATAAAGAGTTTGATAGGTTTGATCACTATATTGCTAGGGTGCTTTTTGCTAAAAGCGGTGATAAGAACTTTATTTTAAGTGATTCAAAACTAAAAACCTGCAAGCTTGTAGAGTTTTGCCATCCAGCACTGCACGAGCCAAAACCTATCACTGTGGATTTTTCAAAATCGGTTATTATGATCACGGGTGTAAATGCCGGTGGTAAAACGATGATGTTAAAGTCTATCCTAAGTGCAGTTTACTTATCAAAAAACTTGATCCCTTTTAAAACAAGCCCTAAAACAATGCTTGGTAATTTTAAAGATATTTTAGCGGTACTTGATGATCCGCAAAATGTTAAGAATGATATCTCAACTTTTGCAGGACGTATGGTGGAGTTTAGCAAACTGTTTGGGAAGAAAAATGCAATAGTGGGCGTAGATGAGATAGAGCTTGGAACCGATAGTGATGAAGCGGCGTCACTATTTAAAGTGATCATTGAGGAGCTTATCCAAAGAGATATTAAGATTATTATTACTACTCACCATAAAAGGCTTGCTTCACTGCTTGCGGCAAATGAGAATGTAGAGCTGATAGCTGCGCTTTATGATGAGGAGAACCAAAGACCTACATACAACTTTTTACAAGGAACGATAGGGCGAAGTTATGCATTTGAGACGGCACTTCGCTATTCAATTCCTCGTGCTATCGTAAAAAAAGCAAAAGAGGTGTATGCACAAGACGGTGATAAATTAAATGAGTTGATTGAGCGAAGCAGTACTTTGGAGATGGAGTATCTTCAAAAGATATCTACACTTGATGAAAAAATAGCTGATTATGAAAGATTGATAAGTAACCTAAAAGAGCAAAAAGAGGAGCTTGATCAGCATATCTACAGCGAAAAATCAAAGCTTCATAAAGAGTATAAAGATGCTAAAGAGGAAGCAAAAAAAGCGATCAAAGCTAAAGTTTACCAAGAATCCCACCGCCATTTAAACACTGCACACCAAAAAGTAAAAGAGATAAAAGTTGAAAAAACAGCCGAGGTATTTGAATTTAAGGTTGGAGATAGGGTAAAATACAAAAATGCTAAAGGTGTGGTTGAATCAATAAAAGGGAATAAAGCTTTTATAGAAAATGATATGGGGATGCGCGTGCAGGTGGATATAAGCGATCTACGTCCAAGCGGAAATACCCCAAAACCAAAGGTAAAGCCGAAAGTTAAAGTAAATGTACAGCGTCCAGACAGCGGTCATGTAAAACTTGACCTGCACGGGCAAAGAGCAGATGAAGCTATAGAGAACCTTGATAAGTTTATAAGTGATGCTTTAATAGCAGGCTTTGATGAAGTGCTTGTGTATCACGGTATAGGTACAGGTAAACTTGCACACGCCGTAAAAGAGTTTTTAAGAACCCATCCAAAAGTGAAAGGGTTTGAAGATGCGCATCCAAGCCAAGGGGGATTTGGCGCAAAAGTGATAAAACTATAATTTTATATAAATCATAATATAATATATGTATGAAGTATAATGATTTAGACTTAAAAAATTGGAAAGATTGTGATATAAACACTGACTCATTATGGGTAATAAATGAACGAGATAAAAGTGGCAAACATAAAAATGTTTACCACGGTAATTTTATTCCACAAATTCCAAATCAACTTATAAGAAGATATACAAAAGAACAAGAAACTGTACTTGAACCTTTTATGGGGAGCGGCACAACTCTTTTTGAATGTGAAAAGCTAAATCGTAAATATATTGGTTTTGATATAAATCCTGAAATGATAGAATATGTTAGTGCAAATATGCAAGATAATCTGCTCTATCAGGATTATTCTATTAATTATTGCGATTCCTTAAATGCTAAGCAAGTTGAGAATAGTGTTTTAGAAGCAAATAATAAAATAAATAGTCAAAATGCCCAGTTTGTAATTATGCATCCCCCTTATATGGACATAGTGAAATTCACAGATAATCCAAATGATTTATCACAAATTGATAATATCAAGGAGTTTATTAAACAATTTAAAATAGTTTGTGAAAATAGTTTAAAATATCTTGACAAGGATAGATATTTTGCTGTTGTGATTGGTGATGTATATAAGCAAGGTGAAGTAATACCTTTAGGATTTTATTGTATGGATATGATAAAACGAAATTTTAAAGTAAAGCTCAAAGGTACAATTATTAAAAACATTGAAGGTAATAGAGGTAAACTTGGAACTGGTGGCATTTGGAGATATAGAGCTTTAAATAGTGATTATTATATTTTTAAACATGAATATATCTTTGTGTTTAAAAAGGAATTTTGATGGCAACAGCTCACGTTTTTATTGTTGATTATAATACCTTTAAATATCATTTGGAATACTTATTTGCTGGAACTGGGGCAGGGAATACTAATATTGACTTTAATAATTTACCTACAACTGCCTTGCATACGCAAACTGAGAATAATTTAGTTGGAATGATTGCTGATTTAAATAGAATAAGGATTGGAGATAATATTGTTTTTTATCTTCAACAAAATTTCAATCAAGGTATCAGAGAAGGCAAATTTTTTGGTATATTTAAAGTGAAAGAAAGAGTTGGTTTTTTAGATAATAATGATCTTAATCAATTTTTAAAAACTCAATTACAAAAATCTTTGACATTTAGAATATTAATTGAACCTCTTGAAGTTTATTCTAAAGGTGTAACAGAATGGGAAGCACTTGATGAAATTACTAATATTCAGGCACCTAATCAAATGCTATGGAGTTTAATATATCGTAAATTAAAAGGGAATCGTGGAAATACTATGGTTACAATTTATGAATTTGATAGATTAAAACAACTTATTAGAAATAAAAATAATCGCAATACTCTTCAAGGTAATTCTTTTACCTTTGATATTCAATCACAACAAATAATAGCAAATAATCATCAAAATCAATATACAGGTAGAATAACAAATATAAATATTTTACCTAGGTTATTAAATAAATATTCAAGACGATTACAGTTTGAAGCACATTTACAAGCTTATATATTACAAAATCTTGATAATATTAATATTTTTCAAGATGAAACTATTGAATGGATTGGAAATGAAGTTTCTTGTGGTGTTGGTATGCAGAGAATAGATATAATGTTATCTATTAGGAGGGATGGAAATAAAGTATGTATTCCTATAGAACTTAAATCAACAGTAGCATATTTGGATATTACAAAACAAGTTCAAAGATATCTTGATTGGTTAAAACAGTATTATTTACCTAATAGACCATCAGATTTAGAACCTATGATCATTTCAAGGGTAATTGAAGACAAAGTATCTCAAAATTATTTAAATTTAATACAAGAATTTAGGAATTTTAATATTATCAATAACTTAACTCTAAGATATGTAGAATTTAATATTGATACAAATACAAATAACATTAATTTTCAGGAGATAATATATTAATATGACTAATCCATTTAAAGAAAATACAACATCCTATCATGATTGGGAAATTTTGAAGGATTTGAAATGGCATTGTACTAAGTGTGAATTAAAGTCTGGTCAAGCTAAGACTTGGCAAACTTGGAGAGATGAAAAAGGTATTCAATTTGAAGAGCCAACTCCACGAAGATGGGAAAAAAGAATTTTTTGTGAAAATTGTCAAAAAACAACTTCTCATAGAAAGCTTAAAACTTTAGAATTATCTGAGATAGTAAGTATAAGAACTCAAATTACACCAAAAATTGCTAAAAAAGTAAAAAATTTATATCAATATGAAGAAGCTATATTACTTAGAAAACTAAGTCCAAGAGAATTGGAAATTGATCATAGATTTCCTCAAATAAGATGGAGTAGTAATGAGGATAAAAATGATGATTTATCTGATAAAGAATTAAAAGAAAAGTTTATTCTATTAAATAGAAATAATAATCTTTGGAAATCTAGACAATGTGAAAGATGCTTTGAAAAAGGTATTCGAGGAAATTTTCCTGGAATTGAGTTTTGGTATGAAGGTAATGAAATTTGGCAAGGGAAAACAAAAAGCGATGAAAATGGATGTATAGGTTGTTTCTGGTATGATCCATATAAATGGAGAGAAGAGTTAAATAAACTAATAAATTCATAAAAAAATTATATAAAGTTCATAAAATATTTGACTTTATAATTAAAACAGGGTATAATTTTGGTAGAAATTAATAAATTTAAAATTAGAGAACTTATGGCAAAAAAAGAAATATCAACATTACAAGAATTAGCTGATATGTTGGGAATATCAAAAACACAAGTTTCTAACATACTTTCTGATAAGTTTATACCAATAAAAAGTAATGTAGTAGAAATAGCAGATTTTTTTAATGTAAGCCCTTTAGAGATAATTAAAGAAAAAGATAATAAAGAGAATTAATGAATTATATAGGATCAAAGTTTAAGTTGTCTTCTTGGCTAGATGAAGAGATTAGAAAATTTGTAGGTCAAGATTTAAGTGATAAAATTTTTTGTGATATATTTGCAGGCACAGGTATTGTGGGAAGAACTTTTAAGTCAAGTGTCAAAAGTGTAATTAGTAATGATTTAGAGAGTTATAGTTATGTATTAAATAAAAACTATATAGAAAACCATGAAGAGCTGAAAAATAAAGATGAATTGATCAAAGAGTTAAATAACCTACCTTTGAGAGATGATGGATTTATTTATAATAATTATTGTCTTGGTAGTGGTAGTGGAAGACAGTATTTTAAAGATGAAAATGGCAAAAAGATAGATACCCTAAGATTAAAAATAAAAGAATGGAAAGAACAGGGAAAAGTTGCTGATGATAGAATGTATTATTTTTTGTTAGCTTCTCTATTAGAAAGTGCAGATAAAGTTGCTAATACAGCTTCTGTATATGGAGCTTTTTTAAAACATATAAAAAAATCTGCATCTAAAGATTTAGTTTTAGAGCCAGCAGTTTTTGAAGTAAATGATAATACACATGAAGTACACAATAGAGACAGTAATGAGTTAATAAAAGAGATAGAGGGTGACATTTTATACCTTGATCCCCCATATAACCAAAGACAGTATGGTGCTAACTACCATCTTTTAAATACAATTGCATTATATGATGATTTTATACCAAGAGGTAAAACTGGTATGAGGGAATACATCCGATCAAATTATTGTAAAAAGCAAGAAGTAGAAAATAGTTTCGAAGAACTTATAAAAAATGCAAACTTTAAATATATTTTTCTTAGTTACAATAATGAAGGGCTTATGAGTGAAGAAACTACTCGTAAAATTATGGAGAAATATGGTAAATATGAATTAGAAAAAAAAGAGTATCAAAGATTTAAAGCAGATAAAACAGAAAATAGAAACCATAAAGCAGATAGTACTTTTGAGTATTTACATGTATTAGAAAAAAACTAAGAGGATAAAATGAATTTAATAGAACTATTTCAAAAACTGCTAAGATTTCGCTCAATCACACCAGATGATGACGGTGCTTTTGATTTTATAGAGGAGTATCTTGGGAGTGACTGGGAAGTTATAAAGTTAGATTTAGAGGGTGTAAAAAATAGATTTTACTATAAAAAGTTTAACGACACTCCTCAGCACCTTTGTTTTGCAGGGCATATAGATGTAGTGCCTGTAGGTGAGGGTTGGGAGGTTGATCCTTTTGCAGCAGATATAGTTGATGGTGTGATTGTAGCGCGTGGAACACAAGATATGAAAAGCGGTGATGCGGCTTTTTTATATGCTTGTAAACACGCTAAAGATTTTGACGGAACACTTTCTATCTTAATGACAAGCGATGAAGAGGGTGAGGGTACATACGGAACTATTAAGATGCTTGAGCATTTAAAAGAGATAGATTTTATCCCTGACTATGCAGTAGTTGCAGAGCCAACTTGTGAAGAGGTGTTTGGAGATGCTATAAAAGTAGGGCGTAGAGGAAGTATAAATGGATACATCACTATAAAAGGGAAGCAAGGACACGCCGCTTATCCTGAGAAGTGTATAAACCCAGTACATGATTTTGCACATATCTTACCAAAGATAGCAGGGGTTGATCTTGATAATGGAGATGAATATTTTGCACCAAGTAAACTTGTGATCACCGATATAAGAGGTGGTATGCAAGTCACAAACGTAACGCCAAATGATCTAAAGCTGATGTTTAATGTTCGTAACTCAACCAATACTACAAGAGAAGATGTGGAAAAGTTTATCCATAAAAATCTAGAGGGATTAGACTATGAGTTTAGAACTACGCAAGGTTCATTTCCGTTTGTGACAAATAAAGACTCAAAAGTGGTAAAGGCTATGGAGAACTCTATTGAAAAGATAACTTCAATCAAAACAAAACACTCAACTGCAGGTGGAACAAGTGATGCTAGATATTTCGGTAGTTTTGGCATAGAAGCTATAGAGTTTGGTGTGATAAATGACACTATTCATAGTGTAGGTGAAAGAACTACTGTAAAAGAGGTTGAAATGCTTGGTAAAGTGTTTGAGGATTTGATAGAAAACTTTTAAACTCTATTTTAGAGTGTTTTTATAGTGAAATCATTTTATGCTATAATTGACTAAACTCCATTTAGAAGTGTAAAATGAGTAATGAGAAAATTAATAAAAAGATAGAAACACTTAGAAAAAAGATAGAGAATTTTATCACCAAGAGTGACGGTGATATGGAAGAGGTGCATAAGATACGTACATCTTCAAGAGAGGTTCTTTCTTTACTAAATGAACAAAAACTACACTGTTTAGATCTAAAAAAAGTATTAAAGCTTAGTAATAAGATACGCGATATAGATGTACTTATTAGTGAGTATCTTACAAATATTCCTGCTTCTTATCAAGAGAAGATAAATATACTACTTATCAAAGATATTCTAAGTGAAGAGAGACAAAAAGAGTTAAGTGTTTTTTTAAACTATTTAAAACAATTCTCAAATCAAAATATTGAGTTCTTAGAAAAACAATACGATCTAAAGGATGTAGATACTAGACCTATATTAAGCTTTGATATAAAGCAGTTGCATAAATATAGGATATTTATAAAAAATCAACTCTATATAGCAAAGAATTCAGAGTTTGAAAATAAAGATAAGATCAAGCTATTGACTCAGATAAAAGATCTTTTAGGAAATATAAACGATAACCACAATGCTTTAAAGATAATCAAAAGTATCTCAAAAGATAAATTCAATATAAAAGAGTTAAAAAAGTTTACAAAAGAACAAAATATAAACAACTATAAAAAAGTAAAAACATTAGTTGTGCAACTTGAAAAACACCTGTAAAAATATAACAATTTTACTACTATGTTTAAGCCTTCTTAATATATAATGTAACGTTTTGGGAAGGTTTTGATGCTAAATAAAAATAAAAAGATTAAAAAAGTATTGTTAATCGTATCAAATCTATTAATAATCATATTTGGTGCAATCTTATATTTTTATCAATATAATCTAATAAAAAATAATATAATTAACGATATAGACTCCCAAAATAAGACCCTTACAAAAAGTTTTAATCTTTTACTCGATAAACTTAAAACAGATATTTCGATCAAATCAGACTATATTCTTGCCGATGAAAAACTTCAAAAAGCTTTTTATGAACAAAATAGAGAAGCTCTTTATAAAGCAGTATTTAAAGAGTATGATCAACTTACAAAAGAGAATAAATATTTTAAGATAATGACCTTTCGTTTAAATGATGGAAGTACTTTCCTTAGAGTTCATAAACCTGAGATGTACGGCGATAAGCTAAATAAAAAAAGAAAGATAATCTTAGATACTATCTCTTCTCAAAAAAGACAATACGGCTTTGAAGTGGGAAAATTAAAAATGACCTATAGGATAGTATCTCCTGTTTTTTATAAAGGACAGCAAGCAGGTGTTGTTGAGATAGGAGTTGAGCCTGAGTATATCACAGAGTATATTGATCAGCTTCAAGAGATAAAAAAAGCACTCTTTATAAAAAAAGAATCACGTTCTGTGTCTTTGGATAAAACAAAACTCAAAGGTGTAGATGAATTTCTTTTCGCAAGAGGTGATAAGATATTTGAAGATGGTTTAAAACATATAGATATTCATAGTATGAGTAATAGGTTGTTTATAGATAATCTAGACTATATCGTAACAACACTAAACCTAAACAACCATAAGAATGAAACAGCGGCAAAACTTTTGATGGCATACGATATAAGTAAATATGACGAGAAATTTTATGAGCTAACTAAATCTAGTTTTGTTATTATGCTTGTTCTTATATTTGTACTCTCTTTTATTTTAAATATCGGTATAAACTATTTTATAGGTCAGATCATAAGATACTACGATAAGCTTGTTTTACAAGAGAAGATAGTTACAAAAAACTCTAAGCTAGCAGCTATGGGTGAGATGCTTGAGTCGATCGCTCATCAGTGGAGACAACCTTTGTCTATAATCAGCACATCATCTACAAGTGTACAGCTTAGAAAAGAGCGCGGTACTTTAAGTGATGATCAGCTTTTTGAAATATGCAATACCATAACTAATAACACCAAATATCTTTCTCAAACCATTGATGATTTTAGAGGTTTTTTTAAGAACGATAAAGAGAAAACAGTATTTTCTTTAGAGGATGTATTTGAAAAAACAATAAATCTATTGCTGCCTAAATTAAAAAATAAAGATATCGTAATAGCTGATAATATAGATGATATTGAACTTTACGGATATGAAAATGAGTTGGTTCAGGTTTTGATCAATCTAATCAATAATTCAAGAGATGAGCTTATAAAAGTTGAGGGTAAAAGGTTTATTTTCGTTGATGCATATATCAACTGTTCAGATGAAGATGAAGTGATCATTAAGATCAAAGATAATGCAGGCGGGATACCTGAGAAGATCATAGATAAAGTGTTTGAGTCACATTTTACTACAAAAGACAGTACAGGTACTGGTATAGGTCTTTATATGTCTCAAAAGATCATATTAAATAGTTTCAACGGTTTTATAGAGGTGAAAAATATCGAGTTTGATCATAATATGCAAAGCTATAAAGGTGCAGTATTTATCGTCAGACTTCCTTATAGTTTAAATACTCTTAGTGATGATTAGTTCTTTAGCGACTTTGTAAAGGTTTGTATCACTTTCGTTGTCTAATCTTTTAGTATGTTTTATAAACGCGTTCCATGTAGTATCTATGGCATTTTGTGATCTATTTAAGCCCTTTAAAGCCAAAGAGGTAGCACCGTTTATCAATCCTTTTAAAACAAGTGCTTGCTCTTTAGTATCTTGGTTTTTTTTAAGCTTTATCCATTCATCTTCTAAAACTTCGTGAGCTTGTATAAAGTTATCGTTCTCAACAAGTTGTATAAACTTTTCTATTTGAGTAATGCTAACTCCTTTTCTAGATAGTATCCTGTATAACTTTTTGTTTTTTTATGGTTTTGTGAAAGCTCTTCTGGAGTTCCTTCTGCTATCACAAGTCCACCTTTGCTTCCACCCTCAGGTCCCATATCTACTATATAATCAGCATTTTTAATGATGTCTAAGTTGTGCTCTATTACAAGTACTGAGTTTCCTAGATCAACTAGATGGTGAAGCACTTTTGTAAGTCTATCTACATCTGCAAAGTGAAGTCCTGTTGTAGGCTCATCTAAGATATAAAGAGTATTTCCCGTATCTTTTTTACTTAGCTCTTTACTAAGTTTGATACGCTGCGCTTCCCCGCCGCTTAGAGTAACAGCATTTTGCCCTAAAGTGATATATCCAAGTCCAACGTTTTGAAGTGTTTCAAGTTTTGCATAGACTTTAGGCACTTTTACAAAGAACTCTGCGGCTTCATCAACGCTCATATTTAAAACATCTGATATTGATTTTCCACGATATAGAATCTCTAAAGTTTGAGGGTTATATCTTTTCCCGCCGCAATCGTCACATTTGACCATAATATCAGGTAAGAAGTGCATCTCTATCTTGATCTCACCTTCCCCTTGACACTTTTCACAACGACCACCTTTTACGTTAAAAGAAAACCTTCCTATAGGGTAACCTCTAAGTTGTGCTTCTTTTGTTTTTGAGAATAGTACCCTTATCTCATCCATTAGTCCCGTATATGTTGCAGGGTTAGATCTTGGAGTTCTTCCAATAGGGCTTTGATCTAAGTATATAACTTTATCTAGTTTTTCAAGTCCTTCTATACTTACACCATCAACTTTATTTACTTTTTTAGCATGGTTTAACAGCTCTTTTGCAACAGGAAGAAGGGTTTGTAGTATAAGTGAACTCTTACCGCTTCCACTTACACCTGTGATCGCACAAAGGTTTTTTAACGGTAGTTTTACGCTTAGGTCTTTAATATTGTTGATATTTACATTTTGTATTTCAATATAATCCTCTTGCTCTCTTCTATGAAGATATTTGATCTGTTTTTTACCGTTTAAATATTGTGCAGTTAGTGTTTTTGATTTTAAAAGTTTAGTCATAGTTCCGCTAAATACAACTTCACCACCGTATTTTCCTGCATTTGGACCGATATCAACTATAAAATCAGCTGCTTCCATGGTCTCTTTATCGTGTTCAACTACGATAACGGTATTTCCCTTTTCTTGCAAAGCTTTTAGTGTTTTGATAAGCTTTGCGGTATCCCTTTCATGAAGACCAATAGAGGGCTCATCTAGTACATACATTACACCTGTAAGTCCACTTCCTATCTGGCTTGCAACCCTAATACGCTGTGCTTCACCACCACTTATGGTTCTAGCATCTCTTCCTAATGTAATATATCCAAGACCCACATCGTTTAGGAAAAAGATACGCTCTCTAATCTCTTTTAAAATAGGTGCCGAGATCATTTTTCCTTGTGTATCAAGGTATGAAAAATTTGTTTCTTGATGGAAAAATTGATATGAATCCTCTATAGGCATATCGATAATATCTGCAATATTTTTATCCGCTACTTTTACGGCTAAAGATGATGGTTTAAGTCTATGACCTTTACAATCACTGCAAACCTTTTCTGTCATATATTCAGCCATATCTTTTTCATCTTTTATCATATCGTAGGCTAGTTTTACTACACCTTCCCATTTACGAGAAAGTTTATGACGTTTCCAAGTGAATTTTGCTTCTTCAACTCCACCGTGAAGTATAGACTTTTGCTGATGTGCTTCAAGTTCACCAAAAGGTATTGTCGTATCAATTTTTGCTGCTTCACAATAAGCTTTAAGCATCTTAAAATAGTAGCCTTTATTAAAGCCGTAGATAACCCTTATAGCTCCATCATCGATACTAAGCTCCTCTTGGATAACCTTTTTCATATCAAGGGCGTATCTTATTCCTAAACCGTCACAAGAGCTGCAAGCACCCTTTGGTGAGTTAAATGAGAATGATAAAGGCTCTAAAGGCTCAAAAGATATCTTACAATCAAAACATGCCATATGCTCAGAGTAGTGGATATGTTTCTCACAACCAAGCTCTTCATGGTTCATGATCTCAACCTCAAGCTCTCCAAAGCTCTCTTTTAGACCCTTTTCAACATCTTCACCGATCCTTTGGCGGTTCTCTTTTTTTACAACAACCCTATCGATAACCACTTTGATAGTATGCATTTGCGATTTACCAAGTGTGATCTCTTCATCAAGTCTTGTCATTACACCGTCAATTTGTGCTCTAACATACCCTTTACCTCTAAGACTTTCAAGAAGGTCTGCAAATGTACCTTTTTTTCTGTTTACAAGTGGTGCCATAATAACAAGCTTGGCATTTGGCGGTAAGTTTAAAACTTGTTCTATAACATCTGAGCTACTCATTTTAGATATTGGTTTACCACACTGGTGACAGTGTTGTTTACCTACTCTTGCATATAAAAGTCTAAAATAGTCATATATCTCCGTGATGGTTCCAACAGTTGACCTTGGATTCTTTGATGTAGTTTTTTGATCAATTGCAATCGCAGGAGTTAAACCCTCTATCCTTTCAACATCAGGTTTTCCCACTTTGTCTAAGAACTGTCTTGCATATGCTGAAAGTGATTCTATATATCTTCTTTGTCCCTCTGCGTAAAGTGTATCAAAAGCTAAAGTTGATTTACCGCTGCCGCTTAGTCCCGTAAAAACTATAAGCTTATTTTTCGGTATCTCAAGGTTGATATTTTTTAAATTATTCTCTTTTGCATTATATATTTTAATTGAGTCAGTCATTAATCACCTTTTTTAAATAAACAATTATTGTATCGAAATTATCATTTGTAATAGGTTTTATAACTAAAAAATGCTACAATCAAAATTAGTAAATAATTGGCGACTAATGAGGAGACCTAGATATGGCTATTCCTAGCGTATGTACTTTTAAAAAAGAGTTCTTGGCAAGCACTACAATGCTTTATGTAGAGGATGACGAGCATATAAGAAAAGATGCCGTAGAGATTTTTCAAGGACTTTTTAAAGAAGTATTTGTAGGAGTCGACGGTGAAGAGGGTCTAGAATTATATAAAAATAATAAAAATAAAATAGATCTTATCCTAACAGATATCAATATGCCAAAACTTTCAGGTTTAGAGATGCTTGCAAGTATTAGGGAGATCGACTGGGAAGTTCCTGTACTTATAACTACTGCATTTAAAGAGCCTGATATTCTTTTAAAAGCTATTAAATTCAATGTAACAAACTATATTTTAAAACCTATGCAGTTAAATACCACTTTTAAGATCATCTCTAATATTATGGAAGAGAAAGAGCTTGAGCGTAAATTTAAAGTGCAAGAGCATGAACTTCAACAATTTATGTCAATATTAGACTCTCAAAATCTTATATGTGAATTTAACGAAGATGGTGTGATCACTTATGCAAATGATCTTTACCTTGTAGCATCAGGATATAGTTTTGAAGAGCTTGTGGGTATGAAACATAAAGAGTTAAACCATGCAACAGTTCAAGAGAGTAAATATGAGGGTGTGATAGCTGATATTAAAAAAGGTGAGTCAAAGAGCTGTCAATGTAAAAAGATCTCAAAAACAGGTATGATATTCTTTACACATTCCACTTTTATACCTATATACTCAACAAACGGACAGATAACAAAGTTTATGGAGTTTGGAATTCCAACCACTAAATATGAGCAAGAGATACTTACACTAAAGAAAAGTATATTATCTCTAAAAAGCAGTTCATTTAAATCTAGTTTAGATCATAAAAGCGAACAAAGCCAAATAGAGAAGATAACTATTAAGTTTCAAAGTCAGTTAGATGATGCAATTAATGGTAGTCAACAGCTTCTTTTTGAGATACATGAACTAAAAAAATACAATAAAGAGTTAAAAGAGAAACTTGAAGAACAAGAGAAAAGAATAGAAGATTTTCAATTAAGTGTTGTTAAGTAAAAGATTTAAAAATAATGAAAAAAGAGCTTGTAATTATCGGTGCAGGAGCTGCAGGTTTGATCGCAGCAGCCTTTGCAGCAAAAAAATATAAAGTTACAATATTAGAAAAAAACTCCAAAATAGCAAAAAAGATACTTGTCAGCGGTAACGGTAAGTGTAATATCACAAATGCCAATCTTGATATTAAAAGATTTCACTCATCAAATTTAGACTTTGTTAATAATATATTTAAAAAATTCACTAAACAAGATACGGTAAGTTTTTTTGAAAATTTAGGACTCCCTTTATATATCGGTAAAGATGGACAGATGTTCCCTTTATCAAATCAAGCATCAAGTGTAGTTGAGTTTTTATATAACTATATAAAAAGTTTGGGTGTTGAGATAATCACTGAATATAATGTAACAAAGATAGAAAAAGATCAAAATGGTTTTTTACTTAAAAGTAAGAATGGTGATATAACTGCAAATAAACTGATAATCGCAACAGGCGGTAAGTCGATGTCAAAGCTAGGCTCAAGCGGGGATGGTTTTGAATTTGCAGCAAGTTTTGGTCATACTATAATAAAACCAAATCCAGCATTAGTGCAGTTAAAGAGTGACTTTCAATACCTTAAAAAGCTTAGTGGTGTGAAGCATTTTTCAAAAGTAACTTTAATATCAAATAATCAAAAACTTCAAGAGATAAAGGGTGATGTACTTTTTACCGATTACGGTTTATCGGGTCTGGCTATACTAGATATTAGCAGGGATGTTATATCAAGAATGGAGCAGTTTGAGTATATAGAGCTTTCAATTGATCTATTTCCCGATATCTCAAGTGAAAAACTAAAAGGGATGTTTCAAAACTCATTTAAAAATAGTAAAAATGACTTGCCAACTGCACTAAGCGGCTTTATCAATAAAAAATTGGCACAAGTTATCTTGGATATAACAAAACTAGATAAAAATAAGTTTGCATCACAACTAAATACAAAAGAGTTAAATAGATTGATCTATCAATTAAAAAACCTGCGTTTATCTATTGATGGTAATAGAGGCTTTGAGTATGCCGAGGTTACAAGCGGGGGTGTATCACTTGATGAGCTAAATGAATCCTTGGAATCAAAACTTGTAAAAGAGCTTTATTTTTGCGGCGAAGTCTTGGATGTGGATGGCGACAGAGGAGGGTTTAATTTCCAATGGGCTTGGTCTAGCGGTGCCGTTGTAGGAAAAGCTTTATAGGGTTGCTAGATTATGTAACCTTTTATACTCTTTACACTCTTCTAAAAGATACTTCTCATCACCTTCACAAACCACCTTACCGTCTTTAAATACGAATATTTTAGTTGCATCTTTAATAGTACTTAGTCTATGAGCTATCACGAAAGTGATCTTATCTTTACTTATCTCATTTAAAGTCTTTGTTATCTCTGCTTCACTTTCATTATCTAGTGCTGATGTTGCTTCATCAAATATAAGTATTTGAGGCTCTTTATATAAAGCTCGTGCTATTGCTATACGTTGCCTTTGACCTCCTGAAAGGTTTGCACCGAACTCATCAAGTTTTGTGTCTATCCCATTATCTAAAGAGTTAACAAAATCCCATATATTTGCTTTTTTTAGAACCTCTTCAACTCTTTGTTTATCTAGCTCTTTACCATATGCAACATTGTTTGCAATAGTATCGTTAAATATATACACTCTTTGTGTTACTATAGAGATACTATCCCTTAGAGCTTGGAGTTTAAACTCTTTTATATCTACACCGTCAAATTCCACTGTACCTTCAATCGGATCGTAAAACCTGATAATAAGGTTTACTAGGGAGCTTTTACCGCCGCCGCTATCACCCACTAAAGCGATCTTATCACCCTTGTTTACACTTAACGTAACGTTTTGTAGAGCTGTTTTATTATCGTATTTTAATGATACGTTATTAAATAAGATATTTTGGATCTTATGATCTATCTCTTTTGGACCACATACGATATCTGTTTGTAGTGATAAAATATCATTTATTCTATCGTTAGCAGCTAAGGCATCCTGAAAATAGTTATATAGTTTAGATAATCTTTTAATAGGAGCATAAAGCATAAAAAGTGCAGTCATAAAGGAGAAGAACTCACCTACACTCATATTACCGTTTATAACCTCCATACCTCCTAAGCCTATAACAAGTGCAGCAGCAAATGAACCTACTATCTCCATGAACGGTGATGTTAATTCATTTGTCTTCATTGCTCTTATACTAATATCAAAGAATTTTTGATTTTGTTTTTTAAATTTGTCTTGCTCGATTTTTTGTGTTGATTGAGCCATTATGATCTCAATATTATTAAATATCTCTGATAGATGTGAAGTGAGATCTGCAACAGCTTCTTGTGAACTAGTTGATAATCTTCTCATTTTTTTAGCTAGGATAGATAAAGGGTATATGATAACAGGAAGAACTATTAAACCATATAGTGCAAGTTTAGGACTTTGATATATTACAACTCCCATAAGTGCTACAATTGTTAAAGATTCTCTCATAATATCGGCAATATTATTTGAAACAGCTGCTTGAATTCTATTTATATCATTTGTAATACGACTTATTAGTTCACCGCCTCTTGTTTGGTAGAAAAATGATAAGTCTAAGCTAACTAAATGTGCAAGAATATTATCTCTTACTCTTCTAATGATATCTTGTCCAATATAGGATATGTAGTATGATTGGATATATTGTCCTATACCTTTAGCCGTGTAGAGTAGAATAACTGCTATTGGAAGAAGCTGTAACATAGTTATATCTTTATTGATAAATATCTCATCAAGTACAGGTTTTATAATATAAGCAGTACCTGCTGTACCTATTGAGACAAGAACCATACCTATAAAAGCAAAGAAAAAACGTCTTATATAATCTTTATAAAACGGTAAGTACTGTTTAAAGAACTGTCTCAAAAATTGCCTTTTATTGTTTGTAAAAATTTATTATATCCAAACTCTTTTAAAGTGAAGTGAAGCAGTATAAAACCGCTTAAGGTACTGGCAAATGCTAAACCTGCAGCCCCATAAGGTAAAATAAATAGTAGCGAGAAAATGATATTCCAGCCTAAAGATTTTGCCGATATTTTTGCTGCAGTTAGTTGGCATTCATGTGCATAAAGCCAAAGCGAGAATATCTTTGCTAAACCAAAAGGGATAAGACCTATTAGATACATTGTAAGAACTATTGATGTATTTGCAGTATCATTTGCACTAAATGCCCCTCGTTCAAACAAAAGCCATACTATAAGTTCATTGAACACTATCCCTATAAAAGATGCAACAAACAATAATCCAAATAGAATCCAAAAAGCTTTATTTAAAAAGTGCAGGGCTTTTTTTTCATCATTATTTTTTATAGCTTTAGCGATACTTGGAAATAGTGCAACCGAAGTTGCTATTGCAAAAAGTGCTAAAGGTAGTTGAAATACTCTATTTGCATAGTATAGATAACTAATACTTCCGCTAACCAAAAATGAAGCTAGCCAAGTATCTAAAAAGGCTGAGATATGTGCAGTAGAGCTTCCAAAAATAGCAGGAACAAAATTTTTATAAAACTTGTTTACTCTGTTTTTTACTTCAACATTTATATCTTTTATCTTTGTTGTAAAAAATCTTATGTTCATTTTTTTAACGGCATAAAGGTGAGTTAAAACCTGCAAAATTCCGCCGATTATTACACCGTAGCTAAGGTAATAGGTTATCTCGTATTTCTCTAAACCGTTTGCTAAAAGTAGGGCACAGATTAAAGAGATATTTAATAGTGCCGTACTATAAGCTGTTGTAGCAAAGTGCCCTTTATATTGAAGCATAGCAGCAAGAAAAGTCACTATAAATATCAGTGGAAGGTAATAAAAGTTGATAGCTACCAAAGGAGCTGCAAGATCAATTGTGTGTGTATCAAACCCAAGGGCTATAAGCTTGGTTATTAAAGAAGCGAACATAGTTACAAGTAAAGACAAAAACAATATAAAAGCGATAAATTGTAAAAATATGATAGAGCTAAATCTTACTTTATGGCTTGATTTTGCATATGCAGGGATAAATACTTGTGTAAAAGCACCTTCGGCAAATATTCTTCTAAATAGATTTGGCAGTTTAAAAGCAACAAAGAATATATCACTATAGATATTAGCACCCAGTATAGAAGCAGTTAAAAGATCACGTATAAAACCAAGTATACGAGATACTAGTATTCCACTGCTATTTGTAAAGATCGCTTTTATCATTTATAGTCACTTTTTTTATGTAAGATTATCTGAGGTTTATTTTTAAATACCCCTAGATGAGCCGCCGTAATTGTAACATTTTGTCCCTCATTTGGCAATAATTTTTTATCTTTTGCATAGAGCCTTATCTTCTTATCTTTAAAGTATAGAAAACCCTCTTTATATATCCCACTTAAATTTGTAATGATCTCATTTTGATATTTTGGATTAAATATATCAGTTTTTTCAGCATCTAAAAAATATTTTGTTGCTTCATCTTTTTTTTTGAATCTTATGCTATCGATCTGTTTTATCTCTTTTAAACCGTAAAAGCTATCAAGTTTAGAAACACTAAGATCATATATATTACCTACTTGTAGATCTTTTGCACAGTTATAAAGATATATAGCTCTATCGTTTTTCTGTTTTATTATCGCGTTATTAGCAAATTTATATATCACAACTGCATCTTTTATTTTATAGTTTTGAACAGTATCTAGATCGTATAAAGTAGATATACTATTTGTATTTTTAGTATGATCTATTTTATGTTTGATCTTATTAGTTGTAAAGGTAGCCACAATAGGTAGGTGGTCAGAGTAACCTTTTGCTAAGTGGACCCTACCTTTCCCTTTTATTATCCATCTATTTATCTTTCCATTACTATATAGATGCTTAGGTTTGTAAACATAGAAGCTTTTATCAATATAGTCTATATTTGTATTATCAAATAGTGCAGGGGATAGTATAATATTATCAGGAGTGTTGTTTTGTTTTCTAAACTTATAGCTAAAACGCTCGTGTGTGCTTAGCTCAAGCCAAGTATTATAGTGAACCCTTTTGTTAAAGTTATGTATATTATTTTTATCTATAAAGTTTTTATCTATCGTTGTATTTAAAATTTGGTTTATCCCTGTGATCCCATCCGTATCGTTTAGCTTTTTATCAAATCTAAAAGTTTGAAACTCATTGTAGTTTGAGTTAAGATCACCCAGTATTATATAATCCACTTTTTCATCAAGCCCTTTTACGAACTTATAAATCTCAAGTGCATACCTTATACGTTTTGATTCAGGATGTTTTTTTGAGCTCCAGTGGGTATTTAGTATATGAAACTTTTTACCATCTATATTAAAGGTTGTAAGTAGTGCAGGGCGTGAGCGCTTATCAAATCTATCTATCTCTATTTTTGTTGAGCTTTGTATTGGAAATTTACTAAGTATTGCTACTCCAACGGCACTATCTTCATTTTTTAAAAAGTCGGTATATTTATATTTAGGGTTAAGCTTTTGTAAAAGTTTCAAAGCATCTTGTGATTCTACCTCTTGAAGTGCAACGATATCGGCATCTATCCCTTTTAATACTTTAGAGATATTTTGTAGTTTTATATCTAATGTTTTTTGGTTCCATTTAGATTTTGTATTTGGTATATATTCATTATATTCAGTTTTTTGGTACAATAGATCAAATAGGTTCTCAACATTATAGCTTGCAACTTTAAAGTTTAAAGCGTTAAGTTGTATGTTTATAATAAATATTAGTAGTATCAATTTCATAGGCGAATTTTATCTAGTTAGCGGTAAATAATAGCTTCTAGAAGAAATCAAAATGAAACTGTAAAAAGATAGATTATGTATCACACTTTTTGTGACAAACCTGAAAGGAAGGTATATGGAGAAAAGTTTTAAAACAGTTGATGGAAATGAAGCGGTTGCATTGGTTGCACATAAGATAAATGAGGTTATAGCAATTTACCCTATAACACCATCATCACCCATGGGTGAACTTAGTGATCTATACAGCAGTAAAAAAGAGAAAAATATTTTTGGAACAGTTCCAGAAGTTTATGAGATGCAAAGTGAAGGTGGTGCCAGCGGTGCAGTTCACGGCTCTCTTCAAGCGGGAAGTTTGACTACGACTTTTACGGCTTCACAAGGGCTTTTATTGATGATCCCTAATATGTATAAGATAGCAGGGGAGTTAACCCCTACTGTTTTTCACGTGGCAGCTAGAAGTTTAGCGGCGCAAGGATTATCAATATTCGGTGATCATCAAGATGTAATGGGTGTAAGGCAGACAGGTTTTGCACTAATGGCATCAAATAGTGTTCAAGAAGCACACGATTTTGCTTTGATATCTCAAGCTGCATCACTAAATTCAAGAATACCTTTTTTACATTTCTTTGATGGTTTTAGAACATCCCATGAGGTAAGTAAGATAGAGGTTTTAGATCAAAATATCTTAAAAGCTATGATAGATACCTCACTTGTAGAAGCTCATAGAAATAGAGCTATGACACCTGATAGACCAATACTGCGAGGAACAAGTCAAAACCCTGATGTTTATTTTCAAGGTAGAGAATCTGTAAATAAATACTACCAAGAGGTTCCTAGAATACTTCAAGAGCAGATGGATAAGTTTGCAGCACTAACAGGAAGGGTTTACAATCTATTTGATTATGTGGGTGCAGAGGATGCTGAACATATTATAGTCTTAATGGGCTCAGGTGCAGAAGCGGTTGAAGAAAGCGTAGAGTATCTTTCAAGTAAAGGTGAGAAAGTAGGTGTTATAAAAGTTAGACTTGCTCTACCTTTTGCAATAGAAGCATTTATAGAAGCCTTACCAAAAACGGTAAAAGCAATAGCTGTACTTGATAGAACAAAAGAGTCTGGAAGTATAGGGGAGCCTTTATATCACGATGTGGTAAGTGCGCTGTTTGAGTCACAAAAAAGCTTGCCTTTTGTAATGCCTAAGATAATCGGAGGAAGATATGGTATATCATCTAAAGAGTTCACTCCTGCTATGATTAAATCAATTTTTGATGAGCTTTCAAAAGATCTTCCTAAAAACCATTTTACTATAGGTATAGAAGATGATGTAACAAATACGAGTTTAGAGTATGATAAAGATTTTATATTGCAAAAAGATGAGCAGTTTGAAGCTGTATTTTACGGTTTAGGCTCAGATGGTACGGTTGGAGCAAATAAGAACTCGATCAAGATAATAGGAACAGAAACAAATAACTATGCACAAGGGTATTTTGTATACGACTCTAAAAAATCAGGTTCTATGACAACATCACATCTAAGATTTGGACCAAAACCTATAAAAGCTACATATCTTATCCAAAAGGCAGATTTTGTTGCCGTTCACCAAGCAGTATTTTTAGAAAAGCTAGATCTGCTAGAGATAGCAAAAGATGAAGCTGTATTTTTACTCAATACACCGTACTCAAAAGATGAGGTTTGGGATAGACTGCCTCGTGTAACACAAGAGCGTATTATAGAAAAAAGGTTGAAATTTTATGCTATAGATGCATACAGCGTTGCTAAAAAAAGTAATATGGGTGCTAGGATAAATACCGTTATGCAGACCTGCTTTTTTGCGATAAGCGGAATTTTACCTAAAGATGAAGCTATAGAGAAGATCAAAAGCACGATCAAAAAAACATACGGTAAAAAAGGTGATGCTATTGTTCAGATGAACTTTAGTGCTGTAGATAATAGTTTGGATAATCTATATAAGATAGATGTTCCAAACTCAGTTACAAGTACTCAAGAGCTTGTACCTGCACTTAAAGGTGACCTTAGTGAGTTTGCCGATCAAGTTATCAAAAAGATAACAGAGTATAAAGGTGATGAGGTAAAAGTTTCACAAATGCCTGATGACGGTACTTGGCCTACTGGAACGACACAGTATGAGAAAAGAAATATAGCTCACGAGATTCCTGTTTGGGATAGTGAAACCTGTATCCAGTGTAATAAGTGTGTGTCAGTTTGTCCACACTCAGTTATAAGATCAAAAGTATGCGATATAACTTTACTTGAAAATGCACCTAAGGGTTTTAGTTATAAAAAAGCTAAAGGTAAGATGTTTGGTGAGAATGATGTATTTAATATCTCAGTAGCACTTGAAGATTGTACAGGGTGTGCACTATGTGTAGAGGTGTGTCCAGCAAAGAATAAGTCACAAACAAATCTAAAAGCTATCAATATGACTCCGCAACTTCCTATAAAAGAGGAGGGTATAGAGTTATGGGATTACTTCTTAACTCTGCCTAATGTAAATAGAGATATCTTAGATCATTCAAATATGAAAGAGTCTCAGTTCTTAGAGCCTCTTTTTGAATTTAGCGGGGCTTGTCCTGGATGTGGTGAAACTCCATATGTAAAACTTGCATCTCAACTTTTTGGTGATAGGATGATCATAGCAAATGCTACTGGATGTAGTTCTATATATGGCGGTAACCTTCCAACTACACCTTGGAAAAAAGATCAAAACGGTAGAGGTCCTACTTGGTCAAACTCATTATTTGAAGATAATGCAGAGTTTGGTTTAGGGTTTAGACTGGCAATTGACAGCCATAAAGATAGAGCTAAAACTTTGCTTGAACAATTAAGCGGATCGTTAGATACTACTTTGGTAGATGAGCTTAAAAACAATGAGCAGCTAAATGAAATGCAGATCAATAATCAAAGAGAGTCGGTAGTAAACCTAAAAGAGGCTTTGGGTGCTAAGGGTTCAGATGAGGTAAAAGAGCTAATAGAACTTGCTGATTATCTAGTTGAAAAATCAGTATGGATAATGGGAGGAGACGGCTGGGCTTATGATATAGGTTACGGTGGTCTTGATCATGTGCTTGCAAGCGGTAAGAACGTAAATATCTTGGTTCTAGATACGCAAGTGTATTCAAATACGGGTGGTCAGCAAAGTAAAGCTACTATGACTGGTGCCGTTGCAAAATTTGCCGCAGGTGGAAAAGCGGCTATGCCAAAAGATTTAGCAGCTATGGCTATAAACTATGAAAACGTATATGTAGCAAAAGTGAGCCTTGGAGCAAACGATAAAGCAACTACAAAAGCTTTTATAGAAGCAGAAAGTTACAACGGTCCATCTATCATAATAGCTTACTCACATTGTGTTGCACACGGGTACGATCTTAGATATGGAATGGAACAGCAAAAAAATGCCGTACAGAGTGGTTTATGGCCAATATTTAGATTTGATCCAAGACTTATAGAAGATGGTAAAAATCCACTTATATTAGACTATAAAAAACCAAGTATCGACGTAAAAGATTTTATGTATAACGAAACAAGATTTAAGATGGTCGAGAAAATGGATAAGGATGAGGCTGAAGAGTTCTTACAAACAGCGAGATATACCGCTTCAAATCTTTATAAAAGATATACAAATCTACAAAAACAATTTAATAGTGAGGAATAAAATATGTTAGATCTATCAACACAATATTTAGGGTTTGATCTTAAAAACCCGCTTATCGCAAGTGCATCACCAATTACCAATTCACTTGATGGTATAAAAAGACTTGAAGACAACGGTATCTCAGCCGTTATTCTTCACTCTTTATTTGAAGAGCAGATCAACTATGAGATGAGGGAGCTTGATCATTTTTTATATGTAAACAATGAAACTTACGCCGAAGCAACTGATTATTTTCCTACCGATCTAGAGTTTGAGAATATAGATGCAGATAATTATCTAAAAGATATTGAAAAAATAAAAAGGGAAACCGATATACCAATAATTGCTAGTTTAAATGGTGTTAGCTCTGGCGGCTGGGTAAAGTACGCTTCAAAACTACAAGGTGCAGGTGCAGATGCATTGGAGCTAAATATCACATATATTCCTACAGATGAGAATGTTGACGGTAGTTTAGTTGAGCAGATGTATATCGATACGGTAAAGCTAGTAAAAGAGAGTGTTTCTATCCCTTTAAATCTAAAGATGAACAGCTACTTTAGCAACACTACAAATATGGCAAAAAGATTTGTAGAAGCAGGAGTTGATGGTCTAACTTTATTTGATAATCCAGTATCGGTAGATATCGATCTAGAGAATCTAACATCTGTACAAAAAGCAAATATTACAAGTTCAAAAAATCTTAGCGAGTCACTTAGATGGTGCGGTATTTTATTTAAGAAGTTTGATTGTTCATTATGTGTAAATACAGGTGTTCATACGGGTGAAGATGTTTTAAAATCTATTATGAGTGGTGCAGATACCGTTTCTCTAGCTTCGGTACTCTTACTAAAAGGGGAAAAAGAGCTTCAAAATATTTTATACACTATCCAAAACTGGATGGAGGAGCATGAGTATAGCTCAATAGAGCAGATGAAAGGCAGTATCTCTTTACACCACTGCGATAACCCATCAGCTTACGAAAGAGGCTCATATATGAGTGCTCTTAAAAGCTTTAGGGTTGATTCAACTTTTAGAAGATTATAAGAGAGGAAACTCTCTTATAATTAAACTATTTTTAGTCTATGTAAATCTTTTTTTCTACTTGCAGCTGCAATTACAATAAATGTTATTGCTGTTAATACATATACCCAAGTAGGGATCGGTACAGGATCACCTGTAGCGTATGAGTGCATACCACTTAGATAGAAGTTCACTCCAAAATATGTCATTAAGATAGAACTAAATGCTAATAGTGAAGCTGTAGATAATACGAATGGATTATCAAGTTTAGGTATAAAACGTAGGTGAAGAACTATAACGTAAACTACGATTGCTACATAAGCCCAAGTCTCTTTTGGATCCCAGCCCCAGTATCTTCCCCAAGACTCGTTTGCCCAAACACCACCTAAGAAGTTTCCTACAACTAAGAATGAAAGACCGATAATAAGAGCCATCTCATTTATTGCCGTCATTTGACGTATAGAATCATCGATATGAGGTTTTTTAGGATCTCTTATGATAAATAGAAGTAAGCTCATAAAACCAAGAACTGCTCCCATTCCAAGAAAACCGTATGAACCAGTGATAATAGAAACGTGGATAGTAAGCCAGTATGATTTAAGTACAGGTACAAGGTTTGTGATCTGCGGGTCGATATGACTTAAGTGAGCCGTAAACATAAATATAGCTGCTACGATAACTGAAGCTGATAGTGCAAGTAGGTTCTTTCTAAAGAACACAACACCTGCTAAAAGACCAGACCAGCCTATATAGATAAGAGACTCGTATGTATCACTCCAAGGTGCGTGACCACTGATATACCATCTAAGACCCATAGTGTATGTTTGAATTGTAAATAAAAGTGCTAAAACTCCAAAGAAGAAAAGGTTTAGTTTTTTAGATGAAAGATCTTTTTTAAATACAGTAACAAAAGATACTATAAGCATAATTAGTCCAAGAAGAACATACGCTAATGTTAGTTTAGGGAAAAGGTCAAGCTTATTAAATAGTATTTCGTTTTCAAGAATAGATTCACTTGGCATCACATCTTTACCTATTGTTGTTTGGTATCTAGAGATTAGATCAACATACTCACTAGCTTTTGTCCAGTTGTTTTGAACTACGGCTGTAATAAGACCGCCTATCATACCTTTCATTGCCGTTAGTCCGTCACCTTGAGCATTTTGAAGTGCTTCAAGTGGGTTGAACCATCTATTTGATTTTGAATTAACCTCAGGAAATATCTTTAAAAGGCTTCCGTAAAATACCATATAAGCGATATTTACCCTCTCATCAACTCTAATTAGATCTCTCTCAAAGGTTCCCCTTTTTGAAGGGTTTATCTTACTTGCTTCCTCAACAAGTTTTGCTAGTTTATACTCTTTGCCTGCAAACACTTCACTAAAAGCTAATAGTTTTCTATTTGGATCTATCCCAAGCTCTTTTTTTAGTTTTGGTGTTTTGATCTTTATCATCTCTACGTTTTGCCAAACCTCAGGCCTTGATATCATCCCAAGAACTATCTGGTCTGCATTTAGACCGTGCATAGTTTTTTTACCGCTTAGTTTTTGGATGATCTCCATATTTAAAGAGTTGTTCGGTTTCATTCTTCCAGAGCTTTGAACAACTAGTTTTCCAAATTTCTGCGCAGTTTCAACTGAACCGCTTTTATATTTAGTGATATATTCATCAAATGTTTCAGAGTATCCGTTTGTACTTAAAAGCGTAGTAAAGATAGCAATGGCTGCTATTGCATTAAATTGTTTTAAATAGTGTGATAGCTTGATAAATCTACTTTTTCTATCAAAAAGGTTTACAAGCAATCCAAGTGTTAGTAAAAAATACCCTAAGTAAGTAGGCCATTTACCTGGGTCATGGTTAACGGAAAGTACCGTTCCTTGCTCATCAGGGTCAAACGAGCTTTGGAAGAATAGGTAGTTTCCGTGATGAAGTGTATTGTTCATAAATATCCTATAGTCATATGGTTCTTGATCTTTGTCTAGTACGGTTACTTCACTTGCATAAGATGAAGGTGACATACTTCCCGGGTATCTATCTAATTGAAAATCTCTAAGAGCTATAAAGAAAGGCAGCTTAATAGGTTTTGAACCGTAAACGATATTTACATGTATATCTCCAAAGTTAGCTTCTCTTGGAACACCTTCCATACCCCTTTTACCTACAAGTTTAACTAGTTGTGTTTGATCTTTGTAAGTAACGTTTGTATGGATTATACCCATTGTATTTTTACCCTTTTTAGCAAATACATAGTCTTTGTAAGAGATGTTTATCTCTTCATTATCAAATGTAATTGTATGGTTAAAACTATTCACTAAACTACCGCCTATAGCACTCATATTCTTTTGATACTCTTTATAGTAGCTTTTGCCATCTTTTGTGATAGTTACTTGAAGATAAGGCTCTAGTGATATCATTTGATCTGTCTTAGTACCTTCACGAATGTGCATAATACCCTCAAAACCTACATATCTAGTAACCCCAGCACCAAGTAGTATAACCACAAATGCAAAGTGGAAAGTGAATCTTCCAAACTTCTTCCACATTCTAGTTTTATATATTATACCTATAAGGTTAATACATGTAGCAACCAATACAAACTCATACCAAAAATGCTTATAAACTAGTACCTGAGCACTTTCGGTTCCAAAATCGTTTTCTATAAATGTGGCAACTGCCGCTCCAATTGCCAATAAGAACAGTAGAATCACCGTTGTTCTATATGAGAAAAGTAGTTTAGTAACTGTAGTCAACTTATGTCCTTTAAATTAAAAAGTGTCATTGTAACAAAAATTCTATTGTATTTTGGTTGATTTTAGTCAATTAATTGTAGAATTCAAAAAAACTTTTAAGGTAGAGATTTGTGGATTTAAATGCACTAAGAGAAGAGAGATCAAAATGTTTTACATGGAAGAATATAGAGCCTAAATATAAGGCCTTAACTAAGTTTATAAAAAGTGTTGAGAGTGATGTGGAATATGAGCTTGGTGATACTGTTAAAATAAAAGGTGAGCTTAACGAAACACAAAAAGAGTTATTAGTGGATGCTTGTAAACATCTAATGCCATGGAGAAAAGGTCCTTTTGAACTATTTGATCTTTTTATAGATACGGAGTGGAAAAGTAATATAAAGTATAATTTAATTAGACCATACTTTGATCTTAAGAATAAGATAGTTGCAGATGTGGGGTGTAATAACGGCTACTATCTATTTCGTATGCTAGAGGATGATCCTAAAAAGATAGTAGGTTTTGATCCATCTATTTTATACAGTATGCAGTTTGATCTAATAAATAGTCTTATAAAAAGCAAGATAAAGTATGAGATGCTTGGAGTTGAGCATATTGAGCATTATGATCATAAATTCGATTTTATATTTATGCTTGGAGTTTTATACCATAGGCCTGATCCAGTAGGGTGTTTAAAATCTTTAGCAAAAGCTTTAAACAAAAACGGCGAGATTTTAATAGATACATTTATGATAGATGGTGAAGAGGAGGTTGCACTAACCCCTAAAAAAACCTACTCAAAGATACCCAATATCTATTTTGTACCAACAATTCCAGCTCTTAAAAACTGGCTAGATAGAGCAGGGTTTACTGATATTGAGGTTTTAGAGATCACAAAGACTGATATAAATGAACAAAGAAAGACGCAGTGGGTTGATACTGAGTCATTGGAGCATTTCTTAGATCCAAACGATGAGACTAAAACCGTTGAGGGGTACCCTGCACCTAAAAGGGTTTATATAAAAGCTAAACTTAAACCTAAAAAACCTAGAAGACCTGTTTTAATGGAGAGTTCAAATCCAGTAAAAAGGGCAAGAAAAGAGGCGCTTTACAAAAAAGCAGATCTAAAATAGATCTACTATACTCTCTTGCTCTTTAGAGAATCTTAGATATTGGCTACGCCCAAGGTTTCTAGCCTCACTTAAAGCGATATCGGCTTGGCGTATCGCTTGGTAGATATCATCGCTATCTTGAGGATACATTGAGTATCCTACACAGATGGTTTTCTTTAGAGTTTGACCTGTAAGCATATTTACCGTTACTTCAGCTTTAGCAAAACGGTCTATCATCTCTTTTGCTATATCTTGTGCTTTATTCTCATCTGTATTTGTAAGTATTACCAAAAACTCATAACCAGTAAGCTTGATAATAATATCTTCCCTTTTTATGATAGTGTTCATCACTTTAGCAAGCTCGATTAGTACGTCATCCCCAACCTCATAATCAAACTCTTCTATTACAGCTTTAAACCTATCAACCTCTACAAGCATAAAGGCTACGTTGATATCTTTCTCTTTACAAACATATAGTCTGTTTCTAATATATTTATCGAGGTATTTTCTATTGTAGTATCCAGTAATATTGTCTTTCATAGCAAGATCGTGAAGCTGCTGCACTATGATAGAGTCTTTGATCAAAGGGGAAACCACAAAGAACATAGCTTGAAAAGTTTTATCCATTGAGTCTAAGAAAACAAAATGCTCTTCATCACTTGCTTGTATAAGTATAAGTACGTTTTGTCTATGATCTATTTCGAGTATAAACATTTTAACCATAGGGTCATTTATATCAAAGATATTTCCTGATTGAAAAATAGTTTTACTATGATCTAATTCTGCATTATAAAGGTTTATCTTTAGGTTCTCTATAGCAAAGTTCATACTAAGCCATGAAGCAAACTCTTTTAATATCTGATCTTGGTTCTTATAGTATTGTATCTGCTCATATAGATCATATATCTGTTCTACTGATTTTAAAGCACTTGTGGAGTGCGCAGATTCTTTTATAAGCTCTAGTAGATCGTTTTTCATACTCTTTTAGATCAAAATAGATCTATTATCCCCTCTTGTTCTTCTTCAAATCTTAATACTTGGCTTCTGCCTTTGTTTCTAGCCTCATAGAGTGCAATATCGGCATTTTTCATAAGCTGTTCAACTGATGTTGAATCATCTGGAAACATTGAAAGTCCTACACATACTGTTTTTTTAAGCGTTTGACCACTATAAACACCTACATCTATCTCACATTTAGCAAACTCTTCCACTAGCTTTTGAGCAACCATTATTGCACTTTGCTCATCTAAAACATTTGCTAGGATAACTACGAATTCATCAGCATCTACTCTTGCAACTATATCTGATGTTCTTGTTTGATTTTCAAGTATTTTAGCAAGCTCTATCAAAACCATCTCACCCACTTTATAATCAAACTCATCAATAACTGCTTTATAGTGATCTATCCCTATTGAAAGAAACGCTACTTGTTTATTTTCACGACGCGCTAAAGGTAAAAGCTTATCAAGGTGTTCATTTAAGCCTTTTCTATTATATGCTCCTGTTATAGTATCTTTTAAAGACGCTACTTGAAGATAGTTGTTTATAATGCTTGTTTTTATCACAAGTGATGTTTCATAGAGCAGGGCATTGATATATTCAAAATCCTCTTTTACTTTTTCGTAATGCTCACTTGAATCAAACATAAAGTAGATATTTCCCCTTAAAAAAGGTTGTATCACTATAGAAAAAGAGAAAGTGATATCTTTATCTTTTTGAGGGTCTATATCTGAGCCTTTATGGTATAGAACTTCTGTTTTATACTCTTCTAGGTTGAATGTTTCAAACTTTATATTTCTTACTCTGTATTTATCGTAAAACCATTTTGCAAGTGTTTCTATTACTGCACTAAAGCCTTGAAAACCTTTTAATGTTTCAAATAGTGTATATATCTCTTCGGTTTTTTCTAAAGAGAGGTCTTGATGGTATATTTTATTAATAAAAGGTTTTATTGATGTTTCCATTAACTCTCCTAGAAAAGATCAACACTTGAGACTTGACTCTGTTCAAATCTAACAACTTGATCTCTTCCCCTTTTCTTAGCTTCATATAGTGCAATATCTGCATTTTTTATAACTAGATCCATATTCTTTGAATCTGACGGGAACATAGAAAGACCTATACTAATTGTTTTTTTCAACTTAGTTCCTGCATAAACGTCGATCTCATTTTCACTTACTGCTGTTTTTATTTTTTCTGCTACGTTTAAAGCATCTTGTTCATTATTTACGCCCACAAGAAGTACGACAAACTCTTCCCCTCCGTATCTAATAACAAGGTCTGATTCTCTAACGTTTTCGAGAAGTATTCTAGCTAGATCTTTTAGAACTTTATCTCCTATATCGTGACCGTATTCATCATTTACAGCTTTAAAATGATCCATATCAAGTAGAAGTACACCTATATTTATCTCTTCTCTTGTTGCTTGTGGAAGAAGTTTTTTCATATTTTCATCCATAAACTTTCTATTGTATAGACCCGTTAGTGCATCTCTAAATGCAGATTGTTTTAACTCTTCTAGAAGGAACTTAACCTCAATTGCAGGTGCCGCTTCACTTACGTAACTTTTTATAAAAGAAATATTTCTTTTAACGTTGATAAGCTCCTCTTTTGTTTTTGTAACAAAGTTGATAACTAGTTTTAGGTTTTTACCAAGGTGTATATCTATACAGTAGTAGTAATGCTCTTTTGATTTAAAACATGGACAAGCAGAGTGGTGCTCTATAGATGTAACGTCACTTGAGTTTCTAGCAACTCTGCACAACATAGGCTCCTCTTTGATCTCTGGACAGCAAAAATATAGCTCACCGTGACTAAATACCACTTTAGTGCTCTTATTTGATGAGTCCATCTCCATAAAGCTGAAGTTGTGTAGATTGAACTTATTTTGGAACACTTCCGACATTCTAAAATATATCTCTTCTCTAGTGCTGTCTAGCTCTATCTCTTTTTTAAACTGGTAGATATTTGATAGGTTTGAGATAATATAGTTTGAGTTATCTAATGAATTATTTGAGTAGTTATAGCTATCACCCACAAAACCTTTTAGTTTCTCATCTATCTCCATAAATGTACCGTTTAGCTTTTTTATCAAAGAGTTGTATTCATAAGATAGTGTTTTAGCTTCTGATGATATGTTCTTTTTAGGTATTATAGGTTTAAAGATACCTTTTGAAGCATCTTTTATCCTTGCACTTAATGTCTCAATAGTATCTAGATATGGATTAAGCAGTCTATTTGAGTATAAAGCTATAAAGATAATCGTTAAAATAGTGATCCCAATAATAAGATATACGCTATAAAGTCCTGTTTGTTTTACCTCTGATATATCCAACACCATAGATACGGCACCAAGTGTATCGTTTAGACTTACTTGGTGGCATTGAAGACAGTTTATCTGCTGTGAGATAGTTGCTTTAAAAGGTATAGTTACTCTAAGGTCGGCATCACTAAGTGTTTCGTTTAGTTTATAAAAGGTTTTGCCCGAGAAAAGTACCTGTTTATCTATCTCATCTCTTGGTTTTTCTATATCTAATGATTCACCGTATTGTTTGTTTACCTTTTCACCTCTAACTATCCATATAGATTTTATGTTTTCTATCTCTGATATAGAGGTTAAGAATGTTCCTCTTTGGTTTGTATTGCCGTTTATCATATGAGCAGTAAGACCGCTTTTTACAACTTCTGAAATAGCTTCTGCTTTATGTACGGAAGATGTTATGGTAAAGTTTCTAAAATTTATAATCTCAAAAATGGTTAAAAGTATACCTAGTATTACAATTATTAAGGTAAACCTTAAAACAATTTTCTTTTTCATCTAAACTCCATAAATATTACAATTATATTACCCTAAATATAATTATATATAGTTTATCCAAGCTTTCAAAGAATCTTTTTGTTTTAAGAGTGTACTAAAGTTTCCATGTCCAGGATATATTTTAAAATCTTGCTCCCATTTTAGTACTCTATTAAGACTATCTATCATCTGCTCAGGGCTTGAGTAAGGGAAGTCAACTCTACCTATAGAGTTATCAAATATAAAGTCTCCAGTAAATAGATGCTCCCCTATCTCGATCACACTACACCCTGGAGTGTGTCCTGGGAAATGGTGAAAAGAGAATTTAAAACCATCTATCTCAAAACTCTCATCACCATTGACTAAAATATCTGCTTCACTAGGTGGGGTGCCGTGAGCAAAAGGATCGTTTTGCAGCATAAAAGCATCTTCTTTGGGGCAATATATTGGTATATTTAGTTTTTCTTTTAGCTCTTGGTTGCTCCATACATGATCAAAGTGACCATGTGTATTTAGTATAGCAACAGGGTTTTTAGTATTTTGCAATACCCAGTGAGTTGCATCTATACCAGGGTCTATTATAATATCTTTACCGTTAAAGCTAACGATAAAACAGTTTGTTTGATAAGCCCCCATAGGCTTATATTTTATTTCGTATTCATTCACTTTGACACAACCTTATTCTTACCTGTTCTTTTTGCTTTATATAAAGCCTCATCTACCCTTTGGATAAAGCTTTCGTGGTTATCTTCATATTGAAGTTGTGATACACCGAAACTAGAAGTGAATTTAGGGATATGTTTATCTTCAAATCTCTCTATTGCTACACGAATCTTTTCTGCAACTTGAATTGCACCGTCAACATCTGTTTCAGGAAGCAGTACTATAAACTCTTCACCACCCCATCTAGTAACAGTATCATGCTCTCTTACGTTTTTTAAAGTTAGTTCAGCTATCTGTTTTAAAGCAATATCACCGATATTGTGTCCGTAGTTGTCGTTTATCATTTTAAAGTTATCGATATCGAAAAGTATTAATGATAAAGAGTGGTTATACCTAATATCTCTTTTTAGCTCTGCATTATAGACTTTATAAAAAGCTGTTCTATTGCTAAGCCCTGTGAGTGGATCATGGTTTGCTTGATACTCTAAAAGGGCAGATTTTTCCCTTATTTGAGTTATATCCGTTAAAGACACCACATATCTATCTCCGTCAAACTCATAGTTATCTACATTTACGATAAATGTTTTATAGTTGTTCTCTTTATCTTTTAGTTTTACAATTCTATTTATCTCATTTAAACTTTTTATCTGTTCTACCCAGTTTGTATCATCATCATGATCAGGATAAAATAGTCCCTCTTCTTTTAAAAATAGTTTTTCAATGCTAGTGTGTTTGGAAGTAAACTCTTCGTTGGTATAAACATCAAAAAAGTCTAAGAACTTTTTATTTACCATATCTAGTTTTTCGTGAGTATAAACCATTATAATATTTTCTTGCGAATCTAAAATATTCTTTAGTATACTTGTACTTATATCATCACTTTTGGTTTTTTTCTCTTCTCTTGTTTTTTCAAGCTCTCTTCTTAAGTATTGAGGTTCTGCTGCTTTTACAATGCTTTCGATCAATTGATATAGATCAATAGGCTTCATCGTATATGACGATACTCCCACTTCGATAGAGCGCTTTAAAAAGCTCTCATCATTATAAGCACTTGTAACTACTATAGGGATATCTTGATTTATCTCTTTTATATTTGCACACATATCAAGGCCGTTCATTTTCGGCATATTTATATCTGTGATGATCAGATTGAACTTTTCAGGATCATTTTTAAAAGCCTCATATCCATCTTTGCCGTTTACGACAGAAGTGATACTTTTTACCAAACTCTCTAAAGTTTTCGTGGTAAAGTTTCTTACATCATCCTCATCTTCAGCATAGAGGATATTAAGCTCTTTAAGTATCAACTTATTCATTTATTACCTTTGAAGCTATAGAGTTTTGGCTTATCAAGAGGTTCTGAGAAATAGTAACCTTGAGAGTAGTCGGCTCCAAGCTCTTTGGTTATATTAAATATCTCTTCATTTTCTACATATTCTGTTATCGTTTTAAGATTTAGACTCTTTGCAAAATCCATTACAGTTTTTACTATTTTATAGCTGTTTTGATCTATTGCAACATTTTTAATCAGTGAGGCATCTATCTTTAGATAGTCCACATCCATTTTAAGCAGGTGTTCAAAGTTTGAGTAACCGCTTCCAAAGTCATCTATGGCTACCTTACAACCTAAAGCTTTAACATCTTTGATAAAAGATAGAAGAACATCGTAGTTCTTAATACCCTCATCTTCTAATATCTCCCAAACAACTTTGTTTGCTATATCGTACTCAGCTAGTTTCTCTTTTATAAAATCAAAGAATAGTGGGTCTTCAATATCTTCATATGAAACATTTACCGAAAACTCAAAAGGTAGGTCTTTAAACTCTTTAAAGGACTTTTCTATTACGATCTTTGTGATCTTTGAGTACTGGTTAGCTTTTTTTGATATCTCTAAGAAAAAGAAAGGTGAGATGATCCTATCGCCGTCTATCATCCTTACAAGACACTCATATTTATCAACCGCCATGGTTTTATTGTTTACAAGCGGTTGAAAATAAACAATTATCTCATCTTGCTCTATCGCTTGTTTAACTTTTTTTGTCCAAATCATATTGTTTTGATACTCTTTAAGGTTATCAAGTTCATCATAGAATATCAGATAATCTTTATGATCTTTTTTTGCAGCTTGAAGTGCTAGGTCTGCAGTGATAAGTTTATTGTTCTTTTTAGAAAAAGATATACCTACGGTTGCTCTTGTATCTATCTCGTGCTGGTCTTCCATAAACACTTTTGTTTCTATATTTTCGATAATATTTTTAATAATATCTAGAAAACTATTTTTATCTAAAGTCATATTCGCTAGACAGTATGTATCTGCTGGAAATTTATAAAGTGTAAGATGATCTTTATGCTCTTTTATATTTTCAGTTATGATATCTGCAACACCTTTTAAGATATTGTCACCAATTCTATGGCCAAAGAAGTCGTTTATCTCTTTAAATGAGTTTATATCTATTATCGCTAAAGATGAGATACCTAATATTTCGCTTTTTAGATCTTCTATTAGTTTTGTTCTATTTGGCAAAGATGTTAAAGAGTCTATATAAAGAAGTGTTTTAATATGGCTTTCGTGTTCTAGCTCTTTTTTATAAAGATTTTTACAAAATTTTACTTTATTTAAAAGCTGCATTTTCATATCTAAGCTAACAAAATCGCATATTAAAGCGTTGCATTGATACTCTTTATCTTCACAATACTCACCTAAGATCAAAACAGGGATATTGTCAAAATTTATAGAAAGCTCTTTCATTATATTTGAAAGGTAGATCACTTCAAGCGATTCAGGATTTATAAGTATTGCATGGACATTGAAGTTATTGAAAACAGAATATATCTCCTCTTTTGTATGAACATATATGAGGTTCTTCTCTGTTAGATCGTTAAAGATACGATCATACTCTTCTTGATTGTTGTCATTATCTATTATTAAAATATTATAAATCATCTCTCTAACTTTGTTTTTCTTTAAATGAAAATTATTATATCTCTTTTTTATTAAAACTTATGTAAATATCCTAAGAGCATTATTTAGATCTTCTTGAGTATCTATACCAAATGATTTAGATTCCACTTCAACCATATTGATAGTAAGTGCATTATTGATAGCACGAAGTTGTTCAAGTTTCTCTATATTTTCCATATCTGCCATAGGAAGAGAACAAAATTTATTTAGTGATCTTTTTGTAAATCCGTAAATTCCAAGGTGTCCATTATAAGAAGCACTTGCATAGTGGTCTCTATGGTAAGGTATCTTACTTCTTGAGAAATAGACCGCATCACCCATAGAGTTTAAAAGAACTTTTACATGGTTTGGATCATCTGCAAGTTCAGAGCTTATCCTTTTATAGCAGCTAACCATATTAAACTCTTCATCTTTTCTTTGTTTTACTCTATCGATCACTGCTTTTACGACCTCTGGTTCTATAAATGGCTCATCGGCTTGAACATTTACGATCACGTCATTTTCATTAAGTCCTAAAAGCTCTGCTGCTTCATTTATTCTATCTGTTCCGCTTTGGTGTGATTCTTTTGTCATTACAGCTTTTATACCGTGCTTTGAAGCAAGCTCTATAACCTCACTGCTATCTGTTGCAATAGCAACATCATCTAAAGATTCTACTTGCTTAGCTGTTTTTATAACCATTGGTAAGCCTAATATATCTACTAATATCTTGTTTTCAAATCTGCTGCTTTTAAGTCTTGCCGGTATTATGATCATATGATATTCCTTTTATTTAACAAAATCTAAATGAAACAACGAGTTGTTCCTTAATATCTTTTTGATATAATACCGAAAAATTAATTAGAGGATATGTATTGATATTTGGTATAGTTGGACTTGGGCTTATGGGTGGATCGTTTGCAAAAGCTCTTAAAAAATACAATATTGCATCACAAGTTTACGGTTACGATCATAATTTGTCTCACCAAAAAGAGGCATTAGAGTTAGGTCTTGTTGATGAGATAGTTGATCATGATAAACTAAAAGATGCAGATGTAATTATTTTAGCAATACCAGTTGATGGTATCATCTCTTTTTTAAATGGTTTTGGTGAGCTTAAAAAAGATACTACTATTATAGATTTCGGTAGTACAAAAGAGCTTATCGTTAAAAACCTACCTGATCATCTAAAAAAGAACTTTATCCCTGCACACCCTATGACTGGTACGGAGTTTTCAGGTCCGCAAGCTGCCATAGATGAACTTTATGAAGATAAGATAATCGTACTTTGTGATCTTGAAGAGTGTGCGCAGATACATAAAAATAGGGCAGTTGATACTTTTAAAACAATAGGTATGAAGTTGATATTTATGAACTCTACAGTTCATGATATCCATGCTTGTTATATGAGTCACTTGCCGCATGCTATATCTTTCTCTTTGGCAAATACGGTTATGGATCATGAGGACCCTAAAGATATCATCTCTTTGGCTGCCGGTGGTTTTAAAGATATGAGTAGGGTGGCTAAGTCTTCTCCTAATATGTGGAGCGATATTTTTAGGCAAAATAGGACAAACCTTTTAGAATCTATGGATATCTACCTAAAACATTTTTTAGAGATGAAAGAGCTTTTAGAAAAAGAGGATTATGATAAGATAAACCAAAAGATGAAACACGCTAACGGTTTACACAAGATACTATAGTTTTTATCAAGTTTTTAAAAAGTTTTGATATAATTCCAGCCTTTTACGTAGACAGGTGTCCGAGCGGTTGAAGGAGCTCGCCTGGAACGCGAGTATAGTTAATAGCTATCGAGGGTTCGAATCCCTTCCTGTCTGCCATTTGCTCTCTTTCCAAACAAATCTGCTTTATATTAAAAAGATAAGTATTAGCGAAGAGAAAATCTCTTCACTAAATAACTTACCAATTATAACTTAAAGATACTAGGTAAGAATCCTCATCGTAATCTTTTACGCTTTTTACTGTTTTATACCCCAGTCCTATATCCCAAGATTCACCTTTATAACTTGTAGTAGTAACATAATATGTAGCTTTTTCTCTACCTGCTTTAATATCATCTGTAACTAAATGTTTTGCTTGCATAGCATCTAAACTGATATCCCAATTTTCTAAAATAAAGAACTGAAAACCTGCACCGTAGCTTAGTACTCTTAGAGGTTTTAAGTTGTTAATAGCATCTGCAACCCACTCTGCATCTTCAGGTACATATGAGCTAGGTATATATTTTTTTAGATACTGTAAGCTTATATTTGAGTTTAATAAAAAACTATCACTTACTTTATAGCTTGGAGTCGTACCGATACCTGCACCGTACTCTAAATATCCACCACCGTCAGGAAATACCGTAGACTTTAGGTATAAGATATTTGTAGTAAGATTTATAATAAGAGGCAGTTCAAAGCTTTCATTTACAGGATTTTCTATTTTATAAAATGGTGCGAAAGATAAACTTTTAGTCTCTGATGAGAAACTATCGTTAGATGATGTATCTCTATAAGCTACAACAAGACCCCAGTTGTTACCACCGTCAGTATCGTCTGCAAATGAAACTAATCCAGCTTTACCGTCTATCTCTTTAGTTCCATCTTTTATATCTACCGTTTCGCTTCCCATTAATACTTTTGATTGAAAACTGGTTATACCACTTGTATCTTGCTTTTTCTTTGAGGATAGAGTACTGATAGTTTGCGTTACGTTTGTTGCAGTTGTTGTACCACTATTTTGCCCACCAAGTGTTGCAATAGGATCACCGTTAAAAACAGCATCGATAATTTCTGTAGAGTTCTCTTTTGCCCAAGTTTTCAATCCTTCCTCTGTTAGTGGTGTTGAACCTGAGGTTAGAACCTTTCCGTCAGATATGATAGTTACTACTGCAGTATCTGTTCCTGCAAAGTTACCATCAATTCCGTCATTGTTGATGATAGTATATGTTAAACTAGCATTATAAAAGTTTGTAGTGTGAGATTGACCGTCATCGTTGATCGTCAGGTCTGCTTCACTCCCTTTGATAATATCTTCCCATCCGCCTGCGTATAGTGAACTAGAAGCAAAAATACTCGCTGCGATACAGCTTTTTAACCCTTTCATAGTAATCCTTTTCATTGTCTAAAATTGTCATTAAAATAATTCTATTAGTTTTATATTTAAAGTAGAATTAAACATAATGATTTTATTTATATTTTTGGTATGAGGTGTAAGTGATTTGTAATTGTTAAAGTGATTTTGCAGATAAGCGGGTTAAAAACTTTCCCACTCATCATCGCTATTTTGTTGAGATTTGACCTCTTTAGGTTTGATCTGATCTGTAGTAGTTTCAGACTCTTGTTTTTTATTTTCTATTTGGGGCTTTTGCTCTTGCTTATCACCATCTTTTAAACCTTTTTCTATTCTACGTCTTTCAGGTCCTTTGTAGTTTGGGTCTATCACCTTATCTCTTATCTTGATGTCACCTTTACCGTCGAATTGTTTTTCCCCTGCATCCTCAACAATCTTTTGAGCGATATCGCTTGCTTGTTGTGCAACAATATTTGTCTCTTTTGCAACCTCTGCATTTTTTTGAGTTGCTTTATCTATCTCTGCAATAGAGCTATTTATCTGCTCTATTTTCTCTTTTTGAACTGCACTATCTTTTGCAACAGATTCTATTAGATTTGTTGTTTCACTAATATTTGCATTTAGCTTATTGTACCCTTCGATCATATCGTTTGCTATAGTGATACCGTCACTAGCTTTGTTTGTCGCCACTTCAACTAGTGAGCTTATCTCTTTTGCAGCTTCGGCAGAGCGTGAAGCAAGGTTTCTAACTTCCCCAGCAACTACGGCAAAACCTTTACCAGCTTCTCCTGCAGTCGCAGCTTCAACTGCAGCATTTAATGAAAGGATATTTGTTTGGAAAGCAATCTGATCAATAATAGCAACAGCTTCATTTATAGCATTTACCTTTTCACTGATATCACTCATCGATACAGATGTTCTTTGTGCAAGATCTTGTCCTTGTGTAGATGAGATTGTCACTTCATTTGCAAACTCTGCCATTTTTTTACTATTTTGTGTAGTATTTTGGATATTTTGAGTTACATCATCTAAAGCACTAGAGGTTTGCGATAGCGACTCTGCTTGCTCTTTTGATGAGTTTGCTAGTATCTCTACGTTTTTAGAGAATATTTTTGATGTTTGTTGTAGTGCTTTACCATTTTTAAGGTTTTGAGTACTAAGTCTTGTTAGTGTTTGACCTAAAAAATCCACTTGATCAAAAAGTTTTTTGATATCTCCCGTAGTTTTACCTTGAGAATCTATTTGTACACCGTATTGATCTTTTGAGTATGCATCAAGTGAGTTTAAAACTCTGTTTATATTGTAGCTTAATGATGAAAGCAGATTATTTACGATCGATGTTAGGTTATTGATCTCTGGGTTATTTGCTTTAGCATTTATCCTAACATTTATATCACCGATAGATGCTTGTTCACAGATTCTACTACTCTCTTTAATGGTTTCGGCATCTTTTCTAATCCCCTCCATAGTGGTAGCTATATTTTCATTGATAGCAACACATATCTCACCAATCTCATCTAAACTTGTTACCTCTATTTGATCTATGTTATCTTTTTTATGCGATAAGAAATCGAAGAAATCAAAAAGACCTTGTTTTAACCTTTCTAAAGGTTGAGTTGCTTTTCTTGCCACTAGCCACACTATCAATGTTACTATAAGTGTAAATGCGATAGATATAAACACAATAATATTTACTGCACTATATATGGTTTCATCCATAGCATCTAAAGAGAAAGTTAGATCGATCACACCTATTACATCACCTTTTTGCTGGTTGGCGTGGCACATGATACATTCATCACTTGCGATCATTGGTCTTAATACTCTTAAGTTGTGAGATTCTTTTTGTATATAATCTATAGTTTGTTCTTGCTTAGTTTTAAAAACCTTTAATACATCAGGATCTTTTGTAAATTTAGTTTCGGGTGAATACATCTCAATAGTTTTTTGGCTTTTTTCAACACGAAGATCTTTTAATCCTTTTATAATATCTCTACTTTGATCTTCAGCTTTTTTTATAACGGCAGGGTCACCTGTATTCATAGCGTTTCTTAGTGTTAAGAATATAGAATCGGTTAACATATTAAGTGAGTCATGTGCACTTTTTTTTGCTAGGTGTTCCATTTTTGAAGTTGTTATATAGTTTGTGACAAAGTTTCCGAATGTTAGAATAAAAACGATAGGGATTATGATCTTGGTGGAAACTCTTAGTTTTTTTGGCATTTACAAACTCCATTTTAAATTAAATAATTAAAAATAATATCTAATTTTAGCTTGTATAGTCTTTTAACTATCTATAATAGGTAGTTTTATAATAAACTCTGCTCCTTTATAGTTTTGACCCTCATATTGATACTCCACGTTATGCACATCGATTGTACCTTTAAAAGTATTTTTAATGATCTCATGACTCATAAAGAGGCCAATACCTGTACCTTGAGTTTTATGTTTTGTAGTGAAATAAGGTTCAAAAACTTTTCCGATATATTCATCTTTAATACCGCCGGCATTGTCTCTAACCTTGATAACGCTTACATCCTCTTTTGTATAAAGCTCGGTGAAGATAAGATTTTGTTCATTGCTGTTGGTGTTGAAAGCGTCTGCACTATTACTATAAAGATTTAAGATCACCTGCATAAGCTCACCATCTAAACCGTTAGCATAAATATCATCTAGGTTAGTTACGGTTTTTATAAATTTAGACTTTAATTTTGAGTCTGATATGTTTAATGCTTTTTGAATTATCTCTTTGATATTAAACTGTGTATGCTCTTTTTCACTTTTAAAAAAGTTTCTAAAATCATCAATTGTTTTTGATAGATAATTAGCATTATCCATGATCATATCAACAGATTTATAAAAGTGCTCATCATTTAAAAGTCCAACCTCTTTTTGCATGCTCATACCGCTTGTAACTGTAGTGATTGTCGATAAAGGTTGTCTCCATTGGTGTGCAATATTTTCTAGCATCTCACCCATTGAAGCCATTTTTGACTGGTGAAGTATGGTTTGTTCATGCTCTTTTACTTTTTGGTTTGCTTCAACCTCTTTGGTGATATCTAGTTTGATAGATAAAAAGTGCGTGATCTTTCCACCGCTGTCAAATATAGGTAAGATCGAAGCTTTTTCGTATCTTGTGTTTCCGCTCTTATCCATATTTATAAACTCACCCTGCCACTTTTTACCTGAGTATATTGTTTTATTTAGCTCTTTATAGAATGTTTTTGGCATGATGCTTGATTTTAATATTGAAGGTGTTTTACCTTTGATCTCATCAAGTGTATAGCCTGTACTATCCGTAAAGCTTTGGTTTACGTATATTATCCTTTGGTTATAGTCTGTTATTACGACAATATTATCACTGTTTTCAATAGCTGATCTAAATCTTTGAGCCATTAGGTTGTTTCTGTACTCTTTAAAGTAAAATATCGAGAACATAGAGATCAGTATGATGAACATAATAAGTGCAATTAGTATAGTCTTCTTATTGTTGTCTCTATGCATATTTATATGCTCATCTATAAGTATATTGAGTTGCTCGAACTGTTTATCGATCTTAAGCTGCTCAATATTTTGTTTATATGTATTTATTTTTGAGATTGTTGATAAAAGAACTTGAAAAGTTGTTAAAAGCTTTTCATTTGTGATCTTAAGAGCACTCTTATTTAGATCAGCGGTATCTATATCTATCTTTGATAGTTTTAGTATAAGAGTTTTATCTATATTTTGATTTAGAAATATTGAGTATTGCTGATCTTTTAGATCTTTATATTTATCTAAAAGCGGTAGTATTTGGGTTAAATATCTATTTTGTTTTTCAAGAAGTTGAGCGAGTGTAGATATCTTTGTATAAACTATTTTGTCTATAGTGATACTTTGTTTATTTAAACTCTTGATGATATCTTCTATCTCTTGTGTTAGTTGTTTTGTTTTTGCTATATCTGCATATTCGATATTGAATATCTCTTTTTCAAGAAGAATATTTTTACTATGGATATTATATATACTTTTTTTAGTATCTATACATCTATCGATCAAGTCTTTAGATTTAGTAAAGTTAAAGAGTAAAGTGATTATTACAGTTATAATAAGCACTAAAAAAATTATTAAGTTTTTCATTTATTCTAGGATAACCTTATATTATGATTGACTAATATTATAACATAAACTTCTTTAATAAATAAAAAATTAACTTATGAATTGTTAGAAATTATTTTCCACTCCCCTTCATATGTCTCAACTATAGCCGTACATGACTCAACCCAGTCACCGCAGTTAAGATACCTAATACCGCTTATATCCCTTATCTCGGCTTTGTGTATATGCCCGCATATGATACCGTTAAAACCGTTCTTTTTAGCGTGAGTTGATAGTATCTCTTCAAAATCATTGATAAAACTTACCGACTTTTTAACATTATCTTTAACGTATTTTGATAGTGACCATCGTTTATTTATTTTCAAATATTTACATATTTTGCTGATCATAAAGTTAAGGTTTAGTAGAAGTTCATACCCATAGTCACCTAAAACTGCAAGCCATTTTTTAGTGACTGTTATCATATCAAAAAAATCCCCGTGTGTTACTAGGTATCGTTTTCCGTCAACACCTATATATTCCATTTCATTTTTGATCTCGAAAGAATCACCTAAAAGCAAAGGTGCAAATGGTCTTATAAACTCATCATGATTACCTGTAATAAAGTGTACATTAGTACCTTTTCTTGCTTTTCTTAAAATCTTTTGTACAACATCCGAGTGTGACTGGTACCAGCGAAATCTTCGTTTTATCGCCCAACCGTCTATAATATCACCGACTAAGAAAAGATTTTCCGATTCGTTGTCTTTAAGAAACTCTAAGAGTTGATCTGCTTGGGAAAACTTTGTTCCCAAATGTATATCTGAGATAAATATCGATTTGTAATTCATGAAATGAATTGTAGTTCATTTTTATCTCAAAACGGTTACATCGATATAACCAAATAGTAACCAAAGAAAAGTAAAATCCTGTATGCAAAATTCGAAAACAAAAATCGTTCTTTTTACCGATACCTTTTGTGATGCAAACGGGGTATCTAGGTTTTTACAAGATATGTCAAAAGAAGCAAAAAAAGCCGAGATAGAGTTTTATGTTATCACATCAACTGCTAAAAACTATTGTGATAAATTGGAAAATGCCAATATTTTAAAACCGATATTTAAAATGAAGATGCCCTTTTATAAGGATCTTGATCTTGTTATTCCGCCTTACTTTAAAATGAAAAAGGTTTTAAAAGAGCTTGACCCAGATATAGTGCATGTTTCAACTCCTGGACTTGTAGGTATATGCGGTGTGTTATTGGCTAAAAAGTTTAACAAACCTTTAGTTGGCACATACCATACCGATTTTCCTATGTATATCTATAAAAATACTAAGTCAAAAATATTTAAAGAGATCACAAGAAGATATTTAAAGTTCTTTTATAAAGGTTTTAGCTCAATCGTTACAAGATCAAAAGAGTATATTGATGTGATACAAAAAGATATAGGTTTTGAAAAAAAGGATATACATTTTTTACAACCAGGTACAAATATCAGTACTTTTTCTCCAAGATTTGAAGATCAAAATATTTGGGGTAAATTAAACCTAAGCAATGAGTCTTTAAAGTTCTTGTATGTTGGTCGTGCAACTAAAGAGAAGAACTTAGATATACTCTTTGAGATATGGAAAGAGTTTTATAAAAAAAGCTCAAAAAAACAAAGCCATCTTATAATAGTTGGGAGCGGTGATCTTTTAAAACACAAAGATGAGCTTAAAAAGTACAATATAGAGTTTTTAGGACATAAGCAAAAAGAGGAGTTGTCTTCTATTTATGCAAGCTCTTCTATTTTTCTTTTCCCTTCAACAACAGATACTTTAGGGCAGGTGGTATTAGAGTCAATGTCAAGCGGAACACCTTGTGTAGTTACTACTGTAGGTGGACCTCAAGGTATCGTAAACGGAAGTGAAAAACAGGTTGGGATTGTACTTGATATAGATGATCAAAACTCATGGGTCGATACACTCTTATCTATAGAGGATAAAAAGATATCTTTAGAAGATATGTCTAAAAACGCTTATGAATATTCACAGAACTTTTCTATAGCTAACACTTTTAAAAGTTTCTATAATATAAATTCAGGTGTAATATCTAGATAAATTCACTAAGTTGTTCTTGATAATGCTTTTATAGTTCTAAGGAATTATAGTTTTTACTGAAAATAAATAATCTTTTCCTTGAACTGTTTTAATATAGATAGTAAAAGCTTTTGAGTTTTTTATATTATTTAGTATCTTGAACTTTTCTATATCTTTTGCAACTATATCGATATAGGTATTTTGTTTTTCTAAAAAAGCATTTTTACTTTTTGTAATATCAAACTTCTCTTTGCTCTCTATCCTTATCAGCTTATTATTGTTTGATAAAAGATATGTGATATATTTGTTAAAAGGATCATGATATGTATTGTTGCTTTGGGTTATTTGAAATATAGTGTTATCGTTCTTATCGGTTTTGATACTGATCTCACCTTTTGTTTCTAAGATATCTTCAAAGATGATCTTTTCAAGATCATAGATAGATATATAGTTATTTAGATGTTTGGTAAATGTTTCATTAAATGTTTTTGAGAGATTTAGTGATTGGTATAAGAACACTATAACGATTGAAAATATTGTGATAGAGACCATCACCTCTATTAGGGTAAAACCTTTTTTATTCATTTAAACTTACTCGATAAAACTCTTTCTTTCCGTTATCTTTACTCTTATAACTCTCTTTATGTATATTTAGTTTGATATCTATGGTCTTATAGCTTAGCTCTATACTATCAGATAGTTGATTTTTATACTCTATTCTTTGATCTTTAAGCTTTGCTCTAAGCTCATCATCGCTTAGGTCTATATAGCTCTTAAAGTTTATGGTTTCATCATTTTGCTCGCTAGAGCTGCTATGGATAGATATATAACCATCATAAGAAGCCCTTTGATCAGATGATGAAAGTATAAAAAGGTTGTTGTCTTTTAGTTTTAAAAGTGTAAGCATTGTTACGCTTAAGAGCATAACTGAGATGATCGTTTCAAGTAAAGAAAATGATCGTTTCATCTATTTAAGACCAACCCTTATAGCTTCATCTAAAGTTGTTTCACCCTTTATCAGAAGTTTTTTTACCTGCTCTTTGATTGGGATCATTTGATTTTTTATGGCAATCTGTTGAAGCTTATGATCCTCAATATCGCTTTTAATATATGATTTTACATCTTCATCTATTACAAATAGTTCACCTACCGCACTTCTTCCTTGGTATCCTGTAAAGCCGCACTCTTTACAGCCTACTGCTTTATATATTTTCGTGTCGTTTGAAAGCTCAAACTCGTTCGCATAAGATTCAGCTAGATAGTCTTCCTCTTTACAGTGGGGACAAACCTTTCTTATAAGTCTTTGAGCTAAAACAGCAAGTAGGGATGAAGAGATCAAAAACTTTTCAACTCCCATATCTATAAGTCTATTTACTGCTGCAACTGAGCTGTTTGTATGAAGTGTTGAGAATACTAGGTGACCAGTAAGTGCAGCTTGAACGGCAATAGCTGCCGTTTCACTATCTCTAATCTCTCCAACCATTATGATATCTGGATCTTGTCTAAGTATCGATCTAAGACCACTTGCAAAAGTAAGACCAACCTTACTATTTACTTGTATCTGGTTTATATTATCAGACTTATACTCAACAGGATCTTCAACGGTTATAACGTTTTTTTGAGGTGTAATGATCTTTTGCAGTAAAGAGTGCAGGGTGGTTGATTTACCGCTTCCCGTAGGTCCTGTTACTAGCACCATTCCATAAGTGTTTTGCAAGATACTTTCAAGTTTATCGGTTATATCGCTATCAAAGCCAAGCTGATCCATTTTAGGTATAGCATCACTTTGCATAAGTATCCTCATAACAACTCTCTCCCCATAATAAGTAGGTAGAATTGAAACCCTTATATCTAGAGTTTTACCAGCTATTTTGATCTGTGTACGACCATCTTGAGGAACCCTTTTTTCACTAATATCAAGGTTTGAGATAACCTTTATACGGCTGATGATAAGTGTCATGATCTTTGCATCAAGCTCAATATGTTTACTTAAGATACCGTCAACTCTGTATCTTATCTCCCCTTTAAACTCATGCATCTCTATATGAATATCACTGGCTTTTCTTTTTACCGCTTGGTAAAAAAGTGAGTTAACGAACTTAATAATAGGAGCAGACTCTTCTGATGTAAGTATATCAAGCGATGTTTTTAAAAAATCGTTTGCCGCAAACTCCTCTTCCTCAGCTGTCGCACTCTCTTGCTCTTGATGTATGGCTGACATCTCTTTATCTGTTTTAAGTTCAAGATATTTATTGTAAAGCTTTTCAAAAGATACCCCGCTTAAAAAAACTATCTCATATGGGTTGTGTGTTTTTGATAGAAAATCAAAAGCGTTTGTGATATACTCTTTAGATGTGGCTACAACTATATTATTATTTACTTTTGTATATAAGCAATAGTTTTTTAAAGCAAGCTCATTATTCTCTATCTCAATAGGTTCTAAAGAAACGTCGTGTATCTCATTTACAGTCATATTAAAGTCCGAATATCTCTTTTACTCTTTTGTTTTGAAGATATGAATTTTTATTTATATCATCATGCTCTTTTTTAAGATCCTCATTTATATCTTTCTCATCATCAACAAAATCTATCATATCTTGTTTGAGCTCTAGCTGTTTGTTCTTTAGTTGAAGTTTCCTCTCTTCTCTTACTAGATCCTCTGCACTAGCACGAAGCTTTTGCTCCTCTATTCTAAGCTCTAGATCTTTTGTAAATCTATTTTCTAATATCTTTAGTTGAGCTAGCTGTTCTCTAATATATGTAAGGTCTTTTGACTTTGGAACTATATAAGGAGTTACTACAACTACAAGATTTATCTTATCTCTTAGATCGTTTTTATTTCTAAAAAGTACACCAAGTAGTGGAATATCACCTAAAAGAGGTACTTTATCTTCAGTACTTTCAACCTTGTTCTTTATAAGCCCACCTAGTATAACACTCTCACCGTTATTAACTATAGCCGTAGTTATGATCTCTTTTTTTGAAGTATCGGGCTGGTTGTTTGTAGTAGATGTCTCACTTGCATCCTCTAGCGTTGTGGTGATATCTAGAGTAACTTTACCTCCATTTGATATTCTAGGCTTTACTTTTAGTGTAAGACCTATATCTTCCCTTGAGTATGTGGATGTGGTATTTCCAGCAGATGATGTGGTCTCACCAGTTTGTATCGATCTGGTCTCACCTACATATATGGAGCTCTCTTTATTGTTTATACAAAGGATCGATGGTTCACTCACAACATCAAGCGCATAGTTTTGTTTAAGAAGATTGATAGTTGCACCTAAAGATAGACCGTTTTTCATAGTTGAGATACTATAACCGTAACTGCTTAGTGAGGTAAGATCAACAGTTGATACGCTATTTCCACCGTTTAGTTGTGAAGAGAAAGTCGCAAGACCTGAACTGCTTGAGTTAAACCCGTCTATTCCCCACTGAATACCAAGGTTGTTTACTCTTGTTTCACTTATCTCTATGATTCTAGCTTGAACATACACCTGCTGTTTATCAATATCAAGCATAGTGATAAGCTTATTTAGATATATTATCTCATCTTTTGGACCCATTAAGATAATAGAGTTGCTCTCTTCATCAACCGAAGCATAGGGTTTGGCATTTTTATCTGCATATTGTTTCTTATCGATAATAGAAGATATAATAGTTAGTACATTTTTAGCCTCAACGTTCTTAAGTCTGGTAACCTCTACTGTTTTTTCAATAAGGCTGCTTTGAGCATCTACACGCTTTAACTCTTTTTCTAAGAACTCTACATTTTGCTTTTTACCTATAAGCATTACGGAATTAGTATCTTTATTTACTAATACACTTACTTTCTCTTTTTCTACATTTTGGTTAAATACGCTTTTTGCTATATTTTGCAGTTCTGCTGCTAAACTAGTTGCGTCGGCGTTTGTAAGAACATGGTTTACTATATGTTTTTTGGTATCTTTTGCTATTAGATTTACAACTTTTCTAACTGTATTTATATTTGCTTGAAAATCTGTGATTATGATAGAGTTTGTCTCTTTATCGGTTACTAGTTTTGCTGATTTTGATAAAAGGTGTCTCACCTTGGATGTTACATAATCCACATTTGAAAAATCAACGCTGAACACCTGTGTGATCATTTGGAAAAATTGAAGATTTGTATCTTGTGATATTACTGGAAGGTTGCTTTTTGCACTCTCATTAATCTTTACAACACGCAGCATCTCACCATTTTCAACAATAGTATAACCTTTATCCTCCAATACATAAAGCAAGATATTTAAAAGGTCACCTTTACATATGGGTTTATTTGATATAAAATCAATCTCACCTTTTATATTATCTGTCATTAAAATATTTTTCTTTGTGATCTTAGCAACACTTTCAATAAAGGTTTCTATTTGAAGACCGTTTATATTCATATCGATAGGCTTTTTACACTCTGCAAATGCAAAGGAAGTGATAACACTTATAATTAATACTAGTTTGAAAACTCTATTTGATCTCATATTCTATCTCCATCTCTTGACCGTTTCTTAATATTGAAAGCTTTAATATATCGGTTTTATTCATCATATTATAAACTTTAAAAGCATTTTGGTAATTGTTTAAAACTACACCGTTCGCTTGTGTTAATATATCCTCTTTTTTTAATCCAAGAGTTTCAAAAACCGAGTCTTTTTTCAATTTATACACCTTAAATCCAACTATTTTACCATTTTTTCTTGATGTTTTTATCCCAATATCGTTCCATATTCTCTTTAGATCCCTACTGTAGGAGAGAACTTCGTTTTTTTTTAAAATAAAACTATTTATATTTTTTTGTATTATCTCAGGTTTTTGATCAATTGTATTTCTTGTGTTATTGTCTATAAATTGGGGTATATCTGCTCTTTTATCATTGCTATCCTCTTTTTGCATATTTAGTTGGTAAAACTTTCCGTTCTTTTCAAATAAAACATATTTTGGATATATAGCACTAAGCTTATAACCCTTAAATTTTTCACCTTTTGATATGGTTAATGAATCGTTATTTGATCTCTCGCTTATAACTGCAAAACCTTCATTTTCCTCTAAAATATATATAGCTTTTAGAATTATATTTTCATTTAAAAGATACTGTTTCTTTATAGGGATAGGTGTATCTATTAGATTTTTTTGTTTATCTTGGCGTGTAAATGTATGATCAAAATCATATCTTGTGTATTGGATCGTATCTTGTGAATTATCGATCATCTCTACACTTTTTACTGGAAGCTGCAATAAGATAACTCTACTAAATAGCAAAGCTATAGTAAAGATCATCAAATATGGAGAGAGCAGGTATATTAAGCGGTTAAAATCTATATTCATAGCTATATACCCCCTTGTCGAATTTTAGTTGATTTAGTATAGACCTATAGTCTTGTTTCATTTTAGCTGAGGCTTTAAGTTCACAAGATATTTTCTTTTCTATTAAATTATACGAACCCTTAAGCTCACCAAACTCACCATTTGCATAGATATTTAGATTTAAAGGATCAAAGATACTGTAGTTTACTGTTATGTCTTTTATATCTGAGGGCAGGAGATTTTTAAAACTATCCTCTACTTTTAAGTTGTTTATCTCTATTGCATTGTTTAGTAAAAAAAACTTTGTATCTATTTTTTTAATCTCTCCAAAATAAATAGAGTTGTAATAGATCTTTGCATTTTGTATATCTATACCAAAAAACTTTGATATGATCTTTTCGTTTGAGATAACAATATTTTGTTTTTCAAGTTTAGTTTCACCGTAGAAGTATAGGTTCTCTTTTGGAAGTAGTGCTATTGAAACAATAATAAAAAATAGAAGATATCCAAATGGTTTTAAGATATAGTTTTTCATTTGGCAAGCTCCAGCACTATGATCTCTTTTTTGATATCAAACCTTAATACCCTAAAGCCGTCGTTTAAAATGGTGCTTAGAAAGCTTTGCATTGTGTTTGTATCGTTTGATTTTAAAGTTAGTACATATTTTGAAGAGTAGTTTTTGTACTCTATATCTTTATATTTTGATACTATTTTATTGATCTTTTTATCTATTGAGTTACGGTTTTGCCATACTTTTTTTAATCTACCGTACTCATAGGCACTTTTTTTAAAATCGTTATATTCCTCTATTTTATCGTTTAACTCTTTTTTTGCACTATTGATATTTAAAAAAGATATCAACATAATTGTTGTAAAAAAAGCTAAAATATATAGTGGATTGATCTTATTTATCATATAGCGATCTCCACTTTTAGTATTTGATCTTTATTTGAGATCTGTTTTATATTATACTCTTTTAGATGTTTTTTTAAGTCACTAAAGCTTATATTCTCAATACTTAAAACGATTTTTTCATTATATTGGATCTGTTTTATCTTAGAGCTTGGAGCATATTTATAAAGTGAAAATATATCTCTTAGAATCTTTCTTATCTTTAATTGCTCTTTATTTATCTTTGATATTGAGCTAATGATCGAGTTCATCTGTATAGAGGTTGAGGGTAGATCAAACTCATTTTTTATCATCTGTTTTTGGTTTTTTAGATCATCTGTATAGCTATTTATATATATCGTACTTATAAAATTAATTAGAGCGATAGTAAGGAAAATAGATGCTAATAGATATATATTCTTTGTGTTTATAAGGTTTTGATGTATATTTAGTTTGATCTTATTATTTGAGAGTTCTATTTTTTTTATATCTAGATTTGAATACTCATCTTTACTTAACTGTGAAGGTATTTTGATTAAAGAATCGTTTTGTAATATATAAGATGAACCGTTCATACTAAACGGTGCGTAATCTTTTAGCTCAGTTTGTGCAAAGTATATGTTGTTTAGTTTTGAGATACTAAGACCGCTTTGTTTTATACCCTCAAGTATATCGTTAGTTTTATATGCAAAACACATATATTTTTTATCTTGAAGTTTTATACTATGGTATTCAAAATCGCTATCAGGAAGTATATCTTCAAATAGTGTAGGTAGAAGTTTTTGTATCTTTCTTTTTGAATCAGTTGGTATATCAAATACTCTAAACCAGTAAAATTCAGGTGATATAATTATATTGAAATGATCTTCTGTTGGTTTTAAAACAGCACCTTTATATAAAAAAAGTGAGTTTATGTTTTTATTAGTAAGAAATCTCAATATCTTCTACCTCAATCCCGCTGCTTTTTAGTTTATATATGGTAGTTATCTTATTTGCTTTTGTATCATCTATATATATTTGATATATAGATTTTAGATACTTTGTGTTTTCATTTGTGCTTATAAAAGTGATATTTTTATTAATATCGTTACTTGATAACTTGTCATTTTTTTCATTAAAAGTATATATTATATTATTTATTTGCTTATGAGTAGAAATAGTGCTATTGTTCTCAGAAAAAATATCTTTTGTATACAAAATAAAGCTGTTTATATTTAGATTGTTTTCTACAAATATATCCTCACATTGCGCCCTTATGGTTTCATTTGTATCATAAATATCGTGGATATTACAAAGCTCATCTAGTCTTTGAAACTCTATATTTAATAGTATATTTTTAAATGTTAAAGGGATAGCTTCATCTGGAAGTGTTGCAAAAAAGGTTTCAAATCCATTATCGGTGTATAGCTCATACTTTTCATTAAAAGATGCTACAAGATTGTTGATATCTTCAATTATCTTTGTTGTATAGTTAAAGTGGTGTGTGGTTTGTGAAATATCGATAAGCTTTTTAGTATCATCTAGGTTTTTTAGATATAGTAGTGATATAGACATAATAAATAGTAGTGTTACTAGTAGGATGATCCCTTTTTTAGCCATATATTTTATCCAAAGCTTAGCGAGAATATTGGAAGAAGCATAGCTAATACAATAAAACCTACAATACTTCCCACTAAAAGCATAACAATAGGCTCTAATAAAGATAGAAAGATCGATATCTTATCTTTGTTTGATTCATTATAAAGTTCTGATAGATTTTGTAAAATAGAGCTTACTTCACTTGTCTCTTCACCTATAGCAACCGCTTGTATAAAGGCTGTGTCTATCTTATATATTTTATTGTTTTGTAGTATATTTGAAAGTTTCTCACCCTCTACGACTTTTAGAGAAGCATCTAAAAAAAGCTTTTTCAATACCTCATTTTTTAATATATCTGAGCCTAGTTTTACAGACTGAACCATTGGTATACCTGATCTTAAAAGTATGGCATTTATATATGAAAAGCGGCTAAGCTCACTAAATTCTATTATCTTTTTAAAAAACGGTATCTTTAGTTTAAAAAGATCGACACCATACCTAAAACGCAAAGATGTTTTATATAGATATATAGATACTAGTAATATTAGTGCAAATGCAAATAAAACCATCTGGTAGTGATTTGAAAAAAACTCGCCTGTATCTATAACTATAGTTGTAATAGTTGGTAGTTTTTGATCGTACTGTTCAAATATAGCAGTAACTTTTGGAACTATAAAGCTTAGCATAAAGCCTACCATTAAAACCGATACCAAAAAGATAAAAGCAGGGTAGGCTAGCGCAGATGTGATCTGCTTATTTATTCTATCTTGCTCTTTTAGATATATGGATAGCTCTAAAAGAACAATATCAAGCATTCCTCCGTTCTCACTGATCTTGATCGATTGTTTAAAAAACTCAGGTAGTTTAATACTTTTTTGATCCTCTAAAGCCTGGTAAAAACTTTTCCCCTCATCAACTAGTGTGATCACTGTTTCAAAAAATGGAGCAAACTTTCTATTTGTTTTATATTGATTTGATATAAGTTTTAAAGAGTTTAATAGTGAAACTCCAGATTTTAAATATATAGAAAGGTCTCTTGATATATTTGAAAGCTCTGAAACTTTGATCTTTGAACTTAGTTTAAAATAATCGCTAAGTTTGGCTGAACTAGACTCATCTATAGAGGTGTAGATTATCTTCTTAGATTTTAGTTTTGATTTTACCTCCGCTATTGAAGCGGCTTCTATTTTTGATGAGACTTCATTTCCTAGAGCATCTATACCCTTATATTTAAAAAGCACTGTTCAATACCTCGTTCTTTAGTTCATAGAAATAGTCGTTTAGATCTGAAAATGAGTTTAGGATAATAGGCTCTTTATATATACTGTTGAATATATAAAGATTATTATTGTTTAAAACAATCATATCTTTATGTTTTTTATCACTATCTATCGTTAACTCAAACACCACATTATATCTTTCAAGCTCTTTGATCTCAATATCTTTAAAGCCTAATCTCTCCATATTGTTATTGTATTTATAAACCTCGATATCCTGAGGAATATCAAGTTTAATATCAATACTTTGCAGATCACCGTCAATATATAAAAAACATCTTTGCTCATCTGTGCATTTTAAAAAGATGCTTTCATTAAAATCATAAGTTAAAAGGTGTTGTTTTATAGTTTTTAGAGTAATATTTTTAGATGATGATATAAGATCGAATTTTACTGCAATAAACCCAAATGCTATTGAGCTTATTACAATAACTATAAACAGTTCAAAAAGTGTAAAACCTTTTTTCACCACCTATCTATCTCTACTCACATTTTGATAGGTAGATATCATCTCCTCCACCTTCGCTTTTATCTGCTCCAAGAGAGATTATCTCATACTTATCATCGTTTGAAGTATAGATATAATCAGAGTTCCAAGGATCTTTAGGAAGTTTACCGTCTTCTAAATATCCACTTTTAGGGTAGCTTGCAAGATCTTTATTTTCACTATTGTTTACTAATAGATTTAATCCCTCTTCGGTTGAGGGGTATCTGCTATTGTCTATTTTAAATAGCTTAAGCGCCTGAGAAAGTGTTTTCATCTGAATACAAGTGATCTTTGCTTTTGCATCTTCACTTTTTCCTGTTAGGTTAGGAAGCACAAATGCTGCTAAAAGTCCTAAAATAACAATAACTACCATTAACTCCATTAGGGAGAAAGCTTTTAACTTTTTTACTCTTTTTTTAATATTTGTTTTTATCATTCGGCTTTACTTTTTAAAGGTTATTTTCTTTTTTATATTTTAAGATAACCTCATAAGCTTCATCTTTAAATTTTAACTTCTCTTTTTTCATCTTCTCTAATTGTATATGGTCAATATGATCCATTCCACCAGCTTCAGCTTTTTCTATTTGATCGTGTAGTTCATTGTGTTTATTAAAAAGTCTTGCAAAATATGCATCTTCGGTTTTAAGTTTTGTTACTATATCTCTATATTCGCTAAACATTTGATATCCTTAATAGTAGATTTTATAAATTGTAGCAGATTATAATTGATAGGTTTATAATATTACGAGTAGAATATATAAAATTAAAATATCAAGAGAGATAAAAAGATCAAAGGTTGATACGCTTTGATCTTTTTATTATTAAAGTAGTTTTTATGTTCTATAATCGGCGTTTATCTTAACGTATTCATATCCAAGATCACAACCATATGCCGTAAATGAACCATCACTGATCCCCAGATCACAAACTATCTTAAATCTATCGCTTTGTAGAACTTCAGCAGCATTTAGTTCATTCTCTTTATCAAAATATATCTCGCCTTTATTATAAACAAGTATATCTTTAAATGTTATAGTTAAACTGTTCTCATTACACTCAACACCGCTTGCACCGATAGTTGAAGCGATACGTCCCCAGTTTGGATCTTCACCGAAAAGAGCAGTTTTAACTAAAAGTGAGTTTGATAGTTTTTTAGCACAAATTTCAGCTTCACTATCATCTTTTGCACCTTTTATCTCAAAGGCAACCGATTTTTTAGCACCTTCACCGTCACTTACTATATCATCAGCTAGTTTTGCCATCACTTGACGCAAACCTTCGCTAAATGCATCTTTATTATAAGTATTTGATTTTTTATTTGATAAAAGCATTACCGTATCGTTTGTAGATGTATCACCGTCAACACTAATTGCATTAAATGTTGTTGTAACATGTTCAGCCAATAAAGCTCTCATATCGTTTTTTGGTACATCTGCATCAGTTACGATAAAACAAAGCATAGTTGCCATATTAGGATTTATCATCCCAGCACCCTTAGCAACAGCTCCAATTTTAAAGCTTGAACCGTTCTCTAGCTCAACCTCTAAAAGTATCTGTTTTGGGTATGCATCTGTTGTCATTATAGCTTTAGCAAGCTCATCACCGTTTTGTGAGTAAAGATCAATATCCATAGCTCCAGCAATGATCTTCTCTTTTGGTATCTTTACTCCGATAACTCCAGTTGAACTCATTACAGGGTTTATAATATCAAACTTCTCTTCTAGTGAAGTGAATATTTGATCAATATCGTTGATACCATCCTCACCTGTCATAGCATTTGCATTTTTAGAGTTTATAAGTACAAAATTTGTTTGAAAATCTTTAGCTTTTCTTTGGAAATGTCTTAAAGGTGCTGCTTGAAATTTATTTGAAGTAAATACCGCTTCTATATCGCAAAGCGTATCACTATATATAAATCCAAGATCTGGTGCATTATTGGATTTAAGACCTGCATGGATACCGTTGCAATAAAAACCTTCGATCTGCTCCAAAGAGCCTTTTATAGGGTATATTTTAAACAAGTGTTAATCCTTCTTTTTTGTTTTTTTCTAGATCTGCAATCTCTTTTGGTTGTTTAGATTGTCTTAATATCTTTTTAGTTTTTTGTATATTTGTATGACTACCTATCAATAAAAGTTTTGAGTTGGCACTAATAAGAGTGTTTCCGCTAGGCATCTGTATAAAGTTGTTGTTTACTTCCGTGATACCTATCACACTCACTTTTAAACCATCTCTTAAGTGTGCCTCTTTTAGTCTTCTTCCAACTATCCAGCTGCTTTCACTTATCTTAACCTCTTCCATATCAATTGGAGTATCTTTTCTATATAAGAACTCTTCAAGAACGTTTTCCATATCAGGTCTAATAGCCATCGCAGTAACCCTTTTTGCCATTAGTGAAGGGGTTGCAACAACCTTATCAGCACCAAGCTTTTTAAGTCTCTCCTCATCATGCTTGGTCTCTGCGTTACAGATAACTAAGAATTCACCACGCCCAAGCTCTTTTTCATAAAGTCTAACTGATGCTATCAAAGTGATATTGTCTGAAATATTTTTTGATAAAGAGATAACACCTTTAGCACTAGAAAGGTGAGATTTTAAAAATGCACGCTCAGTATAAGGTTCATCTTTTATATAGTATGGATAGTTGTTCTCTTTTGCTATTCTCTCCATATCTTCAGAAGGGTCAACTACAACAAACGGAACATGACTTCTTTTTAGCTGTTGAGCCAACTGTACTGTATATTCATTATGGTAAAAAATTACGAAATGATTTCTTAATCTTGCGATCTTATAAAGCATTTGACGCTCCTTGTAAAGCTCGAAAAGTTTACCTTTTACTATGGCATCGATCAAAATTGCCGTTGATAGGGTAAATACACCAAAACCGAAAATAATAAGCGTGACTGTAAAGAACCTTCCGGCATCAGATATCTCGCTAATCTCACCGAAACCAACTGTTGTAAATGTTATACCTGTTTGATATATCGCATCTAAGATATGAAAATCATCTATAACTATATAACCGATCGTACCGATCATCATAATAACTTGAACTAATACAAGCGGTAAACGGAAAGGTTTTAAGTGGGAGTATATTTCGGGATTGAGGTCATACTCAGGCTTGGTGATCCTTGTCTCCCAGCCTAAGTTTTTCTTGAGTTTTTTGAAAAAGCCCATCTTCATAACTTTTTCAAAATTCTTTATTAAGAGTTCTTTTTAAGTGTTCTTAACTCTTTAGCAGATATTTTAATCTTTTGAGTCGTACCATCTTCTAATGTAACTCTAACAGTTCTTAAGTTTGGTAAAAATCTTCTTTTTACTCTGTTTTTAGCGTGGCTTACATTGTTTCCGCTCATCGGACCTTTACCCGATACTTGACATCTTCTTGACATAATGTTTCCTTGAATTATATAAAATTTTTGCGTATTATACCTAAAACAGCTTAAAAAGATATAAGTTTTGATCAATAATTACGTTCTAGTCTAATAAATAATCTATAAAATTACAAGCAATAAGAATTTCTAATAATATTATACGTTTAATACTACTTTTATGTTAGGTTATGTTATTATTGAGTAACTATTTTGTAAATAAATTAAAACTCTTTAGGAGAGCCTAATGGACACCCGAAAAAAGACAAGTATAGGTAGAAGGTTTACTATTATAAATCTAATAGTAACCCTTTTAATAGTATTAGCCAGCTTTGCATTTCTTAGCTACTATAAAGGTGAAACGGAAAGTGAGGTTTTAAGCTCAACACAAAAGAATCTAAAGGAACTATTAAAAGATAGAATAGATTCAAAAAAAGCTGTAGGTATATCAAATGCTGTTTCTATTGCAAATGACGGTAGAATAAAAAAAGCACTTAGTACAAATGATAGAAAATGGGCTATTTTAACACTTGGTTTTATTCATGATAAAATGAAAGCAAGCACACCGTTTAAGAATATTAAAGTGCATGTGCATACTAAAGATAATAAGTCTTTTGTTAGAGCATGGAAAGTAAATAAGTTCGGTGATGATCTAAGCGGTTTTAGACATAGTGTCGTACAGGTAAATAAAACTGTAAAAGCTGTAAATACATTTGAGGTAGGAAAAGCGGGGCTTAGTTTAAGATCTGTTGTACCTATTACTGGAGACAACGGTGAGCACCTTGGTTCTTTAGAGTTTATACAAGGGCTAAACTCTGTTGCTAAAACATTTGATAAGTCAAAAGATGGTTTCTTACTTTTAATGGATACGCAAAAGACAAATGTAGAGCAGTTTGATAAAAAGAATAGTTTTAAAAATAAATATCTAATCTCACAAAAGTTCGTAAATAAAGGTTTCTTGGCAGATGCTAATAATATAGATATGAACCAAATGTTCACGGATGGGTTTTATATTAGTGATGATTACTACTTTACATATGAAGAGGTAAAAGATTTTCAAAATAAAACACTTGGTATATATCTTATAGGTAGACCAATGGCAATTGTAAATCAAACTGTTGATAAAGCATCTTTTATTATAAACCTTGCATTGATGATACTTCTTATCTTATCTGTTATACTTACAATAAATACGCAGATAAATCTAAGACAGATAGTATTGCAACCTTTAGCTGTTCTATCTGAAACGGTTGAAGCTCTTATGAAATATAATAGTGCGGATCAAAAGATCAAGATCGTTAGAGATGATGAGCTTGGTAGACTTGCAGAGAACTTTAATAACTATATGGAAAAACTAAGAACAACTCTGGCAAAAGATCAGCAGGTTGTTGAAGAGGCTGAAAAAGCTATACAGATGGCAAGGTCAGGTTTCTTTGTATATACGGTTCAAGCAGAAACAGACAATAGATCTACAAACGATCTTAAAAACTCAGTAAATAAAATGATCATCGATCTAAACGATAAGTTTACAGCTATCAATGATGCACTTGTACACTACGGTAATGCAAATTTTGATTATGAGTTTGAAGTTGATAATGTAAGTGGTACGGTAGGTTCTATCGTAGCAGGAACAAAAGCTATAGGAAATAATGTCTCTGAACTTTTAGCTAATATTATGATCAGCGGTGAGCAGTTAGGTGCAAATATAGAGACTCTTTCAACCTCTGCTAACTCTTTATCTCGTTCTGCTAATGAACAAGCTGCAAGTTTAGAAGAGACTGCAGCAGCTGTTGAAGAGATATCAAGTAATATCCAAAATAGTTCTGAAAACGTTGCTAAGATGTCAAGACTAGCAGATGATGTAACTGCTGCTTCAAGTCAAGGGCAAGAGCTAGCTTCTAAAACTGCAGTTTCAATGGATGATATCAATAAGCAAGTAACAGATATCAACGAAGCTATTAGCGTTATTGATCAGATCGCTTTCCAAACAAATATCCTTTCACTAAATGCTGCAGTTGAAGCTGCAACGGCAGGTGAAGCTGGAAAAGGTTTTGCGGTTGTTGCACAAGAGGTTAGAAACCTTGCTGCACGTTCTGCAGAAGCGGCAAAAGAGATAAAAGAGCTAGTTGAGAATGCAACTGCTAAAGCTCATGAGGGTAAAAAGATAGCTGATAGTATGATCGGTGGATATACTGAACTTAAAGATAAGATACAACAAACAAAAGATATGATCGATTCTGTTTCTACTGCTAGTAGCGAGCAGACTAAAGGTATAGCACAGATCAACGATGCTATTGCAGTACTTGATAAAAATACTCAAGAGAATGCAGCCGATGCAACAAATATCGATACACTAGCTGTAGAGGTTAAAAAACTTTCAGATAACCTAATAAGTATAGCAAACCATGCAAAATATAGACAAAGTGCTAGAGAGCAGGTATGTGATACAGATATGGTTTATAACCTAAACTCTTTAAAACTTGATCATATATCATTTAAGAATAAAAACTTTGAGAGGTTAAATGAGAGAAGCTCTTTTAAAGTAACAACTGAGCATGAGTGTAAACTTGGTAAATGGATGGATGATTGTGAAGCGCAAGGTTTAGAGTTTACTAAATCTTCAAACTGGAAACATCTACATGAGGTTCATGCAAAAGTTCACGGCGGTGTTCAAAGCTATATAGATAAGAATGCAAACAATGACTCGAACGATCATCTGCTTGTTACTGCAAATGAAATTGAACATGCGACCAATGAAGTGTTTAAGTCTTTAGATATTATAAAAATAGAAAATTGTAAAAACTCATAAAAGGAAATTTGATGAAAAAGATTGCTATTGTTGACGATGAACAAGATATCCTAGATATTTTGGGAGAGTTTTTAAGAAGAAGTGAAAAGTTTGAAATAGAGGCTTTTAGTAATCCTAAAACTGCGATAGAGAGAGTAAAAAAAGGGGAGTTTGATCTTATACTTTTAGATATTATGATGCCCCAAATGGATGGTATAGAATTTTTAAAAGAAGCTAAGGGGGCTATGCCTAAAGTAAGTGTTATTATGATGACTGCTTATTCGACTCAAGATAGAATTGTAGAGTGTAAGAAAATAGGCGCAGAGGATTATGTTACTAAACCTTTTATCAGTTTAAGAGATGTTGAGAATAAAGTTTTGGATAACTTAGGACTATAATATATGTTTGACAAATTTACGGCCCTTTATGTTGAAGATGAAGAACAGATAAAAAATATAGTTAGTACAGTTCTTGGTGCTATGTTTAAAAATTTTTATGTTGCTTCAAACGGTCAAGAGGGCTTAGATTTTTTTAGGAATCATCAAGATGAGATAAATATCATAATCACTGATATTAATATGCCTTTGATGAATGGGCTTGAGATGTGTCAAAAGATCAGAGAGCTTGATATTAATATTCCTATCATAATCACAACGGCTCACAACGATAAGGACTTTTTACATAAAGCTATTGATGTAGGTGTTTCAAGTTTTGTTGTAAAACCTATGGATATAGAAAAATTGGTTGAAGCAATAAATAAAAGCATGGAGCCTGTTATCTTACAGCAAAAGCTTGAAGAGGAGATAAGACAGCACCATGAAGAGAGGGTGATGACTGCAAAGTTTAGTGCAATAGGACAACTCTCAGCAGGTATCACACATGAGATAAATACTCCACTTACATATATCAAAGCCAGCTTTGAGATGATGGAGTATGCTCTAGAAGATATCTCAGATTCTAAATTAAAACAAAATATGCAAAAAGATATTGATCGTATCAATGACGGGATACTGCGTATTGAGAATATTATAGGATCTATGAAAGAGATGTCTCAGCAGTCTAAGATGGAAAATGAGGAGTGTAATATCTACTCGACACTTATTACTGCATCTATATTGGCATATAATAAAGCAAAACATATATCCAAAACATATATAAATGGAAGTGAATTTAACCTCGATATGTCTAAAGAGGATAATAACTATACTGCTATTATACAAAAACAAAGGGTTGAACAGGTTTGGATCATTATTATCAATAATGCTATGGATGAGCTTATGAAGATACCTGAATTTAACGACAGAAGATTAGATATAAATATTAGCGAAGATGAAGATAATGTTTATGTGATATTTAAAGATAATGCAGGTGGAATAAAACCTGAGATCATAGAGGATATTTTTGAGCCTTTTAAAGGTACGAAAGAGTCTTCGGGTATGGGTGTCGGACTTAGTATTGCAAAAAACATTATAGATCAGCAAAACGGAACTATAGAAGCTTATAATGAAGATAACGGTGCCGTATTTAAAATAACACTTAAAAAATCTTTTGATGATAAAAATATCGACGTAGAGTTTTAATGAATAAGTTTAAAAATTTAAAACATTTAGCAATAGATTTAAGTGTTTTATATTGTGAAGATGAAAAAGATATTCAAATAGAATATACAAAAATACTAAATAATTTTTTTCATACCGTTGAAACGGCAGAAGATGGTGATGTCGCATTAGAAAAATATCAAGAGTATTATCATACGAACAATCGCCATTTTGATATAGTAATCACAGATCTAAGTATGCCTAATCTTGACGGAGTAGGTCTTATAAAAGAGATCAAAAATATAAATCAAGAGCAAAGTATAGTCGTGATATCTGCATATAATGATTCAGATCGACTTATCACACTTTTAAATCTAGGTGTAAACTCTTTTATAGAAAAACCGATAGAGATCGATAATACAGTTGATATCTTATACGGTGTAACAAAGAACATAGTAAATGCCAAACTTGTAAGAAGTTTTCAAAAGAATGTGCAAGATATGAACGAACAACTTGAGCTTAAGGTTAAAGAGAAAACAAAAGAGTTGTATCAAAAGCTATATTATGATCTTTTAACTGGATTGCCTAAAAGAAATAAACTTTTTGAAGATATTGAGTTTTATCAACCCTCAGGACTTTTACTGATCAATATAAAACAGTTTAAAGATATAAATGGAGTTTACGGTACTAAAATAGGTGATGAAATATTAAAAAAATTCTCTAAAGTACTACAAGATCTTAGTGATGAAAACTTTAAACTCTATAGTATCGGCGGGGATGAGTTTGTTATTATAGATATAAATAAAACCCCGACTCCCCAAGAGACCACACTAAAAGCGATAGAGATAACATCACATATTTATGATAATCCTATAGTTGTTGAGATAGACGGTGTAAATATAGAGGTGCAGTTAAGTGTGACCATAGGTATAGTATCTTCAAAGCATGAGGATCTTCTTTCAAAAGCTGATCTAGCATTAAAGTATGCTGTACAAAAAAGGATACCATATCAAAAATACTCTGATGAGCTTGATCTAGTTAAACACTCTACAGACGATATCTATTGGACAAAAGAGATCAAAAAAGCTATTTTAGAAGATAGGGTAGTTCCTTATTTCCAACCTATCATAATGAAAAGCGGTGATATAAAGTTTGAATCTTTAATAAGGATTGAAAAAGATGAAGAGGTGATACCGCCGTTTAAATTTCTAGATGTATCAAAAAGAAATAGACAATATTCCGAATTAACTAGAATAATGATAAGAAAAGTTTTTGCACTCTTTGAGCATAGAGATAACAGCTTTTCTATAAACCTTACCTTTGAAGATATAGTAGATACAAAGCTTTTAGAGTTCTTAATAAATAATATCACTCAATATAAGGTTCAAGATAGATTGATCATAGAGATAGTTGAGAGCGAATCTATTGATGATTATGAGATAGTGAAGAATTTTATTAGTGTTATGAAGATGATGGGAGTAAGGATATCTATTGATGATTTTGGAAGCGGTTACTCAAACTTTATATACCTTATAGAGTTAAAGCCTAATTTTATTAAAATTGATGGTTCTATCGTTAAAAATATAGATAGTGATCAAGATTCATTTCAAATCACACAAAGTATAGTTGAGTTTGCAAAACGTTTGAAGATACAAACAATAGCTGAGTATGTACACTCAAAAGAGGTGTATGATATATTAAAAGATATGGATGTGGATGGGTTTCAAGGGTATTATATAAGTGAACCCTTAAAAGACATAGATGGTTGTGATCTAAGTAGTTAGAGGAAAGCTAACTAAGATATCTGCACCTGTATATTGTTTGGAGTTGTAGGTGTAGTTTTTATTCTCTACGTGTATATTACCTTTAAAGTTATTTGTAACTATCTCCCTTGTAACATACATACTTACTCCACGATCTTGACTTTGATGTTTTGTCGTAAAATAAGGCTCAAATATTCTCTCTATAGCGTTTTCAGATATCCCTCCGCCGTTATCGTATATATTTAGATATATCTGCTCATCTTTTTTGTAAAGTTTAATAAAGATAAGTCTTTCGTCATCTTCGTTTTTCAAAACAGAATCTTTTGCATTATCTAAAATATTTAGAAGCACTTGAAACATCTCACTTTCACTATATCTTGCTTTTATATCATCTAGCTGCAGTATGATCTCTATATTGTAGTCGTATAGTTTAGCTTTTAACATATCCATTGTTTTTAGTATCAATGTTTTTATATCTATCAGCTCTTTTGTTGATTTATTGTTAAATACATTTCTAAAGGTATCGATCACTTCAGATAGATGTTTTGTGGTTTTTATGATCTCATCGGAAGTGTGTAGTATCACTTCATCGTTTAAAGTATTGAACTCTTGTTGTAGTTTAATACCGCTTGCCGCCGTTGATATGATAGATAAAGGCTGTCTCCATTGATGAGCTATATTACTTAAGATATCAACAATAGCTTCGATTTTGGCTTGTTGACATAAAAGTTGTCTCTCTTTTTGGATATTGATATCAAACTCTAGGTTTTTTGCCAAGTGATTGATCGCTCTTTTTAGTATCTCGTCATCATCAACAGGTTTTACGATATACTCGTTGATACCTACATCTATTGCTCTTTCAAGGTAGCTGATCTCTTCTATATGGGTTAAAACACCTATAGGTTTATGAAGGTCTGTAGATTTTATCTTTCTTGCCATATCAAGACCATCCATTTTTGGAAGACCTATACCTGTAAGAACTATATCGGGAGTGTATTTAAGATAAAATTCCAAACCCTCTTCGGCACTTTTTGCAATATATAACTCTTTAGTTATATTTTCTAAAATCGGTTGGAACTTTTTGATAGTACAAGGGTCATTCTCTACATAAAGTAGGGTAAATTTACTACTTAACATCTTGTTCTCCTACTTCGTTATTATAACATTTTTAAGCTGTTTCAATCCTATTTCTTCCATTATTTTTTGCTTGATATAGTGCAGTATCACATCTTTGTAAAATTGTGTGCATTGTATCATCGCTCTTATATTGGGTTAAACCGAAGCTTACAGTAATATTTCCTGCACTCTCATGTTTAATAGAATTTATTTTATTTTGAAGATTTTTTAGTGCAATTGCTGCATTATTTATGTTTGTTTCGCTAAATATCACTACAAACTCTTCGCCACCCCATCTAGCAACTGTATCGGTTTCTCTTAGATTCTCTTTTATAAGTTTTGAAAGCATAATTAGTACTTCATCGCCTATTAGGTGACCGTAAGTATCGTTTAAGATCTTAAAGTGGTCAATATCTAGCATTGCCATAGATAAGGGGTGTTTAAACCTTTTTACTTTTTTAACCTCTATATCGAACATCTCTTTTAGTTTGTTTCTATTATATATTCCCGTAAGCTCGTCATAATTAGCTTTCTCTTCAGCTTGTATCCTTTCAAGCTCAAGTTTGGTTATCTCCATTAGTGTTACAAGATAAAACACCTTCTCTTTAAACACTATTGTTTCCATAGATATTGAAAAAGCTTCAAGGTCTATTTTAGGGCTTAACAGTATTGCTTTTCTTTTTGATTCAGGAGTTCTATTTAACATATCTACAAAACTTTCCCCTTTTTGTCTAAGTGAATCGTTTATATATCCATCTTTTTGAAGTAATAGATCGGAAAACTCTGAATAGTTTTCGTGAAACTCCTCTATACTCTTAAAGTTAAAGTACTTTAAGAATGCTTTATTGGCAAAACCTATATCTACAAAATCGGTTATAAATGTTAGGTGTTTTGTAGTATCTAAGATGTTTTGCAGTAGATGCTCTTTCTCTTTTATTTGGTATTTTGTTTTTTGTTGTTTATAGATAAAAAGAGATGTCATAAGTAGAAGCAAAATAGATATTATATTGATTATATAAAAATTCTTGATGATATTTAAAATATATTGCTCAGGGCTTATTATAGAGATAAATGCAACAACTTGATCACTTACAGGGTTTGTTATAGGTATAAATGAGACTACTAGCTTTGCTTTACTGGTATATAGTGTAACAGCTTTATTGTTTGACATAGAAGTTTGAACATTTTGGATAAATGATTGCTCAGGCATCCTTGATTTTAATCTACTTGCTGATGATGGCTCTAATGTTCGTTCGTCTATACTGTATCCATCAAATGGTGTTTTTAGATAGTGTGTTCTATATGGTTCTAAAAGCTTCTTATTTAAGATATTCTCTAAAGAAAAGAAACGGCTTTCTACATTGTATTGGTTCATTAGTTTAGATGTAAAACTTCTAGCACTAAAAGATATCTCGACACTTCCTAAATGTTTATTTGAAACCATATCTTTTATCGGGTAGATAAATCTAAAACCTTGTTGTAATCTACCTATCTCAAAACCATCGATAGCTTTATGGTTTGTGTTTACGTATCTAACCATCTCTCTAATATCTTTAAGATCATCTGCAAACTTTTCAGGATGCTGCATTCTAAGAAAACTTTTATTATCTATGGTATGAAAGTTTAGAGTATTTACATTGTTTAGTTGAATCTTTTTGTAGTTTTCTAGTAGATGGCTGTATAGTCTATCTCTTAATATATTTAGCTTATTGTTATGATTAATATTCTTATTTATATCTTTATAGATAGAGATAAGAGTCTCATCATCTATAAGGGTTCTAAAAAATGTATCTGCTAACTCTTTATGTTGTGAGTATATCACACTATAAGCGTTTTGATAACGCTCTGTTTTCTCATCTAAATATTCATTTATCTTAACGCTTTTCTCATAATCCAAGAACAATAAAATCAAAATACTTAATGTAATAAATAATATAAGGTATCTAAGCCTCAATTCTTACCTTTTCACTTTTTAAAAACTATATCTATATATAATAATAACAAAAAAATTATAAATTATATTATAAGTGATATATGGATATTTCAAAAGATTTATAAATTTAAACCGCTAATTTTATACAAAGAGTTTAATCTCAAAAATAGCGCCGTCTTGGGTGTTTCTCATAGATAATTTCCCTTTACAATGATCCTCTATGATTATCTTACTCATATAAAGCCCAAGTCCCGTTCCCTCTTTTTGATCTTTAGTACTAAAATAAGGCTCAAAGATCTTATCTTTAATAGAATCTTTAACCCCGCCTGCATTATCTATCACTTGAAGTATATGGGTGTTGTCTTCATATTTTGTAACAATTTTGATGGTTCTATCACCGTGAGGTTTATCTTTTAGTATATCTTCTGAGTTTTTAATAAGGTTTAACAATACTTGTTTAATCTCACTCTCAAATGATACAAAAGATTGCATATCATTAAGCTCTTTTATTAGATCTATTTTTTGATTATCCAAAGATACACCGACTATATTTATAACCGAATCAACGATAATATTAAAATTTGTTTTATTTTTATCTTTGTCAGGTTTAAAGAAGTTTCTAAAATCATCAATAGTACGGCTAAGGTGTTGCGAATACTCTATTATAGAAGAGCTTTTATCTATAACTAGTTGATCAGTTATATTTCCAAGTTCAGCTTTTATTTTTAATGATGTGCTTGAAGCACTGATAGCAGTTAGGGGTTGTCTCCATTGGTGTGCGATCATCGATATCATCTCACCCATTTGGGATAGTTTCATCTGTTGAAATATCTGCTGATCTTTTTGTCTGATTATCTCTATGTTTTTATTTACTTTATCCTCTAGGTGTTCATTAAGTTCTTGAAGCTCTTGGGTCTTTCTAGTTACAAGTTCACTAAGGTTTTGGTTCATCTCTTCTATATCGGTAATATCATCAAAAGATATAATATGCTCTTTCTCTTTACTGCCTTCATACTCTTTTGCGTTCACTTGAAATATATGAAGTTTGCCTTGAGGATCAAACATCTTAACTTTATGTTTTATATTTGGTCTGCTAAGGATAAACTCTATCCAGTTAAGTCCATCATATTTAGCTTGTAAAAAACCTTTACTTTTTACAAACTGTTCACATATACAGTTACTAGTCTTTAGAAACTCTTCAATGCTCTCTAGATTGAAAAAATCTAAAAACTTTTTATTTGCTTCTAAAACTCTATCGCCGTTTGATACCAATATGATAGAGTTTTGATTGTCTACAATATTTTTTATCTTTACTCTATATCTTTTACTTTGTGATATAGTATAATTAAACAACCATAAAAACAACAGTATCAATACGATCATAATAAAAAGCTGTTTTGTTATGGAACTGATAATATCTGATTTCAATCTAGAATCAATATCGCTTATATCAAAAAGATAAAGTATAGTTCCTATACTATTGCTATCGGAGTTCTTTAAATATTGATCACCCCAAAATATAAAATATTTTTTGTCGTTGATATCTATAAATTGATCATTTTTTAAACCGTCTAGATTGTTTTGAAGAGCACTTAACTCTTTATTGTTTGAGATAAGTTTATATTTGTCTAGTTTTAAAATATCACTAAACTTTTCTTTGGTTTTAAAATCATATTTAAATAAAAGACCGATATGAACATTTTGATAATATGTGTTTTTAAAGAACTCTTGTAGTGTATATACGATACCTTTTATATCAACCTCTATCTCAATAGCACCAACTACGGTATTTGATCTATCTAAAATAGGCATAGCTATTCTATAAACTATGCTTTTATCCGTATCATCTATCGCAAAACCATCTTGTATGGTTTTTGTTGTGATCGTTTTTGTTGTGATCTGTTGTTTACTTTGAGATTCATGTGATCTATCTTGTGGATTAAGCACTTTTAAAAATAGTTTTGTGTCAGCTGTGTGAAAATGGATCTTTTCAATTAAAGGAAAATCCTCTTTAAGAGCTTTTAGCTCCTTAATACTTGTATTGTATAGTTTTTCTTTGTTGTTGTTTTTTAAGGCATCTATTACAGCTTTATGTGTAACTACCCTTTTTAGTTTATTGATAAATACGTTTTTTGTGGTTAATGTTTTATTGGAGTATATAAATTTGGTTTGTTTGATTATAGCGGCTTTGATATCATCTTTTTGTTTTTCATACCTGCTGATATTTGATACTATCTCAAATATAGACATTACAATAAAGATTAAAATAATAAAGAAGAGTATTTTATTTTTTAATTGTACTAAACCCTTATCCATAAAATACTCTTTTAAAAAAACAGCCTAGGCCATATTTGTGTATACGGCTTGAACATCATCGTCATCTTCAAGCTTCTCTAGTAGTTTTCCTATCTCCTCTTGCTGCTCATCTGTAAATGTTTGTGGATTGTTTGAAATTCTTTCAAGTTTAGCTTTTGTAAGCTCTATCCCTTTCTCTTCAAATGCAGAGTTTAATGATCCAAAGTCAGTATAGTCAGCTGTCACAAGTACTATTCCATCTTCCTCTTCGATCTCTTCTAGACCAAAGTCTATTAGTTCTAGCTCAAGCTCTTCTAGGTCCATATCTTCTGTTTTATTAAATTCAAATATTGCTTTTCTATCAAACATAAACTCTAGTGAACCTGTAGGTACAACTTGACCACCGTTTTTATTAAAGTACATTTTTACGTTTGCTACGGTTCTAGTGTTGTTATCTGTTGCAGTCTCTACAAATATAAGTACACCGTGAGGACCTTTACCCTCAAAGTTTACCTCTGCAAAGTTTGCCGAATCTTTTCCAGTTGCTCTTTTTATAGCTGCATCGATATTTGCTTTTGGCATATTCTCAGCTTTGGCATTTAGTATCGCCGTTCTAAGTGCCGAGTTCATATCTGGATCAGGAACACCTGCTTTGGCTGCCATCTCAATCGCTTTTGCTAGTTTTGGAAATACCCTTGACATATTTCCCCATCTTTTCATTTTAGCCGCTTTTCTATATTCAAAAGCTCTACCCATAAAATCTCCTAATTTTTATCATAATTAAATATTGTCACCAATTATAGCAGAAACATACCCAACTACTCTTGAAGCATCACCGCTTGTATCTGCACTTGTTCTATAATCTATCACTTTTGAGATCATATTTTTTTTATTTGCAGATAGGATCAAACCTTTGACACCTAAAATCCCGCAAGCTTCACAACCTCTATCAAGAAGTGAAGTATCCATAGTTGAGATAGCGTTTAAGCATATATTATCGATCTTATTAGCATCATCAAGTGTATAAAAGTGACTAAGATCGGTACTGATCACTATAAAATTGTTTGGATCTTCTAAAAGATAATCTATCACTTCAGAGATATTTTGTGAATCAATTTTACCATATACCAGTTCCACAACTTTTATATCTTCTTGGTAATGCTTTATAAAAGGGAACTGCGTTTCTGTTGAGTGCTCCTTATGAGCATCGGGATTAAAACTTATAAAATCAAAGTTCTCTTTTAACTCTTTTGATAGTTTAGTATCTATTTTGATTTCACCGCAAGGTGTTGTATACTCATCATATCTTGCAACCGATATCCCCTCAACTAAGACTTTGTGGCTTGGACCTATTACTATTAATGTTTTTATATCTTTTTTATCTTCAATATATTTATATGCCGTATTTGCCGTAAATCCGCTGTAGATATATCCTGCGTGTGGTACTATAACGGCTCTAGGTTTTATGGTTTTATCTATTGCAAAGTTAGAACTATCTAAGATATTATTAAAATGCTCTATATATCTGTTTATCTCGCTACAACTATTTGGATAGAATGTTCCTGCAACTGCCGTATCTCTTTTGCTCATATAAAAACTCCTTCAAGTTTTTTGCCACACTTTGGGCAACTATCTAGATCAAGTTCGTTAGATATTATATTAAAATACTCCCTATCAATCAACATTGTACCACAACTAGAGCAATAAGTTGGATTCTCTTTACCTATATTACCCATATAGATATACTCTAAATTGTTTTGTTTGCCTATATCAAAAGCTGTTTGTAATGAGTGCAGGGGAGTTCTTGGTAATGAAAGCTCTTTAAAATCAGGATGAAAAGCCGATATATGCCAAGGTATATAAACTCCTAGTTCATTTGCTATAAATGATGTTATATCGTTTAACTCCTTTTGAGAATCATTTTTTGTAGGTACTATTAAAGTTGTGATCTCTATCCAGATATCATTTTTGATAAAATGTTTTAAATTATTTAAAATTTTATCGAGATCACCGCCAAGCTCTTTTTTATAATAGTGTGCATTAAAACTTTTTAGGTCAATATTTGCAGCATCAATTAAGCCTTTCATATCATCTATCACCTCAGGTGATTCAAACCCATTACTTACAAATATATTTTTAAGCCCATTGTTTTTTGCTAGTTTAGCAATATCTTTAGCGTAAGGGTAGAATATAGTTGGTTCATTATATGTATATGATATTGAGCTACAATTGTTTTTTATGGCTAGATCAACAATATCTTGCGGTGAAAAATATCTTAGTTTATCTATATGTTTTTCTTGCGATAAGCTCCAGTTTTGACAAAAAGGGCATTTGAAATTGCAACCTACCGTTCCTAAAGATAGAGATTTAGTTCCAGGCAGAAAATGGTATAAGGGTTTTTTCTCTATGGGGTCTATATTTAAAGCACTAGGGTAGCCGTAAACTTCACACTCTATTTTATTACCTGTATTTTTATTTACACCGCAAATACCGCTTTGACCAGTTTTAAGCTTGCAATAGTGAGAACAAAGAAGACAAATTAGTTTTGCTTTATCCTCTTTGTAGTAGATCATTTTATCTTTTCTGCTTGATAGATAAAAATTTGAGGATGATTTTCTAAACAGTTTTTAGAAAGTCCTGCTTTTTGACAAAGGTGTGCAAAGAAAAGCTCAAAGTTTGGAAGCTGTTCCCAAACAGATGGTAAAAAAGTTGCTTGATAAGAACCCTCTTTTAGTATCACTCCATCAATTCCAATCTTTAGTTTATCTTTTAGATCACTTGTATTTTTATAAGATAGTGGGGTAGGGATGGTTAGTATTGATATCTCTATCTCTATATTTTTAAACTCATCTTGTGACAAAGGTGGAAATCTAGGGTCTTTAAACGCTGCGGCTTTTGCATTATATACGATATCATCAAATAGAGCTCTTTGTGGTAGTAAAGAGCCTATACAGCCTCTTAAGTTGCCGTTTAGATTTAATGTAACGAATGTTGCCCTTTGCTCTTTTAGCTCGGGATACTTTTCTTTTAAAGATATATCTACGCAAGTAGTTTTATCAAACTCTTCGTTGATAGAGCTTCTAACCAGTTCTAATAAGCTGTTATTATCCATTTTACGCTCCTAGATAGTTTTCAATATCCTTTGCTATATCAGAGATACTTTTACTTGCATCTATGATTAGTGCATCTATCTCAAGAAGTTTAATAGTCTCTTTCATTCTACTTTGAACCTCTAAAAGATACTCTATGCCTCTTTGTTCAATACTATCGTTTTCTTTAGCTGATAATCTTTTTTCTAGTTCATTTTGGCTAAGTTCAAGCATTATAAGTTTATCTGGAACTACACCGTTTAAAGCCATAAGGTTAAGTGAAACTGCAACCTCTAAAGGTACATCTTTTGCATAAGCTATACCTGAAACAAAACCTCTATCACTTATGATCATCTCATCTTTATTTTGTTTTACTACTTCATAGATATGCTCGGCACGGTCAGCTAAAAACAAAAACATTTCAGCAACCTTGCTTTTTGCACGACCATTTAGAACCATCTCTCTTAGATCAATTCCAAGTTCTGTTCCTCCAGGCTCTTTTGTAAATAAAGCAGTTGGATATTTTTGGTGTAAAATATCAAGCTGTGTTGATTTACCTGCAGTATCTATTCCCTCAATTATTACATACATTATTTATCTCTCCAATTATATTCTCAGGTACCAAGTGGGTAAAGTCACCGTCAAACCTTATAAGTTCTCTAACTATAGATGAGCTGATAAAAGCGTTCTTTAGACTAGGCATAAGATATATGGTCTCTATCCTTTTATCTATAGATGAGTTTGCATAACCCATTTGAAGCTCATATTCAAAGTCACTAACGGCTCTAAGTCCCCTTATTACATGAAAGATATTCTCTTTTTTTGCAAAGTCCACTAAAAGGGTGTCAAAGTGCTTAACCTCCACATTTAAACCCTCAGTTGCCTTTTCAACAAGCTTTATCCTTGTATCTATATCAAACATAGGCATTTTTAATCTTGAAGATGCAACAGCAACGGTAACACTATCAAAGATCGTTAAACCTCTTTTTATAATATCAAGGTGACCTTTTGTAATCGGATCAAAAGTACCGCTATATATCGCTTTTTTCATCTTTTCCCCATCTTTTATATAAACTGTTTGGTATCTTTAAAAGGTCAAGCCATTTACCTATTAAAAAATCTTCCATATCATCTAGGCTTTTTTGACCTGAATAGTATCCTAATACCGGAGGAGCTATTGTAACACCGTAAGATGACAGCTTTGTCATCTGCTCTAAGCTAAGTGTTGGGTAAGGCATCTCTCTTGGTGCTAGAATAATATCTCTTTTTTCTTTTAACATAACATAAAATGCTCTTGTGATCAAAGTATCACTTATACCGTTTGCACATTTTGCAAGTGTATTCATACTACAAGGTAGGATTATCATCTTATCTGCACCAAATGATCCTGAAGCTATACTTGCTCCAATATTTTTATCATCATATAGTGTTACATCTATATCTATTAGATCGTTTATATGTTTTTGATTTTCTAGTTGTAATGCATATTTTGCACTATTTGATACTACTAAGTGAACATCAATATCTTTAGGTATTTTATTTAGAAGTTTAAACCCTAACTCTACACCGCTAGCACCAGTAATTGCTACAATTAATTTCATAGTGATCCTTATATATCTACGCTATTTTATCAAAAAACTACTTTTATGTATAGAAAAGTTTTAAATTCTTCATTTCTTAAGATTAGTTTAATTTTAAAAAGGTTATCATTTCGTATAACAATTAAAGAAATATCTTAATCAAATTGTTATACAATCTCGTTTTGTATTATACAAAATGTATAAGGACATTTTATGGAAAAGTTTATCGCATTTATTAGAATCAATAAGAACAACGTAGCATATACCAAAGAGCAGGTTATAGGTTTAAAAGAATATGTCAACAAACATAATATAGAAGATTATGATGCTGTAGATATAGAGATAAATCTACCTAGTGAAGAGCAAAATATGCGTAAACTTTTAGAAGATTGTAAAAAAGGGTGTTCTTTAATAGCATACGATCTAAATGTTTTTGGTAGAACTACTGAAGCTATTTTAGAGATGATAAAACTTTTAGTTGAAAACGAGGTTAGAGTTATAGTTGTAAAACAAGGGCTCGATCTATCTCGTGATGATATGCTTTCACAAATAGTTATCAAGATGATAAAGATGATGATAGACCTTGAAAAAGATCTTATGAGCATTAGAACAAAAGAAGCTTTAAGTGCTAAAAAGATTGCAGGTATGAATCTTGGTAAACCAAAAGGTACTATCCAAAAATCTAAATTTGATGAGCAAAGAGAGAAGATAGAAGAGCTTCTAGCTGTTGGTTTATCAACAAGAAAGATAGCAAAACTACTAGGATACAATAACCATATAGGTTTAAATAACTATATCAAAAAGAGAAATATTAGACAAAAGGTTCAAGAGGAAAATGAATCTTTGGAAGCTAGCTAATATTACACTCAACTTAATCGTATAGATTGTTTTTTTAATTATCTTATATTTTAACTCTTTTTTTGTATTATTCGAGCAATATATTAAAAGGAGAGTTTTGAAATATCTTTTTCTTTCTTTAATACTTACTTTATCTCTTTATGCAAAAGAGTATATATACTTTTTACCAAACGATTCAAAAAAAGCTTTAGATCATATTGAAAAGCTTATAGATAAATCAAAAAGTTCAATAGATATAGCAATGTACAACTTAGACTACAAAAAGCTTATCAAACTTTTGAAGAAAGCTAAGCGTAATGGAGTGGATGTAAATATTGTATATGAAAAGGGCGATAAACTAAAAGAGTTTGATACTAAGAAGACAGACTCTAAACTGCATACTAAGATAGCTATTTTTGATAAAAAAGTAGTAGTTTTTGGTAGTGCTAATTGGACTAAAAAGAGTTTTAAAGAGAACTATGAGGTTATATATATTTCTGATGAAAAAGATTTAGTAGAAAAATTCAATAGATTTTTTCAAAGGCTGATTCATCAGCCTCTTTAGTTTTTGTCTCTTTTAGTAAAAATTTATTTTTTACGTTAAAAAGAGAATAAATATTTTAAGTCCCCTTAAAATGGGACATTTTAAAGGATTATTCTAATGTTAGATATTTTTATTATAGGTTATTGTTTATATATTGCACTTACGATCTATACTGCATTTATGCAGATAGGTTATATAAAGGATGCAAGAAAGAAAAAAGCTGTGATATTACAAGCGGATAAATATCAAGAAGCAGCAAGCTATGCAATAGAAACACAAAAGGTTTCAATAGTTTCATCTTTTTACGATTTTATTTTGTTCTTTATATGGATAGGTTTTGGTTTAGCTTTTTTAGATTCTTTAACATTATCATTTGAGGGGTGGCAAAAAGCTGTTGTGTTCGTAGACCTGTTTATTATAATAAATTGGTTTTTAACTCTGCCTTTTACACTTTATTCAACTTTTAAACTAGATAAAGAGTATGGTTTTTCAAATATGACACCTTCTTTATTTATAAAAGATACGATAAAAAGTGGTGTATTGTTCTTGATATTTGGTAGTTTAGTTGTAGCTGCATTAACACTTATAGTGGAAAATCTATCAAACTGGTGGATATGGGGTTTTGCTTTTATCTTTGCCGTTATTATAGTTATCAATATGGTATATCCTATTATCCGTGATAAGATGTATGATAAGTTTGAAAAGCTAAAAGATAAAGAGCTTGAGGAGAAGATCGAAAAACTACTTGATACCGTTGGATTTAAAAGCAGTGGTGTATTTAGTGTAGATGCAAGTAAAAGAGATAATCGTCTTAATGCATATTTTGGAGGACTAGGTTCTACAAAAAGGGTAGTTTTATTTGATACATTAATTGAAAAACTATCACACGATGAACTATTAGCCGTATTAGGACATGAGTTGGGGCATTTTAAAAATGGTGATATTTTAAAGAATATAGGAATTATGGGTGTAGTTATGTTCGTATTTTTTGCAATTTTTGGTAACTTATCAGATGAGCTATTCTTAAACTTAAAACTATCAAATGAGCCTTATGCGATAATTGCAGTATTTTTAATATTCTCACCGATACTATCTTTTTTCCTTATGCCTTTGATATCTTTGATAAGTCGTCATAATGAATATGCTGCAGATGAGTTTGGATCAAACTTAAGCTCAAAAAATAATCTTATCAATGCTTTATTAAAACTTGCAAATGAAAATAAATCATTTCCTTTATCCCATCCGCTATTTATATTCTTTTACTATTCCCATCCCCCTTTAGTTGAGAGACTAACAGAATTAGGTTATAAAATAGAGCAATAATATATAACCTTCAAAGAGATTCTTTGAAGGTTGATCTGTAATTCTTTAGATATTTTTTATTTTGGATAATAATCATTTAATACTAATTGTTATATTATTGTAATAAATGAAAATTAGTTAAGGAGAGAAACTATGTATTTAAAGAAAGTATTAGCAGGTTCTATTGCCGTTAGTTTGGCCAGTTCTCTATACGCATATGAGATGAAACCTGTAGGATTCAAAGCAGTAGGTATGGGTGGTACTGGTGTTGCAAGTACCAGAGGAAGTTTGTCAGGGTATTATAATCCTGCACTTTTAAGAATGAGTGACTATACAACAGAAGTTAGTTTTAATATAGGTGCTAGGATACGTGAAACAAACCTAATCGATCCAGTTGATGAACTATCAAATATTAATTTTGATACTACATTAGATAATATTGGTGATAATGCAGTTAACGGTAATGTTGAAAGTTCTGCAACTATTTCAGGAACTACATTAACGCTTTCAGATAATAGTACACTAGCAGTAAGTACTTCAGTTGCAGCTGTTTTAAATGCTTTAGCTTCAGGAACTACAACAACACAAACAATTAGCGGTACTACTTATACTTTTACATCGAACGGAAGTGGAAACTATACTATATATAAAGATGGTACAAATAATTTAACAACAGATCAAACAAACATTAAAAGAGCGGTTGATATTATAACAAAAGAGATAGGTACTAATAATGCATTTGAAGCTTCTGTAAATGCTTCATTTACAGCTCAAATATCAGATGCTTTTGCACTTGGTGTTTACGGTTACGGTGATGGTGCTTTAAGGATCAATATAGATTCAAACTATGATAAACTTATCACTAGACAAACTAACAACAACAGTTATGTTTATTATGAATATGATTATGATAATGATAAGTATATAGCATCTAATACTGCTGCAGCAAAAACAAAGTATGAAACAGAATCAATTGAATATGCAAATGATAATGGAATAAACTATGTACAAGTGGATACTTTAATGTTAGTTGAAGTTCCTGTTTCTTATGCAAGAGCTTATGATTGGAAAAGCGGTTATTGGAGTTTTGGTATCAATGCTAAAGCAATGTCTTTAGAGACAAGTACTCAAAGTGTTAAACTGGGAACTTCAGCTGATGAAGCAGATACAGGAATTGACAACTATACAACTACATATAAAAATACATTTGGTATAGATCTTGGTCTTGCATATATGCCAAAAGGCTCTGATCTAACTGTAGGTTTAGTTGGTAAGAATATTAACTCACCTTCATTTAAAGTTGATACTTCAAAAACAGGTAGAACGGCAGATTATGAATTTGATCCATATTTTAGAGCAGGTATAAGTTACCCTATATGGAATAACAACATAGAGTTTGCTTTAGATGTTGATCTTCAAAAAAGTGAAACTATGATACCGGGTGAAGATACGCAAATGGTTGGTGCAGGTATTGAACTTCATCCAGCTTCTTGGTTTGCTCTTCGTTTGGGCGCTATGCAGGATATGGCATCTGAAAAATATGATGAGGGTACTATTCTTACGGCAGGTGTTGGTTTTGGTTTAAAATGGCTTCAGTTTGATCTGTCTGTAATGGCTTCAACTGAGACAGGTGAGTATGATGGAAATGAGATACCAAGATACGCTGCAGCTAACTTATCCTTACTTTCAAGATGGGGAGATGGTTATAATCAAAAGCAACCACCAAAATATGAGGGTGATTATACAGAGAATGTAGCTCCAACTAAAATCTTAACAGATGAAAAAATAGAAAAGATGGAAAAAGAGTTAGATAAAGAGACTAAAGAAAAGCCTGAACTGGATGTTGGTAAATTGTTATATAACTAAATTAATAAAAATACTAAAAAAAGCCAAGTGTATTAAACACTTGGCTTTTTTTAATCTCTAAAAACTCCATAAAATATAGATAAATCATATAAAAACAGATATAAAATAGAAAACTTTTTAAATTTAAGCCAACATTTAGTTTAAACCCTTGACAAAGGTGAATTTTTTGTCTATAATTCCCGTCCAATTTCAGAGGAACGACTTGAAAGAGTGACTGGGATTAGGATGTTCTTTTACAATTTAAATTTAAGAAGATAATTTTTATAAACCAAATATCTTGGACTTATAGTTAGAGATATTTTTTATAAGTTTTTAGTAAAAAACTTATGTTTATAAAGAGAATCGAAATTATAACAACTTATTTATTTCTTTAAATGAGAGTGAATTTTGAAACTCTGATGTTTTAGATTAAACTAATTCATATTTTTATGGAGAGTTTGATCCTGGCTCAGAGTGAACGCTGGCGGCGTGCTTAACACATGCAAGTCGAACGAGAACGGGATTTAGCTTGCTAAATCTGTCAGCTAAGTGGCGCACGGGTGAGTAATATATAGTTAACCTGCCTTAGAGAAGGGGATAATTGCTGGAAACGGCTTGTAAGACCCTATATGCCTTTAATACATAAGTATGCAAGGGAAATATTTATAGCTCTAAGATGGGACTGTACAGTATCAGCTAGTTGGTGAGGTAATGGCTCACCAAGGCAATGACGCTTAACTGGTTTGAGAGGATGATCAGTCACACTGGAACTGAGACACGGTCCAGACTCCTACGGGAGGCAGCAGTGGGGAATATTGCACAATGGGGGAAACCCTGATGCAGCAACGCCGCGTGGAGGATGACACTTTTCGGAGCGTAAACTCCTTTTATATCCCAAGATAATGACGGTAGGATATGAATAAGCACCGGCTAACTCCGTGCCAGCAGCCGCGGTAATACGGGGGGTGCAAGCGTTACTCGGAATCACTGGGCGTAAAGAGCGTGTAGGCGGGTTTGTAAGTTGGAAGTGAAATCCTGTGGCTTAACCATAGAACTGCTTCCAAAACTACTTACCTAGAATATGGGAGAGGTAGATGGAATTTCTGGTGTAGGGGTAAAATCCGTAGAGATCAGAAGGAATACCGATTGCGAAGGCGATCTACTGGAACATTATTGACGCTGAGACGCGAAAGCGTGGGGAGCAAACAGGATTAGATACCCTGGTAGTCCACGCCCTAAACGATGCACACTAGTTGTTGCCATGCTAGACATGGCAGTAATGCAGTTAACACATTAAGTGTGCCGCCTGGGGAGTACGGTCGCAAGATTAAAACTCAAAGGAATAGACGGGGACCCGCACAAGCGGTGGAGCATGTGGTTTAATTCGACGATACGCGAAGAACCTTACCTGGCCTTGACATAGTAAGAACTTAGTAGAGATACTTTGGTGCTAGCTTGCTAGAACTTACATACAGGTGCTGCACGGCTGTCGTCAGCTCGTGTCGTGAGATGTTGGGTTAAGTCCCGCAACGAGCGCAACCCACGTCCTTAGTTGCTAACAGTTCGGCTGAGAACTCTAAGGAGACTGCCTACGCAAGTAGGAGGAAGGTGTGGACGACGTCAAGTCATCATGGCCCTTACGGCCAGGGCTACACACGTGCTACAATGGGGCATACAAAGAGCAGCAATACCGCGAGGTGGAGCAAATCTCTTAAAATGCCTCCCAGTTCGGATAGTACTCTGCAACTCGAGTGCTTGAAGTTGGAATCGCTAGTAATCGTAGATCAGCAATGCTACGGTGAATACGTTCCCGGGTCTTGTACTCACCGCCCGTCACACCATGGGAGTTGATTTCATTCGAAGCGGGGATGCTAAAATAGCTACCTTCCACAGTGGAATTAGCGACTGGGGTGAAGTCGTAACAAGGTAACCGTAGGAGAACCTGCGGTTGGATCACCTCCTTTCAGAGTAATAGGATAAGGTCTCACAACTTTATCCTGATAAACCGGTACCCTGAATAAAATCGTAAGATTTTTTTAGGCTCCGGAAACTATAAGTTCAGATATTTGGTTTATAAAGATTATATCTTAAATTGTAAAATTTGGTGTCCGAAGGATGCCAGACGCATGGGCCTATAGCTCAGCTGGCTAGAGCGCTCGACTGATAATCGTGAGGTCACAGGTTCAAGTCCTGTTAGGCCCACCATGATTTAATTAAGAGTTAAAAGTTAAGAATTAAGAGTTGGTAAGATAGATTACTAATTCTTAACTCTTAATCTATAATTCTTAATTTACCTGGGGAATTAGCTCAGCTGGGAGAGCGCCTGCTTTGCACGCAGGAGGTCAGCGGTTCGATCCCGCTATTCTCCACCATGTGAGAAACGTTAAGAAAAAGCAAACTGCTTTGCTTTTTTAGTTTCGGAACGCGTAGCTTTATGTGAAGCATAGCGAAGTGCGGATAAAGAAGTTAGATATCAGTTCTATGAATAGAATTGATATCTGATTTTAGGATCAGAATGTTATTTAAAAATATATTGTTAAAGTCTTTAGTTTTTTCCTGATATAAACTGTAAAGTTTAAATCATTAAAAAAATAATACAATTGCATTTAATTTATTATCAAATTAGATCAATTTCGAAAGAGATTGTGTTTAATAAGATAGTAAGATAGAATACTCATACAAATTAAGAATTAAAAATGAAGAGTTAAAAGTTGGTTTTACTAATTTTTAATTCTTAACTATTAATTTTTAATTTAAACAAGGTAAGTTATAAAGGGCTAATGGTGGATGCCTAGACTGTAAAAGGCGATGAAGGACGTACTAGACTGCGATAAGTCTTGGGGAGCTGTCAAGAAGCTTTGATCCAGGAATTTCCGAATGGGACAACCCGGCATGTTATGCATGTCATCCTTTCGAGGAAGCGAACCGAGCGAAGTGAAACATCTCAGTAGCTCGAGGAAAAGAAATCAACCGAGATTCCCAAAGTAGCGGCGAGCGAAATGGGATTAGGGCACTTAGTGATAACATTTTAGATAGTAGAAGGATCTGGAAAGGTTCAGCATAGAAGGTGAAACTCCTGTATACGAAATCTTTAATGTGGTACTAGGCTAAGGAACGAGTAGGTCGGAACACGTGATATTTTGACTGAATATGGGGGGACCACCCTCCAACCCTAAATACTAATTACAGATCGATAGTGCACAAGTACCGTGAGGGAAAGGTGAAAAGTACCCCAGTGAGGGGAGTGAAATAGAACCTGAAACCATTAGCTTACAATCATTCGGAGCCCTATGTTTTAACAGGGTGACGGACTGCCTTTTGCATAATGAGCCTGCGAGTTGTGGTCAGTGGCAAGGTTAAGCGATATGCGGAGCCGTAGCGAGAGCGAGTCTTAATAGGGCGACTTAGTCACTGGCTGCAGACCCGAAACTGAGTGATCTATCCATGGGCAGGTTGAAGCTGGTGTAAGAGCCAGTGGAGGACCGAACCGGTAGACGTTGAAAAGTCTTCGGATGACCTGTGGATAGGGGTGAAAGGCCAATCAAACTCAGTGATAGCTGGTTCTCTCCGAAATATATTTAGGTATAGCCTCTAGTAGTAGCGTATAGGGGTAGAGCACTGATTGGGCTAGGGCTGCTCACCGCGGTACCAAACCCTGTCAAACTTCGAATACTATACGTGGAATCTAGGGAGTCAGGCGTAGGGTGATAAAATCCTATGTCGAGAGGGGAACAACCCAGACTAACAGCTAAGGTCCCAAAGTTACATCTAAGTGGAAAACGATGTGAAGTTACTGTGACAACCAGGAGGTTGGCTTAGAAGCAGCCACCCTTTAAAGAAAGCGTAACAGCTCACTGGTCTAGTGATTTTGCGCGGAAAATATAACGGGGCTAAGATGTACACCGAAGCTTTAGACTCTACTTAGTAGAGTGGTAGGAGAGCGTTCCATTCAGCGTTGAAGGTATACCGGTAAGGAGTACTGGAGCGTATGGAAGTGAGCATGCAGGCATGAGTAACGATAAAAGTAGTGAGAATCTACTTCGCCGAAAATCTAAGGTTTCCTACGCGATGTTCGTCATCGTAGGGTTAGCCGGGACCTAAGACGAGTCCGAAAGGGGTAGTCGATGGAAAATTGGTTAATATTCCAATGCCAACAATTAAGCGCGATGGGGGGACGCATAGGGTTAAACGAGCTCACTGATGGAAGTGTGGGTCGAAGGACGTAGGTTGTTAAGTAGGCAAATCCGCTTAACGTGTAACCGAGATCTGACAGGCTCTTTAAAATCTTCGGATGGCAAAGAGAATCGTTGATACCGTCGTGCCAAGAAAAGCCTCTAAGTTTATTAATTGTTGCCCGTACCGTAAACCGACACAGGTAGATGAGATGAGTATTCTAAGGCGCGTGGAAGAACCCTGGTTAAGGAACTCTGCAAACTAGCACCGTAACTTCGGAATAAGGTGTGCCTTACATGTGAAGAGATTTACTCTCGGAGCATTATAAGGTTGCAACAAAGAGTCCCTCCCGACTGTTTACCAAAAACACAGCACTTTGCTAACTCGTAAGAGGATGTATAAGGTGTGACGCCTGCCCGGTGCTCGAAGGTTAATTGATGATGTAAGCATTAGCGAAGCATTTGATCGAAGCCCGAGTAAACGGCGGCCGTAACTATAACGGTCCTAAGGTAGCGAAATTCCTTGTCGGTTAAATACCGACCTGCATGAATGGCGTAACGAGATGGGAGCTGTCTCAACCAGGGATCCAGTGAAATTGTAGTGGAGGTGAAAATTCCTCCTACCCGCGGAAAGACGGAAAGACCCCGTGCACCTTTACTACAGCTTGACACTGTAGCTTGGATATTCATGTGCAGGATAGGTGGGAGGCTTTGATCTATGGACGCCAGTACATAGTGAGCCACCCTTGAGATACCACCCTTGAATATTTGAGTTACTAACTGGGATGAGTTATCCTCATTCAGGACAATGTCTGGTGGGTAGTTTGACTGGGGCGGTCGCCTCCTAAAAAGTAACGGAGGCTTGCAAAGGTTGGCTCAATCCGGATGGAAATCGGATGTTGAGTATAATGGTATAAGCCAGCCTGACTGTGAGACGTACATGTCGAACAGAGACGAAAGTCGGTCATAGTGATCCGGTGGTTCTGCGTGGAAGGGCCATCGCTCAAAGGATAAAAGGTACGCCGGGGATAACAGGCTGATCTCCCCCAAGAGCTCACATCGACGGGGAGGTTTGGCACCTCGATGTCGGCTCATCGCATCCTGGGGCTGGAGCAGGTCCCAAGGGTATGGCTGTTCGCCATTTAAAGCGGTACGCGAGCTGGGTTCAGAACGTCGTGAGACAGTTCGGTCCCTATCTTCCGTGGGCGCAGGAAAGTTGAAGAGATTTGACCCTAGTACGAGAGGACCGGGTTGAACGTGCCACTGGTGTACCAGTTGTCCTGCCAAGGGCATCGCTGGGTAGCTACGCATGGATGTGATAAGAGCTGAAAGCATCTAAGCTCGAAGCCAACTCTAAGATGAACTTTCCCTGAAGATCCCTTCAAGACTAGGAGGTTGATAGGCTGGATGTGTAAGTAGAGTAATCTATTTAGCTGACCAGTACTAATAGATCGTTTGACTTATTTTATGAGATTCTATCTTTACTATCTTATTAAATACAATTAATAAAGACTTTAACAATAATAACATCTAAGTTGAATATTAAGAGCAAATATTCTTTAAGAGTAATTTTTAATTATTAACTATTAATTCTTAATTTATTAAAAGCCTTGCTTTTAATATTCAACTTGATGGTGGCTATAGAGAAGAGGTTATACCTAGTCCCATTTCGAACCTAGAAGTCAAGCTCTTCATCGCTGATAATACTGCCGGGTCCCCTGGTGGAAACGTAAGTCGCTGCCATTGTTGAATGTTTCTTGTATCAAATGATACTATTACAAGCCAAACCTAACTACTCTTTTAGAGTGTTTGGGTTTGGCTTTTTTTATGTATAATATAAATTAAAAACTTTGAAGGTTATAGTAATGTCTATAGATATTAGTAAAAAGATCACAAAGCTTGTCGGTAAGACCAATGCAGAATACGGACTTATAAAAGAGGGTGATAAGGTATTAGTTGGTTTTAGTGGTGGTAAGGATTCTTTAACACTTATACATGCACTTAATAGACTTAAAAAAGTAACTCCATACAATTTTTCTTTTAAAGCGGTAACTATATCATACGGTATGGGTGAACAGCTTGAATTTTTAACAAACCATTGTAAAGAACACGGTATTGAACATGAGGTGATCGATACAGAGATATATGATGTAGCTCAAGATAAGATTAGAAAGAACAGCTCTTTTTGTTCATTTTTCTCACGTATGAGAAGAGGGTATTTATATACTACTGCACTAGATCAAGGTTATAATAAACTTGCACTTGGACACCATTTGGATGATGCTATGGAGTCATTTTTTATGAACTTCTTTTATAACGGTACTATGCGTAGTATGCCTCCAAAATATACTGCTGAGAACGGTTTAGAGGTTATAAGACCTTTAATATTTTGTCGTGAACGTCAGCTAAGAGCATTTGCTGAGACTAATTGTATTGATGTAATTGGTGATGAGGCTTGTCCTGCTATGCGTTTTGATATAAAAGCACCTCATGCAAGAGCAACTACAAAGAAGCTTTTAGAAAATCTTGAAGCTGAAAATCCTGAAATATTTGTTTCAATGAAAAGAGCTTTTTCAAATATACAAACAGATACTTTTTTTAACCTTCCTAACGATAAAGAGTAAGATATATGTTGTTATATCAATTAAAAGATGGATATTGTTATAACAGCGATACACACTTTTTATTTAATTTTATATTCAACTCTTTAAAAAAATTTAAAAATATACAAGGTGAGCTTTTAGATGTTGGCAGTGGCAGCGGTATATTAGGACTTTTAGTTGCAAGAACATATGGTAGATTGAAACTTAACCAATGTGAGATACAAGAGGAGTTTCAATTCCTTTCACAAAAGAACGCTTTGGTAAACGGTATCGAAGCAAATATCTACAAAACAAACTATTTAGAGCTTGATAAACAAAATTGTTTTGATATCATAGTTTCAAATCCCCCTTTTTATCATAGTGAAGTTGTTAAATCTGAAAATAAAAATAAATATATAGCTAGATATAACGATAATATGCCTTTGGAAGCTTTTATAGAAAAAGCGTCAAAATTATTAAAGAACGGTGGAAAGTTCTTTTTTTGTTATGATGTTAAGCAGATAAATGATATTATCTTTTCTCTTAAAAAGTATAAATTAAATTTAGAAAGCTTACAGTTCGTTCATCCAAAAGATGATAAAAGTGCAACTTTGATATTGGTTTATGCTAGAAAGAACTCAAAATCTCTTTGTGATATTCAAGCACCTTTGATCGTATTTGATCAAGAGGGTGAGTTTACAAAAGAGGTTCAAGAGATATATAAGTTCTCTTCAACACATAGTATAAAGGTGGATGAGTGCTTTTAGAGAATAAAGACTTTCAATATAAGTTTGATCCCTCTATTTGTAGTGAATGTGAAGGAAACTGTTGTATTGGTGAGTCTGGATATATTTGGATAAATAGTGAAGAGATCGAAAAGCTGGCTAAACACTTAAATCTATCTCAAGAAGAGCTAAGAGATAAATATTTAAAGAAAGTTGGCTATAAATATAGTATAATAGAAAAAAAGATAGATGATAATAACTTTGCTTGTATCTTTTTTGATTTAGAAAAAAAGCAGTGTTCTATATATGAGTATAGACCGACTCAGTGTAGAACTTTCCCTTTTTGGGATTATTTTAAAAATAGGATAAACGAGGTACAAAAAGAGTGTCCGGCTATAAAAATCTAATAGTTTTATTTTTATTGTCACTTCTATTCTTTAGCGGTTGTAGCCAAAAAAGAATGCACTATACAAAAGATCATAAGTTCTTTGAACAAGAGGATCAATACATACTTCATGCACTTGAGCTTAAACAAAATCAAGAGTTTATAAAAAGTAAAGACCTTTATTTTAAACTATATACAAAAACAAATAAACTTGAATATTTTAGAGAATATATGAGACTTGCTTTAAAGCTTTCATCTTTTGAAGAGATACTTCAAGCGTATAATGATCATCAAAACTATTTAGGTAATGAATACCAGTTTATATCAAGAGTTTATATCACTGCACTTATAGGTTTAAATAAAAAAGAGTTAGCAGTAAAAGAGGCAGAGTATCTTATAGACTATGAAACAAACGCATTAAACTATGAGATTCTTGCAAATGCTTACTTTATCGATAAACAGTATGAAAAATCAAAGAAGTACTTTAGAAAGTCTTTTGAACTAAGTGGTAACTCAGATACACTTATAAAAGCAGCAGATATTATATATACCTATTTACATAAAGAACAGCAGGCTATTGATATGCTTGAGGATTATAATGATAAAATGAATTGTGATCTAAAGGTTTGCGATAAGCTTCTTAGGATATATCAAGAGAGAAAAGATATTGATAATATAATTAAAACTCTAAAAAGAAGTGTAGAGAGATTTAAAGAGGATAAAAACTTTATCGCTTATGCTAAAGTTGCAAATATGCTTTTAATATATTTAGAGAAAAAAGATATCAATCTTGCAATAGAGTTTTTAGAGCAAAATGATGTGTCACAATTAAAACTATTTACACTATATAAGCAGACAAACCAAAAAGGCAAGGCTCTTTCATTATTAAAAAAGATCTATGATGAGACTAACCATATTGAACTATTGGGTCAAATAGCTATCTTAGAGTTTGAGATGGCTGATAAAAAAGAGGATGTTATAGATGAGATAGTTAAAAAACTTAAAAACGTAACATCAGTGATCGATAGCCATTTTTATCAAAACTTCTTAGGCTATCTTTTGATAGATTTTGAGATAGATGTTGATAATGGTATGAAGCTTGTAAAAAAAGCACTTGAAAAACAACCAAACAATATAGCATATATCGATTCAATGGCTTGGGGGTATTATAAAAAGAATGATTGTAAGAACTCATACAAATATATGAAACAAGTAGTTGATGAGATAGGTTTAAAAGATGAGGAGATAATCCATCATTGGAATAAGATAAAGGAATGTGAAATTAAATGATATTAGATGAAATTATTGAGAAAACAAAAGAGGATCTAGAAAAAAGGAAAAAAGAGTTTTCAGTAGACTGGTTAGGAAAAAGTTTAGCATACAACCCATACCCTCCAAGAGATGTTAAAAAATATCTTACATCAACAAAAGATGAGCCTATAAGAATAATAGCAGAGGTTAAAAAGGCAAGCCCTAGTAAAGGTATCATAAGAGAAGATTTTGATCCTTTAGTTATAGCACAAAGCTATAGTAATAGTGGAGCAAATGCAATATCTGTTTTAACTGAGCCTCATTATTTTAAAGGAGATCTAGAGTATCTTACTGCTATTAGAAGATATGTACCTACACCACTTTTAAGAAAAGATTTTATAGTTGATAAGTATCAGATACTTGAAGCATTGGTTTACGGTGCAGACTTTATTTTACTTATTGCAAAAGCGTTATCGAAAAAAGAGCTTAAAGAGCTTTATGAGTACGCTATATATTTAGGGCTAGAAGTATTAGTTGAGATACACGATAAAGAGGATCTTAAAAAAGCAATATGGTCAGGTGCTACTATTATAGGTATAAATCATAGAAACCTTGATACTTTTGAGATGGATATGAAACTGTGTGATCAGTTGATACCAATGATACCTAACGGTAAGATAATAGTTGCAGAAAGCGGTGTAAGTAACCGTGAGACTATAGAGAGACTTAGCTCTATAGGTGCAGATGCATTTTTAATAGGTGAGCATTTTATGCGTCAAGATAATATAGAAGCTGAAGTTAAAAAGCTTAAGTGGGGAGAGTAAGAGAGTTTAATTCTCTCCCATAAAATTTATAAACTTTGAAAGAAGTTTTAGATTTAACTCATCTTTCATATACTCATGCATCACTTTAAAAGCTTCAAAACTTGTTAACGCTTCTTTATATGATCTTTTAGTAGTTAAAGCATTAAAAATATCACACAAAGCCACTATTTGAGAAAAGGGGTGTATCTCATCACCTTTTAAACCTTTTGGGTATCCTTTACCGTTCATCTTTTCATGGTGCTGTTCTATTATGGTTAAAATGATCTCTTCATCTTCACCAAACTCTTTTAATAGTTCAACTCCGTATGTTGGGTGCTTTTTCATTATTTCAAACTCATCCTCACTTAGAAAACCGTTTTTATTTAATATCTCAAGTGGAATCTTTTTCTTACCTATATCATGAAGCATAGCACCTTTTCCTATGATCTTTAGCTGAATCTCATTAAGTCCTAGGTGTGAGCCAAAACCCAAAGCATATGTTGAAACATCTATAGAGTGTGTATATGTATAGTAGTCGTGTGATGTTACTTGAAGCATTGATCTAACTGCATCTGGTTCATTTAGTATAAAATGAACCGTATTATCTATAGAGCTTGAGAGTTTTTGTATCTTTTGGCTTGTGATATCATGATATAAAAGATCATGCATAGTATCGCTGGCAAGCTCATGCATTATCTCTGTTTTTAAGATTATAGGTTTATCCTTATCATCTATTATTTTAGAAAGGTAGTCTGTAATATCTTTTGAGTATTTATCGTGATCTTTATGTTCTATATATAGATCTTGAATATTTTGATCTTTTAATAGTTTTAAATGATCTTGATCATATATCTCTTTTTTATCTATAAATTTGCTATAGATATCTTTATCTTCCTCTTTATAGATAGAGTAGTCGTAGTTGTGACCCTCTTCTAATATCTTAAGAGAGATATGGTCTAGTTTTGTTTTTTTATACTTTTCCATAAAAAACCCGGAGTATATATTTGAGTTATTTTAGCTGAAATTACATAAAGATTACGGTTTGATACAGATTAATAATTAATATTATATAAATGATGATATAATGCATTATTAAAAAAATTATTTAAGCAAAGGTTTAATATGAAAGTCAAATATGCAGGACCAAGACCTGAGATATCGCAGCATGGAATACAGTTTAAAGAGGGTAAAGAGGATAAATACGTTTACCTAATGATAAGTATTCAAATATTGAAGGCTTTGGATCATGATTATCAAGATGATAAGGTCTATAACTATGATGTTAATACTAAAAGATTAAGTGATGAAGAGATGACGGATGTTATGAAAAAGTATGAACCTACTATTGAAGAGGATATCGATGTTGAGATGGAAAGTTATGAGAAACATCTTGATGAAGAGATAGAGCATATTAAAAGTAGAACAAACCTTGAACCTATAGAGATAGAAGCTTGGGTAAATAACCTAGAGTTAATGAAGTCTTATAGGCTTCAAAGAGGTATCAATAAGATATATTATATGCACTCTATAGATAATATTAAAAAAATCATTATGAGAGAAAAGATAAAAGAGGTTGAAACACCATTTTATGAAAAGTTTTGGCATGTACTACAAACCATACAAGGTCATATGGGTGAAGGTAAAGTTGGTATGATCACGGAACTTGACGTATATAAAGATAATGACGGCAAGCTTATGGCTAAGCTGGTAATGCCTGGATTTAAATAGATGTATAAAAAGTTTCTATACCCCTTATTTCTGCTACTTGTAGCTTATATACTTGTATCAAGCCATGATGCAAAAGTGATCATATCGGGAATTGCTATATTCTTAATAGGTATGATATTTATGGAGGATGGCTTTAAACTGTTTAGCGGCGGCTTACTTGAAAAGGTACTTGAAAAAAGCACAAACAGTGTACCAAAAGCTATAGGAACGGGGTTCTTAGCAACATCAATAGTTCAAAGTTCATCTTTGATCACGGTTATCGTTATATCTTTTTTAAGTGCAGAACTCATGAGTTTAGCTGGTGCTATTGGTGTAGTATTTGGCTCAAACATAGGTACTACGACTACTGCTTGGATCGTTTCGGCATTTGGTGTAAAGATAAAGATAGCACACTATGCTATGCCTATGTTGATATTTGGTGTTATATTTAAATTTAACTCAAATAAAACATATCAAGGTCTTGGTAATGTTCTTGTAGGTCTAGGTTTCGTATTTCTTGGAATAGGGTATATGAAAGAGGGGTTTGATGCCTTAAAAGATGGACTTGACCTTTCTCAATATGCAATAAAAGGTTATCTAGGGGTTTTAGTATTTGTACTTCTAGGAGCAGTTGCTACGGTTGTTATACAATCTAGTAGTGCAACAATGGCACTTATAATCACAGCACTAGCAACACAGCAGATATCATATATGAATGCTTTAGAGCTTGCAATAGGTGCAAATATAGGTACAACTGTTACGGCTGTAATAGGATCTTTAGCATCCAATGCAAACGGTAAACGTCTTGCAATAGCACACTTGATATTTAATATGATAACAGGTACGGTAGCGATAGTATTCTTATATCAATTGGCAGATGTTGTTGATATCATATCAAAATATGTTGGTATCTTAGTGGATGACTATACTATGAAGCTGGCACTATTTCATACTATATTTAATGTATTGGGTGTTATTATCGTATCACCTTTTACGTTTAAACTAGTGAAGTTCTTAGAAGGTTTATTTACAGATGAAGTTGAAGCCGTAGACAAGGCTAAATATCTTGATGAACATGTAATCGCAACACCTGAGGGTGCTATATCTGCTATTGAAAAAGAGGTTGTTCATCTATACGATAACTCTACAGAAGCTCTAGCTCACGCTCTATCGCTTCATAGACACTCTATTTACAATACAGAAGATGATATAAAAACTATAGTGCAAAAATCTGTAAACAAAATAGATATCAATATAGATAAGTTCTATACAAATAAGATAAAAGGTATATATAGTGATATAGTGCACTTTGCTACAATGGCTCAAGAGAATATGAGTGAAGAACAGAATAGAAAAGTGTACTACTATAAACTTGCTGCAAAAGAGATAGTTGAAGCAGTAAAAGATACTAAAGAGCTTCAAAAGAATATTGACCACTTTTTAAAGAATAAAAACGAATTTATTCAATTAGAGTATAACAATATTAGAGAGAAAATCGCTGAGATGTTAAATAAGATTCAAAATATCAGAAATAAAGAGGATGATGTTGAGGTTTTAACAAAGGTGGAGTTTTTAAAGCAGGAGATGGCTGAGCTTAATATTGTAGAAACTGGTAAGATAGATAAGCTGATCAGAGAGAATAAGATAGACTCAAAGATGGCAACATCATTGATAAACGATTCATCTTATGCTTATGATATCTCTAGAAGATTGATCGAGATAGCTACTACTTTATGGATAAGAGATGAAGAGATTAGAGAGATCACAAAGGTTGAAGCATGAAAATAAAAGAGATATTTAAAAAAGCGGGTAAGTTTTTTGAGCTTGATAAGAAAGAGATTCAAAAAAAGAGCAATAAGGGTGCAAAACTGCAAGATTCCATTGAGGAGAAGATCGATAAGATCAAATCGAAAATAAAAACGGCACAAACAGATAAAAAGAAAGATAAATTAAAAAAAGAGTTAGAGTCACTTCAAAAGCTTGAAAAGAAGATAGAGAAGCTATATAGCTAACTATGAGTCTATTTAACGACAAAGATTTAAAAGCTTTTTTTACCACAAAAGATGATGCTAATATAGCATACCATGTGGTAGAAAAAGATAAATATAAAGAGGTGGATAAAGCTAGGAAAAAACTAGCTTTAAAATACGGTATAACCATCTCAAACCTAAAATATATGGATCAAGTACACGGCAGTGACGTTGTACTTGTTGAAAACGATCAAAACCTTTATGCTTGTGATGCTTTGATCACAGATAAAAAAAATACCCCTTTAATGATAATGAGCGCAGATTGTATAGGTATACTCTTTTACGATGAGGTAAAAAAGGTGATAGCGGTTGCTCACGCAGGAAGAAACGGAACATTTTTAAATATATCTAAAAACGTTATCTCATCTATGCAAAAAGAGTTTAACTCCAACCCTAAAGATATTCAAGTGGTACTTGGACCAAGTATCCAAAAATGCTGCTATGAGGTCTCTTTAGAGATGATTGATATAGTTGTTACAAACTTTGGAGAAGAGTTTGTAAATAGCAGAAATATTGATCTTCAAGGTATCAATAAAAAGCAGTTATTAGAGTGTGGTCTCAAAGAGCAAAATATCGAGATAAGCACTATATGTACAAAATGTGCAGGAGATAATTATTTTTCATATAGAAACGACAAAAAGTGCGGTAGATTTGCAGGACTGATCGAGTTAAGTTAGATATCTAAATCTAATCATATATAATTTCTTATCTATATTAATTTTTTATATTAAAGGTCGTTTGATATGAAATGTAATATTATAAATACTTATGCTCACAAAAGGAGAAAAGTATGCAAGCAGAACTCTTAATTCGTACCTTAATTGACGAAGCATTCAATAAAGGTAACCTGTCAATACTAGAAGATGTTATTCATAGCGAATACCAATATTTAAGCCCAGACAACAGCCAACTAAAAGGTATAAAGGAGTTGTCAGAATTTATTCAGGCGTTTAGAAAAGCTTTTCCTGATCTTAGTCTTCAAATAGATGATATATTTGCGTCAAATGATCGCTCGTGTACTGCTTTTACACTTAGAGGTACTCACGAGGGTGATTTTATGGGAATTCCTGCAACTAAAAAATCAGTAGAAGTGCGAGGTATGGTTATGAGTCGATTTAAAGATAATAAGATCTTTGAAGATTGGGAGATATTAGATAATCTGAGCTTTTTTCAACAGCTTGGGATTGTTTCTGAACTATCTTAAAACCTTATCTTGATAAGGTTTTTAATTTTGCTCCAAGTGTTTATTACTTGGAGCTTTATATTATTTGTAAAAACTAGTAGTTATGTGCTACTTTATAGTGTGGATCCTCTTCGGTGTATTCACAAAAAGGTCCTGCGTTTTTAAGTATTTTTTTACAATCTTCGCTAAGGTGTCTTATCTTTAAAGACTTTCCAGCTTCCTCATATTTTTTAGTGATATTATCAATTGCTTCAACACCGCTAATATCCATAACTCTTGCATTCTTAAAATCAAGTATTACTTGTTTGGGATCGTGAGCTAGATCGAACTGCTCATTAAATGATGTGGTTGAACCAAAAAATAAAGGTCCGTTAAACTCGTAAACTTTTGTACCGTCCTCTTCCATTCTTGTTCTAGCAAAAACCTTTGCATGCTGCCAAGCAAATACAAGTGCTGCAACTATGATACCGCTGATAACTGCTACGGCTAGGTCTGCAAAGATTGTGATAACTGTAACTGCAACTAGTACGAATTTATCTGCATTTGGCATATGTTTTATTCTATGCGCACTCTCCCACTCAAAAGTACCTATAGAAACCATAAACATAATACCCACAAGAACCGCAACAGGTATCATAGCAATATAAGGACTTAATGCTACTACAAATGATATAAGAAGAGCTGCAGCTGTTATACCTGAAAGTCTACCCCATCCGCCGTTGCTAAAGTTGATGATAGATTGACCAATCATAGCACAACCTGCCATACCTCCAAAGAAACCACAAGTAACGTTACCACAACCTTGAGCTATACACTCTTGGTTTCCGCTTCCTCTTTTCCCACCCATCTCATCTAAAACAGATAGAGTAAGAAGTGATTCAATCAAACCAACGAATGCAACTAATATAGAGTATGGTAAAACCGTAAGAATAGCGTCAGTTGTTAGTTTTAGCTCTGGTAGTGCAAAACTAGGAAGAGAACCGCTAATATCAGCAAGGTCTCCAACTCTTTTTGTATCAAGATCAAATATTATAACAATAGCAGAGATAGTTATAATCGCCATAAGCCCTGATGGTATAGCTTTTGAAAATTTAGGAAAGAACTCTACAATAAGCATTGTTGCAACCACAAGTGCATACATTATCCATCCCTCACCTTTAAATAAAGGAAACTGAGCCATTGCAATAACTATAGCAAGACCGTTTACGAAACCGTACATTGCAGGTTGTGGAACCAAACGGATAAGCTTACCTAGTTTAAACACACCAAAAGTGATCTGGATAATACCTGCTATAATAGTTGCTAATAATATATATTGAAGTATCATCTCAGCGTCTGCATTTGGAATTGTTTGTTTAACTGTTACTCCAAGTCCAACTAGAACAACTGCAACAGCTCCTGTTGCACCACTGATCATACCAGCTTTACCACCGATAATTGCAGTAATAAAACCTAAAATAAATGCAGTATAAAGTCCTACAAGAGGTGAAACACCAGCAATAAATGAAAAGGCAATCGCTTCTGGAACCAAAGCTATGGCTACAACTATACCTGAGAGTATGTCGTTTTTGGCACTATTGCCTATAAGTGTATCTTTGATATTTAACAATCCTGATCCTTTTAATAAAGGGCGGATTATATCTAAAAAGGGCTTATATCTGTTTTTAAGAGCTAGTTTTATTCACAAGCTATAATGTAGTAAACCTCTTTATTTTTTACTTTTTGGATCTCAACATTATATTTATCGCTCCAGTGAGTAACTGTTTCGTGAAACTCTTTTAGTATCTCAGGAGCATCGTTATCATCACATTTTATTTTTAAATAGTTAAGAGAGTTTGAAATAGCTATATAAGCTTTCATATGTTTTAAGTTTTGATTTAAACTGATAATATGTTTTGCAAATTTATCAAAACCTTTTGTATTTTTTATAATATCTTCCATTTGAGATATCGTAGCATCTGTTTTTGTATACCCTAATTCTGAAAGTAACATTTCTGCAGTTACGTCTAAATGCATTATTTATATCCTTTATATATAAGTTATTTTAATCGTTAATAATAGCAGAATATTTTTTTATCTTGGCTGATAATATAAATTGTGAAAAAAAGTATAGAAATGAATGATCATTCATTTTATTTTTATGCAATTATTGCTAGAATTTATTAAATCATACAAGGAGTTTAGAATGAAAAAGTTAACAGTATTACTTTTTACATTAGTAGTTTTTGTTTTCTCAGGATGTACAGGTGGGAACAATCTAGAGTTAATGGGAGCACAAAAAACAGGTAAGTTTGCTGATCTTGAATATACAGATATTGGTGTAACATCAAAATTTAAATTTGCAGGTATTGCAACAGGTACTTATAAGGCCTTAGCGGCAGAAGCAGGTTTAGTTTATTATGCAGGTACTAAAAACGTATATATTACATTAGATGCAAAACAAAATTGGGAGATAAAAGCTACAAGTAAAAGCCAAAACTTTGCAGTACCTGGACTAGGTGTAAAAATACAAAACCCTTATGTTGCAACTGTTAAAAGAAACGGTAAAGTTATCGGTAATATTGGTTTAGAGTTACCAAAAGTTGATAAAACACAAACAGCTTTAAAAATGGTAGGTTTAGACAAAGTATTTGATAAAAACCTTGATCTAAAAGGTAGTGCACTTATTTTAAATGAAAAGTTTAAAATCACTTCGGTTTATACAGGAACTGATAAAGTTAAAAAGAATTCACCTTACGGATATAGAGTAAGCAAAGGTAAAAAAACTTTAGGTCTTATCCAAGTTGGTAAAAATCTTATGGGTGGACAAGAGCTAAAAGTTTGGATCGCACCTAAATTAGATCCTTTAACTGAACAAAAAGTTATGGCAGCACTATTGGTTTGCGGTTACGCAATATAATTCTTTAAAGCCCATATGTGTTTTATATGGGCTTTTCTTCTCAAAATAAATCTTCTTAAAACCCTTTTAATTTAGCTAAAATAGTTTTTAGATATAATCTTTCCATTAATTAATAATGGAGCGTATTTGAATAAATACTATAATGAACTTACTTTGATCCCAAACTCATATAAAGAGCTTTATATCGATCTTTTAAATCAACTAAGCGATGATGCTATAGAGGATGGTGATAATAAACTGATCCTTAGAAGCGAAGATGATCTTGAAAATATAATTGACGGTATAAAAGTATTTACTGAGAGTTTAAAACAGAGTTTTAATGAAAATGTTCAATGTGAAATAACTTATGAACAAAAAGAGAATATAGACTGGGTAGAACAATACCAAAGATCTGTTCGCGAAATAGAGGTTGGTGAGTTTTTTATCCATCCATCTTGGGTTGAACCTAGTAGTGATAAGCTAAATATCTTAATAGATCCATCTTTAGCATTTGGTTCAGGACATCATGAAACCACAAGTACATGTTTAGAAGCTGTTTCAAAATATGTTCAAAAAGATATGGAAGTTGCAGATGTTGGGTGTGGAAGCGGTATTTTAGGTATAGCTGCGTCAAAAAAAGGTGCAAAAGTAGATATCTGCGATACCGATGAAGCCGCAGTGAACGATAGCTTAAAGAACTTTAGATCGAATAATGTTCAACAAAGAGAGCATTGGGTCGGATCAATCACTGCAAGTAAAAGCAAATATGATGTTACAATAGCAAATATTGTTGCAGATGTTTTGATATTTATAGCTAGTGATTTAAAGAAAAGCTTAAAAGAAAACGGAATTTTGATATTATCAGGGATACTTGATAAATTTAAAGATAAAGTTCTAGCGAAATTTAACGATATGGAGACGATCGAAGTGATACAAAAAAATGAATGGGTAACATTAGTTTTAAGGAGTAGTAAATAATGGCAAACGATGAACAGCCAAACAACAATAAAAACAATAATAACTTTTTTAATCAAAATCCGATTATAGTTTTTATAATTTTTTCACTAGTTACTATTATGGCATTTAAAACATTTATGCCTAGTGATGATATGAACGCAAACGGCGGTATGTCAGCTTACGGTCAAACACAAAATAAGCAGGTTGCATACTCTGATCTAAAGACCCTTATTAAAAGCGGTCAAATAGAATATGTAGGTATTGGAAATACAACTATAAAAGCTGTTTCAAAACCAAACGGCGGAGTGCAAACAACATATAGAGCTAGAAGAGTTGTCCCTGATGATACTCTTATTCCTTTATTAGAACAGCAAAATATCAACTTTGGTGGACTAAACGAAGAGAACGTATTTGCAGATATGCTTTTTGGATGGGTTTTACCTATTCTTATATTCTTTGGTATCTGGATGTTCTTAGCAAACCGTATGCAAAAAAGCATGGGTGGAGGAGGCGGAGGCCTCCTTGGTATCGGTGGTGCTAAAAAGATGATAAATAGTGAAAAACCAAAAGTTAAGTTTGATGATATGGCTGGTAATAAAGAGGCTAAAGAGGAAGTTACGGAGATAGTTGACTTCTTAAGAGATCCAGATAGATACGTTAGACTTGGTGCTCAAATACCAAAAGGTGTACTTTTAGTTGGACCTCCAGGAACTGGTAAAACACTTTTAGCAAAAGCTGTTGCAGGTGAAGCTGACGTAAACTTTATGAGTGTTACTGGTTCATCATTTATCGAAATGTTCGTTGGTGTGGGTGCAAGTAGGGTAAGAGACCTTTTTGAACAAGCTAAAAAGCAAGCACCAGCAATCATCTTTATTGATGAGATCGATGCAATAGGTAAGAGTAGGGCAAGTGCAGGAAACCTAGGTGGAAACGATGAGAGAGAACAAACTCTAAATCAGCTTTTATCTGAAATGGATGGTTTTAGTACGGAAGCTGCACCAGTTATCGTTCTAGCTGCAACTAATAGACCTGAAGTACTTGATCCTGCACTTCTTAGGCCTGGAAGATTTGATAGACAAGTTCTAGTTGATAAGCCTGATCTTGAGGGAAGAATAGAGATATTAAACGTACATATCAAAGATGTTAAACTTGCTAAAGATGTTGATCTTAAAGAGGTTGCAACTATGACTGCAGGACTTGCTGGAGCAGATCTTGCAAATATTATCAATGAAGCGGCACTTCTTGCAGGGCGTGCAGAAAGCGATGATGTAAAGCAAGAGCACTTTAAAGAGTCTGTTGAGAGACAAATCGCAGGACTAGAGAAGAAAAGTAGAAGAATCTCTCCAAAAGAAAGAGAGATAGTTGCTTATCACGAATCTGGTCACGCAGTAATTGCGGAGATAACAAAAGGTGCTAAAAAAGTAAATAAAGTTTCAATCGTACCAAGAGGTTTAGCAGCTCTTGGATATACACTAAATACACCAGAAGAGAATAAATACTTAATGCAGCGTCATGAGCTTATCGCCGAAGTCGATACTTTACTTGGTGGTCGTGCAGCTGAAGAGGTGTTTATAGGTGAGATAAGCACAGGTGCAGGTAACGACTTGGAGCGCGCAACAGATATTATTAAATCTATGGCTTCACTTTATGGTATGAGTGATGTTGCAGGTCTTATGGTACTAGAGAAAAGAAACAATCAATTCCTTGGCGGTGGAACATCTAGTAAAGAGTATAGCGATAAAACTGCTGAGCAGATAGATGATCATATTAAAGCAATACTAAGTGAAAGATATGAAGCAGTAAAAAATGCTTTAAAAGATAACGGCGATGCAATGGAGCAAATGGCAAAAGAGCTTCTTGATGTGGAAGTTATCAGCGGTCAAAGAGTTAGAGAGATCATTAAAGAGAACGGTGGAGAGGTTTATGAAGAGGAAGATCTTCATAGTGAAGCCGTAGATGAAGAAACGAACAAATTGAAAGAGTAGAAATGGGTGATATAAATATTTTAGCGAAGGATGGATTTAAGCCAATAGGTATAGCTTTAGTATTAGCGATATTTTTTGATTTTATACTTGGACTTGGATTTATAGCAGGTATATTATATATCTTAGCTATCGCTTTAATATTTATATATAGAAACCCTGAAAGAACCGTTCATAGCAACCAAAATGAGTTTCTCTCACCAGTTGACGGGAAAATAAACTCAATAGATATAAAAGATGGAAAAACATATCTATATATCGATGTATCGTTACTTGATGTACATCTTTTAAGATCACCTATTGATGCAGACTTGAGAGTTGAATCTCATATCAAAGGTTTAAATCTACCTTCTCATAAATTTAAAGCTAAAAAACTAAATGAAAGAGCTGTATTAGATTTTGGAAAGATCAAAGTTGATCTTCTAAGCGGTATGTGTAACCCACCTATGAAACTGAACGATAAAAAAGCATTATCTAAAGGTGAACGTTTTGGTATTTTTGTTGATGGAAGTGTTATGATAGAGCTTGCGAACAATGAAAAACTTTTTGTTACTATAGGTGATAGGGTATACTCAGGAGACACTGTTTTGGGAGCGTTTAACTCTTAATAAAGTATAATAGAAAATAAGCAAGATATCAAAGGGGATGATGATGTTTAGGTTATTTTTTATTAGCGTGATATTTTTATCGTTTTTTTTAACAGGTTGTAGTGAAAAAGAGGAAGATAACTCTTCTGCTTCTACTAGTAGCTCTTCAGCAACTGCTTCTGGTTGTAGAGGTAGGCTAAACGGTATTAAAGATGGACCTACAACTCTTTATCTTCCTTATTCAAATAGCGAATCATATAAAGTATCTCAAACTTGGTACGGTACTTACTCTCACTATATGACAGGTGGAGAGCATGCACTCGATTTTCCAATGAACAACAATGATACAATAGTACCAGTAGCTGCAGGTAGAGTTATTGCAGTTAAAGAAGATTCAAATACGAACTGTTCTAGTTCTTGTAGCGATGCAAACTATGTTATAGTTGATCATGGAGATGGATTTATCGGTAGATATTATCACTTTTGTCAAAACTGCGTTGATGTATCTCCTGGTGATGTGGTAAGTAGTTCTACAAGACTAGGTGGAGCGGGTAATACAGGATGGAGTACCGAAACTCACTTGCATTTTGAATTAGCAGATTGGGAAGAGGGATGTACTGTTAAGTACGGTTTTGCCAATATTAATAGTGGAGCAAGAGAAGCTCTTAGTGTAGATCAAAGTTATACTTCGCAAAACCCAGGAAGCTCAACGTATACAGCTTCAACTATCACAGGTGAAACATATAATAATGTAGGTGTAACATTAACAAGCTCTATTACTTGGTATCTATCATCTGGTGATACTATAACGGTTAGTGGTTCTCTTACATCAGCTGCAGTATCTGAAGGTGCTAACGGTATTGCAGTTTTTATAGTTGATGAGAGCAATCAATTAGTAAGCGATAGTTTAAAAAAATATACAACTTCATCAACTTTTAGTGAGACATATACAATACCATCTCTTGAATCAGGAAAAACATATAGTCTTGGAATTAGTAAATCTATAAATGGAAGTTACCACTGGGATAACCCACCAAATATAGTGATACATTAAGTTGATAGTATAATAATTAGCACTCATTTAAATAAAGTGCTAATTATTTGCAAAACTTTAGCCTAGTTTTATAAAGTTATTGTTACAATTCCTCAAATTAATATTGAATTTGAGGAGAAATAATGGCAAAACATCAATTTCAAACGGAAGTTGGACAACTACTACACTTAATGACACACTCTTTATACTCAAATAAAGAGATCTTTATAAGAGAGCTTGTATCAAACGCAAGTGATGCTATCGATAAACTAAACTATCTAAAACTTACAGACGATAACCTAAAAGATAAATACACTGATTGGAGCGGCGAGATCAATATCAAGCTTGATGTTGAGGATAACTCTATAACTATTGCTGATAATGGTATAGGTATGAACGAAGAGGATCTTATAGCTTCAATAGGTACAATTGCAAAATCTGGAACAAAATCATTTGTTGAAGCGATGACTGGAGATGCTAAAAAAGATTCAAACCTTATCGGACAGTTTGGTGTTGGTTTTTATTCAGTCTTTATGGTTGCGCAAAATGTTGATGTAATATCAAAAAAAGCTGGTGAAGAGACTGCTTATAAGTGGTCAAGCAACGGTAGCGGTGAGTTTGACCTGGCACCTTGTATCAAAGATGAGAGCGGTACTGTTATCTATATTAAACTAAAAGATGAAGAGGTTGAGGATTATACCTCTAAGCATAGAGTTGAGAGTATAATTAAAAAATACTCTAACCATATTGCATATCCAATATTCTTAAACTACTCAGAAGAGGTAACAGAGGAGCTTAGCGAAGAGGATAAAAAAGCAGGGAAAGAGCCAAAGAAAACTATTGAGAAAAAAAGGGAAAAAGCAAATGAAGCTACTGCACTTTGGACACAACCAAAAGCAAAACTAAAAGCTGAAGATTATAACGAATTTTATAAATCTATATCTCATGATAGTTCTGATCCTATGGCTTACGTACATACAAAAGCTGAGGGTGCTACAGAGTACACTACACTATTTTATATCCCTAAAAAAGCACCGATGGATATGTATAGAGTAGATTACCAGCCAGGTGTTAAGCTATATGTAAAAAGGGTATTTATTACAGATGATGAGAAAGAGCTGCTGCCAACTTACCTTAGATTTGTAAGAGGTATTATCGATAGTGAAGATCTACCTCTAAACGTAAGTAGAGAAATACTTCAAGAAAACAGAGTAATGGCTAATATCAAACAAGGAAGTGTTAAAAAGGTTTTAGGTGAGATCAAGAAACTTTCTAAAGATGAAGAGAAATATAAAGAGTTCGTAGCTGAATATAATAGACCAATAAAAGAGGGTATCTATCAAGATTTTACAAATAAAGATGCACTTTTAGAGCTTGTAAGATATAAATCTACAAACGATACGCAAAATATGACATCACTTGCAGCATATAAAGAGAGAGCCGATAGTGAACAAAAAGCTATTTACTATATCACAGGTGAAGATGAGAATGTACTTAGAAACTCACCGCTTTTAGAAGCGTATAAAAAGAACAATATCGAAGTGCTTATTTTAGATGATAAAGAGATCGATGAGATTGTAACACCTATGATCGGTCAATATCAAGAGTGGGAGTTTAAAGATATCACTGCTTGCGAGGCTCCAAAAACAGAGCAAAGTGAAGAGGAGAAAAAAGAGGTAGAGGAGAAATTTAAATCTATCGTTGAGAAGATTAAAACAACGCTAGGTGAAGCAGTAAAAGAGGTAAGAACTACCACTAGACTTAGCGACTCACCTTCTTGTGTGGTAAAAGATGCAAATGATCCTATGGCTTCAATGGCACATATGTTTAGACAAATGGGTCAAGAGATGCCTGAATCAGCTCCAATATTAGAGATCAACCCTGATCATCAGATCGTACAAAGCTTAAATGGATGTGCTGATGATAAGATGATCGAAGATGTATCTTGGCTTTTACTAGATCAAGCAAAAATGGCTGAGGGGCTAGAGATCAAAGATCCTATCGCATTTACAAAAAGACTTAACTCAATTATGAGTAAAGCATTTTAAAATATATACTATTACAATAATAAAAGGCGGTTTTTAACAGGCCGCCTTTTTTAATTATCCATATAAAAACTTTTCTCAAAATTAGAAAAATTTTATCTAAGATTAAGTATTTAAATCTTCTATAAAGTCCTTCGTTTAGGGCTTTATTGATATTTTATACAATTCTTTCCTCTTTTTTAAATTTAAGCTAAATTAAAGAAATGTATGTTATACTTCCATCATAAACATACAAACACAAAGGATAGAAGATGGTAGTAAATACAAACGTAGCTGCACTTCAAGCGAATGAGGCAGCAACTAACACAAATATGAAACTTAATAGCTCTTTAGAGAAATTAAGTACAGGTTTACAGATTAACAAGGCTAGTGATGATGCTTCTGGTTTAGCGATTGCCGATAAACTTAGAACTCAGGTATCTTCATTAAATCAATCAGTTGATAATGGTAACTCTGCTGTTGCATTAACGCAAATTGCAGATAAAGCTATGGCTGAGCAGTCAAACATCCTAGATGTTGTAAAACAAAAACTTATCCAAGCAAAAACAGCTACTACAAGTGAAGATGGTAGAACTGCTATTGCAAAAGATATCAGTAAATTGCTACAACAGTTAGATAATGTAGCTGCACAAACAAACTATAACGGTCAGTATCTATTACAAGCTAGTAATGAAGATACAGGAACTGTTCAAGAGATGCAATTCCAAATGGGTGAGCTTGCAAGTAATACTATTGATCTAGTAGCAGATAATGTACAAGCTAATACAGTAGGACTAGCATTAGAGACATTAAAAGAGTATCAAACAGGTGCTGAGCTTACAGCAGAAGTAGCTGGACAGAATATGGAAGTTATCGATGCAGCGTTGAATACACTTAATGGATGGAGAGCTGATTACGGTTCAACTCAAAATCAAATAGAGTCAAGTACAAGAAACTTGATGACAGAGTCAACAAACTTAAGTGCAGCAGAATCAGTAATTAGAGATGTAGATTATGCGAACGAGAGTGCGAACTTCTCACAACAAAACATTATATCTCAAGCTGGTACATATGCGTTAAGTCAAGCGAATTCGACTCAACAAAATGTATTGAAACTGTTAAGATAGGCGAGGTAACAAAACAACAAGGGTGAATGTATAAAAAAGAGATATAGCGATCTTTATCTCTTTTTTATCGAAGTATTTAATATTTGATTTTTATTGTTAGTCTTACAGATGAGCACATAAGTAAAACTAACTACCTTGTAATTGTTTTGTGTTTGTGAAAAGCAATTCCTTTAATTTATTCAATCTATTTATTTATGTGCTTATCTGTAAGGCTAATTTTATCTCATTTAGTTAAAATTCAAAATAAAAAAACGGATTCTAAATGAGAAAGATAAATATCAAAGATATTAAACTCCAGATCCAACTTCCAAAATTACTTAATCTGCTTCAATCAAAAAAAGATTTTATTGTTGATATAGACGGAAATATATATGAACTAAACGATAAAGATAAAGATCAAATCGTAGTTTTTAAATATGAAGGCAAAGAGATATCTACACTTCTTGATCCAAAAGCAGTTGTACTCCAGCTGTTTGGCAACGATTATAAGCCTAGTATTGATGGTAATATTTGTAAGATAGAGTTGTTGGGTGCTTGGCAGAATATCATAAAACTCAATAAAAAAATAGCATTATATGAAGATCACCATACTGACGGTATAGAGGTGTTTTTTGATAAAGATATAGAAGATATAGGTTGGTATGCAACACCGTTTGATATTGCTTATAGAACAATGAGCGATTTTATTGAAGATAACTGTGCGGGAACGTTCGTATTTTATGAGAACGATATAAGTTTTAGCGGTTTCGTTGTTGTAGAGGATAAAAAAGATGTGTATACTAAACTATTTAAGTTCGTTAGCGAACTAATAGAGAAAAGATTATCATCTATAGAAGAGCTTGATAGTGATCAAGAAGAAGCATTAGAGTTTTTTAATTTAAAGGTATAGATTGGAAGAGTTGATAAGGGAATGGGGATATGTTATCCTTTTTTTATATTCGTTTGGCGGAGGTTTTTTAGCCTTAGCAGTTGCAGGTATCTTATCGTACAGCGGTGAGCTTAATCTTTTTGCTTCAATGGTAATAGCAGGAACATCAAACTTTTTGGGTGACCAGTTTTTATTTTATATGGCAAGAACAAATAAGCACTTTGCAAAAGATACAATGAAAAAGTATGGTAGAAAAGTTGCGTATTCACATCTACTAATGAGAAGATACGGTTCATTTACGATATTTTTGCAAAAATATATCTACGGTATCAAGACATTGATACCTTTAGCTATAGGGCTTACAAAATATTCTAGTTCAAGATTTATGTTCTATAATGTATTTGCTACCATTATCTGGGCAGTAGTTGTGGGTGGCATAGCTTATATGCTTGGTGAAGCAGTACTACAATATGCAGATGAGTATAAATATTACGGTCTTGGTATATTAGCTTTATTGTTGCTTGGAGTTTCATACCTTTTTAAAAGGATATAATCTTAGTGTATAAAATTATTTATTATAGTTGATAGTTATAATAAAAACTAAATATAAATTTTTTGTACACAATTGAGAGAAAATTATAAATTTCTTCTTAATGATGTTACAATAATATTACTTTTGTGCTATAATTGGTGAAAAAATCAAGGTAGTATTATTGTTTTATTCATCAATATTTAAAAAAGTAATATTTGTAATCGTATCGATTATTCTTACATATACTATCGTGAGTTTATTCTCAAGTATCTCTATTATTAACTCTTATGTACAACAATCTTTTGAACAAAATGCATTAAATACACTTAATAAGATGGAAGTAATAGTTAAAAATGTTTACTATGATCTAGAGCTTTACAAAGAGAAAAGTATACAAAGATATAAAAAAAGATTAAAAAACGTTACCGAAACTCTTTGGTCGACTACACTTGCTCAGATTGAACCTGATATCCCAGAAAAAGTACAACAAGAGAAGATAAAAAAACTTGTAAGAAATGCAAGATATAACGGTAGTGGATACTTTTGGATAAGCGATATGGATTATAAAATGATAATGCATCCTATATACCCTTTTATAGAGGGAAAAAATATAAAAGAGTATGCAAAAAATAGTCCTGATTTTAAACTCGAAGAGATGAAGCTGCTCAAAGATGATATTGATGAGATATATGCAAAATATAAGATCTCTTCAAAAGACGGCACAAAAGAAAGAAATAAACTATCTTATTTAAAGCTATATAAGAATTGGGGCTGGGTTTTAGGTACGGGTATATATATTGAAGAGGAACTGGCAAGTGATATTAAAAAAAGGGAAGATGAGCTAAAAGAGCAGCTTCAAAAAGATGTAGAGCATAGTAAAATAGGGGAAACAGGATATTTTTTCATATTTGACGGTGCTTCAAATGTCTTGATACATCCTAATGATGAGCTTAATGGTGTAAAATTAACGAACTTTATCAATAAAAATACAAATAAAACTTTTTTTGAAGATTTTAAAGAAGCCGCAAAAGATACAAATAAGCCTATTAAATATATGTGGAGTAAACTAGACGATAAAAAGAATTTTAAATATGAAAAATACGCTTGGATCAAATATATACCTGAACTTGACTGGTATATAGGAGCAAGTATATATTTGCAAGATTATAAAGTATTATCAAATAAAATTACTGCATTAGTTATCTTTGTAACAGTATTGATGCTTTTGATAACTTTATTTGTAAGTTATATATTTGTGAAAAGATTTACCGCACCAATCGAAGAGCTTTCAGAGTTTGCTAAAAAAGTCACAATGGGTGACTATAGTACAAGAAGCAATATAAAAAGAGATGATGAGATAGGGGAGCTGGCTAAAGATCTTAATACTATGGTTGATACTATTGAGGATAATGTTGAGAATCTTCAAGAAAAGATAGATATAGAGATAGAGAAGAATAAACGCTCACTAGAGCAGCTTTTTAGATCGGAAAAGCTTTCAGCTATGAAAGAGATGATAGGAAATATAGCTCACCATTGGAGACAACCTTTATCAGTAATAACAATATACGCTTCAAGTATGAAGATGAATATAAAAGTTGGTAAAGAGATCAGCAAAGAGCAGCTTAGTGAGTGTGCAGATACCGTAATGAAGCAGGCAAACTATCTTACAAAGACAATAGACGACTTTAAAGATTTTATTAAAGGTGAAAACCTTATAAGAACAACAAGTGCAGTAAAAATAGTTAATAAGACCGTAAACTTGGTACAATCATCTTTGATGTCGAACTATATAAGACTGATAAGAGAAGATGGTGAGGATGTACAGATTAGAGTAAGTGACAATGATATAATCCAGGCTTTGATAAATGTACTAAACAACTCAATAGATGCTATTAAAAAGAATATAAAGATAGATGAGGAGCATAGATATATCTTTATAAGTACGAAAGATACACCAAACGGTATAGATATTATTATAAAAGATAACGGTGGCGGGATATCTCAAGAGAATTTAAATAAGATATTTGATCCTTATTTCTCAACAAAGAATAGTAGTGTGGGTACGGGAGTAGGGCTTTCGGTTGTTCATAATATCATTGAGGATAAATATAAAGGAAAGATACAAGTGTTTAATGAAGAGTTTGTATATGAAAATACAAATTGTAAAGGGCTTTGTTTTGTGATATCTTTAAAAAATGCAGTGTAGGTTAAGTGTTTTTCTTTAGGCTCTTTTTATACATAAAAATATAGATACCAATACAAACAAAAGCAAATACGCCTGATAGCATCATACCTTGCGTTAACCATCCACCGTAGATAAATCCAAGCTGTATATCTGGTTCTCTCCAAAACTCTGCAACAATCCTTGCAATTGAATAAAGCATAGCGTAAATGATACCTAGCTCACCTACAAAGCGTTTACGGTTTCTAATAGCAAAAAGTATTATAAAGATAAGAACACCCTCTAGAAGTGCCTCATAAAGCTGTGAAGGGTGTCGTAGCACTCCGCTTACATAGATACCCCAAGATACATCCGTTACACGCCCTACAAGCTCTTGATTTAAAAAGTTTCCTATACGTCCAAATATATATCCAACAGGAACTGCAACAGCGGCAATATCTGCTAAAAACCAAAAAGATATTTTATGTCTTTTACAAAATAGAATAGTTGCTAGTATAAAACCTATAAATGCACCATGAAAGCTCATTCCCGATATACCAGCATAAACACCGTCGATAAAAGGATTGAATATCTGCCAAGGGTGTGTTAGATAGTAGATGGTGTGTGAATCGTAAAAAAGTATATATCCAAGGCGAGCCCCAAGTATTACACCTATCTCAGCCCACCAGATATAGTTATCGAACATATCTTGATCGATATCAAGTTTATCGTACTTTATAAGCATCTTTGCGGCAACTATAGCCGTAAGAAGAGCAAGGGCATACATTATCCCATACCAATGAACAGCAATAGAGCCAAGGTTAAAGGCTATGGGATCAAAATGTGAGTATATATTTTGCCAATAATTCATTCTAAGCCTTAATTTTAACTTTCAACTCTTAATTCTTAACTTTTAATTCTTAACTCTTTAGCGCTTCTGCTATAAGCTCGATAGGATTTTTAAAAGTAACATCCACATCAGCAAGCTGCAAGGAGTTTGATATCTGCATACGACAGGCACTACACTCTGCACTTACTACTTGCGCGTTTGTCTCTTTTATCATGGCCGCTTTTGGTGCACCTGCAGCTTTTGCAAAATGGTATTTCTCACTTTGCATAGTAACACCACCGAAACCACAACATCTATTTGGATCACTCATCTCTGTTATCTCATAGTTTTGGCTTATGAGCTCACGAGGCTCTTTATAAACACCTTGCATCTTTTTAGCATGGCAAGGATCGTGATATGTTACAAGAGTATCAAGCTTTTTATTTTTTGAAGCAAGTATATCTTTTAGTTTTGTGCTTTTTGCTAGATATTCCGTAGCCATTTTTACTTTTGGAACCACTTTTTTAGCACGCTCTTTCCACTCAGGCTGATCGTGTAGGAAATGAACCCAGTCGGTGTTTATCATTGCACTACATGTTGCTTCAGGGATGATAATAGCATCAACATTATCTATCCATTTTTCAAAATACTCTATATTTTTCTTTATAAGGTAATCAACCGTATCAAAGTCACCCGTAAAATATGCAGGTGCCCCGCAACAAAGCTGCTTTTTAGGGATAAATGCATCTATCCCTATAGCTTTTAGTATCTCTAGCAGATCATCACCTATCTTTGTATAAGCATAGTTACCCATACACCCTATAAAGACGGCAACTTTTTTGTCACCTTGGTTATCAATATTTTCAGGATATTTATTTAAAAAGCTTACCCTTTTTGCAAAAGGAAGGGCTCTGTTTTTTATTAAAGGAAGTCCAAAGTCAAGCCTAGCCGTAGCCGTTTGTTTTGCTTCGTTTATCTTTATACCGCAGGTTTGGAAAACCCATCCAAGCTTAGCAAGTATATCCATAATAGTTCTATGGCGTAAAAGGAAGAAGAAGGCTCTTTTATACCAAGCAATACCGTATTTCTTAGCTATATCGCTTCTAACCTGCTCGATTATCATATCTGTAGGTAGATCGTTTGGACACGCTTCAACACAGTTTGTACATAAAAAACAGCTTTCAAAGATATCTTTAGCTGTACGGTCAAGCTCTAGCTCACCGCGCTTATAAGCCCCAAGCAGGTCTATAAAACCTCTAGGGCTTGTGGTTTCATCTTGATTGATATTGAAGATCGTACATACGGGTTTACATTTACCGCACTTAACACAATCGTCGCTTATGGCAGTAAAGTTAAATTTTGTTATATCCAATTGGCTTTTCCCTTACTTTTATATTCGCGGATAATATCCTAAAATTGGTTAAATTGCTATGAAGAATGGTTTTTAATAAGTTCCCATAATTTTTGTGGAGATTCAACCAAGTGCTTTGCACCGTGTTCTAAAAGCTCATCTTCTCCTCTAAAACCCCACAATACTCCAATAGGTATCATACCTGCGTTTACAGCTGTTTTCATATCTGTACCAGTATCACCTATATAAAAAATATCTTTTAGCTCTACATTCAATGCTTTTGATATATTTATAGCACCAATTGGATCAGGCTTTTTCTCTACGCCATCTTTTTGACCGTGTACTTCATCAAAAGTAAAATCGCTAAATAGCTTTTGTACATACTGCAATGTAAATTTATGGGGCTTATTTGATAGTACGTTTAGGGAGTAGTTGTTTCTTTGAAGATTTTCAAGCAGTTCATATATACCCTCATAAGGTTTTGTATTTTCGTATATATTTTGCTCATATATCTCTTTGAACATATCTAAAGCAATATCTACATCGTTTAAAGATGCATTTTTAGGCATCGCATTTTGGATAAGTATCTTTGCCCCATCTCCTACGAAATCTTTATATTTCTCTATGGTATGAGTAGGGTGGTTAAGCTCTTTTAAAACCTTATTGGCACATATCGCTATATCTGTAAGCGAATCTATTAGCGTGCCATCAAGGTCGAATATTACTGTTTTCATCTAAATGAGTATGAAGTAAGCTCTTGGATGGTTTGTTTAAGCTCATCGGCATCAAAAAATATATTTTGAGAAAGCTCGGCATTTATGGTTTTTAAAAGCTTTGTTTTCTCTATTTTAAGAGTTTCAAGATCATCTTTAAATCTTAGGTTTAAAGTATCTATCTGCTTTTTATAACCGTCTATTATCTCTGACTTTTTTATAGCTTTAGATTTTTTATCTATTTTTGTTAAAGGCATCTTTTTAAAGATAATAAATGCAGCTAGTGCCAAGATAAGTATAAGTGCAGTAGTTTCCATTATATAGTTTTACTAAACCTTCTTTTATCTTCAGGGATATTGTTTAAATATGCATCAAAAGGCATAGAGATATTACGTATAAGCATACTTCCTGTTTGGTTTACGCTTATCTTCTCATCGTTTATCTCTACAAGCTCCGCTTCTACGAACTCTTGTAGAGCTTTTAATGCATCATCAAAGTACTCTTTAAAGTTGATATCAAATCTCTCTTCAACCCTTTTTATATCAAGGCTGAAGTTGCTCATAAGCTCCATTATTACATATTGTCTTAACTGATCATCATCATTTAGACTATAACCTTTAAATACAGGTAAATTACCGTTATCGATTGCAGCTTCATAAGATTTAAGATCTTTAAAGTTTTGTACATAATAATCAACTCCGTTTCCTATAGATGTTACACCGATACCTATAAGGTCGGCTCCACCTTTTGTGGTATAACCTTGGAAGTTTCTATGAAGCTCACCTTTTTCTATAGCTTGAAAAAGTTCATCTTGCGGCTTTGCAAAGTGATCCATCCCAACCATATTATAACCGTTAGTGGTAAAGAAATCGATTGTGTCCTTTAAAATCTCTAGTTTTTCACTAGGTGGCGCAAATGTTGTTTCATCGAACTTTCTTTGTGTTTTCATCATCCAAGGAACGTGAGCGTAATTAAATACCGCAAGTCTATCTGGGTTTAATGTAAGTACATCCTCTAGTGTTTTATGAAAAGTCTCTTTAGTTTGGTATGGAAGGCCGTATATAAGGTCAATATTTACAGAATTTATACCTGCATCTCTAGCAATATCTACAACATTTTTAGTTGTCTCTATCGGCTGAATTCTATGGATAGTCTCTTGAACTTTTTCGTTTACATCTTGCACACCAAAACTTAGACGATTTATACCTGCACTTTTTAAAACATCCATATGCTCTTTTGAAAAAAATCTTGGATCAACTTCACAAGATACTTCTGCGTCACTTTGAAAGTTTGGAAAGGTCTCTTTGATAGCATCTATGATCCTTTGCAGCTGCTCTGGGTTCATAAATGTAGGTGTTCCACCACCAAAGTGCATTTGAGATACTTTTCTATTTGTATTTAGATGTTTTTTTAAGATAGCAAGCTCTTTTTTAAGATACTCAATATATCTCTCTTTTTTATCCTCTTTGCTTGTAAATATTACATTACATCCGCAAAAATAACATGCACTTCTACAAAAAGGCACGTGAATATAAAGAGATAAAGCTCTATCATCACTTTGGTTCTTATAAAAATCTATTAAATCGTTTTGTGTAAAATTTGTATGAAACTCAGGTGCCGTTGGGTAGCTTGTGTATCTAGGCCCCGGTTTAGAGTATTTTTCAAATTTTTTAAAATCTATCATATATTATTTATCCTATTTATCTCTTTGTTGATCAAGCCATACCATAATAGCTTTTTGGGCATGAAGTCTATTTTCCGCTTCTGTAAAAATATATTCGGCATTATCTTCAAAAACCTCTTCACTAACCTCATAACCTCTATAAGCAGGTAGGCAGTGTAGGTATATAGCGTCGTTATCTGCTAAGTTCATTAGCCCTTTATCAACGATAAAGCCTTGAAAATCTCTTACTCTTTTCTCTTTCTCATCCTCTTGACCCATAGATATCCAAGTATCACTTGTAACAACCGTAGCATCTTCTACAGCTTCTCTTGGATCCCAAGTTGTAGTGATACTTGCACCGCTTTTTTTAGCAAGCTGCATAGCATCAAAATATATATCTTTATCTACTTCGTATCCTTCAGGTGTTGCAATGCTAAGATCAAATCCCATTACACCTGCAAGCATAAGCCAAGAGTGGGTCATATTGTTTCCATCACCTATATATGCTACTTTTAGATTGTCTTGTCTATTAAATTCCATAATAGTTAGATAATCCGCTAAAAGTTGTACGGGATGAAATTTATCTGTTAGACCGTTTATTACGGGAACTTTAGAGTGTGCAGCAAACTCCTCTAGCTCTTTTTGAGAATCATTTCTTATCATAACCATATCTACCATACGGCTTATAACTCTTGCAGTGTCCTTTATAGGCTCACCGCGTCCAAGTTGTATATCGTTTGAGCTAAGGAAAAGTCCAGTACCCCCAAGCTGGTATATACCTGTTTCAAAGCTTACTCTTGTACGAGTTGAACTTTTTGCAAATATCATACCTAGTGTCTGCTTTGGAAGATACTCTTTAAAAACCTTTTGTTTGGTCTCTTTTTTGATCTTTACTGCAATATCAAGTATCTCTAAAAGCTCATCTTTTGTGAAATCTTTTAGAGTTAGAAAATGTTTCATCGTATATCCCTACATTTTTGAAATGAAAAGCACACATTATAATTAAAAACTTTTAAATTTATCTTTAAATTATAAATGTCGTAACTATTTAGAAATATATTATAAGTAGATAGTATCTAATAGCGAGTCTACGAACTCATCAGGAGAAAAAGGTATAAGGTCATCTGCACTCTCACCCACACCCACATAAAATATAGGTAGTTCAAGCTGGTTTGAGATAGAAAACAATGCTCCACCTTTTGCAGTACCGTCAAGTTTTGTAACTATTATACCGTCTATTCCAACCATTTCGTTAAAAGCTTTTGCTTGAGCTATGGCAGTATTTCCCTGCGTTCCATCAAGTATCATTATCTTTTGATGTGGAGTTCCCTCTTTTGCTTTATTGCAAACCTTTACTATCTTTTTTAGCTCATTTGCAAGATTTGTTTGTGTTTGAAGACGACCTGCCGTATCTATGATAACGTGATCTACACCTTTAGCTACTGCTGAGCTTATAGC
>CAXXUS010000003.1:0-346441 GCA_963676205.2 Arcobacteraceae bacterium
AAGATGAGATCGATACCACTTTCGTAAGAGCTTGTATCTCAAGAGATGTTATAAAAGAATATGAGATGGGAAGACTAATAGAGATAGAGACCTTGGTTCTTTCTCAAAAAAGCCAAAACGCAATGGATGAGCTTGATAGTGAGCTTGGTGACGATAAAAAAGACGAATTTAGTTATTAAATCTTAATAAAGGATAGAAAATGTTAAAAACAATAAAAATCTTAGCGGCTACTTTTGCCGTATCTTTACTTCTTATAGGTTGTGGTAGCAAAGAGCCTCAAACATATGTTGACCCTGAATTTGACGGTGCACCAAAATGGGTAATGGTTCCTTTTGTTGAGGGTGCTATCTCTGAGGTTGGTAGTGCAAAAAGAAATGCAGGTAATGACTTTGGTTTTCAAAGAGAAGAGGCTATGGCAAACGCTAGGGATAATCTAGCTCGTCAAATAAGCACAAAAGTAAAAAATATGTTCAAATCGTATAAAACAACTACGACTGCGGCAGATGGAACTTTTGATAAAACTACAGAGGCTGTATCTAAACAGATCACGAACCAAACACTTGCAGGTTCTAGACAAAAAGATCTATGGACAAGTAAAAGCGGTACAATGTATGTTTTAATGGTACTTGATACTAAATCTGTATCTGCGCTTATGGGTGATGCGGCAAAATCTGCATATAAAAATGATCAAGCGGCATACCAAAGATTTTTAGCAGCTCAAGCACAAGGTGAACTTGACGCTGAACTAGCTAAATAGTTAGATAACTGAGAGATCGTGAAGGGAGTTTTTCATCTCTTCACAATCTTTATACAAGGTACTTAGATAAGCTCTTATATTCTTAGGTATCTTATTTACCCTGCAACACTCTTTAAACTCTTTTAACATACCATAGTTTGAATACGGCGATACCCATATCTTATCATTTGTAATAGCTACGCAGATTTTAGCACTTACCGTTATCTCACTTTGTTCAAGTATCTCATCTCTTGTTGCTTTTGAGATCAATATCCCTCTATGTTTAAGCTCTTTATCTATAACTTTTATAGCGATATTTTTATCCCCGTTGTATCTATATACGCTTAAAGCTTTCTCTTTAAGTATAAGCTTTGAGAGATTGTCTAGTGAATGTATATCGTTTTGGATATATTTAAAACTATTGATAATACCCTCTTTAAACTCCTCTATAAGCTTATTTGAGTATTTCATCCTAAAATAGTTTCTTTTTATCTTTGTATCACAGTTTGTATCATCTATAAAATATTTGATACCTTTTTTATCCAGATACTCTTCAAGCTCATCTTTTGATTTATCAAGTAAAGGGCGTACCAGCTTATAGTTGTCCCTTTGTTCTATATGATCAAAGCCCATAAGCTCGCTTACACCTGCTCCGCGTGTAAGCTGCATTAAGAACCATTCAAGTCTGTCGTTTAGCTGGTGAGCTGTGATAAGGATATCGTAGGAGTGCTCTTTGATGATTTCATTAAAAAACTCATATCTAAAATCTCTGGCAAACTTCTCATTGAACTTTATATCATCATACTCTTTTAAAAAGATCTTTTTATTGTATTTAGTACAAAGCTCTTTAGCATAGGCTACTTCCTCTTTGGATTGATCCCTTACACCATAATCAACCATTGCTATATCAAACTCTATATTTTGCTCTAAGAGTTTAAAAAATAGTGCAGTGGAATCGACACCTCCGCTAAAGGCTAAAAGGTTCTTGCTATTTAATAATAGTTCCAAGTAGTTTATCCCCTGCAATTTCCGTGATCTTTACCGTATATATTTTACCAAACTCGATATCTTCTGCAATCTCTTTATCGTTTATATATATCTCGCCGTCGATATCTGGAGCCCAAAAAAGTTTTCTAGCACTTAAAAGGTATTCATGCTCGTCGCTCTCACCGTCAACAACCACTTCAAAACTTTTTCCAAGCTCACTATTGAGTGACTCTAATGTGGTTTGTGCGATGATCTCTCCAAGTATCTCAGCTCTTTCATCGATCACTTCTTGAGCTATCTTATCCTCTCTTGTAAAGGCGCTTGTCCCCTCTTCATCTGAGTAGCTAAATACATTCGCTCTATCAAACTTATACTCTTTTACATATTCGCAAAGCTCGTTAAAATCCTCTTCGCTCTCTCCTGGATGACCCACTATAAAAGTGCTTCTAATAAAGGTATCGGGAACTTTTTTCATCTCATCCATAAGCTCTTTTACTTTCTCGCTCCCTTTTCCTCTTTTCATAACTTTTAACATATTTTGTGTGATATGCTGCAGCGGCATATCAAAGTATGAGTGGAATATCTTAGAATCACCTATTTTTTGAATAAGCTCAGTAGTCGTAGTTGACGGATAAAGGTATAGTATTCTAGCACTCTTCACCCCATCTATTTTTTCAACTGCATCTATTAACTGCTCTAAACCGTTATTGATGCTGTGATCTCTTAAAAAAGAGCTGCTATCTTGGGAAACGAAAGAGAAATCATAAAAACCGTTCTTTACAAGAGCACGCACCTCTTTTACGATAGATTCTAAGGTACGGCTAAAAAGCTTACCTTTAAAGTTTGGTATCGCACAAAATGAACAGGCTTGGTTACACCCCTCGCTTAGTTTGATATATGCATGGTAGTTTGAACCGCTGATAACTCTATCATCTATATCGCTCATTAAGAACACTTTATCACTGTATTGACTTCTTTTCTCTTCAACTAGTTTATCTATCTGGTCATAATCCCCAACACCAGTAAAGATATCAACCTCACTAAGCTCTTTTTGTAGCTCCTCTTTATATCTTTCGCTAAGACATCCAGCCATCACAAGAGTTGAATCCTCTTTACGCTCACTATCAAGTTCAAAGATAGTATTTAAAGACTCCTCTTTTGCACTATCGATAAAACCGCAGGTGTTTACGATGATAAGGTCGCTTTCTTCTGCATTGTCACATATCTCATAATCTTTTAAACGTGAGAGCATAACCTCACTGTCTATTAGGTTCTTGGTACACCCAAGACTTACTAAATGTAGTTTTTTAGCCATATTTTATATCCATATATTATCTATAAGTCTTGTATTGCCAAGCTTTGCAGCTACAAGTATTATAGTATTGTTTTTTTCTATTTTTTTAATTTTTTGAAAACCTTGATCTACTATCTCAATATATTCAACCTCAAGCTCTTTTAGTATTTCAGCCATCTCTTTTTTTATACTATTTACATCTAAAATCTCGTTTTTGCGTTAACTCTTTAGCTTTAAATAATGACTTTGAGATATTAAGCGCTTTTTGTCTTTGCTCATCGTTTAGATAAACGTTTCTACTGCTTAGAGCTAGACCGTCAGTCTCTCTAATTATTTCGCAAGGAACTATGTTTATATCTAAAAAAAGATTTTTTACCATTGTTGTTATCAAAGATAGTTGCTGGGCATCTTTTTTACCAAAATAAGCATTTGTTGGTTTTACTATATTAAATAGCTTTAATACCACCTGCAACACTCCGTCAAAATGACCTGGACGCCTTTCCCCTTCTAGAGTATAAGATCTAAGTGCAGGAGCTTTGATAAGCACTTCATCTTTTTCATACATTGTTGATATTTCAGGCATAAAAACAATATCTACACCCTCTAACTCACACCTATTTAAATCCTGCTCAATAGTTCTTGGATATTTATCAAGATCTTCACCTGCAAGAAACTGTGTAGGGTTTACGAAAATGGAAACTATTACTATATCGTTTTCACTTTTTGCACGTTTAAAAAGGGATATATGCCCATCGTGTAAAGCACCCATTGTAGGGGCAAACCCAATACTCTTATCTTTAAAACTTTTTAACTCTTTTTTTAATTCATTTATAGTGTTTATTACTTTCATAAGATATTATAACAAATAATACCAAATAAAGTTTTTTAATCAAGATATAGTTAGCCGGATTTTAATTTGGTATTAGATATAATCCCGCTTATGGATCATTACGAATATACGGAAACATTAAAGAAGTTAAATAAAAAACTAGAGAATATTGAATCGATATTAAAACCCGATGATATTCAATCTAGACTAAAAGAGATCGAACAGCTTGAAAGCAGTGAGGATTTCTGGAACAATGTTGAAAAAGCGACTGCTGTCGGAAAAGAGAAAAATAGACTTTTATCGCGTTTAACAAAGTTCAATAAAGCAAATGAAGCACTAAATGATGCAAATGAGCTTTACGAGATGGCAGTGGAAGAAGAGGATGAGGACACGGTTTCGAGCCTTTTTGAAGAAGCATCTACTCTAAACGATCTTATCCAAAAAACAGAGATAGAGGTTATGCTAAGTGGTGATGATGATGGCTCTAATGCTATCGTATCTATCCATCCAGGAGCTGGTGGAACAGAGTCGCAAGATTGGGCTAGCATACTTTATAGAATGTATCTAAGATGGGCGGAGAGACGTGGTTTTTCTATTGAGGTGCTTGACTATCAAGATGGTGAGGAAGCTGGTCTTAAAGATGTGTCTTTTATCATTAAAGGGATAAACGCTTACGGTTATATGAAAGCTGAGAACGGTATCCATAGACTTGTGCGTATCAGCCCTTTTGATTCAAATGCAAAAAGACATACCTCTTTTGCCTCGGTTATGGTTTCTCCTGAGATCGATGATAATATCGATATCGAGATAGAGGATAAAGATATTAGAATCGATACATATCGTGCCAGCGGTGCAGGTGGACAACATGTAAATAAGACCGAATCGGCTATTAGGATCACTCATATTGCGACAAATATAGTGGTTCAATGTCAAAACGATAGAAGCCAGCATAAAAATAAATCAAGTGCTATGAAGATGTTAAAATCGCGTCTTTATGAGCTAGAGCTTGAAAAACAGATGGCAGAGAAAGAGGGTATCTCAAAGAGTGAGATAGGATGGGGACATCAGATCAGATCATACGTACTACAGCCTTATCAGCAGATAAAAGATAATAGAAGCAATATAGGTTATAGTAACGTAGATGGGATACTTGACGGTGATCTTGATAAAGTTATGGAGGATGTTTTAATATCTTTAAAACATAAATAACTTGGTTGAGATTTTAGTAATATCTATAGCGACACCTATACAAATAGGTGTATATAAAGAGGGCAGACTTCAAGAGCTTATCTCCAAAGAGGGGATGACAAGCGATATTCTGCCTATTCTTTTTAAAGATATATTATCTAGATACGATATATCAAAGCTTTTATATGTGAACGGACCAGGGTCATATATGGCTATAAAGGTCGCATATATATTTTTAAAGAGTTTAAGCATAAGCAAAAATATACCCTTGCTTGCATGTGACGGTTTTGCGTTTAATGAAAACTCACCAATAAAAGCTTTGGGAAAAAAATATTTTATAAAAAAAGATGGTAATATATCCATAGAATTTATAGATGAGAAAGATCTAAAAGATTTTAAGTTGCCGAAGATACTAGATAATAGTTTATTTAGTGAAGAGAGCTTACCTAGCTATAATCTTCCGGCAGTAAATTGATTTAAGGAATATGATGAAGATTAGTGTACCTGCTACAAGTGCAAATATGGGACCAGGTTTTGATACTTTAGGGATCGCGGTAAACTTAAGAAACCACGTTATAATAAAACCTGCAAAGTTCAACAGCGTCTCTTTAAGAGGGGAGGGTTCAAATAACCCTGTATTAAAAGATAACAATATGTTCTTAACTATCTTTAATAACTTCTTGCAAAACCTAACGGGTGAAAAACAACACTTTAGATTTGAGTTTATCAACGAGATACCTCTTTCACGTGGGCTTGGAAGTAGTTCAGCCGTGATAGTTAGTGCAATTGCAAGTGCTTATGCAACGCAAGGGGTAAAGCTAGATAAGGATAAACTTTTAAACTTTGCTCTAAGTATCGAGAACCATCCAGATAATATTACACCTGCTGTAATGGGTGGATTTAATGTTGCAACTGTGAAAGATCATGAGGTTAAATATATTAAGAAAAATATGCCCTCACACCTAAAAGCTGTGGTTGTGATACCAAATAGATCGATCTCGACAAATATGTCAAGAAAGACCTTGCCGTATAAATATTCAAAAGATGATGCGGTTTTTAACGTATCGCACGCTTCACTTCTAACGGCATCGATATTTAGTGAGAACTGGAATATGCTTCGTATAGCATCAAAAGATATGTTTCACCAGCATTATAGGATGAGACAGATGCCTGAACTTTTTAGCGTACAAAAGGTTGCACTTAGAAACGGAGCTCTAATGAGTACACTTAGCGGAAGCGGTTCAACATTCTTCCAAATGGTGTATGAAAAAGAGTCAAAAAGATTAACAGATGCACTATCTAAAGCCTTCCCGCACTTCAAAGTTTTATGTATAGATTTTGATAATAACGGTGTCATGATAGAAGATTAAGTAACATTTGGATATAATGCTTGGCTAATTTAAAGAAACCTGAAAGAATGTGTATATCTTGTAGAGCAAGAAATCATAAAGATTCAATGACTAGACTTCAATGTAAAGATAAAAAGCTACAAACCTTTGACGGCATAGGAAGAAGTTTTTATATCTGTAAAGATTGTTTAGAAGATGAGAAAAGGTTAGAAAAAGCACTATATCGTGAGTGTAAAAATAAAGATGGTTATTTATTGCAAATAAAGGAGATGCTAATATATGTCAGATAATGTAAGAGTTTTCGAGATCGCCGAGGAGTCCGGAACAACTAGTTCGGATGTTATTGAAAAAGCAAAAGATCTTGGTGTTGATCTAAAATCACCGCAGAGTTCGGTTTCTTTCGATGATGCCGAGGAGATAGCGAACTATATTATGACCGGAAAGAGTAAAAGACTTAAAAAAGCTCCGGCAAAGAAAAAGATCGTAAAAAAGGCTGAACCGAAAGCTGAAGAGAAAATTTTAGAAAATGAAAGCTCGGAAGAAGTTACATCATCTAAAAAAGATGATAAAAAACCTAAGAAAAAATTAGCAGACACAACATCTTTAAAAGTAACAAAAAAAGGTAAAGAGGAGCCTGTAGAGGAACCTAAACCTTCAGTTGAAGAGAAAAAACAACCTGAGCCTGAAGTAAAAAAAGAAGAGCCTAAAAAAGAAGAAGAGAAAAAAGAGCCTAAAGTTAAAACTGCAATGGCAAGAAGAACAGGCGGTATCAGATTCGTTAAAAAGAAAAGACCAAATAAGACTGAAACAAGTGAAGGTACTCCTAAAAAACAGATGAAGTCTATGAGCGAACTTTTCGGTAGCACTCCTGAGGTAAAAGATGAATATAAGCCTAAGCCTAAAAAAGAGAAAAAGAAAACTGCCGCAAAAGCTCATGAACACGGAAAGGTTCTAGAGGTAAAAGGTTCTAACGACGAGGACTTTAGTAACTCAACAGATTCTCTTCTAGGTGAAGAGGTTATGCTTCTTGATATGGATCTTCAAGAAACAAGTAGATTTTTACAAGAGCCGTCAAAAAAACCAAATGATAATATCAGAACTACAAAACCAAGTGCTTTCGGTAACCAACCAAGAGGTTTAAGAAGAGGTAAAAGAAAGAAAAGAGTTAAAAGAGTAGTTGAAGAGAAAGATGTTACATCTATAGTAATTCCTGAAGAGGTTAGGGTTTACGAGTTTGCTGAAAAGATCGGTAAAACTACTGGTGATGTTATCGGTAAACTTTTCATGCTTGGTATGATGGTTACGAAAAACGACTTCCTAAGCGCAGATGAACTAGAGATACTTGGTGAAGAGTACGGAGTTGAAGTAACTGTTAAAGATGAGCTTGAAGAGGTAAACTACGAAGATGCTTACCATGAAGATATAGATACTACAAACTTTGTAAATAGACCTCCTGTTATTACAATTATGGGTCACGTTGACCACGGTAAAACATCTTTACTTGATAAGATCAGAGATTCAAGAATAGCTTCAGGTGAAGCAGGTGGGATCACTCAACATATTGGTGCATATACAATAGAAAAAGATGGTCAAAAGATCACTTTTGTTGATACTCCAGGTCACGAAGCGTTTAGCGCTATGAGACAAAGAGGTGCTAGTGTAACCGATATCGTTATTATAGTTGTAGCGGCAGATGACGGTGTAAAACCTCAAACTGTTGAAGCTATATCTCATGCAAAAGCGAGCGGTGCTCCTATAATCGTTGCAGTTAACAAAATAGATAAAGAAGCTGCAAATATGGATATGGTAAAAGCTCAAATGGCAGAACAAGAGATGACTCCTGTTGATTGGGGTGGAGATTTTGAATTTATCCCTGTTTCAGCACATACTGGTGAGGGTATTGAGGATCTTTTAGAGAATATCCTTATCCAATCAGAGCTTCTAGAGCTTCAAGCTGATCCAACTGCAAAAGCAAAATCTGTTGTGATCGAGTCTGCACTTGCAAAAGGTAGAGGTCCTGTTGCAACTGTTATCGTTCAAAACGGTACATTAAAAATCGGTGATAATATCGTTGCAGATACAACTTACGGTAGGGTAAAAGCTATCACAAACGATATGGGTCAACAAGTTAAAGAGCTTGGACTTAGTGAAACTGGTCAAATCCTAGGACTTAATGAAGTTCCACCTACAGGTGTTGCACTTGTAGCTATGGAGAATGAAAAAGAGGTTAAAGATATTGCTACTACTAGAGCTGAGCATGCACGTGCAAAAGAGCTTAGTAAGTCAACTAAAGTATCTCTTGACGAGCTTTCTGGACTTATCGCTGAAGGTAAGATCAAAAATCTTCCTGTGATCATTAAAGCTGATGCTGGCGGATCACTTGAAGCTATTAAAGGTTCACTTGAAAAGATCAAAAATGAAGAGGTTCAAGTTAAGATACTTCACTCTGGTGTAGGTGGAATCACTGAAAGTGATATCGTACTTGCAGCTTCAAGTGAAAACTGTATCATCCTTGGATTTAACGTAAGACCTACTGGATCAGTTAAAAACAAAGCAAAAGCAGAGGGTGTTACTATCAACACTTATACTGTTATCTACGATCTTATCGATGATATCAAAGATTCATTATCTGGTATGATGAGTAACAAAGTAAGAGAAGAGAACACAGGTCAAGCAGAAGTTAGAGATACATTCGTTGTACCTAAGATCGGAACTGTTGCTGGTTGTATGGTTACTGATGGTAAAGTTATTAGAGGTGGACTTGCACGTATCATTAGAGACGGTGTTATTGTTTACACAGGTAAGATATCATCACTTAAAAGATTTAAAGATGATGTTAAAGAGGTTGGTAACGGTTACGAGTGTGGTATTATGTTCGAAGGGCATAACGACCTGCAAGTAGGCGATTATGTTGAAACATTTATCGAAATAGAGGAAGAAGTTACAATAGATGGCTGATAAAAGCATAAATCTTCAAAGAACGGAATCACTCCTTATGGAGTTGATCCCTGAAGCTTTAAGCGAGCTAAGTGATGAGAGGATATGTTCTATTCCTATCACTGGTGTAGATTGTAAGAACGGTAAATACGATGCAACCGTATATTTTGACGGAAGTGATTACACTCCTGAAGAAAGAGAGATCATAGCTCAGCTTCTAGTGCGTGCAAGCGGAGCTATTAAAAGCTACGTGCTAGGTGCTACAAGCTGGTATAAATGCCCTAACTTTAAATTTGTACACGATGATACACTTGAAAAATCATCAAGAATAGAAGAGCTTTTCGCTCAGATAAAAAAGGACTAAAGATGTCTTTGGAAGAATCAATCAAAATTGCCGTAGAGGGTTGCGGCGTAAAACTTTACGATATCGCTCAGTTAAAAGAGAACGATAAAAATATCTTTAGAGTTTCTATCACTTCACCTGAGGGTGTAAATCTAGAAAAATGTGCAGAAGTAAGTAGAATACTTTCACCACTTTTAGATGTAAATGAGCCTATGTACGGCAAATATTTTCTTGAAGTAAGCTCTCCAGGGATTGAGAGAAAACTAAAGAAAAAAGAGCACTTTGAAGCGTCAATCGGTGAAAAAGTGAAGATCAAAGATTATAATAAAGATACTATCACAGGTACTATTACCAAGGTTGAAGATGAACATATCTATCTTCAAACCGAACACGGTGAAGAGTCTATCTCTTTTGATGAGATATCCTCTGCAAATACCTATTTTGAATGGTAAAAAACACTCCTGAACACTATATGGGTTTGGCTATAAGTCAAGCTTGGAGATACCAGCTACTCACATATCCAAACCCTGCCGTAGGTTGTACGGTGGTAAAAAACGATCAAGTCTTAGCAGTAGGCGTACATAAAAAAGCAGGCGAACCTCACGCTGAAGTAAACGCTTTAAAAGAGGCTTTTTTAAATGCTTTTCCTAGCTCAAAACTAAAATGGCTTAACTCTTCACACGATATCCACGATTTTTTAAAAACAAATCATCAAGGCTTTTTTAATGATTGTGAAATCTACGTTACACTTGAGCCTTGCAACCATAAGGGAAGAACACCTGCTTGTGCTATGCTTATTGAAGAGCTAAACCCGAAAAAAGTATATATAAGCGTACTTGATCCAAACGAGAATGCAAGCGGTGGGGTACAAAGGTTAAAAAACGCAGGTATAGAAGTGGAAGCGGGTATTTTACAAAAAGAGGGTGAAAATCTTTTAAAACCTTTTTCACTTTGGCATAAAGATAGGTTTGTTTTCTTTAAACTTGCTATGAGAAGAGATGGCTCTGTTGACGGAGGTTATATAACTTCGCAAGATTCTTTAAATCTAGTGCATGAGATAAGAACTAAGATAGACCTAATGTTGATAGGGGGGAATACGGTTAGGGTAGATAGACCCACCCTTGATACAAGGTTTGCAAAAGAGCCAAAAGCACCAGATATCTTGATCTACTCTAAACAAAAAGAGTTCGATAGTGATATAAAGCTTTTTAAAGTACCAAATAGAAGCGTAAAGATAAGTGATACTCTTGATATAGAAGATAAGAACTTTGTGATGATAGAGGGTGGATATACACTTTTAGAGCATATAAAAGATAAGTGTGATATGTTTATGCTCTTTATATCGCATAAAGATAAAAGCTTAAATAGTATCGATATAGAAAAATCTTTAGATGTAAAAAAGCTTCATTCATATATGATTAATGAAAATGATGAAGTGGTGTTTTGTGAAAGAGAACCATCTATTAACTAAAGATATAAACCAACTGATAAAACAGATTGCTATACCTGCTAGTATAGGGATGTTTTTCAATACTATGTATAATGTGGTCGATACATTTTATGTAGGTATGATCTCAACAATAGCCATCAGCGCACTCTCATATAGTTTTATAGTTTTTTTTATGTTCTTATCGGTAAGTTTTGGTATATCCTCAGCTATTACAGCCTATGTTGGTCATTCTCTAGGAAGAAAAAAACATAAGATCACAAAGATATATGTTATGAACGGTATAAGCTATGTAACAATGGCGGCTTTAATACTTCTTTTTTTAGGATATATATTTATAGAGCCTATATTTAGGCTTATGGGTGCAGAGGGTGAAGCTCTTAATTTAGCTTTGCAATATACCTATATTATTTTGATTGGTGTTATCCCTATGTTGATAGGACTAGGTGCAAATGCCGTACTTATAGCTCACGGAGATACTAAAAGCTATAGAAACACCCTAGTTGCAGGTTTCTTTTTAAACCTTATCCTTGATCCTTTATTTATATACGGTTTTTGGTTTATCCCCTCTCTTGGTTTTAAAGGTGTGGCTTTTGCTACCGTGCTTATACAGTTCTTTACTTTTATATATATTATCTATAAACTTCACCAAACAACCCTTTTTAGTTTTAATCTAAAACATTTTTTACCAGATATTAGAATATATAAACGTCTTACAACTCAAGCTGTACCCTCTAGTTTAAATATGTTTATGATGTCTTTAGGGACAATGCTTATAACATACTTCGTATCATATTACGGCTATAAAGAGGTTGCGGGATTTGGTATAGGTTATAGAGTGGAGCAGATAGTTTTACTGCCGATGTTGGGTTTAAATACTGCCGTTAGTTCAATAGTGGCAAATAACTTCGGTGCAAAGAACTATGAGCGGATATATGAGGTTATCAAAAAAGCTTTAACTTACGGATATATTATGAGCGCTATAGGTTTATTACTTCTTATAGTTTTTGGAAAGTATATCATTATGGCGTTTGACAGCGATATTGAGGTGGTACATACTGCTTATGCTTATATTATAGTTGAGGGGGTGATCTTCTTTGCATATATCACCCTTTTTATCTCCGTATCAACTCTGCAAGGGATAAAAGAGCCGTTTATGATACCTTATGTAAGTGCATATAGGCAACTTATAATGCCAGGGATCGTATTGTTTATTTTGGTAAATCTATATAGTGTGGATATCTTTTATATTTGGATAGCGATGGCACTGATTATATACAGTGCCGCTATATATTTGTATCTTTATACTAAACAAAAACTACAAAAGGTATTGGTTTAGATATTGTTGTTAGGCATTACTATAATACCATCGTTATCTGCGTAGATAAACTCTCCTGGTCTAAATGTAGCGTTTGCAAAACTAAGCTCAATATCTCTATTAGCCGCAGCTTTTTTTACACTTTTTAAAGGGTATGTTCCAAGAGCAAAAAGCCCTATAGGTATGATCGATGTTTGATGAGTATCTCTTACATAACCGTTTATAACTATTCCTGCCCAGCCGTTCTCATAAGCATAACCCATAAGCGTTTCACCCACAACTGCACAATAGTCACCTTTTACATCAACCACGCAAATTCTACCTTCACCCTTCTCATCGCGTAAAAGTTTTACAAGATCGCCGTTATCTTCAAATAGTTCTATAGTGGTTATCGCTCCATGACACATAACCCTACCTCCGTAAGATTTAAATATCGGATCTAAAACTTGCACATGTGAGTTGTTGTTATCGCAGATATCAGCTGTATAAGATTTCATAGTTCTCCTAAAAATTATTTTTTATATTATATTGATTTTGAGATTATATCAAAAATTAGATATAATCGCCCACTTATATATATACAAGGCAAAATATTTTGAAAGTAGTTACGGGAGTTGTAGGTAACGATATCCATGTCGTTGCAAACAGGCTTATAGATATATCGCTTCAAAGCAGAGGATTCGAGGTTTTCAATCTAGGTGTAAATACCTATCTTGAAGAGTTTATCGATGCTGTTGTTGAGACCGATGCAAAAGTTCTTCTTATCTCTTCACTAAACGGAGAAGCGGAAGGTTGGTGTAGAGATCTTCTTTTTATCAAAGAGAAATATGATCTAAAAGATGTAGTATTTGTAATAGGCGGAAACCTAAGTGTAGGTGAATCAAACGAAGATGAGATAGTGCCTAAGTTCAAAGAGTACGGTTTTGATCTGGTATTTCATCAAATAGACCTTCAAGATGGACTAAACCAGATGGAAGAGTTTATAAAGGAGCGTGGACTATGAGTAGTTTGCTCCAAAGAGATAGAGAGATAATCGTATCAAACGAATATGTAGATAACTTCGATTTTGCGGAAGTGGAAGAGTTTGTAAAAAATGCAAGCAAAGATCTTTTTATATCACATAAGTTCAAGCAATCAAAGGGTAAAACCTTGGTTCAACCTCGTGGTGGTTTCCCAACTTACAATAAGATGTTCGCACTATATGAGCAGTTTAAAAAAGATGGTGTGGATATCCTGCCTTGTACAATTGACTCAAACACAAGACTAAACGACTATGCAAGTGCTGCAAAGATGCTGCGCCTTAGTGAAGAGAATGAAGTGGATATGTTAAACGGTTATCCTTTGATAAACCAAGGGTATAGAACCACAAGAAAGATGATGACCCACTTTAACACACCGATCTCTCTTAGACACGGAACACCAGATGCAAGACTTCTTGTAGATATGGCTATAGCTTCTGGAATATTTGAGATAGAGGGTGGTCCCATAACCTACCTTTTACCATACTCAAAGAACTTCCCGCTTGATAAAGCATTTCTTTATTGGAAACACGTTGAGAGAGTTTGTGCACTTTATTCACCTCTAAATGAGCCAATAAACCGTGAGTCTTTTGGACCTTTAACTGCTACGCTTGTACCACCTGCTATTACTATAGTGATACAGATTTGTGAAATGCTTCTTTCACTTGAAGAGGGTGTAAAATCTTTCTCAGTAAGCTTTTCACAAACAGGTTCTATGAACCAAGATGTAGTAACTGCGAAAGTATTGATGGATAAAGCAAAATATTATGCCCAAAAGATCGGCGTAACAGACGCAACCATAAACCTTGTATATCACCAATGGATGGGAGCGTTCCCTAGAAATAAACAGTTCTCTGATTCATTGATCAATACAAGTACGGTGATAGCTGCAATGGTAAAAGCTGATAAGATCATCACAAAAACAAGAGCAGAAGCGTTTGGGATACCTACAAAAGAGGATAACGGTGACGCGGTTGCAAATGTTCAATATACACTTAGAACCCTAAAAGGCTTGCCAAACATCGTAGATGAAGAGGAAGAGGAAAATCTTGCAAGATGTGTAGATGAGATATTTGAAGCTATCTTTAACGATCCAGCAGATACTTTATGGAGACAGATATTAAACTCTATCAAAAAAGGTGTGATAGACGTGCCTTTCTCACCACATATCATAAACAACAATGAGCTTCTAACCGTAAGGGATGAGGGCGGAAATATTAGAATATATGAAAAAGGAAAACTCCCTTTAAGTGAGAAAAGCTTTAAGTTCGAGAGAGATAAGATAAAACTTGGAAACGATAAAGAGGCTATTGTAAACCAAATAATCCACGATATCGGAGTGATGCTTTAGTTTATGAACACTCTATATATTATCTCAGGTGCTAATGGTAGCGGTAAAACCACTTTTGCAAAAAACTTTTCAAAGTTAAATAATCTATATTTTATAAATGCAGATGAGATAGCAAAAGAGCTTGATAGTAAAAATATTACAAAGTATAAGATAAAAGCTGGAAAGATATTTTTTTCTGAATTAAAAGAAAATTTTGAAACAGATAAATCTTTTATAATAGAGACAACACTATCAGGAAAATATCTTATAGAGTATATTAAAAAAGCTAAAGAGATGGGGTTTAATATCTCTTTGATATATCTATTTTTAGAAAACCCTGATATAAATATAAATAGGGTAAAAAATAGAGTTTTAAACGGTGGACACCATATACCGCAAGATGATATAATAAGAAGATATTACAGAAGTAAAAATATGTTTTGGAACACTTATAAAGGTTTGGTAGATACTTGGAGTATTTACTATAACTCTGATGAGGTGTTTGAAAAAATAGCTAGTAATGATAAAGTACTAGATGAAGAGAAATTTAATATATTTTGTAAGGATATAGAATGCAAGTAGATATTTTAAATGAAGATGAGATGATACAAACTATCGCAAACAATGCAGTAAGAGAAGCACAAAAGAAAAGCCTTGAAAACGGCGTACCTAATGTATATAGCAAAAACGGTGTGATCTATTATCAGCTACCTGATGGAACTATAACTATGGACGATCCTTTTGTTAAAGGTGAACTAAAACAAAAGTTAGATGAACTAACCAAAGAGGGAGAATAGTTTGAGCAAACTTTTAATAGACGTAGGAAGTACCTACTTTAAAGTAAGTGACAATGGAGCTATAAGCCATCACTTTAGAAATTTCGATAAAGATATACATACTGATCTTACACAAAAATGTGGTGATATCATAGAGAAATATGCAAAAGAGGATATACAGATATGCTCTTCTGCAAACGGCGGTCTTACAACACTTATCATTGGTCTTACAAACTCTTTTTCACTTAAATTTGCTAGCAATATAGCGTATAACTCTGGTATAAATATTATCAATACGGTTTTATACTCTAAAATAGAAGAGTATCCAGTTCCAAGTGATATTATCGATGTGGTTATAGTAGTGGGTGGGATAGATGATATACCAAACCCGTACGATGATAAGCTTTTAGAATACCTAAAGGGTGTAAACTATCAAAATATTGTATATGTGGGTTCACAAAGCTCGCATGAGTTTTTAAAAGCAAATATAGAAAATATAGTGATCTTAGAAAATATCATCTCAAATAAACTGCAAATGCAAGAGGATGAGCTAAAAGAGTATCTTACGAACCTTTACCAACAAGATATTATGGGTAAAGAGGATATCAAACAGCTTTACGACCTAACTGCAAACCAGATATACTCAACACCGTATATAGTAAATAGATCTTTGCCGAACATAAACACAAAGCTTGAAGTGGTCGATCCTTTTATCGTGGTTGATATAGGTGGTGCAACAACAGATATACACTATAGTAAAGACCTTGTGGATGATAATATCATCACCGAGAACGAATACGATAGGCTAGTATTTAAAAAGCTTGGTGTTTACAAGTCGCGTGACAGCTTAGTGTTTAGTGCAAAGAACAATGAGTTTGTTTACGAGCTTTTAGCTCACTTAAATACTACAGAGAATATGCTTGATGAAAAGGGTGAGAGCTCTACGGTTCTACTTATGCAGCTTTCAATATTCTTAGTACTTTACAAAGTGTCGCATATGCACAATAAATATCTAAATATCAAACTTGATAGTTTAAATAGTATTGTTCTTACAGGTGGTATTACGAAAGTTTTATCTGATGAAGAGATCGAAGATATAGTATCTTTCTTTTATAAAAAGATATTAAATTTTCATACATATCCGCAGATCGTGATAGATAGAGACTACTCTATCTGGACTGTAGGTATGAAAGATAACAAAGGAGAATAGGTATGTCTGTAAACAGTATTAGAAACTTAGTTGAGATAGCAAATCAAGTTACGCCAGATAATGTTGCAGTGGTTGACAATAAAGAGAGATTGACCTACGCTGAGGTTTTTCATAAGGTAAACCAAATAGCACAATACCTAAACACCCTAGGACTTAAAAAAGGGAGTAGAATAGGTATCTATTCAAACAAGAGCACTCAAAAGGTTATATCGATCTTAGCGGTTATGTCTACGAATTTTGTTTTTGTACCTATCACAAAACTTTTAAAAGCGGAGCAGATAGATTATATAACAAAAGATTGCGATATACAGTGTATGATTACAGATGAAAAAAAGCTTGGCACCGTAAAAGAGTCAGGTTTTGAGGGGCACCTTATCACAGTTGAGTCTTGTGATGAGAATATAGTTTCATTTAGCGAGATATATAAATGCTATACGGGAGAGCATGAGTGTAGTATAAAAGGGCACGCAACTGCGGCTATCACATACAGCTTTGCTTCAAGCGGTTTTCCTAAAGGTGTGGTGATATCACATAGAAACTTTATAGATGGTGCAAGAGTTGTTTCAAAATACCTGCAACTTCAAGAGGATGATGTATTTAGCGGACTATTGTCTTTTAGTTTCGACTACGGTTTAAACCAAATATTTACATCGTTTTATAAAAGAGCAACTTTTGTGGTGCATAACTTTATCACTCCAAACGAGTTCTTTACCCATCTTATCAAGGAAAAAGTAAGTGTGCTTGCTCTTATGCCTATACATATCACAAATATGTTTGATGAGGATGAGCATAGACTTCCAAGCCCAGAGCAGCTTAAGAACGTGCGTATCATCACATCATCTGGCGGTAACGTAACAGATAAGATGATGAGAAATATAGATAAGTATTTTATAGAGGGAAGCTTTTACTCTATGATAGGTCATATTGAGGCGTTTAGATCGGCTTACTTAGAGCCTAGCCAGATAAAGATAAGACCAAACTCAATAGGTAAAGCTATACCTGATGTGGAGCTTTATGTGATAAACCAAGAGGGTTGCGAGTGTAAGCCAAGAGAGGTTGGTGAGCTTATCCATAGAGGTGCAGGTATCTATAAAGGTTTTTGGGGCTCAAAGGTAGATACGGACAACAGCTTTAAATCTATAAAGATACTTAAAAACGTACTTGATCTTGAAAACGGTTTAGTTGATGAGATAGTTGTAGCAACTGGTGATTTTGTTTATAAAGATGAAGAGGGTTATTTGTATTTTGTATCACGTAAAGATGATATGATAAAAACAAGCGGATATAGAATAAGCCCTGTAGAGATAGAAAACGTAGTAAATGCAAACTTTGCAAATATCGCAGAGTGTGCGGTGTTTGGTGTAGAGAACGAAGAGATCGAAGAGGAGGTAGCACTTGTATATAGCGGAAAGGGTGAGATACCGAAAAACGAGCTGATATTTGAGCTTAAAAAACATCTGCCTTCATATATGATACCTACTATTATCATCTACAAACAAAATATGCCTATGCAGCAAAAAGATAAAACAAAGATAGATAAAAAAGCTTTAAAAGACGAGATCTTAAAGCTAAACTCTTAAAAAACGGGCGATATATAAATATCGCCTGCGAAACTTCTAAATTACAACTATTTAACAAAAAAATTTCAAAAATTATACAAATATGCAAAAACTGTGACGGAACTGTGACGCAAAACCGATACAATATAATTACAACGAAAATATATTGGGAGAAATATTATGGTTTTGGTTCAAATAAAATCTGAAGGGATCGACGCTGTAGGGTATGATGACAATACAAAAGAGCTGTATGTAAAGTTTAACGATAGAGCTGTAAATAAGTTTGAGGATATCGACCTTGAGATATTTACTGAACTGCTTTATTCTAAATCTAAAGAGCAGTTTATACAAAGCAATCTATACGATAGACACGGCTTTAGCATCGTACACGATGTAGTTATGCAATCGGCATAAACCCAAACTCTTAAGAGTACCTTTTTAGGTACTCCTCTTTAAAAATAAAACAATCGATAATAAAGTATTCTTTGTGAATTTACTAGTGTTAGTTGAAGTATTGGAAAATTAGAGGTTCCAATTTGGAACCTTTAGCATAAGATGTTTCCCACTTGATAAATCAAGTGGTATCCCAAAGGACAATTACAAAAGTATATTAAAAATGCGTAATAAAATCAACTTTTCTAAAATTGTGATGTGAAAACCGTATAGTAAACGATAACTACTTATCGTTTATAGGTTTGGAACCGAAATCGTTGTGCTTTGCACCGATGTAGGCAGGTGACGTAGTTTGCTCTCTTAAAGATAGACGATCCCGAAGGACAATTACAAAAGTATATTAAAAATTTGTAATAAAATCAATATATAGACTTTTAAGTAGTGTAACTTTTAGTACTAAAGAAAACCGTAGATGCTAGTTTTTTATAAGTTTTCTAAAATTGTGACGCAACTGTGACGCAAATACACTAAAATATATCATTGTAGTTTCAAACATATTTCATTTTGATATATTTTGAAGTGGTATTGGTAATCTTCAATATAATTATATAAGAGGTAAATAATGGCAAATATTGAATCACAGTTTTTTAAAGATATCGATTTAAGTGATGAATTTTTCAATTCGTTAAAACTTGACTATAAAGAGTTTACCGAGTGGTTTAACAGAAAAGCTGATGAAGGAAAGCATACTTTTACTTTGTATGAAAATGATAAATTAATGGCATTTTTATATCTTAAAATTGAAAATGATGTTGATAAGTCAATTTCTCCAGTCTTAGAATAAAAAAGAAGATTAAAAGTAGGTACGTTTAAAATTGATGCACATGGTACAAAGCTTGGGGAAAGATTTATCAAAAGAATATTTGATGTTGCTGTAGCAAAAAAAATTGATGAAATATATTTAACAATATTTGAAAAACATGAAGGTTTAATAAATCTGTTAAAAACATTTGGTTTTTACAGATACGGTACTAAAGAAACTGAAAATGGCATAGAGTTAGTTTTCGTCAAGAAGTTTTTTAATCTTAAAAATGACATTTTAAAAGATTATCCTATTGTTTCATTAGAACAAAAGAATATTTTTGGATTATCAATATATCCAAAATTTCATACTAGATTATTTTCTGATTCTATATTAAAAAATGAAAGTGTCAATATACTTGAAGATACATCTCATACAAATAGTATACATAAAATATATATTTGTGGAATGGATGGTGTTTTAAATTTCAATAAAGGTGATTTAATACTAATATATCGCACAAAAGATAGAGATCCAGCATGGTATAGATCAGTTGTCACTTCTGTATGTGTTATTGAAGAAGTTAGAAATATGAATGAATTTTTAAATGAAGATGAATATTTAAAATATTGTGAACCTTATAGTATTTTTTCAATTAATGAATTAAGGGATTTTTATAAAAGAAGAAAGTATCCTTATATTATAAAGATGACATATAATATTGCATTTAAAAAAAGAGTTACAAATGGTCAATTAATATCTGACTTTGGTATGTCTCAAGATCAATATTGGGGAGTATTTGATATAACTCAAAGTCAATTTAAAAATATTATAAAAGCTGGAGAAGTAGATGAAAGTATTATTATCGATTAAACCTCAATTTGTTGAGGAGATTTTTAATGGTAATAAAAAATTTGAATATAGAAAAAGTATATTTAAAAGAAAAGGCATAAAATCAGTAGTAATTTATTCGACTATGCCAGTAGGAAAAATTGTAGGTGAGTTTGATATAGAAGATATTCTCATAGATGAACCTAAAAGATTATGGGAAAAGACAAAAAACTATTCGGGGATAAGTGAAGACTTTTATGATGAATATTTTATGAATAGAGATAAAGGATATGCAATACAGATAAAATCTTTAAATAGATATGATGAACCTAAATGTCCTTATGAATTGTATGAAAACTTTACTGCACCACAATCGTTTAAATATGTATCATAAATAAGAATATAAATTGAAAAAAACAATATTTATTTCAGGTGTACATGGAGTAGGAAAAACTTACTATTCTAATATTATAATAAATAGATATCAAAATTTTGAGCGTATTACTGCGAGTAGTTTAATAAAAAGAGACTTAGAAATAGTGGATGGAGTTAAACGAGTAAGTAATATTGATGATAATCAAAAAATTATGATAAAAAACTTTTTATTAGAGAGGGAAAGTAATAACGCTAATTTTTTATTTGATGGGCACTTTGTACTAGTAGATACAAAAGGACATATCAATGATATTGATGAAAATGTATTTAAACAACTCAATTTAGATGAGATTATACTATTCACTGATAAAGTTGAAACTATTTATGAACGTTTAAAAAATAGAGATTCTACAAGTGATTTAGATATAATACAACTTGAAAACATCCAAGCTAGAGAAAAATTAGTCGCAGAAAAAATTTCAAAAATATTAGAAATTCCTTTAAATATAATTACTCTATATAATAAAAATGAAATTGTAGAAGAACTTATTAATATAGTTTCAAAATATTAGTAGCTCTTTTAAAATTAGTTATAACCCCTCTATTTTAAGATAAATTCAATGAAGAGAGAAAATTTCAACCAAGGAGTTTACTAGTAGTAAATGACTGTTGAAATTTTGTATATGAAGCCGAAGTTACTTAAAAGAGAGGGTGTTAAAAAGGAGTTAAGAGAGATATTTAAAGTAAGAATCTCTTGGAATCTCTCTGGCGCCCAAACTCGCCAAATGATCATTATGCACTTGACAATCTATCATAGTTATCCCGTTCTTTTCAGCTTGATCACATAGATGATAAAAGGCAACCTTTGAAGCGTCACGTTCAAGTGCGAACATACTCTCGCCGCAAAATATATCATCTATCAAAACACCGTAAAGACCACCTACAAGCTTGCCGTCTAGGTATGTTTCTATGGAGTGGGCAATCCCAAGCTCAAAAAGCTGGGTAAAAGCTATAATAAACTCATCGCTTATCCAAGTGCTCTCTTCATGTTTTCTTTTGATATTTGCACAGTTTTTTATAACCTCTTCAAAGTTTTCATTTGAGCGTATCTCATAACCTTTGTTGTTAAGTGTACGTTTTAGGCTCTTTGATACTTTGAACTCTTCAGGAAATAGTACCATTCTTTTGAGCGGGCTGTACCAGTGGATATAGTTATACTCATCTATAAACCAAGGAAATATACCGCATTCATAAGCACGGATAAGACGCTCAGGGTGAAAGTCGCCCCCTACTGCCACTAGATCACCTCCCATCATATCTAAAGTGGGAAATTCAAAATTATCATCGTTTAAAAGATATATCTTGTGCATTTTATCTAATATTTTCATCGGTGAAATATTATCCATATTTTGCTTTGAGTTGTAAGTTAACCGCTCCTTTACAAAACTTTAAATAAAATACTTCGATCAAAAAGAAGGTTTAGGTTTGAGCGGTATCACAAAGATGTTTTTTCTTTTTTTTATATTTTTATTTACTTCGCTGATGGCTATCGCGATTGACGCAAATATAGATAGAGGCGATAAACAGCAGAGTATCAAAACTTTTAGCTCTATAACCAAACTTCCAAACACTATCCTTAGCACCTCTTATTTCGAGCCTAGAATTAGAGAGTATAAAGATGATAGATATAAACTATACGACGGTATGAAAGAGATCAACTATATGGACTATGCAAGAAAATGAATATATCTTTTATAAACTTCCTAACACTTTTGCTTTATAAACACAAAACAAAACACCTAGCGGTATTTATACTTTTTACTTTGATAGTTGCACTTTTAAGCTCGGTGCTTTTTATATCAAGCTCTATACAAAAAGATATAAACATTACTTTGCAAAACCAAGCAGATTTTACGGTTACTAAGATAAGAAGCGGAAGAGCTGTAGATACTCCACTTGAATGGTCGGATGAGTTTAAAGATATCTTGGGTGTAACAAAGGTAAATCCAAGGGTTTACGGGCAGTATTGGTTTGAGCCTAGTGAGTACTATTTTACTATCATCGGGGTTGATTTTTATGATGATCAAAGCGTGAAATCTTTACAAAAGCTTGTAAAGAATATAAACCTAAAAGAGTTTATGGCTCGCGATAATATGATAATAGGCGATGGCGTTAAAAAGATGCTTGACTCCTACCATTATTTTAAATACTACAACTTCCGCCCGCCAGATCGAAGTATCAAAAAGGTGTATATCTACGATCAGCTTCCAAGTACTACAAATATACTTAGCTCGGATGCTGTTATTATGGATATTGGGCTTGCAAGAGAGATACTAGGTATAGATGAAGATTTTGCAACCGATATAGTTCTAAACGTACCAAATGAAGCTGAAAGAGACGCTATAAAGATAAAGCTGATAGTATCGCATTTTGATATGAGAATAGTACAAAAAGCAGATATACAAAAAGAGTATAAGAACCTTTTTAACTATAAAGGGGGAGTGTTCTTAGCACTTTATATGATCGTAATAGCTACGTTTGTGCTGATACTTTATCAAAGATACTCAATGGTAAGCAGCAGTGATAAAAAAGAGATAGGGATACTTAGAGCCATAGGCTGGAGCATAAAAGATGTGATACGTTTAAAAGTGTTTGAATCGTTGGTGATAGCTGTTTCTGGTTTTATCTTGGGGGTGGTTTTAGCTTATGTGTTCGTATTTGTATTTGATGCACCGCTTTTAAGCTCTATATTCTTTGGTTTTCAAAACCTAAGCGTAGATGTGAACCTTACACCAAACCTTAGCTTTGGGCTTTTATCTTTACTATTTATGTTCTTTGTGATACCTTTTGTGGCGGCTGTACTTATCCCTGTATGGAAGATAGCAATAACAGACCCTAGCGAAGCTATGAAATAGGAGTTTTGAAAATTGACCATGGTAAAAATAGAAAAACTATATAAGATATATAACCAAAACAAAGCAAACGAGTTTACAGCTTTAAAAGATATAAACCTGCAGATAGAAAAAAATGAGGTTGCGGTTTTAAAAGGTGTGAGTGGAAGCGGTAAGACCACGCTTCTTTCTATAATCGGAGCACTTAAAAAACCCACAAGCGGACTTTTGGAAGTGGACGGCGAGCAGGTTGCAAGACTGCCTGATAGCTTCACTTCAAAGTTTAGATCGCAAAAGCTTGGTTTTGTATTTCAGTCTTTTAATCTTTTTAATGCACTAAGCGTAAAAGACAATGTGATACAGCCTTTGATACCTTTAAATCTAAAAAAAGATGAGATAGAGCAAAAGCTTCTAAAAGCTTTGGAGTTAGCAAATATTAGCCATAAAAAAGAAGAGATGGTACAAAACCTCTCAGGCGGTGAGAAACAGCGTGTAGCAATTGCAAGAGCACTTATAAATGAGCCTGAGATAATACTTTGCGATGAGCCAACTGCAAACCTAGATAAACAAAACTCTTTAAACTTTATAGAGACCATAAAAGAGCTAAAGGCTTTGGGTAAGACTGTGGTTGTTGCTACGCACGATTCGTTATTTGAAGAGTTTGATTTTATCGATAAGATCATCAAAATGGAAAACGGACAGATAGTTGAGTGATATACTTTTATCAAACGAAGTTATAGTTTTTCTATTTATAGAGAGCGTTGTACTGCTTCTTTTAGGTATAGCGTTTTTTAACTCTATCTCGATACTTAGGTATTGGGATTTTAACTCAACTTCATCTAAACAGTTCAATTTAGAAAAAAGATCGTACCTTGTGGTGCTTATTATACTTTTTTCACTCATAGTTAAGATCGCGGCTTTGCCGTTTTTTGCTTATATAATTGATGAGCTTGCACTTATAATCCCTGGAGCCATGTGTGGAGCAGGGGTGATAAGTGCAAATACATACGGGGAGTTCTTGCTGCCTTTTAAAGTGTTTATACTCTTTATCACTGGTATTTGGCTGATACTAAATAAACAAGATATCAAAACAAAGAACTTTTTTTATCTAGAGAAGAAGTTTTGGCTTTTTGTGTTTTTGTTTATACTTATCATCTTTGAGTATGTGCTTGATCTTTACTATCTTACCAATATAAGCACCGAAGATCCTGTGACTTGCTGTTCTGTTATATACGGTGAGCAAAGCGGCTCGGAGCTTCCTTTTGGACTTGATACGCCAAAGCTTTTGATACTGTTTTATCTATTGTATTTTCTTACACTATTTACAAACTTCTCAAAGCAGGCACTTTTAAGTTTTATATCAAACGGCTTGTTCTTGTATTTTTCATACTATGCTACGGTGAACTTCTTTGGAACATATATCTATGAACTGCCTACTCATAAGTGCCCATTTTGTATGCTTCAAAAAGAGTATTTTTATATAGGGTATTTTATCTGGGGAAGTTTGTTTGCGGGAACCTTTTTCGGGATATCTTCATTTATCTTAAAAACGGTGTTAAACAAAAAGTTGAAATACACCTTTAGGTTCTCAAATATATTTAATTTTATCTTTGTGTTTATCTGCTCTTTTTACGTAGTAAGGTACTATCTTGTAAACGGGGTTTTTTTATAAAATTAACAATTATTTAACACTCTCTTGATATATTATCAAGATATTTTTTTAAAGGATGATTATGATCACTAAATGGTTAATGGCTATTGCTCTAGTGCTTAGTTTAACACAAGCAAATGCAATGAAGATGTTCCAAAGCGTACCTGAATCACAGGCTGATATCAAGCAAAGCGGTAAAGATAAGATGTACTGTCCAAACTGTGGTATGTACTTACCGAAATTTTGGAAAACATCACATGCAGTTCAGTTTAATGACGGTTCTTTTAGACAGTTTTGTAGTATCTATTGTTTAGTAGAGCAAATGGAGATCACGGAGCTTAGAGACAAAAAAGACACTGTAAAGAAGATCTTAGTTGTTGACGTACCTAGCTTAAAATATATAGATGCAACAAAAGCTTTCTATGTAGTTGGTAGTAAAAAATCAGGAACTATGACTGTGACTAGTAAATACGCTTTTAAAAACGAAGCTGATGCTAAGAAGTTTGTTTCAAAAAACGGCGGTGAGCTTACAAACTATAAGGGTGCTTATAATATCGCTATAAAAGATTTTGCTAGAGATACTGGACTTGTACTTGCTAAAAGAAGCACAAAGATGTATAAAATGGGTAAAAAACTTTATAATACTAAGTGTGACCAAGCGGCACTTGCAAAGATCGATGCACATACAATGGGTGATATGAAAGCTCAGATCAGAGATACTGGAGTTTGTGGTAAAGGTCTAAAAGACGGACAACTTCAAGCTATTATGTTATACTACTGGGACGTAAGACTTAAAAATTTTGAGAAGATGTATGGTAACGATAACGAAGTAAACAAACATGCTGAGATTTTTAAGAAAAAATTTGAAAAAATGAACAAAGGTAAATAGAGTTTGAGTTTTACAAATTTTATAAAAAAGGGCACTTTAATAGTGCTCTTTTTTAGTTTTTTTCTAAATATACACGCAAAGAGCTTTAATCAAAAAGCGACTATCAAAGATATCTATTATATTCAGACAAAAGCTAAAAAGTGGTGTGCGATAAGCGGTGAAGATCTTGATAATACCTATAAGACCAACTATATAGCAAAACTAAGTGATGGTAACCATAAACAATATGCCGCTCTTAGGTTTCTAGCAGAAGACTGGGATGCTATAAAAGATAGAGTAGTACAGATACTAGTAGTAGATGCGTCAACGCAGAAGTTTATCGATGCAAGAGGTGCTTTTTTTGTGATCAATTCAAGTGCCGAGACAAAATACTCTAAATACTCAAAAGTAGCGTTCGCTCAAAAAAAAGATGCATTGAAATTTCAAAAAAAATACGGTGGTGATATTAGAGATTTTGACTTTACACTTTATCTTGGCACTAGAGATATAGAGCTAGATCAAAAATATTTTAAAGCCAAAAAAGAGAAAAGCTATAAAAAAGGGCAAAGGATATTTGAAAGCGTTTGTCAAAAGATAGACCCAAACGATTATCCATCTTTGATAGACTTAAAACTTGATATTCGCGATAAAAAACTATGTGGTAAGATAAGAGATAAAAATCTTCAGATATTATCGCTATACCTTTGGGATGTAAAAAGGTTTGGAGCACTTTTAGAGAACAAAGAGAGGATGAAAGTACCAGAGGGATCAAAGTGTCCAGTATGTGGAATGTTCGTTTATAAATACCCTAAATGGGCGGCAAAGATAGTTACAAAAACACATACACACTATTTTGACGGTGTAAAAGATATGATGAAGTTCTATTTCGATCCAAAAGGGTACGGTCACGACAATAAGATCAAAGATTTTTTAGATATTCAAGTGAGCGATTATTATACCCTTCATCAAATAGATGCAAAAACAGCTTGGTATGTAATAGGCTCTAATGTATACGGTCCTATGGGGCATGAGCTTATCCCTTTTAAAAAGAAAGAGGATGCAAAAACCTTTATGAAGAACCATTTCGGTAAAGAACTTATAAGCTTTGATAATATAACTAACGATAAAGTATGGGAGTTAGATAAGTAAATTTTTGGTAACATTTACTTATGGAAAAAGATTTTTTAACGATTTTTCAAAATTTAACTGTTCTCATAGCTGAGGATAACATCGAGCAAAGGGATAAGCTAGTGGAGGTAATCTCTATATTTAGCGATAACCTTTTAGTAGCTCAAGATGGTTTAGAGGCGTATGAGCTTTATTTAGAACACCGACCCAATCTTATCATCACAGATATTCAGATGCCTAACCTTAACGGTTTGCAGTTGACTGAAAAGATAAGAGAGCTTGATACTAAACTTCCGATTATCGTTTTAACTGCACATACAGATAAACACCTTTTGCTTCAAGCGGTATCGCTTCACCTTATAAACTATCTAGTAAAACCTATTACCCAAGATAATCTTACCGAGAGTTTAAGAGATGCGGTAAATACTATTATAGAGTATTCACTTTTAGAGGTTGAGCTTCAAGAGGGCTATACTTACAATATTGTTGAGAAATGTGTATATAAAGATGGTGAAAAGATCAAGCTTAGTAAAAAAGAGATAAAGTTTTTAAACCTTTTATTAAAACATAAAAATCAAGTAGTAAGTAAAGAGGAGATCGAAGAGGAGTTATGGAGCGATGATGTTATGACCGTATCTGCTTTAAAGAACTTTGTTTTTAAACTAAGAAAGAAAATAGGGTATGACTCTTTACAAACACTCTCATCAAACGGTTTTTCACTTCAAGTTAACAATTAGATCAAATTTTAGATAAAATATATTAAAAAGATTATCTAAAAGGCTTTGTTATGTACCAACGATATCTATTTATATTTATACTATTTGGTTTCTCGTTATATGCCGCTTCCTTATCTGAAAGACTAACACAAAATCTTCAAGATATAGCAGATGTAAATGCTATAGGTTACAGCCTTAAAAAAGGTGAAGTGGTTGTGGTAAAAAGGGACGGCAAATATTATAAAAGATTTGATACCGAGCCTTTTAGCGGAAGAGCTATTATAGTTAATAGGTACGGAATAGTAAGGTTTTATCTAAGTGCAGGTGTAAAAGATGGATATTACCTTGTATTTAACAACCAAGGAAACCTGATAAAAGAAGCCAACTATAAAAACGGGATACTTAACGGAAAGCTTAGTCTTTGGGATGAGAATAGTGAGAAAAAGATATCTCAAATAGAGTATAAAGATAATGTGCCTTGTGAGGGTTGGTATAAAAACTCAACTAAAGATCTTAGCTATAAAGATTGTAAAAAATCGGGTCAAGAGATATTGAAAATAGGAAATAAGGTATATAAATATATCTATAAAGATAACGAGATAACAAAGAAAATAGAGTTAGAATAACTCTATAGAGGGAACTTTATAATAAACTTTGCGCCCTTAAGATTTTCATTGTTATATCTTTTTGTATCATTTACAACCTCAATATCACCTTTCATCCCTTGTATAATACCGTAGGTCATATATAGTCCAAGACCTGTTCCTTGACTTTTATGTTTGGTTGTAAAATACGGCTCAAATATTTTCTCGATTATCTCATCATCAATTCCGCCGGCATTGTCTTGTATCTCTATATATGCACAATCCCCTTTTTTATAGTGTGATATAAATAAATATCTTTTGGTTTCATCAACTTTAAGAAGAGCATCTTTTGCGTTATTGAATATATTCATCACCGCTTGAACAAGTTCGTTTTTATAGCCGTTGATAGTTATATCTTCTTGTTTTTCATATACAATATTGATAAAGTTTGTTTTAAAAACACTCTGTAGTAGATTTATATTTATAGTAAATATATCTTTGATATTGAACTCTTCAAACTTCTTATTACCTTTGATATACTCTTTAAAGTCATCGATTGTTTGTGATAAATATTTTGAGCTTTGTACTATTGAGTCACATACATTATCGATATCTTCATCTTTTATGATCCCAAAATCTTTTTTAAGCTTTAAGCCGCTTGCACTTGTACTTATCATAGAAAGAGGTTGTCTCCATTGGTGGGCAATATTTCCTATCATCTCACCTAGTGCAGCCATCTTAGATTGTTCTAAAAATAGTTTTTCTTGATCTTTCATATCGCTTAGGTCAATAAATGAGGATATTCTAAGATGTTTTTTATTTAATTTAATAGATGCTCCCCTTATTAGTGCAGGGAAACTTGTACCGTCAGATTTAAGTAGATCAACTTCGTAAGGTTTGTTGTATCCTATTTTAATATTGTGTTCAACCGTAGGTACAGAATGATCGGCTACAAAGTCTAAAACTTTTTTATCCAAGACTTCAGCTTTTGTTTTATGTTTAAAAAGTCTTAAAGCCTCTTTATTTACATAGGTAGGGTAGAAGTTTTCCGAGATCATTATACCCTCTAAAGTGTTCTCTAGAATATTTTCTATCTCCTCTTTTGAGTCAATAAGTTTTTCGTTCACTTTTTTTAGCTCAAAATGTCTGTATGCCAAAAAAGCAACTATTGCTAAAAATGCTATGGTGAACTTGTATATTAAAGAGTAGTCAAGGTCGGTTTGTTTGATGGTTGTTTGTATCCATCTTGAATAAATCTCAGATTTTTCAACCTCTGAGAATGAATCTATAGCTTTGTTTATAATAGACAGCAGTATCTCTTGGTCGTTCTGCACTAAGTATTTATGTTCAAATTTAAAATCAGTGGTACCGCTTATTTTTAAGTTGTTTAGATGAAGCTGTCCCATATAAAATACCGATGTGGCAATATGACCTACAAAAGCATCTGCTTTACCGCTTTCAACTAAAAGAAGTGCATCTGGAATATTTTGTGTAGGCACGATCTCTATATGATTATAGTTTTGTTTTAAAAAGTTATAGCTTGTATAGTATTTCGGAACTGCAACTTTTTTGCCGTTAAGCTCACTTAGTTTATTTATATATTTATATTTATCGGTTGTAACGACCACCATAGGGTATTCACTATAGTTTTTACTCACTAGTCCAAGACTTGTCTCTTGTGGACTTGAACCAATCCCTGGAACCATATCTATCTCACCGTTTTTAAACTTTTCTAAAACATCAGGCCAGCTTGAAGAGGGAACATATTTAAACTTTATACCTGTTCTATTTGAAAGAAGCTCTAAAAACTCCCCCATAATACCTTTCATTTTATAGTCTTCTATAATAGAAAGGGGTTTCCAGTTTACTTCACTATAGGTTAGAGTGTGCTTCTCTTGAAGGTATTGTTTCTCTTTCTCCGTTAGGTTTAACAGCTCTTTAGGGTTGTCGTTGTTAAATATCACCCATTTGTTTGATAGGGCAGCTATATCCTCTTTTGGTATGCTATTTATAGATTTTTCTATAATAGAGTGTAGAAGAGGTTTGTTTTTATTTATACCAAAGCGTAGATCCTCTTTTTTGATATCGTAAAACTCATCTAAAGCTTTTATTGATGTTATTGATTGCTCTGTGATAGATCTTGTACCTGAACTGTATGAGGCAAGAAAATAATCTATCTCACCGAAAGCTAAAGCTTTTGCTTTTTCAAAACTTGAAATATATTCTATTGTTTTTATACCTAGTTTTTTTAACTGATTTGCATAAAAGATATCTTTTGATATACCTACTCTTTTGCCTATAAGGCTTTTATTGTTTAAATAGTGGTCATCATTTTTTAAACCAAATACGAAAGTTGGAATATTGTAATATGGTTCAGTAAATAGAGTAAATGCTTCTCTCTCTTTTGTGTGAGATATTTCGCTGATCATATCAGCTTCGCCGTTTTTAAATTTATTTAGTATTATAGACCAATCGGAGCTTTCAATATCAAACTTTAAGCCGCTGATCTTACTGATCTTTTGTAGGTATGCAACGGTAAACCCTTTTTGTACACCGTTATCAGTAAATGAAAAAGGTGAGAATTTATTGATCATCACGATCTTAACATTTGGGTTCTTTTTTATCCAGTTTTGTTCATCTTTTGTAAACAGATCATCATCGGCGCTACAAAAGCCAATTAGTAATATAAGTGTAATAATAGATCGTAGTATCAATGTCACATGTTACCTTAATGTAAAATATCTATATGATACTAAAAAAATACTTTTTAAAAGTTTTATTGGAGAGGAGTTTTTATTATTTTGTGGGGTGTAGAGGAAGATATAAATAGAAGGAGTAGATCCTTCTATTTGTTACTCACATGTAACTTCTACAGGAGTTGATTCCCAGATACCGTGTTTTGTACAATAAGCGTGAGCTACAAGGTTAAGTTTGTTCCCCATAGGTCTGATATTGAATGTAACCTCTGTATGAGATTTTTCGTTTCCTAAAGTACCAGGTACGAAGTCAGCTCTTGCTAATAGTGTTTCACCGTTGTATAGTGCGATATTTGCTATATAGTGATCAAAATCATCTGGGTGAGTGTATTCGTTACCCATTTTAACAGTTACGCTAAACATTTCACCTTTTTTTGCAGTTGTGTCACAGTGTACGAACGGAGAGTGTCTATCGATATAATCTTTCTTTGCTTCTCTCTCTACTGTATCGATGTCAACATATTTATTAATTTTTGGCATTTTTAATCCTTTTTGTTTGATGTAATGTAAAAGGAGTATAGCAAAAAAAAACCTAGCTTATACATAAGCTAGGTTTTTTAAACTAAAAATTTAAGTTTGTTTTATTTTCTAAGCTCTTTGATCTTAGCAGCTTTACCTGTTCTACCTCTTAAGTAGTTAAGTTTAGCTCTTCTTACTTTACCGCTTCTTAGAAGTTTGATCTCTTTTAAGCTTTCGCAGTATAGTGGGAAAACTCTCTCGATACCTATACCGTTTGCACCGATCTTTCTAATTGTAAAAGTAGCGTCAACTCCGTTACCTTTTCTAGCGATTACAACACCTTCAAAGTTCTGAACTCTCTTTTTGTCACCCTCTTTAATCTCAACACCAAGTCTTAGTGTATCACCTGATTTAAATGAAGGCACCTCTTTGTCTGCAATTTGAGCAGCTTCAAAGCTCTCAATATATCTATTTTTCATAAGTTTTCCTTTGGTGAAAGTGCCCGCCTTTGCAAGTTGCGGGGTATCACACTTTTTATTTCTTTTTGTTCTTTACCAGATCCGGCCTAAAATATTTGGTCTTGCAAATAGCCAGATTACTTTTTAAGGTCGCAATTTTACTATGATTTCCCTTTAAGAATTCTTTAATTATAGAAAAACTTCTAAAATTTTCAGGTTTTGAAAAAGAGGGAGCTTCTAAAAGGTTGTTTTCATAGCTTTCCATATCCAAAGATTCTTGGTTTCCAAGCACACCCTCAACATTTCTAGCAATAGCATCACACATCACTAAAGAGGGCAGTTCACCGCCTGTAAGTATAAAATCACCAATAGAGAAAACTTCATCTGCATAATTTTCTATAACCCTTTCATCTATCCCTTCATATCTGCCGCTTACAAAGACAATGTTTTTCTTCTTTGCTAAACGTTTTGCATCGTTTTGTTTAAAAGGTTTTGCTGCAGCTAAAGGAAAAATAATATAACTTTCAGGGTTTTCCTCTTTGAGCTTATCTAAAGTATCAAATAGGGGTTGTGGCGTCATAAGCATACCTGCACCACCACTACACATAGGTGCATCCACTTTTAAGTGTTTGTTTTTTGTAAACTCTCTTGGATTATAATAATTAAAAGATATTAGTTTTTTTTCACTAGCTATTTTTAAAATAGAATCTTTAAAATAGAAGTCGATCAAATTGGGAAATAGGGTCACAAATGTAAATTTCATTCGCTATTATAACTTTTTTGGTATAATAGTTGTATAAGATATTTAAAAAGGATAATATAAAGTGGCATATGATTTTGAACATGAATTAGATAACGATATTGAAATAGTGGAACCTAAAAAATATAAAGTGTTTTTACTAAATGATGATTATTCGACTATGGATTTTGTTATCGATATATTGACCACGGTATTTAGAAAAAGTATAGATGAAGCTACAAAGATAATGCTTAATATCCACAATAACGGAAAAGAGGTTTGCGGTATATACACCCACGAGATAGCTTCAACTAAAGTAGCCCAAGTTAAAATAAAGGCTAGAAAGAGCGGTTTTCCATTAAAGGCCGTTATGGAAGAGGAATAGGATATATTATGATTAGCGCACACTTAAGAGATATTTTTTCACAAGCTATAGTTTACGCAAGAAAGAATAAAGATGAATATTTAACGGTTGAGCATATATTTTTAATACTTTTAGAGGATGAATATATCTCAAATATGTTAAGCGATCTAGGTATTGATATTAACTACACCAAAAGAAGTATAGATGAGCATATAAAAGCAAGCATACCAAAACTGCCTGATAATATTGATGATGAACCTATTGAGAGTGTTACACTTTCAACTACGGTTGAGAATATGATAGCGCATACTCAAAGTTCAGGAAGAGGTCAAGCACAGCCAGAGGATATGTTCGTTGCTATTTTAAAAAATGAAAAAGCATATTCAACTTTTATCTTAAAACAGCAAGGTTTAGAGAGAGTTGATCTTCTTGAAGAGATCAGCCATAAAGATGAAGATGAGCTTGATGGTGAAGAGAGCCAAAGTGTTTTAGAACAAAACTCAACAGAGCTTGTAGCTTTAGCTAAAAACGGTGAGATAGATCCTGTGATCGGTAGAGAAAAAGAGATAAGTAGAGCCATAGAGGTTCTAAGTAGAAGAAAAAAGAACAACCCTATCTTGGTTGGTGAACCAGGAGTTGGTAAAACTGCGATCGCAGAAGGGCTTGCTTTAAAAATTGCAAGCGAGGATATTCCTGAAACATTAAAAGAGTCAAAGATATACTCACTTGATATGGGCTCACTAGTTGCAGGAACCAAATATAGAGGTGACTTTGAGAAAAAACTAAAAAACCTTTTAAAAGAGGTTTCTAAAATAGAGGGTGCGATCGTTTTCATTGATGAGATACATACTGTTATAGGTGCGGGAAGCGTAGGTGGAAGTGCTATGGATGCTTCAAATATCTTAAAACCAATGCTAAGCAGCGGTAAGCTTAGATGTATCGGTGCAACCACTTATGAAGAGTATAGAAACGATTTTAGTAAAGATAAGGCTTTTAATAGACGTTTTGCAAAAATAGATATAAATGAGCCAAGTATTGAAGATACGGTTACTATTTTAGAGGGACTAAAAGGGAAATATGAAGAGTTTCATAATGTTAAATTCTCTAAAAAGACAATTGAGAGTGCCGTAACTTTAAGTAAAAAATTTATAAATGATAGGTTTTTACCAGATAGTGCGATTGATGTTATCGATGAGGTTGGAGCAACTTTAAAACTTCAAGCAAAAACCAAAAGAGCGGTAAATATAAAAGTAGCAGATATTGAAAGTACCGTTTCAAAGATGGCAAATGTTCCTACTAAATCGGCAACTAAGTCTGACCTTACACTTTTAAGAACACTTGATACAAATATGAAAAAAAGGGTATTTGGTCAAGATGATGCTATCGAGAAGATGGTAAGAGCTATTAAGATCAATAAAGCTGGACTAAATGATGAGGATAAACCTATTGGATCGTTCTTATTTACTGGACCAACTGGTGTAGGTAAAACGGAAGTTGCAAAAGAGCTTTCAAATCAGCTTGGTATTCACTTTGAAAGATTTGATATGAGTGAATATATGGAGCCTCATACGGTAAGTCGTCTTATCGGTGCTCCTGCAGGTTATGTTGGTTTTGAAAAAGGTGGACTTTTAACGGAAGCTATTAGAAAACACCCACACTGCGTACTTTTACTTGATGAGATAGAAAAAGCTCATCCTGATCTTATGAGCTTGCTTTTACAAGTGATGGATAACGCAGAGCTTACTGATAACAACGGAAGCAAGGCTGACTTTAAGAACGTAATACTAATAATGACATCAAACCTTGGCTCAAACGAATCAGGTGTGATGGGATTTGCAAAAGATAGTTCGCTAAATGAGAACAAAGCGGTTAATAAATTCTTTGCACCTGAGTTTAGAAATAGACTTGATGCTATAGTTAGCTTCTCATCGTTAGCTATAGATATTGTTGTAAAGGTTGTCGGTAAATTTATAGATGATCTTGCACTTAGTTTAACAGAGAAAAATATCGATATTAAGATAACTATGAAAGCAAAAAAATATCTTGCAAATAAAGGTTACGATAAAGCGATGGGAGCAAGACCTTTAAATCGTGTGATCACCTCTGAAATAAAAGAAAAACTAACTGATGAGATACTGTTCGGTAAACTTAAAAACGGCGGTACGGTTAAGATCGATCTAAAACAAGATAAGCTTACTTTTGAATATAGTTAGGTCTTAAAAATGAAAAGGGTTGTCGGTATTTTAACGGTGCTGATAACCTTTTATTCATCTTCCTTTTCTAGTGAAGATACAAACTCCACAACACTTGATACAAATACCACAAGCTATGAACTAGAAGATACTCTAAGCAAAGAGGATAAGCTTTTATATCTAAATATAGGAACATCCTTAGGTGTTATACTTTATGGGATAGAGCATTGGGGATATAGTAGTGATATCGATCCTCATACAAAAAGTGAGGGATGGTTTGGCAGAGGAACCGAATCTGGTGGTGCTGATAAGTTTGGGCATGCTTATACTGCTTATTTTAGTGCTCATATGTTCTCATATATCTACGAGATGTGGGGTTATGAAAAAGAGGAAGCAGCATATAAAGGTGCATGGTCATCTTTTTTGTTTACTTCTATTATGGAAGTAGGGGATTCTTTTAGCGATTATGGTCTATCTTATGAAGATATGGTTGTAAACTCTTTAGGGGCACTTTTGGGTTACTATACTTTTAGCTCACCCGCACTTGATGAAAAGCTTGATTTTAGGGTTGAGTATAAGGTTCATAAAGGGATGTGGGATAAGGACTTTATGACAGACTATGAGGAGCTAAAATATCTATTTGCCCTTAAAGCCTCAGGTTTTGAGTATTTTAAAACAAAAGAGTATCTTTCCTATTTAGAGCTTTATTTAGGGTACTATACAAGAGGTTTTGCTTATAGTGTGGCAGATAAACAAAAAAACCTTTTTATAGGGATCGGGATAGATCTTTCAAAGCTGTTTGATTTCAAAGCTTTTGAATATTATCAGGTTCCAAAATCGTATATCTATACTAAAGAAAGTTTGTAACTTTACTTATGGTATAATCTAAACATAATGAATATTTTATAGGTATATTAATGAGCATAATCAATCAAAAAAAAGATAAACAAACAATTACAACTATTAAAAAAGCTAAAGGCAATAAAAAACTAACAATGATAACTGCATATGATGCACTTTTTGCTAGGCTATTTGAGCAAAGTGCAGATATGATCCTTGTAGGAGATAGTTTAAATAACAGCTTTGCAGGTGAAGATGATACGCTAAGTGCAACACTAGATCAGATGATCTACCATACAAAAGCTGTATGTAAAGGAGCTCCAAACTCTTTTGTGATCTGTGATATGCCTTTTGGTACATATACAAATAAAGAGGAAGCTCTTAAAAATGCCGTTAAGGTTTATCAAGAAACAAAAGCAGCTGCTGTGAAGATAGAAGGTGGTGCAAATAGAGCGCAGATAGTGAACTATCTTTGTTCAAACTCTATAGCCGTTATGGGACATATTGGACTTATGCCTCAGTTTGTTAGAAGTGAGGGTGGATACAAAGTAAAGGGTAAAACACCTGAAGAGATCGAGCAGCTTATAGATGATGCAAAAGCTATAGAGGAAGCTGGAGCATTTTGTATAGTGATCGAGGGTGTTAAACCAGATGCTGCAAAAGCGATCACGCAAGCTGTAAGCATTCCAACTATAGGTATCGGTGCAGGGGTTGATACGGACGGTCAAGTTCTTGTATGGTCTGATATGCTTGGGCTTTTTGAAGATTATACACCTAAGTTCGTTAGAAAATATCTAGATGGTGCAGATTTAGTAAGGCAAGCTGTAGATAAATATAGAATGGATGTAGAAACACGCTCTTTTCCTAATGAGGATGAAGCCTACTAAGGAGTATTATGGCACGCCAGATCAAATATGGAGAGTTTTTAAAAGAGGCTCAAGCAAACCATAGGGAGATAAGCTATAATAAACTCACTCCAAAAGAGGGTGAAAAACCCAAAACAAGAATTAAACTACGCCGTATAGACGTATATAGACTTTTACAGCCCTATTTAAGTATTCGTTTCTTCGAGCAGTTAAAAGCAGTTGTTCCTTTAGCTATCTATCTTATTCTTTTTCAAGTATTTATGTTAAGACAAGAGATAGAAGACTCTTATATTATAACTTTCGGTTTATTTGCAGTTATCATTGGTCTTATGTTCTTTATGGAGGGCTTGAAGCTAGGACTTATGCCTTTTGGTGAAACTATAGGTAATAAACTGCCCAAAAAAGTAACCCTTGGTGTTGTACTTTTTATCGCTTTTTTACTTGGTATTGGTGTTACATTTGCCGAACCTGCAATAGGAGCTTTAAAAGCTGCAGGTGCACTTGTAAGTGTACAAAAAGCACCATATCTTTATATGATGTTAAATGAATATTCGGGTATCTTGGTACTACTTGTAGGTGCAGGTGTAGGTTTAGCGGCAGTTTTAGGTACGCTAAGGTTTATATACGATTGGAGCCTAAAGCCCTATATCTATCTTTCATTATTACCTACACTTCTTCTTACTATTTATGTTATGAACAACGATCTTTTAGTCTCAACACTTGGTCTTGCTTGGGATTGCGGTGCAGTTACAACGGGTCCCGTAACTGTTCCTTTAGTATTGGCATTAGGTATAGGTATAGCTTCTGCAAGCGGTAAAGGGGGAGGTAGCTTATCTGGATTTGGTATCGTTACTTTAGCTTCACTCTTTCCGATAATTGCAGTTTTATCCCTTTCAATCTACTTATCGTTTATGTTCTCTCCTGCTGAGATCATAGCAAGTGTTCAAAATAGTTCTGTGGTTATAGACACAAAAGCATGGTGGGAACAAAGCCCTAGTGAAGAGATCATTTTAGGATTTAGAGCGATAGTTCCTTTAGTGATATTTTTGTTTATAGTTTTAAAAATCGTTTTAAAAGAGAATATTCAACATAAAGGTATCATCATCTACGGTTTAGTTTTAACGGTTGTAGGTATGATGATCTTTAATCTAGGTTTGACTTACGGTTTATCAAAACTAGGCGGACAATCGGGAGGATTGATACCTGCAGCTTTTAACAATGTGGTATTAAACGATGGATCGATCATAGAAGCTCTTTATCCATACGCTCTAGGTTTAAGTGTGGCTTTACTTTTTGCATGGATATTGGGTTTTGGTGCAACTTTAGCAGAACCTGCACTTAATGCACTTGGCTTAACAGTTGAGAACTTAACCCAAGGGGCTTTTAAAAAAAGAACTTTGATGTACGCTGTTTCTATAGGTGTAGGTACGGGTATTATGATAGGGGTATTAAAGATGATATATAACCTTCCTATAGGCTGGCTTTTAGTCCCTACTTATTTAATAGCAGTTGTATTGACCTACTTTTCAAGTGAAACCTTTGTAAATATTGCTTGGGATAGTGCAGGTGTGACCACGGGACCAATTACCGTTCCTTTAGTTCTTGCTATGGGTCTTGGTTTTGGTAATGCTTTAGGTGTCGTTGAGGGCTTTGGTATTTTATCTATGGCATCAATAGGTCCTATAATAGCAGTTTTATCTACAGGAATTTGGATAAATTTAAAAGCAAAACGACATATTAAAAAGGGAGAGAACTAGTATATGCGTGATATTACGATATTAACGGATGTTGAGCTGATAACTTGCATCGTACAAAAGGGTGAAGCCGATAAGATTGTAAAAGCTGCATATGCAGTTGGTGCACAAGGTGCTACTATAAACTATGCAGTAGGAAGCGGTGTACGTGAAAAGCTTGGACTGCTTGGGGTTGCCGTAGAAGCTGAAAAAGAGATCATAAACGTAGTGGTATCAAGTGAGCAGGTAAATAGAGTGTTTGATGCTATGTATCTTGAGGGTCAGCTTGATACCCCTGGAAAAGGTTTTATGTATGTGACAACCCTAGATAAAGCAGCAACATATATCCCCCAAGAGGTACTTGATAAACTAGGTATAAAAGATGATGAATGATCCTAAACTTATAAGATGCATTATACCTTTGGGTAAAGGGATGGAGCTTCTAAAACTATTAAAGGATGAAAAAGATATAATAACGGCTAATAAAATAGATGTTAGAGGCGGTAATGTATTTGCACGAGCAGTGGGTGAGATACAACTTGAAACCGTCGACATAATAATATCTCAAGATCGCGCCGATGAGATATTTGAATATATTTATGAAAAAATGGAAATAGGATCGAACCATCACGGGGTTTTATACCAATTTTCATTAAGCAGATCAAGCAGTTATAATTTACAAGAGAGTATATAGTGGAAAGATTAGTAGAAGTAGAAACGGTTTCTTTTGAAGATAATAAAGATGAACTATCATTACGACCATCAGCTTGGGACGAGTATATAGGTCAAGAAAAGATCAAGAAGAACCTTAGAGTTTTTATAGAAGCATCTAAGAAGCGTAATGAGGCTTTGGATCATATTCTACTCTTTGGACCCCCAGGACTTGGGAAAACTACGCTTAGTTATCTGATCAGTAATGAGATGGGTGCAAATATAAAAGTAACAGCTGCACCTATGATAGAAAAAAGTGGTGATCTAGCCGCAATTTTAACAAATCTAGAAGAGGGTGACGTACTTTTTATAGATGAGATACATAGACTTAGCCCTGCAGTTGAAGAGATACTTTACCCTGCAATGGAGGATTATAGACTTGATATCATTATCGGTTCGGGTCCTGCGGCACAAAGTGTAAAGATAGATCTTCCAAGATTTACTTTAATAGGTGCTACAACTCGTGCAGGGATGATAAGCAACCCGTTACGTGATAGGTTCGGTATGAACTTTAGGATGCAGTTTTATAATGATGCTGAACTAGCAAAGATAGTCCAGATGGCTTCATGGAAGCTTGAGAAATACAGTGATGATGAAGCTAGTTTAGAGATAGCAAGAAGAAGCAGAGGAACACCAAGGGTAGCACTTAGACTGCTTCGCCGTGTTAGGGATTATGCTGAAGTTGAAAATGAAGATGTTATTGAGCTTAATAGATGTAAATACGCACTAGATGAGCTTGGTGTGAACGATAAAGGTTTTGATGAGATGGACTTAAAACTTTTAGAGCTTCTTATCTCAAACAAAGGTAAACCTATGGGGCTTGGAACCATAGCCGCGGCACTTAGTGAGGATGAGGGAACTATAGAGGATGCGATCGAGCCGTATCTATTGGCAAACTCATATATTGAGCGAACTGCAAGGGGTAGGGTAGCGACAGTTAAAACATATGAACTGTTTCGTTTAACTCCCCCTGAGCTAACAACACAAGGCGGACTTTTCTCTTGAAACCATTACACTTTTTGTTGATTTTATTAGCAGGAATACTGATAACTCTATTTAATATATTTGAGCCTTTTTTAAAATCTATTTTAGTTGCGTTCTTATTATCTATAGCAACAGGATCAATTCACACAACATATAAACATAAAATTGAGAGTAATATGTTGTTTTCAAGCATACTTACCGTTGGGCTTGCATTTTTATTTTTAGCTCCATTTTTCTATTTTCTTATCAAGGTGAGCGGTTATGTAAACTCTATAGATAGACAAGAGTTTATCAGTTTTTATAACTATATAAAACTATGGATCACAAATATTCCAGATGATTTTCTTATAATCAAAACCACTCTTTTAAGTGCAGTGAACCAAATAGATATAGCAAATCTTTTACAAAAGCTTATATCAGTAGGTGCTTATATTGGTAAGAACTCTGCAACTTTCCTTTTTGATATGGTTATGATATTGATATTTTATTTTGTATTTAACTACTATGCAAAACCTTTTGGAAGCTATTTTAAAGAGATACTCCCTTTAAAAAGCGAAGATAGTGAGAGTGTATTTAACGAGATCACGGATGTAACAAGCGTGGTGTTCTATTCCATCTTGGCAACAGCTGTTTTTGAGGGGATACTCTTTGGCGGTTTTGTTCATTTTTTTGGATATGACGGTATAATGTTTGGTATACTTTACGGTTTTGCTTCATTGATACCTGTTGTGGGTGCTATGCTTATGTGGCTTCCTTTGTTTGCTTATGAAGCATTTTTGGGTGAGGTTGCAAACGGTATCATCATAGTTGTGTACACGATAGTAGTGATATCGTTTTTTGCAGATACCATAGTAAAACCTATTATAATAAAATATATAAATAAAAAGGTGATCAAAACACCAACAAATATAAATGAACTATTGATATTCTTCTCTATTATCGCAGGTTTATCAACCGTAGGATTTTGGGGAATGATCATAGGTCCTGCTAGTGTGACATTTTGTATCTCACTATTAAGATTACTAAAAGAGTATAAAGAGTAAAGGCTGAAAAATGAAAGTTGATTTAAAAACACTAAAAGCGATAACTATCCTTTATGTTGAGGATGACGAGATGATGAGAATTCAAACCGTAAAGATGTTTGAAAACTTATTTAAAAAGGTTTATATCGCAGAAGACGGCTTAGTAGGACTCGATATGTTTAAAGCTCACGGCACAGAGATAGATGTTGTGGTATCGGATATCAATATGCCTCATATGGACGGACTAACTATGTCTGAAGAGATTAGAAAAAGCAATAAAGATATACCGATTATTATCACTACAGCATACTCAGATCAGCAAAACACTATGAGCGCACTAAATTTAGGTGTAAGCAGATATGTAAATAAACCTCTAAAGATAGGTGAGCTTAGTGAGACCATTGCAGAGCTGTCACAGCAGTATAGAAAAACAGAGAATATCAGTAGAATAACACAACAGCTTGTAAAAGATCATAGAGCTATAAAAGAGCATACTAGTGAGCTTCAAGGTGATTATGACTTGGCTAAGAACGAGTTGGATATGCAAAGCTTTTTACTTGATCATTATGTATTTAAAATAGTAACCGATAAATTAGCACTAATAAAAGATATAACATCAAGAGTAGAGAGCTTTTTTGGATATAAAAAAGATGAGCTTATAGGAAAAGAGATAAGAATACTTCAATCAGATGATACTAGTTTCTCTGCACTACAAAAATCACTTTTAGAGGCTACAAGATTAAAAAAAGAGATACATAATATATTTTCAATGCAGGTAAGATCTGGTAAAACATACGATTTTACAGTTACGATAGTTCCAAGTTATTCGGAAGATCAAATGGTTAGCGGATATACTTTTTATTTAAATATCAATCCATAGATAAAAGGGGAAGGAGAGAGAAACCCCCTTTTGATCTATCTTTTTTTATACAGGTAATACTCTGATATTTTCGTCAACTTTTTGTTTTAAAACAGACTCGATAGCATAAAGTGTACCCGTACTTCCTGTAGCACAAGTGCTACATGCACCTAAGTATCTAATATAGATATCGTAATATGGAGTGTTCTCTTTGATATCGATAACTTCCATATCTCCACCATCCATTACAAGCATAGGTCTAATATCACTTTCGATAACCGTATCAACAGCTTTTATTCTTTGAACAATAGTCATCTTATCAAAACTAGCATCTCCAGAAGCACTTGCATCAGCAGCAGTTTTTAGTTTTTCCTCTTCCATCTCTTTTCTAACATCAGCTAGAATATCTACAAGATAGATATCTTTCTCTTCATGACCACCTGGTTTGATACAAGATTTACAAAATGCACCAGCTTTTGTATAGTCTGTGATCTCTTCAACTGTTTTAAGATCGTTGATCTTAATAACATCTTTGATCATATCTAGAGTTACCCTTGCACATTCACAAACGATAAATTCAGTCTCAAAGCTTTCCATATCAACACCTTTGTATAGTGCTGCTGCTTTTTTAATAACATCATATGCCATAACCGAACAGTGCATTTTTTGAGGTGGAACTGCAGGAACATCTGGAGTATCTCTCATAGCTTTTTCAACATCGATATTTGTGATCTTGATAGCTTCATCTACAGTTTTACCCATACAAAGCTCTGTCATAATATCACTTGAAGCAATAGCCGTACCGCAACCAAAACTCTTAAATTTTGATCCTACGATCTTATCTGTTTTTTCATCAACTGCCCAATAAAGTCTAACTGCGTCACCGCAAGATTCTGCTCCAAAATCTGCAACGATAAGTTTTGCACCCATATCTGCTGCTTGCTCTTCTGTGATCTCCCCTTGATGTTGAGGATTATTCATTCTATCTACAACTATATTGCTGTATTCGTCCCAAATTGAACCGCTTACTAAGTCACCTTTTGCCATCTATTATCCTTTCTATATTTTTTTAAATATTATAATTCACTTTTATGATCTTTAGGAGTATAAGCGTATGAGCTTGAAATACTTCTAAGTCTATTTACTGCCGCTACGATTTTTTCAATAGCGTAATCGATCTGCTCTTCTGTGTTAAATCTACTTAATGAGAACCTTACACCCGTATGAGCAAGCTCGCTATCGCTACCAAATGCATTCATAACAGGGTTTGCTTCTAAGTCTTCACTTGCACAAGCACTACCTGTACTTGCACCTATTCCTGCTTGGTTTAGGTCCCAAAGCATAGCTTCACCCTCAACACCTTTTATAGATATCAAAGTTGTATTTGGAGTACGGTTATCTTTACCACCTATTACAATAGTATCAGGAAGTTTTAATATAGCTTTCTCTAGTTTATCTCTTAACATCCCAACATGATTTTTCTCATAAGCTATTGCCATTGTGTTTGTTGCTAACTGCATAGCTACTCCCATACCTACCATCGATGCAACATCAACAGTTCCTGCACGTCTTCCGCCCATTTGCTCACCGCCGTGCATTAAAGGAGTAAGCTCTACACCTGCTCTTATATAAAGTCCACCTACACCTTTTGGTCCATGGAACTTATGTGCTGAAAATGAGATCATATCAACATTTGCAGCTCTTACATTTACTTCAACTTTACCTATTGCTTGTGTTGCATCTGAGTGGAAAAGTACACCTGCTTCTTTACAGATTTGTCCTATCTCATGTATAGGAAAAAGCTTACCTGTTTCATTATTTGCCCACATAACAGATACTAAAGCAGTATCCTCTCTTATATACTCTTTTAAAGTAGATGCATCAAGTACACCCTCTTCATTTACGGGCATATATGTTACACTTACACCTTGAGTCTCTAAAAATCTACAAGTTGCAGTTATAGCAGGGTGCTCAACTTCGGTTGTTATTATATGGTTTTTATCACCGTTAAGTATCTGATCTATCCAAACACCTTTTATAACCCAGTTATTTGCTTCCGTTGCATTTGCTGTTATAATGATATCATCTTCATCTGCCGCACCGATACCTGCATATAAATAATCAAGTGCTTCTAGCATCTTTGGATGTGTTCCAGCACCAAATTTATGTAATGAGTTAGGGTTACCGTATGTTTCGCAAAAGAATGGTTTCATCTCTTCAAAAACTTTTGGGTCAACCATTGTCGTTGCGTTATTATCTAAATATACTTCCATCATAGAATTATCTCCGATTTATGTCAAAATTACTAAACTTTTATGTGCAGTAATTGTTCCTTTGTGACATTTTTGTTTTTAAATAGGATATATTTTGTCCTATTTGACTTTTGAAATTATATTTTAAAGAGGATAAAAATAGTCTTAAATCAAAAATTTACTAAAGTTTAGGTATTATTCACAAAGTTTACAAATATATTCAAGGCTTTTAATGAAAGAGATAATAGATACAATCGTAATAATATTATTCGTATTTATTTTATTTATTATTCTACGCGGTTTCAACCAACAACAGGTTGAAAAACATAAAAAGATGTTAGAAGAGGCCGAGAAAAAATCAGATGCAAAGAAAGAAGAGGACAAATGACTAAACCTTTACTTATAGAGATAGGTGTTGAAGAGCTGCCTGCAATACCTTTTTTAAAAGAGTTAAAAAATATTGAGAAAAAATGGCTAGATATCTTAGAGGAGAACTCGCTTGCTTGCGAGTTTGATTTTTTCTATACACCTAGACGTTTGGTTTTATGGCATAGAGAGTTTAAAATTTCCCAAGATGATAAGACCGAAGAGATGTTCGGTGCACCGATCAGAATCGCATACAAAGATGGTGAACCTACACCTGCTGCAATAGGTTTTGCAAAAAAATGCGGTGTAGCTTTAGAGGAGCTTGAAACAAAAGATGAGAAACTTTACTTTAAAAAAGAGGTAAAGGGTAAAGACTCAAAAGAGCTTTTAGATGAGATGATAAATAAGTTTATGTCAAAACTTGATTTTGGTAAATCAATGAGATGGGGAAGTAGAAGCGATAGCTTTATCAGACCTATTAGAAGTCTATGTGTTCTTTTGGGTGAAGAGCTGGTTGAAGCTGAACTTTTTGGTGTAAGATCTGCTAAAACATCTTTCCCTCATAGAATGGTTTCTTATGAGCCTTTTGGTTTCGATTTTGCGGGGGATTATTTCTGTAAGCTTGATAAGAACGGTGTAGTTCTATATCCAAACGATAGAATGGTAAAAGTTCTAAACGATATTAAAAAGATCGAAGATGAGAACAATATCAAAGTTGAGATAGATAACGAACTGCTTGATGAGGTTGTTGCGATCACTGAATACCCAACTGCACTTCTTGGAACTTTTGATGAGGAGTTCTTAGAGCTTCCTGATGAGGTTATTATAGGTTCTATGAAAGAGCATCAAAGATATTTTGCGGTTTATAAAGATGATAAACTAACAAATAAATTTATAGTGGTATCAAACGCATATACGACAGATTTCTCTCAAATAGTTGCAGGTAACGAAAAGGTTTTAAGACCGCGTCTTAGTGACGGGATGTTCTTCTATAAGAACGATATCAAGAACGGTCTTCAAAACGAAGGTTTAAAAGATATCGTTTTTGTTGATGGTCTTGGAAGTGTTTACGATAAATCACTTAGAGAGGTTAAGATAGCTAAAGCCTTAGCTAGCAAATACGATACACCAAAAGCAGATATGTTAGAAAAAGCTATAATGATAGGTAAAGCAGACCTTCTTAGTGAGATGGTTTATGAGTTTACGGAACTGCAAGGTCTAATGGGTTACTACTATGCAGTTATCGCAGGTGAGGATGAGAATGTTGCACTTAGTATAAAAGAGCAGTATCTACCAACTGGTGAAGATAGTGAACTTCCATCAAACCAATTTAGCTCTGTAGTAGCACTATCAAATAAACTTGATACCCTTCTTGGACTATTTAGTGTAGGAAAGATACCTACAGGTTCAAAAGATCCTTTTGCTCTTAGACGTGCGGCTTCAGGGATCGTAAGAATAGTTCTAAACGAGCAGATCAGTTTTGATATCACAAAAGTGTTTGAAGAACTTAGCTCTTTATATACAAACCTTGATACAAAGCAGGTTGAAGAGTTCTTTATAGAAAGACTTTATAAGATATTTAAAGTAAACCCTTCGATCTTAAACGCTGTGTTATTAAGCGGTGATAGAGATATACTAAGTATCTCTAAAAAGCTTGACGCAGTTACACCTATAGTTGAGAGTGAAAACTATAAAGAGATCAGCACAACCTTTAAAAGGGTTGCAAATATCGTAAAAGATATAGAGGATTGGAACCTAAGCGTTGACAGCTCTTTATTTGAAGATGAAGCTGAGAGATCGTTATATGATAGATACAACGATGTGGTTTCAAAAGAGTATGCAAGTATAGAAGAGGAGCTTGACGCACTTTTTGGATTAAAGCCTTATCTTGATTTCTTCTTTGATAATGTATTTGTAAACCATGAAGATGAGAAGATCAAAACAAATAGAAAAAATCTTATCGCTACGGTTTATAAATCGTTTCTAAATATTGCTGATATAAAAGAGATATCGGTCTAAAAAGGAAAGCTTATGGATGATAGAGTCGTCGAGTTCTTAAAGAGTACAAAAATATCTTATAGGGAGTTTGACAGACTCTTAAGCTTTTTCCAATTAAAAAACGATCTTATTTATAAACAAAACTTTCTAGAGGTGTGCAATACCATCTCAAAATATCTTAAAGATAATCTTCACGCCGTAAATATTAAAATAAGCACTTACGATATAGAGTATGCACAAGAGACTACAGTGTATCTAAACGGTGATGATTTTGATTCTGCAAAAACATCTAACGTTATAAGCTTTGATTTTTCAAAGTCTTATACTCTAAACGGTAGGTTATATTTTACTATAGATAGTAAGGTGCACTATAATCTTCTTTTAAAAGAGGATGAGAACTTTTTAGAGTATATGTTCTTTGAGTTTAAAGCTATCCTTTCAACATACCTAGCTTTAGAAAAAATGCAAGAAGCTTGCTATATAGATGAGGTAACAGGTTTAGAGAATAGACGCTTTTTAATAAACCATATGGAATCTTTAATGCCTGTGGTTCAAAAAGAGAGTATAAAGCTTGCACTTTTAAAAATAGAGGTTGATAGACTTAAAGCCGTGGTTGAGGAGTTTAACTATGAGATATCTCAGCAAGTTCTAAAAAAGCTTGCAAATGTTTTAAAAGAGAATGTAAAAGGTACAAATATAGTTACTAAATTTGAAGGCGATACCTTTTTGGTGCTTATGCAAGATGTTGATAGTGAAGATGAGATAACTACGCTAGCTCAAAATATCATAGATGATTTTGCAAAACAAAGCGTAACGGTAAATGCTAAAACTGGACAAAAACTTCAAAAAACCATTTGTGCAGGGATAGTACAGTATCCACAAGACGGTAGCGATCTTCATACTCTTTTCTCAAACGTAGATATCGCTTTAGATGAAGCTAAAAATAAAGGTAGAAGTTCTTTTGAGTTTTATAAAGAGGAGCAAAATAGTGCTCTTGATCTATTTTAAAGCTCAAAACCTATAGAAAAAAGTACAGTATAATCATCTTTGCTTAGAGAGTTCTCAATATATTTTATATCTATAGGCATAGGTATGGTGTGTACTAGTAGAGTGTCAAAAGATATACCTAGCTCTTTTTCGTAAAAACTCCCTTTGATATTTTGGGTATAACTATAATCCCTATAATTTAGATATATCGATTCTCTTCTTAAAGATAGCGGAAAGGTAAAGAAGTATTTGCTTAGGTTTATGGTCTTTGAAAACCCAAGAGAAGTTTTTGTGATATCTTTTACAAAAAGGTCGTTATCTATCCCTGCAGCATAAATATCACTACTATCCATATCATCAACTTCATCCTCATATATCTTTATACCCCTTTGGATGTTTAGGGTATTTGTATCACTTTTTACACTCTTTATTGAAGCGTTTATATAGCTCTCTTTGTATATATGACGGCTAAGTCTTACCCCTGCACCGTAAGTTAGATCATCCCTATCGCTTTTTAGATAAAGCTCAAGCTCTGAGCTAAAGTATGGACTAAATGAAGCGCCGAAGTCCAGAGTATAATCGTGTGAAAGTGTCGAGATTATAGGTGCTTTAAAACGGTTCTCATCATCAAAATATTTCTTTAACTCTATTTGCAGCTCATGGCTTCCAGCTTTATAAAGCGGTCCATATATACTTAGATACCCACCGTAACCTCTATCTATAGGTGTTTCTATATCTTTTTTACTATCATAGATATTTAGCTCAAAAGGGATATACCTTTCATTGATATAATCAAACCCTGCGTATCTTTCATCTTCATATTTATAAGCGTAGAGAGAAAGCATATTAAACATCAAAGGATCAAAGAAATATCCATCAAAGCTATACATCACACCATCGTCGCTACTATATGAAAGGCTTGGGTAAAGCAATGAGAAGCGAAGCTCTTTTAGTTCGTTGTAGTTTTGAGCGTTTTGTATATTTTGCGTTTGATTTTGTGTCTTATCCCCAAAAGGTTTCTTTTGCTCTATATCTAGATATGTATAAGATATATCTTCGTAGATATTTTCAAGTCCAAGTTTATAAACTCTATAGCCGTCATGGTTTATAGATACTACTAAAACATTCTTTTTATTTATAAGCTTAGCATCTATGATGTTATCATAGATCAGAGCTTTTGATATCTTTTCATTTCTATATCTATATAAGGTTGAGCCGCTTTTTGTATTTGCGATAAAGTAGATATTATCACCGTCTATATCAACTATCTTAGAAAAATATACCTCTATACTAAATAGGGCTTTTTTATTCTTATATAGGGTTCTCTCACCTTTTTCTTGTTTAAAGTAGTAGATATTTCCCTCTTTATCAAATATCGCAGAGGAGTTTGCCTTATCGTAAAAACTGCCGTTAAGAAATAAGGACGGTGTATCAAAAGAGCTGTTTACATCAAAGTATAGAGTTTGATCTTTATAGATATCTTGCACCGCTTTGGCTTGGGTGTTATCTTTTATAAATCTGTCTTTATCAAAAAGTCCGTTCTTATAGAGTGTGGGCTTTATATAATTTTGTGAAGAGGTGTAGTAGTTCTTATCAATTTTAAAAACTTTACCATTTAGCCAGTTGCCACTTTTGGTTTTAAGCTTATCTTTTTTTATATCGTAGATATTAAGATTTGGTTTGGTGATCTTATCGTTGGAGAGAAAAAATATAGTCTCATCTTGCTTATTTAGATATATCTCTTGTTTTGATGCGGCTAGATAGTTTTGGTTTTCTATAGAGGCAAACTCTTTTAAATCAAGCTTTTTACTCTCTACGAACTCTTTAAAACTTTGATCAAAACTTATTTGAAAATGCCTTTTAAAGGTATCGTTTAGTAAAAGTGGATTTATAAAATGTTTTGAGTGTTCCTGATAAAAAAGGTTTACCTTATCCACTCCATATTTTTGTGCAAGATAAAGCATATAATACCCGCCCACAATATACTTCTCTTCACCGTAGGGAAAATCTAAATGATCGTTTATAAAGATGGTTTTATCTACACGATCGTGTTTTATTAAGATATTTGTTAAAGCGTTAAATCTTCCGTTATATAATCTTCCTCCGTTTGAAAATATAGATTCGTTTAATACTGAGTTTCCCTCTAAAAGTGCAGTAGGAAGTAAAAGATTAGGCTGGGTAAAAAGTGGAATAGGTACAAACAAAGGGATATAGTTGTTCCCTAGATACGTGTGCAGTTTTCTTGATACACTATTGTTTTTTGAGTTTAGCTGATAGTTGTGTGATATTTCGTGGTAGAGCAGGGTATCAAGCCAAGAGCTTGAACTAAAATAATCGATATACTGCACACCTCCGCCGTAAAATAGGTTTTGGTTAAAAGGCGTCTGCATAGAGTAAGCGTTTGCTATTTGTATATCTGGTGTGATAAGAGATATCAGTATCGGCTCATCAAAGCTGTAACCGTAAGATTTGTCTTGAGCTTTTAAATAGCTGTCAATATTGCTCTTTATATAAAGTGCCTCTTTTTCGTTTGCGGGAGTATAGATAATAGAGTAGTTCTTTTCTTCTATTACTCTATACTCATCGTTGCTGCTAATCGAGAGAGCAGATAATTGTAAAATAAAAAAAGATATGGTTATAAATATTTTAAAAAACATAAAATACTATATCTTTAAATTTGTTAGAAAATCCTTTTTTATAAAAGCCCTAGATTTTCCCTGACCAGTTTTTTATAAGCTTTCATATCTTTTTTCATCATACTTGGGATTATCTCCATTTTGCAAGCATGAACAATAGGAGCGAACTCGGGTCTTGAGTATATGCTTTCACGGTTTCTAGCCATTGATATTAGTTTATTTACATCGTCGTTTAGAACTATATCTTTTCTATCTGCTATAGCATCGTAAACAAAGAAAAATATCTTTCTCTCTTCACTTGACATTTGACAAGAGTCATCAAGCATTTTAATAGCAAGCTTTGCGGCGTATTCTATCTCTATAGGTTTAAACTCGTAAGTATAAGCCCAATCGTAGGCTTTTTGTAAAATATCCATCTTTTATCCTTTAAGATAAAGATGCAAATGGTGTTCCAAAATTAGGTTTTAGTATAAGAAGTTTTAATATTTGAAGTGAAGAGTAAAAGAAGCGGAGTGACCGCTTCTTTGGATTATTTAGCTATTTTATCTGCAATTGCTTTGATATCAGCTTCACTAATACCTTTAGATTGCGCAGCCATTAAAGCTTTTAAAGCTCCACCGTAACTACCATCTTGGTAACCTTTCATTGCTACAATAAAATCTGCTTTTGACATATCTTTGATGATCTTAGATTTACCCATTGCTGCTGTTTCACCGTTTGCTCCGTGACACGCTACACATTTTGCATAAGGATCTGCTAGTAAACTACACGCTAAGATCGATACCGTAAATAAAATTTTTTTCATTTTGCTTCCTTCTGAAATTATATTAAACCATTTTAATATATCTTTTCTAATTTTATTCTTTAGAAAATATAAAAAAAACTATTTAAATAAAAAAAACAGAATTTATTAAAATTGTGACGCAATTGTGACGCAAAACTGATATAATAGTTAAGAAAATAACTTCGAATGACAACGTAACTTAAATGTAATAAAGTCCTATTTTATAACACCTTAATAGGTGTAATAAAAGTGTATATAAAAATATTTTACATAATAGTTACATAAAATAATTTTGGTGGGGTATATGATTAAACATTTATTATTTATTATTCTTATAGTAAACACTTGTTTGTTTGGTCAAGATGAAAAAGAGTTGATATCAATTGTAAGAGTAGAAAAAGCGACTGTTTATAATAAAAATGTTTTAGAGGAAAAAAATATAGTTGATTATTATCCAAGGGGAAAAGTTATGCAACTAGAATGGTGTAATGATTTTGATTGGTGTAAAGTTCAAGATAAAGAATTATATATTTCAAAGGTTGCTTTAGGCGTTATGAGTATTGATAAATTTAAAGATAATACATCAAATGTTATCAAAAAACTAGAAGATACAATAACTAAAGATGAACAAAAACAAGAATTAGATAATAAAAACACAATCAAAAAAGATCAAGTTAAAGTTAATAAAAAAGAATGTTTAAAGTTAAAACGTATCGATTTAAGTGAAAATGAAATTTTTGATCTTGAAACTCAAGATGAATATTTATCAAAATATCTATATAAATGTATAGACGGAAAACTAATAAAAGAGATCATAAATACTGTTTCAAGCTATTATTTAGATAATGGATTTATAACTACAAAAGCATATTTACAAGAACAAGATATTACAGATGGACAAATAGATATTAGTGTTTTAGAAGGTAAAGTTGAAGATATAATCCATAGTGATACAAATAGTTCAAGTTGGAAAATATCTACCGCATTTATAGGACAAAAAGGTGAAACATTAAATCTAAGAGATCTTGAAACATCTTTAGAGATGATAAATAGAGTTAGCTCGGCTGATTCAAACTTTGAATTAAAACCAGGCAAACAAGTTGGTGGAAGTATTGTAGAGATTAAGACTAAAAAAACTTTTCCAGTTCATTTAAGTATAGGTATGAGCGGTGAAGAGTGCATAAAAGATAATAATCCTAGTTTAACTGGAGTTATAACGGTTGATAATCTTGTAGGTATAAATGATATTTTAACTTATACATATAACGGAAGTCGAATTCAAGAGGAATACCAAAGTACAAAAGGTGAAGAGGTTAATTACTCTTTCCCGTTAGGAAGTTACTTAGTTGAACTTATAAGATCTGATTTTTCATATCGTCAAGGTGTTGATGGAATAAATGATAGGTATCTTTCCAACGGTGATACAATAGGTACTAGATTTAAACTTAATAAAGTGGTTAAAAGAGATCAAACAAATAAATATGAAGTTAAGTTTTCTATTTATCATAAAAATACGAAAAACTATTTTATGCATGAGTTAATAGAAGTCTCAAGTTATAGAACAACTTTGGCACAACTTGATCTTATTCATACAAATTATCAAAGCTGGGGTCAAAACTATACCGTTTATAGTCTCTATCAAGGTAAAGATTGGTTTGGTGCACTAAGTGATATTGAGCTAAACGGTGAAACCGATTATTCAGATGAAGCAAAATTAGAGTTTACTAAATACTCTATTGACAACACTTTATATTATTACTTTAAAGATAGAAGCTATAACTTTAAATCAAATTTTCATATTCAATATACAAAAGATTATCTATACAATAATGATCAGCTAACAATAGGTAGTGATTATACGGTAAGGGGATATGATAGTTCAAACTATTACGGGAATAACGGATACTATTTAAAAAATGATATCACAAAAACTTTTGCTATAAATCTTCAAGATAATCTACTAAAAGATATATCTTTTTTTATAGGTCTTGACGGTGGATATGTAAAATGTGAAAGTGATAATGAAGGCGTTTGTGGTGAACTTTACGGAAGGGCTATAGGTTTTTCTACAAGTGGGGATAACTTTAGTTCAAATTTTATGTGGAGTAGACCGATAAGGTCTTTAAGTGAAGAGTTTGAGAAAGAAACACTTTTTAGTTTCAATATGCAAATAAATCTTTAGGAGAGACAAAGATGAGAAGAGGAAGTAAGCTAAGAGTAAACCAAAGTATCAGTGTAGTAGTTTCGTATTTTTTAGTGTTTTCACCTCTTCATGCAGCAGACTTGGAAGTGGACGGTACAACTAATACCACTCTTGATGTTTCAAGGAATGATATTCCTGTAGTCAATATTGCCGATCCAAACTCAAACGGGCTGTCTCATAATAAATTTAAAAACTACAATGTAAACTCAAACGGACTTATTCTAAATAACTCTAAAGATACCAGTGTCAATACACAACTATCTGGATATATATATGGAAATAAAAACTTAAACTCCAATGCAAAAGTTATCTTAAACGAAATCACAAGCTCAAATAGAAGTAGACTAAACGGATATACTGAGATAGCAGGTCAAGTATCAGATCTTGTAATTGCAAACCCTAACGGTATATCTATAAACGGTGCAGGTTTTATAAATACCAATAACGTAACTATAACTACTGGTAAACCAAATATACTAAATGGAAATATCAGCTCTTTTAGTATAAAAGGTGGAGATATATCAATAGAAGGAAACGGCTTAGATACAAGTGCTCAAATAAGTACCCATATATATACTTCATACCTTCAATTAAATGCTAAAGTTCATGCAAACGATCTTGATATAAAACTAGGATCTAATGAGATAGATTATAATACAAAAGAGATATTAAGCTCAAGCGATTCTTCTCAGACACTACTTCTAGACTCTTCAGCCTTAGGTGGAATGTATGCAAATAAGATAGCACTAGTAGGAACATCTTCAGGTGTAGGTGTAAATCTTCCTCCTGAAGTATTAGCTTCAACAGGTGATATCACTATTACAAATGACGGTAAGATATCATTGCAAAAACTTACTGCTAAAACAGATGTAAATGTAAAATCAAATAGCAATAGTATAGAAGTAAACGATAATATTTATGGTGTAAATACAAATCTTAATGCAGCTGATGATATAACTACCAACGATGGAGTTATATCTGCACAAGATACAATAAATCTAAATTCAAACAGTTTAAATAATAAAGCTACCGTATTAGCAGGACTAAATGAAGATCAAAGTTCAAACTCAAACGGAAAACTCAATATTACAAACCAATCTAGTGTAAATAGCGGTAAACTTAATGCTACAGATAGTATAGAACTAAATACAAAAAGTTTAGCTAACAGCGGTACTATAAACTCAGCTAAAACCATGCAAATAAACGCAAGTGATTCAATAAACAACGATGGAACTATAAACTCAAATGATAGTTTAACTATAAAAACAGCAACCCTAACAAATACTAAAGATATCTCTTCAAGTCAAACAGCATCAATAGATGCAACAACTTTAAAACATAATGGAGGTAAGATAGCAAGTAATAGTTTAAATATAAACTCAAACGATATCTCCACGAAAAATGCACAGATAAGTGCAGATACAATAAGTATAGATACCCAAAGTTTATCATCAGAAAATAGCGAGATATTAGCAGTAGATAAGATAAACTTAAACGCAAGTAGCTCTTTAAATAACGGCGGGAAGATACAAGCTAATAATAGTATAGAACTAAAAACGGATAACTTAACAAATACAGATACGATATTATCAAAAGATGTAAAGTTAGATACAAAAAGTATAGTCAATTCAAAAGATATACTGTCAACAAACGATCTAACTATTTCTCAAAATGACCTTGTAGAAAATAGCGGTAATATAAAATCTAATGATAGCCTAAATATAAATACGGCTCAACTGAACAACAATAATAATATTGCAGCAAAAACATTAAAACTAAATACTACAAACTTTAGTAATAAAGGTAGTATAACAAGTGATGATACAATTACGATAGATGCAACGAATAGTGTAAATGAGAATAGTATCATTGCAGCAAATAGTTTAAATATAAACTCAACGGAAACTTTAAATAATAGCGGTTCAATACATTCAAATGATAACTCAACTATAAAAACTAAAACCTTAACAAATACAAACTCTTTAACGGCAACAGATGATCTTAATATAGAAGCTACTACTTCTATCTCTAATACAAATGCACAGATAAGTGCAGAAACTATAAGTATAGATACCCAAAGTTTATCATCTGAAAACAGCGAGATATTAGCAGTAGATAAGATAAGCCTAAACGCAAGTAGCTCTTTAAATAACGGCGGGAAGATACAAGCTAATAATAGTATAGAACTAAAAACGAATAACTTGACCAATGCAGATACAATATCATCAAAAGATGTACAGTTAGATACAAAAAGTATAGTTAACACAAAAGATATCTTAGCAACAAACGATCTAACTATTTCTCAAAATGATCTTGTAGAGAATAACGGTAATATAAAATCTAACGAGAGCTTAAATATAAAAACGGCACAACTAAATAATAATAGTAATATTGCAGCAAAAACATTAAAACTAAATAGTACAAACTTTAATAATAAAGGTAGTATAACAAGCGATGATACGATTACGATAGATGCAACTAACAGTGTAAATGAGAATAGTATCCTTGCAGCAAATAGTTTAAATATAAACTCAACGGAGACTTTAAATAATAGCGGTTCAATACATTCAAATCAGAACTCTTCTATAAAAACAAAAGCCTTAACAAATACAAATTCATTAACGGCAACAAATGACCTTAATATAGAAGCTACCACTTCTGTTTCTAATACAAATGAGATATTAGCAAATAATGTAACGCTAAACACCGATACCTTGACCAATTCAAAAGATATATCGGCAGTAAACGATCTTAACTTAAAAGCAACGACATCAACAACAAATAACGGTACTATTCAGGCAAACAATGCACTAACATTAAATAGTGCCAACTTAACGAACAATAATCTTGTATCTGCAAAAGATGCAACACTAACAACTACAAATTTGAGTAATACTAAAAGTATTACGGCTAGTAACGACCTAACTATAAATACTAATACGTTGACAAATACAAGCTCTAGCATAACCGCGAACAATAATTTAAATATAAGTGCATCGTCGTTAAATAACAGCTCAGGAACTATAAAAAGTAATAAAGACCTAACAATAAACTCATCATCTATAGATAACTCTAACGGTAATCTTGAAGCAGTAAACGATTCATCCATTAAGGCAAACAGTATAAATCTTACAAACTCTAATATATTTGCAAACCATGACCAATACCTTAAACTGGATGCCTTAAATAATATCTCATCATCAACTATAGGTGCAGGTAATAACCTAACTATAGATGCTTCAGGGTATATCAATAACTATACGAACCTTATAGCAAACGGTATATTAAGGTTATATACTACCGGAGCACTAACAAACTATTCTACCCTTGCCGGAGGAACTTTGGACTTTACAGCTGCATCTTTAGCAAACTATAGCACTATAAGCGGAGGAAGCGGTTCAAGTAGTATATATGTATTTAATGATATATATAACGCTTCAAGAGTAAGCGGTGTGGGGAATTTAAGTGTAAGGGGTAATAGTATTACCAACAACGGATACTTTAACAGCGGCAACGACCTTACCATAACTTCAAATTATCTTACAAATAATAGAACACTGTTCGCTTCAAATGATATGAATCTATATACGAATGTTACCCTTCAAAATAATGAGAATGCAAATATATTTGCAATGAATAACCTAATGATGGCAGCGAACTCTTCAGGCGGTAGGACGGGGACTATAAATAACTATAAAGGAAACATTGAAACCTATAACGGTGATATTACAATTTATGCTAGCACTTTAAAAAACTATACTGATAATCCTGTAATTAATACAAAATATGAAGTTAGTGGTTTTGCTGAAACTTGGACTGACCAGTTAGTTACTAAATATAAAGAAGCAAAACTACAAAGTAGTAGAAACTTATATCTCAACGTAAATAATATAACCAATCAATACTCTAATATCTTTGCAAATGGTAGTATGTCTTTTAATACAGGCTCTTTAAATAATACATTTATAGAATTATTTCAAACTAGTAAACAAGATAATTGTGGTAGCTCTCGTGTAATGTTCTGTGATACTTATTATAATAAAAGTAAAATAGGTGAGGTTTCTTCTAAGATATATGCATCTAATAGTATAAATGGGAGCATAAATACTGTAAATAATGGGGATATCAAGTCTTATCAAGTTGTAGCAAATGTTTCACGAAGTTATAATGATTATTCTACAGAAACACAAAAGCAAGGTTCTTCTTCAACTATTATTGAAAATACTCTCTTGAATGCACAAAGTTATTCTATTAATGAAGCAGGAGTTTCTCTAATAACTATAACTTCAAGAGAGACCTTAATATCTCTGTTGAAGAATAATCCAGAAAAGATAAAAGAATATATCCCTTTTGTAACGATCGAGATACCTACAGATGATTATGGATTATTTGTAAAATCTAAATCTTCAGATAGCCAATATCTAATAGAAACAAATCCAGAGTTTACAATGTATGCAAATTTTATCAGTAGTAATTATATGATGGAGCAAATAGAATTCACACCAGATATTACAACTACAAGATTAGGTGATGATTTCTATGAAAACAAACTTATACGTGAAAGTATATATGCCCAAACAGGAAGAACATATTTAAATAAAGATCTGTCAAACGATTATGATCAGTATAAATATCTTATGGATAATGCAATAAGCGTACAAGATGGTTTAAATCTAGTTGCAGGGATCAGTTTAAGTGCAGATCAGATAAATGCTTTGACTAAAGATATAGTTTGGATGGAAGAGAAAATCATAGACGGAGTTGAGGTTTTAGTCCCTGTCGTATATATAGCAAATGCAGATAATATAAAAGTTGAAGGTTCAAGTATAATTGCTGGTGATAGTATTGACTTAGATGTAGAAAACTTGGCAAATAGTGGTACAATTAGTAGTGGAGGAGATCTAGCTATAAATGCAAGTGATAAGATAGATAATGTGGGTGGAATAATTAGCGCAAATGAAGATATGAGTTTAACTGCTAAAAATGATATAAATAATATCGCTGGTACTATAAAAGGAGATAATGTATCCATAACTAGTGAAAATGGTAATATTGTAAATAAAGCAAATGAAGAAGAGATTCTATCTATAAATGTTGTTACTGAGGAGAGTTCGATTCAAGCAACAAATAGTTTAAATATAAGTGCTAATGATAAAGTAGAAATAATTGCAAGTGAAGTAAAAGCTAGTGATCTAAGTATAAATGCAGATACTATAAATATAGAGTCTGCACAAAATAGTTTTGAAAGTAGTAAATTATCTTTTAGTGAAAATGTTGGATCAAATATTGAGGCAGATAATATATCTTTAAACTCTACAAATGATATAAATATTAAAGGCTCAAATATAGCAGCAAATGGAGATATGATTGTCCAAGCTGATAATTTAAATATTGAATCTGTACAAGATACATACTCTTATGAGTCACCAGAACATACTTTAAAAACAACAATAAACCAAAGTTCAAATATAAATGCAGATAATTTAACAATACTAGCTGATGGTGAAGTGAATCTAAAAGGGAGTAACATAAATGTGGAAGACTCAGCAAATATTGTAGCTAGTGGAGTAAATGTAGAATCTGTTCAAGATACATATTATGAAAAAACAGTTAGTTCTAAAGGTGGCATGTTTAAAAAATCAAGTACAACAACAGTGGAATATACTTCCAATAATGTAGCATCAAATATAAATGGAGGAAACATAAATATAATCACCACAAAAGGTGATATAGATATTATCGGTTCAAATCTAAATGCAGATGAGTCTTTAGCCTTAGATAGTGCTGCAGATGTAAATATACAAGCAGGATATGACGGTAGTTATAACTATTCACAAACTACAACAAGCAGGCTTTTTACGGCTGGGGCTTTCAGTAAATCAGAAACAGATATCGATGAAGAGATGGATAAAACATATGTTGCTTCAACGTTAAAAGGTAAAAACGTATTAATTAGGTCTGCAAATGATACGAATATACTAGGAAGTGATATAGAAGCAGAACAAGGAATTATAGAAGCAAAAGGTGATGTAAATATAGCAGCTTTAGAGAATGAGCATATAAAAACGCATATCCATCATGAAAGTAGTGTAGGATGGGATACGGTTGCTATTTCTACTGGTGCAGGTTTTCTTGCAGGAGGAGGTGGTGGAGCACTAGGAGGCTTCTTAGATTCTACAGGTTTAACTAGTGGAGACTCGTTATCAAGAGATGCAGGTTATAGAGACTATGAAGGTGAAAAAACAGTTACGACTACTACCACATTAGCTACATCAACTGTAGATTTAGGAGATGATTCTTATATAATTGCAAAAAAAGATATAAATATAGGTGCTGCAACAATAGATGTAGAGACTATGGGTGCAGGATATGAGAATATAGATGGCGAACTAGTTAAAACAAATAATGATGGAGATATTAATATATTCTCACAAAATGAAAGTACTACTATAGAGTCCGCTTACTATTCAGAAAAAGTAAATAGAGCAAAAGTAGCTGCTTATTCTGCTGGAAAAGCTTATCTAACAACGGTAGTAGGTGAATCTGTTCATAATAGTACTGGTGGAGCAGGCATACCAGAAGTAATTGATTCTTCTACTAATGAAGTAATATCAACAGGAGGTAGTGTATGGGATGGACTTGGTGGAAATTATAGTACCATTGATATACCGTATACGGATATTAATGTATATGGTATAGGGGCATCTCAATATTATGGATTTATGTATGACAAAGTAATAGGCTCTACAAATTTAAATCCTCAAATTGATAAACCTGATACTAGCAATGACATAAATTTAGATAAGACCAATTCAGAACTACAACAACAATTTCAAAGCGATAGTATTCAAATTACACAAAACAATTCTATATTTAATATGGAGGTTACAGTACAAAATGTAACTCAGGTTGATACAGAGTTTGTAAGAGATGTAAATATACTTGAATAATTTTAGGAGAAGAAAAGATGAGAAGAGGAAGTAAGTTAAGAGTAAACCAAAGTATCAGTGTGGATAAAAGGGGACATGTACAATTAAATTTGAAATAGGAGCCAAGTGATAACGGTAATCAAAAAAAGAAGATACAAGTTTTAAAAAATCATCTATCTCAATACTACACTTTTACTTAAAAGTGTAGTATTGGCTTTGTGTGGCATCCTCACTATAGTAAAGAGTATGTTTATTTACCGATTTACATTTTGTTTTTTTCAAAGAGCTTTTGTGATCTGCAGCTTTAACTATCTCGATCACATCGTAATGACTGTCTAAAAATGTAAAGATTTTCATTTCACACCTCCATTTAATATATAAGAAAATTATAACTACACATTTCTTAAGATTAGTTTAATTATATTTATGTTCAAAGCGTGATATAAATTGCAATATGATATAAAAAAGTGTTTAGAAGTTTAACTTTACACCTAGAGTGTACATAGTAGATTCATGTGATGCACCACCGCTATCTCCAGTTGAAACTGAATAGTAAGGGGTGTTTAAATAGTATGTAGTAACTGAGCCTTTTGCAATTGATAAATCGGTATATGTATATCCAAAATATAATGCAATATCATTTTGTAAAATATATGCAATGTTTAAATTGTACTCTATTAAAGTTGCATCGTCATAATTACCTTCGAAATATATCCCGTCGGCTTGATATGTTCCTAGTGAGCCTGTGACTCTATTGTTTCGTTGATGGTGAGTATCTTCCTCTTTTATGCTTACATTTGTTGCTATTTTGAAGTTGGCATCTATTTTTAAATTTGAAAGTTCTGCATATACTAAACCTGCACCAAGGTATAGTGTTGATATATACTGATTGTATGATATACTGTCTTCATCACTTGTGGAGCTGAAAACATCATCTCTAAAATTGTTGTAGTAAGTACAAGTGATAGAAGAGTTTGTATAGCATGCAGTATTATCTGGAGTTGTATATGTATAATCACCTTTTGCTTTTGCTACCCACTTAAAGGTATCTTTTTTATATCCTAACATACCGTAGAGTATTCCTACAGGTGTAGGTATGATCGCTGCTTGTAGATTAATGTCTAGTTTTGTAACCTCTTTAACCGTAGTATCTTCATGGTGAGACCAATGTGTCCAATCACTGTTGTTTTCATTTAGCCAATCATAATCATCCATTGTTACACTTGGATTATTTATATTCATTTTTAGATCAGCATTAAAAACGATTTTTTCATTTGGTTGAATAGATCCGCTAAAACCTATAAGATAAACGTTGCTCAACGGCCAATAAAGATGACTTAATTCGGAATGGTCCGTATCATAAACTATCTCATTACTTGTACCGCTTATTGTTGAAATATTAACTTTTGCAGATTTATTCATAGATGTAAAATCTAAAGCGTAAAGATTATAAGAAAGAAAAATTAAGATTAAAAAATTTTTAAGCATAGAAAAATTGTAGCCTAATAAACATATAAAAATTCTTTAAAAAAAGGTTTTTCCATAATGAAAAAGTTGTAGCAAAGTTGCTTTATAAAAAAAATTAATGTATAATTTAATCAATTATTATAAAAAGATTTAGGCAATGGAAAATTTATATAACGCAAATATAGAGATACAGAGTAGTTTAGCACTCAAAAAAGCAACAGTGCTTTATGTGGAGGGTGACAATAAATTATTTGAAAGTACTAAATCTATGTTTGAATATGTTTTTAAACAAGCTTACTCTACAACAAGTGCTCATGAAGCATTTGAAATATACAGCAATAGTGAAGAAAAGATAGATATAGTCCTTGTTGATATGCATATTGAAGACTTTAGCGGTGTTGAGTTTGTTGAAAAGATAAGAGAGATAGATAAAGATGTAATCATCGTTATATCAATTTTGCCTTTTAATGAGGGAAGTAGTGAAGACTATATGGAGAGATCAAATAACTTCTATGAGCTTATTAAACTACGTATAAATGATCTTCTTCAAAAACCTTATCAGCCCATGACCACTCTGAAGATATTAGCAAAACATCTTGTAACTAAACAAAATGAAAAACTTATAGAGAATCAAAAGAGCGCACTTTTTAATCTAAAGTATGTAATAGATCATCAAAACCTTTTAAGCGAAACGGATCCACAAGGGAATATAATATATTCAAATGATATATTTTGTGAGATATCTGGTTATACAAAAGAGGAACTTTTAGGGCAGCCTCATAATATAGTAAGACATCCAGATATGGATTCTAAGATATTTAAAGAGATGTGGTCAACTATAAAATCTGGAAAAATATGGAGAGGACGCGTAAAGAACAAAAAGAAAGATGGAGGTTACTATTGGGTTGATGCTATTATCACACCTATTATAGAAAATGGTGAGATAGTAAAATATATGGCATCGAGACAAGATATCACAAAACTTGTAGATAGCGAAAAGATGATGAGAAGTGAGATAAAAAGGATCAAATCAGAAAATTATCGTGATCGTGAACTTATATCTCAACAGGCATATGACGAAGGGATAAAAAGATATGTTAAAGAGTTTGACAATCTAAAATTAAAGATCAATCTTCTTCAAGAAAAGCTTAATAAAGCAGAAGCTAAAAATGCAGGTAATGTAACACAGATAGATCGTTTGATAGAGTCTGAAAAAGAGGCAAAGATAAATAAAGATAAAATATTATCTAAGGCTAAAAAAGATATTGCAAACCTTTTTGAAAAAAATAAACAGCTTGAAAAACAAAAACAAAACCTAGAAAAAAAACTAGAAGATTCAGTACTTAGATATGAATCAATGACAAGGGGAAACCAAACAGTTTAGTTTTTCGGTATGGTTACCCACATATCTTCAATTGGATTGAACTCTTCATCGCTCTCTTTTTTATCCCTTCTTTTTATTTGATACCAAGCCATTAGTACAACTATTGCTAGAAGCGGGATAAGTATTATCTGCTTAGGAAGACGTTCTTCATTAGGAACTTTAACACTTTCAACCCGCCAACCGCTGTCAACTCCTGCTTTTTTTATAGCTTCAACTTGTTTATTATTTCCTGGTAATACCATTGCCACTTCCATCGGACCAAATAGGTTATCAAGCATTAAACCTATATTATCAAGCTTCTCTTTACCTGTTTTTCCTTCCCCTAAAGTCACTGAGAATGTATATGTTTTCTCTTCACCCTCTATGGTCTCTCCAGTTACAACAAACTCCAATCTTTCACCACTGTGCATCTTTTGGGCCACTTTAAATATTTCAGAGCCTTTAAGTGTTTGATACGGGTCTTGAACCCTATCCCAGATCACATCTGGTCTAAAGATAAAGAAGGTTAAAAGTAACAGTGCCACTGTTTCCCATATCTTATTTTTTGTAAACCAAAACCCTTGCGTAGCAGCGGCAAATAAAAGCATACCTATAATAGCTGAGATAACAACTACTATAAACTCAAAAGTATGATCTATACCTATCATTAAAAGCTGAGTATTAAAGATGAACATAAAAGGAAGCATGGCAGTACGGATATCGTAAGTAAAGCCTTGTATACCTGTTTTTATAGGATCACCCTTACTGATTGCAGCTGCAGCAAAGGCGGCAAGTCCAACTGGCGGCGTATCATCTGCTAGTATTCCAAAATAAAATACGAACATATGCGCCGCTATCAATGGTATAGCAAGATCGTTAGCTGCACCCAAGCTTACGATAACTGGAGCCATAAGTGAAGATACGACTATATAGTTTGCCGTTGTAGGAAGCCCCATTCCAAGAACCAAGCTTATTAGAGCGGTAAAAAGAAGTATTAAAAAGATATTACCACCAGATACATCTTCAACTAAACCTATTATAACTTGACCTATCCCAGTAAGTGTAACGGTTCCAACTATTATACCTGCAACCGCTGTTGCTACACCGATACCTATCATATTTTTTGCACCGTTTATAAGACCTATTTCAAGATCAACAAAACCACTTTTAAATCGCTTCATTAGGTGTTTTTTGTCGTTTCTAAAAAAGTCTATTAGTGGTTTTTGTGTGATAACGATAAATATCATAAAGATGGTCGCCCAAAACGCAGATAGATCAGGGGATAGTCGCTCGATAGTTAAAAGCCAAACTAGAACCACTACTGGAAGTAGATAATGAAGTCCTGATAACACGGTTGGTGCAACTTTAGGAAGCTCTGTAATATCTTCACGCGGCAGGTCTGGAACCTTTGAAGCAACATAAACCAAAGATACGTAAGCTAATGATATAAGAGCTAATATCACCTCAAAGGTATAACTTTGTGCAAACTCTTTTATAAAACCTATTATAGGAGGTAGCACAAAGGCTAAGAAACCTAAAACCATAACGACACTTACTACACCTATAAGTTTAGCTAGTTTTGTCATCTTATGGGGTCTAGGAAGTCCTGTCATACCTGCTTTCATCGCTTCAAGATGAACTATATATATTAAAGCTATATATGAGATCAAAGCAGGTAAGAAAGCGTGTTTTATAACTTCTATAAAAGGGATACCAACATACTCTACCATTAAGAAAGCTGCTGCACCCATAATAGGAGGTGTTAGCTGACCGTTTGTGGATGAAGCAACCTCTATAGCTCCAGCTTTCTCTTTTGAAAACCCTACCTTTTTCATTAAAGGTATCGTAAAAGTTCCAGTTGTAACTACGTTTGCAATTGAGCTTCCAGATATCATCCCAGTCATTGCCGAACTTACAACTGCAGCTTTTGCTGGCCCCCCTCTAAAGTGTCCCATTAAAGAGAATGCTACACGGATAAAATAGTTTCCTGCACCAGCTTGCTCTAAAAGTGCACCAAAAAGTACAAATAAAAACACCATAGTTGCAGATACCCCGATAGCTATACCAAATGCTCCCTCTGTGGTGATCCACATATGCGATATGATCTTTCCTATGGATGAGCCGCCATAGTCACCAGCACCAAAATATGCGTATGTAAGTGCTAAGGTTGCGATTATCATCAACGGTGGACCAAGTGTTCTTCTTGTAGCTTCTAAAAGTAAAACTATACCAGCGATACTAAAAAAATAATCAAGCTGGTTTGGGATACCAAGTCTCATCTCAAAATCTTTTGAATCCCATACTTGAGAGTAGATAAAAAATACTATACTTAGTACAAGCAGTATCCCCATTATCCAATCGGTTATAGGGACATATTTTTTAGGGGAGCTTTTTAGAGGCATATAGCTTAGATATGCTAAAAACCCTGCAAAGATAAGGTGGATACGTTTTACAACATCTGCGTTCATCCAAGGTGAGAACTCTAATACCAAAGGTGATGATACATATAGTTGAAAGAGTGACCAAGTAAGTGCAAGATAAAGAATAAACTTTGCAATATATTTATTTGACGGCTGGCGTCCTCCAGTCTCGGCCTCAGCTACTAGGTCTTGTGCTTCTTTGCTCAAACTATGCCTCCTGCTAAATATATTTTTAAAGCCCTATAAGAGATTTAAAAATATATTTATAAAAAGGGAAAAATATCCCTTTTTATCTATTTGATAAGCCCAACCTCTTTATAGTAAGTTAGCGCACCGTTGTGTAATGGAGCAGATAAAGAATCTTTTACCATCTCCTCTTTTTTTAGATTTGCAAAAGCTGGGTGTAGAGATTTGAAAGCATCAAAGTTCTCAAATACCGCTTTTACTACGGTATATACTACATGATCAGGAACTTTAGCTGAAGTTACTATTGTAGCACCTACACCAAAAGTTGTAGCATCATCAGGATTGCCGTTATACATCCCACCTGGGATCGTAGCTTTTCTATAGTAATCGTTTTTTGCAATTAGTTTTTTGATATCATCATCGTAAACATTTACAAGATTTGCATCGCAAGTTGTAGTTGCTTCTTTAAGTGCACCATTTGGGTGACCTACAACATACACCATTGCGTCTATTTTATTATCGCAAAGAGCTTTTGCCTGCTCTGCTGCTTTTAGCTCAGACGCTAGTTTAAAGTCGTCTTTACTCCAGCCTTTAGCATTCATAATAAGCTCTATAGTTCCTCTTTGACCAGAACCAGGGTTTCCAATATTTACCCTTTTGCCTTTTAAGTCGTTAAAGTTTTTGATGTTAGCATCTTTTCTAGCTAGAACCGTAAAAGGCTCTGGATGGATAGAAAATACTGCTCTTAAGTCTTTAAAAGCACCTTGGTCTTTAAATTTGCTTGTTCCATGATAAGCGTGATACTGCCAATCTGATTGGGCAACACCCATCTCAAGCTCACCAGCTTTGATAGTATTGATATTGTAAACTGAACCACCTGTTGATTCAACAGAACATCTTACACCGTGAACTTTTTTATCTTTGTTTACAAGTCTACAGATAGCTCCACCTGTAGGATAGTATACACCAGTAACACCGCCTGTACCAATGGTAACGTACTCCATTGCCAATGAAGGAATTGATAAAAGCCCCGCAAGAGCGACACTTATAAGACCTTTTTTCATCATAACTACTCCTTATATAAAGATTTTTTCATTATAACTTAAAAAATATTAATTTTATTATTTTCTTGTAACTATCTTTGTATTTAAGGAAAATATAAATATAATCTTCCCCTATATTAATTATAAAGAAAGAGGGATATTTGTGCGTGGTAAAACAAGGAACTTATTAGAGAATGTAGGAGCATTTGGATTTTTAATTTTGATTATTTACGGTGTATTTAATTTGATCGCACATTGGGTCAATGATAGTGAACCCGATATTAAAGCTCCAACTCACTCAGAACAGATAGTAGAACAAAGAGATGTTGTAAAACAAGAAGTTACCACTCAGCCCAAAGAGATAGTAGTAGAGAAAAAAGAGATAGTAAAAAATGAGCCTGAACAGATTGAAGAAAAAGAGAATATCTCTAAGGAAAAAATCTCTATAAATAAAGTTGAACAAAAAACTACGCAAGAGAAAACAACTGAAACTACACAAGAAGAGGTGGCTCAACAGATAGAAGATAAGCCAAAAGAGGAAAAAACAGAAACTAAAAAAGGTTTTCCATCAGATGAGCTTATTAAACAAAAATTTGCACTTATAAATAGGTTTTTAAGATCAACAAAGAAAAAGATAAATGAAAGTGTTTCAGCTATGGAGATAGTTGCTAATGAGACTCCAAGATACGCAAATATTAGAGTTACGGTACTTAAAGACGGTGGTTTTGAACAGCTTACCTTAATTGACGGCGATAAAGAGTATTTTGATCTGATCAGCGATGCCGTGCTAAATGTATTTCCTCTAGAGATCGATGAGAGAATCGAAGATCAGTTCCCTAGATATTTTAGAATGAAGCTTATAGAGGGGAGATAAGTTTTTTTATATTTTTGGGCAGATGGATAAAAGCTATCTGCTCTTTTCTCTCCTCTTTTATATAAAAAATCTCCACTTTTCTACTATTTGGGTCAAACTTTAAAGCTTGGACTTTTTGATTGTTGTATTCAAATAATATGTTTTGAGATTGAAGCTCTTGTATCGTTTTTTTCTTTGCCATAAACCCTCTTTTTTGAAATCTTAACATATCTAATATTTACTTTTGAAGTTTCACCTCAATTTTAGAAAAATAGCTATAATATTCCACATGTTAAAAAATATATTTAGTTCGCGAATAGCTTTACTATATCTACTGTCAATATCTATGGTTTTTTCATTTTCAGCTTGGATGAGTTTGCTAAACAACTTCGTAATAGAAGCGGCATCATTTAACGGCTCGCAGATAGGTATACTTCAAAGTCTTAGAGAGATCCCTGGGTTTCTAGCATTTAGCGTAGTGCTAGTTATAATGATAATAGCTCAGCAAAGGCTGGCGTATATCTCTTTGATACTTTTAGGACTAGGTACTGCACTAACTGGATTTTTCCCTTCGGTTTTTGGGCTGTATATCACCACTATAATTATGTCTGTAGGTTTTCATTATCTTGAAACTCTAAATCAGTCGCTCTCTTTGCAATGGCTTAGTAAAGATAAAGCTCCAATAGTACTTGGAAAGATAACAGCGGCAAAATCTTTTACTGGTCTTTTAGTTTTTATACTTATATACATAATGATGAAGTTTTATTCCGTAGAGTATAAATATGTGTATATATTCTTTGGAGGGATAAGTGCTATAGTTGCGTTTATCTCTTGGATAGGTTTTGAGCATTTTAAAGATGACGTGGTTCAAGAGAAATCTTTAAAACTAAAAAAAGAGTATTGGCTTTTTTATCTGCTGACTTTTTTAGCAGGAGCAAGAAGACAGATATTTGTTGTGTTTGCAAGGTTTTTGCTAGTAGAGAAGTTTGGAATAGATATACATAATATGGTGCTTTTACTTTTTGTGAATTCACTTCTAAATATATATTTTGCTCCTATGATAGGAAGATTTATCGCTTCATACGGTGAGAGGCTGAGCCTACGCCTTGAGTATATAGGGCTTATGCTTGTGTTTATCTCTTATGCTTTTGTAGATAATATCTATTTTGCATTTTTTCTTTATGTTGTTGATCATCTTCTTTTTTCAATGGCAATTGCACTAAAAACATATTTTCAAAAGATAGCAGACCCTAAAGATATAGCAAGTGCAAGTGCTGTTAGTTTTACTATAAACCATACGGCGGCTGTATTCTTGCCTGCAGTTCTTGGGATGGTGTGGTTGTATTCATATCATCTTGTTTTTGCTATTGGTGCACTTATTGCTCTAAGCTCATTTTTGTTAGCATATTTGATTCCTAAAACTCCAAGCAGAGGGTTTGAGACCACTTTAAAGGCAAAGCGTGCATACGGTTAAGTTTGAAGATAAAAATATAACTCCGTCAAAGGTTATCTGTATAGGTAGAAACTATGTGGAGCATATAAAAGAGCTTGGCAACGAGATACCTCAAAATATGGTAGTGTTCAATAAACCAAATTCGGCTATCAGCGATACTCTTTATTTTATAAGTGAAGATACAAGATTTGAGGGTGAGATATGCTTTTTAATACAAAGCTCTAAAATAGCAGGGATCGGTTTCGGTCTTGATCTAACCAAAGCTGATATTCAAAATAAGATGAAACAAAAAGGTCTTCCTTGGGAGAGGGCAAAAGCTTTTGATAGCTCTGCTGTATTAAGCAATTTTGTAAAGTTTAGCGGTGATATTACAAAAATAAGGTTCGAGCTTTTTATAAACGATACCCTTGCACAGTTTGCTAACCATGATCTTATGATATATAAACCAAATGAGATGCTTAAAGAGATAAGCTCGTTTATGAGTTTTGAAGACGGCGATATTATAATGAGTGGCACGCCAAAAGGTGTAGCAAACTATAAAAAAGGGGATACTTTCTTAGCTAAGGTTTATGAAGAAAATACCCTTTTGATTGAAAAAGATTGGATTGTACAATGATAGATTACTCAAAAAAGATAAGCACCTTTAGGGAGCGAAACGAGATAAGGTATATAGACGCTTCGGTTGAGAGCGACCGCGGAAGAATACTATCTGCTCCCGCACTTAGACGTCTTCAAAAAAGAACGCAGGTGTTCGCTTTGGAGCTCAATGCTTCTATTCGAACTAGACTTACGCACTCTTTAGAGGTTTCCCAAAGTGCTAGATATATCGCAAAAACTATTTTAAAAAAGTTAGATGAAGAGGGGCTTGACAGATATGCTTTAAGTGAACTTCAAAATGGTTTTGTATCTATCTGTGAGATGGCAAGCCTGCTCCACGATATAGGAAATCCACCTTTTGGTCATTTTGCAGAGCAAAGTATAAACTCTTGGATGAGAAAGCACGGTGTTAAGATCTTACAAAATCTATATCAAGAGGACAATGAGCTTAAAAAAATACTAGTTGAGGATATCTGCAGCTATGACGGAAATGCGCAAGCAATACGGATAGTTACTAAGCTTCAAAGGCTAAACCTTTCATATTCGCAGATAGCTTCTATCTTAAAATATACAAGGGGAGCCTATGAAGCAAAGCCCGCAAAAAACGATCCTCTTTATAAACTAAGAAAGAAACCTGGGTTTTACTATAGTGAGAAGGATACTGTTGAGAAAGTGTGTGATTCACTAGATATAAAAAAAGGGCATAGATATCCGCTAACATATATAATGGAAGCAGCTGATGATATCTCATATTTGACTGCCGATATGGAAGATGCCGTAGATAAAGGGATACTAAGGTTTGAAGATATTTATAATTTGATAAAAAAAGAGTGTGAGAAAGAGGGGGAGAACTATCTTTTAGAGCTTGTTGAGGAGTTCTTTACAAGAGTAAAAAAAGATGAGGATGAGCCTTATCAGTTCAATATGTTCCTAACTCTTACACGTGCAAAACTAATAGGTGCTTTAGTAGCACACGTAAGCGATATATATCTGCAAAACCACCAAGAGATATTTGAGGGCTCTTTTCCATCTGCACTTTTAGAGTATGATAAAAAGAGTAAATACTCAAAAGCTATAAAGATACTTCAAAACATATCTTATAAATATATCTATATGAACAAAGAGGTTCAAAATGTGGAGCTTAAAGGATATGCCGTGATAAACGGTTTGTTTGAGGTTTATAGACCGCTGTTGGAACTAAGCACGGAAGATTTTACTAAGCTTATAAATGATGAGGATATAGAGTGTTTTATATCCCAAAGGCTTATAAAAAGGCTATCTTCAAAGCAGATAGTATCTTATATCAATGATGTAAAAGAGTTAGATAAAAAAGATAAAGAGTATCCACTTTTAGAGTGGTATTTTAGAGTAAGACTTGTTATAGATTATATATCTGGAATGACAGATGATTTTGCTTTTGATGAGTATAAAAAACTCTCAGCTATAGTTTAATGCAAAACATAAAAATTAAGTTTTATATGATATCTTAGAAAAAAAATCGGAGCAATTATGACAAATAATCAACTAATGAACGAAGACTTACAGTATATATTTCACCCTTGCAGTCAAATGAAAGATTATGAGAAGCTTCCTTTAATACCTATAAAAAAAGGGTATGGTAGTTATATAGAGGATTTTGAGGGAAACGCATATCTTGATTGTATAAGCTCTTGGTGGGTAAATATTTTCGGTCACAGCAATAGATATATAAACGAAAAGATAAATGAACAGCTTCAAGATTTAGAGCATGTGATATTTGCAGGTTTTACACATAAGCCAGCGATCGATCTAGCTTCTAGACTTGTAAAGATGACACCTGAGCCTTTAAAAAAGATATTTTTTGCCGATAATGGTTCAAGCGCTATAGAGATAACACTAAAAATGGCGTTTCAATATTTTAAAAATAAAGGTGAGAGCAGACCCCTTTTTGTATCTTTAGAAAACTCTTACCATGGTGAGACATTAGGTGCTTTAGCAGTAAGTGATACAGGACTTTATAAAGATATATATACTGATATCTTAATAAAAACCGTGCAGGCAAAATCACCCTCGCTTGTAAGTGAAGATGAAGCTCTAGAGGATATGGATAGAGTGTTAAGCGAATATAAGGGCAAGGTTAGTTCGGTTGTTATTGAGCCTTTGGTTCAGTGTGCAGGTTCAATGAAGATGTATGATCCAAGCTATATCACAAAACTAAGAGAGCTTTGCAATAAACACGGTGTGTTTTTAATAGCTGATGAGATAGCCGTAGGTTTTGGAAGAACTGGGACTATGTTTGCTTGTGAGCAAGCTGGTATATCTCCTGATTTTTTATGTCTTTCAAAAGGTATCACGGGCGGGTATATGCCGCTATCGGTTGTACTTTTTACGCAAGATATATATAATGCTTTTTATTGCGATTATAACGAGGGTAAATCTTTTCTTGACTCACACTCTTATACGGGAAACACTCTAGCGTGCTCCGTAGCAAATGCAGTTTTAGATATATTTGAAAATGAGAATATAATAGAGAAAAATAAAAAGAAGATAGAACTTATAAAAGAGCAGACAAAAAAGTTCAATGAGCTTTCAAATGTTGCCCAGCTAAGACAGCGAGGTATGATCTGTGCAATTGAGCTAAAAGGTTATAAAAGTGAAGAGCGAATAGGGCTGAAGATATTTCAAGAGGCTTTAAAAGAGGGCGTTTATATAAGACCTTTAGGGCATGTAGTCTACTTTATGCCGCCGTATTGTTTTAGCACTGAAGAGCTTACAAAGATGATAGATACCACCTATAAAATAGTGAGTTCACTTTAAGCAACTATTTAGCGTAAAAATTCAAAAAATAGATTATAATTCTCCACTTTAAAGTGGAGAGCTTCCATGCAGATTAGCAATAAGATATATTGTGATGATATCTTCTTAAATATTGAAGTTGAAAATAAACTTCTTCCAAACCCTTATATGGATTACCCTTATCTTATTATAAAAAACTTTTTACCAAAAAAAATATGTGATGAGATAGCACGATTTACCAAAATAAAAGATGAAGATGTAAAAGATGCAAAGGTAAAGGTAGAGATTGCAAGTGGTGTTGTTCAACCAAAACTAAAAAAAGAGTATAGAAAAACAAATATATATAAACTAAAAAAAAGCTACGAGAGACTTTACCAAAAGCAGTTTAAAAAGTATCAGCCTATGATAGAGGAGTATTTCTCAACTGCACTCACTTTCTCAACAGATGTGCAGGTTCTTGAGTACACCAAAGGGTGCTTTTATATAAAACACTCAGATGATTCAAGTGAGATACTTGATGATGATAAAAACACTATAGGTTTTTTAAATGTAGCTCCGCAAAGAAAGATCACTACGGTACTTTTTGCTACAAGTTTTGATGAAAACACCCAAAATGAACTAAGTTTTAGTGGTGGAGAGCTTTTATTTAACTATCTTTATGATGAGAACGGAGATACCGTAAAGCTTGAACCAAAAGCAGGGGATATGGTGGTTTTTCCAAGTAATCCTTATTTTTCCCATGAGGTTTTAAAAGTAAAAGAGGGGTATAGACTTACACTTGTACAATGGCATGATGGTATTCTTTGATACCAAATAGGTTATACTTCTTTTATGTTAAATATTCCAAGTGAGCTAAAAAACATCTTAGAAAAACTTATAGAAAGTGGTGCAAGACCTGTCTTAGTAGGTGGTTTTGTGCGTGATCATTTTTTAGAGATACCCTCAAAAGATATTGATATAGAGGTTTATGCTTTAGATACTTTGGAGCAGCTTAGTTCTATTTTAGAAGAGTTTGGAACTCTTAGTTTTGTAGGTAAAAGCTTTGGAGTTTTAAAACTAAAAGTGGGTGTAGAAGAGTATGATTTCTCTTTTCCAAGGCGTGAGAATAAGATAGCTTTAGGACATACTGGCTTTGATGTAAAGATCGATGGTTCTATGGGTTATATTGAAGGGGCTAGAAGAAGAGACTTTACTATAAACTCTATAGGCTTTGACTATAAAGAAAAAAAGTTTTTAGACCCGTTTAACGGTATAGCAGATCTAGAGCAAAAGAGATTAAAACATATAGATGAAAAAACTTTTATAGAGGATCCTTTAAGGGTTTATAGGGGTGTACAGTTTTGCGCACGCTTTGAGCTTACTTTAGATAAAACTACAAAAGATCTTTTTAAAACAATGGTTGATGATAGAGAGTTTGAAACTTTACCAAAAGAGAGAGTTTTTGAAGAGTATAAAAAGCTTTTACTTAAAGCAAAAAAACCATCCATTGGTCTTAAACTCTTAAATGAACTAGGGATTGAGGATATAAACAAAGAGAGTTTAATTCATATTGATAATATGGCACTTTTACTTAAAGAAGATACTAAAACCAATTTGGTTTTGATGTTTTATTTTTTAGAAGATATTTTAAAAAAGGTATCAAATGATATAAAGCTTTTAAAAGATATAGAAGAGCTAAAAAAATTCAAAACACCAAAGATATACGAGGATAAAATATCTAAAAACGATAGTGTAGAAATAAGGGTGAAAAAAAATTATAAATTGATGAGAAACATGCCTGAACCTATGATACAAGGTCGCGATCTAATAGAGTTAGGTATGAAGCCTGGACCTGAGTTTAAAAATATCTTGGAAAAACTTTACACAGGTCAAATTAACGGAGATTTTAGGCTTAAGAAAGATGCTAAAAGGTTTCTAAAAAGTTTGCTTTTATCAAAAAACTAATATAATAATATATGATAAGTAAAAAATTATTATTTATATTATTTTTATTTTTGGTTATATCTTCGTTTTTCTTTGGGATTGCATATCTAAAGAAGAGTGCTATAGAAGAGTATAGACAAAAAAGTTTTGTAAATATTGTAGAACAGTCAAAACTTCATTTAAGAACATTGATAAAAGAGAAGCAGAACACTACTGCTACTATTGGTTTAGGTTTGTCAACTAGTGAGACAATTATAAATGCACTTAAAAACAATGATACATCCAATGTAAATCTAAGTATATATTCAACCCAACTAAGACAAAGCACTGATTTTAAAAATGTTTGGTTTCAGCTTATCTCTAAAGATGGTATCTCTATGCAAAGAAGCTGGACAGATTATCAAGGTGATAATATAGCTAAGTTTAGAATAGATGTGCAGGATGTTTTACAAAACCCTAGGTTATTGAACTCTATTAGTGTAGGTAAGTTTGATATGACATTTAAATCTATTGTCCCGATATACGAAAATAAAAACTTCTTAGGGGTGATAGAGGTTATTACTCATTTTAACTCTATCTCTAAAAAACTTAGTGAAAAAGATGTAGATGCTGTGATCTTGGCAGATAAAAGGTATACAAAGCAGTTAGTAAAAGCATTTAGCAAGAAGTTTATAGGTGAGTATTATGTTGCAAATATAGATATAAACGATAACCTTATGATCCATCTTAAAAGTATAGATATTGATCAATATATACAAAAAGCCAACAATAGCAGGTATTTTGTAGATAAAGATATAAATAAGCTTGTCACATACCATTATATAAGTGATATAAACCATAAAGTTATGGGACACTTTTTACTCTTTATCGATCTAAAAAACATAGATACTGAAAAAGATAATGAGATAAACTATGTTTACAATCTATATATAATGCTTTCTATTGTTTCATTTATACTTTTAGCTTATTTTATATACACAGGAGTATTTAAAGACCAACAACAAGATACAAGCTATAGTAGAAAACTATTGATGATAGTGATCACTGCATATATTATATTGGCTCTTATCCTTTATAAACTTATTAGCTTAAAGTATCAAAGCGATATGGATTCGTATAAGAACTATATCCTCTCACAAACACTTTTAGAGTATAAGTCAATACTTGATAAGAATAAAGGTATATCTGAGTTGATATACTCTGATAAGATAGATATAGATAGTATCAAACAGCTGATAAAGGATAGAAAGAGAAAAGAGCTTTATGATCAGTTGATAGATACATATAAATCTTTAAAGATTAAATACAATGTAAGGCAGCTTCATTTCCATCTTCCTGAATCTATTAGTTTTTTAAGGATGCATAGACCTGATAAACACGGTGATAGCTTAAAAGGTGTAAGAGAGAGCGTAGATTTTGTACAAAAATACCAAGAGCCTTATTTTGGATTTGAAGAGGGTCGGATATATAATGGATTTAGATACGTTTTTCCTCTAGTTTTAGATAAAGAGTTTTTAGGAAGCGTTGAAGTAAGCTTTGATATATACTCTATTATGGATAACTATTTTAATCTATTTAATGTTAAAAGGGTGAACTTCTTACTTAGTAAAGATATCGTGCAAGAGAAGGTTTTTGCAAGTGAAAGAAATAACTATCTAAAAAGTCCGGTAGATGGTTTTTATTTTGATAGGTTAGTGATAGAGAAACTAAATAAGATAAATAAAAAAATAGTTCCTGATGAAAAAAGTAGAGAGAAGTTAGAAAAGCTAGCAGCTAAGATCCATAAAGGAACCCCTTTTATTGTGCATTTTGATAGGGTTGAAGAGATAACCGTAGTGATCCCTTTTGTAAATAAGGTAAGCGGTCAAGTAGTAGGGAGTATAAATATATCCAAGCCTGATGCAGTAGTTAAAAAGCAGATGATAGAAGCGCAGCAGGTTATAATAGCGGCTCTTATAATACTTGCTTTGATTATGATATTTTTATATAGAGAGATCATCGTAAAACTAAAGTTGAAAAACGAGTTTTATAAAAACCAAAAGATACTTGATTCTCAAAAGTCATTTATTATCATCAGTGACGGTATATCTATTAAAGCTTCAAATAGATCGATGGTGGAGTTCTTTGGTTTTAAAGACCTTAAAGAGTTTCAAAAAGCTCATAGTTGTATATGTGACTTTTTTGAATACGAAGAGGGTAAGAACTATATTCAAAAAGATATGAACGGTAAAACATGGTTTGAATATATAAAAGAGTATGACGGTGCAGATAAGATCGTTAAGATAAACGATAGTGAAGGTGTGGCACACCTTTTTTATATTGAGTTCAATAAAAAGAATATCATAGATAATGATAGTTATATTATCACCTTTATAGATATCACTAAACTTAAAAATATAGAGAACCAGCTTGTACAATCTGAAAAGATGGCGAGTTTAGGAAAAATGATGGGTAATATTGCACACCAGTGGAGACAGCCATTATCGGTGATCTCAACTGCAGCAAGCGGGATCAAGATAAAAGATCAGTTCTTTAAACTTGAAAAAGAAGACCTTTATAAAAATATGGACCTTATCGTTGCAAATGCAGTTTACCTCTCTGAGACCATAGATACTTTTAGAGATATCATAAAAGATAAAAAAACTATCAAAGAGGTTGTGATACAAGATATCCTTGATAATGTATTTGGAATAATGGTTATATCTTTAAATAATAAAAATATAACTCTAATTAAAAACATAGAAGAGACACCTATACAAAAAAGGATGGTAGTTGGAGAGCTTTCACAGGTTCTAACAAACATCATCAATAATGCAAGCGATGCCTTAAAGCACCAAGATATTAAAGATGCCTATATAAAAGTTGAGTGTAAACAAGACAGAGATAGTATTATTATCAGTATAGAGGATAACGCAGGGGGTGTTCCAGAGGATATTATAGATAATATCTTTGAACCCTATTTTACGACTAAACATCAAAGTCAAGGTACGGGACTTGGACTTTATATGAGCCATAAGATAGTTGAGGAGAGCTTAGGTGGAAAACTATACGTTGAGAATACGGATAAGGGTGCTAAGTTCTTTATAGAACTGCCTGTAGATCAGTAGATATCTTTATATAGCTTTACGATATCTACAACCTTATTTGCATATCCCCACTCATTATCGTACCAGATCATTAGTTTTAGCATCTTATCCATCTTAACATCTAAAAACCTATGATCTATAGCTGCACTATAAGGAAGAGCTTTAAAATCGCTTGAAACTAATGGATCGAAGTTGTTTAAGATCACTTTATGTTTTTGCTCTTTTTCATATCGTTTAAAAAGTTTTACTAGCTCATCTTTTGAACATTTATCTTTAACAAATAGAGTGATATCTATAGCTCCTACAGTTGCCGTTGGAACCCTAAAAGATGATGAGGATATGATATTAGAGTTTATATGAGACCTTACGAATGAACAAGCATCAATAGTTGTTGTTTTACTTGGTATTATATTATCGATTGCGCTTCTTCCAAACTCAAAGTTACATTGTACATCACGGCTGCTGCTTTTTATACAGCTGTTATCTAAAACCTTTTGGTGGTTTAAAAGTGGATGAATGGTAGTGATCTCACCAAACTCTATCTTAAATCTTTTATCGATCATATCTATAATTGGAAGCAAAGCCGTAACATTACATGAGCTTGTTGAAACCACTTTTTGATCATTTTTAATATCTTTTTCATTTACGCCGATAATAACGTTTATATCAGCTTCTTTATTTGGGTGTGTTAGAAATATCTTTTTAACAGGCAGCTTTTTTAAACTCTCAATATTTGGTTTTGTACCGCTTGCATCTATTATATAATCTATCTTATACTTTTTAAGATCTATATCTTCAAGACTCTCTTTGTTAAATACTTTGATCTTGTTTTTTTTATTTACTATATGGTTTTTAGAGACTTTAAACTTATCTTTGATACCACCGTAAGTGGAGTCGTAGTTTATAATATATGCAATATTGTCTATATTTGGGTTGATATCGTTTACGGCTACTATTTGTATATCTTTGTTCTTTAGTGCTATTTTGAATACGGCCTTACCGATTCTGCCTATGCCGTTTATTAAAACTCTCATTTTTAACCTTTGAATAAAAGAACGTATTATAAAGGGTTTACAATAATATTTAGATTTAGTGGAGCGGTTTTTAATATTTTTTTCTGATCTTAGTTAAAAATTTGATTAAAGTGTTCTATTTAACTTGCCGATTTATGCTTTATTAAATTTTTCAAAGTACAATACGATATTTACTTCTAAAGGAACTGTATGGGTAGGATCTTTTCCATAATATTAATATTTTTTTCTATGATCTTAAGTTTAAATGCAAGTGATCTTTATAAACCGTGTGCAGGATGTCACGGAGATAAAGGTGAAAGGTCGGCGCTAGAGCGAAGTAAGATAATAAATCAAATGACAAAAGAGGACTTTATAAGTGCTATGAAAGGTTATAAAGACGGAACATACGGCAGTTCTATGAAAGGTCTTATGAAGGTTCAGGTTAAAAGACTCAGCGATGAAGATATCGAAAAGATCGCAGAGTTTATTACAAAAAAATAGTTATGATCTACTAACTTTTTTTTGTAAACTTTCTCTCCATGCTTGAGATAATATATCCAAGTTTAAAAGATAATCACACAACTCAGGATATTTTGAAGGCTCTCTTAGTATATCGTTAGCTTTTTTTATTGATACTTTATCGTTTGCCCTTTTTATAAGCTCTATCTTATCGTTTTGTTTTATTTTTCCTGTTTGTAATACTCTATAGTACCAACCTGTTTCACCGCTTTTATAGATATATTTAGTAAATTCGGGATTATCCCATTTTTGAGATATTTTCCAGCATGGCTCTCTTGGTTGAGATATCTCAAGGATAACATCACCTATCTTATGAACATCACCTATAAACACATCATTTTCATCTATACTATCGATAGTTAGGTTTTCTGCTAAAGCTCCAAAAGGTAAAGGTGTTTCTTTTTTTAGAAACTTTTGCCACTTAGGATAGTTAAGTAAAGAGTTTGCAAAAACTGCTTTATCTATACCACCATGATGCTTTTTATCTGCAACCATATCCCCTTCTAAACCGTCAATATAAACTCTTGAAGTTTGGACAGGGGTTTTGTAAGAGCCTGTTTCCCAAGTTTTATCTTTATCTTTTATGGTTTTTATATTACTGATCTGAACCGATTTTATAATCGCTATACTTGTCTCTTTTTTCATCGCTTAAATAATAGCAAAATTAATTGATAATATGATAAAATTAACCTAATGAAAAGAAATAAAATTATTTTTATTATTGTTTTTTTGATTTTTTTGATTTTGACAATCTTTACTTTGTATAATTACAATAAACAGAGTGAATACATTGATATAAAACAAAAACAATCATTTACCATACTGCAGCAGATCATAGACGGTAAGATTATTTTTTTTAGAAAATTGATCTCAAAAAGGGTCTCTGATGAGCTTTATGAAACTAGTAGACTAAAGAAGTTTATTATTTCTGATGATAAGCGTTATAAAGATGAACTGCTTAAAGTATATAAGGTCTTAAAGCGTGAGAATTCTTATATAAAATCGCTTCATTTTATCAGTCCTGAAAATATTTGTAAATTTTCTGCACGAAATCCAAAAGCAAACGATCATGATATCTCAAAGTTTAGAAGAATAGTTGTTGAAGCAAACAATCAAAAACGTTCAAAATACGGTTTTGAGGTTGGTTACAATGAGCTTCTTTATCGCCTGGAGATACCTTTATATTATGATAATAAATATTATGGTCTTATTGAGGTAGGTGTAAGCCCTAAACTGTTTATCTCTGATATGAGCATAATAGATAAATATTTAGATGCTTCTGTAGTAATAGCTTCAAGTAAGATACAAGAGTTGCTAAAATACGATATCGGAGATAAAGTTGTAATAGAAAAAGCAGGCTATGCTCTTTTTGAAGATAAACCTTTATTTGAAAAGATACTTGAAGATGGTCTTATAAATTCCGATAAGATGATAAGCTTTGAAAATGAGAACTATAAGCTTTTTCATTACAATCTATTAAGTTTTGACGGTAAGGTTGAGGGTAAGTTCTTGATCACCACTTATGTAACGGCAGATAAAGATTGGAAAGATAACTCTATTATTATGTCTTTAATTATACTTGCTGTATTGCTTGTATTGTTTTTTATAGTTATATATTTTGGATTTAACTATTACGATAAAAAGATAGTTGAACTTATAGAGCATGATAAACAAAACGAAAGACTTTTATATCAACAGTCTAAAATGGCTTCAATGGGTGAGATGATAGGAAATATCGCCCACCAATGGAGACAACCTTTAAGTGCTATAACAACAGCTGCAAGCGGTATGAAACTTCAAAAAGAGTATGAACTTCTAGATGATAAGAACTTTGATAGTGCAATTGAAAATATAATGAAACAAGCAGCTTATATGTCAAAGACCATAGATGATTTTAGGGACTTCTTTAGATCAGATAAGGAAAAGATCAAGTTCAACCTAAAAAGCTCTATCGTAAAAGATATCGATCTTTTAGGTGCTAGTTTAAGGGTTCACGGTATCAATGTTGAACTTGATCTAAACGATAATATTGAGTTGGTTGGTAATCAAAACGAGTTTACTCAAGCAGTTTTAAATATTATCAATAATGCAAAAGATCAATTAAATAGGATCGAGCAACAAGATAAATTTATAAAAGTAGAGGATGAAGAGGATAAAAACTGCTATAAGGTAATAATTTGTGATAATGGAGGGGGTATATCGAAAGATATAATAACAAAGATTTTTGAACCTTATTTTACCACTAAACATCAAAGTCAAGGTACTGGTATCGGACTTTATATGACAAGTGAAATCATTTCAAAACATTTCTTCGGTAAAATAGAGGTTTTAAATAAAGATATAGAGTATGAGGGTAAAACCTATAAAGGTGCATGCTTTATAATCACTTTACCAAAAAATTTAGAAGATCTTGAAGATCATATCAATATAGGAAAATAAAATGGAAAAAAAAGGTATTTTAATTATCGGTGCAGGCGGAGTTAGTAAAGTTGCTACGGCAAAATGTGCTATGAATATAGATACTTTTGAAAAGATCACCCTTGCAAGTCGTACACTTAGCAAATGTGAAGAGATAAAAAACGATATAAAAAGCAAACAAAATATAGATATCGATGTAACAAGCGTAGATGCGGACAGTGTTGAGGAGCTTGTAGCATTAATACAAAAAGTGAATCCTAAAGTTGTGCTAAATGTAGCACTTCCATATCAAGATTTAACTATTATGGATGCTTGTACAAAGTGTGGTGTTGATTATATCGATACTGCAAACTATGAGCACCCAGATGAAGCAAAATTTGAGTATAAAGAGCAGTGGGCAAGAGACGGCCAGTTTAAAGATGCAAATATTATGGGACTTTTAGGTTCTGGTTTTGATCCTGGAGTTACTGGAGTTTTCGTTGCGTATGCACAGCAAAACCTTTTAGATACTATTGAGTATATCGATATCTTAGATTGTAATGCTGGTGATCATGGATACCCTTTTGCAACAAACTTTAACCCTGAAATTAACTTAAGAGAGGTTAGTGCAAACGGTAGATATTGGGAAGAGGGTAAATGGATCGAGACTAAACCTTTAGAGATTAGACTTGATTGGGATTATCCTGAGATCGGTGTTAAACCATCATATCTTCTTTACCATGAGGAGCTTGAATCATTAGCAAAAAATATCAAAGGTCTTAAAAGGATTAGATTTTTTATGACTTTCGGTGATAGCTATATCCAGCATATGAACTGCTTACAAAATGTAGGTATGCTTGGTATCCATCCTGTTGAGCACCAAGGACAAAAGATCATCCCTATAGAGTTTTTAAAAACTTTACTTCCTGATCCTGCAAGCTTAGGAAGTAGAACAGTAGGGCAGACAAATATCGGATGTGTGATCGAGGGGATCAAAGATGGTCAAAGAAAGAAATACTATATCTATCAGATATGTGATCATCAAGAAGCGTTTAAAGAGACCTGCGCGCAGTGTGTAAGCTATACGACAGGCGTGCCTGCAATGATCGGAAGCAAGCTTGTTTATAACGGTACATGGAAAGCTAAAGGTGTATTTAACGTAGAGGAGTTTGAAGCGAAACCTTTTATGGATGAGTTGATGACGCAAGGTTTACCTTGGAAAATAAAAGAACTTGATATTTAGAAAGTGAAAATGAAAAAAGACTTACCATCTCCCATATATGTTTGTGAAGAGGAACTTTTAAAGAACAATCTTAAACTTTTAAAAAAAGTGCAAGATGAAACGGGTGTAAAGATACTGCTTGCACTTAAAGGTTTTGCGATGTTCTCAACCTTTGATCTTTGTAAAAAATACCTAAAAGGGTGTTGCGCAAGTGGTCTAAATGAAGCAATTCTAGCAAAAGAGGAGTTTGGATTAGAGGTTCATACATACTCTCCAGCATTTAAACCAAACGAGTTTGAGCAAATTACGCAAATCTCAAACCATATTGTTTTTAACTCATTTACTCAGCTTGAAACATATAAAGATAAAGTAAAACCTCATAACTCTTTAGGTCTTAGAGTAAACCCTGAATACAGCTCAGTTGAGGTTGATCTTTATAACCCTTGCGGAGCTTATAGCCGCTTAGGTATCACAAAGTCTGAGTTTACAAAACACTTTTCAAACTTTGAGCTTATAGATGGTCTTCATTTTCACGCTTTATGTGAACAAAATGTAGATGCCCTGCAAGGTGCTTTAAAAAACTTTGAAGATAAGTTTTGCGAGTTTTTTAAAGATCTAAAATGGGTGAATTTCGGCGGGGGTCATCATATTACAAGAGAAGATTATGATGTGGAGGGACTAATCAAGCTTTTAAATGAGTTTAAAGATAGATACCCTCATTTAGAGGTTTATATGGAACCTGGTGAAGCAGTTGGCTGGCAAACGGGCTATTTAGAAGCTAGTGTATTAGATATAGTACATAACGCAATAGATATTGCGATACTAGATACAAGTGCAGAGTGCCATATGCCTGATACTTTGGCTATGCCTTATCGTGCCGAGATAAGAGGTGCAGCACAAGCAGGTGAGAAACAATACACCTATAGACTAGGGGGAAACACCTGCTTAGCTGGTGATATTATCGGGGATTATAGTTTTGATGAGCCTTTAAAGGTTGGTGATAAGATAATATTAGAGGATATGATACACTATACAATGGTTAAAACAACCACATTTAACGGTATCAATCTTCCATCAATTGCCATAAAAAAAGAGGATGGAACTATTGAGGTGCTTAGGGATTATGATTATAAGAGCTATAAAGATAGGCTCTCTTAAACTTGGTTTTGGTAACATTATTGTAACTATTTAGTATTGGAGATAAAATGGATATTTTAAAAGTTATACCTGCGGTTTTTTTAGCAATTGGTTTAAGTGCTAGTGAAGATATATCAAAATGGCTTATCCCAAAAGATATACCTTTTCCAAAAGGGAATGAGATAACACCAAAAAGGGTAGAACTAGGTAAATATCTATATTTTGATAAAAGATTATCAAAAAGTAAAGAGGTATCGTGTGCTTCATGTCACGATCCAAAATTAGGTTGGAGCGATGCTAAACAAAAGGCCGTAGGTGTTCACGGCAGAGTAGGTAGTAGAAACTCACCTACAATAATAAACACAGCTTTTCAAACACATCAATTCTGGGACGGTAGGTCAAGAAGTTTGGAAGATCAAGCTTTAGGTCCAATGCAAGCAGATGTAGAGATGGATATGGAGATCAAAGAGGTTATGGATATCATCACCTCAAATCAAGGGTATATGAAACTTTTTAAAGAAGCATACCCTGATGAGAAGCTTACAATCGATACTGTTGTAAAAGCTATTGCAACTTTTGAGAGAACCGTTATATCTAAAGAAGCACCTTTTGATAAGTTTATCAAAGGTGATAAAAACGCTATAAGTGAAGATGCAAAAAAAGGGTGGGAACTTTTTAAAGGGAAAGCCTCTTGTACAACTTGTCACGACGGTTTTAACTTTACTGATGGTAGTTTTCATAATATTGGTTTAGGCGATGATGATATAGGAAGACAAGTGCTTAAGATGAAAAGGTTGGCTTGGAAAGGTGCTATGAAAACACCTACTTTAAGATATATCGATCAAAGTGCTCCATATTTTCATGATGGAAGCGTATATACTTTAGAAGAGACTACGGCGATATGCTCTAAAGGGGGAAGACACCCTGACACACCAAATAAATCGCCTGATATGAAAGATAGAGGTTTAAACGATAAAGAAATGGCTTTTATCAATGAATTTTTAAAAACTTTAACAGGACCCGATCTTGGTATAGAAGAGCCTAGGTCGTTCCCACAATAAATTTAAAAGGATAGAAATGAATAAAACACTTACAATCTTAGTTTTTTTAACAACATTTGTTTTCGGTGCAGATCATATTGTTGATCAAAAAAAGAAAACATTTATTCCCCATTTTGTAAAAGCAAAAGTGGGAGATAATATAGTATTTAAAAACTCGGATCCATTTGCTCATAATGCATATACTGATGATGAGACAAATGAGTTTGATATAGGTATGCAAAAACCTGGTGAAGATATTAAAGTGCCTATAAAAGGTGAGGGAAAATTCAACGTGGAGTGTGCTATACACCCTAATATGCTTTTAGAGGTAGAAGTTGAATAGATTAATTAGATTTTTTTTAATACTTATAAGTGTAAGTTTTTTATCTGCAGATGATGATCTTGAAGATAAGTATAAACTTGGAAAACATATATATTATCAAACATGTGTATCTTGTCACGGTGAGGATGGTAAAGCTCAAACAAATCTTCAACTTGTAGTTAGACCAAGAGACCTTACAAAGACCATATTAACTGAAGAGCAAAGCTATCTTATCACAAAAGACGGTGCACACTACTGGGGTGCAAAAGCTGATATTATGCCTGCTTTTAAATATACATATAATGAAGAGGAGCTTAGAGCTGTAGCATACTATATCTCTAAGAAGTTTCATCCAGATAACCAAAGTAGAATAGATAAGATATATAATGAATCTAAAAAGATAGAGAAAGAGGATATCCCTAAAATGTTAAAAAGGGGTGAAAAGATATATAAAAGAAACTGTAAATATTGTCATGGAGATAGTGGAGAGGGTAACGGGATAGCTACAAAGAATCCTGTTGATTCTATCTTTCCTTATAACCTAAAAAAGACACTTCTTTCACAAAAACAGATATTTTTATATATTAAACACGGTGGACACTATTGGGGTACTTCAAAAGATGACATGCCTGCTTGGAAAGTTAAATATAATGATTTCACCTTAAAATCAACTGCAAAATATGTTGATGAGATCATTAGAAAAAAATAGTAGTTGAACCATTAAAACAGATATAATCTTTATTTGATATAATCATCACTTTATTATAAAACAGGATGAACATATGAAGTATATATTGTTTATGATTCTATTTGGAGGATATCTATTGAGTGCAGAGCTTAACTATTTAGAGATCAAAGGTACTAAGGTACCTGTTATTTATGAAAAACAAGATCTATTACCCACTTTCAATCTACAGTTGGTCTTTAAAAACGGCGGATATATAACAGACGGCAAAAAAAGCGGTCTAGCAACAATGAGTGCGAAACTTTTAAACGAAGGTACAAAAACTGACGGTGCTATTAAGTTTGCTAGAAAGCTTGAGGATAAGGCGATAAGTCTTTCTATCCAAAACGGCTTTGAGAGTTTTGTAATTGAACTAAGCTCTTTAGTTAGCGAGTATGATAGTGCTATAAAACTTTTAAATCGATTATTAAAAGATCCAAACTATACAAAAGATACCCTTGATAAGATCAAAACTGTTCATATTGGGAAGCTTCATCAAAAAGAGAGCGACTTTGATTATATCGCTAAAAATGAACTAAAAGAGCTTTTATTTAAAGGTACGCCGTTACAAAATAGAGCAAGCGGTACTGTTGAGAGCATTTCAAAGATCACTTTAGCAGATATTCAAAAAAATATAAAAAAAGTTTTAAGCTTAAACAACCTTATTATCGTTGCAGGCGGTGATATGGAGTTTGCTGAGTTTGAACAAAGTATTCAAAAAACACTAAAACTGCTAAATAAAGCTGGGTCTACAAAAGAGTATAAAGAGATAGAGGTATCTTCAAACAATCAAGAGAAGATCACCTATAAAGAGACAGAGCAAGCTTATATATATTTTGGAAGCCCTTTTTATATGGATGCAAAAGATGAGAATGCTTATAAAGCAAAAGTTGCTTCTTTCATCTTAGGTGGAAGTGGTTTTGGAAGCAGACTTATGGAGGAGATAAGAGTAAAAAGGGGACTAGCATATAGTGCATATGGATACCTTTCTATTAACAACCTTTATACATATTTTACAGGTTATCTTCAAACAAAACTAGAAAGCGCTAAAGAGGCTGAACAACTTGTAAAAGAGATAGTTGCAGATTTTGTAAAAAATGGTGTAACACAAAAAGAGCTTGATGGAGCAAAGAACTTTTTAACGGGAAGTGAGCCTCTTAGAAGTGAAACTTTAAGTCAAAGACAAAGCAGGGCTTTTTCACTATTTTTTAAAGGTTTACCTCTTGATTATGCACAAAAAGAGCTTGAACTGATAGAGTCTTTAAGTTTAGAAGAACTAAATAGTTTTATCAAAGAGCATAAAGAGATTGTGGACTTATCGTTCTCTATTGTAACCAAAAAGTAGGTTTTGATAAAATTAATATTCATATAAATTTTTTTATTGTAAACTCTAACTAACGAAAATTACAGGAGTTACAATGAAAAAAATCAGTCTAGCTGCGGCTTTACTTACTTCAACGATACTTTTTACGGGATGTGGAGATGACAACCAACCAAACTTGTCCGATGCCGTAAAAGGGAGTTTTACAATCACAAACGGAATGAGCATGGCAGATGTTGCAAAAGTTATGCAAATAGAACCTACAGGACAACAAAAGATCGGTGATACTGTTATCTGGAAATATGAGGGTAATACGAAAACTGGTGAAGATGATACATTAAAAGTAAAATATAATAACGTAGTTGTAAAATTTAAAAACGGTGTAGTTGTAAATAGTGGAACATTCTCTTGTGACCTTCCAAGACTAGCAGACGAGGATTAATATTATGAGACTAAATAAATATCTAATAGCTTTGCTAGTGCTGATATTTTCTTTAGAACTTTTTGCTGATTCTCCAAAGTATGATACATCTAGTGCAAATGCATGTTATAAAAGTAGAGATGTTATGTACGGTGTTGAAGAGGTTTTTGAAGCTTTAAAACATACTTTAATGCAGTCAAACCTAAATATCGCAACAGTAACTAAAGAAGATGGTGTGATCCTAGCAAAGGGAAGCCAATATAATGATAATGAAGAGACTGTAACTTCTATTACAATGACAATCAGTTTTAAAGAGATGAAAAGCGGTGACGCAACACATGTTAAAACTATTGCTAGTTATGAAACTCAAGAGAAAACAAGTGATACTGGTCAGCTAGGAGCTGCAGGTATCTCTTTACCTATCCCTGTACCTTTTACAGGTAAATATGTATTATCAGGAAGCGGTAATATAGATGATAGTATTTGGTATCAAGGTTTCTTTAACAGCTTAGATAAAATACTTTTTGAAAACCATATGAAAGAGAATTGATAATATTTATCGAGCAAATCTTTTAAAGCCCTGCTTTTTTTAAAGCGGGGCTTTTTTATTTCCATAAACTCATTCAAACTCTAAACCATAGATATATAAGCACTAATTGGATAAAATGCACCCCTTATAATAGTTTCAAAGATTATCTAAAAGGTTTAATAAGTATGAGTGAGAGTAAAGATTTTTTACGTGTAATAGTTGATAAAGATCTAACAGCAGGCAAATATGAGGAGGTTGTCACAAGATTTCCCCCAGAGCCTAATGGATTTCCACATATCGGACACGCTAAATCTATCGCTATAAATTTTGGTATTGCAAAAGACTTTAAAGGGAAATGCAACCTTAGAATGGATGATACTAACCCAACTACCGAAGATACTAAATATGTTGAAGCACTTAAAGATGCCGTACAATGGCTTGGTTTTGAGTGGGCAGGCAATGTACGTTATACATCTGATTATTTTCCAAAGATATATGCTTACGCAGTTGAACTTATCAAGATGGGCAAAGCGTATGTGGACAGCTTAAATGAAGAGGAGATCAGAGAGTATAGAGGTACGGTTACCCAAGCGGGGCGTAGAAGTAAATATGCAGATCGTACAATAGAAGAAAACCTTGAATTATTTGAGAGAATGAAAAAGGGTGAGTTTCAAAACGGCGAGCATGTATTAAGAGCTAAGATCGATATGGGTGCGGCGAATATGCAGCTTCGTGATCCACTTTTATACCGTATTAGACATGCTCATCACTTTAGAACACAAAATGAGTGGTGTATCTACCCTATGTATGATTTTGCACACTGCTTATCTGATTATATTGAGGGTGTGACCCACTCAATTTGTACTTTGGAGTTTGAAAACAACCGTGATATCTATGACTGGGTTTTAGATACTTTACAATTAACTCCTCCAAGACCTTATCAACATGAGTTTGCAAGACTTGGTATAAACTACACGGTGATGAGTAAAAGAAAGCTTTTAGAGCTTGTAAACGGCGAATATGTACATGGTTGGGATGATCCTAGACTTCCAACCATTGCAGGGTATAAAAGAAGAGGCTATACCCCTGAATCAATATTGAACTTTTGTGATCAAATAGGTATAGCAAAAGCAAACTCTACCGTTGACGTATCGCAGTTGGAGTTTTGTATTAGAGATGATCTAAATACAAAAGTTCCGCGTGTAATGTGTGTGGTAAATCCTTTAAAGGTAACTATTGAGAACTATGAGGGGAGTGAAGAGATAGAAGCTTCATACTACCCGCACGATGTTCCTAAAGAGGGTTCAAGAAAGATACCATTTTCAAAAACGATCTATATAGACCGTGAGGATTTTAGTGAAAACCCTCCAAAAGGTTATTATCGCCTTACACCTGATCAGCCTGTTAGGTTAAAACATGCATATATCATTGCCTGCAAAGAGATTGTAAAAGATGCAAGCGGTGATATCGTTGAGATAAAAGCAGAATACTATCCTAGCTCAAAAAGCGGAAACGATACCAGCGGTATAAAAGTAAAAAGTGCGATTCAATGGGTAAGTGCAAGTGAAGCTAAAAAAGTGGAGCTAAGACTTTACGATAGATTGTATAAAAATGAAAACCCAGATGGGCTTGAAGATCTAAATCCCCACTCTTTAGAGATAAAAGAGGCACTTATTGAACCATCAGTAGTAAACGAAAAACCAGATACGCGTTTTCAGTTTGAAAGGGAGGGGTACTTTTATGCCGACCCAATCGATTATACCGATGAAAAGCCCGTATTTAATAAGATAGTGGGGCTAAAAGATTCTTGGGGTAAAAAAGATGAATCAAGATGTTCAAGGGATAAAAGAAAAGCTGAGCCTAAAAAAGAGCAAATTGACGGCGAAGTTGTACCTATGAGCGAGGCTGAGCAAAAACTTTTTGATAACTATACAAACAGTTTAAAGCTAAATAGTATGGTAGCTGATATCTTAGCTAGAGATGAGAAGCTCTCAGCGTTTTATGAAGAGGCGCTTAAGAGTTTAAATAGCCCTGTAAACTTAGCAAATATCGTAGCAAACGAAGTTGCTAGAGAGCTTAAAGAGAAAACAATAGATGAGCTTAAGTTTAATCCTGCACAGATTGCCAGCTTAGTAAAGATGATCGATGAAGAAACGATCTCAAGTAAAATAGCAAAGCAGGTTTTTGAAGATATGGTAAAAACGGGTGATGATCCTGCAAAAATAGTTGAAGATAAAGGGCTTGTACAGATTAGTGATCCTGCCGTGATCTCACCTATTATCGATGATATTATTGCTAAAAATCCAGATAATGTAGAGAAGTTTAAAGCAGGCAATACTAAGCTTTTAGGTTTCTTTGTAGGGCAGGTGTTAAAAGCAACACAAGGCAAAGCAAACCCGTCTATCGTAAACCAGCTAGTTGCACAAAAACTAAAATAAGAAGGAAGAGAATTGTTAAGATTTGCTATTAGCCCGACAGGTGATATGGATATATCGGCTTTAAGGCTTGCACTTATAAATTTTATAATATCAAAACAAAAAGATGAAGAGCTTTTAGTAAGGATAGATGATACTAATACTGCTAAAAATATAGAGAATAAAGATAAAGAGATATTGGAGCTGTTAAATCTATTTGGTATAGAGCACTCACGTGTGATTATTGAGAGTGAAAATATTAAATACCATACCGGAATGGGGATGAAACTGCTCCTTGATAAGAAAGCTTTTAACTGTTTTTGCTCTAAAGAAGCTTTAGAAGAAGATAAACAAAAAGCTAAAAAAGAGGGAAAACCTTATAGCTACAGCGGTTTTTGTGAAACTATCAGCGATGAGACAAAGTTTCAATGTAACGCCCCTTTTGTAGTTAGAGCTAAAAAACCTGCGCACGATATAAAGTTTAACGACCTAATAGAGGGGGAGTGTAGTTATAATCCTGATGAGGTAGATAGTGTAGTTATCTTAGATGTGGATAAAAGACCTACGGCTGATTTTGCTTCAGCTGTTGATGATATGCTTTATAATATCACTTTTGTTATTACGGATAAAAAACATCTTGTAAGTACTGCTAGGCAGATACATATAAGAGAGTCTTTGGGGTATACTCAAAATATAGAGTACGCTCATATACAAGGACTTAGCGGTAAAGAACTAAGTGTAAAAAGTTTAATAGATGATGGTTTTTTACCTGCGGCTATTGCAAACTATCTAGTACTTTTAGGAACAAACGCCCCTAGTGAGATATTTAGTATAGAAGAGGCTGTAGAGTGGTTTGATCTTACAAAAATATCAAAAAAGAGTGCTGATTTTGATATGGATAAGTTAAAACAGATCAATAAAGAGTATCTAGTAAATATGGATAATATGCGTCTTTCAAAACTGCTTGGATTTGCCGATGAGGATATCGGTGTTTTAGGAAAACTATTTTTAGATGAGTGTAGTACACTTAATGATATAAAAGTAAAAGTTGATAAGGTGTTTGCTAAAAAAGAGAGTTGTAAAGGTTTTGAAAAAGAGTTTGAAGTTTTGAAAAAAACTATTGAAGAGCTTCCTTTTATAGAGGAGTTTGATAAATTTCAAAAAGAGCTAGAGATAAAAACCGCTCTTTTAGGTGATAGATTGCTAAAGCCTCTAAGCTATATATTAACAGGCGAGATAGACAGCGTAAAACTTAAAGATATCTATCCTTGTGTAAGGAACTATCTAGGGCAGATCGTTTGATCAGCCAGTAAGAAGTTTTAGCCAGTCTGTTTTCTTCTCCTCTTTTTGAGGAGTTTTATCTATAGTAGTTACAGCTTCATCATTTTGAGTTTCTTCAATATTGCTATTTTCTATAGGTTCAACTTTTTTAGGCTCTTTTTTATTTGATGTTACGTAAGTTGTAGTGTTCGCATCTTTTGGCATCTTAGCTCTAAGATCATCTTCATAAACTTTTATAAACTCTCTATATATATCTATAGATACATATTTTTTATGACGTCCAGGGAATTTTAGTTTATTGTTATGGATAAGATCATAGTATTGAACCTCTTCATCCTCCATACTAAAAACTTTTGCAATTGCATCTACATCCCTAATTAAAATATTTAATGAAACGAACTGATTATATTCCTTTGGGAATAGTTTAGTAATGATCCTAACATAGTTTCTTTTTTGAAGATTCTCGCAGCCAAGTTCTTCAAGCATATTTATTTGATCTTGTATAGGTACAAGGTTATCGAACCAATCAAATACCGTATCTTGATTATCTAAGATAATATGTTCATAAGCACTTTTACCTGTGTAGATATTAGTGTTATTTTTTATCTGTTCACTTACTATGTTAAGTCGTTTCATAGGATTTCCTTTACACTTCTAAGGGATTACTTCTAGCATTATAGATATACAATTCTTAAATTAAGATTAAATATAACTAAAAAACTACTTTTTTAGGGGTGAAATATAAAATTTACGTTTTATCTGCTATAATCTAAGTCAATTTATAGATATTTAAAAGGAATTTTAATGATTGATGCTTTGATCAGTTCAATTGCAGTTGTGATATTGGGTGTGATTAGTTTATATAAATGGGTTGTGATCATATCTGCTTTACTTTCATGGGTAAGACCAGATCCTTATAACCCTATAGTTCAGATGCTTTACCGTTTAACGGAACCTGCGTATGCGCTGGTAAGAAGATATATACCTACTGTATTTGGTGGAATGGATATGGCTCCTTTAATAATCATATTTATTCTAATATTTTTAGAAACGTTTTTAGGGCGTCTTTTTTCATCCTTGATCTAAAATGAGATATTTAGCACTATTCTTTATCCTTGTAAGTTTAACTTTTTCAAAAGACGGCTTTAGGCTGGAGAACTCGGTTATCACTATCGAGTGGCTAAATAAACAACCAAAAAGTTCATATAAAGATTATTATATTTGGAGATTTCTTGGGCAAAAGATCTCTCCAAATGAAGCAAACATCGCTTTAGGTCAAGCAAAAAATATCAATAACAAAATACTCTTTAGATATATTGACCGCTTAAGAGATAAAGAGTGTACACGTATAAAACAGTGTATAAAGATGAAAGGTAAAGAGCTTGTCAATCAAGATAAAGCGTGTATTGATCTAGGACTAAGCACCTATCAAGCGACAACTCTAAATATAAATGAAATTGAAACAATCAGCGAAAAGTTTAAGGATGAGCCTGATTCTAAAATATATAAAACACTACAGATATTAGGTGCACCTCTTCCTTTTACAAAAATGATAGCTTCATCAAAAGAGGATTTCTTTGAAGTTTTCAATAACTGCGGCTCACTTTACAGGGCTAGGAACTTAAACTATAAACTCCCACAATCTTTGATAGATAGAATAGCAGATGATCCTAAGTTTTATCTAACGGTAAAACATATCACCACAAACGATATTTTAGAAAACCTTCAACAATCACTTTTTAACGTAGATACTAAAAAGTGCAATTATAAAACAACTTTTATGCTTGCGATCAATGCTTTAAACAACAATAAAAAAGATATAGCTTTAAAATATTTTAGGGAAGCAAGACAGAAAGCTTATTATAAGTTCGATATAGACAATACTGTATTTTGGCAGTACCTTTTAACTAAAAATAGAAAACATTTAAGGGAGCTTGCAGATAGCTGGGATATCAATATCTACTCTTTATATGCAAAAGAGGAGCTAAATAAACCTATAGATAATGTGGTTTACAATATCAATCAAAGCGACAAAGCTACACCGTATGATTATACAAACCCTTTTGAGTGGCTTTATGTATTAAATATGGCTGCAAAGATCACCGATGAGGAGATGGATAAATTTATACAGGTGTTTAGCGATAAAAACACTCTACCCCATCTTGCATTTGTAAAACAAAGGTATGAGAGGTATAAAAGGTCATACTTTATCACACCTTATTATGAAGAGGTAGCCGATAAATCTATCCATAGAAAAGCGTTGATATATGCACTTGGTCGCCAAGAGAGTCAGTTTATACCAACCTCTATCTCTTCATCTTACGCACTAGGCGTAATGCAGATAATGCCGTTTTTAAGTAAGGCTTTGGCAAAAGAGATGAATGAACCTTATAATATCGATAGACAGCTTGATCCTAGAGTAAATATACGCTACGCGGATCGTCATCTTAACTTTTTAGAGTATAGACTAAAACACCCTTTATTTGTCGCTTATGCATATAATGGCGGGATAGGTTTTACTAGAAGAATGTTAAAAACAGGTCTATTTGCAAAGAAAGGTGAGTTTGAACCATACTTAAGTATGGAGCTTGTGAACTATGATGAGTCTAAAAGATACGGTAAAAAAGTTCTTGCAAACTATCTAATATATAAAAATCTGTTCTTGGATAAAAACTCAAAGATCACTATGAAAAGTTTAATCGATAATCTAAAAGTAAAATAGAACTATTCAGCTTCAAAGCTAAGTGAAGCACTACCGTGTTTCTTACTTTGAAGTGTAACATTTAGGTTCTCTTCATCATCTTTTGTATTGAACTTTATAAGATAATATTTTGACCAGTTATTGAACATAGGAAGATGACCGTACATCTTATGCTGGTCACTTAAAACTTTTACATAAAAAGGTTTTCTTCCGTTCATACTTAAAGAATAGTCTTTATTATTTAAGTATCTATTTTTCTCTTTTGTATTATCGCTTGATATAAATACGCCAACTATAAAGTTTTGGTTCTCATCATCAAACTCATCATCAACCGAGTTTAGGTATGTTACATTTAATATTGCTTCCACCTGACGTTTGCTTACGATATCTGCTTTTTTAGTGTATTGAAGAGCATTTGCTTTTAGTTTGTCTTTTTTAAAAAACGTAAAAGCTGAGGGTGGAGTACAGCCGAAAAATAGAAATATAATAGATAGATTTAGTATTAATAGTTTATTGATTCTTGTCATATAGTTTGTTCCTGTAAATTTAGCTGGATTATAGTATATTTTAGGTAAAATGTACGTTATGAAGAGAATAGCTATAGCATTTACAGGTCCGTCAAACAGCGGTAAAACAACATTGATCGTAAAGGTATCAAACATACTTCAAGACAGAGGTTTTAAAGTTGCTATCGTAAAACACGATCCAAAAGATAAAGCGATGTTTGATAGAGACGGAAAGGACAGCTTTAAGTTCTCCCAAACAGGAGCAGATGTTGCAGTGGTTTCCCCTAAAAGAACTACTGTTTTTAAACAGCAGACATCAACTATCGATGATATGATATCTATGTTCGGTGATTTTGATTTTTTACTGGTAGAGGGTTTGAAAAACTTACCGCTACCAAGAATAGCAGTATTTAGAAACAATATCGATGATAGATATTTTGAGGTAAGTGATGCGGTTGCTACAGATAACAGCATAGATAAGAACGATATACCCAAAACGTGTGAGATCTTAGATCTAAATACACCAGAAGCGGTTATCGAGTGGATAGAAAAAAACGGAAAAAGAGTATAAAATGACAGAAGTTATAAAAGCGATAGAAGAAGCGACAAAAGAGATCAAGCAGATAATATTAAAAGGTGATACAGCAAAGAGCGAGCAGCAAAACTCTACTGGAGACACTCAGCTTAAACTTGATATCGCTTCAGATATGGTTATCGAGAGAGTTTTTAAAGAGGTTGATTCTATTCAAAAGATAGTGAGTGAAGAGAGAGACGATATTATCGATCTAAATGAGAATGGTAAATATCTTATAGCTTACGATCCCCTTGATGGAAGCTCTTTGGTTGATGTAAACCTTTCTGTAGGTTCTATTTACGGTATCTATGAGAACGATTTTACGGGCTCAAATATTATAGGTGCTGTTTATGTTGTATTTGGTCCAAGAATTGAGATGGTAGTTGCAACAAAAGATAGCTGTAAACTATATAGACTTATAGGTGAAAAGTTTGATTTTATCAAAGATGTAAAGCTAGAGAACAGCGGTAAGCTTGTAGCAACAGGTTCAACTCAAAGCTGTTGGCACTCTCACCATAAAGATCTTGTAGATACAATGTTCGAAGATGGTTATTATCTAAGATATAGCGGCGGTATGGTTCCTGATCTTCACCAGATCATCTTAAAAGGTGGTGGACTATTCTCATACCCTGGAACAAGCGATAAACCAAAAGGTAAGCTAAGACAACTATTTGAGGTATTCCCTTTTGCTTTTGTTTATGAAGCTGCAGGTGGTGGAGCAATAGATGGCGTAAATAGAGTCTTAGAGATAGAAACAACACATATCCACGATACAAGCCCTTGCTTTTTTGGTAGTTTAAATGAGTTGGATATCGTAAAAGAGGTATATTCTAAAATTGGCTGAAGAGATAGTTTTAGATGAATGGGAGTTGAAGCTCGAAGATAGATTAAAAGAGCTTCAAGAGTGTCAAACACAAAAAGGTTTAAAAGGGTGCAGTGAGTGTGAGCTTACCTTTGAGTGTGAGATTAGAAGAGCGTATGTGCTAGCTGTGTATGAGTCTATGAATAAGGGGCACGGTGGAGGCTTCGAATTCTAATAGTTTAATAAAGCATTATCTTTGAGTTTCAACTCGGCGTTGAAAATATTTCTTACGGTAGTCACTTACTTTGAGTAAGCTCCCACCGACTAAATATTTCCGCCTTGATTTGAAAACAAATCTAACGTTTTCTTAAACTATTAATTATTGTGAAAAATGAAATAAGGAAAAAAATGTCTGAAAATTGCAAACAAGTATATATTACGACCCCGATCTATTACGTAAACGACGTGGCTCATATCGGTCACGCTTACACTACGATCATTGCCGATATGCTAGCTCGTTATAGCAGACTGGTAGGTTACGATACATTCTTTTTAACAGGTACTGATGAACACGGTCAAAAGATCGCAGAGAGTGCAGAGAAAAGGGGTAAAACACCTCAAGAGTATGCTGATGAGGTTAGCGGTAAGTTTAAAGCTCTATGGGATGATTTTGATATCACATACGATAAGTTCATTAGAACAACAGATGAAGAGCATAAGCAAGGTGTTCAAAAAGCATTTCAGACAATGTTTGACAAGGGTGATATCTATAAAGGAAACTATGAGGGTAACTACTGCGTTAGTTGTGAGACATTCTTTACGGCAAAACAGCTAATAGACGGTGAGGGTTGTCCTGATTGCGGTAAGCCTACGACTATAGTTAAAGAGGAGAGCTACTTCTTTAAACTATCAGCTTACCAAGATAAGCTTTTAGAGCTTTATAAGAACCATCCTGATTTTATACTTCCAAAATCAAAAGCAAAAGAGATCATAAACTTTGTAGCAGGTGGTCTTGATGATCTTTCTATCTCAAGAACATCATTTGATTGGGGTGTAAAGCTTCCTGAGGATATGAACGAGCCAAAACACGTAATGTATGTATGGCTTGATGCGTTACTAAACTATATCACTGCACTTGGTTACGGTAGTGATGAGAAAAATATGCAGTACTGGCCTGCTAAGGTTCAACTTGTAGGGAAAGATATCTTAAGATTTCACTCAATCTTTTGGCCTGCATTCTTGATGAGCCTTGATCTGCCTTTACCTAAACATATAGCTGCTCACGGTTGGTGGACACGTGACGGTGAGAAGATGAGTAAATCTAAAGGAAATGTAGTAAACCCTAAAGAGGTAGCAGATGCTTACGGTCTTGATGCGTTTAGATATTTTATGCTTAGAGAGGTACCTTTTGGTCAAGATGGTGACTTTTCTCAAAGAGCTTTAATAGATAGAATAAACTCAGATCTAGGAAACGACCTTGGGAACTTACTAAATAGAATAAGCGGTATGAGCGGTAAATATTTTGATTTTAAAGTATCAAGTAAAGATGTTGCTAAATACCACTCAAAAGAGCTTGAAGAGGTTGATTCAATTCTTGGAAGTATAGAGCCTTTACTTTTTGATATGCAGATAAATAGATATCTTGAAGAGATCTGGAGAGTTCTAACGATCGCAAATAAAGCGATAGGTGATTATGAGCCTTGGACAATGATGAAAGAGGGTAAAGAGGAAGAAGCTATGGCTTTAGTTGCTCTTATCACTAATATTATGGCAAAGGTATCTATCCTTTTAGAGTCTGTTATGCCTGAAAAGATAGCTAAGATCTCAGAGTCTTTAGGGATTAAGATAGATACTGCACTTTACAATAGACTAATAACACAAAAAGGTCTTATGGATGATACTGTTATCACTAAGGTTGAGCAGCTATTCCCAAGAATAGAGGAGCCTTTAATAGCAACAGCAGATGTTCAAAAAGTTGAAGAGAAGGTTCAAAAACCAAGAGCAGAGATGAGCGAAAAGGTTGAAGAGCCTGATAATCTTATCACTATCGATCAGTTCTTTGAGACAACTTTAAAAATAGGTACGATCGTAGAAGCAGAGGAAGTTCCAAAATCTAAAAAACTTCTAAAACTGCAAGTTGATCTAGGTGAGGGTAAAAATAGACAGATCATTGCAGGTATCAAAGAGTTTTACTCTGCTGAATCATTAGTGGGAACACAAGCTTGCGTTGTGGCAAATCTAAAGCCTGCAAAACTGATGGGTATGCTAAGCGAAGGTATGCTTTTAGCTGCTCGTGATGAGAACGGACTACACCTTTTAAGACCTGAGGCTAAAAAAGTATCAGGTACTAAAGTAAGCTAGTCTAGGAAATAATGAAACTAAACTCCACTGTAGAGATACTCGCGGGAAAACTGCAAAACTCTCCCGCGATCTCTTTTTTCTATAACTACCAAAACGATCCAAAAAAAGTAAAAGAGGGTGATCTGTTTTTTGCAAAGAACAAAACCTCTTTATATGAAGCTATACAAAACGGAGCATTTGGTGTTGTATACGATTTTAACGTAGATATTACAGATGTGGAGATAGCTTGGATAAAAGTAGGAAGCGTTATAGACTCTATAATCCGTTTAGTAAGGTATGAGCTTTCAAAGTTTGAGCTAAACTTTTTTTATACCGATAAAACCACATTCGATCTTTTAAAGATATATAAAAATGTTCATGATGATCTTTTTATTATAGAGAATATTGAAGATATTTTAAATCTTCCAAAAAAGGTAAAAGAGGGCTCGTTTATCTTCTCTTTTGATAAAAATATATCCTCAAGGCTTTATCCTGAAGCTAAAAAGTTTGCAAATACCGACTGGGAGCTAAATAACCTTATACGCCATACACTTTTTGAGACATCTTTTAGTGTAGGGGAGTTTTACTTTTCAAGGCTTAAACTAGCAGAGCTTTATATAAAAAGATACCTAGATATATACAGCTTTTTTAAAGTGGAGTTCAATATCGATATAGATAACAATAGGTTAAAAAGGTTTAAACACTTTAGACCTATCTTTATCGATAAGTTCTTAAATATAAGCGATTTTGGCTCAACCAGCCGTTTTATATTAGCTGAGAAAGATTTCGCACTTGCAAAAGAGCAGATTAGGTTTTTAGAGGAGAACTATAAATACGCTAAAAGGCTATATATCACATCAAAGAACTTCCCTAAAATATACCAAAACCAATATGTATATGAGACAACGGAAGAGATATTGCATTATCTAAATATAGAGAACTATAACTGCATATATATTGAGGGTGTGAGCTTTGATGAAGTAAGCGAATTGTTATCGTTAAAAGACACAAAAACACTTTTTTAAATATTGTGTGCTATAATTTTTGAAATTTATAAAATCTTAGGAGAAACTATTTGGACTATTATCCCTCCGTTTTTAATATGAGAGTGGCGGGCTAAAATGGATATATTAATACTACTATTTGTTTTAGTCATCGGTATGTCGTTTCTATGCTCTGTGCTAGAATCGATACTATTATCTACAAATGCATCGTATGTTGCCGTACTTGAAGAGAAAGATCCAAGTGCAGGTAAAAGCTTAAAAGCACTTAGATCAAACATTGACCAAGCTATAGCATCAATTTTAATACTTAATACTTTTGCAAATACACTAGGAGCTACTGCTATCGGGGTTCAAGCACAAAAGATATTTGGTAGTGAGAGCAGTTTTGTTATTGTTGTATCTATTGTATTAACGTTCTTAATTTTATTTGTTGCTGAGATCATACCAAAGACCATAGGAGCGGTTTATTGGAAAGAGCTTGCTCCAGCAGCAGCTAGAATGATCACTTTCTTTGTGATAGTTACAAAGCCTATTATCATTGTTACACAGTTTGTTACTAAAAAAATATCAAATAAGAACAACGATAGCGACTCTATCTCAAGAGAGGAGCTTATCCACTCTACGCTTATTAGTGAAGAGGATGGTATAATCGATGATCTTGAATCAGATATAATAGAAAACATCCTTACTACGAACGATAAAAGGGTAAGAGATATCCTAACGCCAAGAAGCGTGATGTTCGCTATTCAAAAAGGTACAAGGGTTAAGCACCTGCTTGATGATAAGAAGACATTTAAGTTCTCGCGTGTACCTATCTATGAGGATGATATAGATAATATCATCGGTGTGGTTCTTACAAAGAAGATATTTAGACAAGCGGTAAAAGATAAAAGCGTTCAGATAGAGAAGATCATGCATCCTATCTATTCTATAAACGAAAATATCCCCGTATCAAAAGCTTTAAGCCTTTTTATAAAAAGAAAAGAGCATATCTTTTTAGTTGTGGACAACTACGGGCAAACTGATGGTATCGTAACTCTAGAGGATTGTATCGAGACATTCTTAGGTTTTGAGATCATGGATGAGTCTGATACCACAGAAGATATGAGACAGCTAGCACTTAGTCAGATGAAAACAAAAAGAAAAGAGAGAGAGTCTCAAAATTGACTGAAATATTAGAAGAGTTTTTACAAAAACATAGAAAATTTTTATCATCATCGATATTTAAATTCTTAATGCTGTTTATAGTAATACTCGGCTCTTTGATGTTTTCAAGCTATGTGTTTAAAGAGCAGATTAGAAACCTAAAAAAACAGGTTGATAATATATATTTTGGTAACCTTATCCCTTTATTGAAGCTAGAAAGTATCGCTTCAGACTATAAAGATATAAAACTTATACTTTTAAAAGATGTGTATAAGTTCACTATAGAGGATAAAAAAGATGAGATATTAAAAAACTGGAAATACTATTATAATATCTATAAAACCGACGGTGAGCGTGCTATTGTTGATCAGATATCAAAAGATATAGATAAATCATTTGAAAGCACATCAATAGGTGCTGTAAACGAGATGCTTGCAAAGATAGATTTTCTTACAAACTACGAGATAGACGCCGCTCAAAAACAAAGAAAAGTGTTCTTGCTTCAATATAAGCAGATGACAGAGTATCTAAACTATAATATTATAGCTATAGTGGTGTTTACTTTGATCTTTGTTGTTTGGATAGTATTGCAGCTTAGAAACCATCAAAACAAACTTGAAGAGCTAAATAATAAATACAAGATAGAGTCAGTTACTGATGGTCTTACAAAGCTTTATAACCGTGCGTATTTTGACGTGATCTTTGATAAGATGAGCGATATATCTAGAGAATACAACAGCAACTCTGCATTTATTATGATGGATATCGACTTCTTTAAACAATACAACGACACCTACGGACACGATAAGGGTGATGAGGTTCTAAAAGCTTTTGCAAGAACTCTAAAGCAGTATTTTAACCGTGAGCTTGAGTATGTATTTAGGCTAGGTGGTGAAGAGTTTGGTGTGATCATGTTTGATACGGATGAGAAGATCGTAAGAAGCTGTATCGATGGATTTATGGCAGCACTTGCCGAGTTAAAGATACCACATGAGAAAAATCAGGCATCTGAGTTTATAACGGCATCTATGGGTGTGCTTATAGTAAAGCCAACCGATACGATGATACCAAGAGAGATGTATAAAAAAACAGATGAGAAGCTTTATGCCTCTAAACAAAACGGAAGAAACCAATACACTATTTAAGGACATAATATGTTATTTTTATTTAATAGAGACAACCATTTCAATCTAGCAAATCTAGTTACTTTTTCAAATATTATTGCGGGTATTCTTGCAATATACTTTTTAACACACGGTGAGTTCGTAGGAGCGGCACTATTTGCTTGGCTTGCGGGAGCTTTTGATATTATCGATGGTAAGATAGCAAGAAAATACAACCTTTCTACAGAGTTTGGTGTTCAGCTTGACTCATACGCAGACTTTTTATCTTTTGTTATAGTTCCTACTATGTTTATCTATTTTGGTGTAATAGATGGTAAAGAGATACACTTTTTAAATACTGCTTTCGTACTATTTGCTTTTGCATACTATGTGATATCTGGGCTTAGACGTTTGATACAGTTTAATATCAACACAGACGCAGGCAGTGTAAGTAAACATTTTACAGGTGTTCCTACACCCCTTGGAGCTATCCTTTTATGGCTTATCTATCTTGGGTGGGCATTTGAACTTATACCGAATGAATACATAGTATTAACACTTATGATAATTGTTGGATATCTTTTAAATTCTAAAGTGAAGATACCTCATTTATAATAAAAGGTTTTTCCTTTTATTATAAAAGTTCTAAAAGCTCTTCTAGTTTTTTTACTCGATACTGCGCAGTACTAAAATCCTGCGTTTTTGTAAACTCATTATGTACGATCACACACTCTATCTTTGCAGCATTGGCTGAGAGAAGTCCACGCTCGGAGTCTTCTATAACCAAAGCTTCACTCTTATTAGCGTTAAAAAGCTCTAAGCCTTTTAGGTATGGGTCAGGATAAGGCTTAGCTCTAGGATAGTCCTCAACACAAAGTACGAAATCCATAAAATCTGTTATGCCCCTGCCTTTATGGATCAGCTCAAAATCAACACGCCTTGAGGTGGTAACTATCCCCATCTTATATTTTTTACTAAGCTCTTTTAAGACCTCTATCACATTTGGTATAGCTAACTCTTTTGCTTTTAGATACTCTTGGTAGTAAAGATCACGTTGCTCTCTGGCTATTGTTATCTCTTGGCTAGAGGTTTGTATATCTACCCATACACCTTTGCCGTCCGTCATAAGTTGCATATATCGATCTAGCGTAACATCATAATCAAAGAACTCTTTTAAAGCTCGCTTACTAGCTTCATAATACCAGTATTCGGTCTCAACTAGTACACCGTCGTTGTCAAATAGGAGATATTTTTTATCGTTAATTTTCATGGCGCAAGATTAGCAAAAAAGAGTTAAACGACACATAAAAGGATTTATAGTATAATCCGCGAAAACTTATCCACAGTCAACTCGTTGACTGCTTTAGGATTTTGCTACTTTTTTTGGGATTTTATTCCAAGGCTAAAAAGTAGACATTTAATAGACGGTTCCATTAAAATGGAACATTTTAAAGGAAATTACATTGAGAGCATTAATCAGCGTTAGTGATAAGAGCGGTGTTGAAAACTTTGCCAAAGAATTGGTTGATTTAGGTTATGAGATCATCTCTACTGGTGGAACATATAGCAAATTAAAAGAAGCGGGTATTGCAGTTATCGAAGCAAACGAAGTTACGAAATTCCCTGAGTGTTTCGAGGGGCGTGTAAAAACACTTAACCCTTATATCCACGGCGGTATTTTACATAGACGTGATAAACAATCACACCTTGATCAAGCTAAAGAGCTTGGTGTTGAGGGGATCGATCTAGTGTGTGTAAACCTATATCCGTTTAAAGCTACAATCGAAAAAACAGATGATTTTGAAGAGATCATCGAAAATATAGATATCGGCGGTCCTGCTATGGTTAGATCTGCTGCTAAGAACTTTGACAGCGTTATTATCGTAACTGACGTAGCTGATTACGACAGCGTATTAAACAACCTTAAAAATGGTACAAACAGCGTTGAGTTTAGAAGAGATATGATGATCAAAGCGTATGAGCATACTGCGGCGTATGATTCAATGATCGCAAACTATATGAACAAAAGATTCAACGGTGGAATGGGTGCAAAACAATTTATCGTAGGTAATAAAGTGTTTGATACAAGATACGGTGAAAACCCACACCAAGCTGGAGCTTTATACGAGTTTGACGCACACTTTACAAATAAATTCATCACTGTAAAAGGTGAAGCATCTTTTAACAATATGGGTGACATCAGCGGCGCGGCAAAGATCGCTTCAGCGTTTGGCGATGATAATGCAGTTTGTATCGTAAAGCACGGTAACCCTTGCGGTTTTGCTATAAAAGATAGCTTGCTAGAATCTTACACGGAAGCTTTAAAATGTGACCCTGTATCTGCATTTGGCGGCGTGGTTGCTGTAAACGGTATCGTTGATGTTGACCTTGCTGTTAAAATGAACGAGATATTCCTTGAAGTGGTATTTGCAGCAGACTTTACAGACGCGGCAGTTGAGGAGCTATCTAAGAAAAAAAGAATCAAACTGTTTAAGCAAGGAACTACAAAGCTAGAGATGGCAAACGATGAGTATAACTTTAAGATCGTTGACGGTGGTTTTGTATATCAAGACAGCGATAAAGTAGCAGAAGATGAAGTTAAAAATAGCGAACTTAAAACAAAAAGAGCGGCAACACCTCAAGAGCAAAAAGATATGGAGATCGCACTAAAAGTTGCAGCAGGTACAAAATCTAACTGCGTTGTTTATGTAAAAGACTCTGCTATGGTTGCTGTCGGTATGGGTATGACATCTCGTGTAGATGCGGCAAAAGCGGCACTTAGAAAAGCAGAGGATATGGGCTTAGACGTGACTGGTTCGGTTTTAGCTAGCGAAGCGTTCTTCCCGTTTAGAGACAGCATTGACGCAGCAGCGGAAGCAGGTGTGAAGTGTGTGATCGAGCCTGGCGGAAGTATTAGGGATGATGAAGTGATTGAAGCGGCGGATGAACACAATATGGCATTGTATTTCACAGGAATTAGACACTTCTTACATTAAAAAGGTGATTTAAATAATCATCTTTCTTTATAACTCTTCGTTAGAGAAAATTTTCTTCTAGTCACTTACTTCAAGTAAGCTCCTACGAATAAAGTTTTCTCTGCCTTGATTTCTTTTGAAATCTATTCATTGTAAATCACTTTTTTTTCTTATACTTTCTCAAATTTTCAAATTCTTTAAAACTGTGATATAGTTGTGACAACTATACTATATACTATAATGTGATATATAAAAAGGGTATTTATATTAAAAGTATATTATTATATATTAAATTTTTAGGATATAAAATGGATGATGCAAGTGTAATTAAGATAATTAAAGATTATTATGAAACAATAGATGAATCAATTGACAATTTATCAAAATTAAATGAGGGAAAACTAAGTAAAATACTAGATATATATTTAACATATAAACATGTATATATTGGAGTAACAGAAGATTATCAAGGTATTGTTATTAGAGTTGAACCCAAACCAGATTATGAAGAAAATAAATATACAGTCCAAAAAATATATTTTGATGAGATGATAAATATATTAATTGAACCTTTTAAAACTAAACAAACTATAAATGGATTAAAAAGACAATCATTTTCGGGCTTAGGCGGTATGCAACTTTTTAATTCTCAAAATCCATTAGATAAACCTCACGTTATGAATCATTCAATAGGTATGGGTTCATATTTAGAATTTAAGAATCACTATACAGTAGAAAAAGCTAAAAAAATTGCTCTTGATGAATGGATTTCAATAAATAGCAAAGATGAAAATATTAAGTCTGCAAGTTCTTATTCTATAGAAGTAAATAAAATAGTAAATAGATTATCTTCTATTATAAAGAGAAAGTCATTTTTAGAAAGAAGAGTTCATAGGTATATATATGAACATAGAGAATATTTATTACCAAAACATAGTAAATGTTATTTTGAATATAAATTATTATCTGAAGATAAAGCAACATATAGAAAAGCAGATTTTATACTTCAAAGAGAAGGTAAATTATCACCAATATTAATTGAGCTTGAATCACCAGTTCACAAAGTATTAACAAAAAATAAATCTTTAACTAGAGAATCAAATCATGCTAGAGAACAAATTGATGAATGGGTAGAATATATTCTATGTAATCCTATTGACAACTGTATGGATGAAATGAGTTTTTTAAAAAATAATAAATTTGAAAAAATAGTTATTATGGGTAAAGGATTAGAAGAATCTGATATATTACGTTCTAAAAGTTTTAGTGGCACAGAGTTTTGGACATATGATATGCTATTAGTGGAAATTAAAGAAAATATTGAAAGAAACTTTAGTACATTATGTAAAACTATTAATATTGAGGAATATAAGCTTTTTACATAGAAAAAAGGTGACAGAAATAAAGGGGACAGGCAACTTTATAAATCCATCTCGCACACTTTTTGCATATATACTTTATAGGAGTTAAAAATAAAGGGGACAGGCTACTTTAATTAAATTCTTGACTATCTGAATAAAATTGAATATAATTGTTGTATATATATTCAAAAGGATTTTTTATGAAGACTGTTACTATGAGAGTAGATGATTCGGTCTATCAGATGATAAAAACTGCTGCGGATGGTCAAAGAAGAAATATATCAAACTTTATAGAATATGCTACTATGCAGTATCTTACCTCTTCACAATATGTAGATGATACTGAAAATAAAGGTGTCAGGTGATAACGATAACCTTTATTTAAATTCTTGACTATCTGAATAAAATTGAATATAATTGTTGTATATATATTCAAAAGGATTTTTTATGAAGACTGTTACTATGAGAGTAGATGATTCGGTCTATCAGATGATAAAAACTGCTGCGGATGGTCAAAGAAGAAATATATCAAACTTTATAGAATACGCTACTATGCAGTATCTTACCTCTTCACAATATGTAGATGATACTGAGATGAATGAGATATTAGCAGATCAAGAGCTAGTAAAAAGTTTAAAGCAAGGGGTACAAGAGGCAAAAGAGGGAGAGTACACTCTTGTATGACTTCAAGATAGCAGAGACTAAAAGTTTTGAAAAGTTAAAAGCTAATATAGATAAAAAGCTATATATAAAAATAGTAAACAATGTTTACCCTCAACTTCGCTCAAACCCATTTTACGGTACAAATATCAAAAAACTAAAAGGTGAACTAGAAGGCTACTACAGATATAGAATGGGTAACTATCGACTTTTTTATCTAATAGAAAATGATAAAGTATTAGTGATAATCACAGACTTTAAACATCGACAAAACTCTTACGAAAATCATACACTTTTAACTAACCTTACATAGAATAAATATATAATCAAATACTATTAAAATATGGAAGTGAATTATGGATGAGTTTTTAAAAGAAGCGATAAAAGAGGCAAAAAAGGGTCTGAGTGAAGGTGGTATCCCTATCGGTTCGGTTCTTGTATTAGACGGTAAGATAGTTGGTCGAGGACACAATAGAAGAGTGCAAAACGGAAGTGCTATTTTGCACGCAGAGATGGATTGCTTAGAAAATGCTGGGCGTATCAAAGCATCCGATTATCGTCGGGCTACTCTTTACTCAACCCTTTCCCCTTGTGATATGTGCAGCGGTGCAGTTTTACTATACGGTATTCCTAAAGTTATTATAGGGGAAAATACTACATTTTGCGGTCCAGAAGAGTATGTAAGATCAAGAGGTGTTGAAGTGGTAGTTGTAGATGATCAAGAGTGCCGTGAACTGATGGAAGATTTTATTAAAAACAATCCTGAACTATGGAACGAAGATATAGGGGAGTAGACGATTATGGCATCCGATATAAACTTTATAAACTATATAGTTGAGCAGATGGAAGATGCAGGCTCTATTCGATTTAGAAAGATGTTTGGCGAGTATGCGATATATTGCAACGAAAAGGTTGTGGCTTTAGTTTGTGATAATAAGCTCTTTGTAAAACCTACAAATTCTGGAAGAGATTTTATAGGTGAGGTTGTAGAAGCACCTGCTTATAAAGGTGCGAAACCATCATTTTTAATTGAAGAGAAACTTGATGATAAAGAGTGGTTAAGCGAGCTTATAAGATTAACACAAAATGAGCTTCCAAAACCAAAGCCTAAAAAGAAAAAAACAAAGTAGTATTGTAATAGATCGGTTACCAAAAAACACTTTACAGCACATATAAAGTGCTTATATCGTAAAATAGTTGTAATCTTTTTACAAAGGGTTTTCTTGCTAGATACCAGACGACATTTATACACTTTTATATATAAAAATTTTAGATATCCTCTAAAAAATGCACTTATCAAATTTATCTTATCTTTTATACTCTCTTATCTTTTAGCTTATATCCCAGAATATGGACTTGAAAAACACGCTTTAGAGATGCTTTTTATTCTTTTCTTTGCTTCTATGCTTTGGATCACGGAAGCTATTCCAGCTTTTTCGGTTTCACTTTTGCTTATTGGTTTAGAGATCATACTTTTAGGGTTTCCAGATTTTAACTTTGATAGCAGTGTAAAAGATTGGCAGTACTATTTAAACCCTTGGTCATCACCTTTGGTGTTCTTATTTTTAGCTGGGTTTATTATGGCGTTAGCTGCGTCTAAGACCAAGCTTGATCTTTGGATGGCAAAGTTCGTGCTTTTTTATGTGGGAAATAAGCCTGCAAATGTTTTGATGGGGCTGATACTTATCACTTTCGTTCTTTCGATGTTTATCTCAAACACTGCAACAACTGCTATGATGCTGACCGTCCTTACTCCAATACTAGCTAGTATGAAAGAGGATAATAGTTTTCAAAAAGCTATTTTACTAGGTGTTGTGGTTGCTGCAAATATTGGTGGGATGGGAACTATTATAGGAACTCCGCCAAATGCTATTGCTGTGGGTGCTTTAGGGGAAGAGGCTCCATCATTCTTAGGCTGGATGATACACGCTCTACCGCCTGCTATAGTTATAATGGCTATTATGACCTTTGTGATCTTAAAACTATATCCCTCAAATGAAGATAGTATCAATGTTGAAAATATAAAGATGGTTTCCCACTTTGATGATTCTACGAGTACCTTTAGTGCTATCCCTACAATGCCAAGTTGGAAAAAAATACTTGTGGTATTTACCTTTGCGGTCACTGTTCTTCTTTGGCTTACTGGACCGATTCACCATATACCAACTACAGTTGTTTCATTTTTCCCTATTATTATACTTACGATCTTTGGGATAATAGATGTGGAGGATATTCAAAAGATAAGATGGGATGTGATCATTTTGATCATCGGTGGTCTATCTTTGGGTGCAGGTATAAGTAAAACTGGACTTGATGATTGGATATCTCAGATATTTGACTTAAAAGATATAGGTATCTTACTTGTGGTTGTTGCCTTTGCTTACGGTATAGTTATTATCTCTAATTTTATGAGCAATACAGCTGCAACGAATATCTTACTTCCTATAGTTATAGCAGTATCTTCAGCATTTGGTGAGCACCTTAGTGCTTTTGCGGTTATCACAGTGGCACTTTGTGCCTCTTTTGCTATGACCCTTCCCGTATCTACTCCGCCAAATGCTATAATGTACTCATCTGGAAAACTTGAATCAAAAGATTTTATTAAAATAGGTATCACCGTGGGTATATTTGCACCGACAGTAGCAATTGCTTGGCTTAAGATACTCTATTAAAAGGCTTTTTATGGATACTAAAATATCTAAATCTTCTTACGATGTAGTGATAGTAGGCTCAGGCCCTGCAGGTCTTGGTGCCGCTTTTAAACTTGCTAAAAACAGCGATATATCTATACTTTTAATAGAGAAGAAAAAGATAAGTTCGGGCGGACTTAGAAATGACTGTAAACAAAACTATACATTTCCCGTAGGGTTTCCTGAGGATTGCTGGACAAAAGATGAAGCGGAGGTTTTACTTAAAGAGGTTAAAACTCATCTAAAGCCTAAGATGGAGATGCGAAAAGATATAGAGAAATACCAAAGCAGGGCAGAAAAGATAGGTGTGCAGATACTTAATATAGAACAATCCCATGTGGGTACTGATAAGTCTGCAAAGCTTATAAACTCCCTTATAGATGAGCTCAAAACTTTAGGTGTCGAGGTTGCTTTAGAGACAGAAGTAAAAAGTTTAGATAAAAAGAAAAAAGAGATAAAGCTTGATGATGGTAGTAAAATAGCTTTTAAAGATATTATCTTAGCTGTAGGAAGGGCAGATTACGACTGGCTTCAAGAACAGATGGATGCTATAGGTATAGAGTACAATGATAATATGGTAGATATTGGTATAAGAGTAGAGATGAAAGAGGAGCATTACTCTATCGTAAAGGATTATTACGATCCTAAGATACTTTTTCCAAATAGGGTTAGAACCTTTTGTACAAACTCAGGCTCGGCTCATATAGTTAGAGAGAAGTATAAGGGGTATTATTCTGTAAACGGACACGCTTATTCAAAAGAGAAAAAAGATAATGGTCTTGTAAATTTTGCTATGCTTAAAACCATTGGTTTGACTGAACCTGTTGTAAGTGGTCAAGAGTTTGGAAAGATTCTAGGGCAGATGGTTATGCAGCTAAGCGGAGGAAGTGTTATAATGCAGCGCGTGGGTGATTTTAGGCTGGGGCAAAGAAGTAAAAAAGAGACCTTTAACGATGACCTATACGACTTTAAACCCACCCTTTCAAACGCCGTTGCGGCTGATCTAAGCCTTAGTATGCCTGCAAAGATATTAAGAGATATTTGGGATGCGTTAAAAAAGCTTGATACAATAGTTCCTGGTGTACTTCACCCCTCAACTATACTTTACTATCCAGAGATAAAAACATATTCAAATAAACCAAAATTTATAGATGATTGTTTTTGTGTAAAAGAGGGGTATTACATCATAGGTGACGGTGCGGGAACTAGCAGGGGTATTACTGCTGCATGGGCGAGTGGGATCAAAGCGGCCAATGGGATACTTAAAAAATAGAATTATTTTAATAAACATCTTTCTTTAGAATTAGGCGTTGGAACTCAAAATTTTATACTCATTTACTTCTAGTAAACTCCTACAATATTTTTCATTCCGCCTTTAATTCTTTTGAAATCTATTCCTTGAAAATAAATCTACGGCATATATTAAAATGCGTTTTTGAAGCTTTTAAATATCACCTCTTTATAGTTAGTTCCGCTATCACTATTTAGTACCATATGTATAAAATCATCGTTTAAAAACTTTATATAGAACTTACGCACATATTTATAGGTATATGTTTTGCTCATGGTTGGGTATAGATATTTTTTGCTTGGGTAGGTTTGCATTATAATATAAAGTGAGAAAGTGATTATTACTATCACCTCAAATAGAGTAAGTGTTTTTGCAAAATACTCTTTTACTTTATTGCTGTCTATAAATCGGTCTGAGAACTCAATTAAGAACATACTTAGATAGTAAACAAGCACTAGATTTATACAAAACCCTATAAGTATCAAAGTTGCATAAGTGTCTGCTTTTAAGATATGGTGAGCTTGAAGATACCAGCCTGTATCTGAAGCAAACTTGGCACTAAGGGTTATAAGAATAAATAGTTTAAAGTATTCAAATATCTTTAGATATATCTTTTTTTGGTAGCTATAGTATGTGGCAAAAGCTATTAAAAGTATAAATAATATATCGATGATAATATACAAGCTTACCATGCTATCTCCTCTTTACCCATATCTTTTAAAAGTTTGTTTGTTTGTGAGAAATGTTTACAACCGAAAAATCCTCTGTAAGCTGATAAAGGGCTTGGATGAGGAGCCGTAAGTATATAGTGTTTTGTTGTATCTATCAGTTTGGTTTTGGCAATTGCAGGTGCTCCCCAAAGTAAGAAGACGATCCCTTCTAAATTATCAGATATATGTTTTATAATAGTGTCCGTAAATATCTCCCAGCCTATCTTATGGTGAGATTTTGGTTTAGAGTCCTCTACTGTTAAAATAGCATTTATTAAAAGTACACCTTGCTCTGCCCAAGGAGTAAGATCACCATCACTACATTTTGATGGTGAGCCAAAATCCGAGTTTATCTCTTTTAAAATATTTTGCATAGAGGGTGGATTTTTTATATGTGAAGGGGTTGAGAAAGCAAGACCTTGTGCTTGACCTACACCATGGTAGGGATCTTGCCCTAAGATTACAACTTTAAGGTCCCTATATTTTGTTAGGGAAAACGCATGAAATATCTTATCTTTTGGCGGATATACCGTGGTGGTTTCGTACTTTTCATCTATAGTTTTTTTTAGATCTTTATAATACTCTTTTTGTTTTTCATTATCTATAACTTCTTGCCAATCCATAATTTATTTCCATTTATAAGATTTTCGATATAATAGCGCAACTAAATAAAAGGTACGATGAAAAATGTGTGGAATTGTAGGTTATATCGGTAAAGAGAATACGAACGAGATACTGATAAACGGTTTAAAAGAGTTAGAGTATAGAGGTTACGATAGTGCAGGAATTGCTGTTTTAACACAAGATAATATTGAAGTTTTTAAAGCAGTAGGTAAGATAAAGAACTTAGAGGATAAAGTCTCTAAAGAGTGTTGTACTCTAAACAATTCAAAACAAAATATCGGTATAGGTCATACAAGATGGGCAACACACGGAAAACCTACAGAGCTAAATGCTCACCCACATTTAGGGGAATACTCCTATGTTGTACATAACGGAATTATAGAGAACTATAAAGAGCTTAAAGAGGAGCTTAGTGCTAGCGGGCATAATTTTGTATCTCAAACAGATACGGAAGTTATCGTTCACCTTTTTGAAAGCTATTTTAATAAAACAAATGATGCAAAGAAATCTTTTGAGCAAACTATCGCTAGACTTGAGGGTGCTTACTCGATCTTACTTATAACAAAAAGTGAACCAGAGACTATATTTTTTATGAAGCACGGATCACCTTTAGCCGTTGCAAAAGGAAACAATGAGGGTGAGATACTATTTGCAAGCTCAGATGCACCTTTAATAGGTCTTGCAAACGATGTTGTATATCTTGAAGACGGCGTATGGGGCGTAGCAACTACAAGTGAGCTTTCTTTTAGTCAAGGTGTTTCTTGGTCAAAACTTCCAAACTCAAAACAATTTGCACAAAAAGATGGTTTTAGATTCTTTATGGAAAAAGAGATATATGAGCAAAGTGATGTTGTAACAGATGCAATGCTTGGAAGAATTTTGGATAACGGTATAGTTTTTGATGAGGTTGATGCAAGCATAATAGACGGGATCAATGAGATAAAGATATGTGCTTGTGGTACCAGCTATCATGCGGGGCTTACGGGAAGCTATCTTTTTGAAAGATTTTCTAAGATAAGATGCTCTGTTGAGATTGCAAGTGAGTTTAGGTATAAAGAGCCACTGCTAAAAGATGATACACTTTTTATCGTAATATCTCAAAGCGGTGAAACTGCAGATACACTTGAAGCTTTAAAGATGGCAAAAAATGCAGGACTAAAATCTATAGCGGTTTGTAATGTGGATAACAGTTCTATGACAAGACTAGCAGATGCTACTATTTTAACGCGCGCAGGTATTGAAAAAGGTGTAGCTTCAACCAAAGCTTTCTCAACTCAAACTGTAGTACTTTGGATGATGTCTTTATATTTTGCAAAACATAAAGATACAATTACTAAAAATACTTTACAAAAAGAGCTTCATACTCTAAGAGAGACTCCAAGCTCACTAAAAGTGTTAGATTCTATACATGAGAAGTGTAGAAGATTATCTAAAAGGTATCTTCACGGTCACGGTTTTTTCTTTATTGGGCGTGATGTATTCTATCCACTTGCTTTAGAGGGTGCTTTAAAATTAAAAGAGATCAGTTATTTACATGCAGAGGGTTACCCTGCAGGTGAGATGAAACATGGTCCTATAGCTTTAGCCGATCCTGAACTTTTTACCATAGCTTTAATGCCTGAGAACTTACTATATGATAAGATAAAATCAAACGTTGAGGAGCTTAGTGCAAGAGATAGTACAATATGTGCTATATCACCTTTAGAGTTTGAGCTTGCAGATGATTATATCAAAACAAAAAAAGGTGATCATTATATGCTTGAGTTCTTTGAGATGTTGGTTGTATTGCAGCTTTTATCTATGGAGATCAGCATAAGACTAGGAAATGATGTTGATATGCCTAGAAACCTTGCTAAGAGTGTAACTGTAGAATAGAAAATTATTTACAAAATTGTAATTTTTAAGTAAATAAATCAACTTATTTGTATCAAAGAAAAGCTTTGGTATAATCTGCAACTTTTCTTTAAATTTTTATTTTAAACTTTCATTTCATAAAAGATTTGGAAAACAAAAATGGAAAACGAAATCTAAGGAAAACAATTCAGAACTATTATAGTTCTGTGGAAAACAAAACTAGTGAAAACGGTTTTTGCTTTAGCGAAAAAGTTTCCTAGAAAGGATGGAAAACAAAAATGGAAAACAATAGTCAATACTTATTCACTTCAGAAGTAGTAAGCCCGGGGCACCCAGATAAATGTGCAGATATCATAGCAGACAGCATTGTTGATAAACTTATTATCGGTGATCCAGCGAGCAGGGTAGCAAGTGAAGTATTCGTTGCAGGTAAACACGTAGTTATAGGTGGTGAGGTTACTAGTAATACAAAAGTTAGTACCGAAGAGTATAAGCAAATAGCAATAGATGCACTTAAAAAGATCGGTTATGACGGGAACCCACACTTTACTAAAGAGGAGTGTTTACACCCTGATGATGTGGAAGTACAAGTTTTATTAAATAGACAATCACCTGATATCAACCAAGGTGTTGATCAAGAAGACGGTGAAACAGGTGCAGGTGACCAAGGGATTATGTTTGGTTACGCTGATTGTGAAACAAATAATTATATGCCAAGTGCTATTACGTTTGCAAGAATGTTAATGGAAAAAGTGTATCACTATGCATTAGAGCATCCAAGTAAACTTGGTGTTGATATTAAAACTCAAGTTACGATAGATTACGGTTGTAAAGAGAATTTTGAGAGTTGTAAACCTCAAAAGATACACACTATCGTTGTAAGTGCTCCTTGCGTAAATACAATGAACATAGAGCAGGTTCGTGAGCTTATTATGGAACTTATTATAGATACGGGTCTTCCAAAGAACCTATTTGATCCAAAAGATTGTATCATCCATATCAACCCAACAGGTAAATATGTTTCTCACTCATCACTACACGATAGTGGATTAACTGGAAGAAAACTTATCGTTGATAGTTTCGGTGGATACGCTCCTATAGGTGGTGGTGCACAATCTAGTAAAGATTATACAAAAGTTGATAGAAGTGGACTTTATGCAGGAAGATATATTGCAAAACATATCGTTGCAGCAGGTCTAGCTAAAAAATGTGTTGTACAGATATCTTATGCTATTGGTGTTGCTAAACCTACATCGATCGCAGTTGATACATACGGTACATTTACATCTAAAAACGATGATGAACTTTCACAATTTATAATGGATAACTTCCCGCTTACGCCAAACTGGATCACTAAAAAATTTGATCTTGATAAGCCAAGTGAAGATACATTCCTATATGCTGATGTAGCAAGCCGTGGACAAGTTGGTCAAAGTGATTACCCATGGGAACAATTAGACAGTTTAGAGCTGTTTGATAAACTAAAAGCTTAGTTTTTTAGCACCTATTAGGTATAATTGCACTAAATAAAGACCTTAAGAGAATAGTTAGTTTTTCTTTAGGGTTTTTAAAAGGAACTATATAGATGCAAGATTCTTTAGAACAACTCGTTGTTCTCTTTAGAATTTTCTTCTTTAGGTGAGATTTATTCTCACCGTTAAAAGAAGTTATAATATATGGTCCCTTTAAAAATTGAATATTTTTAAAGGATATAATATGGATTTAAAAGAACTTTTCAATAAACTAAAACTTGATAAAAAAAATGAATCGGAGCAGCTTAAAAAACCTGAAGCTCCAAGTCACTGGATCAAATGTCCAGAGTGTGAATCTCTAATGTTCTTTAAAGAGGTTGAAAACCAAGATCACGTATGTCCAAAGTGTAATTTTCATATGAGAATAGGTGCTAAAAGAAGAATAGAGATGATCGCAGATAAAGACTCTTTTGTTGAGTATGATAGTGATCTGATCCCAACAGATCCACTTCAATTTGTTGATAAAAAATCGTATATCAAAAGACTTGAAGAAGCACACAATAAAACAGGGAAAACATCATCAGTTATTAGCGGTGAGTGTACTATAAATGAACTACCTGTTCAGCTTGTGGTATTTGATTTTTCATATATGGGTGGAAGTTTAGGTTCTGTTGAGGGTGAAAAGATCGTTAGAGCTTGTGATAGAGCTATTGAAAAATCTCAAGGTATCATTATTGTAAATGCTTCAGGTGGAGCTAGAATGCAAGAGAGTACTTACTCTTTAATGCAGATGGCAAAAACAAGTGCAGCGCTTAAAAAAGTAGATAATGCAGGACTTCCTTATATCTCTATTTTAACAGACCCTACATTTGGAGGAGTTTCTGCTTCATTTGCATTCCTTGGCGATATTATTATGGCAGAGCCTGGAGCTCTTATAGGTTTTGCTGGAGCTAGAGTTATTAAGCAGACGATTGGTGCCGATCTTCCTGAAGGTTTCCAAAGAGCAGAGTTTCTTTTAGAACACGGAAGTATCGATATGGTTGTTGAGAGAAAAGATATGAAACAAACACTTTTCGATCTATTTAAATTCTTCAAAAAAGAGGATGTGGCATAAGCACCTCACAAAAGATATACGCACTTTGCGACTATCAAACTTTACAAAAGTTTGATAGATCTTTGCAAGATTTTCTAAATATCTGCAAAAAATTCGATACTGCTTTTATCCAATACCGTGATAAGATAAATCCAAAAGATATACAAAAACAAAATCTAGATTTCTTAAAACAAAACAGCGATATACCTATTATTATAAATGATAAACTAGAGCTTTTAGAGTATGCTGACGGTCTTCATTTAGGGCAAGAGGATATAATAGAGCTTCAAAAAAGTTTAGGTATAGATGATATCTTTAAACTCTTTGAGCACCTAAGAAAAAACTATCCAAATAAGATATTTGGTATATCAACGCATAACATAGAAGAGATAGAGATAGCAAATAGATTATCCTTAGATTATATCGGCCTTGGTGCTTATAAAAACACTTTAACCAAAGATGTTAGCAATATCTTAGGAAAAGCTATAAGTGATATAGCAAAACACTCAAAACATCCTGTGGGTGCTATTGGCGGTGTTAAAGTGAGTGATGATATACCTAATATTACATATAATGTAGTTGGATCAAACCTTTATGAATATTAACATCTATATGATAGCAAAATCATCAAATGATGAGTACGATAAGATAATAAATCAGCTGATAAAAAACTCTTCAAAATTTGCAAAAGTGAAACTTCATTATATATTTAATAAAGATATATCAAAAGCTCAAACCATAGGTGAAAAAGAATCAAAAACATCATATACGCAAGCTTATGAAAAATATTTAGCAAACTCATATAATATTGCACTTGACGTTTTAGGTAAACAAGTTGATACTTTCAAATTTGCAAAACTTGTAGAAAATAATGCAAATGTGAACTTCTTTATAGGCGGTGCATACGGTTTTGAAGATAGTTTTTTACAAAAATGCGACAATGTCATAAGTTTAAGTAATCTGACATATGCTCACAAAATCGCTGTTTTAGTACTTGCTGAGCAAATTTTTAGAGCACTTTGTATTAAAAATAACCATCCATATCATAAATAGTTTAAGAAAACTTAAGCTATAATCCCGCAATTTTTTTTAAGGGTTTTATTTTGGCAACAACAAAACAAATAAATGAATTAAAAGAGATGCTTGAAACAAGAAGAGAGCTGATCTTAAACAATATTCATGATAGTAGAGAGAATATTAATTCGTTAAAATCTCAAGAGTGTAAAGATGATTATGACTACGCAGAGGTAAGTAGTGATAGTTTTACGGAGGGTTTAATAGCAAACCAACAAAGCGCTGAGTTAAAAGAGATCGAAGATGCCTTAAAAGGGATCGAAAACGGTACTTACGGAACTTGTCAAATGTGTGATGTTACTATACCTATCGGAAGACTTAAAGCTAAGCCTTTTGCAAAATTTTGTACAGAGTGTAGAGAAATATACGAATCAGAAAAATCATAATCAAGCTTGTAGCTTTTTTTTGATATAATCTTTTTATTATAATAAAGGATTTAATATGGGTCTTAAAAAATATATTTTCGGTACATTGTTATTTTTAATCATACTTGCAGGTTATACATTTAGTTTAAACTCAGGTGACTATAGAGTAGAGATATTCGGTACAGGTATTGTACTTCCAGTAGCACTTTGGGTAACTCTTCCTGTTCTAGTGTTTTTTATTCTTAGTTTCTTACATATTTTATTTTACGGTGTGAAAAAATATTTCTATATTAGATCTTTAAATAAAGATGAGCAAACCTTAGTTGAGCTTGTTAGCGATATAATGTTAAAAAAAGAGTCAAAAAAGCATTTTAAAACAGATCCATATAAAGAGATCAGTTTAGTTTTATCTCAATTAAATCTAACTATTAAAGATTCAAATTTTCATTCAAACGTTAAAGAGCTTATGGATGTAGCAGATAAGGTTCTAAAGATAAACAGCGGAACATATATCTCTTCAAAAGAGCTAAAGCTTCCAAACGATAATGAGCTTATGCAAAAAAACCTTATCAATAAGATCGCAATAGACGATAACTTTGCTTTAGAGCTTATAAAAAATCCTGCTGATTATGGTGAAGAGATAGTAAAAAAAGCTTTTTTAAAGGTTTTAGATACTAAAGATCTAGCTACTTCAAAAAGATATATATCAAATATCAAACTAGATAAAGATATGGTTTTAGCACTTTTAGATAAAGATGCAGCAACTAACGAAGAAGCAAACTTTACAAACACAGAGATAATTGAGCTTGTAAAACCTGTAGGTTTTAAAACAAAAGATTATATCCATATGATCAACCAATATAAAAATAGAATGCTTCCTGATCAGATCATTAAGCTTTTAGAGGATCTTTCTGTTGATTCTGAAGAGGCTACGGAAGCTTACCTTTATGTACTATTTGAGTATGAGATGATCGATGAGGCAAGAAGTGTTATAAACGGAAGCGGTCCAAATGACTATAAACCATATAAAGCACTTCTAGATCTTAAAGATGCAGGGAAACACTACAACCTAGATCACACATCTTATATTAAATAAAAAGATAATGAGTAGTAATAAGTTAGATTTTTCTAAACCCTTATTAGTACTCGCACCCCTTGCGGGTTATACCGATCTGCCTTTTAGATCGGTTGTAAAAAAATTTGGTGCAGACTTAACTGTAAGCGAAATGCTTAGCTCCAATGCACTTGCTTTCAACTCCGAAAAAACTTTAAAAATGGCAACCAAATCTTCAAATGAAGACCCTTATTTTATACAACTTGCCGCAAACGATAACGATCCATTAAAAAAGGCAGTTGAGATACTAAACACAATGGATGGTATTGACGGTATCGATCTAAACTGCGGATGTCCCGCACCAAAGATATTTAATAACGGTGCAGGCTCATCACTCTTAGGTGATCTAGATAAGCTGTCATATTTTGTTGAAACAATCAAAAAAACATCAAATAAAAGCTATACCAGTGCAAAGATAAGGATCGGCATAAACGAGAAGATACCCGTTGATATTGCAAAAGCTTGTGAGAGAGCTGGAGCAGATTTTATAACAGTTCATGGTAGAACCAAAGCTGGAGCTTATAAAGCACCTGTGGATTATGATGCTATAAAAGCTATAAAAGAGGCAGTATCTATTCCAGTGATCGCAAATGGTGATATTAAAGATTATAAGATATATCAAAAAGTTTTAGAGCATACTGGTGCGGATGGTGCAATGATAGGGCGCGGTGCCATAGGAAAGCCTTGGATATTCTATCAGATAAAAAACCAAAGCGAAGATATCAGCAAAGAGATCAAAAAAGAGATAATCTTAGAGCATTTTGATAAGATGATAGAGTTTTATGAACAATACGGTGCTGTGATGTTTAGAAAACATCTTCATACCTACTCTAAAGGGTATGATAGTGCCAGCGAGTTTAGAGAAAATATAAATAGTATAGCAGACCCCTCGGCTATGCGAAAGTTGATCGAAGAGTTTTTCTAGTGAAAACTTTTCTTTTACTTCTACTACCTTTTTATCTTATAGCAGATAATGTTTCCCTTTTAAATCTACAAACTACTAAATTAAATCAAGATTTTATAGAACCTCAAATGGTTTTAATAAAAGCTGGAAGTTTCTATTTTGGTTATGATAAAGGTGAGCTTGATGAGAGGCCTGAACAAAATATAGAGATAAAAAAAGATTTTTATATAGCAAAATATGAAGTTACTTTTGATGAGTATGATAAATATTGTGAAGATAGGGGTATCTTAAAACCTAAAGATAACGGTTGGGGTAGAGGAAATAGGCCAGTTATTTACGTATCTTACGAGGATGCAAAAGATTATGCAAGATGGCTTTCACAAAAAAGCGGTAAAAGATATAGACTTCCAACAGAGATGGAGTGGGAGTATGCTCTAAAAGGTGAAACAAGAGGCAAATACCACTTCGGCGATAATATTAAAAAGCTTAAACAATATGCTTGGTATGATAAAAACTCTTTTTTACTTGGAATCTCAAGCAGATATTTCGGTCCGCAGATAGTTGGACAAAAAGAGCCTAATCATAACGGCATATATGATATGCACGGCAATGTTTGGGAGTGGGTAGATAGCGATTATACTCTAGATCACGGCTCAAAACTTATACTGGATAAAAACTTTAAAGTGTTAAAGGGTGGATGCTGGGCAAGTAAAGCTTGGTATCTTAGATCATCAAAAAGGGAAGCAGAGTATAAAGATTATACTAGTGCTAGTGACGGTTTTAGATTAGTTAGGGATATTGACTAGATAAATTAGTAAAGTAATCTCATACCGTGAGATTGCGGTATATTAGCTTGTGCTGCAACTAAGTGACCTGCTACTGCATTTACGTTTGCTTTTGAAAACTCTGAAACCTCTACACCGTAGTTTCTATTTTGAACTTGCGATTTCTCCATAGCATCACGAGATTGATCTGCAATAGTGCTTTTTGCCGTTTCTATAAGCTGTTTTTGTGTTTGTGTGAACTCTTCACGTGAGTCATTCATCCTTTGCAAACTATCATCTATTTTAGCAATGATTGAGTTAAGGTTTTGATTAACAAAATCTGCTCTACTAATGATACTTGTAAGCTCTGCACCTATCTCTTTTGTTGAAGGTACTGCAAGCTCAATTGTTTGACTCATTGTATTTATATCTATAGTAGGATTTGCACTGGAATCAAGTAAAGAATCACCGTTATATTTAAGGTTGTTTGCAATATCGATAAATTGATCCATTTTTTTTAGAACATCATCTTTTAGTTGGTTTTTATCTATATCGATCTTATAGTCTTGAAGTTTATCTTGAAGTTCACTTTTTATATCTCTTAGGATCTCGCTTTGTTTTTGTAAACCTTTATCAGCCATAGAGGTTATCATAATACCGTCATTTACTTTTTTTAGGTTTTGTGCAAGCTCACCTTTACTTAGAGTGATACTGCTTTGAAGTATATTGTTTGTAGGACTTGGAGCTGTATTTGCATTGTTTTTTAAAGGCGCACCTACATTGCTTGCCGAGTTTTGTGAAACAGAGTTAAGGTTTGGTATATTATTCGTATTTACAGCATTAGTTTCCATAATAACCTCCTCTATATCCAATTTTCAAATATTATAGTACTTTTAAAATAAAATTATTATAAAACAAATAAACTAGGAGTTCCTATATAATAAAGGATTAATGATATTTTAGATACCATCAGACCTATTTAATTTAAGCGGAGTAATCTATGAAAATGACTGGATCAAAAATGGTTATAGAATCACTACGTAAGGAAGGGGTAGAGGTAGTATTCGGTTACCCCGGTGGTGCTATAATGAATGTCTATGATGAAATATATAAGCAAAATCATTTTCAACATATTTTGACAAAACATGAACAAGGTGCAGTTCACGCTGCTGATGGTTATGCAAGAGCAACAGGAAAAGTCGGTGTTGCAATAGTTACATCAGGACCTGGTTTTACAAATGCAGTCACAGGATTAGCTACGGCATATATGGACTCTATCCCTATGGTTGTGATAAGCGGTCAGGTTCCTACGGCTATAATCGGTACGGACGGTTTCCAAGAGATCGATGCAGTAGGTATTAGTAGACCTTGTACAAAGCATAACTATCTTGTTGATAAGATAGAGGATCTTCCAAAAGTTTTAAAAGAGGCTTTTTATGTAGCAAGTTCGGGAAGACCTGGACCTGTACACGTTGATATACCAAAAGATGTGACGGCTGAGCTTGGTGACTTTGATTATGATAAAGATATCGATCTTCCAACATATAAGCCTACAACTAAGGGTAATAATAGACAAGTTAAAAAAGCTATTGAAGCTATTTGTTCTTCTGAAAAACCTTTACTTTATGTAGGTGGTGGAGCTACTCTTTCAAACTGTAGCGATGAGATAAGAGAGTTTGCAAAAGTCACTGGAATACCTGCTGTTGAAACACTTATGGCTAGAGGTGTTATGGGTGATGATAATGAGCTATTCTTTGGAATGCTTGGTATGCACGGTGAGTATGCGGCAAATATGGCTATGCATGATACTGATTGTATCATCTCTTTAGGTGCAAGGTTTGACGATAGGGTTACAGGTCGTTTAGATGAGTTTGGTAAAAATGCAAAGATCATCCATGTTGATATCGACCCTGCAAGTATCGGTAAGATAGTTACACCACACTTTCCTATAGTTGGTGATCTAAAGATAGTTATGAACTCTTTACTTGATAGTGCAAAAGAGACAAAGTTCAATGACTATTCATCTTGGGTTTCTAAGATCAGAGAAAATAGAGAAAAAGAGCCTTTAAGATATATCGAAGAGGATGATAAAGTTATAAAACCTCAATGGGTAGTTCAAAGAACAGGTGAGATACTAGGAGCTGATGCAATTATCACAACAGATGTTGGGCAGCACCAGATGTGGGCAGCTCAGTTCTATCCATTCTCATTCCCTCGTCAATGGGTAACAAGTGGTGGATTAGGAACTATGGGTTACGGTCTTCCTGCTGCGATGGGTGTTAAAAGAGGAGCTCCTGATAAGGTTAGTATAAACTTTACAGGTGACGGCTCTATTATGATGAATGTTCAAGAGATCATGACTACTACGCAGTATGAGATACCTGTTGTAAATATTATTTTAAATAACAACTATCTAGGTATGGTTAGACAGTGGCAGACACTTTTCTATGAGAATAGATTATCTGAGACAAATCTTGAGATACAACCAAACTTCCAACAGCTTTGTGAGTCAATGGGCGGTGTAGGATATAAGGTTACTACAAAAGAAGAGTTTGATACTGCTTTAAAAGATGCCGTAGCATCAAATAAAACTGCATTTATCGAAGTTATGGTTGATAGAATGGAACACGTTTTACCTATGGTACCAAACGGGCATGCATTAAATGAGATGCACCTTTTAGAAGGAGATAAATAATGAATAACTTTAACCATTTTTATGACACTGTAGAAAAAAGAGAAGTTATCTCTGTAATCGTTAAAAACGAAGATTCAGTTTTATCTCGTATCTCAAACCTTTTCTCGGCTCGTGGATATAATATCGACTCTTTAACTGTAGCTCCTGTTCCAGATACTGAGTATTCAAGATTTACTATAGTTACAATTGGTAGTGCTAGAACAATCGATCAGATCGTAAAACAGTTAAATAAGCTTGTACCTGTTTTAAAGGTTATCGAGCATAAGAACGCTATAGAAAAAGATACGGTACTTATAAAGATACCTATCGATCAAAACCTAAGTGATGTGGATGTATTGGCTCGTGCTTACAACGGTGCGATACAAAACGTAACTGATGATGCTATCGTAATATCTGCAACGGATGATCCAAAAAGGATAGCAAACTTTATAAAAGTGATACAAAGATTCAACCCGCTAGAGATCGTTAGAAGCGGTGTTGTTGCAATTGCAAGATAAAGGATATAGATGATAAGTCTTCTTGATATTACTAAGAAATTAGAGATTGAGTGTGATAAAGATATACAGATCAAAGGGTTAAATACCCTAAAAGATGCGAACCAAAACGAGATCAGTTTTTTAGAGAATAAAAAATATCAAGATGATTTATCTGTTACAAAAGCAGCAGCTGTTTTTGTAACGCAAGACCTAAAAGATCTAGTGCCTGAGGGGACTATAGCTTTAGTAAGTGCCCAGCCTTATCTTTCTTTGGCAAAGGCCAGTGCTTTTTTTGCACCTAAAGTTGTAGAAGTTGACGGTGAAGAACCTATTATAGGCGAAAATGCCACTATTATGCAAAACGTATCAATCGGAAAAAACACTATTATCGGTAAAAATGCAACTATAATGGCAGGTGCTTTTATAGGTGATAACGTAAAGATCGGTGATAACTGCGTAATCTATCCAAATGTTACTATCTATAGAGATTGTGTTTTGGGTGATGATGTAATGATACACGCAGGAACAGTTATTGGAAGTGACGGTTTTGGTTTTGCACACACTAAAGAGGGCAAATATATTAAGATCTATCAAAACGGTAATGTTGTTATTGGAAATGATGTTGAGATAGGCTCAAACACCTCTATCGATAGAGCCGCATTTAAATCAACTATTATTGAAGACGGTGTAAGACTTGATAACTTAGTTCATATTGCACACAACTGTAAAATAGGGCGCGGCTCAATTGTAACTGGTCAAGTTGGTTTTGCAGGTTCATCTATAATAAACGAGTATGTGATAATAGGTGCCCAAAGCGGTATAGCAGGTCACTTAGAGATCGCACCTTTTACAACAATTAGTGCTAGAAGCGGTGTAACTAAAACTATAAAAGAGCCTAATAAACAATGGGCAGGCTTCCCTTTATTTGAGCATAGAACTTGGCTTAAACTTCAAGGTAAAATTTCAAGACTTTTAAAATAGAGGTGTACCATAGCTGCTAAAATCATATCGCTAGTAATAGCTTTAATATTTACATATTTTACTTATGCAACTTTTGTAGTTGAGCCTACTATGGTAGGTAAGATCGGATCGATCGCAGCAATATATTCAAAAGAGTATCTAGGGTATATCTCATATATCTATCTTTTAGTTTTACTTTACCCTTTATATAGACTAAATTTTTATAAATATGATTATATTGAGATATTAAAAGATACCATCACATCAATATTTTTATTTGTAGCCTTATTGATGATACAATCACTTATTATCAGCGATAAACTTTCAGGTTTTATAGGTGATTTTATAGTGGTATTTTTAAAGCCTTTTGTAGGGCTTGCAGGAACTTGGCTTATAGCTGTTGCTGGTCTTATCTTATCAAGTGTTATACTTTTTGAGAATGTTAGACACACTTTAATAAACGCGATATATTTTATAATTGAAAAACTAAGAACTAAACCAAATATTACACTTCCAAAGATAGAGAAAAAACCACCTAAGCTTAGAAAGAATGTAGTAAGACCTAAAAGGGATGAATCTGATTTTGAGAACCAAAAGGCTGTGGTTAGAGAAGTGGGAGATACTGCAGAGATATCTTTAGAGGAAGAGAAAAAAGAGATTGAAAAAGAGCAAAAGCTTCAAGAGATAAAGATCGAAGAAGATATTAATACAGCTCAAAATAATGAAGAGACTGTTTTAGAAGAGATAAAAATTGAAGAGGATAAACATCCACACTCTACAATTGTTGATGAGCTTGAAGAGAATAAAAAACTTCTTGAAGAGATAGAGCAGGGTGTTGTTGAAAAACCAAAAGATTTTAAACTGCCACCTTTAAATATTTTCCAAGATCCACCTAAAGAGAAAAAGTCAAAAGTAAACGAAAATATTATAGATCAAAAGATAGAGGATCTACTTGAAAAACTATCTATGTTTAAAATTGAGGGTGATGTTGTTAGAACTTATACTGGTCCTGTAGTTACAACTTTTGAGTTTAAACCAGCCCCTAATGTAAAGGTTTCAAAGATATTAAATCTTCAAGATGACCTTGCTATGGCACTAAAAGCTCAAACAATTAGGATACAAGCACCGATCCCTGGTAAAGATGTGGTTGGTATAGAAGTACCTAATGAAGAGCTTCAAACGATCTATATCAAAGAGATACTTGATAGTGATATATTTAAAAAAGCAAGCTCACCTCTAACGATGGTTCTTGGTAAAGATATTGTAGGTAAACCTTTTATCACAGACCTTAAAAAACTGCCTCACCTTCTTATTGCAGGAACTACAGGAAGCGGTAAGAGTGTGGGTATAAACTCTATGATACTTTCGCTTCTTTGTAAGAACTCACCAGATCAATTAAAGCTGATAATGATCGATCCAAAGATGTTGGAGTTTTCAATTTATAACGATATTCCGCACCTTTTAACTCCTGTTATCACAAGACCTACAGAAGCTATCAATGCTTTGGCTAATATGGTTGGTGAGATGGAGAGACGTTATACTCTTATGAGTAAAACAAAAACAAAAAATATAGAAAACTATAATGAAAAAGCCAAAAAAGAGGGGTTTGAACTTTTCCCATATATTGTAGTTATTATCGACGAGTTAGCTGATCTTATGATGACAAGCGGAAAAGATGTAGAGCTTTCAATAGCAAGGCTTGCTCAAATGGCAAGAGCTTCTGGTATTCACCTAATCGTAGCAACTCAAAGACCTAGTGTGGATGTTGTAACTGGACTGATTAAAGCAAATCTACCAAGTAGAATCTCATATAAAGTGGGTCAAAAAGTTGATAGTAAAATCATCTTAGATTCTATGGGAGCTGAATCTTTACTTGGTCGTGGAGATATGCTTTTTACACCTCCAGGGATGAGCGGCTTAGTTCGTATTCATGCTCCTTGGAGTACAGAAGATGAGATCAATGAATTAGCAGAGTTTCTAAAAGCTCAAAGGGATGTAGAATATGATACATCATTTTTACAAGAGCAGTTAAACGGTAGTAGTTTATCATCAGATGCCAGCGGTGAAGTTGGAGAGCTTGATGAACTTTATGAAGAAGCAAAACAGGTTGTACTGCAAGATCAAAAAAGCTCGATCAGTTATATTCAAAGAAAACTTCGTATCGGTTATAATAGAGCTGCAACAATTGTTGAACAGCTTGAACTTACGGGAGTTTTATCTGCGCCTAACCAAAAAGGCAACCGCGAAATCTTAATGTAAAATAAACTTACAAAAATTATATACAAAAAGAAAAATATTTTACACAATTTCGCAATTTCTTACTAAAAATGGAAACAAATCAATTACAATAAAGCAAAAATTTAATAAAATTAGTTATCTTTATATAGAAGATAGTTCTATAAAAAACTGGAGTATATAATGGAAGTAAATTTAACGGTTGAGGCCTTAAAATTTATGGTTCTTGGTATGGGAATAGTGTTTTTATTTCTTATTATCATGATATATGCTTTAAAACTGCAAGCTGCTTTAATTGCAAAGTTTCTTCCTGAAGAGGAAGCACCTGCTAAAGCTGCTGCAACTCCTAAAGCAAACAACGCAAACGATTCTAAAAAGATAGCTGCCATCGTCGCTGCTATACAACATCACAACAATTTAAAAGGTTAATATATGTCAAAAAAATATATTGATATTATGGATACAACTTTTAGGGATGGATTTCAATCTGTCTTTGGTGGTCGTGTCTTAATGGAAGATTTTTTCCCGGCCGTAGAGGCTGCAAAAGAAGCTGGTATAACTCATTTTGAATTTGGTGGAGGAGCGAGATTTCAGTCGCTCTTTTTTTATTTAAGGGAAAACGCTTTTGATATGATGGATAAGTTCAGATCTATCGTTGGACCAGAAGCAAACCTTCAAACTCTAGCACGTGGTATCAACACTGTTATGCTTGATACAGGAAGTAGAGAGCTTATCGATCTTCATGCTAAAATGTTCAAAAAACATGGTACTACTACAATTAGAAACTTCGATGCACTTAACGATGTAAACAATCTTATCTATTCAGGTGAATGTATAAATAGACACGGTCTTAAACATGAAGCTGTTGTAACTATGATGGATCTACCTCCTGGGTGTGTAGGTGCACACGATGTTGCTTTTTATGAAAATACATTAAGAGAGATTCTTGACTCAGGTCTTCACTATGACTCAATCTGTTTTAAAGATGCAAGTGGTACAAGTTCTCCTCAAAAAGTGTTTGATACTATTAAAATGGCTAAGAAACTTCTTCCTGAAGGAACTCACGTAAGACTACATACTCATGAAACTGCAGGTGTTTCTGTTGCTTGTTATTTAGCAGCATTAGAAGCTGGTGTAGATGGTATCGATATGGCTGCTGCTCCTGTAAGTGGTGGAACAAGCCAACCTGATATCCTTACTATGCTTCATGCAGTTAAAGGTAAGAACTATGATCTTGGTGGATTAGATGTTGAGAAGATATTAACATACGAAGAGGTATTAAGAGATTGTCTAAAAGACTACTTTATGCCGCCTGAGGCTACACAAGTAAGCCCTCTTATCCCATTCTCACCAATGCCTGGTGGAGCTTTAACAGCAAATACTCAAATGATGAGAGATAACAACACTTTAGATAAGTTCCCAGAAGTTATCAAAGCTATGAGAGAGGTTGTTGAAAAAGGTGGTTACGGTACTTCAGTTACACCTGTTTCTCAATTTTACTGGCAGCAAGCATACGCAAATGTAATGTTTGGACCATGGAAGCAAATAGCTCCAGGTTACGGAAAAATGGTACTTGGATATTTCGGTAAAACTCCTGTTGAACCAGATGCAGAAGTTGTTGCACTTGCAGCTGAAAAACTAAAACTAGAGCCTACTAAAGCAAATCCTTTAGATATTGCAGATGAGGATCCAAGAAAATCTATCGCAGCTTGGAAAGAGAGACTTGAGATAGAAGGTATTGAAACAAGCGATGAGAATATATTTATTGCTGCGGCTTGCGATGAAAAAGGTATCACTTATCTAAAAGGTGATGGACCGTTAAACGTTAGAAAAACTAATGAATGTGAAAATATGACTTGTGAAACAACAAAAGGAGATGATAAAAAAATGGCTAATTCAACTGGAAACTACACTGTTGTAGTAGATGGACAAAAATTCAATGTATCTATTGCTGAAGGTAATGCTGATATTCAAGTTACACCTGCAGCTGCGGCACCTGCTGCAACTGAAGCGGCTGCACCAGCTGCTGCACCTGCTGCAAGTGGAGGAACTGAAGTAAACGCAACTGTTTCAGGAAATGTATGGAAAATAATTAAAAATGTTGGTGAAGAAGTTAAAGCCGGTGAAGTTATTATGATCCTTGAAGCTATGAAGATGGAGATCGATATTGAAGCTCCTGCAGACGGTAAGATCGCTTCGATCAATGTTCAACCGAATGATGCTGTTACAGAAGGTCAAGTTTTAGCAACTATGTAATCATAGTTTATAAAGGAAAAAATATATGAAATTAAGATTATTAATAGCATTATTTAGCTTTTTTATCTTTTTAGGTAGTGCAAATGCAAGTTCGGCACACGCTGACAATGCAGAAGCAGCTGCCCCTGCGGAACACGTGTATCAGCCAAAAACTATAGGACAACTAGTTACTAGTTTTTGGGAGACTACGGGTATAAACGCACTAATAAACCCAAGTGATGATGTAATGACGGCAGAGCCTCATGCGGAAGATCAAAGACCTATGAGTACGTTTGAGCAGACTTGGGGAAGAATAATAATGTTTGCAATAGTGTTTACGCTATTTTATCTTGCTATTGCAAAAGGGTTTGAGCCTCTTCTTCTTTTACCTATCGCTTTTGGTGGGCTATTAGCAAATATTCCACTTGCAATGATAGGCGGTGAGCATGGTATGCTTGGTGTTATTTACAATATGGGTATAGCAAATGAGTTCTTCCCGCTTCTGATCTTTATGGGGGTTGGAGCTATGACGGACTTTACTCCGCTTCTAGCTAACCCTAAAACAGCTATCCTAGGTGGAGCTGCACAGTTTGGTATCTTTGGATCACTAGTTGGTGCTGTTATGATGGGATTCGATCTTCAAAGTGCAAGTGCAATTAGTATTATTGGTGGGGCTGATGGTCCGACATCTATCTTTATTGCAAATAGACTAGCACCTGAGATGCTTGGAGCAATTGCGGTTGCCGCATACTCTTATATGGCTCTTGTACCAGTTATCCAACCTCCTATTATGAAAGCATTAACAACAAAAGAGGAAAGAAATATCAAAATGCCTGCACTTAGAAAAGTGCATAGGTTAGAAAAACTTTTCTTACCAATTTTGATCCTTATGCTTTCGATCCTTATACTTCCTGAGTCAACTCCGCTTATCGGTGCGTTTGCATTTGGTAACTTTGCGAAAGAATCAGGTGTTGTAGCAAGACTTAGCGATACTATGCAAAATGCATTGATCAATATTGTTACGATCTTCCTTGGGCTTGGTGTTGGTTCTAAACTAGCAGCCGATAAATTTCTAGTATTAGAAACTTTAGGTATAATGGTGATAGGACTTGTAGCATTCTCTGCAGGAACGGCAGCAGGTGTTATTATGGCAAAACTTATGAATAAGTTAAGTAAAGAAAAGATCAATCCTCTGATCGGTGCGGCAGGAGTTTCTGCGGTACCAATGGCAGCTAGGGTTGTAAATAAAGTTGGAATGGATGAGAATAAATCGAATGTATTATTGATGCATGCGATGGGTCCAAATGTTGCCGGAGTAATTGGTTCAGCAGTTGCCGCCGGTGTATTATTATCTATATTCAAATAAGAAATTAGGAAAATAAAAAAATGTCTGATATAAAGAACTCTCTTGGTTTAGAAAACGTTGGTGAAATATTTAGAAACTCTAGTATAGATTTTCTAAGAGATAGAGCTGTTGAGTTTGAAGATGCAAAGATTAGCTCAACTGGTGCTTTAATGGTTGACACCGGTATATTTACGGGAAGAAGTCCTAAAGATAAATATTTCGTAAACCAAGACCCTTCAAATAAGTATATCTCTTGGGGTGATGTAAATCAACCTATCACAAAAGAGGTATATGAGGATCTTATAGCAAAAGGTAAAAAGCAGTTAAGCGGTAAAGACCTTTATGTTACAGATGTATACTGTGGTGCAAGTAAAGATAGTAGAAAATCTATTAGATTTATTACAGAAGTTGCTTGGCAGGCACATTTTATACAAAATATGTTTATTACACCTGCAGTTGAAGATCTAGAAGATTTTAAACCTGATTTTATGGTTTATAATGCTTGTAAAACAACAAATCCTGATTGGAAAGAGCAAAAACTTCACTCAGAGGTTTTTGTAGGGTTTGATGTAGAAGGCAATGAAGCTGTTATCGGTGGAAGCTGGTATGCAGGTGAGATGAAAAAAGGTGTTTTCTCAATGATGAACTACTGGCTTCCTTTAGAGGGTAAAATGGCTATGCACTGTTCAGCAAATGTTGGGAAAGATGGAGATACAGCACTTTTCTTCGGACTAAGCGGAACAGGAAAAACAACACTTTCAACAGATCCACATAGAGCATTGATCGGTGATGATGAGCATGGTTGGGATGATAACGGTGTATTCAACTTCGAAGGTGGTTGTTACGCTAAGGTTATCAACCTAGATGCTGAGAGTGAACCTGAGATATTTGGTGCGATCAAACCTGGAGCTATCTTAGAGAACGTAGTAGCTAACGATCAAGGTGAGGTTGATTATACAGACGGTTCTAAAACAGAAAATACTAGAGTTTCTTACCCTATCAATCATATCGAGAACTTTAAAGAGGATATGATGGCAGGACACCCTAAAAATATTATCTTCTTAAGTGCAGATGCTTTTGGTGTATTACCTCCTGTATCTAAACTTACTAAAGAGCAAGCAATGTACTATTTCCTTAGTGGATATACTGCAAAGGTTGCAGGTACTGAAAGAGGTATTACAGAGCCTGTTGCAACATTTAGTGCTTGTTTTGGTGAAGCTTTCTTACCTTTACACCCGACTGTTTATGCAAAACTATTAGGTGAAAAGATAGATTCTCACCAAGTAAACGTTTACCTTGTGAACACAGGTTGGACAGGTGGTGCTTACGGTACAGGAAAAAGAATGAGCATTAAAAATACAAGAGCTTGTATCAACGGTATCTTAGATGGTGCAATTGAGCATTGTGAGTTTGATACACTGCCTTTATTTAACCTTGCTATACCACATACTTTAGATGGTGTTGATACGGAAGTATTAAACCCTAGAAACACATGGGAAGATAAAGCAGCATATGATGAGCAAGCTAAAAAACTAGCTTCAATGTATGTTGAGAACTTTAAAAAATATTTAACTGATGATAGTGATTTTGATTTTACAGCTGCAGGACCACAGCTTTAAAATATAATATATCACTACTTTAAAGGGGAGGTAGTTTAACTATCTTCCCTTTTTTTATGTAATAACAAAAAAGATATATTAAAAGATATATTGTTTTTATAAAATATGATATGGAAAAAAATATGAATATAGATCAACTACTAAAAGATATAGAGAAAAACTGTAAAGAGATAACATATCTTTGTGCAAAACATATACTTGAAAAGCTTTATGATATTGAGAACGATACTATAGAAGAAAAAGAGCTTATTGAGCTTTTTAGCAACTATACCAATTTTCAAAGATATCTAAACGATTATGCAGGGATGATATATAAAAGGTATTTCTCAAGTGTAGAAGAGGTTTATAATGAGCTTTGTAACTTTTTAGATATAGATGATAATAACCAATATATGTTTGAGTTTGATCTAAATAAGTTAGAGAAACAAACTCCTTCAAAACTTATGCAGATAGAAAATGAAGATCTTAAGTATCTAACTATAGAGAAGCAAGAGAGTAAACTAGAAAAGCTTATCGATACAAAATACTATAAAGAGAATACGGAGCAGTATAAGGATAGAGTAGATAAGATAGCATCAAATTTTAAGTTAGTAAAAAAAGCATTACAATTAAGCGACGATTACTAATAGTATCATCCATATTAAAAGAGATATAATAGAATTACAAAATTATTACAATTAATTGCAACTTATTAGAAACTATTTACCGCTATTATAATATAATTTAATATATGAAATCACTATCTAGGTTTTAAATTATGGATATACAATTTTTCGGAGACTATCTTTTACATAAAGGTTTGATCGATATTGAGCAGTTAAATAGTGCAGTTGATTTTCAATTAGAACACAATCTATCTTTAGGAGAGCTTGCTTTTCAAGAAAAGTTTTTAAATAGAGCTGAGATAGATAAAATAAGAGATCTACAAAAAAAAGAGGATACTATGTTTGGTGAAGCAGCAATAAAGCTTCAACTTCTTAGTAAGTCTCAAGTAGAGCATCTTCTTAGCAAACAAAAAAAGATAAATATCATATTTGGTAAAGCATTAGAAAAAAAAGGATTTTTATCTAATATAGTTATAGAAAATGAGATCGAAGAGTTTGAAAAAGATCAAAGAGATAGGATAAACCATATAAATACTGAACTTGCATTTTGCGATCATACCCATTTGCTTCAAGACTCTGTACATATATTTCAAAATTTGTTTTTTAGGTTCTTTCAAGAGCATATAAAACTGCAAGAGGTTGAGTGCTTTGCCACAAACTTAGACAATAGTATATCATTCAAACAATCCTTAAGCGGAGATATAGAAGCTGATTATATAATATCTTTTGAAAAAGATCACACTCCAAGTTTTTCAAAATTTAGTATAGATTCAAATAATTGCATAGCAATTTTTAAAGAGTTTATGGAAGATTTTGTAAAAATGTTAGCTTTATATTTAAATAGTAAAGGTATTGTAGTGAATGTTGAAGAGTGTTCATTAATAGATCAAGATCCAAGTGATCTTAGTGAATATGGACAATTAAAGTTTATAACCACTAATTGCAATATACTGCTATGTGCAAAGGTTTAATAATATATGAGCATTATTACTTCTATAGATTTGGGCTCTAACTCTTTTAGAGTTCTTTCTTATAACTGTGAGACCAACTCTTCTGTTGGTGAGTTTGAAAAAACTGTAGGAACTGCAGACGGTTTAAGTTCAAGCGGCAATATATCTGATGCTGCTTTAAAAAGGGTGATAGAGGCTATAAAAGAGAGTATCGATATTTTAAAATATGATCCAAATAGCGCCGTTGCCGTTACAACTCAAGCTATGAGAGCAGCTTCAAATTCTATTGAGATATTAAAAGCTATACAAACACAAACTGGTGTGAACTTTAAGATAATAGATGGTGGAAAAGAGGCTGAGCTTACACTTTTAGCTATGCAGTATGCACTTAAAAGGGAAAATATAGATAGCGAAAAGTTCGTACTTCTTGATATAGGAGGGGGCTCAACCGAGCTTATTATATATAATAACGGTGATACAAATATCAAAAGTTTTAGTTTTGGTATAGTAACCCTTACTCAATCAAAAGATAAACAAAATGATCTAAATGATTTTGAAAAAGATATATTGGAGTTTATAGAAGGTTACGACTTCAATGAGTTTAGCTTTGTAGCAACGGCTGGAACTCCTACAACTATAGCTGCACTTAAACATGGACTTGAATACGCAACATACGATAAAAATATCGTAAACGGTACACTACTATCCAAAGAGGATATTGAAAGTTTACAAAAAGAGATGAACCTGCTATCTAAAGATGAACTGATCAAAAAAGTTGGAAGTGGAAGAGATGATTATATCGATACGGGCGTTGAGATATTTAAACTCTTTTATAAAACACTTCACAAAGATAATTCCATAGTATTTGATGATGGTTTAAGAGAAGGTGTAGCAATAGATCATTGTTTAAATGCCACTTCATTGTAATTGTTTCGCAAATGTTTTTTTATAATTTATGTAATTATTGATATAATATAGTAATGAAGATTATTATGTGGAGTTTATTATTAGACATTTCTTTTTAATTTTATTATTTTGTATTTACGGTTTTTCATCACAAATCTCTTTAACAAAAGAGGAGAGGGCATATTTAGATCAAAAACCTTATATAACAGTATCAAATCTTAACAACTTTCAGCCTTTTAACTTTACGCAAAATGGTGAAGCAAAAGGGTATAGTGTAGACTTTGTAAAACATATTGGTAATATGATCAACAAAGATATAAAGTTTGTAAATCAGTCGATGGGTGACCTTTTTAAAGATTTTAAAAATAGTAAATTAGACCTAGTTCCACACTTTGCTGTTATGGAAAATAGAAAAGATTATGCTATATATACGAACTTTGATCATATAACTTTTATGATAGGTTTTGCCATAAGAAAAGATAGCGATATCGACTCAATGTCAAAATTAAAGGGTAAAAAAATAGCTATTGTTGAGAGTTATTTTATAGAGGATCATTTAAAAAATAACTTCCCAGATATTGATATAGTGACCGTACCTTCTACAAAAGAAGCTATGAAAGCTTTGGTAAATAATGAAGTATCTGCAGTTATTGATAATATGCCTACATTAAACTATTTTATCCAAAAAAATTGGCTTACAAATATAAAGATAAAACTTATAGATGATCTAGGACTTCCTTTAGAGAGACATCTTCCTATGGCTGTTTCAAAAGAGAATAGAGTACTTAAATCTATATTGGAAAAAGCAAACGATGCTATATCAAAAGAAAAAAGAGATGAATTAAAAAGAAAATGGTTCTATGATGATAGTGTTGTACTTGACTTAAATAAGCAAGAGGTAGAGTATCTAAATAGTAAAGAGTCGATAAAGGTAGCAAACCTACCTACACTTGCCCCTTTTAATTTTAATGAGAACAATACACCTAAGGGTTTTAGTATAGATTATATGGATCTGTTTGGAAAGTATCTTGAAAAAAATATAGAGTTTGTAAGCGGTAAAAGTTGGAACGAGTATCTAGGTATGCTAAGTAAGGGTGAACTTGATGTTATCCCCCATATTGCAATCACTAAAGGTAGAGAACAAAATATAAGTTATACCGACTTTAATCATATAGAGCATCTTTTAGGTGTAGCAACAAATAAAGATAACACTATATTATCTATAGATGATCTAAAAGATAAAGTACTAGCCGTAGTGAACGGTACCTTTATACATAGTTATTTAAAAAACAATTATCCTAAAACAAGTTTATTCGTTACATCATCAACAGTAAAAGCTTTAGAGGTTGTCTCTTCTGGTAAAGCAGATGCTGTTATAGGAAATATGCCATCTTTAAATTATTATATTCATAAAAACTGGCTAAGTAATCTTAAAGTAGGCAAGATATCAGGACTTGAAGAGATAGAAAAAATAGAGTTGCCTATGGGTGTAAAAAAAGATAACTTAGTATTGAAATCTATTTTAGAGAAAGTCAATAGATCAATACCACCTTATGAGATAGATAGGCTTAGACAAAAATGGATAAATTTAAATATCGTACAAAGAAATAACTCTTTAACAAGTGAAGAAAGAGCTTATCTAAAAGAGAAAAAAGTTATAAAGATATGTGTTTTACCAAATTGGCTGCCTTATGAGCAGATAGATGAAGAGGGTAAACATAAAGGGATCGGTAATGATCTTATGATCCGTATATCAAAATATATAGATACTCCAATTGAGCTTATCCCTACAAAAGAGTGGGGTGAATCATTACAAAATATTAGAGATAGAAAGTGTGATATTCTTCCCGTGGCAATGGAGCTTCCAAGTAGAAAAGATAGTATGAACTTTACCAAGCCTTATCTAAAAGAGCCTTTTGTGATAGCTACGAAACTTGATGAGCTTTTTGTAAAAGATAGTAATGCAATAGGTAGTAGAAAAGTTGGAATAGTAAAAAACTATGCATTTAAAGAGGTTTTAAAAAGAAGAAATCCAAATGTTGAAATTATAGATGTAGAAGATGCTAAGGATGGACTTGAAAAGGTAAGAAGTGGTGAGCTATTTGGTTATGTGGACGTGATGTCTGCTATAGGTTATACAATGCAGAAAAACTCTATTTATGATCTAAAGATAGCAGGTAAGTTGGAGTTTAACGTTGATCTAAGTATCGCATCAAGAAATGATGAGCCATTACTCAACTCTATAATGCAAAAAGGCTTAAACTCATTAAGTGAGAATGAGATACGAACAATATACGGTAAATGGGTATCGATAAAAGTATCTCAAGATATCGATTACACTCTATTTTGGCAGTTAAGCGCTTTATTTATAGTAATTTTACTACTAGTTTTATATAGAAATAGGTCTGTTAGTTTAATCAATAGAAAACTAAAACGTGCACACTTAGAGCTTCAAGAGCAGCAAAAGATGGTTGATAGGTATGTTATCATACTAACAACCGATACCGAAGGTGTAATTATTGATGCAAATCATGCTTATTGTAAGGCACTAGGGTATGATAAAACTGAATTGATCGGTAACGATCACTCCCTTATACGACACCCTGATATGCCAGAAGATGTTTTTGAACAGATGTGGCTCACTATCAAAAAAAACCGTCCTTGGCAAGGTGAGGTTAAAAATCTTAGAAAAGATAAAAAAGATATCTGGTTCAGTATGAATATCGAGCCTATTATAAAGTATGGGGTTAAATTAGGTTATAGAGCAATATGTGAGGATATAACAGATAAAAAAAGGATAGAAGAGCTCTCTATAACAGATAAGCTTACAGGTCTTTACAATAGACTAAGACTTGATGAGATCTTAAATATGAAAGAGAAAGAGTTTAAAAGATATAAGATCGTATTTTCCGTAATTATTCTAGATATAGATAACTTTAAAAGTGTCAACGATATATATGGGCACAATGTGGGTGATTATGTACTTCAAACACTATCAAATATATTAAAAAACAATATTAGAGAGACAGATTTTCTTGGAAGATGGGGTGGAGAAGAGTTTGTAATAGTTTGTGAAAACACTAATCTAGAGGGCGCTTATACTTTAGCAGAGTCTTTACGTAAAAAAGTTGAAGATACCGAGTTTGAAACGGTAGGTCACAAAACTATCAGTTTAGGTGTTGCAGAGTTTAAAGAGGATGATACAATAAGCGGTATATTTAAAAGGGTAGATGATGCTTTATATGCTGCAAAAAGAAGCGGTAAAAATAAAGCTATAAAAAGTGAGCAAAAGAGCTGGTAGAGATGAAAAGGTTTTTTATCATACTTATCCTTATATGCACTAAAATAAGTGCTTTTGATATCTTAGTAGGTCTTGGTGCAGGAACGAACTCTGTGATCATTCATGATAGAGAAGCTGATGAGGTCGCAGCAACTATGCAAGATGATATTTCGCTAACGCCAGCACTTAGTTTTAGATTTAGTTCAGATCACGATACGGGTTTTGGATATTTCTTTGAGCTTGATTTTAACGCTTTTGATATAGATAAACAGTATGAATCAGGTGATATAAGCGATTACGGTACTAGTATGTCGGGAGTCTCAACTTTTTTTGTTCCCTCTATATATTATGAGTTTAACAAAGGTGGTAATAGTTTTGCTTATAGAGTAGGCGGCGGAGTAGGTGTAGGGCTTTTGTTTTTAACGGGAGATTTTCAAGTTACTAAAAGCGGTAATAGTAGGTATGGAGAGACTATAAGAAAAACTAGAATTGGTCTTGGTAACACTTACGGTCTATTTTTTGAAGCTCTTAACGATGATCACTCTATAGTACTGCAAAGTTACGGTCCAAATATAGAGGATGATAAATATAGATATATACACCAAAAGATAGAGCTTGTTTATAGATATATTATAAGTTTTTGATCATTTAAAGTTTTTTAGTTTTTCTATCTCATCATCGCTAAAGCCAGCTTTTTGGCGTGCTTTTATATTTAAAGCCTTATTTTGTTTAAATGAGTTTGGATATACAGAGTTTACTATCTTAAAATAATCACAAGTGAAATTCTCTTTTTTACTGCAGCCGTATTTATACCAGCGATCACCTTTTTGAACATGACTTATCTCTTCATCTAAAATAATATAAAGCATATCGATGATCTTTTGTGTATTTGGAATATTGTTTAGTTTTTCTATTAAAGCTTGGTTTGAATCAAGTCCGTTTGCTTCCATATATCTAGGTATCAAAGCCATTCTAGGTATTAGCTCTAAGGTTTTCATACTTGCATCAAAAAGCCCTTGATGAACATCATAATCACCGTAAGATACATCATACTCTTTCATAGCATCTTCGATCATTATAAAGTGTCTTATCTCATCTTCGGCAACTTCCATCCAATCATCGTAAAACTCTTTAGGCATATCTTGAAACCTGTAGCAAGCATCAAGAGCAAGGTCTATAGCGCTATACTCAATATGTGCTATTGCATGAAGCAGTATAGCCATCCCCTCTTTGGTTTGCAGGTTTTTTCTTTTTGGAACTTTTGCAGGAGGTACTATATTGCAAATGGGTGCAAAAGAGGGTTCTTTAAACACCTCAATAGTATCTGTTTTATCAAAACTTAATATATCTTGTTTATACTCATCATATAGTTTATAAAATAGCTCAAACTTAGCGTGAGGTTCACTTTTTCTTAAAACCTCTTTTACTTTAAGGAAATAATTTTTCATAAATGAAATTATAGTATAATCTTCCTATGGACGCACATAATTTTTTTTTAACGCTCTTTTTAATATTGATAGTGGCAAGAATCTTGGGCGAACTATTTGCAAGATTTGGTATCCCATCCGTACTAGGGGAACTTTTTGCAGGGGTTCTTTTAGGCTCGTCAGTATTAGGTGTAGTTCAACCAAATGAGATACTAAAGATATTAGCAGAGATAGGTATTATCTTGCTATTGTTTGAGGTTGGTATCGAAACAGATTTTCAAAGACTTAAAAATGCCGGCGGTAAGTCTATGGTGGTTGCCCTTCTGGGGGTACTTTTACCTTTTATATTTGGTTTTAATATTGCATATTATCTATTTAAGTTAAGTTTTGATGTCTCTTTATTTATAGGTGGAACCTTAACTGCTACAAGTATCGGTATAACCCTAAGGGTTTTAAAAGATATCCATATGGAGCAGACCAATATTGCTCAGATAGTTATCGGTGCTGCTGTTATAGATGATATTATAGGTATTATCCTTTTAGTATTTATCTACGATTTTTCAACATCACATGAGCTTAGTTTTGACCATACTTTATCTGTAACAGCTATGGTGATTATGTTCTTGATACTTGCACCTATTTTAGCAAAAGTGTTATCTTTTATAATCGATAAATACCACGGCAAGCATTTGGTTCCAGGGTATATTCCAACTATTATAATCTCTTTGATATTGATATTCTCTTATCTTTCACATCTTGTGGGAGCGCCTGCTATCTTAGGATCTTTTGCAGCAGGTGTGGCACTTTCACGTAGGTTTTTCTTACCTTTTGGTGCAATGTTAAATAAGAACGAGGAGCTTTTAAGATCTGTAAAAAGTGATATGACACCTATTATACAGATATTTACACCGATATTTTTCGTAATGGTTGGATTATCTATGGACTTAACTATTATAGATTTCACCTCTGCATCTTTTTGGATAATGGGACTTACGTTTATTTTAATAGCATTTGTTAGTAAGTTTGCAGCTTCTTTTTTTATCTACCAAAAGTGTTTGATGAACAATGCTATCATAGGTATATCTATGATACCGCGTGGTGAAGTTGGACTTATATTTGCAGAGATGGGAAGGGTAAATAACGTATTGCCAAATGATATCTATGCAATGCTTATCTTTGTGATCGTTATCACAACAGTAGTGCCGCCGTTCTTACTTAAAAAATATTTTAAAGCTGAGTGTGTTTAAAATAGCTCCCAAGGGTAGTTGATAATAACAGTATATTCATAATCCTCATCACCAAACGCCATATCTAAACGGTAAACAAGTCCTGAACCAGTTATTAGTCTTACGCCTGCTCCATAGCTTTGTTTCTCATCTTTGCCAAGATCTGCTAAAGAGTCTGCTACACTTCCCCTTTCATAGAAAAGTGCAGTTTGTATGGATGTTCTAATATCTTTCATAAACCAAACATCAAATGGTGTGCTCTCTTCGGTTAGGTTCCATCTAAGCTCTGTTCCGTAAAACTCCGTATGGGCTCCGCTAAACCTTCCCTCTGGATACGATCTAAGTCTTGTTCTTCCACCTAAACTTGTAGCATTTCCATAGGTGTTTGAAGCTATAGAGTTGTTGATAAGGTTTTGACAGTCGGTTTTGTTTTTACCGCTTAAGCTGTTACAATCAAGCCCTAAAGATGATGATAGTTTATCAAAGTCGGTTTCCCCTTTGCTCTTAACGTGAGCGTCAGATCTAAAATAGTTAAATGCCCAAGTGCTTATATTTCCAAGAGGGATATACGCCGTGATATTATGGTTTGATATAAAATAATCAGCTTCGGTACTTGTAGAGTTTGGTGAATAATCCAAACTTAGATCGTACCTTAATCCAACTCTAGGATCGATCCTATCATCGGTATAATCTATCATAAATCCAGTTGTATAAACATCAAAGCTTTGTGTATCAGCGTTTGTAGTGCTGATGATAAGCTTATCATCTTTATCTTTTAGTGAGTCTATATTGTATTCATTTTGATAATACATTAGGTAAAACTCTAAGCGTTTATCAAAAAAAGATGCAGTTGTTCTAAAAGCATGAAAGAGCATATCCGTAACCGTTACATTGATATAATCCTCTTTATCTGAGCCCATTCCTCTTGATGAGTGGCTTTGAAATGAAGCTTCTTTTAAACCCTCTCTAAATATATCTATTTTAAGGTGCTTATCTACTACATACCAGTCCATCACACCAAGACCGTAACCCTCAACATCACCTAGTATAATATCACCTATAAAGTCTGTCTGGCTATCGTAAACATTGTTTGCCATCCCCACAAGAGCTAAACCTTCACCAATACCTGGAATTGAATATGGTGCAGGAACTGCAAAGTATCCAGGAGTGTAGTTGTATTGATCTTTTCTTCGCTCAATATCAAAAGAGTACAGCTGAGATGTACAAATAAGTAGTATAAATATATGTTTCAACGTTGTCATAGTTTTATTGTATATTAGTTTGGTATAATTTCAAATAAAAATCAAAGGGTAAGATTGAAAAAGATTTATATTGCGGGTCCTGATGTATTTGAAAAAGACTCTATCGAAATAGGCAAAATGTACAGCAAGCTTTGTAATGAGAGCGGTTTTATAGGTTTATACCCTTTAGATAATGTAATAGATTTCAATCAAGATAAAAAGAGTGTTGCAAAAGAGATATTTGAAGCAAATAAAAAATTGATAGAAGAAGCAGACATTGTACTAGCGAACCTAAACCCTTTTAGGGGAAAAGAAGCAGACAGCGGTACTGTTTGGGAGTGCGGTTATGCTTTTGCTCTTGGCAAAGATGTTTATGCTTATATGGATGATGTGAGCGATTATATAGATCAGTTTACTCAAAATGAGAAGCAATCGATAAACGGCGTGGTTTACGATAAGGATATGAGAGCCATAGAGGACTTCTCACACCCTATAAATCTAATGATAGCCTGCAGTGTAAAGCAGATCATAAAAGGTGGTTTTAAAGAGGCTTTAGAGTTTTTGAAGATCGATAAATAAAAAGTGAGAATCTTCTAATGCTTTTATAGCTAAACTACTTTCATCTACAATCTTTAAGGCATCACCGATCTTTAAAACTTCACCGTTTATCTCACTTTTTCCCTCTATCTGCACAAAATAGATAGCTCTATCTTTTTTTATTTTATACTCTATTGTTTTATCCTTATCAAGCTCACTTACAAAAAAGCTTACGTCTTGATATAGTTTTATCTTAGCATCACCCTTTTGATCTGATACTATGTTTAAAAGCTTATTTCTCCTATCCTCTTTTGTAAATCTATATGAACCGTAGGATGGCTCTAAGTTTTTACTTGGCGGGATAATCCATATCTGTAGAAGTCTAAGATCTTTTGAGTCGTGCATATTATGCTCAGCATGGTAAACTCCTGTTCCTGCGCTCATATACTGCACCTCACCCCTTTTTAAACTCTCTTTATGACCCATAGAGTCTTGGTGTGTAAGCTCTCCGTCTATTATGTACGTAACTATCTCCATATCACGATGAGGATGCATATCAAAACCGCTAAGGGGTTTGATAATATCATCATTTAGTACTCTAAGGTTGCCAAAATTTGTATTGTTAAAATCCCTATATTCGGCAAAAGAGAAATGAAAACGGCTTTGAAGCCACCCTTTATCGGAGTTGAACATTGTTTCTTTTGGTATTTTATATATCATAACTCACTCCTTAAATATTATAGTATCCATTGCAAGGTTACCGTACATATAGTTCTCTATTAAACTTTCCCCTATATGATCATTTGATCCACCTATAGAAATATATAAAGGTAAAAAATGATCCAAAGTAGGGTGGTTCTCTTTTAGATAAGGGATATTTTCTATATCTTTTAAAGCTTCAATCTCTCCCTTTTCAAGTTTATCAACTACAAAATCCCTAAACACCTTTGCATACTCTCTTACATAACCTTCATTATTCCAATCCACATCTCTTAGGTTGTGTGTAATATTTCCGCTAGTTATCACCAAAGATTCATCTCTAAACTCTTTTAATATCTCACCCAATCTTATCAACATATCTATATCGTATGATAAAGGAAGTGAAAGTTGAACCACAGGTATATCTGCATTTGGATATATCATTGAAAGTATAGACCAAACGCCGTGATCGTAACCCTCTCTAGAGCTATTTTTTCTTATCTTTAAACCATTGGTTTCAATTTTAGAAACAATATTATCTACAAGAGATATATCGTTTGCAGCAGGATACTTTTTCATATATAGTTCATTAGGAAAACCATAAAAATCGTATATAAGCCTTGGATTTGGATTGCTAAGGATCTCTAAATCTTTAGTAAACCAATGTGCCGAGACAATAATGATCGATTCAGGTTTTTTAAAGTTTGAAGCAAGTGATCTTAAAAAATCGCTAACGGCGTGTTTTTTGATACTAAGATCAGGACTTCCGTGTGAAATAAATAGGCTCGGTAACATAATAACTCCAATAATACTAACTAGTAATAAATTTTTAAAAAAAGTTACTGTGATTTTTGAACTTTTCGCAGTAACTCAAATAAAACCTCTAACTCTTTATCATCCAAACAGCTAAAATCATTTTCCATATTTTTTGCATGGTTTGGAAACATAGCCTCAATCACATCTTTACCTTTTTTAGTAATAGATAGATTTGTAGAGCGCTTATCTTTTGTATTGCAAACAGTCTCTATCCATCCATCACGCTTTAGGTTTTTAACAACTACCGTAATATTTCCTGGAGTGCTCATTGTAAGTTTTGTGATCGATCCTATATTTAGATCACCCCTATGATAAAGTACCTCTAAAACCTTAAATTGGTTTAGTGTTAGATCAAAACTCTTAAAGTAGTTTATCTCTTTTGTACTTATCTTATTGTGCACGCGTAATAGTTGTATCCAAGTCTGCATAGACTTATCGGCTCTTGCTCCGTAAGATTTCACTTTAGTTTTCATATCTATCACTCTCTTTCATTTGAAATTATACTACTAACTAGTAGTAAATGTCAAGTTTTTTTACAATTTATTAAAAAAATTGTAGAATGTGCGTAATAATTTTGTAAGATAATAGGACAAAGATGAAACATATCGATCCAAACCATGAACAAGGTGTTAAAAAGATAATTACCGATAACGACATCTATGTTAAAGATGGTTTTTTAAACTCTTTGATCGTTAAGCTTGCATCTTTATATATGAGAAATAAGACAAAAGAGTTCTTAGATTTTAAATACAATGATATTAAAATAGATACTCCAAAATATAATAAAGATAAACAATATCTTCTTTATCTTCATATCCCTTTTTGTAAAACCTTATGCCCTTATTGCTCTTTTCATAAATTTAAATATGATGAACAAAGTGCGAGAAACTATTTTAAACTTTTGCATAAAGAGTTAGAGCTTATAAAAGCAAAGGGTTTTGATTTTATAGCTTTATATATAGGTGGAGGGACCACTACGATACTTCCTGATGAACTAGCTTCGTTGATAGAGCACGCAAAAAAGCTTTTTAGTATCAAAGAGGTTTCTTGCGAGGCAGACCCTTTGATAGATGACACGCTTGTTGAGTTTTTATCCTCTAAGGTTGACCGTTTATCTATTGGTGTGCAGACAACAGACGATGATATACTAAAAAGGATAAAAAGGTTTAAAAAGTTTGGTTCATCAAAAGAGCAGTTGGAGCGCATAGAAAAAGCTATAAAAAGTTTTAAGATAGTAAATATAGATCTTATCTTTAATCTTCCTGGACAGTCAGCGGAATCTTTAAAAGATGATCTAAAAAAACTAATTAAGCTTTCGCCACATCAGATATCAATATACCCTTTGATGTATTCACCTTCTGTTAAAAAAAATATCGAGAAAAATCTAGGAGCTATAGCAAATGATAAAGAGGTGATGTTTTATAACATTATACTAGAAACACTAAAAGATGAGTATGATCAGATATCATCTTGGACCTTTGCAAAAAAAGATGTAAAATGTTTTGATGAATATGTTGTGGAATATAATGAATATATAGGTCTAGGAAGCGGTTCTTTTAGTTTTATAGACGATAAGCTTTATATCAATACCTTTTCACTTAAAAAATATAAAGAGTTTATACAAAGCGGTACGCTATCTTTTGAAAGGTTAAAAGAGTATAAGATAAAAGATATTATAAAATACCAGCTTATGCTTGATCTTTTTTCCAATAGTCTTGATCTAAATAGATATAAAAGAACATACGGTATAGATATAAAAAAAGAGTTTTATTTTGAGATAAAACTTTTAAGATTTTTCGGTATCTTAAAAAAAGGTTCATTTGAAACCACACCTTTTGGTAAATATCTATTTTTGATACTTATGAAAGAGTTTTATATAGGGATGGATTTTGTAAGGGAGAGTTCACGCTCCATATTAACAAAAGAGGATAGGGTGTTAAAAGATTAATCTGCACCTTTTGGAACCATAAAGATATCTTTGTATAGTTTAAATGGATTTCTATCACAGTAATAAAGCGTATATGCACAAACTATAGCATCAAGTTTATCCTCAAAATGTTTTAGCTTTTCACCTTTTAAAGTGTTTATATTAAGCTCATAGCCAAACTCTAACTCGCTTTGTAAATAGTGAAGAAGTGTCATTAGTTGTTGTTTTATAAACTCTAAACTACGCCCTTTTTTCTTTTTATAAGGTAGTACCGATGAGTGAAAGCACTCTAGTATTGTAGCGTGTGGATACACTTCAAAAAGATCACCACCAAGCTTTTGTGTTATCATACTCTTTAAAAGCTCACCTCTTATATTGCCGTTCTTATCACTTAAAAGGTTCCTATTTACAGGATAAGCCCCAAGCTTTTTTTTAGAATAATCTTTTAAAAACTCAACTTCAACATCTCTATTGCCGCTTATGTTCTTTACAAGTAAGGGGGCGTCAATACCCACTTTTGCTTCAGGGTGTCTATTTATAAAATCTGCTATATCATCTAGATCTTTTATCACATCACAATATAGAAGTTTATTATCCCTTAATAAACAAACTCCAGAATAGTTGTTCTCACCCCAAGCTAGATCGACGCCTATATAATACATTACATTAATACCACGCTGTTTCTACCGCTTCTTTTTGCTTTATAAAGCGCATCATCGGCTCTTTTTAAAATAGTATCAACACTATCATCATCTGTTATTTGCGTCACACCGAAACTGCAGGTTATAGCTCTATCTTCAATTATATTTGCTGATTCTATGGATACCCTTAGTTTTTCTGCTATTTTTTGTGCACTCTTAGAGCTATTCTTAATAACTATTAAAAACTCCTCACCGCCTATTCTCCCAACCATATCTTCACCTCTTGTAGTTTTTTGAAGTATATTTGATATCTCTTTTAATACCACATCACCTTTAGCATGACCTAAGGTATCGTTTATATCTTTAAAGTGATCTATATCAAGATATATTAAACTAAATAGCTCTTTATTCTCTTTAAAATCCATATATAACAGTTCAAGCTGCTGCTCTATCTTGACTCTGTTAAAAAGACCCGTTAGGTGGTCTCTTACCGATTTATCTTTATAAAGTTCAACCTCTTTTATCTTCTCTTGTTTTTGTTGTTTCTCTATAAGCAGTTTATCTGTTCTATTATCAAGCTCTTCTGCCATCTTAGTAAAATTGCTGCTTAGTTCATATATCTCTTTTATCTTAGTATCTACGATCTCAATATCTTTATTGTATATTGATATTTGAGAGGTGTGCTCATTTAGAGTTCTTAAAGGCTTGGTGATGGTCTTAGATAGTTCCATAGATTTTTTTGCCAAGATATAAAAGTATATAAGATAAAATCCAACCATAAATATAATAGCAAAATAACCTATACGATCGGAGAAGGTTTTTAGCTCATTTATTGAGCTAAATATCTGCTCCTCATCTATCACTATCATAAGCTTCCATTTGGTTTTTGTAACTATATGTTGCAGCGTGATATATCTTTTCCCTTTAAATAAAAGCTCCGAGTTTTTTTTATTTTTCTCTATCATATCTTTAAAATGTTTTGCAAAAGGTGTTTTATTTTTGAAGATATTGTACTCTAAAGGCTTGGTAACAGTTTTTGTAATAGGATCTGTATATGTATGGTTCTTTAGCTCTTCTATCCCCATCATCTTCTCTATATCTTTAGGCATACCTAGAATCATACCGTTATGGTCAACCAAAAAAAGTTTTGCATTGTGGGGAAGTTTTATATCCAATATATTTGATACCAATTTATCTATAGTGATATCTACACCGCTTACCCCTTCTAAAAAGTTGTTTTTATAGATAGGAACGATACAAGAAAACATCCATCCGTTTCCTGCAGGATCAAGGTAAACCTCTGTCCAAACAGGCTTTCTCTCTGGGTTGTATCTTTGGTCTGCAAGGAAATAAAAATTATGGTTTTCCATATGCATATTTGGACCGAATAGATCGTAAAGATCATCTATAAAAGGGTATATTCTGCTCATATTATCGTAGGTGTTAAAATAGGCCGCCACTATATTTTGGTCAAGCTCCACTATATTTTTTAAGAGTGGATCCATAGCTTCGGTAAGTATCGCTTTTCTTTTCTCTTTTTCCCCTATATCTGTATCTGCAGAGTAGTAAAGTGCTGAGCCTTTTTTTGTTGTTTTATAATAAACACCGTTGTGGGAATATGAAAAAACTGGAGGGTTTTTAATATTGTACTGTTCAGGATTTGAAAGTATCTCTTCATGGTTATTTTGCATTATCTGTACAACCGTTTGTATCTCAGAAAGAACTTGATCTATCCTTTTTGCCTCTTTACCTAAAAGCTCTTTTCCGTAGTATAAATAATCGTTTTTTATCCTTGTGCTATTTTGCATAGAGATGTAGGAGTTTATACTAAAATATAGTATCAATAAAGATATCTCTATAAGTAAGATAGGTATCAATGAGTATTTTATAAAATGGTTAGTAAGTAGTTTTTTTATGGAGACTCTATCCAATAAATATCCTTTAGGTCATAATCGTTGTATAAATCATTTCATTTTTAATACATTAATATTACAATAAAATTACAAAGATACTTTTTAAGTGAATACTTTTTGGATAACTATATGCAATAATGTGTAATATTTAATATAAAAAGTGAGATTAATATAAAAATAACAGAGAGTTTTTAAAAGGACAAAGTATAATTTAAATTTATACACAATTTAAAACACAAAGAGATATACAATGTTTGAATTTATACAAAACTTTTGGAACCTATCATTGATGATAGGGATATATGTATTAATAGGATTATTGTTTGTGGGTTTGGTTCACCTATATATTTCAGAAGATTGGATCAAAAAGAATTTGGGTGTTAAGAGTAGGTTTAGTGCTTTAAAAGGTGCTCTTTACGGTATCCCTTTACCTTTGTGTTCTTGTGGTGTAATACCTTTAGCCGCTAGTTTAAGACAAAAGGGTGCTTCAAAAAAAGCGGTTACTAGCTTTTTTATCACTACGCCTATGACGGGAGTAGATTCAATAATAGCAACATACGGTGTATTTGGAGCACCTATGGCTATCTTTAGAGTTGTATCAAGTTTTATAAGCGGTGTTTTAGCAGGTAGTTTTGTAAAAGATGATGAAAATAAACAAGAACTAAAAGAAGTTGGATCGTCATGTTGTAGTTCATCTTGCTGCGATGCTAAACAAGAGAGTACAAATAAAAGTTTAAAAAAAGCATTAGATTACTCTTTAAACGAGGTTTTTAACGATATTGCCAAACCAATGCTATACGGTTTAGTTTTAGCTACTATATTTTTAATGGTTTTTTCAAAATATAATATTGAGTTTTTAAATGAAAATATTTTTATCTCTTATATCTTAGTATTTATAATATCTCTTCCTTTATATGTTTGTTCCATATCTGCAATTCCTCTTGCTTTATCAATGCTTGCAGTGGGAGCTAGCCCAGGACTTGCTTTTATTTTTTTAGCAGCCGCACCAGCAACGAATATAATCACGGCAGGAATTGTAAAAAAGGTCTTAGGAGCAAAAGTTTTAGTGATATATCTAAGCTCTATTATAAGTACGACTTTATTTTTTGCTTTAATGATAGATATTGTGTTGCCGTCTGAATGGTTTAGTTATACTGCTAGTTTGATAGATCAAGAAGAAGTTTTATTTTTAGATAAGATAGGTGCGATCATATTTTTATCGCTTATGTTTTACTATTTTTTTAAAAATATCTTTAAAAAGTAAGAGTTTTAACTTTTTGTAAAATTTTTGATATATGGTTATATCTCATAACTTTTGCTAGATCTTTCCACTCTTTTTTTTCATAGCATGGTGACGGGCATTTTCTACATCTTGGTTTTATTTTATGTGGACACTCTTCAATCTTTTTAAAAGCATAGTTGATGAGTTTGTTGCACTCACTACATATGTTTAGTTCGATCTCATAGCTTATATTATTATATTTTAATACAGTATTGATCTGCGTTTGTTCTTGATGTTTATCTTTGCAATAGGTACTTATAAATTGTTTTAAAGTACCTATCTCAGATAGATATTTTTCTTGAGTCATATATACAAAAGCCCTTTTAATGTATCGTGCAAGGACTTAGCCCTGTTTTAAAGAACATTGCAGTTACGGTATCCATTGTTTGAATATGTTGTGTAAGCCATTGGGGAAGGTATGTAGAGATAAAGTTTTTCAACACCTGAATATCTTCACTTTGCTGCCATTGTTTATAAATATCATCCATATGAAGCAATACCTTATCGTGTTCACCTTTATGAATCGGATATGGGGGAAAACCTTTCTCAACCATCAGTTTCTCTTCACCCTCAAAGTGAGCAAGTGTATGCTCAACCCACTCTTCATATTTTTTATCTATAAGCTCTTTATTTAAATTTGTGTTTTCATCTTCATACTTTAGTATTAGTTCAAAAAGTTCGTTTATGATATCTATATCCTCTGTGTGAACATCATTCATAAACTCCATTGCAACCATGGGCATATTTTGTTTATCTATAAGCATTTTATGATCCTAGTTAAATTTTATAAGTATTGTACCGAAGCTGAAAATAAAAACATTGACCTAAATCAATAAAAAATTGATATAATTGCTCTATGTTAAAAAATATGTTAAAGAAGATAGATATTTTCAGCACTTTAGATGAAAACGATGTAGATGCAATTGCAAAGATATCAACTATAAAAATACTAAGAAAAGATAATATCCTTTTCTACGAAGGTGATAGCTCAGACTCTTTTTATGCTTTGCTTGATGGTGAGTTGAAACTTTATAAAACAGGTATAAAAGCTCAAGAGATAGTGTTGCACTATTTTATAAGACCCACTTTAGTTGCAGAGATGGCAACTTTGGAAAATATAGATTTTCCAGCAACGGCAATAGCACTTTGCGATGACACAAAAGTAGCAGTTATAGATAAAGATAAGTTTTTAGATATATTGCAAAACGACACAAAATTTTCTTTACATATAATAAGGTCACTTACTAAAAAGATCAAAAATCTAGAGGTTGCGATCAGTAGAAATCTTATATTTGACGCTACTACAAAAGTGTGCTCTTTTATAAAAGAGAAACCTGATATTTTAAAAACACATAAGAACGTTCAAATTGCAAATCTATTGAATATGGCTCCCGAAACTTTATCAAGAACGATTACAAAATTAAAAAAACTAAATATAATTGATAATGAAAATAATATAAAAGATATAGAAAAACTTGATATGTTCTTGGAGTTTTAAAATGGTGCGACCGGCGAGATTTGAACTCGCACACCGCGAAGGCACTACCCCCTCAAGATAGCGTGTCTACCAGTTCCACCACGGTCGCAAATGGAGTGAAATATTACTAACAAATGACATAAAAATAGCTTAATAGTGATTTTATAGGATAATTAATTAGTTATATTTTGTTATAATTTGGCTAAGATTGATTTATTCAACAAAAATACTTAAATAAAATATTGTTATACCAGTGCTTATGCTTGTTTAATGACATTTTTATAACAAGTTATTTTATTGTAATATGATATATAAAGAATTTTAATATATAAGTATAAAATATATTAATGTCTTATCGGGATTTATATAATGAAAAAAGATTATAGTTTAGTTTATGCAGAGGATGATGAGCTTATAAGAGAAGGTTATCTTAAGTTCTTAAACCACCACTTTACAAAAGTATACGGTGCTAGGAACGGTCAAGAGGCTTTAGACCTTTATGAGCATTGCTCTCCCGATATTATGATCTTAGATATAAATATGCCTTTGATAGATGGTTTAAAAGTTGCAAAAAAGATAAGACAAAAAGATGATAAAACAAAGATATTGATACTAACTGCATACTCCGATAAAGGTAAACTTCTTGAGGCTGTAGAGTTAAACCTTTGTAAGTATCTTATTAAACCTGTAAGTACTTTTGAACTACGAGAGACTTTGGAAGGTGTTGTAAAAAAGATCAAAAACAATAGTGAGGATGATATCTATATCTTAAATGAAAAATTTGCATGGAATAGAACAAAAAAAGCTATCTATAAAAATAATAAAGAGATATACTTAACAAAAAAAGAGATGCTTTTATTAGAACTGTTTTTCTCAAATCCAAATAAGATACACTCAAATATCGATATTTTAAATTATGTGTGGGATGAAGATATCTCCGAAGAGTTTTCCACAAGTAAACTTAGAAGCCTTTTTTCTAAACTTAGAAATAAGTTAGGAGAGAATATATTTATATCCATATATGCAGTAGGCTACAAACTTAAATAAAATTACATTTTCACAACAATTTAGAGACAATCTTTTTATATAATTGTTACAGTAATTATACAAAAAGGGGATATAATGAAAGATTTGTCTATAAAACTAAAACTACTTGGAATAGTATTTAGTTCTATCATTATAATTGCGATCATCACATCTATAGTATCTGTGAAAAACCTAAACGATGTGGCAGAAGCAGATATAGAAAAATACCAAAAAGATGCATATGCAACAAAAGTTGAAGAGCTAAAGAACTATACATCTATCGTGATATATAAAATACAACACTATTACGATTTATCTAAAGGTAAATCTCCACAAGAGGTAGAAAAGATAAAAAAAGAGGTTCTTGCGATTATCACAAAGTTAAGATACGGTGAGAACGGTTACTACTGGGTTCAAGATACTTCACCTAGTATATTGGCTCACCCAATGTCTCCAAAGCTTATAGGTACGGATGTATCAGGGTTAAAAGATCCAAATGGAAAACCATTTTTTAGCGAGATGAACGAAGCTGCTAAATCAAAAGGTGAGGGTATGGTTGAGTATGTTTGGGCAAAACCTGGGCATAAAGATCCACAGCCTAAATTCTCTTATATTCAGTACTTTAAGCCTTGGGATATGGTTGTAGGAACAGGAGCATATGTTGATGATATAGATGATCAGGTAAACTCTATGAGAGAAGCATCACATAATAAAATAGATGAGGCTGTTTTTTCAATCATAGTTGCAACTCTTATCGCTATTGTAGTGATAGGCTTACTTGTAAACTTTATGGCTAAGATCATTATAGTTAATCCTATAAACAACCTTCAAACAGGTATGGTAGGTTTCTTTAAGTATTTAAATAAACAAAGTAGTGACTGTGATAAACTTCAACTAGACTCAAAAGATGAGCTTGGTACTATGGGTACATTGATAAATGAGAACATAGAGCAGACTAAAAAGCTTATTAGAGATGATGAAGCACTAATTGAAGAGGTTAAAGGTGTTGTACACGATATACAAAAAGGTTATCTAACATCAAGAGTAAACGCTACAACTGCAAACGACTCTTTAGAGGAGCTAAAAAGCAATCTAAACAATATGCTTGATCTATTAGAGAGAACTATTGCAAAAGATATAAATGTAGTAAAAGAGATACTTGATCAATACTCAAAACTTAACTTCTTAAAAAATATAGATGATACTAGTGAACTAGCTGTTAAGATAAACGGTTTATCAAAGATCATCAATGATATGTTAAAAGCTAGTATGGATGACGGTTACTCTTTAGAAGAGAGTGCTAAGTTCTTATCTGCAAATGTTGATAAGCTAAGTACAAGCTCAAATGAACAAGCAGCTTCACTAGAAGAAACGGCGGCAGCTCTAGAAGAGATCACAAGTACTATGAGAAACAACAACTCAAATATGGTTCAGATGTCTAAACATGCAGATGAGCTTTCAGACTCTGTTGGTGAGGGGCAAGAGCTTGCAAACCAAACAACTGTTGCTATGGATAATATCAATGATGAGGTTACATCTATTAGTGAAGCTATTACGGTTATCGATCAGATAGCTTTCCAGACAAATATCTTGTCTTTAAATGCTGCGGTTGAAGCTGCAACGGCAGGTGAAGCAGGAAAAGGGTTTGCCGTAGTTGCACAAGAGGTTAGAAATCTAGCTGCACGTTCAGCAGAAGCTGCTAAAGAGATTAAAGATTTAGTAGAAAATGCAACTACAAAAGCTAACAGCGGTAAAGAGATAGCATATAAAATGATAAACGGGTATGAGGGGATCAACTCAAATATCTCAAATACTCTAAAGATCATCTCTGATGTATCAGTTGCATCCAAAGAGCAGATGCAAGGTATCGAGCAGATAAACGATGCTCTTACACAGCTAGATCAAGCAACACAACAAAACGCAATGGTTGCAAATGAAACCAACGATATTGCTCAAAGTGTAAACGATATGGCACAAAGATCTGTTGCCAGCGTAAACGAAAAAGAGTTTATCGGTAAAAGATAATCAAGATAGAGCTTAGGCTCTATCTTAAACTCTATATATACAATTACTCCTTACTAATTTAAACCATCTAACTATATATCTTTTCTATACTTATTGTGATAACCTGTTATGTATTATTGTTTATATTTTTAAATAGAAGTGTAAGCGTGTTCTTGATGATATTTTTGTAAGTGTTAGTTGTGAATTTTAGGCATAAAAAAAGGTCAGAGGTAAAACCTCCGACCTTTTAACTCTTAAAACCTATCTATTAAAGGAATGGGTTTGCATATAATGCAATAAGAGCAATTACAAGTGTATAAATAACTTGCGCTTCGATCATCGCTAGAGCAATGAACATTGTAGTCATAAGTTTACCACCTAGACCTGGGTTTCTAGCAGTTCCTGCGATTGTCGCAGCAGCAGTATGACCCATACCGATAGCACCACCAAGTGCAGCAATACCTAGACCAACACCAGCAGCAAGTACTGAGTAAGCTTTGATTGTAGATTCACCGTCGTTTGCAAGAGCAAAACCAGCGAAAGCTAGCATTAAAAGAACGATTTTTTTCATTCTGAAATCCTTATAGAAAATTTTTTTAATAAAGTCCGTTCGGCTTGCGTATCCCTACTTATCACTTTATTTGAACGCAATTATATAGTTTCAATAGTTAAGAATAGATTAAAATATGTATAGTTTTTAATCAATCTTTAGTTTAACGATAAACATGGCACCTTGATATTTAACATTATCGATCATCTTCATATAGTTCTTAACCTCTATGTCACCCTCGGCTTTATTGATTATCGTTTTAGACATATAAAGACCTATTCCCGTACCTTTACCATCTGTTTTTGTAGTAAAGTAAGGTTTAAATATTTTAGCGATGATATCATCAGGTATACCACCTGCAAGGTCACTTATAGTGATCGTTCCAAAATCCTTATCCTTATCGATCACAACATCTATATCTCTTATTTTGCTGTCGTTATCTCTAATAGCATCCCTTGCATTATTTATAATATTGATGATAACCTGCATCATCTCGTTAGGGTAGCCTTTGGTAGTAAAATCATCATTGTAGATATAGTTCACTTTTATGTTCATTGATCTATAAAAACCGTCCAATATTCTATCAACGCTTTGTATCATTTGTGAAGCTTTATAGCTTTGCATCTCTGAGGGTCTAAAGAAATTACTAAAGTCATCCATAGTTTGAGCCATATGCATCGCTTGTTCCTCTATTACATTGATATTATTGTCTAGTGTTTTTTCATCAAGCTTCTTCTCTATATGTAAAAGTAGTTTTAAAGATGATGTTGACATTGTAATAGCGTTTAGTGGTTGTTTCCATTGGTGTAAAATAGCACTCATCATATCGCCAAGCTCTGCCATTTTATTTTTTTGGATGATGATAGCCTCTTTCTCTTTATTTGTTTCTATCTCAGTTTGTATCTTGTGTGCCATCTCATTAAATGCATTTTCAAGTTTACCTATCTCATCTTTTGCAGTTACCTCTATTCTATAATCTAGATCGTTGTTCGAGAAGTGTTGAGTCCCTACAATAAGTTTTTCGATCTTGCTTGTGATATAGTTTGACATCCAGATAGCAAGCAGTATCACTACTATGATCATTGCTGCCGTTACTATACTAAGTTCGTTGATAATAGAGGATATAAACTCTGAAATATTGGCACTATTATCGTTTAGTGTTTTTTCCAGCTTTTTATTTTGAGAGCTTATAATAGTATCAATATGTTTTTTAGTTTCATTTGCAGCTTCGTGAAACTCATCAACATTTGCTCCAATTGTTACAAACCCGAAACCTCTTTTTGTATCACCGTATTTGCCTGTATAGTAAGGTATAGTAGCTGCCGTTGTAAGCTTCCAAACATTAGACCAAAATATTATAAAGGAACCGTATCCGCCGTTTTGAGTAAGCTGCATCCAACCTTGACATTGTGGTGCAAAGTTTAAATATCTACAATCAAGTCCAACTTCCCCTTTTTGAAATAGCTGCTCTAAGTTAGGTTTTTCTTGTAAAGTTTGTTCATAAAACTTAGGGTATCTTTCTAAAAATAGGTTTAGATCATTATAGTTTGAGTTTTTAAACTCTTGCTCAATTCTTGCACTGATCCAGCCTGGCACTCTTTTACCTGTTTTAGGATCATAACCCATTATAAAGTAATCTCTAGGATGGGAGATATTCTTACCTTCGTAATCCCACATAAATGCGTAGTTTCCAGCACCTGCGTTTGCAATATTTTGTTTAATATTAGGGTTAACTGGATTAAAGTTATCGGTAAACTCCATAATATGTCTATGGTCAAGTGCTAATGATATATATCCAAGTTTTTGGTTACCTTTAAATATCGGTGTTACAAACCTAACGATCCCTTCAAACCTTTTACCTTTTGGGTTCTCCTTGCCTGCATAACCGTGAAGTTCAGGCTTAAATTCCAAGCCTCTTTTTGATGTTTTTTGTCTTGTAAAATTACCTATTATTTTTGAAGGTACATATGCTCCTATCACATCTGAAACATAAATCTCACCTGCTTTAAGGTTTTTTACCTGCTTAAAGTAGTCTTCTGCTTTACAATATGTGTTCTCTTTTTTTGATATATTTACTTTTTGATTGTTTATGGATGATTTTTTAAATATCTCTTCACCCTTTGTATCAAAGAATGTTATCTCTTTATATATTGGGATATTTTTTGTTCTTAGGTAAAGGGGGTCTACAAAGTGAAACTCTTTTTCATTATCTTCAAATAGTGCACTTGTAGTATCTCTTGATGAGTTTACTTTAGGAGGAGCTGAGCTTACCCATTGTGAGCTAATCTCATCATAGATATAATCCTCATGCACTAGAACATCTTTGTTTTTATTTTTATAAAAACTATCTATATTTTTTTGACTAATATCTATTGAGGCCAAGAAAAGTATATCTTTATCCCTTTCGTATAAAAACTCAGCCACACTATTTGCTAAAGCTACACCTAGTTTCTCTATAGATGTTTGTGATGTTTTATCTAAAGCTTCTATCGAGTCTTCTATAGCGTTTGAAGCTGTAGATTCTATAAGTTTTTTATTTTGTGTAAATAGAGTTTTTGTATTTTCATCAAAATACTCTTCAAGTTTTAAGGCACCTTGTATAGCGATAAAAGACACCAAAACCAAAGGTATCACTTTAAATAGTATAAATAATATGATAAGCTTAAACTTTATCCCCAAATGCTGCATTTGATCCCTTTTATGAAAAAAATATATAAATTAAAATATGTAAAAAAAGTGTAACATTAAAAATCTATTATTTCCATTAAAACGAAGCTTTTAACACTTTTTGGATATAATCCCAAAAAATTATGTAAAATAGTTCAAGGAAAGTAATGAGTAACAAGTATAATCCAAAAGATGTTGAAGATAAATATTATAAGATCTGGGAAGATAGAGGCTACTTTGAGATAGACGGAAATAAAAATATACAGCAAGAGGGTAAGAACTTTGCAATTATGATGCCCCCGCCTAATGTAACGGGAAGCTTGCATATAGGGCATGCACTTACGTTTACACTGCAAGATATTATCACAAGATATAAAAGAATGGACGGCTATAAAACTTTATGGCAGCCCGGAACAGACCATGCAGGTATCGCAACACAAAATGTTGTAGAGAAACAGCTTTTAGCCGAAGGGATCACAAAAGAGGAACTTGGGCGTGAGAAATTCTTAGAGCGTGTTTGGAAATGGAAAGAGTTTAGCGGCGGAACAATCGTACACCAAATGAGAAAACTTGGAGTTAGTCCAGCTTGGTCACGTGAGCGTTTTACTATGGATGAGGGTCTTAAAGAGGCCGTAAAAGAGGCTTTTGTTCACCTATACAATGAAGGGATGATCGTACAAAACAACTATATGGTAAACTGGTGTACACATGACGGTGCACTAAGTGATATCGAGGTTGAGCACGAAGAGGTAAACGGTAAGTTTTACCATATGAACTATCACTTTAGCGATGGAAGCGGGCATGTTACGGTTGCTACTACAAGACCTGAAACATATTTTGGTGATACGGCTGTTATGGTGCATCCTGATGATGAGCGTTATAAAGATATCGTTGGAAAAGAGGTTGTTTTACCCCTAACTGATAGAAAGATCACGATCATTACTGATGAGCATGTTGATATGGAGTTTGGAACGGGTGTGGTTAAAGTTACACCTGCACACGACCCAAACGACTACGAAGTTGGAAAAAGACACGATCTAGAGTTTATCACTTGTTTTGATGAGAAGGGTATCTTAAACGATTACTGCGGCGAGTTTAAAGGGCTAGAGAGACTTGAAGCTAGAAAACCTATCGTTGAGAAGCTTGAGGCTGAAGGCTTTATGGTTAAGGTTGAAGATCACGTTCATCAAGTAGGACACTGCTATAGATGTAAGAACGTAGTTGAGCCATATATCTCAAAACAATGGTTTGTAAGAAGCGAAGTGGCTAAAAAATCTATTGAGAAAACTTACGCAGGTGAAGCGAAGTTTCATCCACCACACTGGATAAACTCATATAGAGCTTGGATGGATGAGCTAAGAGATTGGTGTATCTCTAGACAGCTTTGGTGGGGGCATAGAATCCCTGTATTTTACTGTGATGAGTGTGATCACCAATGGGCCGATAAAGAGGATGAGCCAGAAGCTTGTCCAAAATGTGCAAGTAAAAATATCAAACAAGACCCTGACGTTCTTGATACTTGGTTTTCTTCTGCTCTTTGGGCATTTTCACCTTTAGGTTGGGGAAATGAAGGAAATATGAAAAACACCTTTACCCCTGAAGATCTAAAAGATTTTTATCCAAACAGCCTTTTAATTACTGGCTTTGATATTATGTTCTTCTGGGTTGCTAGAATGATGATGATGGGTGAGCACTTTATGGGTGAGCTGCCGTTTAAAGATATCTATATGCATGCACTTGTAAGGGATGAGCACGGTGCTAAGATGAGTAAATCTAAAGGTAACGTAATCGATCCCCTTGATATGGTTGAGGAGCATTCGGCTGATATCATTAGATTTACGCTTGCATTCTTGGCGGTTCAAGGAAGAGACATCAAATTAGGTGCAAAAAACTTAGAGCAGTTTAGAAACTTTACCAATAAGCTTTATAATGCAAGCAATTTCTTACAGCTAAATGTTGATACTTTTGCCGATCTAGCTGATATAGAGGTTAAAACTCCACTTGGACTTTATATGCAAAGCAGACTAGCCGTAGCGGTTAACGATGTAAGAAGTGCAATAGAAGAGTATAGATTTAACGACGCGGCATCTGCGCTTTATAGATTTGTATGGAATGAGTTTTGTGACTGGGGAATTGAGTACTCTAAAGCTGATAAAGACTCGATTAGCGAGCTTGGAGCTATATTTAAAGAGACGCTTAAAATGGTTTCACCTTTTATGCCGTTTATCTCTGAGCACCTTTACCATAAACTTAGCGGTACAAACCTAGAAGAGGGTGCATCTGTAATGGTTATGCCTTTCCCAAAAGATATCGTTAAAGATGAGCAAAGTGAAACTATGTTTGCTATTATCGAAGAGGCAATTACGGCGATTAGACGTGCTAAAGTTATTATCGATATGGGTAACTCTAAGATCGCTAAAGCGTATGTAAAACTTGGAAGCAAAATCGATACAGATGTAGCTAAACCTTTTATTGAAAAATTAGCAAAAGTTGAAGAGATAGAGTTTGTAGATACAAAAGTAGAAAATGCGATCACGGACGTAAGTGATAACCTTGAAGTGTATATCCCTACAGATGAGATAGATCTAAGCGCTATTATCGCTAAGCTTTCAAAACAAAAAGAGAAGCTCGAACGTGAGGTTGCTAAACTAAACGGAATGTTAAGCAATGAAAGATTTGTAGCAAACGCTCCTGAGGCTGTTGTTGCAGAGAATAAAGCAGCACTAGAAGCAGCACAAGAGAAACTTTCAAAAGTAGAGATAGAACTAAACTCATTTAAATAAAATAAGGCCTTTTTTAAGGCTTTATTTTTGTTACAACTTTTTTGCAACTTAAATATCATATAATCAACTTTTATAAAATATATTTATATAATTCCTAGCTCTTAATTTAGAATATTATAAACTAAATATTTTAGGATAAACTTCTAAGATATATAAATAGTATTAGAGCTATAATACCTTCATCATAAGGAATTTTAATGTTACTTGATTCACTGATTCTTCAAACAAAACTGTTTTTACAAGAGGATATGTCGATACCTATAGAGGATGTTCTAAGGGATGAGAATGATCTTTTAAGTATAAAACTTAAAGATCATACTGCAATGATAGGCACAGGTGGAAAACTAAATATTATGATCTTAATTAGTTACGATAGAACACTTCTAGATCATTTGGTTGAACTGTTTATGGAGGGTGAGGAGGTTGATCCCTTAGAGGAGAATGAGATCAGAGATAGTGTCTCTGAAGAGACCATAAACACTATTATGGGCTTAGCTCTACCTACATTCCCAAATCGTGGAAAAGGGGTTACCATAACACCACCTATAACTATAAACGATGCTGCAAATATTAAAAAGTATAGGGACTCAAAGATCATCACAGCTGATGTGAAAACACCTTACGGTGGCTTAAGTATAAGCGCAGTGGGTCCTGCTGAGATAATTAAATAATGGAGAGAATATGTTAAATATATTGATTGTTGATGATTCACTTATAATAAGAAAAAAGATAACAAAACTATTAGAGAAGCTTGGTCATACAGTGGTATATGGAGCTAGCAACGGGCAAGAGGCGATAGATCAGTTTAATAAAACAAAGCCTGATCTTGTAACGATGGATATAACAATGCCAGATATGGATGGAATAACAGCGGTAAAACATATTATAAAAGATAACTATGATGCAAAGATCATTATGGTAACTTCGCATGGTCAAGAGGATATGGTTATAAAATCTATCCAAGCGGGAGCCGTAGGGTATATGCTTAAACCTATAACAGAAGATAAGCTTATCTCTGCTATTGCAGAGGTGTTTCCTGAATATGGAAACGGCGAGCGTGACAGCTTTGATGAACTATTGGATGATGATATACTATAAGGTAACAGATGCAAGAAAATAAACTTTTCGAAGCCCTTTTAGATGTGATACCCTTTGCGGCATATGCTGTGGATATAGAAACCTATGAGGTTGTATATGCAAATAGGTTGATGAATGAAAATATGTATGCACCCAAAGATGAGTATTGCTGGAAAAAAATATTTGGTCAAGAAGAGGTTTGCAGCTGGTGTAAGATCGCTGAACTTAAACAAAGGGAGAAGGTTTACAAAAATGAAAAACTTGTAAGCAATTTTTTTGATGAGTCAAGCGATAAATGGCTTCAATCTTACGACGAACTTGTAAAATGGCCTGATGGAAGAACGGTAAAATACTCAATAGCCGTAGATATTACAGAGCAAAAAGAGATACAAGCAGATATTATACAAGCTCATACCAAACTTGCAATGCAGACAAAAAAGCTTAAAGAGGTTAATAAAAAGCTAGAGTATATGGCAAAAAAAGATTATCTAACAGGGATAGATAATAGAGGCAGCTTTTTTGAGAAAGGGGAAGAGCTTTTAAAAAATTGCAAGAGTGATAAACTATCTTTACACGTTGCCATGATGGACCTTGATAAATTTAAGAACATAAACGATAGTTACGGTCACGCTATAGGAGATATCGCTTTAAAAGAGTTTGTAAGTGCAGTAGGTTCAAACTTAGATGAGGGTGAGATATTCGGAAGGCTAGGGGGTGAAGAGTTTGCACTTTTAATACCAGATAAAAACGATGAAGAGGTATTAAATAAACTAGAATCTATTAGAACAAGCGTAGCTGCTATAAATATCAAGGAAAAAGATATCGATTTTGGATTTAGCGTAAGTATAGGTGCTGATCATTTAGTAGATGATGAAGAGAGCTTAGATATATTACTTGACCGTGCCGATAAAGAGCTTTATAAAGCTAAGAATGACGGTAGAAATCGAGTGAAGTTTAGGGGAATTTAGTGTTAGAGAATAAACTTTTTGAAGCCCTTTTAGATGTGATCCCTTTTGGAGCATATGCCGTAGATATAGAGACTTATGAGATAGTCTATGCCAATAAGATGATGCGTGAAAAGATGTATGCTCCAAAAGAGAACTACTGCTGGGAAAAAGTGTTCGGTCAAGATGAGATATGCAGCTGGTGTAGTATATTTAAACTCAAAGAGCGTAAACAAGATAAAACAATTAAAGATAAATATATCTGTGAGTTTTTTGATGAAACGGATGATAAATGGTTGAAGTCTTATGATGAACTTATCAGCTGGCCTGACGGAAGAGATGTAAAATACTCCATACTTGTGGATATAAGCGATCAAAAAGATATACAAGGCTCAATGATGAGATCACACGCCAGCCTTGCAGTTAAGACCAAACAACTCTCTTCAACAAATAAAAATCTACAGATCACAAAACTGCAACTTCAAAAATCTTTGAACGAACTAGAGATAGAGAAGCAAAAAGCTTTACAATCAACAGATGCAAAGTCAAACTTTTTGGCAAATATGAGCCATGAGATAAGAACACCTATGAACGGTATCATAGGGATGATACATCTACTAAAACAAACAAATCTAGATGAGACACAACAAGAGTATATAAAAAAGATAGAGTCTGCTTCAAATACACTTTTAAGTATTATAAACGATATCTTAGATTTTTCTAAAGTTGAAGCTGGAAAACTCGATATAGAGAATATCAGCTTTGATATAAAAGAGATAATCTCAAATATAAAAAGTCTTATTGAGCTTAAAGCTTATGAGAAGGGTTTAGAGCTGATCATTGATTTTAAAGGTGATAACACTATATTTTACGGTGATCCTTTAAGAATAGGGCAGATACTTATAAACCTATTGAACAACGCAGTAAAATTTACAAAGCAAGGTAAAATTGAGTTGATCATCGAGCCTTTGGATAATGAGCGTGTAAGATTTTATGTAAAAGACAGCGGAATAGGTATAGAGAAACAAAAATGTGAAAAACTGTTTCAGCCCTTTTCACAAGCTGATGGAAGTACCACAAGAAAATACGGCGGCACAGGACTTGGCCTTGCTATATCAAAACAGCTTGTTGAGCTTATGAATGGTGAGATATGGGTAAATAGTGATGTGGGCATCGGTAGTGAGTTTATCTTTGAGATAGACCTACAGTATGGGAAAGAGGCAGAGATCCAACTTTTAGATCAAGATCATGATCTTAAAAAACTAAAAGAGAAGATAGGGCTTTTAGATAATATAAATATACTCGTGGTTGAAGATAATGAGATCAATATGCAGATAATGTGTTCACTTTTACAATCAGCAGGGATACAAACTAATAAAGCTTATGATGGTAAAGAAGCTGTTGATATCTTTAATAAGAATAAAAATAAATATGATCTTATCTTTATGGATATTCAGATGCCGGGTATGGATGGGCTAGAGGCAGCAAAACAGATAAGAGAAGTGAATCAAAAGATACCTATTATAGCACTTAGCGCAAATGTTATGAAAGAAGCGGTAAATAGCTCTAAAAATGCTGGTATGAATGAACATATAAATAAGCCTGTAAATATATACGTATTATATAAGGCTTTAGTGAAATACCTTTGCAATGAAGATATGGGAAATATAAACTTTAACTACCAAAGTAATATCATCAATAAAGAGATATTGGATATTAAACAAGCATTATCTTTTTTTGATAATAATGAAGAGCTTTTATTTAAAACACTAAAACTATTCTATCGTTCATATAAAGATACAGATATCAAAGATATAGAAGATAAAAGTTTTATCCATACCCTAAAAGGGCTTAGTATAAATATCGGTGCAAAAAGGTTTAGCAGTCTTTTAAAAGAGTTTGAGATCAATAAGGATGAGACACTATTAGATACCATAGCAGATGAGCTGTCATTTGTACTAGAAGAGATCAAAACTATCTTGCCTGCAGATGAGTTTAGAGAAGATGAGAAACAAAATATAATCTCACAAAACGAAAGAGAAGAGCTTTTTAATGAACTAAAAAGTGTATTGGAGTCAAAAAGACCTCAAAAATTCAATAATCTCAAACATAAATTTGATAAGCTTGAGTTAAACTCTAAGGATAGAGCTTTATACGAGCAGATATCTTCATATATGCAAAACTACGATTTTAAAACTGCAATAGAGATATTAAATAGCAGTATGAAATGATAGCATAGCTATCACTTCATAAGATGCATTTTTAAAAACTTTATAGTTCTATCCCAAGATAGCTGAGCTGCTTGCTTATTATATCTTGCTGCATTTGTGTCATTGTTAAATGCATGGTTTACACCGCTATAGTGATGCAAGCTAAACTCTTTATCGTATTTTGTAAGGTTATCTATATAATCCTTTATACCTGCACCTATACGTTTATCAAGTCCTGCATAGTGAAGCATTAAAGGTACTCTTACTTTTGCACTCTCTTTTTCATTTAACTGCTTACCGTAATACGAAACGCTGCAAGATAGTTTTGTACAATGAACGGAGAGCTTATTTGCCCAGCCTCCACCCCAGCAAAAACCAACAGCACCTATATGACCGTCGCAAATAGGTTTTTTGCTCATATTTACCACACTTGATCTATATAGATCCATAGTATCTACTACATCTAAGGTCTTAAACATATCTCTTGCTTTATCTTCATCTTTAGGTGTTCCGCCGTTTAAGCTTAGAGCATCTGGAGCAAATGCTAAGAATCCCTCTTTAGCAAGTCTTCTTACTATATCTTGGATATGCGGGTTTAAACCTCTATTCTCATGGATAACAAGAACAGTAGGAAGGGGCATATCACCTTTTGGTTTACTTTGGTAGTATGTGATCTTTTTACCAAAGTGCTCGTATGTTTCAAAGGAGCTTTCTATATCTTTATCTTGAGGATCAACTATTGCAGCTTGTGCATAATTGTTTTGTAAAAAAGGAAGCATCGCTAAAGCGGCGGCACTTCCACCTGCCATTTTGCCTAATTTATCTAAGAACTCTCTTCTAGAAAGAGGAGCGTGTGTATATTCATCGTATAGATCGATTATCTCTTGGTTGATCTCTTTTTCCATAATATCCTCCATATTGGTATAGAGGATATTATATCACTTTTTCTTATATTAGTATACTATTTTATATAAGCTTTTAAGATTTTTTGTTCATTTACTGGTTTATCGCCGTAGCCTGTTTGCACAGCTTCTATCTTTTTAACTATAGGGAATGTCTCTTTTACAACATATCCAAATATAGTATGTCTTCCATTTAGCCAATAAGTTGGTACCGTTGTGATAAAGAATTGACTTCCGTTGGTATTTGCTCCTGCGTTTGCCATAGCTAGTATTCCACTTTTATCAAATACTGCATTTGGTGAGAACTCATCTTTAAAAGGTTTTCCCCAAATAGACTCACCGCCTCTTCCAGTACCTGTTGGATCACCACCTTGGATCATAAAGTTTTTAATAACTCTATGAAAAATAATTCCATCGTAATAGCCGTTTTTTATATGTGTCATAAAGTTCTCTACAGCTTTTGGAGCAAGATCAGGTCTAAGTTCTATCTCTATCTTACCTTGAGTGGTTTCTAATACCGCTATAGGATTGCTTGCAAATAGTGAAGATATAAACAACCCTAAAAGTAATAGTTTACGCATTTTATTTCCTTGTAAAAAATTATAATTTAATGTAAAAAATAAGCCAAATCTGTTGCCGTGATGTAACAAATAGGCTCTAAATTGCTTTAAACATTAAAAAGCTTATTGTAAAATGATTTTCGTTAACACTTTATTAACAAATTTTAAATATAATCTCACCATTAAAATTCGAGGAAGTACATGTTTGAGAAGTTATTGAAGTTTTTTGTTGAAAATGCTCGTATGAACTATACACTGTTTGTATTGATATTTGCAATCGGTATATGGTCATATAATAAAACACCAAAAGAGATTTTTCCTACTTTCGAGCTGGATATGATATCTATAGCGGGAAGCTACAGCGGTGCAAGTGTAGATATACTTGATCGTATGGCAGTAAAAGAGATCGAGGATGAGGTTAAAAATATTGACGGTGTGACTGATATCACGACTATTATAAGTCCAAGTAGATTTACAATAGCCTTGGAGCTTAGAAAAGGATCAAATAAATATAACCTTCTTGATAAAGTAAAAGATGCAGTAGATGCAACAAAACAAAATCTTCCTAGTGATATGGATGATCCAACGGTAAGGGTGATAGATAGAACAAGAGATCTTATCGATATAACATTAACATCAAAAGTTCTTGAAGTTGATGATATGAAAAATTTTGCAGATAGTTTTAAAAGCGAACTTATGAATATCAGCGGTATAAGTGATGTTGAGATATACGGAGAGAGCGATAAGTATTTTGAGGTGCTTTTAGATGATAATAAGATAGAAGCATATGGCTTAAATAAACAAAATATATTTAATCTAGTATCAACCTTATCTTACATATTTCCAGTAGGTAAGATCGAAGATAAATCAAAACACTTTTATATATCAACTTACAACGGTAAAAAAACAGCCGAAGCTTTTGCAAACACTAGGGTAAAAGTGGGTGAGAGCTATATTATGATGAGCGATATTGCCAAGATATCAAAAAGGTATGAAGACTCTTCTACTCTATACTCTTTTAACGGTAAGAACGCACTATCTTTAGCGGTTACACAGCTTGATACGGCAGATGCTTTAAAGATAAGCGATGAGGTTAAAAAACTAATACCTACTATACAAAAAAGGGTAAAAGATATAGATATCACGATAAGTGACGATAATAGTGAAAGGATACGTGATAGGCTAAATATCGTTATATCCAATATTATGCTTGGGATTATACTTATCACTTTACTAGTTGCGCTTTTGATAAACGGAAGAATGGCGTTTATTATAGCTGTCGGTATCCCTACATCATTTGTAATTGCAGCAGCTTATATCTACTTTTCAGGCTACTCTATAAATATGATATCGCTTGTGGGTGTCCTTATCGCTATAGGTATAGTGGTGGATGATGCAATTGTTGTAAGTGAGAACATTCAACAACATATAGAAGAGGGGTATCCTCCAAAAGAAGCAGCGATAATGGGAGCTAAAGAGATGGCAAAACCAGTAACTATGGCTTCAATCACTACGCTTTTCTCTTTTATACCTATCTTAATGATAAGCGGTACTATGGGTGAGGTTATGAAGCTTATCCCTATTGCGGTTTCTGCTTTGGTTATAGCTTCACTAATAGAATCGTTTCTTTTTCTTCCAATACACGCGGCACATACACTTAAAAATGGAGCAAAAGTAACATCTTGGGAAAAGGCAAACCATTTTTACTCATTAGTTATACATTTTTTTATGAACTGGAAAAAGACATTCTTGCTTATCTTTATAATAGGTGTACCATTATTAACAGTATTGATGATATCAAACTCAAAGTTTCAAATGTTCCCTAAATTTGATGGTACAGATGTAAAGATATCTATAAAAGCAAACCCAAATACAAAACTTGAAGAGGCTTTTGAGATAGTAAAAACTATAGAAGCTGATCTTATGACTAAAAAAGATCAGTTCTCAATAAGAAGTATAGACTCGGTAGCAGGTTCTAGAAGAGACGGCGGGGGGAACCGTGAGAAGTTTCCATATGTGATGTATATGACCGTTGAGCTTGCAAAGTTAAAGCCTGATAATCTGCTTGATAAATACGTAACACCTTATTTGAGTTTTTATTATGATGATGAGGGAAGAACTAGAACAGATAGATCACAAAAGATCGCAAAGATGTTAAAAAAGTTTATTGAAAAACATGATTATAAAACTAGATTTGATCTTGAAGAGATAAGTGTACTAGAGCGTAGAGTTGGTCCCGTAAAATCAGATGTTAAGATCGGTGTTATCTCAAACGATAATGAGATGGTTATTAAATCTGTTACTATGATAACAGATGCATTAAAACAGATAGAGGGGATTAAGACCATAGCTGACTCAATCACTTTCGGTGTTGATGAGATAAAACTAAAAGTAAATAGTTACGGTGAGCAGTTAGGTCTTGATGAATCGTATATAGGTGCATACCTTTCAAACCTTTATCTTACAAAGAAAAAAGGTGTATCTTTTGATGCCACATCTATGCTTGATATTAAGATCGAATCGATAAAAAAAGATGATTTCGAGAGTTTTAAAAATAGTGAGATACCTTTAACCAACGGTTCTATGGTTAGACTTTATGAAGTGGTAGATTTTAAAGTCGTAAAATCGTTTGAGCAGGTCACAAAAGATGGCGGAATAAAAAACTTTTACGTATATGCCAATGTTGATCCTAAAATCATAACATCAACCGAGGTGGTAGAAAAGATTCAACCCGTACTTGATGAGATCACGAAAATGGGTGTAAGACTTAAATTCAAAGGTGAAGCTGAAAAGAAAAAAGAGTTAAAAAACGATATGATGATTGCATCTGCTTTGGCAATCCTTTTGATAATGCTTTCAATGCTTTATCTATTTAACTCATTTAGAGAAACCTTTATCTTAATGAGCGTTATACCTTTTTCTATCTTAGGTGTTTTAATAGGTCATTTTATTATGGGACTAAATCTTAGTATGCCTAGTCTTATAGGAACTCTTGGACTTGCAGGGGTTGTTATAAACGACGGTATTATTATGATGACATATCTAAAAAAAGCGAAAACCATTGAGCAGGTTTTTTACCGCTCTACTAAAAGGTTTAGACCTATCGTGCTTACAACTATTACAACACTTATTGGTATGAGTTCACTGATATTCTTTGCTTCTGGTCAAGCTGTAGTTTTCCAGCCCGTAGCCATAGCTTTAGGTTTTGGACTAGCTTGGGGAACAATCTTAAACCTTGTATATCTTCCAGTACTTTATACTTTCGCACATAGACTTAAGTAACCAAAATATAGTACCATTTTACAATAATAGAAAATTTTTGTAGAATGGTACATTATTTTTAAGGATTATTTGTGAGGATACTGGCTCTTATTTTCATATTTTTTTATTTATCAAACGCTAAAGAGCTTCAAAAGGTATCTATCCAGCTTCAATGGCTTGACCAGTTTCAATTTGCGGGATACTATATCGCAAAAGAGAAAGGGTTTTACAAAAGAGCAGGTCTTGATGTAGAGATAAAAAAATATGATCAATACACGCTTCCTATTAAAGAGGTTATTAAAGGGAAAACCACCTTTGGAGTGGGAAGATCATCTTTGATAATAGATAGAGCAAAAGGATCTGAGGTAGTAGCAATATCTGCTATCTTTCAAACCTCACCTTTTATACTTTTAGGTTTGGACTCCTCAAAAATAGAGAGTATCCAAGATTTTATATCAAAAAGGGTTATGATAACCGAAGATGCATCCTCAACAGCTTCTTTAATAGCTATGATCAAATCTCAAGGCTTAGATGAAACAAAGATAAACTTTATAAAACACTCCTTTGATCTAAACGATCTAATAGTTGGCAAAACCGATCTTATGGCTTCATATATATCAAATGAGCCTTTTAAGTTGGAGCAAAAAGGGATAGAGTATAAGATATTTGATCCTAAAGATTACGGTTTTGATATATACGATGATATATTATTTACTTCAAAGTCGGTTTTGCTTAACGATCCGCAAATGGTTGAAAAGTTTAGGAAAGCATCCTTGGAGGGTTGGAGGTATGCTTTTGATCATATTGATGAGAGTGTAGAGATTATTTTTAAAAAATATAACTCTCAAAATAAGAGTAAAGATAGTTTAATATATGAAGCACATGAGCTTAAAAAGCTAGCATATTTAAATACGAACGAACTAGGGAAAATAGAGAATGAAAAGATCGGAAGGATCATAGATATCTATAGGATCTTAGGTCTGATGCAAAATAGTATTGATGTCGATGATTTTGTATATAAGAACCTAAGTAGTCTAAGTGTAGAACAAAAGGTATATTTAAACTCTATAGATTATATAAAAATGTGTATAGATCCATCTTGGAAACCTTTGGAGTATATCGAAGATGGACAACATAAGGGTTTGACTTCCGATTATTTTAAAATATTCTCTAAAGTGATCAACAAAGAGATAAGGCTTATACCTACAGAGTCTTGGGCTCAAACTTTAGAGTTTGTAAAGGAGCATAAGTGTGATATTGTTAGTGCAGCAGCTTACACTAAAGATAGAGCAGAATATTTAGATTTTACACCACCATATTTGGAACTGCCTTGGGTATTTGCTACAAGAAGTGATGCAAACTATATATACGAGCTTGAGCAAGTTAAAAACAAAGCTATTGGTATGGTAAAAGGTTATTTTATTGTATCTGTGTTAAAAAATAGATATCCAGATTTAAATATTGTAGAGTTTGATAACCTTGATGAAGGCTTAAAAGCACTTAGCAATAAAAAGATATTTACATTTATAGACACCCCTTCAACCATAGTACACTCCATAAGAAAACAAAACCTTGTAAACCTTAAGATAAGCGGACAGTTAAAAGATGTATGGAGCTTAAGTGTAGCTACAAGAAACGATGAGCCTATTTTAAAAGAGATATTTGATTATGCAGTTGCCAATATTACGCCTTTAGAGAAACAAAAACTATTAGATAAGTGGTATACGGTAAAGTTTGAAAAAAGCGTGGACTATGATCTTATGTTAACTGTTAGTATCATCTTTTTGATCATACTATCTATGTTTTTATATATTTTAAATAAACTAAAAAAATCAAAACATTTAGCAGAGGAGTCTCTTTTAAATATTGAGCGTATACTTGATACAACTATTGAGGGTATCTCTGTAAGTGATGAGAATCTAAACATCTTTATCATCAATAAAGCGGCACTAGATATTTTTGGATATACAAAAAAAGAGTTCTTACAACTTAGCACTTATGATGTGATAGCACCTGGAAGTTTGAAAAAAGCTGCAGAAGCGTTTAGCGATCCTAGTCCAAACCAGTATGAACTTGATCTTATAAAAAAAGACGGTACGGTATTTCCTGCATTAGCTTCTGGAAAAGATATAATCTATAAGGGTAAAAAAGCAAGAATATCAACTATTGTTGATTTATCAAGTTTAAAAAATACCCAAAAAGAGCTTGAGAAGCTTAATAATGAGCTTGAAGAGAGGATATCTAAAGAGGTTGAAAAAAATATAAAAAGGGAAAAACTTCTTTATCAGCAGTCAAGATTGGCACAAATGGGTGAGATGATCTCAATGATAGCTCATCAGTGGAGACAACCTTTATCGGCAATATCTTTAACAATAGTTGCTCTAAAGCTGAAAATTGATCTTAAAAAATTCAATTTTGATACGAAAAAAGGGATCGATGAGTTTTTACTATATCTAAATAAACAGCTTGATGATATAACTAACTCTATAAACAACCTTAGTGCTACAATAGATGATTTTAGAAATTTCTATAAACCTGATAAGAGAAAGATAGAGATAAATATAACAGAGCCTATAGTTAAATCTTTAAATATCGTTGAGATATCTTTAAGTCAGGACGGTATTAAGATAACCAAAGAGTTTGACTCACATTGTATATTAGAGATATACGATAGTGAGATGATGCAGGTGATCTTAAATATATTAAAGAACTCTCAGGATAATTTTGCACTTAAAGAGATCGAAGATAAAAAGATATACTTAAGAACAAAATGTGTTGATGAAAATATCGTAAGGATAGAGATAGAGGATAACGGCGGCGGTATAGATGAAAAGATCATAAACAATATATTTGACCCGTATTTCTCAACAAAAGATGAAAAGAACGGTACAGGGCTTGGTCTTCATATGTCAAAGATCATTATAGAAGAGCACCATAAAGGTAAACTCTTTGCTCAAAATACAAAAGAGGGTGTAAACTTTATAATTGAGCTTAAAAAGTAAAATCATCCCCTAAGTAGTGTTCACGAACATTTTGATCGTTTTTAATATCTTCACTTGTTCCGCTAGCTAATACAGAGCCGCTTTTTATTACATAAGCTCTATCGCATATCGCTAAGGTTTCCCTTACATTATGATCTGTAATAAGTACACCGATACCTATACTTTTTAACTGATCGATGATAGATTGGATATCTTTTACAGCAATAGGATCAACCCCTGCAAAAGGTTCATCAAGAAGTAAGAACTTAGGTTTTGATACAAGTGCCCTTGCTATCTCTGTTCTACGTCTCTCACCACCGCTTAGACTTTTCCCTAGTCTTTGACGAATAGGTTCGATATTAAATATCTCTAGAAGCTCTTCTATTCTGTTTTGCTGCTCTTGCTTATCTTTTGTAACAATTTGTGCAGCTAGAAGAAGATTGTCCTCAACGTTTAGCTCTTTAAAGATAGATGATTCTTGTGGAAGATAACCGATACCCTCCATTGCACGTTGATGTAAAGGAAGACCCGTGATATCTCTATTGTTTAGATATACGTTTCCAGTTGTGGGTTTTACAAGACCGCAGATGGTATAAAATGTAGTGGTCTTACCTGCACCGTTTGGTCCAAGAAGCCCTACAACCTCACTTGTATTTATCTCTAAAGATATACCGTGAAGTATCTGCGTTTTATTTATCATTTTAGTAATATCTGTTATTTTTAGATTATCCATTATCTTATAGTATATTCCCTTTTATCATCTTTTTTTTCTATCTCTACAATAAGAGTTTCAAAACCGTATTCTAGCAGAATTTTCTCTAAATCTTCCCCGCCCCATTCAACAAAGTGGATACCGCTTTTTTCAAACTCTTCAAGAAGTCCTAAAGCTATGAACTCTTGCAAGCTTTTATTATAAGTATCGTAGTGAAAGATATTATCACCGTAACAGCTTTGTATTGAAAAGGTAGGACTAGTGACACTATCTTTTATATCTAGTGATCTTAGATAGTTTTTAACTAAAGTGGTTTTACCGCTGGCAAGATCACCCCTTAGAAGTACAACTATATCCTTTGAGCCTATCTTTTCTTTTAAAATAGATACTATTGTATCTATATCGTTAATACCTGCTGTCACTCTATGCTAACTCGTTACTGATCTTAATTATCTCTTCAAGTTTTGCTAGTGCTTTACCGTTTGTAATAGCCTCCCTTGCCATTGCGATTCCCTCTTCGGTAGAGTGAACCTTCTCATCAACTAAAAGTGCAAACGCAGCATTTAAAAGAACGATATTTAACATTGGTCCGCTTATCTCACCTGCTAAGATACCTTTTGTGATCTTTGCATTATCTTTAGCATCACCCCCTACGATCTCACTTTTATCGCAAAGGTCAAAACCGTACTCTCTAGGATCTATCTTAAACTCTCTTATGCTACCGTGATCAAGGAAGGTAGCATGTGTAATATCGCTTATACTGATCTCATCCATCCCATCTTCACTACTTACTACCATCGCTCTTTTAGTTCCTAAAAGTTTTAAAGCTTCAGTGATCCTCATTATATAATCTTTATCAAACACTCCAATAAGCTGTTTATGTACCGTTGCAGGGTTTGAAAGGGGTCCAAGGATATTGAATATGGTTCTGTGTGGTATAGATTTTCTAATAGGCATAATATATTTCATTGCAGGGTGATGATTTACTGCGAACATAAAAACAAATCCTGTTTTTTCAAGAAGCTCAACCTGCTTATCTATCGATAGCTCAAGGTTTATACCAAGCTCTTCAAGCATATCGGCACTACCGCTTTTGCTTGTGATACTTCTATTACCATGTTTAGCTACCTTGCTTCCACAAGCGCTTAATAGTAAAGATACGGTTGTAGAGATATTAAAACTATGGCTTTTATCTCCACCCGTACCGCAGTTATCTATAAGATCCTCTTTTAGAGTATAAGGGATAGGAAGTGGAACTAGGTGTTCTCTCATAGCACTAGCGGCTGCTGCTATAACTTCTGCACTCTCACCTTGTTCATAAAGCTCTACAAGGTAATCTCTTACTTCGTTTTCAGGGATTTTGTTTTCAAATATATCATCAAATTTTAGCTTATGCCTATTAAACATCTTTACTCCTTTTAAAATGTCCCATCTTAAAAGGGACGTTTAGCTTTAATATAATCTTAATTATATTTCTTTACGTACTCTTCCTGTTTACTTTTTGGTGTAGATTTTGTTTGGGGAATTTGAAGAACCTCAAAAGTATCCGTATACTCCAAATACCTTATCTCTATCTTATCTCCAACCTTAACCTCTTTTGATTTTTTTACAACCATTCCGTTTATAAAAACAACACCGTGTGACAGCATATCTTCTGCAACTGCTCTTCTTTTTGTGATATTCACGGCATTTAAAAATTTATCTATTCTCATAACCTAGATTGTAGCTAATTTTAGATATAATCCCACTAAATTAAGATACTTATAAATTTGGAGAACAAGATTGAAAAAAGATGTAAAAAAAGTAGTTCTAGCTTATAGCGGAGGACTAGATACAAGTATTATTTTAAAATGGCTTCAAGATGAATATCATGCAGAAGTTATTACGTTTACAGCAGACCTTGGACAAGGTGAAGAGGTTGAGCCAGCAAGAAAAAAAGCACTTGATTGTGGTATAAAGCCTGAGAACGTATATATCTTAGATATCAAAGAGGAGTTTGTAAAAGATTATGTATTCCCAATGTTTAGAGCAAACGCTATTTATGAGGGTGAATATCTTCTTGGAACATCAATCGCTAGACCTTTAATTGCAAAAAAACTTATTGATATTGCAAATGAAAAGGGTGCTGACGCTGTTGCTCACGGAGCTACAGGAAAAGGTAACGACCAAGTTAGATTTGAGATAGGGGCACTTGCACTTAGACCTGATATTAAAGTTATCGCTCCTTGGAGAGAGTGGGATCTAAACTCACGTGAAAAACTTCTTGCATATGCAAGAGAGCACGGTATCGAAATATCTCAAAAACACCTTGATAAAGATGGTAACCCTGCAGTTAGCCCATACTCAATGGATGCAAACCTTTTACATATCTCTTATGAGGGATTACACTTAGAAAACCCAAATAACGAACCAGAGGATTCAATGTGGTTATGGACGGCTTCTCCTGAAGAAGCACCAGATGAGGCTGAGTATATCACTATCGGATATAAAAATGGTGATCCAGTATCAATTAACGGTGAAGAGATGAGCCCAGCTACACTTTTAGAAAAGCTAAACCAATACGGAAACAAACACGGTATAGGTAGAGTTGATATCGTTGAAAACAGATATGTTGGTATGAAAGCAAGAGGTTGTTATGAAACTCCAGGTGGAACTATTATGTTAAAAGCTCACCGTGCAATTGAATCAATCTGTTTAGATAGAGAAGAGGCTCACTTAAAAGATGAGCTTATGCCAAGATATGCAAAACTTATCTATCAAGGTTATTGGTTTTCACCTGAGAGAGAGATGCTTCAAGCTGCAATTGACGCAACACAAAAGAGTGTTGAGGGTAGCGTAAAAGTTAAACTTTACAAAGGTAATGTAACTGTTGTTGGACGTGAGTCTTCAAAATCACTTTACGATGATGCTTACTCAACTTTTGAAGAGGATGAGGTTTATAACCAAAAAGATGCGGAAGGGTTTATTAGACTTAACGCTCTAAGATTTATCATAGCTGGAAAAACACGTAAATAATGATATTAAAATTTAAAGAGTGGTTCCCTTCTATCGGGGATAGATCATGGATAGCACCTAGTGCGGATGTTATTGGAAATGTGAAGATAGGAGAGGACAGCTCTATATGGTTTGGTACCGTTATAAGAGGTGATGTTCATAAGATTGAGATAGGAAGCAGAAGCTCGATACAAGATCTTTCTATGGTGCATGTAACGCATTATAAAAAAGAGGATATGAGTGACGGACATCCAACTATTATAGGTGATGACGTAACGATAGGGCATAAGGTTATGCTTCACGGTTGTACCATAGAGGATGGGTGTCTTATAGGAATGAGCGCAACTATCTTAGATGGAGCCGTTATAGGTAAAGGTAGTATAGTTGGAGCACATTCACTTATAACAAGCGGTAAAAAGTTCCCGCCAAAAAGCTTGATAATGGGTTCTCCTGCAAAAGTTGTAAGGGAACTAAGCGATGATGAGGTAGAAGGGCTTATTGAACATGCAGCTCGTTATGTAAAGTTTAAAAACGAGTATATGTAATTAATGCCTTTATCAAATCTTAACGAGGAGCAGTATGAAGCTGCTACCTGTAAAAGCGGTTTCAATCTAATAATCGCAAGTGCAGGAACAGGAAAAACATCTACAATAGTGGGTCGTATAGCTTATCTAATAAATAGCGGCGTTAAACCTCACGAGATACTTCTTCTAACTTTCACCAATAAAGCAGCTGCCGAGATGGTATCTCGTGTAGCAAAGTTCTTTGGTAAAGATCTTGCTAAAAAGATCGTAGCAGGAACTTTTCATAGTGTAAGTTATAAACTTTTAAAAGAGTTAAATCAAAACATTACCCTAAAACAGCCAAATGAGTTAAAAACACTTTTTAAGTCCGTATATGAAAAGCGTGTATTTATGAATAGAAGCGAGGCTGATCCATATGACGGTGGATATCTGTATGATCTATACTCTTTATATCTAAACTCACACGACTCTGAGACTTTTGGTGAGTGGCTAAAACTTAGAAGTGAGCACCATGAACTTTATATACCCATATATGAGGATGTATTTGAAGAGTTTAATGAACTAAAAGATAAATACGGTTATGTTAACTTTGATGATCTTTTGCTTTTAATGAATCAAACACTACAAGAGAGTAGCTTTGAGTTTAAAGAGATATTAGTAGATGAGTATCAAGATACTAACCCGCTTCAAGGTAAACTTCTAAATAACTTCAAACCTAATTCTTTATTTTGTGTTGGTGATTATGATCAGTCTATATATGCGTTCAACGGCTCCGATATAGGGATTATTAGCTCATTTGAGGATAGGTATGATAACTCAAAAGTATATACATTAAGGAAAAACTACCGCTCAACAAAACCTATACTTGATCTAGCAACAAAAGTTATAGAGCATAATATAAGAGTTTATGAAAAATCCTTGGAGGTTGTAAGGGATGATAAGCTTGCCGCTCCACCTAAACTTTTGGTATTTAACGAACTATTTGAACAGTATGAGTATATAGCAAAACAGATAGGCTCGTCGATCACTCCACATAACGATATTGCTATTATCTTTAGAAACAACTCCGCAGCAGATGGTGTAGAAGCCAACCTGCGTGAGTATGGAATACCAGCAAAAAGAAAGGGTGGGCATAGCTTCTTTGACTCTTTAGAGGTAAAAGTTATGCTTGATCTTATCACTTTGATCGTAAACCACAACGATATGATGGCATTTATCCATTTAGTTGAGTATGGAAAAGGGATAGGAAAAGCTATAGCAAAAGAGCTTTTTGAAGCTTTATTGAAAGTAGGTGATAATGATGTTTTTAAAGGTTTGTTTGATCCTAACGGAGATATAAACCCATATGAGAAAGCTGCACAAAAAAATGTACAGCTTGGATTGTTCGATGATTTTATAGAGCTTGGAAGTGTATCTAAGTTTAAAAACTCTGGCTTTGATGAAAAGTTCTTAAGTAACCCTATCTTAAAACACCCAAAGCTTAGTGTTGACGGAGGGGAGTTTTTATACGACCTATATAAACTTATAAAAGAGCTAAAAAGGGTAAGAAACCCAAAATCAATGATAGAACATATTGAAAAATCAGGTTTCTTCTTAAGGATCAAAGAGTTCTTAAGTACCAAAAGAGCAACACTTAAAGATGGTAGTTTAGATAGTGATCTGCAAGAGAGCGCCGTACAAAAGATAGAGAGAAAAGTGTTTGTACTTAAAACATTAAGTCGTCACTATGATGATGTATATAGATTTATAAATGCTATGGTTCTTGGCGGCGGTGAGATGAGCGAAGGGGATGGTGTAAACCTTTTAACGGTTCATGCAAGTAAAGGCTTGGAGTTTAAAGAGGTTTATGTGATCGATCTAGCCGAAGGGCGTTTTCCAAATAGAAAGCTTATAAGTAAGGGTGGAAGTTTGGATGAGGAGCGCCGTCTTTTTTATGTGGCTGTTACAAGGGCAAGGGATACTTTGTATCTTAGCTATGCAAAATATGATAAGATAAAAAAGATGGATTTCGTACCATCCATCTTTTTAAAAGAAGCTGGGCTGGTTAAATAGCCTAGAAACTCTCCCACTCATCATCGCTTGTTTGAGAAGTAAGTGTTTTAGGTTTAGCTGGCTCAACTTTTGGTGCGGGTTTAGGTTTTGAAACTTCAGCTTTAACTTCACTTTGTTTTACTTCAACTTTTGGTTTACTTATAGGTGTTGAGGGTACGCTTTTTTTTGCTTCGATCTTTTTATGAGTAACATTTATCTGATCTTTTCCGTTAAACTCTTTAGTTCTAGCTTCGCTAACAAGCTCATTAGCCATTGCAAGAGTTTCATTTGCAATATTAGCAACATTGTTAGCTTCACTAGCATTTTCTTGAGTAACCCTATCAAGCATAGTAACAGCATCGTTTATCTGCTCAATACCAGTCATTTGCTCTTTAGAAGCAGAACTAACATCTTCAATAATATGAATAGTTTCAGAGATATGAGTATTTAATTGCTCATAACCTTTGATCATCTCATCAGATATCTTCTTACCATCATTTGCTTTAGTTGTAGCATTTTCAACAAGATCTTTTATCTCTTTAGCAGCTTCTGCTGATCTTGAAGCTAGATTTCTAACCTCTTGTGCAACTACTGCAAACCCTTTACCAGCTTCACCAGCTGTAGCTGCTTCAACCGCAGCATTAAGTGATAATATGTTTGTTTGGAAAGCTATTTGATCAATAACTGTAATAGCTTCATTAATAGCATTAACCTCATTGTTTATCTCATCCATAGATGTAGCTGTTTTAGTAGCAAGACCTTGACCTGTACTAACAGCAGATTTAACAGTTTGACCTAAAGATGCCATCTTAGTAGCATTTTCAGCATTGTTTCTTGTAATAGATGTGATCTCTTCAACAGCAGCAGCTGTTTCTTCTAAGCTAGCTGCTTGCTCATTAGCTTTATGCGCAACATTTTGAACAGATTGGTTCATACTAGTAGCATTTGCTTCAAGTGTTTGTCCGTTTTGGAGATTTGATTTTGCAGAACTTCCTAGGGCTTCTCCTAGTTTGTTGACTGATTGCATTACTAAGAGCATATCAGCTTTAAGTCTACGATCTACGATCGCTTGTTTTCTAAAATCATCTTTTGTGTATGATTCAAGTGTAGTTTTCAGCTCGTTCATATTTACTTCTGTTTGAGCAAGCATTTTATTTACGGTGTTCTTAAGAGCTTCGATCATAAAGTTGTGTGATGATGAGTGGATTCTACATTTGTAGATACCTTGTGATATCTTGTCCATAATAAGAACAACCTCACCCATAACCTTCATATCCTCTTTTCTCATGGCATCGAACTTATCAACATAATCATCAAGCTCTCTTAAAATAAGTCCTATCTCATCGTTTCCTTGGTAACCCTCTTTTTGAACACGGTTTATTCTCATAAAAGAGAAATCCATTATATCATCCATATATCTTCTAAAACGCTCAATTCCACCCACTATTCTTCTCATAGCGGCATAATTTGTATAAGCGATAATTACCGCAAAAACGATATTAACCGTTATTATTGCCATCATTTTAGAGTCACTTAAAATAGCAACTGAAGTTATTGTGGCAAAACCGAATTGTGCAAGTAGCATATTGATGAAAAGTTTTTGTTTTGTGGGGGTATTTTGAAACATGGAGCCTCTTTATTAAATAAATTAAGTATAGTCAATGATTTTATCACTTACCTACTTAAATAAGTTTGAAAGTTACAAGAAAATTACATTAAAATATATAAGTTTAATGTATAATATAAACTAATACTGGAAGGAAGCCCATTATTAGCGCAGATGCTATATAGTAGGTACTATCAGAATATTCGTTTTCTAACATCTCTAAAACTTTTTTGTTTTTGATCTTTCTTGAATAAAGTCCCATGTCATTTCCTTTTATAAGAATTTATAATAATATTATAGTAAAAAAGGTGTAACAAATGTGTAGCTTTTTAAGAAAATTTTAAATTTTGTAGTATTATACGGGGAATTCCCCGTATATAGATTTTAGATAAAGAGAACGTTACTCACTTTTTTTCCACTCTTTATAAAGAGCTTCGTGTTCCTCTATCTCTTCACGGGAAGGTTTTCTTCTACAAGATAGATAACCTTTAGTCCCATCACAAGTCTCAAATGGATATACTGTTGCAAATACCCAGTAAAAACCACCTGCTTTTGTAGCGTTCTTTACATATCCTGTCCATACCTCTCCGCTTTGCACTGTATCCCATAGGGATTTAAATGCAACTTTAGGCATATCGGTATGTCTTACCATATTATGCGGTTGTCCCATTAGCTCATCTAGCTCATAACCTGCTACTTTACAAAAATCATCGTTTGCAAAGGTTATGATACCTTTTGCATCTGTCTCACTTACTAGGAATGCGTTATCATCTAATACAGTCTCTCCTGCCATATCTTATCCTTTAATTAAACTGTTTTGTTTTTGCATCAGCCACAAGCTCATTAGCCATTGCAAGAGTTTCATTTGCAATATTAGCAACATTGTTAGCTTCACTAGCATTTTCTTGAGTAACCCTATCAAGCATAGTAACAGCATCGTTTATCTGCTCAATACCAGTCATTTGCTCTTTAGAAGCAGAACTAACATCTTCAATAATATGAATAGTTTCAGAGATATGAGTATTTAATTGCTCATAACCTTTGATCATCTCATCAGATATCTTCTTACCATCATTTGCTTTAGTTGTAGCATTTTCAACTAAGTCTTTTATCTCTTTAGCAGCTTCTGCTGATCTTGAAGCTAGATTTCTAACCTCTTGTGCAACTACTGCAAACCCTTTACCAGCTTCACCAGCTGTAGCTGCTTCAACCGCAGCATTAAGTGATAATATGTTTGTTTGGAAAGCTATTTGATCAATAACTGTAATAGCTTCATTAATAGCATTAACCTCATTGTTTATCTCATCCATAGATGTAGCTGTTTTAGTAGCAAGACCTTGACCTGTACTAACAGCAGATTTAACAGTTTGACCTAAAGATGCCATCTTAGTAGCATTTTCAGCATTGTTTCTTGTAATAGATGTGATCTCTTCAACAGCAGCAGCTGTTTCTTCTAAGCTAGCTGCTTGCTCATTAGCTTTATGCGCAACATTTTGAACAGATTGGTTCATACTAGTAGCATTAGCTTCAAGAGTTTGTCCATTTTGGAGATTTGATTTTGCAGAACCTCCTAGGGCTTCTCCTAGTTTGTTTACTGATTCAAGTACTACTCTCATCTCTGCTTTTATCTTTTCAGGAATATTTATAGATGATCTAAAGTCATCGTTTGCATAAGCAGACACAACATTTGAAAGCTCTTTCATAAGGCTTTCAATCTCATCAAGCATCTTATTTACGTTTGATTTTAGATTTGTTAGCATAAAGTTACTAGAATTTGCATGAACTCTACATTTAAAGATACCTTGTTCAACCTTATCTGTTACAAGTACAACCTCACCCATGATCCTCATATCATCTTGCATAGTTTTAACTGTTGCCTCAACTATTTGATTCCATTCTTTCAATACTTCATTCGTTTTAGCATCGTATCTTAGTTCTCTTGTTTGTACTTTATTTCTCTTTTGTTGTACAAACTCGGAAAACTCTTTAAAGTAATCATTGAGAACATCAATATCACCACTATTTCCAAATCCAAACATAGGTTTCTCCAAAAATTAAATTACATAGATTCTATCATCTACAAACTTAACAAAATTTAAAAAATAATATAAAAAAATATAAAAGTTTAACAAATGTGTAATATTACAAAAAAATTAAAAGCTATATCTAAATATATTGAAAAATCGTAAATTTTAGGAAAAGTGTAAATAAATAGTATTCACAATTATATAAGTATGTTTTATATTATATAGAATTATAATATTAATTTATTATCAATAAAGTTTGATTGATACCTAAATATCTAAAAACTTAATCTTAAAAATAATATCAACTCTTAATAAAAAAAAATGTAGAATAAGACCTATGGATAAAATAGTATGCCAAAAATGTAAGTATTATTATGTTACTTGGATACAAAACCAGCCTCACGGATGTAAAGCTTACGGTTTTAAATCTAGGAAAATACCTTCGATGGTTGTAAAACAAAGCAGCGGTTCGGAGTGTCAATTCTATGAGCTTAAAAATAAAAAATAAAATAACGGAAATATTATGTATCTAAACTTCGACAAGGCCTTACAAGGCAAGTCTTTAGAGATCATCGATAAGTATGTGATCGTATCTCAAACTGATCTAGAGGGGATCATCACAAATGTCTCGGAAGCATTTTGTAAGGTCAGCGGATATACCAAAGATGAGCTGGTAGGTCGTCCTCACAATATAATAAGACATGAAGATATGCCTAAAAAGATTTATGAGAATATGTGGGCAACAATAAAAAGCGGCAAGGTTTGGAAAGGTGATCTAAAAAATAGAGCTAAAGACGGCTCAGCGTATTGGGTTCATGCAACTATAGAGCCAAACCTAAATGATCAAAATGAGATCATAGGTTATACGGCTATTAGACAAGATATAAGCGATCATAAAGAGCTTGAAGCTCAACACAGTATAATTGTACAACAGTCAAAATCAGCCGCAATGGGTGAGATGATATCTATGATAGCACACCAATGGAGACAGCCTCTTCAAGCCGTTTCTCTTCTCGCTCAAAAGATACCGATCACAAAAATGCTTGAGGGTGAACTTAGTGATGAGTTTATAGAAGTAACTACTGCAGATATTTTATCTCAGCTTGATTATATGTCAAGTACTATTGATGATTTTAGAAATTTCTTTAAGCCTGATAAAGCAAAAGAGAATATTCATATATCTAAGATAATTGATCAAACCATAGAGTTTTTAAGCTATATGATTAAGGTTGATAATATCGATATGAAAGTTGAAGTGGTAGATGATGTGGAGCTTCACACTTTTACCAATGAGATAGTGCAAGCACTTATCAATATCATTAAGAACGCTAGAGACGTATTGATAGAGAAAAGGGATGTTGATCATAGAAAAATAGCTGTTAAATCGTATCAAGAGGATAGTTATTGTATAATCGAGATCACAGATAACGGAGGCGGTATAAAAGAGGAGCTGCTTGAAAAAGTATTCGAGCCCTATTTTAGTACCAAAACAAGTAAGAACGGAACAGGACTTGGACTTTATATGGTTAAGACCATTATTGAAAACCACTGTAACGGAGATATATTCGCACAAAACACGGATGAGGGTGCGAAGTTTACTATCAGCCTGCCATTAAATTAGTTTACGGAGTTTATATTGTTATACGAAGAGTTAAAAACAGCTACTAAAGCATTGGGTTTTCATACCTTAGATGATTTTGCAAAATATATTGGAGTGACCCCTTCAAAAGTATTGGAATGGGAAGATAAAGATGAAGTACCTTATACGGTATCTTTGATAGTACACCTTTTAAAAGGTGATAAAGAGCTTCCTCAAACTAGCTCACTTGATCATTTGGTTGAAGAGTGTCTTCCTTTGGCTGAGCTTTTAGAGGAAGCTTCTAGTTTCCCACATAAACTTGAAGAGATGTTCTTGCTTCAAAAGAAACTAAACGATAGCACAAACGGTATCAACTGGGAGCTTGGTGTAAATAAGTTCGATAAAGAGATCAATTGGCTTAGATGTATCCATATGGAGGTTGCAGAACTTATAGATTCTACTCCTTGGAAACACTGGAAAAATATCTCTGCTGAGCCTGATATGAACAATATCCATGTTGAGCTTGTAGATATCTGGCACTTTTTAATGAGTTATATCCTACAAGAAACAAATATACCAAAAGCGGTATCTTTAGTAAACACACACTGTATCTATGAAGCTTCAAAGAATGTTGACGTTAAACAGATGGTAAAAGAGAGTGAAAAGCTTTCATATATTGCTTTAGCAATTGAGACTGGGAATATGCCTGCATTTACTGGAGTTGAGAGGTTTATAGATCAGTTCTTTAGAGCTTGTAAGGTTTCAGGTCTTAGCTTTACTTGGCTTCAAAAATTATATATCGGTAAGAATTGTTTAAATCAGTTTAGACAAGACAACGGTTATAAAGAGGGAACTTATAAAAAAGTTTGGAACGGTAAAGAGGATAACACTATTTTAGTAGAGATACTAGAAAATATGGAGAGTGTTGATTTTGAAACCCTTTATGGTGAACTTGATAAGGTGTATAAAACTCTATAATGTTAAGTGAACTAATACCGATAATAAAAGAAGCGGGAGAGATTCTAAAAGAGGGTTTCTTCTCATCAAAAGAGGTTAACTTTAAAGCAAAGAAAGACCTTGTGACAAAATACGATGTTGGGGTTGAGAACTTTTTAAAAGATAGGTTTTCAAAAGAGTTCGAGGGTTTTAATATAATAGCTGAAGAGTCTGACAACGCAAGTTTAGACCTTGGCAACGCTATTATTATCGACCCAATTGACGGAACAACAAACTTTGTAAATGGACTTCCACACTGTGCTATATCTGTAGGTGTTTATAAAGATAATAAAGCATATGGGGGAGTTGTATATAACCCTGTACTTGATGAGCTTTATACTGCAGTTGCTGGAGAGGGTGCTTTTTTAAACGGTGTAAGATTAAACGTAACAAAAGAGGATAACTTCCAAAGAGCACTTTTAGCGACAGGTTTTCCTTATACAAGTGGAAGTGTTCAAAGTGACCTTGATATAGTGGTAAACAATCTAAAAAACATACTTCCAAAATGTCAAGATATAAGAAGACTGGGCGCAGCCTCACTTGATCTATGCTATGTGGCAAAAGGTATCTATGAAGGGTATTATGAGATCAACCTAAAAGCTTGGGATGTAAGTGCAGGTATGCTTATCTTAAGTGAAGCAGGTGGAACAGTAACTAACCATTTAGGAAAAGAGTACGATATATTCAACGATAAGTGTATCGTAGCTACAAATACACTTATACATACAGAGCTTTTAAATAATCTAAAAATATAATCACAAAACTTTAAAAATAGGGCAAATGTAAGCAATTTTTGCCTTATTGATTTTATTATAATAACAACTGTTATATAATGCTCTATGCTTAAGTATATATTAAAAACAATCTTTTTTGTATTGTTATCTTTAGGGTTCTTAAAAGCAGACACCATAATAGTTGATACAGATACAAACCTTAAAGATATACTATCTGATTCAAAAATATATATAGATAAAACACAACAACTAGAAATAGATGATATTAAAAATAAAAAGTTCGAGCAAAATAGAAAAGATCTACTAAGCTATGGATACGCTCCAAATATAAATCTTTGGATAAAGTTTACACTTCATAATAGTTCAGATAAAAAGATCACAAAAGTACTAGAATACGATAACTCTTTAACCACTCACGTTAGTTTATATATACAAGACACCCAAAGTTATAAAATAAAAAATGACGGTCTCTTTCAGATCTCAAAGCTAAGAGATAGTGTGAACCCTATCTTTCAAATAGAGCTTGAAGCCAATGAGTCCAAGGTGTATTATATAAAAGCAGGCTCTATGGTTACCACCTTGATAGCAAAACTAAACCTTTGGGATCAAAAAGAGTTTTACAAAAAAGAGATAAGGTATCAGTTTGTTCTAGCACTATTTTTTGGAGCTATGAGTATCTTAGCACTTTATAATCTGTTTATATATTTTATCACTAAAGATATCAGTTATCTCTACTATGTAGTATATATATTAGGGATCATCCTTCACCACTTAGTTTATGTTGGTATAGCTCCACTGTATCTATTTGATCAAGATACCTCCATACTTATAATCAAAAATGCAGCAGTTATTACAATGCTTCCTATTTACGCTTTGGCATTTTTTACAAAGTCGTTCTTACACACTGAGCAATACCCCGTATTTAATAAGATACTAAATTTCTTTTTGATCTTCGTACCTATATTTGTATTTATTTGTTTATTTAGTGATGTTTTAAATAGGTATAGAACTTTAATGGTTCTATTGTTGTTTATTTATCTTTTAACTATCACTATTTATGCTGTTATAAAAAAGAACAAACAAGCTTACTATATACTTTTTGGTTGGTGCGTTATTTTGATAGCTATATTGTTTATGTATCTATCAAGTGCAGGTATTTTCAATATCTATAGCTATTTTGATTTTGTGATAGAGCTAGGTATTTCACTTGAAGCATTGATCTTTTCAATTGCTTTAGCGGCAAAGATAAAGTTTTTGCAAAATGAGCTTGTAAAAAAAGAGAAAGAGCAGAAAAAACTTCTAAAACTAGAGGTTGAGGAGAAAACAAAAGAGCTTAAAGAGCTAAATGAAAACCTTGAACAGATGGTTAAAGATGAGCTAGAGCATATACAGCAGATGGAGAGAAAACTATTTGAATCTGAAAAGATGGCCGCAATGGGTGAGATGATGGGAAATATAGCTCACCAATGGAGACAACCTTTATCTATAATATCTACTGAGTCAAGCTCCTTACTTCTTAGAAAAGATTTTGGTAAACTCGATGATGCCTCGTTTAAAAAATCTTTGGAGCATATTATAAGTATGACAAAACATCTATCTCAAACCATAAATGACTTTAGGGATTATATAAAAGGAAATATGGAAAGAAAAGAGTTTGTTGTAAGTGATTGTATAAATAAGGTGCTTAATATCACTAGCTCATCTTTAGATGCAAACTTTATAAAGGTAGTCACTGAAATTGATGATAAGGTGCTCATTGATAATTATGAAAATGCATTGATACAATCTTTGGTAAATATTATCAATAATGCAAAAGATGCTCTTAAAGAGCTTGAGTCCGTAGAGGATAGGTTTGTATTTATTACAGTTGAAAAACTTAACTCTAAAGCACGTATATCTATAAAAGATAGTGCAGGGGGGATCCCTGAAAATATAAAAAATAGAATATTTGAACCATATTTTACCACAAAACATAATAGTGACGGTACAGGTTTAGGTCTTCATATGACCTATAATATGGTAAAGACAATGAACGGTACTATTGAAGTTAAAAACCAAGAGTTTACATATAACGATAAGAATTTTGTAGGAGTAGAGTTTATTTTAACTCTATAACTACAATTTTGTAGTCGTTTTGTAACCACTGCAAGCTATAATTTTCTACTTTTAAAAGAGGGTGATATGTATATTAAAAAACTTGAAACGATTTTAGAAGAGGAGTGGCTTAAAGCAGAGAACTGGTACTCTTCAGATATAAATGATCAAAAAAGATTTCATTTAGCACTTCAAAGAGCATATGATGAACTTGAATATCCCCCAACACATAAAGACTTTCTTGTAGCTGTTGATAATGTAGTGAAAGACCCTTCTATGCTAGATCATATAAAAACATACTCTACAAAAGCGGAAACACTTCTTAACTATTTTAGAATGATAAGGTAATTCTTTTTTTTCTTGGAAGGCTTTTAGCCTTTAGCACCTTTATCCATTTAAATAGTACTCGGCTGGTTTTCGTAAACTCTCTTTTCCTTCTTAGCTCTTGCAGATGTGGTTCTCCCTAACGGAGTAATTAGCTACCAAAGAAAAAAATTCCACCCTGTTAAAATGCCAAGATGGAGTAAAATATATAATACAAGCATATAAAAAAGGATATTCTCAATATAAAATTGCTAAAGTATTAAATATATCACAACCAGCAGTAGCAGGAGTGATAAAAAGGAATAAGCTTGAGGTTGTATTATAAGTTATCATTATTACCTGACACCTTTATTCATTACCTGACACCTTTATTCAGAGTATCTAGTTAAATTGTTTAAAGATAGTAGTGATATACAAAAAAGAAATAAAAATATAATACAAGCATATAAAAAAGGATATTCTCAATATAAAATAGCTAAAGTATTAAATATATCACAACCAGCAGTAGCAGGAGTGATAAAAAGGAATAAGCTTGAGGTTGTATTATGAGTTATCATTATTACCTGACACCTTTAATTGAATCATCTTTATTTTGATGAGAAAACAGGTGTAAGATATGAAGATATTGAAAAGTTTGAAAATGAAATAGATATTATAAAAAAGGAGTTTTCAAACTTATCTCCTAATGATGCTATTTGGTCTTTTGAAGATAATGTTCTAGAAGTTCCAAGTAATATGACTAATATTAATTATGATGCAGTAAGTTTAGTTGATTATTATCAAAATAGTTATAAAAAAAATATTTTTGATATCTTTTTTATACTAATTGAAGATATGAGGTACTATAAAAGTAATTGTAAAATAGAACTTGAAAAATAGGAAAATATGAATAAAGGGATCGGTATCCGGGAGTGTTAGAAATTTCGAAATAAAGGGGACAGTTTCCACCTTTATGGTAGATGTTGAGATAAAGGGGACAGGTACAATTAAAAAAACTGTGACGGATATGTGACATAAAAATTCTATAATAAGGCTAAGAAAAAAAGAAGGGATAAAATATGCCCCGAATAGCAAGAGGATTAGCCAATAACCAAATCTATCATATAATCAATAGAGGAAATAGAAGAGAAGCTGTATTTCATGATAAATATGATTACGAAAGGTTTCTAAAACTACTTCTTGATTCAAAAGAGAAATACTCTATAAATATATACGCTTATTGCCTTATGCCAAATCATTTTCACTTAGTAATATATACACACTATTCGGATAATTTATCAAAAGCATTACATTGGATAAGCTCAAGCTATGTGAGATATTATAATAAAAAGTATAAAATATCAGGACACCTTTGGCAAGGAAGATATAAAAGCTTTATAGTGGAACAAGATAGCTATTTAATAACATTGCTAAAATATGTAGAAGCAAATCCAAAAAGAGCGAAAATAGTAAAAGAGTGTGAAAAGTATCAATATAGTTCTGCATATAAAAGAGTAAATAATATACAAGATCAATTGCTAGGTGAACTTCCAATAGATATTCCAACTGATTGGAGTAGATATATAAACGATAAAGAGGATAAAACAGACTTGGATTTTATAAGAAATTCTATTGAGAGACAATCTCCACTAGGAGATGAGTTGTGGCAATATAATATAGTAAAGAAATATGGACTTGAATCAACATTAAATCCAATCGGAAGACCAAGAAGGAAAGATTCAATATGAGTAAGATAAATTTAATTGTACCTGTCCCCTTTATTCAAAAAAGAAATAGAAATATAATACAAGCATATAAAAAAGGATATTCACAATATAAAATAGCTAAAGTATTAGATATATCACAACCAGCAGTAGCAGGAGTGATAAAAAGGAATAAGCTTGAGGTTGTATTATGAGTTATCGTTATTACCTGACACCTTTATTTTGGAAAAGCTTAATAATGTAAGTAAAGAAATTGATGAGCATTAATAAGTTAAAAAGGACATGATTATGCATAGGTTATATTTAATTTTTACAAAAAAAAGAATTAAAAGACTTTTACTTTTATTTTGGGCAACTTTATTAATTTTAAGTTGGTTATTTATTATATTTATTACAGGTGCTACAGGAGATGATGGACCAGATAGTTGGTTAACAATTATATTTTGGTTTGGAGGTATTATATCAATACTATTATTTTATATCCAGTTAATTGTAATATGTATTTATATTCAAAAATATGTAAAAAACAAATCTTTATTTTTTATTTTTTATTTTTTATTTTTTATTTTTTATTTTTTATTTTTTATTTTTTATTTTTTAAATGCAGTAGATTTTATTTATTCTATTTTTCCAATAATGTTTTTATTTTTTATTTTTAGAATGAAAAATAAAAGGCTGATTATTCTAAAACGATATGGATTTGCTATTTTACTAGCAATATCTACTTTGATATTGCATTTAACTAGGATATACTTTATTAATTTAGATATTCCATCAGGAAGTTATTCAAAAAATACTATTGATATTTACTATCATTTTTTTCATACTCCAAAAGTATTTTATTGGAGTGAAATATATTTATTAACATTTGTTTTTTTTATTATACAATTAGGAATAGAAGTTTATCATTTTTATAAAAGAGAAAAACCAAAATGGATACGATTTGAAAGAATAAAAGGGGACAGTTGCCATCTTTAAAACAATAAAGGGGACAGGTAAAATAAAGGTGTCAGAAAATAAAGGGGACAGGTACAATTAAATTTTTATAAATTTTATAAATTTAAATCTAAAAAAGATAGAATAAAGCAATAAAAATTAAAAGAGTAAAATAATATGCCAAGAGTAGCAAGAGGATTAGTAGATAATCAAATCTATCATATAATCAATAGAGGCAAAAAATAGGTGTCAGGTAATAATGATAACTAGATAAATAAAGTCATTATAAAGTATAATTTTCTTATTTGGTCTTTAGAAGTATTATAAGGGAATAAAATGCCACGACCGTTAAGAGTAGAAATACCTGGATATTATCATATAGTAAATCGTGGAGTTGAGAGAAGAAAAGTATTTTATCATGATGAAGATTTTCAATACTTTTTAACAATTATAGTTGAAACAGCTGATCTGTATAATATAACTATCCATAACTATTGCTTTATGGATAATCATTACCACCTACTCATAGAACTAAAAGATGAAAATCTTTCAAAATTTATGAAAAATATAAATGGTAAATATGCTAAATACTTTAATAAAAGATACCAAAGAAACGGTCATTTGTGGCAAGGAAGATTTAAATCATGGTATGTAACAAATGAAGCTTACCTTTATACCCTTATACAATATATAGAAAATAATCCATTAAAAGCAAATATTGTAAAAGATTTAAAAGATTATAAATATAGCTCATACCATCATTTCTTAAATACTATCCCAAACTATTTAAAAAACTCTTGGATAGTACAAAACTATAAAGATATAGAAGCAATAAAAAGGTTTTTTCAAAGTGATATCTCACAAGAAGATTTAAAAGAGATACAAAAAGCATCTTCTTTAGTAGAAAGTAGTCTAGAAAAAAAAGAGTTAGATGAAGAGTATCTAGTTAAATTGTTTAAAGATAGTAGTGATATACAAAAAAGAAATAAAAATATAATACAAGCATATAAAAAAGGATATTCACAATATAAAATAGCTAAAGTATTAAATATATCACAACCAGCAGTAGCAGGAGTGATAAAAAGGAATAAGCATGAGGTTGTATTATGAGTTATCATTATTACCTGACACCTTTATTTTAGTAATTATAATTTAGGTATAGATTTAAGTACGGCAAATAATCATAATGTAACTTTAAAGCGAGTGACTACTACTCAATCTGTATTTAACTCAGAAACATCAAATAATAATATTGAGTTTGAGGGGTTGGATAAGGAGAAGGGGGATAATTGGGTAAATTATGTTGTTGGTGGAGTTATTGGAGCAGGAGTTGACTTATATAGTCAATATAAAAGAAATGGAGATAGTTTAACTTGGGAACAATTTGATGGTACAGAGTTTTTACTTAATGTAGGGGCGGGAGTTTATTCATCAGGTGCAAGTACAGTAGGAGGAGCTGTGCTAAGAGGAAGTGTAGCTTCAGGGACTACTGAAACTTATAATCAGGTTGTAAATGAAAAAGATAATAGTTTAGTGGAAAAAGTTGAAGAAGTTGGAAAAGCCAGTTTCTTAGGTGGAGCGTCTGCAAGAGGAGTAACATATATAGGTAAGGTTGCCGAGAAAAATTTACCAAAAACTGGAGTAATAGGAAGCTATAAAGATACAACTAAAAAAGGTGATACATATAACAAAACTCATAAAGTAACTGCTGAATCTATAGGTAGTATATCAGGTGCAACTTTACCAGAAATAATAAAAAATGAAAATGCTCAAGGAGCTACTGAATGATAGCATTAGTTTTTTCTATATTAGGAATATTAAGTTTAATAATAATTTCATATTTCTTTAATTTTAATATTGCATTAAGTGTTTTATTATTTATTGGAGGAATTCATCATTTAAGTATCATTTTAAAAGATGGCATAAAAAAAGAAGATTTTACAAAAAAAAATATTGAGAATATGAAACCAGTAGGGGCATCTTCATTAATATGGCTAATTTTTGATGTCATAAGTATAGTTGTCATTTTGTATTATATTGAACCAATGAATTTTATTTTTTTTAATTAAGATAAAGGGGACTATTTATCAATAAAAATAGGGGATAAAGGGGACAGGCTACTTTTTTAAAATGAAGATAAAACTGTGACGGATATGTGAGATAAAAATTCTATAATAGAATTAAGAAAAAAAAGAAGGGATAAAATATGCCCCGAATAGCAAGAAGAAGACCTAAAAAAGGATAGCAATGAAAAAAAGTAGCCTGTCCCCTTTATCTTAAAACCAAAACTTTAGCAACTCTAGGGAGCGGAAATATTAATGTTACCGATACCGAAAACTCAGAAACAACTATGTTAAACCGTGATATAGCAAATAACGAGATCGATATTTACGATATCTCTTCATCTCAAAGTTTAAGCGGGGAGTTGGATACGAGGTTGGTGAGTGAGGAAGGTTGGCAAAGCATTAGAGATGATATGAAAGTAACAAAAGTTGGTTTTTATGATGTTGCTAATGATATTTTGACAGCAGAAAGTTTAACATTTTTAGATAGTTTTGAACATCAAGGTAATAAAGTCGCTATGTATGATGGTGTACAAAATGCTATTAAAAACAGTACAGCGTTACAAGAAAAGCTTTCCGATCCAGACTTAACTAAAGAAGAAAAAAATCAAGTTCTAAGAGAAATAGCTGTAAGTGTAGCAAAAGAACTAAATATAAAACTTTCAGATGTGTCAACTATAGCTAGTAATAGTACGACTGAAGAAGGTGAAAAAATAAAAGGTGCATATCATGAAGCATCAGGAGATATAGCCGTTAATGACGTAGAGAATACGAGTACGGGTGATACATTAAATACTTTAGGAAATGAGTTATCCCATTTACTTGATACACAAAGAGGAGAGAGTAGAGAAGGCGTCACATCAAGTGGAGAAACTTTTAAAGATGAATATAGTAATCTTATGGGAGATTCTATGGAAGATTATGCTAACTTTGCAATGTATAATTACACAGACAGCACATTAGCAAGTACTAATAGTCATAATGGAATAGAAGTATCTACAAGTGTATTTGATCCTAACTATGATACAGCTACACAAAACTTTGAGAATAGAAATGCAAATGGGGAGTTGGAGTATAGAAGAGAGCAAGTTAGTAGAGGAGTGATGGTAGACTGGGCTCCTGCTGATCATAAAATGGAAGTAATAACTCGTACTAATCCTGATGAATTTACCATAGCACAAAAAGAAAAATTTGGAGAACCTATAAAACTAGGTGATAATAAATATGGCTATGTTGTTGAAGCATTAAATGAGGATGGAAAATTGACTCCTGTAATAAATGATAAAAAAAGTGTAGAAAGTTATAAAAGTGGTCAAGTTACTTTGCATAATAGTAATGATGATGATTATGTGAAAGAAGATAAACTTTTGGATAATCACTATAAAAATAAACAAGATATAGAGAGTTATAAAGAATATCCTAGTAATTGGGAAACTGCTAACTGTGCAATTTTAGGTAATTGTAAAGGTTTTTATAATTCAAATACATATGCAGATGATTTATCAAAAGAAATATATCCTATAATTATGGATAATGTAGGTTTATTTATTAATGTTCCTGGCTCTAGAATTCATTTAGAAAGGAATAAATAGTAATGAAAAATATAGTTATAAATTTTATTAAACAAGAAAAAAAGTTATTTTATACATATAGCATCCTTTTTATAATTCAATTCATTGGATTATCTTTAGGCATATATTTATATACAGAAGAATTGGGTATATCAAAGTTGGAGAGGATTAATAGTCTAATTTTTGGGGTACTAAATTTTTGTACTATATTATTAATACCTGCTCCATATTATGAATATACATATCTGTATAGTCCAATGACTTTAGTAAATTTTATTTACTTATTTACTTATTTACTTATTTACTTATTTACTTATTTACTTATTTATTTACTTATTTAATATTTAAAAATAAAGATATGTTATATAAAAGAAGAATGTTTTACTATATAATTTTTATATATATGTTTGTAAATAGTTATTTTATAGAATTTGAAAAAGTAGGAAATATTTTATTTCTTTTATTCCCAATATTTGTACTTCCCATTTTTTTAGTATATTTAATTGATGTAGAATTAAAGAATAAAAGGGGACAAAATAAAAGGTAAAAATAGGAAAAAATAGCCATCAAATAAAAGGGGACAGGCTGCTTTTTTAAAATAAAGATAAAACTGTGACGGATATGTGACATAAAAATTCTATTAAATAGGTGTCAGCCGATAACGATAACCAAATAGTATTGCAAAATGAAATTCAACCCCACCTATCCCCTTTAATTTAAGTTGTAAACTCACATCTCTTAGTTATAATTTACAAATAAAGGATTTTAAATGGGTGTAAATGAAATACTAGATGAAACAAGCTCTTTAAAACCAGCCGAAAAATATCAGATCATAGAGAGTTTAATACAAGATTTGAACCATATTGATGAAGATATTGAAAAAGAGTGGATTAAAGAGAGTGAAAGACGGCTAAAACTTTATGAAGAGGGTAAGCTTGAAACAGTAAGTTATGAGGAAGTTTTTGGTAAATGAAACTTGTATTATCTCAAAATGCAAGATTAGAGATAGAAGAATCAAAAGAGTATTATAACCTACAAAAAGAAACCCTTGGAGATGAGTTTAAAAGGGATATCCAAAGTGCTATAGATAATATAAAAAAATCACCAAATCTTTATCCCAATATCTCAGAAAATATAAAAAGAACCCTACTGCATAGATTTCCATTTAGTATATTTTATACAATAAAAGAAGATACTATTTTAATATTAGCTGTAGCGCATCAACATAGAAGACCAAGATATTAAAGCCAATAACAATAACCAAAAAAAGTAGATACAAGTTTTAAAAATGTAATCTTGACATCACAATAAAATATATTATATAATACTTTTAAAAGTACTATTAAGGATACTATTATGGTAGTAAATGCAAATGAAGTAAAAACAAAAGGTGTATCGCTTTTTGGGAATCTTTTAGAAAAATTTGATGAGCTTATTATAAACGTACGGGGTAAAGATAAGTATGTGGTACTTGATATAGAAAGGTACAAAGAGTTTAGACAAAATGAGCTTGATCTTGCTTATATAAAAACCATGCAAGATATAAAAGAGGGAAGTTATAAAGTACAAAGTGCAAAAGAGCATTTAAAAGATCTAAGTGATGCACTATAAAATAGTTATTACGCAACACTATTTTAAAAAATTAAAAAGATTTATAAAAAAACATCCCGATATCTTTGATAGATACGGTAAAACTATGGAGCTTCTTGAGATCGATCCTTTCCATCCATCTTTACGACTTCATAAACTGCAAGGGAAACTAAAAGAGTATTATAGTGTATCGATCACTATGAACTATAGGGTAGTTATCGATTTTATTATAGAAGATGGACAGATCATACCTATAGATATAGGCACTCACGATGAAGTGTATTAAAAGATTAATATGAGAATAGTATAAAGCTGTCAGGTAATAACGATAATTGTAATATAGATGTAGAAATAAAAGTGGCGACTGATACCTTTAGGTTTATTTTTCTAGTGGGAAATGACTATACATCTATCTCCCAAAAAAAATCTATCCACTTATCAGCTACTTTGACTTTAAAATCCGCTTCTATCACAGCCGTAGGCTTATAAAAGATCGTAGCTATTTTAAATTCGCAAGATGGAAATTTCTGCTCAAGAAGCTTTTTTATCTCACGCATAGTCTCACCGCTATCGACTATATCATCTATCAAAACAACTTTTTTTGCATCACTTAGGTCTGGGATATTAAAGATATCAAAGGTATCTAGCTTTTTTGTCTCTTCATAGTGGATAGAGTTTATAGTAAAAAGTCTTCTAGTATCCAGCGCACTTGCTAAAAAGTGTCCAAGTGTAAGACCACCTCTTGCTATGGCAAGAAGAGTGTCAGGGTTATACTCTTTTAGTTGAGCAGATAGGTTTAAACTATCTTTTAAAAATTCATCGTATCCGTAGTAATATTTTTCCATTGTTTGCCTAAAAATTAATGTAGTATAAATGCTAGAAAACTAATTAGTGTGATCACTATGATACCCATATTTAGTTTCTCAAAATCTCTTTTTATCAGCGCTATTATTGTATATAGTGCAAATCCTGCTGCGATACCGTTTGTGATCGAATAAGTTAAAGGCATAAGGATCACTATCATAAAGGTAGCGGCTTTTATCTCTATATCTATATTTGATAGATCTATCTTCCCAAGTTCACTAAACATCAAAACACCAACAACTACTAAAATAGGGTAGATAGCATTTGCAGGGATCGATTTAAATAAAGGGAGCATAAAAAGTGTGGTTACAAAGAATAAGCCAGTAAATACGGCAGTAAGTCCCGTACGACCTCCTGCTTCAACACCGCTTGCACTCTCTATAAAGCTCGTAGTTGTTGAAACACCAAGAAATGAACCTCCCACACTAGCTATTGCATCTGTTTCAAGTGTTTTTTGTAAGGCTTTATCGTTTTTATTGTTCTTTTGAAAAAGTCCTGCTCTTGCACCTACACCTGTTAGTGTTCCTATAGTATCGAACATATCGGTTATAAGAAAGGTTATGATAACTGGCAAAAGTGCCAAAGATAAAGCACTTGCAATATCAAGCTCAAAAGCTATAGGTGATATGGATGCAGGAGCTGAAAATATCTCATTTGGAACAGGTGTTATACCAAATATCCAAGCAGTTATAGATGTAAGAAGTACAGAGATTATAAACGCTCCTTTTATCTTATATGCATAAAGTCCAAAAGCGAAAAGCAGACCGACTATTCCAATAAGCACGTTAGAATTGCTTAGCTCTCCTAAAGATACCAAAGTCGCTTTATTATCAACAACTATCCCCATCTGCTGTAAACCTATAAATGCTATAAAGGCTCCAATACCTGCACTAATAGCGCGGCGCAGATCAAGTGGGATCGAGGTCATTATCCATATTCTAAAGTTTGTAAAAGATAGTATAGTAAAGATAAGACCTGCAATAAATACGATCCCTAAAGCTGTCTGCCAAGCTATCCCCATACCAAGAACAAGCCCGTATGAGAAATATGCATTTAAACCCATACCTACACTCATAGCAATAGGTGTATTTGCCCAAAAGCCGTTGAAAATGGTTGCTAGTATGGTTATAAGTGCCGTTGCTGTTATAACAGCATCCATAGGAAGACCTGCGTCACTTAATATAAAACCGTTTACTGGAACTATGTACATCATTGTCAAAAAGGTTGTAAAACCTGCTAGAAATTCTGTTTTGATCGATGTGGAGTTTTCTTGGAGTTTAAACATTTGATGCCTTTATATAAGATAAGGAATTATATTCCAAAACTATTCCAAGACGGAAGGCTCACGCCTTGGAGTTTTGTTTTTATAGATCTTGTTCGATGATCTGTTGAAATCTATTGAAATAGATATCTCTTAGCTCACTTAGATCCATATTGATAGATTTGTTGATATTGATCTCATCTGTACCAACTGTTCCGATCTCTTGGAAATGGATACCGATCTCAGAAGCTAGCGCTTCAAATGCAGCTTTATTTTGAGGCTCAACCTCTACAAGTGCACGGCTTAGTGACTCTGCAAATATATTTTCATCGTTTACTAAAGGTATATTGATCTCGCAACCTTTATTACCAACAGCAGACATTTTAGCTGCAGCTATTGCGATACCACCTACATTTACGTCTTTTGCAGCTTTTAAAAGGTCTTTTTTATTTGCTTCAATTACAGTGTTCCAAAGTTTAAGCTCTTTATCAAAGTCAACCTCAGGCATTACACCATCAACTTTTCCATAAAGTTTTTTAACATAAAGTGAAGCTCCAAACTCCTCTTTAGTTTCACCTAAGATATAGATCGAGTTTCCGTTTTCCATAAAACAGCTTGGAAGAACTTTATTTTCATCATCGTTCACCCCAACCATAGCGATCGCAGGAGTAGGGAAAACACCTACACCGTTAGTTTCGTTGTAAAGAGAAACGTTTCCACCGATTACAGGTGTAGTCAGTGCAGCACAAGCAGCTTTGATACCCTCGCAAGCCTCTTTGAACTGCCACATAACCTCAGGGTTTTGAGGGTTACCAAAGTTTAGACAATCTGTGATAGCTTTTGGTGTAGCACCGCTCATTGCAACATTTCTACCGCTTTCCATAACTGCAGCTGCCGCGCCGTTCTTTGGATCGATATAACATTGTCTTGTATTACAGTCGCTACTCATAGCAAGAGCTTTTCCTGTCTCTTTTACTCTAATAACTGAACCGTCAAGTTTACCTGGACCCTTTACGGTATTTGTTTGTACCATTGAATCGTATTGGTCATAGATAAATGATTTATCTACAACTTCAACATCGCTCCATAAAGTCTCAAACGCAGCTTGGCTTGAGATATCATCAAAATCATCTAGATTGATTGGTTTTAACTCATCTAAATATTTTGGGCGAGCTACGGGTCTATCTAGAATAGGTGCTTCCTCACTTACTGGCTGAACTGGGATATCTCCCACTTTTTCACCGTGCCAGAAAAGCTCCATATTTCCTGTAGCTGTTACTTCACCAATAACCGCAACATCAAGTTCCCATTTTTCAAATATATCGATAATAGCTTGCTCGCAACCTTTTTTAGCACAAATAAGCATTCTCTCTTGCGATTCACTTAACATAAAATCGTAAGGTGTCATCCCCTCTTCTCTAGCTGGTACTTTATCAAGATGCATTATCATACCAGATCCACTACGTCCTGCCATCTCAAATGATGATGATGTAAGACCTGCCGCACCCATATCTTGGATACCGATGATAAGATCCTCTTTAAATAGCTCTAAACAAGCTTCAAGTAAAAGTTTTTCAGTAAAAGGATCACCAACTTGAACAGTTGGTCTTTTGCTTTCGCTATCCTCATCAAATGATGCACTTGACATTACTGCTCCACCTAGACCGTCACGCCCTGTTTTAGAACCAACGTACATTACAGGGTTTCCAACACCTTCAGCTTTTCCGTAGAATATCTCATCTGCTTTAGCGATACCTAGGTTAAATGCATTTACAAGGTTGTTTCCTGCATAACACTCTTCGAAGTTTGTTTGTCCACCGATAGTAGGTACACCCATACAGTTACCGTATCCACCGATACCCTCAACAACACCTCTTAAAAGATATCTATGTTTCTTAGCAACTTCGCTGTCACCTTCGATCCCTGCAAATTGGATAAGGTTTAGTGAAGCCACAGGTCTAGCACCCATAGTAAATACATCTCTCATAATTCCACCAACACCAGTTGCAGCACCTTGGTAAGGTTCTATAAAGCTTGGGTGGTTATGTGATTCCATTTTAAATACCGCAGCGTAACCGTCTCCGATATCTATAACTCCCGCATTTTCACCTGGACCTTGAATAACCCAAGGAGCTGATGTTGGGAAACCGTTTAAGTATTTTTTACTAGATTTATATGAGCAGTGTTCACTCCACATAGCTGAAAATACACCTATCTCAACATAGTTCGGCTCTCTTCCTAATATCGTTTTAATATTTTCATACTCTTCTAGAGTAAGTGAATGAGCCAGTGCTATCTCTTCTAGTGATTTTTCTTGCATAAAGTTTGCCTTTGTTAAGTATTATATAATGTCGGGATTATATCTAATTATTGATTATAGTTACTTGATTTATTGAGCTACATCGTTTTTGAATTATATATATGGTTTTAAAATTGAGTTTTTATATTGTTTTAGATAATATTCCTCTCTTAAATTTAAGATCGCGTAACTCAGTGGTAGAGTGCCACCTTGACATGGTGGTGGTCACTGGTTCAAATCCAGTCGTGATCACCATACTTCAATATATATAAATAAAATTACAACAATATTACAAAAAATTAACATATCCTTAACATTTTACTGATATAATTTCTCATAATTGATAAAAATATCCTTTATGCGGAGCTAATATGCACACAACGATAGATGAAAAGCAACTTTTAGATTTTGCGAAAGATCTTAAAGTTCTATATGTTGAAGATGACCCTAAAAGCAGGGAAATATCTCTATCTATGATAGGTAGGTTCTTTAATGATATCGTAGTGGCAGAAGAGGGCAAAGAGGGCTTAGACAAATATACTAAAACTATTGATCTTGTGATCACGGATATAAATATGCCTAAGATGAGCGGTTTAGATATGATCGAAGCTATAAAGGGTATAAACAGCAATGTACATTGTATGATCATCACATCATACGACTCAATCGATAACCTTATAAAATCTATAGAGCTTGGTGTTGACGGTTTTATCCAAAAGCCTATGACACTTAAATATATGAAAAAAAATCTTTTAAATGTACTAGAGCGTATCTATTTTCATAAACAACTAGATGAACATCAAAAAAAGTTAGAGCAAAAACTTGAGATAAAACTAAAAGAGCTAGAAAACAAAGATCAACTCTTTATCAAACAATCAAAACATGCAGCAATGGGTGAGATGGTAGATATCATAGCTCACCAATGGATACAGCCTTTAAGTTTGATAGGGATGCATAGTGATCTATTGTATGAACTAAATGAAGATAAAGATTGCGTAGATATCAAAGATGTAAAAGAGACTTCAAATAAGATAAGAAAGCAGATAAACCATTTAGTAGATACTTTATCACATTTTAGAAATTTCTTTAGACCACATTTAAATATGGAAAACTGTAATCTTCTAAATATCTTCAACTCAATCGATATACTTTTAAAGGGTGTATTGATAGATAATAAAATAAAACTTGAGATAAACTGCGATGAAAAAATAGTTGTACAAGCCAATGAGAACGATCTAAAACATATTTTTATAAATTTAATAAATAATGCAATAGATCAATTTAGGATCAATAATATAAAAGACAGAAAAATAACGATCGATGTAAAAGATGAAGATAAACTTACTATCTTGGTAAAAGATAATGCAGGGGGTATAAAAGATGAGTTTAAAGACTCCATTTTTGATGCAAACTTTACCACTAAAGGAAACAATGAAGGAACTGGAATGGGACTTTATATGACAAGTTTAATACTTGAAAAATACAATGCTGCGATAACTATCGATAATATAAACGGTGGAGCAGTATTCAAAGTAACAATTTAATTTCAACGATTCATTATACTAGATAGTTAATTTCTTTTTTTAAAGCTTATATTAAGTCAAACATATTAAAATTCTCACAAATAAATCTTAAAAATCAAAGGATTAAAATGTACAACAGAGACTATTTGTCAAATAATAATAGTACATATAGTAATGCCGGTTATGCTGGTGAAGAAACCCAAAGTAGAAGCAAAGCTGATATAGTATCTTTTCTAAAAGATACTTACAGACTATTTGCTAGTTCACTACTTGCTGCGACTGCTGGAGCTTATATCGGTCTTGATATGGTTTCAACAATATCTAGCTGGTATTGGGGACTTGTGATCTTAGAGTTCGTTCTACTGTTTGGACTTTATGCTGTTCAAGATAAGCCTGGTATAAACCTTGCGGTGCTTTTCGGGTTTACTTTTGTAAGCGGACTTACGATTACTCCTCTTTTAAGTTCGGTATTTATGATGCCAGGAGGTGCTTCTATAGTAGCACAGGCATTTTTAATGACCTCAGTAGCTTTTGGTGGTATCTCTATGTTCGCACTTACGACTAAAAGAGATTTCTCTTCAATGGGTAAAATGCTTTTTATAGCACTTATTATCCTTGTAGTTGGAAGTATCAGTAATATATTCTTCCAATCACCGATCTTACAGCTAGCTATCGCAGGTGTAGGTGCACTTGTATTTAGTGCATTTATTCTTTACGATACACAGCAGATAATCCAAGGTGGTTTTAGAACGCCTGTTTCGGCTGCTATCGCACTATATATAGATTTCTTAAATCTATTTATCTCTTTACTTCAGTTACTAGCTGCATTTAACAACAGCGACGACTAAGTAAGGTAAAACTCTTTGAAAGAGACTCTAAGACTCCTTGATGCCAATCTTAATAGATTAAGAGAGGGCATCAGGGTCGTAGAGGATATCTTTAGATATATCTACAACGACAAACAAACATCTTCAAAACTAAAATCTTTACGACATCTTTCACGAATAGATAAATACGACGAGCTTTTAGACTCACGCGATATTGTAGGCGATGTATTAAAAAAGTCCACAACAAGTGAGCAAAATAGAGAAGACCTTAAATCTATACTTATCTCAAACTTTAAAAGAGCAGAAGAATCAGCTAGAGTTTTAGAGGAGTTCTCAAAACTAATATCTGCAAACGATAGTGAAAAGTTTAAAAATATTAGATATGAGCTTTATGACCTAGAAAAGTCTATCTTAGATCTTAACTAGTTCATCTGCAAGTTTTGCAATATCGAATATACTAAGTCTTAATGTCATACTTGTAAGTTGAGATAGTGTTAGTCCACTATCTTGAAGTGCAATAGCAGCTTTTGCATAGTCGTGCTCCAGCCTAATGATATTTACTATCTTTGTCACGGCATTAACACTTTCATGGTTTATAGCCTGACTCTCGATCAACATTGACATCTTATCACCCCATAAATAATATAGAACAATAATAGAAGGGACACTTTTATTTTGTTAATGGGTAATTATACTACTTTTTTTATAAAAAAATTAAAAAAATATTTAAAAAAAATCGCCTTACTTTAAACAAATAAAAATTTAGATACAATCCCACGTAAAAATAATTTCAAGGATTTTATAAATGGTATATACTAAAGAGGAATTTAAAGCATTAGTTGAAGATATTCAAAAGCAAGACTGGTACAAAGAACCTATCGGTTTCGGTATTGCAAGAGTGGATAGAGGACAACTAAACCCTGATAAGATTTTACAAGCAACTTTTCCTATCATCAACTGGAAAGAGAACTTTGGAAGTGCGGCAATATTTTTAAGTGCACTAAAAGGGTGTGGCGTTGATATCGATGTAAGTAAAAGCGAAGTGGTTTGTGAAGTTAGCGATGACTTCTTAGCAACTTGTGTTGAACTTTTCAGACCTTTTATCCCAGAAGCAAAGGGTGATGCACACAAAAACGTTCAAGTTGTATCTCACCTTTCAACTCTTCCTATAGACTCAGGTCTAAATAGCTCAAACTTTAAGATAGTATTCTTATTTGAAGATGATGCACCACAAAGTGTTGAGGCTGTATATCTAAAACTATACGCTTTATCTTTAGGAAAAGCAGAGCTTAGAAGTTTAAACCTAAACGGAGCTTTTGGAAAACTTGAAAATGTAGCTTGGAGCGGTAATACACCAATTGAGCTAGATTGGTTAAGAGCAAACGAGCTTGATCTAAAACTTAGCAACAAATACCCAAAAATAGATATGGTTGATAAGTTCCCAAGATTCTTATCACATATCATTCCTGCAGATAATACAAGAATCCTTGATACAAGCAAAGTAAGATTTGGTGCACAGCTTGCAGCAGGAACTACTGTAATGCCAGGTGCTTCATATATCAACTTTAACGCTGGAACTCTTGGACCTGTTATGTGTGAAGGTAGAATATCATCTTCAGCAATTGTAGGAAGCGGCTCAGACGTTGGTGGTGGAGCATCTATCCTTGGAGTACTTAGTGGAACTGATGGTAACCCTATCTCTATTGGTGAAAACACTTTACTTGGTGCAAATTCAACTACTGGTATCCCAGTGGGTGACAGCTGTATCATCGACGGTGGTCTTTCTATATTTGCAGGAACAAAGGTTTATATCTCTGATGATCAGATAGAGAAGATCAAAGAGGTTAATCCAAGCGCAGAACTTACAAACCTTATGAAAGCAGCACAGCTTGCAGGACTTAACGGACTTCACTTTAGACAAAACTCACAAACGGGTCAATATATCGTTATGAGAAGTACAAGAGAAGTTAAACTAAATGAGGAACTTCACTAAAATTATGATAAAGTACTTTTTTCCGTTAATAGCTTTTATAGTTATATTTAACGGTTGTGCCCAAAAAGAGGAGGAGTATAATAAACCTGCTCTTTATTGGTACAATAAGATGATAACACAGATTAAAAATTTTCAAATAGATGAAGCTGACGACACATACACATCTTTAGAGAGTGAACATAAAAACTCACCTTTGATCCCTACGGCTTTAATGATCCTAGCAGATACTCATATCCAAGAAGAGGAGTATCTTATGGCAAACTACTATCTTGATACATATATCAAAAGATACGGTTTTAGCAAGAATATCGATTATATAAGATATCTAAAGATCAAATCAAAGTTTTTAGCTTTTAAAAATCAGTTTAGGGAACAAAAGCTTATACTTGATACTTTAAATGAAACAAATAGTTTTATTAAGAAGTTTCCAAACTCACCATATATCTATCTGGTACATACTATAAACAGTAGACTTTTAATGGCAAAAGCTTCTTTTGATAAAGAGATATCAGAGCTTTATGCAAGGATAGATAAACCAAAAGCAGCTAAGATATATAAAGAGAAAGCGGAACAAAGCTGGAAGAACTTGGATGAGGTTGAGCCTGTAGATGTACCTTGGTATAGATGGTTGTTTGAATAGGTACAACTTTTGTACGCTTTAGAATTTTCTTCTTTAGGCGATACTTTATGTATCAGCACCAAAAGAAGTTAATTTATGTTGGATTTAAAGGATAATAATGGAATTAAAAGATTATGATAGTTTTCCAAATGAATTACCGATTATTATAGAGGACGACGTATTTTTATACCCTTTTATGATAGCTCCTATCTTTTTAAGTGAAGAGCAAAACTTAAACGGCGTTCAATATGCAATGGATAACAATAAACTTGTACTTATAACGGTTACAAGACCTGGACATGAACATAAACGTGACGAGCATAGCTGTTACGATGTGGGTGTTATCGGTAATATTATGAGAAAAGTAACTTTGCCTGATGGTAGAATAAAGATACTTTTTCAAGGTTTGGCTAAGGGTAAGATATTAGAGTTTAAAGAGGGGCTTACAAACTTTGTAAATACAGATATTATTGAGCCTGAATCTTACGATGATTCTTCTATAGCAGCTTATTTAGAGGTGTTAAGGGGACTTGTAAAAAGATTATCTAAGATAAATACTAAATTTCCATCCGATCTATTAAAGACTATCGATGAGAATGATGATCCTATTAGAATATCCGATCTTATATCTTCTGTGTTAAAACTTACAAAAGATGAAGCTTATTCACTATTTAAAGAGACAAATGTAGAGATAAGACTATCTTTACTAATCGAGACGATAAAAAAAGAGATAGAGAACTACTCTTTACAAAAAGAGATAACCCAAAAGGTAAACTCTAAAATAGAAAAAACACATAAGAACTATTTTCTAAAAGAGCAGATCAAAGCGATACAAAAAGAGCTGGGAACAGATAATAAAAAAGATAAAGATGTAAAAACATACTTTAAAAAACTAAAACGTATAAAAGCTCATATCCATAAAGATGGATATAAAGAGGTAAAAAGACAGATTGAGAAACTTAGCCGTATGAGCCCTGATTCTCCTGATGCTTCACTACTTCAAACATATATAGAACAGGTTCTTGATATACCGTTTGGTGAATTTGCACAAACTGCTATTAGAATAGATGATGTTGAAAAACAGCTAAATGAAGACCACTACTCTTTAAAAGAGGCAAAAACAAGAATAATCGAGTATTTTGCGGTAAAAGCTCTTTTAGAAAAAAGAGGGATAGACTCAACTGAAAACAAAGGTACCGTACTTTGTTTTGTGGGACCTCCAGGGGTTGGTAAAACATCTTTGGCAAACTCTATCTCTAAAGCTTTACAAAGACCTCTAATGAGAATAGCTTTAGGTGGACTTGAAGATGTAAATGAACTAAGGGGTCATAGAAGAACATATGTTGGTGCAATGCCTGGACGTCTTGTTCTTGGACTTATAGATGCGAAGAAAATGAACCCTGTAGTTGTACTTGATGAGATAGATAAGGTTAGTAAGAATAACAGAGGTGATCCAACTGCTGCTATGCTTGAGATACTTGATCCTGAACAAAATCATGAGTTTAGAGATCTTTACTTAAACTTCTCTATTGATCTTAGCCAATGTATTTTTGTTGCAACTGCAAATGATATTAGAGGGATCCCTCCTGCACTAAAAGACAGAATGGAGTTTATAGAGATAAGCAGCTATACACCTAGTGAGAAATACCATATAGCTTCAAGCTATCTAATACCTCAAGAGCTTAAAAAGCACGGTATTAAAAAATCAGAGATAAACCTTAGTAAAACAACTATTGAAACAATTATCTCAAAATACACAAGAGAAGCGGGTGTTAGAAATCTAAGACGTGTATTTGCAAAACTATTTAGAAAAGCTGCAACTAAGCTTTTAAAAGAGGAGAGTACAAAAGTAGCGATCAATACTAAAAATATAAAAGAGTTTTTAGAAAATCCTATCTTTGAGATTGATCCTGCAGATAAAAAAGACTCTATTGGTATCACTAATGGTCTAGCTTGGACGGCTGTTGGCGGTGATGTACTTAAGATAGAAGCTATTAAGCTAAACGGTAAAGGCAACCTTTCACTTACAGGAAATATGGGTGAGGTTATGAAAGAGTCTGCTAAGATATCTTATAGTGTTATAAAAGTTCTTATCGATGAGAAAAAGCTAAAGATAGATACAAACGATATCCCTCTAAGCTCAAAAGAGAAAAAGGAAAAATACAAGCCTGAGGTTAGTGAGATATATAAAAGGTTTGATATACATCTTCATATACCTGAGGGTGCAACGCCAAAAGATGGACCAAGTGCAGGTATCACAATGGCCGTTACTTTAGCTTCACTTTTAGCAAATAGAGCTGTTAAAGCAGATGTTGCAATGACTGGTGAGCTAACTCTTAGCGGAAAAGTTCTTCCAATCGGTGGATTAAAAGAAAAGCTTATTGCAGCTTATAAAGCTAAGATGAAAAAAGCTTTGATCCCTAAAAAGAACTTTGAAAGAGATCTTGAAGAGATACCTGATGAGGTGAAAGATGCTTTAGAGATAGTTTCTGTAGAAAAAATAGAGGATGTATTAAAAGAGGCGTTAAACTAGTTTTAACGTCTTAGTAAAGGTTTATTGTGAGAGATAGTTTGCGTATAAATAATTGGCTTACTTTTGTAAGTATCATTATAATAAGCATTACTCTTGTGATATATACAAAATATATAGCTCCACAACAGCAGAAAAAAGCTGCAATGAACAGCGGAATTGCCTGCCAAAACGTTGAAACAAAGCTTGGTAAGATCATCTGCTTTGATAAGGTGTATGATAAAAAGCTTATCAAAGATGGGTATCAACTTTTAAAGCAGGGTGATTATGCTATAAACGGCGGTATGATACTAGCTGAGTATATGCCTACAAAACTAAAAGATACCATATCTATAGAGCAAAGTGATAAGATGTTTAAAGATGCCGTAGATATTAGACAAAATAAAAAATCTATAAAAAAACTCAATATAAACTATGAGATAATAGAGAACGATAAACAAAATCCAAATAAAAAAAGCGATAGTAAAAACTGTAAACTATATGCAGGGTATATCCTAACATCTTTTAGGATAAACAATAAACAGCTTTACCGTATTCAGATAGATTTTTTACAATACGATAAGGATGAGATCAAACAGAGGATAGAGTGTACGGTTCGCTCTTTTATTCACAATGCCAAGCTTTAAACCTTTTAGTCTAACCAATATCATCATAGCCTCTACACTTATAATGTTTGCCGTGCAAAACTCTATACAATACGGCGGTTTGCTTTTAGGTATGAATATGTACTTTTTAGCTTACGGCTTTTGGTGGCAGCCTTTATCTTCTATGTTTACTCATGGAGGCTTTTTACATATTGCTATGAATATGTTCGTACTTTACCAGTTTGGTAACCTAATAGAGCACTATCTTGGTAAAAAACAGCTGTTTATACTTTACTTTGCAGGTGGTATCTTAACTTCCCTTATTAGTTTTGGCTACCTTTATCTTTTTGAGCCAAGTGTAAACCTTGTAGGAGCTTCGGGAGCTATATGTGTGCTTTTAGGTTTTATCGCTTTATTTGATACTACTCAGCGAAAAGGGATAATAGTTTGGATTTTACTGATATCTTTTGCACCTCTTGCTTTAGGTATGCCAATAGCTTGGTATGCTCATATTATTGGGTTTGGTATAGGATGGTTGTTTGGAGTTTTAAAAAGGGCTTAAAGCTGATCTACGATAATAACGTATTCACCCGCTAAAGTATGACATTTAGGATCTTTAGGTGATGATACAAATCTCTGTGTCCAAGAGAAACTGCTCATATCAATATTGTTCTTATGAAGTACAAGATTAGTATCTAAGAATTTATTTAGTTCGTTTGAGGTTCTAATACATCCGTGGGAATATGCTCCACCTAAAGGCATATCAGATTCATGAGCATGTATAGCAAACTCAAGCTCATCTTTGATCACTTTCCATTTAGATTTATCCTCTATCTTATTTCCCTCTTTATCAAAGGTGTTGTATCGTATAGATTTTTGGCGGCCTAGATAGAATATATATCTATCTTTTGCTCCATACCCTAAGGTACCGTCATCATTCTCTTCACCGTCACTTCTCCAACCGCCTCTTATTCTAAAAACACCTTTTGGTGAGTTGAAATAGTGGTCTTCCCCATACTCTATGCTGGCTTCTCTATTCATATTACCGCTAGAGATCAGGTCAACACCCACAGGGTAAAAATCGTTTTCATTTATATCATATAGTACTATTACGATCTTTTGGCGCGATAGATCGATAAAAGAGATAAATTGTGATCTTTCAAGTTTTTTATATTGAAGTTTCTTTTTTAATACCTCTTTTGCCTTTGCCCAATACTCATCGTCAAACTCAATTATCTTTTGTTCAAACTTCTCTTTGTTTAAAGCAAGTCTTTCTATTCTTCGATCAATTGCATTGATCAAAACCTGATCACCTATAACGGTATCCCAAGTTTTTATATACTCAATTCTATCGTTAACACACTTGTCGTTTAGGTATATATCACCACATATTGAGGAAAGATAGTGTTTAAATCTTGATTTATATTTATTTGCCACTATTACGCTTTCTATAAACTCTTTTTGTAATTGCTGCACGGTAATATTAGTGCTAGAGAAAAGCTGTGTGGAAAAAGTTAGAATTAAAGCAGTAAGTAGAGCCTTATTTCTAGAATATATCATCTTTATCTTTCCTTTTTGTATTTAAGTGCGAGATCTACTCGTTTATCATATCTTTTATATTTTTAGCACTTTGTGAAATTCTAGCTATCTTTTCACTATTGCTTAGAGTATCATCAAGTAAAGTTTTAACAAATACACTACCTACGATAACGCCGTCTACACCTTGTGCTTTTTCACGAGCCGTTTCTTCATTTACTCCAAATCCAATATAAACAGGTGTACTTGTAACATCTCTAATATTTGCTATTACTTCCGTTAGGTCTTCACTTTGACCGCTTCCAGTTATACCTGCATAAGCAACAAGATATATAAATTTTTTAGACTCTTTAGTGATAAACTCTATTCTCTCTTTTGTATCTGTAGGTGCAACGAAATCTATCAATGCTTTTTGGTATTGATCAAATAATGGTTTAAAAGCTATCGTCTCTTCGTGTGGAAGATCAGGTATTATCATACCTCCTACACCGCTTTGTTTTGCCTTATCTAGAAAAAACTCCATCCCTTTATGGTAAAAAGGGTTCATATAACCCATCCATAATGTATCTATATCTTTTCCTATTTTATCAGATACGTAAAAAAGATCATCCATTTTAAAACCGTTGTTTAAAGCTTTTAGTGATGCTTTTTCGATCACTGGACCATCTGCAACAGGGTCTGAAAAAGGGATCCCCAACTCTATCGTATCGACACCTGCTTCTTTCATTGAATAGCATAGATCTATAGTAAATTCGTTATCGGGCAAAGATGATGTTACAAAGCCTACAAGTTTCTTCAAAATTAATCCTCTAAATGTTATAATATTTCACTAATATTTTAACACAAATTTATTAAGGAGTAGATTATGGCAACTATACTTGTCCCTATAGCTACGGGCTTTGAAGAGATAGAAGCGGTTAGTTTGATCGATGTTTTAAGACGTGCAGGTATCAAAGTTGTAGTAGCGGCTTTGGATGATAATATGCAGGTTCAAGGTGCAAACGGCATAATGTTAGTTGCCGATTGTAAGGTTGATACCCTTACAAGCGATGATATCGATATGATACTACTCCCAGGTGGATGGGGTGGAACCGATAAGCTTGCTGAAGATACTTATGTACAAGATCTTATAAAAGATATGAATAGCAAAAACAAAACTATCGGAGCGATATGTGCGGCACCTTATGCTTTACATACGGTGGGGGTATTGCCTGAAAAGTTCACTTGTTACCCTTCAGCAGAAGAGAAGATAAGATTAGAGGGTTATAAACCTGGAATGAAAGTGGTAGAAGATGGGAACGTTATCACATCAAGAGGTCCAGGAACGGCTATATGCTTAGGGCTTTATTTAGTTAAAAAGTTTGCAGGGATAGAGATGTATGATGGCCTTAAAGCAGGGCTTTTAGCAGAGTATTGTGAATAGGAGAAAATATGAGAGTAGTTTGTCCACACTGTTTAGCGGTTAATAATATACCTAAAAAAGATAGTTATAAAAAAGCTAACTGCGGAGCTTGCAAAAACTCTTTACTTGAATCAAAAGCAATAGAGGCAAGTTCAGCAAACTTTGATGAGATCATTGTTAATAGTGATCTGCCTGTTATTATCGACTTTTGGGCACCTTGGTGCGGGCCTTGTAAGATGATGGCTCCTATCTTTAGTGAAACAGCCAAAGAGTATCCTCTAAAGGCTATGTTTTTAAAAGTAAACACTGAAGAGGAGCAAAACCTTGGAGTAAAGTTCGGTATTAGAAGTATCCCTACATTGGTTATAATGCAAAATGGCAAAGAGGTTGAGAGAGTCTCAGGTGCTTTAGATAAAATAAATTTACAAAACTTAATAAATAGGTTTATTTAATGGAAGATTATTATACATACACCCCAAGCGGCGAACTGCCCAAAGATGATTGTAAAGTGATGAGCAAGATAGAGATCATACAAGAGATCGAGCTTGATTATAAGACACAAAAGCTCGATCTTTATAATGTGATGAAAAAAAGTGAAGAGAATCAAGAGTTTACTAAAATATGTACCGTGGATGAGTTCACTTTTGAGGATTTTAAAAAATAGCTTTCATTTTGTAATATTTTTTATAACAACTCTTTTTTATCTGTAAAATAACAGCACAAAAAGGAGATAAGATGTTGTTGTTCGAGATATTTTCACTTTCGTTTTTATTTATCGTTGTGTTTATCTATATTCTTTGGAGAGACGAGAAGAAGATACATTATAAGAAGCCTCCTCTACCCAATAAATAAGCCTTTCAATATAGTTTTTATTAAAATTTCTATATAATATCTATCAAATAAATTGTAAAACTTGAGGACTAATAATGGAAAAAGAGCCAATGACCAATGTGGGTTATGAAAAGATAACAAATGAACTAGATTTTTTAAAATCAAAAGAGAGACCCTCAACAGTGATTGCTTTGGATGAAGCTAGACAGCTTGGAGATCTAAAAGAGAATGCAGAGTATCATGCTGCAAAAGAGAAGCTTAAACTTATAGATGTACAGATCGCAGAGATAGGTGATATTATAAGTAAAGCGGTAATAATAGATCCTGCTTCATTACCTCACGATAGAGTAAGTTTCGGCTCAACCGTAGTTTTAATAGACGTAGATAGTGAAGAGGAGTACAAGTATAGTATAGTAGGAGGCGTAGAAGCTGACCCAGATAAGGGACTTATCTCTTTTAACTCACCTTTAGCAAAACAGCTTTTAGGAAAGCGTGAGGGTGATGAGTTTACTGCTACTCTTCCTGGCGGTAAAAAAGAGTTTGAGGTTGAAAGCGTGTGTTATGAGGAGCTTAAATTATCATGAATGTTGCAGTAATAGGAGCTAGCGGTTATACGGGTCTAGAGCTTGTTAAGATATTAGTAGAACACCCGAATTTTAAGATCACATATATAGCAAATAGTGAAGGTGGTGTAAGTTTAAGTGAGCTTCACCCATCTTTAAAAGATGTGATAGAGCTTGATGTACAAATGGCAAATGCAAGAGAGGTCGCAAAAGTAGCAGGAGTTGCATTTTTAGCACTTCCACATAAAACAGCTATGTCTTTTGCAAGGGAGCTTTTGATCTTAGGAATTAAGGTGGTTGATCTATCTGCTGATTATAGACTTGAGCTTGATACTTATGAAAAACACTATTGTACTCATGAAGATAGAGGTCATCTTAGCGAGGCTGTTTACGGTCTGCCTGAGTTTTATGCCGAAGAGATAAAAAAGAGTAAACTTGTAGCAAACCCAGGGTGTTATCCTACAGCAACACTTTTAGGGCTTTTACCATTTGCAGATATGATAGAGAAAAACTCTCAGGTGTTTATAGATGCAAAAAGCGGTGTTAGTGGTGCAGGTAAAAAACTTAGCGATACTACACACTTTGTAAACGTAAATGAAAACATATTTGCATATAATCCTTTAAAACATAGACACGCTCCTGAGATAAAAGAGAAGGTTTTAAAACTAACAGAAAATGAACTAAATATAAACTTCGTACCGCACCTTATACCAGTAAGTAGAGGTATGCTTGTATCTATCTATGTTACTTTAAAAGAGGAGATAGACCCGATAGAAGTTTTAAATAAGTTCTATGAGAAAGAGGAGTTCGTTAGAGTAAGAGAGGAGCCTGTAAATATTAAAAATACTGCAGGTACGAACTTTTGCGATATCTATGCTCAGTGTAACGGAAAAGCTTTATTTATAAGCAGTTCTATCGATAACCTTTTAAGGGGAGCAAGCTCACAAGCAGTTTTAAACGCAAATCTTATGTGCGGATTTAGAATCGATGAGGGTATAAGCAAGATAGCTTATGTACCTTAGAAGGAATAAGTGTGGATATTAAAACCGATGCTTTATTTATAGCTGATTCACACTATAACTTTAAGCGTGAGGCACTTTGTGAACTTTTATCAAATATAGATAACGGTTCATTAAAGTGTTCCCAGCTTTTTTTAATGGGTGATATCTTTGATTTTCTATCAAATGAGATATCATACTTTAAGATAAAAAACAAAGAGTTGATAAACCTAATACAAAATATCTCTACAAAGATAGAGGTTTTCTATTTTGAGGGAAACCACGATTTTAATCTAAGCAGACTTTTTCCCCAAGCCTTTGTGATACCAAGAGATCACCAGCCTTTTTCTATGAAGCTAGATGATAAAAGCGTTGAGCTTTCACACGGTGATATATTTGCAGGTGAGACTTACGATATCTTTTGTAAGATCATTAGAAACAAAGTAGTATTATCTCTTTTAAATATTTTAGATATACAAAACCTGATATCTAAAACAACTGAGAAGAGATTAGCAAACAAATCTATTTGCAATAAGATCAAAGATTTTAAATATATAGTACAAAAAAGAATAGATAACTATAAAGCAGATATAGTTATAGAGGGGCATTACCATGAGGGGAAATCATATACTTTTGGTAAAAGAAAATATATAAATATACCTTCACTTGCTTGCGATAACGAGTTTATAAGATATAACGAAACAGGATTTATAAAAGAGACAATATGAGATTTTTAAAGATACCGCTTGCGCTTCTTTTTACGGTAAACCTTTTATTTGCAAATGGGATATTTACTAAAGAGCAAGAAGAGTATCTAAGCTCAAAAAAAGTTATCAATATGTGTGTCGATCCTGCTTGGGAGCCTTTTGAATATATACAAAATGGTGAGCATAAAGGTATAATCGCAGATATATTTAGTGAGTTTCGACAAAAACTTCCAATACCAATTAAACTAATAGAAACACAAACTTGGGAAGAGTCTTTAAACGGTGTTAAAGCAGGTAAGTGTGATATCTTAGCAGCTGCTGCAAAAACTATTGAAAGAGATAAGTATCTAAACTTCACAAAATCATATTTAGTATTTCCACAAGTCCTAGCCACAAAAGTTGATGAGCCTTTTATAGATAACTTTCAAGATATCCTAGATAAAAAGATAGGGGTGGTTAAAGACTCTGCCATAGCAGAACTGTTAAAACAAAAATACCCAAATATAGAGCTTGTAGATGTGAAAAACCTTCAAGATGGACTCTATAAGGTTAGCAGTGGAGAGCTGTTTGGTTTTGTAAATACAAGTGCGGCTATTAGTTATGCTATAGCAAAAACTGGAATGAGCAAAAGTTTAAAGATAGCCGCAAAAGCAGGGATAGATTATCACCTTAGTACGGCAGTAAAGATTGAACAGCCTATAACTCTTAAGATATTTAATATTTTAGTAAACAATCTTGATAAGAATAAATTAAAAGAGATTAAGAACAAATGGCTTAATGTGAGAGTTGAGAGTGTTGTTGACTACTCTATCTTATATAAATTAGCTGCTGCTGCATTTATTATAATACTAGTGATACTATATTGGAATAAAACCTTAAAAAAAGAGATTGAACAAAGAAAAAAGGCTCAAAAAGATCTAGATAAGTTCTTGCAGGTTATTGAACAAACACCAATTTCGGTGATGATAACAGATAAGAACGGGATAGTAGAATACGCAAACCCTTTTTGTTCCAAAAAAACGCAATACTCCAATAAAGAGCTAACTGGAAATAATGCAAATATATTAAAATCTGGACTTCAAGATAGCAGTTTTTATAAAGAGCTATGGGATACGATAAAAGATGGAAAGAACTGGCACGGAGAGTTTCAAAATAAAAAAAAGGGCGGTGAGCTTTTTTGGGAGCGTGCAATTATAGCTCCACTTTTTGATAGAAAGGGAGATATTGTACACTTTGCAGCTATTAAAGATGATATAACACAGTCTTTAAAAGAGAAAGAGGAGTTAAAACTTGCAAAAAAAGAGGCAGAAGATGCCAATAGCGCCAAGTCTGACTTCTTAGCTAAAATGAGCCATGAGATAAGAACGCCTATGAATGCGGTCTTAGGTATGCTTTATCTTTTAGAAGAAACAAGAGTAAACAATATACAAGATGAGTATATAAAAAAAGCAAAACATGCTGCTAAGTCTTTACTTGGGATCATCAATGATATTTTGGATTTTAGTAAAATAGAAGCGGGTAAGTTTCATATAGAGATAAGCGAGTTTGTTTTTAACGATATGATCGAAAATGTACTAAGTGTAATGGGAGTAAAGGCAGAAGAGAAAGGTTTGGAGCTTTTGGCATATTATGATCAAGATATACCAAAACTGATACAAAGCGATATATTAAGGATCGAGCAGATACTTAACAACCTTTTATCAAATGCGATAAAGTTTACAAAAAAAGGTGAAGTGATACTATCTACAAAACTTGTAGATAAGAGCAAAGATAGCGTTAAGATAGAGTTTTGTGTAAAAGATACGGGTGTTGGGATACTAAAAGAGCATCAAGATAGATTGTTTGAGGAGTTTATGCAAGTTGATAATACCCAAACAAGATTTTTTCAAGGTACCGGTCTTGGTCTTGCTATATCTAAAAGGCTTGCTAATCTTTTAGGCGGTGATATATGGATTGAGGAGTCCAAGCCTGATGAGGGTAGTACCTTTTGTTTTACTATTGAGTGTAAAGTATCTCAAGATAAGATAGTAGATAAAAATAGATTTGAGCTTATGGAAAATGTAAAAGCTCTTAAGTGCTTGATTGTAGATGATAGTTTAAGTGCTATAGATATCTTAGAAAAAATGCTTTTAAATCTAGGATATACGGTGGTTAGTACTACAAACCCTAAAGATGTACTTCGCTTAGTAAACGAAAATAGATTTGATATGATATTTTTAGATTATAAGATGGATATACTAAACGGTGTAGAGTGTTATAGATTAATAGAGGATATTGTAAAAGCAAACGATATAAAAACTATAATAGTTACGGCTTATACTAAAGATATTATCAAAGAAAACATAGATAACCTAGGTATTGATGCTTATTTAAGTAAACCTGTATCACCATCATCGTTGTATGATAAGATTTTGGAGGTTTATTATTCAAAAAATAGACCAAAAACAGTTCAAGATACCAAGGTGATACATAAAGGGTTTAAAGATATTAAAGTTCTTTTGGCCGAAGATAATGATCTAAATAGGGATTTTGCAATAGAGACACTTAATATGGCAGGGATCGAAGTGGAGTGTGCCAATGACGGTATAGAAGCTATCTCAATGATCAAGTCAAAAGATTATGATGCTGTTTTAATGGATATACAGATGCCCCATATGGATGGACTTGAAACCACAAAACATATACGTGATATGGATGATCCTTATTTTAAACAGATACCTATAATAGCCGTAAGTGCAAACGCCTTGGTAGATGATAAACAAAAAAGTATAGAAGCTGGTATGCAAGAGCATATTATAAAACCTATCAACCCAAAGCTTTTGTTTGAAACCCTAAAGAAATATGTAGGGGAAGAAAATATTGTACATATTAAAAGTGAAGATATATATGAAACTATCCAAGAAAACAGCGACAGCCCTTTAGCAAATATAGATACAAGTATATTTGATATAAATGAGGCTATGTCTAGAATAAACGGCAATAAAAAGCTTTATATAAAGATACTAAAACAGTTTAAGCAAAACTATAAAAATGTATACGATGATATTATCTTTTCTTTAGAGAACGAGAGTTTAGAAAAAACACATATAAAGATACATGAGGTCAAAGGTATAAGTGCAAATATAAGCGCTACGATACTCTTTGATACTTTAAAACTGATAGATATAAAGCTTAAAGATAATCTCTATCCAGATAAGAAATTGCTTCAAAGCTTAAGGTATGAGCTTGATAATGTTTTTGCAAATATTGATCGTTTGGATGTTGAGGATATCGATATACAAAAATTTGACAAGGGTAAAGTTATTAAACTTTTAGATGAAATTAGAGATAATCTAGACAGTGACATAGGAAGGGTTGAAAGCATATTAGATATCTTATTGCCTTATTTAAAGGACGGTTATGACGAGTTTGCTTCTAAATTAACAGACGCACTTGATCAATTTGATACTAATAAAGCGGAAGAGCTTATCATAAGTTTTAAACAAAGGCTGAATAATGGTGGATAAAAAAAAGGTTTTAATAGTTGATGATGTAGCAGAGAACCTGCACCTTCTAACATCAATGTTAAAACACAAATACGCCGTATCAGCAGCTACAAATGGTGAAAAAGCTTTAGAGCTTGCTTTTAAAGAGCCTAGACCCGATATAATATTTTTAGATGTTTATATGCCTAATATGAACGGTTTTGAAGTTTGCAAACGCCTGAAAAATGACGATACCACAAAAGATATACCTGTAGTGTTCGTAAGCTCTGCCGTAGATATAAAAGAGCTGGCTGATAATAACGGCTGCTATGATGTAGATTTTATAAATAAACCCGTAACAAGAGATACGATAAGCGATAAGATAGAGAGCAGATTAAGTAAGACGGATAAAAATATAGATGAACTTGAACCTAAGGATTACGGCATGGATGAGAAAGCGACAATACTGGTAGTAGACGATACGCCGGAAACCATAAAAGTTATCGTTGAGATTTTAAAAGAGCACTATAAAGTTAGTGTTGCCACTAGCGGTCAAAAAGCATTGGATATGTTAGATGATGGATTGGATGCGGATTTAATACTTCTTGATATTATCATGCCTGAGATGGATGGTTATGAAGTGTGTGAAACTTTGCAAAAGAACCCTCTGTATAAAGATATCCCCGTAATGTTTCTAACGGTTCTTGAAAACGACCAAGATATAGTCAAAGGTTTTGAACTAGGTGCGGTTGATTATGTAACAAAGCCTGTTGAACCAACGGTTCTTAAAGCAAGGGTTCAGACCCATCTAAAGCTTAAAAAGTTTAGAGCTCAGCTTCTTAAAAACCTTCGCGAAAAAGAGGAGCTTCTTATAAAGCAGTCAAAGATGGCTATTATGGGGGAGATGTTTGAGAATGTGACCCACCAGTGGAAACAGCCGCTGTCTGTTATAACTCTTGCAACAGACACTATAAATATGACCTACGATCTAGGTGAACTTGATGAGCCAAAATTAAAAGCAAACCTCGGTTCAATCAAAAACTCAACAAGGCATCTTGCAAGTACTATAGATGATTTTAGAGACTTTTTGAAAGAGGATATTCAAAAACAGTATTTTAATGTAAAAGATAGTGTAGAGAAAACATTAAAGCTTCTTAATGCCAAGTTTATCAATAAAGAGATAAGTATAGATGATAGTGAACTTAAAGATATCGAGCTATACGGACTTAAAAACGATCTTACACATATACTTATGAACCTTTTCAATAATGCAAAAGATGCATTGGCAAACACACCTAGCAATAGAGCTATAAAGGTTGTATCGGACAAGATAGGAGAAAATCTTGTTTTAAAGATCAAAGATAACGGCGGCGGGATAGGTGATGATATAAAAGATATGATATTTGAAAAATACTTCACAACCAAAGATAAGGATAAGGGTACGGGAATAGGGCTTTATATGACAAAAACTCTTATTGAGGATCATTTAGGTGGTAGTATCAAAGCATACAATGAAGATGGCGGTGCTTGCTTTGAACTAACGATACCTTTAAAGTAAAGGAGTTATTTTGAGTATTACGAATGAAGAACTAATTGGACTTAATCTAGATATAGAAGAGCTTTATAAGATCATAGATAATTGCTGGGATGCAATTGCGATCGTTGATAAGAGTTCAAAGATAGTTTATGTTAACAACTCTTTTTTAATGATACTAGGGTATCCTAAAGAGAAGATATTAGGAACACCTTTTGAGCTTTTTTTATTAAATAAGTTTCAAGCCCCTTTTGAGGATACACTTAAAAAAGTTGATTCAAACACTTTACAGCTTTTTACAAAGGTTGTATGCAAGGTAAAAGATGGACATGAAAAGAGTTTACATATAGGGTTTACAAAAGTTCTAGAGGGTGAACTTATAGTGTTGCATATTAAAGAGACTCACGAGATGTTTGTAAGAAGCAATGAAAATATTAAGAGTGAAGAAAGAGTTGTAGATATGAGAAAAGATAGTACAAAGAAAAAAGACAGCGGTTTATTCTCTTGGTTAGATGATGCAAATAAAGCACTAGACAGTATGCTAGGGGGTGGTAAAAAACAGGGTGGAACAAAGCCTGCAGGCGGAAATAAATATGTATCTAAAAACAGCTTTGCCTTACCAGAAGAGATAGAACATATGCCAAAAGATGATATAAGAGAGAGTATCAAGGATGATATAGATACCTTTCATAGTCTTGGTTATGCTACTATGAGCCAAGAGGAGCTTGTGGCCGCAAAAGAGTGGCATACTTGGCAGGTCTCTATTATGCTTGAGATGTTTAAAATGAATGAAAAGGTCTTGGTAGCGGATAAGGCTGAGATATTTCCAAAGTTCATAAGAGAAAAATCGCCACACGCTCAAGCGCAGATCATCAAAGGGATGGTTGAGAACTATAAACATAGAGCAAGTATAAGAGCAAAAAAAGAGGTGCTTTTAAAAGATGCCAAATGGAGTGCATACGAAGTTGGTAATCTATTATATTTTTTAACTGAATAGATTTTATATTAAGGAGTTTTCACGTAGATGTTTAAAGATTTTGAATTAGTAGATTTTGAAAATAGTGCAAAAAAATTAGAAGAGATTATAAAGTATAACAAACAAGAATTAGCAAAACTGATAAAAATAGAGAATAAAGCTTATGATAATTTTGTAAAGCCTTATGTTGAGCTCTCTTATGAGCTTGAAGAGTTTATCACACCTATATTTCATATAGACTCTGTTAAAAATTCAGAGCTTACCCAAAAGGTTTATAGTGAGTGTTTACCTATTATATCTATATACGAGAGCGAGCTTGCTCAAAATGAGGATATATATCAAGGTTTCTTAGAGATAGATACGACTAGCTTAAATAAAGAGCAGAAAAAAGTTGTAGATAACGAGATAAGAGATTTTAAGCTTGGCGGCTGTGGTTTAAACGATGGCGATAAAGAAGAGCTAAAAAAGATAAAGCTTGAGCTTAGTGAGCTTAGTAAGGATTTCTCTCAAAACGTACTTAATGCAACAAACTCTTTTGAGATGGTTTGTGAAGATTTTGAGGATGTTAAAGAGATACCTAAAAGTGATCTTGAGCTTGCCCAGTTTGAAGAGGAGGGGAAAACAAAATATAAGTTTAGCCTTCAAATGCCTTCATATATCGCATATATGACCTATGGAACCAATAGAGCAAAGCGTGAAGAGATATATAAAGCTTACACCACAAGAGCGGAACAAAACGGAGCTATAATAGAGAAGATACTAAAGCTTAGACGTAAAAAAGCTGCGCTTTTAGGTTTTAAAAACTATGCCGATCTATCATTAGCAAGTAAGATGGCAAATAAAGCCGATGAGGTGGTTGAGTTTTTAAATGAGCTTGCGCTAAAAGCAAAAGATAAGGCTAAGCTAGAGATACAAGAGGTTGAGAAGCTTGCAAAAAAAGATGGAGTTGAAGATATTAAAAGTTTTGATCTTACATACTATTCAAATAAGCTAAAAGAGGAGCAGTATGAGATCAACGATGAGGAGTATCGTCCATACTTTGAAAAGAACTCAGTTCTAAAAGGTTTATTTGAGTTTTTAAATAAGATATTTGATATTGAGTTTAAAGAGGTTGAGGCAAAAACATGGGATAAGAAAGTAAAGGTTTACGATATCTATGAGAAAGATGTTTTAAAAGCTAGAATATTTTACGATCTTGAAGCAAGAGCCGATAAAAGAGGTGGAGCTTGGATGAATAACTGGCATTCACATTTTGTTGACTCAAGCGGAAATAAAAACCTTGCTTCAGCTTATGTGGTAGGTAATTTCCCTCCATCAAGTGAGAAAACACCTTCGCTTCTTAGACACGATGACGTGGTAACTCTATTTCATGAGATGGGACACGCACTTCATCATCTTTTATCAAACGTAGATGAGCTTTATGTAAGCGGTATAAACGGTGTTGCTTGGGATACGGTAGAGTTTCCATCGCAGTTCTTGGAGTATTTTTCATACCAAAAAGATGTATTAAAACTTTTTGCAAAACACTACCAAAGCGGTGAGGTGCTAAGTGACGAGATGATAGATAAGCTTATGCGTGCTAGAAACTTCCAGTCATCACTAGCAACCATTAGACAAGTGGAGTTTGCACTATTTGATTTTAAACTGCATATGAGCGAAGTGGAGGATGAAAAAGAGGTTCAAACTCTTTTAGATAATATTAGAGATGAGATATCACCTATCCTGCCACCATCATACAATAAGTTTCAAAACGGTTTTAGTCATATCTTTGCTGGAGGTTATGCGGCAGGTTATTATAGCTATAAATGGGCAGAAGTTTTAAGTGCCGATGCTTTTTATCTATTTATAGAAAACGGCGTGTTTAACCAAGAGCTTGCTCTTAGATATAAAGAGTTGATCCTTGGACTTGGCGGTAGTGATGATATGGATAAGCTTTTTTATGAGTTTGCAAAACGTAATCCTAAAGTGGAATCACTTTTAAAGATAGATGGTATCATTGATTAGATGTTCAATAATTATGTGATACAATCACGGTTCACAAACATAAATACAATAGGGAATAGTTGATGGAAAACACTACACAAAGTTTAAGCGGTGCGCTTAACAATCTTATCAAGGCTTATGAAGATCTTCAAAAAGAGAATATAGATCTTAAAGTTGAGATAAAAGAGCTTAAAAACGATAATGCAAAACTAAAAGATGAGCTTGAAAAAGTAAGTACCACAAGCACTAAACAGTCTCAAGATATTGACGGTATGGTAAGCAAGATAAACTCTTTACTAAAATCAGGAGAGAGTATCACAACCGATTTTTCAATGAAAACAGAAGAGACAAAAATAGAGATCGAACAAAAAGAGGAGGATGAGTCTTTAGTAGAGATATCTCAGCCCGTAAACGATAATAAAACAAAGATCGATCTAAATAAAATGGAGTCGCTTTTAAACGGCTTCGGAGGTAACTCATAACTATTCTAATAGATAAAACCCATCTATTTTCAACCTTTGGAGTTAACACCTTCAAAGAGCTTGATATATTGATCTCTTCAATGGCTCCATCTATGGTAGGTTATTACCTATCGGATATGTGTCTGGGGCTTGAAGAGTCATATATAAATAAAAGAAACATCCAAGAGATAATATATTGTGACGAATACAATATCTGTCTTGATTATAATGAAGATATCTATTTAGAGATCCTTCAAAAAGATATGGATGAATACGAAACCGGATCTCTTTGGTAAAATAAATATTTTAATTGCCTAATTATCCAAAATAAAACCCCTAAACATACTTATATATGGTTACTCTATAACTTTTGGTTAAGGCTTTTATAAGTGCTACTTAAAGAGCTTAATAGCTGTTATATTATAATAATATCTTATTTAACTCTGTAATGTTCCTAATATAATAATTATTTTTTGACGCTATTTGTTATTAAATTTAATTAATTATAAATTAAATTTTATTGTAGTAAACTGTAAAAAGTCGTTGCTTTATAGGCTAAAGTAACTATTTTTTTATCATATTATCATTGCGATAAAAGATTGAAAAATAATTAAAAATAATAATATTATATTAAAGTCCATATAAAAAAAATAATGAAGTGTCAATAATAAACAAAATAAGTATTGATTATTTCGCTTGAAATCTATTACTAGGAAAGAATTTGAAAGATTATTTTAACCAACTTGCCCAAGATATCAAGGTTCTTTATGTGGAAGATGACGATGATGTACGAGAGTCTACTGAAAACCTTTTAAAGCTTATATTCCCTGAAGTTATATCAGCCGTTAACGGTCTTGACGGTTTAGAAAAGTTTCAAGAGCTTCAAGGAAAGATAGATCTTATCATCACTGATATCTATATGCCTAAACTCTCAGGTTTTGAGATGATTGAAGAGATAAAACAAATTGATGCAACTGCAAATATCCTAGTACTCTCATCATACGATGATATAGTATATATGAAAAAAGCTATCAACTTAAGTGTAGATGGATATCTAACAAAACCTTTCGATTTTCATAATAATAAAAAAGATATATTAAAAGCTTTACAAAATATCAAGTTAAAAAAAGAGCTTATAAATTATCAAAACGGTCTTGTTGAAAAGATAGAAGAGCAAAAGTATGAGATAAAGCATAAAGATGAGATACTTCAAAACCAAGCTAAACTAGCAACAATGGGTGAGATGATAGATATTATAGCCCATCAATGGCAGCAGCCTTTAAACACTATAGCGATGAGAGTATCTTTTTTAGCCGAGTATACTGCACTTAAAGAGAAAATTACACAAGAAGATATTATGGAGTGTCACGATAAGGTTAAAGATCAGATCGTTCACCTAGTGGAAACCCTAAATCAATTTAGAGGATTTTTCAGATCAAAGAAATATATCGGCGTGATAAATATCAATGAGATATATAACGGTCTTAGTCTTCTTTTAAAAGATGAGCTAATCAAGAACGAAATAGTACTAGAGAAAGAGTTTGATGATAATATTATATTTAATGGAAATATAAATGAGATCAAACATATCTTTATAAACCTTATAAACAATGCAAAAGATGCTTTCAATATCAATAAGATCAAGGGTAGAAAGATATTATTGAAAGCTGAAAAACTTCAAAATATAGTTCGTATAAAACTAAGAGATAATGCAGGCGGGATCAGTGAAGAGCTTAGAAAAAGAATATTTGATATCAACTTTACCACAAAGAAAGAGATAGGCGGTACGGGAATAGGTCTTTATCTTTGTAAAATGATAGCCGAGAAACATAACGCCGTACTTAGCGTAAATAGTGAAGATGATATGACGGAGTTTATTTTAGATATGCCTATATAAGGCTAAAATTTAACCGCCTTATAATCTAAAATTAGATATAATCCCGAGAATATATATACAAATAGATTTTGTAAAACAATATTCAGGAGACCTTGTGATTACTCTTAAAGAGGCCTTAACACTATCAAAAGAAGAGATCAACTCTTTACAAGATGAAATTCGAACAAAAATCAATGAAAACAAAGAACTAGGTGCTTATGTAGAACAATTCACCGGTGATGATATATCTATTTACGGCGAGGGTATCCCTATAGCTATTAAAGATAATATCAATGTAAAAGATTGGGGTATAACTTGTTGTAGTAATATCCTAAAGGGTTACACTTCACCTTATAACGCAACTGTTATAGAAAAGCTTAGAGCAAACGGTCTTATGCCTTTTGGTAAGACCAATATGGATGAGTTTGCTATGGGAAGTTCAACCGAGACAAGCTGTTATGGAAAAACACTAAACCCTCAAGATAACTCAAAAGTACCTGGAGGTAGTTCAGGTGGTAGTGCCGCGGCAGTTGCAGGTGGACTTGCAATCTGCGCACTTGGAACAGATACTGGTGGAAGTATTAGACAACCTGCGGCATACTGCGGGTGTGTTGGTATGAAACCTACTTACGGTAGAGTAAGCCGTTTTGGTATCACTGCATACAGCTCATCACTTGATCAAGTTGGTCCTATCACTCAAAACGTTGAGGATGCGGCGATCCTTTATGATATTATCAGCGGACATGATCCAAAAGACTCTACAAGTGCAGATGTGGAGTATACTCCTGTTGCACCAAATCTAAATAGCGATAGAAAACTAACTATTGCAGTTATAGATAACTTTATCGAAGAAGCAAGCGAAGATATCAAAAAAGGTATGGATGAGGCTATAAAAGCTTTGGAGAGTGCTGGGCATAAGATAGTTCATAAAACTATGATGGATACAAAAAATATCCTTTCATCATACTATATCGTAGCTACTGCGGAAGCTAGTGCAAACCTTAGCCGTTTTGACGGTATAAGATACGGAAATAGAGCGCAAGCTGATGGTTTAAAGCAGACATATATCGACACTAAATCACAAGGTTTCGGTGAAGAGGTTCAAAAAAGGATACTACTAGGAACTTTCGTATTAAGTTCAGGGTATTACGATGCATACTATATAAAAGCACAAAAGGTAAGACACCTTATAAAAGATGAGTTTAATAAGATCTTCGAAGATAGTGACCTTATCTTAAACCCTGTAGCTCCAAGTACTGCACCAAAATTTGGTGCTTTTTCAAGCTCGCTAGAGATGTATCTAAGTGATATATATACTATTTCGGTTAACCTTGCGGGACTTCCTGCAATAAGTCTTCCTGTTACAAAAGATAGTGAAGGTATGCCTGTAGGGCTTCAATTTATTGGTAAGTCTTTTGATGAACAGACTTTATTTGACGGTGCTTTATCTTTAGAAAAAGCAGTAAATTTTAAAAATTAAAAAGGGAGTATTTATATTATGAGAATTAGAAAAAGAGCTTTAACGTTTGAAGATGTTTTATTAGTACCTGCTCAAAGTGAGATTTTACCTAAAGAGGTTGATTTAAGTTCAAAATTGACGAAAAATATCACTTTAAATATCCCTTTTGTAAGTGCGGCAATGGATACCGTTACTGAATATAGAGCGGCTATTGCAATGGCAAGACTTGGGGGTATCGGTGTTATACATAAAAATATGGATATTGAGTCGCAAGCTATGCAGGTTAAAAAAGTGAAAAAAAGCGAGAGCGGTATCATCATCGATCCTATCTCTATCAAAGCAGATCAAACTCTTCAAGATGCAGAAGATATTATGAGTGAATATAAGATTTCAGGTGTTCCTGTTGTAGATGATGAGAATAACCTTATCGGTATTCTTACAAATAGAGATATGAGATTTACAAAAGATTATACCAAACAAGTATCACAAAAAATGACTAAAATGCCTTTAAAGGTTGGTAAAGAGGGTACAACTTTAGAAGAGGCTGCAGATATTATGCACCAAAATAAAATAGAGAAGCTTCCTATTGTAGATAAAGACAACAAACTTAAAGGTCTGATTACTATCAAAGATATCAACAAAAAAATAGCACACCCAAATGCAAACAAAGATGAGCACGGAAGACTTAGAGTTGCAGCTGCTATTGGTGTTGGGCAACTTGATCGTGCAAAAGCTTTAGTTGAAGCTGGAGTTGATGTTCTAGTTTTAGACTCTGCTCACGGTCACTCAAAAGGTATCTTAGATACGGTTAAGATGATAAAAACTGAACTAAAAGTTGATGTTATTGCTGGAAACGTTGCAACTGCAGAAGCTACTGTTGATCTTATAAAAGCGGGAGCTGACGGTGTAAAAGTAGGGATTGGACCTGGTAGTATCTGTACAACTAGAATCGTTGCAGGTGTTGGTGTTCCTCAAATCTCTGCAATCGATGAGTGTTCACAAGCTGCTAAAGAGTATGGTGTACCTGTGATCGCTGATGGTGGTATAAAATTCTCAGGTGATGTTGCAAAAGCTTTAGCTGTAGGTGCAAGCTCAGTTATGATGGGAAGTGCATTAGCTGGAACTGAAGAGTCTCCTGGTGAAGTGATACTAAGCCACGGAAGAAAGTTCAAATCTTATAGAGGTATGGGTTCAATCGGTGCTATGACAAAAGGTAGTACAGATAGATATTTCCAAGAGGGAACAGCGGCAGATAAACTAGTACCAGAAGGTATTGAGGGTATGGTTCCTTATAGAGGATATATAGCAGATATTATCCACCAATTTATCGGAGGACTAAGAAGCTCAATGGGTTATCTTGGAAGTGCTACTATTGAGATATTTCAAGATAAAGCGGAGTTTGTGGAGATTACTAGTGCGGGGCTTAAAGAGTCTCACGTGCATGATGTGACCATTACTAACGAAGCGCCTAATTATCATATATAATTTTAAAAAGTTCTATCTCTTTAAATATTCGGCGTTCGCCTTTATTTTTAGAGATAGTCATTTACTATTTGTAAACTCCTACCTCTAAAAACTTGTCTGCCTTGACTATTTAAATTCTAAAACTTTTAGGAGAGAAATTGAAGTCATCATTATTTTTTAAAATTTTTTCATCAAAATTCAATACATCAGTTTTTTTAATATCTATTCATCTTTTTATAATGATTATAATGATCTTATCTATTAAAATATTAAATGATCCTACTATACTGCCAGTTGAATATTTTTTAATAATGCCATTTTTATTTATAACTATTCCTTTTTTACTTTTTACACTAATTATATTTGATCGAGTTAAATTTAAATATTTGTTAAAGCAAATATGGTTTAAGTTGGTTGTTTTATTAATAACAGTACTTTTTGTGGTATTATCAAATAGTTTTGCTAATCAAACTTTAAATGATATATATAGACTAGATTCAAGTCATTTTCCTATTACAAAGATAGTTTTATCATATTATTATCCTGTAAATTTAATAACATTTTCAATAGAAAAAATTTTAATATTTAGTATGTTTATTTTATTGTTTTCTCTATTTTTATTATTTAAACAAAAATATAAAAAGGCTGCTCTAACATTTTTTATATTCATATATTTCTGTTTTGTTTCAGGATTTAATTATGGAATAAGTAACAATCTCAATAAAATAATACAAGTAATTGCCAATAAATTTGATTTTAATAAGCATAATATTTGTCACAATTTAGATAAAAATTATTTAGTAGGAACAATTTATTTAGGAAATGAAAAAGCATTGATTAGCAGAATGGAATTGATTCAAGGAAAAGAAGTATTAAGATATTATGTGCAAGATTGCTTTTTTGAGAGGGAATTGAACATAGAATTAAAATAATTTTAGATAATGTGGATTTGCTATGATAAGAGAAAATAAAAAAAGGCAACTTTAAATAGTTGCCTATCCTCATCTTACATTTTACAACATATTTCAATTACGATATTTTTTAGATATAATGACTAAAAATATAAAAGAGGTAAAGATGCAGACGATTCAGTTTCAAATTGATGATGAAGTTTACCAAAATATAAAAGATAGCGGGATCGATATTCAAGATACCCTAAAAGATTTTTTATATAAATTAACAGACGATGGTTATCAGTCTTTATCTTTAGAAGAGGCAAAAGCTAGAGTAGATCAGGCAGTTCAAGAGTATAAAAACGGCACAATGAAAACGGTCTCTCATAATGATATGTGGGATTCAATAGATTCACGGTGTGAAGAGCAAATTGGAAATAGAGTATAATCCAAATTTCAGCAAACACTTTATGGATATATGGACATATATCTCTAAAGATAGTGTCAATAGAGCAAATATATTTAAAAGTAAACTAAAAAACAAAATCCAAAATCTATCGAACAATCCCTATAAATTTAGAAAATCATTCTACTATAACGACAACAATGTACGCGACTTAATATATAAGGGTTATACCGTACCTTATTTAATTGATACAAGCAGAAATGTTATTGTTATACTTGATATATTTAAATGGGTAAATAGATAAAGTTACTTATCCTCACCCAATCCATTATCTTTGAGTATCTCCAATATCTTCTCATCACTTATATTCTCTAACTCGCTTTTAGAGTAGATACTCATTAGATATATCACTCCATTACTATCGATATAGTAGTAAACTACACGAAAGCCACTCCTTTTTCCCGTAGGTATTGAACTATTTTGTACTCTTATTTTATAGCAGTTATTCCCTAGCTCTATGCCCGCTTTTGGATTTGTTTGCAGCTCTTTTAGTAAACTCTTTAGATCATTAGAGATTTGTTTATATTTTTTTTGAAGTTTTTTAACCTCTTTTTTAAAAGATTCAAGAGGCTTTATTATCAAGCTCATCGATAAACTCTTCAAGTGTATCTAGGTGTGTATTATCACCGCTATCTAGTATCTGCTTTAACTCTTTAGCCGATCTATCAAAACTATCGTATAGTTGTCTTGATTTTTGCTCAGACAAAAATGCTTTTATAGATTCAGTGATGATCTCACTTCTATTGAGTGAATACTCTTTTGTAAACGTATCTATCTCTTCGATAAGATATTTAGGAAGTCTTAAGCCAACTTGTTGTTTTTCTAACTGTTCTATGGTGTACATATATACTTCCTTATATAAAATAGTTTTACTATATTATATAATTTTAGAATTTTATTGTCAAATCTATATATTTAGAGTTTTTAGGCAATAAAAAAGGGCAGACACAAAAAGTGCCTGCCCATTTTCGAAGTTTGATTACCCTTGAGCTTGTTGCTCTTTAGCGATCTCTTCTCTTACTTTATCCATATCAAGCTCTTTAACTTGAGCGATAAGGTCATTTAATCCCTCTTCAGGTAGAGCACCAGCTTGGTTAAATACCATAACTTGCTCTTTTAGTATCATAAGTGTTGGGATCGATCTGATTTGAAAGTGTCCTGCTAGAGCTTGTTGCTCTTCTGTGTTTACTTTTGCAAATGTTATATCAGGGTTTGCTTCCGCTATTTTTTCAAAAACAGGTCCAAACGCTTTACAAGGTCCACACCATGGTGCCCAAAAGTCAATTATTACTATATCATTGTTTGTAACCGTTTCGTTAAAATTTTGTTCGCTTAGCTCTACATATGCCATTTTTTTCCTTTTGCTAGTTTTTTACACTATAACATAATTTATCTAGAGCCCACTTAATTATTTTGGGTTTTTAGATTTTGTGACGCAGTTGTGACGATTTTGTTGTATGATAAAAGAGTTCAGGATTTGTTTTTTATATAGTGGTTAATAAAAAAGGATCTACAATGGCAATAATCATAGAAAATAGTGAAGATAAGGATAAGGTCAAAGAGATCTTAAAGTCGAGCTTCCCCACATATAGAGAAGCTTTTAGCGATAGAATGTGTTTTATTATGGCTTGTTTATCGGAGCTTGTTTATCTTAAGTTCAATAAACCAAAATTCTCACATTCCCAAAAAGAGGTGCTCACTTCGATTATAAACGATATATTTGAAGAGAACAAAGCAAGTTCCATAGATAAGCTTTTTGAACTTGTAGCTTATGACAACGAAAAACAAAAAGCGGAGCTTATCTCAAATTTAGCGGATTTAAATATCACTGTAATCAAGTATTTTGATACAAAAGGTACTCAGGCGATACTGTGTGAAAGTGATAAGTTTTATGCTTTAGCTTTTAGGGGAACTGAAACAGATAGTATCAAAGATATTAAAAGTGATCTTGATGCAAAAAAAACACATAGTGATAGCGGTGGAAATATCCATAGGGGTTTTAAAGAGGCTTTTAGGGTAGTTCAAAAAGAGATACAAGATTTCATAGATGAGAAGCTAAAAGATAAACCTCTTATGATCACTGGGCATAGTTTAGGCGGAGCTCTTGCAACTATAGCAACAAAGAAGCTTAAATACGACAAGATAGCTGCTTGCTATACATTTGGTTCACCAAGAGTTGGTGATGAGGAGTGGATGCTTGGTATTAAACCGCCAGTTTATCGTATAGTAAACTCTGCCGATCCTGTTACAATGCTGCCTCCAGGAAGCGAGATAGTTGATATATCTTCATTTCTGTTAAAGTTTTTCCCTTTAGGGGGTGAAACACTTAGTAAGCATTTAGAAAGCAATTACGGAGGATACTCCCACGCAGGTTATATGCGCTATCTTACAAATATAGAAAACGGTAGATTTGAAGATGCAAATTTAGTATATTCTGTTAGTTTTATAAGGCGTATCAGGGCGTATCTATTTAAAAAAGGTGCTATCAAAAAGCTTCCAGCTGACCACTCTATAAAAGTGTATAGGAAGAAGCTTCAAAGTATAGCTTTCAAAAGGCAAGGGGTCTAAAGGATCACTTGCCCTTTTGGGGTAGCTCTTACCTTTTCAATTTTAAAGCATTGGTTTGCTATATTTCGCGGGCTTGTGTCTTTATATTTATTTACCATATCATCGATGATCTTCATCTCATCTTTAGAGAACATAGATCTATCGAACTCCTCTTCATATGGTAAGAACTTAAGCTCTACAAAGCTTTTCTTTTGTGTTACTTCTATCTCTACAAAAGCTAAAAGCTCTTGTATCATATCAAGTTTATAGTCACCATCTTCAAGGTCTTCATCATTTGCTATCACTTCAAATATCTCTGTTAGACTTTTAGGTTCAGGGTGACGGGCTGTTTTTATATACTCATCGCCAAATATCTTAGTACCGTTTTTTTGTACCGCTTCGTGATCTATTAAAAAAAGCAAGATTGATAGTTTTTTATCGTTGATGTGTAAAACATTTTGCTCCAGCATATAAAGTATAAGATTTGATACTTTGGTTATATCCATATAATAGTTTCCTTTTTATCTCTTTTATGCGGAAGTATACTATAATTGATATAATATTTAAAAATATGTGGATAGATAATGGAAAAGAATAAAGATATTTCACTTGTATTAGGAAGCGGAGGAGCAAGAGGATATGCTCATATAGGTGTAATAGAAGAGCTTATACAAAGCGGTTACAATATCAAAGCTATAAGCGGAGCTTCTATGGGTGCACTTATCGGCGGGCTTTATGCTGCGGGTAAACTTGAAGAGTTTAAAGAGTGGGTTCTTACCTTAGATGTTTTGGATGTTGCCAAGCTTATAGATCTATCTTTTAGTAAAAGTGGAATGATAAACGGTGAGAAAGTTTTTAGTGTTTTAGAGGATATGATAGGTGATATAAATATTGAAGATCTTCCTATCCCTTTTACCGCCGTCGCCGTTGATCTAATAAAACAAAAAGAGATATGGATAGAAAAAGGCTCCTTGCTTGATGCGATACGTGCTTCTATTGCTATACCTACTATTTTCACACCCAAAAAAATAAAAGGTATGTATCTTGTGGACGGCGGTATATTAAACCCACTACCGATTGCACCTACAGTATCAAACCCAAACGATATAACAGTTGTGGTTAGTTTATACGGTAGTTCAAAGAAATACGATATCGAGCTTCCAACAAAAGAGAAAGAGAAAGAGAAAAAACTAAGCAGTAGTTTTTATGATCTTGCAAAAAAAGCCAACAGCTATTTTAATAAAGAGAAAACAGATAAGATCGAAGAGATGGGGATGTATGATATCTTATGGAACACAATAGATACTATGCAAAATACCATTATAGAGTATAAGCAAGCAGGCTACACTCCAGACCTAGCAATTTATATTCCAAAGAATAGTTGTGATTTTTATGAGTTTAATAAAGCTTACGAGATGATTGAGCTTGGAAAAGCTGCGGCAAAAGAGTCTTTATCGACCCTTTAACCTTCGTATTGTAAAAGATACGGTAAGAAAAACACCAATACACAAAGAAAAGATAAGATAATACCAGTATAAAACTGTACCATTCCCATCTTATTTTCGTTGTTTCTCATATCTTTAAATGTTTCATTATCTTTATATGCCGTATTAAAAGCCTGCACCGTTTTAGCTCCAAGAAGTGCCAGCACAAGCCAAGTTATCCATGTGGATGATTCAAAGCTGTAAGTTACAGCAGTTAAAATTTCGTTCATTTTAGTTCCTTAATCTATATCCGTTGTTTAGTCTTAGTATTAGTCCGTAGTGGTAAAGCTTCGTAATTGCTTTTTTTAGTAAAAATGCAATATATCCTTTTACTTTTATAGTATTAAAAAGCGTACCAACCGCATAGTTACCGCCAAGGGCAACAAACATACCATCTATTTTACCCTCATATCTTTCTATCGGTTCTCCATGGTTTTGAGCTATAATATTTTTTGCCACTTGTTCTGCACACTGCTCTGCTATTTGTGAAGTTGGGGGTAAGAACTTACCGTTTGCATCTTTTATCTCTGCACAGTCACCTATAGCATAGATATTTTTAAAACCTTTAAGATGAAGATACTCATCCACTATAAACTGGTTTAGTCTGTTTTTTTCCACATCAAGTGTTTCGTTTAATCCTGTTGCTTTGATACCGCCTGTGAAGATCATAAAGTCAAAATCTATCATATCGCCGTTTTTAAGCTCAATATGTTTTTTCTCAACCTTTTGTATAAATGAGTTTGTCATAACCTTTACACCGAGGTTTTCTAATCTTTTTACGCTGTTTCTCACTATAAAATCATCCATACCGTTTAGGATCGAATCATAAGCTTCAACAAGATAGATATGTATCTTATTGTTTCTTATACCTATACTTTTAGTGAATTTCTTAGCGATATATGCCATCTCTGCAGCTATCTCTACACCGCTTAGACCTGCACCGCCTATGATGATATTAAACTCTTCATTGTTGCTATGGCGTATCTTTTTATAGATTATCTTCTCGAACTTTCTTTTTAGCTCATAAGCACGATCTAAAACCTTTACACCGTAAGTGTTAGCTTTAAGTCCTTCTATAAAGGTAGGAAAGTTTGTTTTTGCTCCAGTTGCTATGATTAGCTTATCGTATGGGACTTCATGGGAAGAGGTATGAACGATCTGGGCTTTTGTATCTATATCTAAAGCCTCTTCGTTTATAAATTTTATATCTTTAGAAAAACCTTTACACCAGCTTTTTATATCAACCGTTATATCGCAGATATCAAACTTCCCTGCTATATATCCGTAAGCTTCAGTTTGCATATAATGGTAAGGGTTTACATCTATTAGTGTTATCTCTAGTTTATCTTTTTTTGCAAGTTTTTCTATGGCTCTTAATCCGCCGTAACCTGCACCTATTATCGCTACTTTCAAATACTCTTCCTTTAAAAAAGTGGTATTATATTCAAAAACCGTTTTATTTAAAATGAAAGGCTTAGTTCTTCTCTTCCTCTTTTGTTAGATCTTCAGGTTTTCCGAAAAAATATCCTTGTGAGTAATCAACCCCTTGGTTACAAAGGTAGTTGTATATCTCTTCATTTTCAACAAACTCTGCGATGGTAAGGATATTTTGTTTTTTAGCAAAGTTCACTATGGTCTCAAGTATATTTTGGCTATAGTCGTCATCTATTATGTTTTTAATTATATGTCCGTCTATCTTTAAGATATCAGGCTCAAATCCTAAAAGTCTTTCAAAGTTAGAATACCCAGCACCAAAATCATCTATAGCTATTTGAACACCTTGTGCTTTCACTTTACGGATAAAATCTCTGATCACATCAAAATCTTTTACGTTCTCATCCTCTAAAAGCTCAAAAACAAGTCTATTGTATGAGTTTTTATGTTTATCTAAAAGCTCAAATATCTTATCTCTGGTCTCCTCTTTTTCTATATCTAGAGTTGAGAGGTTGATTGATAGTTTTGTTGCTACGTGGTCAAGCATCTTAAATGAGTTTTCCAAAACCCTATGAGTTATCTTCTTATAGTATGTACCTTTTTTTGAGATATTTAAAAAGTGTAGAGGGGAGAGAACATTTCCCTCTTCATCTATCAGCCTTACTAAAGACTCATATTTCTCAACCTCTTTTGTCTTATTGTTGATAATAGGCTGGAAGAAAGAGACTATTTTATAGTCTTCTAAAGCTATTTTCACCATTTTGATTATCTCTAAGTTCTTTTGGGCATCTTTTTGCTCTTGAATTGAAAAATCGTTTGAGTGACACACTAAGATATTGTTTTTAATAGCTTGTTCGAGTCCAGATTTTGCATCTTCAAACAACATATGTTTACCGTATGAGTAGCTTATAGATACATTTATATCATACTCGATATTATCTACAGTTAAAACCGAGTTTTTAACATTATTTGCAAACTCTTCAAGGTATGACATAATATTTATATTTGAGTTTAAAAAGCTGTCAAAGTCGGTTAGAAGTGCGTACATACCGTTATCAAGGTCATATACGTTTTCAAAAGTGAACTGTGGTGGAAGATATGAAAGCAGTCTATACCCAAAGGTCTTTTCGATCTGATCAACCGTACTTATGGTATAGAACTTCTCAAGCATATCAAAATCTTCTATCTGTATTAAGATAAGTATAGATAGGTTGTTATCCTCTATTTGATCAAGAAGATGTTTTTTATCGTTCATTATGGTACTGATATTATCCCTTAGGGCGATATACTCCAATATATCTCCATCATGGTTCACAATAGGTTTGATCGTAGATTTTACATAATAAGGTTTACCCTCTTTATTTACATTTTTAAGTATTCCGCTCCACTCTGTTTTTTGTTCAGAGATAGTATCCCACATAGCTTTATATAGATCTTGCGGGTTATCTGGGTGTCTTACGATATTGTGGCTCTTACCTATTAGCTCATCTTTAGAGTATCCTGATATCTTACAAAAGTTATCGTTTGCATAGATGATCTTACCTTTTGTATCAGTTTTTGAGATGATAGAGCTTTTATCTGCAATATCTTGGTATTGTTTTAAAAGATTTAGATTTTGTTTGATATCTTCAAACTCTTCATTTTGTATATATTTTTTCTCTATTCTTTTTATGATATTTATAAAGTTATCAATATCTATAGGTTTTGATAGGTATCCATCCATCCCTATATTGATCGTTCTTTGAAGTATCTCGAACGACTTGTGTTGTGAAAGGGCAAGTATGATTATTTGGTGGTTTAGTGATCTGATATACTCTACGAACTCAAACTTCTCATCGCTGTTATCATCTAGATCAACTACTACTATGTCTATCTTACGGTTATTGAAAGCATCTAGTGCTTCTTTGTTATCCTCTTTTTGAATCACCTTATTAAAAAAGTTTTCAAAAAGTTCTATTACTTCACTTTCAACATTTTTTTTATAAAGAAGTAGCGTAAGTCGCCTGCTAAAATTAAGTGCATCTTCTATCACAAGAACTCCAATAAAATTAGGTAAAACAGTATATCCCTAAAAAGATTAATTCTTTATGATTAAAAGTTTTGATAGTAATTTTTTATAAACTCGGCAACCCTAAAGGAGTTTGCGTATATAGTAAAGGTATAAGGCACACTTCCACCGTTTGGCATAAAACTTCCATCTGTTACAAAAAGGTTTGACACCTCGTGTGCTTGGCAGTTTTTATTTAGAACTGAAGTTTTTGGATCATCACCAAACCTACAACCTCCTGCTTGAAGGTTTACAGGTGGATATGGAGAGATGTTACCACTTATATTAGATGCTCCCATCTGTTTTAATATTTCAACTGCCTTAAGTGCTAAACGGTCACCAATATTTTCATTTAAAGGGTGAGAGAATATATCTACTTTTGCTACATTTATACCGTATTTGTCGCGTCTTTTATTATCTATCAATACACTGCATCTATCATTTGGTAACCAGTCGTTAAATATCTCTATATTTAACTGTTTTGTTTGTAAAAACTTTTTATCCAAAGCTTTATAAAGCTCTTCACCCCATAAAAGCTTGCCATTTTTTCTTTTTACTTTATTTGCCTTTCGTATTGGATTTGCGTGCTCAAACACAAACTCCAATATCCCCCCTTTTGTGTTCTCATCCAAAAAGTAAAAATCTTTTACGACCCTGTTTACAAATAAACCCTCTACCATTAGTTTATCAAGAGGAAATGAGTTGTTATCAAACACTCCGTTTACGATACCTCCTGCAGAAAAAAGAAGGTTTTTCCCAACTTGACCGCTGTTGTTTGCTAAGCCCTTTGGAAAGTTTTTTGAGAGTGAGTTTAAAAGTAGGCGTGAACTCTCTATGGCTTGCGCGGCTACTACGAACACCTTTGCATTTATGGTTTTGGTTTTTTTGGTCTTTTTATCTATAAACTGTGCAGATACCACTTTTTTATCTTTTTCAATAAGTTTTGTCACAAAAGCGTTTGGTATGATGGTAAGGTTACCGCTTTGTAAAGCAGGGTTTAAAAGTGCTTCTCTAGAACTCCCTTTTGCACCACTGCTGCAACCGTAACTTCCGCAGTAGTTTGAGTAGTAGCATTTTTTTCTTGTTTTTGTATCTTGCGATAATATTGCCCTTGGTGTTACAACTGGTGTGATACCAAGATCGATACAGCTTTTATCTATAAGCTTAATAATCGGGTGTTCATCTGTAGCTTTAAATGGAAAGCTTCTTATCTTTCTTGGCTCTTGGTATTTGTGCGGAGTTGTTTCACCGCTAACCCCAACTATCTCTTCAACTTTATCGTAGTATGGTTCAAGCTCATCATAGCTAATCGGCCAGTCAACTATATTTGCCCCCTCGATTTTGCCGTATTTACTTGCAAGGCGGAAATCATTTGGATGAAGTCTATGAAAAAAACCACTCATAAAGTTTGAAGCACCTCCAACAATAGAGCCGTTCCAAAAGCTCCAGCCTGCTTCTTCAGTAGTATATATTTGGTTCTTGTCAATTATAGTATGGTATTCATCTTTTAGGCTTGGAGTTATGATATCCCTTTTTGTATAGGCGATCTCATCTTTACTAAAATCCTCCCTTTTATAAAACTCACCTTTTTCAAGAACTACAACATTTGCACCGCTAAGGCTTAGCTCATAAGCAACGGGCCCTGCGCCTGCACCGCTTCCGATTATGCAGATATCATACAGCTTTTCCATAAGGAACCTTTGCCATTGGTACGGGAGGGGTGTGGTTTATATTTTTCCATCCGCTCATATCTTTATTGCCTCCGTAGATTGGATCGCAAAGCATAGCTTCAAAACCATAGTATAAAAGTAGTGAAAGCCAGTTTGCACCTAGTTTAGTGTTCTCAAATTTACGAAGAAGTTTCTCTTTTCTTTTTGTGGATACTTGTGTAAAGTTTCTATCGTATCTTAAAAGCTCTTTGGCACCTTTTAGTAAAAACCTCATATCACTTTTATCGAAGCTTTTATGTTTGCTTGCTTTTAGAAGGTATTCATACCCTTTAAATCTTTTTGCACCGTTGTATCTTTTTGTATTTGGGAACATATGCTCTAATACACTTTTGATCAAAAGAAGTTCGTTGTTTTGGGAGTTTTTTGCAAAAGCAAATGAGCTGTAAGATAAAAGGGTAAAAATAAAAAAGTCTCTTCTTTTCACAAAAACTCCTATTATAAAAATTAATTATATAACTAAGCTCTTTTTTATATTAAATAATTATATAATTGTGGTTAATTTACACTTAAAAGGATGAGTAATGGCAAAATTAGTTGTAAGTTTTATGGCAGTGTTAGGTTTAGCTCTTGGTGGTTTATCGTTAAGTGCTTCAACTATACAAAACGGTGTACTTGTAGCATCAAACGATAAATGCGGTGGAAGTGGTGCTTGCGGCGGGGAGGAGAAGCCCGTTAAAAAGTGTGCTGAAGGAAAATGTGCAGAGGGTAAATGTGGTTCAGAAGAGAAGAGTGAACAAAAATGCGGTGGTGAAAAAGAGTATGAGAGAAAATGTGGAAGCGAAGAGAAGAGCGAGCGAAAATGTGGTAGTTCAAAGTGCGGCTCTTAAGTAAAAAAAATAGTGAAGTTGAAAGCCTCAAGTGAAAACTTGGGGCTTTTTTATTGATATTTAGATAAAATACTCAACTTAAATAAAATATAACAACTATAAAGGAATTAATATGGATATAGAAACACTCGCGATACACGCAGGATATCAAAAAGATGAGCAGCTTACGATGTCGGTTCCTTTATATATGACAACTGCTTTTGAGTTTAAAAGTACTGAGCACGGTGCTAACCTTTTTACATTAAAAGAGCTAGGTAATATCTATACAAGACTTTCAAACCCTACTACGGACGTATTAGAGAAAAGATTTGCAGAGGTTGAGGGTGGTTTTGCCGCACTTGCTACATCAAGCGGTATGAGTGCTATATTTATGGCAATAGCAAATGTTGCAGGAGCAGGCGATAATATAGTAGCATCAGACAAACTTTACGGCGGAACTTACAACCAATTCGTACACACTTTAAAAAACTTCGGTATCGAGGTTAGATTTTTTGATACATTTAATGTAGATAGTGCAAAAGAGCTTATCGATGAGAACACAAAAGCGATATTCTTTGAGTCTATCTCAAACCCATCTATCGATATCCCAGATATCCAAAAGATAGTTGATATAGCAAAAGAAAACAGCATACTTTCAATGGTAGATAATACGGTGGCAACTCCGTATCTATTTAGACCTTTTGATTATGGTATCGATATCTCTGTTCATTCAACAAGTAAATATGTTACGGGTCAAGGTCTTGCTATGGGTGGTATGATCGTTGAGCGTAAAGGTTTAAACGAGTTTTTAAAAACAAACCCTAAATATTCACGTTTTAGCACACCTGATGCTAGTTATCACGGTTTAGTTTATACAGACCTTGAAGGTTTCCCTGCATTTTGTCTAAGAGCTAGACTTGCACTTATGAGAGACCTTGGAAGTACACCAAGTCCGTTTAACTCTTGGTTATTGATCCAAGGTTTAGAGACACTTGGTATGAGGATCAAACAACATAGTGAGTCAACTATGAAAATAGCAGAGTTCTTAGAGTCTTGTGAAGAGGTTGATACTGTTAAATACCCACTTTTAAAAAGTGATAAGAACTATGATAACGCAGTTAAATACTTAAAAGGCGGAGCTAGCGGACTGCTTGCTTTTGATGTGGGAAGTTTTGATAAGGCAAAAGATATTATCGATAGATTACAAATATTCTCACTAGTTACAAATATAGGTGATACAAAATCTATCGTAACACATAGTGCTTCAACAACACATCAACAGCTTTCAGATGAAGATAAAATAGCTTGCGGCGTAACACCTGGACTTATTAGACTAAGTATCGGTTTAGAGTCTGTAGATGATCTTATCGAGGATCTAAGACAAGCTATTAAAGGTTAAAAGGTTTTTGGGGTAGTGGAGATTACGACAAAAATAGCAAAATTTACCAACCCTCTCTATCTTGAGAGCGGTAGGATACTAGAACCCTATCAGATAGCTTACGAGACTTACGGTGAACTAAACGAAGATAAGTCAAATGTTATAGTTATAACACACGCACTAAGCGGAAGCCACCACGCGGCAGGAACTTATGAGGGTGATAGAAAACCTGGATGGTGGGACGCGCTTATTGGTGACGGTAAGGCTGTAGATACCACAAAGTATTTCGTAATATGTATGAACAATATAGGCTCATGTTTTGGAAGTACGGGTCCTATGAGCCCTGATTATCCAAGCGATAAGCCGTTTAGATTTAAGTTTCCAGTTCTTACCATAAGTGATATAGTAAAAGCACAAAAGATACTTCTTTCATCTTTAGGTATTCACCATGTAAAAGCGGTGATTGGTGGAAGTATGGGTGGTATGCAAGCACTTTGTTATGCTATAGAGTATCCAAAATTTGCAGATATTATCGTACCTATGGCAACAACTGCATATACAAGACCTTGGGCAATAGCTTTTAATAAAGTGGTTGTAGAAGCTATCAAAAAAGACCCTGATTTTAAAGATGGGTATTATGACCCTAAAGATATAAAAAAGAACGGTCTAAACGGTTTAGCGATAGGTAGAATGGCAGGGCATATCTCATACCTTAGCCGCGATTCTATGCAAAAGAAGTTTGGCAGGGATTATGTAAATCAAGATGGTCTATATGAGCTTTTTGGACGTTTCCAAGTTGAGAGCTATTTAGAGTACAACGGATACAACTTCCCACATAACTTTGACCCGCTTTCTTATCTTTATATAGTAAAGACCATCAATATTTTTGATGCGGCTAGAAACTATGACAGCTTGGAGGATTCACTTGCAAGGATTGAGTCTAAACTTCACCTTATAAGCTTTAGCGGTGATATACTATTTTATCCAGAAGAGATGGAAGAGATATACGATACTATGTGCAAAATCGGTAAAAGTGATCAATGTACATATTTAGAGATAGAAAGTGACTACGGACACGATGCTTTCCTTGTAGAGATTGAGAAGTTTGAAGATTATATTGTAGATATACTTGAGGGAAAAATATGAGTGAAGAGATAAAAGAGGAAGCGATCAGCTTCGAGAAAAAAATAGAAGAGGCAAAGAAACTATTAGAGCAGCTAACTGATCCAGAGATCACTTTAAGTAAGAGTGTTGAGGTGTATAAGAAGGGGATGGGTGAGCTTGAACAAGCATCAAAACTATTAGAAGAGGCTAAGCTGGAATTTATCGAGCTTTCAAAGGCTTAATCTAAGAAAATCTTGCTGTATAAATAGGCGTTTTAAAAATACGCCCTCTTAGTCATTTACCTTTATGTAAACTCCTGTCAAGTTCCTATTTTTTAGCCTGTATTTCTTTTACTATATTTTTTTAGATTAATCCTTTGGTTTTTGATAAATATTTGATATAATACTTTCATAAAGAATATGGGCGCTTACACTTGTAAGGGGCTCGCCGATGGCAGGGGTACTGAAAAGGTGCCCTTTTTTTATGGATAAATTTTCTTATTTTATTAGGTACACTACTTATCTTTTGTAAAATAAATACTCTTAAATTAATATACAAATACAGGCAAAAAATGGCAATTAAAAAAACAGAACTTTACAGTTCATTATGGGCAAGTGCAGATGAGCTAAGAGGTGGTATGGATGCTAGTGAATATAAAAACTATGTCCTAACACTTCTATTTATGAAATATGTATCAGATAAACACAAAAATGATAAACACTCTATGATAATAATCCCTGAAGGGGCTAGTTTTGATGATATAGTTAAGCTTAGCGGTAATAAAGAGATCGGTGATAAGATGAATACTATCATCCGAAAAGTTGCAGATGCAAACGGTCTTGGTAATGTTATAACAACAGCAGATTTTAATAGTGAGGAAAAGCTAGGAAAAGATAAGCAGATGGTAGATACTCTATCAAAGCTTGTAAAGATATTTGATAATCTTGAACTTGGAGCAAATACGGCTGAGGGTGATGATCTTCTTGGTGATGCTTATGAGTATCTTATGCGTCACTTTGCAACTGAATCGGGTAAAAGTAAGGGGCAATTTTATACTCCTTCAGAAGTTTCTACAATCTTGCCAAAAATTATAGGTATAGATAAAAATACTACTCAAAAACAGACAGTTTACGATCCTACTTGCGGAAGTGGTTCACTTCTTTTAAAGTGTTCAAATGAAGCACCAAACGGTTTAAGTATCTATGGACAAGAAAAAGATAGCGCTACAACATTACTTTGTAGAATGAACTTAATCATTCACAATCACGAGACAGCTATAATAGCTCCAGGTGGTCAAAGTACACTTTCTCACCCATATTTTAAAGAGGATGATATAACTCTAAAAGCTTTTGATTTTGTGGTAGCTAACCCACCGTTTTCTTTAAAAGCTTGGATGAATGGAGTACATGATCCTGACACTTTTAGGCGATTTGATGGATATGATGCAACGCCACCAGAGAAAAATGGAGATTATGGTTTTTTACTTCATATTGTAAAGTCTATGAAACAAAAAGGTAATGGTGCAGTTATCTTACCTCATGGTGTATTATTTAGAGGAAATGCAGAAGCTACTATAAGAGAAAAACTTATACGAAAAGGTTATATTAAAGGTATCATAGGATTACCAGCAAATCTTTTTTACGGTACAGGGATACCTGCTTGTATTATAGTACTTGATAAAGAGGGTGCAAATGGACGAAGCGGTATTTTTATGATAGATGCAAGTAAAGGCTTTAAAAAAGATGGAAATAAAAACCGTCTAAGAGACCAAGATGTACATAAAATAGTAGATACTTTTAACAACCAAACCCCTATAGAAAAATACTCTCGTATGGTTCCATATAAAGAGATAGAAAAAAATGAATACAACCTAAATATTCCAAGATATATAGATAGCTCTGAAGCAGAGGATATACAAGACCTACACGCACATCTAAACGGTGGAATACCAAATAGTGATATAGAAAATCTAAAAGAGTATTGGGATACTTTTAAAAGCTTAAAAGATGAGCTATTTAGCCCAAGTCAAAAAGATGGGTATAGCGATATAAAACTAGAATCAAATGAAGTGAAAAGTTTTATTTTAAATCATAGTGAATATAAAGCTTATGAAGAAGATACTCTAAAGCTTTATGGTAAATGGAGAGAAACACATTATAAAACTTTACAAAATTTAAAAGTAGGATTTCATCCAAAAGAGCTTATATATAACTTATCGGAAGATATTTTAAAAGTGTTTAGTGATGTAAAGCTTTTAAGTAAATATGAAATCTATCAAATAGTGATGGACTATTGGGCAGAGGTTATGCAAGATGATTGTTATATGATCTCTTTTGATGGTTGGGAAGTTGGGAATAAACCAAGGCTTTTAAAACCTATAAAAGATAAAAATGGAAAAAATAAATACAAAGAGAAACACCACTTTGAGATAAGTAAAAAAAGATATGTAGCTGATCTAATTCCTCCAGAGCTTATGATTGCTAAGTATTTTCACATAGAGCAAAAAGAGATAGATGAACTGCAAATAAAACTTGATGAAGCTACTAGTAGATTGGAGAGTTTTATAGAAGAGGATAGTGGTGAAGATAGTGTACTTGATACCATAAGAAATGACAAAGGCAATATCACAGCTGAAGCTCTTAAAAAAGCTATCAAAGATACTAAAGATAAAGATGATAAAGAGGTATTTAAAAAGTACAAAGAACTAAGTGATGCAAAAACAAAAGCTAATACAACTCTAAACAATGCTATCAAAGCTTTAAATATAAAAGTATATGAAAAGTACCCAACATTAAAAGAAGAAGAGATAAAAGAGCTAGTGATAGATGATAAATGGCTCAATAGCTTAATCACTTCAATAAGTGAAGAGATAGAGAGAGTTACAAACTCTTTGGCAAATCGTATTAAAACACTTGAAGAGAGATATAAAATACCACTTCCAAAACTAGAAGAGAGTGTAAAAAATTTAAGTAAAAAAGTGGAAGAACATCTAAAGGCTATGGGGATTACATGGTAAAAGATGGTTATAAAATAACTGATATTGGTGTTATACCTAATGAATGGGAATATATTACTATTAATGATTTGATTGAAAGAGAAATATTAGAAAAACCTTTAGATGGAAATCATGGAGAAATACATCCTACAAGTTCTGATTTTGTAGAAAGTGGTATTCCTTTTATTATGGCAAATAATTTGGGCGATAATAAAATTAATTTGAAAACTTGTAAATTTATTACAAAAAAACAAGCAGATAAATTACAAAAAGGATTTTCAATAGAAAATGATGTTTTACTAAGCCATAAAGGTACTATTGGGGAAGTAGCTATAGTTCCTAAGTTATTTACTGAATATATTATGCTAACTCCACAAGTTACTTATTATCGAGTAAAAAATAAAAAGAAACTATTTAATAAATATATCAAACATTACTTTACATTTAGTGAATTTCAGAAGTTAATTAATAATATTTCAGGTGGTGGAACAAGAGCCTATATAGGAATAACAAAACAAAGAGATTTACCATTTATACTACCTAATATTGAAGAACAAAAAGTAATAGCAAAAGCTTTAAGTGATACGGATGAACTTATTGATTCTCTTCAAAGTTTAATAGAAAAAAAAGAGAATATTAAAATAGGAATTATGCAACAGCTTTTAACAGGTAAAAAACGACTTAAAGGGTTTAGTAAAGATTGGGATGAGAAAAGCCTTGGAGATATAGCAAATATTTCAAGAGGAGCATCACCTAGACCAATAGAAGACCCAAGATGGTTTAACCAAAATTCAGATATTGGATGGGTTAGAATTTCTGATATATCAAAAACAAAAAAATATTTATATGAAACAGTACAAAGTTTATCTAGTGATGGGGTTAGTCAAAGTCGTTTTGTAAAATCAAATAACTTAATAATGAGTATTTGTGCAACAATTGGAAAGCCTATTATTACAAGAAAAGATGTTTGTATTCACGATGGTTTTGTCGTATTCAATAGCCTTAAGATAGAACAAGAGTTTTTGTATTATTTCTTAACTTTTATAGAAAATGATTGGGCAAAAAGTGGACAAACTGGTTCACAAATGAATCTTAATACAGATTTGATAAATAGTACAAAAATAAAACTACCAAAAGAACAAGAAGAACAAAAAGTAATAGCAACAATTCTTTCAGATATGGATAAAGAGATAGAAACATTAAAACAAAAACTAAAAAAAACAAAAGCGATAAAAGAAGCGATGATGGATGAGCTTTTAACTGGAAAAACAAGACTACTATAAGGATAAAGATATGAGTGATGTAGGTAAGCCTGAGATAGTTACACAAAAAAGAGTTTTAAAAATGATGGAAAAAAAGCTTGGGTATAAACCTCTAGGGGATTTATCAGATCAGCTTAATACCAATATAAAAGAAGACCTACTTACCTCATGGCTTAAAGGGCGTGGTGTTAGCCCTAAACTTATATCAAGAGTTCTTTCAAAGTGCTATGAAACTTTATCTTTAAATGGAGATAGATACCTATATCAAGCCAATAAAGAGTTTTATAAACTACTTCGATACGGTGTAAAAATAAAAGAAAATGAAGATGAACATACACCTACTACTTGGCTTATAGATTGGAAAGATATAAAAGCTAATGATTTTTATATTGCCGAGGAAGTTACAGTACGAGGGAAAGAGAAAAACAAACGACCCGATATAGTAATCTATATAAACGGTATAGCAATAGGGGTGATAGAGCTAAAAAGCTCTTCTAATGATGTATTAAAAGGGATAAGACAAAACCTAATCAATCAAGAAAAAATATTTATCCAAGATTTTTTTAGTTCTATGCAACTAGTAATGGCTGGTAATGATACACAAGGTTTGATGTACGGTACTATTGAAACAACTGAGAAATATTATCTATCATGGAAAGAGGAAAACCCTGAGTATAATCCAAAAGTTGATAAAAAAGATAAAAAGTTTTTATCCCCTTATGAGTGTGATGGTGGTACGACTAGACTTGATTGTGATATCTTAAGATTTTTAAATAAAGAGCGATTACAAGAGATACTACACGATTTTATCCTTTTTGATAAAGGGATTAAAAAGATAGCACGACAAAACCAATACTTTGGAGTAAAAGCTTTACAGGAGAGAGTGCGAAAAAGAGATGGTGGTATATATTGGCATACACAAGGAAGCGGTAAATCTCTTTCTATGGTGTGGCTTTCTAAGTGGATCATAGAAAACATTGAAGATGCTAGAGTTTTAATAGTAACAGATAGAAAAGAGCTAGATGAACAGATAGAGAAAGTATTTATAGGAGTTGAAGAGAGTATATATAGGATAAAGCCTAGTTCAGGTACTAGTGGAAGTGCTGAACTTCTTGGAACTTTAAATAATAGTAGCGAGTCTTTGATGTGTACGCTTGTACATAAGTTTGGAGCAAATGAAGATAAGGCTTTGAAAGAGACTGATAAATATATCAAAGAGTTAAAAAAATCTATTCCAAGTGATTTTAAACCAAAAGGTGATCTGTATGTATTGGTTGATGAGTGTCATAGAACCCAATCGGGACTTTTACACGATGCTATGAAAGAGATACTACCAAATGCTATGTTTATAGGTTTTACAGGAACTCCTCTACTAAAAGAAGATAAAGAGACAAGTATAGAGAAGTTTGGTACTTATATACATACTTATCAGTTTGATGAAGCAGTTGATGATGGTGTAGTGCTTGATTTACAATATGAACCAAGGGATATAGAACAATACACAGGAAACCAAAGGAAAATAGATGAGTGGTTTGAGATAGCTACAAAAGGTTTAAATGATGTAGCAAAAGTTCAACTCAAACAAAAATGGGGAACAATGAAAAAGGTACTCTCATCTAAAGATAGGCTATCGACTATAGTTTTTGATATTGTAAAAGATATGAAAACAAAGCCAAGACTGCTAGATGGTAGCGGTAATGCTATGCTTGTATGTGATGAGATTTATAATGCTTGTAGAATCTATGAGATGTTTCAAGAAACAGACTTAAAAGGAAAATGTGCAATAGTTACTAGCTATGTACCGTCTATTGTGGATATAAAAGAGGAATCTACCGAGCAAGATCAAAAGAAATATAAAGTATATAGAAAAATGTTAGCAGAACATTTTGATGAAGATGAAGAAGTAGCAGTAAATAAAATAGATGAATTTGAAAAGCAAGTAAAAGATAGATTTATCAATGAACCTGCTCAAATGAAACTATTGATAGTAGTTGATAAACTTCTAACAGGTTTTGATGCACCTAGTGCTACATATTTGTATATAGATAAACGCCTTAGAGACCATGGACTTTTCCAAGCAATTTGTAGGGTAAATAGGCTTGATGGTGAAGATAAAGAGTATGGTTATGTTATCGATTATCAAGATTTGTTTAATCAACTTAAAGGTTCTATTGAAGATTATACAAGTGGAGCATTTGAAGAGTTTGAAGCTAAAGATGTAGAGGGTTTAATCTCAAATAGACTTACAAATGCAAAAGAGCGACTTGAAAATGCAAGGGAAAATATAAAAGCATTATGTGAACCTGTTGAAGAGCCTAAAGATATAACCGATTATCAAAAGTATTTTGTAGGACTTAGTGATGATAAAGAAGCTATAAAAGCCAATGAAGCTAAAAGATTACTTCTTTATAAGTGTACAGTAGCACTTATAAGAGCCTATGCAAATATTGCCAATGAATATGATTTGGCTGGGTATAGTGAAAAAGAGATCATTGAAATAAGAGAAGAAGTAAAGCATTATGAGAAAGTACGTGAAGAGATAAAACTTTCAAGTGGTGATTATATTGATTTGAAAAAATATGAGCCTGATATGAGACAGCTTATTGATAAGTATGTAAAAGCCGATGATAGTGAGGTTGTTGTAGATTTTGAAGAGATAGGAGTTTTAGAGCTTTTAATAAAAAGTAGAAGTGAAGATTTTATAAAAGGTATGCCAAAAGGTTTTCAAGAAAATGAAGAAGCTATGAGTGAAGCAATAGAAAATAATGTAAGAAAGCTTATCATAGATGAAAAATCAGTAAATCCAAAATACTATGAAAAGATGTCAGAGCTTTTAGATGAACTTATTAAAGAGCGTAAAGAGAATGCCATAGAGTATAAAGAGTATTTGAAAAAGATAAAAGATTTAGCTTCAAAAGTATATGAACCTGATGAGAATGAAGATGTTGAATATCCTAGAAGTATTAAAGGAAGTTTAGCAAAAAGAGCACTTTATGATAACCTTGATAACGATGAGGAATTAACAAATAAAATTGATGAGATTATTGGAAGAACAAAAGAGGATAATTGGATAGGTCATCCTATGAAAGAGAGAAAAATTTTTAACTCAATAGCTAAAGAAACAGGCTTAGATGATGAGACAATAGAATCTCTAATGGATATAATAAAGAAACAACATGATTACCAATAGTACTAGCAAAATAAATATTAGTGATATAGATATTGAAGTAGTTAAAAAAGATATTAAAAATATCCATATAGGAGTATATCCACCAGAGGGTAGGGTAAGGGTAGCATCTCCACTACATACAAGTGATGATACTATAAGATTAGCTGTTATATCAAGACTAGCTTGGATAAAAAAACAAAAAGAGAACTTTGAAAATCAACCACGACAAAGTAAAAGAGAGATGCTTAACTCTGAAAGTCACTATTTTTTAGGCAATAGATATTTACTTGAAGTGATCTATAGACATGGTAAACATGAAATAATACAACAACACTCAACTTTAGAACTTTATGTAAATAAAAATACAACTTATCAAAATAAGCTTTTGGTACTCAATGAGTGGTATAGAAGTGAATTAAAAAAAGAGCTTGAAAAGTTAGTATCTAAATGGGAAAAGAAAATAGGTGTTAAACTGAATCGATGGGATATAAAAAAGATGAAAACCAAATGGGGAAGCTGTAATATTGAAGCTAAAAATATTTGGTTTAATCTTGAACTTGCAAAAGTACCAAGGGAGTGTATAGAATATATTGTAGTGCATGAGATGGTACATCTAATGGAACGACATCATAATGATAGGTTTCAAGAATTACTTGGAAAATATTTGAGTGATTGGGAGCGTAGGAAAAAATTACTTTCTCAAACTATGCTTGGGGTATAATAGTTACTATAAGAAAAAACACCTTTATGATATAATTGAAAACCCAAGGATATATAATGGTAAATGGTAGCAGAGCCTAAGAGTGAGTATAACAAAGATAAGTAACTGAAACTTGCTTAAATAGACTTAGTATGCTACAATACTCAAAATATTACGTAAAATTTAGAGGAAAATATTATGGTAAGTTATGGAGCAAATGAGCTTATACCATCGTCAGAGTTTGCTAAAAAGTTTGGCTCATATCTTTCACAGATAAAAGATGGAAGTGCAGAAAAACTAGCTATTCTGAAAAACAACAAAGTTGAAGCAGTACTTATTTCAAAAGATGAGTATGAGACTATGAGTGAAGCTATGAAAATGGTAGAAGCAAAAAGTTTACTTTCATCTATCCAAAAAGGTTTGGATGATTTAAAGAACGGCAAAACTAAATCTATTGATAATCTATCGGATGAACTTGATAGTTGAATGTAGTGAAAACTTTGTAAAAGAGTATTTTAGAGAAAAATAGCGATTATAAGAAAAAATAAGTTTATGATATAATTTAAAAAAAATAATTGAAAGGAGTAATAACGTGTCAAGTTTAGAGAAAGATATAATACTATCAAAACTAAAAGAGTTAAACATTACATATCAAGAAGATGGTATAAATCTACTTGGACTATTTGGTTCATATTCAAGAGATGAAGCGACTAAAGATAGTGATATTGATATCTTAATTGAAACTACACCTAAATTTCTTTCAAAGTATAGAGGGCTTAAAGCCTATGTAAAATTAGACGAGCTTAAAAATGAGCTTACAAATATATTTAGCAAAAATATTGACTTAGTAGATAAACAAGGCTTGCTTCAACATGACAATAAATACATTCTAGATAAGGTTGTATATGTATAGTGAAGATGATCTTCAAAGATTAAAATCTATCCAAAAAAAATTAAGATCAATAGATACTATTATTCAAAGACACGGTAGTATTGTAAAAGCACTTGATGATGATATTGAAGCTCAACCTGCGATACTGATGCTCTTAATAGCAAGTGCAGAGCAGTTTAATAAGCTTTATAAAATAAATACGAAACTACTTGATGATTTTGATGAGAGTGATATCAAAGGTCTTATTGCAGTTAGAAATTTTATAGCTCATGATTATGATGGAGTAAATCTTTCTGTAGTAGAGGATAGTTTAAGATATGATATACCTAGAATACTTGAAATAGTTACAGGTATTTTAGAGGAAAATAAATGATGGAATTTAACGATTTTTTCAACAGACAAATACAACTATGGGGTGAAGAGACGCAGAACTCCTTACAAGATAAAAGTATAGCCATAATAGGAAGTGGTGGTTTAGGTTGCTCTTTAGCTATAGCTTTAGGAGCTAGTGGAATAGGGCGTATAGCTTTGGTGGACTTTGATGAGGTAGGAGTACATAATATCCACCGTCAGATCGGTTTTAAAGTTGGTGATGACGGTAAGCCAAAATGTGAGGTTCTAAAAGAGCTTGTAAAAAGCCGCTGTCCTTATGTGGATGTTGAGGCTTATGCTATGGGCTTTAATGAATTTGTGAAAGAAGTAGATGCTTCAAAGTTCGATCTTCTTATAGATGCTACAGATAACCTTCCCACAAGAGCAGATATAAACTCATATGCAAAAGAGCATAATATCCCTTGGCTTTACGGTTCAGTTGAGGCTTTTCACGGGCAGGTTTGTTTCTTTGAGAAAGCCTCTTTTGAAAGCGTGTTTCAGATCACCGATAGAAAACCTGCAGGTATAGCCGCACCTATCGTAATGAACATAGCTTCACTTCAAGCAAATATAGCTTTAAGATATTTAGCGGGGCTAAAGATCAAAAAAGATTATTTATATTACTGCTTTTTTAATGAAGATGGTGAATTTACCCTTCAAAAGTTTGTTTTACCAGTAGATTAAGCTACTTTTAAACAATGCAGAGATAAAATTATTTAAATAAAACGAAAATTAGCCAAACTTATCGTGAGGTAAGGACGGAAAGCCACGGGTCTTATTGTAAAAGATAGCCGGGTTGCACAAACAACTCGAATTTTTTATGATGTTGCCTTTTTTAAGGAGTAACTATTATGAAATCTAAATTTAATTCTAAAATGTCAAACTCACCGTTTTATGTCGGTCCTGCAGTTTATGTCAAGGGTGATGACGGGTGGAGCTTTGCAAGAAAAAAAGATAGCTCAATATACAAGTTTATTACACTGTTTACGGCGGTTTCTATAGTATTGTATTTTATCTTTTTATAACCTTCACATAAGCCTTTTTTGGATAACATATCTGAATTTCTAAAAAAGGTAATTTCTATATGGAAAATCTCTTTGATACACAAGATATTATTGACGTAAATATTGAAGATTCTGTAAAGGCTTCGTATTTAGATTATTCGATGAGTGTTATCATCGGTCGTGCATTACCTGATGCAAAAGATGGTCTAAAACCGGTACATAGAAGAATTCTTTTCGCTATGCATGATCTAAACGTAACTTCACGTTCGCCGTATAAAAAATCGGCTCGTATCGTTGGTGACGTTATCGGTAAGTATCACCCGCACGGTGACTCTTCCGTTTACGACGCTTTGGTAAGAATGGCGCAAGACTTCTCAATGAGAGCACCTCTTATCGACGGTCAAGGTAACTTTGGTTCAGTTGACGGTGATAACGCCGCTGCTATGAGATATACTGAGGCTAGAATGGCGAGAATATCAGAAGATATTCTAAGAGATATAGATAAAGATACTGTAAACTTCGTACCAAACTACGATGATACTATAAAAGAGCCTTCTGTTCTTCCTACTCGTATCCCTAACCTTCTTGTAAACGGTTCAGAGGGTATCGCTGTTGGTATGGCTACAAAGATACCACCACACAACTTAGGTGAGGTTATAGATGCTCTTACTTGTCTTGTAGATACTCCTGAAGCTTCAAATGAAGATCTTATGGAGTTTATCCAAGGTCCAGACTTTCCAACAGGTGGTACGATCTTCGGTCGTAGAGGTATTATAGATGCTTACACTACAGGAAGAGGGCGTGTTAAGGTTAGAGCTAAACACCATATAGAAACAAAAGGTAAAAAAGAGATCATCGTAATAGATGAGCTTCCTTACCAAGTAAATAAAGCAAAACTTATCGAGCAGATCGCAAACCTTGCACGTGACAAAGCGATAGAGGGTGTGAGTGAAGTAAGAGATGAGTCTGATAGAGAGGGTACAAGGGTAGTTATCGAGCTTAAGAAAGATGCTATGAGCGAGATCGTTATGAACAACCTTTATAAGTCTACTCCTTTAGAGATCACGTTTGGTATCATTATGCTTGCGGTTTACAATAAAGAGCCAAGAGTATTTAAACTAAACGAAGTTCTAAACGTATTTTTAAACCATAGAAAAACGGTTATTATTAGAAGAACTATATTTGATCTTGAAAAAGCAAAAGCTAGAGCTCATATCTTAGAGGGTCTAAAGATAGCACTTGATAATATCGACGAGGTTGTTAAGATCATCAGAGCTAGTGCAAATGATGCAGAAGCAAAAGAGACATTAGGTGATAGATTTGGTCTTAGCCAGATACAAGCACAAGCGATCCTTGATATGAGACTTGGACGTTTAACGGGTCTACAAAGAGAGAAACTAGAAGCAGAATACCAAGAGCTTCTAACACTTATAGCTGAGCTTGAAGCTATCTTAAAATCGGAAGAGAAACTAAACGAGATCATTAAAGAAGAGCTTCTTGAAGTTAAAGAGAAATATGCAACAGAGAGAAAAACAGATATCGAAGACAGCTACGATGATATAGATATCGAAGATCTTATTCCAAACGAACCTATGGTTGTGACTATCACACATAACGGTTACGTTAAAAGAGTACCTATTAAAGCGTACGAAAAACAAAGACGTGGAGGTAAGGGAAAAGTTGCCGTTACTACTCACGATGACGACTTTATAGAAAGGTTCTTCGTATCAAATACACACGATACATTGATGTTCGTTACAGATAGAGGTCAATTATACTGGCTTAAAGTGTATAGAATACCAGAAGGATCACGTACGGCAAAAGGTAAAGCGGTAGTAAATCTTATCAATCTACAGCCTGATGAAAAGATAATGGCTATTATCCCGACAACAGACTTTGATGAGGATAAATCTCTAGCATTCTTTACTAAAAACGGTGTTGTAAAAAGAACTGCACTTAATGAGTTTAGCAATATCAGAAGCAACGGTGTAAGAGCTATCGTTCTAGATGATGATGATGAGATCGTAACGGCTCAGATCACTCTTCCAGAGTCAAAATACTTTATGATATTCACTGCACTTGGTCAAGTTATTAGATTCTTTATCTGGGAAGCTAAAAAAGATGAAGAGGGCAATCCTATCTTAGATGAAGAGGGTAAAATGCAGTTCATCGGTGTAAAACCACAAGGTAGAACAACAAGAGGTGTAAGAGGTATCAAGTTTAAAGATCCTAAAGACTATGTTGTAGATGCCGATGTTATCGAGCATGAACAACAAGAGCTGTTAACAGTATCTGAAAAAGGTGTTGGTAAACGTACGGAAGTAGAAGCTTATAGACTTACAAATAGAGCTGGAAGCGGTGTTGCATCTATGAAACTAAGCCCTAAAACTGGTAAAACTGTTGTAGGTAACGTACTTGTTGATGAAGACCAAGACCTTATGGCTCTTACGTCTATTGGTAAGATGATCAGAGTTGATATGCAGACAATTAGAAAAGCTGGACGTAACACATCCGGTGTAACTATAGTAAATGTTGATAAAGACGACAAAGTTGTATCTATAGCAAAATGTCCAAAAGAGAAAGATGATGAGCTTGATATCACAGCTGCTGATGATATGGCGGGTGTTGATCTAGAAGAGAGAAACTTAGTAGATAATTCAAACAATGAAGAAGGAACAGAATAAATATGAGAAAATTTAATGTTGCAGTTGTAGGTGCGACAGGTGCTGTTGGAGAAGAGCTTTTCCGTGTAATGGAGGAGCTTGACTTTCCCGTAAATGAACTATTACCTTTAGCAAGTGCGAATAGTGTAGGCAAGACTATCGAGTTTAAAAACGAAGAGCATGCGGTAGTTGAGCTTACCGAGAGTGTATTTAGTGAGCATGAGGTTGATATCGCATTTTTTAGTGCAGGTGGAAGCATCTCTGAAAAATTCGCAAAATACGCTGTTGAAGCGGGTGCGGTAGTTATTGATAATACAAGTCACTTTAGGATGACGCCAAATGTTCCTTTGGTTGTTCCTGAAGTAAACCCTGAAGATATCGAACTATGGAAAGAAACAGGGATCATAGCTAACCCTAACTGCTCAACCATCCAAATGGTTCTAGCACTTAAACCTTTAGATGATCTATACTCTATAAAAAGAGTTGATGTAAGTACTTACCAAGCAACTTCAGGTGCAGGAAAAGCTGGTATGGAAGAGCTTGTAACGCAGATGCAAGACTTCTTTGCCTTTAGACTAGATGAGTCTAAAAAAGAGGCTTTCGCTCACCAAATAGCTCTAAACGTTATCCCTCAAATAGATAAACCTATGCCAAGCGGTTTTACTAAAGAGGAAGAGAAGATGGTTTATGAAACTCAAAAGATCATGCATAAAGAGCTTCAAGTAGCTGCAACTTGTGTAAGGGTTCCAGTTTTAAGAAGCCATAGTGAATCTATCACCGTAACATTTGAAGACGGTGTAGAGGTTGATGTAGATAAATGTAGAGAGGCTTTAGATAACTTTGAGAATGTAGAGGTTAAAGATGATCTTGAAAATGCAGTTTACCCTATGCCTATTATCTCAACTGATACAGATATCACTTTTGTGGGTCGTTTAAGACGCGATATCTATTCACCAAACGTTCTTCACTTCTTTAACGTTGCTGACCAAGTAAGAGTGGGTGCTGCTACAAACGCAGTAAGAATTGCATTAAAATGGATAAAACTAGAGGACAACTAAGATGTTAGAAAAGATATTTGAAGGTGCTATTTGGAGAAGTAGATTTATCGTACTTCTTGCAGTTGTATTTGGTCTAGTTGGTGCATTTGTACTATTTATAGTAGCTTCTATGGATATTTATAATGTAGCTGCTTATGCACTTAATACTATTATAACTCATGCACATCCAGAAAATTTTCACGAGGATATAGTTGCGGGTATTATCGGTGCAGTTGACCTTTACCTTATAGCCGTAGTGCTTTTTATATTTGCTTTTGGTCTTTATGAGCTTTTTATCTCTGAGATAGATGAAGCTATGGAAAAAGAGAATGCAAATAAGATACTAGCTATTCATTCACTAGATCAGTTAAAAGATAAGATCGCAAAAGTTATCGTAATGGTTCTAGTGGTAAGCTTTTTTCAAAAGGTTTTACACACTCCATTTGAAACACCTTTAGAGATGATGTATTTTGCTATCTCTATCACGGCACTTGCCGTAGGACTTTACTTCTTAGGTAAAGTTGGAAAACACTAATAAAAAAATTAAGGAATTATTTTGAGTAAAATATTTGTAGATGCTTGTTTAGGAAAAGAAACACCTTATACTCCCGTATGGATGATGAGACAAGCGGGACGCTACTTACCTGAGTATATGGAAGTAAGAAAAGCGGCAGGAAACTTTCTAAACCTATGCCACGATCCTTCAAAAGCGGCGGAAGTAACTATCCAGCCTTTAGATATAGTTGGTGTGGACGCAGCAATTCTTTTTAGTGATATTTTAGTAATACCAGATGAGATGGGTATGGATCTTTCTTTTGTGAAAGGTGAGGGACCAAAGTTTAGCGATCCTATTAGAACTCAAGAAGACCTTGATAGACTTATCGGCGGTAAAGAAGCTAGCCATAAACTAACATATGTATATGATACTATCAAACTTTTAAGAGAGCAGCTTGATGCTAGAGGTGATGAAAAAGCACTTATCGGTTTTACGGGTGCTCCTTGGACGCTTGCAACATATATGATAGAGGGGCAGGGGACTAAGACATACAATATCTGTAAAAAGATGATGTATAGTAATCCTGAGCTTTTACATAATATTCTTAGAAAAGTAACAGAAGTTGTGAAACTTTATATGGAAAAACAGATCCAATCTGGTGTAGATGTAGTTCAGATATTTGATAGCTGGGCAGCTGCGATCGAGCCTAGTAAATACAATGAATTCTCATGGCAATATATGGTTGATATAGCTGATTACCTAAAAAATAAATACCCAGAAGTGCCTATTATTATGTTCCCTAAAGGTGTAGCATCATTTATTGAGCAAGGGTTAGTATATGGCAACTTTGATGTTTTCGGTGTAGATTGGGGAACTCCAATGGCACTTGCTAAAGAGAAACTTGGGGATAGATATGTTCTTCAAGGAAATATGGAGCCTACTAGACTTTACTCAAAAGAGAGAACAACTGAGTGTGTTGAAGCTATACAAAATATTATGGGTGGGAAAAGACATATATTTAACCTTGGTCACGGGATACTTCCTGATGTTCCTGTTGAAAATGCGATACACTTTGTAAAAGAGTGTCAAAGGGTTTCAAAAAAATAGATGAGTTACTCAAACTCTATCATTTTCGGTCCAGTTCCATCCCGACGCTTTGGGATGAGCTTGGGCGTTGATCTTTCACCATCAATCAAACAATGCAATTTTGACTGTCTTTACTGCGAGCTTGAAAAGGCTAAGACCGTAGATAAACAAGAGATAGTTTTAGAAGTCAGCGATATAGTAAGCGAGATAAAAGAAGCTATAGATAAACATCCAAATATAAACGTTATAACTTTTACAGCAAATGGTGAGCCTACACTTTACCCTAAACTTTTAGAGCTTATAGATGAAGTGGATAAGATAAAAGGTGAGACCAAAACACTTATACTTACAAACGGTGGAAATATCTACAATAAAACAATACAGCAAACACTCTCAAAGATCGACATTGTAAAGATATCTTTAGACTGCGTAAGCGATAAGTGTTTTAAAAAGCTAGATCGTATAGATAGTAGCGTAGATAGCAAACAAATAGTTGATGGGATAGCCCAGTTTAAAAAAGGTTTTAAAAACCAGCTTATCATAGAGACATTGTTTGTAAAGACACTAAATGATAGTGAGGAAGAGATAAAGCTTTTAAAAAGCGCTTATGACCTTATAAAACCACATAGGATAGATATAGGAACCATCGATAGACCTCCTGCGTATAAAGTTGAAGCAGTAAGTTTTGAGAGCTTACAAGCCATAGCAGATAAAATGTCTGGACACAATATCGCTATAGCGTACAAAAACAGACCAAAAAGCCAAGAGGATTTTAGTGAAGATGAGATACTTAGACTTTTTAAAAGACGACCTCTAAGCACGGAAGATATTGATAATATGTTTGGTGAGCTTTCTAAAAAAAGGCTTCAAGAACTGCTTAAAAACCAAAAAATCAAACTAGTCGATAACAACGGCGTAAAATTTTACAAAATCGCCTAAAATTCCCTTGACAAATCAAAAAAAATTTATTATAATTCCCGTCCTTAAATAATCCGGCATAGCTCAGCGGTAGAGTAGATGACTGTTAATCATTTGGTCCCTGGTTCGAACCCAGGTGCCGGAGCCATTTGTTTTCGTCAGAAAAGAAATCAATTTTCCAACAACTCTTTTTGCATATTTATACATCATAATCAAAAAAATACTCAGTCATTTAGAACAACTAAACTCCTTCATATTTTTTTAATCCTTCTTTTAACTATACTAAAAATACTTATTGTTAAATTGATTTAATCTTAATTATAAATATAAAATTTAAAAATTTATTATTTTTGTGACGCAATTATGACACGATTATTGATATAATATTTTATTATTTATTATTTGGAAGGAAATTAATGGATAAATCTAGATTATCACATAAAGCAATATTATCTTTAGCAGTATTAAAAACGAATTATGACAATAGAGAAATTGGTGGTGTAAGAATTGGTTATATAGAGAACTTTGTTTTGTTATGTTTACATTTAGTTAGAGATAGAGATATAAAAGAGATAGATTTAAGTAATCTTGATGAATTTTGTGAATTATTTAAAGATATGTATGGTTTGCTTATACCACAAATTATAATGAGAACAATATTAAGCAGAGGAAAAAAGTTAAAATTTTTTAAAGCTAGTAATGGTTCATTTTATCCAGATATGGAAACTATTAGTAAACAATTGCCTTTAAATAGCACTCCTAAAAATTCAATTAGACAAATTAATAGTTTCAAGCAAAATGCTAAAAAATTTATAGAAGAAAAATACAAAGTACAATTTAGTACAGATGAAATAGAAGATGCTCTCATAAAACTTCTTTCAAAACATAACATTGATTTTCTTTATTTAATTAGTGAAGAGTCAAATCTTAATAGTTTATTACCATCTATAGATGATAAAGAAAATTTAACTGAAGTTAATTATGCACTATATAAATATATTGAACATATAGAACAAAATGATCCTATTAATTTTACAACTTTTGAGAATATTTGTATGGGATATATATTATTAAATTCAATTATGTATTCTAATGATGAAGTAACAGACGGTACTTTAAAAGACGTAAATGTTTTTTTGGATACTAAATTAATTCTTAGACTTATAGGAATAGAAGGTGAAGTTCACAAAAAAAATTATCAAGAACTTATAAATTATATTCGTGAGAAATCAAATAGTTTGAAACTTTTTATATTTGATAAACATTTAGATGAGACATTGCATATTCTTGAAAAAGCTAAAGAGACTGTCGATAATGGAAATATAGAAAATATTTCTCAGGCTACAAGATTTTTTAAAGAAAAAGGTTCATCTCCAAGTGATATACAATCTATTATTGATACTTTAGAAGAAAAACTAGAGTCATTATCAATAGAAATTTATAAAGATTACTCATATGGAGAAGAAAGCTTTCAATATCAGATTGATGAAAATGAATTAACGAAGTCAATAAAAGAACGATACAATTTGAAAACAGAAAAGAGTTTTAGAAATCATTTGACAGATTCTATAGATATTGATGTTGTAATTATTGCAGAAATAATAAAATTACAAAAAGGTCATGTAGCTAGAAATTTTTCACAAATCAAGAATATATTATTAACAAATAATGTAGCTCTTTCTTTAGCCGTTATGGAACATGAAAAAGAAATTTATCATCGTCAAACTAGATTTATTCCTTCATGTATTACAGATTTTTTCTTTTTTTCACAACTTTGGTCTCAATCAAATCATGCATTTGAACCAGGAGTTGACATAAAAACTATGATTGCGCATACAATACATACATTTGAGCCTGATAAAAATTTAATTAAGAGGTATTTAAAGGAAGTTAAAAAGTTATTTGAAGATATGGAATTATCTTCTGATGAATATACACTATTATCTTCAAGTCAAATTACTGATAGTATTCTTGAAGAAAAAACATTAGGGAATTATAAAAAAATTGATCATAAGCTACCTTTTGAAATATTAGAAGAAATTAATAAAAAAGCATATGAACAATATAGTGATGAAAAAACAAAACATAATTTAACAAAAAAAGCTTATACAGATAGTAAAAGTGAATTAAATAACATTAAGACAACAGTCGATTTTAAAATAACTCAATGTGTTAATAGAACATTAAAGTTTTGCAGAGTTATCATACCTTTAATTTGGCTAGGATTTTTCTTTATTTCTATTGTTCAATATCCGAATATTGATGCTATTGTGTATATGACTGTTACTTTATTGTCTTTTGTCGGGGTTAGTTTTTGGATAGAAGGTAAACTTTTAAATTTTGTTAAAAACCATTTAATATTACCACGTTGTTCAAAACCTTATAAGGATATTAATAATTAGACAAAACTATTAAATCGTCTCAAAAATATCAAAAATAGGGGTCAGGTGATAATGATAACTAGCTAATTAAAAGGGGACACGCTACTTTAAATAAAGCTGACAGGCAACTCTATTTTTCCCTTTCTTCTAAATTTTTAGGGTTTCTTTTTGTATGGAAGATAGCTAATATCATAATGATATTTTCATACTTTTCATAAATGATTATGTATGGAAAATCTTTCATTACACATTTCTGGGCTGTTGGTGTTTCAAAAGGGTAAATCTTATAAAATTTTTTAATTTTTGAAAATGTTGAGTCTAATGTATTTAAAAATCTAGTTTCTAGTTTAGGGTCTATATCGAAGTAGTGATCTAAAGCAGTTTTAAGATCATCTTCTGCTCTAGGGTGAAGTTTGATTGTCATTATCTAGCTAATGTGTTTTTGATATCATCCCAAGACTCACCTATACTAGGGTCTTTATGAAAAGATTCTATCCTTGCGTTTAGTTCCTCTTTTTGTTCAGGGCTTAACGATGCTTCCTCTGAACTATTTTTGAAATAATCAATATCATTTTCAACTATAAACTCTAAAGCTTTAACTATCTCTTCTTTTGAGTTTTTGAAAAACTGTTCAATTTTTGGTTCTTGGATTGCTAGTTGAATCATGATCTTTACCTCAATTTATTTTTATAAGTATAACTAAAATGAGTTTTTTTATCAACAATCCAGTCAAAGTGAAAAAGCTTAAAAGCTTTCCCACTCATCTTTTGTATCATTTGGTTTTAGTTCTTTAACTTGTTCTTGTATCGTAGGGTTTAATCACTTCCTATTATTTGAAAAGATGACCAGAAGTAAGGCTGTGGAAATTGTTTCATTGTTTTTATTTGTGCTTGTCTTAGTGCTTCACGTTTATTTTGTGACTGTAAGTTGCTGTAAAATTGTTTCATTAAATATGCAGTAGCCATATCATCTACTTTCCATAAACTTGCAACTATTGATTGTGCTCCAGCATATAAAAAACCACGAGTTAACCCTATTACATCATCACCTTGATTAATCTCTCCAAGTCCTGTTTCACAAGCACTTAGTGTTACAAGATCAGCATTAAGTTTCATAGAATAGAGTTCATCAGCTGTAAGTACACCATCATTTATATCATCTTTACTAAGTAATAGTCCTGATTGTAAGGGTTGCTTCTCATCAAACACTCCATGAACAGCAAAGTGAAAACGGTTAAACCCTTTTGATAGCTCTTTGAAGTTAGTTTCAGTAGCTTGGCTACGATAAAGTGCTTGTGAATTAGGTAATTGTTTGACGATAGTTTTAACTTCTATTTCTGCTCCTGCAAGATTTAGTTCATCATTGTATAGATCGGGGTTACCTAATGCAAGTAGTTTTGTAGGTGTTTTTATTTTACGATTATTTAAATATCTCATTACAGTTGCACTTGGAAGTATACGTAAGGAGTATCGTTCAATCATATAGTTTCGTTTATCTGTTAGAGCATTAAATGGAACATAATGTAGAACTCCATGAGGTATGATGGTAATATTTTGTGTTTTTAGATATTTTATAAGTGGATTTATAAGGGTATAATAAAGTTTATAAGCATAATCATTTGTCATATTTGATTGTGTTGTAAGAGCTTCACGAAATATTTTAATATTTTTAGTTAAGTTAGTACTATTGAGTTTAACTGCTTTAATAGAATCTGGAGTAACAATAAATGCAAAAAAATTATCTTTATGAATAAAATACTCTATGATAGTTTCATCATTACTTAAGAGTGCTTGCATATCAAGAGCATTTACTGTTTCAACACTTATCATTGAAGCAAACTCACTATCTTTTTGATGAATTTTATTTTGAATCTTTTTTAAACCTCTTTGATGACTCTTATACTCTTTAGGTGTACCATTATATGTCAGTAATGTTTTGTTAGATTCTTTTAGTTTAGCCAGCATAGTTTTAAACTCAAGAGCATTTAAAGTTTTAGGAGCAATATTCTGCTTTGAAGCAAGCATATCTACTAGTGCTCTAGATTTTGCTCTTTCTGAATATTCAAAAGCTTTAGCATATTGTTTACTCTGAAATAAACAATTGATAAGATTTGCATATACATCTTGCTTATCATATACAAATCCAATTTTATTTTCTTCTGTATTAATACTAGAACGTCGTAGTTCTATAAGTTCAATTGCTTGTGAAAAGTGGTTAATAGCATTAAGAAGATCTCCTTTGGACAACTGTATTTTTCCAAGATCATTTAAAGCTATCCATTGCATATTTCCTTGTGAGATCAATAAATGATTATCTAATAGTAGTGAATAATAGTATTTAGCTTGTTCTTGTTTGTTAGTTTCATATAATGCCTTAGCCCAGTAAAAAGTTAGTTGTGATGATATAGCTTTAAAATCATTGTTACCTATACCATTATTGTTGAAGTTTCTGTCAGGATAGCGGCTATTTAGAAAATTGTATAGTTCACTATAATCACCAATCATCATATATTCATGGGCTATTGTATTGCTGTTAATGACACCTGGAACAGAATTATTAGTTACAGTGTATTTACGCTCAAGAAATTCTATATACTTAATATGTTTTTTAATCTCTATTCGTGCCTTATCTAAAAGACCAAGCTTACTGTATGTTTCGATATATATAGGCAAAAACATTGCTTCTGCTTCATTGTCAGTTTCCTCTTTACTCATGAAACTTCCATATGCATCATATAATGTTTTTTTATGATATTCTATATCAAAAACCTCCATCATCTCTAAAACTTTTTTAGGTAAGTTCATTTGTAAATATGCTTTGCTTTTGAGGTATACAATAGATGTCATTCCATCTGTACCTCCAGAAATTTTAGTATCACCTTTATTATATTTAGACTCCATTAAATCTATACAACTAAAAAAGTCATTGAAATTTTGAACATCTAAATATGCAGAACAGATAAACTGTGTTGTTGCTAAACTAGCATTATGCAATATGGATTGATCTTCTTGGACAAGATCAATTATTTTCTGCTTTTGACCAGAGCTGCTTAATTTGACAATAGACATATCAATATTAGACTTAGATAAGTCAGAGGTTGAGTTTTTTGCACAACCTACTAAAAAGAGAAAAGAAAAGTTTATAAAGATTAAAAAATATAGTTTCATTTATTGTCCTTAAGTATTTCATAAAGTATACAGAATTAATATTTATAAAACCAAGTAAGGGTTATCGATAAGGAGGATAGGCTACGTTATTTAGTGAGTGAAAAAGCTTAAAAGCTTTCCCACTCATCTTTTGTATCATTTGGTTTTAGTTCTTTAACTTGTTCTTGCGTTGTAGGTTTTTTTGTAGTTTGTGTATTTGAAGTGTTGTGTGTATTAAACACTTTTCTTTTTACGCTATCTTTACCGTCAAACTCTTTTGCGTCTGCGTTTGAAACGACAAGTTTTGCTATCTCATCTGTTTCAACAGCTACGTCGTGTGTTTGTGTTGCTATCATAGCGTTTTGTTGTGTTTGTTTATCTAGGTTTGTAACCGCATCGTTTATCTGCTCTATACCGCTTTGCTGTTCTTTTGAAGCCGTCTCAACATCTTTGATAAGCTCCATAGTTTTTGCAACATTATCGTTTAGTTTATTATAACCGTCTATCATCTTATCGGCTATACTTTTACCGTTGTTTGCTTTTACTGTTGCATTTTCTACTAGATTTTTTATCTCACTTGCAGCTTCTGCTGAACGTGCGGCAAGGTTTCTAACTTCCCCTGCAACCACGGCAAAACCTTTACCTGCTTCACCAGCAGTTGCTGCTTCTACTGCAGCGTTTAGCGAAAGGATATTTGTTTGAAAAGCTATCTGATCGATAACGCTGATAGCTTCATTTATCGCGCTCACTTGTGCGTTTATCTCATCCATAGAAACAGTTGTTTCATGTGCTAGTTGTTGACCGTCGCTTGCAGAGAGTGTTAGCTCATTTGCATAGCTAGACATCTTAACTACGTTTTCAGTGTTATGTGTAATATTGCTTGTGATCTCTTGTAAAATAGCCGCTGTTTCTTCTAGAGCTGCTGCTGCTTCATTTGAGTTTGTATTTAAAGTATCGACGTTCTTTAGTAAAACATCTGAACTATAATCCAAAGTTAGACCGTTTGCTTTATTTTCCACTAACATTTCAGTGATAGAATCACCTAGAGTGTTTACTGCAATTGCAACTCTTCCATATGCATTTTCAAACCTAGGTCTATAGTCATAGTGAGAGAACTTATCTAATATATCAAGTAAGATATTGATATCGTTTGCGATGGTATGTTCTAAATATTGTTGTAACTCTATAAGTAGTTTCTTTAGCTCAATAAGACTATCTGTATCTGAATCTTTTTCGATCTTTGCTAGCATATTACCAGATTTTAGCTCTTGTACGAACCTTGCTACATCGTCTATAAAGATCGCATCTTTTTCGATAGTGTTTTTTGTTTTTTCTATATTTTCATTAATAAGTTTTGACATCTCACCAAGCTCATCATTGTTGATAATATCTATTTTTGATGAACTATCCGATTCTTTATTTAAATATTTGAAAAAATCTACCATACCGCTTCTTAGGTTATTTATAGATTTTAATATACCCTTAGTGATATAGAGCATATAACCCATTATCATCACTAAGATCACTATAGACTCGATTATGATCTCGGTCTTTAGTATATTGATATCCTCTTTAAAAAGATTTGTTCTCTCAACTAGACCTTTATCTTTTGTCTTTTTTATCTCACTAAAGTATTTTCTACTTTCATTTGCAAGGGGTGTTGCATCCGTACGGTATTGTTGATACATATCTTGTAGCACTTCAGTAGTACGATCTTTGCTTGCTAATGACTTCATCTTTTTATAACCATCATCAACAAATGCCAAAGTGCTTTTATGAGCCAATCTTACAGCTTTTAGTTTTTTAGCTTCATTTGGAGTACCTTTGATAGTATTTTCAAGCACCTTAAAGTTTTTATCTATAGAAGCGATACTTTTTTCAATCTTTTCTATATTTTTTTCATAAGCATTTCCTAGCATAATATCTCTAGTACATCTACTTATATAGTTTAAATTTGCTTGAACCTCTAAGGTTGCAATTTTACCGCTTACTGCTTTTTGTGAAAATATATCAAATCCATTTTGTAATTTATTTATACTATAAACTTTTCCAAGAATCGATATTATAAATAAAACCACAATAAAGATACCGAATATCGTCATCTTATTTGATAAAGTAAGATCTCTTAACATTACTTTCCCTTTTTATTATTTTTATATTTTTAAAAAGCAGATTTTATTTCATTTTATCTTATCTTATAATTAAATATAAAAAAAATTAATGCGAAAATAATTGTAATGTAACCAATTGTATAAGTATTTATTTTGATTTAGTATATAAAATAATATTTTTGTAATTTTTTATTGTAGATGAAATATCTTTAAAAAAAGTGTTATCAATTGATTATATAGTTATTATAGGAAACTATATAAAAATGAAATATGGGGGAAGTGCTTTTTAGTTGTTATATGAGTATTTAGCCTCAAACCTTTTATCGATAATAGTATCAAGTTCATCAACTATCTCTGCACCGATAAGCTCTTCAAGTACATCTTCAAGTGTAACAATACCTTTCGTTTGATCATATTGATCTATCACTATAAACATATGCTCTTTTCTAGTTAAAAATAGATCAAGCAGTTTTGATATGGGGATATTCTCTTTTATCATAAATACATCTTTTATGATATCTTGTTTATTTTCAAGCTCATCGCTTATAAACTCATGGAAATACTCTTTTGAAAATATAATACCTACTATATCATCTATATTTTCACCATATATTGGAACCCTTGAGTACTCTTTTAGTTTATCGGTATCTATATTTTGCTTATCTTTATTTTCTAAGCTGTAGATCAGCTCATCTTTGTTCATTGCAAAGACAACCTTTCTTGGAGTGTATATATCTTTTACCTTTATAGTTGAGAGCTTTAAAGTGTTTTCAATAAGGAGCGTATCTTTCTCTTTTAAAACTCCCGCTTCCTCACCCATATTTATAGTAGCTTCTATCTCCTCTTTTGTGATATTTTTCTTTTTTTTGTTTTTAGATATAAATGAAGTGATAAAGTTCATAGCTATCAGTAAAGGGTAAGTTGCAAAAACCAAGAACTGTATCACTCTAGAGCTTATACCGCTTAGCTCTTTCCAATAGATAGCTCCTATGGTCTTTGGGATGATCTCTGAGAATACAAGTATAAGGATTGTAAGTATCGCTGAGATATAAAACATATACTCGTTGCCGAATATCTTAGCTGCTTCTGCACCCACTCCCGCAGCCCCTAAAGTATGGGCAAAGGTATTTAGTGTAAGGATAGAGCCGATTGAGAGGTCAATATCTTTTTTTTGTTTTTCAAGTCTAAGAGCAGTTTTTGGCTTAGAGTTTTTAAGGGATTGTATATATGAGGGGTGAAGTGATAATAAAACAGCTTCTAAAATAGAACAAAGAAATGAAACACCGATAGCGATCATAAAATAGGTAAGTAATAGCATCATAAATCTTTTTATGAAATATTATCAAAAAAGATCATAATTTTTCAATAAGTTATTTAGCACTTGCAACTGTATCGTTTATAGGAAGTATAGGCTCAACCACACTGTATAAAAACTTATTACCCTCAAATACTGTTTTTGAGATGATACCCACAAGTTTACCCTCTTGAAATACTCCTCCTCCGCTGTTTGAAGGAATTGCAAGACAGCTGCTTCGTATCTCCTCTTTTTTACTTAGATCAGTTAGGTCTAACGTGGTATTAAGTCCTGCAAGATCGTTTTTTGCTTTATAGAACTTACAGTTTTGCTCTTTTAAAAGCACGTTGTAAAACATCCCCTCTTTAGACATAGAGTAGTATTTAAAGGTTCCTAGTTTTGAAAGGTTTAGTTTAGATACCTCAAGTTTAGATATATCATCGCTTTGTATAAAGTTTAGATCAAAGCGGATATTTTTTGAGTTGTCTACTTTACAGTGTTTAGCCGTATATATCTTATCTTTTGCATGAACTCCGTTACAGTTATCGAACTTTTTAAAGTTCTCATACTCTTCGTTGACAATAGGTTTTGAAGAGTCAATCTTTACATATTTTGGTATCTCTTCAAGATTGTTTTTTGCAAAGGAGTATTCAGGCAATAGTTCATTGATATAACCATCGAGCATATCGATGTTATTGTTCATCGCTTTTACAGTGAATTCAGGGTCTGGGTTGTGTTCCAAGATATTTTTAAACTCTACCAAACAATTTTTCGTAGATTTTAGGTAGTTGTAAAACAATCTAGTATTTCCGCTAAACTGCTTTGCTTTGTTATATCTTTCGATACAATCATCCCATGTTGTAAAAGCATAACTTTGAGTTAAACTCATTAGTAAGATCATAGATATTACTTGTAGCTTTTTCATAATATAGAATTATACCATATTTTATTACTATTGTAAAGTTTTTAACAAAAGAGAGTTTTTAAAGAAGTGATTTTTTTGTAATTTTATTTTGGATTAGATGGGTAAAAAAGGGGCTATGATGGATAACAAAGCCAGCCCCTTTTTTAGTGTAATTTAAACTATTTTTGACCGAAACTTTCAGCTATATATTTAGCCATTTTATCAGCATTTACTTTCATACCTTTGTTTTCGATAACTGTTAGGTTGTATTCCATAATATCGTGTGCACTACCAGAAGATTGGTATCCGCCACCTTCTAGTTCATAAATTGCAACTGCTAACTCAGGCTCTGTTCTATCTGCAAGTGCAGGACCTTTTTTCTTTGGGTTTCCTTCAGCAAATGAACCGTGGCATTTTTGACACATTGCACCGTATATCTCTGATTGAGAATACTCTTGAGACGCACTTGCACTTAAACCACATACTATAACCGCACTCGCTAATAACTTTAATGTTTTCATTTCTTACTCCTTAATTGGTGTTGATTTATTTTCAATATTACCTGTATTGACCGTAACTATTACGGCACCACGCACCTGACCGCTTCTAAAGTTCAAGCCTTTATCGTTCGGATATTTCTCTTTAAAGAAAGCTAAGGTCTTTTTATCTATCTTATTGGCTTTTCCATGACATTTTTTACAGCTTCTGCTGGACATTGTTGCAGGAAAATAAACCTTATAGATACCGTAATCTACCATCTGCACTACTTGTTTAGGCATGAAGGCATCTGAACGCTCAATAAGGTCAAAAGCCTTTAAGATAGATATCTCACTCTTTAGAGGATACGATGCGGGGTTTCTATTGCTTATACTAACCCTTTTTATAGAGATATCAGCTCCAAGCTTTTTATCAAGCTTTTTGATACTCTCTAATGATTCCTCTGCACAAAATTTTGCCGCTAGATACACCCCCTTTTTTAAATTGGATTTAACTTCTTCTCTCATCATATGATGCAGCTTATGTACTGCCTTTTTTGCTTCAAAGATCGCTCTATCTTTAGGGATCACGATCTTGTTGTCAGCAGCTAAAAGAGTGATGAAAAAACAAACAACAAATAAAACTTTTCTCATCTACTCCCCTTTACGCAACAGGCTTTTGAACTTTTCATAAGGGATTATGAAAAGTGCCATACCAAACACAATCAAACCCTTTAAAAGGGTAACCGTATATTTATACATAGCTGCTTCCTCCTTTCACGAGATTAACTAATCATCAAGATTAAATACCTTTGTTCCTACATAATACATTACAAGACAAAGTCCAAGTCCACCTAGTGAGATCATGATCTCTGCACCTGAAGGGAAATAATCCACCCAAGTAGGAGCAAGTTGATATTCGCTTGTTTTAAGCATTTGAAGCGGTTTTAACTGCGTATCGTGTACAAGGTTGTATCTCATAAAGAAAACACCTACCATACCGCTTAGTGATGCCCAGAACATCCCTTTTACATTGTTTCCACCGCTTTTTAGGATGATAAATAGAGGTATTATCATTACTAAGATAACCTCTGCCCAAAAAGTTGGTCCAGCTAAGATATGCAGTGCAACCTCTGCACGGTTTGGCATACCTCCGTAGATATCGGTTAACATCTTCCAAGTTACGAAGAAAAGCAAGATTGAGATAAGCAGACCTTGTATCTTTGCAAGATTTGCAAGCATTTTAGTTGAGCTTTCGCTAAAGTTTAGTTTATATCTAAAACCGTACATAATATACGCAAGGAATATCCCTGTGATAAATGCAGTTAAGATAAAATATGTTGGATAGAACACACCGTTTGAGATAGTTCTTGCATTTAAAAATCCAAAAACACCACCAAGGTTTGAGTGTGCTGCAAGACCGATTAGTAGTCCGCTTAGTCCAAATATCTTTGCCATCTTCATATCGTGTTTTAACAAAAACACAAACTCAATGATCATAAACGTTAGGTATAGACCATATAGCGTACCCATCCACCAGATCGCACTAGTAAGTCCTGGAGTCAGTACGTTATAGATCATCATAGTTACAGGGTGACCGATCTCAAAAGCGATAACAGCAAAACCTGCTAGGATCGTAACGATTGAGCCAAATATTGCACGCTTTGATATCTCCATATAATCTTTAAAACCAAATACGTCACCAAGTGAACCTACGATACAAAGTCCCGTTGAACTAACAACGAAAAAGATATATACCGCGATCAAAAGTCCCCATGGGTGTTCTCTTGTTACATTATATGCATGGTGTCCGTGAAGCAGGTATATCCCTACACCTATTGCGAACAATGAAACTAATGTAACCATCAATACTGCTAAAAAGATATTCACAGGAGTCTTCTCAAAAGAGAGAATACTTTTAAGTGATACTTTGTTTACAGGTATAGTTGTAATAAATTCTTTTACACTCATAAAATCCCCCTTAGATTAGATAGAACAGTTTCGGTTTAGTACCGAGATTTGATTTAAGGGTGAAATGTTCTCTCTCCCTTAACACTTTACTGATCTCACTATTTGGATCATCAAGGTCACCAAATATTCTTACTTTTGTAGGACAAGTTGTTTGACAAGCTGTTGTAGTCTCACCACGCGCAAGTCTTGTATCTGTACAGAAAGTACACTTATCAACTGTCATAGTTCTATCATCAACATATCTTGCATCGTAAGGGCAAGCGTTCATACAGTAGCTGCATAGGATACATTTGTCAGGATCAACACGCACTTGACCATCTTCTCCATAGTATGTAGCGTTTGTAGGACAAACCTCTTGACAAGGTGCTTCATCACAGTGTTGACATTGGCTTGGATAAAATGTATTTGAAGCGATACTTAAAAGTGGATATTCACCCTCAATCTCTTTTACACCTACCCATATTCTATGTTTATCTGCACCTAGTAAAATTCCATTCTCTTCTTTACAGGCCGTTTCACAGGCTTTGCAATTGATACAATTTTTGTAATCTAATGCCATTCCATATCTAGCCATCGTTACACCTTTCTTATTTCAACATTTGTTTCATGCATTGCTGCCGCACCGTATACCGGCTCCATAATATCCTCAATAACCGCGTTATCGTTTCCGCCGTTTTTATATGCCCAGCTAAGTCCAGAGCTTTCTTGACCGAAACCATGTATAAAGAATAATTGATCGCTTGCTATTTTTTCAGTTGGATATGCTCTAAGTGTTGTTTTACCTGCACTTGAAGATACCTCGATCATATCACCGAACTCTATCCCTTGTGCTTGTGCAACTCTTTTATTTATCCATACGAAGTTTTGCCCCATAAGGTCTCTAAGCATTGAGTTGTTTGCAGTACCGCTTTGGGTAAACTGTGCATGACGACCAGTCATAAGTCTAAACTTACCTAATGGGATCGTATAGTTATACTCATCTCTCCATATAGGCATAGGATCAACACCTTTTTTAGCTAATGCTTCAAGGTTACACTCGATCTTTTTAGATGGAGTCACAGGCTTTCCACCATTTACACTGTAGCTTTTTTTATTCTCAGGGTAATACTCTATATCGTTAGCTCCAAGACGTTTAAAGTAGCTGTCCATATTTGGGTAGAATACACCTTTCTCTTTAAGCTCTTTTGCCGCGCCGTGGTAGTCATGAACTGCGTGCTCATTAAGCTCCTCTTGTGAGTGTAGGAATGGAAGTGTTAGGTCAAACTCTTCATATATCTCCTCTTCACTAGCATCGCTTATTGCATCTTGTACCTCTTCATCGTACTTTTTAGTGATCTCAAAAAGTGGTTTTGAAATTTTGTTAGTTAAACCTCTTAATATCTCTATTACAGGTTTTGAATCGTATAGTGGATCGATAACTTTATTTCTTTGAGCAATTGAAGGCTCAACACCACCAAATGTTTTAACAGGGTCGGTTCTCTCTAGATATGTACACTCAGGTAAAACTACGTCTGCATACATAACTGTATCACTTGGCATTGTATCGATACAAACTACCAGCTCCATCTTTTTAAGCATCTCGGCAGTTTTTGCTGAGTTTGGCATATTCATCATAGGATTATGTTTATAGCAGAACATTCCACGCACTTTATAAGGTTGTTTATCCTCTAAGAAGTGGTTTCTCCAGCTTATCCATGAACCGCCGCCGCTTACAACCGCACAATCGTCATAACCAGGTTCACCCATTTTTACTTTTAGTTTTTTCTTAACTGCTCTTGATTCAGCTTGCTCATACATAGGTAGAAGCTCTTCGTGCCCTTTGATCTTAAGCTTTGATCCAAATACAAGACCACCTTTACAATCTATTCCGCCCCCAAGTGCTTGGAATATTGCCGTTGCACGTCTTAGTTGAAAATCGTTCTTAGCGAAAGTACTTCTTCTTCCTGGGTAATAGATAGCTTGAGGAGCGTTTGCCATAAACTCTCTTGCGATCGCTGTAATAGTATCTGCATCAATACCAGTGATCTTTTGTGCCCACTGCGGAGTATAGTTGTTTGAAAGAACCATATCTTTATACTCTTTAAAGCCGTTAAAGTTCTCTTTTACATACTCTTTATTATATAGCTCCTCTTTTAGAGTAACATATGTTAAAGCTAGTACAAAAGCAAGATCGGTTCCAGGCTTTATAGCAAGCCATTGATCAGCTTTGGCTGCAGTGTTTGTAAAACGAGGGTCGATACAGATCATCTTTGCACTGTTTTTCTTACCCTTAATGTTTTTTATTGCATCCATAGTATCAGGAGTAACAATAGCTTCTGCTCTATTAGCTCCAGCCATAATGATATATTTTGCATTTTCAAGGTCAGACTGTGGATAAGCTCCTATTGTTACACCGTATCCTGATGCTACGGTTTGTAGACATATGGAAGAGTGGTTCAACCAGTTTGAAGATCCAAAAGCTTGATAAAATGTTTTAAAGGTATGTTCTGCCATACCTTCCCCTGCACAAAATAGAAAGGTCGATCTGTTATCCTCTTCCTCATCTAATATTGTTGTGGTCTTCTGCTTAATATATTCAAACGCTTCATCCCAAGTAACTTTTTTAAATTTACCTTCACCTTTCTCACCTACACGGATCATAGGTGATTTTAAACGATCTGGGTCGTAAAGTGCTTGAATACCTGCATTTCCTCTAGCACAAAGCATATTTCTTGATTTAGGAAAATATGGATTGGGGTCAAGCTTGGTAACTACACCATCTTCTACTCTTGCTATTGCCGCACATTTATTTACACACATCTCACATAAAGTAGGTACAGACTTGGCCTCTTTTGTCCCTGTTTTTGTCGTAAGCTTAACCTGACCTTTCTTCTCTTCGTTCGAGAAGAGGTTACAGGCTGTCGATGCTCCTACAACGGTAAGGGCTACACTGCCTTGAAGAAATTTTCTTCTGGAAATCTCCACTTCCATAAAGCCTCCTTTCTATTGATTAATAATTTTTAGTATTAAGAAACCATATACATTAATAATAAAAACTTATTTCTATAATAAATTATTATAATCAATAACTTAAATAAATAAACTAATTTTATTTAGTGTATAATTATGGTTATCAAAAAATATTACAGGAGGCTTGCTTAACTAAGACTAAAAAAAATAGTTAAAAATGCCATAAAATAGGCTTTTTAAAAAATACGAACGGTCTTGGCTTATGCAAACTTTAAGTATTGTTTCGCGATACTAGAAACGAAAACAGGAGAATACTCTTAAATAATACTTAAAATTAATTTTATATATTATTCTTAATTTTAAATCATTATTTTATAGACTCTCCAGTTTACAGAGCTTTAGCTTAGGTATTGAAAAAATATGCCAAATAGTAAATACTTTTGGTCTTGAAATCCAAGACCAAATTAGGAGTAGAAATGAACCCTTTTTTATATCAGAATTTTTGTTACGGGGAGTATTTTTGTTTTCGCAATGATGAATTGCAAAAAATGGAAAACCTGATCTTAACATCATCGAACGTTTTTTTATACTCAAAAAGAAGATACGGAAAAACATCATTGATCAAAGAGTTTTTTAGTAATAAGATAGATAAAACATCTTTTATACCCATATATATTGATCTATTTGATATTACAAACCCTTCCCATTTTGCAAAAGCACTCTATAAAGAGATCGCCTGTAGTCTCCCTTTTGATTATAAAGAGGTATTAAAAAAGCTTCAAGAGTATTTTGTAATGGCAAGTTTTTCCGTAACTATGGGGGATAACAATGAGTTAAAGTTCACGCCTGCACTTCGCACTTATAATTTTGGTGAATTGATGGCCGATATATATAAGGGTCTTGATAAATTAGCTTCGCAAACAGATAAAAAGATTGTGATAGCTTTTGATGAGTTTCAACAGATCACTTTAATTAAAGAGTATAAGATAGATACAATATTGAAAAAATATATGGATACTTATCCAAGTATCAACTATATCTTTACAGGTTTAAAAAGACACCTTTTAACGGAATTTTTTGAGAAGAATAAATCCCCTTTATATGATATGGTAAGTTTTATGGAGCTAAAACCTATACCTATGGAGGAGTTTTATACCTTTGTCAATAAAAAGTTTGACGGTAAACTATCGTATGATATCTTTAAAGAGATATATCTAAGAACCGAAGGGGAGTCAAAACTTATCCAAGAGTTTTGTTACCATTTACACTATTTAGATAGCGATAAAAATGATGAAGAGATAAGTAGGGAAGATCTAGATTATGTTTGTACTTTATTGTTAGAGAGCAAGAACAGCTATTTTAAAATGGTTTTAGATCGTATGAGTCTGCCTTTAAAGATAGCACTTAAAGCTATAATAATCAGCGGCGGTACGGAGTTTTATAAAAAAGATATATTACTTAAGCTTCAAACAACCAAATCCTCTTTAAGTACAGCTATTAGACACCTTTATAAAGATGAGATTATAGATAAAGAGAACAATAACTACTACATCACAAATAAATGTTTTGAGATGTGGTGTAAGAAAAAATACTCACTTATTTAATATTATTTTTACGGTAGTTTTTTTACAATACTACCGTAGATCTACTACTAAAAGTTTATTAATATATTTAAATTTGTACAATTTCGAAAAATGAAGACCAAAATGCAACTTTTTTGTAATAATATTGTAATATGATAAAATTTTTTATATAAGAGATATAAGATTTTTATGAAAACGAAAAGGTTTAAGATGGGTTCTAGAGAAGAGTTTATATATAAAATAGAACATACCGAAACTTCAAACAATACAGATCATCTAAAGATAAGACCAAATCTAAGTTATGTGCAACTTTTAGCCTCTTTATTAAGACTGGATATAGTTTGTCCTTTACCTAAATTTTGGGATGAGATAACAAATAAGTTTAATAGCGGTTTAATATCTGAACAACAGATGCCAAGTCCAATCGAGTCTAAGAAGTGGTATAGTGTAAGTGATGTACAAAAAAGGGATAAATTTTTTGAGCAGATAACTTTTGCACACCATTGCGGAAAACTTGAAAGGTATATCGAGCTTTTAAATCAACACTGCATCAAGTGTTTCCGTTTAGAGTCTTAAGGTTTTATATATAGCGTTTTATTTGTAAATACTATATTGAAACAAGCTCCCTTATAGTGTTTGTTGTCAAACAGAGTATTTTTATTATAAGCTTTTACCGTAAAGTTATGTCTCTCTCTCATTATCTTATCAACCATTGAAAGACCAAGTCCTGTTCCTATAGATTTATGTTTGGTTGTAAAATAAGGTTCAAATACCCTTGGAACTATCTCTTCTGGCATTCCTCCACCTGAATCACATATCTCTAGACTTAGTGTATGCTCATTGATCTTTTTTGTCTCTATAAGAATATATCTATCTTTATCATCTTTTACAAACTCTTTTATTGCATCTTTTGCATTGTTTAATATATTTATTAAAGCTTGCTGCAGTTCATTTTTATTTGCTTTTATCTCTATATCATCATCTATATTTGTGATAAGTTTAATATAGTTGCTTTTTAAACTAGAATCTACAAGACTAATAGTGCTTTGGATCACTTCGCTTAAGTGTATATTTTTAAACTGCTTATCATCTTTTATAAAACTTCTAAAATCATCTATGGTTTTTGATAGATATTGTGCTTGTTCTAGTATCTTATCGTTTTGAGAGATCATAAGCTCTTTATTTATCTCCATATCAAGTTCTAAGTTAAGTTTAACACCGCTGGCACACGTTGTTATAATACTTAAAGGTTGTCTCCATTGATGGGCTATATTTCCTATCATCTCACCCATATAAGCAAGCTTTGACTGCTCTTCTAAAACTTTTAATGCCGTAATATCTTTTACAGTCAATAACAGTTTAGTTTTATCGGGAAGTAGTGACACTCCCATATTTACGATCACTTTTTGACCATCTTTTTTAATACAGCTTTTTTCTATATTTTCATGTTTACCGAAAAGTATTGCGTGCTGGATCGCATTGTAGTTCATCTCTCTATCTTCAAAAATAGTTAGTTCTGTACAGGTTTTAGTTAAAAGCTCACTTTTTGTATATCCTGTCATATTTACAAACGCTTCATTACAGTTTAAAATATTTGTTTCAAGATCAACTATCGCTATACCATCTTGAGCATAGTTAAATATGGTTTCAAACTCTTTTCTTTGCTCTTTGATTATCGATTTATTCTTTATATCTTCACTTATATCATAAGTGATCCCCATAATACTAAGAAGTTGTCCGTTCTTTCTCTCACCCTCTACCATTCTAGATTCTAGCCACCTGTAAGAGCTTCTATCTTTTCTTCTAACCCTTAATTGAGTGGTTACTTTTGTTGCACCCTCTATTATGCTTTGGTATGCTTTTTGAACAGCACTCATATCCTCAGGATGTATGATATCTATATAGTCTGTCAATGAATTTAGATCTTTTGTATCGTAGTCAAAAAAACTATTCTCATTATATTTTATACTCATAGTTTTTATATCAGCCGTCCAAGATATTGCCCTTGCTCCCTCTAAAATGGTTGAGATCTCTTTCTCTTTTTCCATCAATGTAAGGTTTAATATCTTGGATTCGGTTATATCGTGAATGGTTCCTATAGATGATATCGGATTGTTGTTTTCATCAAATTTAGTTTTATAATCTTCATGAACCCACTTTATTCTACCGTCGTTCATTAAAAGTCTATACTCAATAAAACGTTTATCTGTTGAGAAAAGAAGATTATCGTAAAAATTTTTTATATGATCTCGATCTTCAGGGTGAATATAGCTGAAAAAATCTACCAGTTTAAGTTTCTCATCATTTTGATCTAACTCTAATATATCATATATCTCTTCACTAAATGTTATCTTTTTTGTTTTTAGGTCATAACACCAAGATGCCATTCTTGCGATATGTTGTACCGTTTCTAAATGTTTATTTTGATCTTCAAGTTTTAGGTTTAGATTATAAAGCTCTTCGCTTTTAGTCTCTAGAAGCTTCTCGGCTTCCTTTCTGGCAAACCTTTCCCTCTCAAATCTTTTTTTCCACTTTTCTATTTCGTCCATACTATTGCTTATTATATTTTTTTATAAATCCATTCTACTGTTTTTTAAATTAAATCTAATTATTTTTTAAACTATTAGATCTTTTTTAAACAAAATAGTGCCAAAAACTTCCCATTTTCATTTGGAAGATTCTCGTAGCTTACTTCAATCTTTTCATTATAGTGTTTTGCACAACCTACCATTAAACCTTTTGCAAACTCCATTAGAGGTTTTGTTGATATATATTTCACTTTTAGTTCATTCTCATCTTGACTGATTAGATCAAACCTTGGCAGATCACTATCTGGATATAGTTTTTTTACCTCAGGGTGAACCACTTTTTCAACGTTTGCTATAAACTCAAAACATGAATTGTATTTTTTTATAGGTTCTGGGTATATAGTTATTAATATTGAAAAAAGGTGCTCGCCGTAAGTAAACACTAGATCTTTCACGCTAATACCCGTAAGTTTAGATAAAGATTCTACCATCTTTAGTAGATCTCCATGCGGGTAGTTTCCTGCTTGAGTGTATATACCCTCTACACCAGAATTTTGAATCATCTCATCATTTATATCAAATCCAAACTTCTCTTCAACCATCTCCAAATATTGGGTAAATACTACACCTTTCATTATTTGTCCTTAATAGTTTATATCATTAGAAATATTTTATCATTAAAAAGATTACTTGATACTTTAATGTTCTAAGAGGTTATTATTGGTAAATTCTTGCTATATATAATAAAATATAATGCAACAAATCAATATTTTATAGTAATATTCCATTTTTTCTTTAGGAAAATATTGATAGAATCAAAGTTAAATTTTAAAGGAGTGGATATGAAAAGGTTATTAGCAATAGGACTATCTTTTGCAGCGGCTTGTAGTTTTAGCTACGCAAAAGAGGTAAAGATCGGTGTTGTTATGCCAATGAGCGGACCTATAGGTGGGTTTGGTCAAAGTGCAAATAAGGGTATAGAGCTAGCGCATGAGCTTCAACCAAAACTAAAAAACGGCGATAGTATAAAGGTTATTCTACTAGACAATAAATCTGATAAGATAGAATCTGCAAATGCGATGCAAAAACTTGTTTCAGATGATAATGTTGCCGCTGTAGTTGGAGCTTTAACATCAACAAACACTATGGCTATTACTAAAATAGCAGGTCAAAATAGAACACCGATGGTGGCACCTGTTGCTACAAATATCTTAGTAACCAAAAATAGAAAATATGCAAACAGAGTTTGTTTTAGTGATGCTTTTCAAGGACAGGTTGCCGCAAACTTTATTAAAAATGATCTAAAAAAATCAAAAGTTGTTGTTATTACGGATGTAAAGCAAGACTACTCTATCGGTATCTCAAAAGTGTTTAAAAGAGCATTTAAAAAACTTGGCGGTAAGGTTTTAAAACAGGTAAAGATCACTTCAGGAAACAGCGATTTTAAAGCTGCTATTTCAAGTATAAAAAGTTTAAAACCTGAGCTTGTGTTTTTTCCTATCTATTCTGCTGAAGCGGCACTTATAGCAAAACAGGCAAAACAGCTTGGTCTTAACGTACCTTTTGTAGGAACAGATGGTATGACTGCCGATAAGGTTTTCTTTGAAACAGGCGGAAGTGCGGTTGAAGGTTTTTATAATACCGATCTTTTCTCTGCTGATGCACCAAAAACCACAAAAGCAAGTCAAGAGTTTGAAAAAGCATATAAGGCTAAATATGGTGAGGGGGTTCACCCTTTTGCAGCACTTAGTGCAGACTCATACAATATTATAGTAAATGCGATGAACCAGTGTGATGATCCTACAAATGGTCCTTGTATCAACGATAAGATAAAAGCAACAAAAGGTTTTGAGGGAGTGTCAGGAGTTATCTCTATAGAGAAGAACGGTGATGCAACAAGAAGTGCTGTTATCAACCAGATCAAAAACGGTAAAATGGTGTATAAAACAACGGTAAACCCTTAGTTTAATATATGGATATTTCAACTTTTATACAACAAGTTATAAACGGTATCAGTTTAGGCTCCATGTATGGTCTTATAGCTATCGGCTATACGATGGTATATGGAGTCCTTAGGCTGATAAACTTTGCTCACGGCGATATTATGATGGTGGGAGCTTTCTCGGCATTTTTTGCTATGGGTATCTTAGGTTTCGATATATATCTAGGTGTGGCTTTTGCGGTTCTTATATCTGTTATTGTAGGTGTTCTAACAGATAAGGTCGCATATAAACCTTTAAGGCATGCGCCTAGAATATCACTTCTAATCACTGCGATCGGTATTAGTTTCTTTTTAGAAAATATTGTAAACGTAGTATTTGGGGGTACGCCAAAATCTTTTCAAGCACCGCTATTTTTTGAACAAACCTTTGAGATAGGCGGAGCTATTTTTACCCCTTTGGTTTTTATTGTTCCTATAGTTACGATTATTTTATTGCTATTATTGTTGGCTTTACTTTATAAAACAAAACAAGGAATAGCTATTAGAGCCTTGGCTTTTGATATAAAAACGGTTGCTTTAATGGGTATAGATATCAATAAGATCATAATGTATGTTTTTATAATAGGTTCATCTTTAGCCGCTATCGGTGGTGTGTTTTGGGCTATAAGCTACCCGATACTTACACCCTATATGGGGGTTATGATTGGTCTAAAGGCTTTTGCCGCAGCTGTTCTTGGTGGGATCGGTTCAGTTTACGGAGCATTTTTAGGTGGAGTGATACTTGGTTTTACCGAAGTGATCTTTGTGGCATTTTATCCTGAGTACGGAGGCTATAAAGATGCTATAGCATTTATATTTTTGATCTTTGTACTGTTATTTAGACCTACTGGAATAATGGGGATAAATTTTGAAAAGTCGAGGTTTTAAAACAATGTATCGTCACTACTACTGCTTTAAAACAATTGGAGTAAATAATGCCTTTATCTAAACAAAATCTATTAAAACTTTTTATTATACTCTCAGCGTTTGGTTTTATATTTATAGCTCAGAACAACTTTAATGATTATACGATAAGGATACTAAACAATATTGCTATTTTTATAATACTTGCGGCATCTTATAACCTTATAAACGGAGTAACAGGACAGTTTTCACTAGAGCCTAACGGTTTTGTTGCAATTGGAGCATATGTAACGGCACTATCACTTTTAAGCGAGGATATGAAGTGGGAGCTTTTTCAGCTTGAAGATCCGCACCCTTTTATATTAGCGATGAACTTTGATCTTATACCTGCACTTTTACTTAGTGGAATAGCTGCAACTATAGTGGCGGTATTTTTATCTGCTCCTGTTTTTAGAGTTAGGGGAGATTATCTGGCTATAGTTACTTTAGGGTTTGGCTTTATTATAAAAGTTATAGCTATAAATAACCCTGAGTTTACAAACGGCTCGATAGGTTTAAATGAGATACCGACGGTTATAGATCTATATTGGACGGGTGGTTTAGCTATTTTAACCGTTATATTTATGCTAAATGTTATCTACTCTAAATACGGTCGTGCAATGAAAGCGGTTAGAGATGATGAAGACGCAGCAAGTGCAATAGGTATCAATACATTTAAGATAAAAACATTGGCATTTGGAACAAGCGCATTTTTTGAAGGGGTAGGGGGTGGGCTTTTAGCTATCTTGCTTACAACAATAAGCCCTGACCTTTTCACTTTCTTTTTAACTTTTCAGTTACTTATCATCATAGTTCTAGGCGGTCTTGGTTCAATGACAGGAGCCGTTATAGGATCTATCATAGTTGTAGGTGGAATGGAGTGGCTTAGGTTTTTAGATGCTCCTTTAAACCTATTTGGAGTAGAGCTTGGTTCACACCCAGGGCTTAGAATGGTAGTATTCTCTATGCTTTTAGTGATTATAATGCTTTTTGCAAGAGAGGGCTTAATGGGAAAAAGGGAGCTTAGCGATATTTTTAAAAGGAAAGATAAAAAATGATCTTAGAGCTTAAAAATATCACTAAAAACTTCGGCGGTGTAACTGCTATAAGCGATACCTCTTTGCAGATAGAAAAAAATGAGATATACGGTCTTATAGGACCAAACGGTGCAGGAAAGACTACGATCTTTAATATAATCACGGGTAATTACAAACCAAGTTTTGGTGAGGTTTGGCTTGATGGTAAAAATATCACAAATAAAAAGAACCACAAGATAGTATCTTACGGAATAGCTAGAACCTTTCAAAATATTAGGCTTTTCTCATCAATGAGTGTTGAGGAGAATATCTTAATAGGCTTAGATTCAAAAGCGAGATACACTTACTTAGAGTCTATGTTTAGACTACCTAGATATTTTAGCAGTGAAAAAAAGATAAAAGAGGAAGCTAAAAAGATCATGGAGTTTCTGGGAATTGAGCATTTTAAAGATGAAAAAGCTACATCTTTAAGTTACGGTTCACAAAGAAAAGTTGAGATAGCAAGAGCTTTGGCAACCTCTCCTAAACTTCTTTTACTTGATGAACCAGCAGCAGGAATGAACCCAAATGAGACACATGAACTAGCTAAGCTTTTATTTAAAATAAGAGAGAAGTTCGATCTTACGATCTTGCTTATTGAACACGATATGAAATTTGTAAACCATATCTGTGATAGGGTTACGGTGCTTGACTATGGTAAGATAATCTTTGAGGGAACAATAGAGGATGCAATAAAGGATGAAGAGGTGATAAAAGCTTATCTAGGAGATTTTAAACATGCTTAGTATAAAAAATCTAGAGGTTTATTACGGGCTTATAAAAGCGGTAAAAGGGATAAGTTTTGAGGTACCTAAGGGGAAGATCATCTCTTTGATAGGATCAAACGGTGCAGGTAAAACTTCAACTTTAAATGCTATTATAAGTGATGATATTAAAAAAAGTGGAGAGATCAACTATAACGGCGGTAGTATTTTAAAAACGGCTACCCATAAGATAGTAAAAAAGGGTATATCTTTAGTACCTGAGGGTAGAAGGGTCTTTATCAATCTAAGCGTTGAAGAGAATCTTAAAATCGGTGCATACAACAATGAAGATATATTTGAAGAGAAAAAAGAGCATATGTATAAGCTTTTTCCTAGACTCGTTAGTAAAAAAGATCAACTTGCAGGAACTATGAGCGGTGGTGAACAGCAGATGTTGGCGATAGCTAGAGCTTTGATGAGCTCTCCTAAACTTTTAATGCTGGATGAACCGAGTATGGGGCTTGCTCCAAAGATAGTATCAGAGGTTCTTGATATTATCTCAAATCTAAAAGATGAGGGTTTAACAATTCTTTTGGTTGAACAAAACGCTTTTGCTGCACTAGGAATTAGTGACTTTACATATGTATTGGAAAATGGAGAGATAGTGTTACAAGGAGATTCAAGCGAATTGATAGATAATAGCAGTATCAAAGAGAAATATTTAGGTGGATAAGAATAAATAATATTTAAAAACTTTTTAGCATCAATAATGTAATAAAATAGTTACTTTTGCTCTTGTTTAAAAGTTTTTTTAGCTATAATGATTAAGTAGAGCTTTAGCTAAAAGGAACTAACAATGAGAAGCGTATTTATAACACTTATTTTATTATGCGAATTGTTCTCCTTAGAGATAATATATGAGCCTAGAGTGCCTTATATTGTTGAAAACGATAAGTCAATAGAGGGTTTTGTAGCAACTCCATTGATAAAAGCTTTACAAAAGAGCAATATAAAATATACACTTAAGAACAAACCATCAAAAAGACACTTAAGCGAGATAGCTTCAAATAAAAATCCAATATGTGCTATAGGGTGGTTTAAAAACACAAACCGTGAAAGATTTGCAAAATTCTCTAAACATATTTATCAAGATAAACCCCTTGGGATATTAACCCATAGACTTACACATATCAAAGAAAACAGTGATATAGAAAAGATAGCACAAGAGAATAAGTTTAAAGTACTGATAAAAGAGTCTTACTCTTACGGAGATTTTTTAGATGGTTTGATAAAAGATATGATCATAAAAAAAACAGATGCAAAAAACTATAATATGGTAACTATGATAGCCAAAAGAAGAGCAGATATGATGTTTATATCTTATGAAGAGGCTATGCATTATCTAGATGAGCATAAATATAAAAGTAGAATCAAATTTATACCACTGTCTGGAATGCCTGAAGGCAATAAAAGGTATTTGATATGTTCAAAAAGCGTAGATGATAAAACTATAGAAAAGATCAATAGAAATATCAAATGAAATATATATTAAGATACCTCTTTATTCTATTCTTTTTAAATCTATCTTTGTTCGGCGTTGAGATACAGGTTGATTCTGGTTTAAAAAAAGATGCAAGACTTATATCCTCTCTTAGTTCAAAATATATATACAACTTTGAGCATGAACAGTTACAACTTATACTTCAACCATATTTAGAGATAAAGCAAGAGATAAAAGCTTTACAAATAATAGAAAATGTTGATAATGAAGTGTTTTTAACCTACTATCTTGATAAAAACAGCCAAGCCGTATTTAACGGTGTGATCCCTGAGAGTTATAAGAGTTTAAAAAGTGTAGTTCAAGATATAATCTATGATGATGAGGTGATAGGAAAAGCTTTAATATATTATAAGAAAAGCTCGAAGCTAAACGGTATAGATCTTAGTGAACAAGAACGTAAATGGCTAGAAGAACACCCATTGATCAATGTGGGCGGAGAGATGGACTGGGCTCCGTTTGATTATGTAGATGATAATGGAAAATACACAGGACTTTCTAAAGAGTATCTTGATCTTATAGCTAAAAAGGGTGGTTTTAAACTCAAATACCACACAGGAAAAACTTGGGATCAGCTTCTTGATGATATTAAAAAAGGAAGCATAGATATGCTGCCTGCAGCATATTTTAGCAAGCAAAGAGAAGAGTTTATAAACTTTACAAATTCATATTTAAATCTTCCTGAGTATTTTTTTACCCTTGGTTCACATCCCGATATCAATAGTATCAAAGATCTTTACGGAAAAACAATAGCTCTTGTAAAAGGTTATGAGATAGTTACTTGGATAAATGAGAACCATCCACAAATAGATATCATAGAGAAAAAAAATATCTTAGAGTGTTTGCGCTCGGTAAAATCAGGTGAGAGTGTAGCGTTTATAGGTGATAACCCTTCAACTGCTTATAATCTTGAAAAAGGGTTTATAACAGGAATAAGACTAAATAGCGTTATATCATCTAGAGATCCTATAAAGCTTTATATGGGTGTGAAAAAAGGTTATGAGCCTTTTGTGGAGATACTCAATAAGATCATTGAGTCTTTATCTAAAGAGGAGATATCTAATCTATCTTCTAAATGGATGAAAAAGATAGAGAAAAAGGTGATATCTTTATCAAAAGAGGAGAAACTTTGGATAGATGAAAACCCTATAAATAGAATAGGTATAATGAGTTATTGGCCTAGTGATAATAATGGAGACAGTCTTCATACTGAAGTTTTAAAGCTTATCAATAGGTATAGCGGTTTAAATCTTGTCCCTATTAAGTTCAATACTTGGAATCAAGGTTATAAACTAGCCGCAGAAGGAAAAGAACTTCACGGTATAATGGGGCTTAGCTGGAGTAAAGAGAGGGAAGATATATTTTTCTATTCACCTGCATACGACTTTACACCTGCTTATCTAATAACTAAAAAAACAAATGATGATATTAAATCCTTTAAAGATATTGCAAATAAAACGATCTATTTAAAAACCAACTCCATTACCCATAAGATGATGAAGCAAAAATCTAAATCTACGAAAATAATAGATATAGATAGTGTTGAGCAGATGTATGAAAAACTTGCTTTAAGTGATGAAGCTGATGCAATGCTTGCATATTTTATAGATGAAGAGGCTTTAGAGGAGTATGGCTTAAAGATTATTGATAATATATATGATAGATACGGAGAGGTTGCAATAGGTATAAACAATAAATACCACCATCTTCATAATATCATCAATAAGGTGTTTAAAACCATACCTAAGAACGAACTATCAAGCATAAGAGATAGGGATTGGGGAGATAGAAAGAGTAGAAATCTTTATGCCTTAACAAAAAAAGAGAAAAAATATCTAAAAGAAAAAAGTGTGATAAATGTATGTATCAACCCTAGGTGGGAGCCTATAGAGTTCTTTGAGGGTGATGAGGTAAAGGGTATATCTATAGATCTTTTAAATATTATGAAAGAGAAGCTGCCAAATATTGAATATAATTTTATTAAAACAGATTCATGGACTCAGTCGCAGGAGTTTTTAAGAGATAAAAGATGTGATATTTTACCTAGTGCCGTAAAAACTTCTAAAAGATCTAAATATGCTTATTTTACGCAGCCTTATCTAAGCTACGATCTAGCTATTATCACAACATCAGATAAACCATTGGTAAGTAGTTTAGAATCGATCACAAGTAAAACAATGTCTAGAAAAGAGGGCTCTGCTTTGATCACAAAGCTAAAAGAGAGATACCCATATATTAAAATAAATATCTCAAAAGGTTATAAAGAGTCTTTAGAGGATGTTGTAAATAAAAAGGTGTATTTTACTATTTGTACTATCCCTGTTTTCTCTTACTATAAAAGTAAATACGGTATTAAAAATCTGCAAGTAGCAGGTTATAGCGATATGAAATATAGAATATCAATGGCTGTTAGAAACGATGATCAGGTATTGTTAAAGATATTCAATAAAACCTTGAAAACGATACCTAACTCAACTTTTAACGTTGTGCATGAAAAGTGGTCACAAGCAAAGGTTATAAGGCAGACTAACTGGGATTTTCTATTTAAAATAGTTGCAGGTATCAGTCTTGTGGTACTGTTTTTGATCTACAACAATAGAAAACTAAACGCTAAGGTCTTAGCTAAAACAGCAGATATAATGAAGCAAAAAGCTCAACTTGAAGATCTTAGTAAAAACCTTGAAAGAAAGGTTGAAGCTCGTACAAAAGAGCTTGAGATACAAAAGAAACAGATTGAGATAATCTTAGAGAATATTCTTCTTCCCGTACTTATCACTTCAAAAAAAGAGCGGATCATACTTTATGCAAATAGATATGCAGAGATACAGTATGAAACAAAGATCGAAGAGCTTGTAGGAAGTAGTATAGATAAGGTATATACAGTAAAGAACCAAAAAGATGATATTTTAAGGCATATGGCTGAATACGGTTATGTCGAGAACTTAGAGCAGCACTATAAAACATTTAAAGGGAAGGATTTTACAGGTCTTTTATCGGTAAAGCCTATTATATTTGAAGGTCAAGAAGCATTTATTGGAATGGTTACGGATATCACACATCAAAAAGAGATCGAAAAAGAGATCAGAGATATACATAAACATACAAAAGACTCTATTGAGTATGCTTCATTGATACAACACTCAATAGTTCCAGATAATGAAAAGTTTAGAAAATATTTTAATGACTATTTCGTGATCTGGCACCCTAAAGATATTGTAGGTGGAGATATATATCTTTTTGAAGAGCTAAAAGATAAGGATGAGTGTCTGCTTATGGTTATAGACTGTACAGGTCACGGTGTTCCTGGTGCTTTTGTAACAATGCTTGTAAAAGCTATTGAGCGTCAAGTAGTAGCAGAGATAAACCATAGTAAAGATGAAGATGTAAGTCCTGCAAAGATACTAAAGATATTTAACCAAAATATGAAACTGCTTTTAAAACAAGAGGATGAGAACAGTATCTCAAATGCAGGTTTTGATGGAGGGGTGTTTTACTATAATAAAACACAGATGATTGTTAAATACAGTGGAGCTGAAACACCTTTATTTTATATTGAAAATGATGAACTTAAAACTATTAGAGGCAGTCGTCACTCAGTAGGGTATAGAACAAGTGATGCAAACTTTGAGTTTAAAGAGCATACCATAGAGGTAAAAGAGGGGATGAGCTTTTACCTTGCAACAGATGGATACTTTGATCAAAACGGAGGGGTTAAAGGTTTTCCAATGGGTAAAAAAAGATTTAGCAAGATCATAGCAGAGTCTTATATTGAAAGCTGTGCCGATCAACAAGAGATCTTTTTAGAGGAGCTTCATCACTATCAAGGTGATGAAGAGAGAAACGATGATATCACTTTAGTTGGTATTAAAATTTAAAAGGGATAATTTATAAACGGAAACTATTATGGAAGCAAAGAACGATAAGATAATATCATATATTGAGAATTTTTTAGAGACCGATTATGCTCATCTAAAAGATGATCTTACAAAGCTTTTGGTGGATTATAAAAGAAAATCAAAAAGGTTAGATAGGATAATCACCCAAAGCGATAAACAGCAAAAAAAACTATTAGAGTTAAATGAAGAGCTTGATGAATACAAAAACCATCTTGAAGAGAAGGTTGAGCGTGAGATCAAAAAAAGAAAAGAGAAAGAGAAGATGCTTCTTCAGCAATCAAAACTAGCTGCAATGGGTGAGATGATGGACGCAGTTGCTCACCAATGGAAACAGCCGATAAACGTAATAAATATGCAGATAGATATGATCGGTTATGACTATGAGGATGGACGGGTAAATGAAGAGTATATAAAAGAGTTTCAAGAGGGTGCTTTTTCTCAAGTTCAACATATGATAAATACACTAAATGAGTTTAGAAGCTTTTTTAGACCAAATAAACAAAGTGAAGAGTTTGATGTTAAAAATATGGTTGAGAAGGTTCTTTTATTGATAAAAGATGAACTGATAAAAAACAATATAAACGTAGTAGTAAACTCCGATCAAAACTTTAAGATACTAGGAGTTGAGAATGAGTTTAAGCATCTAATATTAAATATCATAAACAATGCAAAAGATGCTTTTAATGATAACAAAATAGATCGAAGAGATATTGCAATAGATATTTTACAAGATGATAGATCAAGACGTATAGAGATAAGTGATAATGCAGGGGGTATCCCTCAAGATATCATCAAAGAGATATTTAAAGCTAACGTTACAACAAAAGAAGAGGGTAAGGGTACAGGAATAGGTTTATATATGAGCTCCCAAATAGCAACAAAACATGGTGGAACATTAAATGTGGAAAATATTGACGGGGGAGCAAAGTTCATATTTAAGCAGGAGGTGCTTATATGAAGTTTTTAGTAGCCGATGATTCAAATCTATCTCGTACTAAAATCTCAAATATGATAAAGGAGCTTGGGTATGAGGTACTTGGTACAGCATCTAATGGAGAAGAGGCTATAGATAAGTTTAAAGATCTTAGCCCAACATATGTGACTATGGATCTTGAGATGCCCGTAAAAGCTGGTGATATCTCTGCAAAAGAGATATTGGCACTTGATCCAAATGTGAATATTATAATAATCACTTCAATAGTGGATAAAAAAAAGTTGCTTGGTGCTATTAAGTTTGGTGTAAAGAAAGTTTTGCAAAAGCCTGTAACTATTGATAAATTAAAAAATGCAATAGATGAACTGAAAGTTAGAGGGTAGAGGTATGAATATAGAGCATATTAGAGATATTGTAGATAAAGAGGGTATAGTTTTTTTAACCTACGGAGGGTTTCTGTCTCAAGCATTGATCGCGGGAATGACCGAGGCTTTAGAGAAAGAGGCTGCGAGTAATGATCTTAGTATGGGTGAGTCAAATAATATTTTTACTATATTTATTGAGCTTTCGCAAAATATGATGAACTACTCAAAAACCAAGATAAAAAACTGTGAAAAGGTTGAATCTGAAGGTTTAATAGTGGTAGGAAAAAGTGAAACAAATGAGTATTTTATTCAAAGTCAAAATATAGTATCCTTTAAAGATAAAGAGAAGATCAAACCTAAGCTAGAAGAGATACTTTCAATGAATAGGGAAGATATAAAAAAGAGATATAGGGAGCTTAGGAGAAACGGGAAACATTCACACGCTAAAGGTGGCGGTATCGGTTTTTATGAAATAGGAAAACGTGCCGATAAGATTGAATACGATTTTATCGAGATAAACAGCGATAAGTTCTATTTCCAATTTAAAGCATATATACAAACAAATAAGGAGAAAAATAATGGATAATTTAAATATAGAAGCAACAAAATATACACCTAATATAACACTGGATGCCTCAAAAGGTATTATTGAAATGGTTGGGAAATCTTACCCTGAAAACACCTTTGAGTTTTATGCTCCTATGATGGATTGGGTTGAGGAGTATTTTTCAAGCTCTGCACAAGATAAGACTATCGTAAACCTTGAGATAACATACTTTAACTCAAGCAGTTCAAAACTATTTTTTGACTTCTTTGATCTAATAGAGGAAAATAGTGAAAAACATAACGTAGAGATCAACTGGATATTTGATAAAGATAACGAATCTGCCGAAGAAGCGGGTGAAGATTTTATAGAAGATTTTGAAAATTTAAAAATAAATCTTGTTTCAAAGTAAATGGAGCTGGTGAAGGGACTTGAACCTCCGACCGCCTGATTACAAATCAGGTGCTCTACCAACTGAGCTACACCAGCATTAACATATATAAATTTTATGAATTTTTTAGTGGAGCGGGAGACGAGACTCGAACTCGCGACAATCTGCTTGGAAGGCAGAGGCTCTAGCCAACTGAGCTACTCCCGCAAAAGAGGGTGAAATTATATATCTTAAAAACTTAAAATATGTTAAAATAAAAAATAAATTCTTTAAAAAATATAATTATCACAAATAACGCCTAAGTGCTAAACTATAGTTTAAGTTCTCTTTGGATAAAATCTGCCAAATTTTAAATTACGGAGTAGAAACTTTATGGAGTTTAATGCAAAAAAAGTTGATGAATCTAATGCAGTAGTATCATCAACGTTTACAAAAGAATTGCTAGAAGCAAATTTAACAAAAGTGGCTAAAGATGCTGCTAAAAATATGAACATCTCAGGATTTAGAAAAGGTAAAGTTCCTGTAGCTGTAGTAAAGCAAAGATACGGTGATAGATTACAACAAGATGCTGAAGCTGAAGCGTTTAGATTACTTTTAATCGATGCTTTAAAAGAGCTTGGTATAGACAATGCTGATGTTATCGGTGAGCCTGCTATCGCTAAATATGATAAAAAAGATGACGGTTCTATCGATGTAGAGGTTAAGATAGCTTCTAAACCTACAGTTGATCTTGGTGATTATAAATCTTTAATCCCTGAAGTTAAAGATAAAAGAGTAACTGCTAAAGAGATCGATGAGAGAATCGAAGAGATGGCAAAAGCTAGTGCTCCTTTAGAGAAGATCAAAAGAAAAAGAATGGTAAAAGACGGCGATCATGCTGTTATCGATTTTGAAGGTTTCTTAGATGGTGAACCATTTGATGGTGGAAAAGCTGAGAAGTATACATTACAGATCGGAAGCGGTTCTTTTATCCCTGGATTTGAAGATCAAGTTATCGGTATGAAATACGATGAAGAGAAAGAGATCACTGTAACATTCCCAAAAGAGTACCAAGCTGAAAACTTAGCAGGTAAAGAGGTAATGTTTAAAGTAAAACTTCACGAGATCCAAGAAAAAGTAGCTGAAGAGATCAACGATGAGTTCGCTAAAAAAATGCTTCACGGTGAAGAGGATGCAACTGTTGATACTTTAAAAGAGAAAGTAAAAGAGCAGATCAAAGCTGAAAAAAGATCTAAATACTACAATGAAGAGTTAAAACCTGCATATTTAGACAAGCTAGTTGACGGTATAGATTTTGCACTTCCTGAATCAGTAGTTGATCAAGAGATAAATGTTGTACTTAACAATCAAGTAAGAACTATGAGTGAAGATGAGCTAGCTAAACTTAAAGACGATGCTAAGAAAATAGAGAAGATGAGAGAAGAAGCTAGACCTGAAGCTGTTAAGAGTGTAAAAGCAACATTTATTGTGGATGCTTTAGCTAAAGCTGAAAATGTTGAAGTAAGCGATCAAGAGGTTTCTCAAGTTATCTATTACGAAGCGATGCAAATGGGACAAGATCCTCAAGCGGTTATGAAACATTATAGTGAGAGCGGATACCTTCCGGCTATAAAAATGTCAATGATGGAAGATAGAGTTATCACTAAGTTATTGGATGAAAAATTAGGAAAATAGTATGAGTTATGTACCAATAGTTGTTGAGAAATCAGGGAGAGGTGAGAGAAGTTACGATATATATTCAAGACTTCTAAAAGATAGAATAGTAATGCTAAGCGGTGAAGTTAATGATGCAGTTGCATCATCTATCGTAGCACAGCTTCTTTTTTTAGAAGCTGATGATCCGGATAAAGATATATTCCTTTATATAAATTCTCCGGGCGGAGTTATCACAAGCGGTATGAGTATCTATGATACTATGAACTATATCAAACCTGATGTATCGACTATTTGTATTGGGCAAGCTGCATCTATGGGAGCTTTTCTATTAAGTTCTGGAGCGCAAGGTAAAAGATATGCTCTTCCAAATAGTAGAATAATGATACATCAACCTCTAGGCGGTGCTCAAGGTCAAGCGACTGATATCGCTATTCAGGCTAAAGAGATCCTTAGAATGAAAAGTGAGCTTAATAGAATACTTTCTGAACAAACTGGTCAAGATATTAAAAAGATCGAGGATGATACGGAAAGAGATAACTTTATGAGCTCAGAAGAAGCTAAAGTTTACGGTTTAGTAGACGAGGTTATTGTTAATCACAAATGATAAGAGAAATAATAACTTATCCAAACCCGATCCTTAGAAAGAAATCGGAAGATGTAACCGAATTCAATGAGGAACTACACACACTTTTAGACGATATGTACGATACAATGATGGCTAAAGGTGGTGTGGGTCTGGCTGCAGTACAGATCGGTGTCTTAAAAAACATCCTTATAATCAATCTTCCAGATGAAGAAGATGTTCAAAACAAAGATGATCTTATAGAAGCTATCAATCCAGTTATCACTAAAAAAGAGGGTGATATTATGTTTAAAGAGGGTTGTCTTAGCGTTCCTGGTTACCACGAAGAGGTGAACAGATACTATAATGTCACAGTAGAATATCAAGATAGAACTGGAGAAAAACATACTATGGAAGCAGAAGACTTCCTTGCCGTAGCTTGGCAGCATGAGATAGAGCATTTAAGAGGGCATGTATTTATTGAAAAGCTCTCTTATCTTAAGCGTAAAAAGTTTGAAAAAGAATACAAAAAGAGCCTAAAAAAGAGTAGATGATGAAAACTATACAGTGTGCTTCAATAAATGGAATTGAAGCTCACTGCGTAGATGTGGAAGCAACTTTTACCAAAGGACTTCCAGGTTTTTCTATTGTAGGGCTTGCTACAAACTCTATACAAGAGGCAAAAGATAGAGTAAAAGCGGCACTTATATCAAACGGTTTTAAATTTCCCCCTTTAAAGATCACGGTAAACCTCTCCCCCTCAGACCTTCCAAACAAAACAGGCTCCCATTTTGATCTTTCCATTGCACTTTTAATCGCTTTACAAAATAAAGAGGTAGATTTTAAAGAGTTTTTTGTGTTCGGTGAACTTGGACTTGATGGAAAACTAAAAGATACAAACTCTATATTTGTATTACTTTTATCCTTAGCTAAACAAAAACTCGTAAAAAATATATTGATACCAAAAGATAGTGTACAAAATATATCTATGATACCAGGTATTAATATCTATGCAGTTGATAGGTTAAGTGAAGCTATTAAGTTTTTTGAGTGTGAAGATAAAACTATATACAAAGTTGATACGAAAAATAGTTTTGATTTTGATACTATTAAAATAGTTGATCAAAACTATTACTATAAAAAAGATTTTGAAATAGACTTTTTAGATGTTAAGGGTCAAAATATAGCAAAAAGAGCTGCACTGATTGCAGCAGCTGGTTTTCATAATATTATCTTCAACGGAAGTCCTGGGTGTGGAAAAAGTATGATAACAAAACGTATTCAATATATTTTACCACCTAGCTCATTAGAGGAGATGCTTGAAAAGGTAAAGATACAAATACTTGAAGGGCAGGATATTGAGTTTAATACAAAAAGGATGTTTCGCTCCCCACACCACTCATCTACAAAAGCTTCCATATTTGGGGGAGGAAGTATAAATGCTAAAATAGGTGAGGTGGCCTTAGCACATAACGGATTACTTTTTTTTGACGAGCTTCCTCATTTCTCTAAAGCGACACTTGAAGCTTTAAGGGAGCCTTTGGAGGATTTTAAGATATTGGTCTCTAGGGTAAATAATAAAATAGACTATCCTGCAAAATTTTTATTTGTGGGAGCACAAAACCCATGCCCTTGTGGGAATTTACTTAGCAAGAGTAAAGAATGTAGATGTAGTGATTTAGAAGTACAAAAGTACAAAAATCGCTTATCGGATCCTTTCTTAGATAGGATCGATCTGTATATAACTATGAATGAGATAACAAAAGAGGATAAAAACGATATAAGTTCTACCCAAATGTTTGAGTATGTTTTAAAAGCTTTTAAGATGCAAAAAAGAAGAGGTCAAAAAGAGTTAAACGGAAAATTAGATGACAATAATCTAAAAAAAGTAATAAAACTTAACAAAGAGCTTCAAGAGCTTATAGATAGGGCTATCTCTCAATATGATCTATCTTTAAGATCAGTCAATAAAATACTAAAAGTAGCAAGAACTATAGCTGATATTGATGAATCCGAACATATAAAAAAACATCACATCTTAGAGGCTTTAAGTTACCGCAGGCGCTGATATTAGTGCTGTAACTTAATAAAGCATTTCATTATTTTATCCTTATTTAATAGTAGCTATTGTAAAATATCTACATTTTATTTAAAGAGCTTAAAAAGGGTATTATGAAGTATAAAAGTTTGTTAGTTTGTACCTTTATTTTTCCGCTGTTTGGATACGGCTCAACATCTCTAAGGGATGCGGTGATTCATACACTCGTAACAAACCCTGAAATACTCTCTTACCAAAAGAACAATAAAGCTACAAGATTATATATAGATGAAGCACAAGGTGGTTATCTTCCTACGGTTAGCCTTGATCTATCTTATGAGAGTGAAAAAACCATTGAAAAAGAGAATAGCAGTACCGATATAGACGAGGGCCCTGAAGCTGTTCTAAAAGTAAACCAAACCTTATATAACGGAAACCTTACATACAATACAGTCTTAGAGAAAAAGCATGGTTATAAAGAGACTGTTTTAAAAAATAAACAAAAAATTAATGATGTAGTGATGGAAGCTGTGAATAGCTATCTTGATCTGAAAAAATCAAACGATCTTATATTTATAGCAAAAGAGAATATTACTGAGCATGAAAGGATTCTTGCTATTGCTAAAGAGAATGAAGATATCAGCGGTGAGATAATAGATAGACTTCAAGCTGATTCAAAACTTCAATCTGCACAAAATCAGCTTTTAAAATATGAAGAGGATAATAAAAAGGCTCATAGTCAATATATGAAAATAGTTGGTATAGAGCCTAAAGGACCAATCTGTCGACCTATAGTTTACGACAAACTTATACCAGAAAGTTTAGGTGAAGCTATAGATATATCTATGCAGACAAACCTTGAGATAAAGTCTCAGCTTGAATCTATCTTTAAACAAAGAGCAGTATTAGCTCAAGAGAAATCTAGATTTTTACCTACACTTGAAGCTAGTTTTACAGCGTCAAAAGATAAAGATATCACCACCGATGATATTACATCAACAGTATACCTTTCAAAGATAACCTTATCTTACAACCTTTTTAACGGACTTCAAGATCAAAGCTCTTATCAAAGAGAGAAGGTATTTTTATTTGAATCTCAAAAGAAGCTTGACTCTATCACTAAAAGTGTAGAGGATGAAGTTAAACAAAGTTTTCACGCATACCAAGTTAGTAAAAAAAAGATAGAGAACTTAAAAAAATATGTTGAGCTTAAAAAAGAGATATTAAATATATACCAAGAGCAGTTCGAAGGTGGAACAAGAACCGTTATTGATCTTCTAAGTGAAGCTGGAGAGTTGTTTAGAGCAAGGGGTGAGCTTATAGAAGAGGAGTATCAGTTTATAAAGTTTTATTACACTATGATAGGACTATATGCTAATATTGCTGATAATATTTTAGATAATAACAAACAGATATGTATAGAGGAAAAACCTGAATCTCTTATCCAGTTTAATAGAGCAGCAGAAGATGAGATCGAAGAAGATCTTGCCGATCTTTTAAGTGATGCACCGCTTGGTGAGGATCCTTTAATCGATGAGGGCTCACTAGAATCACTTCTAGAGGAATCAAACTCAGAGATAATTGATTTTGAGAAAAATGAGGTTGAAGATATACAAACTGCTGATGATCTTGTGGATAAGATGCTTGAGAAACTTCTAGCTGAAGCTTATAGAAACGATGAGAAAGATTATATAGTTGTAGATGATGATAGTGTAGGGGCAAAAGCTAAAGTTATCGGTGATGAGATATTTAAAGATAAGTTCTTAAATGCTCCAGAGGATTTCTATACAATTAATGTTATAGCATTTGGTTCTATGGATAAAGCTTCACAATTTATTGAAGAGAATAACCTTGGTTATAACTCTTTTGCATTCCAATACGGTAAAGATCTAAATCTATTTAAAGTGGTTTACGGTGTATTTGAAACATATATCGAAGCTAAGACAAGATTAGAGATGTTATCGTTCCCTGAAAAATATTATCCGATCATTGAAAAAGTTGGTAAAAAACAAGAGCTTTATAGAAAATACAATATCAACTATGAGATACCAAGTGGTGAAAATGAGATGCTTGATGGTATGGATGAGGATATGGGTGTTGAAAAAGAGGAATCTAAAGCCATCTCTTATCCTCCAATTGCAAACAGTAATAGTTTTAAACAAAGATTTTTAAGTGCGAATAAAGAAGAGTTTACGATAAATGTTTATACTTTTCTTTCCTCTGATCTTGCAAAAGAGTATGTTGCTAAGAACAATCTATACGATAACTCTTTACTATTTAGATTTGGTAAGAAAAGAAAGCTTATAAAACTTGTTCACGGTGTTTATAAAACTATCGGTGATGCAAATGAAGATCTTGCAAGGATCAAAAATACAGGTGATAATATCTATCCTGTGGTTGAGAAGATATACAAACAAAGAAACGTATATATGAGGTTTTATAATCTAAATGAAGAGCTTGCATCTGCCCAGCTTAAAGCTAAAAATGAAAAACCAGTAAAACAGAAAAAAGTAGATGGTGAGATCATAAGTACTAAGTTCTTAAACAGCTCACCTGAGTATTACACTATTAATATTACTACGATATCATCTTTAGAAAAAGCAAAATGGTTTATCGATAGATATGATCTTTCAAAAGATGCAGTGGTTTACCAGTTTGGTAAAAATGACGAATATGTAAAAATTTTATACGGAGTGTACCCTACATATGAAGAAGCAATAAAAGTTTTAAGCGGTTTGGATAAAGATATACATGCGGGTAAACCTCATGTTGATAAGATAAAAAAACATCAAGAACTATATAGAAAATACAGTGAAAAGTGATATTAGATGACAGATAAGAAAAATATACATATAGATAATATTGCAGAACTTGACTCAATGGTGGAGACAAGGAACGCCGACACCTTGTTGGAATGTTTATTGTTTTTAGCTAAATATCATCAAAGACCTGCTTCAGCAGAGTCTTTAACTGCAGGGCTAGCCATACACAACGAGCTTATGAGCCCTAAGATGTTCTCCATATCTGCCGCTAGAATAGGGCTTATCGTAAAAACCGTACAAAGAAAGGTTGAGGATATATCAAGTCTTGCCCTGCCATCTGTTATGATGATAGGTACAAATAAATCTTGTGTTTTACTAGACCTTGATCTTAATAATGATAGAGCAGTAGTGATGATGCCTGATATCTCTAAGGGAAATATAGAGATGCCTATAAGTGAGCTAAAAGAGCTTTATAACGGTTATCTTTTAGTAATAAAACCTGCATACAACTTTGATAATAGAATATCAAGAGAGGTGAAGATAGAACAGCCTAAAAAATGGTTCTGGGGTGCACTAAAGAAAAATAAACCTCTTTATACTCAAGTTGTTCTTGCAGCACTTGTTATCAATATGTTTATATTGGCTACACCAATGTTCACAATGAACGTTTACGATAGGGTTCTTCCAAATAATGCACTTGATACTTTATGGGTTTTAGCAATAGGTATCTTGGTTGTAATGGTGTTTGATTTTATACTAAAGATCGTACGGGCGCACTTTATTGAAGTAGCAGGTAAAAGAGCCGATATTTTAATGTCTAGTAGGATATTTGATCAGCTTTTAAATATTAGACTTGATGCTAAGCCAGCTTCAACGGGACAGTTTGTGAGCAGGTTGCAGTCGTTTGAGAGCGTAAGGGATTTCTTTACAAGTGCAACTATCGCTGCACTTGTTGATCTACCGTTTATTATTATTTTTGTGATGTTGATTTTTTACCTTGGTGGAGCTATCTTAGGTTTTATATCTATCTTTACTGTTGTATTATCTTTCGCATTCTCTTGGTATATGCAAAAACCTATTAAGGATGTTGTATCAAGATCGGCTAAAGAGGAGCAGATCAAATCTACAACTTTAACAGAAACGGTTGCAGGTTTAGAGATCATCAAAAGTGTAAGAGCACAAAATAGGATGAGAACCCACTGGGAAAACTCTATAAACCAAACATCATATTTTGGTAAAAAAGCACAGTTCTTATCACAAGTGGTAAGTTTCTTTACCGCTTTTATAGCACAAGCTTCAAATATAGGTATCGTTATAGCAGGTGTTTACCTTGCAAGTGAGGGTGAGATGACCATGGGTGGTATTATTGCTGCAATGATGCTTAACGGCCGTGTTATAGCACCTGTTTCACAAATAGTTGGTATGATCATTAGGTTTGATAGAACAATGTTAAGCTTAAATAATCTTGATGAGATCATGAAGATGCCAGTTGAGAGACACGATGGACAGCAGTATCTTAGTCGTCCTGATCTTCAAGGTGATATTGAGTTTAAAGATGTGGTTTTCTCTTATAAAGGGCAGAACTTTGATGTACTTAAAAACATCAACCTTAAAATAAAGCAGGGTGAGAAGGTTGGTATTATCGGTAAGATAGGTTCAGGTAAGTCAACACTTTGGAAGCTATTGATGAATCTTTATGAGCCAACTCGTGGTTCAGTTTTAATCGATAGAACAGATATTAGACAGATAGATCCTGTGGATTTACGTCGTGCTATCGGTTGTGTACCACAAGAGCCTTTTTTGTTTATGGGTACCGTAAAAGATAATATCACTATTGGTGAGCAGTATGCATCTGATCAAGAGATATTAAGAGCTTCAAAGATATCTGGTGTACATGATTTCTTAGGTAAACACGACTCAGGTTACGATCTTTTAGTAGGTGAAAGAGGAGAGGGTCTTAGCGGTGGTGAGAGACAATCTATCACGCTGGCTCGTGCACTTTTAACAGACCCTAATATTATGATCCTAGATGAACCTACAAACTCTATGGATGGTCAAACCGAAGAGGCGTTTAAACGTAGAATGAAAGATATCGTAAAAGATAAAACAGTTATCTTGGTGACACATAGACCATCAGTGTTATCGTTAGTTGATAGAATTATCGTTTTAGATGACGGTAAGATAATAGCAGACGGACCAAAAGATGAAGTGCTTAGAGCATTATCTGGAAGAAAGAGGTAGTATAGATGGCTCATTCTGATGTAAATTTCGTTCATAGTTTATATGCACAAGCAAACTCACAGGTTAATAAAAAAGTAAATCATCTTTTTATATTTATAGTAGTGTTTGTTGCTTTTGTACTTATCTGGGCAAGTATTTCTGAGATCGATGAGCTAGCACGTGGTGAGGGTAAGGTTATCCCATCAGAGAAGATACAAACACTGCAAAGTTTAGATGGTGGTGTTATCTCTGAGATCTTAGTAAGCGAGGGTGACCATGTGATAAAAGGTCAGCCCTTGATGAGGATCGATACTACTAGATTTAGAGCATCACTAGAGGAGAATAGACAAGCTTACCTAAGTTTGATCGCTACAAAAGCAAGACTTGAAGCGGAATATAACTTCAACCCAAAAGAGGAGTTTAAAGCTTTGGTTTTCCCAAGAGCGGTTGAAGAGGAAGCTAAAGAGTATGCGATCTCAGAGAACAAGCTTTATAATACAAGAATAGATGAGTTTAGAAGCTCACTAATGATCTTGGAAAACCAGCTTGGGCAAAAGGTTCAAGAGCTTGTGGAGCTTAAAAATAAAAAGAATCAGCTAGAGAAGAACTTAAAGCTTACAAAAGATGAGATGAGAACGATAGAGAGGCTTGTAAAAAAAGGTGCTAAGTCAAATATTGAGCTTATCTCTATTCAAAAAGAGTACGGAACCTTAGAGGGTGATCTTCAAGCTGCAAGTTTATCGATCCCAAGGATCGAGCTTAGTATAAAAGAGGCACAAAATAAGATCATAGAGAAAGTTAAGAACTTTAAATCAGAAGCTGCCAATGAGCTTCAAAAGAAGTTATCAGAGCTTAAAAAATATGAGAGTAAATTAGTATCAGAGTCTGATAAACTTGATAAAACTGTTATTAAATCTTCTGTAAACGGTGTGATTAAAACTATTCATCTAAACACTATAGGTGGAGTTGTAAAATCTGGTGTTGATCTAATAGAGGTTGTTCCAGATAGTGATATCTTGTTTGTTGAAGCAAAGATCGATCCAAAAGATATCGCATTTATTAACCCTTCTCAAGAGGTTATCGTAAAGATTACTGCATACGATTTCTCTATTTACGGTGCGCTAGAGGGTGAGATAAGAGAGATATCAGCCGACTCGATTAAAGATGAGGATAGTAAAGATGGTAAAACATACTATAAGGTTATAGTTGAGACCGATAAGAACTATCTTGAAAAAGATGGTAAAAAGCTTTATATAATACCAGGGATGATAGCAAGTGTAGATATTATCACTGGTAAGAAAACAATACTTGACTTTATACTAAAACCTATACTTAAAACTAAACAATCTGCATTACATGAGAGGTAAACAATGAGAATAACAGACAGCTTACCTCTTTTAAAAGATATATCTCACGTGGGTGTGGTACTTAAACCAAATGCTCCTGAGATCAGAACATATTACGATAGAGTTAGAGAGTTTTTTGAGGATCATAATATCGAGGTTTCAATAGAAACATCAAGTGCAAATATGATCGGACTTACAAGAAGTTCAAATATCTCAGATTTTGATATTCTGTGTAAAAGCTGTGATTTTTTAGTCTCAATAGGCGGGGATGGTACACTTATATCGGTTGCAAGAAGAGGTTTTCATTATGATATTCCTATTATGGGTGTAAACCTTGGAAACCTTGGTTTTCTAACTGATATCAATCCAAACGAACTAGATATCTTTATAGAGAAGATGAAGAATGGTCTTTATAGAATAGATGGTCGTATGATGCTTGAGGCAAAACTTGGATTTAATAAGTTTGTGGCATTTAACGATATAGTGATCACTAGAAAATCTATATCAAGAATGGTAAGGATCGATGCAAAGATAGATGATAAGAAGTTTAACAGCTACAATGGTGACGGTTTGATTATCTCAACACCGACAGGCTCATCTGCATATAACCTAGCTTGTGGAGGACCTATAGTGTTCCCTTTAACGGAAGCTATGATAGTTACACCAATATCTCCTCACTCTTTAACCCAAAGACCATTGGTGCTTCCAGTTGAGTTCGAGATAGAACTTAGCACTCAAGATACAGAGGGTATGGTGGCTATAATAGATGGTCAAGATATCTATGAGATAAAAAGTGGAGATAATATAAAAGTAAGAACAGCAGATAAAAAAGTGAAATTGATACACAGATTAGAGAGAAACTATTTCGGTGTTCTTAGTCAAAAATTACATTGGGGTGATAATAGTGATAGATAGGTTTTACCTAAAAGAGCTTTTGTCTTTTAAAGAGGTTGATATAGAGCTTCAAAAAGGTTTAATAGTATTTAGTGGTCCAAGTGGAGCGGGAAAGTCTGTGCTTATGAGCTCTATACTTTCACTATTTGGTATATATGATGCAAAGGCTGAGCTAAGTGAAGTGAACCTTTCAAACGATAAGATAAGTTTTGAAAGTTTTGGTATAGAGAGTGATGATTTTTCAATAAAACAGATAAAAAAAGATAAGGTAAGGTATTTTTTAAATAGTCAGACCGTATCAAAAAAGAACCTTAGTGATTTTTCAAAACTATTTATAAGACATCTTCATCTAAAAGATACAAGTGATTTTGAGAATGAGAAGCTTATCAATCTGCTTGATCTGATAGCATTAAAAAAAGATAGTAAATATCAAGAGGTTTTAGAGCAGTTTAAAACAAACTATATAGAGCTTGATACTATAAGAACAAAACTAAATAAGATACTTCAAGATGAAAAGAAACTTGAAGAGCTAAAAGAGTTTGCAAAATACGAGATAGATAAGATAGCTGGTATTGATCCAAAAGAGGGTGAGCTTGAAGAGCTTTTAGAGATAAAAACACAGCTTAGCAAAAAAGATAAGATAGATGAAGCTATACAAAACGCTAACGGTATATTTGAGTATTCACACAAAGTTTCAAACGCTTTAAATCTTTTGGATGTTGACGGCTCTTTTTTTGATGATGCAATAAATGAAGTAAATAATATATTTGAGAAGTTCAATGATAATATGGCTAACTTTGAAGATATAGATATTGAGCAGACTCTAGATAGAGTAGAGCAGTTAAAAGCTCTAGAAAAAAGGTTCGGCTCTATAGGTGACGCGCTTGAATATAAAAAACAAAAAGAGATTGAGCTTGAGGGTTATGATAATATCAGCTTTGAAAAAGAGATACTTATAAAGAATGAGAAAAAAGTATCTGTTTTAGTTATGGAGCTTGCACAGCAGATAAGCGGGTTTAGAAAAGCTTCGGCTAAAGAGTTAGAGAAACTTTTAAACCACTACTTAGAGTTTTTATACCTTGAAGATGCAAGTGTAAATATAAAAGAGTGTGAGCTAAATCAAAACGGTATAGATGAAGTTGTATTGGAGCTTAAAGGTGTAAGTTTAGACACGATTAGTGCTGGTGAGTTCAATAGACTTAGGCTTGCACTTCTTAGTGCAAAGAATGAATTTGATGTAAATAGCGGCGGGATACTTTTTCTTGATGAGATAGATGCCAACCTAAGTGGTAAAGAGAGCGGTAGTATTGCAAAGCTTTTAAAGCATTTAGCTGCAAAATACCAGATATTTGCCATATCGCACCAACCGCAGCTTACATCAACGGCTGATCAACATATATTGGTTGAAAAGAATAACGGTGTATCTACCGTTAAAAGTTTAAATGAAGATGAAAAAATTATAGAGATAGCTAGAATGATAAGTGATGATACAATCACTGAAGAGGCTATAGAATTTGCAAGGAAAATGAAATATGAAAACTAGTGAAAACGGTTCGACGAAGGAGAAAGTTTCCTCGAACAAAACTAAATGTGGCTACGTATCTGTTATAGGAAGACCAAATGCAGGGAAAAGCTCTTTGTTAAACTGGCTTGTAGGTGAGAAGATCGCTATGGTTTCCCATAAGGCTAATGCTACAAGAAAAAGATCAAATATAATAGTTATGCACGATGATGATATGTCTCAGGTGATATTTGTGGATACTCCTGGACTTCACGAAAAAGAGAAGCTGATAAACCAGTTTATGCTAGATGAAGCACTAAAAGCTATGGGTGATTGTGATCTTATACTATTTTTAGCTCCAGTTACTGATAAACTTGAGCACTACGAGAGTTTTTTAGAGAAGAACACTAAAGGTGTAAAACATATACTTCTTTTAACAAAAAGCGATTTTGTATCAAAAGATGAACTGTTCTCAAAAATAAAAGAGTACGAACAGTACAGCGATAGATATGAAGCTATCATGCCGATATCTATTAAAAAAGGTACAAAATATACGGAAGTGCTGGATCTGGTAACCACATATCTACCTGAGTCACCTTTTCTTTTTGATACAGAGATCATAACAACTGAGCTTAGCCGTGATATCTATAAAGAGTTTATACGTGAAGCTATCTTTGAGAATATCAGCGATGAGATACCTTATGAAACCGATGTAAAGATAGATAGAGTTCAAGAAAAACCTGATATCGATGTGGTAAAAGCAACTATAGTTGTTGAAAAATCTAGCCAAAAAGGTATGATAATAGGTAAGGGTGCTAGTGCTATTAAAAGAATAGGTAAAAGTGCTAGAGAAAAGATAGAAAAACTAAGCGGTAAAAAATGTTACTTGGAACTTTTTGTATCAGTAAAAAAAGGTTGGAGTAAAAATAAGGATTCTCTAAAAGAGATGGGTTACGATATCGATAGCTAAAATTAGTTTTTAGCTATCAACTCTTGTGTTTGATCCTCTTTAACAAAAGAGAGTTTTCTAATAGTTCTTAGGTTTTTCATTAAAGCAGTGAAATACGGTTTATTGTTCCATCCACCGTTGTGTCTAGATATAGCTCTGTAATAAGGTCTGCTCATACCTCTTTTTACAGCTTCGTTATAGTTTTTAATAAAATAGTGAGCCGATAGCTTTGCACCAAACTCAACATCTGTTATAAGTTTGTTTATCAGTGCAGTATCGTTTTCTAGATATTTATAATAAGCTTCAAGTTTATTATGTCTAATGATCTCTTTAGCCGTAAATACTCTAATCTGAAAAGGTCCTAAAGACATCTCTTTTAATGGTTTGAACTCACCGTTCTCTTTTTTATCACCTAGAACGAACTTACCAAGTGAAGACTCCCTTAGGCTTATAGCCGTTAAGGTTTTTTCAATTGTCATTCCGTCAACCGTTTGAAATGTTTTTCCAATATTATATATCTTTTCTGCAAGTGCCAATTGATGGTTATCAAATGCAAAAAGATGAGTTGAAAAAGCAAATAATACTAGTATTAGTTGTAATCTTTTAATCATATTCCCCCGTTAATAATTATACAATTTTTAAAACCGGGGATTTTATCTAAAAAGAAGTTATATAAAACTTAAGAAAATATGCTAATATTGAAAGTAGGATTTATAATTTTTATAAGAATTTATAAAGTGTAAGTAGATATTTCTATCTACTTGCACCGTAAAGTTCGATCTCTTTAACTACGTTAAAGTCTTCGTCCTCTTTAACGTTTTCTGCGAAAACTTTAATGTTTAGAAGCCCTGCAAGCTCTTGCATAGACTCAACGAAACCACGTTTAGTACCATCTTTGCTTATTCCGTTGGTATAATCTCTTGCAAGTCTTATATAATCAAGGTTGTAGTTTTTGATCTCATCTAAAGGTATAAATTTAGACTCAAATCTTTTTAAAATAATTTTTGCATCAACTTGGTGAACCATATCTATAAACTCTTTAAATTTATGAAGATCTTTAGCTGCACCGTATGCAGTGATACTAAATACAAGTTGATTAACAATATCTTGGTGTGTTTTTAGAAGCTCTATAAGCCATAGTGTAAATTTATGATCGTGTATAGAATCCAAAGATAGGTTGATAGATATAGAGTGTTCTATATTGTTTGTTTCAATATGTTTGATAACCTTTTGAACAACAGCTTTATCAAAATCTATAACTTTTAGGTATTTCTCTGCAATCGAAACAAAAGTACCGATAGGTATATCTGCACCGTTTTTATCTTTTGCGCTAGTAAATGCTTCTTCCATAAGAAGGATATTTTCATTTTCACCTTTAAGGCCGTATGCACCACTGATATATCCAACTTCGAACTTACCTTGCTCGATAATATCAAGAACAAGATCTCTCCACTCTTCCATATCGTGTGCAAGATCGTTATCATCTCTAATATATACTTCGTTTGGTCCAACTTGCTTAGCTAGCTCATAAGCTTCATTTGCAGATGCCCAGATACCAGGAGTCGTACCGATAGGGTTAAAAGGTGTTCCACCAATATGGCAGATATTTGGTTTTTCAACCTCTTCACCAAGCTGCTCAAAACTTCTTTGAAGATTTTGTGCTAATATCTGTGCATTTTCGTAGTTAAGACCTTTTGCTATCATTGCAAATTCTGAACCGAAAAATCTATATGCCGATATCTCTACACCCTCAGCTTTAAATATCTCATCTGCATTTTTAAGTATATTTGCAAATGATCTTACAAAGTTATCTACCGCTTTATTGCCATTATGAAGAGCAAAGTCACCAAGGTTGTCTATCTTGATAGAAAAGATATAACCGCTTGCACTTGAGATAAACATCTTTTTCATATCTGTCTCAAATGTTTGTTTCATTTGAAGTCCGGTTAGACCATCTTCGGAGAGTTTTTTGGTCATAGTTTCAAGGTTGCTGTTAAGTTTAGCGATGATACCCTCGATCTTAGCTGACATATCGTTCATTGTGATAGTGATGTTTTTTATCTCCGTAGTCCACGGTAAGTTTTTGATCTGTTCAAACTTACCTTTAGCTATGTTTTGGGCTAATATTTCTATATCTCTTAAAGGTTTTAGAATAAACTGCAAGAATAGAACAAGTAATGCAATAGCGATAGTAAATGCTATAGCCGCATAGATAATAGCACCCTTTGCAGTTAGATATAGTTTATCGTAAGCATCTCCAGGGTTTGCACTTACATATATAACCGCACCCACTTTCCATCCGTCACTTATCTCACTTTTTGTTTCAGGAAGATTGATCTCTATCATATCGATAAACCATTGAGGAACTCTATCAAACTTAACATCTCTTTTTACATCCACAAGAACTTTTTTCATTTTTATATTTGCTACGGTATTTACTATTTCGTCATTACCCACCGCAGAAAATTTCACTAGTAGCTCTTGCCCCTCTTTAAAGTCACCCTCAGGTATAAATACATATGTTTGGATTTCAGGTTCGCTATATGAGTTTTGTGGTGCTTCAAGATCTTCAAGCTCCGCTAACTGATCACCTAAACCTTGATCATCGTTTGTGATGATCTCACCAAACTTTGCATCGACAGATACGTCACTTACGCTCCACTCTACATTTAGATCTAAAAGTGCAGCTTCAATAAGCTCATCTGCTGTAAATGAGTATTGAACATCTTCAAGTCTAAGCTCTTTATAAAAACCCCTATTTGCAATAGCATTAATGATAGATACGATCTCAGGATCTTTTTTATTCTTCATATACGGTTTTAGGGTCATACCTAAAGATGTAGCGGTATCTTGTGCTTTTGTGACCGCTTCTGTTTGGATATAATCTCTGGTGTTGTTAACACTGATTATAAAGTTTCCAGCAAATATCATAAAAAATATTAATGATATTATTATATATAGTTGTTTGGATAATGACATTTTTTTCTCCTCTTAGATCCTATTCATTAGGTCTGTCCATGATTTTAGGTTATTTGCACCCACTTTTTTAGATGATTTACCTTTATTTTGTGCTTTCCATAAACCGCCTGCATTAAAACTGTAGATCGGTTTTAGATCGGGTCTTTTGCTTGCTAGTTGTAGTTTTTTATTAACGTTATCTAAAACAATAGGTGTTGATGTTGGTTTATCATAATAGGTTAATACCATATGGGATTCTTCATATTGAGTTCTTTTTCTAATAAGCTTAACATACATAATTCTTAGCTTTTCATCGGGAACACCTAGTTTTTTAAGTGTAAAGTATTTTGCTATGGAGTAATCTTCACAATCCCCTGCACCAGTACCCATAAACTCAAAAGGTGTAGCCCAGTAGTCGTTTTTACCCCAGTGTCTTTTGTCTGTTCTATAAGGTATCTTATTGAAAAAGTCGTTTACGTATTTTAGTTTATATAGTATCTTTTTGGATTTTGCTTTGGTTAGCATTCTGTCCCAAAGCTGGACTCTTTTTAATCCTTTGGGACCGTATTTCTCTTTGACGGCAATAAGCGTCTTATCATCGATAAAATTTGCTGCATCTATAATGTTTTGTGAAACTATTAAAAATAAAAAAATTATAAATAGTTTTTTTATAGAAAACATATTGCACTAATCCCTTATAAATAAGGTTGATTATATTGCAATTTAATTTGTTATCTGCTTAAAATAGACTTGATCTGCTCATCCTCTATTTTTTGGATATTGTATTTAACGATCAATGTTTTTTCGGTATCGTTAACATACCATTCATTTATCTCATCCATATTTGAAAGCTGCGCAAAATTGTTCTCGTTGTACTCTTGCATATTTAGATAAAGTGTTTTAATATGCTTAGGGTTTGGTAAGGTTATCATAATAAGAAGCCACACAACACATACTATAGCTATGATATTTGTGATCTGTGAAATATCCATAGTATCTATAAATATACCTCCAACAATACCGCCAAGAAAAGTTCCGAAGTATCCAAATGAGTTAAAGATACCAAGCACTAAACCTTTTTGATGAACTTTTGCGTATTTAGTAGCTAAAGACTGCATAATAGGTTCATGCATATTAAACCCAGCAAAGAAAACAACAACACCTACAATAAACAGTGTTGCAGAATCACTTGCACCTATGATCAAATATGAAGCAAGGAAGAAAACAATACCTAAGATCAGAACCTCTTTGTATTTTCCTTTTTTCTCTGCAAAAACAGCAGCTGGACCCATAGCTAAGATACCTGCAACCATTGCAGGGATATAAACTTTCCAAAGCTCGCTTATCTCCCAGCCAAAAGTCTTAGTTAGAACTATAGGTATGATCATAAAAGCAAAGGTCATTAAACCTTTTTGCAAGAAGTTTGTTATGTTCATCCTTGTAAGGTTTTGGTTAAACAGTATTGCCGAAACATTTGATTTTTTATGGTATGTATGGTGAATAACAGGCGGGTTGGGTACCATTTTATATAAGATATATATAGAGATGATAGCAAAAAATGCAGTTAACCAAAATAAGGCTTTTACTCCAAACCAAGCACCAAGTGTAGGTCCTAAAACCATAGCTAGTGCAAAAGAGGCTGCGATCGATCCGCCCATTAAAGCCATAGCTTTAGTACGTTTATCTTCAGTTACAAGGTCACCTATCATAGCCGTTACAACTGCACCGATTGCACCTGCACCTTGAAGAAATCTACCTAGCATTAGAGCTAAGATATCGTTTGCTAAAGCACAGATTATAGAACCTATAGCAAATAGTAAAAGACCTGTTGTAATGGTACCTTTACGTCCAAGCTTATCGCTCATTAAACCAAAAGGGATCTGAAAAAGCATTTGTGTTAAAGCGTATCCACCGACGACTATACCAGCTAGTGTTGCAGTACCACCCTCTATATTTAAAGCATATACGGAAATTACAGGAAGAACTAGGAAAAGACCAAGAAACCTCATTGAAATAATTGAACTAAGTGGTAGAACGGTTTTAATCATCGATTATCCTATATTTTGTTAAAATCGCCAAATTATATTACAACTATTATTAAAGGGATATGATGGCAAAAATTATATTGGCTACTTCAAACAAAGGTAAGATTGAGGAGTTTAAAAAGCTGATAGAGGGTAGATTTGAGGTTATACCTTTTAGTGATCTACTTGGCAAAATGGAGATCATCGAAGATGGAGATACTTTTCAAGCAAATGCTGTGATAAAAGCAAAAACAGTATATGAAGCGCTAAAGAAAAAAGGTTTTAACGAAGAGTTTGTGGTTATCTCAGATGATAGCGGTATAAGTGTGCCTGCATTTGGCGGAGAGCCTGGAATATACAGTGCAAGGTATGCAGGTGAGGGCGCTAGTGATAGTGAGAACCTTAATAAACTGGTTGAAACATTAAAACAAAACTCTTTAAGTAAAACTGATGCATACTATACTGCTTGTATAGCTATCGTAAAAGATGATAAGGTGTATACAGTTCACGGTTGGATGTATGGTGAGATAAGCGATACTCCAAAAGGGGATAACGGCTTTGGATATGATCCTATGTTTATACCCCAAGGTTTTGAGAATACTCTTGGTGAGCTTGAACATCAAGTTAAAAAAGAGTTTTCCCATAGAAGTAAAGCCTTACAAAATGCAAAAGCTTTACTTGAGGTGATCTTATAGTTTAGTTTGGATTGATGATCATATCGAGCTTTTTCAATGACTTGGATAGTTTTTTTAGATCTATCGGTTTGTTGATAGTTTTGATATGATCAGCTTCCTCTATCACACTTAGTTCATCTTTGATTATAAGAAGCTTTATATTTTTGGTATGATCGTTTGATCTTAGATAATCTAGAAGCTCTTTTATCTTCATAGACCGTATATTGTCATTTATAATGATAAGTGGTATCTCACATTGACTGTTAAAGCAGTATTTTACCGTATCGTATCCATTGTCAGTTTGTATGATATTTATATCTTGGGAGTTTTTACATAGATACTCTTTGATGATATCATTGTTTTGTATATCTGTATCTGCTACGATTATCGATCTTTTCTCTTTTGATGTTTCGTTGTTGCTGCAAGGTTTATCTTTATTAAATCGTATTTTATTAAAAGATAGGCTAAAGGTGGTTCCTTTACCAACTTCACTAGATAGTATTATATTACCGTTCATTAGCTTTATAAGTTTATTTGCCAAACTAAGGTCTAACCCAATTGAGCCGTACTTTTTATCATAATATATATGGGAGTTTTCAAAACTGTTTTGTATCCTAAGTTTATTCTCTTTATCTATCCCCTTACCGCTGTCTGATATATTTACCGTAAAGTCCAGCTCAGAGCTATCGGTATCTAGATGATCTATAGTAAAAGATATTTTGATATATCCTGAGCTTGTATACTCTAAGGAGTTTTCAATAAACTTAGATACAACTTGTTTAAACCTCTCCTTATCTAGATATAAACAAAGATCGCTTTGTAAAGGATCAATATATATCTCAAACTCAAGCCCTTTATTCTCTATCTCTACTTTAAAAAACTTCTCAATATCATCAAATGTCATCTCTATATCGATAGGGGCAATATCAAGTTTAAGGTTCTCGTATGCAATATTTGAAAGATCTATAAGGTCGCTAAATATATTTTTTAACTTATAAGAGTTCTTCACTATCGGATTAAGATAGTTTTTTTGCTCTTTATCAAGGTTTGTTTGTTGAAGAATATCACCGAAGGTCAATATGGTGTTAAGTGGTTGGTCTATTTGTGTAGATATATTTGATATAAACTCACTTTTATATTGATCTGCTTTTTGAGTTTTCTCTTTTTCCGTGATCAGTTTATGTTGTGTATTGTAAAGCTTTGTTAAACTTGAAAGTACCGATTTTATGATCTGTTCAATCTCTATATTGCTGCTTGGTACGTTTTTTAGCTGTTTAATTGTTTTATCTAAAGATATTTTATTGTCCATAAAGTTTGCAAGTGTTTTATTTAGGTTGTTTATAGGGGATAATATCTTTTTTGTTAGATACCATATAATAATAGGTAAAATAAACAACATAAGTATAATAAAGTTGCTTAGGTTTATACTATTGTTCTCAAACAGCTTATCCTCGTTTTTATAGTTTTTATATATTGTGATAATAGGTGATGTATCACTTTTAGTCAACTGTTTATATTTGAGTGTAAATGTATAGTTTTCGTATTGATCTTTATTGATAGAGTATAAGCTGTTGAAGTTATCTATTGTTTTATCGTTTTTAAAATCAAATTTTAAAAAATAGTTATTGATATTAAGTGTCTCTAAAAAATTGCTGTCGATCGTCTCACCTATTAAAATATAACCTGCAAACTCCACATCAAATCTATATATAGGTTTTAAGTATATAAGGTTGTATTTTCCGTCAAACTCCACTATCGCACTTAACTCTTCTTTTTTATTAAAGATATCTTTTAAAAGGGTATTTTTAATATTATCGTTAAAAAGGTATTCGTTCTCACCCCTTGCTATAACAAAGCCTTTATTATCGATAAATAGTATTTTAGTAAAAAGTTTAGAGTCGATATACTTTTTTGCTGTTGTGTAAAGAACGTTGTTATCTCTTGTTTTAATAGCATTTTGTATATTTGATGAGGTTACTATAAGGTGGGAGAACTGCTTATAAGTACGAGTTTTTTTATTTAGAAGCTCACTTATATTTTTTTCTATCGTTATAAAAGAGTTTATAGTGTTTGTTTTATGTATCTGTTTTATATGTTCCGATTGATAGTAGTTTATCGATAGTACGGCTAGTAAAGGTAGTAAAGAGATAGGAAGTATCTGATATAATATTTTCATTAGTTCTTATCTTTATTGAAAGCTTTTATTTTTCTAACTATATTGTAAAAACCATCGCTTCTTATACTAATACCTTTAAGGTCAGAATCGTTGTTTGTAAAATATACACTTTTATTTGCTTCTTTTAAAATATCTTTGAGCTTTTTGATCATTTTAGGATCCATATTTGCATTTACTACTATCGGGCCGTTTGGTATAGGGTCTGATCTTTTTATTATCCTATAAATATCACCGTTTCTTTGTATCGCTTCTTTATATTGTGTATTGGTAGTCCCGCCTGCATCTATAGCTCTTTTTGCTATTGCATCATAAACCCTATTGTGTTTTTTTAACATCACTACGGTTTTGAAATATTTTTTAGGCTCTTTTATCCCCTCTTCAAAAAGCATATAGTTTGGATATATATATCCTGATGTTGAACCCACATCTGTAAAAGCGAAGTTTTTACCCTTTAGATCAGATACTTTATATATATTTGAGCTTTTGTGAGTGATGATAATACTATTATAATGATCATTAGGGTGCATACAAGATGCAAGGTATATGATCTTATCTCCAAGAAAATCTTTTGCATCTACATAGCTGTTTGCTCCAAATAGTGCAATATCAACATAGTTTTCAAGTATCCTTTTAGATAGCTCCATATAGTTCTTACTAATTAAAAAGTTTACTTTTTTCCCTGTTCTATCCTCTATAAGGTCAATAAGAGGCTTATAAGTTCTATATAGCTGATCTGAACTCTTCCAAGGTACAGTTGCCATATTGATAACATCTTTGGCATTTAGAATTACGGCTAATAAAAAGATAAAAAATAGTTGTTTCATAAAATATCCGTGTCATTTGATTTTTACGAATATTATATTAATAGATTTACAATTTGATAACATCGGTATTTTGGGGCTTGATAATTTATATACAGTTGATAAAAGAAACGCTATTTATGTAGTATAAAAAAATAAATCAACAATACTGTATAGAAAATATACACAAGATTGGTAAAAAAATTTTTATTCTGTGTCATAATTGCACTGTTTAAAAAATCAAAGGAGAAAAGATGGAAAACTTCAATGAAGTTAGTTATGTCTTAAACGGTTTCTTGTTTGTTATCTCAGGCGTACTTGTTATGTGGATGGCAGCAGGATTTGCAATGCTGGAGTCTGGTTTAACTAGATCAAAAAACAATGCAACTATTCTTACAAAGAATATTGCTTTATTTGCGATTAGTTGTATTATGTATTATTTTGTAGGTTACCAATTAATGTATGGTGACGGTGGTGCATTTATGGGAAGTTTATCTATTATGGATATGACTGAATCAGCTGAAAAAGTTGCAGATGCTGCTTCTTATCCTGTTGCTTCAGACTTCTTCTTCCAAGTAATGTTCGTTGCAACTGCTGCATCTGTTATCTCTGGAACAATTGCTGAAAGAATGAAACTTTGGCCATTTTTAATCTTTGTTGTAGTACTTAGTGGTTTTATTTATCCAATCGAGGGTCACTGGACTTGGGGTGGATCTGAGCTTGGTGGTTTACTAGCAGGTTTCTCTGACTTCGCAGGTTCTACGATCGTTCACTCTGTTGGTGGTTGGGCTGCTTTAGCTGGTGCTTTAATAATCGGTGCTAGAAAAGGTAAATATACTGCTGATGGTAAAGTTAAACCGATCCCTGGTTCAAACTTAACTCTTGCAACTTTAGGTACATTCATTCTATGGATGGGTTGGTTCGGATTCAATGGTGGATCTCAACTAGCAATGGGTACAATCGCTGATATCAACGGTGTTGCTGCTGTTGTTGCTAATACAAACATGGCTGCTGCTGCTGGTGCTGTTGCTGCTGCACTATTAACTCAACTTATCTACAAAAAAGTTGATCTTACTATGGTTCTTAACGGTGCTTTAGCTGGTCTTGTTTCTGTTACTGCTGCTCCTGATGCAGGTATGATGTATGCGTTCTTTGTTGGTATCGTTGGTGGTATCATCGTAGTATTCGCTGTTCCTTTCTTCGATAAACTAAGAATTGATGATCCAGTTGGTGCTCTTTCAGTTCACTTAGTAGCTGGTATCTGGGGAACTCTTGCAGTTGGTCTATTCACAGAGTCTGCGACATTCATGGCGCAACTTAAAGGTGTAGTTGTTATCGGTGCATTTGTATTCATCGTTTCATTCATCGTATGGAAAATACTAGACGTTGTTATGGGTCTAAGAGTAAGTGAAGAGGAAGAGATCGAAGGTCTTGATATCCACGAAACTGGTCTTGAGTGTTATCCAGAGTTCAAAAAAGCGTAATAGGAGCGAATGATGAAAAAAATTGAAGCAATAATCAAACCTTTCAAACTAGAAGATGTAAAAGATGCTTTAACAGAAGCTGGAATTACAGGTATGACGGTAAGCGATGTAAAAGGTTACGGTAGACAACAAGGTCACTCTGAATTATACAGAGGGGCTGAGTATATAGTTGACTTCTTAGCAAAAACTAAGATCGAACTTATCGTAAATGACGAAGAGGTTGATAACTGTATCAAACTGATCACTGAATCTGCTAAAACAGGTAAGATCGGTGATGGTAAGATATTTGTTACAGCTGTTGAGAATGTTGTTAGAATTAGAACAGGTGAGAGCGGAAGCGAAGCTGTTTAGTAATTAAGATATCTTTCTAGATTAAATTACAAGATACAAGTAAAAAGGGTGAAGGTTTAACCTTCACCCTTTTTTTATGATCGTTTTTTAAGATCAACTCTCCTCTAAAGCCTTTTTAATAGCAGCATTTAAAGGAAGATCAACTTTATCACAGTCATCCTCTTCGGCACAACAACCACATACGGTTCCTGCTTCCGTCTCATCCATTATCGCATCTACATCATCACCGTGTTTTTTAACCGCTTCTAAAATAGTTTCGTATTCAACACCGTTACAATCACATACTAACATATTAACTCCTTTTAAAATTTAAGATACACTACATTTATCTCTTGTAAAGTAGTGAAATATACCAAGTCCGATTATCATTAGGGTTACACCAAGTATCAAAAAGAATGCATAACCTAAAGATGTATAATCATCTAAAGCTATTTTAAACACTACCATTAAAGATTCTATAGACAAGGCTATAATAATAGATGTTAAGAACTTCCCTAATATATGGTACTGTCCCCCTTGGTCGTGCTCTATTGCTTTAAACAACACTTCATTGGCAATAATGGTTTTGGCTAAATCGTATATAGCTATACCCAAGGTGATAGCTATTATAGATTTAAAAACATCGTGTATTACGTCAAACTCATCTGCCATAAAAAATATCTTTATAAAAACATACCCTCCATAAACAAGTAAAAATATAGATATAATAGATAAAAGTCCACCAGCAATTCCGTAAGCAAAACGGTTTACCTTATCAAACTTGCTATTATGGTGTATAAGCTTAAGCTCCTCAAGCAAGTTTAGTAGATTAAAATCAAATATTATAAACTTATCATCTTTCCTTTTTACAACTGTGATAGATGAATTACCGCTTCTATGGTGTATATAAGGGTTTGTCATATAGATATCTTTATCATTAAAGCGTATATTTGAAAAATACTGCTCCTTATTTACACCGATCCTGCTATCATCTTTACCTTTTGCAAAAAAGGTTGGAGATTTTTGAATATAGTTGTCATCTACAAAATATAAGGTCTCTAAAGAGTGTAGACTTTTAAAAGCATTGTGTATCTTTGCTTCATTTGAACAATCTAAAGAGTTTGTATTGATTATAGATGTTATAAAATTTTCAACACTTTCTCTATGTTTATTAAATAATCCTACATATTCTCTTAACATTAAACCTCCTTTTGAAGTATAAGCAAATTTTATTCAAAGAAGATTAAGTATAGATTAAACTAGACCTTTAGCATTAAACAATAATCTTTATCCTTTTGTATGTGTCAACTAATTGGAATAATAGTTATGATAAAATTCCACCATTAATAAAGGTCATATTTTGGGATATATTTCATTAGATAAAAACAATTTCTTTCATAATCTAGACTATTTTAGTGGTATCTGCACTAAAGATAAAGTTGCAATCGCTCTTAAAGATAATGCTTATGGACACGGTACTTTGCAAGTTGCAAAGATGTGCAGTGAATACGGTATAAAACATGTGTTTGTTAGAAATATGTATGAAGCTGATCTGATCAAAGAGTATGGTTTTGAGAGTGTACTTGTACTTTACGATACGCCTAAAAAACTTGATCTAGCTGTAATAGTATCGGTAAACTCTCTATCTCAGTTAAAACAGATACCAAAGGGCTCTAAGGTTGAACTAAAGCTTGATAGCGGTATGAATAGAAACGGTCTTGTAGATGATGAGATAGAAGAAGCGATAAATATAATAAACGATAAAGCCCTTATCCTAAATGGAGCATTTACACACTTTTGTTGTTCCGATGAGGAGAATGATATCACTGCAAAGCAAGAGAAAAAGTTCTTAGAGCAGGTTGATATTATAAAACAATACGCAGATAAACCTTTTAGGATACACTGCGCAAATAGTGCAGGGGTTCATAAGGTAGATATGAAAAAATACGATCTTGCTCGTATCGGTATAGGCTCATACGGCTACCTTGATACAAAAGAGGATAAGTACTTAAAACCAGTAATGTCTTTATATGCAGATAAGATATCAACAAAGTACGTACAAGCAGGTGATCATATCGGTTATGGAAGTGAGGCTTTTATAGCTTCTAAGGATATGAAAGTATCAAACTATGATATGGGTTACGGGAACGGTTTATTAAGACTTGGGGAAAAGAAAAAATCAAAGATCGCAGACGGCAGGGATATTTTAGGCAGAATCTCTATGGATAGCTTTTCTGTTGAGGGTGATGATGATATGGTTTGCGTCTTTAATGATGTAAAAGAGCTTGCACAGGTTCACTCAACCATCACATATGAGATCACAACAACCCTAAGCCCTTTTATCAAAAGGGTTATAGAGTAGTTTTAGTTAACTTTTTTTCAATTACATTTTTTAGCTCAACTATAAAGATAACTCCAAATGAGATCACTATAATCTTAAACCAAGTAAATAGCTCTAAAGGCTCACTTTTGAACATAAGGTTCATAAACTCACTATGTGTAAAAAGTATCTGTGCTAAACTCATTAATGCAACACCATAAAGAAGTCTAGGGTTATTAAAGAATTTTGTTTTAAAAATAGTTTTTTGAAGCTCTTTACAGTTAAATAGATAAAAAAGCTCCACAAAAACAAAGAGGTTAACTGCAACTGTTCTTGCATACTCTTCACTATAACCGATAGAGAGATAATGGTTAAACATAAAATATGAGACCAACAACATATAAAAACCAACCACAAGCATCTGTATCACAAGAGTTTTTGTTAAGATAGCTTGGTCGGGTTTTCTTGGAGGTCTGCTCATTATATTCTCTTCATTTGGCTCAAAAACAAGCATAAGACCTAAAAGTATCGCCGTGGACATATTTATCCAAAGTATCTGCACTGGTAGTATTGGGAGTGTGATTCCAAGCATTATGGCAAATAAGATCACAAGCCCCTCCCCTAGATTTGTAGGTAAGGTCCATGTGATAAATTTGATCAAGTTATCAAATACGTTACGACCCTCTTTAACTGCAGCTGCGATTGAGCTAAAGTTATCATCGCTTAGGATCATATCTGCTGCTTCTTTGGCTACTTCGGTTCCACCTTTACCCATTGCTACACCGATATCTGCTTGCTTTAATGCAGGTGCGTCATTTACACCATCACCCGTCATTGCTACAACCTCGCCCTTTGCTTGAAGTGCGTCTACTATACGAAGTTTTTGTTCAGGCTCAACCCTTGCAAAAACATTTGTTGTTTGAACCTTTTTTATAAGTTCACTATCTTTTAGTTTAAATAGATCGCTTCCTATAAGCACTGAGTCTTCATATTTTTTATCACTATCTATAATAGACATCTTTTTTGCGATCGAGAAAGCAGTAAGAGCGTGGTCCCCCGTGATCATTATAATATTGATACCTGCATTTTTACACTCTTTTACAGCTTGTATAGCTTCGGGGCGTGGTGGGTCCATCATAGCTTGAAGCCCCAAAAAGATAAAACCGCTTTTTAGGGAGCCATCCTCTATCTTATCGTTATCTATGAATTTTTTTGCAATAGCAAGAACCCTTAAACCATCTTTTGCATACTCTTCTGCTATCTTTGTTATTTTCTCTTTTTCGATCGGATTTAGGTTTGAATCTATTATCTCATAAGAGCATATCTCAAGGGTACGCTCAATTGAGCCTTTTAGATATATGATATTGTCATCACCTCTTTTATGAAGTGTTGCCATATATTGTCTATCTGATTCAAAAGGGAGTATATCTAAAGGGATATACTCTTTTTTTATAAACTCTTTATCGATTCCGCTTTTTAATGCACTAACAAGTAAAGCTCCCTCTGTGGGATCGCCGCTTATTTTGTACTCTCCGTTATTCTCTTTTATATGTGACTCATTACATAGATATCCGCCTATAAGCAGCTCTTTTAGATTATCTTCAAAGCTCTCAATCTTTTGATCATCTATAAAAAACTCGCCCTCAGGTTTATATCCGCTCCCGCTTATCTCATATTTCTTACCGTTACAATATATATCTGTAACGCTCATCATATTTTGTGTTAATGTACCTGTTTTATCTGAACATATTGTTGTAACGCTTCCTAATGTTTCAACGGCAGGAAGTTTTCTTACAATTGAGTTTTTCTTTGCCATAGTGCTTACACCAATAGCTAGTGTTATAGTAACTGCCGCAGGAAGCCCTTCTGGAATTGCCCCTACTGCTAAGGCAACGGAAGCCATAAACATATCTACCGCACTATTATCTCTAAGAACACCAACTAAAAATGTAAAGCCTGCAAGAGCAAGTATGATATAAAGCAGTATCTTGCTAAAAGATGATATCTTTTTAGTAAGAGGGGTTTCCATAGCAGTTGTTTCTTCTAAAAGGTTTGCTATCTTTCCTATCTCCGTATTGTTTGCAGTTGCAACAACTAAACCTTTTGCACGACCGTAAGTTATATAAGTTCCTGAATAACACATATTTTTTCTATCGTTAAGTGTGGTATCTTGTGCCAATAGATCTAGAGTTTTTGAAACAGGAAGAGACTCTCCTGTAAGCATAGATTCATCCGCTTTTAGATCGTTTTGTTTAATTAGTCTTATATCAGCGGGAACTTTTGAACCGCTTTCAAGTAGAATTATATCTCCTGGGACTAGATCAACGGAAGAGATAGTTGTTTTTTCACCGTCTCTTATAACAACCGCTTCTGTTATCATCATATTTTTAAGAGACTCTATAGCCTCTTGAGCTTTTACCTCTTGTATATATCCTACGATCACGTTTATAATAACTACGGCAAAGATAACACCGCTATCTACCCACTCTTGTAGCAAAGCGGTTATCAAAGAAGCACTAAGAAGTATATATATCAATGCACTATGAAACTGCATAAAAAATTTTTTAAGTTTACTTTCTGGTTTTTTCTCTTTTAGAACGTTTTTACCGAAAAACTCTTCGCGATGTTTTATACTTAAAGGACCAAGCCCCTCATCTTTATCGCTTTCAAATACTTTTATTATCTCATCGGTATCTATACTATGCCAGTTTTGACCAATCAGATGCTGCATTTTGATAATCCTTTTTTAATTTTCCTCTACTTGTATAGCAGTTATTGCAACCGTATTTACTATATCGCTTACTAAACATCCTCTACTTAGATCGTTTACAGGTTTATTTAGCCCTTGAAGAACTGGACCTATTGCAATTGCGCCGCTGCTTCTTTGCACAGCTTTATAGGTGTTGTTACCAGTATTTAGATCAGGAAAGATAAATACTGTAGCTTCACCTGCAACTTTACTTCCTGGAAGCTTTTTATTTGCAACTGATTTTTCAATAGCTGCGTCATATTGAATAGGTCCCTCAACCAATAGTGAAGGATCTTTTTGTTTTACTATATTTGTTGCTTCGATCACTAGATCAACATCTGCACCGCTTCCCGAAGTTCCCGTTGAGTATGAAAGCATTGCAATTTTTGGCTCAATACCAAAAGCTTTTGCACTCATTGCAGAGCTAAGAGCTATTTGAGCAAGCTGCTGTGCATTTGGTGATTGGTTTATTGCACAATCGCCGTATACTAAAACCTTTGTATCTAAGCACATAAAAAATATACTAGAAACGATATCTATATTCTTTTGTGTTTTAATGATCTGTAAAGGTGGTAATACAGTATTCGCAGTGGTTCCAACTGCCCCGCTTACCATACCATCAGCTAGACCTTTATGAACCATCATAGTTCCAAAATAGTTCTTATCGGTCATCATTAGATCTTTTGCTTCGTTTAAGATCAGTTTTCTTTTATGTTTTCTAAGCTCATAATATGTATTTGCAAAATCTTCTAACATACTCTCTTCATTTAAAGGGTCGATTATATTTGCATTTTCTAGATTTAGACCTAAAAGGGAAGCTCTATGAAGTATCTCATCTTTATTTCCAAGCAGTGTAATATCTACCACTTCCCTATGAAGCAGTATCTCACTTGCTCTTAATATCCTATCATCTTCACTCTCTGGAAGTACGATATGTCTTTTTTTCTCTTTTGCTTTTTCAAATAGATTATATTCGAACATAATAGGTGTAATAATATCACTTTTTTGGATATTTAATTTCTCCGTGATCTTATTTTTATCTATATACTTTTCAAACTGACCAAGCATAATAGCCACTTTTGCACAACTTTTAGGTGATATGGTAGGTTTTATATTTGAAACGATAACCGATGTTTCGTATGTGTCGTACTTTGAACTAAGTACTGCTATACCAAGGTCTTTAAAACCGTTAATAAGATTTGCGATAGGTTTTTTAGGTTTTAGATCACCTGTTAGAATGATACCTGCTATATGGGGTGTGGTCTTTGATTGGATCGCTGCAAGTGATCCTAAAAGTATATCTGTTCTATCACCTGAGACCACTATTAAGGTTTGGTTCTTTATATGTTTTATAAAGTTATCAAAACCCATTGAAGCAATTTTAGTAGCTTCTATATTTTGGTTTAGATGTTTTTTATCACCGAAAAGTATTTCAGAATCTAGAGCTTTTTTTACCTCATACATTGTTGGCATACTAAGCTCTTTTATATATGGCAGGTAGTATCTATTGTCATCACTTTTATCTTTTTTCTTTAAAGCTTTTATCACTTTAGTATCAACTTTATTTACTATAGTTGCAAAATGGTCTATAGACTCTTTTTTTATATTGTTCTCTTCAATTTTTATATGCTCTAAGATAAACGATTCATCTTTATTTTCACCGCTTAGAATAGGTATTATAGATGTATTTAGATTTTTACATATACTTAGGTTTATATCGTTCTCACTTAAATAAGCGATATCATCACTGCTTAAACCCTCCATTAAGATAAAATCGTATTTTTTAGAAAGCTTTTGGAATTTTGATATTAGTATCTCAAAAAGTTCATGGGAGTTGTTCTCACTTAGCAGTTTTTCAACTTCATCTATGGTAAAGCCGTAGCTTTGCTCATATTTTTGTTCTAGATTGAAATACTCTAAAATAAAGTTGATATTATGGTCATCTGCTGTTTTAATAATAGGCTTGAAAAAAGCTACTTTTGAAAAGTTTGCCTTTAAGGTGTTCATAATCCCTATGCTTAAAAGCAAACTCCCCGTATCTTTTTGAAGAGGTGCAATATATAATGAGTTTATTTTCATAGTTTTCCTTTTATCTACGGTAGTATTATACCTTTTGAAGTTAAAACTATTGTAATATACGTTAGTAACGCTTTAGTAACTAGTTAAGATACTCTTTTACACGCTCTATCTCTTTTTTTGATCCAAAATAGATAGGTGTTTTTTGCGCTAACTCTTTAAACGGAATATCCAGCACTCTATCTTTACCGTTGATAGCAGCTCCGCCCGCAAGCTCAATAATAAATGAGATAGGATAAGCTTCAAATAATACGTCAAGTTGACCGTTTGGAAAAGATGCGGTTGCAGGAGATGAATAGATTCCACCTTTTTTAAATAGTATCTGGTGGGTATCTAGTGATAAAGAGTCACTAAATCTTAGTCTATACCCATCGTTAAAGAAAGATTCCATTAAAGCTTTATGCTCTTTGCTCCATTCTCTTTGGATACCTGCTGTTGAGTTTATCTTACCTTGCTCGTTTAGAGTAAAAGACTCTTGTTGAACAAACTCGTCACCTTTATGGGCAAAGAATTTTACACCTTCGCTTTTTGAAGCAAATACAAGTTGGAAAGTTGGTCCGTAAGTTATATAGATAGCAGCTTTTAAGTTCTCAGGTCCAAACTCGTTTTCATATATACCGAATATTGAACCTAGAGAGAAATCCACGTCTAGTAGATCTACGTTATCGATTGCAGCATAAGTAACTAAGTATTTTCCGTTCTCATGCATAGTTGTTAGTTGTTTTGTATATCTTCCGATAACACCTTTTATACTTTTAACTTTTTCAAATTCATCTCTTATGATACTTCTACAGTGACCATATACATCAGCATGGATAAGTTCATCCGATTTATTTAAGTCCAAGAAATCTGTACAACTTTGGAATACATCGCTCTCGATATGTTCAGCGATATTTGAAATAGCGTTAAAAACTTCAATCATTTTATACCTTATATAAGATTAGTTAGTCTTTTATGATAGTATAAAAGAGATTAAAGTCTTATTTTTTATAGTATGATTTAAGAGTTTGCTTTGCGTTTTTAAATGCTTTTTTTGTGTTTTTTCCGAAACCTCTAAAAACACCATCTTTATTGAAAAACTCTACAGCTTCAATATTTTCAGAGTTCTTAACATCAATAGCACTAAAAATGTCGAACTTTTTTTTAAGTTCTTTTACTTCAGGAAACTCTTTTTTAGTTATCATTCTAACTGTCATAATTACTCCTTTTGGTAATAAATTATTACTATTATAAATAATTAAAGCTTATAAAGTGTTTAAATTTTAAACTACCGCGTTACTTAGTTGTAATTTTAAAATGGTAAAATATAGCTATTAAATTAAATAATATAAAAATTAGGAGAGTCTCTTTATGTTAAAGTTTGAAAAAGATAGTGTTTTTTATACCCAAGGTTACGATAAGGATCTATGTGAAAAAGCTTTTGAAGCGGTAAAAGAGGAGTGTGATAGTGATAGAATTGGTTATTATAAACTTCCTCAAACATCACAAGATATTATTGCAAAATTAAAAGAGTATGAAAAGCAGAATAGTTTTTTAAAAGAGGCTAAAAATATCGTGGTTATAGGTATAGGTGGTTCATCTTTAGGTGCTAAGGCTGTTGATAGTATGCTTAACCATAAAAATAAGAGCGGGAAAAACCTATACTTTTTTGAAAACTCTGATCCTATTGATATTACAAAAACACTAAATAAGCTTAATAAAGAGGATACGCTATTTATAGTGATCTCAAAATCAGGCGGAACTATCGAGACAACTTCTATCTTTAAAACGGCAATAGATCACTTTAATATAGATCTAAATAGTGATGATACAAAAAGATTGATTGCGATCACAGATAACGGCTCATCACTTTCAAAGTTTGCAGATGAGTACGGTATAAAAGAGTTTAACCTTCCACTAAATGTTGGTGGTAGATTTTCTGTTCTAAGCTCTGTGGGTATCATCCCTTTGTATCTAGCAGGGTATGATGTAGATGGCTTACTAAGTGGAGCAGGTAGTTTGGTTGATAGTTTCTTTGCTAAAAACGAGGAGCATCTTTTACAAAAAGCGTATCAGCTTTTTAAAGATTGGGATAAAAACTCTATAAACGTAGTTTTTGCATACTCAAACGCTTTAGAGGATTTTACTAAATGGTATGTTCAGCTTTGGGGAGAATCACTTGGTAAAATAGATAAAGATGGAAAAAATGTTGGTCTTACTCCTATCGGGATAGTGGGTTCTGTTGATCAACACTCATTTTTACAACTTATTATCGAAGGCCCAAGAGATAAAACGGTTACTTTTTTAAATGTAGAGAACTTTGAAAACGATCTAGTGATACCAAACGTAAGCTTGAAAAATATAGAAAAAACAGATTTTATAAATGGTAAAAAATTTGAAGAGCTTATCAATGCACAATGTGATGCAACTATGCAAAGTGTTAAGGATGTAGATGTTCCTGCCGATAAGATCACTTTAACAACTCTAGATGAGAAAACCTGTGGTGAGCTTATAATGTACTATGAGATACTTACTTCACTTGTGGGTGTAATGCTAAATATCAATACTTATGACCAACCAGGTGTTGAGCTTGGTAAGATAATCTTATCTAAAAAATTCGGATTATAATATGTCGATAGCTATAATGACCTCTGGAGGGGACTGTGCAGGAATGAATCCTGCTATTAAGGTTTTTGTTGATCAATGTTACGACTATGGTGTACAGCCTTATCTTATCTATGACGGTTTAGAGGGTTTAATAGATGGTAGAATAAAAGCTGCCGTTCATGATGATGTTGCAGGGATCATGCATGAGGGTGGTACAAAGCTTGGTTCATCCAGATCAAAAAGATTTTTTGAGTTTGAGTATAGAAAACAAGCATACGATAACCTTCAAAAGTACGGTATCAATAAAATAGTTATCTTAGGTGGTGACGGTTCATTTAGAGCTTTAAACCAGTTCTATAAAGATTTTGGAGTAAGTTTTGTTGGTGTTCCCTCAACCATAGATAATGATATATTTGGTACTGAGTATTGTTTAGGTGTAGATACAGCGTTAAATATTATTAGAGGTGCAATAGACTCTGTTCGTGATACATCTTCATCTTTTAGAAGAGGGTGTGTAATTGAGACCATGGGTAGAGATTGCGGTTATCTTGCATTAGTTTCTGCTTTAACCTCAGGCGCAGAGGTGTGTTTGATACCTGAGATAGAGTATGATCTTGATTCAATGGCAAAGAAGCTAAAAGATGAGATAAGTAAGGGTAGAAGATATGTCGTAAGTGTAGTAGCCGAGGGTACTAAGATGACTGCTAAAACCGTTGAGTGGCTTGAACATGAAGTTGGTATTGAGACCAGAGCTACAATCTTAGGACATATTCAAAGGGGTGGAAACCCAACCGTTTACGATAGACTTATGGCAGTAGAGTTTGTAACTTATGCAATGAGAAAACTTTTATGTGAAGATAGTACAGGCGGTCTTGTGGTTGTTTACAATGAGGGGAAATTTGATTTTGTAACTATCGATTATGTAAACTCTCAAAAATATACGATAAAGCAAGAGCTTTTAAATATGGGACTAAAGCTGAGTAAAAATATAAATATTAAATGTACACAAAGCGAAGTTTAGTACCCAAAACGCTTTTTTAGAAAATATACTAAGAAAAGATATCACTAGATATGATACAAATGCAAAAGGGCTTGTAAATAGCTCTTTTGTATAGATCTCTTTACTCAACCACAACTCGATAAAACTATCAAAAAGATCCCCGTAACCTATAATGTGCAAAGCTAAACTTATGGGATAAAATAGGGTGAATAGTACGGTAAATATAGGTGAAAAAAGCTGCATAAATGATGTTGTAGGGAAAATATAATGAACTATAGGATTTAGTGCTAAAAATATCCATATATTAAATAAAATAAATCCAAATATCTTATTTAAATCTTTAAAATATTTGATAAATAAAAATATATAAAATACCCCTGCAATCGATAACCAAAGAGATAATGAAAATAAAAGTTTTGGAAAAAATGCAATTATAAATATAATAGTTAGTGTAAGTGTTTGAAAAGATAGCAGTTTTATATTGTGCCTAAGAAGATAAACTCCTATTATAAACATCACAAAAGCTCTTAAAAAAGACGCAACGAACTCTATATACACAAGATAAGAAAATAACCCTGCAATTGATATAAGCAAAAGATCGAACCTTCTATTTCTATATGGAAAAAATCTATCTTGTAATGGTCTATAGAAAATATATGCAAGCCAATATATCAAAAAAGAGATGATACCTAAATGAAAACCGCTTATAGCCACAAGGTGGGATACTGCGTAGCTGCTAAATATATCTCTTAAAAAAGGCTGTACGGGAATGGCAAGAAACAAAGCAGCATAGATTTGTGAGATCTGTTCGTTTATATGCTGCTTATTTATCTTTTCATAAAGCTGATGTTTTGTGTGTTTTTGGCTTTTATTGATATTTAGATTGATACTTTTAGTATAAAAACCTTTTAAATAAGTGATAAAATCGACTTTAATAGTTAAAATATCTGCTTCAACTCTCTCTAGTTTTTCAACTTTCATATTTTTATCTATAGATGTGAAAAACTCAAAATCATCAGTTTTGATCTTTATAACATTATATTGCTCTTTTGGATAGACATTTTGTATATACCCTTGTACTTGGTATATCTCTTCTGTTTTAAAGTTGTGGTATTGGTAAAAAAGAAAGCTTAGGTTTATTAAAAATATTGAGAGTGAAGCGAGCAGCAGATAAAGCCACTCGCTTTTTGTTTTGAGTACCTCTACGGGGTTATTGTTCATTTCCTTTAGACTCAAGGTACTCTTCATATGTACCTTTGAAGTCTATGATGGTGCCATCAGGCTGTATCTCTATAATTCTATTAGCATAAGCATCTAATAGCTCACGGTCATGAGATACACAGATTACACTTCCGTCATATTCGTGAAGCGCTTCACCAAGAGCGATAATAGCTTCAAGATCAAGGTGGTTTGTTGGTTCATCTAGAACTAAGAAATTTGGTTGTTCAAGCATGATCTTACTAAGCATCATTCTATGCTTTTCCCCACCTGAACAGTTTACTACTGATTTTTCTTGATCTTCACCATTAAAAAGCATACGACCAAGACAGTTTCTAATCTCAGATATATCTGCGTCTCTATCAAAATCTCTTAACCAATCGTAAAGTGTAATATCACCTTTGATAACATCTGTTGTGTTTTGAGGGAAATAACCGTATTGAACCGTTGCTCCCCAAAAAACCTCTCCAGAGTCTGGTTTTAAGTTTTCTGCTAGTATTTCACATAAAGTTGTTTTACCTATACCGTTTGGCCCGATAAGAGCTATCTTATCACCTTTATCAAGGATAAAACTTATATCGTTTAGTACAACTTCGCCGTCATATGATTTTTTGATGTTTCTAACATCAAGGATCTCTTTACCAACTTCCCTTTTTTGTTTAAAGATAATAGAAGGGTCACGTCTACTACTTACTTCGATAGCTTGGATATCAAGTTTTTCAAGTTGTTTTTGTCTTGAAGTTGCTTGTTTTGCTTTTGAAGCATTTGCACTAAATCTTCTAATAAAGTCTTCAAGCTGAGCTTTCTCTTTTTGTTTTTTATCATGATCTGCTTGGTTTTGTTTTGCTACAAGTGTTGAAGCGATATACCAATCATCATAGTTACCTGTAAACTCTCTGATCTTTTTAAAGTCAACATCTAAGATATGTGTACAAACGGCATTTAAGAAGTGTCTATCGTGAGAGATAACTACCATTGTACCCTCGTGGTGTTGAAGCTGATTCTCTAGCCAGCCGATAGTATCGATATCAAGGTTGTTTGTTGGTTCATCTAGAAATAAGATATCAGGTTTTGGGTAAAGAACTTGAGCTAGAAGCACTTTAAATTTATCGCCGCCCGTTATAGTACTCATTAGTTCTTGATGTTCAGATTCAGGAAATCCAAGAGATTCAAGTATCTTAGTGATCTTTACATCATATTCATAAGTTGGATCCTCTTCAACACATATCATCTCTAGCTCACCTAGACGCTCACCGATCTCATCTGTGTACTCTTCTAGGTAAAGTTTCTCTTTCTCTTTTATAGCGTTGTATAATCTTTTATTTCCGTAAAGAACAGTATCAAAGATAGTAAACTCTTCATATGCAAACTGGTTTTGGCTAAGTACTCCAACTTTTTTACCGCCCGAGATCTGAACCTCTCCCTCGGTTATATCCTCTTCGCCGCTTAACATTTTTAAAAATGTTGTTTTACCTGCACCGTTCGCACCAATTAGACCGTATCTTTTACCTGCATCTAATTTTAAATTTATATCTGAAAATAGCACTCTTGGACCAAATGCTTTTTTTAGATTTACGATTTGTACCATACTTTAAATATCCTTGTTTGTTTTGATTGTTCTAATGTTATTTTTTTATGTTAAGGAAATATTGCTAAGATCTCTTTTACCAACTCCGTTAGATCGATAGGTTTCATAATATAACTGTTCATACCAGCTTCTTTCATAGCATTGATCTCATTTTCGTCATTATGAGCCGTAGTTACTATAATAGGTACGTTTGGGTTTATTTGTCTGATCTCTTTCATCATATCGTTACCGTTCATTTTAGGCATATTGATATCTGTGATCACAAGATCGAAATTACTGTTTTTAAATAACTCCAGCCCCTCTTTACCGTCGGCTGCTACCACTATCTCTTTAACAAAGCTTTTTAATGAATCGCTAGTCGTATCTCTTAGATCTATTTCATCCTCTACATAGAGAATAGATAGTGTTGATAAGTTTTGAGGATCCATAGGCTTCCTTTATAAAAGTTCAATTATTTTTAATTGTTAGTGTGGCTATTATATATTATCAATCCTAAAAGTGTAATTATGCTACAATTAATTTTCAATAATTTACAAACTATAGGATATATAATTGAGAGCATTGGCACTTTTTAGCGGCGGCTTAGACTCGGTATTGGCTATGAAGCTTATTATCGACCAAGGTATAGAGGTTACGGCAATACACGTAAATATAGGGTTTGGCGGTACACACGATAGAACTGAACATTTAAAATATATGTGTGATCAAGTTGGCGCAAATCTAGAGATACTAGATCTTAGAGATGATTATTTAAAAGAGGTTTTGCTTGATCCAAAGTATGGTTACGGTAAAAATTTTAATCCATGTATAGATTGCCACGGTTTTATGTTTAGACATACAGGCGAACTTTTAAAAAAATATAATGCTGATTTTATGATAAGCGGCGAGGTTATGGGGCAGCGTCCAATGAGCCAAAGAAAAGAGGCACTTGCTCAGGTTCAAGGTCTAAGTTCGGGATATGATGACTTAATAGTAAGACCTTTATGTGCAAAACATCTAAGCCCTTCAAAACCAGAGAGAGAAGGTTGGTTAGATAGAGAAAAGCTTTTAGATATAGAAGGAAGAGGAAGGAAGATTCAGCTTGCAATGGCGCAAGAGATAGGATTAAAAGATTATGATGAACCTGCAGGAGGATGCCTTTTAACTGAACCTGCTTTTTCACAAAAACTAAAAGATTTTGTTCAATATGAAAAGCTTGAGGTTGATGATATCAATACTTTAAAAGCGGGACGCCATTTAAGACTGCCTGATGGTGCAAAACTTATTATAGGTAGAAATAAAGAGGATAATGAGTATCTTCAAAACACACATAGCAAAAAGATGATACAAGTAAAACTTGAGGGACTAAAAGGTCCATTATCGCTTTTTAGCAAAGATGCAAGTGTTTCGGATAGAGAATTAGCAGCAAGGTTAATTTTAACCTATACTAAAGCAGAGCTAAATCAAGTTTATAGTATAAATTTTGAAGAGCATACAATTGAAGCACAAAGATTTGATTCAAAAGATGAAGCGATACAATATATGGTGTTATAATGGATTTATTAAAAGATAATAGTATAAAGTTTTTACTTTTTTACCTCTCGGCGATAGTTATAGTAATATCAGGGCTTAAAGCCGCAAGTGATATCTTTATGCTGCTATTTTTAGCTATTTTTATATCTTCGATCTTTAGTGCAGTTTTAACGTTTTTTTCATCTAAAGGGCTGCCTAAATTCTTGGGCTATATGGTAATACTTTTAATAGTTGTATTTGTTTTTGGTCTTTTTACTTATATAGTAAGTTATTCATTAAAAGATCTTTCCCATAATATTATTCAATACGAGGATAAATTAAGAGGGTTTATCACAAATATTTTAAACGGTAACAATACTCTTTTAGGTCAAACAATAGATAAAGATCAAATAATACAAAGTCTTGAGCTTAAACCTTTTGTGAACTTTAGCGCTTCTTTTATCGGTGGGCTTAGTACCTTCTTTTCTAAGTTCTTTTTGCTGATAATAGGTGTAGCATTTATACTTGCAGAGTCTAAATCTTTTCAAAAGAAACTAAATATCATATTTAGAAACGATAAAACGAAACTTCATAGTTTTAGACTATTTAGCTCAAATATCCAAAAATATTTTTTGATCAAAACATTTACCAGTTTTTTAACGGGTCTTGTAATCACACTTATACTTTTAGCATTTGATATACAGTATCCTATACTTTGGGGTGTGTTAGCATTTTTACTAAACTTTATACCGGTAATCGGATCATTTGTAGCGTCAGTTCCTGCACTTATACTATCTTTGATATTTTTAGATGCAGCCTCAACTATATGGCTTGCGGTTCTTTATCTTATAACAAACGTAACTGTTAGTAATATTTTAGAGCCTAAACTAATGGGTCACGGACTTGGACTTTCGCCTATGCTTATATTCTTCTCATTGATATTTTGGGGCTGGGTTCTAGGGATCACGGGGATGTTCTTAGCAGTTCCACTTACAATGACCCTAAAAATAGCATTTGATTCTGCAGAGCATACCAAATGGCTTGGGATACTATTTTCGGATATGTCCAATAAATCTAATAAAGGAAAATAATTAATGGCTTATTATATGTCTCACGGCGGTGCCGGTGAAGTAACTGGTTCATGTCACTATTTAAAGATAGGAAAAATTAAAATACTTATAGACTGCGGAATGTTCCAAGGTCGTGAAGAGGAGATGAACTTTGATGATTTTAGGTTCGATCCTAAAGATATAAACTATCTTATTATTACACACTCACATCTAGATCATATAGGAAGAATACCACTTTTAGTAAAAGCAGGGTTTAACGGTGAGATCATCACTACAAAAGCAACATATCGTTTGATGACCCTTATGCTTCAAAACTCTGCAGCTATTTTAGAGCAGGAAAAAGAGAGGCTTTATACTACAAAAGATATCCCTCCTGTTTTTTCAAAAAAATTTACATTTGTTGATTTTAATAAAACATTGAAGTTAACTCCAAAGATAAAACTATCGTTTAAACCAGCAGGTCATATTTTAGGCTCTGCTAGCGTTAAGATCAAATTTACTGAAAAAAATATCAAAAAAAGCGTGATCTTCTCAGGGGATATCGGTTCAACAAAAAGACTTATTACCAAGCCTATCCAAAAGTGGAGCAGGGCGAACTATGTATTTTTAGAATCCACTTACGGTGATTCAAACCATCAAGAGATCAATATCAGTGTAAAAGAGTTTAAAAAAAGAGTGCTTGCAACACTAAAAAGGGGTGGAAGTGTCGTGTTGCCTTCTTTTGCATTAGAGCGAACACAAGAGATACTTTTTATACTTAGATCATTAAGCTTAAAAGGGAAACTAAAAGGTGTTCCCGTTTATCTTGACGCACCTTTAGCTATAAATGTTACAAAGGTTTTTAGTGAGTTTCCACAACTATTTAATGAGAAGATAAAAAAAGTGTTTCAAAGCGGCGAGAACCCTTTTGAGTTTGAAGAGCTTATCTCAACCTCTACAAAAGAAGCATCTTTACAGATAAATACTAAAAAAGGACCTAAGATCATTATCGCAGGAAGCGGTATGGCTGAGGGTGGAAGGGTAAAATACCACCTTGTAAGACACCTTGAGAATAAAAAAGATCTAGTTTTATTTGTAGGGTATCAGGTAAAAGGAACACTAGGGCGTGCTTTACTTGAAGAGAAAAAAGAGATCGATATCTTAGGTCATATGACAAAGATCAAAGCTGATGTAGCTAGAATAGACGGTTTCTCGGCTCACGCTGATCAAAGTGAACTATTATCTTGGATAAGCGATATCAAAGAGCTTTACAATGTATATTTGATACACGGCGATAAAGATAAGTCAAAAAAACTAAAAAAAGAGATAAAAACACTGCTTGAGGATAAGGTTCATATCGTAAAGATGTTTGAGCAGATCTACATTTAAAATTAAATTAAGCTTAGAAAATATTACAAAATGTAATATTTTTATATTCATATAGATAAAAGCTATATAATTACTTATATAAACTTTAATAAGGAGGTTTTTATGAGTAGTTATGTAGATATACAAAACAGCAACAACTTCAATACCTTTTTAAAAGATGAAAACAATAAAAATCTATCTAAAAAGGATATCAAGAGTAAAGTTCTTGATAAAGATAATAGTATAGATTTAAAACAAAACGATAAACATAGTTTAACTACGGAGGAGATATTAAAGCTTTACAAAAATATAAGTGAAATTTAGATAATATATCAAAATTTTTGATAGATATAAAGGACGCATATAATGCCAAAAAGAGAAGATATAAAGTCTATTTTACTTATAGGTTCCGGACCGATAGTTATTGGTCAAGCATGTGAGTTTGATTATAGTGGTACTCAAGCTACTAAAACATTAAAAGAGCTTGGATATAGAGTTGTTTTAATCAATTCAAACCCTGCTACGATCATGACCGATCCGGAATTTGCCGATAAAACTTATATTGAACCTATCACAGAAGATATGGTTGCGAAGATTATCGAAAAAGAGAAAATAGATGCAATACTTCCGACAATGGGTGGACAAACAGCACTAAACGTAGCTACATCTATGTATGATAAAGGTATGTTAGAGGGTGTAGAGTTTTTAGGTGCAAAGCCTGAAGCGATAAAAAAAGGTGAAGATAGACACCTTTTCAATGAAGCGATGATAAAAATAGGTATGGACTTACCTAAAAGTGCAAATGCTTATTCTGTTGATGAAGCTATCAAGGTTGTAAAAGAGATAGGCTTCCCTGTAATCAGCAGGGCTTCATTTACATTAGCAGGCGGCGGAAGCGGTGTTGCTTATAATATGGATGAGTTTAAAAAACTAGCTGCAGAGGGTATAGAAGCGAGTCCAATTAATGAGATAGAGATAATGGAATCTATGCTTGGTTGGAAAGAGTACGAGATGGAGGTTATCAGAGATAGAAAAGATAACTGTATCATCGTATGTTCTATTGAAAACTTTGATCCAATGGGTGTACATACGGGAGATAGTATTACCGTAGCACCTGCACTTACATTGACAGACAAAGAGTATCAAAATATGAGAAATGCATCTTTTGCTATTCTTAGAGAGATTGGTGTTGATACGGGTGGATCAAATGTACAGTTTTCAATCGATCCTAAAACGGGAAGAATGATCGTAATTGAGATGAACCCAAGGGTTTCAAGATCATCTGCTCTTGCTTCAAAAGCTACTGGTTATCCTATTGCAAAGGTTGCAACACTACTTGCAGTTGGATTTACTCTTGATGAGATCGAAAATGATATTACTGGAACCACTGCATCTTTTGAGCCAGTTATAGATTATGTTGTTACAAAAGTTCCTAGATTTACATTTGAAAAATTCCCTAAAGCAGATTCAACACTTACAACAGGTATGAAATCTGTTGGTGAGGTTATGGCAATAGGTAGAACATTTAAAGAGTCTATCCAAAAAGCACTTTGTTCTTTAGAGACTGGACTTGTAGGTTTTGATCCTATTGAAGCAAGTCTTGATATGGTTAAAAAAGAGATCAGAAGACCAAACGATAGAAGAATCCTTTATGTAATGCAAGGGATGAGAGACGGTCTAACAAACGAAGATATCTTTGAACTTTCAAAGATAGATCCTTGGTTTATTGACCAGCTTAGACAGATCCATGATATGGAAGTTCAGATCAAGTCTCAAGATATCTTAAATGATGAAGAGCTAATGAGAAAGGCTAAAACTTACGGATTTAGCGATAAAATGATAGCTAACCTTGTTGGGAAAAAAGAGGAAGAGGTTTATTCTGCTAGAAAAGCATTAAATGTTGATATGGAGTATAACGAAGTTGATACTTGTGCGGCTGAGTTTAAAGCACTTACACCTTACCTTTATAGTTCAACAAATATCACAAAGAACCTACCTGTAAGAGAAGTTGATAATAAAAATAAAAAAGTTATGATCATTGGTGGTGGACCAAATAGGATCGGTCAAGGTATTGAGTTTGATTATTGTTGTGTACACGCTTCATTTGCACTAAACGAGATGGGTATCAAAACTATTATGTATAACTGTAACCCTGAAACAGTTTCAACAGATTATGATACTTCTGATATTCTTTATTTTGAACCAATCGATTTTGAGCATGTAAGAAGCGTAGTTGAAAAAGAGAATCCAGATGGTGTGATCGTGCACTTTGGTGGACAGACACCTTTAAAACTTGCAAATGCACTTACAAATATCGGTGCAAAGATTATAGGAACAAGCGCGGCTACTATCGATCTAGCTGAAGATAGAGAGAAGTTTTCAAGCTTTGTTGAAAAAGCAGGACTTTTACAACCTGCAAACGGTACGGCAGTAGAGGTTGAACAAGCTGTAAAGATAGCAAATGAGATAGGTTATCCTGTACTAGTAAGACCATCTTTCGTTCTTGGTGGGCGTGGTATGAGAATAGTTTACAGTGAAGCTGAGCTAAGACAATATATGGATGAGGCGGTAAGCGTTAGTAACGATGCTCCAGTACTTATCGATAAGTTCCTAGATCGTGCGATAGAGCTTGATGTGGATTGTATCTGTGACGGTAAAGAGGTATATATCGGTGGGATTATGCAGCATATTGAAGAAGCTGGTGTTCACTCTGGTGATAGTGCTTGTTCACTTCCTCCTATAACAATAGAGCCTGAGCTAATAGATGAGCTAGAGCAAAAAACAAAAAATATGGCTTTAGGTCTTGGTGTTGTTGGACTAATGAATGTTCAATACGCTATACACCACGGTAAGATATATCTTATTGAGGTAAATCCAAGAGCTAGTAGAACAGTTCCATTTGTATCTAAAGCAACAGGTATCCCTTTAGCAAAAGTTGCTACAAGAGTTATGTGGGGTGAGAGTTTAAGAGATGCACTTAATGTTTACGATAAAAATATTGTAACAGAGGAAAAAGGTGTGTTAAAACCTAAACTAAAAGGTCACGTTGCGGTTAAAGAGGCTGTATTCCCATTCAATAAATTAAGCGGTGCAGATCTTATCTTAAGTCCTGAGATGAAATCAACGGGAGAAGTTATGGGTATAAGCTCAAATTTTGGTTATGCTTTTGCAAAATCTCAATGTGCGGCTAAGAACTTCCTTCCAACAAACGGTGGAAAAGTGTTTATATCTTTAGCTGACCTTGATAAAGAGTTCGCTCCTCAACTTGCTAGTTCGTTAAAAGATCTTGGCTTTGATATAGTTGCTACTGGTGGAACATATAATGTTATCCATGAAGCAGGTATCGAGTGTGAGTCTGTATTTAAAGTAAGTGAGGGAAGACCTAATATCACAGATAATCTTACAAACGGTGAGATTGTTCTTGCAATAAATACAAGTGACGGTAAAGAGTCAAGTAAAGATGATGGTTCAGAGATAAGAAAAACAGTTCTAAGAATGAACGTACCTTATTTTACGACTGTTGCAGGAGCACTTGCATCAGTTGAAGCGATAAGAGCTCAAAATGATAAAGAGGGTCTTTTACCTAAATCTATCCAAGAGTTTTTAATGTCATGATCCTAAAAGTAGTTTTCGCTTTCTTATTTAGTTCAAGTTTACTATTTGCTAAAGTGATCAATGGAGTTGATCTAAAACCTAACGGGCTTTATAAAAATGAGGTCTTAAAAGGCAGCAACTTTAGCGGACTAAATCTAAGCGGAGCTATTTTTTTTAATTGCGATCTAAGGGGTGTGAAGTTTAACGGTACAAACTTAACGAACGCTATAATCAAAAGATCTAAACTACAAAGAGCAAATTTTAGAGGAGCGATCCTTGAAAATGCAAATATAGATCACAGCAACTTTTCAAAAGCCAGACTTATAAATGTAAATATGATAAATTGTAGTGCAAAGAACGTTGACTTTACCCATACGATGTTAAGTCAAGTTGACGCAAGAAAAGCGAACTTCCAAAAATCAAAATTTATAAAGAGTAAAATAAACGATCTTGATGCTAGAAAAGCAGATTTTATAGGTGTAGTGTTTTATGATATGGAGATACATAAATCAAAGTTTTGGGCATCTGATATGAGGTATATTGCCGTTAAAGATTTAGTTTTTAAAGATTGTGGTCTTGAAGAGGTTAAGTTCAATAAAGAGAGTATTATAAAAAATATCTCTTTTGAGGATACTAGATGGACCGATAAAGCTATATGTGAAGAGAAAGGGTTTATGCACTGTTTAAAAGAGGGCATAAGTATATATAAATAATGGATAAACAAAATGACGTCTTTTTAATACAAACCGATACCACGGTAGGGTTTTTATCTAAAAATGAAGATAGTTTATCTAAGATCAAAGGTAGAACAAAAAAAACTTTGGAAGTTTTACCTGATTTAAAAACTTTAAAAGATACTACAAGGGTTCCTAGTAGATTTAAAAATTTTGTTAGAAGGTCGAAAAAAACAACTTTTATCTACCCAAATAAAAAAGCTTATAGAGTAGTGGATAAAAATGCAGAACATAACCGTTTTTTAAAAAAGTTTGGTGTGTTTTATTCAACCTCTGCAAACTTTACGGGAAAAAGTTTTGAACTTGATTTTGCATATGAAAATTGTGATGTTATAGTCGAATCTAAAGAGGGGTTTAGTGAAACTACGCCTTCAAAGATATTTAGGCTCAATAGTAGCAATATTAGAAGAATAAGATAGCCTTAAGGTAATTATTCATAAAATTTATTAAAATAATTCAAAGGATTATGATATGTTAAGAACTAAAGAACTAAAAGAGCTTGAGCAGATTAGTCTTAAAAAAGAGAGTTCTTTGTCTTTAGTTTTTGGACTAAGCGGCATAGGGAAAACTAGTTTTATCAATGAGATGATCCAAGATAAAGATTTTCTATACCTTAGCTGCATAGAGATAATCCCTTCCATACAGATAGAACTTTTTAAAACATCAGTAGCAAAACATTTTGATATATCTGAAAATAAATTATATTTTAACTCTATCTTTGACATATTAAAGTTCATCTCTGTTCAAGATGTAAAAAGAAAACTTACTGTTGTAATAGATGACTTTCATAACCTTCAAAAGAGTGATAAAACAAGTCTAAAACAGCTTTTAACTTTTTGGAACGGCTTTAATCATGAGTCAAATCCCCACTTTGATTTTGTAATTGTTAGCTCAATAAAAGGATCAAGCGATCAAGAGCTTCAATTGTATAAAAAAGCTAGCTGTATATTAGAACTTGAAGAGCTTCCTTATGAGAAACTTGCTTTATTACTGCCATCTTTAGAGAAAAAAGACGCTATGTATGTTTATTCTGCGTTTGGGATAAGACCTTCTGTGTTAAAAGAGTATGATATACATAAAGATGTACTTAGTAATATAAAAGAGTTGCTTTTAGATAAAGACTCTCAGTTCTTTGATTACGGTGAGAGATTGATCAAAGCAAACCTAAGTGATATCTCTACTTACAACTCTATATTGTACGCTATTGCTCAAGGCTCTAACAAAATTGGTGATATAGCAAAAACACTTGAGGTAAAATCATCATATCTTACAAGGTATATGCAAAAACTTATCGATCTTATGATCTTGGATAAAAAGGTTCCTGTTGGTGAAGATAAAACGAAAAGTAAGTTTGGAAGATATTATATTAAAAGTAGATTATTGAACTTTTGGTATTGTTATATATATCCAAACTATTCTGAACTTAAAAAAGGGAATACATATCCTGTTATAAATCTTATAAGAAGAGATTTTAGTTCAAGAATAGTTCAGTTTGCCTATAAAGATTATGTTCTAGAATTGATAAAATCTCACCCCTCTAAATATATAGGTTTTAACCCTATAAACATCGGCGGATGGTGGAATAATACCAATGATGAGTTGGATATAATTGCTTATGATAAAGTAAATATTGTATTTATTGCTTGTAAATGGAAAAAGAAAGAGAGTAATAATATCACATATTCAACATTGAAAATGAAATCAAATCTTTTTGAAGCTAATAAAAATCTTAAAAAGAACTATTTGATTTTTTCTAAAAGTTCAATCCCTCAAACTAGTGTAAAATAGTTGCTTTTAATACTAGCCTTAAGTATTAAAAACGATCTATAATAATAGCCAACTTCATATAATAATAAGTGATAAATATCCTCAAAATTAGTATGTATGATTACATAACTATATATACCAAAATTTGGAAAAAGGCCCTTTTTCTATCTATTTAAGCTTTTTTTAATAATCCTTTTAACTCGATGGTAATAGAATAGACTTATAAAAGAGTACAAAATTGTATATGTAGTGCAAATTTGTATCTATAAAGGAGTTATCATGGCTAATTTATCAGTAACAACGGCAGATGGATCGATAAAAACGATCGACTTAGAGGGATTAAGCAGTTATACGCCTGAAAAAGGCGAGGTGTTGATGTTTGACGGACGTCTTGAGGATTATAACTTTGAGATAGCAGGTGGTGATATCGTATTAACTCTACCTAACGGTGAAGAGATCATTTTAACTAATATGGCGGATCTATTATCTGAACAAGATGAAGAGAACCCTACAAAACTTACAATTGCCAGTGGTGATGAAGGTGATGTATTAGTTCTAGATAATTTCGGTACCTTAACAGAGATCATGGAAGCAGCTGCGGCAGGTAATGAAACTCCTGATCTGCAATCAGGTTCTACACTTGTACAGGGAAATCTTTTTGATGAAAGAGAAGGAAACCCTAGTGAGGGTAATGACGAACCTATAGGAGCAAATGATAGAAGAGGTTTTGGTGCTGCTGATGATGAAGGTAATGCCAATAGAAGAGAAAATACTGATAATAACCCTAATGATGATCAAAATACAGATGGTGGTTTTACTCCAATATCAGATGATGATAACCTAGTAGTATCTGATGAATTTGGTCCTTTAGATGAAACTCCTGAAAACGAAGAGTCAATATTAGCAGCAGATACTGCAACTATTGATGAAGATACAACAGCAACAGGTAATGTATTGGCAAATGACACTGATCTAGATGATACTTTATCTGTTGACTCATTTACAATTAACGGCACTACATACGCTGCAGGTGAAACTGCTACAATTGCAGGAGTAGGTACGGTTTCAATCGCAGCTGATGGATCGTATGAGTTTACTCCTGAAGAGAATTATGATGGTGATGTTCCTACTATTACATACGAAACAAATACAGGATCAACTTCTACTTTAGATATAGATATAAATTCAATTAATGACGGTCCTGTAGCAGTAGCGCAGACTGCTTCAGTAACAGAAGATACAACAATCGAAGGTACAATGAGTGCAAGTGATGTAGATCTTCCAGAGGGAGCAAGCTTAACATTCTCAACAGATTCAGATGTAGAGGGATTAACATTCAATGCAGATGGATCATATGAGTTCGATGCAAGCTCTTACGATAGCCTAAGTGCAGGTGAGACTCAAACAATCACAGTACCAGTAACAGTAACAGATGAGACAGGTGCAGAAGATACAACAACATTAACTATAACAGTTACAGGAACAAACGATGCACCAGTAGCAGTAGCGCAGACTGCTTCAGTAACAGAAGATACAACAATCGAAGGTACAATGAGTGCAAGTGATGTAGATCTTCCAGAGGGAGCAAGCTTAACATTCTCAACAGATTCACAAGTAGAGGGATTAACATTCAATGCAGATGGATCATATGAGTTCGATGCAAGCTCTTACGATAGCCTAAGTGCAGGTGAGACTCAAACAATCACAGTACCAGTAACAGTAACAGATGAGACAGGTGCAGAAGATACAACAACATTAACTATAACAGTTACAGGAACAAACGATGCACCAGTAGCAGTAGCGCAGACTGCTTCAGTACAGAAGATACAACAATCGAAGTACAATATCTTCTGTTACTGAAGCAGTCTGCGCTACTGCTACTGGTGCATCGTTTGTTCCTGTAACTGTTATAGTTAATGTTGTTGTATCTTCTGCACCTGTCTCATCTGTTACTGTTACTGGTACTGTGATTGTTTGAGTCTCACCTGCACTTAGGCTATCGTAAGAGCTTGCATCGAACTCATATGATCCATCTGCATTGAATGTTAATCCCTCTACATCTGAATCTGTTGAGAATGTTAAGCTTGCTCCCTCTGGAAGATCTACATCACTTGCACTCATTGTACCTTCGATTGTTGTATCTTCTGTTACTGAAGCAGTCTGCGCTACTGCTACTGGTGCATCGTTTGTTCCTGTAACTGTTATAGTTAATGTTGTTGTATCTTCTGCACCTGTCTCATCTGTTACTGTTACTGGTACTGTGATTGTTTGAGTCTCACCTGCACTTAGGCTATCGTAAGAGCTTGCATCGAACTCATATGATCCATCTGCATTGAATGTTAATCCCTCTACTTGTGAATCTGTTGAGAATGTTAAGCTTGCTCCCTCTGGAAGATCTACATCACTTGCACTCATTGTACCTTCGATTGTTGTATCTTCTGTTACTGAAGCAGTCTGCGCTACTGCTACTGGTGCATCGTTTGTTCCTGTAACTGTTATAGTTAATGTTGTTGTATCTTCTGCACTGTTACCTGTCTCATCTGTTACTGTTACTGGTACTGTGATTGTTTGAGTCTCACTTGCACCTGCACTTAGGCTATCGTAAGAGCTTGCATCGAACTCATATGATCCATCTGCATTGAATGTTAATCCCTCTACATCTGAATCTGTTGAGAATGTTAAGCTTGCTCCCTCTGGAAGATCTACATCACTTGCACTCATTGTACCTTCGATTGTTGTATCTTCTGTTACTGAAGCAGTCTGCGCTACTGCTACTGGTGCATCGTTTGTTCCAGTTACTGTTATAGTTAATGTTGTTGTATCTTCTGCACCTGTCTCATCTGTTACTGTTACTGGTACTGTGATTGTTTGAGTCTCACCTGCACTTAGGCTATCGTAAGAGCTTGCATCGAACTCATATGATCCATCTGCATTGAATGTTAATCCCTCTACTTGTGAATCTGTTGAGAATGTTAAGCTTGCTCCCTCTGGAAGATCTACATCACTTGCACTCATTGTACCTTCGATTGTTGTATCTTCTGTTACTGAAGCAGTCTGCGCAACTGCTACTGGTGCATCGTTTGTTCCTGTAACTGTTATAGTTAATGTTGTTGTATCTTCTGCACCTGTCTCATCTGTTACTGTTACTGGTACTGTGATTGTTTGAGTCTCACCTGCACTTAGGCTATCGTAAGAGCTTGCATCGAACTCATATGATCCATCTGCATTGAATGTTAATCCCTCTACTTGTGAATCTGTTGAGAATGTTAAGCTTGCTCCCTCTGGAAGATCTACATCACTTGCACTCATTGTACCTTCGATTGTTGTATCTTCTAGTACTGAAGCAGTCTGCGCTACTGCTACTGGTGCATCGTTTGTTCCTGTAACTGTTATAGTTAATGTTGTTGTATCTTCTGCACCTGTCTCATCTGTTACTGTTACTGGTACTGTGATTGTTTGAGTCTCACCTGCACTTAGGCTATCGTAAGAGCTTGCATCGAACTCATATGATCCATCTGCATTGAATGTTAATCCCTCTACTTGTGAATCTGTTGAGAATGTTAAGCTTGCTCCCTCTGGAAGATCTACATCACTTGCACTCATTGTACCTTCGATTGTTGTATCTTCTAGTACTGAAGCAGTCTGCGCTACTGCTACTGGTGCATCGTTTGTTCCTGTAACTGTTATAGTTAATGTTGTTGTATCTTCTGCACCTGTCTCATCTGTTACTGTTACTGGTACTGTGATTGTTTGAGTCTCACCTGCACTTAGGCTATCGTAAGAGCTTGCATCGAACTCATATGATCCATCTGCATTGAATGTTAATCCCTCTACTTGTGAATCTGTTGAGAATGTTAAGCTTGCTCCCTCTGGAAGATCTACATCACTTGCACTCATTGTACCTTCGATTGTTGTATCTTCTAGTACTGAAGCAGTCTGCGCTACTGCTACTGGTGCATCGTTTGTTCCTGTAACTGTTATAGTTAATGTTGTTGTATCTTCTGCACCTGTCTCATCTGTTACTGTTACTGGTACTGTGATTGTTTGAGTCTCACCTGCACTTAGGCTATCGTAAGAGCTTGCATCGAACTCATATGATCCATCTGCATTGAATGTTAATCCCTCTACTTGTGAATCTGTTGAGAATGTTAAGCTTGCTCCCTCTGGAAGATCTACATCACTTGCACTCATTGTACCTTCGATTGTTGTATCTTCTGTTACTGAAGCAGTCTGCGCTACTGCTACTGGTGCATCGTTTGTTCCTGTAACTGTTATAGTTAATGTTGTTGTATCTTCTGCACCTGTCTCATCTGTTACTGTTACTGGTACTGTGATTGTTTGAGTCTCACCTGCACTTAGGCTATCGTAAGAGCTTGCATCGAACTCATATGATCCATCTGCATTGAATGTTAATCCCTCTACTTGTGAATCTGTTGAGAATGTTAAGCTTGCTCCCTCTGGAAGATCTACATCACTTGCACTCATTGTACCTTCGATTGTTGTATCTTCTGTTACTGAAGCAGTCTGCGCTACTGCTACTGGTGCATCGTTTGTTCCTGTAACTGTTATAGTTAATGTTGTTGTATCTTCTGCACCTGTCTCATCTGTTACTGTTACTGGTACTGTGATTGTTTGAGTCTCACCTGCACTTAGGCTATCGTAAGAGCTTGCATCGAACTCATATGATCCATCTGCATTGAATGTTAATCCCTCTACTTGTGAATCTGTTGAGAATGTTAAGCTTGCTCCCTCTGGAAGATCTACATCACTTGCACTCATTGTACCTTCGATTGTTGTATCTTCTGTTACTGAAGCAGTCTGCGCTACTGCTACTGGTGCATCGTTTGTTCCTGTAACTGTTATAGTTAATGTTGTTGTATCTTCTGCACCTGTCTCATCTGTTACTGTTACTGGTACTGTGATTGTTTGAGTCTCACCTGCACTTAGGCTATCGTAAGAGCTTGCATCGAACTCATATGATCCATCTGCATTGAATGTTAATCCCTCTACTTGTGAATCTGTTGAGAATGTTAAGCTTGCTCCCTCTGGAAGATCTACATCACTTGCACTCATTGTACCTTCGATTGTTGTATCTTCTAGTACTGAAGCAGTCTGCGCTACTGCTACTGGTGCATCGTTTGTTCCTGTAACTGTTATAGTTAATGTTGTTGTATCTTCTGCACCTGTCTCATCTGTTACTGTTACTGGTACTGTGATTGTTTGAGTCTCACCTGCACTTAGGCTATCGTAAGAGCTTGCATCGAACTCATATGATCCATCTGCATTGAATGTTAATCCCTCTACTTGTGAATCTGTTGAGAATGTTAAGCTTGCTCCCTCTGGAAGATCTACATCACTTGCACTCATTGTACCTTCGATTGTTGTATCTTCTGTTACTGAAGCAGTCTGCGCAACTGCTACTGGTGCATCGTTTGTTCCTGTAACTGTTATAGTTAATGTTGTTGTATCTTCTGCACCTGTCTCATCTGTTACTGTTACTGGTACTGTGATTGTTTGAGTCTCACCTGCACTTAGGCTATCGTAAGAGCTTGCATCGAACTCATATGATCCATCTGCATTGAATGTTAATCCCTCTACTTGTGAATCTGTTGAGAATGTTAAGCTTGCTCCCTCTGGAAGATCTACATCACTTGCACTCATTGTACCTTCGATTGTTGTATCTTCTGTTACTGAAGCAGTCTGCGCAACTGCTACTGGTGCATCGTTTGTTCCTGTAACTGTTATAGTTAATGTTGTTGTATCTTCTGCACCTGTCTCATCTGTTACTGTTACTGGTACTGTGATTGTTTGAGTCTCACCTGCACTTAGGCTATCGTAAGAGCTTGCATCGAACTCATATGATCCATCTGCATTGAATGTTAATCCCTCTACATCTGAATCTGTTGAGAATGTTAAGCTTGCTCCCTCTGGAAGATCTACATCACTTGCACTCATTGTACCTTCGATTGTTGTATCTTCTAGTACTGAAGCAGTCTGCGCTACTGCTACTGGTGCATCGTTTGTTCCTGTAACTGTTATAGTTAATGTTGTTGTATCTTCTGCACCTGTCTCATCTGTTACTGTTACTGGTACTGTGATTGTTTGAGTCTCACCTGCACTTAGGCTATCGTAAGAGCTTGCATCGAACTCATATGATCCATCTGCATTGAATGTTAATCCCTCTACATCTGAATCTGTTGAGAATGTTAAGCTTGCTCCCTCTGGAAGATCTACATCACTTGCACTCATTGTACCTTCGATTGTTGTATCTTCTGTTACTGAAGCAGTCTGCGCAACTGCTACTGGTGCATCGTTTGTTCCTGTAACTGTTATAGTTAATGTTGTTGTATCTTCTGCACCTGTCTCATCTGTTACTGTTACTGGTACTGTGATTGTTTGAGTCTCACCTGCACTTAGGCTATCGTAAGAGCTTGCATCGAACTCATATGATCCATCTGCATTGAATGTTAATCCCTCTACTTGTGAATCTGTTGAGAATGTTAAGCTTGCTCCCTCTGGAAGATCTACATCACTTGCACTCATTGTACCTTCGATTGTTGTATCTTCTAGTACTGAAGCAGTCTGCGCTACTGCTACTGGTGCATCGTTTGTTCCTGTAACTGTTATAGTTAATGTTGTTGTATCTTCTGCACCTGTCTCATCTGTTACTGTTACTGGTACTGTGATTGTTTGAGTCTCACCTGCACTTAGGCTATCGTAAGAGCTTGCATCGAACTCATATGATCCATCTGCATTGAATGTTAATCCCTCTACTTGTGAATCTGTTGAGAATGTTAAGCTTGCTCCCTCTGGAAGATCTACATCACTTGCACTCATTGTACCTTCGATTGTTGTATCTTCTGTTACTGAAGCAGTCTGCGCAACTGCTACTGGTGCATCGTTTGTTCCTGTAACTGTTATAGTTAATGTTGTTGTATCTTCTGCACCTGTCTCATCTGTTACTGTTACTGGTACTGTGATTGTTTGAGTCTCACCTGCACTTAGGCTATCGTAAGAGCTTGCATCGAACTCATATGATCCATCTGCATTGAATGTTAATCCCTCTACTTGTGAATCTGTTGAGAATGTTAAGCTTGCTCCCTCTGGAAGATCTACATCACTTGCACTCATTGTACCTTCGATTGTTGTATCTTCTGTTACTGAAGCAGTCTGCGCTACTGCTACTGGTGCATCGTTTGTTCCTGTAACTGTTATAGTTAATGTTGTTGTATCTTCTGCACCTATCTCATCTGTTACTGTTACTGGTACTGTGATTGTTTGAGTCTCACCTGCACTTAGGCTATCGTAAGAGCTTGCATCGAACTCATATGATCCATCTGCATTGAATGTTAATCCCTCTACTTGTGAATCTGTTGAGAATGTTAAGCTTGCTCCCTCTGGAAGATCTACATCACTTGCACTCATTGTACCTTCGATTGTTGTATCTTCTGTTACTGAAGCAGTCTGCGCTACTGCTACTGGTGCATCGTTTGTTCCTGTAACTGTTATAGTTAATGTTGTTGTATCTTCTGCACCTGTCTCATCTGTTACTGTTACTGGTACTGTGATTGTTTGAGTCTCACCTGCACTTAGGCTATCGTAAGAGCTTGCATCGAACTCATATGATCCATCTGCATTGAATGTTAATCCCTCTACATCTGAATCTGTTGAGAATGTTAAGCTTGCTCCCTCTGGAAGATCTACATCACTTGCACTCATTGTACCTTCGATTGTTGTATCTTCTGTTACTGAAGCAGTCTGCGCTACTGCTACTGGTGCATCGTTTGTTCCTGTAACTGTTATAGTTAATGTTGTTGTATCTTCTGCACCTGTCTCATCTGTTACTGTTACTGGTACTGTGATTGTTTGAGTCTCACCTGCACTTAGGCTATCGTAAGAGCTTGCATCGAACTCATATGATCCATCTGCATTGAATGTTAATCCCTCTACTTGTGAATCTGTTGAGAATGTTAAGCTTGCTCCCTCTGGAAGATCTACATCACTTGCACTCATTGTACCTTCGATTGTTGTATCTTCTGTTACTGAAGCAGTCTGCGCTACTGCTACTGGTGCATCGTTTGTTCCTGTAACTGTTATAGTTAATGTTGTTGTATCTTCTGCACCTGTCTCATCTGTTACTGTTACTGGTACTGTGATTGTTTGAGTCTCACCTGCACTTAGGCTATCGTAAGAGCTTGCATCGAACTCATATGATCCATCTGCATTGAATGTTAATCCCTCTACATCTGAATCTGTTGAGAATGTTAAGCTTGCTCCCTCTGGAAGATCTACATCACTTGCACTCATTGTACCTTCGATTGT
>CAXXUS010000004.1:0-1708910 GCA_963676205.2 Arcobacteraceae bacterium
ACGGCGAAACCTTTTCCTGCTTCACCTGCAGTTGCTGCTTCAACAGCTGCATTTAGTGAAAGGATATTTGTCTGAAAAGCGATCTGATCGATAACGCTTATAGCTTCATTGATAGCAGTTACCTGCTCATTTATCTGATCCATTGATACGGTTGTCTCTTTTGCAAGGTTTTCACCCTCGTTTGAAGAGTTTGTAAGCTCATTTGCAAAGCCTGACATCTTAATGATATTTTCCGTATTGTTTGTGATATTTCCTGTTATCTCCTCTAAAGCTGCCGCTGTTTCTTCAAGACTTGCGGCAGTCTCATTTGATGAGCTATTTAAGATATCAACTTTTTGTAAAAGTTCGTTTGCACTATCTTGAAGTGTGATACCGTTGCTTTTATTCTCAACAAGCATTTTACTGATAGTCTCAGCCAATGAGTTAAGAGCTAAAGATGTATCTCCTCTAGTGTTTTGTATCTTATGGGTAAAGTTTAGTTTTTTATACTCATCAAGTGCTGCACTTAACTGATTTAAATCCTCACAAACATTTTTAGTGATAATCTGTAACATCTCGTTAAATATTGTTTTTAGCTCTTGTAAACTTTTATTTGACGTGCTTGCAGACAACTGTTGTTCGAGTTTACCCTTTTTTACCGATTCAACTACGCTTTTAACATTATCTATAAACTTATTATCCTCTTCAAGTAAGCTTTTGGTTCTATTGATGTTCTCATTTACCACTACCGCCATTTCGGATATCTCGTCTTTTTTACTTGTATCAAGCATATTAACGCTGTCTATCTCTTTATTTAGATATTTAAAGAAGTTAAGAAGACCAACTTGGAAACCGCCTATAGAAGAGTTTATTGTTCTATTGATTATAAATATAAAAACAACCGTTACAAATATAGATACAAGGGCTATCACTATAAACGTTATCAAAGACTCATCTATCTTTGTATTTGTCTGCTCTTTATTTAAAGCAACTTTTTTATAAGTCTCTCCCGTAAAGAAATCCATACCGTCTCTTGTACTTTCAAAGCTCTTAAGATATGTGGAGAAATAAAAATCTTTTGCACTACTTATATCGTTTGCTCGAATAAGCGATAGTATTTTTTTCGTATCTATCTGCCATTGTGAAAAGTTTTTATCAAAGTCGTTAAATTTATCTTTGTGTGAAGGCATCTCCTCCATTAGGAACTTTTTAAATTTATCAAACCTATCTCGTACTTGCTGTTGGTTATCCTCAACACCTTTTTTAATAAGTTTATCCATATCTTTATTTGTGTTCATTAACTGGATAAGCGCAACATTTGATTGGTATGCATCTCTGTCAGCCTCAAGCAATACGGTGATACCTGCATAATCCTTATCGCTTAATATATTTACATTTTCTCCGATTTTTATTACATTAAAAGATATAATAACTGAAGATATCAATGATAGTACGATTAAAACTATAAACGCACTAATAATTTTCTTTTTAATACTCATTACTCACTCCTATAATAGATAGTTTATTTATCTTAGCGTAAATAAAGTGTAATAACAATTAAACGCTACAATATTATTACTTTTAGGTGGAGATTATTATCTATTTATTTAAAATTGAGCTTGTTTTAAAAGGATCGGCCCTTAAGCCAATCCTCTAAGCATTCCGTAAAAATACATAGGCTCTAAGATATACACTTTCATAAGCCACCACATCCATCTCTCCTCTTCAACTGCAAGTCCAGGGATAGTTGGGGTTGGTTTCATATCATAGTCAAACTCAGCAAGCATAACTTTTCCATATCTTGTAACGATAGGACAAACAGTATAACCGTTAAATTTTTCACTTGGCTCTTTGCCTTGCATCACATCGATTAGGTTTTGTACTAAAATAGGAGCTTGTTTTCTTACACTACCCCCAGTTTTACAAATAGGGATACCAGCACAATCACCGATTGAGAAGATATTTGGATAATCTAAATGTTGAAGTGTGTGTTTATTCACTTTTACAAGACCAAGCTCTTGCACACTACCTTTATCCCAAGCTATTTTTGTATCTTTTAGAAAATCAGGTGCACTCATAGGTGGAGCCACATGGATAAAATCGTAAGATTTTGTGATAAATTTATCCTCTTTTATCTCTTCATACTCTTCTAAGTCTTCATCCCATTCACCTTTTCTTGTAGTAAAGGTTTTAAATGTTGCTAGTTTTTTTCAGCATCTATTTTTACAAGATTGTGGCTAAGCTGTGAGCCTATATCTCTATCTTTAAAGTGTCCCTCTATAGCTTTTTCAAAGATAGGAACGCTAAATAGTTTTGAACTAGCAGGCAAGAAAGTAAGTTTTGCTTTATCGCGTGTTCCTTGAATTCTCATATAATCATCCATAAGATAAAGTATCTTTTTAGGTGCCCCTCCACATTTAATAGGGGTGTTTGGATGTGTAAATAGCGCTTCTCCGCCAGTTTTAGAAAACTCTTGTAAAGCCTGCCAAGTTTTTTGTGCACCCTCTAGAGTATATATAGAGTTTATGCCGTTATTTCCTATCATTGAGCCGTCAAGTCCCTCAACTTTTCCCCAGTCAAATTGGAGTCCTGGACATACCACAAGGTAATCATAATCCAATACTTGACCGTTTTCTAAACTTACTTTTTGTGCATCAGGATCGATCTGTGTAGCTTTTGTTTGTATCCATTTTGCTGAGTCAGGAATATACTCTTTTGTTGTTCTTATTAATTTTTCAGCAGTTGTTATACCACCACCTACTAAAGTGTGCCCCGCTTGATAAACATGCTTAGAACTTGGATCTACAATTGTCACTTTTGGGTTATCTAATGCTCTATCGAGTCTTGCTGCAACTGTAATACCTGCTGCACCTCCACCTATAATTACTATCTTAGCATCCGTTTTTATCGAGCTTGCTTTAGCCTCTTGCAAACCTGCACCAAGTAAAGGTGCAGCTCCAAGAAGTCCCATCTGTTTTAAGGCATCACGACGTCCAATATCTTTTATCATATTAAAAGATTTTTCAAAATCTAAATTATTCATAATCTCTCCTTATATGAATGAGTATTCATTTAATAAAATTATGATACAATTTTGATAAGAAGTTAATTAAGTAAATGTAATATTGTGTAACCGATAAGTAAAAAATATGTAATTACTGCTTATTTAGCACAAAATTACTATTAATTATACTTACAGATCATTTGACAAGGAGAGGAAAATGAAGAGTTTAAAAAGTTATTTTTTACTTGCGATCACATTGATGGTTGTAGGTAGTGGAGTTAGTTTTGCTTCGGCAGTTGCTTTACCATCAGAGTTTTTATCTAAAGCATCACCAAAAGTTAAAGAGATAGTTGTAAAGAACAAACTTGAAGTTGTTGAATACGACTATGTATTAAAAGCTATCGGTGACGGTACAAGAAAAAACGCTTCATCTGTAGTTATAGATGCAAGACCTTTAAAGAAGTACCAAATATCGCATATACCAAGCTCTTTGGCACTTCCAGATTCAAAGTTTGACAAACTTTACGAAGGGCTTTTAGGAAAAGTTGCAAAATCTAAAGAGTTGATCATCTACTGTGGAGGTTATGCTTGTGCAAAATCACCAAAAGTTGCAATTATGCTAAAGAAAAAAGGTTTTACAAACGTAAAAGTATATGCCGCAGGTATGCCTGAGTGGGGTAAGAAAAACTATGTGGAGATAGACAGCATAGTAGCAAAAGCTTTATTTGATAAAAAATCTGAAGCCTTATTTATAGATGCTAGACCTTACGGTAAATTTGCAGGAAGCACTATTGTTGGCTCTATAGGTGTACCAGATACAAAATTTGAAGCATACGCTAAATTTATGCCAAAAGATAAAAAAGCTATGATCATAACTTTTTGCGGCGGTTACGCTTGCCATAAATCACACTCGGTAGCAAATAAACTTGTAAAGATGGGATATACAAACGTAAAAGTATATGCTGCAGGTTTCCCTGAATGGAAAAAATCAAAATTCCCAATAACAGGCGGAGGTGCAAAAGCAGCGGCTAAAAAAACATCAGCTCCTAAGATCACAATGAGTAAAAGCGGTGTTTTACAAAAAGGTGCAGATAGTGGAACTGTTGATGGTGAATGGTTTAAAGCAAACCTTTCAAAACTTCCAAAAAGTGTAACTTTGGTTGATGTACGTGATCCAAAAGATTTTGCATCTGGTTCACTCCCCGGAGCTATCAATATCCACGCGGAAAAAATGACACCTGAACAGCTTGCTAAAGCTATACCTCAAAAAGGTGACGTGGTATTTTTCTGCGGTACAGGAACAAGAGCAATGGAAGCTAGAGGTTTTCTTGAAGAGGATCTAGAGTATCCACAAATAGATAGAATTTGGTATTTTGATGCTAATATCGCTTGCGATAAAAAAGGTAAATGTAAAATAGAACCAAATGAACCTATCGGAATATAAAAGCAGGGGTTTTACCCCTTGCTTATTACTTTAAAATCAGCTAACATAACCCCCTATACAATAATAAAAGAGAAGTTTTGAAAATACTGTTTTTAGAAGATGATCCTATTATTGCCGATATCGTAAATGAATACCTTGAAGATAAAAACTATAAGGTTGATTATGCTTTTGATATCGATGAAGCGCAAAACTTTATAGAGCAAAACACCTACGATCTTTTTTTATTTGATGTAAATGTTCCATCAGGAAACGGCTTTAGCTTTTTACAAGATCTAAGAGACAATAAGATAAATACCCCAGCTATTTTTATAACAGCACTAAACGATATAAAAGATATGAAGATAGGTTTTAAAAGCGGCTGTGATGATTATATAAAAAAACCTTTTGAACTTGACGAGCTTGAACTTAGAATAGATAATATCAAAAGACTGTATAAACTAGACGACAATATACAAATAGATACGAATATATTTTTAGATAGATCAAAACAAAAGATACAAATAGATAATAAAGAGCAATACCTTAGAGAAAAAGAGTTTGCTATACTTGAATACCTAGCAAAAAACCACCAAAGAACAATATCTCACGATGAGCTTTGCCAAAATATCTGGTCGTTTGATACGATCCCAAGCGATGCGACCATACGAACTTATATAAAGAACCTAAGACAGATACTTGGAAGCCAAAAGATCGAAACCATAAAAGGAGTAGGCTATCGTTTTATCAAATCTTGAAAAAAGATCATTTTTTAGTTTTTTAAGCCTATATCTTGGCTCATCTTTTTTGCTTATTATAGTAATAGCAGTGCTCTATTTCAATACGCTCTCAAGCTCACTTTTAGAGATGCAAAAAGATAAAATGAGAACTTATGGTGCAGAGCTAGCCTTTAAAGCTATAAAAGCACATATGACAAGTACAAGCTTTGATTATAAAAATGAAACCCCTTATAAGATAGGGATGTATTCCAATAGGTTCAACCTGCTTTACGGTGATGAGTTTGAAGATATCGATTTCAATAAAAAAATATATATTAAAAATAACTCCCTTTATGTTATAGATCAATCTGCACAATCACACTTAGGGGTAAAATATATTGTTTTAAAAGATACCTTTGTGTTTCAAAATATAAACGAACTGCGCACTAAAACTATTTTTTATACGCTTCTAGCACTTTTATTTGTGGGAATTATCGGATATTTTTTAGGGAAGCTTTTTTTAAAACCCATAGCAAATGAAAGAGAAAGGCTGGATAACTTTATAAAAGATACCACCCATGAGCTAAACACTCCCATATCTGCACTTCTTATGAGCATATCATCACTAAAAGATGAGGATAGTAAAGTAAAAGAGCGTATAAAACTAAGTGCGAACCGCATATCAAGTATCTATGATGATCTTTGCTATCTTTTAAAAGATGAGCTAAAAACCAAATATGAAATAGAAGATATAAATATAAAAGATATTGTGCAAGAGCAGTTATTGCTTCTTGAAGAGTATGCAAAAAGTAAAAAAATAGATATTATTTTAAAGATTGAAGATACAATTTTCTCTATGGATAAAGAGAGTGCAAAAAGGCTTATAAACAACCTTATCTCAAATGCTTTAAAATACTCGAAACCAAAAGGGACGATAAAGATCATCCTACAAGACAATAGCTTTACGATCATAGATCAAGGGGTAGGTATAGAGAAACAAAACCTGCAAAATATTCAAAAAAGATATTTTAGAGCAAACAATAGCGAGGGTGGTTTTGGTATAGGTCTTGATATTGTAAATAGTATATGTGAAAAATACGATATAAAGTTTGATATAGAATCACAAAAAGATAAAGGTACCAAGGTGGTGCTAAAATTTTAAAGGGAAGGAGTGAATATCACCCTTCCCTTTTTCTCATTTGTTATAAATAACCCTATATTTATAATGTTGCGTAACTTCTAGCAAACTTTTTGGTTAGTGTCTAACAATGTTAAAAGTTTGGTTTTTATCATTAACACCTCCATCTTTTGATCTAATAAAATTCTACACCTTTTATTAATAACAAAAAATAAAATTTGAAACTAATTTTTTGCTTTAAATTTTCTCTTTTCTAAACCTTTGACTGATAAGATAAAGCACAGGGATTATTATAAGCGTTAACACTGCAGAACTCACCACTCCCCCTATCATAGGCGCTGCAATTCTTTGCATCACCTCACTACCAACCCCGTGAATATACATAATAGGGATAAGCCCTCCGATAATAGCAAACACGGTCATAAGCTTAGGTCTAAGTCTAAGTGCCGCCCCTGCATAAACCGCCTCTTTTACCTCATCAAAACTAAGCGCTCCGCCCTTTTGCTCTTTTTTCTCATCTACCGCTTCTGTTAGATAAATTATCATTACTATTGCCGTCTCTGCCGCAACCCCAAGTAATGCTAAGAACCCTACTATAACAGCAACCGACATATTAAAACCAAGATAATCTATATAGATAAGCCCGCCAAAAAGTGCGAACGGTAAGGTTGAAAAAACTATCAAAGAGTTTATTACATCTTTTAGCGCCATAAATATCAAGATAAAGATAATAAGTACCGTAACGGGGATAATATATTGCAACTTTTTCATAGCGGCATTTAGATACTGGCTTTGCCCCGACCACTCATAATAGTACCCATCAGGCAGTTTTATATCTTTTAAAACCTCTTGCGCTTTTTTCTCATACTCATCACTGCTAATACCAGCTTTTGGAGTGATATAAACAAATGAAACCTTCATCCCTTTTTCACTCTTAATCACACTTGCTCCCTCTTTAAAGGAAAACTTTGCAAAGGTATAAAGCGGTTGCATACCGTATCTTGTTTTGATATGGATATTTGCTATAGAGTTCAGGCTGTTGCGGTTCACCCCTTTTAAACGCATAGAGATAGGATAGCGCTCTAAGTTTTGCACCATTGTTGTGACCTTGTTTCCCCCTACACCTAAACTAACGGCGTCTAGGATGTCGTTTTTACTTACGCCATATCTACTTAGCATCTCTTGGTTTATATCAAGGCTTATATAGTATCCGCTGTTTGATTTATCTGCTGAGATACTAAGTGAATCTGGCATCTTTTTTAGTTTTTGCTCAAAAAGTGAGCTGATCTTTTCAAGTTTGATATTATCATCCCCGTAAAGCTTGATACCAAGGGGTGTTCTAATACCAGTTAGAAGCATATCGATACGCCCTCTAATAGGATAGGTCCAAGAGTTTATAAGCCCTGGGATCTTAAGCTCCTTATCCATCATACTCATAAGCTTCTCATAACTCATCCCCTCTCTCCATTGTGACTCATCCTTAAACTGTATAATGGTCTCTATCATCGCAAGCGGTGCAGGGTCTGTTGCACTATCTGCACGCCCTGCTTTACCAAACACCGTATCAACCTCAGGAAACGACTTGATGATCTTATCAGTTTTTTGTGTAAGCTCTTTAGCTAGATCAATCCCTATACCGTAAGGGGTTACCGGCATATACATAAAGCTCTGCTCGTTCATCATCGGCATAAACTCCCATTTTTGCGACTTATATAATGGATATACAAAATATAGCGAGGTAAAGATAAGAGCTACAACTATATAGCGCCCTTTTAGCGATATTTTTAAAAGTGGTGAATATAAAAATAAAAAGAATCTATTCACTGGATTTTTATGCTCATCGTGGATCTTACCTTTGATAAAAAATACCATTAAGATAGGCACTATGGTTATAGAAAGTATAGCTCCCACTATCATAGCAAAGGTTTTAGTATAAGCTAAAGGTGTAAAGAGTCTCCCCTCCTGCCCTGTTAAAGCAAAGATCGGGATAAATGAAACCACTATCAACAATAAAGCAAAAAATATAGGGCTTCCCACCTGTTTGGATGATTTTATGATAACCTTTATACGCTCTTTTGCACTAGGATTTTCCAAGCGAGCAAGATATTTGTGGGAGTTTTCTATCATCACAATAGTTGCATCCACCATTGCACCAATGGCAATTGCAATCCCCCCTAAGCTCATAATATTTGAGCCTATACCAAACATCTTCATAAGTAAAAAGGTTAAAGCCACTGTTAAAGGCAGGATGATAATGATGATAAATGCACTTCTTAGATGAAACAAAAAAATGATAGAAACCAGCATTACGATAATAGATTCATCGATAAGTGTGGTCTTTAAGGTATCTATAGCTTTATCAATCAAAGCACTTCTATCATACGCGGTGATGATCTCCACATCTTTTGAAGAGAGCGTTTTGATCTTCTCTTTTACCCTTTGTATCACATCGTAAGGGTTCTCTTGGTATCTAACCACGACTATACCGCCCACAACTTCACCTTGGCCATTGTAATCAGCCATACCCCGCCTTGGAGCTGGCACTATATTTACATCAGCAATATCGCCTAGTTTTAAAGGCAGACCGTTGATGGTTTTTAAAACTATATTTTCAATATCCTTCTCATCTTTTAGATACCCTTTTGACTCTACAATCTTCTCATAACCGTTCTCTAGCACGACCCTTCCGCCACTGTCGTTGTTGTTGGTTTTTAAAGCTTTACTGATCTCGCTAAAAGATATATCGTATTGCACCATCTTTGTTTGATCAAGGCTGAGCTCATAGTTTTTTATAAACCCTCCAACAGCGGCAACCTCACTTACTCCGTCAACTCCCAAAAGTCCGTATTTTAAATAATAGTCTTGGTAGGTGCGAAGCTCATCAAGAGATTTGGAGTCCGATTTTAGTATATATTGAAATGCCCAGCCCACTCCCGTAGCATCAGGACCGATTGATACCTGCGCCTCTTTTGGTAAGGTTGGAGTAAGCTGTGAAAGCTGCTCTAAGATTCTATTTCTTGCATCATATAGATCACTATTCTCTTGAAATATCACATAGATAAGTGCATTTTCAAAACTGCTCATAGCCCTTACAGTCTCAATGTTCGGCAAGCTCATAAGGTTTGATATAAGAGGATAGCTTACTTGATCTTCTATGATCTGCGGCGACTGCCCCGGATATTTCACCTGCAAGATCACCTGCGGAGGGGAAAGATCGGGCAAGGCATCTAGGCTAGTATTTTTTATAGCCCAAAACGAAGTACCAACCGCAATAAATATAAAACTTAAAACTAAAAAGATGTTTTTAATGCTTAGATCGATTATTTTATTTACCATAAATATGCCTTATTTTTTATAGTACGATTATATTTTTTTATCGTGTAGTGAGTGTGGAGTTTTACTATTCCAATTGGGCATAGCAATCTTTAATTTGTAAACTTGACACAAATGTATCTTATAGGATACAATTAACAATCTAAAGGAATTAGAATGAGTGTAATGCTAAATGAATTTGACGTATCAAAATACCTTGATAGCAAAGAGATGATAGCAGAGTATCTTTCACAAGTTTTAGCCGATGGAGATATGGATGAACTACTAAGTGCTATAGGACATATAGCAAAAGCAAAAGGGATGAGCCAAGTAGCAAAAGATACGGGACTAGGACGTGAAAGCCTATATAAAACCTTCTCAAAAGGTTCAAAACCAAAATTTGAAACTATTATGAAAGTGGTTAATTCTTTTGGAGTGAAATTGCAGGCTACGGCTTAATTTAGATATGGTAAATAAACTTTTTCATTGAGTTTATAAAACTATCCATAAATGATCTAGATTAATTCTTTTCCCACTTATACATTCATGATTAGAATTATATTTTGCAAACTTTTTATTTTCTGATAATTTAGTTAGTTTATCACTCTGATACCATTTTAAATCATTAGAAGTCGAGCTAGCTATTTCAGAATCAATGAAACTATTAATTTTAATTTCCCAACTTGCAAAGTCATCTGTTAATATATATCCTATCATACCTGCATGAATGAACTTTTTACCATGTATCTCTTTTTTAAACCTCTCAATTCCACCAGATTCTATATATTTATCTTTATTAAATCTACCTATTACATACTCTTTTTCTCTTATTTTTGGGAGGGTATTATCTAACCTTTTAGCTTCAAGTACAAAAAATTCATTATAAGGATTATTTTGTGATGACACTGCAATATCTTCTTGATAACCATCTGAATTTTCATTATCTTTAATTACTATCCATCTTAATAATGGATGCTGTTTAGATAATGCTAATTGAACAAATCGTTGGGTAATAGCATCTTCATGAACTCTATCATAAGTCAATTCTAATAATACCTCTTCAAAAAAAGATAATAATTTTGGAATTTCATCAAGAGGGATATCATCTTTAGTAACAGAACCAATTTTATAGTTTTCTCTATTATCTGAAAGCATATTATTAATATCTCATTTTCACTAAATCTGCAAAAGTATCATCAGCATCTCTTACAGCAATAGATTTAAGCCAAAACCTTAATTGTTTAGGTTTTACAATATATATTATATTTTTATCATATATTTTAAGTATTTTTTTTATATTTATACTCTCTCCTAATTTATTATTAATCAAATTATCTAAATCTTTATCTAAATTATCATTTTGTTGCAAATAAGTATTAGGTTTATTTTTATAATAAAATGAAGTAATTATAAACTGTTCTGTTTCAAGTATATTAAGAGGCATATAATAATCATAAATTGAATTTAATAATTCACAATAAATTTTTTGATACTCTTCTATCTCTGACTTTAAAGCATTTTTTAAAATTGGTAACTCTTTTGTTCCTTTTATCCAATCAAACATATAAAAAAGAGTATCTGTTACAAAATACTTTTCTATATTTGTTAGTTTTAAATCATCATCATGCTTAGGGTAAGGGAAATTTAAAATATCGTTTTTCAAAATAACTGTCGCTCTACTTATTCCAGCTTGTGAACTTGTGGAAGCTAAGTAAAAAAGATATAATAAGCTATTATTGTGTAATCGACTTTCTAGTTTAAGTAACTCTTGTTTTTCATCTTTAGGAGCATGAATACCAATAGTATCATGTCTAAATGTTAAATAATCATCTCTGTACTCACAAACTATTTTATTATCTCCTAGTTTTTCCTTAATCAGTAAATGAGGAGGTTCAAATATTTTTTTATTTTTAAATCTTCTTCTATGAAAATGAGTATCATCCATAATGAATAACATTGAATTATCAATTCCATTTTCATTAAAAGCATCAGCTGGCATAGTTTTATATCCTGTTATATAATCAGCAGTGTGATTTTCTTTATATTTATCTTTGCCATTTAGCTGAAAACCTTCTCCTATATACCAACCTAATTCTTTTTTCTTATTAAAGTAATCATCCAAATTATCATATTTATTCATTCTCTTAACAATTTCTACAACTCTATTTCCACCTAATAAATTACATTTCCATATATACTTATTATTAATTGCATCTTCATAATTTAACCAATGAAAATCATAATAGCTTAAGTCAAAATATATTTTTTCTCTTGCTTCAAAAGTTTGTCTTACAGTTATATGTAAAACATCATCTTTTTCTATTTTAGGTTTATTATTCTGAAAAAACACTACAGATACAGCTACATCCGCGCCTCTACCATTTCCTTTAAATAAGGTAGAGTTTAAACCTGCTAGGTCTATTATTTGTTTAATATGATACGTTTCAAATAAATATTTTCTAAAATTTTCAACATTATTGTTATATAAAAAAGCTGATGGTTGAACCATACAAACGAATTGATCTTTTTTAACCAATTTAAAACTTTGTTCTAAAAATAATAAGGCTAATTGATTATCTGGTAAAGTTGGTCTTTTTTTATTTTCTTTTAATGCTTTATCATTTACTGTTTTTGATTGAGGAGTAGTAAGTTTAGAAATAAATGGTGGATTTCCAATGACTAAATCAAATTTACCTAAATAGCTTTTATCTTCTAAAATATTAAAAAAATCATTCGATACTAAATTATTAGTTTCGGATAAATTGTCAAAATGCAACTCATTCCAAATAGCTTCAGGAGATAATATATCACATATTGCTAAAGATAAACTAAATTTTGCTAGCTCTATTGCTTCATCTTTTTGGTCTACTCCATAAACATTTTTACGAATAATAGACTTTAAAATATCTGAACTTGGCTTATTTTTAAAGTTATTTCCTATCATCCACCACTGTACTAGCCTTTTATAAGCACCAACTAAAAATATTCCTGAGCCACATGCAGGATCAATAACTTTAAAATCCTGTTTTGGATTATCTAGTGGCATCATTTCATCAATTAAAAAATCAACTAATATTGAAGGAGTATAAACTACACCTTTTTCATTTTTTAAAAACAACTCATAAATATTACTTATCAATTCTATTGGTAAGTCTTTAAAAGAGTATAAGTTCCAAAAATGGGCTTGTAAATTTTTAATATTTATATCCCCTCTTAAAAATAATACAAACTTGTACAAATTTGAGTTTTTAATACCATTTTTTTCTATTTCACTAAACTTAAATACTCCACCATTAAAATGACTTGCTAAATCATCAAATAATTTTATTAAAGCAAAATTGTTATTTGAACTATCTTCACATACTTGAATAAAACTTTCTGCATTAGCTGAAAAGTTTTTCCAATAATCTTTTTCAAATACGCCTCTTTCTTCTAAATATCTTACAAGTATTGCTTTCATTAATAAACTATTTATAATATTTTCAGGTAATATATTTTCTTTTATTAAATATTCTCTAGATAGTTTTAAAGAATCTAGTAAAGTTTTGTATGCACTATTTTGATATGAGAACTTTTTAGCTTTATTTGTATTCCAAAACTCACCTGTATCAAACATCCTAGCTTTAAAATTTTTAGCTTTTAATTCATTTTTAACTTTTGAAGCTAATTCGATAGTTTCTATAGGATCAACATCAATATCATTTTTAATGTTTTTTGATAAACTATTAAAAATTTTAATTTCCAATTTTGAAAAAATAAAAAACATTGGAACTTTACAAGAGCTCCAAAGTTCTTTATGAAGTTCATTAATTTTTATTTGTAATTTATCTTCTTCATAAATATAAATTTGTGGTATAGGAGGTCTATTTTCAAAATATCTAAAATAAACAGCAATAGCATTGTGTTTTTTTGCTTCAAGCAAATGAATTTTTATATAGTTATTTGTTTCATCTTTTAAGTTTGAGATAAACTTTAAACCGTCATTTGGGATATTATCATTTAACATTGATAATTTAGTTAAGCCATTTTTTAAAACTTCACTAATACCATCAATTTTTATACCCATATAAAATACCACCCTCTTACTTAATTATCTAAGGTATATTATAACATAATAATATTATTCACTTAAAGAATTACAATTTTATTTTATCTTAATTATAAAATTTTTATGAAAGTATTTTTTTTCATTGCTATATTATATTCCAAAATCAATTTAATGGGTTAGATTTTAGGATAGATCAATGAAGAGTGAGTATTTTGAGACGGGAGTTTACTAATATTAAATGACCGAACAAAATATTCACTTTGAAGCCGATATCTTCTAAAAGATAATCCAGAAAATTGATTTTAAATTACCAGTCGTCAGAATAAAGCCCATTAGTTATGGCATCGCTATCTAAAAGAAACAACGCATTCCCCACTATCACATCACCCTCGGCTAAACCTTCAAGCACTCTATACCCCTCAGATACGCTTACCGCTTTTACTTCATTTGGCGTGAACTCTTTGCCCTCTTTAAAGAAAACATACTGTTTACCGTCTCTTTGGATAAGTGCGTTTTTAGGTATCAGCAATATCTGCTCAGATTTTTTCATTATCTTAGCTTTTGCAAACATATTTGGAAATAGTTTTAGCTCATCGTTTTGAAGCTCGACCCTTACAGGCACGCTTTGATCTTTTGGATCGACGCTTGGGTATATCGTTTGCACTTTTGAAGTAAAGGTTTTATCGATACCGTCAACCTTCACTTCCACATCCATCCCCTCTTTTATAAACCCTATATCTTTTTGATAAACATTCACTATAAGCCATAAGGTGCTTAGATCACTTATTTCAAATATGTTCTGCCCAGCTTTTACGTAAGAGCCGTTTTGTACATTGTGCTTTGTGATAAACCCTTTAAAACCGCTTTTTATAAGAGTGGTGTTATCTTTGTTCTTATCTTTTATATCAATACCGAAAAGCTCTATTTTGTTCTTCACCGACGCATACGCTCTTTGGGAGCTGTTCTTTGCGATACGAAGCTCATCGTAGAGGTTATACACCTCTTTTGAATAGATATCAAAAAGCTTATCGTTTTTCTCTATATACATAAAATCCTTAGCTGCATAAAGCTTTGTGATGTAGCCGTCAAACCTTAGGTTTATATCGTATGTTTTTGATCTATCGGCTTGCAATCTTCCGTAAAACTCTTTGTACTCCGATATATTTTGCGAAGTTACTTCTATACTTTTTATATTGAACTCCTGCTCGATCTTAAAACCAAATGCAAGATTGATAGATATCACAAACACTAAAAATATTTTTCTCATATTATTCCCCTTTTAGAGCCGATGTAAGGTAGGCTAGTTCTACATCCGAGCTTAAAGATTGTTTTTCAAAAGCCGCTATCTTGATACGGTTCTCTATAATATTGTTTTGCATATCAAGTGTCTCTATCAAACTATCTTTTGTGTTTTGGTTGCCTATCAGCTCTTTTTGTTTCTCTAAATGCTCTATGATCTTTAAGGTGTACTCAATAGACTCTTTAAACACCCTGTTTTTTGAAAGCTCTATCTTATAAAGCTTTTCCAATCTGTTCTTTTGCTCTTCATACCTGCTTTTTGAGATATCAAGCTCTTTAAACGCTATTTGCAGATCATTGCTCTCTTTTGAGTAGATATTTAAAGGTATCTTCAAAGCTATATTTACATAGTCATCAAAACCTTCCCTTTTATAATACCCGCCGCTTAGAGTATAATCACTGCTCTCATTCTCTTTTGCCAAGCTTTTTTTAGCTTGTGCTTTTTTGATATTTAGCTCTTCTATCATTAAGAGCGTATGGTGCTCCACACCAACTCCATACTTAACTTTATTGGGTACCTCGATACTTTTAACCGAGCTTGCCGTTAGCTCCGATAGGTTTGCGTAAAGCTGCTCTATCATCTCTTTATCGGAGACTATTTGAAGCTTTAAACTGTCTATCATAAGCTCGTTTTGCAAAGTGACTTGAAACGCTTTTTTATGCTCTATATGGTTATCGTGATAGTTCTTTATCTTTTTTATATTGTTTATCTTTTTCTCGTTTAGTTTGATCTTTTTATTTAGTTCGTCAATAGTGTATGCAATTTTATATATCTCTTTTGAGATTCTGTTTTTTTGCTCTTTTAAAAGTAGTGTTAATATCTCTTTATTTAAAACCGCTATTTTGGTTTTTTGCTCTAGTTTTGAGCTGTCTGTAAACTCTTGTGAAATAGTTATATATGAAGCCTGCATAGCTTCGATATCTCTTTTACTAGGCTCGTCTAGATTTATATCATTCACTCCAAGTGTTAGCACGGGATTTTTATACAAGTCACTGTTTTTTATATCGTATGAACTGCTTGATATCTGCAGTTCAAGTTTTTTGATAGTGGGATTGTTTTTATATGCACTATCTATTAGCGTATCGATCCCCGTTGCATACAAAGAGATAGAGATAAAAAAGGGAAGAAGAGCCTTCATGGCTTATTTTCCCCCTCCACATTTTCCTGCAGCACATTTACCAGCCGCACACTTCATACCGCCGCTAGCTTGTCCTAGATTTACGCTTCCTCTATATCTGTATTTTTTACCATTATGTTTAAACATAATATGATACTGCCATGTTCCACCCATTGAGAAGTTGATCATAGTTTTATAAGCGTGCCCGTGAAGTTTTCCATCCCCTATATAGTCCATATAAGGCATCCCAGGCATCTCAGGCATAAAGAACTTTGCTCTTACCTTTGCATCAGTTATAGCCTTACCGTTTTTTGAGAGCTTGATCTCTATATCGTTATTTCCCTCTACCAAAGTCTTATCAGAGACTATCTCCACATCTATACCTTTTACATTACCTTTGTCGTAAAAACCACCTGCGAACATCAAGCTTGCAAGCATCAAAATAGATACTAAAACTCTTTTCATAATCTTCCTTTTTATTGATTTTGAAAATTATATTGATTTAGCGTGTAATGAATGTGGAAAGAATATATATTATGCTAAGATATCAAAAAATAAAGGGTATATAATGAATATAGCATTAGTTGCACACGATAATCTAAAACATGAACTTATAGACTGGGCTTTATTTAATAAAGGAACTTTGCAAAAACACGTTATATATGCTACGGGAACTACTGGAAAACTTCTAGCTGAGAAGGGTTTTGGGGTACACCGTTTAAAATCTGGTCCCCTCGGTGGCGATCAGCAGATCGGTGCAAAGATAGCAGAGGGTAAACTTGATATTTTATTCTTCTTTGTTGACCCAATGGCGGCACAACCTCACGAGCCTGATATATCTGCACTAAGACGTATCTGCGATACTTACCTTATACCTATCGCAACAAACCGCCAAACTGCCGACTTTATCATCTCTTCACCTCTTTTTGACGGCTATATTCATGAGATGCCAGATTGGTCAAAGTACCAAAATAGAAAAGTATAAGAGACTATTTTTTATAGATATTCTCTTTTTTGGTTCTTATAAAAGAGGTTGTAAAGTATATCTCTCTTAAAAATAAAAGAAGAGCTATCACCAAAAACACCATAGCTAAAATAAAAAGAACCGATATAAAAAGCTTTGTATCAAAAGCCATCAAAGCACTTAAAAATACGCTCATAATAACCATACCCACCATAAGACCCGTTGCGGTACAAAAAAGTATCGCAAGGTTGGTGTTTTCCATCCTCATAACCAAGAATTTTCTTCTTTTTATAACAGCTTCACTTAACTCATAGTTCTCATCCAAAACCTCTTGTTCGTGTACAAAAGAATCCAGCCTTTCAAGTTTATCTATGATCCTTGTAAGTCTGCTAGTAAATACGTTTAAAAGCCCTGCAACCCCTGCAAGTAAAAATACGGGAGCAACGGCTAATTGAATAAGGTGTACTATATCAACGTTATTGCTTATCATTGAAAACCTTTTTATTTAGATTATATCAGATATAAAAGATTGTAAAGTATTAAAAGAGTTTAAAAAACAACCAATCGCGCTAAATAGCGCGATATTTAGTCGTCTAGTGCAAATGATTTGCTAAAGTAAGGGTTTGATAGTTGAAACTTACTAAGTATCCTACTATATAGCACACTATTTGCGAACATATCACCCATTATTATAAAGTTATCACATTTAAATTTTGTTTTTAACTGGTTCATAACAGTAATACTCATATCACCTAAAGCTTCAAAGATAGAGTAAGCAAGATAGTGCATATCAACGCCTGCAAGTTTAAAGCTGATGATCGAGCCTATAAAAGCTTCATAATCAAAATCAACTTCGTTAAAATAGGTATCAACCTTCAATCCGCCATTTCCTCTAAACTCGTAAGATTTATCGCATAAAGGCTCAAAACCTTTGTTTGGAAGCTCTAAAATCACACTTATTGTTTCATATAGATCCAACTCTTCACTTTGTAGAGTTTGCGCCAACTCAGGATATTTTGCACTAAAGTTTTCAAGCAGTTTTGATCTTTTAGTATCGGCTTTAAAACCATCTATCACTTTTTTTAGATCAAACTCACCGAAACTTATAACCTTTTTAGTATCAACTTCGTTTGACACTATAAAAGAGATACCCTTGGTGCTTAAATATGAACCTATGGTTGCTTTATCAAAGTTAGCTTCTTTTTTGATATTTAAAAACCTATTTATAACACTATCACTATTTAGCTCTTCAAGTGTACTTGCAACTCTATTTGCTTTTATGATCGATAGGTTCTTTTGCACAACTACTACATCAAGATCGTTTTGTGAGTGAAAGAACATATAGTTCACTCCGCTCTCTTTTGCATTTATTGCTGCTAGCATACTTCTTGTATTGTAGGGTGATTTGATATTGATATATCTTTTTTTAGTTAGCTCTTTTAAGGTCTCATCTAAGATCGTAACTTTAATAGTAGGCTTCTCTATTGAAAATAGTGCTTTTAGTTCATCCTCTGTTACAACGAACAGCTCTGAGATAGTGTTTGGATCGGTAACTAAAAGAGATGCACCCTCACTATAATGGGGTGAAAATATCGTATTATCAGGATATGTCTCTTTAGCATCATTGCTATAGTGAGTGCATACTAAACTCTCATCTAGATAATGCTCACTGCTAGGATCATTTAGCATCTCCATACACTTTGCACAAGGTGAGATATTATAATCACCCGATCTAAAACTGCTTGGAGAGATTTTTATATCATCAAACTTTGTATCGATATCGCCTAAAAATATAGAGTGAGGTATATATTTTGCAGCTAGGGTATTAAACTCACTAAGGTTATCATGCTCGTTATCGTATTCAAGTTTTAAAGTGATTGTACCGTTTTGCTGTTCAACGCTTCCGTTTATTCCGCTTTGAGTGATAATATCTTGTAAAAAACCTGCAAAATAAGTATTTGAACTACCATATTTAATTGTTTGTATTACTGCCACTTTAAGCCCCCTCTCCCTCATGTAATTGTTTGCACTCGCTTTGAGGATCTTTATAATTTGCGATTATCTCTTCTAAGCTTACCTCTTTATCGTTTTTATTAAACCTTATACCCGATTTTTCAAGCTCATTTAAAGCAGTTTGTACAAAAACTAAAAACTTCTCTTTTAGCTCATCTGTTAGTCCAACGTTTACCGCTTGGATATCTTTAGGTACTATCCCTATAATATTCACATCTGCCATCTTTTCAAGTAATGAGCAGATCTCTAACATCTCGGCAACCTCAACTTCATGTGCCGTTTGCTTATAGCTTCCAAGCCCTAAAAGCTCTTCTGCTGGAAGGTTATAGATCGATCCAACCTCATCTTCGATAGTGATCGTATCAAGTATCAAGACCTTATCATACTCTTGATAATAGGTCATCAGCTGAAACCCTAGAACTCCACCATCAACCATTGTTACGTCATCTATAAAACTATAGTTCTCATCTATATATTTTTGGGCAAATACACCCACACCCTCATCTTGGAATATTATTGTTCCGACACCTACAACTGCTGTTCGCATCTAAATCCTTTTTCTATACACTATTGATAGTTTAACAAACTATCAATAATATACAGGAAAAAAAAATGCTAAGTAAGCAATCTTACTTAGCATTTTAAAAACTAAACGTTATCGCGCTGTAACCCTTAGTTTATTTCTCTTCAACGTATTTGCTTCCGCCTACAACTATACTGATATCACCCTCTTGCCAGAAGATAGTTCTCCAAAACTGATAATAGATATGAAACATCACCCATCCGATGATAAAATACATCGTATAGTGGTGTACTAAACGCACATCCATAAATGTTCCACCGCAAACAACTACAGTCCAGTCAGTTGCTACATGAAGCATCCAAGGCCACCAGTTACCTATTGAGCTTAGACCATGGTGCAGTCCGTGAACGTAAAGCTGCAACCCTGTTAGAAGCATCCATAAAAGCATTAGGTGGAATATAAAAAAGAACACTGCATTGTAACTATCTGCATGTGATGAATCAAATTTTTTCACTCTATTTAAAGTAAGAAGATTGATCAACACATCAAAGAACTCTTTTATATTTTTACCGTTTGGTATTAGCTTTTTATACGGCTTCTCAAATCTTGAGAAGAAATATAGATAAGCAACAACTATTGAGCTAACATCAAAGATAATAGCAGCAATAAAGTGTATCCATCTATTCCATGCCATTACATATTTATCCACCGCAGGATCTGCTATAAAGCTCTGATAATACGGATGCCCGATATAAAGCCCTGTTGCCACTGCCGCAACCATACAAATAGCTACGACCCAGTGGTTCCACCGCATAAATGCGGTCATTCTTTTTACTTTTTTATAAGCCATGTCAGCACCCCCAAATTATATAGAACAACTTGTATTGACCTTGAAGTGGCTAAGCTCTTTCCCTTTAGTATCGATAATATGAACCGCACAAGCGATACATGGATCGAAACTATGAATTGTTCTAAGTATCTCTAAAGGCTGATGAACATCAGCTACTTTAGTACCTATCAATGAAGCTTCATACGCTCCCATTCTATTTTTATAATCTCTAGGAGCTGCATTCCAAGTTGATGGAACTACCGCTTGATAGTTTTCTATCTTACCGTCTTTGATCTTTACCCAGTGTCCTAGTCCACCCCTTGGAGCTTCAGCTAGACCGTGACCTTTTGCATCTTTTGATACCTTATCAAAATCAAACTCTGTCCAAGTAGCAAGATCACCGTTTGCAACATTTGCAGCAAGTTCATCAACCCACTCAAGCATTACATCAGCCATGATCTCTGTTTCAATAGCACGAGCAGCGGTTCTACCAACTGTTGAGAATAGTGCAGCAGCAGGTGCAGCTTTTCCAAGTCCTAGTTTATCACCTAGAAGTGCTAGGAAATTTGTAACATATTTTGTGATTCTCTCATCACCTGAAGCAACACCTACAACCATACGTGCAAGCGGTCCAACCTCTACTCTAGTATCATCATAGATAGGTGATTTGATCCAAGAGTACTTCTCATCTGTTTTAAGATAGCTCATACCATCAGCTTTTTTCTCTAGACCAGTATAGTTAGGTTTAGTCTCACCCTCATAAGGGTGTAGAGGTTTCTCCCCTTTATACCAAGAGTGTGTAACATCCTCTGCTACCTTAGTTTGATCGAATGGATGAACTTTTGAAAGATCACCGTTAAGAACAACACCTTTAGGGAATAGTAATGCAGAGTTATAAAAACCTGTATCATCTAGTCTAAAATCACCATATGACATATAGTTTTTAAGTCCGCCGCCAGTACCGTCTAACGCTTCATCCACATATTTAACACCAGCCATAGCAAGATCAGGAAGATATGCTGTTTTTACAAAATGTGAAGCTTTTTTCAATAATGTTTTAAACAGTGCAATTCTTGCAGGGTTTTGAATATCTTGAACACAAGTTACACCACCAACTACAAGTGATTGAGGGTGAGGCATTTTACCACCGAAGATCGCCATCATCTTTGCCATATCTCTTTGAAGATCAAGAGCTTGAAGATAGTGTGCTGTTGCTATTAAGTTTTGCTCAGGAGTTAACTTATAGTGTTTATTTCCCCAGTATGCATTTGCAAAAAGACCAAGTCTTCCTTGCTTAACGAACTTTGTAAGTCTCTCTTGGATCTGAATAAGTTCAGATTTGCTTGTACCGTAAGGTGTTTTGCTCCAGTTAAAAGACTCAGCTTCAGCTTTTGCAGGGTCTGCTTTAAGTGCAGATGTAATATCAACCCAATCAAGTCCATGAAGATGATAAAAGTGTACAACGTGGTCATGGATATATAATGCACCTTGAATAAGGTTTCTAACTATCCTTGCATTTTTTGGAATAGTTATATCAAACGCATCCTCAACCGCTTCTATACTTCTTTGGTAATGGGTACCCGTACAAACACCGCAAATTCTCATTGCTAAAAGACCTGCATCTCTTGGGTCTCTACCTTTTAGTATCTCTTCGATACCTCTAAACATCGTAGAAGCAGAGTATGCATCAGTAATAACATTGTTTTCGTCTATTACAGCTTCTACTCTAAGATGCCCTTCGATCCTTGTTATAGGATCTACTATAATATGTTCTTTTTTACCCATTACTCATCTCCCTCTTTTTTTCCAGCTACTATACTTGCAGTTGCATGTGCTGCAATACCGATACCTGCTGCTGTTAATAATCCAAGACCGAACTCATCGACTGTTTTCTCAACACCACCTGTAGGAGCTTTAATCTTACTATCTGCTATAGGTCGCTCAGTTGCATATTTATCCCAAAATTGAGGCTCACTACAACCGATACATCCGTGACCTGAACCAATTGGCCAGTTAACCGCTTCGTTGTATCTTACGATTGAACAGTTATTGAATGTCATAGGACCTTTACATCCCATTTTATATAGACAGAAATTGTTTTTAGCACCTTCATCTCCCCACTCTTCAACAAATTCACCAGCATCAAAGTGAGCTCTTCTTTCACAGTTATCATGGATTCTATAACCAAATGCGAACTTTGGTCTATTTAGATGATCTAGTTCAGGAACTTGACCAGTTAGAACGAAATGTAGGATCGTTCCCGTGATATTTGCAGGGTTTGCAGGACATGCAGGGATATTGATAATAGCTTTACCCCTAACAACATCTTGAACACCCACTGCACCAGTAGGGTTTGGAGCCGCAGCAGGAACACCACCGAAAGTAGCACATGTACCAACTGCAACAACTGCAGCTGAATCTTTTGCAACTCTTACAAGGTGATCTTTAAAAGTTTCTGCATGAGCACCGATAGTACCGTACATACCATCCATATCTAGAGGAATAGCACCCTCAACTACGCAGATATATTTACCTTTGAATGTTTTCATAGCCTCTTCAAGATGCTCTTCTGCTTGGTGACCCGCTGCCGCCATAAGAGTCTCTTGGAACTCTAAAGATAATACATCTAAAACAAGCTCATCGATAGTAGGAGCATCACTTCTTAGAATAGCTTCCGAGTTACCTGCACAATCTTGAAGTTCAAGCCAGATAACAGGGACTCTGTTCATAAGTTCTGCCGCACGTGCTACAAGTGGAGTAAATGTAGGTGGAAGCATTAGCATAGCACAGGCTGCACTTGCCCACTTCATAAAATCTCTTCTTGTTAGACCTTCTGATTCTAAAACATGGTGAATATCTACCCTTGAAGCAGCTTCACTACTCTCAAGCACTTCAAGTCTATCTTGCATAGTCTGCATAAGTTTTGAATAGTACTCTTCACCTTTATTTGTATTGACCTTTGCACCTTTAGCACTAAAGAGCTGAGCCAATGCCTCTCTTCTATCAGTCATTTTTCTCTCCTTATAATACCGATAAGTTTTCGATATATATAATGAATGTTCATTCATTTGTACTATTTTAATTGAATTAAACTTTAATAAAACTTATAACTCAATAGGAATTTTCAGATAAAATTTAGCTCCGGTGTATTTTATTTTATTATATATAAAATGTTCGTTTTCAACCTCGATAGTTCCGTTCATATGCTTAACTATGATCTCTCTAGCCATATATAGACCTATTCCCGTTCCTTGAGATTTGTGCTTTGTAGTAAAGTAAGGTTCAAATATCTTTTGAATATTATCTTGCTTGATACCTTTTGCATTATCTTTAAAGAGTATATGTGCAAAACCATCTTTTTTAAAAATATCAATAAAGATATATTTTTCTGTATCCATATCCTCTAAAGCATCTTTAGAGTTATTTAAAATTATAAGAATAACTTGTATCAGCTCATTTTTATAACCGTGCAGTTTTATACTCTCTACTCTTTTTATTAGCTCTATATCTCTATTTTTAAATTTTGAGCTTACAAGATTTAATGCTAAGTCCAATGCCTCATCTATTTTAAAGGTATCTATGTTTTTATTGTGCAAAAAGAAGTTTCTAAAGTCATCTATAGTGGTTGAGAGATATTTTGAGTTCTCTACTATCACCCCTAGTGTTTTGTTAAGATACTTATCATCAAGTTTATCAAACTGTTTTTTAAGTTGAATTCCCGTTGCAGCTACTGTTATTACTGATAAAGGCTGTCTCCATTGGTGCGCTATATTTTCGAGCATATCACCCATTGCAGCCATTTTTGACTGCTGATGAAGCATCATCTCTTTCTCTTTTAGCTCATCGTGTATCTTTAGTTTTGTCTCAAGCATATTATTTGCATTTTCAGATATGGTGCTAAACTCTTTAAACTGGATCGTATCTATATCTATCTGTTTATTCTCATTAACTAGTTTAGATATAGATTTTATAAGCCTGTTAAGATCATCTTCAATAGAATTTTTGAAGCGATTTAACATAAGATAAAAAATGATAAGAGATAAAAATCCAAGAGTTAGGGTGATACCCATATCAATATAAAAATTTTTTAACAGCTCCTCTTTTTTATCCTCTATTATCTTATCTATATCTTTTATAGTCTCACCTGTTCCAATATAAAGGTTCCATGCATCTACCCCTTTAACATAACTGATCTTCTCTAAAGTTTTATCTTCACCTACAGGCATTGTATATTTAACATATCCGCTGCCTTTTTTAGCAGTTTTAATAAGCTCTTGCACAACTTTAAGTCCATTTGCATCAGTTACGTTATATACGTTTTTCCCTTTTGCAGGATGGGTTAGCGATATACCCTCATATGTTGCTGAGAATAGATAGTTTTGCATATTCTCACCAAACCTATAGCTGTCCATATCGTTTATAAAGCTCTCTTTTACTTTCAGCTCTATATCTTTAAAGAATACCCCTGTTCCTATATAGCAATCAAAGGGTTCAAAATATATAAAATATGATATCTTTTTCATAAACAACAAGCTTTTATGATCTTGCCATGAGTATTCAAAATACCCTTTTTTATCTTTTTTGACCATATCTATAATTGAGCCTATCGCTTTTTGATTGTTCTCATTAAAAAGATCAAAAACGTTCTTGCCCTCAAGCTCTTTTAAACCAGGAACTAATAAAAACGTACCATCTAGCTTTGTCATAAATACGTACTGATCACCTATATCATAAAACTTTAGTTCTCTTAAAGACTCAATGATTATGCTTTGGATGTTTGGATCGTTTTTATATGTTTGGTAAAGGTTTTGAGCAATATTATAAGCGGTTTGAACCCTTGTCTTTATATCCTCTTTGATCTTTTGTTTTAGTTTTTCTCTTGTAAGCATTATATTTGATGATATAAAGTCTATCTGCTCTTTCATCAACATCTTCTTTGAGTTGATGATATCCTCTTTTATAGACTCTTTTTGCTCATAGAAATTATTATAAGATAAAAATGCGTTAACGATAATACTACAAAGAATAAAAATACCGAACAGTATCACTATCGATCTATAAAAAGTTTGTTGAATACTTTTTTTCATACCTAAGAATCCATTAAATTATGTTGCAATATTTGCATATTACAACATTTACATTTTAATGACACTTAAGGTAACAATTATATTAAAAATATAATTCTATTTAATGTGTAGTACAAACAGAGCAAACATCAAAACTTTTAAATGCAAGTTCCGCTGTTTGTTTATCTTTTAATCCTATCATAGCTTTTTGTGAGATCCCAGGCATCTCTTTTGTACCGTTAGATAGGTTCCACTGTGTAGGTGTAATGATCTGATAGTCTTTAATAAGACCAAACTGCAGCTCCACCTTATGTATCAAAGAACCCCTTGCCGCTTCTATACACCCTATTCCACTCACACCGCTTAGGTCATTTATATCTTGTGAGGGTTTTATATATGAGGGTTGGGCTAGATCTATTTTAGATATCAACTCTTTTGAATGAAAAAGTAACTGGGGTATCTCACAAACACGTGCCAATATTCTACTAAATATACTATCTTGGAACTGCCTATGTGCATCTTTTATCAAAGGTGTTTTAAGTATCATAGCACGACTTAGAGGTCCAACTTCATAATATTTATTTCTATATTTAACATCTTTTGCCAAAGAGGTTTGGTTTTCAAACTCTTGTATATATTTAAAGTTCATACTTGCTTGTCTATTTGTTTTAATAGACCTTCCTCTTTTAAAATAGCTGCTCTGCCCTGCCACTAAAAATCTATCGTAACTCTTTCCGTAATTGTGCCAGCCGTTCTTTTTTACCTGCTTTAAAACTTCACTAAGATCACCCTTGTGGGAAAATATCTTTTTGATATTATTGCACGAAGTAAAGTTTTCAAGATTAAAATCTATAATAATATCTTTATATATTTTCAATATCTCATCAATATAGTTCTCAACTTTAATAATCTCGGTACTTAAAACCTTATTGGTAACTCCACCAACTATAGCATATGAGTTGTGTGGATATTGCCCTGCAAGAGTTGCAATAGCTTTTCCCATAATTTGTGATGGATATATAGCTTTTTTTATATCTTGTTTTTTGCCTAATAGCGGATATATAGTTAGATAGAACCATTTAAAATGGTTTTGTATAAGCTCAAAGTTTAAGGTAAGTTCTCTTAGTATCTTTGCTTTTTGTGATACTTGAATACCATCAAAACAATTCTCTAAAGCCTGAACAGTTGCTATTAAGTGAGCCTGCCCGCAAATCCCGCAAACCCTTGGGTTTATCACAAGAGCATCTAAAGGGTGCTTCCCTTTAAGAATATGCTCTACTCCTCTAGAGGAGAAGAACTCAATATCAACAAAATCTATTTTTTTATCTTTAAAACTGAAGTTGAGTTTTGCCTCACCCTCAATCTTTTCTATTATCTCTATTTCACTCGCCATAACAGATTTTACAAAAAAATAGATTGTTTATAGCTTTTTTAAAAAAATCACTAAAAAACGTCGCGCATTTAATTGTATAATATAAAAGTAAATGAAAGGTAACAGTTCATTTTTATTTAAATTTCACAAAATATATCTACAAAACAATACAATATTTTTTAAATTTCAAAAAAATTTCAAATTTTTTACAATTGTAGAAAATCAGATAATAAAAGATAATAGTATCTTATAAAAACTCCTTATATTAGGATGTTTTAAGATATTTTAAATTAATCTATACTATTTTACTTGACTTTATTTTATATAGCCTATATAAAGGCTTTTATAATATTCTATAGTTTACTACTTGACTTAAGATTAAAAATAGTATATCATTTCACATATTAAAAAAATAAAAGGACAAAAAAATGCAAAAAGATACTATTGCCGTACATGGAGGATATAACAATAAAGAGGGACTAGGTACAATGGCTGTACCTATAGCTCAAACTACGGCATTTGCTTTTAGAGATAGTGAGCATGCGGCAAACCTATTTGGTTTAAAAGAGCTTGGCTCAATATATACAAGGCTAACAAACCCTACAACAGACGTACTGGAGCAAAGATATGCACAGCTTGAAGGCGGCGCTGCAGCGATCTGCGTATCTAGTGGTCAATCAGCTATATTTTTTGCAATAGCAAATGTTGCAGAAGCTGGAGATAATATTATCATCTCAGATAAGCTTTACGGTGGAGCTATAACGCTTCTAACACATACGATAAAAAGATTTGGTATAACAGCAAGGGTGTTTAAAAGCAGTGATGCTTCAAACCTTGAAGAGCTGATAGACGATAACACAAAAGCTATTTTCTTTGAATCGCTTTCAAACCCGCAAATTGCTATTGCAGATGTGGAGTCGATCGTAAATATCGCACAAAAACACGGGGTATTAACAATATGTGATAATACCGTTGCAACAGCTGCACTATTTAACCCTATTAAGTGGGGAGTTGATGTTGTGTTGCACTCCACATCAAAATACACCAATGGTCAAGGTACTGCAATAGGCGGAATAATAATAGAGCGTGATGGTTTAAATGAATTCTTTAAAAGCTCAAAAAGGTATTACCATTTTAATACACCCGATGAATCGTACCACGGACTTGTTTATACCGATGTTCCTCTGCCAAACTTTTGCTTACGAATAAGGTTAGCACTTCTAAGAGATATCGGTGCTTCACAATCACCATTTAACTCTTGGGTGTTAATTCAAGGTGTGGAAACACTCTCATTAAGGGTAGAGAAACACTCAAATACTGCATTAAAAGTTGCACAGTTCTTAGAAAAGAACACGAACGTAAGTGCGGTGAACTATCCAGGGCTTGAAAGCCACGCAGACCATGCTAAGGCTAAAAAATATTTCAAAGAGGGTAAGGCTTCAGGGCTTATATCTTTTGAGGTTGATAGTTTTGAAAAAGCAAAAAAAGTGATCGATACGGTAAAACTATTTAGCGTAGTAGTAAATATAGGTGATAGTAAATCACTTATAGTTCACCCAGCTTCAACTACACACTCACAGTTAAGTGAAGATGAACTACAAAAAGCAGGGATAAATCCAAATACTATTAGGTTATCTATCGGTTTAGAAGATAGTGAAGATCTTATAGCGGATCTAAAGAGCGCTTTAGAAAATTAAACTTATAAAGGGGCAAAGATGAAATATGCAAAAGATGTAACGGGGCTTATAGGAAATACGCCCCTTGTAAAGATAAAAAAAGCAAGTATAAACCAAAATACTGTTTTGGGTAAATGTGAGTTTATGAACCCAACACACTCCGTTAAAGATAGAATAGGAAGTCATATGATCTATGATGCTATGCAAAAAGGCTTAATCGATAAAGATACAACTGTAATAGAACCCACAAGCGGAAACACGGGTATTGCCTTAGCGGCAACTTGCGCAACTTTGGGAATAAAGCTAATACTTACCATGCCAAGTTCTATGAGCTTGGAGCGCCGTAAACTTCTAAAAGCTTTGGGAGCTGAGCTTATATTAACAGACGCGGCAAAGGGGATGAAAGGAGCAGTTGATAAAGCTATAGCTTTACATGACACTACAAAGAACTCTTTTCTAACAAAACAGTTTGCAAATGAAGCAAACCCTGAGATACATAGACTAACAACTGCAAAAGAGATCATAGAAGATACAAACGGTAAGATAGATATCTTGGTAGCTGCAATCGGTACGGGAGGCTCTATAACTGGTATAGGTGAAACCCTTAAAAACTATAATCCAAATATAAAGATCATAGCAGTAGAACCTGAAGACTCGCCAATATTGAGCGGTGGAAAACCTGGACCACATAAGATACAAGGTATCGGGGCAGGTTTTATTCCGGAGGTTTTAAATACGAAAGTTTATGACGAGATCATAAAAGTAAGCAATGAAGATGCTATAAATACATCTAGAGAACTAGCTAAAAACGAAGGCCTTCTAGTTGGTATATCAGCAGGTGCAAATGTATTTGCAGCGTCACAAATTGCCCAAAAAGAGAAGAACAAAGTGATCGTAACAATACTTTGTGATACGGGAGAGAGATACCTTAGCTCAGGACTTTATGAGGAGATCGAGGATTAATCTATTATCTTAGTTCTAAACCTATCTATCTTAAACGCCTTTGCCATACCTGCAAAGGTTAGATAGGTACGTTTCGGCACACCTAAAGGTAAATTTTCAGGGATACCCATGTTTTTCTTTGTAACATATAAGCCATCTTTTGGAAAATTTGGCTCCGTACACCCAAGGCACGGGTGTCCGCTTCTAGTCTTTGAGCTTGTCTCGTTCCAAAGTATTCTGTTACAGCTTCCGTGAGTATATGGTGCTTGACAACCATGATCGTAATAAAGACACCCCTCTAAGTTCCCATACTCGTAGCCATCTACCTTATACTCAAAATATTCGTTTCGTAAACAGCCGTTATGGATAGTAAAACCGTAAAACTCTTTTGGTCTTAGATACTCATCAAGATGCAGTTTATACTCTTTTTTTATTGCATAAAGAGTATTTGCCAAAGTTTCGGGATGTATGGGACACCCTGAGATACTGATCGTTTTTTCTCTAAACTCTTTAAACCTATCGTGCTTGCTATCTTTATGGTATAAAAATCCGTAACGCTCTTTGGTATAGTCTAAAAAAACCCCGCCAAATGTAGCGCAAGTTCCAACAGTGACTATCTTTTTTACCTTTGAAGCGTATTTTCTAACTATATCGTTTAGCTCGATATCAAACTTTTTTAAGCCCTTCTCTAAAGTTCCGTCTATTAGCAAAATATCGCAAGGGATATCTTTTGTAAATATATCAAAAAGGGTATATTTACCCTCAATGCTTGGATGGTATATAAACTCAAAATCCTCTAAGAACTGCTCGATCTTAGGATAATTGAAAAACGAATGTACGTTTCCGTTACAAGTATGAGCGCTTAACCATAAAAGTTTCATATCTTTAAAGCACGATAGATATTTTCACTTATATCTTCCACATATTCTTCTAGATCGTTTGGAAGTACCTCTTCACCTTTTAAAAATACCATTCCACCAAGGTAACCCATAAAAAGACCAAATGCACTAAAGAAATCTTGATCTCTTAGATCACCCCTTTTTACACCCTCTTCAAAAAAGATCATGATCTCTGTTACAAAATCATTTACGCAGATCATACCCTCACAACCTTGTTTGAATACCTCTCTATTTGAAAGAAACACTCTTAGAAAATAGTCTATCATCTCAGGTTTTATTCTTGCAGTTTGGAAATATATCGTTACTATCTTTTTGATCTTCTCTTTTGTATCAATATCCTCTTCATTTATTGCTCTTAATTTTACCCCTAAATAAGCGGAGATATATTTTATGATATCTTGAGCAAGGATATCTTTTGAACGGAAATAGTTATACATATTTCCCACACTCATCTTTAAAGATTTTGCGATATCGGGAATAGTTGTACTATAAAATCCGTTTTTAGCGAACAGTTCTAGAGCTTTTTGCATAATCTGCTCTTTTTTCTGCTGCTTTCTATCTATTTTTTCACTCAATTTCTTTTACCTTTTATAATTTGTCCCAAAGATATAGCTCCATCGTTGGGTGGTATATAGTTACTAAATATACTTTTGTCAATTTTACCCAAAATTTGATTTAATAAAACTACATTTTGAAAAACTCCACCCGCTAAAACCACCTTAAAATCGTACATCTTTGCGACATCTTGAATAATTTCTACTAATGTGTTCATAAATTTGGAAACGATGATTTTTTCATTTTTTTCTTTTAAAATTGCTTTTATCATTGGTTTTATGTCGATTATCCCATTTTTTAATTCCCAAGGGTAACACTCTTTTATATTTTCATCATAAAAACACTCAAGCATAGCTCCGCTTTGACCCTCATAACTTAGCTTTTGAACAACCCCGCTTAGACTAGCAACTGCATCAAATATTCTTCCAACCGATGAGCTTAACGGTGCATTTAATCCTTTTTGCCAAGATATATAAAGAGTAGTAAGTTCTGTTCTTGAAAAGGAGTTTATTGTTGCATTATCAAGTTTTAAAGCATCCTCACCGTATATATCAAATAGTAAAGAAAGAGCCACACGCCTTGGCTCTTTTACAGCTTTTTCGCCGCCTAGAAGTTTAAAATACTCAAAGTGTGCAACTCTCTCACAATTATTATCATCACAAAGTAAGAACTCACCGCCCCAAAGGTTTCCATCATCGCCATAACCAGTACCGTCAAAAGCGATACCCAGAACTTTTTCTTTAATCCCTTGCTCTAATCTAACTGCTTGAATATGCGCTTCGTGGTGTTGTATCTGCACCGTGTTTTCAAATTTTTGTGCATATTTTGTGGACTCATAGTTTGGATGTTTATCACAAACCAAGATATCCTCTTTAAAGTCATAAATCCTTTTTAGATTTTCAATATTTTGAGAGAAATACTCAACCGAGCCTAAAGTGTTTAGATCACCTATATGTGGTGATAGTATAGCATTATCATCAAAAGCTATAGCAACGGTTGATTTTTGGTTTGCTCCAAGAGCCAAAACCTTTTTAGATAGTTTAAAAGGAAGATTTATAGCCTTTGGCGCGTACCCCCTAGCTCGCCTAAAAAAAAGCGGCTCATCTTTTACAAGTGCTAGTACACTGTCATCGCAACCGTTTACTATCTCTCTATTATGATCTATGCAAAAGTCCCAAACATAACTTAGGTGCATTATCTCATCTAAGTTCGTACATAAAGGCTCATCGCTTAGGTTTGCACTAGTTGCTACTATAGGTCGATCAAGCTTATCAAGTATCAAAAGGTGCAAAGGTGTGTAGGGTAGAAAAAGCCCTATTTTATTAAGATCAGGTGCAACTAAATGGCTTAGGGTAGTGTTTTCATTTTTTTGCAAAAGCACTATTGGGCGCTCAATGGAGCTAAGATACTCCTCCTCTTTTTTAGAGATATGAGCAAGCTCTTTTGCACTTTTTATATCTTTTACCATCACCGCAAAAGGTTTATCTGGGCGCAGTTTTCTTCTCCTAAGTGTTTGAAGCGCAAGATCATTTTTAGCATCACAAACTAGATGATACCCACCTACCCCTTTTATAGCTAGAATTTTTCCATCTTTTAAAAACTCTACCGCTTTATCAATTATATCATCACAATCTATTTTGTTTTTTTGATTATCGTATAAACTAAGCTTTGGACCGCATTTAAAACAACCTATGGGCTGAGCGTGATATCTTCTATCTTTTGGATCGCTATACTCTTTAGCACAATCCTCGCACATAGGAAACTCTTTCATAGAAGTGTTTTTTCTATCGTACGGCAGTTTCTCTATTATAGTATATCTTGGCCCACAATTGGTGCAGGTGATAAAAGGGTAGCCGTAGCGTTTATTGTTTGGGTCTCGCAGCTCTTTTTCACAATCTTTACAAATCGAGATATCAGGCGGCATTATAGTAAAGCTATCTACTTTACTCTGGCTTTGTATGATTGAAAACTCTGTAAATATTATTCCATCTATCTCTTTATACTCTATAGAATCAATCTGCGCTAAAGGGGGCTTTTCATCTTTTATTTTTTTTATAAGATCTTCTAAAATTTTTTGCTCTGCATTGATAGTGATAGTTACACCGCTTGAGTGGTTAAATATCTCCCCTTTGATATTCAAAGAGTCTGCTAAAGTATAGATAAAAGGTCTAAATCCAACACCTTGGACTATCCCTTTTATGGATATTTGATATGTTTTCATGATACGCAATCATACCAAAATATTGTTTATCTTACTCCGTTATGGTAAAAGAACTCCCCCAAACCTATTGTAAAGATAAGATCGCCGTAAAGAGCGTGCTCTATACAAACCAGCCCGAAAGATTTTGTAGTAACATAAGTTTTTGCAAATAGATAACCACCTAGAATAGATAAACCTACCGCTAAAAAGTTACCAAAAGCCAAATGAACAAAACCAAAAGCCAAAGCGTTTACGTAGATGATAAAGTTCTTTGATCTAAACACGTCGTATCTATAAAAAAAGAACCTTCTAAATACAAACTCCTGAGGAAGAACAGAGAGTATAGGATATAAAAACATTATAGCGATATATAGGTTCGTACGCTCGCTCATAAAGCTAAAGAGCCTCTCTTCGTAAAAGATATAAACAAATAGTAAAAGAAGCAATCCAAGAAATATAAAACGGATGATCGTAAAGTTTAGATCAAAAGGGTATATCTTTTTAAAATGTGTCTCAACACCGTCTGCTTTTAACACGAACCAAGCATAAACTGCAACTACCCAAAGTGCTGGGATAATTAAATAAGGGGGAAGTATTTTATAATAAAACGTGAGTGGAAGAAGAATAAAAATAGCCGTAAATTCAAAAAGCTTAAACACTAAAATCCTTTGTTGTACCGATTGGTAAAAACCGAATTTTAGCATAGATTGCTTACAGATTGTTTACGTTAGATTTTATTATTTTAAAGTTTTACTTTTTTTCTTAATTGAGAAATTTTATAAAACCAAAAAAGGATAAAAGGAAAAAAAACTATAATTGCTATAATATTTAATTTAAAAAAATCTAAAATACCTATAAAAAATGCCATTAATATAGGCATTACACCAATATATACTAATGATGTTTGAATTTCCCGAAAATATAGTCCTAAGTTTTTAATTTTTTCATGATTTCCATTTTGCTCCAGAACTTCTGAAGAAATAGTACGTTCATTTGCATATTTATAAAAAACTACTAACTCAAAAAAAGTGTATAATTTACCAGACGATATCATAGATTCTCTAAATTTACGATTTACATAATTTTTAATAAACTTTTTAAATGTAGCTAAAAATATTAAAATAAAAACTGCTAATATAATTACATCTCTTGGTAACAATGTTAATAAAAAAGTTCCTACATCACTATAATTAGTTCCATCATCTACTATAGTTGAAAAAAATATATTTAATGCTGCAAATAAAGCTAGTAAAGATACAATAAAAACTAACTTTCCTTTTTTTGCATTTTCTATCTCATTAAATTTATTCACACCTGCATATATTGATTTTAACGTATTTTTAATATTTTTGTATTTTATATAATTTATTCCTGATGATCTTTCTTGAGATGAAGGACTATTGTCTCTAATAAAAATATTATAAAAAGTACTTATATAGCTCATAAATCCTAAAGCAACATTATAAGCATTTTGTTTATCTACATTATATAAAACAGCAATAGAATCCTCATCATTATTTTTGACAAACTTATCTAATCTTTTAATTTGGAATCCCAAGTCTGTAAGTATTTGTTCTGGTATAAACTGCGTATATACTCCAATTAACGTATCAATTTTTTGAAAATGATGATTATCTCCATGTACAATCTTTTTGATCAATGTATATAAGGCATTAACTATTGTATTTAATAAAACATTATTATTCTCAAAATCATCTAAATTTATTTTATCATTATATCTTAGTTGAATATCATCAATCTTGATTTTTCCATTTGTTTGAATATCAAATTCTGAATTTATTTCCAATAAATTATCATAAAATATTTTACAATTGCCTGTTATGTTAGATGGCTGTTTTCTATTTAAAGCTTGGTTATTAATTTTATTATTAATAAATGTAATATCAGCTTTTGCAAATATTTCCTCAATCTTATAGATATCTTGAACTAAAGAATTAATATCGCTTAAATTTGTATTATTTAATTTAATACTTTTGATTGAGTGCTGTGCGTCTGAACTCAACAGAAACTCATCAGTACCAAAAACGGAAGCTAAATTTTTTTCATCAGCAATATAATTAAAATTTAAATATCCTACATTGGTTGGAATCCAACTGTACCATTCTGATTTATTATCAGGGAATTTTTTTAAATTGGGTAATGCACCACTCATTTAGTATAACCCAATATCACAAACTTTAGCTTGAGATATTAAGTCATACTTATCAGTTTCTTTATTTTTTATAAGACTAAGACCTCTAGTATACACCCTACCTGAAGATGTATAGTCAGCATCTACTTTTGCATTATCTAATAATATACGTTGAGATTCTTCTATCATAAATGTAGATTGCTTATTATCAGTTTTAATTGATCTATTAAACTTATATGTACTATATAAAACTACTGCCCCTATGATAAACAGTATTAATGCAATACTTAACATATTAATATTCCTTACTTAAAATTAGCTGCGGATTATAGCAACTTAAGTTTAAGAATTTTTTAAAAATTCTGAATAAAATAATACCACAAATTTATTAATATTACTAATTTTTATAAAAAAACGCCTAGTTTATGCGTAAATAAGAAACAATATCTTCATTTTAAGCTTATTTATTACTTAGCTTAAAATGATAGAGCGTCCAAATGGAACTTCCATCTCATTAGTTAGCACCCAAACCATTTCATAAGAAGTTTCCTCATCTGGAAACTTCCCCATCCCATCCGTAAAATAAAGCATCAAAGTCACATTATCTATATTTCCATCCACATACTCAAACGTAGCATTAAAGTCGGTTCCACCACCACCTTTTAAAGTATACTCCACCTCATCACCAGGATATAAAATATGATGCTCCTGAACTTTTGCATCAGCTATTAAAAGGTCTATCTCATAGTTCTCAAAGCTATTCATTATGGAGTTTACTTCTGATAAAAATTGAGCTAAGGTATTGCCCTCAATGGAGCCTGAACTATCTATTGCAATTACAAGTTTTACTTTACTTCCACTAAGTGCAGGTAAGGCTACACCTTGGCTAAGATAGCGTTTATTTGGCGGGATCAAACGATAATCAAACTTTACTGCGTTTTCTATAACCGTATAAAGCTCATCTCTCCAAGATATCTGCCCCTCATAGATATTTGGAACCAATATCTCAATACCTAAAGGAAGGTCACCTTGGAGTTTTGCCTTGTTTAAAAGCTGCTCGTTCATATCTTTGATAGGGGTGTCATCTACCAGATTCTCTTCGGGCATCTTTTCATAGCGGATATTCTCAACCTCTTTGGGAGTATTTTTATCCTCATCTATCTCATCTTCGAGTATCTTATAAACAGCTTCCGCACTTAATCCCTCGAAACGCTCATCGTAATGGAGTGCATCGGGTAAGGATAGTCCGTTGTTTACTAGTAAAGAGTTTATAGTATAATCTTGTGCCATTTTCCAAAGCCACTCCTGCCTTCCCTCTTTTCTATTATCATAAGAAAATGCTTGATGCATTGCCGCATTTGTAAGTAAAAAACCAAGCTCTTCATCACTTAAACACTCTATATAATCATCGTTATACTCAAAATACAAAGGAGTGCTTGCAAAGGTTTGTATATCTTCATTCAGCTTTGGGATAAGTGTTGATGCAATAGAGCCAAAATATGGCTGCTCTATAATAAGTGAAGCTTTAACCTGCTCTATTCTTTTTTCTAAAAGGCTCATATCTTTAATCGAAAAACTTTAACCATTGGATCTAAGATAATAGGCTCAACCAAAGAACGGTCGTAGTGTTCCAATACAAAATATTGGATATACAAAGAATTAAATAGTTTATCATCAAGTAAAACAAACTGGTTATAGTTTTGCATATATATTACATTTAAAGATGAGCTTATATCTAAACGCTGGGTTTGTTTATGAAGTATTCCAAGCCTATCATACCTTGTGGTTATAAATCTATTAATACCTACAAAGCGACCGTTTATCTCTAACTGACCTTTAGCACTATCAATACTTATACCTCTGCCAAGATTTATCTTACTTCCCTCTTTTCTATGGTTTCTACTAAAATAAAAAAACGGATTTGCCATCTTTTTACCGCTCATAAGATCAATATTTGAAAAAGCATTAATAGTAGGTAATATCCCCATCATCCTATTTGGAAGATATAGATAGATATCTCTTGTCTTTTTAGGAAGCTCTATATTGGTTTCTAGTGAGCTTATAAAATCGTTCGTATCCTTATAGCCGTATTCTATTGTCATTCTCTCTACATTACTTCCCAATTTTCTTGTATCTTTTTTTTCAGTATATTCTACATCTAGTCTTGCCATTTTTAAAGCACTATCCTCAGATGAACTTAATACAAAACTTACGGGAAAGTTTACTGAACCGCTGTGCTTTCCTCCATCAACTAAGGTTTTTACATCTGCATAATACCTTATAGGATACCCGTAATCCCACCAAGAGATAACATAATCTTCCCTAGTTGCAATATTTTTAAGTCTATCTAGAACCTTTACCTCATTTTGTGTAAAAACCGTAGGTATCTTATAGTCAATTATATGTTGTATATTTGGATATAGTGCCGCCGCACTTAAAAACGAAGCCAAGATATAGCTATATACTTTTTTAGAGCTAAAAAATGTGCTAATAAGCCTTGAAAACTCGATAATAAAATACCCAGCACCTAAAGCCATAACGGGAACTGCATATATAGTAAAACGCAAACCACCTGCAGGAACAAGTCCAGGAATACCGTAAGCTAAAAAGCCAAGACCAAGCATTGGAAGAGTAAGAAGCATAATTTTATGACGAATAGTAAACCAAATAAGTCCTATAAAAGATAAGATAAATGTGATCGTATGCCCGCTTATCCTATTTGCAAAGGTTTCAAAGGATATATCACCAGCTTCTCTAATCGTTTGCATAACGGTAAAAAAGTGAAGACCTAAGCCCTCACTTGCTGAACTAATGCTTTCTTTAAATACATACCCTTTAAGCTGACTCCATATAGGATCAAAACCACCAGTTATAAAAAATAATACAAAAGCTACACCTAGTAAAGGGTATAAATATTTTATAAAGATATCTGTTTTATAAATGTGAGCTAAATATAATGCCGATATCATTATAAGTTTTAGTTCTACACTTAACCCTAACATTGAAATAAGAATAAAAGTAAGTAAAAGGATAAAATAGTTTATATCCTCTTTTTTAAACAATAGATAAATTATATAAACCGTGATCAAAACAAGAAAAGCAACTACTAAAGAGTAACTTGAAGAGTACCACCAGTTATAAGCAACCGTAGTTAAAGCGGTAAATAAAATATATCTATTTTCTTTGGTTTTAAATGCCCAGATCAATGACCATAGCAATACAGTAGGGAAAACTATATTTAAAAGATCGGTATCAAAATACCCTGCCATAGTTCTATTATAATAGCTCCAAGCTATTGAAGCAAGAAGTGCTGAGATAAAACCTATTTCAAGTCTATGAAATGCACGCCCAATAAGTATAAGAGGTATTATAAGTAAAGATGAAAAAAATATGGGCATATAAAAGATTATGCTCTCAAAGCTAAAAGGTAGTAATTTTGCAAGCAAAGCAGTTAGTTTTGACATCGCACTATCTACGGGTGAGAGATCATTATCTTGATGAGAGCCTGCTAATATATCCCTAGCACCCTCGGCAAAAAAATACCCATCATTGGTATTTATCATAAACTGATCGTTAAATTTAAACTGATCGTATCCGCTAAACTGCTCTACCCAGATAAATCTTAGTCCAACACTAAATATAAAAGCTATAAGGATCAAAAGTAAAGTTTTTTTATTCTCTGTTAATACCACGTACAATCTTTTTTAAAAAGTATAATCTAATCTCGCTAAATATCAAGAAATAAGGAAGCGGTTAGAGTCCACCCAAACTTTCCACATAGGTGACGATTCCACATCCACCCCCTCTTTTTGCAGATCACGTATAAGCATTACGCTAAACTCTCCGTTTAAAGATAATGAAAACTCCAATACATTGCTTAAACTCTCTACACTTTTATCCTCTTTTAGTGCATACACTATACCTATACAAAGTGCGTACAGTACAGAGTTTTTTTGCGGTATATCTATCTTTTCACCCTTTAGTATAGCACTTATATCAGGAACCTCATCCATCACCTTGCAGTAGTTTATAAACTCACCTGCACAACTCTCTCCTATGGCTCCAGTAATTACTCTTTCTAAAAGTTTTTCATCAACATTTGATTTTAATATATCATCCACAAACTTCCAGCTTCTTGGAGTGGCAAAAGATTTATCCCCGCTTTTTGGATCAAATCTAAATAGATCGCTTTGTTTATAACTAAGATAAGAGATGATCCTTTTATCAATATTTGTTTTAAACGCCCATAGCTTCCAAGAATCAAAATCAAGATCAAAGTTTAGATGCACAAACCTATTTGCCAAAGGTGTAGGCATACGGTAAGTCACACCCCTATCACTTTCATAGTTTCCAGCAGCAACTATTGCATAGTTCTTTGGCAGTATATACTCCCCTATTTTTCTATCAAGTATAAGTTGGTAAGCAGCAGCTTGTATGGTTGGAGGTGCAGAGTTTATCTCATCTAAAAACAAAATACCATGCTCTTTTGAATCGATATCTGGCAAAAACTCAGGTTTTGCCCATACCGCTTTTTTCTCATCACTTTCAAAAAAAGGTATCCCTCTAAGATCGGTCGGATCAAGTAAAGATAGACGCAGGTCTATAAACCTCATATCTTTTTCATCGGCGATTTGTGCTACTAAGGATGACTTTCCAACTCCTGGATTCCCCCAGATAAAAACAGGTATCTTACTGTCAACCAAAGGTATTAAAGCATCTTTTAGATCTTGTGAGTTCATATACTTTCCATTATTTAATCTAATAAGATTTTATCAAAGATGGTTTAAAACGGTTTTAAACATTTACAATTATATTTTTTTTTGATAAGATTTCAAAAAATTTGAAAGGTATAGATGAGAGCACCTAAAGGCTTTGGAAAAAACTATTTTACTTTTGCCGCTATCTTAGCTCATAGTGTTGAGATAAAGATACAAAATATCTTTAATATATCTGCACACCTTTGTAAATTTGATTTTTCACAAGAGGAAGAGGAACTTGAAGAAAGCGATCCTCCCACTACTCTTTGTCTAAATACATTAGCTTTATCTGCAAAACCTTGCCATTGCAACTGCTTTTACAATCATAGAAGCAAACTATCTTTAAAGCTTAATCTATTTATACCTAGATGCCCCTATTACGACACTTACTTTGCATTTAGAAGAACAGGTGTACATCCACCACTTAATTTCCTTTAACTAAATACAAAAACTATATCAAAATTAGTTAGGGACAATTCATTGTCCCCTTTAGGGTTTTGTTACTGATAGGTGCCCTTTGAAAACAATGTTTTCAAAGGATAACCTAATAGCAATTTTTTATAAATTGCGATAAAAAGTAATATTAATATAACGGTCCCTTGAAAAATGGGACATTTTTAAAGGAAATAATAATGTCAAAAAAAAGCTATATAGTTGGTTTTCCAAGAATCGGCGAACAAAGAGAGTTAAAAAAAGTTTTAGAGCAATACTGGTCTGGTAATACACCATTTTGTGAAGTTGAAGCACTTGCTTCAAATCTAAAGAAAAGACACTGGGCTTATCAAAAAGAAGCGGGCATAGATATTATCAGCTCCAACGATTTCAGTCTATATGATAATATGCTTGATACTGCCGTAATGCTTGGTGCGATACCGCAAAGATTTAAAGAGCTAAAAGATGAGCAGCTTTATTTTACGATGGCAAGAGGAGATAAAACGAAAGTTGCAATGGAAATGACAAAGTGGTTTAATACAAACTACCACTATATCGTTCCTGAACTTAGTTTAGAAGATAAGTATAAACTAAATAGTACAAAACTTATAAATGAGTATAAAGAGGCTAAAGAAGAAGGTTTTGATACAAAGATAAATATCATAGGACCTCTAACTTTTTTAGCACTTTCAAAAAGAGTTGATAGCGGCGAAACTTTAGAACTTTTAGAGCAGGTTTTACCAGTTTATAAAGAGCTTTTAGAGCAGATATCAAAGCTTGATGAAAAGATTATCGTACAAATAGATGAGCCTGTATTTGCAAAAGATAACGATGCAAAACTATTAGAGCTTATAAAACCTACATATGAAACCTTAGCAGGTGTATCTTCAAACTTAGATATTATCGTAACAACATATTTTGAGCACTCAAACGAAGCTACAAAACTTCTAGTTCAAACTCCTATCTGGGGACTCGGGCTTGATTTTCTTTATGGAGAAGAGAACCTTAGCTCACTTGAGCTGATCGCAAAAAGCGGGAAAAAACTTATTGCAGGTGTGGTTGATGGTAGAAATATCTGGAGAAACAACTTTAACACAACGCTACAGCTTTTAAATAAGATAGCAAATAGTGTGCCAAAAGAGAATATTATCGTATCTACATCTTGTTCACTTCTTCATGTGCCTTACACTTTAGAGTATGAGACAAAACTAGACCTAGATGTAAAATCTTGGCTAAGTTATGCAAAAGAGAAACTTCAAGAGGTGAACCTTATCTCTAAGATATTCTTTGAAGAGAAGCTAACACCAAGAGAGCAAGAGAGAATTCAAGAGAATGAAGCTGCAAATAGAAATAGAAAAAGCTCTGAAAAGATACACGATACGAATGTTCAACAAAGAGTTTCAAGTTTAGCTAAACTTGAAAGAGATGGCAGTTTTGAAGAGCGTATCAAGATACAAAAAGAGATACTACAATACAAAGAGCTAGCAACCACTACTATAGGTTCATTCCCTCAAACGGCGGAGCTTAGAGCTGCAAGAAGAGATTTTAAGAATAATGAGATATCAAAAGAGCTTTACATAAAACTTATGCAAGAGTATATTGACGAGTGTGTAGCTTTTCAAGAGGAGTGTGATATTGAAGTGCTTGTTCACGGTGAGCCTGAGAGAAACGATATGGTCGAGTATTTCGGTGAGCAGCTTAAAGGTTATGGATTTAGCCAAAACGGTTGGGTTCAAAGCTATGGAAGCAGATGTGTTAAACCGCCGTTTATCTACGGTGATATCAGCAGACCAAAAGCTATGACGGTTGATTGGATCACATATGCACAAAGTAAAACAGATAGGGTTATGAAAGGGATGTTAACGGGTCCAGTTACTATTTTAAACTGGTCTTTTGTAAGAGATGATATGGCTCGTGATGAAGTATCAAAACAAATAGCAGTGGCAATAAGTGATGAGATCGATGATCTTCAAAATGCAGGTATCAAGATAATCCAAGTTGATGAAGCTGCATTTAAAGAGGGTTACCCACTAAGAGCTGCAAAGATCAAGATATATGAAGAATGGGCTGTTAGAGATTTTAAAATATCGGTAAGTACTGCTAAACAAGAGACGCAGATACATACTCATATGTGTTATAGTGAGTTTAACGATATTATAAAAACTATCGAAGCTATGGATGCTGACGTGATCTCAATAGAGACTGCTAGAAGCGGTAATGAACTTCTAAAAGTTTTTAAAGAAGTAGGTTATAAACAAGAGGTTGGTCCAGGAGTTTATGATATCCATAGTCCAAGAATACCAAGTGTTGAAGAGATGGTTGAGCAGATCAAAGCTCTTTTAGAGGTTCTTCCAAAAGAGCAGCTTTGGATAAACCCCGACTGCGGGCTTAAAACAAGAAAATGGGACGAGGTAAAACCTAGTCTTAAAAATATGGTTGAAGCGGTTAAAATAGTTAGAGAACAATTAAACTAAATAAAGGCAGGGAAACCTGCCTTTTAAAAAATTATGATAAAATCTTTTCTATGAAAAATTTATGGATAGCAATATTTTTAATAGTACTGATCTGGTCGGGTATAAATCCAAAAGATCAATTCACTTGGTTTTTAGAAGTGGTTCCTGCACTTATAGGTTTTGTGGTACTAGCTTATACCTACAATAGATTTAGGCTTACAAAGCTTACATATACGCTTATACTTATCCACTGTATCATCTTAATGGTGGGTGGTCACTACACTTACGCTGAAGTGCCGTTATTTGACTGGATAAAAGAGGCCTTTGAACAAAGCCGCAACAACTACGATAAGGTTGGACACTTTGCACAAGGGTTTGTCCCTGCTATTATTGCTAAAGAGCTTGTAATAAGAAAAAATATCATCAATACCGAAGCTTGGCAAAACTTCTTTATAGTTTGTTTTGCCCTTGCATTTAGTGCTTTTTACGAGCTTCTTGAGTGGTGGGTTGCCGTTCTTGATGAGGGTGCGGAGGATTTTCTTGGAACCCAAGGGTATATCTGGGATACGCAGTCTGATATGTTTATGGCTATGATAGGCTCAATTACCGCACTTATACTACTTTCAAAGATATTAAAAAAACAGATAAACGCTCTTTAAGTGATGATACCTATGGTTTTTTTAGAAAACTCCCTATAGGTCTCGTTATCACTTACGTTCGTATGAAGTCTATTATCAAGCTGCAGCTGCATTAAGATATTTATAGGCGTTGCCGTATTTGTACTAAGAGCAAGATTTATCATAAAATCGCTTTTTGTAAATAATCCCTCTAGTATTTTACTAGGGGTATTTTTATTGCCTGCTAATGTTATATCTACATCAAGATCGTTAAGCTGTGCTAAGCTTTCAAAATGTTTTTCCATCAACGCTTCGTTGTGAGCTATAGTGATATTGTATATCTTATCTTTTTTATTCATATACTCCTCTATCTTTTTAAACGATATGTTCGCACTCTTTAGAAGATTTATCTTAATATTCTCTATATCTTTTTTAAATAGCTCCTCAACCATAGAGCTATCTAAACTATCGTTTGATGATAGATAGATAAGCTCCACATCGCTTAGCTCTTTTTGCATCAATTTAGCAAACAGCTCACTATCTAGTTTGATATTTCTTAAAATATCATCCCTATATCTTTTATCATCTATATACCTCTCAAAAAGTGTATCGTTTAGCTCACCGTTTTTTATCATAAGCTCTATGATCTTTTCATTATCAAGTTCAGTAAGTTTATCTTTTATCATTACAGATACACTTGGATTTATACTTAAGAACTTAAGCTCATCTATATTGCCGTTTTTAAGTATCTGCATCTGTAAAGGTTTTGGTGTATTTGGATTTAGTGCAACCACCTCTTTTAAACTTAATGGTTGAGAATCTTTTGCATTTTTATCACTTATGGCAAAGTCAGGCATTTGGTATATAAGTTCTAAAAGCTTTGGCTCATTTGTTTCAAGTGCCGTATAGTATATACCTATGGGAGAGTGTTCAATATTGTGGTTTTGCTGTGTTAAAGAGCAAAACCTAGCTACAATTGCACTTGAAACATCACGGTTTTGATCGTTATCGTATAAACCATCATCTTGCCAATCGTAAAACTTTAAAAACTTTATAAATTGTTCATTTGAAAAATATCTATTTAAAAGTAGATTTATAAGTCTCTCTTGATCTTTTGATATCTTTATAGCCATTAATATAGTATCAATATCAAGCTCTTTACTAAACTCTTGCTCTAAAGTTTGAATATCTATAACCTTTGTACCGTTTAAAGATAGATCATATATCTTATCTTCTAAAGCCATTGCAAAATTTCCCTCAATGATAATATCGGCACTATCAATATCTTCATGCATAATTGCACCGTTTTGCACAAGGTATTTTTCAAGCTCACTATTTGATACGCTCTGAGCACGTCCAGCAAAAAATATTTTTCTATCTTTATAATCCATAGGGTTATCTTATCAAATCTGATTTACACCTATGCTGAATTTATCTGTTTTGTATCTTTATTTATCTATTGTTAATATTTAAGTGCTAAAATTCTATATACAATTATAAGGATTTTTTATGTTTAAAAAACTTCTTCCCCTACTTTTAAGTGCCTTGTACCTATTTGGCGCACCGCAGGATTTTATCGATGAGATGAGATATGAAACTAACTATGCCTTAGCTTTAAAAAAGGCAAAAGAGCAAAACAAAGCTATTATGATGGTGATAAGTACGGAATCTTGTCCATGGTGCAGAAAACTAGAGCGCCAGACTTTAAGAAAAGATAATATAAATACTATTATAAAAGAAAGTTTTATCCCTTTAGCTATCACAAGAGATGTAGATAAGTACCCAAAACAATTTATTGCTAAAGTGGTTCCGACCGTTTATTTTATAGATCCAAAAGATGAAAAGCCTTTTGATATATCTTATGGATATAAAAATAAAAAGATATATGAAGATGTTTTAAACAATGCAAAAAGCAAATTTATAAAATAAGGATAGTTATGAGAGTTTTTTTATTTACTATAGTTTTTTGTACATCATATCTTTTTGCGCTAACACCTTTTTCACTTGAAGGGTTTAAAGAAGCAAATGTAAAAGTGCTTTATAAGGGTAAGCTTTTAAGCAAAGAGTTTAAAACTAAACTAAAAAAAGATCTTATAAAAGAGCTTGAAAAAGCAGGTATCAAAACCTCAAGCAGATACTATTCAAACCTTGCTATTAGGATACAAATAGCAGACCTTGGTAAAATAAAAGTTGTAAATACTGAGATGCTTATTGTTGAAGATGTTTACCCCAAAAGGGATAAAACCTTACAAAATATGGCACTTACATATAAAAAAAACGACTTTTTCGATACTGATGAAAATATAGAAAAAGCAGTATATGAATCTGTAATAGAGTATTTGCTTTTTGATTTTTTAGAGCAGTATAAAGATGAAAATAGCTAAAATAGATTAATACCTTTTAAAAGGTCTATAATGAAATATGAACTCAACATTATAAAAGATATCGCCTCATCTTTTTTTAAAAGAGCCGCTTTAGCTCTTGTAGGTATATCTATTTTAAGCAGTTTCTTGGTCTACTTTTATCAACACTACAGCTTCTACGATACATTAGCAAACGATATTAAAACAAACGTAGATGCAGCTCTATACAAATATAATGAGAATCTAAAAAATACACCAAGGGATATCCTTCAAGAGGATGTAAAAACCTTTATGCAAAAACACGATTTTATTATGATAGAGATATATGATGATAAAAAAGAGGAGTTTTACGGTTTTAAAGCTAAAGGTCAAAAATATAGAAAAGCTATAGAGCTTTTAAATAGCCACGATGAGTATGTGATACACGACTTTCCAAAAAGTGAATATATGAGCTATAACTTCTTTGAGATAGAGGGTGAGCACTACTTTTTACAGATATTTTATCCAATATATAAAGATCAAAAACTATTAGGTTATATAGAGGGTATCTCTTATGTTGATAAGCTTATGGTATCAAGATTTAAAAGGGGTATTGTAGCTGCTATTGTAAATGTTTTATTGACTATTATCATCTTTACCCTTAGTATCTTTCCTATTATATATTTTGCATATAAACAACTTAGACAAAACCAAAAAGAGCTTCTTAGCAGTAATATTATGACTATAAATACTCTTGGTAGTGCCATAGCACTTAGGGACAGTGATACAAATGAGCATAACTATAGGGTTACTATCTACGCTATAAAGCTAGCCGAAGCAGTTGGTTTAGACAAAGATGAGATAAAAAAGCTTATAAAGGGTGCATTTTTGCACGATGTTGGCAAAATCGGTATTAGTGATAATATCCTTTTAAAAAACGGCAGCCTTGATGAAGAAGAGTTTAAAACTATGAAACAACACGTTCTAAAAGGGATAGATATAGTTAAGAACGACTCTTGGCTTAGTGAAGGTAAAGATGTGATACTTTGCCACCACGAGAAGTTTGACGGCAGCGGTTATCCAAACTCTTTAGAGGGATACAATATACCTATAGTTGCTAGAATATTCTCTATTGTTGACGTGTTTGATGCACTTACTTCAAAAAGACCTTATAAAGAGGCTTTTTCATACGAAAATAGTATAGAGATCATACAAGAGAGCAGCGGTACACAATTTGATCCCTCTATTGTAGAGCTGTTCTTAAAGATATCTAGTGGACTGTATGAAGATATAAAAGATAAAGATGAAAAGAGTTTGAAAAAAGATCTAGAGGATTTAATAGAGAAATATTTCTTGCATTAAAAAAGGGGAAAGTATCCTCTCCCCTTTTTTAGACTTGTATCTTAAGTTTAATTATGAGTTTACGATATCTTCTATCTTTCCAACAATTGATGGATCTTCTAGAGTTGAAGTATCTTGAGTGATAGGCTCACCCTTTACGATAGATCTTAAGATTCTTCTCATGATCTTACCTGATCTAGTTTTTGGAAGGTCAGGAACGAATGCGATATCATCACAAAGAGCGATCGCACCGATCTCAGCTTTGATAATACCGTTGATAGCTTTCATCTCTTCAAGCTCATCAGCTACACCCTCGTCAGCTTTTAGTACCACATAAGCAAAGATACCCTCACCTTTGATATCGTGTGGTTTACCTACAACTGCAACAGCAGCTACGTTTGGATGCTTTTTAATAGCAGCTTCAACTTCAGCAGTACCCATTCTGTGTCCACTTACGTTGATAACGTCATCTGTTCTACCTGTAATCGTGATATAACCATCTTCGCTTTGCATTGCACCGTCACCAGTGAAGTAAACAGGCTTACCATCTTTTTTACAATCACCGAAATATGATTTTTTAAATCTTTCTGGATCACCCCAGATATTTCTGATCATTGAAGGCCAAGGTTTAGTTACACACATAAACCCTTTTTCACCTTTTTCTGTAGGAGTTCCGTCTTCTTCAATAACTTCAGCAATGATTCCAGGTAATGGAAATGTTGCGCAAGCAGGTTTAATAGGAGTTGCCGCAGGAAGTGGAGAGATCATATGACCACCTGTTTCAGTCTGCCAATATGTATCAACGATAGAACATTTGCTTCCACCAACCTCTTCATAGTACCATTTCCATGCAGGAGGGTCGATAGGCTCACCAACTGTTCCAAGAACTCTTAAAGATGAAAGATCGTATTTTGAAGGCTCTTCTGCACCTGTTTTGTGAAGAAGTCTAATAGCTGTAGGAGCTGTATAGAATTGGTTGATTCTGTACTCTTCAACCATTCTCCAACATCTACCAGCATCTGGGAAAGTTGGAACACCCTCGAACATTACCGTTGTAGCACCTGCTGCAAGTGGTCCATAAACAATATAAGTGTGACCTGTGATCCAACCGATATCTGCAGTACACCAGTAAGTATCGTTATCTTTGATATCAAATACCCACTCCATAGTCATTTGTGCCCAAAGGATATATCCTGCACATGAGTGTTGAACACCTTTTGGTTTTCCTGTACTTCCTGAAGTATATAGTAAGAATAAAGGATCTTCAGAGTCCATAGGCTCTGCTTCACAGAAAGGTGATTCAGATTTTACAAGTTCGTTAAATGAATAGTCACGTCCAGCAACCCAGTCGATCTCTTCACCGTTTCTCTCAACGATACAAACTTTCTCAACACACTCACAACCCTCTTCTAAAGCCTTATCAACAACAGGCTTAAGCATATAAGGTTTACCTTTTCTAAATGCACCGTCTGCGGTTACAACAAGTTTAGCTTCAGCATCGATAATTCTATCTCTTAAAGCTTCAGCAGAGAAACCACCGAATACGATAGAGTGAATTGCTCCTATCTTTGCACAAGCTAGCATAGTAACAGCAGCTTCAGGGATCATAGGCATATAAACTACAACTCTATCACCCTTTTTGATACCGAATCTATTTTTAAACATATTTGCAGTTTTACTTACCTCATAAGCAAGCTCTCTATATGTTAAGATTCTTTGATCGCCGTTATCACCTTCGAAGATAATAGCAGCTTTATTTTTCTTTGTTTTTAGATGTCTATCCACACATTGATATGCAACATTCATTTGTCCTCCGACAAACCATTTGTAAAACGGCGCATCAGACTCATCTAGTATTTTATCATATGGCTTGAACCAATCGATCTTCTCATCGGCAAACTTTGCCCAAGTACCCTCATAATCGTTTTCAAACTCTTCTACAAGCTCTTTATATTCACACATATTTTTGATTAAAGGTTCTTTGAACTTTGATTTTACCGGATTAAAGATTTCTCCCATTTCATCTCCTTATTTTTGTTGATATATTTTACCATTTTTCCATAGCATTAAAATAGCATAGTTTACTTTATTTTGACAATATTTTGCAGTTTCACAAAGATCATTGATGTCATAACGGCATCGTTAATCGCATCGTGTTTACCCATTCTAGGCAGTTGTAGATCTTTCATAATAACGTCAAATCGTAGATCAATATTCCCTTGCGGGATCATAGCGATCTTTTTGTCGTAATAAAGCGCAGATACTTCAAGCTGTTTGTTAGGTAAAACGATACCCAATTTTGGCTTAATGTATTTATTTATCATAGCTACATCAAACTCCAAATAGTAACCGACCAGTTTCCTATTTCCTATAAAGTCCAAAAACTCGTATATCACATCATCTATATCTTTTGCATCCTCAAGATCACACTCTCTTATTTGATGTATCTTTATCGATTCTGCTTGAAGTTTTGTTTTAGGTTTTATAAATCTCTCAAACTTATTTTGAAGATCAATTTTATTACCTTTTATCCTAACTGCACCTATTGAGATGATATCATCGATTTTTGGATTAAGTCCCGTTGTTTCACAGTCAAAACAAACATACTCATCACTCTCATCTTCGTTAAATAGATACTCATAAGCTGGATCTTTTAAACGTTTACGGTTAAAATATCGTTTTAATGAGTTAAACATCTATCCCACCATATTTAGTTTAAAATGGTACGTAACGAACTTTTTAAATTTATTTACGATCTTAAAGCTGTCCTTTAAAAGATCTTTTTCATGCATAGTTAGTTTGCTTGGGTTTATATAGTTATCAAGATCAAGTCTTTTATCTATCTTATCAAGTCTAAATTTCAGTCTTAAAGTAAGTAAGAAGTTAAACGACTCTATCAGTTCAGAGCCAAACTCCCTATCTATAAGTCCTATATCGTTTAGATCTTTTATACGCTCTATTGTATTTGTCGTATAGATATTTTTCTCCAAAGCCAAACTTCTAATACCGTGCACTATAGGAAAGATTGCACCTTTTTTAATATCCAGCTCATCTTTATGCTCCCTTTTATCAACAACAAAATCGCTAAAGAAGTTTAAAGGGGTCTCAAACTGCAAGGTTGGTTTTGCAAAATATGCGTGAAAAGATGGTACTTGTGAACATATCTCATATATATAATCTTTAAGCGTGTATAGCAGTTGATTGTCCCCTGCAACTGCAACTGCGTCGTAGAATATCGCAAGATGCATATATTTCTCTTCATTTGGTTGATGAACCCAGTCAAAGATAGTATCTTTAAACTCTTTTATATCTTTTCTCCAATAGCTGTTTGATACCATAATATCACCATCACATCTTGGATAACCAAAATCGATAAGATGCTCGGTAAAACTTTTTGCAAATCTTTCTATCTCATCTTTTGATAAGCTACAATCCTCTGCTATGATCAATGCATTATCCTGATCGGTTCTTAGTATCTGCTCTGCTCTACCCTCACTTCCCATTATCACTAAACAAGATTTACTCTTAAGCTCCTCTGGTGCTATAAGTACAAAAAGTTTATTAAATAGTTTTTCGTTTAACTGTGAAAGTAGTTTTGAGATATACCTAACTTTTACACCTTTTTCGTAAAGTGATCTAATAGTACGTATAAACTTCGTACTTGCCTCTTTTAGCTCCTCGATCGTCTCCGCATCCTCTATAAGTCTGCTAGTTGAGTGGGTATGTGAAGCAAAATAGCTGCTTAAACTTACAATATCAAGTATTCCAACAATCTCCTCTTTATCTTTTACGATCAATCTTTTTAGGTTGTATTTTGACATCTTCAATTGGGCATTAAATAAAAAGTCGTTAATATCTATAGATTTTAAACCGTAAGTTGTGATCTGAGATATTGGACCATCTAGATCCATACGGCGCAAAGCAACTTTTTTTACAAAGCTTGAATCAGTTACGATACCCACTTCCCCATCCGATCTTTTTACTAAAATAGCTTGAATAGAGTTCTCTACAAGTATCTTTACTGTGTTGTGGATAGTTTCGTTCTCATCGATATAGATAGGTTTTTGCAAGTAGGCATCTTCAACTTTAGAGGTTGCAAAGTCTAAAAGCTTTTTCTTCTCTTTATTTTGGTTGCTTAGGTTTAGTTTATCTGCGATACTGATAAAAAAGTGTCTCTCTAAATTCTCATTTTGGTACATTATCTTTATAAAGGTCTCTTTTGGCAAAGAGTAGCATATGGTCTCTTCCGTTGTTTTAAAGATATGCTTTGTTCTACTCTCGATCAAAGAGATAGGATCAAAGAACTCATTCTTTGAAAATACGGATATGATCTCATCCTCATCGCTCTCTTGAACGACACCTTTAATAATAAAATATAAGAACTCAGGGGGAGACTTTAAATCTTGTATTATTTCATCTTGTTTGAAGTAAACTATGTCAAGTTCACTTGATAAGTTTTCTAACTCTAGATCTGTAAGGTTATCAAAAGGTGGAATCCTTTTGATAAACGTTTGTTGTTCTAAAAGGCTCACGCGCAGTCCTTTTAATTGTAATTTTATTTCAAAAAGGAAAGAAGTAAGGGAATCCCCTTACTCTTTTCTTTAATTTAGTGAGCTACTGCTCCGTCTGCACCGATACCAGTTTGACATCTAACATCTTGTGCTTCGAACATTTCTCTCTCTTTTTGCGCTTCTTCAGAGTTATCTGTGATACTAAAGAACCAGATACCAACGAATGCTACTGTTACAGAGAATAATGCTGGATACTTATATGGGAAGATCGCTTCTGCGTTTCCTAAGATTTGTACCCATACGATTGGTCCAAGGATAACTAGTAATACCGCTGTTGCAAGACCTAAACTACCACCTAGAACAGCTCCTCTTGTTGTAAGCTTTTTCCAGTAAATTGATAAGAATAGGATTGGGAAGTTAGCAGATGCTGCGATAGCGAATGCTAGACCAACCATGAACGCAATATTTTGTTTCTCAAACGCAATCCCTAAGATGATAGCTATAATACCGATAGCTATAGTTGCATACTTAGAAACTTTCATTTCAGTTTGCTCATCAACTTTTCCTGCTGCTATAACATTAGCATAAAGGTCATGTGATACCGCTGATGCACCTGCAAGTGTAAGACCAGAAACAACCGCAAGGATCGTAGCGAACGCAACCGCTGAGATAAATCCTAGGAATAGGTCTCCACCAACTGCATGTGATAAGTGGATAGCTGCCATATTGTTACCACCAAGAAGTGTACCTTTAGCTGCATCTAAATACTCTGGGTTTTGAGATACAAGTACGATAGCACCAAAACCGATGATAAATGTAAGGATATAGAAATATCCGATAAAACCTGTTGCATAGAAAACTGATTTTCTAGCTTCTTTAGCATCCGCAACCGTAAAGAATCTCATAAGGATATGTGGAAGTCCAGCTGTACCGAACATTAACGCAATACCAAGTGAGATAGCTGAAACAGGGTCACTTACAAGTCCACCTGGGCTCATAATATCAATACCTGATGCGTGTACTTCTGTTGCACCTTTAAATAGTCCCTCGAATGAGAAATCAAAGTAAGCAAGTACCGCTAAAGCCATAAATGTTGCACCTGAAAGTAGTAATACCGCTTTAATAACTTGTACCCAAGTTGTTGCAAGCATACCACCAAACGCAACGTAAGCGATCATAAGAACACCAACTAAGATTACCGCGAACTCATATGGAAGACCAAATAAGATCTGAATAAGTTTACCAGAACCAACCATTTGTGCAATAAGATAAAGGATAACAACCGCGATCGAACCTAGAGCTGCTAGTGTTCTAATAGGTGTTTGTCTTAATCTGTATGAAGCAACGTCAGCAAATGTATATTTACCAAGGTTTCTTAACTGCTCAGAGATAAGAAAAAGAATTACAGGCCAACCAACAAGGAAACCGATAGAATAGATAAGTCCATCATAACCTTTCATATAAACAAGACCAGAAATCCCTAGGAAAGAAGCCGCAGACATATAATCCCCTGCGATCGCTAGACCATTTTGGAAACCTGTGATCCCACCACCTGCAGTATAGAAATCTTTTGCAGTTTTAGTTTGTCTTGCAGCCCAGTAAGTAATACCAAGTGTAGCACCAACAAAGATAAAGAACATAACAACAGCTGCTACGTTTAGATCTCTTTGACCTGAAACACCTGCGTCACCGCCAGCTGCAAATAGTGCAGTTGCGCTTAAAGCTAAAAGTAAAGCTAGTTTTTTCATTATTCTTGCTCCTTTCTAACATCCTCTTTGATGTCCTTAATTAAAGCATCGAACTCTTTGTTCGCTCTGCTTGTATAAATACCGGTTAATGCAAATGCAACAACAATGATAATGATACCAACTGGTATACCTATAGTTGTAACACCTGCTCCAAGAGGTGTACCAAGTGTAGAAGGACTAAATGCAATGATCATAATAAACGAATAGTATATTACTAACATAACAATAGCCAGTTTCCAAGCAAACGAGCTTCTTGTACTTACAAGCTGCTGATACTTTGGATTAGATTTTATTTTTTCTACCATAGTTGAATCCATTTTTTCTCCTTTTAATAGATTATGATAGAATCATATATTTTGTAAATAGCATTAAAGTAGCATTTGTACCTTTTTGTATTATTATTCATACTTTTTACTTATAATGTTTCAAAATGAAACATAAACATAAAGTTTTATAAAAAAGGTTCGAAATATAACTATTTTGAATAAATTAGTTATTTATTAGCTTTAAAATGCTATCTTTAGGCTATATTATTTTGCTACACTATCTATTATATAGAATAAGAGATATTACGAGGGAGACGTACAATGGATACATTAACACTAACAGATAATAGAACAGGTAAGAGCGCTGAATATAATATTCACGACTCCACACTAGGAAGTTCTGTAGTAGATATATCAACACTAAATAAAGATTTTGATCTATTTACTTACGATAACGGTTTTGGTATGACCGCAGGTTGTACATCAGATATCACATATATAGATGGTGCACAAGGTAAGCTTCTTTATAGGGGCTACCCTATAGAGTATCTTGCAAAGAACCATACTTTCTTGCAAGTTTGCCACCTGCTATTAAGGGGTGAGCTTCCAAATACAGATGAGTATGCAGCATTTCAAAAAGATATGAGAATAAAAAGATACCCAAATGAGGGTATAAAAAAGATATTTAGTGCATTTCCAGATGATGCACACCCAATGGCGGTACTTAGTTCTGCAGTTTCTGCACTAAGTGCTTTTCACCATAGACATCTAGATATCCGTTCTGAAGAGGAGTATCAAGATATGGCAATGCGTATCATCTCAAAGATGCCTACGCTTGCAGCTTATACATATAGACACTCTATGGGTTATCCATATATCTACCCTGATATGGATAGATATTTTACGGAAAACTTCTTATATATGTTAAGGGCATTCCCAGGAGGACATACAGATATAAGACCTATCGAGGTTGATGCACTTGATGCTATCTTTACACTTCATGCAGATCATGAACAAAATGCTTCTACATCAACGGTTAGACTTGTTTGTTCAACGGGAGCACACCCTTATGCAGCAATTAGTGCAGGTATCAACGCACTTTGGGGAAGAGCGCACGGTGGAGCAAATGAGTCTGTTATCGATCAGCTCTCATTGATCGGTGATGTAGAAAATGTAGATAAATTTATAGCACGTGCAAAAGATCCAAACGATAGTTTTAAACTTATGGGATTTGGTCATAGAGTTTATAAGAACTTTGATCCAAGAGCAAAGGTGTTAAAAGAGCTTAGAGATAAACTTCAAGATGAACTTGGTATCAACTCAAAACTAATCGAAGTAGCAAACAGAGTTGAAGAGATAGCTTTAACGGATGAGTATTTCGTAAGTAGAAATCTATATCCAAATATCGACTTCTACTCAGGAACTATCCTTTCTGCACTTAAAATAGATAGATCGATGTTCACGCCAATATTTGTAATAGGTAGAACAGTAGGATGGATCGCACACTGGATGGAGCAAAAAAGAGATCCAAAAAGTAAGATCGTAAGACCTAGACAAAGATATGTGGGGCCGTTAGGCAAAGAACTTTAAAGAAGTTTTCCAGCTAAATAACCGCTGGAAAAACTCCATTGGAGGTTATAACCTCCACATGGACCATCAAGGTCCATTATCTCACCGCAAAAATACAAACCTTTTATCATTTTACTTTGCATAGTGTTTGGATCTATCTGCTTAAGACTCACTCCACCCCTTGTGATCATAGCTTTTTTAAAACCCTCATGACCTACTATGGTTAAAGGTGTCCATGTTAAAGTCTTGATAAGCTTGTCTCTTTTTATACCCTCTATCTTATTTAGGTGTTCATTAAAACCTATATCGCATATATTTAAAAGCTCTTTTGCTAAGCTTTCGGGAAGTATAGTGTTTACAAGCTCCAAAATAGTTTGGTTTACCTTGTTTTGGTTTTGTGTTTTAAGTTCAGCTCTTATCTGCTCTTCATTTCTTCCACGAGTTAGATTAACCAAAATAGGAACCTCACCGTATTTTTCAAGCAAAGGTGTAAGCTCTCTTGCAAAATCCAAAACAACTGGACCCCTTAGCCCTTTTTTTGTAAAGATAAGATCACCGCAAGCAGTAAGGTTTTTATGCTTTTTTATATCAACTTTAATAGTTGCGTTTGCTATAGTATCAGCCCTGCAGTTTTCAACCCAGCTCTCTTTTGTAAAAAGGGGAGTCATAGCAGGATACAAAGGTGTGACCTTATGCCCCAAAGCTTCGCTCATCTTATATCCATCTCCATTCGCTCCAAGCTCTGGATATCCCAAACCTCCTGATGAGAGCACTATATTTTTTGCTAAAAAGGTTTCATCACCGCTTTTTACACCTTTGACCTGCTCATTTTCAATTAGTATCTTATCAACTTTGCAGTTTAGTTTAATATCAACACTTAATCTTTCAAGCTCACTTTTTAGACCATCCAATACGCTTTTTGAATCGTGACTAATAGGAAATATCCTAAAACCGTCCTTGCAGTCTGTCTTTACTCCGATAGACTCAAAGAACTCTCTTAGATCTTTTGAATCAAAACCTTTTAAGGCTTGATCCATAAAGCGGCCATTTTTCCCAAAGGAGTTCATAAAATCTTCATTTGATAAGGTATTTGTTAGGTTGCATCTTCCCCCACCCGTGGCTTTTAGCTTTAGTCCAAGTGATGAGAGTTTTTCTAAAAGGAGCACTTTTTTGCCCTCTTTTGCCGCACTTATTGCAGCTATCATACCGGCTCCGCCTCCACCTATTACTATTAGATCGTGCATTAGTTATCTATTTGTTGTTTTGCTAGTTTACTATCAGATATCGATCTTTTTATCCTATTTACGGCATTTATGATATTCTCATCAAGATCGTTTTGCATGGTAATATTCTTTGCTTTTTGATAAACTTCAAAAGCTTTTTCCAACTCTCCAAGATACTCGTATGTAACACCTAGATCATATAGAGCAGTTGAGCTTTGAAAAGCAGTAGAGTTTACAAGCTTTTTTAAAAGCTCGTTTGCACTTACTATATCTTTTAGCTCTATAAGTTTTAAAGCGTTTTCAAGCATCTTCTCTTGGGTATCGTTATAATCAATATCCTCATCCTCGATAAGAGTTAAAGATAGATATCTATAGCTTGGTGAGATATAAGATACGAACTCATCTGCTATAGATTTTGCCAAGAGCTCATATACACTTTGTTTTGAAGCTAAAGATTTTGAACTGTCCACACAAACTTTTTGTGAAGTCTCTTTTAGAAATGTTTTTGAAAATATAATATCAGAGTTTGAAACCCTTGTGATATTTATATTAGCAGATATATTATAAGTGTGCTTTTGGCAAGAAACACTATATTTTCTATATGCGGTACAATACTTTTTATTATCTTTTGTAGTTTTATATTGTACGCAGGTATTATAGTCTGTTCTATCCTCATAATATGAGCGTTTGGTATGGGCTTTTGAGTTGACTTTACCGCTTATAATGGAGCTAATATCGCTAAGTCCATACTCATTTAAGCCTTTATTGTTCACAAGTCCCGTATCTTGAAGCTTTTGCTCCTCTAATATCTTATTCGTATCTTCTCTATTTACTATATTAAAATAGCTCTTACCCTCAAATGTAACCTCAGCCATCTTTGAGTTGATACTATGGCTAAGTGCTATATCATCGTTTTTAAATCTCTCTATCGATAGATTTTTTATATCCTTATCACCGATTTGTGCAGGGATCAAAGCCTTTACTGTTATCTTTTGTGAGCAAGCACTAAAAAATATAACTACGATCGATAATATGATTAGCTTTAAAGTTCTCATCAATTTTACAACCCAAATATCAATAATAGTGCAGGTAGAAGTAAAAGGTCTGCTACAATAGCCATAAACATAGCTACCATTGTTAAAAGACCGAAATAAATTGTAGGTATAAAGTTTGAGAATACCAAAATAGAAAAACCTATCATAATAATTGTAGAGGTATAGAACATCGCCCTACCGATACTTCCGTGAGAATTGAACATTGATAGCTCTAAATCTTTGGTCTCATTATACTCAAGCTTATATCTATGGATATAGTGGATAGTATTATCCACGGCGATACCTATACTAATAGCTGCAATAGTAATAGTCATCATATCAAGTGGAATACCCATCCATCCCATAAAACCAAATATCACACTAACAGGAACTGCATTTACGGTTATTGCGATCAATGCAACTTTTATATTTTTAAACAGTATTAAGAACATAATAAATAGTATAAGTACAACCACACCGATGGTTTTTATCTGTGAGTTAAATAAAGATTGAAGTACATTGTTATACATAACAGCAAGGTTTGAAAGTCTATACTCCTCATATTCGCTATGAACTATATCTTTTAGATCTTTATTTATCTTCTTTAAAAGTTTATCTCTTTCAAGCCCAGGCATAGAATCGATCAGCCTTGTGCTTATTCTTACTTGATCATATTCAACATTTACATATGGTGATAAGATGATCCTTTTAAACTCTTCAGGAAGCTCTTTATAAAGTACAGAAAGTAAGAAACTATCAGCTTTCTCACCATCATTCAGCCCCTTGATGATCTCACCAACCGTTGCTAAAGATTGCACTTTTCCTATAGGCTTTAGTGAATCTAGATAATCGTGTATCTGCTTTATCTTATCCATTTTTGCTTCGGTGAACCAGTACTGCTCTTTTTCACCCTCATCTAAGGCAAACTCATCGGCAAAATCATCAAGCATATCATCGCTTTCTTCCTCTACGACCTCAACACTTTTTACTTCATCGCTTTTCTCTTTAAATGTTACAACAATATCAAGAGGAACCGTACCGCCAAGCTTTTGATCGATCAAAGCCATTCCTTGATATATCTCTGTATCTTTTTTAAAGTAATCAATAAAACTGTTTTCAACCTTTAGTTTTGTAGCTCCAGTTACTGCGAACACTACAACTATAATAGCTCCCACAAAAATAGTTCTTCTATAATCGTGTGCGATATTTGCTAGTTTTGAGCTAATAGGAACATCCTCTTTAATAGTAACAGCAGGTACTCTTTTTTGAAGAAGTATCATCACTATAGGAAAAAGGATAAATGTTGTGATAAGCGATATAACAATACCAAAACTCATCATCCAACCAAAGTTCATAACAGGTAGAATACCACTAAATACAAGTGAGCTAAAACCTGCTATTGTTGTGATAACAACGAAAAATGAAGGTTTAGCCATAGCTAAAGCACTTTTTAATACAAGCTCTTTTTGCTCATGTCCAGGATTTTTAGCACTTAGCTCTTTATATTTTATAATAAGGTGAACCACCAAAGACATATTCATTATCAGCTGTAGTGAGATAAAGTTTGAAGATACGATCGTTATCTCCCAGCCAAAAAGCCCTAAGAATCCACTTGTGATAACAATAGAGATAAAACATATAAATAAAGGGATCAAAACCCATCTTATCTCTCTAAATAAAATATACATCACAACTATAAGAAGTACGACTATTAGTATTCCAAAGTTTTGCAGATCGTATTTAACGAACTCCATCATATCATCTGCAATCATATCTACACCGCCAAGGTGAAGTTTGATATCTGGATGGGTTTGTTCAAACTCAGCTATTATAGCTCTTGTTTTTAAAATAGAGTTATGGATAAGCTCCCTTGCTTTATCCCTATACTGTTTTAGCTCGATCTGAGCTTTTTCAAACTCAATCTCCTCTTGGGCACTTAAAGCTCTCTCTTTTTTAAGTTTTACAAAGCTGTCACGGTGCGCTATTAAAGAAAAATATTTCTCATCCCTTTCTAAATTAGCCATGATCCCCGTTGTTTTAAAGTCGCTACTTACAAGGTTATCTGAATATATCGCACTATTTAGAAATTCAGTCCTTACACGCTCTTTATCTATCCCTGGAGTTTTTATAGTTGGTATCTCTTTTAACATCTCAGATACTGGTTTATCCGATGATTCTAAAAGTGGAACATTCACTAAAGAGGTTATAGACTCAACCCTATGAACGGTTTTTAGTTTTTCACCTAACTCTTCTATATTCTTAATATTTTTTTCGTTTAAAAGATCATCTTTTGCCGTATAGGTCACAAGAAGATACTCAGATGATGCAAACCTTTTTCCAACTACCCTTGAGAAAGCTAAGTCCTTGTCCCCTTCTAAAAGAAGTGTTTCAGAACTTGCATCGATCTCAAGCTTCATTGCAAAAGTAACCATCACTACCATAAATACCATTAAGGCTGAAAGTATAACCTTAGGGTATTTTAATACTATATTTTGATATAAAGAGTTAAGCATATCTCTATTTTCCTTGAGCCATTGTATCCATTAGTTCAGATATTGTTTTTGTTTTTAAAAATTCGCTAAATTGAGCTTTGTCCGCTTTTAAGATACTCACACCTAATATCTCAGCATCATATACAAGCCATCTATCTTTTTTAGGAAGCTGTTTTTTTGGTTTATAGAATTTATAGATAACATCCATCTTATCGGTACTACTTACAAGATTTGTTTCTATGATTATCCTATTTCCCTTTGGCTGGCTTAGTTTTGTAACCTCAACCTTTTGATCTGTATATGTATCAAGTTTTTCAGAATAAGACTTTTTCATCCTTTCAACATAAAGCTCAACAAACTTCTCTCTTGTAGCACCATCAAGTGTTCTCCAAACCCTTCCAAGGCTTAGTTTCGCCATTAGCTCAAAATCAAATGCAGGTGTAACGATCTTTACTATTTGCTCATTTCTTTGATCTTTATTTAAAGATTTATTTTGAACAACACTTATAACCTCATCGATCTTTCCTAAAAGATGGTTTTTTACATCCTCTTTCTCATCAGCAAACATATTTTGCGTCAATAAAAATATACTAAGTACAAAAAGTATCTTTTTTAACATCTATCACTCCTCAATAAGTTTTTTTCTTCTTTGTTCATACATATCCCTTAGATACGGATATAGATCAACCGCATCTTTTGTAAGATCTTCATATGCACCAACCTGCAGTGATACAGAGTTAACTTTATCTGCCGCTTCAATAAACAGATATTGTGCATAGGTATCTGGGATATGGTAATCCTCTAAGTTACCCGTTGGATCAACTGCCGTTGGATCAACCACGGAATCGGGATACATACTAAACATATCACGAAGGTTTGATGGGCCAAAGAAAGGCAGCACTATATGTGGTCCGCCACCCACTCCATAATACCCTAATGTTTGCCCAAAGTCCTCTTCGTGCGGTTCAAGTCCAAACCAACTTCTAGCAGGATCAAAAAGACCAAATATACCAACGGTTGTATTTATCACAAACCTTCCAGTCTCTTCGGCAGTATTTGAAAGCTTTCCTTGAAGAAGGTTATTTATACCGCGCACGGGATACATAAGGTTATGGAAAAAGTTTTGAATGCTTTCTCTTGCACCTTTTGGTACAACATACCTATATCCTTTTGCCACGGGGGTAAGCACATATCTAAAGAGTCTGTCATTGAAGCTTGTCATTGCACGGTTAAATCCACTAAAAGGATCGCTAACCTCTTCAACTTTCATCTCCTCTTCAAACTCGTCTAAAAAAGCATCCTCTTCACTAAAATCATCTTGAATATCATCCTGCGTTGAGTTATCATCACTTATTTCTATCTTAGTATTTTGAACTTCAGGCTCTTCTACGTTTTTTGTACTACAAGCACTTAAAGCTAATATCATTAACAATATAATCACATATTTAAAATATCTCATTTTTCACCTATAAAATATATCTATATTACAAAAGCAATAATTCTACCGTAAAATTGATGTTTTATTCTTTAGCAAACTACACCTCTATCTTTTCACTTTTAAAAAAGATGGAGTAAAGTACTGGAAGAAATACCATTGTTAATATTGTAGCTACCATAAGCCCGAAAACGATTACAGTTGCCATGGAACTAAAGAACGGATCAAGTAATAAAGGTATCATACCAAGTGCAGTGGTAAGCGCAGCCATTGTAACGGGGCGCAATCTATTAAGACCAGAGTGGTATATAGCTTCAGATATATTTTTATTTGGATCACTACTTTCTAAAACTATCTCATCGATCAATACTATAGCATTTTTAATAAGCATACCAAATAAGCTCATAAATCCTAAGAAAGCCATAAATCCAAAAGGTTTATCCATAATTATAAGTCCATAAACCACACCTATAGATGCAAAAGGAAGTGTAAGCCAGATGATCACGGTTCTTTTTATAGAATTAAATAGTGCTACAATAATTAATACCATTGTTATCACAAAAATAGGAACAGCATCTATAATAGGTTTTTTAGCATCCTTTGAAAGTTTATGTTCCCCGTGCCACTCAACATAATATCCATCCTCAAAAGGTATAGCTTCGATCTGATCTTTAACATCATCAAAAAGCTCAGTTGTAAGTGCACCTAGAACAGGCTCGGCACTTATAGTTATCGCTCTTTTTCTATTAAATCTATAGATTATCTCATCTTCAAAAACTGTTTCATACGATAATATAAGCTGTCTAAGTGGGATCATCTTATTTGTAACGGCACTTAATATCTGGATATTCTCTATCTGCTTAATATCATCCCTTTGGCTTTTCTCATCCCTAAAGATTATCGGTATTAGCTCTTTATCCTCGCGGTAAACACCCACCGTTCTACCCTCAAACCTATCAAGTATAGCGTTTGCAATATCATCCCTTGTGATACCGTTTAAACTTGCTTTTTCATCTAAAATAACAGGTTTTATAACCTTTACCCTATTTCCCCAGTCGCTTCTTACAGCTTTTGCTTTTGGATCATCTTTTAATATCTGCGCAACTTTTTCTTCATACTCTCTAAGTTTATTAAGATCATCACCGTATATCTTAACTTTTAGTTTACCGCTTGAAGCTCCCATAACAAACTTTGAACCGTAAACGTTTATCTCTGGATAGTTTGCCTTTACATATTGCTCTATCTGTTTTATAAACTCTTCCGCTCTTTCATGGTTATCTATATCTAATAATATCTGTGCATAGGCATTATCGGTACTGTGAGGACCATATATAAGTAAAAACCTTAAAAAACCGCTTCCTATAAAAGATGATATATGCTCTACACCGTCTAGCTCTTTTACATACTCTTCTATCTGCACGACATTATCTTTAGTTGTATCTATTGAAGTTCCTTGTGGAAACTCAAAATCTATTAAAACCTGTTTTCTATCAAGATCAGGGAAGAAATTTTGTTTAACGTGTTGCATATTATATAAAGAGCTTAAAAATACGACTATCGCTATAAAAACTATTAGGTATCTATGGTTTAAAGAAAACTGCAATGTTGAGCCGTATATCCTATATACAAAAGAGTTGTATCTATCTTTTAGATCTACTTTTTGAACACTTTTTAAATAATTGATAGATAGCAAAGGAACCAATGTGATAGCTACTATCCAGCTAAGACCTAAAGAGATCAAAACCACATAAAACAGTGAACTGGTATACTCTCCTGTCATATCATCGGATGTTCCTATAATAGCAAAAGCTAAGATAGCTACAGTGGTTGCAGCAAGAAGAGGAAGAGCTGTTTGTTTAACTATCTGGCTTGCAGCCTCAACTCTATCCATACCTTTGTTTACACGCACCAATATACCATCAACTATTACGATGGAATTATCCACCAGCATACCTAAAGCTATGATCAATGCTCCTAGTGAAACCCTCTCTATATAAACGCCGAACATATACATAAAGATAAAGGTTCCGATTATTGTTATAAGTAAGGATACTGCGATAATAAGTCCGCTTCTTACTCCCATAAATATAAGCAATACACCTATAACTATAATTAAAGCCTCAATAAGATTTAACATAAAAGTATCTATAGCTTTTACAACATCATCTGCTTGATTTGAGATATTATCAACATTTATACCCAATGGTTTATAAGGCTCAAGCTCTTGAAGTCTTTGCTCTATAGCCTCACCCATCTTTACAACATTCCCGCCTCTTCTTGTAGATATACCTATAGCAATAGCTCTTTGCCCATCATACCTAAGCATTGAGCTTACAGGCTCTTTATAGGTCTCTTTTATATCCGCTACATCTTTTAAAAGTATCTGTGAATCGCTTCTAAGACCCGTAATAACTATATTTGAAAGATCTTTTATCCCGTCAATATTCTTATCGGCTCTAATTGAAACATATTCATTTGCAATATTTACCTTCCCGTAATCGCTTATAAGGTTTCTAAGATAAAGCTCTTGAAGTATCTGGTTTTTGCTGATACCCAGTTTTGCTAAACGGGTGTTATCAAACTCTATGATTATGGCTCTTGTCTGCTCACCAAAGGTGGTAACTTTTCCCACATCCCTTAGAAGTACAAGCTCTTTTTTTAGAAAATCCACATAATCTTTGAGCTCTTCATAGCTGTACTCTTGCCCTGAGATCGCATAGGTGATACCGTAAACATCACCAAAATCATCATTTACTATAGGAGTTGATGCGCGTGGTGGAAGATAAGGAGTGATATCGTTCACTTTTCTTCTCATCTCATCCCAAATCTGAGCTAGATCATCTTTTCTATACTCGTTTTTCATTGTAACACTGATATATGAAAGCCCTGCACTCGACTTTGTCTCTATCTCTTTTACATACGGCAGGGTTTGAAGTGCATCTTCAATTTTATCTGAAACCTCCAGTTCAACCTCTTGTGCATTTGCTCCAGGGTATTGAGTTAGGATCACGGCTGTTTTTATGGTAAACTCAGGGTCTTGAAGTTTTCCCATTTTCTCATAAGTGATAAAACCGTATGCAACACTTAGTATTGTAATAAGATATATTACAAGCTTATTTTTTAGGGCAAATTTAACGATATCCATCTTAGTTTCCTAGTTTTTCGTAAACTTTGATCCTATCTCCGACACTTAAACGATGAACTCCCGATACAACTACACTATCACCCTTTTTCAATCCATTAACTATCTCTATACTATCTTTATATACACCTTTTGTAAAAACCTCTCTTTTTTCAACACTATTATCATCTTTTACAAGCCAAACAAACTTTTGTTTAGTGCTGTCTGAAAAAACTGCATGAAAAGGGATAAGTAGTTTTGAAGTATCCTCTTTTTTTAGGTTTATATCGATCTTAGCGGTCATTCCAGAAAATACTACTCTATCTTTTGGTTTTTCCATCACCAAAGTTGTCTCATATGTTCTTGTGATTGCTTCGGCTTGTGTGGAAACCTCTAGGAACTGTGCTTTATATTTTTTCTCCTCTTCAACGGAAAAAGACACTATAAATTCAAAGTTATCTGAAACTTTTTTAATATTTACATCCCTTTGAGACTTTAATATATCGCTTTCAGGAACAAAGAACTTCACTTTTAATCTACTATTATCTTGAAGCTCTACTATCTTTTGTTTTGCAGTGATATGTGCAAAATCCTCTATATATTTTTTTGCGATAATTCCTTCAAACTCAGCTTTAAGCTCAGTATCTTCAAGGTTCTTTTTTGCTATGTTCAAGTTTGCCTTAGCCACCTCGAACTGCTGTTTTATAGACTCAAAGTTTGATTTTGATATATCTTTTGAATCGTAAAGTTTTTTAAACCTTTCAAAATCCACCTTTGCTTTTTCAAAAGTAGCCTTTGCAGCATTATAGTTAGAGTTATAAAGGGTATCGTCAAGCTTTGCTATCACTTCACCTTTTTTTACCTTATCACCCTCTTTTTTATTAAACTGTATAATTTTTCCCGACACCTCAAAGGTCATCTGGCTAACTTTAAAAGGGTAAACAATAGCAGGGTAACTATAACCGCTCTTTGAGCTAGCACTTCCAACCTCAAACACTTTTACAACTTTTGGGTGCTCTTTAGTTGTGTTTTCATCTTTTTTTTGACCGCATCCACTAAGGATAAGAACTGCACTTACACCTAAAATCAACTCTTTATAACCCATCATTAACCCCTTGTTTCACATACTGCATCTAAGATCATATCACAGGTCAACTCTCCAATATAATCCAATACCTCATTTTCGTTGTCAAATTTATGTATATCTTTTAGCTCGAACCTTGAGCTATACATTGAATAGTATAGGCTCATTGTACCGAATATCATACTTTTTATATCAAATATATCTATATTTTTATACTTCTGTTTTATATCTAGATCAAATAGTATATCTTTAAGCTCAGCAATATCACGACTAAGCTCTTCTTCGATAAAACTATCTACATTCTGCCCTGAGTTTGCCATCTCCCTTAATGCTAAAGGGATAATCTGTTTATCTTGATTTAAAAAGATAGTGATAGCTTTTACATAGTTTTTAAATTTCTCTTTAGGCTCTTGATTAGAACTCAATACCGACTCTTTTTGCACTCTGCTTTTATCTATTATGGTTTTTATAACCTCTTGATACAAACTTCTTTTATCTTTAAAGTAGTAGTATATGGTAGCTTTGTTCACTTCCATCTTAGCTGCAAGTTTATTCATACTGACGGCATCATAGCCGTATTTGGAAAACTCAGTTGATGCAACTTCAAGTATTTTGTTCTTGGTCAAGATCAAACCTTTTAAAAGTAATTAACCGTTCGGTTAGTTAATTGTAGTAAAAGTTTTTTTAAATGAAACTGATTTTTTGAAAAAAATTACACTTTAGCTACAAACTAGGTTTTTAGCGTTTTATATTTTATAGTTCAGATTTTGGTGCAGGCTTTGCAAAATAGTAGCCTTGGTATAGATTACACCCTAAGCTTTTTAGTTTTTCGTATATCTTTTTATTCTCCACACCCTCGGCTATGATCTCAAAGCCAAACTTTTTTCCTATGGATAAAATAGCGGTTACGATCGTTTCATCATTCTCATCAGTGATGATCTCGTTGATAAAAGACTTATCTATCTTTAACTCATCTATTGAGAGCTTTTTTAGATATGATAAAGATGAGTAACCTGTACCGAAATCATCTATCGATATGGAGATACCAAGCTCTTTTAAGATATCGATCTTTTTTAACGCAAGCTCTGCATTTTTTAAAAGCAAACTTTCTGTTATCTCAAGCCTTAGTCTGTTTTTAGGTATCTTAAATCTATCAACCGTTTTAGCCATAAACACTATAAAGTCATCCCTTTCAAACTGTGTAAGGCTTATATTGATAGAGATTCTCCACTCTTTTTTCTTTTTATCCTCTCTCCACTCTTTTAAAAGTTTTGCCGCTTCTTCAATAAGATAGTTTCCAAACTTTATAATTAAACCGCTCTCTTCAGCGATCGGGATAAACTCAATTGGACTTACGGTCCCAAGCACCTCATCGTTCCATCTAGCTAGAGCCTCTACCCCTATCACTTTTTTGTTTTTATCCACCTGCTTTTGATAATGTATCTCTAAAGTGTTGTTTTTAACCGCATCTCTTAGCCTCTCTAACAGAACAGCTTTTCTCTCGATCTTCTTTTGTAGCTTAGGATCAAAAAAGCTAAAGTTGTCTCTCCCTTTATCTTTTGAATAATACATTGCACTATCGGCATGTTTTAAAAGCTCGGAGAAACTTATCTTATCGTTGAACATTGCTATACCTACACTTGCACTTAACTGAAAATGGCTGCTCTCAACTTTATAGGGCATCTTTAAGGCTATAAGTATCTTTTTTGCTATTATGCTGATAACTTCCGTTGCTATTAACCTATTTGTACTTTGAGTATTGATAAGAACTATAAACTCATCTCCCCCAAATCTTGCAACAGTATCGTAAGCTCTTGTGATCTTTTGGAGTCTTTTTGCACACTCTATAAGTATCTTATCCCCTACCACATGCCCTTTTGTATCGTTTATCGTTTTAAAATGGTCAAGATCAACAAACATCAAAGCACCGTAATTCTTTGATCTTTCATTGGTAAGTATAAGTTGATTGGCACGATCTTCTAAAAGGGCTCTATTTGGTAAAGAGGTTAAAGAGTCATAATAAGCTAGCTTGCTTATCTCTTTTTCTTTCTCTTTTATATCTGTTATATCAAAAACTGCAGATACCCTTATCTTCTCATTATTTAGTGTTATATCCTTACCCCTAAGAATTGCGGGAAATGTTGAACCATCCTTCCTTTTCATCCAAGCTTCATAAGGCTCTTGGTTTTGGTTATGTATCACGTTTTTTACAAAATCTAAAGACTCCTCTGCTATAAACTCATAAGCCTCTTTACCTATCATCTCTTCAGCTTCATAGCCAAATAGTTCAGGTGCTATCTTATTTACTTTATAACACTTTTTATTTCTATCATATATGATAAGTCCCTCAATAGTAGAGTTGGTAAAAGCTTCAAAGGTTTCTAGGTTTTTTTTCTGCTGCTCTTTTATTTTTGATTCTAAATTTTTTTGGTTTGTTATATCTATACCTATTTGAATTTTTGAAGGTCTATTGTTAAACATAAAGTTCTTATCGCTAAAAAGATATGTTTTATTGTTTATACTATTGGTATGTTCCCATTTATAAGTTGCATTATCCTCTTTAACAAAATTCTCATCACTTAAAGGGCAGCCTTTACAAGCCATATCGTTGCCGCCTTGAAGAGCAATAAAACATTTTTGATGAAGAGCATCACCAAACTCATCTAAACATTTTTTATTTTCATAGAGTATCTCATGGGTCTGTATATCTATAACATATATAAGTGCATCTATCTCATCTAGTATCAGTTTTAGTGTTTCATACTCGCTTAGATCTAAAATATCTGCAGACATAACCTTCTCTTTTTTATAAAACTTTCTATTAAATAATTTTTATTTTAATAATAATAGTCAAGCATTATAGAGTATTTTAATATAAAATGCAAGATAAAAGTAGTTTAAATAATAAAAAAGTTCATATTATGATATTTAATATTATTACTTGTTTATTCTTGCATAAGTATTGTATCTCCTTATGGTTACAGACTTATTACTGACCGTAAGTCAATATTAAGTATTGATATTTTATAATCAAATTATCTATTATTGACCAGTGGTCGATAAAATTTATTTTTGGAGTTTTAATGCCAAAGATCGTTGATAAAGAGCAAAAAAGAAAAGATATAGCCCTATCTTGTAAAGAACTTTTTTTGCAAAAAGGTATCAATCAACTTACTATTTCAGAGGTTGCAAAAACCGCAGGTATCGGTAAGGGTACAGTGTATGAATATTTTGAGAATAAAGAGGATATAATCTTTGAGATTATCAATATTCTATCATCGGAACACGATACGGTTAAGCAAGTACTGTTAAGCGGTGCAAGCTCTACAAGAGAGAAGATCAAGATATTCTATAACTTCTTTTATAATGAAGAGGAAAAAGGTTTAAGAATGTTACTTAAGGAGTTTATATCTATCACCTTAATGAATCCAAACCAAGCTATGATCGAATACCAATCTGAACAACGTCGGAATTATCTAGCATGGTTTGAATCTATTATGCAAGAGGGTATAGATAAGGGTGAACTAAAACCTAATTGTATGGGTATAGCAAGGGGTCTATTTAGTCTAGGACTAGGAGTATTTGTGACCTATAACATTACTAATACAATAGATGATATAAAACAAGAACTAAATCGACACATAGATTCAGTTTTTGAGTTTATTGAGGTAAAAAATGATAAGTAAAAAACATGAAAGAATAGTTTTTGCCTTTGTGATGAGTTTTATTATGAGCTTTATTATGAGCTTTGTAATTACACTTATAAACTTAGGCTTTGTTGACGGATTTGTTTTAAAATGGTTTGAGGCTTGGATAAAGGCTTTTTTTGTAGCTTTTCCAGTTATAACCGTTATATCTCCGTTAGTTAAACATATAGTACATAAAATTATTAAGGATTAAATATGAAATATATTGGTAAAAAAAGTTTAGCTCTGCTTTTTGCCGTACCGTTTAGCCTTTATGGCGAAAACCTTAGTGAACTGGTTCAGCTTTCAAAAGAGAATAAACTAATCGATGCTTCACAAAAAAGTATGGATGCAACCATTGCAGAGTACGAAAGTGTAAAAGGTGCTTATTTACCTTCCCTTACACTAGGCGGAACATATCAAACAACAAATAAAGAGACAAGTTCAACTCCAGATAGCCTAACAGTATTATCTGCAAACCTTCAATATGTAATATATGATGGAGGCAAAAGGGGAAACACTTATGATCTTTATGAAGCTTCTATAAAAAGCAGCGGTGAGAGCTTAAGTGATGTTAAAAACCAAATCGCACTTCAAGTTACAAGCTATTACTATACTTACCTTACTTTGATCTCTCAAAAAGAGGCTAAGATCAAAGAGATAGAGCAGCTAGACGCTCAACAAAAAAGGTTAGAGAGATTTCTAGAAGCGGGAACAACAACCGATGATGAAGTTCAAAAGATCATCTCACGTGTTGAAAGTGCAAATGTTGCACTTCATGAGATAGAGCTAAATATCCAAACTATCATGCATAACCTAGAGTATACATTAGGAAGATCAGTAACTATAGATAAAGGCTCAAACATACAAGAGTATATATCAAAAGAGCAAAGCCTAAGAAGTGATATAAAAGCTTTAGAGTATGATATGCAAGCTCTTTTATCAAATGCAAAAGCTGCAAAAAGCGGGAACTTCCCAAGCCTTGTTCTAAGCGACAGCTACAGCAATTATGATATGAACTATGAGACCACGGCTTATAAAACATTAACAAACGACTATAATCAAAACGTAATATCGCTTAGCCTATCTTGGAATATCTTTGATTTTGACTCTACCGATAAATCGTATGAAGCAGCATATAAACAATACCTTGCTTTAAAATCTCAATATGAGTATGAAAAAAATAAAGCCAGCGTTGATCTTCGTCTTGCATATAAAGCATACGATATTGCAAAGCTAAAGATAGCTTCTGCAAAAGCGGGTCTAAAAGCAGCTAACAGCGCTTATGAGTCTATCAAAGCAAAATACCAAAACGGTCTTGTGGATAACGTAAGTTATCTTGAAGCATTAAGTGAAAAGTTCAATGCACAAAGTGCCGTTCAAGCTGCACTTTATGATCTTGAAGTAAAAAAAGCAAATATCATTTACCACAGCGGTAAAAACCTAGAGGAGTATATAAGATGAGAAACTTAAAAAGTTCAATATTAATTTCAACAATAACACTACTAACTGTTCCTACGCTAATGTTCGGTGCAGGAAAACCTGCAGGCGGGCAACTGCCTCCACCTAAAGCAGATGTTTATATAGTACCTGAAGCGACCGATCTTCCGATCGATCTAAAATACCCTGCACAAATAAAGTCTTACCAAAAGGCAAATGTTTATTCAAGGGTGATAGGTGTTTTACAAAAACAACATTTTAACGAAGGTGAAAAGGTAAATAAAGGTGATCTTTTATTTAAAATAGAGGACACTATCTACCAAGCAAGAGTAGATGCTGCAAAAGCTTCTGTTGAGATGAGCCAAGCAACTCTAAACAATGCTACAAGAAACTGGGAAAGAATTAAAAAGCTTTATAAGAGTAGATCTGTTAGTGATGAGCAAAGAGATACGGCACTTTCAGCTTATGAGACTGCAGTTTCTGCTTTAGCTTTAGCAAAAGCGCAACTTCACCAAGCAAAGATCGATCTTGATTATACTAGCGTAAAAGCTCCAATATCAGGGTTTACAGGTATGAAAAAAGTTGATATAGGAAACCTTGTAAGCAATGCACCTTCAACGCAGCTTGTATCAATATCACAAAACGATAAGGTTTACCTTGATTTCTCAATGCCTCTAAGCGATTATAAAAATATCAAAGAGAAATTATGGTCAATGCCTGAGGATGGAAAGATAAATGTTGCTATAACACTTGATGGAAAACCTATGAAAGAAACAGGTGTGGTTGATTTTATCGATGCAAATATAGATCAAAGAACATCAACGGTTAAGATGAGAGCTTTAGTACAAAATGATGCTCACAACTTAATTCCTGGTAGTTTTATTAGGATCACGCTTCAAGGTATCGTTCAAAAGAACGTTATAACAATACCTCAAAAAGCACTTTTACAAAATCCAATGGGAACTATAGTTTTTGTAGAAAAAGAGGGTAAAGCTGCCGTTAGACCTGTAATGGTAGGTAAAGAGAGCGGTAGTAACTATATAGTTGCAGGGGGAATGGTAAAAAGCGGTGATAAAGTTATCGTAAACAACTTCTTTAGAGTTAAACCTGGACAACCGCTGATAGTAGATAAAGTAATAAACCAATAAGGAAAATAGATGTTTTCAAGATTTTTTATAAATAGACCTATTTTTGCTACAGTTGTGTCTATTTTGGTAATCTTAGCAGGTATTATCTCAATTAATATTCTACCTGTTAAAGAGTATCCAGCAGTAACGCCTCCGCAGATCAATGTTCAAGCAACATATCCCGGAGCCGATGCTAAGACAATTTCAAACACCGTTGCAACAACGCTTGAAAATGCGATCAACGGTGTTGATAATATGACATATATCACATCAACGGCGAGCCCAAGCGGTGTACTTGCAATGAGCGTTATGTTCGAGGTTGGTACAGACGTTGCACAAGCAAAGGTTGATGTTAACAACAGGGTTCAATTAGCCCTAAGTAAGCTGCCTGCAGAGGTTCAAAGACAAGGTATCAGAGTTGCTGAGAGATCTCCTGATATGCTTAAGGTTCTTGCATTTACATCTAAGAACCAAGTTCACGATACAACTTATATATCAAACTACTTAACGGTAAACGTTATAGATGATATTAAAAGGATCAAAGGTATCGGTGATGCTAATGTATTTGGAGCAAAAGATTATGCTATTAGAATCTGGATAGACCCTGAAAAGCTTGCTTTTTACGGACTTACGCCAAACGATATCACAGCTGAGATACAAAGTCAAAACAACCAATACTCGACTGGTAGAGTTGGTAGTGAGCCTATGCAGACAATCACACCTTTTACATACTCAATCACAACAGAAGGGCGTTTAAAAACAGTTGAAGCGTTTAAAGATATTATCATTAGATCAAATGATGATGGATCGACACTTAGACTAAGTGATGTTGCGCAGGTTAGATTGGGATCGGATTCTATTAATACTTCTGGTAAATTTACATCTGAGCCTATGATACCTGTAGGTATCTTCCTAGCTCCAGGAGCTAATGCACTAGAGGTTTCAGCTGCACTTGATGAGACGCTAAAAGAGATATCTAAGAAGTTTCCTGAAGACTTAGAGTATAAAGTACCTTACGATGCAACACTATTTGTTGAGGAATCTATTAAAGAGGTTATTAAAACCCTTTTAGAAGCTATTGTGTTCGTTATTATCTTGATATATCTATTCTTAGGTAACTTTAGAGCTACGATTATCCCTGTTCTTGCGATCCCAGTTTCAGTTATCGGAACATTTGCAGGACTTTATGCGGCTGGTTTTTCTATCAACCTACTTACACTATTTGGAATGATCCTTGCGATCGGTCTGGTGGTTGATGATGCGATTATCGTTATTGAGAATGTTGAGAGAAACCTTAGAACAAAAGCTTTAAGTGTAAAAGATGCGACCATTGAAGCGATGAGAGAGCTTACTACTCCGCTTATTGCTATTATTATGGTACTTTCTGCCGTATTTATCCCTGCTGCACTTACAGGCGGGTTTAGCGGTGTTATGTATAAACAGTTTGCGATCACGATTGTTATGGCGGTTGTTATATCAGGACTTGTTGCACTAACACTTACACCTGCACTTTGTGCGATCTTCTTAAAAAAGCATGAGCCTGAGCCAATATATCCTATTAGAAAGTTCAATGAGTTCTTTGATTGGTCAACAACAAAATTTTTAGGAATTACAAGACAAACTATTAGATTATGGTTCTTCTCTTTAGCTCTATTTGGAATACTAATAGGTGCAACCTACTCTATTATGAAGATCACTCCTAGCGGTCTTGTACCAACAGAGGATAAAGGTGTACTAATGGTAATCGTTAATATGATGCCTTCAACATCTTTAGGTGAGTCTATAAAGATAACAGACCAAATAGAAAAACAGCTTCTTGCGAACCCTAATGTTATCTCAACAGGAGCTATTACGGGTCTTGATATCGCTACATTTGCATATAAAACAGATGCAGCATTGATGTTTGCAAGACTTAAACCTTGGGATCAAAGACCGCTACCTAACCAACAGTCACAAGCTGTTGCAGGACAACTTATGGGTCAGTTTATGATGACAAGTAAAGAAGCGTTCGTAATCCCTGTAAACCCTCCTCCGATTATGGGTATGAGTACAACAGGTGGTTTTGAGATGTGGATACAAGATAGAACAGGTGGAGATCTGCATACATTAAATCAGTATGTTCAAGAGATATTGGCAAAAGCTGGGCAAGATCCTAGACTTACAGGTGTTAGAACAACAATGAACACGCAAACACCTCAATATCTTCTTAGCGTAAATAGAGATAAAGCAAAATCTATGGATGTATCTGTAGCTTCAATATTTGGTGCTATACAAACAACATTTGGGCAAGGTTATATCAACGACTTTAACCTATACGGAAGAACGTTCCATGTAAATATTCAGTCTGAATCTGAATATAGAGCTACAAAAGAGCAGTTCAAGAACACTTTAGTTAGATCAAACAACGGTGAACTTATACCTATAAGTGAACTTATAAATGTTGAAAGAAAAGTTGATGCAAGTGTTATCCAAAGATTTAATATGTTCAACGCGGCAAAAGTTACAGGAAACCCTGCTATGGGTTATGCATCTAGTGATGCAACAAATGCGATTGAAGAGATCGCTCTAAGCGTACTTCCTGAGGGTTATACTATTGCTTGGTCGGGAACAACTTTCCAAGAGAAAAAGCTTGAGCAAGAGGGTAACTATACATCTGTATATGCAGCTGTTTTCGTATTCTTGATCCTAGCGGCACTTTATGAGAGCTGGAGTATCCCTTTAGCGGTTATTATCTCTATTCCATTTGCGATATTTGGTGCAGCTTTATCGGTTTACTTAAGAGGTCTAGAAGCTGATATCTACTTCCAAGTTGGTCTTATCACTCTGGTTGGATTATCGGCAAAGAACGCTATTTTGATCGTAGAGTTTGCGATGGATAAACTAAAAGCTGGTATGAGCTTGCTTGATGCGACTATTGAAGCGGCAAAACTTAGATTTAGACCTATTGTTATGACATCTCTAGCGTTTATCGTTGGTACTCTGCCTCTAGCACTAAGCAGTGGTGCGGGTAGTGCCAGCCGTCATATTATCGGTACGACTGTTGTTGGTGGTATGGCTTCGGCTGTTATTATCGGGGTATTGTTTATCCCGCTATTTTTCTATCTTGTTATGAGAATTAAAGAGAAATTTACAAGCAAAAAAGAGCAGGAGATATAATATATGGCAAAAGTGTTTTTGGTTTCATTGTTATTTTTTACAAACCTATTTGCTAAAGATATATATGCTACATTTGACGTACAAGCAAAGCAAAGTGCCGACCTAGCTTTTAGTGCAGGTGGTATTATAGATAATATAAAAGTTGATATAGGAAGCAAAGTAAAAAAAGGTGACGTATTAGCAAGCCTAAAAAATGATGATCTAAAAGCACTTTTAAAAACATATGAAACATCTTTAAAATATGCAAAGATCGATCTTGATAGACAAACAAAAGTTAAAAACATAATCGATCAAGAGAAATATGATACCTATGAGTATAAATATGAGAACGCTAAAAACCAAAAAGAGTATCAAGAGGCACTTTTAGATAAAACCTATCTAAAAGCACCTTTTGACGGTATCATCACCTCAAAAGAGCTTGAGGTCGGTGATGTTGTAAGCGGTCAAATGATAAAAACAGTGTTTACGATACAAACTCCTAAAATGAGAAAACTTGTATTAAAGTTTGATCAAAAATACCATCAAGAGGTAAAAGTAGGAGATATATTCACATATAGACTAGATGGAGATATCAAAGAGTATCAAGGTACTATATCTAAAATATACCCTACGGTTGATAGCGACAGCAGAAAGATACTAGCAGAGGTTGAAGCCCAAAACATCCCCGTAGGACTATTCGGTGATGGATATATAAAGGCAAAATAATCTATGTATAAATTTGCCCTAAATAGACCCATCACAACACTGATGGGTGTTCTCACCTTTATAGTTTTTGGACTAATGTCTTATAAATCTATGCCCGTTAACCTTTTTCCAAATGTTGATTTTCCAGTTGTAACCATACAAACCACATACGCTGGAGCTGACGCAGCAACGGTTGAGACCAAAGTAACCGATAAGATTGAAGAGGTTGTAAGTGGAATAGATGGTATAGATAAGCTGATGTCAACTAGTTACGAAGGGTTTAGCGCCGTTACAATTCAGTTTGAACTTTTTAAAGATATCGATGTTGCAACAAACGACGTAAGAGATAAGATAGGCTCAATTGTACTGCCAAACGAAGTGGAAAAACCAGTAGTTAAAAAACTAGGGGCAACAGGTGGTGTTATAAACCTATTTATCGCAACAAAAACAGGTGATACTACAGCTTTAATGCGTTTAGCAGATGAGAAGATAAAACCTAAACTTCAACGTATTAAAGGTGTGGGTGAAGTAAATATCGTAGGTTATCAAGACAGAGAGATAAGAATATATATCGATCCATATCTTTTAAATAAATATAGACTAACCCCTTACGATATACAAACAATTATCTCAAATCAAAATATTAGTATGGGTGTTGGTAAACTTATAAACGATGATCAAGAGAGTATTATCAAAGTTGAAGCAGATGCTTTAAGTGTTGAAGCTTTAAAGAATACACTTATAAAACCAGGTATCAAACTAAAAGATATTGCTAAAATAGAAGACGGCTTAAGCGATAGTAGTAGTTTCTCTTCATATAACGGAAACCAAGGGGTTATGCTTGAGGTTAAAAAGATTTCTGGTGAGAATGTTCTAAATATCATTAAAGAAGTTAAAAAGATATACCCAAGACTGCAAACTATTGCAGGTGAGAACTATGAGATGCAGCTTATCCAAGATCAAAGTCAAAAGATACAAGTAAGCATAGATAATGTTACCTTCGATCTAATCTACGGCTCAATACTTGCTATTATCATAGTTTTCTTCTTCCTTAGAAACTTTACCGCTACCTTTGTTTCAGCCCTTGCTATTCCTACTTCAATCATAGGAACCTTTGCAGTTATCGATATGCTTGGGTACGATCTAAATCGTTTAACGCTTATAGGTCTAACTTTGGCAATAGGTATCTTTATAGATGATGCAATAGTTGTAATAGAGAACATCACTAAAAAACTAGAAAAGGGTATGAAGCCTTTTGAGGCTTCAGTTGAGGGGATAAGAGAGGTTGCTTTTTCTATTCTAGCGATATCATCTGTACTACTTGCGGTATTTATCCCTATTGCTTTTATGGATGGTATTGTAGGGATGTTCTTTAACTCCTTTGCTATGACAGTAGCATCTGGTGTTGTTCTTTCATTCTTAGTTGCTATTATGTTTATCCCGACATTGGGTGCTAGGGTATTAAATGGAAGTGAGAGTAAGTTTTTTCATAAAACAGAGCCTATATTCGTATTTTTAGATAAAAGCTATGTAAAGCTTTTAAAACCCCTATTAAGATTTAAATTCTTAACCATAGCAGGTGTAATAGCCGTACTTATAGGCTCAACAAAACTAGGTGTGGGTATGGACTTTATGCCTATGGAGGATAACAGCGAGTTTCAAGTTCTTATAAAAGCTCCTGTGGGAACCAGTTTAGAAAATATGAAAAAAAAGGTACAGCCCCTTTTAAATGATATAGAAAACGATAAAGATGTAGAATACAGCGTACTTTCGATCGGTTATAATAGTGCAAAAGAGATACATAAAGCAAAGATATATGCCAAACTAAAAAAGGTTGAACAGCGTAATATCTCCCAAGAGGATATTATCCAAAATTATACAAAGAGGTTCTCAACATACACCGATATGATAGTTACGGTTGAGGATATCTCACCTTTTGAGACAGGCGGATCAAACGCACCCGTACAGATAGTGATCACGGGGGATGATCTAGATCAGCTTGACTCTATCTCAAAAAAGATGATCGCTATGTTAAAAGAGACAAAGGGTGCGGTTAATATAGATAGAGATTATGAGAGCGGTAAGCCTGAGATAAAAATAGATATATTAAAACAAAACGCTAAAAATGCAGGAGTTAGCGCAAACGAGATAGCTGGAGTTCTAGCAAGTGCATATAGTAGTGATAGAGCGATATCTTATTTTGAAGAGAATGGTCGTGAGTTTGATATAACACTTCGTTTTGAGGATAAGTATAGAGGATCCATAGAGGATATTAAAAAGCTGCAAATTAGAAACGATAATGGTGAGCTTGTAAGTTTAGAAGGGCTTATAGAGTTTAAAGAGAATAGTTCGATCTCTTCAATAAATAGATTTGATAGGGAAAGAAAGGTTTTAGTTAGCAGCGGACTTTATAATGAAAGCTTGGATTCTATTATGAAAACAATAGATGAGAAGATAAAATCTATACTGCCTGATGGCTACAACTATAGATACACGGGAGATATAGAGAATATGGCAGATACCAACGCCGCTTTTGGTGCAGCGGTAGGACTTGCGGTTATACTTATCTATCTTATTTTAGCAGCCCTTTATGAGTCTGTAATACAGCCTTTTATCATCATGGTTGCTATGCCTTTATCTTTTACTGGTGTTTTAGTTGCACTATATTTAAGTGGTAATAACTTCAGCCTTTTTGTAATGATAGGTATAATCTTACTTCTAGGAATGGTTGGTAAAAATGCTATTCTTGTGGTGGATTTTGCAAACCAAGCTGTTAAAAAAGGTAGAAGTGTAGATGAGGCTATACTTGAAGCTGGAGAGAAAAGACTTCGCCCTATCTTAATGACAACTTTTGCAATGATAGGAGCTATGATACCCCTTGCGTTTGGAGGCGGTGCAGGCCATGAGTCAAACTCACCTATGGCACTTGCAATCATTGGAGGGCTTTTAAGCTCCACAATACTTACCCTTTTGGTCGTACCTGTTATCTATAAGATCATGTATCCTTTTGATAGATGGCTTAGATCATGGTATGAAAGGGAGAAGATCTAATGGAAAAAGAGATCAAACTTCCAAAAGGGTTTATATTTATCCTAGCAATGCTTATGTCAATAAGCCCTTTAGCAATTGATGTATACCTGCCATCTTTTACCCAAATAGCTAACTTTTACTATACATCCATAGATCAAATTGAGGTGACTCTTAGTATCTATCTTTTGGGTTTTGCTCTAGGGCAGTTAATAGTTGGACCCTTATCTGATAGATATGGAAGAAAACTATTTATCTTTATAGGTCTTGGTGTTTATATAGCTTTCTCTTTTTTAATAAGCCAAGCCTCTTCGGTAGAACAGCTTTGGGTATTTAGGTTCTTCCAAGCTGTAGGAGGTGGATTTGCAGTTGTAAATACAAATGCCATAGTAAGAGATATCTACAGCGGTAAAGAAGCTGCAAAAGTGTTTTCCATAATGTCTATAATAATGATGATAGCACCTATGGTTGCACCTTTTGTTGGTGCTTCTATCCTTTACTTTTTATCTTGGCAGTATATATTTATATTTCTATCTTTATATGCAGCTTTACTTTTATATTTTGTTCTTAAACTGCCTGAGACTTCACCAAAAGAGCTTGGGGATTTTATACATAATTATAAAAGGGTATTAAGCGATAAAAAAACACTTTTAATGATGATAGCAGGTGGTTTTGCAACCTCGGGGATGTTTATCTTTATCACAAAAGCTTCGTTTATCTATATGGAGTATTTTAAAGTAGATACCCAAGTGTTTCCTTTTCTTTTTGGTGCAAATGTTATAACCTTGATGTTCTTTGGGCGTTTAAATATAACACTCTTACAAAAATATACTACGAAAGGTATCTTATCTTATGCTATCATAGTACAATTTATAGCCGCTTCTTTTCTTTATAGTTTTAGCGGAACAGATATCTTAGCACTTATTGTAGGTTTTATAATGCTTTATATTGGAGTGCTTGGGCTGATATTTGGAAATGTGATATCTTTAGTGCTTGAAAACTTTAAAGATATCAGTGCAACGGCAAATGCTATAAACGGTGTTATAGGTTTTATCATAGCATCTTTAATGGGATTTATATCAAGCTTTATCCATGACGGTACTTTAAGCTCGATATTTTTATTTATGATGATCACATCGTTTTCATCTTTGTTCTTACTTCTTATAGTTTTAAAACTTAAGGATAATTAGGAGTTTTTATGCGAATCTTCACACTAGTACTGATATTTTTAAATCTTTTTTTATTTGCCGATGAACCAAAACCAAGAAGCAGTATAGGTATTGGTGTATTTATGTCCGAGAGTGAATATGAGGGAGATGGGGATAAAGAGATGCTTGTGCTTCCTTTACTTACCTACCAAGGGGAGAAATTCTATGCAAGAGGTATAGAGCTTGGGTATAGATATATAGATACCAAACCTTTTAAATTTAACTTTACACTAAACCCTAAACTAAATAGTTATAAAAGTAGTGATAGTGAGTATCTCGCAGGGATGGATAATAGAGAAAGAACCTTAGAAGCTGGAGTAAGTGCATCTTTAAAGGTAATACCTTTAGTAACTTTCTCTGCTAGAGCTAAGTTTGATACCTTATCAAAACATAATGGTTACGATATAGGTTTAGGGATAGGTGTTTTTATACCTCTTAGTAAAAGCTTTTTTATAGCTCCCTCTTATAGAAAAATATATTTAAGCTCAAATAATGCAGATTACTATTACGGAGTAAAACAAAGTGAAGCAACTGCCACACGGTCTGTATATGAAGTTGGCTCAACAGATATTACTAGATACGGCGTAAATTTTATATATAATATCAATAAAGATATAAGCACAAGCCTTATGGTAAATAAAACTAAGTTTAGTGATGAGATAAGAAACAGCCCTATAGTAAAAGATAAAGATATAGTAAGCGGAATTCTTGCACTTTCATATAAGTTTTAAGCCACAAAACTCATAACATACTTTTATTATTTATCTCAAAAATGGTAATATTTACCAAAGGACTTATTATGAAATATCTTATCTCTTTGGTTTTTATCCTTCTTTTTTTAAACGGCTGTTTTTCAGATACCGAGCAAAAAACAAAATTTTACGGCAATGTTGATGTTAGAACCGTTTCTTTGGCATTTAGGGTTTCAGGAAAGATTGAAGGATTATATTTTAACGAGGGTCATAAGGTGAAAAAAGGTGATATCTTAGCCTCACTTGATGACTCACTTTATAAAGAGAATCTAAACCAAATAGATGCACAGATACAAATGCAAGAAGCTGCTCTTTCTAAACTAAAAAAAGGTTATAGGGTAGAAGAGATACAAAAAGCAAAAGCCTCTTTAGAGCAAAAAAAGATAGATATGGATAGGCTTGAAAAAGAGTTTAAAAGGGTTTCAAACCTTTATAGCGAGAACTCTCTAAGTGAGCAAAACTACGATAATGCAAAAGCAGCATATCAGAGTGCTAAAGCTCTTTATGAGTATGCGAAAAGCTCTTTAACTATGCTTCAAAACGGTTATGAAAAAGAGGATATCTTAAGTGCGCAAGCAAAACTAAACTCACTTATAGCACAAAAGAACATCGCGCAGATAAATCTAGATGATACTAAACTTAGCTCTTCTGTTGATGGTACAGTTATCACAAGAGTTTATGAAGAGGGCTCAATAGTAAACTCCTCACAAGCGGTGTTTGAGATAGCAAAAGATGAGGAATACTGGGTTAGAAGCTATATGAGCGAAAAATATCTAGGACTTATTAAAATAGGTGATAAAGCACTGGTTTATAACGATAACGGAAAAACATATAAAGGTGAAGTTAGTTTTATATCACCAATTGCCGAGTTCACCCCAAAAACGGTTCAAACCCAAGAGCTAAGAAGCGACCTTGTTTATAGATTTAGAATAATCCTAAACGAATTTGATGATAGTATCAAACAAGGTATGCCTGTAACTGTGACATTTCCAGATATAGATTTTGACGACTAAAGATGTCTATAGTAAAAGCTTTAGGCTTAAGCAAATCATTTAAAGATCAAAAAGCTTTAGATAATATCTCTTTTGAGATCAAAGCAGATAAGATCACAGGGATAATCGGTGCAGATAGCTCAGGGAAAACAACACTTATAAGAATACTCTCTGCTCTTTTAGATTTTGAGGCAAAAGAGTTAGAGCTTTTAGGTTTTGATCTAAAAACACAAACTAGAAATATCCAAGAGCTGATCGGATATATGCCTCAAAAGTTTGGTCTATATGAAGATCTTAGTGTAAAAGAGAATATGTATCTATATGCAGAGCTTCAATCGATAGAAAAAGATAAGATCAAACAAAGGGTTGATGAGCTTTTAGAGTTTACATCACTAACAAACTTTCAAGATTTTCTAGCTTCAAATCTCTCAGGAGGTATGAAACAAAAACTTGGACTTGCCTGCTCTTTAATCAAAAAGCCAAAACTACTCTTACTTGATGAGCCTGGGGTGGGTGTTGATCCAATCTCAAGAAAAGAGCTTTGGGGGATGGTTCAAAATCTTACAAATGAGGGAGTAAGCGTAGTTTGGAGCACGGCGTATCTTGATGAAGCTGAGCTTTGCGATGAAGTTATACTTTTAAATGAAGGCAAAATACTTTTTCAAGGCAAACCGAAACATCTAAAAAAACCTATGAAAGATAGGGTTTACTCTTTAAGTGGAAAGATAAAAGATAAAAGAGAAACGATGAGGCTTGCCCTTTCATACCCTTATATAAAAGATGCTCTTATCTTAGGTGATACTATAAAGCTTATAAGCGATGAAAGTAAACAGCTTCCTCCACTTGAAAGTATAAAAGCAAAAAACGCTTTGGTTGAGAGTATAAAGCCAAGCTTTGAAGATGGTTTTATGAATATTTTGGGTGCAGATTTTAACGGCAGTTCCCCACTTGAAGATATCATTAAACCAATCGAGCTTAAAGAGGAGTATGTGATAAGTGTAAAAGAGCTTACTAAAACCTTTGGCACATTTACAGCAGCAAAAGATATAAGCTTTAACATAAAAAAAGGTGAGATATTCGGTCTATTAGGACCAAACGGTGCAGGAAAATCCACAACTTTTAAAATGCTTTGCGGACTTTTAAAACCCACAAGCGGAAAAGCGGATATCTTAGGATATAGCTTTAACGATTCTAGTCTTGAAGCAAGAGCAAAAATAGGCTATATGTCTCAAAAATTCTCCCTTTACGGAGATATCAGCGTTTTAGAAAACCTTAGATTCTTTGCAGGTGTTTATAAACTAAAAGGGAAAGAGAAGGTCGAAAGAATAGATAAAATGCTAACAATATTTGATCTAGATAGATACAAAAACTCAGCTTCAAAAGATCTTCCTTTGGGGTATAAACAGCGTTTATCTTTAGCTTGTGCTATTATGCATAACCCATCCATACTATTTTTAGATGAGCCTACAAGCGGGGTTGATCCCCTTACAAGACGTGAGTTTTGGAACCATATCTATACGATGGTTCAAAAAGGGGTCACGGTAATGGTAACAACACACTTTATGGAAGAAGCGGAGTATTGTGATAATATAGCTTTGATATATAAGGGCAAAAGCATAGCTATAGATACTCCCCATAACCTTATAAATAAAGTATCTAAAAAAAGCAATATGCAAGAGGCTTTTATAGAGCTTATAAAAAGAAGTGAAGATGCGCATAAATAGATTTAAAGCACTTTTTATCAAAGAATCTTTGCAGATCATAAGAGACCCTAGCTCGGTTCTTATTGCCGTGGTACTTCCATTGATACTTCTTTTTATGATGGGTTATGCTATATCATTAGACTCAAAGAATATCCCAGTGGGAATAGTGATAGAGAAACACTCAAAATACTCAAGCTCACTTTTAAGTGCCTTTGAGAACTCAAAAAGTTTTACTCCTCAGGTAAATAGCGATAAAAGATATTTTACAAAACAGATTCAAGAGGGGAAAATAAGAGCTATTATAATCATCCCTTCAACCTTTGCAAAAGATCTAGAGAAAGGGAAACCAAGTATACAGATACTAACAGATGGTACAGAACCAAATATCGCAGGGTATGTGCAAAAATACACTACGGGGCTTTGGGAGAACTGGCTAGTTCAAGAGGGGTTAAATAAAAATATACGAAATGTACAAATTGATGTGCAGACCAGATACTGGTTTAACGCTCCGCTTCTTAGCAGCTATTTCTTACTTCCAGGCTCCATTGCAATAGTACTAACACTTATAGGTACACTTTTAACCGCACTTGTGGTTGCAAGGGAGTGGGAGCGAAATACTATGGAGGCTTTGATGTCTACACCTATAACGATAACCGAGCTTATCTTAGGTAAGATATTTCCATATTTTGTTTTGGCAATGTTCTCTGCAACTATTTGTATGATCATTGCTATAGGTTGGTTTGGTATCCCTTTTAGAGGCTCTCTAGTGCTCTTTTTTATAAGCTCATCGATCTATCTTTTCCCTGCACTTAGTCTTGGGCTTTTGATCTCTACACTATCAAAAAGCCAGTTTGTAGCAGCTCAGGCTTCTTTGATAGTAGGGTTTTTGCCTGCTTTTTTACTTTCAGGATTTATTTTTCAAATAAGCTCTATGCCCACTTGGCTTCAATTTATCACTTATGCTTTACCTGCAAGATACTTTGTAGAGATACTCCAAACACTCTTTTTAAGCGGGAATATCTATGAAGTGATAATACCCAATATCTTTTATATGATAATCGTAGGAAGCGTAATATTTACCGTGATATTAAAGATCACTAGAAAAAGGCTTGATTGATGAATTTTCTAAACCAGCTCCTTGCCTTAATGAAAAAAGAGTTCCTAGCTATCTGGAGCGATAAAAAATCAAGAGTGATCATTATAGTGCCGCCTCTATTACAGCTTTTTATATTCTCTTTTGCCGTGACCTTAGAGGTAAAAAATATAAGCATAGGAGTAATAGATAGAGATAATAGTGCAAAAAGTTTAGAGCTTATACGCTCACTAAGCTATAGCAGTAGTTTTACAAAGATATATAGGCTTCAAAGTGAGAAAGATCTGCAAAGGGCAATTGATAGCCAAAAAGTTATAGCGGTCGTTTATATCCCCCAAGAGTTTGCAAAAGATATACAAAGTAAAAGATTAGCAACCATACAAATAATAGCCGACGGAAGAAAATCAAACACCGCGCAGATAACAGAAGCGTATATAAGAAGTGCCATATCTAAGGTATTTGGCAATGTATCGGTAAAACAAAATATGATCATCAATAGAAATCTATACAATCCAAACCTAGATAACTTTTGGTGGATACTTCCAAACCTTATAGGAACTATCTCTATGATAGTTGCTCTGCTTCTAACAGCTTTAAGCGTTGCAAGAGAAAGGGAGCTTGGAACTTTTGAGCAGATACTTGTAACTCCCCTATCCTCTACAACTCTAATCATAGGCAAAACCATTCCACCGCTTTTAATAAGCATAATAGATGCAGGTGTTATCTTTGCGATATCCGTAGTATTTTTCGGTGTACCGTTTGTGGGATCACTCTTTATTCTATTTTTAGGGATCGTATCGTTTCTTTTTTCAGTTGTGGGTCTTGGGCTATTTATCTCATCGCTTGTTTCAACCCAACAGCAAGGTATCTTAGGTGCCTTTGTACTTTTGGTTCCTTATATTCTAATGTCGGGCTTTGCAACACCTGTGGAGAATATGCCCTCTTGGCTTATACCCTTTACCGATATTGTTTCTTTAAAATACTTTTTGATACTTTTAAAAGGTGTTTTCTTAAAAGATATAGGGTTTGATATAGCTTTGGAGCTTCTTTTACCAATGCTGTTTTTAGGGTTTATATCTCTAGGATTGGCAAGCTGGTTCTTTAGAAAAAAAACTCTTTAGGCTTTACAACTTAACTACATGATGACAAAACTAATCAAATAATAATTTTCTTTTAAGTAGAATTAATAAAATAGTATTGGAAAAAATTTATGAGTAAAAACTTACATATTCTTATTGTAGATGATTCAAAAACCTTTAATAATATGGTAAAAGGATTTTTTGAAGAGTTAAATTATATTATTTTTCAAGCTTTTTCTATCGAAGAGGCAAAACAAGTTCTACAACAAGAGAGTATCGATTATGTGTTTTTAGATCTAAACCTGCCTGATGGAAGCGGTGAGGATATGATAGAGGATATACATGAGCGATACAAAGCAAAAATAATCGTAATGACAGGAAGCACAGATACATACCAAAGAGATAAGCTCTTTGAGATGGGTATAGTTGACTACCTTATAAAAACAACACCTATACCTGTAATTACTAAATGTGCAGATACTATTATAAAAAATATAGAGAAACATAAAAACACAAATATACTAACAATAGATGATTCAAATTTTGTAAGAAATGTATTAAAAAATATATTAAGATCAAAAGATTACAATGTATTTGAAGCATCAGATGTGATAGATGGGAAAAGGATAATAGAAAACAACGATATCCATCTAATACTACTTGATCTTATTATGCCTGGAATTGACGGTATGAGCTTTTTAGAAACATTAAAATCGGATAAGAACTATTACGATATACCTGTAATAGTGATCTCAGGAGATGAATCAAGAGAGAACTACTCAAGGGTTTTAAAGCAAGGAGCCAGCGACTTTATAAAAAAACCGTTTGTAATAGAAGAGGTTCTTTTAAAGTGCGATATACACGTTAAAGCAAGGATTCACTATAAACATATGCTGGAAAAAGAGCAAAAAATAGCAAAACAAGAGACTATGATAGCTCTTCAAAAAAAAGAGATTGAAAAACATAAATCTATAGCTTCACTAATCAAAAACATAGCTCACCAATGGAGACAGCCTTTATCTATGATAAGCTCCACAGCATCAAGCGTAAAGATAGATATTATACATAATGAAGAGATCCCTAATGATATTATACCAAGGATGGATAGTGTCGTAGAGTATACTCAGTTTCTCTCTAAGACCATAGATGATTTTGATATGCTTACTATTAAAGACCCTGTTAAAAAAGGGATATCTACTATTGAGTTGGTTGATGAGTCTATAGACTATTGTCTAGACTTTATAAACAAACAAGATATAAAAGTTATCAAAGATATAGATGATATGACATTTATAACATATAGAGATGAGATAATAAAAATACTCGTAAATATATTTAAAAATATTAAAGAGCATGCACAAAACACTAAGCATATATTTATAGCAATAAAAAATAACGGTAAAAAGCTGATAATCTCTATAAAAGATGATGGTGGAGGTGTTGAAGCTGATATTTTAGAACAAGCTTTTGAGCCTTACTTTACCACTTCCCATCAATCAATAGGTAAGGGTATGGGATTATATATGATATATAGACTTATCAAAGAGCATTTTCATGGTAATATATCATTAAAGAACCAAGAATATACCTATAATGAAACCAAACTAAAAGGTTTAGAGGTTTATATGGAACTTCCTTTATAAAGATCATTTTATAGGAAGCTTTATAGTAAATGAGGCTCCTTTATATTTTTTCCCTTGATATGTAAATTTAGTGTTTTCTACACCTATCTCGCCGTTCATATGTTTTGTAACCATTTGAAGTACCATATATAAACCTATCCCCGTACCTCTACTTTGATGTTTAGTCGTAAAATAAGGCTCAAATATCCTATCTATGATCTTAGTAGGAATCCCCCCTGCCGTATCTTTGATCCTTATTTGTATATAGTCGCTGTTTAGTTTTTTTAGTTTTATAAAAACAAACTTTTTCTCTTTATCGTTATCTCTTTCCTCAAAAGCATCTTTTGAGTTTTGCATAATACTTACAAGTACTTGGATAAGTTCATTTTTATAACCGCAGGCATCAACATCCCTTAGCCTTGATACTATCTCTATCTGGTTATATTGGTAAGATGGTGACATAAAGATAATAGCATTCTCAATAGCTGATTTAACTTCAAATATCTCTTTGTTTTTATTGATAGTGAAAAAGTGTCTAAAGTCATCTATCGTCTTTGAAAGATAATCGGTTGAATCCATCACAAGCTCTATAGTCTCATATAAAAACTTATCTTGGAGTATTCCAAAATCTTTTTGAAGTTTGATACCGCTTATACTAGTTGAGATCACAGATAGAGGTTGTCTCCATTGGTGAGCTATATTTTCAAGCATCTCGCCCATTGCGGCCATTTTACTTTGTTGAGACATTATATTCTCTTGTCTTTCAAGCTCATCTTTTAAACTATATTTTTCCGTATCATCTTTAAACACCAGCACAACCCCTAAGGTTTTACCGTTATCATCTTTTATAGGTGAGGCTGAATCACTTATAATATACTCTTTGTTATCTTTATTGATCAAAGATGTTGCTTCACTTAGCTCAAATGTTTTATCGTATTGTAAAACCTTTTTTACGGGTGATTCAACCTTTTGCCTTGTAACAGGATTGATAATATCAAACACCATCTCCAAACTTTTACCTAAAGCCTCACCCTCATCATACCCAGTAAGATCTTGTGCAACTCTATTTAAAAAGTTGATATTTCCATTCATATCGGTAATAATCACTCCATCTCCGATAGATTTTAAGGTTGTAAGAGCTTTATCCCTTTCAAGCTTTAGATTTTTCTCCAGAGTTTTATTTCTTGTTTCGATTATATAGATCATTATAAATACAGCTAGATTTATCGGTACGAAGAACATCATTACGATCTTAAATATCAACTCTTTTGACTCAATAGATTTTGCAAGCTTTTTATCTATCAAACTTATTGCTCTATCAAGCTTTTTATTGATCTGATCGAACTTCTTATCAAAATCTTGATCAAACTTAAGTTTGGAGCTTTTTTCCGTTTGGATATTATCTATTCTATACCAAGCTAAACTATTCAGCTCTTTTAGATTTTGTTTTATACTTTTTATCTGGTAGATGATCTTTTTCTCATCGTTATCGTTAAAATCTTTTTTTATACTTTTTAAATAAAGGTCTACTGACTTTAGATCAAAATGCTCTATAATGTCCCCATCTACGCTTATAGAGATATCACCGTTTAAAAACTCTTCTAATGATGTATGAGCATTAGCAATATCCACTTTTTTAACTAATATCTTTTTTTGTAAAGGTATATATTTATTCATAGATTTATGCCAAGAGTTATGGATAGTTATCAATAAAACTAGATCCAATAAAAAAAGCACTACGACCGCACTTAAAACGAAACTGATCTTTTTCATTATTATCCTCTCCATCAAAATATAGATTTTATTATTTTAAAGAAACAAAACAGTAACAATCTTATTTTGTTACTTTTCATTTACCAACTGATACCTTTTGTTAACTAAAAACAATTAAAATTTCACCAATTCATTAAAGGAGTTAAAAATGAAAAAAAGTTTAATCTTAAGTATAGGTACGGCAGCTTTATTATCAAGCTCACTATTTGCAAGTATGCCTTTTGGTAATCCAGATATGCCAAACAAAGGTATGCAAGCTCAAGATTGCGCAAAAGGTATGATGGCTAAAAAACCTATGGGCAATAAAAAAATGGGCAAAGATATGATCATAGGTAAAATTATGATGCTTGATCTTAGCGCTGAGCAAAGAGCAAAGATAGATAATATCTTAAGAGCTAAATCTAAAGATATAATCAATCCTTTAGATGCGTTTAGTGAAACAAGTTTCGATAGCTCAAAATATATAAAAGCTTTAGAAACAAATAAAGAAACAATGTTAAAAGATAGGGTTGAGAAACTTGCTAAGGTGTATGATCTTTTAACAAGCTCACAAAAAAAAGACCTAAAGACCATTATAGATATGGAAAAGATAAAAAGAAAAAGTATGGACAAAAGAGCTATGGGTGAAATGCATAAGCCGGAGTTTCGTAGATAAGTGGTAAAATTTAAGTAATAAAATAACGGAGAGAGATTTGCTTGAAGTATTGATGATAGAAGATGATACCGAGATTGCCGAGCTGCTTGGTGATTTCTTGGCTGAACACGATATAAATCTTACCAACTATGAATCACCCGAGCTTGGTATGAGTGCGTTAAATATAAAAAAATACGACCTTCTTATACTTGATCTCTCTTTACCCGAACTTGACGGTACGGAAGTTTGCAAACTTATTAGAAAAAAATCAGATATTCCAATTATAATATCTAGTGCAAGAAACGATATCGATGATAAGACCATCTGTTTCTCACACGGTGCTGATGACTATATACCAAAACCTTATAACCCAAAAGAGCTGGTTCTTAGAATAAACTCTATACTAAAACGACATCACACGGATACTCAAACGACTAAAAATGAAACACCTAAAACTTTTACAATAGATCATGATAGACTTGAGATTTACAAAAGCGGTGAGCTTGTAAACTTTACCAACGCCGAATACCATATTATGGAGTATTTTATAAAAAAAGCAGGATTTTCGGTAAACCGTGAAGAGCTTCTTTTAAATGTTGATTCTATTAAATATGAAAGCTCTTTAAAAAGTATAGATGTACTTATAGGTAGAATTAGAGCTAAGATAGAAGATAATCCTAAACAGCCTAAACATATCATATCCATAAGAGGAGTCGGTTATAAACTTATCAATCAATAAACACTCCCTTTTTGTCCATATTACACTATTTTTTATACTAATGATGGTGACATCTCATATTATCATCTATAAAGGTTATAGTATAAAAAAACAAGAGCAGATAGATGTTCATACCCATAGATACCTTAGAAACCTAGCTTATGCACACCAAAATATTATTAGAGAACACAATATAAATAGAGATAGAGCCCAAGATGAAGATAGAAGACTTAACTTAGACAATGAAGAGCGCAGACCCCCTCCTCCACCAAGACCAAATATCACAAACGAGATGCTAAATAAAGAGCTGGTAAAGTTTGATATGGAGGTGTCTGATATAGATATCAAAGAGCTTGAAATGTACGGAGATCTTTTATCTCAAGATCTTAACTGGAAGCTTTTTAGATACCAAGGTCATAACTATCTATTTTTTACAATAAGAGAAGATAAAATGATCGTAAAAGATAATGTACAAGATAAAAGTGCAATAGTACCTATCATACTTCTTACTGTTTTATTAAATATTGTATTTATCACTTTTTATATCTTCTTGATCAAAAAACTTATCCCTTTAATAGCATTAAAAAAGAGCATACGAATATTCTCAAAAGGAAACCTAAATATAGATACCTCTACAAAAGGGAAAGATGAGATCAGTGAGGTTGCAAATGAATTTAACAATACGATCAAGATAATTAGAAATTTTAGTGAGTCAAGAAACCTATTTTTACGAAATATAATGCATGAGTTTAAAACACCTATCACTAGAGGATTTATTATTGCCGATATGCTTGAAGATAGCAAATACCATAAAAATCTAAAAAAAGCTTTTGAGAGACTTGATTATCTTTTAAATGAACTAGCACGTTTAGAGATGCTTACATCAAACAACTTAAATCTTAAAAAAGAAGATTTTAGGATCATCGATCTACTGGATCACTCCATAGATATACTACTTCTTGATAAAAGTACACTTGATATCAAGATCAATAGTTCCGCAAGCAAACTTATAAATGTAGACTTTGAGTTTTTTACCGTTGCGGTTAAGAACCTTATAGATAATGCTATAAAATACGGAGATGATAAACCTATTATCATAGTTGAAGAGGATACTATTACTATAAAAAACAAAGGTGATAAGCTTGAAAAACCTCTTGATGAGTACTTTAAAGCTTTTAATAGAAACTACGAAAGCAGCAGCAAAAGCTTAGGGCTGGGACTTTATATAGTTCACAACGTATTAAAAGCCCACGGCTTTAAACTCTTATATGAGTTTAAAGAGGGCTACAATAACTTTATAATAAACCTATAGGTTTTTACTCTGCTAAAGCAACTTTCCCATTATCTATCTTAACTTGATTTAGACCTTGGAACACTGCAATTGTAGCTTGTTCTATCTCTTGAGATATCTTTTTTAACTCATCATTATCGGCTTTATCTGCAGATCTATACATATACTCTTTTACCTTAGCATGAACCGTTTTATGATCACTTAAGAACTTCTCCCAAGATCTTGTTTGTGTAAAAGGTTTATTTTGTGAGACTTGCTCATCTATCCATTTACCCAAATGGCAATTATGGTGATCCGTAACATCAGCTTTTGTATAGCTATCAAGTGTTTTAAAGTTTGTATCTTTAAATACGATATGATCGTTCTTAAGTTTTGCAGTAACACTTACAAGCTCCACATCACTAACCTGCTCTCTTGCTTCCTCTTTATAGTTTGTTTGTTTTGCAACCTGTACAAGATCGTTTGATAGTTGAGATACCTCTTGTACCAAAGTATCTATCTTAGCAGCTTCAGCTGCATTTCTTTGTGTCTCTTGATCTAGTGCGGCAACTGCATCGTTTATTTGTGATATTCCACTCTCTTGCTCTTTTGATGCTGAAGATATCTCATCTATAAGATGAACCGTATCTTGGATATTACCATTTAACTCTTCATACCCTTTGATCATCTCAGCACTTATTCTTTTTCCGTTATCAGCTTTATTTGTAGCTTTTTCAACTATATCTTTGATCTCTTTAGCCGCTTCTGCTGATCTGCTTGCAAGGTTTCTAACCTCACCTGCAACTACTGCAAAACCTTTTCCTGCTTCACCCGCAGTTGCTGCTTCAACAGCAGCGTTTAGTGAAAGTATATTTGTTTGGAAAGCTATCTGATCTATCACTGCAATTGCTTCATTTATTGCACTCACCTGCTCATTTATCTCATCCATTGATAATGCGGTTTCATTTGCAAGGTTTTGACCCTTATCAACTGAGCCTCTTAAAGTTTTAGAGTTTCCTATGATCTTATCTATATTTGCATTGTTATTTACAATAGTACTTGTGATCTCTTCTAACGCAGCAGCTGTCTCTTCAAGACTTGCGGCTTGTTCATTACTTGCTTTTGAAAGGTTCTTTGAGGTTTGTGATAATATATTAGTATCGTGATCTAATCTCTCACCTGCATTTAATATCATAGCAATAAGCTCAGACACGTTATTTCCTATAAGCATAGTAACAGCTACTAAAGATCCGAACGATCCGTTCATATTCTCATATGTTTTTGAATCATACTCAAATGTAAAATCATTTTGACCGTATCTATTTAGATTCTCTATGATCATATGAAGCTGTTCGTTCGTACTAGTTACAAGGTTATTCACTTTCTCTTTCATACTCATTGTAAGAGGGTTTATAGAAGAGCCTTTAACCGTATAATAGTAAAAACCGTTATCAACTTTTTGGATAACATCATCTATCTCTTTTACTAAAGCACTATCCTCTTCTATCTCTTGAGACACTTGAGCTATCATAGTGTTTACCTCTTGTGCCATCTGTGAGAACTCATCCCTGCCATCTATCTGTATTAGGCTTTGTTCGCTAGATTCCCTTTTGATAAAGCTAAAGAAATTTTCAAGTCCCTCTTTAAACACCCTTAGATTTCTTTTTATATTATTTGCTATAAACGAGATTAAGATACTTATTAGAACTACAGATATTACGATCGCTACTATTATAGTGTATAGAGTGCTGTCTGATACCTCTTTAAAAATCACGGAGTCTTTTTTTGCTTTTTCTTTATTAGCTTTACTCCATTTTAAAAGATTAAACTTTAGATCTCTCCATTTAGGTGATATACTCTTATAATCTGTAGTACTTACATTTTCTCCACTATTGATCTTACTCTCTACTATATTTAGTTCATTTTTAAAATCTTTATAAGACTTAGCTATATCAAACTTTTTATAACCTTTTGAAATAACATTATATGTTTCTAATTCTTTCATATATTTATCAAGGTTCTTAATCGCTTTCATAAAGTTATTTTTTGCTTGTAAATCATTTGGGTTTATCGCTATAAATTTAAATGCACTTGCTAATACTAGCCCGTTAGCTGTAGCATCACCTATACTTTGACCTATATTAGAGATCTTTTCAAGTTCACTATACTGATAGTTTAAGCTATCAAGTTTATTATATACAACACCAATGATAGATAGTAGGATAACTATATTAACAGCAGCTATTAAATTTAGTTTTAGTCCTATTGTAAGGTTATTAAGAAATCTCATTTTTTACTCTCTCCCAAGAATTTGATTAATTTTATCTTATTATTTTTATAACTTTCCTTAATTAAATAATATTTTAAGGAAACTTATACTAGCAGTCAAGAAAATAATTTTAATTTATAATGTTACTTTTCATTTACACTTTTCAGATAAACTTCTATATCAAATTGGAGAAGAGAGTATGGATATTTCACAACTTAACGAGTTGCTTAAACTGCAAAGCAACACTTATTTTACGGAATGTAAGAAAACTGATGATGCTATATACATCTTACCATCGAAAATCAACCATTATAATAGATCAACGCAGGAGATGCTTGATATATATACAAAGCTTGAACCCTACAATGATATATATGATATAATGATCTCTTTTGATAAAATAACAATAAAATCAAAAAGCGAGTTTAATGCATAAAGTAATAGAATATTTTCTAAAAAACTCTAGACTTAACTATACGATACTATTTTTTATACTTGCAATGGGTATCTTTGCTTATATAAAGATACCAAAAGAGATGTTTCCTATAGTATCTTTAAATACGATTAACGTAAACGGCAGTTATAGCGGTGCAAGTGCAGATAGTTTAAACAACTTTGCCGTTGTTGAGATAGAGAACCAAATAGATTCAGTTTCAGGTATAGATGAAGTAAGATCAACCATAACCAACGGAAGTTTCTCTATTCGTGTTGATCTTCAAGACGGTGCAGATAAAAAAGAGATACAAGATGAGATAAAAGATGCGGTAAGTGCCGCTAAACAGTATCTTCCAAGCGATATGAACGAACCAACCGTAAGTAGTATAAAGCTTCAAATGTCACTGCTAAACGTATCACTATCTTCAAAACAAAAAAGCAAAGATGAGCTTTTAGAGATCTCAAAAACACTTAAAACAAAACTTCTTCAAATACCACATATAAGTGAGATAAAGATATTTGGAGATAGCGAGCTTCAAATAGATATTTTACTTGATCATAAAAAGATAAGCTCTTACGGTTTAGAGAGCTCTTCTGTTATAAGTGCACTTCAAAACCTATCTTATATCTATCCAGTTGCGCAAGTTGAGCAAACAGGAAACCATATATATTTAAGTGCAAACAATAATAAATTTGATAAACAACAATGGCTAGATACCTTGGTCAAAATAGGTGATAAAAAGATATTTCTAAAAGATATTGCAACTATCAATATTGATTACCCTCTTGATGAGACCATATCTAGACTTAATGGAAAAACAACCATATCGTTTAATGTTTATAAAGATAATGTGGGTGATTCTATAGCTGTTGCAAAAGCTATAAAAGAGAGTTTAAAAAACTTTAACAATAGTATGCCAGAACTCACTATAGATATTACAAGAGATAGCTCTGAACCTGTAAACGACAGGATCAAAACTATCATAGCAAATATCACTCTTGGACTAATACTTGTAGGGCTTTCTATGCACCTGCTTATAAGCCCTAGGTTATCACTAGTTATCATAATGGGGATACCAGTATCGTTTATCTTAGGTCTTTTAGTTATAGAGCAAGCAGGTTATAGTTTAAATATGATCTCACTAATGGCTATGCTTATTTCACTTGGTATAGTTGTGGATGATGCTATTATCGTAAGTGAAAATATACAGCGCCACCTCGATGAGGGGCATGATCTCAATGAAGCTGTTATAAACGGTGCAAAAGAGATGATAGCACCTGTACTAATAGCCGCATTTACTACCATCTTTGCATTTTTACCTATGCTTTTAATAAGTGGGGAGCTTGGTATATTAATGCAGCTTATCCCTATAGTGATCTCAGTACTTATCTTCTCATCACTAGTTGAATCGTTTATCTTCCTTCCTTTACACGCTAAACATATACTAAGAAGAAAAGAGAAGATGCTTGATTGGACACCTGCATATAATCTTTATGAGAATCTTTTACATAGAGTTATACACTATAAAAAAACCTTTTTAGTAGTTTTCTTTATTACGGTTCCTCTTTTAAGTGTACTACTTATAACACAAAGTAGATTTCAAATGATGCCTGATATGGACTCAAGAAGTGTTACCTTATCTTTTAAACTTGATGAATCAAGATCTTTAAAAGAGAGTGACGTAGTAGCAAAAAAATATGAAGAGCTTCTTCTTAATAATGCAAAAACACTTTTTATAAAAAACATAGATACTACGGTTGGTAGATTTACCGATATCACAAGCAATAGTGAGACTATAGAGAACGGTTTTACACTCTCTTTGGAACTTGAGGAGCTTAGAGATGATAACTTCTTACAAAACTACGTAAACCCTATACTCAACCTTAGTTTTGATTTTGAACAAAAAGATAAGATAAGAACTATAAATGCCCAAGAAGCAATGAAACAGATACGTGAACTGGTTACACCTATCACCAAAAAAGATAATATAGCCGAGTTTAATATAGTCACAAGAAGAATAGGGATAGTTAGAACCGATATTGAGCTAAAACTAAGCCATGAGAACAAATCACTTCTTCTAAAAAGTATTGATAGTTTAAAAGTTGAGTTAAATAAGATAAAGGGTGTTAAAGATGTGACCGATAATACAAAACTTGGTGAGACAGAGTATAAGTTCTCACTAAATGCTTATGCACAAAACCTAGGTCTAAGTGACAGCGAAATAGCGGTTCAAGTAGCAAACTTTTTTATGAAAAGGGATCAAGCAAACACCTTTAACGAAGATGGGGTGATAGATATTGTTACAAAATCTATCTACAAAGATGAGCTGGATGCACTAAAACATTTTTTAATATCAGTTGATGATAAAAAAGTTGAGCTAAGAGAGCTTGTTGACTTTAAGATAGAGAGAAATTTTGAAAGAATAGAGAAAGAGGATGGGCAGATACAAAAGAAAGTTTATGCCAATGTTGAAAAAGATATCACAAGTGGTAATGAGGTTTTAAAACAGATAGAACCAGCTATAGAGAAACTAAAACAAAAAGGTGTAAAGATCGCTTACGGCGGTGAGAGGGAAAGCAGCCAACAGATGGCAAGCGATATGATCAAAGCTTTTATGATAGGTCTATTTTTGATATTTATCACACTTCTTATCAACTTTCCTTCATTTAAAAGTGCTTTTATTATACTCTCGGTTATACCTTTTACCGCAATGGGTGCTATAGTGGGTCACTTTATAATGGGTGTAAATATAAACTCCCAGTCCTTAATAGGTATGATGGGACTAGCAGGGGTTGTTATAAACGACGGTATCATTATGCTTGACTTTTTACATAATACAAAAAACAGAGCTGAGTTCTTTAAAAGAGCAAAACAAAGAGTAAGACCTATACTTATAACCTCGATCACTACTATTTTAGGTCTTTCAACTCTGATCTTTTTCCCTACGGGAGAATCTATTATGCTACAGCCTATTGCCATATCTTTAGGTTTCGGTATAGCTTGGGGAACCGTTTTAAACCTTATATACGTACCAGCACTTTATGCTACATTTTATAAAATCAAGGATTGATAATGAAAAAATATATTTTAACTTTAATACTACCTGCTATTGTTTTTGCACAAACATATATGGCAAAGGTTGAGCCTTATGAAGAGTTTACTATCTATTCTCAGACATCGGGACAAGTTGTAAAGCTAGATAAAGCTGATGAGACTAAAATAGTAAGCAAAGTGCTTATAAAACTTGACGATACTTTAGAGAAAAGCAAACTAAATATCTATGAGAACCAGCTTTCTCTTTATAGAAAGAAACTCTCCCTTTTAGAGCAAAACTATAAGAACTTTATAAAAATAAGTGGTAAAAGTAAATCTGATAAAGATACGAAATACTACGAGATATTAGAGCTGAAAATTTCTATTGAGTCTTTAAAGCTATCTATTAGTGAGCTAAAAGATACTATAAATAAAAAATCCGTAAGCGTAAACAACCTTTATATCAAAGAGTTTAAAATAGATAAGGGTGATTATGTAAGCACTGGAAGTGAGCTTGCAACGGCATACGATACAACTAAATCAAAACTAATAGTATATGTAAGCAGTGATGATTATAAAGATATTGAGAGTAAAGAGGTTTTAATAAACTCCAAAAAAGGGCTTGCAAATATTGAAAAGATCGATAGAACTGTTGATGAAACATATGTATCTGCTTATAAAGTAACCCTAACTATTGATGATAAGGATTTTGGTAAGATAGTAAAAGTGGAGTTTGTAAAATGAAAAAAACCATCCCTTTAGTTTTATGTGTAGCCCTAGCAAATGCAGCAGATACGCAAGTACTTTCAAATACAAAAAATCAAATAATAGAGCTGAAAAAAAAGCAGATAGAGCAAAAAGAGAAAAGCAATAAATACGACTGGCTTACAAATATAAATATAAATGGAAGCGTAAGTGAAGATGATGACGGAGTGCAGAGTGAGGATTATTCACTATCATTATCGCAAGATATCTTTAAGTTCGGCGGTATCACTTCACAGATAGATTATGCAAAAGAGCTTAAAAAGATGGAAAGTATCAATCTTGATATATCCACAAAAGATGATCTTAACACCCTATTCTCACTTTTAATAGATATAAAACTAAACAATATCAGTTTAGAGAAAAATCTTTTAAATATACAAAACAGTGAGATAGATATAAAAAATAAAAAGTCCGAATATAAAGCGGGCGAGCTTGGTATTAGTGATCTAAACGAAGCTATTATGACAAGAAACGAACTAAAAGATGCAAGAAAAGAGCTTCAACTTAGCAAACTTAGCAATATAAACAGTGTAAAGCAATACACTAAAGAAAACTATAAAAATATAAATATACCTAAGGTTGAGCTTCTAAGCAAAGAGCTGTTTTTGCAAAATGCCAACTCGGTTAAATATGCAAAGCTTGATATAAATGTAAACAACGATCTTTATAAGATCAAAAGAGCTGATTATCTTCCTGCACTAAGCCTTGATGCCTCATACGGTTACAGTAACAGCGATACAAAAACGGGCGATGATTATTATAACTATGGGTTAAGCGTATCGGTTCCTCTTAGCTACACCTCATCTAGTACGATTGAGCAAAGCAAACTTGACTATCTTATAAGTAAGCAAGAGCTAAATGATGAGATAAATAGTGCAGAGCTTACATACGATAAAGCGATACTAAATATCCAAAACTATAAAGAGAGAATAGAGCTGGCAAGTGAGGATATAAAACTTTATGAAGAGCTTTTAACAGTAATTGAGCAGGAGTATCAAGCAGGATATAAAACCGTAGATGATGTTGAGACCTTGAAGAACTCTAAAAAGATAAGGGAGCTTGATATAGAAAACTATAAGCTAAATATACAAAAGCAGATACTATCTTTATATTTTCAAATATAAAGATAGCTGCTAAAAAGCTTTTTTAAAACCACCAAACCAAACTTATACTGTTCTCTTCATAGGTGTATGTTCTATCACCGCTCTCATCAACTTCAAACTTAGCTGTAGCGATATCAAAACCAAAGTCATCAAGAAGTGCAACCCTTAAAGCAAGCCTTGCTCCGTAACCATCCTTTTGTGTTAGTTTCAACTCATTATTGTCCTCATTGTTTTTATAAAGTGATCTCTCAAACACTCCGTAAACAGAACCTATAAGCTCTAAGTTGGTTCTAAACTCCCATATCCATTCCCAGCCAGCATAAAAATAATCTGCATAAGAATCATCCTCATTGGTGATATCAAAAAGTGTAACAACAGGACCTTGCTGCCAGCTTCCACCTGAGAGTGCATCTATGGCAAAAAAAGCTTCTAAAGATATAAAAAGATCTGTCTCCTCTTCTATCACAGCCTCAGCCAAAGTTGTTTCTCTTTGAGCCGTACTTAAACTAAAACTATATCTATTCTCACCTGCGAACAGTGAGATACTAAAATATGTAAAAAATAAAATAATAAAAAAATTTTTCATTAATGCACCTAATTTTTTGTCAATTATACAATATATCTTGTTATAATAACTTATGAATAAAAAATATTTTGAGAACATCTCTATAAATAAACTTGGATTTATAAGTAGTAATATTGCTGCTGCTATCGTATTTATATTTGCAATTCTTATAATCAATCAAGAGTATCTTCGCTATGAAGAGGAAACCGCAAAGATTGAAAAAACATTTAAAAGCAGTGATAAGCAAAAACAAAAGATATTGGAACAGACAAAACTAGATCATAAACAAAAGGTTATGCGTTATATCATAGGTATCGGCGGTGTTGCTTTCTTTTTATTCTTTACTATTTTTATGCTTTTAAGGGTTGTTTCTTTTCTAATAGAAAATGAGCTAAATCTATTTATTCATAAACTTGGAGTTGCAACTAAAGAGTATAAGACCATAGATCAACACGACTTTAACTTTAGAGAGATAAGAGCTATTATAGGTAATGCAAATGAGCTTATAGAAGAGATCATTAAAAGCCACAGCCAATTAATAGAGATAAACTCTACCTTGGAAGAAAAAGTAAAAGATAAAACCAAAAAACTGCAAAACCTTGTAAGCGCACAAGATCAGTTTATTAAAAAATCTATCCATGAGATCAATACACCTTTAAGCATAATCCTTAGCAATATAGATCTTTTAAAGATGAAAAACATATCAAATCAAAATATAACAAATATAGAATCTGGCTCAAAGATCATACACAATATCTTTAACGATCTTAGCTATATGGTTAAAAAAGATCGTATCGAATACCCTAAGAGTAAACTAGATATCAGCCGTTTTTTAAAACAAAGGATAGAGTTCTTTAATGAAGTAGCAAATGCAAGCGGTCTAGTTTTTATAACCAATATTGCAGACAACCTTTTTATAAACTTCAACGATGTACAGCTTCAAAGGGTTGTGGATAATAATATATCAAATGCTATCAAATATAGTTTTGACGATTCACCTGTTTTTATAAAACTAATAAAAGAGAATAGATATATTGTTTTTAGCGTTAAAACATACTCCGAAGAGATCAGTGATATCACAAAGATATTCAATAGCTTTTATAGGGAAAACAACGTAAAAGGCGGCTTTGGTATAGGGCTTAATATAGTTAAAGATATATGTGATGAAAATAGTGTTAAAATCACTCTTGATTCAAACGAGAAAGAGACCACTTTCACATATGAATTTGAAGAGGCGTAAATGGATATATTATTACTTGAAGATGAAGCGTTATTAAACGATTCTATCACTGATTACCTGCACACTTTAGGTCATGTTGTTACCTCTTTTAAAGATGGTAAAGAAGCACTAGATTCTATCGGTGAGGGTTTTGATCTTTTGATCTTAGATATCAATGTACCAAATATAAACGGTTTTGATATCTTAGAGAAGTTAAACTCTTTAAAGATATTTATACCAACTATTTTTATAAGTGCGCTTCATGATATAGAAGATATCTCTAAAGCGTATGAGCTTGGTTGTGCAGAGTATATGAAAAAACCTTTTCACCTACAAGAGCTTGGTATAAAGATAAATCAAATTATAAAACATGAAAAACCGCAAGAGAACCACATAATGCTTAGTAAAAACTATAGTTTCTCTAAGTCTTTAAAAACCCTATATTTTCAAAACCAGCCACAAGAGCTTACAAAAAAGCAGCTTGATATTATTGAGCTTTTAGCACTAAATATAAATATGGTGGTTGACTTTGAAAGGTTTAGAATGGATGTATGGAACGGTGAACTGATAGACAACCCAACAATACGTGCAGAGATAAGCCGTCTAAATAAATCTTTAAAAGAGGATTTTATAAAAAATATTAGAGGCTTAGGTTATAAGATAGATAGATACTATGCCAACTAAAGAGAGGTCTTACTCTTCTAAGATAGGTATTAAAAGCTGATTAAAATCTGGTAGATCAAAAGATAAAAGGTCGCTATTTGTTGAGAAGAAGTTCACAAGCCTTTTATCGAACATCGCTTTTTTAAACGGCAGTATCTGTAAGATATTTTCCTCTTTTTGAAGCTCACGTATAGGGTTTTGCATCTTATTTACTATCTCTATATTTTGATTAAATAGTTTTGCTAAGTTTTCCACATGCTCTATAAGCTCATCTATATTCTCTATCTTTATAGGCGCTACGTTATAAAGCTTGATATTTGTATTTAACTGCTCTGAAACATCAAATATAATAGGAGCTATCTGCTCATAACTCTTTGTATCGTTTACCACTATAAGAGTATCTTTTGTTTTTGAGAGTTTTGAGTTACCAATCTTATAGATAGGTATCTGCATAGTTATAAGATCTTTTATCGCCTCTTTATATTGAAGAAGATTATGCGTAAGCATTATCACACCGATATCGTATTTTTTCACATCGCTTTTAACTATTTTAGAGAACCCTTTATTGTGATAATCTATATTTAAAACTATATTATCCACACCTTCTATATGGGTTTTTAGCCTCTCCATAATATTTACGTTAGTTGGTCTTGTGATACTTACGTAAAGGTTTTTGTCTTTGATCTTTTTATGAAGGTAGATAGCTTCAACTAAACTATTCTCAGCCTCTTTTTCACTTTGAACAAAAAGATCTATATATAAGTAGATATTTCGCCCAAACGGCATAGGAAACTGTCCGTGTGTTTTGGTCATGGCACTATAAACCTGCATTAAGATATTTGGTTTACCAATTATAAGTATCACATCGTTTGGCTTTAAGATAATAGTTGGTTTTACCGTTACAAGCTTATTGTTTCTATATAGACCAAATATCTTCCACTCTTTTTGCTCAATAGAGCCTATATACCTAAAAGCGTAAGTGCTTCCAAAAGGTATCTTTATCTCCATTATCTCACCAAGTCTAAGGCCTATATTTTGTGCAACTACAGGGATATTTGGTAGTCTCTCTAAAAGACCGTTAGCTAATACGTTCACACCATTATAACGGCTTAGATAGTTATCGTTTAGCTGAATATTCCAGTTATCATATATAGTGATATTAATGTTCTTCTTTTTATAGCGTACATTTTTTATAACATTTAGCGTCTCATCTTTTGTAGTAAGCACTATAAGTACATCAGTATGGATATCTTTATTTAATACCAAAAGAAGTTTTGATAAAGATGTAGGGTCAAAATGGTAAAAAGTAAAGTTGGACGGTTTAACATCGGGCAATATCTTTTCATTCATATAAACGATATCATAGTTATTATCACCAGTATTGGCATCAACCATTCTATGAAGAAGTTTATTTCCGACTATTCCGTCAACTATTACTAATATATTTTTCATATGCGCTTACTATTTAGTAAAAACCCTGTTAAAGATAGCATCTACGTTCTTTGTATAATAGTCGTAGTTAAAACACTCTCTGATCTGCTCTTCGCTAAGTTTAGCTCTAAGCTCCTCATCACCTAAAAGGTGTCCAAGGTATAGTGACTCACCGTTTTCATTAACCGTAGGCTTTCCTTGTTTGATCTCATCCCAAACTTTCATAGCATTTCTTTGTACAATTTTATAAGCATCCTCTCTACTTACTCCAGCTTTAGGAAGCTCTAGAAGAACTCTTTGTGAAAATACTAGACCACCTGTTAGGTTTAGGTTTTTCATCATATTCTCTGGCATTACAGTTAAGTTTGCAATAACGTTGTTCATTCTATGAAGCATAAAATCAGTAGTGATAAATGCATCTGGTAGCCAGAATCTCTCATTTGAGCTATGGCTGATATCTCTTTCATGCCAAAGTGCAACATTTTCCATTGCAGGTGCCGCGTACGCTCTAATAGTACGAGCAAGACCCGTGATATTTTCAGTTAAGATAGGGTTTCTTTTATGAGGCATTGCAGAGCTTCCCTTTTGCCCTTTTGCAAAAAACTCTTCAGCTTCATACACTTCTGTTCTTTGAAGGTGTCTTACTTGAACAGCAAACTTTTCAACAGATGAAGCTAAAAGTGCTAAAGCACTTGCAAGTCTAGCGTATCTATCTCTATGTACCACTTGGTTTGAACAAGGCTCAGGTTTAAGTCCCAGCTCTTCCATAGCAAGCTCTTCAAGCTCTAAAGGAGCGTGTGCAAAGTTACCCATTGCGCCGCTTATTTGACCTACAGAGATAACCTCTAGTGTTTGCTCTAGGTTCTCTAAGTGTCTAGCCATCTCATCATACCAAACAGCTAAAGTAAGTCCAAAAGTGATAGGCTCACCGTGAATACCGTGGCTTCTTCCTACCATTAAGGTCATCTTATGCTCTTGTGCTCTTGTTTTAATAGATTCCATTAAGATATTTACATCTTTGATTATAAGCTCTAAAGATGATTTCATTTGAAGTGCTACACCAGTATCAACAGCGTCTGAGCTTGTCATACCGTAGTGGAACCATCTAGACTCATCACCTAGTGACTCTGAAACACTTGTATTAAATGCAATCAAATCGTGTTTAGTAACAGCTTCGATCTCTTCAATTCTCTCAACACTAAAAGTTGCGTTCTTTACTATCTTCTCACAATCATCATCAGGGATCAATCCAAGTTTATTCCATGCTTTTACCGCTGCTTTTTCAACTTCAAGCCAAGCTGCATATCTCGCGTGTTGCGTCCACTTTGAACTCATCTCTTCTCTGGCATATCTTTCAACCATAAATCTTTTACCTTTTATTTGTTTTAATGGCTAACATAATATCTAAAAATTGCAAAAAAACCATTTAAAGTTTTTTTATTAAAGATAGTTAATAAATCTATTTGCTAAAATACTCAAATGTTGAAGATCATATTTTTACTCTTTAGTTTTTCATACTTTATCTATGCGGCTAATAACCAAAATGATACACTTTTAAACGATCAGCTTGAAGCTATGAGCAGACAGCTTAATACATCAAACGGCGAACTTGATGAGCTTGATCAAAACTATAAATATAATCAAAATGCAAAATATCTTGATGAAGAGCAGTATGCTAGAAAAAAGTTTTATGTTGGTATAGCTTATTTTATAGGAACTTTTGAATCCACAGGTTCACCTGATCATGATGTAAAAGATAATAGCGATATCTTCTCTTTTAAAGCGGGATATATCTTCCCTACAAACAACCGTATAGAGTTAGAGTTTTTTCAAGAGCAAAACCTAGACTACCCAACCGTATATGATGATATAAGCGGTGTAAGGGTAAATGCTATCTTAACTTTGGATGCTATCAATAAAAGCAAGACGATCTTTCCAATGTTTAAAGGTGGTGTGGGTATGTTTGATTATACTAGCTACGGACTTACTGGTATTGGCGGTAGAGCAGGCGTTGGTATTATCGGTTACGTATCACCTAGTATAGAGGTTGATGTGGGTTACTCTTATGAGTTTATTATCTGGGATGATAGCTCAAAGGTTGAGACTAAAAGCGATGTTGACACCACTACTTTTATAGGATTTTTTTACGGAGTAAAATTCAAGTTCTAAAACTTTAGGTTCACACCCATTAAAATATTATTTAGATGTATCTTAGTCTCACCACCCTCTACACCTTTAAATCCTGCCTCTTGAGCTATTGAGCTGTAGTTTATATGCTGGGTATTTGAAAGACCTAGTTCAACTTCAATATTTTTTGAGATATAACCAAGAACTCCAACTCCAAGCATATAAACCGCACTGCTGTATTGCTCTTCATTGTATGTATGATCAAAATAACCAAGACCGAACTTAAAATACGGTTCTGCTAGCTTTACCCTAAGTGATGTGATAGGGATAATAGTATCTAAACTATAAAGATTGAGGTCTCTCTCATCAAGTTGAAGCAGAGTATAGTTTATCTCTAATCTATTGTTACTATTATCGATAAAACCTATCTTATATAGATATCCGCTGTTATTTAAGGCAAAACTTTTTTTCGTACCATCTAAAATATCAAGCTTTATATTACTAGCTACAATTGAGCTTCCAAGATAGGGTCTAAACCTCCACTCTTGTTCATTCTCAACCGCTTTTAGCTCTTTTGGTTTTCTAAAACTACTTTGATTTATCGTAACTATATAATCCTTACCTTGACAAACTACGATATCCCTTTCGGTTATGATAGCATCATAGTTACCCCAAACCGCTGTTAATGGGGGTAAAATTTCACATTTTGGAGTATCTGGATCATTATCGTAAAGATATGTAAGCTCTAAAGGTTCTTTACCTATCATCTTTTTAGATTTTGTATCGTATATCTTTGCACCCTCTGGTATGGAGCGTACTTCAACCTTACTACTATTGCTGCAAGCTTGAAAAAAAAGTATCCCTATAAAAAAGATAAGATATCTCATTGTGTATCCTCTTTTTGCAGATAACCTAAAGTTACCATTGTCTCCACTATCTCTTTAAAAGGTTTTGCCGCAGCGTGTGAAGCATAGTGATGCCACCACTTACGACCTACAGGATTAAACGTTGTCACACCTATAGTATAGCGTTTATTCTTATCATTTACAAATCCAAAGAAAGAGCTTATATACTCTTTTTGATATCTTCCATCCCTTGCGATTTGTGCCGTTCCAGTTTTACCGCCTATCTCAAGACCCTCAATATCAGTTGCAGTTCCTGTTCCTGTTTTTACGGTTTTTATAAGCATCCTTTTTAACTCATTTGCCGTTTTTTCAGATACAACTTGAACAGGTTTATCTACAGGGATATCCAACTTTTTACCGTTTGATGTTTCAAGATAATCAACTATCTGAGGTGTTACCATAAAGCCCTTGTTGTTAAATACACTATATGCTTTTAGTATCTGCATAAAGGTTGCAAGCATCCCTTGACCGTAAGAGACGGTTGCTTTATAGATATTATCAAGCCCCTTATCCTCACCTGCTCTAAACCTATATTTTGGAGGAAGTGTACCTGTTTTCTCAAACGGAAGATCTATCCCTGTAGGTTTTGTAAGACCGAAGCGTTTAAGCCCATCCACAAACTCATCACCACCGAGCCTTTGTGCAAGCTGCAAAGTTCCAACATTACTTGAAAAAACTATTACATCATCTACGGTAATATAGTTCTTTTTAAACTGGTGATCATCTCTAAGTCTATATCGTCCAATCTTATACATCCCGCGTTTAAACTCACCCTTAGAGTTTTTCTTACCCTCGTTATAAGCAAATAAAAGCTCATCTTTTTTTACTTTATTTTTCTCCAATACCAAAGCCATAGTGATTGGTTTTATTACAGAGCCTGGTTCAAACTGCATCTCTATAGCATTTACGTTAAGCATAGATATCTCTTCTTGACGTATAAAATCAGGGTTAAACCTATTTGAGCTCGCCATTGCTATGATCTTTCCAGTATGTGTGTCCATAATAGCTGCAATAAGCTCGTCTGCTATTAGATCCTCTTTATGCTTATCAAGTATCATCTCGATGTTCTTTTGAAGCTTTAAAGAGATATTTAAAACTAAACTTGCCCCGTCTTGCTTAGGTTTTATAACACTTTGCTTATTAAAAGAGATATCGGAAAGCACATCACGCTCCCCTTTTAAAAGCCCATCGTTATAGCTGTTTAGTATATCATTATATTGTTTTTCTAAACCCTTTATCCCTCTAACTTTTGTGGTCCCGTCCTTGCTTTCATATTTTCTTATGTAGCCCACAACTGGTGTTAAGGTATTGATATATGGGTATTCCCTTTTCTCACCGCTCTCAACCACATCAAGCCCGTAAAGTATTTTCCCGCCTCGCACGTTTATTGATTGAAATACATCAAGGCGCATAAGTTTATAAGCAAGCTCTTTTAGATTTTTTGCCGTTCTTGAATCGATACTATATGAAAGTACCAAAGTTCCAGGTTTTTCAACCCCTTCAACCTTATCACGCACCTTAGTTTCATCGATCCCGCTATAGATTGAAAAAAGCTTGATAAACAGATCTTTTTTATCGGGTGCTAAACACCTTGTATCGATAGTAGCTTTAAATATCTTTTTAGAAGCACTTATATTAAAGCCGTCGCTGCTTACTATATTTCCTCTAATAGATAGCTCCTCTTTTGCAGCTATTAAAGTGGGAAGTCTTCTATATTGGTTCATAGTATGTGTAATTGAGAATATAAATATAAATATAGCCAAAATTATAAAGATAAATATCCATACAACTTTTTTGGTTCTTGTTTCTTTAAATGAATCCACTTCTTCTCTTACTAATTTTTTGATGATTATTTTGGTATAATATTGAATATGAATAATATCAAAAATAGATTTAAATCCCCGATATTTGTTGAGCCTCAAACATCCCAGCCAGATGTACCTCTTTTCATACTATCATCACTTTTGATAATCATAAGTATTATTTTTTCATACTCTTTATCTGTTTATACCGTTGTTTACTATGACTATTCACAATACCACTTTTTTATACGCCAGCTTTTAGTAGGGACTTTCTCTATTATTTTGATGTGGGCAATGGCAATTGTTCCTGCACATAAACTAATTGGAAAAGTTGGCTGGACACTATTTTTTGGATTTTTACTGCTTATGATAATAATGCCTTTTTTACCATCATTTTTAGTAACTGCCAGCGGTGGGGCAAATAGATGGATAAGACTACCAGGCTTTTCTATCTCGCCAGTGGAGTTCTTTAAAATAGGGTTTATCTATTTTCTAGCTTGGTCGTTTTACCGAAAGCTTCTTGATCAACCAAAAAAGATGAAACTAAAAGATGAAACTCTTTTGGTACTGCCCTATTTTGGCGTATTTTTTGTAGCGGTCTTTTTTATAGCTTATATGCAAAAAGACCTTGGAAACGTCGTGCTTTTATTTACTATTTTAATGACCATGTTCATCTTTGCAAATAGAAGTTTAAAACTCTTCTTGCCTATTATAGGTCTAGCACTAGCTGGGCTTGTGGGGCTTATCTTGGTGGCACCCCATAGGATAAATAGGATACTTCAGTGGTGGGGAAGCGTGCAAGATGGTATGCTTGGTTTTATGCCAGACTTCATATCAAACGCTGTAAGGGTAAAAGATTTTCCCGAACCCTACCAAGTGGCACACTCCCTAAACGCTATACATAACGGAGGTTTTTTCGGTACAGGATTAGGGGAAGGAAACCTAAAAATGGGATTTTTAACCGAAGTTCATACTGACTTTGTACTAGCAGGTATAACTGAAGAGTGGGGTTTAGTTGGACTTATTGGAATACTTATACTTCTTATTGGTGTACTTTGGAGAATATTTAAGATAAGCAACCGTGTAGAAAACCCGATATATCATCTATTTACTTTGGGGATCGCTCTTATGATAGTGGTTGCGTTTTTGATAAACTCTTACGGAATATCTGGTATGATACCGATAAAAGGTATAGCCGTACCGTTTTTAAGTTACGGGGGAAGTTCGCTTCTATCTATGGCAATATCCATAGGACTGATACTATCAATAAGTAAAGAGATAAAAAAAGAGAAAAAGGATGAAGAGTTTGAAGAACCTGATACACTATCTTAATGAAAAAGATCTGCATTTTAAAACCCTAGAAAAGGTTGAGCCAAAAGAGCTAGGAAGCAGAAAAAAGATAGATATCTACCATGGTGTGCATGTGGATAACAGCTATTATGCTATATTTATACTTGAAGCAAAAAGCAGGTTTCTAAAAAAGAATGCTCAAGAGCTTATGCAGATGTTAGAAACCCTTAAAAGCCTTAAAGGGCATAACTATAAATATCAAATGCTTATCATCTCTTCACCCTTATGCTCAAAAGCAAAAGCACTCTTAGAGGAAAACTCTTGGCAGGTGGATAATGATACTTTGTGATATCGGCAATACCACTTTTCATTTTTTAGATGGAAGAAAATCTATAAAAATACCACTTGATGAAAAACTGCCTACTTTTACAAAACCGATCTATTTTATCAGCGTAAATAAACGAGCAACAAAAAAACTAAAAGAGCACTACCCCAAAGCTATAAATCTAAAAAACCATATACACTTTGATACTAAATACCAAGGGATGGGGATAGATAGAATAGTAGCATGCATGGCACTTAATAACGGCATAATCGTAGATGCTGGAAGTGCTATTACGGTGGACGTTATGGAGAACGGTAAACATAAAGGCGGCTTTATACTCCCTGGTCTAAACTCCTATAAAAAGATATACCCAGAGATATCAAAAAAACTGCGCTTTGAGTTTGATACCCAGATAAAACTAAATAAACTGCCTAAAAATACAAATGAAGCTATCAACTACGCGATCTTAAACTCCATCATCACACCTATAAAAAATATAGAAGATGGTAAAGAGATCATTTTTACGGGTGGTGACGGCAAGCTTTTAAAACACTTCTTTAAAAAAAGCAGCTATAAAAGAAACCTGCTTTTTGATTCTATGAAGAGGATAATAAAGGAGATCTAAATTGTTTGATTATGAGAAAATGGAACCTATTATGAAACCTTGGCTTGAGCTTGATACTTGGAATAGCTCGCACCACGAGGATGAAATAAGATTTAATAAAATGATGAAAGAGTTTGAAAAGATCAGATTCGATAACTTCAATATGGACGTATATGCAGATATTATTAGAGATAGACTTGAAGAGCAAGGGATTATGAACCCAATTGAGGTGCAAGAGATCATAGATAGATATTTACAAAAAGCAGATGCTATTATCGGCTATTGTTTGGATAATGAGTTTTAACAATTAATAAAACTCTTTCCCCACTCTTTTTATATGTTCTTTTATTTCATTATTATTTAATTTTGCAAATATAGTTAGATCGACTTTATAAGGTAGCATAAGCTCATCTAGATCATCTTCCAGTCTATATAATAGTTTAATATCTATATCATCCATAATACAAAGATCGATATCTGAGCCGTTTTTTTCACTCCCTTTTGCACGTGAGCCGTATAAAACTACTTTCGTGATCTCACTATATTTTGAAAATACGCTATTAATATCTTTTATCGTATTTTCATCAAGACCAAATCTCATATTAAAACTCTAAAAATTTTTGCTCGAACTTTTCAAACTGAACTATGTAAGAGCCTAGAATAAGATCAACTATCTCGTTTACGGTCTGCTCATCATAAGTATGTGAAGTAAGATTTCTACTTTTTATCATATCCATCCAAACCTGCCCATCATCTATAAGATCATAAGAAAAAGCTAATCTTGTAGTATCTTTTGAACCGTAAATCGGCTCAGTCGAACCGCGAAATTCTAAAAAGTCTTTTAGAGTTTTCCATGCTAGTTCGTGAGTATATTCAAATGATTGTATAAGCCCTTGTTTTTCAAGGTTTGATAATTCTCTTTGTTCCGATAGCTCTACTGCACTTTGAAGCTGTGATAATGCTTTTTGATAGTTTGAGAATCTTTGCTTCCATCTTATATCTTCACTCATAAAATACCCTATTTATTTTTATATTGTATTTTAACGAATAAAGGATTAATAGTAGAATATTGTATAAAAAGCCTAATCTCTTTTTCTTCTCAGCTCTTGTAGATGTGGTTCTCCCTGACAGTAAAGCTAGCTACCAAAGAAAAAATTCCACCCCGTGAAAATGCCAAGATGGAGTAAAATATTTTACAGGAAACTTCGCAAGCTCGTTTTCGGAAAAGATACTCAACTGTTTGAGTTTTGTCCTCGACTTCGTCTGCGAGATTCCCTTCGGTCATGACCCTCAGGAAATATTTTATGGAAGCTTGGATTTACATTTTATCGGGTGGAAGAGTTTTTGCCTACTTTTTACGGTTAAAAAGTAGGGGCATTCATCCACGAATTAGGTTATAAACACAATCTTAGTTTTGTAGAGGTTCTATCTCTGATAATTTAAAATACTTTGGTGAATCTGTTTTTATTCTTTTAAATTCATTACCTTCTGTACTAAACAGTATCATCTCTTTTTCAGTTATTGAAATTATTTTATCATAAAATGTCATACCAGAAGGAAAATCTTTTACACTACTAAAAATACTGTTAGTTATTAATACATTATTTTTTATTCTCCAAGTGTCTAAAGATTTAAACTCTTGGCATTTCTGAAATTTACATATTTTACCCCGACCTTCTTTAGTACCATCTTTTTTATATAAACTCTCTACATACAGCGTCCAATTAGGTAATTTATAATTAGCAACCCATATACTACCTACAATTTGCTTTGTATAAATACTATCATTACTTATACTTGCATATAACAAGCTTGTGAAAGAAAGTATACAAATAGAAAGTATTATTTTCATACTAAAGCATATACTTTTCAGCAAACTCATCCGTAATATCTATAAGCCCACGCTCCCTTAAGTCTTCCAAAACCGAAGGAGTACAACTTACATCATCAGGCCATTCCCTCTGAAAATTATCAAGAGTATTCTTATTTGTTCCATCTATCGCAATAGTATCACCCTCAATCCATATATCACGGTTGCTATCGATATTATTTACAACTCTCCAAACAAGCATATAAGGATTATCTACTTGGTTATCCTTATCATCTACTATCACTAGTATTCTAAGGCTCTCATAGATAGGTTTTAAGCTTTCAAAAACCTCTTTTTGGTTTTTCTCTTTTTTCACCTTAATTACGCAGATAGGGTTTTTAGTATCGGTATAGTATTGTTTTAGATCTGTGATATTAGCATCTATTTTTTGCATAGCCTCTAAAAGCTCCACATCACTTTTTAAAAGAAGCCCGTGCTCTTCAACCTCGCCGCCAGTACAGTCGATACCGAGTTTACCACCAAGGGCAAATCTTGGAGATGAGTGATCAAGTGCGTCCACAACACCTTTGCTTATCATTAGATCATCTATGTTTAGTCTATTTAAAATATATCTAGTAAGCTCTTCGTGGTGTTCAAGCTCAGGTGCATCCTCACCCACGAATATTGCGTGTTTTACAAAGCTCATCTGACCCACACCCCAAAAAGCGTGCATCATCTGTTGTGCGTGTCCTGGGTAAAGTGTTTTGATCTTTGCAATGATTAGGTTGTGAAATACACCGTTTTCAGGCATATAATAATCTATAAGATCAGGCGCCGTAGTTTTTAGTAAAGGTAGGAATATTCTTTCAGTCGCATACCCCATATACTTATCCTCTAACGGCGGTTTACCAACAACTGTTGCAAGATATACAGGACTGCTTTTATGTGTTATAGCAGTAACTTCAAGTGCAGGATACTCCTCTTTTAAAGTATAGTACCCCGTATGATCACCAAACGGTCCTTCTATCTCTAGTTTTGAGGTATCTACAAACCCCTCTATTACAAAGTCGTTATCGATAGGTGTATAGATATCGTTTGTGATCGATTTTACAAGCTGTGCATTTTTATTTTTAACAAAACCGTAAAGTAAAAGCTCAAATACACCTATAGGTAACGGTGCTTGACCACACCAGATATACATAGGATCACCACCTATCCCTATGGTTACGGGCATCTTTTTACCAGCTTCTTTATATTGGTGGAAGAAGTGGTTGCTGTCTTTATGTATCTGCCAATGCATCCCAAGTTTATTTTTACCAAACACTTGCAGTCTATACATACCAAGGTTTTGCATTTTTCCATCTAGGCTTTGCGTATAAACCTGCCCCATTGTAATAAACGGTCCGCCGTCTTGCTCCCAAGTGGTTAAAATAGGTAAGTCATAAAGGTTTATATCATCACCCCTATGGATAACCTCTTGAGATGGTGCTTTTACGTTTTTTAATCTTTTTGGTATAACATTCTTTAGTGAAAAAAGCTTTGAGAACATCCCCAGCTTCTCCATCAACCCTGATGGCGGTTTTAGTTTTAAAAGGTATTCTATCTCACCTGCAATCTTATCTGCATTACCGATAAAAAGCTCTACAGCTTTAGGGGAGCAAAATACGTTCATAAGTACAGGTGTACCAAACTTCTTACCAGTTTTTTTATCTACTGGATTTGTAAAAAGGATCGCCTTACTATCAGGCTTTTTCACCTCTACATAAGCTATATGAGGAATCTCAAGATAGATATCCAGCTCATCGTTTATCACCTTTAAAAGATGATTCTCTTCAAGTATTTTTATAGCTTCTTTCATAGTATTCCTTTTTTAATGTCCCATTAAAAAAGGGACCCTATTATTATCAACTACTTTTATCACAATTTATGAAAAATTGTTTAAGTAGCAAACCCTAAAGAAAGCAACGAGTTGCTTATAGATTTTTTATATTCTATCGGGTCTTTCATCTTTAAATGCTACTTTTTCAGCATTTGCCAAGATATCTTTAGCACCCTTTTCTATCATAATATCAGCTAGCTCAAATCCAAGATTATCGCAGTCCATCGTAAGCGCTTCTTTTGTCTCATAAAGTATATTCGTACCATCTGGATAGCCTATCATAGCTTGAAGAGTAACGCTAAGATCGCTCTTAGTTGCATTTACCGCAACTGGAGCTGAACAACCTGCTCCGATCTTAGAGATAAAATCACGCTCAAGTTTTGAGCAGATATAAGTATCTTCATCGTTTAGTTTTAAAGCTATCTCTTTTAGTTTTTCGTTACCGCTTACGATCTCTATACCAAGTGCTGCTTGCCCCATAGGTGGTATCATCATATCTAAAGGTAGTTTTTGTGAGTATGGAACACCTTTTATAAGATCTAGTCTAGCAAGACCGATATAAGCTAAGATGATAGCGTCATACTGACCTTCTGCTAATTTTCTAAGTCTTGTATTTACGTTTCCTCTTAGATCTTTTACTTTTAGATCAGGGCGCTTATTTAAAAGCTGCATTCTACGTCTAAGACTCGTAGTTCCAACAACCGCACCCTCAGGCAGTTCATCTAAAGATGCAAATTTATGTGAAAGAAATATATCACTTTGATCTTGACGCTCTGTAATAGCCGCAAGCTCTAGTCCATCAGGGATAAAAGATGGTACATCTTTTAAAGAGTGAACCGCAAGGTCTGCATTTCCTGCAAACATCTCATCTTCTAGCTCTTTTGTAAAGTGACCTTTTCCACCCACTAAAGCTAAAGGCTTATCAAGTATCTTATCACCTTTACTTGTGATCTTGTTAAGTTCAACTTTTATTTCAGGGTAAAGTGACTCTATTTTGTCTTGAATATGGTATGCCTGCCAAAGTGCTAAGTCACTTGCTCTTGTTGCTATTACTAATTTTTCCACTATTTTTCCATTCCTATTTTATATTTTCGTATTTTAATCTTGAATTATCCATCTCACCATTTATATAGATCGTAGGTGTACCTTGAACCATAGCATCCTCACCCATTTTTACATCACTATCAAACGATGCTTTTTTAAGCTCATCAAGCGTTATACTAGTCCCAAGAACTTTATTTGCAGCCTCAAGTATCTTTGCTACATTTGTCTCACGAGATTCAAAAAATCTATCAAACTCACCCTCATAAACTTTTAGAGTTACATCCTTTACACCTTTTTCATGAGCTACTTCCATTATAAGTGAAAGAGGTCCTGCTGCAGGATGAAGTCTAAGTAAAGGGAAATGGTAATAGTAAAGTGCCGTATTATCAGGGTATTTTTTTACATGCTTGATCACATCAGGAACTAGATCTAAACAAAAAGGACACAGTGGATCACTAAAGATCACGATCTTATTTTTCCCTTTTGGATTACCAGCTATTAGATGCTTTTTATCGTAGTATTTTTGGCTAAGTGTAGGTATCATCTCATCTTTTAAAGATTTTCCGCTCTTTATTGAAAGAAGATCTGGAGCTATCATAGTTCCATTTGTAAAGATAGTATCTTTAGCGTTTATAACCTTACCTTGCACCTTTGCTTGTATATTAAATACATACCCGATCCAACCCTTTATGCTTGTCTCTTTTTTAAAGTGGATAGATACATCTTGTATCTCAACTCTTGGGTTTGCACTTACTCTTTTTTTCTCAAAAGCGATCACATCGCTATCGCTTACCTTTGCGTATAAAACACTACTTAATAGTACGATTATCGTCGATAATCTCAACATCGATAACATCTTCATCCCCTTTATTTTGGTATTTAAACTCAGTATATTCAAATGGATCGTTCTGATCTTTTTTCGATCCCTTTTTCAAAAACTTTTTTGCTAAAAGTAAAGCAAAGAACTCAAACTGCAAAAACACGCCTATAATATCGGTAAAAAACCCAGGAATTATAAGCAAAACCGCACCAAGTGCAGTAAATACGTTTAGTCTCATAAAATCTTGCTGTGTGATATTTCCACGAGCTAGATCCATCATATTCTCAGATAAGGCATATTTGAAATTTTGTAATAATAATATACCTATAACTGCAGATAAAATTATCTCAAAGAATGTCCACAGTCCGCCTATAGCTGATGATATCGAAGATGATATCATAACCTCCAAGAAAAGGTATATTAAAAAATAGATCAAACCGTCATCTCCTCTAGTTTTGAAACTACGCTATCAAGCGATACCTCTATCTTCTCACCCGTTTTTCTTTCAACAATCTCTACGATACCCTCAGGAAGTTTCTTACCTACGATAACAGCGTATGGGAAACCTATAAGCTCAAAGTCACCCATTTTAAAACCAAAACGCTCTTTAACCCTGTCATCTAGGATAGCCTCTATCCCTTTTGCTTTTAGCTCTTCGTATATCTTTAGTGCCGCTTCTTGCTCTTCATCTTTTTTACCGTTTGATACTATAACATCAACCATAAAAGGTGTACTTGCTTTTGTCCAGATACAACCTTTATCATCATGGTTTTGCTCAATGATTGCAGCAAGCAGTCTACTTACACCTATACCGTAAGTACCCATTACAAAAGCTTGTGATTTTCCGTTTTGATCTAAAAAGTTTGCACCTAAAGGCTCAGAGTAAACCGTACCAAGCTGGAAGATATGTCCCGCTTCAATCCCTTTAGTGTATGAAAGTTTTCCGCCGCAGCATTTACATCTATCACCCTCTTGAACCGCACTTAGGTCTGCATAAACGCTCTCATCTATATTGCAAACATCAGCTCCAATTATATGATAGTTCTCTTCATTAGCTCCATAAACCATATTTGATTCATCTTTTAGCTCATTATCTATAAAATATTTTAAACCCTCTGGCAGATCCACAAGACCTACATAACCTACAACAAGTCCAGCCTCTTTTATATCATTTTCATCTGCATCAATTAAATCTAAACAGTTTACCGCATTTGCAGCTTTTGTCTCTTCAAGTTCATCATCCCCGCGCACAAAGAACACAACAACTTCACTACCCTCTTCATAGATAGCTTTTTTAATTACTGCTTTAATTGTTTGGCTTGGTTTAACCTTTAAAAACTCGCTCACCTCATCTATTGCAGTTAAGTTTGGTGTTTCAACCTTTTCATGGCTTAGCTGTGTTTTATCTTCTATAACTCTTCTTTTTCTAAGAGCCGCTTCAATATTTGCACCGTATTCGCAAGAATCACATACAACTATAGTATCCTCACCGCTATTTGCAAGCACGTGAAACTCTTTACTTCCCGTTCCGCCTATTGCACCGCTATCAGCTTCAACTACACGAAAATCTAAACCAAGACGGGTAAATATCTTTTTATATGTCTCTTCCATATGGTTAAACTCTCTTACCATATCTTCCGTTGAATCATGGAAAGAGTAGCCGTCTTTCATTAAAAACTCACGCCCTCTCATTAGACCAAATCTTGGACGAGCTTCATCCCTAAACTTTGTATTGATCTGATAAAGGTTTATAGGCAAGTCTTTGTAGCTTGTAACTCTATTTTTTACCAATGTTACAATAGCCTCTTCATTTGTCGGGCTAAGCACGAACTGAGCATCTTTTCTATCTTTAAAACGAAGCATCTCTTTACCCATTTTACTAGCTCTACCGCTCTCTTCCCAAAGCTCCATAGGTGTCACAAAACCAAGCTGAACTTCGTTGCAGCCAGCATTATCAAGCTCCTCTTTTACAATAGCTTTTATCTTATCAAGTACGATCTTTCCAAGTGGCATATAGTTATAAAGCCCTGCTCCTTGCATATTTATAAAGCCACCCCTTATAAGGTATTGGTGTGAGGGTAGTGTTGCATCACTAGGTGTTTCTTTTGTAGTAGGTATAAAAAGGTTTGAAAACTTCATATAGATTCTTTCTTATTAAATTTTTAAGGGGACATTTTACTATAAATAAATATTTAAAGAGTTTAAAGAGGATTTTACTTTTTAAATAAGGGTATTTTTTAATCATAATGATGAAATTTAGGAGATTCAAGATATGCTAAGCTACCCTTATTTAAATAAGATAAAAATAGGACTTTTTACGCAAGAATTTTAATACTATTGTGTTAATTTATTGTTAAATAATATTTTCTTTGTCTTTAAAAACTAAAATTAACATACAATTAACACATCAAGGTTAACATCACATTCCAGATTTCGGAAAAATAGCATATAAAGGGGAATGATGAAAAAGAGTATACTTATGTCGTGCGCGGCGGCAACAATACTTTTAGGTGCGCAAACAGATCTTGGTACCATTAAGATAGAGGAAAAGGTTACTACGAAAATAATAAATAACGTAAGTACAAAAGAGGTTAAAAATGCAGACCTTGCAGAAGCATTAGATAAAAAATCTCCAAGCGTTTCACTTATTAGAAGAAGCGGTATTGCAAACGATATTGTTCTTAGAGGACAAAAAAGGGATAATATCAGAGTTACTATAGATGACGCTTTGGTGTGTGGAGCATGTCCAAACAGGATGGATCCACCTACTTCACACGTTATTACAACAAATGTTGATAGCGTAGAGATAAACGAAGGTCCTTTTGACGTAAGTGAGTTTGGTACTCTAAGCGGTGGGGTAAAAGTTAAAACCATAAAACCTACAAAAGAGTTAAGTGGTGAGATCAGTGCAACTGCAGGAAGCTTTGGTTACCAAAAAGGTGTTGTAAGTGTAAGCGGCGGAAACGATATAGTTAAAGCACTTGTAACATATTCAAAAGAGGAAAGCGACCAATACGAAGATGGTGATGGCAGAACTTTGAGCGAACAAACATACGATAAAGTAAACGGTACAAGCAATACAACTAGCCAATATGCAAGTGCATACAAAGATATGAAATCTTACGAGAAAAAATCTATAATGGTTAAAACCATTATAACACCTACAGATAACCAAGAGCTTGAGATCAGTGCAACAAAGAACGAGAGTGATAATATCCTTTACCCATCAAGCGGTATGGATGCTATCTATGATGATAGTAATATCTACAACTTAAAATACTCTATCAATGATCTAGGTGATCTTTCAAAAAAACTTGAAATAAGAACTTATAAAACAGATGTGGATCACCCAATGAGCACAATGTATAGACTAAAGGGTGCAGCTACTGAGATGACAAACCACCTTACAACAGATGTGAGTGGAACTAAGATACTAAATACTTTTGATGCTCTAGATAGAGAGTTTACAGTTGGTATCGATACAAGTAAAAGAAACTGGGATGGTCACTACAGTACAAGCGGTGTAAAGAACAACTCAATGGTGGCAAAAAGTATCAATGATACCGACACTACAAATAATGCACTTTTTGTAAAATGTAAAAACGAGATGGAAAAGCTTACTTTAGAGCTTGGTGCTAGATACGACTCAACCGATGTTGAAACAGCTGGAACTGATAAAGATAACAGCTACAGCGGAGTTACTGGAAATATCTTTGCAACATACCATAGCGATCTAAACACTAAATATTTTGTGGGACTTGGAACTGCTACAAGAGTTCCAGATGCTAGAGAGCTGTACTTTGTGGGTAAAACTACAACAGGAACCGTTAGTATAGGTACGGAAAATCTAAAAGAGACAAAAAATACAGAACTTGATTTTGGTGCTGAACACCACTATAAGAGTGCAAAGATAAAAGCAAAGTTCTTTTACAGCAAACTTAGCGATTATATATATTATAAAAAATCTATGACTGCAGATAGATTTTATAATATCGATGCAACGATCTATGGTATGGAGCTTAGCGGAGCTTATTATATCAACGATAAACTAACATTAGATGCTGGATACGCATATAAAAAAGGTGAAAAAGACCAAGCTCTAAGTGGTCAAACAGATACAGACCTAGCAGATATCACACCACCAAAACTTACTTTAGCCCTTACATACGATCATAGTGAAGATACTTATGCAAGCTTCGAATTTATAAATGTTGCAAAATGGTCAAATTTTGACGGTGATAACGGTGAGCAAGAGATAGATGGATATAATGTAGTAAACCTAAAAGGGCATACAACATTTGCTAAAAACTTTGAGCTTACTTTAGGTGTTGATAATCTATTTGATAAAACATATGCACTATCTAATACTTATGCCGATCTAACACTTTTAAGTGATGGAACTGACGTAATGCTTCTCAATGAACCTGGAAGATATGTATATACAAGTTTAAAATATAAATTTTAAGTAAAAAGGGGACCTCCCTTTTTACTAAATCACTATTATATAGGGGTGTTACCTATATAAACACTATCCTTAAAACTTACATACAGCTTTATAAATAAAACTATAATTAACAAATAATTAACACTGCACGGCTACCATTTCACGTCAATTATTGAAAAACAAGGGGAATGTAAATGAGGATAGCGAAGAATAAACTTCTTTTATCGTGTCTATTAACAAGTGCCGTTGCGTCAAACGGTTTTGGTGTCGATCTAGGAACGATCAGTGTTGAGTCATCAACGATCGATGATAAGTTTGAAACAAAAAAAACAGAGGTTTCAAATACCGCAACAATCAGCGGTGATAAAGTTGATGAAGCTCACGTTGAAAATATTCAACAAGTGCTACAATCAATACCTGGTATTACTACAGAAGTTCAAAGCGGTGATTCTATAAAGATACATATTAGAGGGGTTGAGAACCAAAGATATATGGGAGAAAAACCTGGTGTTGCAATAGTGATCGACGGTGTTCCAGTATTTGAAAGAACAGGAAGGGTAAATATAGACCTTGATAATATTGAATCTATAAAAGTAGTAAAAGGTGGGGCTTCCTATCTTTTCGGTGAAGATGCACTTAGCGGTGCTGTTATTATCACTACTAAAAGAGGTGCAAAATATGATAACACCTATTTAAATGCAGAAGCAGGAAGTTACGGTTATAAAAAATTTGTTGCTAGACAAGGTTTTAGTGATGAGAACTATAATGGACATATCCAAGTTAGTGAAAGAAAAGCTGATGGATACTGGGAAGATAGTGACTATGAAGCAAAATATCTTAACGGTAAATATCAATACTATATAGATGATACCTCTGATATTACTGCTGGTTTAGAGTACTCAAAAAGAAAGAAAGATTCTCACGGTACAGTTAAAGGTGTAACACGAGCAGAAACAAACCCAGAAAGTAAAGATGATGGTACTGGATCAAATAGAGACTATACTAGAAAATTCAATGTTGATCTACTAAAACTTTTTGCAACTTACTCTAAAGATCTTAGCGAAAAATCAAACCTTTTAGTTAATGTTTACCAATACAATGATGATACAAACTTTTTAAGCTCACCTATTAGATACGATGCTACAGGTGCAAGTGTGACTTCATCTGATGCTTACGGAACATACAACGACTACTCACAGATACAAAGAGGAACAAAAGGTGAGTTTAGAACATCAGGAGAGAAGCTTGCTACACTTCTTGGAGTAGATATTAGAGCAAACGAATATGAGAATAAAGCACATATAAATCAAGATTATTGTAGCTCATTAAACTATAGAACTGGAGGATGTAGTACCATTGCAACAGCTGGAACAGTAACACAAAACGATACAACTGATGAAAGTGTAAATGCTATTTACGGTGAAGCTAAATACGCTTTAACAGACAACTTTGTTATCACAACAAATGCTAGATACGATAAAATTAAACTTGATTATACAGACACTTTAAACTCAGTCAATGTTAATAAATCTTTTGATGTAGGATCGTATAGATTGGGTGCAACATATATAACTACACCTACAACTTCAATCTATACAAATGTTTCAACAGGTTTTAGAGCTCCAACGATAGATCAACTTTTTGCAGGAGATATAAACCCTACAGGTTCTACACTTAGTAATCAAGATCTAAAACCTGAAAAATCATTAACTTACGAGATTGGATACAGAGGATACTTTGATCTAAGTGATACTAGATACGATTTTGATATGGCTGTATTCCAAATAGATAGAGATGATTATATTATGTCAACGGCAGGTCAATACTCTCGTACAACGACGGGTGTTACAAGCAGATATGAAAATATAGGTGGTATGAGAAATAAAGGTTTCGAACTATCAGTTAATTCAGATAAATCAAAAACATTCTTTTACAACCTTGCATACTCTTATCTTGATGCTAAATTCACTAAATACGATAACTTCAATCTAGGTCTTGGAAACCCTTATAGTTCAAGAAGCTATAGAACGGTTTCTTATAATCTTGATGGTAATGTAGTTCCTAGAACTTCTAAACACAATCTTAATCTGCAAGCTAATATGAATGCAACAAATAAACTTCTTTTAACATCAGAAGTAAATGCTAAATCTAGCTACTATGCCGATGAGCTTAACTGGGTAGAGATTCCAGGAAATGCAGTTTTAAACCTTATGGCTACGTATAAAAGTAAATATAAAAGCTATGACTGGAACTTTTTCGTAAGAGTAGATAATGCACTTGATAAGTTCTACTACAATACGGCTAGAGGAAATAGTGACGGTGACTATGACGGTGATTTCGATGCAGAAGATATCTCAATTGTCGTAAATCAAGGAAGAACCTATACAGCTGGTCTTTCAATGAAATTCTAGAAAGAGAAGATGACAGATCTAACGCTATTTTCGGTTTTTATGATCGGTCTATCTTATGGGGCAACGGCATGTATGCTATCATGTATGCCGTTTCTAGCTCCACTACTTTTGCAAAATAAAGATAGCTTTAAAGGTACTATCAATATCTTGATACCGTTTAGCCTAGGAAGAATTATCTCCTATGGAGCTATCTCTATTATTGCTTTTAGCAGTTCTATACTTATAAAAAATATTTTAAACGATAACACCAACTTTAGAATATTTTTGGGAACTATCACATTAATACTGGCTATCTATTTACTCTATAGAATATTTACTCCAACACAAAGTGCATGTAAAGCTAAGAACTCCTTTCCAGATCAAAATAGATTTAAGACACCTACGATTTTTCTTATTGGCGTTCTTATATCTATAAACCCTTGCTTACCAATATTAACACTTATAGGATTTAGCGCAAATGCTTCATCTTTATCATCGGCAATAGCTCTTGGGATAAGTTTCGGTCTTGGTGCGGTGTTGTTACCTTTTTTATTCTATACACTTTTTGTATCGAATATTATTCAAGGATTGATAGAGCAGTTTAAAAATTATATAAAAATTATTGAGATAAGCGGTGCTTTATTCCTAGCAAGCATCGGCATTTTAACAATATTAGGAAAAATCTCATTTTAAGGAAATAAAATGGTTGAATATGTACAAAGGGATAAAAACGATATTTTTAATAAACCTATTTTAGGCTTCTTATTTAAAAATCCAAAGTTTTTATTTACCCTTAGAGTTGTAGCTGCACTTGTATTTTTTTACGCACTTTACTACGGTTTTGCACACCCTGGACGTGAAAACATCTTTACGAGTGCAGTGTTTTGGGGAGTATTTTGGTCACTGTTTATGGTTACAACCCTGCCGACATTCGGTCGAATATTCTGCGGTATCTGCCCACACGGTTTTTTAGGTAAATACCTTACAAGATACGGTCTAAAAAAAACTATGCCAAAATGGCTGCAAAATAGGTATATAGGTATCACACTTTTAGTGCTTGGCTGGTGGTTCGTAACCTATACCTTTGATGGTTTTTGGCGCTCCCCGTTTAATACCGCAGCGATGTTTGCTGGGCTTACCCTTTTAGCTTTTTTACTTTATTATCTTTATAAAGATATGAGTTATTGTAAATATATCTGCCCGATCGGAACACTAACAAGAGCTTACGATAAACTATCATTTACAAAGCTTGAAACATATACAGATGTATGTAAAGATTGTAAAACTTTTGAGTGTGCAAGTGCGTGTGCATACAAGCAAAAACCTTTTACCTTTGCAAAAAAGAACCAAGCCGATGATTGTACACTTTGTATGGATTGCGCAAGTGCTTGTGAAGCGGTAAAATTTAAGTTCACAAAACCTGCAGAGCAGTTAAGCTCAAAACTAAAGATACTCAACGCAGAAATCTGGACCTATATCTTAATACTTGCATCTATCCCTGTATCTATGGGATTTGCTCACGGGCTTAATAGAACAAAGATAGCCGATGAGCTTATTTGGAATAAAACGGCAGCATTCTTTGGGCTTAGCGAATATGCAGGCGGTTTTGCATTTATCTACGCGGTGATATTTACCATATTTTTTGCCATTTTAGGTCTTTACCTAGCTTCTAAAGTGCTAAAAAAAGATTATAGCTCTGTGTTTACAACACTTGGCGTTGCATTTGTACCGCTTTTTATCTTTGCTTCACTTGGGCACACTTTGGAGTTTTTCTTTATAAGAACTTACCAAAGTATCGTTGAAGGTTTTGCGCAAGGTCTTGGTTTTAGTGTAGATATAGCGCCGCTGGCAAAAAGGGGTGATGGATGGCTTCACTTTTTCGGCCTTTTAAAATGGGTAGGTATCACTTGGGCTTTTATCCTTTTATATAAGCGTTTAAAACTTATTGAAGCAAGTAAATTTAGAAAAATATTCGGCTTTTTCTTTGCTTCACTAGTGATACTTTTTTATATAGGATTAAATATCTATACGGGATATGTATTCTCTAAATACGGTGCAAAAGCAGGCGGACATAATCACGGTGGTCACGGTGGCGGAGCAATGTTCCAAACTGTTCCTAAAGATAAGGCTGTGATCTTGCAAGATGGAAAAGATAAACAAAGCGGTGTGGTGTGTGGTATGAACCTGCCTATGTTTTATAAAACAAACCATAGCGCAACCTTAGATGGAAAAGTGAGACAATACTGCTCTATACACTGTTTGGCTGAAGATATAAATATAAAAAGACTTCCTCTAAAAGATATTAAAGTGGTGGATGTTACAAGCTTAAAATTCATAGATGTCGCAAATGCTTTTTATGTGGTAGGAAGTAAGAAAAAAGGTACTATGACAATGAATAGTAAATATGCCTTTGCAGCAAAAAAAGATGCCTTTATCTTTGCTAAGCGCAACGGCGGTGAGGTAGTGGATTTTAATAAGGCACTTACAATTGCTATGGAGGATTTTTATCCTAAAAAAAGGGCTAAACAAACCGTTATAGATCCATCCCAGCCGTTTTATTTCTCACTAAGTGATCCTGCACAAAAAGAATCACGCGGTGGCGGACATATGCACGGCGGTGGAAAACCGCTTGCAAAAGGTGAGATACCTACAAAAAAAGTTTGGCTAGTTTATGGAGAGCTTAATGAAAAAGCAAAATATAACAGCCGCAAATACCAAACTTTTTATTACGATATAAAACAAAATCAAAAAGAGATGATCAAAAAAAGGGGTCAGCTAAATTTTGAAGTACCAAATAACGGTTACTATAACCTTTTTGCCATAGAACAAAGCGAGAACTACTATAAAGTGGCAAAATTAGAGTATCTTCAAGGTAAGCATGGAAGTGATGATATCTATACATCTGATGTGAAAAAAGAGCTTAAAAACACACAAAGTATGATAGATCTTATTCGTATCAAATCTGAGGATGAAGAGAGCTTTTACTATCGTCATCGTATGGGTGATACTCTAACATTTAAAGCTATATTTGAAGGTGAACCTTTAGCAAATGCATCTATCGCGGTTAGTTTACAATCTGGCTGGAGTAAAAAACTAAAAACCGATGAGAACGGGATAGTATCTTTTACTATCGTTAGGGATTACTTTCCAAAATGGGGTGAGTTTAATAAGCGTTTTAAACAAGAGCTATTAATAACTCTAAACCATAAAAAAGATGATATAGATTATATATTGACATACCCCTCTTCATTTTATCCAAACACAAGCGACTACCAGTCTTACGGTTATGCACTTATGCTTATTACCTTAACGCTTTTAGCATCAGGAGTTATAGTTTATAGATTTAGAAAAAATAGAACTACCCCTTTTAAAGAGGCAAGCTATGTTTAAAAAAATTGCCAAAGCAGTTAATAATATGAACCTATACAGAGTTAGGTTCATTATCCAGCTTCTTACCTTTATCCTTTTTGTTTACGGGGGATATTTTGCGGTAAGTTTAGGCTCAAGTCTACCTATATTTGCCTGCCCTTATAACAGAGATTCTGCTGGAGCTTGCTATTTAGTACCGCTGCAGCATCAGTTTTCAATGCCTACACAGATACTTTTAGGAGGTGCGGCATTTTCAGTTATCATTGGGTTTATCACATTTCTTTTTTGGTTTATCTTTTTAAATAAAGGATGGTGCGGGTACGCCTGCCCTTTTGGCACACTTCAAGATTGGATAACATCTTTGCGAAAAAGTATAGGGATACGCTATTCAACCTATACAAAGAACCAGTTTGAAAAACTCTCAAAGATAAAATATATCTTTTTAGGGATAGTTCTTTTAATACCCCTTCTAATGGGTGCAGGAGTTCTTGGCAGTGATTGGTCTGCGGCTTTTTGTAAACTGTGCCCCGCTCGTATCATCAGCCCTATGTTCAGCGGTGACTTCTCACAATGGGCTATCGACTTTTCATCAGCTACAACAGTAACTTTGACCGCTTTAGGGATCATCTTTACGGGTCTATTTTTTATAGGAAGTTTTATTAAAAAAAGATTTTTTTGCTTTTTTTGTCCTATGAGTGCCTTGCACTATATCTTTGCAAAATTCTCTTTTGTTCAGTTAAAAAAAGACGGCTCTAAATGTACTAGATGCGGTGACTGCTACGCTGTTTGTGATATGCAGATAAAAGATATAGCCGATGATGTTGTAAGTACCAATATCTTAAGGGATGATTGTATCTTATGCCTTAAATGTGTTGCGGCCTGCCCCGAAGATGATGCCCTTCACTTTGATATTTTAAATATAAAAACATTCACATCCACCAAAGAGGGGTTTGAGAAAAGAATGGGGATAAAAGATTTTAAAGGTTCACATAATGAGTAATACTATTCACCATAAAATAGAAACACCTAAAGAGAAACAAAACCGCCATAAAGCGATGGAAGCGATAAAGGTTATAAACACTCTAAAAGAGGAGTTTAAAAACCCGATTAGCTCAATGAAGTATTTTTATGATCTTTTTGAGGATGTTTACTGCCACCAAAAACCGCTACATAATGATAAAACAAAAATTGGAACAATGTGCATACAGATACCAAGTGAGGTGATCTATGCACTTGACGCCGTTCCTATTAGACTATGTAACGGTTTTTACACCGATGATGAGATAGGGAGCGATCTTATGCCTCAAAAATCGTGTCCTTTGGTAAAAGCAAGTGTGGGTCACCTCTCAAGCGGCAACCTAAACGATAAACCGCATTATATCTACTCACCTACCACTTGTGATCAAAAAACAAAATCGGGAAGTATTATAGAGGGGTTTGGATATGAGGTTGTTGATGTTGATTTTCCTAGAGTTAAAGAGAGCGAGATAAGCAGGGAGTATTTTAGAAGAAGCATACGCGATTTTAGTATCGATCTTTCAAAGAAGCTCGGTAAAAAACTAACTAGAAAAAAACTAAAAGACTCCATTTCAAAGATCGGTTACGCGCAATCACTGTACCATCAGCTCAGTGAGTTTAGAAAAGATAAAGAGCTCGTAATTGGCGGAAACGATATGTTTTTGATAACCAACGCTTTTTTCTTTGATAAATTAGATAACTGGATAGCTGCGGTTGAAAAGATAGTAAAAGAGCTTAAACAAAGAAAAGAGCAAAACACAACTATCAACGGTAAAGTAAGCCCAAGAATAGTATATACAGGTTCACCTCCTATATTTCCAAACTATAAGATACCGCTATTGATAGAGGAATCAGACGCAGTGATAGTAGCAGATGAAACATGTAGTTCAAATAGGATGTTTAACGACAGAGTTGCGGTGGATGAATGGTTTGTAAACGATATGCTCGACTCCATGGCAGATAAATATCTAAAAGCTTGTACCTGCCCAGTATTTACAAAAAATGATGATCGTATAAGACGTATAGTAGAGCTTGTAAGATCATATAATGCTGATGGTGTTATATACCAAGCATTTGCAGGGTGTACCGTGTATGAGCTAGAGCAGCGAAGCGTACTTGAAGCGATGGAGAAAGAGGGTATCTCTATACTTTATCTAGAGAGCGATTACTCCCCAAGCCAAAGCGGACAACTTAGCACTAGGATAGAAGCATTTATAGAGTCGTTAAAGATGAAAAAGAGGAAACAAAAATGAAATATTTTGCAGGGATAGATATCGGCTCTACGGCAATTAAAATATCAATTGCAGATGAGAATAAAGAGCTTGTGGGGCACCGTATAAGTGCCAGCGGAACAATGTTCTATAAATATGCCCATGAAACACTTGATTCACTTTTAGATGAGCTTAGCCTTACAAGAGGCGATATAGCTTATACGGTAGCTACAGGTTATGGCAGGAAGATATTTAAAGAGGCAGATGAGAATATCAGTGAGATAACCGCAAACGCTATAGGTGCAAGAGCGGCAGCTCGTGAACACGGTGAGATAAAAACAATTATAAATATTGGCGGGCAAGATAGTAAAGCGATATCTTTAGATGAAGAGGGGCATGTTACCAACTTTGCTATGAACGATAGATGTGCCGCGGGTACGGGAAAATTCTTAGATGCTTGTGCTATGAACCTTGAGATAGGTGTTGATCAACTTGGAGATAAACATTTTAAATCTTCTGGAACGCCTCTATCTATAAACAGTACGTGTGCGGTCTTTGCAGAATCTGAGATCATAGGGCTATTAGGAAATGAGCATAGCGTTGAGGATATCGTATGTGGTGTTCACTACTCTATTGCAAAAAGGATAGTTAAGCTTGTAAAACGTGTAGGGATAAAAGAGGGTATCTATTTTGATGGGGGTCCAGCATTAAACACAGGGCTTGTAAACGCTATAGAGAATGAACTAGGCAAAGAGATATTTATACCCAAGTTCCCTCAAGTTACCACCTCTTACGGTGCAGCTATAATAGGTATAGACTCATATAATTACGAAAACAACAATTAACAAATATTTAACACTCCTTGGATATATTTTTCCAAACGAAAATTAGGAATGTAAATGCAAATAGAGGTTATAAAGGATCTAGTCGATTACGGTATCATAGGATTGCTCGGGTTTATGAGCTTTTTATCACTTTGGTTCTATATCGAACGTCTTTTATTCTATAGAAAGATTGATGTAGCTAGCTTCTCTTCCAAAGAGGAGTTAGAGGTAAAGTTGACGAACAATATCTCGATCATCTCTTCATTTGGCTCAAATGCACCTTATATCGGTCTTCTTGGTACGGTTCTGGGTATCATCATCACATTTTACGCTATGGGTCAAAGCGGGCAGATAGATGTAAAGATCATAATGAGCTCACTTGCCCTTGCTCTAAAAGCTACTGCTATGGGACTTGTGGTAGCGATCCCTTCTATAATGTTCTATAACCATCTTGGAAGAAAGATAGAGGTTAAACTTGCCCATTGGGAAATAGCAAATAAAGGGTAACAATGGCTGTTAAAAAGTTTGATTCGATAAATGTGGTACCTTTTATAGATATTATGCTTGTACTGCTTGTAATAGTTCTTACAACAGCAACTTTTGTAGCTCGCGGTATCATCCCTATAGATCTATCAAATGCTGAGTCAAGTGTAAAGATAAAAAACCCTCAAACACTTGATATTAGTATTAAAAAAAGCGGTATGGTGTATTTTAACGATAAAGCTATAGCACAAAGTGAAATAGCAACGCAGTTAAGAGCATTTAAAAAAGATGCGACCATATCTATCGCTTGTGATAAGAATGCTCATATGGATATATTTATACAAATACTAGATATCTTAAAAACCAACGACTATACAAATATCGGTATAGTAACTAAAATGGGTAACTAAGTTTGAATAAACGTTATCTAAGCTCATTTTTTATCACATCGATTATCTACGTAAGTTTAGTAGCATCCTTGCTATATGCAATGGATGAAAAAAAGGTTTCAAAAAGTGCAAAAGAGGTTTCAAACGATCAGCAAAGAGTTAAGATATCTTTTGTAGAGCCTAAAAAAACAAAGCCTGTAAAAAAAGTTGAAGAGCCAAAAAAAATAGTAAAAAAGCCTAAACCTATCAAAAAGAAGATCGAAAAGCCAAAAAAAATAGTAAAAAAAATCGAGCCTCAAAAAAAGATAGTAAAAAAAGAGGTAAAGCCTGAACCAAAAAAAGTTGAAGAGCAAAAAGTGGTTCAAAATATAGTTCAGCAAAAACCAACTGCTGCAAAAGCACTTAAAAAAGACAAAACGGTTGATGCTAAAACTATTGAGAAGATGCAGCTAAACTATTTTGCAACCGTTAGCGAGATCATCAATAAAAACAAATCATACCCAAGACGTGCCGTTTTAAGACATATGCAAGATGATGTAAAGGTTCAGTTTATGATCTCACCTATGGGCGAGCTTATCTCTTTTGATATCCTTGAGGGACTTAAGATATTTCATAAATCAGCTCGTCTTGCGATAGAGAAAAGCTTCCCTATTCAGCCTCCAAGAGGTATACTTAAAACAAACACAAAAGTTAGTTTAATATTATCGTATAGATTAAACTAGCGGTAGTTCAACTACAAACTCTGCACCTTTATAGTTGACACCTTTATATTCATAGCTAACATTTGAAGCACTTACTTTTCCATGTAGTCCATCAACAATAATGCTATATACCATATGAAGCCCTAGACCAGTACCTTGACTTTTATGCTTAGTGGTAAAATAAGGTTCAAATATCCTATCTATCACATCACTATCTATACCGCCTGCATTATCCCTAAAGATAACCTTAGCTTTATCGTTCTCAATTAAAGTTGATATAAATACAAATCTATTATCAGGAACTTTCTCTTTTAATGCATCTTTTGAGTTATTGAAGATATTCATATAACACTGTATCAACTCATTTGGGAAAGCTTTTATAGTTATATCCTCATTTAGATCAAGCACCACACCTATTTTATGGTTTTTAATACTAGTTTCAACAATATGTAAAAAGTTCTCAACATTCTCTTTTAGATCAAAATTTGTAAGCTCCCTATCACCTTTTATAAAGTTTCTAAAGTCATCTATGGTTCTTGAAAGATACTGTGCATTTGTATTGATCATCTTACATGTTTTTAGTAGATATTCATCATCAAGTATTCCATGCTCTTTTTTAAGCTCTATACCAGTTGCACCTGTAGAGATAGTTGATAGTGGCTGTCTCCATTGGTGAGCAATATTTGCTATCATTTCACCCATTGAAGCAAGCTTTGATTGTTGTAAAAGTAGTTTTTCCTGTTTTTTCAAAGATGAAAGATCAACAACCGTACTTAATCTATACATCGTACCGTTTCTTATTAAGTTTCCTCCACCAGATAAAGCAGGGAAGACCTCACCGTCAGATTTTTGAAGATTTATCTCATAAGGTTCAGCCTTTTCTTGACTAAATGCTTTTTTAGCAAGCTCTCTTTGGTTTTCAGGTACGAACTCTATTAGATTTCTACCTTTATAGTTATCATCAAGTTTAAACATCTCTTTTGTTGCTTGATTTACCTCTATGATATTTAACTGCTGATCAGATATCACTATACACTCTTGGGTAAGGCTGAAAAGCTCATTGAAATTCTCTATAGATTCAGTTAGATTCTCATTTGTAGCCTCAAGTCTATTTTTACTATCTATTAATCTATATAGGAAATAAAAAACAACCAAAGTGATAAAAAATATAAAAAAGCTAAGTTGATTTGATAAATTTTCAGTATCCTCTATAAAATCATCTTTTTGATAAGAGACAAGCCAGGCTGTGATCTTTTTATCTACTACACACTCTACAGGGATAAAACTTAGTGCCGTAACACCCTCATTTTTATAGTTAAAGTATACGGAGAATGCTTTACCTTTTTCGATATTAGTATCTATTTCACCCCTTACCTCTTTTAGTTTTTCTATATTATCCTCTATACATGTTTTTTTATTATGCATAGGGGTCATTGCTATCATAAAATCTTTATGCTCTGCACTTTGAATATATTTTAATATAAGATCATTTCTTTGCCAAGATAAAGTATCAAATACATGTTTATATACTAAAAAGTGGCTATGTATCTTACTGATCTTTGTTAGGTTCTCTTGTAAAACCTCACTTCCGTAAGATATCTCTACTACACCTAGGAACTCTTTTTGATCGTTAAATATAGGGTAAACGTTTCTAAAACCGTGCGAAGTTCTACCTTGACTAAAGCCTCTAATTACAACCTTATTATCGATAGCAAATTTAAAATCTTTTCTAACTTTACTAAGATCATCTCCAAACTTTGAAGGTTTATGCATTCTTATAAAAGAGGTATAATCAGGAAATACGAACTGAAACTGTAATACGCCTCTCATCTGCATGATCTCGTATCTTTTCTCTAATAGTTTATAAAACTCTTCTCTTAAGTGTTTCTTTTCATCTTCATCTTTAGCATGCAGCGCTTTTGTAAGTATCTGTTTAACACCTTTAATATCCATTGTTGTTTTAAAAGCAGCATCTGCACCTATATTTTGATTGTACATAATGATCTGATAATGATTTTTCAGATTATCTTTGTGTGTATCTAGTGCTTTTGAGATTCTTTCATTTTCATTTGCATTTATAACATAGATACTAATGATATTGACAATTATAAATAAGCCAACAAGAATATATAGAAAACTATTCTTTTTGTAATCTATATCTTTAAATATTAATCCATCCATAGTAAAAATTCTACTATATATTTTTAAAATTTATTATAAAAATAACCATATTTTATTGTAAATCTAAAAATAACAAGCCGTTGGGTTCCTTTGCTTCTTAAGTTCCATATCTACAAAGCCGTCAATATCCTGCTTTGTTTTAAAAGCAATTGTTCCTCTTCTAGTTTTTTCGTTTCTATATTCATAAATAAAAAAGCCTGCTTCATACATACCAAGTCTAACAGGTGTTGCTACTGAGTATGTGGTGATTATTGCATTAGCATTCATACGTGAGAAAATATCACAAAAATAATCTTTTGTCCAAAGCTCTTTATTAACATCAGAACTAAAAGCATCTTGATAAACTATATCGATATTACTTAGCTTTTTTATATACCCTAAAGCATCACCTATAAATAGTTCTATCTCTATATCTTCATCTTTATAATAATGTTTCTCTATCACCTCATCGATTATATATTTAATCAGCTCAAACTCTTTTGGATATTCAAACTCTTGTAAACTGCTTATAAGCTCACTATCAAGCTCAGGGGAAAAGAAAGAAAGCTTTTTTTGTAAGCCCTCTTTTTTTGTATAATATATGGTTGAAAAAGTGTTATACCCTAGTCCAAAACAGATATCTAGTATTCGTAGTTCAACTTTATCTTTATGGTGTTCAAACGCAGGGATTATATGCTTGTAAAGTGACTCATTCACCGCACCATCCCTTAAACTATGGTAGTGCTGATCGTACTGCTTTGAATACATTGTATTTGAGCCGTCTTCACTCTTTACTATTTTATAGTTGCTCATATATCTCTTTGTTTTTTGAATATATCTTATAAAGTCTATCGTGGAATCTAAACTCTAAATAGTTTGCATGAAGCCAAAGACGCATAGCTCCAGTATGCTTAACCCTATCCTCATCACTTAATCTTCGCCCAAGATAATCATCACTTACCCAATCCTCTACACCGTATATCGGATCACCCACTATCCTATGACCTATAAAGTCTAAATGTACACGTATTTGGTGCTGACGACCTGTTATTGGTGTTACTTCTAAAAGGGTTTGATCTTTTTGTTTATTGTATTTTAAAGGTTTGATCTTTGTAATTGAGTGTTTACCATCCTCTCTTACTTTCATCTTTACACGGATAAAACTATCTGCTTTTCCTATAGGTTTATCTATGGTAAGTTCATCTTTTATCTCACCCTCTACCAAAGCAAGATATTTTTTAGTGAACTCCTTCTCATCCCACATTATCTTTAAAACCTGTTCTGAGTATTTATCTCTAGAAATTAGTAAAAGTCCCGAAGTCTCACCATCTATACGGTGTGTGATATTCGCATCCTCACCGAAATGGTATTTCACCTCATCTAGTAAACAATATGGTGTAAACCTAGTTGCAGGGTGGACTATCATACCGCTTGGTTTATCAAATAGCGCAAAATCATCTGTAGTAAATAAAGGCTCTAAACCCCTATGCTCACCCTCAAATACTGCATACTCTACATACTCACAAGATAGCTTTTGAGCCTTTTGTAAGATATTTCCCTTATCATCATACACCCTTTTTCTATCAAGCAATCTTTGAGCGTACGCCATTGTACAACCAAGAGTTTCATAAAGGAATATCTGAACATTCTGCCCCTTTTGGGCATCTAATCTTTTTACTATAAAAGGCAACTCTACACTAACCTCACATTTGATATAAATTTTTCCATACCGTATGGATCGGTAACTAAGAACATAATCTCATCATCATTTACAACAGCCTTTGAATTTGCTTTTTCTACCAGTTCGTCGCCGTTAAAATAATCTTTGTCTAAATACTCTATATCGTAGTATTTACCATTTTGCACTTTTGCTTTTAGCTCATCTTTGGAGCTTGGCGTAAAACCCATACTATCCCCTTTAGTAGTTCGTATCCATATCTATAGTAACTAGTGGCGAATCTATAGAATGAAGTACGTTTATTAGTCTATTTACGTTCGTTGAGCGAAATAGTATCTCATATCTGTACTTATTTGCAACTTTAAAAATATGAGCCTCCCCTGCACTTAAGATCTGAATATCCTCTATATCTTTTAGATGCATAAAATAACGCTCCATCTCCTCTTTTGCTTTTATACCGTTTTGGTGTGAAAAGCTTGCTTTTGCAAGTCTTGTAAACGGGGGATACATCCCTTGCCTAAACTCCAGCTCATCTTTTATAAACCTCTCATAATCATCCAAATACTCTTCAAAGAACTCTTTATTTTGAGACTGTATAAGCACCTCACCCATACCGTTTCTACCACTTCTACCTGCAATTTGTAAAAGTAGAGATAAGGCTTTTTCTCTAGCTTTAAAGTTTGACATATTTAAAACTGAATCAATACCCAATATAACGGCTAGCTTTACATTATGATAATCGTGCCCTTTACTAAGCATTTGAGTTCCCACCAAGATATCAACCTCACCGTCGTTAAACTCTTTTAAGATACTCTCCAATTTCTTTTGCGTGCTTATCTCATCACGGTCAAACCTTTTTACGATCTTATCTTTAAATGTAAATTTCAAATGATCCTCAACCTCTGCAGTTCCTATTCTAAAGTTCTTTACGATACCAATCTTACAGCTTGGACACTGGTTTGGTATAGCTTGGGTATATCCGCAGTAGTGACACTTTAGAGCTAAAGAGTTTTTATGTAAACTCATACTAACGGAGCAATACGGACACTCTACAGCTTTTCCGCAGTCTGAACACACCTGGTATTTAAAGTTTGCACGAGTAGGCAAAAATATGATCACTTGATTGCCGTTTGCAACTGTTGCTCGTATCTTATCTATTATAATCTCATTTATTCCAAGTTTGCTCTCATCAAAAGTAAATAGTTTTTTTGTATCAAAAAATGTCTCTTTAAGTCTAAAGTTTGGTATCTTATTGTATGAAGCTAAAGATGGCGTTGCACTCCCTAGTAGCACTTTTATACCAAATTTCTTTCCAATAAATAGACTTAGATCTTTTGCATTATATCTTGGTGTCTGCTCACTTTTATAAGACTCATCATGCTCCTCATCCACTACTATTAACCCAAGATCTTTAAAAGGTAAAAATAGTGCCGATCTAGCGCCTGCCACCACTTTTATGGAGCCGTCTTGAAGCCCTTTTGTTATCTTCTCTTTTTTACTCTTTGTAACCTTGGAGTGCCAAATAGCTATACTAGTGCCAAAAACCTTTTTTAAACGCTTCTCCATTTGTGGAGTTAGCGATATCTCTGGAAGTAAAAACAAAGACTGCTTTTCATCAGCTATCTGCTTAAGCATAGCTTGTATATATATCTCTGTCTTTCCGCTTCCAGTATTTGCAAATAGTAAGGCAGCATCATGCTTAGATATAAACTCATAAGCTTTTTGCTGAGCAGATGAAAGCTCGATATCAGATTCTATCTTAGCTAGCTCTTCAGCTTTTGTTATATCTTTTTGAAAAGGGGTAAAAAGTGCTAAAGAATGCCCTAATGAACATACATAATAAGTTGAGATAAACTTTGCAGTCTCAAGCATTCTAGTATCTAAAAAAAGCTGCGTAGTTGAGACTATATCTTTACATTTAAAACTTGGTTTTTCAACCTCTTTTACCACCACACCGTATTGGATTTTTTTTCTATTTTGTAAAGTGATCTCAACAATATCACCAAGGCTTAGCTCAATAGAGCTTTGGTAGGTTAATGGACTCAAAGGTGATCTTAGAACCGCTATCTCATAATAGTTCACTGTAGAAGCTCCATACAATACTCTTTATCCTTATCACACTCAAAGCTTCCTTTTTCATTATCATAATTAAATATTACGCCGCTTTGTTTATCAAGTACGATCTTATACTCACTATCACTTAGCTTGATCCATTTTCCCTCTTCATTTTTTATAGTATCGGTTGAGATCAAAGGGTATTGTAATAAAGCTCTATCATCAACCCCGCTAAAAAGTTCGCGGCCTTCATCATCAACTATTGCATTGTCTAGTTTTTCTATATATTGATCGCTTAGCTGATGCATCACTTGGTAGTTTAGATCATCTTTGATCGCTTTTCTTATCAATGCAATATCGCTTTTTGCTTTTACTATATGGGTTTGAAGTTTACTTTGAAATAGTTTTGGGATTGCGATACTTGAGATAACAGCTATAATAACTATTATAAAAACTATCTCTAAAACGCTAAAAGCTTTTTTTTTAGTCAACATCCGGAAGTTTACTGCTTAATCTTGATATCTCTTTTTTATACTGTAGCAACTCTTGAGATTTTCTAATATAAGCCGTAAGAAGATCTTTTGTATCTACATTTCGATCTTCGTTTAAAAACTTTAAAAGCTCTTTTCTTAGAAGAGGTGCGTCTATATCATCACCTAGATTTACTGTATATGCTTCATTTCTTATATGAAAAGTTATACTATTATCCATTTGTTATCCTATTAGATACGTTAAGAACACGGTCAATCTCTAAAAGCATATCTTGATTCTTTCTCTCAAGCTGCTCATTTTTCTCTTTAAGCTCAACTATCTTTGCTTTTAAGGCATCGTTCTCAAACTTTAAAAGCTCATAATCGTGTCCGATCTTATCGATCTGTTTTTCTAGTCTAACTATCTCTTGCATAGCGGTATTCTATCACAATTGTTATAAAAATTTGACATATATTTTTATCTTCTATTTGACTTTAATTCATAGATATAACTAAAGATCTCTGCTAGTGTTTTATAGAAATCTTGAGGTAGATCCTCATCTATCTCAACCTGTTCATAAAGTGCACGTGCAAGAGCAGGATTCTCTATAATAGGTACATCATGTTCACGCGCTAGATCTTTTATCTTTTGAGCAATAAAATCTATACCTTTTGCTACAACCTTTGGTGCAGAATCTTTTTCAGAGTCGTATTTCATAGCTACAGCGTAGTGTGTAGGGTTTGTAATAACAACATCTGCATCAGGAACCGAGCTCATCATACGCTGACGCGACATCTGCTGTTGTATTTGACGAATCCTAGCTTTTACCTGCGGATCCCCCTCTAAGTTCTTAAACTCATCCTTCACCTCTTGTTTTGTCATACGAAGCTGTTTAAAATAGTAGTATCTTGTAAAATAAAAATCTATGATCGCAAAAAGGATTATAACCAACATAATAGCTGCTATAAAGTACCCCGTAAGATATATCATAAGGTCAATAGATGCATAAAGACTCATATCCATCATAGCAAGCATATCATCACCTACTAGATAAAAAATGATCACCATAACCGTAAATATAACTATTAGTTTTAAAGATAGTTTTAAAGCCTCAAGAAGCTTTCTCATACTAAATACGTTCCCCATCCCTTTAATAGGATCGATCTTTTCTATTTTAAACTTAATAGAAGTAGATATAAAACCAAACTGCATAAGATTAAATGCAATAGCAAAGATGATCACCAATATAAAAAAAGGTATAAGTGCACTTATAAAGGTTGAGATTATAGTATTTATAATAACATTGAGAGCTAAATTATCCAGCTCCTCACCTATAAATCCATAGGTAAATCTCATCATCTTCTCCACAGATGTCATCATATGTGAAGAGAAAAAAAGTAGATATAATGAACCAAAAAATAAAACCGCAGCCCCTACAAATTCTATAGATTTGGGGACATTACCCTCCTTTTTGGAGTCTTCGACCTTTTTGGGGGTGGCTTCTTCGGTTTTTTCTTCTTGATCTTCAGCCATCTATTATCCAAACTTAGAGATAAAATAGTTTTTAAAGCTCTCAGCGAATATCTCCATCCCTAAAAGCATAAAAACAAATATAAGTATAAACTTCACCTGAAAGGTGATAACAAAAGGTGAAAATGCAGGCATAGACTTTGTACCGTATCCATAATATACATCTAGAACAAAACCTATAAAGAAAAGAGGAAACGCAAATGAAAAAGCAAAAGCAAACATCTTTTTCACCTCCTCAATAGCATAGCTTACACCATCATAAGCAAAGAGATTAAACCCGCCAAGGTTTATAGAATCAAAGCTCATCTGCAGCATCACCAAAGTAACCTCATACATCCCCGTCTCAAAATATAAGACGATGATTATCATATACAAAAATCTACCCACAATATTTTGCTGAGTTCCCGTTGCAGGATCAAACATATTTGCCATAGATAAAGCAGTTGCGTAACCTATAAGGTCACCGATAATACTAACTGCGGCAAATATTACATGAAGCAAGAATGAGCCTACAAGTCCAAGGGTTATCTCACTTATCAAAGCTTCTAAAAAAGTATCATCAGTAACTGTTGTCGTTAACTCCACTAAAGGGTATAAAAAGATAGTAAAATAAAACGCTAAGGCTATACGGATAGTGGGTGATACTGCTTTATCTCCAAAGATAGGCATAAACGCCATAAATGAAACCACTCTGGCAAAAAGAAGTAAAAAGGGGTAAAGTATTTTTGTATCAAAAAGTAGTAGGAATTGCTCCATTGCCGTCCCTACATATAGTTAACTTGTTCAGTTACTTCTTCTACCTCTTGATTTGTCGTATTATTTACTTGTACGGCTTCGCTTGAAGTGCCGCTGTTTTGATTTGCTTGTTCATTGTTTTGGTTTTGGTTTGAGTTATTATCTTGCTGCATACCGAAGTTAAGCTCAAAGTTTGTTGCTGTATCAAAGTTTCTAGTAAGTGCAGCTCTAAGTGCCGCTTGGTTATCAACCATTGTGTCAAGAGTATTGCTGTTTGACACATTTAAAGAGATACTGATCCCTTTACTTTGCTCACCTTTTAACATAACGGCAATATTACCAAGCCCTGCAGGGTTAAGGTTTATTCTAAATGCAGTTAAAGGGGGTCTATAGTTTTGTGCCATCTGTCTAGCAATATCGCTCATCATAGATCTTAAAGTTTGTCTAGCACCTATAATTCTATTCTCTATAGTTTGTGCCGCTTCATTTGAAACCGCTACCTCAACAACTTTTTCCTCTATGTTGTCTGTTAAAGAAGCTGCTTGAGCTACTATGGTTTCATTTGTTCTTAACTGTTGGGTATTGTTATGAAGTTTTTTACCTACATTATTATCAAAAGCGAGTCTTTTCAACATATCTTCACGGTTATTGTGAGCTCTTGACTCCTCTTTTTGTACAGCCTCTTCGATCACTTGTGTCTCACCTGCATTAAGACCTAAAGTATCTGCACTTTTTTTGATATCGCTTACACCCTTCGCATTAAGTGCCTCTTTCACACCCTCGCTCTTTTTCATCATATTAGCGATCTCATTTCTTTTTTTCTGATCATTTAAATATGCCGAAGTTGCAAATAAAGGGAGATCTTTTTGTACAAAATGATCTTTAGTACCTAAGGTTCCATCATCAACACTATCTGCAGTATCAGTACTACTTTGAGTCTCTTGCATCATTTTATCAAGAAGAGTATTACCGCTTTGTTGTTTTTTAGTATCTTGTGTACTCTCTTTATTATCGTGTTTTAAAGCATTTTTTACTTCATTTGAACTTACTGTAGCAACACCCTCTTTTGCAGTATCTCTAATCGTAGCAAGTTGAGATGCAAGCTCTTGGTTTGAAACAGTAGTACCTGCACTGCCACTTGTGTCCTTTGAACTTAAAGTAGTAGCAGCAACACCGCCAGCCAAGCTAACTTTTTCTATATGATCTTTTTCACCTTGGATAAGCTGATGTTTATCAAGAGCCTGCTTAGTATCTAAAGTTTTATTATCTATCTTCTTATCTGTGATATTTTGTTCAATATTTTTAATATCTGCTTTTTCTACATCGTTATCTATAGTGCTTGTGCTATCGCTTGCAATACTTTCAACACCATTTGCAGATATTGTTTGAGTTTGAGCTAAACCGTTTGGACTTGAAGTTTTTATCTGTGCTGTTTGTTTTGGGCTAATATCTGCAGTTGGAGTATTTTGCTGTGTAGTTTGTTTTGTACCAATATCTCTTGTATCGTTTAGCGTAGCTTTATCACTTGTTGCTTTATCAGCAAGGGCAGTAGCTGCAGCTGTTGAGATCAGTTTATCTGCTAAAGATAGTTTTTTATCTTGATCGTTTGTACCCTCGACTGCATTACTTGTATTTGGCTTTGTTGTATCACTATTTTGTACAATTGTTTGAGAGGGATCAGTTTTATTTACATTTTGTGAAGCTGTATCTACAGAAACATTTTTTACACTATCTGTCTGTATTGCACTTGAAACTTTAGGGTTTAGGTTTTGAGTATTTTGTTGTGTAGTTTGAACACTATTTTCAACTTTTACTTGATCTGTTGTTTGTGCTTTAGGGTTTAAACTTTGAGTAGTACCATTTTGCCCTTCAACTGTTTGGGGTTTTTTTGTTGTCTCAAGATTTGCAGTTCCTACTGTAGAAACTGTTTTAGTGCTTTGTTTAGTATTATCAACTACCCCATCTTTTTTTGGAGTTGTTTGAGTAGCTACAGTTTGAGCATCTGTGTTGGCTGTAGTGTTTAGTGTCTGTTGAGCCTGTTTAGTATTTGTGTTTATACTATTGTCTGATGTTGTATTTTGCGCGCTTAGGTTTTGTTTTGTAGTGTTTGCTATATTATTGTTATCGCCTTTGTTGTTTAAAGCTATATCCGTAGGTTTTACACTTTGCTCGTTTTGTACCGTCGGTGTATCGATATTTTTTGAGATCGATCCTGATTGTGGATTATCACTTTTTGAAGTTTTAACTGTCTGTGTAGGTGTAGAACTTTGAGTTTGAGCTAAACCATCTTTAGACTTATTACCAAGGGCATTTTTACTTTCTAAAGCATCAAGTGCTGCATCATCGATCTCTTGAGGTGCAGTTGTATAAGTGCTTGTATTTTGAGCTTTAGAGATATTATCACTTTTCATATCTGACGATACGCGTGAAACATTTATATCTACTTTAGTGCCTGGGTTTTGAGAGTTTGAAATACTGCTTTGTTTAGTAGCCGCTTGCGTTGTTGGATTTTGTGTTGATGGTGTGCTTAAAGTTTGAACACCGCTTTGTTTAGTTGCAGCAATATTCGGTTGTGTACCATCTACTTTTGCAGTGGTTTCAGCATTAATATCTATTGGTGTATTTTGTTGGTTTGTTTGGGCAACCATTTTATCAAATAGTGAAGGGGTTCCATTTGAATTTGACTGAGTTGTGGCACCTGCTGTAGTACTTACACCACCTTTTTGTGCCGTGCCGTTAGCTTGGCTCTTAGCTTCGCCTTGCTGAGCCGTACCCTCTTTGCTTAAGCCTGTTTTAGTCTCACCCTCACTTCCATCTAAACTAACCTCACTACTACCTTTTGTATTTAACTGAGCAAGCATACTATCAAATAGTGATGCTCCCTCTTTAGGTGTGGTTGCGGTTGATGAAGAGCCTTTTTTACCCTCAGTGCCTTTAGTTGCTTCTGCACTTTGTGATGCTAAAAGAGTATCTAAGCCTGACATATTATGCTTTTGCCTCGTCGCTTATTTTCTTAGGTTTTGTATCTTCAACATTACTTTGTGGAGCAGGTGCTTCAACTTTTGAGTTAGCGGCTAAGGCTTCAACCTCTTGTTGCTGCTGCTCTAAAACCTTTTTAGGTATAGATGTATGAGTTGGAAGTTCCTGAGGAGCTTCGTTTTGAGCTTCGGCTGTCATATGCTCTGCCGATCCGCTTGCAGGTATACCTGAGCTTTGGTCTTGCTGAGTATTTTGTACTCCGTTTTGAGTTTGTACAGTTTGTGCTGCTTGGGTTTGTTCTATGATCTGAGCATTATGTTTTGCTAATAGTTTATTTTTACTTTTTAAGCTATAGATAGTTTGTTGAAGTTTAGCTATCTCTTTATCTTTTTGTTTTAACTCTGCACTCTCATTCTCTTTTGCCCATTTTTCAGTTAGGCTTTCTTCTCTTTTTACTGGAGTTAAAGTATAAGTATTCTCAACCGTGAACTTAGAGTTTAGATACGCTTTATCAAGATTGTTGCCGCTTGTTGCATAAGTGCTCGATTTTGAAGTACTATTTGAACTATCTTCACCATCCTCATCACTAAAAAAGTTTTTAGCATAATCTAAAGCTTTATCAAAAATCGATTCTTCCTCTTTTTGAGAGTTTGATGTATTGTTTCCTAAAGAACTATAATTTGAGTTTGAAACATTGTTGTTAATTCCATTCATCTATTACGCCTTTAAAATATCTATTGTTTTATTGTCTATCGCTTTATGTGTCTGAAAAGAAGCTAAGTTAGCCTCATAAGACCTCATAGCTTCAATTAGATCAACCATCTCAACTACAGGGTTGATATTTGGGTATGCCACATATCCATCTTTGTTTGCATCGGGATGGTTTGGTTCATATTTCATTACAGGTTCACCCTTTGCATCAATAACAGCTTTTACGTTAACTCCGCTTAAAGGTGTAGGTTGTGGTGCATTTGGGTTTTGCTTATTGTTTGTTTTATTTTGCTCATTAACTAGCATCTCTTCAAAAACAACATTTTGCTTTTTATATGGTCCACCCTCTTTTGTATGGGTAGTTTGAGCATTTGCAATATTTGCACTTACAGTATTTATTCTAGTTCTTTGTGCTCCAAGTCCCGAAGTTGCTACGTCATAACCATCGAAAAAACCCATACTATCCCCTTTTTAAGATTATACCTGCATCTGCATAACTTGTTTATATGCAGCTATAGCTTTGTTTTTTGTCTCTAATGCAAGTTTCAAGCTAAGATCAGCTTCTTCAATTTGCTGAACAGCTTTTTGAAGATTTTCAACTTTTCCAGTTGCTATATTCTCCATTGCATCGTAAGCTTGAACCTGTTGGTTGTTTACGTCGTGCATTGCATCTTTTAACATATCTTGAAAAGAGACACCTGAGTTTAGGTTATTGTTATTTACACTTTTTTCGGTACTTCCAAGACTTTGAATACCCGATATATTATTTACTTCCATTGTTCTTTATCCTACTCTTGTTGGCTGCTCTCTACAGCTTTAACCTGTGCTTCTTGAACTGCTAGTTCAGAGAGCATCACATCGATCTTTTCTTTATTAAATTTGAAGTTAAACTCTTCCTCTTTATTGTCTAGGTTAAACGAAGCGACTATTACGCCAAGCATCACATTGGATAAACCTTTTAGTGCAACAGTTACACCCATTACCCCTGCTATCATCTCTAAAGGGGTATAGTAATCTGCATTTACTACGAAGAATATAAGTGTAGCGAAGAAACCGGTAGCTATGAATATTCTAAAGATACCGCTGTTGATCACGTTTTGTGAAAATCGTTCAACTACCACTTAGAGATTACCTTCATTTTAAATTGTCCAATATAGATCTGCTTATTAACTCTAGCTCTTTTGTCACGTTCTCCGTCGGAAACTCTTTTGCAAAAAGCTTTCTTAGTCTTGCAGTTGTTGCAATATTTTGAGAACTTGACACGTTACCTATATATTTTACCATAAAATTTTCATTTAATCTATTCTTTTTAGCCAAATCTTGCACGGATTTTGTAATTGTCTCTCCGATCTTATAAGTTTTAGTATGATTAAAACACAACATAAGATCGGTTTTTGTTTTACTTATCATCTTGATAAGCGCGTAAACATCGGTTAAAGCACTAGGATCTGTTGTGGTTAATGCAAGTATGTTTGAAGATATATCTAAAAACTCGTTTACATACTCATTAAGCCCTGCTCCAGTGTCTACAATAAGTATATCGAACCTATTTGTTTGTAAGATATCACGCACAAGTCTATTAAACACTAAAGAGTTATTTCCTTGGGCGTATTGATAACCGCTTTTACCAGCTATTAAACTTAGATTTTGATACTCCGTATCTAAGATGATCTGTTCAAGAGAAGCACTGCCGTTTATATAATCAAAAAACGTAAAACTTGGCCTTATATTAAATAAAACCTGCATATTTGCCAAACCTATATCGGCATCAAGGACGCAAACTTTAAGATTTTTTTTTGCTAAGATATACGATAGATTTGCACAAAAAGTTGATTTTCCAACACCACCTTTACCAGATGTGATCGTAATAAGTTTAGTTTTTGTATCTAAACTGCCTTGTTTAGTTAGTTCAACAAGCTTTTGGGCTTGTGTGGATATATCATTGTACACTATCTTTTTCCACACATTCTATTCATAAAACAATCGATCAGATAGTTCGGATTTGCAACTATTAGGTCATCTGGTACATTTTGTCCTACAGAGAAATAGCATATCGATTTTTTTATCTTATGGGCAAAAGAGATAAGATTTCCAAAACTTCTTGTTTCATCTAGTTTAGTGAACAATAGGTTATTTATATTGAGTTTTGCATAGCTTAGATATATCTCTTGAAGATCGGTTTGTTTAACATTTGCAGGAAGAACCAAAGTTTTCTCTATAGGTATCTCATCAACCTTTACAAGATGTTCATTGATAAGTTCTATCTTATCTATATCGTATTGGCTGCTCCCTGCTGTGTCTATAAAGATATAATTACAATCTTTTAGTCTAATAATAGCCTCAACTAATTCTTCAGGTTTCTTTACGACTTCTAAGGGTAGTCTCATAATATTCGTGTATGCTCGTAATTGTTCAATAGCTCCTACTCTAAAGGAATCTAAGGTGATAACTCCAACCGTATAGTTTGAACCAACCTTATATGCATAACGTGCTGCTAGCTTTGCGATACTTGTTGTTTTACCCACACCTGTTGGACCCACTAGCATAACTATCTTTCTTTGGTGAGGTTTTAACATTGTTTCATGTTTTATAGGGATGACACGTCTTAGTACCAGTTTAAAAAAGTCATTCACTTTTGCAGGGTTTGTTTTAAACGCTACTGGAAGCTGCGCTATTGTCTTTTTTAAAATAGTATAGGTCATCTCTTGATCAAATTCGTTTTGTTCAAACAGTGCATAGATATCTATAAATTCAGGTGGAATCGTTAGATCAAAAAGCTGGCTTTTTGGATCCCATAATGTTTTTTGTACCTGTGCGATCGCTTCTTGCATACGCAATATCTCAGATTTAAAATCATAGAATTGTGCGGAGAACTTCTCTTTTGCTTCTGAGGGCTGTTCATCTCTTACTTTAGGTGTTTCGATCTTTTGTACAGGTATTTTTAGTTTTTCCTCATCACTATCGTCATAATCAATTGCGACCATAACCTCATACATGTTTACCGCATCATCTTTTTGATCCGATATTTTCTTAGTAGATATTACTATTGCATCTTCACCGCACTCTTTTTGTGCATTTCTAAGTGCGATTGTAGGTGTTTCACCTAAGAACGACAACATCTTCATCTAGCATGTCCATCTTTATATATTTTTTCAACTCTACCGTCTTTATTTTTTATCTTTACATAATCGTCTGTTTCTAAAATGATCTCTCCAACCTTTTCTATCTCAAAACTTCCAAAGTCAAACTTTACCGATCTTCTAACATATCTTTCTACATCTTTAGTACAGATAATACTTCCTTTTCTTATATAGTGAAGAGTGATAAAAGTACCTTTTTCAAGCATCTCAAATGTAAAGGGGATACAGTTTCTACTAAGGGGTTTATATGTGTTCTTTTCTATTAGGTCATCTTTATTTAATATCTCTTTATACTGCAGGTTCTTCTTAGTAAGCAAAACCTTTTCCATACCGTATATATTTGTTAATAATAATGCAAGAACTATGATCAATTTTTTCATTAAGCTCTAACCTCCACTATTGAGCCGCCGCTTTTATGTGTTATCTCTTCTACGATCTCTTTATACATCTCTTTAACAGGAAGTACAATTGAAGCAAGTTTTCCGTTTAGCTCGTAAAGTTCACGCAGTTTATCTTCAAGATAATTGAACTTATCTCTATATATATTTACATCTTCCCCAGAGTTTATAGCATCTGCAAGAGCTTGGTTTAACTCTTGTTTTTGTTTTGAGATCAGTATCATCCACTCTTGTTTTAAAGAGTTTCTCTCCAATAGATTAGAGTGGTTGGCATTTTTCACATCTTCAATATCTAATATTATCGCTTCTCTTAGTTTTGAAGCCGTATCAAGCATACTAGTGATAATATGATCAATCATTTTTTGTTGTTCTCGCTTAAAAACTTATATAACATCTCGCTAATACCAAATGCTCCACCTGAGTTTTGTGATACTGCTTCAGTGTACATCCCTTTTACTATATCTGAACCTACACCCTTTCCTGCTACATCTGTACCTTTTAATGATACGTCAAGTAGCTGCTGTAGATAAAATGATTCAAAACTATCACATACCTCTCTTAGTTTTTTATCCTCTATATTCTTAGAGTTTAGGTTCTCATAACTCTTTAAAGAGTTTCCGAGTCTTGCATTATTTAAGTTTGCTATATCTACATTTGGTGTCATAATTACTCCAATTCAAACTTATCAAAGAAATTTGCTTCTTTTAAGATATCATCCGGACCATCTTCAACTACGAATTTTATCTCAACTCTTCTATTCTCAGCTGGGTTATTGCTTTTTGGTCTATATGATGAGTAAGCTGAAACTTTTAAAATAGATGGATCGATCTTATTTCTAATAAGCTCTTTTACAACAGAAATAGATCTAAGTGCCGATACATCCCAGTTATCTCTAGGTATATTATTGCTTGTATATGCACTTCTAGCGGTGTGTCCTCCAACCTCTATATTAAAAGATTGAGGCATGGTTCTTATGATCCTAGCTATCTTAGCCAAGAACCTTTTTGCACCCCTATTTGTAAGCTCATATTCACCGTCGTTGAACATCAAAGCTGACGGTATATCAAGGGTAAATTGGTTTTTACCTTTCATAAGGTTCATGATCTCTGTATACTCTTTATCGCTTGTTTCGGTAAACTCTCTCATAGCCTCTTCAACCTGCTCAACAATAGCATCTGCATCACTTTCACTACCATCCGCATCTTCACTGGTATTTCTACTTTGCTGACTAGAAAGCTTATCTGTTTGCTCTCTAATATCTTGTGAAGTATCATCTATAATACCTAAAGATTTTTTAAATAGGTCAAAATACTCTTCAACCTTAACGGAGTCCATAACCGCCATAGATAAAAGAAGAATAAAGAATGTAAGAAGAAGTGACATAAGGTCACCGAACTGTACAAGCCAGCCTGGTAAACACTTAGGACATTCTGGACATTTCTGTTTCGCCATCTATTAAACTCTTTTGATTATTCCGGTGATTCCGCTAAAATAGCGTTTAGTTTCATTTTTATATCACCTATTGCCGCTTCCTCTGCGATCATTGAAGTACCAAGTATAATGATCTCGCAGGCATTAACCTCAACTTTATTTTTTTGAGAAAGCTTATTTTCTATAAGTCCTGCAAAAAGAGTACCTGTAAGTGCACCGTACATTGTAGTAAGTAAGGCAACCGCCATTGCTGGTCCAACAGAAGCAGGATCTGAAAGGTTTGCAAGCATCGCAACTAGACCTACAAGTGTACCGATCATACCCATAGAACCAGCAACACCCCCTGCTGAACCGAAAAGACTAATCATAACATCGTGTCTTTTTTCAGTATGCTCTAGCTTTGTTTCAAGTAAAGGTACCAAAGTCTCCGCTTTTGTACCGTCAACTAAAAGCTGGAATGCTTCTTTAAAGAAAGGGTTAGTTTCTTCTAAAACCTTTTGTTCAATATGCATAACACCGTGTTTTTTGATCTCTGTAGCATAAAAAGTGATCTTCTCGATAAGCTCCTCAACAGGCTCAACTTCTACAGAATTAAAAGCAACACCTAAAGCCTTACCGACACGGCTTAGATCTTTACCCTCATATTGTCCTGTAACAACTGCTATAGTACCACCAAATACGATCACAACCGATGGGATATCTATATATGGCCCAAAACCAACACCACCCAGCATAATCGCTAGTGCTACAAGGGCCCAACCACCCGCTACGCCTCCAGCTGTAGTAATATCCATACTATTTTCCTAAACTTATTTGATTTATTTTATCTTCGTCACTGCCGATAGTTCTAACTTTGATACCGAACTTTCCTTCAACAATAACAGCTTCACCCTCACCTATCTTAACTCCATTTATTAAGATATCTAAAGGCTCGTTTACCATCTGATCAAGCTCTATGATCTCTCCTATATCCCATCTAAGGATATCTTTTAGTAAGAAGACCTTTGTCCCTAGTCTTACACTTAATCTAAGTCTGATATCAAAAAGAAGTTTTAGATTATCTACGGCGTTTTCACCAAGAAGAGCAGAAAGGGCTGAGCTTTCACCCCCATGTGCAGGGGCTGGGGCTACAGTTTCACTTGCGATACCTCCAGATGCTGTAGGTGCAGCACTTGCACTCTCAGGTGCAGCTTCAACACCCCTTAATGAAGAGATATATGGAAGGATACTTTCATCAAAAGCTATCGCTAAGGTTATAGCTTCCCCATCCATATCAAGATTAAAATTAAAACAGTTTGCTTTTCCATCCAAGGTACTGCATTCAACTATCTCGCTACCTTGAACTTCAAATTTTGAGCTTCCAAGATCGGTAAAACCTTGAGCATTTGATGAAGTCACTACGCTTCCGCAGATATTTGATACTATCTCATTTACAGCATCAGCTATCTCATCATCGATATGCTCTTTAAGATCACCCATACCCCCAAGCATAAAATACTCAAACTTAGTAGCAGCGTGAGTAGGAATATAAAAACTTAAGACAGAAGATATATTTGAAAACTCCATCTTAACATCAACTTTTACACACTGTTCTGAACTATACGGAACATCCTCTAAAAGCTTAACATCACCTACGGTTGTAGATTTTGCTAAAAGCGACTCAAGAGTGTTTGCTATTTCCTCTTTAAAAATATTCGATAAATCTGATGCCAACTATTTAACCTTGATTCTTTTTTGCTGCATTCATTGCTTCAATCATCATTTGTGCTTTTATTCTCATCATCTCATCAGTCGGAAACTTATATTCGGCATCGCCTCTTGTTACCTTTACAAAGAAATCCTCAGATCTAAGGTTGTATCCAAACCTTACGTTATCTAAAATAACTTCATTTTGGGGATTTGCGTCATCCGCCTGTGGAGCTGCATTTTTATATTGTTCATTCGAGTTGACCCGACTCTGGTCATCTAGCTTTTGAACTTTTTCAATCTTCTCTACATGATTGACTTGAGCCTGTTCCATCTCAGCTAATCTACCTAATTCCATGTCATCCTCCTTTAAACCAATATATACAATAAAATCACATTGTTATATATTATATCCAAAAAAAATTTAAAAAGATAGTTAAATAGGGAAGTTTAAACCTATTATTTGTTATAAAAGTAGATTATAACGATTCTAAATAATCGTCGAAATTTTCAAGTTGAAAGTCTAAAAATGAGTCGTTATATTCGTTTGTAAAATAGAGCTTTGCACTTTTTAGTTTAAGATCTTGTAAAAGCTGGACACCTATTAGAAAGTTTGCTCCCTCATCTTTTAAAATAGCTCTAATAAGCTCGATAGTAACTAAGGCATCATTATACTTTCCAAGCTCTAAAAATGCAGCTACCTCCATATATAAAGTATATTTATCCTCTAGTTTATACTTATCTTTTAGATAGTTAAGAATCTTGATAGTAAGCTCAGGATCACCGTGATACAGTTCATTTAAGGCTTTTGTTCTTAGATATGAGGGCTTTTGAGAGCCGATGATATTTAGATCAGCCTTATGTAAAAGTCCAACACCTTGAAGCACTTCGATATAGAACTGTGTTACTATTTGTGAACCATCAAGAAAGTTATCGTTTATCTTTAAAGGTATCTCATTTTGAATTCTTGCTATATATTGGTATTGGGTTTCATTCTCTCGCTTTTGAACAAGCTTTAAAAGATACACTAAAGGATCCTTTCCGTGATCTTCAAAAAACCTATTACCCTCGATCTTGACCTCTTCCTTTTCCATCTCATCTAAGAAAGCCAAAGCTTTAAAAAACACCGTATTTCTATACCTTAAAGAGATATCATTTTTATACTTTTTCTCTTGTGTTTTTTGATCTTTTTTATCTTTAATATTAACTATAAACATCTTGTAAAGCTTTTGCCCAAAATATTTATACATACCGTTACTTGACATTATATTTTGTTCTATATACTCCCTTTGGGGTACTTTTATCTTAACTTTTTTTGCTGCGATTAGAGTCATTACGCCGTATACTTTATTACCAGGGTTTAGTTTATATGCTTGGATAAAATATTTATATGCACTATGATAATCCCCTATTTGAGCAGAAGCAAGACCAAGGTTATAATAAACATACGATTTAGTATCTTTTGTTAAAAGTTTCTCAAGCTCATAACGCCTTACTATAGGGTCCTCTTTGATAAGTTTTATAAACTGGTTATTATAATCCACCATATCTTGTAAAGAGGCTAGATTATCCTCATCTTTAAAGATAAACCCTTTTGAAGAATCGTAAAAAACCTCATCATTATCGGAAAAGATAAAAGGACTAAAATAGAACAAAAACTCAACTTTTTTATCAAAGTTAAATTTAGTGACCATCTCTAAATGCTCTTGCGGAGTAAACTTATCTCTATTGAAAAATATCTTTAAAGGCAGCTCTTTATTTGATCTAAAAACCCTTTTTTTATCTATGATCTTATCTATTGTTTCTTGAAGCTCATCAAGGTTATTAGCTTTTAAAGCTCTAAATAGCATAAACCATAATATCTTATTTGAAGTGTTTTGATTTACAGTATTTTCAAAAGCTTTTTCAAGTGAAACCCTTGCTCTTTCTAACTGTCTTGTTTTCATATATAAAAGTGCCGTTTTAAGCTCTGAAGGGTACATCATACTATTTAGTACGTCTAAGGCATCATCATATTGTTTAAGTTTAATATATGTATCTACTACCAAGCCTTTAGCATGCTCATCCAAGACTTTCGGTTTTTTAGATGCTACTACTATCTCTTTTAGATATTTATCATCTTTAGTTACCATATAAAGATAAAACGCAGAGCTCATAAAAGCGTAAGTGTGGCTATATGCCGCCTCTTTAATATTATACACTTCCCCAAAATATATAAGTACGTTTCTTTTTAGTTTTTTATACCTTTGAGAGCTCTTATCTTTCTCCATCTCCATCAACTTATAGTGTGCCACTCCAAGATTTAAGATAGAAGGTACTTTTAAAACCTCTCTGGTTTTTTTAAAAAGCTCTATGGCATCGTAGTATTCACCCTGTTCTAACAAAAGTACGGCTTTATTGAAATCAACTTTAAGTTTAAGTCTCTCTTGTTTTTGCTTTATAGTATCGTAGTTAAAAAGTATCTCAGGCTGAGAATCAAGTACTGATTTTGTATCAGCGGCGTTAAGAAACGCCGTAAAGATTAAAAGATAAAAAAGAGAGAAAGAGAGTTTTTTCATATCTTACATTATTGCGTTAACCTGAGCGTAAAGCTCATCGTTTCTTGATTGTAAAATACCGTTTTTATGTCTAAGATCGGCTATTTCGATCCTTGCTTCTTGAAGATCTTCCCTTGCTACATCCAATGCTGATTGAACATCGTTCATAGCTTTAACCGATCCCTTTACTTGTTTGTCGTAACGCTCTATCATTTTTTCAAGTTCATTTTGTTTTGACTCAACTATATTTTTCTCTTCATTAACCTTTTTATATAAAGATTTATATACAGTTGAACTTGAAAAGAAATATAATGACAAAACACCGAAAACGGCTATTAATAAAAAACTATCCATTTACACAATCCTAAGCCATTTTTTCTTCAAAAAAGTATCGTACGACATTATCAGAATCCATTGTATCTTGCACACGAGCAGCTATCTTTTCATCTATAACTATAATATCTCCCGTCCCGATAATACGTGAGTTTACATAGATATCTCCACCGCCTCCGGCTTCTTTATCTAAAGAGATTATATCACCCTCACTTAAGTTCAAGAACTTTTGTAAAGAGATATGTGCCGAACCCAGCATAACTTCAACAATGATCTCGGTATCTACTAAAAGATCGTAATCTCTATCGGTAATATCTATCATTAAACACCCCTATTGTCAAAATTTTATCATCATAAACTTAAATGTTCAAGCATTGAACTAACTTTAGCTTCGATACTTCCATCATAGTTTCCAAGATCACTTGCAATCACAACTCCACCTGCTGTAACATTTGCATCCTCTTGGATATCAATATAAGACTCAAACTGCAGTTCGTTTTTTAGTATCGCATAATCTTTTGGATTTAGATGTATAGTGATCTTTGAAGCTGTTTTTATTTTTGTTAAAAGGTTATTGATGGTCTCTTTTGCTATCTTTGCACTATTCTCACCAATCTCAATATCTATTATTTTTTGTGCTATCTTTACAGATGTATCTAATATTCTTGTTTGTATCTGAAATGTTGCCTGCTCAAAAAATGTAGCATAATGTTTTAGATCCTTAATAGCCTCAACAACCTGTCTATCAAGATCCCTGCCGCTTACACCGTTGTTTTCTATATTGACCACTTTTTGTTGAATCTGTGCCATTTGAGAAGCAAGTTTTTGAACCTCTATTAATACGGGATCTACATTTCCATTAATAGATTGGTCGTTTAGTTTTGCTACCTCTCTCATTTGAGGTGTCTGGCTAGCTTGCCCCCCTGAAGAGAAAGTTCCAAGCTCAAAGTTTTGAACACCGTTTTGCTGCGGCTCTTCTTCTTGCTTTGAGCTTATAACTTTAGAGTATGAGTATACGTTATTTCCAGATGCCATTTTACACCCTTTTTATTGTATTATACAACATTATTCCATATCCCTTTCGATAACACCCTCATCGATAAGTTTTTGTGCCGCGTCAAGCATCTTTCTTTGTGCTGCTTCGATATCTTTGATCTTAACTTTCGTTAACATCTCAAACTCTTCTTTAAATCTATCACGCGCTCTTTGAGACATTGCTGATGTGATCTTATCCATTGATTCTTGATCTGCATTTTTTAATGCAACTGCCACATCCGTTGTTTCAACATTTTGCATAATCTTCATAATATACTCTTGATCTAGAGCAACAAGATCTTCGAATACGAACATATTCTCTTTTATCTTAGTTGCAAGAGCGGTATCGATACCGTTTACGTTCTTAAGTATCTCTTGTGCTTTTGGCCCAAGTTTATTAAGCATATCGGCTGCAACCTTAACACCACCCACATCAACAATAGATGAGAATAGAGATTCTAGTTTCTTTTCAAGTACAACAGATATAGTTCTTACAACATTTGGTGATACATCTTTAATAGTTGCTATCTGCATAGTAACTTTTACTTTAATATCATCCTCAAGCTGCATTAAAACTTCACCTGCTTGCATAGGATCCATATGAGCAAGTACAACGGCTATAGTTTGAGGAGATTCCTCTTTAATAAAGTCTGCAAGCTGTTTTGGCGGTATATTATCAAGATATGAAAAAGACTGTTGTGCAAGCTGTATCTTGGCAAGACGTGCAAGAACCTCATCAGCTTCCGTTTTACCTAAAGATTTATATAAAAGATCTTTTGCATAATCATAACCACCTGCACTAATAAAACCTTGCGATTTTGAGTAAAGGTGAAACTCTTCAAGTATGGCCAAAGAAGTTTCTCTATCTATAGATTTTACTAAGGTAATTGCAGTTGATACCTCTTCAACTAGTTCAGTCGGAAGGTGTTGAAATATTTTAACGGTATCGGTCTCACCCATAAGGATGCAAAAATGAGCAACCTTATCAAGCATAGGCATACCTTTAAGTAGTTCGTGTCCTTCATCTATAGCTTCAGCCATTATTTCTTACCGTCCTTTTTCTTCGGTGTATGATGCTTATTACCCTCTGTTAAAAGCAGCTCTATCATTTTTGCAATATCTTCAGGGTTTTTATTTATCTGTTTATCAAGCTCTTCGATTAATATCTCGTATTTAGCAGCTTCCTCTTCATTAAGCCCTTCAATATTATTTAGTATCTGACTCTTTACCTTTGCCTTAAGCCTGCCATAGGCGGTGGAGGTATCAAACTCATGTTCATAATCTGACATTAAACTATCAAGTATTGGATTACCATCCTCATCAAGAGCATTACCGTCTCCATCAACCCTTCTATCACCTATTATAACAACTTCGTGGTTAACGATAAATTTTTTGTAAAATACATATAATAAGATCGCCGCTATAAGGTATTGGATATATTCGCTAAAATCACGCATTATCGATTTAACCATAGCTACAGTATCGGTTGAGTTATCCGATACCATAGTACCGTTAGCATCAACTAAAACACCATCTTTTAATATCTTGCCTCCGCTAAATCCTACAAATTTAAAATCTTGTACCGTTACGGAATCCCCTCTTCTTTCATCAAAACCTAAAGAATCCTCTACCACCTTTTTTAATGAAGCGATAAACTCATCTCTATTCTCAACATCTTTTAATACCGTATTATCAAAAGTAACTGCCGCACTTATTCTTCTAATACTTGCATACCCAGCATCTTTTTGGTTCTCAACGGTTTTTGATATCTCATAGTTTGTTATAGTTTTATTTTCACTATTTCTACTTTGGGTTTTTGTTCCCCCTTGAGTACCTTGATCAGGGTTTTGGATATTGCTTTGAACACCCGGAACTCCGCCGTTCTCACTATCAGATGTTTCACTTTGATTTTCAACTTCCGTAGTTTCGGCACTTCTAATAGTCCCTTCTGGATCAAATATCTCACGCTGTATCTCTTTTCTTGTAAAATCAAGTACAACAGATACTTTTGCAACAACTCTCTCAGCTCCCACAAAAGGTTCAAGCAAGGCTATGATCTTATTTTCAAAATCTCTTTCAACCTTCTCTTTATATTTGTCTTGCATACTAAATTTAGTATTATCGATATCATCTCTTGACTGTTCTAAAAGAGTTCCGTCTTGATCTATCAGTTTAATATTTTCACTTGTAAGCTTTGGAACCGCAGAAGCTATAAAGTTCTTAATACCGTCAATTTGCTTTTGAGTTAAAAAAACTCCAGGTTTCATTGTAAGAACTGCTGAGGCTGAAGGGAGTGTTTTTCTTTGTGTAAAGATAGAGTCCTTAGGTATTGCTATCTTTACACTTGCTCTAAGGATTCCAGATAAGGATTCTAAAGAACGGGAAAGTTCACCCTCTAAAGCACGCAGATATTTAACTCTATTTTCAAAGTTGGTAGTTCCAAGTGAACTTTTTTCAAATATCTCCCAACCCGTATGTTTATTTGTTGCCGCTTCACTTGTAACAAGTTTGATCTTTGCAATATTGATAAACTCTTTATTTGTTTTCAGTAAAAGGTTATTTCCGCTCCCCATAACCGCAAACGGAACACCTGAAGCTTCAAGCTCAGCTGATGCTTGCATAACTTGTGCTTTTGTAAGATTTGAGGCTATCGTATAGTTTAGTTTCTCATCTTGCGCTTTAATACTAGAATATATCAAAAGACCAACTAAAAAAACAAAGAGCAGTGAAAAACCGCCGATTATCACTGCCCTTTGTGAAGCATTTAATTTATTAATAAACTCTATTAGTTGACCCATTTATTTAAAAAATCCTATCTTAATTTTTGCTTGATGATTCTATAACCGATCTAAACCAGTTTGCATCTTTTTTTATTGAAGATTGTATAGCATTGAACATCACGTTGTTTTTAGCCATTTCACTCATCTCTTGATCTAAGTTTACGTTGTTACCGTCATTTTGTTCTTGTAAACCTTTTTTCTCCACTAATCTTGGCTGATTGCTTTGACTTACGCTTTCGCTTTTATGATGTTTGATATGTGACGGATGTGTTGTTGCAAGATCTAGTCTTGATTTTGAAGCATCGCTGGCTTTTTGAAGTTCATTTTCAAAAACTAGCTCTTTTGCTTTGTATCCCGGAGTATTTATATTAGCAATATTACCTGATATTACTTTTTGCTTGTCGCCTCGATAGCCTAACTGCTTATAAAGTAATCCGCTTACATTGCTAGCTTCCATCTATTATCTAACACTCCCCACTTTATCTATTAGCTTAGAATTTGTCTCATCTATCCCCATCACAGCTCTTTGAGACTGCTCAAATCTTCTGTGTGCATCAATAAGTGCAACCATAGCTTCAACGCTATTTACGTTACTCTTTTCCAATGAACCCTGAGCAAGTAATCCCTCATTATCAAATTCAGTTGTAAGTTTATCTTGATCTTTTACCTTATAATTATTGTTCCCAATCTTATCAAGGTTAGTATAATCGGTCTTCTCTAAAGCTATGTTTTGAGCAAAACCCTCTTCTGCAATAATTGGTTGATCATTCCCGTTTAAAACCCTAAACCCATTTTGAGTTACAATCATACCATCTAATACTTTAAAAGAACCGTCACGAGTTAAAAGTATATTTCCGTTTTGATCTTGCACTTTAAAGAAAGCCTTTGGATCGGTTATAGCAAAATCAAGCTCATTTCCCGTTGGAACCACTGAACCAACCTGACCGTTTATAAATTTATTATCGATCTTAGGAACTTTATTAAATACCTCTTCCTCTTTGGTAGGGGTTTTTCTTTTTTCATTCGCTCTTTCTAAATAAGCATTAAAAGAACCCTCACTTAAACCCTCTTGTTTAAAACCGTTAGTATTTGCATTTGCTAGATTGTTAGCAATAGTATCAACACGGTTCAGCTGGTTAACCATAGCTGCAGAAAGTGGATAGGTTCCTTGGTTCATTTTTTCCCTTTACTTATTAAACTCTGCGATCAACGCTTCAAGATCTTGATCATCAACTACAGACTCAGTTGAATCCCCGTGGATATGTTTTGCGATCTGTACATCGTTATACCCTTCTGTATCCTCAAAAAGATTGTTAAGATAGTTTGAAAGTTTTTTGATAACAGACATAACTCTTTCGATCTTTTGTCTATTGATATCAAAGAACTGCATCTGCTCCATGGCTTCAAATATTTTCATATTCATATTATCTATTCTATCGCAAGAGTCTTTCCCTCTACCTTGCAGTGATGTAGCTATATCAAGCTGCTCTTTAAACACTGCGATATTTGGAAACTTTTGAGTTAGTGTTGCTAAAAGCTTTATCTGACCATCTACGAATTCATCTGCAGCTTTAGAGTTCTTTTGTATCTCATTGTTCTCATCCAATATCAAACTAAGTACGTCAAAGATCTGTCCCGCTTTATCTTCACTATCTTTTGCTACCTGACTTAACTGCCCTACAACTTTTGTATCAGGCTCTACAGGGGAAGGGAAAACCCCTTTATCAACCTGGTCGTTAGTCCAAGCGCGAGCAAGGGCTTCATTTGTATCATCATCATCTTTTGATTCAGGTAGATCATAGTCTGAAGATGAAGCTTCATCATCACTTATACCGTCAATCCCTGCCAAAAGAGCATCTATATCAGAAGTATCTACATCTTCAGATTCAGAAGCACTATCCTCTTGCGCACTTGGAGTCTCTTCAACTTCAGGCATAGGTATATCTTCAAGTTCTGCTGCCGTTTCTTCAACAGGAGCACTCTCTTCAGAAGCTGTCTCCTCTTCGGCAGGTACGTCAAGCTGTGCTAAAAGATCATCTATATCGTTCTCTTCATTACCGCTAGCTTCTGTTACCTCAGGCTCTTGTGCAGGTTCTTCAGCAGAAACCTCTTCTTGCGAAGGTTCCTCTTCTGTTGCAGTTTGTGTTTCTGCTATTAAATTTTCAATATCATCTGCGCTCATCTCCGTAGATTCTTCTTGCGCTTCCTCTTCTTGGACAGATTCCTCTTCAGCTGGAGCCGGTTCATCCAAACCGTTCATCAAAGCTTCTATCTCTTCTTGGCTCATACTCATGTCAATACCTTTAATTTAAACGGCAAAATCTATTTTTTACCCAATACTCCATCCAATTTCTCTTTTAAAACATCCGCACTAAAAGGCTTAACAATATAGTTGTTTACCCCTGCTTTAAGGGCTGTAATAACTTCACCCTTACCACCTTCCGTGGTGATCATAATAATTGGAGTTTTTTGGTGGGCACCTCCGCCTCTGATCTTTTTGACCAGATCCAGACCGTTCATATTTGGCATGTTCCAATCGGTTAATACAATATCGTACTGTTTAGTTTCTAGTAGTTTCCAAGCGGCAACACCGTCTTCAGCCTCATCGAAATCCTCTTTTGCATGACCTAGCTGCATTACAACATTTCCGATAATTCTTCTCATTGTAGAGCTATCATCAACAATCAAAATTTTCATTTCTCTTCCCTTGTATAATATATTTTGTTCTTTGGAATATTATATTTAATTTCGTATGAATAGAATCTTAAATATAAAGTTATTAATTTATTACTATTTACAATATTTAAAATCTTCTAGAAATATAAATTTAATCTAATATTAAATATTCTTTAACTATAATCTAGTATATTTTACTATAAAAAGGGCTCATAATGATAAGAGGCTTATACACTGCTTCAACTGGTATGAATGCACAACAGCATCAGATCGATGTTACATCTAACAACATCGCAAACGTAAATACGACGGCGTTTAAAAAAGATAGAGCAGAGTTCCAAGACCTTATGTATGAAGCTCTAAACTACACTGGAGGTGCAACCTCTGAGATCACTACAAACCCTACGGGGATAGATGTAGGACTTGGTGTAAGGGTATCTGGAGTTCAAAAGAATTTTCTTCAAGGTAATATGAAAGAGACGGGTAATCCTTTAGATATTGCTATTGAGGGTAAAGGGTTCTTCTCTGTAACTCTACCTAACGGAGAGATAGGTTACACTAGAAATGGATCGTTTAAACTTGATGCCGAGGGTGGTATAGTTAACGGTCAAGGGTATAAAGTAAACCCTGAGGTAGTTATACCAAACAACGTAATAAACGTATCGATAGGTGAAGATGGTACAATCGCTGGAACAGATGCCGGAACTGGGCAGCCTGTAAACCTTGGACAGCTTACGATCACAGACTTTATAAACCCTGCGGGGCTTTCCCCTTATGGAAACTCAATATACCAAGCATCAGCTACATCTGGTGACCCGATAGAGGGAAATCCAGGTATCGACGGACTAGGTAGTTTAAGACAAGGGATGCTTGAATCCTCAAACGTTAAACTTGTAAGTGAGATGGTTGACCTTATCACTGCTCAACGTGCATATGAAGCAAACTCTAAATCGATCAGTACGACCGATGAGATGCTTGATATCGTTAATAGATTAAAAAGGTAATTATTAAGCTTTTAAATTATGGATTTAGAAGAACTAAAAAAACGAAGAGAAGAAAACCTTAAAGCACATAAAAAGAAGAAGAGAGAATACTATCTTAAAAAGAAGATGGAAAACCAAGCCAAAGAGGCTAAAAGCTCTCCAAAAGCTATAGACTACGCCAAAGAGTTTTCTCACGGTGTAGACTTTGCAGCCAAATTTAAAGAGATAGCTCGTGCACAAAAAGCCCATGTCGATGATAGAAAAGATATAATCGTAGCTAAGATCCAAGAGTATAGACAAAGAAAACAAGAATACTACCAAGAGAACAAAGATAAAAGACTTGCTTACGATAAAGCATATAGAGAGAAGAAAAAAGAGGATCTAAAGAAGTATAGAAAAGAGTATTACCAAAAAAATAGAGAAGCTATACTTGAAAAGCAAAAACTTGCAAGACAAAAAAATAAAGAAGAAGATAAAAAAGGGTCATAATGGCAGAAGATATTAAAGACGAAAACGAAGCCGCACCCGAAAACGAAACCGTAGAAGAGACTGAAAACTCAATTGACGGTTTAATAGAAGAAGAGGCTCTAGATACACCTGAAGACGAGGAAACTCCTAAAGAAACAGATCAAGAAGAGGAATCTAAAGAGGATATTGATACTCAAGATACGCCAGAAGAACAAGATGAGAAAGAGTCTGAACAAAGTGAAGCTAAAGAGGAGCAAAGTGAAGATACTCCTGTAGATACCTCTATGGAAACAGCAAAATCACTCACTGATACTCTTGATGATATAGACGATGATGACTATAGTGATGATGAAGATCATACCGTACAACAAAAACAATCTAAACTTCAAAAGATTTTAATGCTAGCTGTCGGTGTTCTTGGCGGGATTTTCCTCTTTGGACTAATATTGTATTGGTTTGGTGCATTTGATCCCGATGAACCGACACAACCAGTAGCAGTACAAGGGCAGGATTTAAACCAAACCAAAGAGCCTGAAAAATATATTTTCTCAGATAAAGATATAAATATCGATAGACTAAACTCCAAACTTAGAATCCTTACAAAATACGAGATAATAGGTACAAAAGAGGAAGAGCAGCAAAAACTACTTGAGAAAAATGCAAAGATAAGCTCTGAGCAGATTGATAACCTACTTCTTGAAGAGCAAAAAAAAGAGGAAGAGAAAAGATTAGCCGAAGAGAAGAGAAAACAAGAGGAGCTTAAAAAAGCACAAGAGGAAAAGAAAAGGCTTGAAGAGGAACAAAAACGTTTAGAGGAAGAGAAAAGAAAAGCTGCTCAAAACCCTTACGATCTCTTAAAGTTCATCCAAGTCAATGAAGATGAAACCGTGCTAAACTCTATAAAACCAAATCTTGAAAAATTTGAAGTAAAGATATCTAAATGTAGTGATGTTACGGGTAACTTCTTGCTTATAGGTCCTTTTAAAACAAATAAAGATCTAAATACTATATTTAAAGATATCTATAAGAATATAACCCAAAGCACCACAAAAAAAGATTTAGCAAGATTAGAGTTCGATAGAATCTGTAAATAACTATGAAAATAGGTATATTATCGGACTCTCACCTTAAAACATCGTATCAAAACGATGTGATCAAGCTTTTAAAAGAACAAGAAGCATCATACTTGATCCATGCAGGTGATATATGTGTAGAAGAGAACCTAAAAACACTTCAAGACTCAAATCTACCTTACGTATGCGTATTTGGAAATAACGATATGCCCATTATAGGTGTAGCGTCAAAATACAATATAAAAAAAGAGCCATACTATTTTAAGATAAAAGATCACACCTTTAAACTTATGCACCTGCCATATTACCTTAGCGGTGATACCGATATAGTTATATCGGGGCATACACACACTTTTAAAGTGGAATTTATAAACAATACACTGTTTATAAATCCTGGAGAAACCTGCGCTAGAAAAAAACCTTTGATAGAGTGTGCCTTGCTAGAGATTAATCAAAATAAGTATATAATCTCTTACTATTATAAAGATATAAACTCAAATAAATGGGAAGTAAAAAATTTTGAATATGATAAACAATAAAATATATTTATGCGCTATAGCAAACATACAAAGCGGTACTTGCAACGAAGATTGTAAGTTTTGTACACAAAGCGTTAGATACAAAGCAGATATACAAAGATATAAAAATAAAAGTACTGAGCAGATAATAAAAGAGGCTCACGCAGCAAAAGCAAATAAAGCTGTCGGTTTTTGTTTGGTAACTGCAGGCAAAGGGCTTGATGATAAAAAACTGGAGTTTGTTTGCAAAAACGCCGCGGCTGTAAAAAAAGAGGTACCTGAGCTTAGCTTGATTGCTTGCAATGGAACAGCTACGGTTGAGCAGTTAAAAGAGCTAAAAAAACACGGAATTGATAACTATAACCATAACCTAGAAACAGCAAAAGAGTATTATCCTAGTATCTGTACAACGCATAGCTGGGATGAGAGATACCAAACATGTTTAAATGCTAAAAGCGTTGGCTTAAATCTTTGTACGGGTGGAATATTTGGTATGGGTGAGAGTAAAGCCAATAGAGCATCTTTAATAAGCTCAATTGCCAGCTTAGAACCTATGAGTATCCCTGTAAACTTTTTCCATCCAAATAAAGCCTTACCTCTAACAGATCAAACGATAGTTAAAGATGAAGCGTTTAAACTTATAGAGAAAATGAGAGAGTTAAATCCAAATGCAATGATAATGATAGCAGGTGGGCGTGAGATAACTTTCGGTGATGAGCAATACGATGTATTTAAACACGGTGCAAACGCTATAGTTGTAGGTGATTATCTTACAACAGCAGGAAAAGGCGCAAAAGATGATATCGAAGCTATAGAGAGTTTAGGCTACGAAATAGCTTCTGATTGCGCTAGATAGGAGTTTTATATGAGCAGTGATATATCTATTATTATCGTTATCTCTATAATTATATTTATATCACCCCTTATATCAAAAAAAACACATATACCAACTATACCTATTGAGATCGTTTTAGGATCAATCGCAGCTTTTTTCCATTTGCTACACCATAACCATATATTTGAACTGGTTGCTGAGCTTGGATTTTTATATTTAATGTTTCTTGCTGGACTTGAGGTTGATCTTAGAAAGCTTTTTAAGATACCTAAAGAACTGTTAAAAAAAGGCTCTTTATACGTAATACTACTTTATGTATTATCAACTGCTATAGCGCTTTATTTTGATCTTGGAAAGATATTTATAGTGATAATGCCTCTTATCTCTATAGGTCTTCTTGCCGCACTTAAAAAAGAGTATGGTGAGCAGCCTTGGATAGAATTATCAATCACTGTTGGGCTTATAGGTGAGATAGTTTCTATCACGGTTCTTACAATCGTGAGTGCAAAGATGGAATTTGGTATAACGCCAGAGTTTTATAAAACACTTCTGATCTTAGTATTTGTATTTATAGGCTTAGCAGTAGTTTATAAGTTCTTCCATAATCTTGTTTGGTGGTACCCTGAGATTAGACAAAAACTAATGCCTAAATATGACCACACAGAACAAGATATACGTCTTTCTATGACAACATTCTTTTTAATGATCGCACTTATGCTTTATCTAAATCTTGAAGTTGCTTTTGGAGCATTCGTTGCGGGAGTTTTTATTAGAACTTTCTTTGAGGATAAAAAAGAGCTACCTAGTAAACTAGAGCATTTTGGTTTTGGTTGGCTGGTACCTATTTTCTTTATATCTATAGGTGCTTCATTTGATCTTGATTCTATTATGATAAACGGTTTGATATTTACTGCCGTTTGGATCACATTTAGTATGATAGTGATTAGACTTATCTCCTCACTTTTATTTATAAAAGAGCTTGGGGGGATTCTTAAAACTATACTTTTTGGGCTTTCACACTCAATGCCTTTAACCCTATTGATCGCGGTTGCAACCTTAGCATTTCACAATAGAAGTATAGATCAATTCCACTACTACGCTTTTATCTTGGCTTCAATATTAGAGGTGCTTATCGGTATGGTGGTTATTAGATTGATAGAGAAAAAAATATCACAAAAAAAGGCTAAGCCCCTAGAAGCTTAGCCTTTTAATAGATCAAAACTAAACTTACTTAGCTCTGATACCTAGAGTTGAAGTTAACTCTGTAAACTTGTTATAATCTGTTTTTTTAAGGTAGCTAAGAAGTCTTTTTCTTTTACCTACCATCTTTAAAAGACCAAGTCTTGATGAGTGATCTTTGTGATTACTTTTTAAGTGCTCTGTTAACACTTTGATTTGCTCAGTTAAAAGTGCGATTTGCACCTCTGGAGAACCTGTATCTTTGTCGTCTCTTTTGAATTTAGAAATAATCTCTGATTTTACTTCCGCATCTAAAGCCATAATGACCTCCTGATTGGTATAATTATCTCACTTATAAAAAGTGGAAGCGAATTTTACTTAAACTCTAGTAAAATAAAGCTTAAGTAACTAGTCTAGGTACCTTTTTGTAAGTCCTTCATAGTTCTCTATTCTTCTATCACGTAAAAAAGGCCACCAACGCCTTACATTCTCACCTTTTTTTAGGTTTATATTGGCATACAATATCTCTTCATTTTGATGCTCTGCCCTTACTATCATATCACCTTGAGGACCACATACAAAAGAGTTACCCCAAAATCTAATACCATCTATCATACCTGAATGATCAGCTTCAAAACCTACACGGTTTACCGATATTACGGGGATACCGTTTGCAACTGCGTGAGAGCGCTGTATCGTTATCCAAGCGTTTAACTGGCGATCTTTTTCAGCTTTGCTGTCTTTATCGAACCAACCGATTGCCGTAGGGTATATAAGCATCTCTGCACCCTTTAACGCCATAAGACGAGCCGCTTCAGGGTACCATTGATCCCAGCACACTAAAACACCAAGTCTTCCAAGCGATGTATCTATAGGCTCAAATCCAAGATCACCTGGTGTGAAATAAAACTTCTCATAAAAACCAGGATCATCAGGGATATGCATCTTTCTATATTTTCCAGCTATGCTTCCATCTGTTTCAAACACATATGCAGTATTGTGATAAAGCCCTGCGCTTCTTTTCTCAAAGAGTGATGTTACAAGAACCACACCGTTATCTTTAGCTACATCTGACCAATACTCTATATCTTTTTCATAGTCGTTGGCATAATCAAAGAAATCAACATTCTCACTTTGACAAAAATATTCACTTTGGTGAAGCTCTTGTAAGACAACAAGTTTTGCTTTATTTTCAGCCGCTTCTTTTATCATCTTGGTGGTTTCTTTTACAGTCTCCTCTTTTGAGCCGTAAAACATCTGTTGAATAAGTGCTACTTTTACCAAGGCTACTCCTTATTTTAAAAATCTATCCGCATCTTTGGGGTAATGCATAGTTAAACAATGTAAACTCCCATGTTGACGTATTATCTTTGAGCAATCTATACCGATTATATCATAATTTGGAAAACTTTTTTGGAATATCTCTAAAGCAAGATTATCGTTTGGATCGTTATATGTAGGTACTAAAACCGCCCCGTTTATAATTAAAAAGTTCACATAACTTGCAGGTAGTCTCTCACCGTCAAAATAGTTTGCAGATATTGAGGGTAAAGCAATACTCTTATAGCCAAACGATTCTATCTGCTCTTTCATCTTTAAAAACTCTTCATAATGTACCGTATCATTCTTATCAAAAGATTGGTATACCATAGTTTCATCGTTTATAAAACGACAAAGCATATCGATATGTGAGTCTGTATCATCCCCTTGTAAAAAACCGTGTTCTAACCAAAGAACTTTTTCAATACCTAAAAACTCTTTTAGCTTTTGCTCGATCTGCTCTTTTGAAAACTGAGGATTTCTATGTTTTTCCAAAAGGCAGGCACTTGTAGTTAAAAGCACTTTTTTAGAGTTTACATCTATACTTCCACCCTCTAAAACAAAATCAAATGATGTGATATCTTTAAATATCTTTTTGGAAATAGCCGTATCTAAAGAAGCATCAAACTTATCACCCCAGCCATTAAATATAAAATCTAAAAGCTTTAGCTCGCCATTTTGATCTTTAAGTGTAATTGCACCGAAATCTCTACACCAAGTATCGTTTGAATCTATTTTTTTAAAGATTATATTTGGGATATCTTTTATATTTTGGATATATTTTTCATGTTTATATAAAATAAGTGCTTTTTGGTATTTTGCTATATTTATAGCAATTTGTTCAAATATAGGTAAAACCTCATCGATATACTCAGCCCAATCAGAATCTTCATGGGGAAACATCAATTGAACAAAAGATTGCTCCTCCCATTGAGCAGGGAGAGAGAAATTAGAGGGGGTACTCATCCCTTCCTCTAATATCTATTTATTACCAAATGGGTTCATACCGCCAAGGCCGCCCATCATCATATTCATTGCGTTTTGTTTTTTAAATTCGTCGCTTTGTTTTATAACATCATTCATTGCAGAGATCAAAAGTATCTGTAAAGAATCTTTATCCTCCATCAATGAATCATCTATTTGAAGATCTATAACTTCACTATTTCCGTTAACAGAGATAGATACCATTCCACCGCCTGCTTTTGAGGTGAACACTTTATCTTCGTTCTCCTTTTTAGCTTTATTTGCCATATCCTGAACTTGGTTCATTACATCGTTTAGGTTTATTTTACTTAGATCGATCCCCTCAAACATTATCCGTCTGTCCCTATTAGTTCATTTGTAATCTCAATAATATCATTGTTCTCATCTACGTGAACAACGATCGGTTTATAATTTTCAAGTTCATCACTATGATACGAAGCATAAGCGATAACGATTATCTTATCCCCTATTTCAACTTTTCTAGCAGCTGCTCCGTTTAGACACATATCACGCTTACCACGCTTACCCTTTATAACATAAGTTGAAAATCTCTCACCGTTGTTAATATTTACGATCTCTACTTTTTGTCCAACTCTTAATGCAGAAGCCTCTAAAAGCTCCTCATCAATAGTGATAGATCCTACATAGTTTAGGTTAGCATCGCTTACTGTTGCACGATGTATCTTACTATATAACATATCAAATGTCATTATATTCTTTATCCTTTTTAACTTAGCGGCTGAGGCTCTCCCCAGAACTGTTCAGGTACTAAATATTCCTCAACAGGATCTCCGCCTATTATATGCTCATCTATTATTTTATCAATTTTTTCCTTAGTTAATTGCACATACATATGATGACCCGGTTCAACCATCATAACAGGACCCAATTGACATCTTCCTAAACAGCTTGTTCTAATAGGCTGAACAGGACCCATTAAACCCTTTTGCATCATAGCTGTTGCAAGGTGGTTAAAAAGGTCTTGAGTTTCTGCACTTACACAGCTAGGTTTTGGCATACCTGGAGGTGCACTTTGCTCACATTTAAATATATAAAACGTAGGTTGTGGTAATGCTGGCATTTCCATTTTGTACTTCCTTTTTTTTTAAATCCTATAAAGTATCAAATACACTTTTTAATAAATAGGATAATTTTTGTCGGATTTTATAAAAATAAAAATTAAACCAATATAAAATATTTTAGGTAAGATTTTTTATAAAATAAGAAGAAGTCCAAGGTTTAATAGTATCAGTTCCGTAACTTCTATACAAAACCCTGCTATATCGCCGTTTATAAAACCTATTTTTTTAGATATTTTGTTTATTATTGCCAAAACTATCCATTTTAAGAAAATTAAAAATACTTCCAAAAAGTAACACTTTTGCTTTGCATTTTGCATAGATATTAAAAATGAGCTTTGCTTATGCAGTTCAAGCTCTAAAATAAAATAAAGGCTAAAGCGGCTTAAAACAAAAGCTGCAAAGATTACCCAAAAACCACCTAGATAAAATAGATAAGTTATAGCTGCAACTTTTAGTAAAACAATACAAAAAGCACCTATAGCTCCCATAGCACCTATCTGAGGCTCTTTCATTACAGCGTGTACATCTTTGTTTGAAAGTGATGCATACCAGCCATCTATTGTATCTGCTACAGCTTCAAGGTGTAAAAAACCGTAAAGAAATAAATAGATAACAGCACTTAAAAATCCACTGTATAAAGGTGGGAAAAAGAGATTTAAAATAAAAAATATAACTATAGTAAAGATCGCTACTAATGCTCCCGTGATAGGTAAGCCATATATCACACCACGATAAAACCTATCATCTGCTTCAAAACTTTTAAGAGAAAGGGGCAAAGCAGAAAAATAAGATACGGCAAATATCATACCGTTTAAAAAACTACTTGATCTTGGTTTCAATTCCATAATCTACCCTAAATACATTATCACACTCACCTGCTACGATCTGTCCTATTATTCCACTAAGATCAACGAACTTTCTACTCTCTTTATCTAAAGGGATGATACCCTGCCCCACATCGTTTAGTACAAATACGATATTTGCTTTTGTTTTAAGTATCTGTTTTATTTTTTGCTCTATCTCTTCAAGTGGTTCATTCATATGGTTAAATATCCACATCGAAAGGCAGTCTATAAGATATGTTTTATCATCTTTTAGAAACTTATGAAGATCAAAACTCTCCTCTAAGGTATCAAAACTATCGGCTCTTTGAGTTTTATGTTTCTCTATCCTTGAAGCCATCTCCATATCGTTATATGAATTTTGATATGTGGCTATATAGATTGGTTTTGTATCTTTTGCAAGTGTTATGGCTTTTTTTTCGGCATATAAGCTTTTACCGCTTTTTTGCCCGCCTATGTATAATATTTTCATAAAGGGATTGTATCTAAAAAAATATTTATTTAGTAAAACTAATTTGTATTTTATAACCTCCCTCGCAGATATTTTTTGATATTATCAAAATAAAAAATAGGTAAATTTTTTATGTCAAAAACTCCACAGTTCACCCACTTACATCTACATACCGAATACTCTTTACTAGACGGTGCAAATAAGATAAAAGCTTTAGCAAAAAGGGTAAAAGAGCTTGGTATGACAAGTGTTGCTATGACCGACCACGGTAATATGTTTGGTACGATAGACTTTTACAACACTATGAGAAAAGAGGGTATAAAACCTATTATCGGCATGGAAGCTTATATCCATAATTCAGATGATATCGAAGATAAATCCACAAAACAAAGATTTCACCTATGTCTTTATGCAAAAAATGAAAAAGGATATAAAAACCTTATGTTCTTATCATCACAAGCTTATATGCATGGTTTTTACTATTATCCTCGTATAAATAAAAAGCTTTTAAAAGAGAACTCTGAAGGTCTAGTTTGTAGCGCAGCTTGTCTTCAAGGTGAGATAAACTGGCATCTTAATACGAACAATGAACGTAATGTAAAAAACGGCGCAAAAGGGTATGAGAGAGCAAAAGAGATTGCACTTGAATACAAAGAGATATTCGGCGATGATTTTTATCTTGAGATAATGCGTCACGGTATCGGCGATCAGCTTTTTGTGGATGATTCAATTATAAAGATAGCAAAAGAAACGGGAATAAAACTTGTTGCTACAAACGATACTCACTACCTAACCCAAAAAGATGCAGATGCACACGAAGCGTTTATGTGTATCGCTATGAATAAACTCTATGATGATCCAAACCGTCTTAGACACTCGGTTCATGAGTTTTATCTAAAATCACCTGAACAGGTTTCAAAGCTTTATGCCGATATCCCTGAAGCTATAGAACATACCCAAGAGATAGCAGATAAATGTAACTTAGAGATCAAACTAGGTGACCCTACACCTCCAAACTTTAAATTTACAATACAAAAAGCAAAAGAAGCAGGAATAACTCTACCTGAGCCTGAAAAAGAGTACTCTTTAGAAAACGATAAAGTTTTATTTGTTCATGAGTGCTGGAAAGGTTTAGAAGAGAGACTAAAAATAGTTCCTCAAGATAAGCACCAAGAGTATAAAGATAGACTTCAAGTAGAGATAGATATCATCAACGGGATGAAGTTCCCAGGATATATGCTTATCGTATGGGACTTTGTGGCTTATGCAAAAACAAAGTTTATCCCTGTTGGTCCAGGAAGGGGTTCTGCAGCAGGTTCACTTGTGGCTTTTTCTTTAATGATCACCGATATCGATCCTATGCCTTACGGATTACTTTTTGAGAGGTTTTTGAACCCTGAGAGGGTATCGATGCCAGATATCGATATGGACTTTTGCCAATCACGTCGTGGAGAGGTTATCCAGTACGTTGTAGATCAATACGGTCGTGCCAATGTTGCTCAGATCATTACATTTGGTAAACTTCTTGCCAAAGGGGTTATCCGTGATGTTGCTAGGGTACTTGATATGCCTTATGCAAAAGCTGATGCTATGGCCAAACTTATCCCTGATGAGCTAGGTATCAACCTAACAGACTCATATGCAAAAGAGCCAAAAATAAAAGAGCTTTGCGATTCTGACCCGCAAGCAAAAAGGGTTTGGGAGTTTGCACTTGCACTTGAAGGTCTAAATAGAAATGCAGGAACACATGCCGCGGGAGTTGTTATCAACAACGAACCACTTTGGAATAAAACACCGCTATTTAAACCAAGCGGTCTTGATACTTTGGCAACACAATACAGCGGTAAATATGTTGAAGATGTAGATCTTATCAAATTCGACTTCCTTGGACTAAAAACCCTAACGGTGATCGAGGGTGCGAATCAACTAGTTGAAAAACGTCACGGTAAAAGGATAGATTTTATCACCGAAGATGTTAACGATAAGGCAGTTTATGATCTAATCCAAACAGGAAATACGATTGGACTATTCCAGATAGAATCTGAAGGTATGCAAGATCTTTGTAAAAGACTAAAACCATCAAACTTTGAAGATATCATTGCGGTCTTGGCACTATATCGTCCTGGACCGATGGAGTCAGGGATGCTTGATGACTTTATTGAAAGAAAGCATGGACGTGCAAAGATTGACTATTTCCACGATGAGCTTGAGCCTGCACTTAAACCTATACTTGAAAACACATATGGTGTTATCGTATACCAAGAGCAGGTTATGCAGATCGTGCAAAGTGTCGGTGGCTTTTCACTTGGTGGTGCGGACCTTGTACGTCGTGCTATGGGTAAAAAGATCAAAGAGGAGATGGACAAATTAAAAGGTGAGTTTGCCGACGGTGCTGTAAAACTAAACTTTACAAGAGCATACGCCGAAGAGCTATTTGATCTGATCGTAAAGTTCGCAGGGTATGGTTTTAATAAATCCCACTCCGCAGCATATGCGATGGTTACCTTCTATACCTCATTTTTAAAGTGCTACTACCCTACAGAGTTTATGGCATCACTTTTAACAAGTGAAAAAGATAATACCGATAAGGTTGTAAGGTATGTAGATGAAGTAAAAAGACTAGGGCTTGAACTTCTTCCACCAGATATAAATATCTCTGACCTTGTATTCTCCGCAACTGAAATAGACGGTAAAGAAGTCGTTATGTTCGGTATGGGTGCGCTTAAAGGTGCAGGTGACGTTGCGATAAAATCTATCTTGGAAGCTAGAAAAGAGGGTGAGTTTAAAGACCTAAGTGATTTTGTAAGTAGAATAGACTCTTCAAAAGTAAATAAAAGAGTTATTGAAACCTTAGCACGATCGGGTGCACTTGATTGTTTTGGATACTCTAGAAAAGCCTTGCTTATGCAAGTTGAGCAGATAGTTGAAGCAGCAGCAAAAGCTGCTCAAGCAAAAAAGATGGCAACAGGTTCACTATTTGGTGATGCCGAAGAGATGGTAAGTGTAACTTTAGAGCTTGAACATATGGAAGAGTATAGCGGAAAAGAGATACTTGAGATGGAAAAAAGCTCTTTAGGTTTTTATGTATCTGGTCATCCGCTAGATGATTATAGAGAAGATATAGAGCAGATAAACCATACACTTAGTTCACAGATCGATGAACTAGATGACGGCTCACAAGCTATTATAGTAGGAAAGATTGAAGAGGTTGTTACTAAAATAAGTAAAAAAGGTAATAAATTTGGAATCGCTTCTATCCTTGACCTTCACGGCAATATCGAACTTATGCTTTTTGAAGATAGACTAAAAGAGCTTGAAGGTTTTGATCAAAGTGAGCCTATAGCATTTAAAGTGCGTATCAGTAAGAACGGTGATTTTACAAGGATGAATATCTTAAAGATAGAGAGCCTTGCCGATGCAAAAAAAGAGAAGGTTAAAACAAAGCGTATTGAAAAAGATGAGCCACCTATAACAATTGCTATAAACTATGATAGATCTGATGAGATCATCTATAACCTATATGAGCTTGCGGTAAATAACCAAGGAAGAGCGCCCTTAAATATAATGGTAAAATCAAAGCTAAAAGATATAGTTATAGAGACAGGGATAAAGGTAAATCAAGAGTTTCAAAATTTTATCAAACCTATGAATAATGTATTTGTAGTAAACATATAAAGTTACAATAATAAAACTTGTTATAATTAAATTTATGTTAGTATAGATCAATTTCATAAACGAAGGTATCGGGAAATGAGACAAAAGATACAAAAAGTAATAATATCAAACGGTATATATATAGTTGATATACCTGATGTTGATCTACAGATCCTATGCGCAGCTCCAGCAGACGTAGTAAAACACTTGACCCAAAAAGGGTATATTGTATCGGCCGAAAAGAGCGGTGTACCTTATGAAACGGGTCCAAATGCTATACTACTAAGCGATATTAGTATACAGCAAACCTCTTTTTCCAACCTTGGAGAGTTCCCCGTACTTCAAATGCTTTATAAGCAAGGTATGATGATACCTAACCATCCAAATAACAACGGTGAAAAACCTATTATCATAGGTTCACCTAAACAGATAAGATCTCAATTAAACTATATCCATAGAGGTAACTACGGTCTGATCTCAAAAGAGGAGATCATGGCAGCAGGTATCGATGAAGAGCAAGCTGAAGAGATGATGCGAATGAAACTAAAATTTGCATTCGGTAAGATAAAAGACCCCTCAAGCCTTCTTCAAAGTGTAATAGTTGAAGGTGAAAGTAACGAAGTTGAGATAAAAAAAGGTGTTACTATTGTTAGAAACGATAGCAATAACTTTACAATAAGCTACGAGGGTGAGTCTGTAACGGTTGATCTAAACCTAGCTCAAGATCAACAATATCTTGCACCTTATAACCTTGGGTATTATGATATCAAACGTGAATATTTTGCAGTTATTCACTCAGGTCAAGGTGACGGATGGGATATACATAGACCATCTATGGGATCAATTATAATGTACCACGGTGAGATATACCTTGTGGATGTTGGTCCAAATATAACAAACGTACTTCAAGCTCTAGGTATCGGTCTAAATGAGATAAAAGGGATATTTCATACCCATGCTCACGATGACCATTTTGCAGGTATTACAAGTCTGCTTCAAACAAGCCATAAGATAAAGTACTACTCAACACCACTTATTAGATCTAGTGTAACAAAAAAGATGGCTGCACTACTAGATGTGGAAGAGAGTGAATTTGAAAAATATTTTGATATATGTGATCTAGAGTTTGATAAATGGAGTGATATAAACGGTTTAGAGGTTATGCCTGTATTCTCACCACACCCAATAGAGACAAATATCTTTATATTTAGAACATTTTGGGAGAACGGTTATAGAACATACGGACACTTTGCAGATATCACTTCATTTAATGTTTTGGAGAGCATGATAACAGATGACTCTACACAACCAGGTATTACTCAAGAGTTTTACGATAAAACAAAAGAGCACTATCTTCAAGAAGTTATGCTTAAAAAGATCGATGTCGGTGGAGGGATGATCCACGGGGATGCAAAAGATTTCGTATGGGATAAAACAGATAAGATAATCCTTGCTCACACCTCATCAAAAGATCTTACACAAACACAAAAAAGTATAGGTTCAGGTGCGCCTTTTGGGGCAGTTGACGTACTAATACCTGACCAACAAGATCTGCTAAGACGTAGTATGCATACACACCTTAAATCACATTTTCCAACGATCAGCTCAGATCAGATAAGAATACTGATGAACTGTCAGATAAAAACTTTTAACCCTGAGTCGATACTTCTTCGTGAGTATCAAAATGTAGATAAGGTATATTTGGTATTAACGGGAATTGTAGAGATGATAGAATACGGTTCGTTTAATAACTCTACTCTTATCTCTTCAGGAGCTTTTATAGGTGAGCTAAATACCCTTTTGGATATCCATCTAAATAAAACATTTAGAGCGATAAGTTATGTAAAAGCTTTAGAGATACCAAGTGAACTATTTAGCGTATTTATTAAGTACAACAACCTTGATGAGCTTATAGGAAAAAGGGTTATCAAGTTTGAGATATTAAATGACTTCCCACTATTCTCCGACCTTTTATCTTTTGCCGTTCTAAACGATATAGCACAATCTTTAGAAACCTTAGAGTTTAAAGAGGGTGAAGATATAGTTCATATCAAAGATGACTGCTCTTTATATCTGCTAGCTAGCGGAGAGGTTGAAAAATATATAGATGAAGATCATATATATACTGTAAAATCACGTGACTTCTTTGCTGAAGAGCAGCTAGTATTAGGAAAAGCTACCAGCTTTAAATACACAGCTAAAAAGGATATTATAGTTCATAAGATACCTAATGAAACTATAAAAAATATCCCTAGCGTTTATTGGCAATTGTTTGAATCTTATAGAAAGACTATTCGCTCTTTATAGTATTAAAATAAGCCTGTTATAACACCGTTATCATCAATATCTATCTTCTCTGCCGTTGGGACTTTGGGAAGTCCTGGCATTGTCATCATATTACCTACAATTACAACTATAAAGCCTGCACCATTCTCTAGTTTTACCTCATTTATCTCAACAATATGATCTTTAGGGGCACCTTTTAAATTTGGATCGGTTGAAAATGACATCTGTGTTTTTGCCATACAGATAGGAAGATCGCCGTATTTTTCTTGAAGTTTTTGTATATCTTGATGAACTTTGGCACTAGCTACTATCTCTTTGGCACCGTATATCTTTGTTGCTATTGTCTCAATCTTATCCCATAATGGTAAGTCATTTTCATAAAGAAGATCACTTTTTACTTCATTATTATCAACAATATTAACAATTTCATGTGCAAGCTCTTGCGCACCTTTACCCCCATTGGCCCAATGGCTTGAGATCACACACTTTACTCCAAGCTCTTCACATTTTCTTTTTAATAGTTCTGTTTCTTCATCGGTATCAAAAGTAAAATGGTTTACACTAACTACAACAGGTAATTTATAGTGCTCGGTAATGTTTGTGATATGTTTTTCTAAATTTGCAAAGCCTTTTTCCAATGCCTTTAGATTCTCTTGGTTTAGATGATCTTTTTCAACTCCCCCGTGATATTTAAGTGCTCGTATCGTTGCAACCAAGACTACAGCAGAGGGCTTTAGTTTAGAGCTTCTACATTTGATATTTAAAAACTTTTCTGCTCCAAGGTCAGCTCCAAAACCAGCTTCAGTTACCGTATAATCTGCAAGTTTTAAAGCTGTTTTAGTAGCAATCACTGAGTTACAACCATGAGCTATATTTGCAAAAGGTCCACCGTGTATAATTGCAATATTATTCTCTAAAGTTTGAACAACATTTGGCTTGATCGCATCTTTTAAGACAGCTGCCATAGCACCATGTGCTTTTAGATCTGACGCATAAACAGGTGTTTGCCCATCGGTTTTATACCCTATAATAATTCTTCCAAGTCTCTCTTTTAGATCAGCTCTATTTGTTGCCAAACATAAAATAGCCATAACCTCTGATGCTACAACTATATCAAAACCATCTTGACGAAGATATCCGTTTGCAATACCACCTTGCCCTATTGTGATCTCGCGTAATGATCTATCGTTCATATCAAGAACTCTTTTCCATTTTATTCTACGAGAATCAATACCTAAGGCATTTCCTTGATGTATATGATTATCTATCATTGCGGCAAGTAGGTTATGGGCAACCCCTATTGCATGAAAATCACCTGTAAAATGAAGATTTATATCCTCCATAGGAACCACTTGAGAGTACCCACCACCAGCAGCTCCACCTTTTAAACCAAAGCATGGTCCTAAAGATGGTTCCCTAAGACATATAATAGTTTTTTTGCCTATCATATTCATAGCATCACCAAGGCCAACTGTTGTTGTGGTTTTCCCCTCACCTGCAGGTGTCGGGCTGATAGCAGTGACTAAAATCAGTTTCCCCTCTTTTTCGTGATGGGAGATATCATTAATATAATCTAGTGAAAGTTTTGCTTTGTAGTGACCAAAAGGGTCAAGATGTTCACTTGAAATTCCGTAACTCGCTTTGAGCAACTCAATAATCGGTTTCATTTTAGCATTATGTGCTATCTTTATATCAGACATCAAAGACCTTTGGTTTAATATTATATAGATTTTACTATATACTCTCTTTTAGAGTATTTAATACCTTTATAAGATCTTTATCTTCAACATTTATTCTTAAGATCAATCTTATAATTGCTTTTTTAACAGTAGGTTGTCTTATTGCACCAACTAGATACCCTTTAGCTTTTAGATATGCTTGAATCTCTTTTACTTTTTTATTATCATTTATTTCTACAGGAACAATCATCCCTTTTACTTCAATATCTAAAATATCTTTTACAAATTGATGTTTTTTCTTAATATCATAGTTTAGTGAAGTTGAGTTTTTAACTATATATTTTAAAGACTCCAAGCCTAAAGCGATATCAAAAACAGACGGAGCAGTTGAGTAGATAATAGGTTTTGCTCTATTTTGTAAAAACTCTATAATATGTTTGGATGCTAATATATACGCTCCATAACTTCCGTAAGCTTTACCTAATGTTCCCATTTTAATATGGTTCTGTTTGGGCTTTATTTTGTAATAATCATATACACCAAGAAGCTTATCACCTATCACTCCCGAGCTATGTGCTTCATCAACTATTATATATGCTCCTATATCATCTGCTATATCAAAGAACTCTTGCTTTAAAAGGTTTCCGCTCATTGAGTATATACCCTCAACAGCTATTACAAATCTTGCACCCTCTTCTTGTCTAGCTAGATAAGGCTTAACTTTTTCTAGTAGATCTTTAAAATCATTATGTTTAAATACTACAACTTCACCTTGAACATATTTACAAGCTAACATACCACTTGCGTGATACTCTTCATCTATAAAAAGTATATCGTTCTTTCTTATCATAGACTCTATCAAAGATATATTTGCAAGAAAGCCGCTTCCTACAACGATACCTTCTTCAAAACCGTTCAATTTACATAGTTTTTTCTCAAACTCTTTATGTATTGGATGGTATCCGTTCACTAGCATAGAGGCTTTCGGTGCAAAATATTTTGAAGATAGAACTTTTTTATATGCTTTTTTAAAAAGCTTTTTTTTATGTGCAAGTCCTAGATAATCGTTTGATGCCATATCTATTATCTTATCATCAAATATCTCCCTTTGCCTTAGTCTATTTGACTTAGAGATAATATCTAGTTCTTTTGTATAGTTGTTCATAAAGTAATATTTTCCAATAGTTCTATATCTTCATTTTGTATTGTAACAACATCTATAGAGTATGAGACATCTAGCCCTTTTACTTTTAGATAATAATTGACACTTTTAATAAGTTTATTTAACTTTGATGGGGTCACATTATAGATAGGCTCAAAATCTGTTCCACTCTTAACCTCTACAAAATGATAGATATCATCTTTTTTTGTAATAATATCTATCTCTCCCATATTTTTCGCATAAAAATTACGCTCAATTATTTTAAAACCTTTTTTTTGCAAAAACTTTACAGCTTTTTGCTCAGCTATATCACCCTTATGCCGGCTCAACTTCAACCTTAACAGATTTAAACCTGGCTGTTAGGATAAGCTCATCAGCCTCATCACCAAAAATATAGTTTATCTTCGATTTAGCATGGTGAAACGAAGTGTATAAAGTTCCTGGTTTCACGCTTTTTACAAACTTAATAGGTATAGGATTTGTTTGACCATACGGAGACTTTAATATCACTTTTTCTGAACTAAATTTATCTTGATCCTCAATACTTACAAGTAAGACATCCTCTTCACATTTTGATTGCAGTTTAGGACTTTGTTTTGTTTGAGCAGCATTATTATAATGAACTAGCACCCTTCCTGTCGTAAGATAAAAATAGTTACTATCTATAGTATCACTCATAAGCTCTTCAACTTGGTTTCTAAGCTTATATTGATGGTATTTAAAATGCCCTTTACCATCTTCTGTTCTAAACTCTTCAATATGAAGTCTTGGGGTATCATCTTTTGTTATCGGCCACTGCATCCCTTGACTTCTATGCTTACTAAGTTTTTTATAACTTGCTCCGCCGTATCTATAACTTACTGCTTCACGTGTTTCGTTCCAAACATCTTCACTTGTATTATAAAGGAACTCACCGTTGATTTTATTTTCAATATCCCTTAACACTTCCCAGTCATCAGGCAGATCACACTCAACTAATGGTTGGGAAAGATGTAGCCTTCTCATAGCGTTTACATAAACACCCGTCTTTTCATAGGCTGATTTTACACCGAAAACCACATCTGCTTTTTTTGCTATCTCATTCATAAAAAGATCTTGTACAACTATTAGCTCTAAGTTTTCTAAAGCCTTATCAACTTTATTTTGGTTTGGATGGATATGGTTTATATCTTCACCCATATTATACATAGCTTTTACATTCCCTTTTAACATCTCATCGATAAGCTGAGGAGTCATAAGCCCTACCTCTTTAGGCTCTTTATAATCAGGATCGTAATAAGGCAGACACCCTACGTCACATGTTCCTTGAACATTGTTTTGACCACGCAGAGGCATAAGACCAGTTCCCTCTTTACCAACATTACCTGTCATTAAAGCTAAATGAGTTATTGCCATTACGGCGTAGCTTCCATCAAGGTGCTCGGTAATTCCAAGTCCCCAAAATATCATCGATCTTTTTGTAGCATAGGCTCTAGCTATCTCAGGGATAGTATCGGCAAGATCCTCATACCCTGTTAGTTTTCTAAAGAATTCAGGGTTTGCATACTCATCATTTAAGATAGAGTTCTTATACTCTTCAAAACCAACACAACGTGAGTCGATAAACTCTTTATCGTAAAGCTCCTCTTTTAATATAACGTAAGCCATAGCATTTAGAGTTAATAAGTTTGCTTCATAAGGAAGTACGGCCTCATATTTTGCAAATTTACCAAGATGAATACGCCTTACATCCATCACTGCTATATCACATGTTTTTGCACGGCTTGCTTCTATCATCCTATTTGCTACTATCGGGTGTGCATCTGTAGTGTTTGAGCCTATTACTATCATAAACTCACATTTATAAATATCATCGTATGGATTGGTTGCCGCACCCTCACCTATAGTTTGGCGCATACCGCTAAGGCTAGGAGAGTGACATACCCTTGCACAGTTATCTATATTTGGTGACTCCATTGTTGCTCTTGTAAACTTTTGAAGTAAGTAACCGCTCTCACAACTTGTTCTTGCTCCACCCATTGCACAAAATGAATGGCGACCATATTTATATCTGATATCTCCAAGTTTCCAAGCCACTAAAGAGGTTGCAAACTCATAGCTAGACTCATACCACTGCTCATCAAGCTCTATAAGTGTATGGCTACGAGCTTTAAGCTCACGAGGCATAGCTTCAAAGTTCTCTTGTACAAAAGATTTTTTAACCCTTACGTTTCTAATTCTATCGGGTGCATCAACAAAGTGGTAACCAAACTTACCTTTTATACAAAGTTTACCCTGAGACACGTAACCGTCACTTTGAGCATATATCTTTTGGATCTTATTATCTTTAACTTGAGCGGTTATATCACACCCTACTCCACAGTAGGTACAAACGGAGCTGATATCAGTAAGCATTTTTTTACCTTAATATATTATTGGAAATAAATTCTATCTAATTTTTGATAAAAAGATTTTTGTGTTAAAAATTAATTTTTTTGCTTAATTATAAAAGTTGTGACGCAATTGTGACGCACTTTGTTGTATAATATTTAAGCACAAGATGTAAGGAGTGACTTATGATGCAAAAAAAATTTTATTACTTAATCGGAATATTCTTAATAGTCTTATTTACAGGTTGTGGAGATGATGACTCATCACCCTCTTCTAGTCCAGCACAATCATATGACGATACAATTTTAAAAGTATTTGCTGCTGCAAGTATAAGTGATGATTTAACTATGGACAGAAATATATATAAAATATCAAAATATTCTACATTAACGGCTTATACTAATTATCTAAAAGATAATTTTAATTGTTCAAGTGGAAGTCTAAGTTTTTCTGTAAATGATGATGGAGAGGGGTGTGGAGACTATAATACTACTGCAGTAAACTGTATTTATAATGGACATACTTACAATGGAGTTATTTACAATAAATTAGTTAAATCAACTGAAAATAGGTGTATGACAGAAAGCTATAAAGTTATTGAGGACTGGACATCACCTGCAACATATTTAGGTGAAACTGTCTCAAGAACTGTTAAAACCGGTTCAGAGACAATCTATACTACAAATACAAATTATACAGGTGATGCAGATATCAATTTTATACAAACGGTAAATTCAGATGTCATTATAAATAATATATCCTACACAATTAAAGATATGAAAGTTTATATGCATAATGACTTGCTTATTGCTAAAATCTATTTTAATTCAGGAACAGTATCAGACGGTACGACAAATATAGAGTTTAAAAATACAGGTACAAGTCTTAAACTTGATACGGATCATAGTGGAGGATATACCTTTTATGATAGTGGTGACTTTGCAATAAACGTAAATAGTGAGCCCTATAACGTACTTATTAACGCAGATGACGGTAAAGTAGGTATATATAAAAATAACACTCAGATATCAAATAGGTATCACTTAGACGATACTATTCCATTTTCATATTATGACTATGGCGATGACAGCTAATTATAATATTTTATCATATAACTTTTAACCAGTTACGAGAAAAGTTGTTTTTTATATATTCCTCTTTATGGGGAACTATACATTTTGAGCAGTCTTGATGAATAGCATCTTTTGATATAAATTGTGACCCGTCTTTTGAATCTATTGAGCAAAAACTTTTTAACTTATCTTTTCCATCTGTCAATCTAAAGTTTGGACAGCCACATAAATAGCAGTTTAAATCTTCCATATCGTGACATTTTCTATTCTCTTTATATAAAGGGCAAAAATCAGGCTCACTTTTTACCATATTTTCAAAACGAAAATACTCTATGATCTGATCATCACTTAAAAAGCTTAGTTTTTCAATAATTTTTTGATGTTTTTTATAATGGTTTTCAAACCACTCTTGGTATGTCATTTAAGCGTTTGCTCCCAACGATAAGAACTTTCGCAGATAAGTTCTAAATTATCGTATTTTGGTTGCCAATTCATTTTTTCTAATATTTTTTTATTATTTGCTATTACATGAGAGGGATCTCCCTCTCTTTTTTCAACAATATCTATTTTAAAATCAAAATTAGAAACTTTTTTCATGATCTTACAAACTTCGTTAACGGAATATCCTTTACTATAGCCTATATTAAAAATTTCGCTGTCATTATGATTTAAAAAACCTATTGCTTGCACATGTGCTTCTGATAAATCATCAACATGAATATAGTCTCTAATACATGTCCCATCAAATGTATCATATGTATCTCCATATAAATACAGTTTGTCCCTCTTCTTAGAAGCACATTCACTAGCAATTTTTATTAAACTTGTTGCTTGAGGAAAGCTTTGTCCTATTCTTGGAGAAAGTTCACCGTTTTCATAAAATATATCTGCTCCAGCAACATTGAAATATCTAAATATTACATATTTAAAATTTGAACTACTCTTTGCACTATCTTTAAGTATTCTTTCACTCATTAGCTTTGACATACCATAAGGATTAATTGGACTTGTTTCATAGTTTTCATCTATACCTTTAGTGGGAATATTTGAAGGTTCACCATAAACTGCTGCTGTTGAACTAAAAATAAATTTTTTAACACCGTTAGATATTGCTATATCAATTAAATATGTTGTATTAATTGTATTATTCATATAATATTTTAATGGATCTACTATAGATTCAGAAACAATTATTGATGCAGCAAAGTGGATAATAACATCAATATTATAATTTTTAATAATATCAGCTACTTTGTCAACCTCCTTTAGATCAACTTCTAAAAATTCAAAATCTCTAATATTTTTCAAAGTATTAATTGTTTTTAAAGAGCCTGTACTTAAATTATCAATTACAATTAAGTCGTATTTTGTTTTTTCAAGTAACTTTTTAACTGTGTGACTTCCAATATAACCAGCTCCACCAGTAATTAATACTTTCATTCTAATCCTACTTGATAATTTATTTGGCACCGACTTTTGATAATACTACTTTTATTGTTTTAATAAGTATTACAAAATCTAACCATAAAGACCAGTTCCTAATATACCAAACATCAAGTTGTTTTCTTTCTTCAAAATCTAGTTCATTTCTTCCACTAACCTGCCAAAGGCCTGTAATACCAGGTTTTACATGTAAAATCGTATCTACTTCATCCATTAGCTTAGATTTTTCTTCTACCATATAAGGTCTAGGACCAACAATAGACATTTTACCTTGTAACACATTAATTAACTGAGGTAGTTCATCTAATGAAGTTTTTCTTAACAACTCCCCTACTTTTGTAATTCTTGGATCATTTTTATACTTATGAAATTTATCATAATATGCTATCTCATCAGGATTTTTTTCTAAATAGTGTTTTAATATTTCATCACCATCTATATACATTGTTCTATACTTATAACAACTAAATTCATCTTCATTACGTCCTAACCTTCTTTGTTTAAAAACAACCTGTCCAGGTGAATCAATTTTAATAAATAAACTAATAATAATATGTACAACCAAGAAAGCAGGTAAAATAAATAAGGACATAAAAAATTCAGCAATTGATTTAATATAAATATTATATGGAACTAAAAGTTTATTCTCAATATTTATAGCAGAACTTCTAACATTGATATATTCAATTATATCCGCTTCTGCAAAATTAACCATATTTAAATATGGTATCAAGTATACATCTTTAGTTGACCTTGAATATTTTTTAATAATCAGATCTAATTCATCAACACTATATCCATATGAAGAGATCAATACAATATCAAATTCTCTGTTGTCGTAAATATATCCAAAATACCAATTTGATTTTATCTCTTTTCTGATACTTAATTTTTTTTCTTTTGTACCAATAATATTTACTTTTAATTTAAACATTTTAAAATTAAATAAAAATTTTTTTACATATCTTTTAGTAATAGGAATAGTAAATGCAGAAAAAATAAAAAATAAAAAAATAAAACTTCTAGAATATTCTTGACTTGTTTTAGTTAAGGCGATTACAGACAAAACGGCTATGAAACTAAAGAAAAGAGCCTTTAAAATTCTTTTCATATCCGTCCAATAATCAAAACGCTTAAAATAGATTTTTTCATAAATAAGCATCATGAGAACAATGATAATAACCCAGACAAATTTTTCTATACTATATTTTCTAAAATCAGGTAAACTATGTGCAAAAAAGTTTTCTCTAAAATAGCTTGTTATTTCAAAAGTAGCCAATATAGTGCAAATATCTGCAAAAATTAACAAGAGAACAAGAAGTATAAGTTTCCAATTATATTTAAATGTTGTCATAAACGGATTATATTATATTTTGTATTTATTTGCCTTTATTCCACCAGCTTTTATGCATACTCCAGCACTTTACTAATACAAAAGGTATCCTTTTATAAGAAAACCCCAACTTATAACCCAAAAATTTAGCTCCTATTCTTACTACAGCTAAAGGTAATAAATAGGCTTTTCCTTGTTTTACCAAATATGAAAACTCTGATCTTATATATTTTAATCCTTCACCCTCAGGTTTACCGAACTTGTCAAGTATCCAATTTTCATTTTTATGAAATACACCGATATCAAAGTATCTTTTAAACTCTTGAGTGATCGTATAACTATGAGAATGATAGACCTTTGCATCTGCCGCGTAAGCAAGCTTATAACCTTTTTGCAAAAGTTTTGCTCCTGCATACATATCCTCACCTAAAATAAGACCATCTTTAAAATAATCTATCTCTTTTAATGCTTTTGTTCTATATGCTGCAAAACTATCAGATAAAAAAGCAGTTTTTATGCCATACCTTTGTTTATCTTCATAAGACCTCACATAACTATGCTCACCATAATTAAAAACTCTTAAATGCTCACCAAATATAGTCTCATTTGGATAAGGAAGTTGTCTTCCATAAACAGCAGCAACTTTATCATCAATAAAAGGTTTTATAAGTTCACTAATACAATTCTCATCAAACGGTTGTGCATCTTGCGTTAAAAAAACAACTATATCGCTTTGTTTATACTTTGCCCCCAATGTTCTTGTGCCACCATGATCAAACTCTTTTCTATCTATCACTTTTACTTCAACATCTAAAGCTCTTACAATATCTAGCGTATTATCATCAGATGATGAGTCAATCACCAAGATATCAACATTCTGTTTTTTTAATAGTTCTATTTGATTTTTAATTGTTTGAGCAGCATTTAATGTTGGTATAATGCATAATATTTTTTTCATATTTTTAAAAACAACCCTAAATTCCTTAATATTCCGATTTTATATATTTTAAATTTAATCAATATATAACACCTTTGTAAATAGCTATAGCTATTGAGTTTAGAAAAACTATACAATAAATCTTTTTGTTCATAATTTAATCTATCTTCTAATATTTCAAATAATTTTTTTGCTTGTATAATATACTTGCTCATATCTATAGAAAACAATCTATTAATTCTGTTTAAAAGATACTCACCAAAAAAACTCTTTGCCCCCGTGTCATTATCGGAATGTTGTCTATACTTAACTAAGGGCTTATCTACTCTAATAACTTGACCTATAGCTGACGCGATTAAAGATACCCACCAATCATGCATTATAGCATTTTGAGCTATCGGTAAAGATAATTTTGCTAAATCTTTATTTATCATCATTGTGCAGCCTGTTACAACATTTTGAAGCAATAAACGGTTTAAACTATCTTTTGAGGGATCAATGTTTTGGTATTTCCAATATGAAGAGGATAATATATTTAAATCCTCATCTACAACCTCAAGATCACTATGTACAAGTATTGGTATACCTTTTGTGTTAGTTTCCGTCTCTTTCATTTTAGCTAAAGAGATCGCTATTTTATTTTTATGCCAAATATCATCTTGGTCACAAAACATAAAGTAATCGTAATTTTCAATTGTTAGAGCATATTCTAAAAGAATTGAGAAATTCTCTTTAGCTGAAGTGGAGTTTTTATCATCTTCTAAAAAATAGATATTCTCATAACTATCTACATACTCTAAAATAATATCTTTTGTAGAATCTTTTGAGCCGTCATCTCTAATGATAAGATCGAAACTCTCACTTTGATCTATAAGGCTATCAATCTGTTCTTTTAAATACTTTTCACCGTTATAAGTGGCCAATAAAACTACAATATTATTCATTGTTCTCTAAAGGGTTTATAAAATTTCTCATTGCCTAGTTCAAGCATCTGTTTATCACCGCTGCTATCTCCATAAACATATATCTTATCGTATTGATCAAGATCGTATTTTTCTTTTATTCTATTAACCTTCTCTTGTCCATGGCAGTTCTTTGTAAGAAATCTGCCCGTTAATTTTTTACTCTCAACCTCTAACTTTGTTGAAAGTAGTTTAAGGTCATATTTATCACACCAAGGTTTAAGCCAGCACTCCATAGAAGCTGAAACCACAACTATATCATCACCTTGATCTTTATGCCATTGAAGTCTTTTTAATGCTCCATCTCTTACAATAGGATCGATCATACTGCTTGAATACTCTTGAGCCTTTATATTAAAACCATCAATACTCCATCCCTTAAAAAAATAGGATATCATCATCTGTTTTGCTTTATAGTTTGGGATCAATTTTAGTTTAAAAAGTACAAGCATAGGCAAAAGAACTATAAAACCGCTTATAAACTTAGGCAGCCCTACCGCGTACTTAATAAACTCTATTAAAGTATCTTTGGTAGTGATGGTACCGTCAAAATCAAAAAAAGCGATATTCATAAAATTTAGATGCTCATCTTTTTAAACATAAACTCAGGGATATGTTTAATTATAAGCATTACTAGTCTCCATATAGACTTAGTATAAAGTACATCTTTACCTTTTTGCTGAGCATTAAAGATATCATTAGCCACATCCTCGGGCTGAGCAGTAAGTTTTTCAGGAAGATCCATCCCTTCTGTCATTTTAGTATTTACAAATCCAGGTTTTACCGTTAGTACCTGTACACCACTTTCAAAAAGTCTATTTCTTAAACCGCTTAGATAAGCACTAAACGCAGCTTTTGCACTTCCATAGATATAGTTTGCTTTTCTTCCTCTATCACCTGCAACCGAGCTTACACCTACTATAAATCCGCGTCTTTCTTTCTCCATCTCATTTGCAGCGATATTTAAGATGCTTACAACTCCACTATAGTTTACATTGATAGTATTTAAAGTTTTATCCCAATCATTCTCGCACTCTTTTTGATCAGCCATATATCCTGCTACTACAACTACACCTAAAGGTTTTTCATCTAAATTATTGTAAAAATCTTGATGTGTTTCAAACTGGGTCAAATCAAGCTCTTTTAGCTCAACTTTTACGTTTGATCTAATATTAATATCTTTTGCTAAGCCCTCTAAAGAGTTTATATCTCTTCCAGCTAGATAAAGATCGTATCCGTTTTTAGCATACACTCTTGCCGTTTCTTTTGCGATATCGCTTTTTGCACCTATTATTAATACATAACTCATTTTATATTCCTACTCTTTTACTTTGAAGTGATTGAAACTTTTTATCCATATTGTGTTTTTTTCTAAACTCTCTAAACTTTTCTATCATCGGATAACCTTTTTCAAAGGTCTCTTTTGTAACCCTTACATCTTTTGTAAGGTAAAGTCTTCCGCCGTATTTTAATACAATCTGATCTAGTCTATCAAGTAAAGCAAATAGATCAGGCTCTATTTTAAAATCTAGTGCCAAACTATAACCCTCGATCGGAAAAGATAGATAGTTATCGTTTGCTTTACCATAAAGTTTAAGTACAGCTAGAAACGATCCTTTACCGCTATTAGAGATAGCTTCAAGTATCTCTTTAAGCCCATCATAACTAACCTCTTTTGGTAATATAAACTGATATTGCGTAAATCCTGCTTTACCATATATCCTATTCCAATTTTGAATAGCATCAAGTGGGTAAAAGAAAGTATCTATATCAACTTTTTGCTGTGAAACTCCTGCAGGTGCTTTTTTATAATAAAGCCAGTTAAATGCTTTTACACTTAGATTGTTTAGTGTAAATGAAGGAAAGTTAAAAGGGATGTTCTTTTTCTTTGCCTCTTTAAAATTTAGATCACCGTCTTTTGCAAAGTCACCTACCATTAAAAGGCATTTTCCTATATCATCACCTTTTGCAAGGCAATCTATCCAAGCAACCGAATATGGTTTATCGCTGTATTTCTCAAAAGCTTCAAAGGTCTCTTTTAGATTCTTTGTTTTGATCGTTGTTTGGTTTATATATTGTGATTCTATTTTTTTCAACGTGATCTTTGCATCAAGAATAACTCCCGTTAATCCCATTCCTCCACAAGTTGCTAAGAAAAGCTCATCACCTTTTTTTGAAGTCTCTACCTTACCGTCAGGCAGCATTATAGTAAACTCTTCAACACACTCACTAAAACAACCCTCAACGTGATGGTTCTTTCCGTGAATATCACTTGCGATCGCTCCACCTATAGTGATAAGTTTAGTTCCTGGAGTAACCTTTAAAAACCATCCTTTAGGAACAAATGCATCGATTATCTCACTTAACATCACACCGCTTTGGCAGTGAAGTATTCCATTCTCTTCATCAAAACCTAAAAAATAGTTATAGGGCTTGCAATAAACTAGTTTTTCATTTAACGCGCTATCACCGTAACTTCTACCGTTTCCATAAGGTATAGTTTCATCGGCACTATTGATGTATTCGCTTAAGCCATCTTCATTTTTTAAGGTATATGGAGTGTTCTTTACAATAGGGTACATCCCCCAGCTATTTAAGTTCATTACTATACTCCTCTATAAGTTTATTTATTGATATAAATAAGATTGCTACCATAATTAATAGTATACTATCATTTACTATATATACTTTAAAATAATTATCAAACCAATATAATGCAAAAAAGAAAATAGTATTTAAAGCGAATAGTATATAGAATAATAGCTTATTAAAATAATAAACAATTACAATTATACTTAAGAAACCACTAAACCAACCAAAATACGAACTATGATGGATAACAGTTGGTGACATTAAGATTAATACCCAAATGATTAAATATCCAATATAAATTCCCATCAATAAAAAAATAAATTTTTTTGTCTCAATATTTTTCAATTTATTTTTTATTAAAAATATTGCAAGCAACATAAAAGAACTAAAAAAAACAAAACTATATTCCATATATAGAAAACTTGTAGTTCTAATAGAAGCGTAATTAGATTGTTCAAATAAAGAAGATATTACACTATATATATTTGTAAAGTTCATCTCAAGTTGATTTACTTTGATCTCAATCCAATCTTCTAAACTAAGACTTTGATACTTATTTATTATTACATCAATAAAAGAATCTTCAGTTACAGACTTATCATTTGCTAAATGCCATTTTATAAGTCTATTATTTGTTGGATCTATAAACTTTTGATATATTATCCATGGTGTATAAACTATTAAAGATGAAAGTAATCCTATCAGCAAACTATAAACATTTTGTTTGTTTTTTAAAGTAAATAATAAACCAAATGCTAATGCCAACAAGTAAAATATACTACCTCCATGACTAAGAAAAGCTAAGGATGATGATATTCCAAACAATATGTAATACTTTGTTTCATATTTTTGGTTGATTAGAATTAAATAAACATAATAAAAAGAGATTCCTTGATACAACGCAGATAACATTTTTGGCCAAACAAATAAGCTATTTGAAAAACTGAACCCATTAAAAAATATTAATATAAAAAATGCTATTACGCCTATTTTGTGTAAGTTTAAAAATCTAATTATAAATAGGAAAACTAGAGCTATTACCATTAACTGTAAACCTATAGAAAATACTAAATAAGCAAGATCATTTTTTGAGAAAATACTAAATAATATAAAAATACCTGTTTGTAATGGGGGTCTATCACTAGAAAACCAATCTGAGAACATAGGTCTTTGAATATTATGCATTTGAATTTGATCAGCAAAAATTTTAGGAATCCAATTATCTATAGGAAGGCTTCGCCATCTCATTGCTGAAACTTGTTGAAGATTATTTAGATCATCATTTCCATTAAAGCCGATAAAAACTATTATTGCCATCATAGCAAATACGAAAATTGAAAAAACTATAATAATTTTATTTACTGTTTTTTTAATAAATACTACATATACTGTAAGATACAACGTTAAGATTATTGCTAGTGTATTTACAAATAAAAGACTATATAAACTTAAGCAAAATACTATTAATCCTGCAATACCTATACCAATAGAAGATTTAGTAAAAGCATCTATTAGATCATCTACATAAAAGTAGGAAACAATCAAAAATAGAAGAAAAGAAAACAAAAATATATAGATCAATGATTCCACATAAATAGCTAATCTATGTATCTCATTAGGTACTTTTGAAATATAACTAAAACCTGCCCAACCGGATCCTTTTATAGATACATCATTCAATACAAACTTAACTTCTTTATTCACTAAAGCACTAGTATCTATTTTGATATTATACCAATTCTCATGTAGATTATATGTTAGAGGTATATTATATCTTTTTTCCATTTTGTCTTCAAAAAAGTATCTAATATCACTATCTAAAGGATACCCTATCATTTGAACATATAAGTGGTTATCTTGTATCTCAAAGTAATCTGTATATATTGTAATTATATCTTGATCTTTTTTATCACAATAAGAAATTTTTCCATGTTTATTCTTATTGACTATATAAGGAGAGGAATCATCATTACAACCTCCATATATATTGACATTGTATATATTATTAAATGTCTTAATCGATAAAATCGAAAACAAGCCTATTATAAAAAATAGTATAAATATTAATCTTTTATAATTCATTTATTCCTATTCCAGACCATTCACCCCAGTTTGAACCATTATCACTTAATTCAATAAACAGATCTTCAGGTAAGCTTTTATTAAATAGCTCTAAATTGGACCAGTCATTTAATATAGGTAAGGTTCCTTTATAATATATCTTTTTATCGGTAAATATTTTCAAAACTTGGTTCTTTGTTACCGGCCCTGTTTTAAATACTAAAGTAGATTCTTTTTTTATTTTTATTAGTATTCTACCCTTATCACTATCACCTGTATTATAAGAACCATAAATAGTAAAGCCTTCTAATGCTTTTTTATCATAAGTGCCATTTTTAAAGTAACTATTTTCTAAAATGGTCACTTTATCTTCTATAGGTAGATTAAATGATTTCGTAAAAATAAAAGGAGGTTTGTATATTTGTAGTTCAAGAGCTCTATTCAATGAAGCATCAACTAAAAAACTTTTTCCTTTGATCATATCTTGACTTACATATCCTAAAAATCCTAAACTATCTTGTTTCTCACTCTTATACCCTGATAATACATAACCTATCACTTGATTATCTTCATTAACAATGATCATATTTGAAGATACTTCTAGATTATTTTTAAATAAGAATCCTTTAACTCTTACATACTTTTTATCTTCATTAACTATTATAATTTCATCTAAAAAGCCATCAAATTTCTCAAAACTATTAATATCATATTCAAGTTTTTTACCCATAAGCTCTCTTGCATCTTTTATAGATTCATCTGAAAAAATTGACAAGTTTCTTTCTATAGGCTTTTTAGACATATCAATTATCCAATCTACAAATGGAAATATCACTTTAATATATTTTTCGTCACGTACCCCTAGTTCTAATGCTAAAGCAGCTACTTTTTTATCTAGAACATTATCACTATTATATTTTTTAATTATTCTTATTTGATAAACACTTAAAAGAAGACTAATCAATAAAAAAACTATCATTAAAAATTTTACTATTTTTACATTATTTCTAAAATAGTGTACCCAACTTATCGACAATAAACCCCAAGCAATTAGTGCAGGGGTCATATATCTACTTGAAAGTGCCTGTTCTACTCCAAAAAATGCTCTTCCACCAGCTGTACCAAAAGCAGTTCCACCGTAATATAACATAAACGCTAAAATCACAAAGTAATAAATATTTTTTTTCTTAATCAAAACTAAATAAGTAAAAAAGAATGAAGAGAATAATAAAAATACTCCGCCGATCTGAGTTGAAAGCAATATTCCTTTACCTGTGATATAGTAAAATATACCACCTAAATATGTAAACATATAATAGAAAAATGCTTTAGGATGATTTATCAGTGTATCACTTATTGAAGTGTGTCCTCCAGGTGACACATACCCTTTAAAATATAAATATAAACATACGATTGTACTAAGTAAAATAATAATTGACTTATATACACTATCTCTTAAAAATAAAGATAACACAAATAGTATAGGTAAAGCTAATACACCGTTGGCCATAGTTCCAACTGAAACAACTCCTGAAACCAATGCATATAAAAAATATTTATTACTATTTGTATCTTTTGATTTAACCAAAAAATAAAATGACAACAAAGGGAACAAGTAAGCTGCAAAAAACTGACTTTGAAATCCCCATACTATATTCTCATGTTGTATCCAAGAAAAAGATATGATTATAATAAATATCATTAAAAAGCTTTTTATTCTTTCATACTCTTTACTATCTTTATTAAATATACTATTTATAATACTAATCAATAACCAAGCAATTCCTGCCATAAGCACTAAATTTGATACCATTAAGAATGTTGAGTGTCCTTCAAAAAAATAATGGTCTATAAAAAATAAAACATTAGAAAATATGGTTCTATGCTCATTATGTTGTGCAAACCATTTATGCCAATTACCATCAGTTACTTTTACATAAAAATCTAAATATCCATCCCACATATCAAGAAGTGGAACAGGTGAATAGTGTAGATATATACCTATTATAGTCAATAAGACACAAAATAAAGCTAGTATACGATAAGCAAATAATATTCTACTATTTAACATAGACTATTCCTTTTTAAAACTAAAGTACTTATGCCCAATAAAACTTGTAAATACAGGAAAAGCAACACCCATGGCGTGAGCAATTGCTTCAGGATAGAAAGTGAATTCAAATGCAGGGAAAATATACTCTGCAAAACCTACACTTATAATATATGTTTGAACTATAGCTACTAGATTTACAAGGGTAAAATATATGAACTCTTTTTTTGTGGAGTGTTTACTTTTTTCAAATACAAAAAGTTTAGTTAATACAAAAGCAGTGATCATCCCCGTGATATAAGCAAGAATAACCGCATTTCCAAAAGACATATACTCATTATAGAAAAATCTGCTCCCAAAGTTAACTACAGCAGCAAAGCCACCTGCTAAAAGAAAAGATAAAAATTGTTTAGATTTAAACTCATTTACCACTAACTACTCTTTTTACAAGCTCTCTTCCATACCCTATAGATTCACTTATACCTCTATCTTCAGGATAATAGTGTGAAGTATCGGCAACCCAAAGTCCATCAATAGGAAGCTTTGCATCAGGCAGCGTCTCTAAGAAATTTGGCTCACATATTGGTTGAGAAAATAGATATCTATGAACTTTGATATCTTCTATATCCTCATCTTTAATACTTGGATTTATGGTTTTAAAATAGCTTGATATCTTTTGTCTAAATACATCGTCACTATCTTGGTACTTTTCATTATGACTTGGCATATAATAAGGTACATAAACGATATGCCCAACTTCAGGATTTAAGTTACCGTATTCAATGATACCAGGGATATCCATATTGTCATCATTTGTATTTAACCAAAAGTTTTGAGTCAAAGGTTTTTTTAGTTTTGAGATAACACAAACACAAGCTATATTGATCTTTGAGCTGTATTTATCGTGAATATCTTTTGGAAGATCAGGTATGATCTTAGCTACTATAGGTAAAGGGATAGTGCTGATAACTTTATCAAAAGCTATGAACTCACCTTTGCTTTCCACACCTGTTATCTTATCGTTTTCGATTACTACTTTATCGATAGCAGAGCTTAGTCTAAACTCACCACCGTTTTGCTCAATATAGTTTTTCATCTCGTTTAATAGAGTTTTTGAACCGCCACTTAGGTATCCAAGCTGCTCTTCAAAGATACTGTAGCGTGAACGTCCGATCCTTCTTATTCTACTCCATATCCAAGGGGCCGAAAGATTGCTTGAGTATTCATAGAACTTTAATGCAAATAGTTTTTTCCAAAGCTTTTCAAATGCCTCATCACCTATCCAATTTTTTATCCAAGTAACAGCGTCGTATTTTTCAAGTGGCTGCCAGTTATCTCTTTTGGTAGAAAGAAAAGCATGCAAAGCGTATCTGAATTTAGCAATAAAACCTAAACCTTGAAACTTTAAAAGTGCTATAGGATTACCCCAAGCTTGAAGCTTTTGATCAAACCAGTAACCCATTTTAGTACTAACCCAGTGAAGTTTATCTTTTAATCCAAGCTCTTCTAGAACCTCAAAAAATGCAGTATCTGATGTACAGTGAAAATGGTAATATCTCTCTATCTCTAAACCGTTGAAATCAAACGATGCCGTCATACCGCCTATTCTATCATCTGCTTCAAAAACTACCGGCTTATACCCCTCTTTAACCAATTGATATGCTACGGCCAGACCCATAGGGCCTGCTCCAATAACTGCTATTTTTTTCATTATACACCTATTTATTTTGTAAAAACTTAATTTCGTTTAAACCTGCTCCATTTTGATAAAAAGAGAGAATTTCAACTTTTACTGTTACAATATCCTTAATCTTTGACATATCCATTTCCGTCCATTGAGGATATCTTTGCATATATAGTTCACCCAAATCATAAGATCTATTTAAACTATCGTAAACAGTAATTTTAATTTTATCCGAACCACGCTCTTTATACATACCATTCTTTGTATTCAAAAGTAACATTTTATCTATATTAACTGCTTTATCAAATTTAAATACAATATTTCCAAGCTTACCATCAGGTAATAACCAATAGTCTTTACAACTTTCAAATACAGAATTATCAAATAAGTTCATCACATCAAACTCATCACTCAATGTATCACTCGCAATTACTTTTGACGGGATAATATCATTATTTAAATATCCTAACTCACTATTTTTGATATAAAGTCTTGGACATTTTTCAAAATTTTCTTTTTTAGTAACTAATGTATAGTTATTATTAATTATTTCAAAAAGTTCTTTATAATTTTTTATAGATTGAGTTTGAATATTTGTAAAAGCAAAACTTCCAGGAGCAACTGCATCTATTACAAATTTAGGTGAACTATTTTTAAAATCTTTTAAATATCTTTCTTTATAAAATTCATATGGGTTTGGCTTATAAATCTGATTATATGAAGTTAACTCTTTTGTCGCTGGAGCAATACCAGTATCAATATAAAGTTCACACATCCAGCCCCATACTAATAATGTATCATCTTCTTGTGGATTTAACCACTTTAAAAGATCTCTTTTATAAATCATACCTTTATCTGTTGATGCAATTAAATAGTTTGTTTTATTATACATACTTTTAAAACTAAAATTTAAAATTACTAAAATACTTAAAAAGAATATAATATTTTTTGTCTTATTGAAGTTTAGCACTTCCATTAATTTTATAAAATGCAAACATAAGTATGCAAATAATAATGCAGAAAAAGGGAGAATAAAATTTAAATAATGCGTAAATGCTCTTCCTGGCTTTATTATAATATAGTACGATAGACCTAAAGAGATAACTAATGCTATAAAAAATGTTAATCTATAATTATCGTCTACTTTATATTGTCTCTTATAGATTTGTATTATCATTGTTATTGCAAATAGTATAACTGAACCTATCATTGTATATCTAAATACACGAGAATAATTCCCATCAGTTAGTACCATGCCCATAAAAGCATCTAAAGTTAAAGGTTGACTTACATAGTTTAGTGCCCAACTTATATAACCATGATAAAAATCTAAAATATTACCTCTTAAATATACGGGTAGAATAAATAATATTAAAGGTAAAAGTGCTAAAACAACTGTTATGATTACTATCTTTAATCTATATCTATTTAAATTTTTATTGAGAGATATTACTATTAATAGATACACTCCAATAAAAAATGCTAAAGGTGCTGCTTGTAATTTAGCTAATGGTATGCAACCTAGTAAGAATGCAATTATCGCTACATTGAGCAACAACTCTTTAGAATAAGATTTTGCAAGAGTTATTTTTAAAATATAGTAAAGAGATGCTACTAGTATCGCTGTAGATAATTTTTCACTACTATAATGAGCAAAGTCAAAAAAGCTTGTATTAGCATAGAACATCAACATTATAGATGAAAGTACTAAAGGTAAAAATACTGTTTTTGAAACTTCGAAAAGAATTTTATATATAAAAAAAGTAGTTATAGTTACTAACAGAGCATCTGTTATTCTAGCGGTAGCCATATTAATATCTAAACCCAAAAAATAAGGCCAAGTAAGAATTAATGTATTTATGGGACCACTACTACCGTTATCAACTGCATCAAAACTCCAACCAAACTCTACCATTCTCATAGCAGCAGCAACAAACTGTGCTTCATCTGGATTTAAAGCTATACTATAACGAATAAGATCATATCTAAATGTAAAAATTATTAAAATGAACCCAATAAATACTAGTAAATTTACTAAGTTTATATTTTTAAAATTAATCGTCAAAATTAATTCTCTCTTTTTCAAATACTAATGGTCTATTTAATATTTGTGTATAAATAGAACCTATATATTCCCCTATAATCCCTATAAAAAATAAAAGTACTGAAAAAGCAATTGAGCTTCCTATAATCAAAGGGGCAATCCCTAAGCTCATTTCATCCCAATAAATAAGCTTCATAATAAAATATCCTATTCCTGTAAATAGAGATAAAAAACCTATAACGATACTTAAAAAAACTGCTAGACGTAAAGGTACTTTAGAGTTATTGATTATTCCTAGTATCCCCATATCATAAAGTGTGTAAAAATTGTTTTTCGTAATACCTTTAATTCTTACAGGTTGATTATAATCAAGCTTTGCAACTTTATAACCAACCTCTGCTACCATACCTCTAAAAAATGGATAAGGGTCGTTCATACTTCTTAAAGCATTCATCACCTTTCTATCATATAAACCAAATCCGGTAAAGTTTTTAAACACTTGTACCTCAGATAGTTTAAACAGTAAACCATAATAAAACTCTCTAATCTTAAACATTAGACCATTTTCTTCACTTTGCTTTTTTATTGCAAGAACAATATCATTACCCTCTTCCCATTTTTTAATAAACTGAGGAATCATTTGAGGCGGATCTTGAAGATCTGCAACCACTGAGATCACTACATCACCAGTTGCTTGAAATAAACCGTGAACAGGAGATCTAACATGACCAAAGTTTCTGGAGTTTACAATTATTTTTACTCTTTTATCTTTAGAAGCTATCTCTTTTAAAATCCTTACCGTCTCATCTTCTGATGCATTATCTATAAATATATGCTCATATTCATAATTAGAAAGCTCATTCTCTATTACCTCTCTAACTTGTTTATAAAGCTCTTCAACATTCTCTTCTTCATTATAACAAGCTGTAACTATACTTATTTTTTTCATCTTTTTTCCTATTTTTTATAAACATAATATTTGTTTAGTATAAAAGATATTGCTGCACAAGGGAAAAGTGCTATTAGACCTGCTATATAATCGTTATACCCAAATACCTTAAATAATTTAATTAGTGCCACATTAACAATAAAAACTATTAAATAGACACTAAAGAATTTTACGATCAATCTATTGTTATGAGTTTCAAATACAAATTTACTAATAGTTTTAAAATTAAATAAAACTCCCAAAATAGTTGAAGCTACAACTGCTAATATATAATGAAATCCTATAAAAATAAAAAATGCATATAATGCATATCCTACTATAGTATTTAATACTCCTACTAGTATAAAACTAACAATTTGCTTTTTTAGCACAAAACTCTCTAATTGTTTTGATCATATAATCAATAGCTTCATTACCCATACCAGGATATACTCCGACCCAAAAACTATCATTCATAATTTTATCGGTATTAGGTAACTCTCCAATTACTCTATAGTCAGTACCATTTTCCATATGATCAAACATAGGATGTCTTAACATATTTCCTGCAAATAGGTTTCTTGTTTGAATATTACTATCTTCAAGATGTTCAACAATATCATTTCTTGAAAACTTTGTAGCCTCTTTTAAAGTTAACATAAAACCAAACCAGCTTGGATCTGAAAGTGGTTGAGTCTTAACAAAAATAAACTCTTCAAGATCTTTTAATCCATCAAGCAATCTATTGAAATTCTCTTTTCTTTTTTCAACAAAAGTAGGGAACTTTTCAAGCTGTGCTACACCTACCGCTGCTTGCATATCAGATACTTTTAGATTAAATCCAAAATGAGAATATACATACTTATGATCATACCCTTTAGGAAGAGTACCAAACTGTTGTGTAAATCTACAACCACAGGTATTATCTACACCGCTTTCACACCAGCAATCACGTCCCCAGTCTCTAATAGAAAGCATTATCTTTTTTAATAAAGGGTTATCAGTATATGTAGCTCCACCTTCACCCATCGTCATATGATGAGGAGGATAAAATGAACTTGTCCCTATATCACCCCAAGTTCCTGTAGGCTGTCCATCATACATAGAACCTAATGCATCACAATTATCTTCTATAAGCCATAAATTATGCTTATCACAAAACTCTTTTACCGCTTTAATATTAAAAGGATTTCCCAATGTATGAGCTATCATTACAGCTTTTGTTTTAGGACTTAAAGCACTCTCTAATTGAGTTACATCTATATTAAAACACTCTAGTTCCATATCTACAAACACTGGAACTGCACCATATTGAACGACAGGAGCAACAGTTGTAGGAAAACCTGCAGCAACAGTAATAACCTCATCACCTCTTTTTATCTGTCTATCTTCAAGTAAAGGTGAAGTTAGCGTGTAAAATGCAAGTAGGTTCGCAGAACTTCCTGAGTTTACTAAGAATGACCATCTAACATTTAAATATTTTGCTAGATCTTTTTCAAATTTTTTAGAGTAATCACCATATGTAAGCCAAAAGTCCAAAGAACTATCTACAAGATTTAACATCTCTTGCTCATCAAACACACGACCTGCATAGTTTACTCTACTTTTACCAGATCTAAACTCTTTTTCTTGATTTGGTTTATGTACCAACTCATAGTATTCTTTTGTTTTTTGCAGTATCTCTTGTTTAAGCTGCTCTTCTTGTGTCATTTATTTCCTTTCCACATATTTTCACATTTTTTTAAATAAGGATCGTTAATGATAATTTCTTTATCTAATTTTTCAAGATTATATCTAAAATATTCTCTCATTTTAATTATTGCTTTAGTGTGTGATGTAAAGTTGAAACTTGATATCTCTTTTAATATTCTATCATTATTTGAGGTATATTCATCATTTAAACCTTCGTTTAAAACTCTTATATCAGACTTAAAATCACTTACATCATTAATAATATTTGCTAAACTGATCAAATCTATTTTTTTACCTGATGTTGCATTATAAATCTTCTTTTTTGACTCATTATGGATAAACCAATCTATCATTTTCAATAAATCATCTATATACATATAATCAAAATAAACATTTTTATTAATTACAATTGGAAGATTCAAAAGATTTTTAACGATAGCATTTGATATAAACTTATATCTATAATTTTCATATTCACCGTAAGTAGCAAATATACGAAGCTGAACCATATTAGAAGATTTTTCAATAAACTTTGAAGTAATAGATTTATAAAAGCCGTATTCATCTAAAGGAAGCATCTGTAGATAATCTTCTTCTCTAGCTTCTATTATAGGTTTGTGTTTGCCGTATTCTGCTCCACTACCAAATGATATGATTTTCTTTACATTATTTTTATGTTTAGCTATATTAAAAAAAATTCTAAGGTTATACTCTGTTACACTTTGCATATCAGATGTATCTCTTCCTCCTCCACGATTAGCAAGATGTATAATATTATCTATATTATTAGATAATATATAAGTATCTACACTTTTTTCATCAGAGAGATCAAGCTCTTTACTCGATGGTGTAAAGAGATTATAATTACTATACTGCTTTGATAAGTATTCTTTTAAATGGCTTCCCACAAAGCCATTAGCACCTGTAATAAAGATATTCATTATATAGTAATTCTTTTTTCAAGATCCTCTATTCTATGCTCATCCTCTTCTTTGATTTTTGAATAAAACCTTCTTTTTGATTTTAACCAAAGTAGCTCAAACTGTAATGCTAAGGCAATACCCTCTTCAGGATTTCTTTCTATAAAAGGAGCATCAAAAACAACTTTTCTAGTTTCATATTTACTAATTAGACCTTCTGCATATAATTTTTTCACAAAATCTATAGAGTTCTTAGTAATATTACCGCCCATAGCAAACTTTAGTCCTTTATCTTTTGCCAACGTAGCTACTTGCTTGACATGTTCAAATACAATATCACTATTTACTTCTGACTTTGCTAATCCCATAGATTGAACAAAATCACTTCTACCGAAAGTTATTGAACTTAATAGATCTAAATTGTCTAAAGCCATAATATCATCAATATTTTTTACTGCCGTAATTGTTTCTATATTAATAGCAAATTCTATATGATCTCTATTGTCAGGCTGTACCATATTATTGATTACACCTAAATATTTTGAAACTGCATAAGATGTTTCCACCATTGGAGCAATCAGTCCTTCAACACCCAATATAATTCCATTATATATATCAGTGACTGCTTCTGCTCCACCTATTTTTAAAATAATAGGAAGATTTACAGAACTAGTCACATCTTTAAGTCGCATCATCTCTTCGATTCTACTACCTTCAGCCTCAAACTCTGCCTTAATTTCAATTACACCATACTCTTCTTTTAATTTTTTAAGTATATTAATCATCTCAAATTCTAAACTATTCATGGGCATTTCTCCTAAAGTTTTTGTATCATTTCTAATGTTTCATCTTCATTTTTAAGATATTGTGATCTATTATTTGAATCAACATATCCCCAATCGGCTTGTACCAATGTCAGATCTTCGATTCCCTCACATAATTTAAGATGGGAATATAGATCATCAATAAATAATGCTTTATATGTTTTATTCTTTAAGACATTTAAAATAATTTCTCTTTTTGAACCAAAACTATTAAAACTATCTTTTCCTAAAATATATTCACTTTTAATAAATCCTATATTATGTTCTTTTAATAAGTCTTCTACTGTTTGCTTATCTTTTGTGGTAATTATATATATAAAATAATCTTTTTTTAACGATATATCTTCGAGTCTGTTAATAAAAGAGTATTTCTTATTATATTGCAACCAATTTATATAATCTTTTTTTAATTCTTTTCTAGTTAAAAAGAAATCTTGTTCAAATTCCTTTGTCTCTTTTTTTTCTATAAAACTTGTGGTATTTTCAAGTGATAAATTATCTATAATTGCCTTCATCACATAATAATAGTTCCAAGCAGGTCCTACAAGAGTTCTATATGTCCGAAATAATTCTAAACTATTATTTGGGAAAATACAATTTCTAAAAGTTTGAGTGTTGATACATACCTGATAAGCTTCATCTACAGTATCAAACAACACACCGTCAAAATCTAAAAATAGTATTCTTTCCATTTTAATCTTCTATGATATCTATGATCATATTTTCTTTAAATTCATCTCTTGGTAAAAATGGTGCTAAATCCTCTAATGGTTTAGATACAATTGTTCCATCCTCTTTTTTAAATGATGCTACCTTTGGACCTATCTCTTCTATAGGATCTAACATCACTTCACAAAACACTGGTCCCTCTTCTGCAAGAATTTGATCAAGCTTCTCCTCTGCTTCTTTATTAGTATTAATTTTAAAAACTTTAAATCCATATACTTCAGCAAGCTTTTTCATATCTGGAATACTTACACCACTTATAGGCCCTTCGCCTACAAAGTTTTTCTTAAAATATGAAGTTTGAGTAATCCTAATTGAAAGGTAACCATTATTATTATACATAAATATTTTAATAGGCATTTTATTGTGAATAATAGTTTGAAACTCTTGAATATTCATCTGAATACTACCATCACCAGTTAAGCATATCACATCATTATGATCATTTGCAACACATGCACCTATAGCTGCAGGAAGATCATATCCCATCGATGCACACCCTAAGTTTGCAAATACCCTGTCACCTTCACGAACACTATATGTTTGGTAGGTTGATGTATATGCAATCCCATTTCCTGTTAAAACAACTGCATTTTTTGGTAATTTTTGTGATAATAATGTCGGAAAATAGTATGAGCTTACATAATCTTTTCTATCTTTTTGTTCTTGTAACAATACAGGATACTGAGTTTTTATTTTATTACAATACACTAGCCACTCTTTAGTATCTAATGGTTCATTTAAAGCAGTAGACAAAGCAGTAATAAACTCTTTAACATCTGCATTTATTTTTATATCAGGTATAAAAGTTTTTTTATTTAACTCATTTTCATCTATATCAATCATTATTTTTTTTGCTTCTCTTGCAAAATATTCCCAATTAAAACTCAAAATCCTTAAGTTCAATCTTGTACCTAACACAATTACAAGATCACTATTTTGAACTATAAAGTTAGCTGCTCTTTCACCTAATATACCTGGTCTTCCAAAAAATAATTTATGCTCTGTCGGTATTAGATCTATACCTGATATAGTAGTAACCATAGGTATATCTTTCTCTTCTATTAATGCTCTTAGTTCATTTATAGAATCGGATAGTCTCACTCCGTTACCAGCAATAATTACTGGCCTTTTTGCCTTCTTTAAAGAGTTGACCACTTCTTCTATCTTTAGATCATATATCTTTTTTTTCGGTACTTCATATTCAATAAGATCATCTTCATCAACCATAGCACCCTGTATATCCAAAGGTATATCAAGCCATACAGGACCAGGCCTTCCCTCTTTTGCTAAATATATAGCCTTTTGCAAATGGTATTTAATACTGTTTTTATCTGTTATCATCTGGGCATATTTTGTAACAGGCTTAACTAAATCTATAATATTTATCTCTTGATCACCTAGTTGTCTTAAATTTAAATTTGGTTCTGAAGCAATAGTAGTTTCAAACTTAACCTGTCCCGATATTGTAAGAGTAGGTATAGAGTCAACCCATGCACCATATACACCAGTAATTGCATTTGTACCTCCAGGACCTGTTGTAACATAAGATATCCCTATTTTGTTTGTAACTCTTGCATATCCTTCTGATGCAATGGTACATGCTTGCTCATGATGATTGCAAATAAATTCTAAGTTATCATTTTTACCTAAAGAATCTATAAGATGCATATTACCGCCACCTGAAACCATAAATATAGAATTACCAGTATCTTTATGCTCTTCAATAAACTTTGCTACAAAATCACTTACTTTAATTAAACTGCCCACGTTATCCCTTTTTCTTTAGCATCATCAATATAACTCTCTAAGTCATTTTGTGTTAAAACATTTTGATCTTCATAAAACTCTTTATACCAAAGTACTGTTTTTTCAAAGGTCTTACTACTATCCCAGACATTATTCCATTTTAACTGTATATGTGCTTTTGAACAATCAAGTTTTAATAAATTTGCTTCATGAAGTTGATTTGGGTCACTATTTATCTCATATTCAATTTTATCCCAATATTGTTTTACATTATTAACTACTTGTTCAACCGTTATACTACCCTCATCTGACGGTCCGAAGTTCCAACCATCTGCATATTGAACTTTTCCCTCTAAAAGCATCTGCCCAATGTGAAGATACCCACTTAAAGGTTCCAATACATGTTGCCAAGGTCTTGTTGCATAGGGATTTCTAATACTAACTTTCTTATTTTGTGAAACTGAAAGCATAATATCAGTCATTAACCTATCTTTAGCCCAGTCTCCACCACCAATTACGTTTCCAGCTCTACAAGATGCTAAAAGTGTATTATGGGTTTTTCCATACTCTTCATTGTTAAAATAAGAGTTTCTATATGATGAAGCTAAGATTTCTGCACAACCTTTAGATGAACTATATGGATCATACCCACCCATAGGATCGTTTTCTCGATATCCCCATATCCATTCTTTATTTTCATATGCTTTATCACTAGTTATATTTACAATCGCTTTTACATTATTTTTTCTACAAGCTTCAAATACTTTTAAAGTACCGATCACATTTGTTTCATATGTCTCAATTGGGTCGTCATAAGATAACCTTACTAAAGGTTGGGCTGCCAGGTGAAATACGATTTCTGGCTGATAATTTTTCATAACTTCATTAAGCTTTTCTTGATCTCTAATATCTCCTATTATAGAAACAATATCTAAATCAATTAAATCAATATGATTTGGTTCTGTAGGTGCTTCTAAAGCATAACCTATCACGTTAGCTCCCATTTGATTAAGCCAATAAACAAGCCATGAGCCTTTAAATCCTGTATGCCCAGTTACTAAAACATTTTTATTTTTATATATCCCAGAAAAAAGTTGTTCCATTACCAGTTTTTCCATTTTGCTTTATCATCATGCCACATTTGGTTTAGTTTTTGGTTATCCCTTAATGTATCCATACATTGCCAAAAACCACTGTGCTTATATGCAAATAGTTCACCGTCTGTTGCTAAGTTTTGTAAAGGTTTTTGCTCAAACACACAATTTTCATCTTCTTTTACATAATCAAATATTTTAGGCTCACATACAAAGAAACCTCCATTGATCCAACCGCCCTCAGTTTTTGGTTTTTCAATAAAGCTCTTTATATTCATATCATCAGAGATATCTAAATTCCCAAATCTAGCTTCTGGTTGTATAGCTGTCATTGTAAGAGCTTTTGCATGTTTTTTATGTGCTTGTATTGTTTCATTTATATTCACATCCGAAACACCGTCTCCATATGTTAGAAGAAAAGTTTCATCACCTATAAAACGTTGAGCTCTTTTTATTCTACCACCTGTCATTGTATCAAGACCAGTTTCAACCAAAGTTACCTTCCAAGGCTCACTTGTATTATTATGTACTTCCATCTTATTTGTTTGAAGATCTATTGTTACATCACTTTGATGTAGAAAGTAGTTTGCAAAATACTCTTTTATATAATAACCTTTATATCCTAGTAAAACTATAAACTCATTATGACCATAACTTGAATACATCTTCATTATATGCCATAAGATAGGTTTCCCACCAATCTCAACCATTGGTTTTGGTTTTATATCCGTTTCTTCACTTATTCTAGTTCCGTATCCGCCTGCTAGTAGTACAACTTTCATTATAATCTTCCTCTCTTAAAACTCTAAAATATATTTACTGTATTTTGGATCATTAAATGTTTCATCCATCGCTTTTTCAAACGGTGTTGATTCAACTTCAAATATCTCCCACCAAGGTATTAGTTCAAAATAATCATCCGCCACCAATGCTTCAAGCTGCTGTGTTGTAAAAGGTGGATTTTTGCTAAACAGTCCATATGTCCACATTAAAAAATAAAATATGCTGTAAGGTATCTTAATAATAGGGGTTTTAAGATTTTTTACTTTTTTTATAGTTCTTATAATATCGATATAATCAACCTCTTCACGACCTGTTATATTAAATATCTCGTTTTTAGGCTGTTTCTCCATTGCACTTATAATTACATTACAAAAATCTTTTTCATAAAGCGGCTGTCTAAGATATTTACCGTTTCCAGGGATTGGGAAAAATGGAACTTTTTCCATAAACCTACTAAGCCATCCAAGGTGTTTTCTATCAAACCATCCAAACATTAAGGTTGGTCTTAAAACACAATGAGGAATACCAGATTCAACCACAAGCTTCTCTTGCTCTTTTTTAGTATTTGTATAAAAATCTTCCGCTACAGAACAAACAACCGAAGAGCTAATATGTACAAGATAAGGGATATCATATCTTTTGATCACATCAAGTATCAACTGTGTTGAGTTTACGTTATTTCTAATAAAAGGATCAATAGTAGGTGCTCCTATCTGAGCTTGAAGCATTAAAACAACATCGGCACCTTCAAACTCTTTTTCCCAATCCCCACTTTGAGAAAGATCAGCTTCTATCACTTTGATATCAGGATGAAGCTCTTTAAGCACTTTTACGTTTGCTGTATGCTTATCTAAAGCTACTAAGTTAGTATACCCTTTATTTTTTAACTGCACTATTAGGTTTTGGCCTACAAGTCCCGCTGCTCCGGGAATAACTATTTTACTGTTCTTATCCATCTACTTCCTCGATCAATGCTCATATAAGATCACTCCAAAAGAAGCGATCCATAAAAATATTACTAACTGAATCATTTTGTCTTTCATTAAAATTTTTGTAGGACTTCCACTATCTTCTTTTACAAATGTAATCTGCATATACCTCATAATACCCATTATTACAAAAATAGAAGTTAAATAAAGGTTCTCACTACCTACTCTTTGTATGACATCAGGAGACATACAATACATAATATAAGCTATTATAACAATACTTGACATAAGTGTCATTGCAGTATCTACAAACTTAATATTATACCCGTCAATCACTTGACGCATTTTTTCACCTGTATTATCATATATGAGAACATCATCCCTGCGTTTTGCTAAAGCTAAAAATAAAGCCAACAGAAAAGTCATCATAACTATCCATGAAGAAAGTTCTAGCCCAGTAGAAAATGCTCCTACAAACAATCTTAAAACAAATCCAATTGCTATAATTACAACATCTAAAATTGCAATATGTTTTAATTTAATAGTATATGCAATATTAAGAAGTATATAAAAAACCAAAATATACATTGCGTTCATCGACACTAGAGACATAAGACTTAAACCAGAGACAACCAGTAGTGATGCAATAAGTTTTGCATTAAATAACGATACTGCACCTGAAGCTAAAGGTCTAAATCTTTTTTTAGGATGTTTTCTATCATCTTCTATATCTAAATAGTCATTTAAAATATAGATTGAACTAGCAACTAATGAAAAAGCGATAAAAGCGATAAAGGCATCATATAAAAGGTTTAGTTTATCTATATTCATAGAAAAAAATAAAGGTAAGAATACAAATAAGTTTTTTGTATACTGATGAATCCTTAGAAGCTTTAATATATTTTTCATTTTTTAACTCTATCTATATATTTTTGTAGAAGTTGTACATCATACTTTGTATAATTTTTAACTACCTCATTCATATCTTTAATATTAACTGATTTTGGATTATCTCTTATTAACTCTTTTTTTATAAAAGGAAATTTATTATTGATAATAATATCTTTCCAATAGTAATGTAGCATATTTACAAATGAAACATCTTTAGATGAACAATATGCTCCAGTATTAAAATCTTCACATTCGATTAAGCTTTTGGAGTATGCTATCTCATTTTTTTCAATTAAAGTCTGTTTATCTTTATAAATCTTGAAATTATCCCAAAACTGTTGCACCAAATTATGTTCTAAAGCCTTTTGATTATAAACTGTAAAATAGCTTTGCAGGTGATAGTCTATCTCAAAATTATCTGTCATAGACCAAATATCATAAGATTTTTTCTGCATATTTTCAAAGATATCTTTTAGATCAAATAAAGGACCTATTACACTATCATTACAAAGAATTAAAGTTTTAAGTTTAATATTTTGTTCTTTTATATAGTTTAATCCCGTTTTCCAAGAACCAAAGTCGTAGCCATAATTAGATTTAACAATACATACTTTACAAATATCAGTTAACTTAGATATCTCTTCTTCTTTATTTAAAATCCCTTCAGAGGTACTTACAAATATAATATCACAAAATTTATCTAATTCTTTTAAATAATAAACGACTTCATCACTAATAATACCATCTGAATCAAAGTGTGAGAAAACACATATTTCGTTTCTAAAAAACATATCAAATTGAGTTTGGTATAAGATATCTTCACTAAAAGGTATTCCTTGATATAGCTCACTATCAGTAGTATGTATACCTAAAACCTCATAGGTAACACTTTTTAAAGAAAGGTTTTGATTATAATATGGATCATACGTATTAAATATATGTTTGTGTTTTTGTTTAAGGTTGAATTTCTCTTTTTCTAAACGTTCTAATTTCTCTAAACTTATATCATAACCTCTTGATGCAGACTCATAGTGGTACGCTTCACAATAAGGTGTATATATATTTCTATACCCTTTTTCTTGAAGATTTAAACATAGATCGACATCGTTAAATGCAATTTGTAGATTTTCGTCATCAAATTTTCCAACTTCTATAAACTTATCTTTTTTAACCATCATACAAGCTGCAGTTACTGCGCTATAATTATTGATACACTTTAACCTAGAAATGTATCCGTAATCATTTCTATCAAGCCCCTGATATAAAAGAATAACTCCATGCATAGTAGAAGGTGCCATGGCTATCCCTGCATGCTGTATGGTATTGTTAGGGAAATAAAGCTTTGCCCCAACTGCACCTACATCTTCTCTTTGCGAATGTGTTAATAGCTCTTCGATCCAGTTTTCTGAAATTATCTCTATATCATTATTTAAAAATACTAAGTGTTCTCCGCTACAGTAATTTAAGGCATAGTTATTTATCTTTGAATAGTTAAAAGAAATATTATATTCATAAAATTTAATTCTTTGATCCGATTTTTCATATTTTTTCATAAGAGAAAATGTATCTTGCTGACTTGAATTATTACTGATACCTATTATTTCAAAATTAGTGTATGTAGATTTTTTCAATATTGAATCTATACATTGCTTTAAAAGTTTAGGCTGATCTTTAAAAGGAATAATAATACTAATAAGTGGTTCACCTTGTATATCATAAAAAACTTTATATGTTCCTGGAGTCTGTCCATTGTTTACATTTGCACTTATACTGTTTCTTTGCAGATAATTTTGTAAAGCTTTTTTACCTGCATCTTGTGCATAAGATTTATCACTATATTCTGCTGCCGTAGAACCTGGTATTTTTCTCCAGTGATATAAAACTTTTGATATATGGTAAATATTTTTTGTAATATCTAAAACTTTTAAATAAAGATCATAATCTTGAGAACCCTCAAGTCCAATTGTAAATCCACCAATTTTATCAATAATCTCTTTTTTTATAATGCCAAAATGACTCATATAGTTTTGACTTAAAAATAGTTCATATGAAAAATCTGGTTTAAAATGTGGATCACTATAAGTTCCATCTATCTCTATTTTATCTTCATCTGAATATATTAAATCAGGATCTGATTCGTTAATAGCTTTGACTACTTCATATAATGCATCTGTAGTTAATTCATCATCATTATCCATCAATGCAACATATTCACCGCTAACAAGTTTTAGCGCTTCATTTGAAGCACCTGAAATATTTTGATTATTTTCTAAAAATTTAATTTTTATTCTAGGATCATTTACATTTTTAAGATACTCTATAGTATCTTTATTCGTACTACAATCATCAGCAATACAAAGTTCCCAATTCTTATACCATTGCTTTTGAATAGAGTTTATTGCCAAATCGATCCATTTAGGATCTACATTATAAACAGGCATAATAATTGATATTTTTGGTTTTTTACTAAAATTGTTTAAATTTTTTTGAACTTCATCATTCATAGGCGATTGAATAAATAGATATTGATTAGATATTAAACTAAGATGTTCTGCTTTTTGTATTTTTCTTTTTAATCCTGATAAGCCCTCATTTTTTAGAACATTAATTCCTTGTCTAATATATGATGGATTATTTTTAATAATTTTTATTAGCTTCAATAGCTTTAAAGGTACAAACTTTTTAATATAGGCTTTTATCCTATTTTTAATTCTTAGTGATTGTGCTATGGCTTTTAATTGTTCTACTTGTTGAATAAAAAGTTTATTCTGTGATTCAATATGCCTATCTTTATCTCTTATAGTGTTATACAAGCTTTCTAAAGTAACTATCTCTTTTTCATACTGTTTAGCATAATTAAAGAAACCCTCTTTTGTAGATATAAAATTTGAAATAAAATGGTTTTCCATCTTTCCATAGATTTTACTTGGCTTTATATATTCAAAAATTGAAGAAATACCTTGCTGAGCAAGGTTTCTATATATGATATAATCTATAGGAACATCTACTTCAAATACCCATTCATAATCTATTATATATATACTATCCTCTTTATATATAAAATTGGAAAAAATTAGATCTATATTTGAATACTGCACAAAACAATCTTGATTATCAAATTCTATATAATCATTGCTTCCAAAAAGTTCTAAGAATTTTTTATTTATATTACTACTCTTAAACTTATCAGTTTTAAAACATTTTTTTAATATTTGAATATAGTCTTTGACTACTTTACTTACCTCTTGTTCATTTACACCTATTGCTTCTAATAACTTTTTTTGTAAGCTAATACCTTCAATATATTCAAATACTAAACTATCTTCTGTTTCATCAATTATTTTTACAGGCTTAAGTCTAGTATCAAGGATAATATTTTGTAAATGTAGATATGTTTCTTTCATTTTTTTTAAATGAGGAATTGCTTCTTTGCAAAGAGCTTGCTTTTTTATAAACTTACTACCATTGTCTTCATATATTACTGTTTTTAATTGAAACTCTTTAGCTCTTTCACTATTATTTTTTACATATAAAATTTTCATTTATTCTCCACAGACTACTAAGAAAGAGTTTGCAAAGAATGGGAACTGTTCATTTTCAATAATACCTTTATAAACATCACTCTCATTAAAAAATTCATATCTTTCATTATCATAGTTTGGTGCTTTAGCTAACATTTCGCCGGAAGATGGTAACCAATCATCACTATATATTTCAAGTGGCATTTTATAATCAGGATGAGGATAGAAAAATTCCTGTGCTAAGTAACCAGCACTCTTCAATAAATTTTCCAATTCAATTTTCCCAAATGTTCTAACCTTTGAATTACCTATATATCCACTAAGCCCATCATAAACTTTACCTGTATGGTCCTCTCTAGCACCTGCAAAATATTTTAGCCCATATCTATTTTCTATTGCTATAATTAATTTTCCTGAAGGTTTTAAATATTGCTTTATTGTAAGTAAAAAATCTCTATAAGGTTCACTTGTATTTGTAAAACTACCTGCATACTCTAAAACACCGTTTAGTGTTATATAGTCAAACTTTTCGTCAAATTTAATATCATTTAAATTTCCTACTATGATCTCTAAATTATCATAATACTTATGACGTTCAAAATTTATCATGGATCTTTTTTTAGAAAGTTCTACAACTTTTACAGTCTCAACGTTCTTACAAAGAGCTTCAGTTATTGCCCCACACCCTCCACCTATTTCTAGAATTGATGAGTTTTTACTAAACGGATACCAATTGATTATATTTTGCCTAATTGGGGATAAATGATAAAGGATAGGCCAACGAGTGTCTTCTGCTAGTACTCTATCATAGTTATCGTTTTTAGTAACTATAGTTAGGAGTTCATCTTCAATAACTCCATCACTATAAAAATCTTCTCCTGAATAATATTCTAAATTTAATTTTGCAGCCAAATCTTCCTCATAGAATTAAAGTGTAATAATAAGCAGATTTTACTGTAAACTTGCAATAAAAGAGATAAAACTAATTCCTAATTAATGGTACGGTAAATACCCAGGTAAATTTTCAGGTAACTCAAATAGAATGTTATTAAATTCATTATTGTTGACAGAAGCTTCACTAAATGCTTTTTTATAGTCATAGTTAGGATCAGCTTTTATATCTTTTCGATAACCTTTATAAACATTTTTTAAATGGATGTATTCTAGTACTAATGAGATATCTGTCCTAGCAAAAAACATTATAGGTTTTCCTGTTTGATTATGCTTTTCGTATAGCTCTGCTTTTTTTAATATCTCTTGAATATTGATATTATTTAGATGAAATCCCACTCTATCCCTATAAAAACTATTTTTCATAGATTGAATATTTTTATAATAGTTATTATTAAAAAAGTTTGTTTTCTTAGAAACAAAGTATATTCCTAAAATCAGTATCACCATAATTATATTTAATTTTAATATCATATATTTATTTGAGTATCTAGATATAAAATAATATACTACAACAGGTAATACTAAAAACAATGAAGAACTATAATATACTCTATTAACTACATACATACTAGTTATTACAGCAAAAGTACCTGCGATATACTTAACTAATGGTATCAAAACAAACAATGAACTTATAAAAAGTAAAATTGTCATTTTGGTATTAATTGCATCTTTATTATACTTTTTTAAAATAATATCTAGAAGCATAATTCCCAAAGCAAATAAAGATAAATAGATCAATTCATTAATAGAATATTGTGCTCTATTTAATCCTTCCAATAGTTTTTCCCCACAAAAATTTATATCTCTAAGCATTTGCATTATTGTTTCGGTACTACTAAAATATCTTTCATATTTTAAACTCTCACCTAAGAATATAGCTACAAATAGAGTAGTCCCTATAGTTACACCTAAAATATATTTAATATTTCTTTTATTTATAAATAAAATTATCAAAACTGATAAATACATCAGATAATATAAAAACTCCATTGCATGTATTATGATAATAAAAAATGAAAAAATTATAATTTGCACTAATATTAATAGCTTTGTTTTAAATATCTTTTTTTCAAACAATAAAATTATAGTAAGAGCCAATATATACCAGAAAAGAGGTAGTGTTATTTGATAGTTTACTGAATACCACATATTCCATACTTGATGGTAATACATTGAAAAAGTTGCATAAATACTAAACCAGATTATTGTAGACCACAAAGCTAGATAGTTTTGTTCATTATTCCCTACTTGTTTAAATATATTTCTTATTGCAACTTTAGCAAAAAAGAATACTGAAAAAAATGCAATATATGTCTGAGAAATATGTATTATATTTGCTCTTAAAAATAGTTCTGTGTTATCTATACCAAATAAATAAAATATTTTCGCCCAAATAAAATGCCATAACATCCTATCAGTTGGTATATCAGTAGTAATATAAAATTGATTGATCTCTAATAAATGATAAAACATATCATATGGAAATCTTAAAAAAGGATTGGTAAATAATATACTTATTATTGCTAGTGTAAAAAAAACTCTAAAGCCAAAATTATGATTTATATACACCAACTTAATTAATCTCAACTTCACTATAAAGATCATAAAAACCAACCATTTGTGTAGCTCCTATTACTTCGAACAATAAAGCATCATAAATTCTATTATACACTTCTATACCTTCTGTTCCAATTTTAACACATCCCAGAGATAAGCTATATTTCCCTAGTTGTAGGTTTGCTTTTTGTTTAAAAGATACAGTAACCTCTTTACCACACTCATAACTTTTAGTATTATAAAATTTCATTGATGTATTTGTTCCTGTTATCTCTAATCCCTTTGTATCTTTTATTGTAAAAGCAAATATTGGATCATCAACTTTTTCATTAAATTTAACTTTAAATATGATTTCAAACTCACTATTATAATCTAATGTGCTAGAAGGTTCTCTATTTTCATCTAAAATCCCATAATCAATGATATCTATTTTCCCGTTACCATATACATCTATTTCACTATTTTCTTCAAAATAATCTTTTATAAAACCTTTTTTATCAACTTGATTACTTAAAGCCTGTTCATCTTTATAAAAATTACCAGTTAAAACCTTCTTAAAACTATCCACAGCCACTTTAGGAGTATCATCACAAACAATTTTACCTTGATCTATAACCACACCTCTAGTGCAATACCTTATAACAGTATCAAGACCATGAGTTACAAAAAGGATAGTTTTTCCTTTAGCTTGAAACTCTTGAAACTTTTTAAAACATTTCATTTGAAATGCCATATCGCCAACACTTAAGGCTTCATCTACTATCAAAATATCAGGTTCAACATTAATAGATACGCTAAATGCAAGTCTAGCAAACATACCGCTGCTATACATTTTTACAGGCTGGTGTATAAACTCACCGATATCGGCAAAAGCTAAGATGTCATCTACTTTAGTATCAATCTCCTCTTTACTAAAGCCCATAATGGTACCATTTAGATAGATATTCTCCATTCCTGTCATCTCAGGATTAAACCCCGCACCAAGCTCTAGTAAAGATGCTATTTTACCGTTTACGGTAATTGAACCCTCAGTAGGAGTAAGAACGCCAGTTATCATCTTTAACAGTGTAGATTTACCTGCACCATTCTTACCTATAATACCTACTGTTTCTCCTTGTTTTATCTCAAGGTTTATATTATCTGTTGCAGTGAAATTATGATGATATTTTTTTCTAAATGGATGAATAGCCTCTTTTACCATATCTGTAGGCTTATCATATAAGTGATATACTTTTTTTAGGTTTTTAATAGATATTGAACTTCCCATTATAATACATCCGCGAAAAATGGTTTTAATTTTTTAAATAGGTATTTACCGTATAGATGTATAGCAATAACTGCACCCCAAAAGTATAAGCTCATAGAAATATTTTCCCAAAACCATACTTTATCTATAAAGATATCCCTATACCCTTCTATAATATATACTAAAGGGTTTAATTGTATTAAAAAATGGTATTTTTCAGGTACCATTTGAAGGTTCCAAAAAATCGGCGTCAGCCAAAAACCAAATTGTAAGCTCATAGCTACAAGCTGCCCAATATCTTTTGTAAATACTACTAGTGTTGATGTGATCAAAGATATACTATATACAAATGCGATAGTAGCACAGAGATAATATATTATCTGTAAATAATAAAGGTCTGGAGTATATCCATATAGCAAGAACATTAAGATCATAAAAACTATAAAGAATAGATGTATCATTAAAGCTGATGCAATCTTTATAACAGGTAATAAAGATATATCAAAAACTATTTTTTTAACAAGATAACTATTAGCAATAATAGAGTTTGTAGCTTTAGAGAGACTTTCAGCAAAAAAGAACCAAGGGATCATCCCAGCTATTAGCCAAAGGATAAAAGGGAAATCTCCTACAGGCTGTGCTTTAAAACCTACTTGAAAAACAAACCAGAAAATAAGAATCGTAAAAGTAGGCTGAATAAAAGCCCAAGCAACACCTAGTAATGAGCCTAGGTATTCTTGTTTAAAATCATTTTTTATTAACGATAAAAGGATTTTCATTTATATTTAGCTAAATACCATTCAATAGTTTTAACAATACCACTTTCAAAGTTCTCATCAGCTTTCCATCCAAGCTCATTCTCCAACTTTGTTGCATCAATTGCATAGCGTCTATCGTGTCCTGCACGATCTTCCACATAAGTTATTAGATCTTTATAACTACCATTTGATTTTGGTTTCATAGTATCAAGTAACTCGCATATCTTATCAGCTATATAGTTATTGTTTCGCTCATTTCTTCCACCTATATTATACACTTCACCGTTTCTTCCTGTATGATACACTATATCTATACCTTTACAGTGATCTAATACATAAAGCCAGTCACGGATATTTTTTCCATCACCATATATTGGAATATTTTGATCAGATAATGCTTTTCTAATAATTGTCGGGATCAGTTTCTCATCATGCTGTTTTGGACCATAGTTGTTTGAACAATTTGTAATAACAGTATCCATACCAAATGTATGATGGTATGATCTAACTATCATATCTGATCCAGCTTTTGAAGCTGAATACGGTGAGTTTGGAGCATAAGGTGTCTCTTCAGTAAATAGATCGCTTGGATCATCACTTAGCGTACCATATACCTCATCAGTTGATATATGATGAAATCTGCACCCTTTGTACTCCTCTTTAAAGCTAAAAGGTTTTTCCATCCAATATTTATATGCCACATCAATAAGTGTGTGAGTTCCATTTACGTTCGTTTGTACAAATACTCCAGGATTTTTAATAGAGTTATCTACGTGTGACTCAGCTGCAAAATGGATCACACCTCTAATATCGTATTCGTTAAATATAAACTCTACAAGTTCACGGTTGCAGATATCACCTTTTATAAATTTATACCTAGGGTTACCTTCGCACTCTTTTAAGTTTTCAAGATCACCTGCATAGGTTAAAAGATCAAGATTTACTATATTGTATTCACTATATTTTTCTAAAAAGTATGGTACAAAGTTTGAACCTATAAACCCTGCACATCCTGTAACTAATATACTCTTAGCCATTATTTTCTCTCTCCTAATATTTTTAAACAATCATCTAAACTATCTTTCCAATATGGAATCTCTATATTAAACTTCTTTTTTATCTTAGCTTTATTCAATAAACTATAATGTGGTCTTTTTGCTGGAGTCGGATATTGATAAGTCTCAATAGGATTTACCTTACAAGATAGTTTTGCCATTCTCATGATCTCTTTTGCAAAATCATACCAAGAGATTGCCCCTTCATTACTATAGTGATATATCTCTACCTTGTCATTTTCTATTTTTGGAAGTATCTCTAAAATTGTACGCGCTAGGTCTCTTGCATATGTTGGTGTTCCAATTTGGTCAAATATTACACCAAGTTCCTCTTTTTCTTTACCAAGCCTTAGCATAGTTTTTACAAAGTTTGCTCCAAAACTACTATAGACCCAAGATGTTCTAATTATAATAGAGTTATGCGGATTTATACTTAACATCTCCAGTTCACCGTCAAGTTTTGTTTTACCATATACTGAGTTTGGTTTTGTTTGAAACTCTTCAACATAAGGTTTATACGCTTTACCATCAAACACATAATCAGTTGAGATATGTATAAACTTTATATCGTACTCTTTTGCTATCTTTGCAAGTTTTTTTACAGCTTTTCTATTAATTAGATCAGCCGTAACCTCATCCTCTTCCGCTTTATCTACGGCAGTATATGCAGCACAGTTTATAATAATATCTATCTTATTTTGCTCCACACACTCTTTGATAGCACTCTCATTTGTAATATCAAGCTCATCTTTATCTGTAAAGATATAGGTATGATCATAATTAGTTGACAATTCTCTTACTTCTGAGCCAAGCTGACCATTTGCACCTGTAACTAAAATATTAGGCATAGTAGTTAACTCCATATTCAAATAGGTCTTGTGTTTCATTAAAAAGTGGTTGTTTTGTATCTTTAGCTGACAACTGTAAATCTTTATGATCGATCTTCCAATCTATATTTAGATCTTTATCATCAAAAGCTATACCTCTATCACACTCTGGGCTGTAATAGTTATCAACCTTATAAGCAAATATCGCCTCATCGCTTAAAACAACAAAACCGTGCGCAAAACCTCTAGGTACTAAAAGCTGCCTTTTATTATCTTCATTAAGCTCTACTGCTACATGTTTACCAAAAGTTGGGCTCCCTTTTCTAATATCAACTGCAACATCAAGTACTTTTCCCTTGATCACACGAACTAATTTTGTTTGCGCATGTGGAGCAAGTTGGTAATGCAAACCTCTTAAAACACCCTTCGAACTTTTTGATTCATTATCTTGACAAAAATTGATCTTATACCCTAAGAACTCTTCTAGTTTATCTGCTCTAAATGTTTCAACAAAATATCCACGTTCATCACCATGAACTACTGGCTCACAAATTACTACATCAGGAATATCACATCTTATAAAATTCACTTATCTAACACCTCGTCCTTGGTTTGCTCTTGTTATTAAATATTGTCCATATTGATTCTTTTTTAAAGGCTCTGCAAGTTTTAAAAGCTGCTCTTTTGAAATATAGCCCATCTCAAAAGCAATCTCTTCAAGACATGCCACTTTTAAACTTTGTCTTTTCTCTATAGTTTCAATAAATTGCCCAGCTTCTAGTAAACTTTCATGAGTTCCTGTATCAAGCCAAGCATATCCTCTACCCATAAGCTCAACTTTAAGATCACCTTGGTCTAAATACTCTTGATTAACAGTTGTGATCTCCAACTCACCTCTATCGCTAGGTTTTATCTTTTTTGCAATATCTACTACAGAGTTTGGATAAAAATATAACCCAACTACAGCGTAATTACTTTTAGGCTCTTTTGGTTTCTCTTCTATTGAGACTGCATTGTTGTTCTCATCAAAATCCACTACACCGTAACGCTCAGGATCATTTACATAATAACCAAATACAGTTGCTTTGTTAGCTTCTTTGACATTTGTAACACTTTGAGCTAAAAGTTTTGTAAGCCCGTGTCCATAAAAGATATTATCTCCTAGTACTAAACATACATCATCATCACCGATAAACTCTTCACCTAAGATAAACGCTTGCGCTAAACCGTCAGGACTTGGTTGAACTATATATGAAAAACTCATTCCAAGGTCAGAACCATCACCTAAAAGCTCTTGAAATCTTGGTTGATCGTGAGGAGTAGTTATAATTAAAACTTCCTTTATACCTGCTAACATTAATACAGATAAAGGATAATATATCATAGGTTTATCATAGATTGGAACAAGCTGCTTACTTACCCCTTTCGTAATTGGATAAAGTCTTGTACCTGAACCACCTGCTAGAATTATACCTTTCATTGATTGCCTTATTATTGTAGATATATCTATTATACCAAAAGTTAAATATATTTAACTTTTAACTGGCCTATATCAATTTACTTATTATGATTAAATTCAGGAACTATCTCTTTTAACTTTTTAACTTTTCATCTGTAGTTAAAAGCTCTTGTATATCTTGATTTAGTTGTTCAATATCATATTTTTCTGTTTTTGCTACAGTAATAGAGTCATATTCTGTATTGATATCGCTATCGTTGATAAGAAGTTCCTCATATAGTTTTTCACCTGGTCTTAAACCTGTGAACTCAATCCCTATATCATTTCTTCCTGATAGCTCTATCATTTTATTTGCTAGATCTGCAATTTTTATCGGTTCTCCCATATCTAAAATAAATATCTCTCCACCTTTGCCTATAGCTCCAGCTTGCAATACAAGCTCACAAGCTTCAGGGATAAGCATAAAATATCTTGTGATCTCTGGATGAGTAACTGTAATAGGTCCACCTTTTTCTATTTGAGACTTAAACTTAGGTATAACACTACCGCTACTTCCTAGTACATTTCCAAAACGAACAGCTACAATCTCTGTATTGTCAGCAGTATTAGAGTTTTGCGCATACAGTTCGCAGATACGTTTTGTAGTTCCCATTACATTTGTTGGACGAACAGCTTTATCCGTAGAGATCAAAACAAACTTTTCAACTTTATGTTTAATAGAAAGATCGATCGTATTTTTTGTTCCAACAATATTATTTTTTATAGCTTCATCAATATTCGCTTCAACCAAAGGAACATGTTTATACGCTGCTGCATGAATTACTATCTGTGGAGAGTATTTTGCAAATGTTCTTTCTAATCCCACTAGATCAGCAACTGATTGCATCACAGGCACAATATTCTCAGCAGCTAACTCCTGCTCTATTTGATAAAGGTTATACTCACTGTGATCTAGCATTATGATCTGTTTAGCTTTAAATTTTACACACTGTCTAACAATCTCACTACCTATACTTCCACCTGCACCTGTTACAAGAACACTCTTATTTTTAATAAAACTACTTATCTGTTCTTTATCTAGATCTTTTGGGTGTCTAGCTAAAAGATCCTCTACCGTGATATCTTTTAATTGTGAATAAAAATCTTGATCTTTTAAAATATCATCTAACGATGGCAATACCCTGATTTCTTTAAAATAGTTACTTAATTTCTCATAGATAATCTTTACTCTCTCTTTTGATGCACTAGGCATTGCTATAACAAGCAAATCATATTTATTTCCCTCACCTATTCTATACATCAGATCATGTTTTGAAAGAATTCTAATTGAATCGATGCTTCTTTTTTGCAATATTTTATCATCATCCACAAAGAATTTAACTTTATATTCACTACTTTCTAACTCTTTTTCTAATTTAATTCCTGCTTTTCCAGCACCGTATATCACAACATTTTTTGTTTTTTGAACCTGACTTTTATTGATATAGTAATAATAAGAATACATTGCAAAGTTAATGCCGAATAGATATAAAAAAAGTTCCGATACTAAAAGAGAGATAGTTATTTCACCATAGAAAATCGGTAAATATATTAAAAATGCCCCTAAATATACGATACTTTTAATTAAAAACGATTTTTGAGAAGCTTTACTCCAAGATAATGAATAATCTTTAAAAATTAATAAAGAGGCAAGCATACGAACAATAACTACAACAATAACCAAATCATAGTTAAACTCCATATGAAAAATATTAAATGTCCATAAAAAAGTGAAATAAGTAAATAAGATAATTACAATAAAGTTTAATACTCTTTTATCTATGCCCATTTTTTACTACCCTTTTAAAATACAAGAACAAATTCTCTCAACATCTGTTTTTTTCATAGTAGTACTGCTTGCCAAACATAAACCTTTTGCATACAGCTCCTCACTTGTTCCATCAACATATCTCTTACAATCTGCAAAAAGCGGCTGTAAATGCATTGGTTTCCATAAAGGCCTACTTTCAACATTTATACCTTCTAGTAACTCTACAATTTGCATAGGCTCTCTATTTTCAAATAAAACCGCAGTTAACCATCTATTACCTCTAGTAGTTTCAAGTTCTGGCATAAAACTGATACTTTTCTCTTGCCCCAAAAACTCTTGATACCAATTAAATATTTCTCGCTTTTTAGCTACTCTATCCTCTATAACTTCCATTTGTGCTACACCTATTGCTGCAAGAACATTACTCATACGATAGTTATAACCATACTCATTGTGTTCATAATGCAAGAAGGGCTCTTTTGCTTGAGTGGAGTAAAACTTAGCTTTATCTATCCAATCTTTATTGTTTGATATCAACATACCTCCGCCACTAGTTGTTAAAATCTTATTACCGTTAAAAGAGTATATACCAAAGTCACCAAAAGTTCCGGTATGCTTTCCATTAAACGTTGCACCTAATGATTCAGCTGCATCCTCTATCAAATATATACCATGAAAATTGCATATATCTGCAATTTTTTCAATATCTGCACACATACCGTAAAGGTGTGTTACTATTAATGCCTTAGGCTTCTTTTCACACTCTAATAAATATTTATTTAACAGTTTAGGCGAGAGGTTCCAAGATTCTTTATCACTATCAATAAACACAGGTTTAGCTCCTTGATAAAGAATTGCATTAACAGAACCTATAAAAGTAAATGTAGATGCTAATACTTCATCTCCGCCAGATATTCCTAAAATTCTAAGAGCTAAATGTATTGCTGCTGTTCCACTCGTTACAGCCAATGCGTAAGGTGCCATTGTATATTCACAAATTGAACTTTCGAACTTATTTACATATTCCCCCAATGGTGCGATATAATTACTTTTAAAAACTTCATCAATATATTTCTGTTCATTTCCACTCATATGGGGAGCACTTAAAAATATTCTATTACTCATCTATTTCCTCTACTATTTTAAACGGTACACCATAGCCCTTACAATTATTAGGAATATTTTTAACTATTACGCTACCTGCTCCAATTATACAGTTTTGTCCTACATTTATATTTTGTATACAAGTTGCTCCTATACCTATATGTGTATTACTACCAATATGAACATTTCCTGCTAAAGATACATTTGGGGATATATGCACAAAGTCGTCTATTAAATTTTCATGTTCAATTACACAAGATGTATTTAAGATCACCCCATTCCCTATTTTTGCTTTTGCATTTATGACAACATTAGGCATTACCAGTATACCTTCACCAAGCATAACACTTTGAGAAATAACACTAGAAGGATCTATAAGATTCACAACTTTAAAGCCATTATCTTTTAATTTAAAAAATATTTTACTTCTAACTTTATTGTTTCCAATAGCAATAAAAAAAGGTATATTTATATCTTTACAAATATCATTAAACGATCTATATTTATCACCATAATCATCTATATACTCAAATTCTTTAAAACCACACTTCTTCGCAATATCTTCTACAACTAAAGAGTGTCCACCTGAACCATAAATATAAAGTTTCATGATTTTGAACCTTGAAATTTTTCCATAGTAACTGAAGTATTTGAATTTATATCACTTCTTTTAACTACCTTTAAAAAAGTCATCCAAATGATTTTTAAATCCAATAAAATAGATTGATGTTCTACATACCAAACATCATATTCAAACTTTTGTTCCCAAGATATTGCATTTCTACCATTTACTTGTGCCCATCCTGTAATGCCAGGTTTTACATAGTGCCTTAACTTTTGTCTTTCATTATAAAGAGGTAAGTATTCAATCAATAAAGGCCTTGGCCCTACAAAACTCATTTCACCTTTTAGAACATTAAAAAGTTGTGGAAGTTCATCTAAGCTAGTAGTTCTAATGATCTTACCTACACCCTTTAATCTTTGTTCATCTGGCAAAAGTTCTCCATTATCATCTTTTTCATTTGACATTGTACGAAACTTATAAATACCAAATATCTTCTCATCTTTTCCAGGTCTTTTTTGCCTAAATAAAATAGGAGATCCCATATTGATATAGATTAATATACTCACTATTATAAAAATAGGAGAAAAAAGAATAATTAAAAATAAAGCTAATAATCTATCAAATATCTCTTTTATCATAAACCGCCAAATATTGTTTTACTATTACGTTTATATCAAACTCTCTAATGGCTTTAATTCTACCATTTTTCCCCATAGTATCTCTTAAATCTTTATTCTCAGCTAACTCTAGAATCCTGTCAGCTAAGGTATTACTATCTTTAATTGGAACTAAAAATCCATTGTATCCTTCATCCACAACCTCTTTACAACCTACAGTATCTGTTGTTACAATAGGCTTGCCCATTGATGCTGCTTCTAATAATGTTCTAGGTATTCCTTCTCTATAACTTGGTAAAACAAATATATCACTCTTTTCAATTTGTGATTTTATATCATCTCTATGCCCCAACCAAATAACATTGCCACTATTTAAATAGTTTTCATTGGCGCAGGAAAAGTTGCCGGGGTCTGTATCCCCGATCAAAACAAACTCTATATCTTCATTTTCTAAAAGCTTTGCAGCATCATAATATTCTTTAATACCTTTATGCCAAATAGCTCTTGCAACCATCAGCACTCTTATGGTTGCAGTATCTTTTTGACTTTTGTCTGCCATAAAACTTAAAGTATCAATTCCTGAACTCTTTATTAGTATTGCTTTACTTCTACTTATCAACCTTTTTTGTATAAAATAGTTCATATCATCATTATTTTGAAATATACAATAATCAGCTTTTTTATTTGACTCTTTATATAGTTTTTCTATTACAGCTTTTATTGTTTTCGCTTTTTTAGACTCACTAATATAAAAACTTCCTAAACCGGTTACTGCATTTACAATCAATGGCACTTTTGCCAAGTCCCCTGCAATAGAACCATATATGTTTGGTTTAGCTGTAAAGTTTTGCAATATATCTAAATCCAAAGGCTTAATTAACTTATATATATTTCTAATCGTTTTAAGTTCCTTAAAAGGATTTAAACTCTTTCTTTCTATTTTATACTCTAATGCTTTTATCCCATACTGCCCAAATTGATCGAACTTTTCTCCTTTTGGACATATAGCGTATATTGTATGTCCCTGTTTAACAAGTTCGATCATTATAGGAAGTCTAAATAAATAAAGATTAAGATCAAGATGTGATAAAAAGGCTATTTTCTTTTTTTTCATTATTGAGCCTTTTCCCATACTTCTAAAGCATACATAGTCCAAAGCATTTTTGCTCTTTTTTCATCAGAGATATTTACTTTTTTATTTAATAAATCTTTTATAAACTTTTTTTCAATAAAATTTGAAGAGTACGAGTCACTACTTAGGCTATCAAATATATTTTCTTGAAGATCATTTTCCACCCATTTTTTTAATGGAACTTCAAATCCACGTTTCGGCTGAGTGATCAATTCTGGTGGGAGATATTTTTTAGATAGTTCTCTTAATATGTACTTTGTGGTTTTACCATCAATTTTATATTTATTTTTTAATGTAGGTGCAAACTCTAGCATATATTTGCTCAAAAATGGACTTCGTCCTTCTAAAGACTGGCTCATAGTAGCTATATCCATCTTTACTAATAAGTCACTAAATAAAAGCATATTAAAATCAAGATAAAGCATTTTTGATAAAGGGTTTAAGTCTATCGTATTGATAAACTGTTCCATTGAAGAATTGATATTATTATCATCAAACTTATAAATATCTTCAAATATATCAACAGTAGAGCTAAGATAAAAGTCAAGTCCTTTTTTATCTGCCATAGATAAAAGTCTATATATATAATTGTAAATAGATTTTTTGTTATGTGACTTGGGAAGTATTTTAGTAAGAAAAGCAAAGTTTTTTGCCATACCTAAAATTCCATTTGCAGCAGGTACATACCTTCTATAACCACCAAACAGTTCATCGGCACCATCACCGTTTAGTATTACAGTTACATGTTTTTTTGCTTCTTTGGATACATAATAGCTTGGTATTGCCGAACTATCCATAAAAGGTTGACCATAGTTTAAAATAATTTTTTCAATATCATTTTTTAAATCCATTGAAATATTTAATTCCGTATGATCAGTATTATATTTATTTGCAGTTAATTTGGCTAAGTGTGACTCATCATAGCCATCACTAAATTTAACAGTATATGTTTTTAATCTTCTTTGATACTTACTAGCTATGGCCACTGCTAAAGAGCTATCGATACCCCCGCTTAAAAAAGCTCCAACTTCTAAATCAGAGGATTCAAGTCTATCCTTAACACTTTTATGAAGTAGGCTATCAAGCTTTTCTAAAGAATCTTCAAAACTCAATGTGGTAGGTTTTAAATAAAAATCTTTTATGTCAAAATATTTTTTTTCTTTAACCTGTAGCGTAGATATATCTATTGTATAGAAATGTCCAGCTTTTAAAGCCTGTACATTTCTATATGCCGTGTTCTCTTGAAAAAAGAATCCACACCTTAAATACGATTCAATAGCTACTTCATTTATTTCAATACTATTTAATGAGCTCTTAATACTATTTAGCTCACTAGCGAATAATATTTTATTCTTATCATTATATAAATATAAAGGTTTTTTACCTACTCTATCACGTGCAAGAATTATCTTATTTCTTTTTTTATCTAATATACAAAAAGCAAACATTCCATCAAGTTTTTCAAACATCTTTTCCTGATATTTAATATACATATAAAGCAATGTTTCAGTATCAGATGTGGTTTGAAAGTTAAATTCAAGCTCTTTTCGCAATTCAATATGGTTATAAATTTCTCCATTGAATACTATTGAATACTCTTCATAATGAAAAGGTTGATGTCCCGATTGTATATCCTGAATTGACAATCTCGTATGTATTAAAGCAATATTTTCATAGAGATAACTTGATTGTTCATTAGGTCCTCTATGATACAAACTTTTCTGTACTGCTTTAACATCAAGGTTATTAAAATTTATACTTCCTGCTATTCCACACATATTAAGCCTCTTGCAGAGTTTTAAATTTTATATTAACACTATATTTGAGGTGGGTACAACTATCAAGTGATTTAATTTGATCATTCATACTAAAAGTTTCTCTTTATGCATTTACTTAATTAACTTATATAGTTCTTCTGCAACAATTTCATGCCCATAAGGATTCCAATGGCTATCACACTCGTAATCGAATTTTTTTTGATTTTTCATATAGTCTCTTTTAAATATATTATGCAAATCTATAAACTTGATATTGTTTTTTGTAGTTATATCCTTAAGGTAGTTATTCAAATGATATATAGAGTTTTCATGAATTTTATATTCCCCTTTATAAATACCAAATCTATTTCCATCAATTAAAATTATTGGTTCAAAAGAGTATAGTTTAGCTAGACTTTGTATTTCTGATAAAAAATAATTAATTGATATCTTATTGTTATCCATTTTTTCATTTAGATTAGAGATATCAACATTAGCTTCATATTTCTTCACTTCACTATCATCAAGTAAAATTTTTCTTTTCAATTGAGTAACATTAACTTTTTGTCTATAAACTAAGTATCTATATGTTGCACTCATTCTTATAAAATCATACCACAAACTTTCATATCGTTTTGGCTCCACCTCGTCTATTACTTTATTATTCTTTATTTTGAACTTCATAAAACTACTTGTGTATCTTCCGGCTTTATAAGCCCATGATTCATCAAAATCATTATGAACCATCACAAAAGAAACAATATCGGGTTTATATTTAACAATTTCTTGTTTTAGCATATATAAGTATTGACTCATTGGAGCACCGCTTATTGCAAAACGAAATACTTCGTAATTTTGACCTAGCTTTCTTTCTAATTTCTCTGCCATAGAGTTATTATTATCAACATTTAATGCTTCAACATAAGAGTCTCCAATTATAACAACTCTTGTTTTAGAACTCTTTTCCATGGGATATTTAGTATAGCTTGAATTCCATCCATCTAAATTAATCTTAAATTTTGTTCTAACTTCATTCTTTTCTCTATATATACCTTCTTGTTCAGGTTTAAATTTAATAATTTTCGTTTTTGGATCAAAATAATTATATGGTAAATCTGAAGCGATCAAAATATATCTAAAAATAAAAAACTCTAAAAATACACATAATAAAAGAGTTGCACCTATAAACAATAAAACATTTAGCAAAAAGTTCCTCATAAGCTACCTAAAATTGAAAATATATAAATGGTTTTCCAAAACTACCCATCACTACAACCAATAAGAAGATAATTGAATGAAGTACTATTTGAAAGCCAATATTTTGTTTTAATAAAAAATCAATTAAACTAATTTTATTTGAATAAAATTCTAACAAAAGTAAACAAAAAACTAGTATAAAAATAACCACATGAAAGACTTTTATATTAGTTATATCAACCATTTGATCTATATATAAAATATTTACAATATCACTAATATTTTCTATTCTAAAAAATATCCAGCCAATACATATCAAATTAAATACAATAAACTGTTTTAATATTAGAGGCAATGTGAATATTTTCATTTTTTTCAACAAGTCTTCGGCAATTAATAAAATAGCATGATAAATACCCCATATTAAGAAATTCCAAGCTGCTCCATGCCAAATTCCACTTAATGTAAAAGTGATAAAAATATTTCTATATTTTTTCACTCTTCCTCCTCCTAATGGAATATAAATATAATCTCGTAACCATTTAGATAACGATATATGCCATCTTCTCCAAAATTCTGATAAATTCATTGAAAAATAAGGATAAAAAAAGTTTCTAGGTATCTTGAAGCCTAAAAGTAAAGCAGAACCAATCGCAACATCTGTATATCCAGAAAAATCAAAATATATTTGAAAAGCAAAGGAATAGACCCCTATTAAAATATCAAAAAAAGAACTTGGTGCAAGATCATTGAAAAAATTATCTGCATAAATTGCAAAAAAATCTGCTAAAACAACTTTTTTAAATAATCCGATCCAAATAAAACTAATACCTAGAATAAAATCTTCTTTTGTCAACTTGTACTTATTCTTTAATTGGGGTAAAAAATCTGTAGGTCTAATAATTGGACCTGCTACCAATTGTGGGAAAAAAGCAATATATAATGCAAAATTGGTAAAACTTTTTTCAGCTTGTAGTTTCTTATTATATACATCTATGGTATAGCTCATACTTTGAAAAGTGTAAAAAGATATTCCAACTGGTAACAGAACCTCTAACGTAGAATACTGAAAAGGAACTCCTATAGTATTAAAAAAATCATAGGCACTTATTATAAAGAAATTGTAATACTTAAAAGTAAATAGGATCAATAAGTTCATAATGATTGATAACCACAATAGAACTTTTCTTTTTTTCTTATTATTTGTTACATCAATCCCTATTGATACAAAGTAATCTATTATAGTAGATACTAAAATTAAAGCTAAATACATACCATTCCATGCTGAATAGAAGTAATAGCTAACAAATAATAAAAACAAATATCTTAATTTAAACCTATTGCCTAAATAAAAGTTTATTATAAAAACAAAAATAAAGAATAGTAAATATGATGATGAGTTAAATAGCATCTAATATCTCTTTCGCTAAATATTTGGAATACTTTTTAGAACCAATTGAGTTTAAGTGGCTACCATCAAAAAAATTCTCGTCTTTTAATTGTATAGATGAGTTTATAAACTTAAAATTGTGTTTCAAAACAATTTTTTCTATTTTATATAGATACTTTTCATAATTCTCTTTACTTGATTCTGAATAAGTGTAAGGGGCATCCCAATAGTTATTTACTATTAAATTAATATTATGTTTTTTAAAAAGTTGAAGTATTTTAAAAAATAGCTTTTCTTTTCTCTCATCTATTTTAATAACTTTACCTTTACCCGTCAATATTTGTTGTTCTCGCAAGTATTTTGGCTTAAGTTCTATACATGCTAAATGTCCACTTTTTCTATAGATATAAAGCATCGCATTTTTTGTATTTGCAGCATCAAGTATCCTATAGTCAAAATAATCTGGATACAGTTTTAAATAATTTGATACTTCTTTTTGATCTATCTGCATTTTATTAATAACTATTTCTTGTTTGACAATCGGTTTATTTAACACCCCTCTAAACTTAGTTTGTATAGAATCTCTCACAAATAAAATAAAATTACTATCTAGATATCTTAACAATAAATTGTCAAAAATATCGCTATTATCAAAACCTATCTCCATATACTCAAAATAATCATAAATATCTAAATAAAAGTTCTTATTAACATCATCAATCTGTATATCTTGGTGTCTATCACTCTCACCTTCAAACATCTCATGGCTAATAGTCCAAACAACTGTTTTATTTTTCAAAAAAGGAACCAATCTTTTAAACTGAACATACTGAGTGGGAAACCAATGAGCCATTGAAGCATAATTAAAAGCGGGAACATTCAATTGATTTTCTATCTCTTTTACATCAATACCAATATAAGCTTTTGAACTTCCTAAAAAAACAAGATCATACTTTTTATAATTCTCTTTTAAATGCTCATATTTACCTATAGCATCTAAAAGTCTTTTTTCTTTTTGATTAGAGTTTTTATATATATAACTTTTATATAATACTGTTGAATACCCAAATAGTAAAAATAGGCTAAGTAGTCCTATTATATAAACTAAAATGTATTTCTTTCTTATCATTAAATTAACTCATTTATAACTTGTTCATACTTTTTTGAAATATCTTCTTTCTTAAAATGCATTGCACGAGTCAATACAGTCTCTTTATATTTAACTCTTAGTAATTGATTATTTTGCATTAAGAGCATTGCTTTATATAAACTATCAACACTATCTACCTCGCATAAGACTCCGTACTCACAAACCTCTATATCTTCTATATTGTTATCCATTTTAGTATTTGGTGATAATATTTCTCTTGGTCCGCTTTTACAATCTGTACTTATAACAGGTAACTTACAAGCTAAAGCCTCTACAATTACATTTGGAAAGCCTTCATATAGTGAGCTAAATACAAAGCAATCAGCTTTACTTAAGAACTTATATACATTTGTTTGTTTTCCTAAAAGAAATACTCTATTCGATAAATTATCATTTTGAATCTGCGATTCTAAATCTTTTTTAAGATTACCATCACCAATAATAATCAACTGCGCATCTTTAATTCTAGAAAAAGCTTTTATTAATAGTTTATGATTTTTCCCATAATCTAATCTACCTACTGTTACAAATGTAAAACACCTATAATCAAAATTCACTTGTTCTACTGATAAGCTCTCAATTTTATCTAAATCAAATGGATTATTTATAGTTTGAACTTTGCTAATACCAAAATTATTTTTTAAATCTTGACAGTTACCAGATGAATTCGCAATTACTAAATCTGCATAGTTGTATAATCGCTTAATTAAAAATCTATTTATTCTTCCTTGGAGTCCATACTGGTGTTGCAATGACGGCATTGCTCTTTCATTTATTAATATTTTAGCATCATTACCAAAAGCACGTGATAAAATATTTATATAATTAGGTCTATTCATAAATGACATAGATATATCAATATTATTCGTTTTACATATATTTTTATATTTTAAAGCTAAATAAGGTAACTTTAAAAGCTTTATTAAGCCATTTTCCGTAACTTCGGTATCATCAAGGTATTGTATATCTATATGATCAGGAACCAGATAAAATATTTTTTTACTCATTAGTACTAAAGATATATCAAAACTAGAAGAAAGTTCTTCTGCTAATATAGATACAACCCTCTCAGCACCGCCTGCATCTAAAGAAAAAATTAAAATTGAAAGTTTTCTTTTAACCATAAATACAATACTCCAAAACTAACCTAAGATATTTCACAACTCATCTTTTTAATATTCTATTAAATTATATAAAAACTCTGAATAATTAATATCAGGTATAAAATTATATGGTGGATAGAACATCCCATGCCTTGAATAAAGCCCATATACAACTACAAATTGTTTTTCAAAAAACGGGTTGATCTCAACTTGACTTTTTTCCCATATAATTTTTTTTCCCATATTAACACTTTTAGAAATATCTGAAATTGAAACTGGTAAACTATTCTCATCTATAGATATCCAATTTGCAGTTGAATCTACAACCAACCAACCCTTTTTGGTATATACCTCAGTCAACGAATGAGATACAATACCTTTAGTAATTAAAGCTTCAAATGGACTTTGCTCTACAGCACTATAAGCCGATATCCGTCTTGTTTTAAAACCATAGAAGTTCAATGTTTTTTCAATATTCCTACTAATATCATAACATTTTAATGTCTGATGTAGTTCTAAATTTTTTATATTTCTTTTTTCATAAAAGTCAATTCCTTTAAAGCCATTATCTATTATACCTTTTTGCGCAATATCTCGGATAAGCTTTTGAATCTTTTGTATAAAAGCCAGTTCTTCTTGATAAGAAGACTCAGATGATAATATTGTTATATGCTTTGTATATTTTTTAATATACTCTTTATCCTCTTGAGTTAAACTATTATCCACCTCATGAACTTTTAATATTACTAAAACAATTAAGACAGATACTATAACAATTTTTTTTACCATATCTTTTTTAACTTTTGATGGTTTTATACATTAATTACGCCTTGAATGATACATTTCATAACTATCACATTTAAGACTCTTTTCTCCCCAGTCAAACCAAGTCGCTTCCAGTACACAATTGTAAGCTGTAGGGGAGCAAAAATATCTTAACGCGGTATAATTGTTTTTTTGAAAAGCATAAACTGAGACACTAAAAGAGAATATGCTAAATATAATCACAATCCATCCTATAAAAACTTTAACTGATCTAAATAAATAATTCACTATAAAATAGGCTATTATTACATATAATAAATAGTATAATTCAGCAATTTTTTTCTCTGCTTTATTAATATACTGTAAAAAAGTTTCCTCATTTATTGTGTTAATAGAGTATTGTCCAGATACTATTGCATTACTGTTAGTAAAAAAATGAAACATATTATTATCTATATATGTAGCTAACAAAAACAACAATACTATTAGCAAGAAAGAAGATAAATCTTTAAATCTTTTAAAGAACAATATAAGCAGATAAAACATAATTCCAACAGGATGAAATAGTGCTCCAAATAAAAATATTTTTCTTGAAGTTATTAAGTATGCCAATCCCCAAAGTATAGCCATAGAGGTTCCAGCATAAAATAAAATTAGTATGTTAGAAGCTCCCAACATAATAATAGCTGAAACCATATTGGCTTGTTTATTATTAGGTTCATACAACTGATTAATAAGTTTCGATACAATATGATAATAAGGTACGATAGCTATCAATAATGCTATATATCCAAGAGGAACACCTATACGTGTAAACACTTCATATATATAACTCAACAAAAAATATCGTGGTAGATATAGTATATCGAAAAATGAATAGGCAGGAGGATAATCTGTTTGGTGAAAATAGTACATACTAATATGTGCGTATAGATCAAAACCTGTAGTATTACTTAATAATAATAAAATTGCAAAGATACTTAAAACTATTTTATATATAAAAATTTTATTGGTATCACTCAATTTGACATTCTTATTTTTTGGAATAAGTTATATACACTAGATACGCTAAAGAGTATAAAAAAAGAATCTAAAGGTAATCGATATCTAACAGATGCAATAAAGGTAATATGTATTAAAGTGAAATAGCCTATTAAAATAAATATAGCACTAAACTTCTTCCACATTTTAATATTAAAAAATAAAAAAAATATCGTACCAATATAAATTATCCCTGAACTTAAAGATGCAATAATATTAAGTATTTTATTTTGTATTGCATCTGTATTCAAACCAACTTTATAAAATCGTTTAAATTTAATCCACATTAGTTTCATATACTGTAAAGGATGGTTGATAATAAATTGTACTGCTTTATCTTTATACATTTTATTTCTAGAAATCTCATTATCAAGACTTCTAACTTCTTTAACAAATTCTTTATCAACATCTGTATTCCAATCTACTCCCCCGTGCAGATTGTTTGAATTTGCTCCCAAATATAAGTTTGATGCACTACTTGTAGTAAAAGGTATGAACTGGTTAAATACCGTATAGTTTCTTACCCACCATAATGACATTAAACAAATATATATTAATACAGACAATAAAAATATTCTAATAAATTTTTTATAATTTAAAGTGTTAATGAGATAAAATAAACTGATTAATATTGGTGGCAATATAGATAATGTTCCTTTTGAGTAAATGGTTAGTACTAAAAATATATTTGACAATATGAAATATTTAAAAGATATGAATTCACTATCGTACCATTTATACATATAAAAAACAGCTAAGACTAAAATAGTTATAAAAATAGTTTCACTTAACATTAATGCTTGATGATAAATATTAAATGGATAGATTAATATCCCTACAAATATAAATAAAGCAATTGTTTCATTTTTAAATAAAATATGTGCTATTTTATACATAATAAATGCTTGCAATATTAACAAACAACTTTGAAATATTCTAATAACTACTATTGTATTTTCAATATTTGATGTTATTTTATATATGCTACCATATATTATAGCGGTAAGTGGCATTTCCCAAGCCCTATCTTCACCAACCCAAAACTCTCCAGTTTTTGCAAAAGTGATTGCTTCTCCAATAAAACGATGTTCATCAGAAAAAATAAAAGATAAAGGTAAATAAGCAAAATTTACTAATTGATATATAATAAATGCAACTAATGCTATATAAATTAATCTTTTATTGTAAGCCATTTACTTTAAATCTATCCTATTTAAATAAAGTTCATAATTTTCTCTATGTTGTTTTACTACTGTATCTAGAATAAAACCACTAAACAATGATACTATTGAGATCAACATTAATCCAACTGCTAAAACTGCTGATGGAATCTTTAGTATATATGAAGTTTGTATAAACTCTACAACTACAGGCATCCCTATAATAAGTGCAAATATAAAAAATATTAACGATAGTACCGAAAAAAATGTCAATGGCTTATAATCTTTAAATACCCAAAAAATAGTTTTCAATACCCTCATACCATCACTAAAAGTATTTAGCTTTGAAAAACTCCCTTCTGGCCTATCTCTATACTTGATAGGTATCTCTTTTATTAAGAATTTTTTATCTAAAGTATGCAGTGTCATCTCTGTTTCTATTTCAAATCCTTCACTATTTACAGGCATTGTTTTTACAAACTTTTTATTAAATACTCTATAACCGCTCATAATATCTTTTAAATTAGATTTAAAAAGTTTATTGATTAATCCCTTAACTAAATTATTTCCAAAATTGTGTAACGGCCTTTTATTTTCATCCCTATATGTTCCATTACTATGTCTATCTCCAAGAACCATATCTGCCTCGCCATTTTTAATAGGTTCTATTAAGCTGTGTACAAACTCCGCAGGATAAGTATCATCTCCATCAATCATTATGTAAATGTCAGCATCAATATCTCTAAACATTGATCTTACTACATTACCTTTACCTTGTCTATACTCTTTTTTTACTATTGCTCCACACTCTTTGGCAATTTCATAAGTATTATCCATAGAATTATTATCATATACATAAATATCTGCAGAAGGTAACTCTTTTTTAAAATCATCTATAACTTTTGCAATGGTAAGTTCTTCATTATAACAAGGTATTAAAACCGCTATTTTATTCATATTGTTAAGCCTTAAAAACATAAAATTTATTTAAAAAAAAAGAAAATATCGCAACTAAAACTGTTGCGACAAAACCTGCTATATATAAATTAGTATCAATATATAAATATAATTTTATTATAAAGATATTTAAAGCAATATTTACAAGATATATAGATATAAATTTAAATAGTGACTTTGTGCTTGATTTATTTTGATTAAAAACCATTTTAGAAAAAGTCTTATAACTAAACAGCACTCCAAAAATTGTAGCTAATGTAACTGCAAAAAAATATTTTAGTCCAATAAAAATAAAAAAAGAATACAAGATATAATAAAAAATTGTGTTTACAACTCCAACCAAAATAAATTTTATAATCTGTTTTTGTAACATCTTACTTAACTCTCATTAAATTCCATAAGATGTACTCATAATTTTTATTTTTATAAATATGCAGGTTCGCTATTTTTCTTATTTCTTTTTTATTAAATCTTTCATCAAGAGAATCTATTTTATCAAATACCAAATCTTTCAACTCATCTCTAAACCAATGTTTTAAAGGTACTGAAAAACCTTTTTTTGGTCTTTCTATTAGATCTTTAGGTACATACTTATATAGTATATGCTTTAATATAGACTTCTTACCGTACTGTGTCTTTACATCCTCAGATAAACTGTAGGCATACTCTACGATTCTATGATCCAACAATGGTACCCTTGCCTCTAGAGAATAAGCCATTGAAGCCCTATCTACTTTCGTTAATATATCATCTGGTAAATACCTATAAAAATCCAACCTACTCAGATCATCAATACATTTTAGTTGTAAATCAGCCTCTTGCAAATCTAAAAAATCTATATTATTTGAATAACAGTTATGAAGAAACTCTTTATTAAAAACTTGTTCAAGTTCCCAAGGTTTTACTGCAGTATTTAAGATAGAATATAAGTTTATAAAATTTAAATTTTTCAATGGATATGCTAATTTTTCCAATTTATCTATATTGGTTGCTTGAAATATCTTTGATATCAATGCCCTTGGAATTTGCGGTATTTTTTTAAAATAATTATGATATTTAGTGGTTATAAAATATCTATCATATCCTAAAAAAAGTTCGTCTCCACCATCTCCTGATAATGCCACAGTCACTTTATCTTTTGTTATCTTTGATAATAACATCATAGGTAACGATGAAGCATCACCAAAAGGCTCATCAAAGTAACTATCAAAGTCTTCGAGTAAATCCATCACGTCTTTAGCACCAAATATATATTCATAATGATCGGTTCCTAAGTAACTTGCAACTGCTTTAGCATGTTCAGCTTCATTATACTCAGGATTCTCAAATCCTATTGAAAAAGTCTTTACATTTTTAGAAGCCTCTTTTTGCATAATAGCACTCACTAAGCTACTATCTACTCCCCCGCTTAGGAAACTTCCAACTTCTAGATCAGATAGTAATCTATACCGCACTGAACTATGAATTAATCTCTCAACATCCTCTACTGCACTCTCAAAAGAGATGTTTGTTTTTGAACTAGGCAGTTCCCAATATTTTTTTTGCTTAATATCTTTACCGTCAAACTCTAAAATATAACCTGGTTGTAGCTTATAAATACCACTAAAGTATGTAGCATCCTTAGGCATATACCCTAAGCTCATAAATTGAACTACAGCTTTATCACATTTATTCTCTTTTAAATAAGAGGAAAAACCTTTAAATTCACTAGAAAATGCAAACTCATCTGATTGAAACGTCCAATATAAAGGCTTTATACCTACTCTATCCCTAATTAAATAAAGTTTTTGTTCAACCTTATCAAAAAGAGCAAGTGCAAACATACCTATAAAATCATCAATAGCAGCTAAACCTTTTTCGGTAAATGCCCATAGTATGGTTTCAGTATCAGAATGGGTAATAAAACTTTGATGTTTGAGGTTCTGCCTTATTTCAAAATGATTATATACCTCTCCATTAAAAACTAATACAAACCTATCATTCTCCATAGGTTGATTTGCTTTAATATCAAGATCTTGGATCGCTAATCTATTATGACAAAGCACTAGTTCTTTATCAAGAAAAGAATACCCTCTACAAGTAGAATTATCTGGCCCTCTATGAGACATTGTAGCATTATACTTTACAATATCCTCAAAAGATAACTTTGAGTTAAAGTAACCTAAAATAGAACACATTTAAATTACTTACCCAACTGACTTAAAATATTAAAAAACTTCTTAGTAACAATACTTGCTTCATATTCAAAGTATCTATCGCTTACTTCAAAGTTTTTATAATCTTCTTTATTACTCAGTACGTCAACCAGCATATTTCTTACTTCTTCACTATTTAATGGATCTGCACACTTACCGCCTAGAGATTTTATTATTGAAGAACTAGTGCCGTTTGGCGTAATTCCTATTATAGGTCTTCTACTTCCAATATAATCAACTAACTTTGAAGGAAAAAATACTGAAACATCTGCTGGAGCGTCTATTACTAAAAGTAAATTTGATTTTACCATCAGTTCAAGGCTCTCATCATAAGGTACATTTTTAATAAATTCAAAATACGGTAATATCATTTTATATTTATCTACCAATGTACTATGCCGTCCCATATTACCTACTATTTGAAATTTTACATTATGTAAAATTTCTGAATTTTCTTTAAAAATACTATATACGGCATCAAATAAAGGTTTCGGACTTCTTTGAGCATAAAAGCCTCCAATATAACTGATTTTAAAAATCTCTTCATCTCTTTCTTGATTATAGTTATATAAAGTTTCATCATATGCATGAGGAAGATATTCAAATTTATCTATTATACTCGATGGATACCTTTTTGCAATCAACTCCATAGTTTCTTTGGAAGTAAAAATAAGCTTATCGGCATTTCGAAATACTCTTGCTTCTAAATAAGAGTTATATAACTTTGTAAAAAAACCTTTTTTATTTAAAGGGTTATCCACCCAAGGATCTGAGAAATGTGCAGCCCACTTTATACCTGAGTACTTTTCTTTAAGTTTTAATCCTGCTATATGTACAGACATTGGCTGCCCAAATGTCACTATCATATCTTGAGGTTTATTCTCTATAAAAGCTCTCGCTTTATTATATAGTTCATAAGACCAAAATTTATGTATATCTGGACTATTATATATAAGTGGAAACATTTTACGTTTAAAAAATGAAATATACCTGTTCCCATTATCAAAAGGTATTTGAATAGATTCATTTACAAAATTTTGCATATTAGGTAATATTGTAAGATCTTTATTCTCTTTTTCATCTGCATATATTACATTAGGCTTAATTGGCATATTTTTTAATAGCCTACTTATCTGTATCGATCTCGGATACTTCAATGGAGGCATACAAAAAGATAAGAAAAGAATTTTATCTAAAGCCATTTTTTCAACCAATAATGAAGTATTATCATAATCCAAATCTTATGTGCTGACTGATTATTGGATTTAATATTATCAAACTCTTTTAAAATCATAGACTTGTCAAATATTCTTAACTGTTCACTATCATTTATAAGCTCTTTAGCCCATCCATTTAAATCATCTTGCAACCACTTATATACAGGTATAGAAAAACCTTTTTTTGGTCTTTGAAGTATAGATTCTGGAATAATATCTTTTGCATACTCTCTTAATATATATTTTGTTGTATCTTTAGTCACTTTCAAGTGTGTAGGTAATGTTGAAGCAAACTCAATAATCCTATGATCTAAAAATGGAACTCTTGCTTCAAGGGAATTTGCCATTGTCATCTTGTCAGCTTTCATTAAAAGATCCTCTACAAGCCACATTCTACAATAAGCATCAGATACTTTATCAATTACATCATTTGAACTAGTATATCCATATAAAGATGAAATCAAATAGTTTGTATCATTTACATCTCTTTTAAGCAACTCTTCTTTTTCTGCTTTTGTCCAATATTTAGTCATATATACAGACTTCTTTTCTAAAAGTGAATTTACTCCATATTTTTGAATATCTTCTAAAATACCTCTATACTCTTTTTTAATAAAAGGTTTAAGCATAAAAAATAAAGACTTATATTTTTCAATTTTTTTTAGTAGACTAAATCTATTATTTAAGATATTAAGATCATACCCTCCAAAAAGTTCATCAGCTCCTTCACCAGATAAGACTACCTTTACATTCTCAGCAGCTTTTTTTGATAAAAAATATAATGGAACCGAAGTTAGGTCTGCATAAGGTTCATCCGTATAATAAACTAAATCAGGTAAAAACTCTAAAAAATCTTTTTTTGAAACTATAACTTCATGATGTTTAGAATCTATATGCTTTGCCATCTCTCTTGCATAACTCAACTCATTTTCATCTCTATCATCTTCAAATCCAACAGAAAACGTGTGAAAATTTGTATGACCTAAGTTTACTGCCGTACTTGATATTATACTTGAATCTAATCCACCGCTTAAAAATACTCCAACAGGAACATCACTTGATACAATCCTTTTTTTTACAGCATCTTGAATTAGATCAGAAAACTCTTGAATATATTCAGCATCATTTTTTACGACTTTATTTTGAAATTTAAAATCCCAATAACAATCTATTTTAGTAGTTTTAGAACCTAGATCATACTCTATAAAATTACCAGGTGATAACTTCTTTATGCCGCTCCATATGGTATCTTTATTTGAGGTATGTCTTAATGTTAAATAATCACTTATTGAATCATAACGCAAATCTTTTTTATAAAGTTGTGACGCAATAATTGATTTTATTTCACTTGCAAATAGAAACGTTTTATTATCGTCATTTAGATAATAATACATAGGTTTGATACCTATTCTATCTCTAAACAGGTAGGCTTTATTTTTAGTCCTATCTAATATAAAAAAAGAGAACATACCATTTAATTTATGTATAAAATCCATTCCATAATAAATATATAATTTTAATATAACTTCAGTATCACTGCGTGTATTAAAACTTATACCTTGTTGAACAAGTTCATCTCTAATCTCATTATGATTATAAATTTCACCATTAAATACAATAGCATATTTATGATCATCTGAAAAAATAGGTTGATGACCTCCAGAAAGATCAACTATACTAAGTCTTCTCATTCCAAATGCAATATTATCCTCGCAGTACATACCAAAATCATCTGGTCCACGATGGATAATCTCATCATTCATTTTAGTTAATACTTCACAGCCGCTATCTTTAGTAAAATCTCCTAAATAACCAACAATACCACACATTAATTATTCTACTTAATAAACTTTTCTAAATTTTCAGCGATAACATTTGCCACATATGTAGAGCCATTAGTATTATAATGTACTAGATCATAAATATACTCTTCGCTTTTAGGAATATTTTTATCTAAATCTATCAATATTACATTATTATTAATAGCTACTTTTCTTATTTCATCATTCATCTGTGAATATATTTCATAATATTCTTTATAATCTAAACCTTGATTTTCCAGATCTTCCCTGAATTTAATTACTTGTGCTTTTGGTGTTACCCGATTTGCCTGAGTCATAAGAACTGGTTTTATACCATATGTTTTACATACATTAATAAATAAATTTAAAGCTTGTCTAAAATCTGAAATTATTTTTTCATTATTTAATTTTATTTGCTGTTTTCTACTTTTTTCAAACTCATCTACATTATTAACAACCTTACCAATTAATAATCCAATATTTACTTTCTCTTTTATTAATTCAAAAGTATTAGGGAAAAGCATATTTTTTAAATTTCTTAATATATAAAAAATTGACATATTGTCCTTTTTCATGATTAAAGATCTGTATGGATTAGTATTCCAATAAGTTTGTTCATGTATTAAAACTGACAAATCATTTATATTGTGCATTAACACAACCATATCTGGCTTGATTGGAATTATTTTATTTATCAATATATCAATTGAATGCATAATATTATTACCCATCACACCACTATTGTAACTATTAATTTTATAGTTTGTTTTATTTTCAAGTAAACGCCCTACCAAATAAGGAAACCTTTTATTTTCATCGACTCTATAACATTCTGTTGTAGAACCACCAAGAAATACTAAATTTTTATCTGCATTATCATATAATTTAGATGGTTCAATAAAACCATTATCATCTGTTCTAAATACATAGAATTTCTTTTTACCATTTTCCATATCACCGAAAAACTGCTTTGTATTGCTTAGAGGAGGATGCTCCCTTAATCGAATATGTCGTATATCAGAACTTTCCCTAACACCATTTTTAAACTCTAAAAATTTCTCAAAAATAATAAGAGTTATAATTAAAAGAAACGATAGAATAAAAAAAATAGTCTTTTTAGGATTCCTTTCAAACCAAGTTTGAGTTTTATTATTAGTCAAGTTCGAACTCATCCTGCCAATTACCTTTATCGTGATATTCTGGTTGATTCTCTTTATAAAGAACATAGTTATCTACAACTAAAACATCCATCTCTGTTCTCATAAAACATCTATAGCTATCCTCAGGTGTACACACAATAGGTTCCCCTCTTACATTAAAAGAAGTATTTACTATAGTTGGACATCCTGTTTTTTCTTCAAATTTTGAAATCAATTTATGATATCTAGGGTTCGTTTCTTTATGTACTGTTTGAATTCTAGCACTATAATCAATATGAGTAACAGCAGGAATTTCACTTCTCGGGATATTCAGTTTTTCAATACCAAATAACTTCTCTTGCTCCTCAGTCATATTAAAACATCTTTCCTTTTTAACAGGTGCTACTAAAAGCATATATGGACTATTCACATCTAGCTCATACCACTCACTTACTTTTTCTCTTAAAACAGAAGGGGCAAATGGTCTAAAACTCTCTCTATACTTAATTTTTAAATTCATAGTAGATTGCATTTTTTGACTTCGTGCATCACCTATAATACTCCTATGCCCTAATGACCTTGGTCCAAACTCCATTCTATCATAGTGCCATCCGACTACTTTCTCACCAGCAAGTTGACTTGCAACAACTTCAACTAAGCTATCTTCATCTTCTATAAAATCGTATTTTGCATTTACGCTATCTAAGTATTTCTTTATCTCTTCATTACTAAACTTGGGTCCTAAATAAGCACCTTGCATTTTATCTAATTCGTTAGGATCAATTGTTCTAGGATTATTTAACTCTTCATAATAAACAGAGTATGCCCCACCTAGCGCACCACCAGCATCTCCTGCAGCAGGTTGTATCCAAATATTATCAAATATTTTTTCTTGTAGTATTTTTCCATTACCTACACAGTTTAAAGCAACTCCTCCAGCTAAACAAAGGTTACTGCTTCCTGTAACTTTTTTTGCATACCTAGCAAGCTTGATCATGATCTCTTCTGTTACATCTTGTATAGAAGCTGCCAAATCCATCTCTCTTTGTGTAAGTTCACCTTCTCTTTCTCTAGGTGGAGCTCCAAATAACTTATGGAATTTTTCACTTGTCATAGTTAAACCAGTAGTATAATTAAAATATGACATATCAAGTTTAAAAGAACCATCTTCTTTGATATCTATAATGTTATCTTTAATTAATTTAGAATATACAGGTTTACCGTAAGGAGCAAGACCCATAACTTTATATTCCCCACTATTTACTTTAAAACCTGTATAATAAGTAAACGCACTATATAGCAACCCTAAAGAGTGAGGAAAGTTTATCTCCTTAATATACTCTATTTTATTACTTGTACCATGTGCCAAAGAGGTTGTAGCCCATTCTCCAACACCATCAATTGTTAATATTGCAGCATCCTCAAAAGGACTTGGGAAAAATGCACTTGCCGCGTGGCTTTGATGATGTTCTCCAAACATAAGTTTTTCAAGAACTATATGTTTAAACGCTTTTAACTGTTTATCTGAAGTATCAGGATGCATCTCTTCATATAAGCTTTTAAACTCTCTTCCTAAAGTTTCTTTTAAAAATAGTTTATCTTTTAACCAAATAGGAATCGATAATAAAAATGATTGAAACCCTTTAGGAGCTTCTGTTAAATAAGTCTCTAAAAGTCTTTCAAATTTAATAAAAGGTTTATCATAAAATGCAATATAATCTACATCATCTAATGTTATATTAGCCTCTTGTAAACAATATTTTATCGACTCTTTTGGAAAGTTATCATCCTGTTTTATTCTAGTAAACCTTTCTTCTTGTACTGCAGCCACAATTTTTTCATCTTTGATTAAAGCTACTCCACTATCGTGATAATATGCTGATATTCCTAGTATATACAATTTTAACTCCTAAAACAGTGTATATATAAACGGTGCAACGGCACTTCCTTGTGCCAATACAATTAACACACCCAATATTAGCATTATAAAGATAATAGGTGCTAACCAAAATTTTTTTCTAACTTTCATAAATGCCCATAGCTCTTTTAAAAATGTCATACATACTTCCTAAAATTGATTTTTCATTGATTGCGGCTGAACTTCACGATCATTCCAATAGCTATCAACCGACTTATCTATTTTTTTATTTAATAGATCTTTCCCTAACAACTTTAATACAAACGCTACAGGAGTAAATATAGTAAAGTATAATACAAACAATATTACTTTAGAAATAATACCGCCAATAATACCGCCAAACTTAACCCATACTTTATAAAATCCTGTCATTGAATTTGGAAGTGCTACAGATACAACTATAAATAAACCAGCAACTATAAATAATAGTTTTGAAAAAGACAATGCTAAAACTATAAATATAAAGCTCCAAATTAGACCAAAGATTCTTAAATCTTTTGTTTTTATTTTAACCATTTTTACCTCTTTAATTTAGATATATTATCTAGTATTTAATAATAGCCTAATTAATTCTTCACTATTTAGTTTTTTGTACCAGACATCCATAAACTCCATCCATATCTTCTAGCCCATGCTTTTTTTACTATTTTTGGTAAAAACATACCCATTCCAGGTAGAAGAAATTTAAAAATACTGTCTAAGTCCGTTCCCAATACATCAATATTTAGGTTATTAGAGTAGCTGCCAAAAAGCTCTCTCATCTCATTTTTTGTTACAGGCCATGTATGAGGATTTCCCTCTTCTCTCTCCCCATCTCCGTATCTTGAGTTCAATTCTAAATTATTTAAGAATTGGCTTTCATTATGCATAAATCCTTCTAAATAATTTACAATATACCACTCTCTTATTGATTCTCTATGATAAAGCATTACACCAAATTTTCCACCTGGCTTCAGAACTCTAAATAGTTCCGCAATTGACTTTTCTAAGTTTGGTGAGTGATGAAGTACCCCCCAAGAATATACATAATCAAATGTTTCATCTTCAAACTCAAGACTATTACCGTCAGCTTGTAAAACTTGTCCTTTTAAATTATAAAGTTCAAATCTTTTTTTAGCAAGTTCAACAGATGTAGGGTTTAGATCTACTGCCGTGATATCTGTGCCATTTTTTGACCAGTTTGATGCCATTGTAGCTTGACCGCAACCTATCTCTAAAACTTTTTTCCCCTTAAATTCTTCGTAAGGAAATATTTTTCCAAATTTATACTCATTATGCAAAGGTGTATTCCAAGAGTAAAACTCCCTATCAAGTCTTTCATAAAACTCTTTTGTTCCAGCTTCGATCTTTTTTCCATCGTACTCATTTTGCCCATGAGTACTAGAGTATGTCATAGGATTATCTGCCCACCAATCTTGTACATCTACGTTATTACTTTTTCCCATGCAATAAATCCTTTATTATTAAAAAAGGTGTTGAAACTACAAAGTATATTGTAAAAATGGTTTCAACTATAAGTGCTTTTTCTAAAAATCTTTTAAACCTCAATCCAAATAAGTTATTTGAGTTAAAAACTATTACCCTTCTTCTTCCATTCAGTATAGTAATTTTCTTCATTTGATTAAAGTTTTTTGATATATAATTATCAATCTTACTCCAACCAAGTCCAATAGCATCTGGATATAACAAAACTATCTCACTATATTTATCTAGATCAATATTGTTTAGTTCATCCTCATTTAAGATATTTTTTATTTCAATATCTTCAAACTTTTTAGTTGCTAAATCTTCCATGTACTCTAAACTTCTTGGGTTAGACTTAAAGTGTACACCTTTGTTATAAATATTTGATAAGTTTTTTTTCTGCCATGTATCATAATATATTGCTAGTTTGCTCATTGTTTACCTCTATTTAATATAAACTCTAAAATTCTACTTGAAGTTTTTCCATCCCATAAAACAGGAATTTTACTTGTCTTATAAACTCCATTTAAAACCTCTGAGTAATATCTCTTATAGTTATCAAAATTAACCAAAGTATTACTTCCATCTTTTACGGTAATAGGTCTTTCTGTATTATCTCTAAATGTTAAGCATGGGATATTAAGATAAGTTGTTTCCTCTTGCACTCCACCGCTATCTGTTAATACAAGTTTTGCATTTACCACTAAACTCATAAAATTTATATAACTTAACGGTTCTACAATAAGTATATTTGTTAATGACTCTAAAAACTCATATTTATCATAGCGTTCCAAATTACTCTTAGTTCTAGGGTGTAAGGGGATTACTATTTTAAAACTTGAAGAAACATCTTTTAGTACTTTTATTAACTGATCTAGTTTCTCTTCAGAATCAACATTAGAAGGTCTATGAAATGTTGCAACAACAAACTCTTTTTTCTTTAACCCCAGATCATCTAAAAACTTACTAGAACTTATCTCATTCTTTTTCATTTCAAAAGAGTCGATCATAATATTACCTACTAATTCTATTTTATTACTATCCACCCCTTCTCTAACTAAATTCTCGTTAGCATCAACTGAGGGTGTCCAATAGTAATCAACTATAGAGTCAGTTACTCTTCTATTGATCTCTTCTGGCATTGTCATATCAAAACTTCTTATACCTGCTTCTAGATGAGCTACTTTTAAGCCTAGTTTTTTCGCAGCTATTGAACATGCCATTGTAGCATTAACATCACCTACTACAATCACAAGATCTGGTTTATCTTCAACACAGATCTTTTCATACTCTATCATTGTTTTGCCGACTTGTTCAGAATGGTTTCCACCACCTATACCCAAATAAAAATCTGGTTTTGGTAGATTAAGATCTATAAAAAAACTTTCACTCATATTTTTATCATAATGTTGACCTGTATGAATAAGCTTTATATCCAAACTATTCTCTTTTTTTAGCTCATGATATAAAGGAGCTATTTTCATAAAATTAGGTCTTGCTGCACCAATCAGATGTATTTTCAATTTAATAGTCCTTTGTAAATATCTTGTTTTATTTTTGTAGTCTTTTTAATATCATGATTTTGTAGCGCTAACTTACGTACGTTATTTCCCATCTTTGCACTTAATTTATCATCATTTAATAAAATATTTAACTTAGATACTGCTTCATCTATATTATTCTCCTTTATTAAAAATCCTGTTTGTAGATCTACAACTAACTCATAGTGCCACTCTACATCATAAGATATAATAGGCTTCCCTGCTAAAGCAGCCTCAATTAAACTATACCCTCCCATAAGTACTACTGAAGTATAGCTTTGTTTTCTAACATTAAATACAATCTCTTTATTTTGAAAACCACCCAGTACTATATAAGATTTGTTTGCAACACTTTTCTTTATAGCCTCATACTCATTACCTTTACCTAAAAGTAAAAAAATGAAATCATCTCTTTGCTTATTTAACTCATTTGCAATTTGAATTACATCATCTATATAGTTTTCTTTTGAAAACCTTCCCGCAAAACTTATAATCTTTTTATCTTTGTCAATATTAAATTTTTTATATATATCAATTGCTTCTATTTCATCAAACTCTTTTACATTAACACCGTGTGGAAATATTTTTATTTTTGAAATATCTACATTAAAGTCTTTAACAATATTCTTTCTTAAATGATCTCTAATAGGTAAAATCAAGTCTGCTTTATTATACACAAACTGTTCTAATATTCTAGCAAGTTTTCTTGAACCAAAGATCAATACTGTTGAACCATTCAAAAGATGTCCTTTCTCATAATCAGCATGCAAAGATACAACCAATGGTAAATTAAAAAGCCTAGAATAAAATATTCCTATGAGTCCATTTAAATATGGATCAGTACTTCTAATCACAGATATTTTTTCTTGTCGTATCACAAAAGGAAATCTAAATATAAGATTAAAAAGAATTGGCAGAACTCCTAAGAATTTAACTATCTTAAACTTATTGAGATAATTAAATCTTGTTTTCCATCCATATTCCATGATTATACTATCCTGAGCAAGTTTTATAACTTGAGTTTGTCTACCTATTGGAAACAAATGTATGCATTTATTAAAAAAATTATCTTCATTAAAATTTTCAATAATATGAAGAACCCCTTTCTCTTTTAGATCCTCATAGGTATTAGGAGTTATAGTCAACAAATTAAATTTACTCATTATTTATACTTATTTATAGCCTCTACTATTATATCAACATCCTCTTTCGTATGATAAAAAGAAATTGGTAAACTAAGTACTGTATTATGTATCTCTTCAGATATTGGATATTCAGTATTAAATAAATTTTTAAATGCAACCTGCTTATGCGGTGCAATAGGATAGTGAATTTCCGTCTTAATGCCTTTTGATAATAAATACTCCCTAAGGCTTTTTCTATTTTTAGTTCGAATAGGATAGATATGATAAACTGATTTTCTATTTTCATAAAATTTAGGTTTTATTATCAACTCATTATCTATGTTCTCTTCATAAATCTTAGCAAGTTTTATTTTATGACTATTCAATTTATCCAATTCTTTAAGTTTTATAGATAAAAATGCCGCTTGTACTTCATCCAATCTAGAGTTTATCCCAACTATTTCATTTTCATATTTTACTTTTGAACCATAATTTCTTAGCATCTTAATAGTTTCTGCAAACTCTGCATTATTTGTTGTTACAGCTCCTGCATCACCAAGCGCTCCTAAATTTTTACTAGGATAAAAACTAAAAGCCCCAAAGTCACCAAATGTTCCAATCTTTTTACCATTTATTTCAGCTCCATGTGCTTGTGCACAATCCTCAATAAGATATATATTTTTTTCTTTACAAAGTTCAGAGATCTCTTCCATATTACAAGCTAAGCCGTATAAATGTACTACCATAACTGCTTTTGTTTTTTGTGTTATTTTCTCTTTTATATCACTTGCCTCTATATTGTAGGTCTCAATATTAGGTTCTACCAAGACAGGTTTATAGCCTGCATTTAAAATAGAAATAATTGTAGCTATATATGTATTAGAGGGTACGAGGACTTCATCTTTATTATCATTCTTAGGTAGTGCCGTTAGAGACATAGTTAAAGCATCAAGCCCAGATGCTACTCCGATACAGTGTTCTATTTCATTATAAGCTGCAAACTCTTTTTCAAAAGTCGATACACTATTACCAAGTATAAACCATCCACTATCTAATACATTGCTAAATGCATCTTTAAATTGATCATAAAATTTTTCATTAACTTTTTTTAAATTTTCATACTCAATCATTTTTAATCTTTTTCATAAACATAATCTTCTTCATCAAAAATATGAGAAGCAAGAACTAATAAAACTGCATCTTTTGAAAACTTTTCCATCGTATGCCAATCTTCAGGTTCTAATACTAAAACTTTACTTGGATCATCTAGTAAAATGGTTTTTAACTCTTTAGAGCTATCATAATAATTTATTTCACATTGCCCATTAACAGATATTAAAGCTTGTTTGGTCACTTTATGTTTATGTCCTCCCCTTGCTATATCTGAAGAATTTACTCCATAGATATAATATACTCTATTTACAGAAAATCCCAACTCTTTTTCAATTACCGTTAAATTCCCACGATGGTCACTAAATGTCGGAACTTTTATCAAACTTGCCAACTTACTCCCTCTCTTTTAACACATTATAAAATATTTTAAAGTTTTAGTACTATCATAATTATCTCCATTATGCATATAAAACTTTTTATCTTTAAAACCAGCTTCGATCAATAGTTTTTTAAAATTATACATTGTTGTTGTATTATCTCTTACTACATCATCATTTTCTTGCGTACCTTCTGCCACAATAATCATATATTTTAAACCTTTTTCATGCATTGATTTAAAAAAATCTTTCACTATCTCACGCTCTTCAAACATAAATACGCCACCTACAGAAAATAAAATATCACATTTAAACTCTTGCAAATTTGAAAGTTCTTTTATATCAGCATTTAAAAACTCTATATTATGAATACTCTTATACTTGTCTTTTATATAATCTAATATAAACTCATTTGGTTCAGCTAAATAAAACTTTTTAAACTTATTAATTTTCAAAGACTTATTAAATGTTTTTCCAACCCCTACACCAATTTTCGCTGCTATAAGATCTTTTTTCAATAAACCTTCTAATTCTTTGTGTTCTTCAAATATGATATCAAAGACTTTTTTATAAGTATCACTTTGTTTCCATAAATGCCAATATATTGCATCTTTATCTAGCCAAAAAATATTGTTGCCCTTTATACTATTCCCATATTGAAAATCTTCAAATACTAAATCACAAACTATTTTTCCGTAAAAATTAAAAATGTAAGATGTTGTTTTATATTTAAAAATCATATCAAATAACCAAATGGGCATTTTGAATATTTTATGTTGTATTTTTATTATGAACCTAACTAATTTACTATTAGTCAAAAAATTATTATAAAAGTAATATATCTTTAAAACCAATTCCTATCCTATTTTTTGGCAATTATTAAGTTATCTAAAAAAACATTCTGAAATTTATACATTTTTTTAATAAAGTACCAAAATAAAATCCATAACTTATCTTCTATCTTCCAAATAGTTTTAATTTTAAAAAATGTATTATTGGAAAGCCTATCAACATTTATTTGTGCAGCTACTAAGTTTTGTATAGCTCTAACTCCTGGTATAATTTTGCCCTGTTGGACTATAGTAAAACCAGTATCTTCAAATAGTTTTTTTATACCAAAACTCGTAAATCTTCTAAAATCATAAGGTTGTTCATGCTCACCCCAAAGAAAAGGAACAGTTAAAAAAACTTCACCATCAGTTTTCAAAACTCTATACATCTCACTTAATAATTTATCGGCATACAGAGCATGTTCTAAAACTTGCGTACATATTATTATATCAAACTCATTATCATCATAAGGTATATTAATACCATCAAAAAACTTATCAGCAATTTTATTTTGAGACTCTCGACCTGATTCTTCAACATCAATACCAAGATATGTGGCATTTTCAAAATATTTTTTATACGGTTTTAAACCACAACCTACATCCAGTATTTTATAGTTAGAATTGTTTCTATTTTTTGCAAACTCAACTATATAATCTTTAATTATCATTTTATCTTGATTCAAATAAATCCTTTAATTTACAGCAACTAATACTCAAAAATACAACGTTTCAGTTTATTTATATAATGTTTTATATGTTTTAACTTTAATAATATTTTTACAATGATATTAGTTTTTTTCTGATATAAACTATATTTATGGTTTTTATTAATTTCTACCTGAAATGAATATTCAGATAATTTGGCAATAAACTCTTCAGGCTCATCTCGAGATATATCACTCTTTATATCTTCATTGCTTCTATCTTGAAGATATTTAAATAACCCGTTAAAGTCCATATTGTACATATTACTATTATCACTTGCATATGTGCTACCTTTTAAGTGATGCATTCCAAGTCTAATATCTAAATGTTCTAAAGAATATAAACTTCTATCTTCATTTATATATTCATTTGGTAGTATCTCTTTTAATTTATTGATTAATATATCTTTAGTATAATCCTCTGCTACTACTTTTCTTACAGCAGTCATATCTGGATTTTTTTCATAATCATCCAAAGCATCTTTTGCTAGTCTTGCAAGATCCTTATAACACTCTGCTTTATAAAAATATGGTGGTTTTTGCAACTCTTTCGGTAAAAGAAGTCCTACATTCTCACCTCCGACTACAGGCATACCTGCAGCCCAACCATATGCTGCTACTCTACAGCGTCTCTCATCATCTGCAGAATGTAAAAATATTTTTGATGATTTATAAAAATGAGCTAATGTCGGCATATCAAAAGGATATGGATAATTAAAATTCAATGTCATAAAATTAAACAGTTTTTGTTCCTCTTTTGAAAACATCTCATCATACAGTCCCCTTATATTGCTATATGCATATCTACCTCGTGTACTATCAGCTTCATCTATTGGACTTATCAATAAAACTCTATACATATGCCCTTGATCATAGAGCTTTCTAATCGCATAAAAAAAATCAGGGATCTTTTTAAATCTTACTGCACGTGCTACATATAATATATCCCAAAATTTTTCATTTGTACTTTTGTTGAAATAAGAGGGAACAAAGTTACAACAGTCCATATTTGTAATAGGAAACTTTTTACCTGAAATCTCTACTAGATCTGTTTCCCCAGCCAAATGAAAATCGTATAATGGATCGTATTTAAAAAATAGATCATGAGCATGATGGTGGATCCCCACTAGCCAACGATCTTTTATCTTTTCAATCTCCTTTTTCCACCTATCATCTAACGATAATGCCAAATCTCTTTCAGGAGTTGTAAATGCAATTATCCCTTTACTATCATTTGTTGGAGCCTTTAAAATACAAGCCATTAACTAATCTACCTTTTTATAAAATTAAATACTAATATCATTCTTTCTTTACCCTTCTCTTGAGGTATACCTCTATGAAAACCGTTTTGATTTGAAACTACCAAAGTCCCTCTTTTTGCAATCATTGGTGTTTCATTCTCTTTGTTATATAAACGCATATCTGTTATAGGATAGTTATTGAAAAAATTCACAAAAAGGTTTATATATTTTTTAATATGAAACCTATGAGACTTCTTTACAAAACAATATGGACCATATGAAAGATCAGGAACATCAGTTAAATATATAAATGCTTTAAATTGTGTTACCCCTAATGAATCAGCGTGATAAACGCGCGTATTAGAAATAGACTTATTTACATAACTATTAAAATTATTTAGCTCTAAGTTTTCTTCTGTAGAATTATTTATAATATTTGAAAAAAAATCTATATCAATCTTATCTCTAAGCTCTGGTAATAGTTTATCGATATGTAGTATATCTATCATACCTGTATCATAATCCTCTTTACCATCAAAACTTTTTCTCACCCTAATATTTGCTCCACACTCAAGATCTGTATCACTAGGATATGACTTGATCACATCCTCGATTTTTGCCTTTATTTCATCACAAATATTTTCAGCTAAAAATTCAGGAACGGCTATGATCCCATCATCTTGTAGTACTTTTTCATTACTATTATTCGGTACGACTTTTTTATAGTTATTCCTCGTATCTTGCTTTAAGGTATAGTACAAACCTGCGATCAAATCTCTTATTTTCATAATTATCCTTTCAAAGAGTAGTAAAGTTATCTTCACCAAATGATTTGATAAAAAAACCTTTACTAGATTTTACTGACATTTTAAATACTATTTTTTCATCTAAGTCAACAAAATTCACATATTTAGCTAATTGTTCTAAGTCTTCCCAGCCAGGTAGTTTAGGAACTATTACATTACAACCTAGTTCTAATGCTTCAAAAATTACAGTGGATTTATATGATATGCAATATTCACACTCTTTTAATAGCAAATGCAAAGCCTCTTGTTTTTTCTCTAAAGAGAAGTTTTCATATTTTAAAAGTTTTTTTAAATTATGACATTTCTCATAACTTTTAGTAAAAACTTCTAAAGGATGTAGTTTATATATTATATCATAGTTTTGAAACAAATCAAAGTTATGTTCAAGAAAGGTCTGATACATTCCACCAGCATCATTAGCATCAGAAATTATTAGTATTTTTTTCTTCTTCTCAATAACTTTATTTTGTATATTCAACTCTGCATATTTTTCAAAAAAATATTTATAAAAAAAGACTTTTATCTTATCTTGACTAAGCGGTAAAAAATCCATATTTTTAAAATATTCACCAAAAACATAAAGTTCATCTGGAAAATATTCTAAACCGCTATTATATGGATAGCAATACCCCGAGTGGTGTTTAACAATAATACCATGCTGTATCTCTACAACTTTGATATTTAAGTCTTTTGCTGCTTTTATAAGAGGTGCCAATCCATAATTTACTACAAGATAAATCTCTCTAGGTTTTTTAATTTTAAAAAGCAAATAATAAATTAAATAAAAAGCTTTAAAGGTTTTTGAATATTTATCAAACATATCTGTTAAAGATATATCTATTTCAAGTTTATCCTTAATCTTATTTTCTACCTCCACAACACTTTTATGATCTTTACTTGATAATTTTTCTCTATAAAATTTTCTTAAAAGATACATACAAACAATAATAAAACTATTTCTATAATGTTTAGTTCGATAATTTTCATCCATAGAAGTATCAATAATTAAAGCATTCTTATCATTCTCGAAAGTGTAAGTATACATATCTATAAACTTATCTTTATAATAAAGTTTTCTTGGATGCATAAAAACAATCTTATCTATTGTTTTAAAGCAAAAAAAAGGGTTATAAAACATTGCATTTCTAAATAATTTATAAATATAAATCAATTTATTTTTAAAACTAAAAGACGTGTGATCCTTTTTATCATCTATTGCTTGAAATATCTCACCTTTTTTCTTTAAAATATTATTTATAATATCAGCTCTTAAGTACTGCCAAACCTTTACTTTCCTAACTTCAAAGTTTAACAAGCTATTATCATACTCAAATTTATGAATTTTATTTATAAACATCTATTTTAATCTTAAATATTTTTCTGGGTTTACAACACTACAATCTTTACAAATAGACACAAACTCTTTACTATTAATACTTTCTCTTAGAGTTAAATATTTTTCATTATTCCAAAGCTCATATAAATCACCTTCATCTTCAATATTCCCCATTACTAATTTACTTGTTAAGTCGTAACAACAAGGAACTATATCACCGTTATATCTAATTGTTATAGTGTTATTAATATGATCACAGTAGTTATTAATTGTACCGTTTTCATTAGCAATTACCTCAAATACACCCTCTTCTACAATCATATCACTCCACCTAATTGCATATGTCGGCTTGATCGAAATTTTATTTTGTTCAATATAGTCGTTAAAGTTATTTTTTATCCAACTATATTTTTCAGAATTTATATTTTGCTCAACATCTTCAATAGAATTTATAAATTGAGTAGTAGATATATCCATTCTTAAGTTCGAGCTTTTTTCATTAATACTCTCTAGAAGTATCTTCATATTTGAAATCACATTTTGAGTATTAGAACCTCTTCTAATTGTCTCATTTTGTACTTCCGATGTTCCATCGATAGATATCTCTATATAGTCTAATCCTGACATTGAAAGTTCATCTGCCATTTTCTTATCTATTAATAGTCCGTTTGAAACCGTCTTGATTAAAAAGTCAGCCTTGTGCTTTTCTCTTATTAATGCAAACTCTTCAACCATTTTTATAAATTTTTTATTTAATAAAGGCTCACCTCCATGGTATAGAACAATTACTTTTATATCTTTTATATAAGGTAAAATCTTCTCTGTTGTAACCTGAAAGGTTTTATCGCTCATTATACCCTTAATAGACCCTATAGTACCAGTTGGACAATGTATACATTTTAAGTTACAACTAGCCGATGGTTCTATTCTTATTACCTTAGGAATGTTTTCTACAAATTTTTTATTCATCTTTAATATACCTTACGTCTATTCCGTTTTTATTAAGTTCATTCTTTATCATATGGGGAGTGTATTGTGAAAAATGGAATATATATGCTGCGGCAACGGCATCAGCTCCATTTTTAACTGCATCAACTGCATCTTCAGGCTTACCCATTCCCCCGTTAAGTATTATAGGGATACGAAGTTTATCTTTAAATAATCTTATCAAATCAATATCATATCCTGTAGTTGAGCCCTCTTTATCTATTGAGGTTAACAATATTTCGCCAGCACCATATTCTTCATACTTTTGCGCGAGCTCAACTGGACAAATATCTAATAAACCCTCTGTCTTATTAAATACCTTATATTCATTATCAATTTTTTTTACATCAATTGAACAAACTATACATTGAGAACCAAATATACTTGATGCTTCTCGTATAAAATCAATATTATTTAAAGCTATAGTATTGATAGCAACCTTATCTGCACCTGCATTCAATACCGTATAAATGTCTTCTATACTTTTTATGCCTCCACCAATAGTAAGAGGCATAAAACACTCATTAGCGATATCAGTAATAATCTCTGTATTGATCTCTTCCTCTTCCAAACTTGCATCAATATCTAAAACTATCAACTCATCAACATTTCTTGCATTGTATATTCTTGCAGTAGAGGTAGGATGTCCTATTGTTCTAAAAGAATCAAAATGTATACTTTTAACTAATTGCCAATCTTTTAAAAGTACGCATGGTATCACTCTATGTTTTAACATAACTTTTCCTACAAACCTATGAAGTTCTCAATTAGCTTTAAGCCTACATTCTGACTCTTCTCAGGATGAAATTGAAACGCATAAATATTTTCTTTATTTAAGGATGAAACAAATTCAAAACCATAATCAGTTACAGAACTTATAGAATTATCTTCTTTACAGTTAAAATGGTAGGAGTGCACAAAGTAAAAATCACTATTATTAGGGATGTCTTTATATAATTTATTTTCATTTTTATATATAACATTATTCCAACCTACATGAGGCACCTTTAAGTATTTACCCTCAAACTCAAATCTTACAACTTCGGCATCAACCCATCCTAGACCTTGCGTTTCACCGTTTTCATAACTTTTTTTACTAATTAACTGCATCCCTAAACATATACCTAAAAAAGGCTTTTTATTATCAATCACTTGCTTATTTAGTACATCTATTAAATCAAGCTCTTGCAGATGTTTCATACCGTCTTTAAATGCACCAACTCCTGGTAATACAATTTTTGAAGCATTCTCTATAGTTTCGATATCGTTTGTTATGATTGCATTAGAACCGACTTTCTCAAAAGCTTTCTGAACAGATCTAAGATTTCCCATATTGTAATCTATAATTACAATGTCATTATTTGACAATATACTTTTCCTTTCTAACTAAAGAACCGTCAATATCTCTTAAAAACTTACCGTCTTTATCTCTTTCAAATATTCTTTTATTTGTATATGAGTCAACTATCTTATTAAATTCATCTTCCGTAAAACCAGTATATTTTATATATTCTTGTATAGCTTTTCTAGGAGGTATACCGTCATATTTATTCACAAGTCTCACGCCCTCATCTCTTGATATATACCCAAGCCTAATATCTAAGCAAGCGTTATCCGTAGCTCTACCAAAACCATATTTAACATATTTTAAATAATCGTGTACATGATTACTATAGCAGTCCAAGTTTTCAAAGTTTTCATATGTTGTTTCAACTGGTCTATCTGAAACTGAAAAGCCATGTTCTCTTGACTTTTTTAAAACTTCTCTTAAATCCCATTTAAAATAATATCCTAAAAATAACCCTGTTAATCCAACTCTATGAATATCATCATCATCAGGATATGTATATAATGAAAGATCCCTTTTTGTTAGTCCATCCACACCGATCATATCAGAAATCCTATTACCCAAAAGTCCACCAAACTCTTCAAGCCATTGCCTATCTAATACATTCCTTGTTTTACTTGCAGCAGGTCCACCATATTCTATTTGTGGGCTTTCCCCCCATATTATTAAAGGGATATTAAAATTAACGGCAATCTTAGGTACAGTTGTAAAAAGTCCAATATGATGTTGCCACTCATTATCGCCAGTTCTTTTAAAAGCTTCTCTTGCTAGTTTCCTATAAACTATAGGATTTCTTTTTATATGAATTAAATCAACACCTAGTTTATTTAAATTTTCAAGATTCTTACGACCTATTTTTGTAGGAATTGTAGGCTCAAAGCAAACACATAAAGGGTTTAACCCAAGTTCTAATACTTTTAAAACTTGATAGGTTGAATCCTTTCCTCCACTTACTCCAATTACACAATCATAGTCTTTATTAGTTTTATATTTTTTTACAAGTTCTAAAAACTCTTTTTCTCTTTTTGTCCAATCAATTTTTTCATTTTTAGCTTCTTGAGACCTACAAGCGTCACAAACTCCTTCATCATCAAAGTGTAAATCAGGTTTTGTAGACGGCATCACACACTTTGTACAAAATTTCACTTTGCAACCCCTAGAACTACTTGTATTTTATATCCTTGTAAATTCTCATGCAATATCTTTTCATCTATTATATTCGGTATACTTTCTTTATTTGTAGTACTTCCTAAATATGGATCTTCGTAGTTTAAGTAGTTATTGATAACTCCTATTTCAGATATTACTGTTCCTATATTTAAAACTTTTAGTCCACATTTATCTGCAAGCTGTTTAATTGTTTCTACTCCATAAAGATTTACATGCTCTAAACCATCGAACATATTACACTTTTCTTGTAAAATCTTTGCTGCTAAAGAGTCAGAACTTGGAACTTGTAGGAATATTACTCCATTTTCAGATATTAAGTTTTTCATAATATTTAAATAAAACTCTCCATCTTTAAGATGTTCAAATACATCCCACATAGTTATTGCATCAAATTTTTCATTAAAGCTTACATTCTGCAATAAATCATTATATACCGTATGCCCTTTTTTTTGTGCATATAAGTACTCAGTTTTATTTAATTCAACACCATAAGTATCTAAATTATTAGATTTTGCCACATCTAAAAATACACCAGATGAACAACCTACATCTAATATTTTTGATGCATTTTTATTTACTGCTTTTATTGCAGTAATACCTTGAGTATAAATATTTACATAAAATTCATCAATATCAGTTTCTACAATTTCTGATTGAACACTATGGTTTTGCTCATAATAATCTTTTAAAGCAAAATCTTTAAAAACAGGATTAATATATACCATATCACAATCTTGACACTTCACATATCTTCCACCCTCTTTATAGAACATCTCTAGTTCATTATGGGAACCACATACAGGACAATTTCTATCTTCGGTAAATTCTGATGAGAAAACACCTGTTTCTTGATCAATATATTTAATATGATTTGCAATACTTGCATCCCACATTTTCATTCTTTTTTTATGTAATTCTCTAACTGTTTGAGCCATTTTATTTATCCTTTATTCAAATCTATCACCGAAGCTATAATCTTTGTCTGATATTTTACCCAAAATATCTTTTAAATACTTTGGATGCTTACCATAACCTGGTCTTACACTTCTAATATTCTCTTCTGTAAAGATATCACCTTTTTTGATATCTTTCGCTATATATAAACTTCTAGCGAACTGTCTACTTTTTTTCTTTTTTTCAGTTAATCTATAATCAACTTTTCCTAATAGCTTTTCAGTAGACCTTACATCATCTATCATCTTTTTAAACTCTTGCTTATCCATTGAAAAATCAGCATCTGGTCCACCGATAGACTTATCTAAGATAAAATGCTTTTCAATAACTTTTGCTCCTAGTGCTACTGCCGTTATTGGAGCAATAGAACCTATTGTATGATCAGAAAAGCCAACCTCTACTCCAAAAGTACTTTTTAGGTTAGGTATCATTTTAAGATTTGCATCCTCCAAAGGTGCAGGGTATGCACTTGTACACTTTAATAGTACTATTTGTTCGTTTCCAACCTCTCTACATATATTAACAGCATCTTGTATCTCATCAATAGTAGCAATTCCTGTAGAGATAATAATAGGTTTTCCTTTAGATGCTGTATATCTAATCAGCTCATAATCAGTGATTTCAAAAGATGCTATTTTATATGCACTAGGATTAAACTGTTCAAGAAAATCAACTGCGCTTTTATCAAAAGGTGAAGAGAATATATCAATATTGATACTTCTTGCATATTCAAAAAGCTCTTTATGCCACTCCCAAGGTGTATAAGCTTCTGCATATAGTTCATACATTGACTTATTATCCCACAGTGTTCCACCTTTGATTATAAAATCCTCTTTTTTACAGTTTAAAGTTAATGTATCAGCAGTATAAGTTTGAAGCTTGATTGCATTTGCACCGATATCCTTAGCAGCCCTTATAGTATCTAATGCATTTTGTAAAACACCGTTATGGTTTGCACTTAATTCTGCAATTATATAAGTACCGTCTTTAGTTAAATCAAAATCACCTATTCTCATCATCTGCCTCTTCTATTTTTATTATATATCTTTTATTATTTTTGTAAAAAAATGCCGGATAATTTTCATTGTCTACAATTCTTAATAAATTAAACTGTTCAGTTAAAGTTTTATCGATATCAAGCTCACTATCTTTGGCTGTTCTTTTTTTATAAAAACTCTCTTGCCCCACTTGTGCTGTAGGTATTTTATACTTATCATAATCTTTTATATACTCTAAACACATACCAATAATAAACTCAGCTTGCTTTTTTCTAAGCTCTTGGTTCAATTCATATCCATTTAAATAGAGAGTTTTTTTCATATAAATATCGCCATCATCCACACCTTCAGATGCTTCAAACATTGAAAAAACAATATCATTTTTACCCTCTAAGATTTGCCAAAACATAGGTGCCCAACCTTTACCTTGCGGAAGATCACTAGCATGAATTACTATATTATGTTTAGCCCTTAAAAAATCTTTTTGTATAATTCTATGATAACTAAGAATAAATAAAACATCAAAATTACTATCAATACGTTCATGTTCGTAAAACAGTGTTGAACTTTCAATTTTTTTACTTAGCAATTTTGCATATGGTATAAACCATTGATTTGGAGATGTTAGAATCGCTATCTTCATAAGAACCTACCTTCTATATAAGCCATTTATTGTTCGAGATACACATTGTTTTAATTGATACTTATTAAAGCCACTCATTACTAAATAATTATTTTGTTTTAAATAACTATAAATTTCGTGCTGGTTTTCAGCTGTTTTAATAGCAATAAATGGCTTTTTCATATAATAAACTTCATTTACCGTTACACTCGGCGTAACGATTGCAAAATCACTCCTGTTTATTAGCTTAGCAATGTTATTTGAATTTATATGTAGAGATATCTCTGTTTTATTGTTACAATATCTTTTCAATACTTTAATATTTCTATTTGCTTTTGTTGTTACAATATCTATATTTATATCTTTAAAAAGTTTTAGCACTTTTAATATAGAGATATTTATATTACAATGATCTGCTCCTCCCATTGCAATAAATACTGTTGTTTTATTTAACTTTTTTCTTTGCTTGGCTTTTCTCTTCTCTAGAATAAACTCTCTTCTTAATAACGTATACTTAGAACCACACCTTAGCTCACACTTTTCAGGAACCAATTTGTTATATCTTTGAGGGTCTGCATTAATATTATGGTTAAGTAAAATATTGCAGAAATGTTTTTCATAAGTGTCATCCAATACCATTATTTGCAATCTTGAATTCTTAGCAGCTAACTCTTCTTCAAAATTATAATTTATTTCATAATGATCTATTATCAAAAGATCTATTTTAAGCATTTTAATTAGGCTATCAAGCTCTTCAATAGAGCTACCATCTAATATTTCAACCTTATATCCAGAGTTAGTAATTTTATAGTTTATATTTCCATCTAGATTTTTCACTGCAAATATTATATTATCTAAAGGATACTGAGCAGCTAGCACTAGCTGTCTCATTATATGTCCTGTGCCGATAGTGGATGAAGAGTCTGCCCTAATCAATATATTCATTATATCTCACAAGATTTTTTTAATGTCTCATACATATACTCTGCTCTAATCCAATCCTCTTGGGTATCAATATCTTGAACAAGATATCTAGGCAATACAACAGGTATACTTATTTCACTAAATACTATTTTATTTATAGTCTTTTTTTGCTTTATTCTATTGGTCCAATAAAATTGTCCTGCATCTTGATAAGCCTCCTCAAGATCTTGACTTCTAGTTAAATAATGCTCGGGAAAAAACATTTCGCATCTACCGTTTTTATCTATCTTAAATGTTCTTTGTATTGGAAAAGGCATTGTTGTACATGAAAAAGAATGAACAGCATCATTATTTTGTAGATTATTCAACCCTTCAATAAGATACTTACTTTGCAAAAAAGGAGCTGTAGCGTAAATTGTACATACAAATTCTATTTTTTCACCATTATTTTCTAAAAAGTCAATTGCATGGTTCACCACATCAGTTGTACCGCAGTAATCATCACTTAACTCCTTTGGACGTAAAAAAGGAACATTTGCTCCATACCTTTTAGCTACTGCTGCAATTTCTGTATCATCTGTAGAAACAATTACTTGATCAAAAAGGTTAGATTGAATCGCGGTTTCTATTGAATATGCAATTAAAGGTTTACCATAAAACTCTTTTATATTTTTTTTAGGAATTCTCTTGCTTCCTCCTCTTGCAGGAATTATTGCAATAGCTCCTGTTTTAAGCATTTAACAATCCCAATAAACTATCTATTACATACTCTTGTTCTTTATCACTTAACTTTGGAAACATAGGTAATGAAAAACACTCTTTATAATATTTGTCCATATTTGGTGTATTCTCATCCCCGTACCCTAAATTTTTATAATAAGGTTGTTTATTAATAGGTATATAATGTAATTGTATACCTATTTTTAACTCTTTTAACTTTATAAATAGTTCTTCCTTGCTAATCTTTAACTTATCAAAGTCTACAAGAACAACATATAGATGATATGATGACTTACCATCAAATAGATATAAAGGGTTCACAATAGTATTGACAAAAGCTTTATCATATCTTTGTGCTATTTCAAATCTTCTTTCAATAAAATGATCTAATTTAGCTAGCTGCGATATACCTAAAGCACATTGAATATCTGTAATTCTATAGTTATACCCTAGATCAATCATTTCATATTCCCAAGGCTTCATGTTTTCAGTTTTTACCATTCCGTGAGCACGTAACATTAAAAGCTTTTCATATATATCTTTAGAATTAATTGTGATCGCTCCACCTTCTGCCGTTGTTAAATGTTTTACAGGATGAAATGAAAAAATTGAGCAGTCACTATTTGTACAGCTTCCAGCTTTTATATCTCCATATTTTGCACCAATAGCATGGGCACAATCTTCAAGAATCTTAATACTATACGTTTCTTTTAAATATTTAAGCTTATCTTGATCTAGCATTCTTCCAGAAAAAGCAACGCCATATATAGCTTTAATAGATGGGTCTTTTTTCAATAAATCTTCACACTTATCTAAATCAATATTTCCATCTTTTGCTATATCTACAAAAATTGGTTTTGCATTCACATATAGAATTGAATTGGATGTAGCTAAAAAAGAGTTTGGAGTTGTAAGTACTTTATCATTTTTATTTAACAATACCAGTGATGCCAAGTGCAATGCTGCCGTACCATTTGCTACAGCAACTACATATTTGGCACCACAATAAGAAGCAAGTGCATCTTCAAACTCTTTCACTTTAGGCCCTGTTGTTAGATAGTCAGAGTTTAAAGTTTCAACTACGCAATTAACATCTTCTTCATCTATTAATTGTTTACCATATGGTATAAAATTCACTTAAATACCTTTAGCCATTTCTAAAAACTCTTCATGGCTTAACCATTCAGTATTATTTCCTGAATTGTATTCAAAACCTTGATCAACAGGTGCTCCCTTTTCACCTAATCTATTTTTTGTAAAGTCACACTCATACGCAAATTGAATTGTTGGGCATATAACATAATGGTCTTGGAACTCTAATGTTAAATGTGAATCATCTGCAGGACACATTATCTCATGCAACTTCTCACCAGGTCTTATCCCTACAATTTTATGTGGAAGTTCAGGAGCCATTGCTTTTGCAAGTTCTGTAATATACATTGAAGGTATTTTTGGAATAAATATCTCTCCCCCTTGCATTCGCTCAAAGTTTTTTAATACAAAGTGCACTCCTTGCTCTAGAGTAATTAAAAACCTAGTCATTTTTATATCAGTTATAGGAAGTTCACTAGTACCCTCTTCAATAAGTTTATCGAAAAATGGGACTACAGACCCTCTACTTCCAACTACATTACCATATCTAACTACAGAAAATCTTGTCTGTCTTTTTCCTACCATATTATTTGCTGCAACAAATAACTTATCTGAAGCTAACTTAGTTGCTCCATAAAGGTTAATAGGGTTTGCAGCTTTATCTGTAGAAAGAGCCATAACTTTTTCAACATCATTATGTAAAGCTGCTTGGATAACATTTTCAGCTCCATGAATATTTGTTTTAATACACTCCATAGGGTTATACTCAGCTGCTGGGACTTGTTTTTGTGCAGCAGCATGGATAACAAAATCAACATCCTGCATAGCATCTTTTAATCTATCTACATCTCGAACATCACCAATAAAATATCTCATACATTCGTGATTATAAACTTGTGCCATTTCAAACTGTTTGAGTTCATCTCTACTATAAATGATAATTTTATTAGGTTTATACTTTCCTAATAAAATCTCTGTATATTTTTTTCCAAAACTCCCAGTACCGCCTGTAATTAATATATTTTTACCGTTAAACATTTTTTATTTCCCCATTTTGAACTTTATATATTTTTTCACATCGATCTATTGTACTTAATCTATGTGCAATTATAATAAGTGTTCTATCTAAACTAGCTTTATAAATTTCATCCATAATATCACTTTCAGTTTTATTATCAAGTGCCGAAGTAGCTTCATCAAGAACTAATACCTCAGGATCTCCATATAGTGCTCTAGCTATTGCTATTCTTTGCTTTTGCCCTCCGCTCAAAAGGACACCACCCTCACCTACAACTGTATTTATACCATCTTTTTCATTTAAAAAATCGTATATTTGTGCTTGTTTTAAAGACTCAATAATCTTATTTTCATCATAAACTCTTCCAAAAACTACATTCTCTGCAACAGAACCATTAAATAGGTAAACAGATTGAGGTATATAACCTATTTTTTGTCTCCATGCCTTAATATTACAATCCTCTAACAATACTCCATCAATTTCTATATTTCCTGATTTTGGCTTGTATAAACCTATTAGTATATCTACCAAAGTTGACTTACCACTTCCACTTTCACCGATAAAAGCAATTTTTTCACCTTTACGGATCACTAAGTCAACACTATTCAATACCAATTTATCTTCCTCATATTCAAAAGATACTTTTTCAAGCTTTATATCTTTCTTAAAATTAACACTCAAGGAATCTAAATTTTCAGTATCATACATTAGATCGTTATGTACAATATCAAGAGATTTATGTAAAAATAAAATATTATTATAGCCTGACATTATTCTATTTACGGATGGTAATATTCTATAAAGTGCCAATACAAACATTGATATAATTGCTAAAACAGAAGATATGTCTTTTTCGTACATCCATACCAAATAAGTTATCACTATTACTATTAAGCCAAAGCCTATTGCTTCTAATGTCAGCCTGGGTATATGAAAAAGTGTTTGAGCAGATATATTTGCTTCAGCATAAGCCATACTAGCCTCACCAAACTCATTTAAGAGTATCTTATCATTTGTCTGAAGTTTAATAAGCTTAAAATTACCTAGACTTTTATTAATTATATCATAAAACTTAATTTGAACATTTGATCTTTTAGTTCCAGCATTTTTTACCATTTTACTAACGGTTGATGTTAGGATAAATCCACTTATTAACAGTATTAAGGTTAACATCAATGTTACTTTATAGTTTACATATAATAACATGGCATATAAAAATACTATTACAAAAAACTCACTTGCCATAAACAAGATACTTTGCACAAGGCTCGTCAAGTTTTGCGCCTCATTTACAATTGATTTAGTTAGATTTGAACTATTTTTTTTTACAAAATTTTTGTATGACATACCCATATAGTTTTCAAATAATCTATATGCCAATAAATAGTACCGTCCAAATGTAAATTTATTTAACATATAAAAATATAAAAGATTAACTATGCTTCTAAATATATAAAACAACACCAATAATAGACCAAAAAAGATTATAAAATCTTTATAACTTTTAAAAGAGAATAACTTATACACATACTGATAATATTGATTTGTTTCAATAACTGAGAAATCTGTAGCAACTGCAATAAAAGGCATTATAATTGAAACACCAACTGTTTCAATTATAGAGATCACTATTGAAAATAGAAGAAGTAAAAATAATACCTTTTTATCTCTTCTCGTAAAAACTGCTCTTAATTTATTTATCAATTCTCAAAAACCTTAAACTAAAGTCTTCCATCTGCATTCTTTATTACAGACTTAATATCAAAAACTATTTGATTCTTATTTCCAATAGATAATGTTTTGTACTTATCATGTGATACAGCTAAAACTACAGCATCATATTCATTGATATTAATTTCATCTTTAAGGTTTAAACTATACTCATGCTTTACCTCGACTTTATCTGCCCAATAATCACTTACATCAACATCACAACCAAACTCTTGAAGTTCTTTTATAACATCAATAACTTTAGAATTTCTTATATCTGGACAATTTTCTTTGAATGTAATTCCTAAAACCAGTACTTTACTACCTTCAATTTTATGCCCTTTTTTTATCATAAGCTTGATAACTTGGTTAGCAACATAAATACCCATATTATCATTTAGTCTTCTTCCAGCTAAAATAATTTCAGGATTATATCCTACCTCTTGTGCTTTGTGAGTTAAATAGTATGGATCAACACCTATACAATGCCCTCCCACTAAACCTGGTTTAAATGGCAAAAAGTTCCATTTTGTACCAGCAGCTTCAAGTACATCATTAGTATTGATGCCTAGCCTATTAAAAATCATTGAAAGCTCATTTACAAAAGCAATATTTATATCTCTTTGTGAGTTTTCAATAACCTTTGCTGCTTCTGCAACTTTAATTGTTGGAGCTAAGTGGGTACCTGCAGTAATTATAGATTTATACAACTCATCTACTCTCTTACCTATCTCTGGTGTTGAACCTGATGTTACTTTTAATATTTTAGTTACAGTATGTTCTTTATCTCCAGGATTAATTCTCTCTGGTGAATAACCACAGAAGAAATCTATATTAAATTTTAAACCGCTAAATTTTTCTAATACAGGTACACAATCTTCTTCAGTAGCACCAGGATAAACAGTTGACTCATAGATTACAATATCATCTTTTTTTAATACTTTCCCCACTGTCTCACTTGCTTTAATCAAAGGTGTCAGGTCTGGTTTTTTATGCTTGTCTATCGGAGTTGGTACAGTAACTATATAAATATTACAATCTTTAATATCATCTATATTAGATGTAAATGTAATATTGTTACCTATAGCCTCTTTAAGTTGAGTTTCATTTAACTCTAATGTTCTATCATATGCATTATTTAACTCATCAATTCTCTCCTGATAAATATCAAGTCCCACTACATTATACTTAAAAGAAAAAGCATGTGCTAATGGTAATCCAACATACCCTAAACCTATTACACAAATTTTATCCATATTCCTATTCTCCAAACTATTTTAAATTATTTATATACCAAGATATAGACTCTTTTAGTCCTGTTTCAATATCATGTGTAGGCTCATACCCTAAACAATCTTTGATTTTATCAATATTTGCATTTGAATGACGAATATCTCCAGCACGAAAATCTTTATATATTGCTTCTTTAAAACTAAAATAATCTATATTAGATTTTAAACCATCAATGATACTATTATATAGATCATTCAATGTTGTTCTTCCACCCACTGCAGTATTAAAGCTTTCACCAAATGCTATGTCATTCTTTGTTGTTCCTGCTAGTATATTTGCTTGAACTACATTCTCTATATATGTAAAATCCCTACTTGTTTCGCCATCTCCATTTATAAACAAATCATCTCTTTGGAGTAAAGATCCAATCCACTTAGGTATTACAGCAGCATATGCTCCATTGGGGTCTTGTCTTTTGCCAAAAACATTAAAATATCTAAGTCCAATAGGCTCCATTCCATAACACTTTTGAAACACACCAGCATAAAGTTCATTTACATATTTTGTAACAGCATATGGAGAAAGAAGATTTCCTGTTCTCTCTTCAACTTTTGGTAATTCCTTTGAGTCACCGTACACAGAACTTGAACTTGCATATACTACTCTTTTTACACCATTTTCTTTAGCTGCTGTAAGAATATTTAAAAACCCTGTTACATTAGAGTTATTTGAATTTATTGGATTATCAATAGATCTTGGTACAGAACCAAGTGCTGCTTGATTTAATATAATATCAACATCTTTTGTAGCTTTTATACAAGTCTCATAATCTGATATATCCCCTTCAGAAAAAGAGAAGTTTTTCCATTCATCTGCACTAACGCAACTTTTAATATCATCTAAGTTATGCTGATATCCTGTTGAGAAATTATCTAAGCCTACAACTTTTTGGTTTAACTTTAATAAAGTCTCAACTAGATTAGAACCTATAAAACCAGCACAACCTGTTACCAACCAAGTTTTAGGATTCTTTTTTAAATCTTGCTTCACATAGTTATATTGCATTCATCTCCCTAACTATCACTATTAAAAATATCTCTTGTATATACTTTATCTTTAACATCTAAAATCTCTTCTGATGCTCTATTTGCTACTATTACATCTGAGATAGATTTAAACTCATCGATATCTTTTATCACTTTAAAACCTTCAAACTCTTCTTCATTTAATACAGGTTCAAATATCACTATCTGCACCCCTTGAGCTTTTAATCTTGCTATTACACCCTCTATAGCTGCACTTCTAAAGTTATCTGAGCCTGTTTTCATTATAAGTCTATATATCCCTACTACTTTAGGTTTTTTCTCTAAGATCTGATTTGCTATAAACTCTTTTCTAGTTTCATTAGAATCTACAATAGCACCTATTAAGTTATTTGGAACTTCTGAAAAGTTTGCTCTAAGCTGCTTTGTATCTTTTGGAAAACAGTAACCGCCATAACCAAAGCTTGGATTGTTATAGTGTGTACCTATTCTTGGATCAAGTCCAACACCATCTATTACATCTTTAGTATTTAAAGCAAACTTCTCACAGTATGAATCAAGTTCGTTAAAATAAGCAACTCTCATCGCAAGATAAGTGTTTGAAAAAAGCTTAATAGCTTCTGCTTCAGTTGAGTCGGTATATAAAACAGAGATATCTTTTTTTATAGCACCTCTTTCTAAAAGTCCTGCAAACATTACAGCACGATCAGATTTTTCACCAACTATTATACGACTTGGATACAAGTTATCGTGAAGTGCCTGCCCCTCTCTTAAAAACTCAGGTGAGAAGATAATATTTTCAGTATTAAATTTCTCTCTTATATTTTTTGTGTATCCAACAGGAATAGTTGATTTGATAACCATAGTCGTATTTGGATTTACCTCTAATACATCTGCTATAACATACTCTATAGATTTTGTATTAAAATAGTTTGTATCGGGATCATAATCTGTAGGTGTTGAGATGATCACAAAATCAGCATCTTTATATGCTTCTTGTTTATCTAAAGTTGCTCTAAAGCTAGGCGTCTTTGGTTTTGGATTAGATATAAGCTGTCCACTATTTTTATATTTAGTTAAATACTCTTGTATATCTATATCTTCAATAGGCGATACACCTTGATTTAACTGCTCAACCTTCTCAGGGATTATATCTAATGCCACAACTTCATTATGTTGAGCCAATAATATACCATTGCTTAAACCTACATATCCAGTTCCTGCTATTGCTATTTTCATTATTATTTCAAGCCTCTTTCACTAAAATTTCTTTTGATATAATCATAAAAGATTGCTATTAATAATGAAATAATAAAACCTAAGATAGTACCATATACCACGATTAACATTTTATTTGGTTTTACAGACTCTTCACTAATATAAATACTATTCAATAATTTTGTATGTTTCACGTGTGCAAAAGTATTTATTAATTCATCATTAAGTATTCTTTGTTCTATATCCAATAGTTGGTTTTTTAAAGTGTTTTTTACAGCAATAGATTGAGGATTTGCAGTCAATAATCCCAATTCATTAAGAGCTCTTTCAAGTTCTTTTTTTCTGATCTTTAATAACTTATTTCCTTTTTTAAAAACCCCTACATATTTTTCTGCTTGATTAAAATGTTGAGCAACTAAATAATCTGTTACATTTTTCAATGCTTTTTCTATAGACTCCCTATCATTATCAAATATACTAATATATACCATCCCACCATTAGAATAAATATTAGCATCACTCTTAGAAAGTACATCTGGATGGGTTTTAGCATAGCTAATAATTGAATCAATACCATCAATATATTGTATTTGATCATCTTTTATATTATAATACTTACCAACCTCTATAATTGCCTTACCTTCATATATTGGTGTTCTTAATTGGGCTAATATGAAAGAACCTAGAACTGATACCAAAGTAATAAATAATATCAATTTATATCTTTTAATAACTACTTCAATTATATATTTAAAATTATTGCCTTCCAATCCATACCTTTGTTTTAATTAAATTGTAAATAATGTTTATTGTAAAATATTGGAGATTATATCAAATTCTTTCTTTAAACTCTTGGTAGCTCTATTTTAAAACACGCTCCACTATAACTTACACTTTTTATTTCAATCTTCTTATTTTGAACACTTATTTTTCCATGCATATGTTTTTCGATAATATCCTTACTCATATAAAGTCCTATACCCGTACCTTGACTTTGGTGTTTTGTAGTGAAGTATGGATCAAAAACCTTATCTATCACTTTTTGAGGGATACCTCCAGCATTATCTTGGATCTCAATTGTAATCGTTTCGTTATTTTGTGAAATTGATATAACTACAAACTTACGCTCAACCTTATTCTCTATCAATGCATCTTTTGCATTATTAAAGATATTTAAAAATACTTGGGTAAGCTCACTTGGGAAACCTTCAGCATAAAAGGTATCCTCTTTATTATTTTGGATCATATCTATACCGTGATCTTTATAGGTGGCACTTGTGATCTTTAAAGTTTTTGATAGTATTTCGTTTATCTCAAACCTGATCTTCTCTTTATCCTCTTTAAAAAAACCTCTAAAGTCTTCTATTGTCTGAGTTAAGAACTGCACATAGTTCATTATCTCTTCATAAGACTGCTCTATATCTTTTTCACTTGCAATATCAAGCTGCATCTGCAGCTGCATACCTGATGCAGTTGAGCTTATTGCAGATAAAGGTTGCCTCCACTGATGAGCAATATTTCCTATCATCTCACCTAAAGCAGCAAAACGCGACTGCTGTATCATCTGCTGATCTTTTTGTCTATTTTTATCTAGCTCTATTTTTATTCTTTGCTCTAAGTTCTCATTTAGATCTTGCAGCTCTTTGGTTTTCTCTTCAACCATATCCTCAAGGTTATCGTTTAGTTCACGAAGTTGCTTTTGGTTATTGATCTCATTTGTAATATCGTTAAACGAGATCACCATTATAAACTCTTCATTGATAAGCTCTTTTTTCTTTACGGTTAAAATAAAGTGCTTATACTCATCCCTACCTAGCTTCATATAAACTTTAAATACCTTTTCAGGATGTATAAACACATACTCTGCCCACACCACACCATCATAATCATTTTGTGTAATATAATCATCTGCATGCTCAATATCAGGCTCTTCAAAATAGTCACAGATACACTGATGCTCTTTTATAAACTCTTCAAAATTATCATATTTATCTAGATACTCAAAAAGTGCGGCGTTTGCATCTTTCATACTATAACCGTCACTAACGATCACTATGTTTGGCTGTGCATCCAAGATACTTCTAATCGATACCTTTTGGTTATAAAGCTCTTCATTTGTTCGTCTGATCTGTTTAGCGATAAAATATCCAAGAGTAATCACAAGTGTAATGGTTACTATTACCATCAATATCTCTAATTTTAAGTAACCAGCCTTTTGAGTTAATATCTGCTCTTCAAGCTTTTTAAGAGCCAGCTCACCCTCATATAAAAGCCTACGATTATTTTCAGATATTCTTGTAAAAAATGCAGGTGTTGATTTATAATATCTTTTAATCTTTTTTACCGATCTTGTATAAGATACGGGATCTTTTCTAAGAAGATTGTCACTTTTATCTAAAAGCTCCTCCACCTCTTTTGTCATAGCTATTATCTGCTTTAGCTTTGGCCTAAGATCAATCGCCTCTATAGGTATCTCATTTTTATTTTCACTTTTATAAACTACGGTTTTTTTAGTTGTATTATGACCTGCTATATTAAGTCTTATGGTTCTTGTAAAGGTACCGCCCTTTTGAAGTATTTGAAGCATCTGCTCAATACTATCAATCTTTTCATTGATCCTATTTAAAATGATCTTTCTACCTTTACTATTGGTAACGGCAGTAGATAGTTCATAAAAATCTGATCTAATCAAAGAGAGGTCTTCAGCTATATACTCTCCTATAGAGACCTTAGCTGTTAAGTTTTCTGTTTTTTTATCAAGCTCCTCTTCAAGGTTAATAAAAAACAAATGAACAAAAACTAATGCAATAATACCAACCGTAAAAGTTAATAAAAGAAATATAAGCTTGTCAAGTATCTCTGATCTTTTTAATTCCATCTAATCTAATATGTTCCTATCTAAATCCATATTTTTTCATGATAGCCTGCCCTTTATTTGAGGATGCATAGTCCATAAACTCTTTTGCTATTTTTTTATTTTCTGAAAAGCTCAGTAGATTTAAAATAAGCTTTTTCTTAGGAGCATATTTCTCATCTATATCTATCACTTGTATATAAGGGCTGTTCTCAGGCCAAAAACCTGTTGCTCTCCAGTTTACAGTCACATCAGCCTTTTTATCTATAAGCGCTTTATTTAAATTTCTTGAGTCAGTTCCTATTTCAGATGCTAGATCATATACATCAAAAAAGAAATCTTCCCCCTTAAACTTTGTAAGAATCTTCTTTGTCATCTTACCTATACTTCCGCTTTTAGGGTCACAAATAGTCACACTTAGAGTTTCATTCAATAGATCATCAAGAGTTTTTATATTTTTTGGATTTCCTTTTTTTACAAAAAGTGCGGCTTGGTTATATCCTATATCCACTCTTTGCTCTATCACTTTATCGTCAAGACCTCTTTTAACATAAGAGTCTGATCCAGGAAGGTAAAGGTCTCCTACCCTAGAAGCTTTAAGTTGATCATATAGATCTTTTGAGCCCCCTTGAGAGATAATGATCTCGCAATTTTTCTCTTTTTCAATTATCCTTGATATCTCTTTGATCGGTTTTACCATAGTAATACCGCAATATATTATCATTTTGGGTTTATTTGCATACAAAGTACTTACAAAAAGAACCAGTGCTAACAAAATTTTGCTTTTCATTGAAACCCCTTTTATAGCAAATTATGATATTATAACAGATGATAGATTAAGGAAGAGGTTTGATTTTAGAAATATTACAAAAATTTGACATAACAGAAGATATTATTAAAAATCTACAAGCACAGAGCATTTTAAAAGATGACAATATAAATTCAAAATACTCCATCGGAACTATAGAGAGTAAAAATCATTATGCACTTTTTAAATCGATCTTAAACCATGATATGGAACTTAGAATTGATAAAAAAGATCTACAAGGTGCTTACAACGGTGATATAGTTCTTATAAAAAAAGTGTTTAATCCCCGTGCTAAATTTAAAGCTAAAGTGGATCGTATTCTTAAAAAATTTGATAACACTATTCTAGCTCTTGTTAAAGATTCACAACTTATATCGATAAAAGATCAAGTAACTCTAACTAAAAGCAAACTAGATGAAAACAGCGTAGTTTTATACAACTCTAAAAACGGCTCAATAGAGAAAACCATAGGTAACTACTCAAATGATATCATAGATGAGTTTATCTCTATGAACCTTTTTCACGAAGATTATAGAGTTGAGGGGTTTAAAGATTTTGATATAGAAAAGATAGATACCTCAAATAGAAAAGACCTTACCCATCTTCCGTTTTGCACAATAGATCCTGAAAATGCAAAAGATTTTGATGATGCTATCTATTTTGATGAAAAAGAGTTTACTATCTATGTGGCAATTGCAGATGTTAGTGCTTATGTTACGCAAGGCTCTTACCTAGATATTGAAGCAAAAAAAAGAGCCTTTACTATCTATCTTCCACACAAGGTTTATCCAATGCTTCCTTTTGAGCTTAGTAATGAACTCTGCTCTTTAAAACCTGAGGTTGATAGGCTGGCTTACGTCTTTAAGATAAAGCTTGATAAAGATAGTTTTGAAGTTAAAGATAGCGATCTTTTTGAAGCAGTGATAAACTCTAAAAAAAGGTTTACTTACGGTAGAATAGATAGGGTTTTAGATAATAAGTTCGATCAATATGATGATATGCAAAAGAATATCTTCAACTCACTTTTAAACCTTTATGAGCTTACTAAAAAACTAAAGAAAAAAAGACTAGAAAAAGGTTTTGATTTTAGAAGTGATGAGTTTAGACTAAGACTTGATAAAGATCAAAAGCTTTTAGATACACAGATTGAGACAGGCTCACCTTCACACTCCTTGATCGAAGAGTGCATGCTTTTAGCAAATGTAGAAGCATCTAAAAGATTAAACGGTTTTGGTATATTTAGAGTTCACGATGAGCCGACACCCAACGCTATACAAAAGCTTCTTGATGAAGTATACTATTTAGGGATAAAAGCAAAAAATAAAAGCGATATACATAAAACCATCACCGACCTGCAAAAAAAAGCAAAAAATACACCTTTTGAGAAGCAGATAGATGAGATGATCATCCATGCTCAGATACAAGCAAGATATAGTGAGAAAAAAGCTGCACACTTTGGACTAGGGTTTGAAAGCTATTCACACTTTACTTCACCTATTAGAAGATATGCCGATCTTGTTCTTCATAGAATACTAAAAACAGGTAAGCCTCCTCAAGATATAGAAGATGTCTGTCAAGATATATCAACAACTGAGAGAAGAATAAATGAGCTAGTTTGGGATTTTGAAGATAGAAAATACACAAGATGGGCAGCTAAAAATATAGGCAAAGAGCTTGAGTGTGAACTAGTAGATATTGAAAGATATATTGCTGAGTCTACAAAAGAGATCATAGGGCTAAGAGTAAACCTGCTTAACTATAAAGGTGAAAAGCTTTATGCAAAGGTTAAAGTAAAAATAGAGTCTGTAGACCTGCTTGAAAAAAGAGTTTTAGCTAAAATAGTTAAATAAGCTTTTTAGCTATCTGCTCAGGTAGAAGCCCTAAAGACTCCTCTACCACTTTTGTATCTCCGTGTTGAACAAAAGAATCATCATATTCAAAGGTAACCACTTTTACATCTAAAGAAACTCTACTAATAAACTCTAAAAGTGCAGATGCTACTCCACCCTCAGCTTGTGAGTCACTAAAGATATACCATTTTTTATATTTTTTAGCAAGCTCTTTTAAAGCCTTTTCATCTAAAGGTTTTACAAATCTAAGATCAACTATCGAGCACTCTTCCTCTAAAAGTTTTTCTGTCTCAATCGCTCTTGATACACCTGCACCGTAACCTATAAGAAGTTTATCGCAAGTCTCGTTCTCTTTTAATACCTCTAGCTTCCCTAGCTCAAATGGTGAGCCTTTATATTCTAGCTCTTTAAATGCACCCCTTGGGTATCTTATAGCACATGGTGATGTTGCTTTATACCCAAACTCTAAAGCATAGTTTAGTGTTTCATTATCTCTTGGAGCAAGAAGTATCATATTTGGTATAAATCTAAGATAACTGATATCAAAACACCCTTGATGTGTTTCGCCGTCATTTCCAACAATCCCAGCTCTATCAATCGCAAACACTACAGGCAGGTCCATTAAGCAAACATCGTGAATGATCTGATCAAATCCTCTTTGTAAAAACGTTGAATAGATAGTGATAAAAGGTTTAAAACCCTCTTTTGCCATTGCTGCCATTGAGGTTACTGCATGCTGTTCTGCAATCGCAACATCCCAAAATCTATCGGGAAACTCTTTCATTAGTTTATCTATTCCAGTTCCACTTGGCATTGCAGCGGTTACCCCTACTACATTATCGTGTTTTTTAGCAAGTTCACATAAGCAATCACTAAACACTGCCGTAGCTGATTTTGCAGAAGCTTTTTTTACAAATTCGCCGCTGTCTGCATCAAAAGGTCCAACACCGTGCCAGTGTTCATGGTGACCTTCAGCTATCTTATAACCTTTACCCTTTACGGTCTTAGCATGAACTATTACAGGCTTTTTCATATTCTTTGCAATACGCAAAGTATCGATAACCTCTTCAAGGTTATGTCCGTCTATAGGTCCTATATAATCTATCCCCATCTCTTCAAACATAATCCCAGGCGTGATAAGCTTTAAGCTCTCCTCCATACGCTTTGCTATATAACTTGCTCCATCAGGCATATTGTTTTTTATAAACTTATCAACCTTTTCTTTAAAACTTTGGTAAGATTTTCCTGCAAGCACTTTACTTAAGTGTTTCGATATAGCTCCAATAGGTTTAGCGATACTCATCTCATTATCGTTTAGAATTATAACCACAGGTAGTTTTATATCACCAAGTTCATTTAAAGCTTCATAAACCATACCTGCTGTCATTGAGCCATCACCTATCATTACAACAGGAACCCTATCTTCACCTTTTAGCTTTATAGCTTTTGCTGCACCTACGGCTAAAGATATAGAAGTAGAAGAGTGTCCTGCAACAAAATAGTCTGCATCGCACTCTTTTGGCTTTGTAAAACCACTTAGTCCTTTAAACTGTCTAAGTGTATCAAACTCTTTCCATCTTCCAGTAATAAGTTTATGGGGATAACACTGATGTGATACATCAAAAATAAAAGGATCTCTATAGCCATCAAACACTTTATGCATACCTAAAGTAAGTTCAACTGCACCTAGGGTAGAACTAAAGTGGCCACCGTTCTTACTAACCACCTCTATTATTCTATCTCTAATATCCTGCCCTAGTTGTTCCAGCTCTTTGATCGATCTACTTTTGATATCCATAACTATTTCATACTCTCCAGAACACTATCTAATACTTCAAATACTTTTGTGTTTTGCTCATCTGTTCCAATTGTTATCCTAATAGCGTTAAATCCATACCCCGTCATATCTCTAACGATAACACCTTTCTCTAATAGCTTTTGTGAAACCTCTTTTGAGCTAAAATCTCCAAGTTTGATAGTGATAAAGTTTGTATAACTATCTATATACTCAAAGCCTCTGCTTTTAGCATACTCTTCATACCTTTTCATCTGCTCAAAGTTTTTCTCTATACAAAAAGAAACAAACTCTTCATCTTTTAAAGCTTCAATAGCAGCAGCAAGTGAAGGTGTAGTGATATTAAATGGTGGTCTTAGTTTATGAAGTGTTTTTATTATCTCTTCATTTGCTATACCGTAACCTGTTCTCATACCACCTAATGCATAAGCTTTTGAGAAGGTTCCAAGATATATCACATTTGGATATTTTGCTATCAGCTCACTAGGTACTAGTTTTTTTGCACCATCTTTATATCTTGCATACTCTTGATACGCGCCGTCAAGCACAACTAAGGTCTCACTATCAACCTCATCAAGAAACGCTTCTACATCTTTTGTATCTAAACATTCACCTAGAGGATTATTAGGCAAACATAAAAAGATGATATCAGCACCCTCTGCTTTATAGATTGCTCTAAACTCATCAAGATTATGCTCATCACTTGGTGTTTTTAATATCTTTGCGCCCGTATGTTTAGCATATATCTCATACATAGCAAACGTTGTTTTTGCCATAAGTACTTTTGAGCTTTCATCACATTTTGCATGTACACAAAACTCTATAACTTGATCACTTCCTGCACCTATTACTATGTTTGAACTTTTTACATCAAACTTCTTCGCTAAAGCATCTTTTAGCTCATACATAGAATCATCAGGATAGATAAATGCGTTCTTTGAAACACTCTCTAACTTCTCTACAACAATCGGTGAAGTTCCATAAGGGTTCTCGTTTGAAGCAAGTTTTATAATATCTTTGGTATCAACACCATATTCCCTAACCACAAGCTCTATGGGCTTACCTGCCTCATAGGTTTGTACATCATCTAATAGTTTATTAAACTTCATATAGTTTCCTAATATTTAAAAATCTCATTTTATCCAAATTATCTTTAAGCATCTGCCAAATCTATTTGCTACCAAGCCTTTATCTCATTATATAAAGAGTCCCTCTCAATAGGCTCAAATCCACTATTTTTTATAAGGTCTATAAATGTGCTTTGCGTCATACCATTAGCACTTTTTGCACCCGCTGCACTTTGTATAGATTCTTTTTCAATAGTACCGTCAAGATCGTTTGCTCCAAACTCTTGCGCTACTAAAGCAAGCTTTATGGTTGATGTTACCCAGTAAGCTTTTAGGTGAGGAATATTATCAAGAAGTATTCTACTTATTGCCATAGTTTTTAATATCTCATGGGAAGTGATAGCCTCTTTTACTTTTAAAAAGTTATTCTCAGTTTGATAAACCAATGGTATAAATGCATTAAAGCCTCCCGTTTTATCTTGAAGCTCTCTTAGTCTTAGCATATGATCTATTCTATGCCCTCTAGTCTCCACATGACCAAACAACATTGTTGCATTACTCTGTTTACCTTGCTTATGCCATAGTTCATGGATATCAAGCCAGCCTTGAGTGCTCACTTTACCACCGCAGATCTTTTTTCTTACCTTCTCATCAAATATCTCTGCTCCACCACCTGGCATTGAGTCAACACCACTTTGGATCATCTTTTCTATTATCTGCTCATAACTTAGGTTATACTCTTCAGATAGAAAATGGATCTCTGCTGCAGTTAAAGCTTTTACATGAATATCGCTATGCTTATCTTTTATCTTTCTAAAGATATCAAGGTACCACTCCAAGCCTGTATCAGGATTATGAGCTGAGACTATATGCACCTCTTTGATACCGTTCTTTACGGAGTTATCTACAGCTTCTAGTATCTCTTCATGGCTCATAGTATAAGGGTTTGGATTTTTTCTGCTTGAGCTGTATGCACAAAACTGACATACATCTTTACATACGTTTGTGGGATTTATATGACGATTGATATTAAAATATGTTTTTTTCTGATGTTTGTTCACTCTTATCTTTTTTGCATATTCACCCAAAGTAAATAGATCAAGATCGTAAAGTGCTAAACCATCCTCATAGTTTAATCTTTCATTGTTTTGTAATTTCTCTAAAACACCCATAAACTATTTACACTCCAGGTCTTTCATATTATTTCTTTTATAGTCTCTAAATACAAACCCTCTACAAGTTTTACCCGTATTTAGATCAGTAAACTCTATCGAGTATTGCTTACCTTTTATATGAGTATCTTTATTCATAAACTCATGCTCACCAAATACTGTAACATTTGCAACTTTAGGGTAACCCACCTCTGCAAGAATCTTCTCAACCTTTGTCTCTTTTCCACTCATAACTATAAAAAAACCTATGATTCCAGCTATAACCAATATTGAAATATAGATCATTGTAGATCTAGGCATTTTTCTTACTTTTATCTCTTCCATTAATTCTCACCCAACATTTTAAATTCACAATCTTTACCGTCATAATACTCGATAGTACCGTCTTCAATCTTATAATACCACCCATGAAGATTTAAGCTACCCTCATTTACCCTTTTTTCAACAGCAGGATATGTTAAAAGATTCTCAAGCTGATAGATTATAGATATCTTCTCGGTAGTTCTTAATATCTTCTCTTTATTGTTTTTATCTTCTGTTGCCAACAAAGTATACTCTTTAGCTTTTTTCCCAAGCTCCAGCCATTTTTTAATATGTATTAGCTCTAAAGATTCATCAATATCTTCATATAAAGATGCGCAAGCCCCGCAATGGGAGTGTCCACAAACGATTATATCTTTTACTTTCAGTACAGATACCGCGTATTCAATAGCTGCTGCACTTCCATGAAAGTCATTATCTGATTTAAAAGGGGGTACAAAATTCCCTACGTTTCTTAAAATAAACATATCGCCTGGATTTGTATCTACGATAAGATCAGGTACTACTCTGCTATCACTACACCCTATAAATAAAACACTTGGAGTTTGTCCTTTTTTTACAAGAACATCAAAATCCTCTTTGTATTTTTTAAAAGTAACCTTTCTAAACTTCTCATTTCCTCGAATAAGATTGTCAATCTTCATCTATACTCCACTTAATTGTTTCTCCCGCGTACATCGGAACAACATTCTCTCCATTCTTCTCATAAAGTTTTGGGACAACATAATCTTTTTTTGAAAGCTTAATAGTTTTATCAAGAGGTTCAAGCCCGTAAATATCTACGGCATTATCGCTAATAAACTTTTGAAGATTATCAAGCTTATTGTTATCATCAAAGAACTGAGCTAAAACCTGAAGTGCTATTGGTGCAGTAAATACACCTGCTGCACAACCGCAAGACTCTTTTGCATGTTTTGGATGGGGAGCACTATCACTACCGAACATAACCTTAGGATGAGCACTTAGTGCAACTTTTTGTAAAGCTTCTCTATCTTCGTATCTTTTTGCTATAGGTTTACAAAATAGATGGGGTTGAAGCATACCTCCCGCAACATCATCAAGTGTTATTAAAAGGTGATGCAGAGTTATAGTTGCATATAGATTTTTATGACAATCAAGCATATCAACCGCATCTTTTGTAGTTATATGCTCCATTATGATCTTTAGATCAGGAAAGCTGCTTGCTAAAGCATCATAGATATTCATAAACTCTTTTTCTCTATCCATCACAAAACCGTTTGTTTCTCCATGAACACACAAAGGAATACCCAGCTCACTCATAGCTTCCAATGTAGGTCTAAGTGCTTCACTATCTATTTGCGATACTCCGCTTTCACTATTTGTAGTGATACCTGCAGGATAAAGCTTGATCGCCGTTATCTCATCTTTAACACTCTCTAAAAACTCTTTTGAATAGTTTTTAAAAAAAAGTGTCATATAAGGATCGAACTTATCATCACCGATAGCTTTTTGTATTCTATCTTTATAAGCTATAACCGCTTCTTTTGTATCTACAGGCGGCACAAGGTTTGGCATTATAATTGCCCCTGCAAATGTTCTGCTTGTAAGCGGTGCAACTAGATCTAGCATCTCATTATCTCTTAAGTGAAGGTGCATATCCAGCGGTGATCTTAGTTCTATTTTCATTCGTTCTCCATACATAGTGTTTATAAATTAAAGTCTAATATTTTATCAAAAATATACTGATACTACCCAAATCTTCTCAGGCTCAAATAGTAATTAATCTTTATTTATTTCTTTTCAGAAATCTTTTATAATTATGTGATATAATAATCGGAAATTATCTAAGGAGAAGTAATATGAAATTACTAAAAATTGCTCTAGCAGCTGCTCTAGTACTAGGTGTAGCGGCTTCAACAGCATCAGCGGATGTAGCTAAAGGTCAAAAACTTTACTCAAAAAAACTTAAGAAAGCTTGTGGAATGACAGGTGCTAAATTTGCAGCTAAACATTCTCAAGGTGAGTGGGAAGAGATCATGGAAAATGGAAAATTTGCTGACGAGATCAAAGCTATCTGTCCAAAAGTTAAAGATTCTGCTTTAAAAGAGAAATATCTTCAACACTACTATGATTTTTCATATGAGTATGCTAACGATTCAGGTAACGTACCAAGCTGTTAATAAGCGCTCTTAGCAATATCAAAAGGTCGGCTTAGGTCGGCCTTTTTTTATATCCCCATCATAGCTTGACCCTTCTCACTTCTAGTCGAGTAGTTTTGTGACATCATCGCAGCTTTTGATATATATCCATCTTTTTGTAGTTGTAGTTTTACCTGCTTATGCAGTGAGCGCTCTCGCTCTATATTTTTCGAGTTCGTAAATTGAAATGTTCGGAAATTTTGTTCAAAACCCTCTGAGTGTTTTGTTGCCTCTGAAGGTGGTACGCTATTTGAGATATCCGCAGGTGTAGGTTTTTTAGGTGCTCTTACAGCTTCATACCTCTCATAATCTTTAGCAGCAGATGCTGCATTTTGATTTTGTCGTTGATAAAGAGTAGCACCGTTTGAAACCGTCATATCTTATTACACCATTTTCCTATACTATCATTTATCAACATATTTACAAAACTTTTCTTAGGAATAGCTTTATTCAAATGATCGGATACCACTTTAATAATATAGATATTATCTTGATCTATATACTTTAAAGCAATATCTTTAAAGTATTTAGCTTCCATATCCACAAGAAGTGTATTTAACTTGTCTTTTGTATCTAAGGGCTGATCTACTGTTGTAAGACCTGCTTTTTCAAGGGTATCAATCTTGTTTTCGATACAAAACGAATTTCCTATTGATATGGTCTCATCTTTGCATCCTGCAATCCCTATATTAAAAGCCTTAGAAAAACTATAATTCATAAATATATCATTTAAACACTCGATCGTTTTTATTTTACCTATTCCAGATACACATAAAACTATATCTTCATTTTTATATACCTTATATGGTTGTGTTTGAAACTGCTTTAATTTAAAATAGTCTATGATAGGTTTTGCTTCTGGGTAAAGTGCCGTGTGTATAAGTGTCATATGCAGATTATAGCTAATTTAGGATAGAATTCGCAAATGGAATTTAAAATAGACAACACCGATAACAATGCAAGAGCATGTACTATTAAAACAGCTCATTCAACTATACAAACGCCTGTATTTATGCCTGTTGGAACACAAGCAAGTGTAAAAGCTCTGGATCATAAAGATATGCTTGATCTTGGCGCAAAGATAATTTTAGCAAACACCTATCACCTTTACCTAAGACCAACATCAAAAGTTGTAAAAGAGTTTGGTGGACTACATGGATTTTCAAAATTTCCAAACTCTTTTTTAACAGACTCTGGTGGATTTCAAGCCTTCTCATTAAGTGATATATCTAAAGCTGATCGTGACGGGATAATGTTCAAATCACATATAGACGGTAGCAAACACTACTTTACCCCACAAAGTGTTTTAGATACTCAATATGAACTTGGAAGCGATATTATGATGATCTTAGATGATCTTGTAGCTTTGCCAAATACTAAAGAGCGTATCAAGCTTTCAATCGAGAGAACTACTGAGTGGGCAAAACAAGCGATAGAATACCATAAAGAGCAACAAGCTAAAGGGGTCGGAGTAGATCAAAATATCTTTGCTATTATCCAAGGTGGTATCGATAAAGAGTTTAGAAAAATGAGTGCCGAGCAGTTATGCGCACTTGAAGACTACGATGGTTTTGCAATTGGTGGTTTAAGTGTAGGGGAAGCCAACCAAGATATGTATGATACGGTTGAGTGGACCACGCAGTTTATGCCAAAAACTAAACCTAGATATCTTATGGGTGTGGGAACTCCAGAAGATCTAATAGAAAATATTGATCGTGGGGTTGATATGTTTGATTGTGTTATGCCCACAAGAAACGCTAGAAACGGTACCCTTTTCACATCATTTGGAAAAATCAATATTAGAAACGCTAAGTTTAAACTAGATCACTTACCGATAGATCCCGAGTGTACATGTCACACCTGTCAAAACTATAGTAGAGGTTATATCCATCATCTATTAAGAGCTGGAGAGATATCGTACTTTAGATTATCCTCGATACACAATCTACACTATTATTTAACACTTATGAGAGAAGCAAGGGAAGCTATTTTAGAGAATCGCTGGAGTGAGTTTAAAAAAGAGTTTTATGCAAAAAGGGCTTAAAAGCCCTTTTTTTAATTACCGAAAAGGTAAGGATCAAGCCCTTCTTTTTGCAGTTTTTGTTTAAAAAACTGTGCCGCATTTTGTAAAGCATTTAGATCCGTAGAAGATGATCTTCCCGTTGTCTCAACGGTTTTATTTGATACTTTTTTGCCTTTAGAGCTTACACCTATAGTTGTAGAAACCTTAGCTATCTTCCAACCTTTGTACTCAGAGTATCTTATCTTATTATGAATATCTATCTGCACATTTGAGCTATTTTGAACAACTCTATAACCATCCTCATTTAACATCTGAACAATAATATCCATAAAGAATTTATTCTCTTCATTTGAGCTTACAGATATTTGCAGTTCACTTTTTAGTTTATCTATTTGAGAAAGGTAACCATCATATTTATTAAAATAAGGAGCATAATCAAAAGAGTTGTTTATAGCATAAAGAACAAAAGCTTTTTTTCTATTATCTATGATCTTTGGTGAAAGATTTTTTATAAGGTATATCTTTTCAAGCTCAGGAAGATCTTTACCGTCTTTAAATGTTGTATCGATAGTACCATCATCTACAAAAAACGATTTCTTCTTTTCATTAAAAAGTTCAACCCTGTCAACGCTCATCAGCACATAATAGTTTCCACCCACAAGTGCATTGTTCTCAACTTTTGCATTTGTATATTGGATCTTCTCAACATCCACTTTTATATCTTGGGTTACGCTCTTAGAGTAGCTGCCGTCAGAACCAGACGTGGTAAGCTTTTGCAAACTTGAACCAACTGCTACCACAAGTCTTGAAGACATTGAGTTAAGCGCAGCACTTTTTGCATCCTCTATACTTGAACCCTCACCAACTCCATAAATAGTTGAAGTTGTATTTTGAGGCGTGTTTAGATACCAATTCGGTATCGATTCTATCTTAGCTTTTGAAGAAAAGCAACCTGAACTGATAACCAAAATAAACAGCGTAAAAACTGCTATTTTTATATTAGAAAGATAATTTAGGGATTTCAAAGCCAGCCTTTTCATGTGATTTTTGTATTAGTTGATACAGCTGTAACTGTTCTGCATCACCCTCTTCTACTGTTGTCCAAGTTTTATCTGCCATTATTTGATTTGTTGCTCTTAACTTTATAGGAGTTATTAGTCTATCACAACTAACATTACCGCTTATAGGGTCTGCATTCTCCTCAAATATATATACATCAAATAGTTGGTTCTCTACAACTTTTTGCTTGCTTCCTATATTAACTTGAACGATCATATCGCTGCCATCACTTCTGATCTGAGTAATATAACCTTTTACCGAAAAATATCTAGCGAACTGCTCTTTTAGTTTAGGCAAAGAGTCATTGATATTTTTCTTAATAGCACCCACGATCTGATCAAAAGTCGGCTCTTTTATCTTACCTATATTTGTGCTTCCTTCTAGCTCTTCACTTAGCACTATTCTTCCACTCTCAACATCAACTATTCTAAGTGTGTAAGTGGTTTTTATATCCATACCGTCAGTTAATGAAGTACCTAAGCTTATAAGTGAGCCTATCATCTTCACTGCATCGTTATCTGAGTTCTTTGTAGCTTCTGCTACAGAACTTCCTGCTTTTGAGTTATCAGTATAGTCCATCTCAACATTATTAATTGATCCTGTTACTAAAAACTGTACCCCTGTCATTTTTCCCATCTGTACAACAGATTCAGGATCTAACAGACCTGAGTCTTGAAGTTTAAGCTCATCATTTATCTTATCTAGATCGTTTCTGCTTACAAGTGTAGCTCCACCTGTTTGAGATATCATAGATTCAACTATAGGAACAATCGACTCTGATAACTTTGCATCAACCTCTCTTTTTACGTTTATACTTTTTGATTTCGACTCACCGCCTGCTCCAAAGCCGCCACCGATAAAACCTACACCTATAAAAGCTGAGCTATCTTTATTTGTCTCATCAATATTTGCTTTACCAAATGTTGAGTTATTTGTAAAATTAACAACGGCAACTCTAGGCATCATAGATTTATATTCAGGTTTACAAATCTCTGGAACAGAAGCTTTTTTATTTATCTTCGTACTATATTTGGTAACCTCTAACTTATTGCCTCCGCATCCTGCACTTAAAAGTGCAATAGCAATAAGTGAACCGTAAACTATACTTTTCTTTGTGGATTTTAACATTGCAGTTCCTCTTTATATAACTTTGCGTACTAATCTTCAAAATAATTATATAAGTTTTTTGATTAAATATATATTCTTAGAGCTTGTTTTGGATATTTAAATGCAATATTAGAAGTTTTATTAAAAAGGGGCAAGCCCCTTTTTAATATATTTTAGTTAAATGCAGGCTCTAAGAAAGGGATGATCTGTTTTTTTCTACTTAAACATCCATCAAGCCAGAAAGTGCTGTTCTGTATCTTTTTATCGAAAGCTTTCTCAACGATATTATCGTAGTCTCCTACTGCTAATACTTCGCTTCCCTCTTTCATAATATCGGTTAAAAGTAAAAGAACCTCATCAAAACCATCTTCATCTTTTAAAGCTTTCATATCAGCGATAAGCTCATCTTTGATAGGCTCAAAAACTGAACCGTCAACAACTTCAAGCTGACCAATACCAACTTTTTTACCAAACATATCAAAAGCTTTAAAGTCTCTTTTTACAAGCTCTCTAGCAGGTGTACCGTCAACTGCTGATTTTACTTTGAACATCTCTAATCCAACAGCTTTATAATCTTCGATCCCTGCGATCTTAGCTAACTCTTTTGTGATCTTTGTATCTATCTTAGTACATGTAGGTGATTTAAAGATAACCGTATCACTAAGGATCGCGCACATCATTGCACCTGCAATGTTTTTAGGTATCTCAATCCCGTGGTAATCATACATCTCTTTTACTACCGTATTACTACATCCTACAGGTCTGATCCAACACTCTAAAGGAGCTGATGTTGTAAGATCTCCTAATTTATGATGATCAACGATACCAAGGATATTTGCCTCAGCTATATCATCTGGAGCTTGTGCTTTATCGCTATAGTCCACTATATATACATCCTCACCTGCATAAGACTCTTTAAACTCAGGTGTTTCTAGTCCGAACTTCTCTAAGATAAATTTAGTCTCAGGGTTTACATCACCTTGTCTTGTAGCAATCGCTTCATTCCCTAAAGCATTGTGAAGATAAGCTAAAGAGATAGCACCCACGATAGAATCTGAATCTGGTATTTTATGTCCAAAAGTATATAACGCCATAATATTTCCTAAACTTTGAATTTTTTCGTATTTTAACCAATTTTATATTAGAAGTAGACTTAGTAGGTTTTTTGCAAAATTAAAAAATTTAACAAATGTTATAACTATTGTTAATATTTCTTTGCTATAATTGAAAACTTATAAAATTTCAGGAGTTGCTATGTTTTTTGGGAATAAACGTTTAGAAGAGGAGTTAGAAGCGCTAAAAGGTGTGCTTGCTAAAGAAAAGAATGAGAATATAAATCTTGTAGATAATAATAAAGCTCTTCAAAACGATAACGACAATATTAAAAATGAGAATGAAAGTCTAAAAAAAGAGATAGAGAGTTTAAAAAACCAAATAAACGAACTAACGCAAAAAGAGGCCGAAACTAGTAATGTTGTAAGTAATGAAGAGCATATCAACTACCTTTTTAGCTCACAAAATGAAAACCTAAAAGAGGGACTTCTTGATATTCAAGCAAATATTGCGGAATCTACGGAGCTTTCAAGAGATAATCTAAGCAGCTCTTACGATATAACTAAAACATACCAAGAATCAGGTAAAAAACTACAATCAATAGTTGATGACCTATCAAGTCTTACTGGACATACGACACAGATAAACGAAGTGGTAAATCAACTAAACTCCAAAGCGGCTAATATTGCCGAAGCGGTTACCACTATTGATCAAATATCATTCCAAACGAATATCTTATCTTTAAATGCTGCCGTTGAAGCAGCAACAGCAGGTGAAGCGGGTAAAGGGTTTGCCGTAGTTGCGGGAGAGGTTAGAAACCTAGCAAGCAGATCAGCAGAAGCTGCAAAAGAGATAACCGATGTTGTAAACTCTATTCAAGAGAGTGTTTCACTAACAAATCAAAAACTAGAAGTGATAACAGAGTCGATCAACTCACTCTCAACAACCACTACAACATATAATGATGAGATGAATAATGTTATGAACACTTCAACACAAACATTTGAAGGTTTAAGCCATATAACCGATAGGGTTTTTATGAGTCTTGCCAAACTTGACCATATCATATGGAAAGTGAACACTTACCTTTCAGTTGCACATAAAAAACCTGCATTTGCTTTTGTGGATCATAAGAACTGTCGTCTTGGTAAGTGGTATAATGAAGGTTTTGGAAAAAGATATTTCTCTAACACCCCTAGTTATAATAAACTTGACCATCCACACTCTGTTGTACATAACGGTACCCATAAAGTATTTGACTCCATAGAGAATGAACAGCATGTAGATTACGATATGGCGATAGACGCTTTCAAAGAGATGGAAGATGCTAGTAAAGAGGTGTTTAAACTATTAGATCAGATCCTGCACGAAAGAGACTAGCATATAATATTTTATAATAGTTGTATAGTATATATACAGCTATTATACTTTACTTGTAATTTTAATATGTTACAATCTATCCTATGAAAACTATAATATTCACGGATTTAGACGGAACACTTTTAAATCACGATGATTACTCATTCGATGATGCAAAAAAAGCTATAAATAAGATCAAAGAAAAAAAGATACCTCTGATCTTCACCACAAGCAAAACAAAGATCGAAGTTGAATTGTTACAAAAAAAAGTTGGTATAAACGAGCCTTTTATTATAGAGAACGGTGCAGCTATCTTTTTTCCAAAAAACTACAGAGGTCTAGACCTATCTTTTTTAAGAGAGTATGAAAACTACAATATTCTTCAACTAGGCAAAACCTACCCTCAAGTATTGAAGTTCTATAAACAATATAAAGAGGAGTTTGGCTTATACGGTTTTAGCGATATGAGCATCCAAGAAGTATCGTACTATACTGGACTTGATAAAACAGGTGCATCTTATGCAAAAAATAGAGATTTCACCGAACCTTTCTTACTAGAGGATATTTCAAAACTTGAGAACCTTAAAAACCTTGCACTTACATATAAGATAAAGATCACCAAAGGTGGAAGGTTTTACCACCTTATAGGTGAAAAACAAGATAAGGGAATTGCCGTACGCGAAGCTGTAAAACTTTTTGAAAAACTATTTGATACAAAAATAAAATCTATAGCTTTGGGTGATGGTCCAAACGATATCGTTATGCTAGAGCAAGTTGATATCCCAATTGCAATACAGGCATACGATAATACATATATAGATGCCGATATAAAAAACCTTAACAGATCAAGCTTTAAAGGTCCTAAAGGTTGGAATGAAATGGTTTTAAAACATGTCAAATAAACTTCTAAAAAGAATATACTATAAAGCACTAAATAGTGTTAAAGCAAAAAGTATCATTAGAAACAATATAAGGCTTAAAGGTGATACCTTAACTATTGCAAAAGATACGATCGATCTAAAAAAAATATCAAATCTATATATCTACTCAGTAGGTAAAGCTGGTCTTGATATGGCTCAAGAGTGTGAAAAGATACTAAAAGAGAAAATAAAAGGTGGTATTGCCGTATCACATAAAGAGGGCTCTTTACAATATTTAGAGCACTACAATTCAACTCACCCTTTAGTATCGCAAAAAAGTGTAAAAGCAGCAGAGGTTTTAATAAAAAGCATATCATCTTTAAAAAAGGATGATTTTTTTATATTCCTTCTTTCTGGTGGAGCCTCAGCTATGATTGAAAAACCAAAAGAGGGGTTAAGCTTAGAAGAGTTTAGAGAGCTCTCAGCATCACTTTTAAAAAGCGGGATAGATATAACCGAACTAAATAAACAAAGAAAAGCAAACTCCCAGATAAAAGGTGGAAAGCTAGCAGACCTTAGCAAAGCTAAAGGGATAACTTTAGTACTAAGTGATGTAATAGGTGATGATCTTCATACTATAGGTTCAGCTCCTATGAATAACGGTAAAGTACCTCACAAGATCATCGGGAACAATAAAATAGCATTAAAAAATGCGAAACATTTTATAGCTCCAAAGGTTAAAAAAACAAAGATAGTAACCACTACTTTAGATAAGAATTCTAAAAAAGCTTGTGAATATATCTCAAAGAAGATCAAAAAATATGATAAAAAATATAGTAGTTTTTGTCTTTTAATAGGCGGTGAAACAACAACGACTGTTAAAAAAGATGGTATAGGCGGGCGTAATCAAGAACTAGCACTTAGACTTATGCTTGAATTAAAGCCTAAAAAGAAGCTATCAATTCTATGCGCAGGAAGCGATGGGATTGACGGCAACTCACCCGCAACTGGAGCATTTGTTGACCATAATCTATATAAAAAGTGTAAAAAAGCGGGCTTAAACCCAAAAAAATATTTAAAATCAAGTGATAGTTACACTTTTTTTAATAAACTTGGATATGATTTTACTATAGGTGCAACAGGTACGAACGTAATGGATTTTATGATAATACACAAAGGATAACAATGTCAGATTTTTTTCAAAACGGTAATATAACTACACTTCAATATGTGGCAGAGAGATCATTAGAGGATATAGAAAACGAGCTTGAAAAGTTTTCAAAGCGTAGAAATATGGTACTTCTTCTTCCAGCTCTTTATTCAGAGTTTGAAACACCAGCTATGAAAAAGATTCTTGAAGAGTTAAAACATGTGAAGTATATATATAAGATAATTTTAGGATTAGATAGAGCTACAAAAGAGCAGTTTGAAGATGTAAAAAAGATTATGTCGGGGCTTGATGTTAAGGTTGATGTTCTATGGAACGACGGTCCTGAGATGCAAAAACTTTATCAAACCCTTGATGATCACGATTTTAGAAGTACAGATATAAAAGGTAAAGGTAGAAACGTATGGACAATGATAGGTTACGCACTATCTGATCCAAACAACTATGCTTTTGCACTTCATGACTGCGATATCGTAAACTATACAAGAGATATACCTGCGAGACTTTTTTACCCTATCGTTCACCCTGCATTAGATTTTGAGTTTAACAAAGGTTACTACTCGAGGGTAACAAATAAACTTCATGGAAGGGTGACCAGACTATTTTATTCACCGCTTATCAAAGCTCTAAAGAAAACTTACGGACAAAGTGCTTATCTAGACTATATGGACAGCTTTAGATACTCACTCTCTGGTGAGTTCGCATTTATTAGAACCTTAGCAAGAGGGATTAGGATCTCTCCTACTTGGGGGCTTGAGGTTTCTACTTTAAGTGAGATATATGATAACACCTCTGTTAGAAGAATATGTCAAACAGAGATCATGGAGAGCTATGAGCATAAACATCAAGAGCTAAAAAGCAGTGAACCTCAAAAAGAGCTTGACGGCGGAGTTGCTAAAATGTCTATGGATATTGCTCAAACGATATTTAGGATTATGTCTCAAAGAGGAACAACTTTCTCACAAGAATCTCTTATGACACTACGTGCCTCTTTTTTCCAAGAGAGTAGAAAAGCTATATCTAGATACGATGCAGTTGCAAAGTTCAATGCACTTAATTTTGATAGAAAAAAAGAGATAGAAGCGGTTGAAACATTTGATAGAGCCTTAAAAGGTGCTTGCGATAAATTTTTAGAAGACCCTCTTGGTGTTCCTTCACTATCTGCTTGGATCAGTGTAAGATCTGTAATAAGCGATATATCGGAACATTTCCAAGAAGCGGTTCATAAGGGGAGAAATGGCAACTAAAGATCATTATACCAGCCATACTACTGAGGATAGACTAAAGTTTATTAAAACACTTTTATACTCTATCTATGATGAGCATGATGCAAAAAAAGCATATAGCTCAATACTTTTAATGATAGAGATGTATAAACAAAAAATAGAGAGTGAGCCGTATATACTTTCCCAAAAAGATGTTATATTGATAACTTACGGTGATCAAATATTTCATGAAGGAGAAACTGCGCTTGCAACTCTAAATAGATTTCTTGCCGAATATGTTCAAGATTGTATCAATACAGTGCATATTTTACCGTTTTATCCATACTCTTCCGATGATGGTTTTTCAATAGTAAACTATAAAGGGGTGTGTCCTTTAAAAGGTTCTTGGAAAGATATAGCAAAACTAGCAGAACACCATAAACTTATGTTTGACGGTGTTATAAATCATGTAAGTCAGCTTAGTATGTGGTTCAACCACTATTTAGCAAATGACCCTGAGTATGCCGAGTTTTTTATAGACCTTGATCCAATGACAGACCTAAGCGATGTAGTAAGACCAAGAACAACCCCGCTGCTTAGTGAGTTTACTGATGATGAGGGTAAGATACGCCATATCTGGTCAACATTTAGCAACGATCAAGTTGATCTAAACTACGCAAACTATAAAGTGCTTTTAAAAGTTCTTGATGTTTTACTTTTCTATGTTGAAAAAGGTGCTGGTTTATTAAGACTTGATGCTATAGCATTTATATGGAAAGAGATAGGAACATCATGTGTTCACCTACCCCAAACACATGCACTTATACAGCTTATGCGTCAAGTGATACATGAAGTTGCACCTGAGGTATTGATTATCACCGAAACAAACGTGCCTCACGATGAGAACATCTCATATTTTGGAGAAGGTGATGATGAAGCGCAGATGGTTTACAACTTTGCACTTCCTCCTATGCTTGCATTCTCAATCTTAAAAGGGAATACTACTAAACTTACTAAATGGGCAAAAACACTAAAGCTGCCTAGCGATAGAGTGTGTTTCTTTAACTTCACTGCTAGTCATGATGGTGTGGGAGTGCGTGCGGTAAATGAGATACTAAGTGAAAAAGAGCTGGAGTTTTTAGTTCAATCATGTATAGACCATGGAGGTCTTGTTTCATATAGAGCTATAGGTGATGAGGAAAAATCACCATACGAGCTAAACTGCAGCTATATAGATATTCTAACCGATCCAAAAGAGAGCGTTGCACTTAGAGTAAAAAGGATGATACTATCACAAGCCGTAGTTCTAGCAATGCCTGGTGTTCCTGGGATATATTTCCACTCACTGCTTGGATCACAAAACTATCCAGAAGCAGTTAGAAAAACAAGAAAGAACCGTGCAATAAATAGAGAAAAACTAAACTTTGATAATATCAAAGAGCAGCTTGAAGAGGATGGAAGCTTAAGAAAGATACTTTTTAAAAGATACAAACAGCTGATATCTATAAGGATAAACGAACCTGCATTTAACCCTTTTTCTAAATTTGAGTTCTTGGATTTTGGAAAAGAGATATTTGCAATACGCCAATATGCAGAGGATGAAGATGAGTCTATCTTAGCACTTTATAATTTTGCAGACTATGCGGTTGAGCTTGATCTTACAAAAGCTACAAATGAACCGTTAATTGATATAATTGCTCATAATATCTGCGTTCAAGGTAAAGTTAAAATGCAGCCTTATGATATATTATGGTTAAAAAAACACAAAAAGGAAGAGAAATGATAAAAAAATGTTTATTCCCAGCAGCAGGTTATGGAACTAGATTCTTACCAGCAACAAAAGCTATGCCTAAAGAGATGTTACCGATTTTAACAAAACCACTTATCCAATATGGTGTAGAGGAAGCTATGGAAGCTGGTTGTGAAGTAATGGCGATAATCACAGGTCGTGGAAAGCGTGCTATAACTGATCACTTTGATATCTCATACGAGCTAGAACATCAGATCAAAGGCTCATCAAAAGAGGAGCTTCTAAAAGAGATAAGAGAGATCATCAGCAAATGTACTTTCACATACACTAGACAAAATGAGATGAGAGGTCTTGGTGATGCTATCTATAAAGGAAACGTGCTTGTTGGTTTTCAAAACCCTTTTGCAGTAATCCTTGCAGATGACCTATGTGTAAACCCTGATGGTGATGGTATATTAAAACAGATGGTTAAGCTGTACGATAAATATAAATGTTGTATAGTTGCTACTATGGAAGTTCCTATGGAAGAGGTTCATAAATACGGTGTGATTGAAGGTAACCAGATCGAAGACGGTGTTTATATGGTATCTAATATGGTTGAAAAGCCTGATAATGATAAAGCTCCTACAAACCTTGCAGTAATAGGAAGATATATCCTTACACCTGATATCTTTGATATGATCAAAAATACAAAACCTGGTAAAAACGGTGAGATCCAATTAACCGATGCACTTTGTGAGCAGGCTAAAAAAGGTATGGTTATAGCTTATAAATTTAAAGGTAAAAGATTTGACTGTGGTAGTGTTGACGGATTTGTTGAAGCTACGAACTATTTTTATGATCTAGAGCAAAAAGCGCTAAAAGCAAAAGCTAAAAAGAAAAAATAAACTACTTAATGTAAAGAAGTGAAGATATTCACTTCTTTACACCTTTCATCTACTCATTCATTGAAGCAAAGAACTCTTCGTTATCTTTTGTTTTTTGCATCTTACTATAAAGAAATTTCAGAGCTTCAGTCTCATCCATATCATTAATAGCATTTCTAAGTATCCATGTTTTTTGAAGAACCTCAGGAGATACAAGAAGCTCCTCTTTTCTAGTTCCAGATTTTATAATATTAACAGCAGGGAAAACTCTTCTATCTGCTGCATCACGGCTAAGTACAACCTCCGAGTTACCAGTACCTTTGAACTCTTCAAAGATAACCTCATCCATTCTACTTCCCGTATCAACAAGTGCCGTTGCTATAATAGTAAGGCTTCCACCCTCTTCTATATTTCTTGCAGCTCCAAAGAATCTTTTTGGTTTATGTAGTGCGTTTGCATCAACACCACCACTTAGAACTTTACCACTACTTGGAGTAACCGTATTGTATGCACGTGCAAGTCTTGTGATAGAGTCTAAAAGAATAACTACATCTTTACCCATCTCTACACGTCTTTTTGCTTTTTCAATAACTATTTGAGCAACTTTTACATGGTTTTGTGCAGGAAGGTCAAATGTTGAGCTATAAACCTCACCTTTTACAGAGCGCTGCATATCGGTAACCTCTTCAGGTCTTTCATCAACAAGTAAAACCATTAGTTCCGCATCTGGATGGTTTTGAGTTATACCGTGAGCAAGCTCTTTCATAAGCTCTGTTTTACCACTTTTTGGTTGAGCAACGATAAGTCCCCTTTGACCTTTACCCATAGGTGAAAAGATATCTAGGATTCTTCCCGTTAATTTATTTGAGTTATACTCAAATTTAAATTTTTCTGTTGAATATAAAGGGGTTAAGTTATCAAAAAGAGGTCTGTTTCTACTCTCTTTTAAAGGTTTATAGTTAAGTGCCTCTATCTTTAAAAGTGCATAATATTTCTCTTGCTCTTTTGGTGGTCTAACTTGACCTGCAACTATATCACCTGTTCTTAATGCAAATTTTCTGATCTGTGTAGCACTTACATATGCATCATTTGATGTATCGCTAAAGTTTCCGTCGATTGCTCTTAAAAAACCAAAACCACCCTCTTTGATCTCTAAGATACCAGTAAAGAGTATAAAACCACCTTGAGATGTTTGTGCTTTTAAAATCTCAAATATAAGATCTTGTCTTTTAAGCTCTGCAGGGTTCTCAATATCAAGCTCCTCTGCACAAGTAACTAAACTTTCTAAAGGCTGCTTTTGCAAATCCTCTAACTTATGTCCATCAACAGGTATATGTGTTCTACTTTTTTGCTGTTTAGACTTTTGCCTGCCGTTAGGACTTTTTTGATTTTCCTGATATTGTGTTTCTTCCATTATGGGATTTAACCTTGTATGAGATTTATGTATCGATATAGATATATGGAGTTTCTATATAAGTATAGCGTAATTATAGTAATTTTTAAGAAACTTGTCAATAATACACAAGAAAAAGTTTCTAAAAGGTCTCTATTCTACACCTTTAAATAAAACTAAATTTTAAAATATAGTATTAGTTTAGTTGATTTTTTTCATTTATTTTGATTATAATATTCAACTTTTAATAAACAATACAAAAGGATTATAATGTTTAAAACGGAACTTGATAGATTTAAAACCATAGGACTTATTGAGGGCGTATCATTTTTGATACTTCTTTTTATAGCAATGCCATTAAAATATATTTGGCTTATCCCTGTTGCCACTAAAGTTGTAGGTATGATTCACGGTGGGCTTTTTATGCTTTATCTTTATTTACAATTTCAAGCGTCAAGAAAATACTCTTGGGGAGTAAAAGAGAACCTTTTTTATTTTGTAGCTTCTTTAATCCCTTTTGGAACTTTTTGGAGCGATAGAAAACTTGCGAAGGTAAAAGCAACTATATAGTTGCTTTTACTCTACTTCTTTTCCAAAATTTTTCTTTAGTGCTTCTTTAATTCTTCTAATACTTTCATCTTTTCCTAATACAGATAATATATCATATACTGAAGGTGCCTGAGTACCTCCTGTTAAAGATATTCTAATAGGTTGGAACAGTTGCGGGAACTTTAGTCCATTGTTTTCTATGAATGGTTTTGTAACAGCTTCATAATCTATAGGTAAATGCAGCTCATTAGTTTTCTCTAAAAGTTCAACATATGAGTTTAACATCTGAGCTGTATCCTCTTTTATAAACTTTTTAACACCTTTTTTATCATACTCGCTAGGTGCTTTTAAAATATTCTCTATCGCAGATTTTAGATCAAGAAGTGTTTCTGCTCTTTCCTTACATAGATCAAGGATCATCTCTTTTTTATCATGACCGTATATTTCACATCCAAAAAACTTAAGCTCATCTGCTAATCTATCATTTGAAACATTTTTAATATAGTGTGCATTTAGCCATTTTAATTTATCTTCATTATATGCAGATGCTGACTTATTTATATTGTTTGGATCAAAAAGTTCAAGCATCTCATCCATTGAGAATATCTCTTGGTCACCGTTACTCCAACCAAGTCTTACTAAAAAGTTTAAAAGTGCTTCTGGAAGATATCCAAGTCTTTTATACTCCATAACATCCATAGCACCGTCTCTTTTAGAAAGCTTTTTACCTTGTGGGTTATTTATCATTGGGATATGATAAAACTTTGGAGGAATAAACCCTAAAGCATTATAGATAACGATCTGTTTTGGTGTATTTGAAAGGTGATCATCACCTCTAATAACATCACTCATCCCCATTAAAGCATCATCAACAGCAACCACAAAGTTATAAATAGGCATACCGTTTGCACGAGCGATCACAAAATCATCAACTTGATTTGCATCGAATTTCATATGTCCTTTTACACCATCTTCAAACTCAATAGTTCCCTCAAGAGGTGCCTTTATTCTAATCACGGGATCAACACCCTCAGGAATAGACGGTAATGTTTTTCCCTCTTGAGGTCTCCATGTACCGTCGTATCTAGGTGTTTGTTTTGCTGCTTCTTGCTCTGCTCTTTTTGCATCAAGCTCCTCGCGGCTCATATAACACTTATACGCCTTATCCTCTTCTAAAAGCTGATCGATATACTTTTTATATATTTCCGTTCTTTGTGACTGATACTCTATCTCACAATCACTTGGCATACCAACCCATTCAAATGCTTCTAAAATAGCTTTTACTGCATCTTCATTATTTCTTTGCTGATCAGTATCTTCTATTCTTAGTTTAAACTCACCGTTTGTTCTTTTTGCCCATAGATAACTATAAAGAGCTGTTCTAAGCCCTCCAATATGAAGATATCCTGTTGGACTCGGTGCAAATCTTGTAACTGCCATAATCACTCCACTCTTATTTTATTCTTATTTATCACTTTTATTATATTTATAAAAACCTATTGCACTTACCACTACAACCCCTACTAAAAAAACTATCATCACTATATCAAGCGTTCCCATTTTTATCCTTCTCTTTGAGCTGTCCGCAAGCTGCTGAAATATCGATCCCTTTTGATTCCCTTATAGTACATAAAAGACCGTGATCTACCAAATATTGCTGGAATTTTAGCATATTATTTCTTGATGGTCTTTGATAATCAGTTCCTGGATAAGGATTGAAATAGATAAGATTCACTTTGGCTTTGATCCCAGATAAAAGCTTTAAAAGTTTTTTTGCACTTTGCTCATCATCATTCTTATCTTTTATCACAAGATACTCAAACATCACTTTTTTCCTAGCATCTATAGGAAACTCTTTTACCGCTTTTATGATTGACTCAATATTATAAGCTTTGTTCATAGGGATAAGCTCACTTCTAAGATCATCATCAACAGCGTGTAAAGAGATGGCAAGCTGAACACCCAAGTCTTCACGCCCAAGCTTTTCTATCTTTGAGCTGATACCGCTTGTTGAGATGGTTTGGCGTCTTGTGCTGATAGCTAGTCCGTCAAGTTCACTTATTATCTTTATAGCGTCTACTAGATTATCAAAGTTATCAAGGGGCTCACCCATACCCATATATACAATATTTACGGCTTTATTTTCAGGTATCTCATTATCTAACTTTATTTGTCTTACCTGCTCAACTATCTCACCTGCACTAAGGTCTCTTACAAAACCGCCTTTAGCTGTAAGGCAGAAACTGCACCCAACTTTACAGCCCACTTGTGATGAGATACAAAAAGTGTATTTCTCACTCTTTATAATCTTCCCTTCTTCATCTTTTTGCTTATCTTTCATAAGCAGCAATACCGACTCAACCGTATGGCCATCTTGTAGTTCAAATAGGTACTTAATAGTTCCATCACTACTTTTCTCTTTTTTTACTATCTTTAATATCTCTAAAGGATATCTCTCTTTTAGATCGGCGATCATATCTTTTGGGATATTCTTCATATCATCATACGAGCTTATATATTTTTTATATATCCAGTTATATATCTGTTTTGCACGAAATGCTGGTTTAAGTTCGTTTTTTAGTTCATCCAAACTAAAATCTAATATACTTTTTATCATAAGTGGGAGTATATCAAATTTATTGTAAAATCATCTACTTTACGGGGGTACTTTATGGAAATAAAAACAATAACTGGAAATAAAGATTTTTTTGAATACTTAAGAGGTAAACAAGCAAGTTTTATCCTTACTCTTAGCAATACCGATACGGCAAATATTGAAGGGATCACCCAAGCAGGGATTCCTGGACTTATACATTTAACTCCAACTCTTGATAGTGAGTTTGTTTGTACAGCTGAAGTGAGAAGCTTAGAAAATATTGCAGAAACACCAAAGGGTGTACCTACCCCTGCACTTATCACAAGAGCAGTACATCAATTAAGACCTTTTTCAAATATAGAACTTTTTGATCTTGGACTTTATAATAAACCCAAAATAGAGTATTTTAACCTTCACGATTTTGATATACATCCAAGTAAAAGTATAGCCGAGGGTGCGGATATTGATATCTTAGAATTATTTGAGAAGGCTGTAGAAGTAGGTAAGAATTTTGAAGTAAAGGATGACTATATCATACTAGCTGAATCGGTTCCAAGCGGTACAACCACTGCAAATGCCGCTGCTATTGCACTTGGATATAACTGTGATGGTATGTTTTCCAGCAGTTTTAAAAACAACCCAAAAAATATAAAAGATCAAACCATCACACAAGCATTAAATCTACTAGATAATGAGATGGATATTTTTACAAAACTATCGTTTGTAAGTGATAATATGCTTATTTTCAACGCAGGATTTTTAATGGGGCTTAGTGCTACTGATACAAAAGTTGTATTAGCAGGAGGCACTCAAATGGCTGCTGTTCTTTTAGTTATAAATTCTATAGTTGAGCATATGCAAGGGGTGTTTGATGCAAAGAACTTTGCACTTTGTACCACAAAATGGGTTTATGAAGACAAAAACTCAGATATCAAATCACTTATTGAGCTATGTGATTTTAAAATCAACAGCTACTATGTTGATTTTGATTTTAGCAGCTCAAATCATCCTGCACTAAAGATGTATGATGATGGTGAAGCAAAAGAGGGAGTGGGAGCAGGTGGAGCTATGATGTACGGTGCTTTAAACGGTCTAGATAAAGTATCTTTAACAAAAGAGATAGAAAAGTTTTTAGGATAAATATATGGAAGAGTTTGAAGAGATAAAAGTATTTAGGGTAACTCTAAAAAAAGTTATCTCTAATCTTAGCGAACTACAAAATATAGATATAGCTCATTTTCAAGATAGCGTTGAAGAGTGCTTTGATGGTTATAACTATGATGGTGAAGAGGAGCTTAAAGGTATAGATAAATGGCCTGAGTTTCAAGAAAACGGTGAATATGAACTTAGTGTCGGTATAGATCATGAAGATGCTTATACCTTTACTATTTTTATCACAACAAAAGACGGTAAAGTATCCGTTAGCAACGTATTATAGTTTTGAGTGAAATATTAGTATCCTTACTATCTATCTATATCTTTATAGTTATAGGCTTTTTACTAAAGGCCTATTTTAAAGATGATCTTCACGACAAAACAGTTACTTTAGTATCTGTTTACGGCTTACAACCTTTTTTAACTTTTTGGGGTTTATATGATAGAAAGATAGACTATTCTCTCTTTCTTTCACCAATATACTATATAGCGATTATATTTATCGTATTGCTATTTAGCACTTTTCTTGCAAAAAGACTATTTGAGGATAAAAAGATATCATCCATAGTTACAGTATCAGCACTTATAGGAAATACTGGAAATCTAGGTATCCCACTAGGTATTGCACTATTTGGTGAACAAAGTATTGCATATACCACTATGATAAATTTAGCAAACGTATTTTTTGTTTTTACCTTTGGAGTTTACTATTACTCAAGAGGTGAATTTAATATAAAAGAGTCTTTACTAAATATTTTAAAACTACCGGTTATCTATTTTGCGATCCTAGCCTTAGTTTTTAACTATTATGAGATCAAAATAGATCAGCACCTAGTAAATATGCTTGAGATGGGTGCATACTCAAGTATCGTAACACAATTGATGATATTTGGTATATACAGCTATACTGTTCAGATAAGAGCCTTTGATCTAAAACTAAATAGCACGATAATGGGTATTAAATTTATCCTTATACCTGCTGTTACTATTATGATCTTATTATCAAGCCCTTTTGAGCCTTATGTTAAAGGTATCATTCTAATGGAGCTTATAATGCCTCTAGCTATTATGAACGTAAACCTAGCTTCACTTTATAACTGTAAGGTTAGTGATGTTACAACACTCGTACTATATAGCTCAATACTTTTTATACCGATCATTATAGTTTTAGATACTATTTTACAAATACTTGGGTGGAGATAAATGAAGCAACTTTTTCTAAGCGATCTTGATCATACTTTTTTACGTGACGATCTTACAATCAGCGAATTTACCAAAACTGTATGGAACACTATGGCAAAAGAGCATATTATGGGTGTAGCAACGGCAAGAAGCTATAAAAAAAGTGAGCAGTTCCTAAAAGGTCTTGATATCAACACACCAATGATATTACTTGACGGCTCGCTTATCGTATCTCCTGCAAAAAAGATATTGGATATGAAAACCATAACAAAAGAGATAGGAGATGAGATAATAGAGTGCGGAGCAAAGCTTGGTATCTATCCTGTTGTTCTTGCTCTAAAAGATCAACAACTAAATGAGGCATTTTTATATCCAAGACAAACCAACAACTATCAAAAAGAGCTGTTAACAAGATATAAAGATGACGATAATCTTCAAGAGTGCTCCAACATAAAAGCGATGAAAGATAATTTTAAACTGGTTTATTTTGCAGAAAAAGAGCAGCTTGAAGAGTTACAAGAGAACCTAAAAGCCGTCTTTAAAGATGAGATAAAATATATCTTAGCTCCAGAGGCATATTTAGGATGCTATTTTTTAACTCTTTTGCATAAAAATGTCGATAAAGCTTACGGTCTGCAAAAAGTGCATGAGATAACACAGATAGATTATAAACACTTCACCGTTTTTGGGGACAATCTAAATGACATAGGGATGTTCAATTTAGCTCATACTAGCGTTGCCGTTGCCAATGCACATGAAGAGGTGAAAAAAATCGCTACGTTTGTATCGGAATATACAAACAACGAAGATGCCGTAGCTAAATATTTACAGAGCATTCACCTCAGCTAAGCGCTGGGGCGTGCCTATATCTCTCCATATCCCTTTGTGTAATTCAAAGCTTATCTTTTGCTCTGCAATTAACTCTTTTAAAATAGGTGCCAAAGGACGTTTTTCCAAGCTCATATTTTCAAAGATCTTTTTACTATAGTATCCAATACCGCTAAATGTATAGTAAGCATCTTGAAAAAGAAAATCACCTTTTGAGTTGTGCTCAGGATTTGGCACTAAGATAAGATGAGCTAAATGGTTACCTAAATTAAACTCTTGATCAAAATCATAATCACACCAAATATCACCATTCACCACTAAAAAAGTATCGCTTAAAAGAGGTAATGATTTGATAATAGCACCTGCGGTTTCAAGTGCCCCGCTTTGCCTCTCATCGCTGTATATTATATTAGCTCCCCATTTTGAGCCGTCACCAAGGCTCTCTTTTATCTGCTCACCTAAATGCGCTATATTGATGATAATGGTTCTAAATCCTCTTTGTACAAGTTTTTCGATATGCCATACTATAAGGGGTTTATCCTTAACCAACAGCAGAGGTTTTGGTGTGGTATCCGTTAAAGGCCGCATCCTCTCACCACGTCCTGCGGCCAATATCATTGCAGTCATTTTAACTCAACCTTTGATAATAATTGATATAACTCTTTAAACTGCGGGTATTTTTTACAAACTTCTAGTACATACTCTAAAGTTAGCGGCAGGTCTTTTAAATATCCGTCTTTCCCGTCTCGCAAAAATAGCCTTGCAAAGATACCCAGCACTTTTAAATGCCTCTGTAAGCCCATAAGATCAAACCACTCTAAAAACTCTTCATCTCTCACTTGCAGCTTTTTTTGCTCTTTAAAATATAGTGCTAACTCTACTCTTTCTTTCTCATCGATCTTTATATAAAGGTCTTTCAATAATGATACCAGATCATAAACAATAGAGCCGTTCATTGCATCTTGATAATCGATAATTCCAAGAGGTTCGCAATACATAATATTTCGTGAATGGAAATCGCGATGTACAAAATACCCCTGCGGATGGGAAAGCACTTTTTGTGCGATAATATCTATGGCATTTTCTACTATACTTACTTCTTTTTCATTAAGCTCTTTGCCTAAATATTTTTTTAAGAACCACTCAGGCATTAGGTTCATCTCTAGTTTTAAAAAAGCTTCGTCATAAAGAGGTAAATCTTTTGCATTAATATCTTGCATAGTGATAATTGCATCGATACATTTTTTATAAAGATTGTTCAGATTATCTTTATCTAAAGTATCAAGCAAATTTGTTGAGCCTAGATCTTCTAGGATTAAAAACCCCTGCTCTAAATCTTGATATAAGATTTTAGGTGCATGAGCGTTAACCGTATGTAAAAGATCGCTTACTTTTATAAACGGTTCTAGTGATGTTTTCTCTAAAGAGGAATCCATAAGGATAAGAGTTTTATCCCCTTGAGATAATCTAAAATATCTTCTAAAGCTTGCATCGCTTGAAGCTATTTCTATCGTAAAATCTTCAAACTTGGTTCCTTTTAAAAACCCTTTAATCTTTTGCATGTACAGCTCCTAAGATAGAGGGTTGTTTTGCCCCTGTTATAGTTCTCAGATCAAGCTTTTGACGGTTTACCCTTTTATATGCAAGCCAAGCAAAAGCGACCGCTTCTAAAAATGTGCTGTCCACTCCAAGCTCATCACTTTTTATCACATCCACATTGCTTAGTTTATTTGAAAGCCTTTGCATTAGATGAGCATTGTGTGCCCCGCCGCCGCATACTATCAATCTGTTTATATGTTTATCTTGTAAAGCCTCTATGATAGGAATAATTGTGAATTCTACTAAAGTGGCTTGCACGTCCTCAGCACTTATATCGCTAAAGGATTCTAGTTTATTCTCTAGCCAAGCGGCGTTAAAATATTCTCGTCCAGTGCTTTTTGGAGGCGGTATATTAAAATAAGGATCGCTAAGCAGTGATGCTAAAAGTGCATCGTTCACTTTGCCCTCGCTTGCCCATGATCCATCTTTATCGTAAGGTTTATTTTGATGCTTAGATATCCAGTGATCGCATAAAATATTGGCAACTCCCACGTCATAGCCGATAAACTCATCGCTTAAAATCGTTATATTTGCAATACCGCCAAGGTTAACTACCGCAGTATGTTTATCATCAAACAAAGCTTTGTGAAATACAGGAGTTAAAGGTGCCCCCTGCCCTCCGTTCGCTACATCACCGCTTCTAAAATCATTTACCACGTCCATCTGAACTCTTTTTGCTACCAATGCCCCGTCGCCTAACTGCATTGAAAAAGGGAATTCACAATTTGAAGCATGCCAGATAGTTTGACCGTGCAGACCTACGGCTCTAATATCTTTGGCATCAATTTCAAACTCATCTAAGAACTTATTAATCGCACGACTATACATAAGAGCTAATTTATTGTTTAAGGTACCTATGAACTCTAAAGATACTGGGTTCTTAATAGCGTGCAATACCTCTTCTTTTATTCCAGTATCATAGCCGTATTCTTTGGCTTTTAGGGTTTGAACCTTATTATCTTTAATAGCACATAGAGCGATATCGATACCGTCTAAACTGGTACCGCTCATCACCCCTATAAATAGATCATCTTTTTCCAAGCTGCATCACTCCAAATGAAAGTGCAGTTCCTATCACCAACTGCCACGCAAATCCTACGTTTAATCCAAAAGTATATCCCTGCATAGATAAAACACTTATAAATCCTACAAGCAAGGCGTAAGGGATCATTTTAGCATTACCACGATTTGTAAATAGTGCACTCCCAAAAACACCAAGCAATCCACTATAAGCATAAGCCATAACCCCAAGGGCAAAACTAATAAGTGGGATTGAGCTGTTACTGTGCACTATAAAACTAAGAATAGCCATCAACCCTAGTGCAAAAGCAAATACCAAGACCATAGCTTTGGCAACCTTTACAAAATGCTGTTCGCTAAGCTGGCTACCTCTTTTATTTTTTATAGGACGGTAAACATCTTCAATAGCAACGCTGCTCATAGCTCCCAAAACAGAATTCGTACTACTTAGAGCCGCGGCAATCGCACCTATCGTTACAAAACCTTTTAGACCGTTTGGCATCTCGTTTAAAATATAATACATAAATATAGTGATGCTCTCACCTGCGAACTTCTGGCTGATAGTGTGCTCTTGATAGTATAAGAATAGCAATAAACCGATAGTTAAAAAAAGCATAGACACGGGGATACTTAAAAGTGTTGCACCGTACAGCGACCAGCCCGCTTCTTTTTTATTCTTACAAGAAAGCACCCTTTGTGCCAAGTCCTGATCCAGACCGAATGCCGCGATATTTAAAAGCATATATCCCGTTAGAAGCGAGAAGATATTAAATTTACCCTCGTTGGTAAAGCTAAGCTCAAAATCTATATATTTTAATTTCTCCGCTTCACTCAAACTTTGATAGATCGTAGAAAAGTCCATAGCTAGAGAGATATACAGATACACTGCCACTGCTATTCCCGCACCCAGATATACTATTATCTGCAAAATATCACTGATAATAACGGACCTTATCCCTCCAAAATAGGTAAATATCAAAGCCCCTATCACAAGCAATACTACGGAGAAACTAACATGAGCCAAACTGATATCGTAAAAAAGTATCATACTCAATGCAAGTGCCGCCATATAAAGTCTGGCACCGCTTGCAAATAATCTTCCAACTAAGAACATCACACCCACATCACGTCTGGCATTTCCCCCGTAACGCTCTTGAAGCAGCTCATAAACACTTACGGCATTCATGGCATAAAGTCTTGGTATCAACACTTTTACCACGATATAAATAGCAAGTAAAGATGTTATGGAATATCCGATAAGCGTAAGATCAAACCTGTAAGAGAACTCCGGAGCTCCTAAAAAAGTAGCCGCTGATTGAGCAGTTGCTAGAAGTGAAAGTGCAACGGGCAATGCGGCAAAAGAGTTCTTATCTGTAAAGAACTCTCTGGCAGAACCTATATTTTTATTTGAAAGGTAACGAGCTAATCCAAGTAATACTATTAAATAGCCTATAAAAATGGTCCAATCAATAAACGAAAACCCTGATTGCATTATATCCCTTGAAGAAGCTTATCTATTCTTCTATTTGCTTCTTGTATTCTTGTCTCAGAGATTTTACCGCTTCTTAGCAAATGCTCCATCATATCGACCGTCTCGTCCGTATCATCATCGCCTAATTGATTACAATACATCAGCATATCGGCTCCTGAATTTATAGCAAGCTCAATAGCTTTTTCTTTTGCGTAATGCTCTTTTATAGCTGCCATTTGAAGATCATCCGTGATAAGTACCCCATCATATCCCAAACCTTCTCGTAAAAGTTTGGTATTGGTCGCATAAGAAAGGGTTGCGGGATATTTATCGTCAAGCTTTGCATTAAAAACGTGTGCGCTCATTATCATATTGGTTTTATGAAGCAAGGTTTTATAAGGAGACAACTCTATCTCATCCCATGTTTTTGAGATATCCACAAAACCTTCGTGTGAATCCCCTTGTGCACTTCCGTGACCAGGAAAATGTTTTAATACGCTGATTATTTGATGTTTATTTAGAGCATCCATAAATATCTCTACATATCTTGCTACCGTATCTGGGTCATCACCATAAGCACGATCCAGTCCGTAGATTATCTTGGAATCTTTATTTATTCCAAGATCAACAAGCGGAGCGAAGTTACAGTTTATACCAAGTTCAGACAGCTGAGAAGCTAAACCTTCATACTCCTCTTTTACTTCATCTAAAGACATACCTGCTATCTGCTTTGCAGACTTAGTTTCTCTAAACCCCTTTTGCTCTTTTAATCTTGCAACTTTACCGCCCTCTTGGTCTATGCATATCATCAACGGCTCGCTAGTAATATCTTGCAATGAAGTTGTAAGGTTTTTAAGCTGCTGTGGAGTTTGAATATTTTTATCTTTTGTTGCATCATCAATATAACGATCAAAAAGTATAACTCCACCCAAACCGTTTTTTATCTGTGCTTTTAGCGTATCTTTTTTAGTAATATCCTGCCCGTCAAATCCAATAACAAGCATTTTATGTAATAAGTGTTTTAAATTTTCCATATTGGTGTGTAGTATAGCCAATCTAAACAAATTGATAAATAAAAACCTTAGCTTTCTATAGTATAATAAGGCTCAAAATTAAAGGGTTTATAGAATGCAAATTAGAGTTTATTATGAAGATAATATATTTCTATTTTTTTATTTTTATGATATTAATGGGGACTAAAAAAGGGACTATTATTTTTTTATGAATATTAGAAGTAAAAATTAAATAAGTTTATACTGATTTATTCAGCCGAAATATCTCTTATTTTTTGATAGATATTTCGGTGGAATAATACTATTTTCTATAAAATTTATAATACTATTACAACAACTATTATTGTATTAATTCTTTAAAAAACTTCACTTCATTAATATTAATTAAACCTTAAATAAATTATTTCAATATAAAGCAATAGCCCATTTTATAGTGCTTATTAGAAATAAATTTTTGTGGTTTTTTTTAATAGTTTTTATATGAAACTATTTTAAGTTTTTTGGATAGGTTATAATTCTATAATAAAAGGTATTTTATTCAATTACTCTCACACCTTTTGGTAAATTTTCTAAAGATTTTTTCTTTTTCTTTTTACTTAAAATTTTTTCATTAATTTTTCTAAAATCTACTACTGTACTATCTGCTTTTGAAATTTTTACGGAATAACCTTTGTCTACAGAACTATTTAGTGCAGCTTTAGCAACTAATGATATACTACTTTTTTCACTAAAACCTCTATTTAAAATCTTATTAAATTTTTTTTCAATAGTATTCTTTTCTTCAGAGTTATCTTTTTTTAAAATGATATTTATTTTCATAGATATACTCCTCATTTTATACTTATTTATATTACAATCTTGTTCCATAATACCATGTTCAAAAATTTTTATAAATTAGTATTATTTAGATTAATTGTTTCAGATATATTACTATCAATATTAATTTTATACTCTTTTAATTTATTATAAAAATCATTTACAAAAACTGTCATATCTTTAACATCAGATTTAGTTGTTAGTTCACTTTGTAATTTTCCATATATAATTAGTTTATTGTTATATTTCATAGTACTAATTTTAAAACTATTATATTTTTGACTGTTTACAATAGATAGCTCTCCATTTTTAATTCCTAATTTTTCATCCCAAGTGTAAATACTAGTATTAAAAAATATACTTTTATTTAAATAGTCAATGTTTTTATTTTCTATTAGTGATATGCTATATTTATCACCCACTAGAAAAGGTAATTTTTTATTTATATTTTTAAGAACACATTCTGCATAAACTTTTGCATATGTTGCATTTGTTGGTTTACTACCACACCTTTTATATGCATCTTCTTTTGTTGTTATATAATATTTTTCATATTGCGTATTTTTAAACTGTCTACTTTTATTCATTTTATCTGATTCTGTTTTTACAAAATTCTCAAATACTTTAATAATTAATTCTTGATTTAATTTATTATCTTCTAAAATAGCGAATGTATGGAGATATCCATTAAAATACTTTATTGCGTTGAAATCTTTATATTCTTTATATTGCCCTTTACTTGTATCACCTTTTTTAATTATTATAGCGTTACCCATGGGTTTAAGAATAACAGTTTTTCCAAAAGTTGAATTTTCTGGTTCATTTTTACTACATCCTATTAAAACTAATACAGTTACTAATAAATATACACTAGATTTACAATATTTTTTTATTTTCATAATCTACTCCTTTTTACTTCAAATCATATATTATATCTATTTTACGTCACTACTGCGTCACAATTTTTATTTTTTTTAATAATTTAATTATATTGTATTTGTAGCTTTAACTAAAATCATAAATAAGGCACGAAGTATAAGAGAATGATCACTAGCATTAACAAATTAAAAAAGCTTACTGAAAAGAATTAGTTAAAGTTTATAAATTCTCAATTATCGTAGTTATACTATTAATATAAATATTTTTATTAATAACTATTTCTTGCATTTCTTCTTGAGTAAAAGATAAATTAATTAAATTGTATAGATTATTAAAATGCTTAAGAGCAATTATGTCATCGTTTTTACTAAATAAATTTTTTATAATTTGTTCAAAAAAACTATTTTCATTTTTAATTTTTTCTATTTGTTCTAGTAATGTATAATTGTCATTTTTAATCGATTTAAGGGAAACTCTTAAAGCTCTTAATAATGCTTCTTTTTGAAAATTCATAAGCTTTGAATTAATTTCATTTTGAATGTTTGTATTTTTATGACTAATATTATCTTTTTTTTCTAGTTTTGAACATATTCCCGTATTTATAAACTCTTCAATATCTTCATCAGTAAAATACTTTTCTATCAATTCAACAATTGGTCTTTCTTCTTTTTTCCAATTTGTCCATGTTTGTCTAGTAATTTGAAATAATTTAACAATTGTTGTCTGTTTCAATTTTTTTAATTAAGTCAAAATTTTTTAATGAAGATGATAATGAAAGATTAAATAAATTACAATCAATTAGCAATATTTTAGAATCATAATGTTACAGTATACTTTCCTTATATTAAATTGTCCACAAACTCAACTTTATCAATTTAAGGGACTAAATAAGGGACTATTATATTAATATTTTTTAAAAACTACTATATAAAGGGCATTAGATTATGCAGATAAGAGTATATTATGAAGATACCGATTGTGGAGGTGTTGTGTACCACTCCCAATATCTAAACTTTTGTGAGCGTGCAAGAAGTGAATACTTTTTTGATAGAGGATACTCACCCCATAGTGATGACAGCTTTTTTGTTGTTAAAAGAGTAGAAGCAGATTATATAGCATCTGCAGTTTTTGCAGATATATTAGATATAAATACAAAACTAATCACCATAAAAAATGCGTCACTTACAATAGAACAAACCATTTATAAAGAGAATAAACTACTATTTAAAGCTGTAATTACACTTGCATTTTTAAAAAATATGAAACCTTCGAAAATACCGTTAGAGTTTAAAGAGATATTTCAAGAACTGCTTTAGAATAATTTGGGAATAAAAAAAGCCAAAGCGAAACACTCAATGAGTGATTTGCTTTGGCTTCAAGAATGGTGCCCTGGAAAAATCATAGATTTTTTTAGGCTAACATTTATTCAACAATGGCAGCGACTTACGTTTCCACCAGGGGACCCGGCAGTATTATCAGCGATGAAGAGCTTGACTTCTAGGTTCGAAATGGGACTAGGTATAACCTCTTCTCTATAGCCACCATCAAGTTGAATATTAAAAGCAAGGCTTTTAATAAATTAAGAATTAATAGTTAATAATTAAAAATTACTCTTAAAGAATATTTGCTCTTAATATTCAACTTAGATGTTATTATTGTTAAAGTCTTTATTAATTGTATTTAATAAGATAGTAAAGATAGAATCTCATAAAATAAGTCAAACGATCTATTAGTACTGGTCAGCTAAATAGATTACTCTACTTACACATCCAGCCTATCAACCTCCTAGTCTTGAAGGGATCTTCAGGGAAAGTTCATCTTAGAGTTGGCTTCGAGCTTAGATGCTTTCAGCTCTTATCACATCCATGCGTAGCTACCCAGCGATGCCCTTGGCAGGACAACTGGTACACCAGTGGCACGTTCAACCCGGTCCTCTCGTACTAGGGTCAAATCTCTTCAACTTTCCTGCGCCCACGGAAGATAGGGACCGAACTGTCTCACGACGTTCTGAACCCAGCTCGCGTACCGCTTTAAATGGCGAACAGCCATACCCTTGGGACCTGCTCCAGCCCCAGGATGCGATGAGCCGACATCGAGGTGCCAAACCTCCCCGTCGATGTGAGCTCTTGGGGGAGATCAGCCTGTTATCCCCGGCGTACCTTTTATCCTTTGAGCGATGGCCCTTCCACGCAGAACCACCGGATCACTATGACCGACTTTCGTCTCTGTTCGACATGTACGTCTCACAGTCAGGCTGGCTTATACCATTATACTCAACATCCGATTTCCATCCGGATTGAGCCAACCTTTGCAAGCCTCCGTTACTTTTTAGGAGGCGACCGCCCCAGTCAAACTACCCACCAGACATTGTCCTGAATGAGGATAACTCATCCCAGTTAGTAACTCAAATATTCAAGGGTGGTATCTCAAGGGTGGCTCACTATGTACTGGCGTCCATAGATCAAAGCCTCCCACCTATCCTGCACATGAATATCCAAGCTACAGTGTCAAGCTGTAGTAAAGGTGCACGGGGTCTTTCCGTCTTTCCGCGGGTAGGAGGAATTTTCACCTCCACTACAATTTCACTGGATCCCTGGTTGAGACAGCTCCCATCTCGTTACGCCATTCATGCAGGTCGGTATTTAACCGACAAGGAATTTCGCTACCTTAGGACCGTTATAGTTACGGCCGCCGTTTACTCGGGCTTCGATCAAATGCTTCGCTAATGCTTACATCATCAATTAACCTTCGAGCACCGGGCAGGCGTCACACCTTATACATCCTCTTACGAGTTAGCAAAGTGCTGTGTTTTTGGTAAACAGTCGGGAGGGACTCTTTGTTGCAACCTTATAATGCTCCGAGAGTAAATCTCTTCACATGTAAGGCACACCTTATTCCGAAGTTACGGTGCTAGTTTGCAGAGTTCCTTAACCAGGGTTCTTCCACGCGCCTTAGAATACTCATCTCATCTACCTGTGTCGGTTTACGGTACGGGCAACAATTAATAAACTTAGAGGCTTTTCTTGGCACGACGGTATCAACGATTCTCTTTGCCATCCGAAGATTTTAAAGAGCCTGTCAGATCTCGGTTACACGTTAAGCGGATTTGCCTACTTAACAACCTACGTCCTTCGACCCACACTTCCATCAGTGAGCTCGTTTAACCCTATGCGTCCCCCCATCGCGCTTAATTGTTGGCATTGGAATATTAACCAATTTTCCATCGACTACCCCTTTCGGACTCGTCTTAGGTCCCGGCTAACCCTACGATGACGAACATCGCGTAGGAAACCTTAGATTTTCGGCGAAGTAGATTCTCACTACTTTTATCGTTACTCATGCCTGCATGCTCACTTCCATACGCTCCAGTACTCCTTACCGGTATACCTTCAACGCTGAATGGAACGCTCTCCTACCACTCTACTAAGTAGAGTCTAAAGCTTCGGTGTACATCTTAGCCCCGTTATATTTTCCGCGCAAAATCACTAGACCAGTGAGCTGTTACGCTTTCTTTAAAGGGTGGCTGCTTCTAAGCCAACCTCCTGGTTGTCACAGTAACTTCACATCGTTTTCCACTTAGATGTAACTTTGGGACCTTAGCTGTTAGTCTGGGTTGTTCCCCTCTCGACATAGGATTTTATCACCCTACGCCTGACTCCCTAGATTCCACGTATAGTATTCGAAGTTTGACAGGGTTTGGTACCGCGGTGAGCAGCCCTAGCCCAATCAGTGCTCTACCCCTATACGCTACTACTAGAGGCTATACCTAAATATATTTCGGAGAGAACCAGCTATCACTGAGTTTGATTGGCCTTTCACCCCTATCCACAGGTCATCCGAAGACTTTTCAACGTCTACCGGTTCGGTCCTCCACTGGCTCTTACACCAGCTTCAACCTGCCCATGGATAGATCACTCAGTTTCGGGTCTGCAGCCAGTGACTAAGTCGCCCTATTAAGACTCGCTCTCGCTACGGCTCCGCATATCGCTTAACCTTGCCACTGACCACAACTCGCAGGCTCATTATGCAAAAGGCAGTCCGTCACCCTGTTAAAACATAGGGCTCCGAATGATTGTAAGCTAATGGTTTCAGGTTCTATTTCACTCCCCTCACTGGGGTACTTTTCACCTTTCCCTCACGGTACTTGTGCACTATCGATCTGTAATTAGTATTTAGGGTTGGAGGGTGGTCCCCCCATATTCAGTCAAAATATCACGTGTTCCGACCTACTCGTTCCTTAGCCTAGTACCACATTAAAGATTTCGTATACAGGAGTTTCACCTTCTATGCTGAACCTTTCCAGATCCTTCTACTATCTAAAATGTTATCACTAAGTGCCCTAATCCCATTTCGCTCGCCGCTACTTTGGGAATCTCGGTTGATTTCTTTTCCTCGAGCTACTGAGATGTTTCACTTCGCTCGGTTCGCTTCCTCGAAAGGATGACATGCATAACATGCCGGGTTGTCCCATTCGGAAATTCCTGGATCAAAGCTTCTTGACAGCTCCCCAAGACTTATCGCAGTCTAGTACGTCCTTCATCGCCTTTTACAGTCTAGGCATCCACCATTAGCCCTTTATAACTTACCTTGTTTAAATTAAAAATTAATAGTTAAGAATTAAAAATTAGTAAAACCAACTTTTAACTCTTCATTTTTAATTCTTAATTTGTATGAGTATTCTATCTTACTATCTTATTAAACACAATCTCTTTCGAAATTGATCTAATTTGATAATAAATTAAATGCAATTGTATTATTTTTTTAATGATTTAAACTTTACAGTTTATATCAGGAAAAAACTAAAGACTTTAACAATATATTTTTAAATAACATTCTGATCCTAAAATCAGATATCAATTCTATTCATAGAACTGATATCTAACTTCTTTATCCGCACTTCGCTATGCTTCACATAAAGCTACGCGTTCCGAAACTAAAAAAGCAAAGCAGTTTGCTTTTTCTTAACGTTTCTCACATGGTGGAGAATAGCGGGATCGAACCGCTGACCTCCTGCGTGCAAAGCAGGCGCTCTCCCAGCTGAGCTAATTCCCCAGGTAAATTAAGAATTATAGATTAAGAGTTAAGAATTAGTAATCTATCTTACCAACTCTTAATTCTTAACTTTTAACTCTTAATTAAATCATGGTGGGCCTAACAGGACTTGAACCTGTGACCTCACGATTATCAGTCGAGCGCTCTAGCCAGCTGAGCTATAGGCCCATGCGTCTGGCATCCTTCGGACACCAAATTTTACAATTTAAGATATAATCTTTATAAACCAAATATCTGAACTTATAGTTTCCGGAGCCTAAAAAAATCTTACGATTTTATTCAGGGTACCGGTTTATCAGGATAAAGTTGTGAGACCTTATCCTATTACTCTGAAAGGAGGTGATCCAACCGCAGGTTCTCCTACGGTTACCTTGTTACGACTTCACCCCAGTCGCTAATTCCACTGTGGAAGGTAGCTATTTTAGCATCCCCGCTTCGAATGAAATCAACTCCCATGGTGTGACGGGCGGTGAGTACAAGACCCGGGAACGTATTCACCGTAGCATTGCTGATCTACGATTACTAGCGATTCCAACTTCAAGCACTCGAGTTGCAGAGTACTATCCGAACTGGGAGGCATTTTAAGAGATTTGCTCCACCTCGCGGTATTGCTGCTCTTTGTATGCCCCATTGTAGCACGTGTGTAGCCCTGGCCGTAAGGGCCATGATGACTTGACGTCGTCCACACCTTCCTCCTACTTGCGTAGGCAGTCTCCTTAGAGTTCTCAGCCGAACTGTTAGCAACTAAGGACGTGGGTTGCGCTCGTTGCGGGACTTAACCCAACATCTCACGACACGAGCTGACGACAGCCGTGCAGCACCTGTATGTAAGTTCTAGCAAGCTAGCACCAAAGTATCTCTACTAAGTTCTTACTATGTCAAGGCCAGGTAAGGTTCTTCGCGTATCGTCGAATTAAACCACATGCTCCACCGCTTGTGCGGGTCCCCGTCTATTCCTTTGAGTTTTAATCTTGCGACCGTACTCCCCAGGCGGCACACTTAATGTGTTAACTGCATTACTGCCATGTCTAGCATGGCAACAACTAGTGTGCATCGTTTAGGGCGTGGACTACCAGGGTATCTAATCCTGTTTGCTCCCCACGCTTTCGCGTCTCAGCGTCAATAATGTTCCAGTAGATCGCCTTCGCAATCGGTATTCCTTCTGATCTCTACGGATTTTACCCCTACACCAGAAATTCCATCTACCTCTCCCATATTCTAGGTAAGTAGTTTTGGAAGCAGTTCTATGGTTAAGCCACAGGATTTCACTTCCAACTTACAAACCCGCCTACACGCTCTTTACGCCCAGTGATTCCGAGTAACGCTTGCACCCCCCGTATTACCGCGGCTGCTGGCACGGAGTTAGCCGGTGCTTATTCATATCCTACCGTCATTATCTTGGGATATAAAAGGAGTTTACGCTCCGAAAAGTGTCATCCTCCACGCGGCGTTGCTGCATCAGGGTTTCCCCCATTGTGCAATATTCCCCACTGCTGCCTCCCGTAGGAGTCTGGACCGTGTCTCAGTTCCAGTGTGACTGATCATCCTCTCAAACCAGTTAAGCGTCATTGCCTTGGTGAGCCATTACCTCACCAACTAGCTGATACTGTACAGTCCCATCTTAGAGCTATAAATATTTCCCTTGCATACTTATGTATTAAAGGCATATAGGGTCTTACAAGCCGTTTCCAGCAATTATCCCCTTCTCTAAGGCAGGTTAACTATATATTACTCACCCGTGCGCCACTTAGCTGACAGATTTAGCAAGCTAAATCCCGTTCTCGTTCGACTTGCATGTGTTAAGCACGCCGCCAGCGTTCACTCTGAGCCAGGATCAAACTCTCCATAAAAATTATGAATTAGTTTAATCTAAAACATCAGAGTTTCAAAATTCACTCTCATTTAAAGAAATAAATAAGTTGTTATAATTTCGATTCTCTTTATAAACATAAGTTTTTTACGAAAAACTTATAAAAAATATCTCTTAACTATAAGTCCAAGATATTTGGTTTATAAAAATTATCTTCTTAAATTTAAATTGTAAAAGAACATCCTAATCCCAGTGACTCTTATCAGTCGTTCCTCTGAAATTGGACGGGAATTATAGACAAATATTTATACTTTGTCAAGAGTTTAAACTAAAAGTTTCCTGAAATTTTGAAAATTATCGATTTTTGCTACAAAATGTACGGTTTAAAAACCGTTTGGATTAAATCCAAAGTCTAAACCACCGCCGAAACTAGCCATATTTGGGTCTGTATATCCAAACTGTGCCGATTTGTTTCGTAGATTTATAATATCTGTTTTTGGATCTATATGTTGTGGACATACAATAGTACAATTACCACAAAGAGTACAATCCCATACTCCGTTTTGCTGAACAGTATCTATTTTATCTTTTATTTCACTCTCTTTTTTATCATTTACATATCTATACACTCTTGTTAATGCATAAGGTCCTAAAAAATTCTCATTCACTTCAAAAACAGGACATGAACTATAACAGCTTTGACAAAGAATACAGTTACTTTGAACATCTATAGCTTTTTCATCTTTTGTTGTTACCTCTATATTAGAGAATTTATCTAGAAATGTTTTTGATTCTTTTAATTTTTTTAGCTCATGTGAAAGATCTACTACTAGATCTCTTATGATCTTTGCATTCTTTATAGGCTCTATTAGATCACCATCTTCAACTTTTGTTTTACAAGCTAAGCTCTCAACACCGTTCACCCTAAGTGCACAACTTCCACATGCACCGCTTCTACATCCGTGTCTAAATGTAAGTGTATTATCTACTTTCTCTTTTATATTTAATAGTATAGATAGTAATGTTTGGTTCTCAACTTTTTGCACACTATAAGATGATAGTGTTCTTTCACCCTTAAACTCTCTTTGAATATTCAGCTTCATTTTGCACACTCCGTAAACTCTATACTAAGTGTTTTATCTTTTTTATCTACTATAGTATCTTTTTTATACTCATCAAGTTCATTTGGATAATCAACTCTATAATGCGCACCTCTGCTTTCACATCTGCTCTGTGCACTTAGCACTATAGTCTCACTAAGTTCAAGCATATTTTTAAACTCAATAAACTCAACTAGGTTTTGATTGAACTCTTTTGCTTTATCCCCAATCCCCATTAAAGAAAGTTCATCTTGCCATATTTTTATTTGTGACAATAGCTCATTTATATTATCTGCCGTTCTAAAAAGTCCTAGATCTTTATAAAAGGTTTTTCCCATTAGCTCTTTTTTACTATAAAAGTCTATTTTATTTGGAAGAGCATATATCTTATCAATCAATTCTTTATCTTTTATATATATAGAGTATAACTTTTCTTCTATCTCTTTAGTTTGTTGTGCTTTTGTATATGCATTCTGTCCAGCAATTCTTCCAAAGGTTACGATCTCAAGTAATGAGTTACCTCCTAGTCTATTTGCACCGTGCACTCCAACCTCTGCACACTCACCACAAGCATAAAGGTTTTCAATATCTGTTTTTGTATCAATATTTACTCTTATACCACCCATACTATAATGTGCCACAGGCTCTATTGGTATAAGCTCACTCTCAACATCAACACCTTCAAATATATGAGCAAGTTCACGCTCTTGAGGCATAGCTTCCATTATCTTTTCAAGTCCGATATGGCGTATATCTAAAAACACCTCTTTATTATCTTGTAGCTCTTTAAATATTGCACGCGCTACCTCATCTCTTGGAAGAAGCTCATCCACAAAACGCTCACCAAGACTATTTAATAGATGACCACCCTCACCTCTAGCACTCTCACTAATAAGAACTTTGCTATTTTTAAGTGCTGTTGGATGAAACTGCACAAACTCCATATTTTTTAGCCTACACCCAGCTCTTAGTGCAGAAGCTATACCATCACCTGTACTTGCACTTGAGTTTGTAGTAAAACCGCTATATATATTAGAGTAACCACCTGTTGCTAAAATAGTTGTTTTTGCTAAAAGCTGTTTAACTTCCCCGCTAACTATATCAAGAAATGTTGCACCTAGAGCGCAATCGTTTTCAACGATTATATTTAAAAGCATATGCTCAGTTAAAAACTCCACATCATCTTTTATACATCTATCATATAGTGTGTGCAGTACTTTAAGTCCAGTATAGTCCGAACTATAGCAAGCACGTTTATATTTTGCGCCGCCTAGTTTTCTTTGGGCTATATGATTATTCTCATCCCTACTAAAAGGTACGCCGATAGAGTCTAGCCAAGTAATAGTATCTTTGGAGTTTGAACACATAAGATCAATGGATGATTTTACTCCAAGACCATGAGAAGATTTTAAAGTATCTTCTATATGGTGCTCTACACTATCGTCATGATTATCCAAAACACCGTTTATCCCGCCTTGCGCTTGTACGCTCTGGGCATGACTTGGGTGTTGCTTGGTTACAACCAATACATTAGCACCTTTTTGCTTGGCACTAATTGCCGCACTTAATCCTGCTCCGCCGCTTCCTATTATTAGTAGATCAATCATTTAGTCCCAAAACTCCTTTAAGGGTTGCTCTTTTTTGCTATTTGCCAGCTCATCAAGTTCATCATCTTCATCAAGCTCGACATTAACTTCTTCATTATTGTTTGTATCCTCTTCTAAACCTAAGCTTTCTATCTCAGCCAAAGCTTTTTGCAGATCATCTTCACTTATATCATCTTCTATATGCTCAAACTGTTCCGCTGGAGTCTCTTCAATAGTAGATACACTCTCAGCAATAGGTTCCTCTTCAAGTATCTCTTCATTTAGCATATCTGCCAAGACATCGGTATCATCTTCTTTTAAAATAGGTTTTTCTACATCATTATTTGCCGTTTGCTCTTTTAATGCCATATACTCTTTCATAAGCTCCTCATATTTTGAAAACTCTAAAAGCATAAAGCCAGGCTTACCATCCCTAAGGATAATAGCTTTTTCAACCTCTGAGGATAATAACTTATCAAATATCATTTTGCTTTTTCTAATCAACTCTGTTGATGAGAACATCTCATTTGAAGAATATAGTAAGGGATTCATAGACTACTCCAGTTTGTTTATTTATACGTATTATAATACAAACTCAGATATATTGTCAAATATGCATTTAAGTAACCTTTGTCTTGCTTCTACCGATGCCCAAGCGATATGAGGTGTGATTAGAACTCTATCTTTATTTTGTACTTTTAAAAGTGGAGAATCTTTCTCTATAGGCTCACGGCTAACGACATCAATACCAAAATATAGCTCTCTTTGCTCTACAATAGAGCGTAAGTCTTCTTCATTTATAATACCACCTCTTCCAAGATTTAATACAATAGCTTTGTTTTTTATCAACTCCATATTTGTTTTATTTAACAAATCTTTAGTTGTATCATTAAGTGGACAATGTATAGATATAATATCTGATTCTTTTAGCAACTCTTCTAGATCAATTGATCTATAGTTTGCATTAAAATTTGCTCCACTTGTTGAGTAATAGCTCACATCACACCCAAAAGCTCTTGCAACCTTCGCAACCTCTTCACCGATAGTACCTAAACCGATAATTCCCCACTTCTTTGCGTTAAGTTCAAAGAACGGTTTATCTAGATTTGTAAATATCTTAGAGTTTTCCCAACCTCCATTATCTACAAAGTCCTTATAAAAATTTATATGTTGCATAAAATAAAAAACATATGAAAATGTTAACTGCACCACGCTTGGAGTTGAATAACCTACTGCATTTTTTACTGTGATATTTTTTTTCTCTGCGTATTCAAGGTCAATATTATTCATCCCAGTTGCTGCAACACATATAAGCTTTATATCACTGTTATCCATTATCTCTTTATCTATTACAACCTTATTAGTCACAACAACTACTGCATCTTTTACCCTTTGTAAAGTCTCTTTAGGAGATGTGGTATCATAAACCGTAACATCTCCTAACTTATCGAAAATACTTAGATCAGCATCCTTACCTAATGTTGCTCCGTCCAAAATTACTATATTCATATACATCTTCCCTTCGATTTTTGTAAGCAAATTTTAGTTAATATATGCTTTATCAATAATCAAGGATTTAAACTAAATGAAATACGGTGAAAAAGAGATAAGAGAGTTTGATATAAATGCTAAAGAGAACTTTTGGCCTAATAAACATGATAAGAACTATATTATAAATATTGAACTACCTGAATTTATGTGTATGTGTCCAAGAAGCGGTTACCCTGACTTTGCAACTATAAAACTACAATATACTCCAGATAAAACAGTAATAGAACTAAAAGCTTTAAAACTATATATCAACTCATTTATGCATAGATACATATCTCATGAAGATAGTGCAAATGAGATATTCGATACCCTAAAAACAAAACTAGAGCCTAAATGGATAAAAGTTGTTGCCGATTATAACCCAAGAGGTAATGTACATACGGTTATAGAAATAGACAGCGACAAGATATAGGGTTTTTAAAAAGGATGGAGAGGTTAGTAAGTACAAGTGAAGCGGCAAAACTTTTAAACCTATCCGTTCAAGGTATCCACTACCGTATAAAACAAGGACAGCTGCGCTCTTTAAAAGAGAACGGTAAGGTTTTTGTTTATATAGATGAAAAACTTATTGCATCACACTCACAAAATAGCCAAACAACGCAGAGTGTTCAAAATAACGATACAAATGATAAGATCATCGAGGTAAAAGATGAGCAGATTGAGCTTTTAAAAAAAACCGTTAAATGGATAAAACATAGGTATGAATCTGAGATAAAAAGGCTTGAGAAGAACCAAAAAAAGATCATTCAGGTTTTTCAATCGGAGATCAACCTTTTACAAAGTGCATTTAACGAGATGCGTTCGATCTATACCTTAGAGCATAAAAAACCTACAAACCATCATCACACTTCACTGTTTGAGATAATGAGCATAAACGATTTTTTTATACTAATGAAAAAACACGGTAAAAATGACGTGGAGATCAAAAAGATCATTATGACGGCTCTTCATCGAAAAGATAAAAGATTTTATTACGATAAAGAGTTAAAAGAGATCGTGATCTATAAAAGTGACTTCTTAGATCTTATCTAAGATAGAACTTAGTTAAGTCCTATCTGCTCACACACTTTAAAATACTTTTTAGTACCCATCTCATTTTTTACTCTATCTTTTTGGGCTTGACATGCCGAACAGTTACAATTCTTTGGAAGAATCATTAAACTTCTCTCTAACTCGTTTGCTGGTGTGAATGTTGTTGTGTTCATTTTATTTCCTTTAATCTTCTTATATGAGAATTATAAAAATAAAAAGTGAAGATGTAGGAAAGTTGTAGTGAAGATATAGTGAAGATTTGAAATTTATATCTTAAATTTAAATCCCGTGCCGTATACATTTGAAATAGTATCTTTAGGCAGCTTTTTTCTAATATTTTTTATCATGGTCTTAATAGTATCTATACTATAGCCGTCAAAGTTGTCCCAAGCCTCTTCCATTAACATATCGTATGTGATGGTTATGTTTGCATTTGAAAAAAGCATATTCAATATCTTTTTCTCCGTAGGTGTTAGGTGTATCTCTTCTCCTGACTTTAATAAAATATTTTCTTGGAAATCCCAGCTATAATCATCTTTAAGCTCCAAAAGTGATCTATTTGCCACTTTAAACTTACCTATTTCATTAGCTGCTTTAGTAAGTGCTTCAAAAAGTTCATCACCTTTAATAGGTTTTGTAAGATACTTTGTAAGATGCAGCTCGGTTGCTTCTAGTAAAATCTCAACCTCTGAATGTGCAGTAAGCATGATCACTTTTGTAGAGTGATCGGTTTCTCTGATCTTTTTAATAAGATCTATTCCATTCATTTTAGGCATATTTATATCTGCAAGTATAATATCGGGTCTTTTCTCTTTATAAAGTTTATAAGCTTCCTCTCCATCTTTAGCGACAAAGATATTTTTAACCTCTAAAGATAATACATCTATCATTATATCTCTAAGCTCTTGCTCATCTTCTGCATAAAGTAGTTTTATATCATATAGTTTCATTCTCTTCCTTATTTAAAGGTAGCGTGATAATACACAGTGCACCATCAGCGATATTTTCTATACTAATACTACCTTTTAGTGAGTCTTCTATGATCATTTTGCACATATAAAGACCGATTCCAGTACCGTTTGAGTTGAACTTTGTAGTAAAATAGGGCTCAAAAAGCTTATTTAATATTTTCTCATCTATCCCGCCTGCATTATCTTCAATATTTATTTTATATGAGTGTGTTGATTTTATTATATCGATCTTGATTTTACCATTTTCTATATTATTTATTTGTATCGCATCTTTTGCATTATTTATAATATTCAATAAAACCTGAACAAGCTCATTCTTAAAACCGTAATACGGCAGCTTCTCTTTAAGATCAAGCTCTATTTGTATATCATTGCTCTTAAGGGAATCTTTACACAACTCTATAGATTCATTTAATATATCGCCGATATCAAAATGCTCTTTTTGTTTATTTGGTTTAAAAAAGTTACTAAAGTCCTCAATAGTAGTGTTCATATTATCGATCTTTTTATTTACACTTTTAATAAAATCATTTACGAACTTATCGTCAACCATACCTTTTTTATATCTTCTATCCAGATTGGTCACATGTAAAGAGATTGTTGCTAAGGGTTGTCTCCACTGGTGTGCTATACTTGCTATCATCTCTCCCATACTTGCCATTTTTGTTTTTTGGATCAATATCTTTTCATTTTGTGATCTCTTTTCATTGAGTATCCCTATCTTTATCTGGTTTGATTCAAATCTTTTTAATATAAGATATAAGATAACGCTTAGCGTCAACATTAAAAATATAAATATAGGTATCACTATCTCTGCTCTATCATTATAAAGAACTTTTTTCTCTTTTTGATATTTATCTGAAACACCCGTGATCAAATAAAGTTTGTTTGCAAAAGGGATATCAACTCTTTTAATAAACTTTCCGTTTACCTCAACTATATCTTTTGTATTTAGATGTGATAGATACCTATGCTCTATCTTAAAAGGCTTCTCTTTAAATCTGCTCCAATTTCTTTTTGGATCTTTATCTATAAGGATATAGCCATCAGAATCTACTAATGTCATATCAAATAAGGTTGAGTCGTTTATCTCTTCTAAGATCATATTTGCAAAATAGTTGATTATAACTATCCCTTTAAACTTATCGTTTTGTTGTATCGGCAATACTGCTCTATAGACAGGTTTAAAAGGTATCTCAACTTTTCCGTGCTCTATATTAAGATCAAGATTTGAAAACCAAACCTTTTGAGCTTTATCAATACTATTGGTAAAGTAATATCTATCGGCTTTATTTTGGAGCTTTGCTACAATATAATAATCAAGCGTTTTATTGTTTTTTCTATCAAAACGAATTTTTTCCAATCCATTTTGATCGATATATCTTATCTGCATAATATTTTTATCTAATGCTATAACCGTTTCAAAAAGATCACTTATATCTTTATTGAGTTTATCGTTTTGTAAATATTCAAGAAATATTCTATTTTTAGAAAGTGCGTTTAATGTATCTTTAGTCTTAGATATATGTTTTTTTAACTCGTTTTCTTTTAGCTGCATATGCGAGATGATCTTCTTTTGAGTAATATTATGTAATTGATTTATAAATATTGCATTATCCATCAAAGTATAAAATATTACTATAAGTGAAGCAATGAAAAAAAATGACAAAGAGATTACAAATTTATCAGATTTAAATAACATATTTGATTATAGCATATATAAATATTAATATATGCTTTTAGTTTATGGTAGTTTTTATCTTTGCGTATAAGTTGTCTATTAAAAAAGGTTTAGAGATAAAATCGTACTCTTCATTATAGTATTTAGGGTATGCGGTCATTAAAACAACTATTATATCTTTATACCATGTTTTAATGACCTTTGAGAGTTCAATACCATCTTTTTTGGGCATATTTATGTCACATAAAACTATATCAGGATTTTTGTTTTCTATTACACTTATTGCATGCTTTGCATCGTGTATACAAGATACGTTTTTAAAATCCAATCTGCATATATCTACTAATAGTGCTGCAAACTCTTTATCATCTTCTATGATCAATAAAGTTTTGTCTTCAAACATAAGTCACCTTTTTATTTTAGAGTGATTGTATAGAACAAAAGTGATCTTTTAGTGAAGATTTTAGGTTATTTTTCAAATCTTTTGAAAAAATTCATAAGTAAAGCTAATAATATTTATTAGTTTTATATTTAAATTATAATAATAGAAGTATAATACAAATAAAAAGGGAATATTATGGTAGCTTCCATTCCTATCCAAAACAAAGGTGAAGACCCTTGTATATCTGAAGTTTTTGCAAAATCCAAGTGGTTTGCTATTGTTGATGAAGAAACTATTTCATTTGAAAAAAATACAAATAAAGACGGTATAAACGTAGCCAATTGGCTTTATGATCTTGGTGTTACGCATATAGTAACAAATAAAATAGGTAAACCTACCTACGATAAACTAAAAGAGATGGATATCTCGTGTCTAGGTGTTGATATAAATCTAAAGTTTACTGAGATAGTACAAAAGCTAAAAAGCAATAAATTAAATAAGATAGATGAAAAAGGTTCAATCATCTCTAAAAGCTGTGAACATAAATAAAATATTTTGATTAGATTTTGAGTTTGTAGTAAAGAAGGTGCTTAAAGCACCCCTCTCCAGATACCTAAACACACCGATAAATAAGATGCCTTGCTGTGTTCCCACCCTGGGGCTTTGTCCTAGATAACGATTGCTAAGGTCTAAAGAGGAGCATTCAAAACAGTTTGTGTTCTCAATGCTCATCTTTAAGGGCTAGAATAGTACCAAATTAAAATTTAAAGTTACTTTAATATAATAATCTAAGGAATGGTATATGTACCATAACCATAAACTATTATATGGATGATCCCTATGTTTGAAAAAGATGAATGGACTCAAGAAGAGTTTTTAAAAAATAAAAAAATACTAAAAGAGCAAGGTGTAGATACTATTTTGGTGGATACCATTTTAAAACCTATCAAAGGTGCCGAAGAGTTTACTATCACCTATAACCCTTTTGAGATGAAAAACTATAAAAAGGGAACCGTATTTGTTTTTTACTGCGATACTGGCAAAGATTCCCTAACCCGCTTAAATTTTTATAGATCAAAACTACCTGAGTATAAATGTATATCTTTAAGAGGCGGCAGAGGTTACTGGCGACCTATTTTAAAAGCATAAAAAAAGGGAAGAGGTAAAACCCCTTCCCTTTTTAGTGTGAGTGTCAGTCGATTACAGCCTAGACTCGTATCTTCTAAGCATATATAATCTTTTAAGCATTTTCTTTCTAGCGTTAATTTTTTGCTTCTTTCTTTTTTCAGTCATCGGCTCAAAATATCTTCTAGCTCTAGTTTCAGTAACAATTAGATTTCTATCGCATTGCTTCTTAAACCTTCTGTATGCTTCGTCGAAAGATTCACTATCTTTAACTTTTATACCTGGCACTAAAATCACCCTCTTTCTTTTAAAATTTAGGTTGAGATTGTATTTAAATACAACTTAATAGTAACTTTAGTAGAATATCAGAACAATTTTAAACAAAGAAAGAAAATATGCAATTAACCCATTTAGATGAAAAAGATAGACCTAAGATGGTCGATGTAAGCGGCAAAACCGAAACTACAAGGGTTGCGGTAGCTAGCGGACAGATACAAATGAGTCAGGATGCATACGATTCTATAGTAAATGAGACCAATAAAAAAGGTCCTGTGGTTCAAACTGCAGTAATTGCAGCTATTATGGGAACAAAAAAGACAAGCGAACTGATCCCTATGTGTCATCCTTTGCTTTTAAGCGGAATAAACTGTGATGTGGAAGAGCTAAGTGAACTTCCCGGTTTTAAGCTGACGCTTAGCGCAAAACTAAATGGTCAAACAGGAGTTGAGATGGAAGCCTTAACAGGCGTATCTATAGGACTTCTTACCATATACGATATGGCAAAAGCGATAGACAAAGGGATGATAATATCAAATATTCAACTCGAACATAAATCGGGTGGGAAAAGCGGAGATTTCAATAGATGATAGATCTATCACAACAAAAACTAGAACTAAACTATCCATGCGACTGGGTTTATAAAGTGATCGGTACTAGCGATAAAGAGGTAAGGGATGCAATAAGCGAGATCATGTTTGAAAGAGAGCATGACCTAAACTTATCAAATAGAAGCAGTAAAGGTAAATTTATAAGCTTTACTTTAAAAACAGTAGTTCATAACGAAAACGATAGAGTTGATTTATTTAAACTTTTAAGTGAGCACTCTAAAGTGATAAGAGTACTATAATGGATAGAAGAGATTTTTTTAGATCATCACTAATCTTAGCTGCAGCTACACCATCTATATTAAGTGCACACAACGATTTTAATTTTAACGATATCTATATCAATGCTAAAGAGATGCAGATACTAAAATCTGTAAACGATAGACTAACCAATATCAGAAGAACCGTAGGTTACGGCAACTTTAACCTTATAGGTTTTGATGATGCTATAACTATAGCAAGAAGATATGATCGTGTCGGCTCTTTTTCTAAAGAAGAGCTAGAGTTTATGGAAAAGATATTTTATGCAGACCCGTCACAACACGGATTTTACGGTAAAAAGACCTGCGAACATATAACTGATGTGATAAATAGAAACGATGTTCATAAGGTACCCTATACAGGTCACTACCTATTTAAAGGTAAAACAACTAATACATATACTCATATGTTAAAAGATGTGGGAAGCTCCCTTATATTAACTTCTGGCGTTAGAAGTATCGTAAAGCAGTTCTCACTATTTTTAGGTAAACTTGAATCTACGGGCGGAAATATCACCGATGCTTCAAAATCTATCGCACCTCCAGCTTACTCTTTTCACTCCATAGGTGATTTCGATGTGGGGAAAAAGGGTTACGGTTATGCTAACTTTACACCTAGGTTTGCAACTACAAAAGAGTTTTATAAGATGCAAAAACTAAACTATATCAAAATGAGATATACAATAAACAATAAAGATGGAGTTAGGTTTGAGCCTTGGCATGTTGAGATTATTTAGTTTTTTATTTATTTTTGTTTTTACTCCGTCACTGTTTTCAAATGCAAAATCTTACAACTTTGAGCTTGTAAAAAAAGGTAACGACGATAACAACACTCTACTAGTTGTCGGCGGTATTCAAGGTGATGAGCCTGGTGGTTTTATGGCCGCATCTTTACTAGCTACCCATTACGATATCACAAAAGGTTCAGTTTGGATAGTACCGAACCTTAACTTTTACAGTATCATTAAAAGATCACGCGGTCCATACGGTGATATGAATAGAAAGTTCGCTGCTTTATCAAAAGAGGATCCTGAATATCATATTGTTGATAGGATAAAAAACTATATAGTAAAAGATAACGTAAAACTTGTGGTAAATCTACATGATGGAAGCGGTTTTTTTAGACATAAGTATGAGGATAGACTGCATTCTCCATATAGATGGGGGCAATGCTCTATTATAGATCAAGCATCTATAGATAGTGAACACTACGGTGACCTAAAAGGGATATCTAAACAAGTATGTGAACATGTAAATAGATACCTTATAAAACCTGAACACGCTTATAGACTTCACGATACCCAAACGGCAAAAGGGAATGAAGAGATGGCAAAAACATTAACTTTTTTTGCCATAAACAATAAAAAAGCGGCATTTGGAAATGAAGCAAGCAAAGAGCTTCCTACCCATGAGCGTGTATATTACCACCTTTTAGCACTTGAAGAGTATATGAGAGTTATGGGTATAGAGTTTAAAAGAAAGTTCACCTTAGCTCCTGGAAGAATAAAAGATGTACTAGATAACGATATCTCAATATCTTTTTACGGCGATAAGATAACCCTGCCTTTAAGTGAGATAAAAAATATAGTGAAGTTTTTTCCTGTGCGTAAAGATGGTGAGATAGAGTTCGTACCAAGTAATCCTTTAATGACCGTTATCAAACACAACGGCTCTTATACTATTCAATACGGCAATAGAAGAATAGTAAGACTAACGCCTGATTATTTTGATATAGATAGAAGTAATCATGAAAAGATAGCTTTAGAGATAGATGGCAATGAAGAGAATATAGAGTTTGGAAGTGTCGTTGATGTTAAAGAGGAGTTCTTAATATACCCAACCGATAGTTTTAGAGTGAACGTAATAGGATATGTAAATAAGAACCGCCCAAGTGAAACAGGTATTGCTATAAAGAAGAGTCATATCGCAAAAAGATTCTCTGTCGATAAAAGGGGAAGACTATATAGAGTAGAGTTTTATAAAAAAGATAAGAACAATAAAGAGAAGTTTGCAGGTATGATACTTATAAGGTTTGAAAAATATATCAAAAAAAGTGCCAATGATATCCCAAATTTCGTATATGGAGAGAATAAAATAAACCCCAACTCTTAAAAATGACGTATTTTTTATAAAAACTATTGACTTTTATCGTCATTTTAGTTAAACTTATAACCAATATTAATAAAGGTTATAAGTTTTATGAATTATTTATATCAAAGATATACATTAAAATCCAATATTACGGATCTTAACCATTGTATAGAATCAAAAAAACTTAATATCGAAAAAACCCTTATTGATTATAGTGATGTTGAAAAATCTCTTGAAGAGAGAGTTGAACTAAAAGATATGCTTCACGATGTTTTACAAAACGGTGATACATTGATAGTTTATGATCTTTTAGAGCTTAGTTCCGATGCAAGTGAGCTGATTAAGATATTTGATTGTTTATTCAATAGAGATATCGATATTTTACTTTGTAAATACGATACCTCTATAGATAAAGATACAGATACACTTAAAACAGTTAGACTACTTACAGATCTTTTAGAAAAAGATAAAGAGGAAAAAGCTTTAAAATCGGGTCGTCCAAAAGGTAGATTTTCAAAATCTAAGTTTGACGAGATGCAAGATGAGATTATAAGACTTTTAAAAGAGAATATAAGTGTAAGCGAAATAGCAAGACAGCTTGAAGTTAGCAGAACCTCTTTAAAAGATTATATAAACTCTAGATCTTTAAAAGATATTGTAAACAGTGATATTAAAAAAGAGTTCGCTGTTATTCCAAAAAGTAAATGTGAGGAACAAATATGAATGAACAAGAGTTACCAGAACATAATAGATTAAAATTCTTTCCTATTATGATGTTTGCTACGGTTATGGGACTAAGCGGTCTTACCATAACTTACCAAAAAGCTGCTCAGTGGTTAGGTTTTCCACACCTTATCGGTACTGTTTTTGCAGCTATTACGACACTAGTATTTTTTGTTGTTGCTGCTATATATATAGTTAAGTACTTTAAATATAAAGGTGCCGTAAAAAAAGAATTTTCACACCCTGTGCGTATAAACTTTTTTGCTGCAGTATCTATTTCACTTTTGATGCTGGCTATTATATATAAAGAGGCTTTCCCTACAGTTGCGGCTGCATTTTGGTATCCTGGGACGCTTCTACATTTTTATCTAACACTTTATACGATCTCATTTTGGATAAACCATAATCAAGATATAGCACACTCAAACCCTGCTTGGTTTATACCTATAGTAGGTAATGTACTTGTGCCTGTAGCAGGAATTGGTTTTGCTTCAACAGAGATATTGATGTACTTTTTTAGTGTAGGTATATTCTTTTGGATAATACTACTTGCAATCATTTTAAATAGGATCATATTTCATAATCAATTAGCGGTAAAATTTATGCCGACACTGTTTATTCTTATTGCACCGCCTGCCGTGGGTGTTATTGCATACTATAAACTTTACGGAGACTTTGATACTTTTGCACTATTTTTATATGAGATCGCACTATTTTTTACACTACTAATTGCGTTTATGTATAAAAACTTTTTAAAGATCAAATTCTTTATATCATGGTGGGCGTTCGTATTCCCGCTAGCAGCAATATCTATAGCAACAATGCTTGCATATTCTATTAAACATGATATGGCTTTACTACTATTATCATATGTGTTAATAGGTGTAACAACGATAGTTATAATGATAGTAATATACCAAACGATACAAAATATAAAACAACAAAACATTTGTGTACAAGAGTAAAGGAAAAAAATGAAAAAAACAATTTTTATGGAAAAATACCCAGTGTATTCACTAGAGGTGAGAAAAGATGAGACTGCATATAAAAATGTAGATGAGATCATCGCTTTCTTAAAAGAGAAAATAGATGCTCACAAAGTTGCAAAATTTATTGCTATCTTTGATCACTATGAGCACACAAGCTCACTAAACGGTGAGATAATCCCTGAACTAAAAGATGCAAAAAACATCATCTTTTGTTTTGGTCCGGCGATACCAAATACTAAGATCTTAGCAGTAAGACCTAGAAGTATAGGTGTTTGTGAACTAGAAGATAGTTTTGTGATAGAGTTTTTGGAGGCTCCAAAGGAGCAGTTGCACGATCTTATGGAGGATTGGGCGAAATCAATTATAAACAATTAGTTGTATAATTTACAATTATTTTAAATATAATACGATACAATGAAGTAGAATAAAGGAGAGAGTATTATGGCTGAAGAGATTGAAAAAAAAGGTACATATAGGATAAAAAGATACTATATGTATATCTTAGCAACATTAGTTGCAGTGGGAGTTCCGTTTATTAAAATAGACGGTAATCAAGTGTTCTTATTATCGTTTGATAGAAAACAATTACACTTAATGGGTACGGTATTTGATATGCAAGAGATGTATATGATGCCTTTCTTATTGATGTTACTGTTCTTAGGTATTTTTGCGGCAACTGCTATCGGTGGTAGAGCTTGGTGTGGTTGGACATGTCCACAAACTATCTTTAGAGTTATCTATAGAGACCTTATAGAGGGTAAACTTTTAGGACTTAGAAGAATTAAGAACAAGCAAAAAGAGCCTGATTGGAAAAAACCTGAAAATGCTACAAAAAGAGTTATAGCTATTCTTTTATGGTTTGGACTATCGCTTTTAGCTGCAGCTGACTTTATGTGGTACTTTATCCCTCCTGCAGATTTCTTTGCATACTTAGCAAACCCTACAGAGCATATGTTTATGATAGGTTTCGTTCTTGCGATCGCTCTATTCTTAGTATATGACGTAGTTATGTTAAAAGAGGATTTTTGTGTTTATGTTTGTCCTTATTCAAGGGTACAATCTGTTCTTTACGATGATGATACGCTTCAAGCTATCTACAGTACAAGAAGAGGTGGAGATATCTACAATGATAAAAAAGAGAAGATAGTATTTAAACAAAAAGACCTTCCAAATGAGGCAAATGAGTGTACTGCTTGTGAGTCTTGTGTAACTGTATGTCCTACACATATCGATATTAGAAAAGGTATGCAGCTTGAGTGTATCAACTGTCTAGAGTGTGTTGATGCTTGTACTAAAGTTATGGGTAAACTTGGTAAGCCTTCACTTGTACAATGGACAAGTACAAATGAGATCGAGTATGACAAACCTACAAAAGTTATTAGAAGTAAAACTATTATGTACGGCGTTGCACTTTTACTTATCGTTGGTATGCTTTTCGTTATGGGTGGCGAAAAAGAGTATATGCTACTTAACGTAAATAAAACTACTCAGCTTTATAAGATAAAAGATGACAATGAAGTTCAAAACAACTTTGTACTTTTATTCCAAAATACTGAGCCTAAAAAACACACTTATAAACTTGAAGTTATAGGTAAATATGCAGGTAAGTTTGAGATAAAAAGATTTGAAAGCGTTACTTTAAGTCGTGGTAAACTAGCTAAAAAAGTTATAGTTCTTTCAACTAAAGAGAGAATCGTTGACGATGCTACAAAAGATACTCCTGTAACTGTTAAGCTTAGAGCTTACGCGGTTGAAGATCCTGAGAGAATCTCTGTAATCAGAGATGCAGTATTTGTTTATCCAAGAAGCGATAAACTTAAATAATAAACGACGCCTTTAGGCGTTGTTTATTTTACACTTTTTATAAAATATCTTCCATTTTCATTTTCTATTTTTAACTCTATATCAAATATCTTAGAGAGATTTTCATTTGTAAGTGTATCTTTTATCTTCCCTTTTTTATATATGGTGTTTTGATGAAGCAATACTATGTTTTCAATACCTTCAAATATCTCTTCAAGATGATGAGTGACCAATATAATAGTAGCCGTACCAGATAGCTTTTTAATAGTTTTTAAAAAAGATATCTGCGCTTTTATATCAAGCCCTACCGTAGGCTCATCTAAGATAAAAGCTTTTGGACTATGGATAAGCGCTCTTGCAACCACACAGCGCCTAAGCTCACCCGTTGACATAGTGGATACCTTTTTATCTTTTAGGTGCTCAATATCTAAAAAGCTCATAACTTCGTTTGCTTTAGCGTAATCGCTCTTTTTCACCTTTTGATGAGAAAAGATACCTACTGAGCTAAATAAACCGCTTAAGACAGTTTCTAGGCCGTTTAAATAGCTACAATTGGTATAGATAAAATTATGAAGATCGTTTGTGATGATACCGAGCTTATCTCTTAACTCAAAAATCGAGTTGTGCTCACTCTCAAATATTTTTTTTACGGGCTTATATTTTAGTATAGGATGGATCTCTGATTGGATCAGTTTCATTAGCGTTGATTTTCCCGAACCGTTTGAGCCAAGGATAGCGTAGTGCTCTCCCTCATTTATAGTAAGGTTTATATCTTTTAAAACCTCTTTATCTCCATAAGAAACATATATATTTTTAAATTCGATTATGTTCATAGCTAATAAACTTCTTTTCTATGTGCGATTCCAATAACGGTTATAAGTAAGATATCGTTCTCTTTTAGATAAACGATCCTATAATTAGCCGCTCTTTTCCTAAACTTGCCCTTGTGTTTACCTTTTAGAGCTTTATCATTTGTAAATATACCGTTTTCTAAATCTTTGATTTTGTCAAAGATTAATTGCTGGTTCTCTTTATCTATTTTGGCTAACTCTTTTAAAGCAAATTTAGGGATGATAACTTTGAACATCAACTAAGCCCAAGCTGTTTTGCCACGTCTTCAAGGGTATAAACCTCGACACTTCCCTTTTTAACTTCATCTATTCTTTTATCCGATACCATCTCATCTAAGGTATCAAAGTACGAACTTACAGCTTTTTCAATTAGATAGGTTCTAGTTCTATCTAGTTCATTAGCGTATCCGTCAAGCTCGGCAAGTAGAGTTTCATCTAGTCTGATATTGATAGCTTTTTTACTCATTGTATTACCTTGTATATATTTGTAGATACATTATAATACATATGGAGATATTTTGTCAAGGATTAAATTAGTCCTATTGCAATAAAAGATAAATACATTGTGCCAAAAAAATAAACTGGTGTTTCTTTAAGACTTTCTATAATATGTTTTTTTTCTATTTTAATTTCTAAGTCTTTTGATTTTTCATACATCAATAACAAAATAAAACCTATTGCTAATATAGCTAATAGTTTATCATTTCCATCACTTAATTTTATTGCAAAACCAAATCCAAATGAACTTTTTCCTATTTCATTAAGAAATTTTAACCACTTTTTATTATTTTTCATTTTTATCCTTCATATAATTTGAAATTATTATATCACATGAAAAAAATTAATGTTAAATATTTTATTTATAAAATTAAAAAGTTATATTTTAGAATAGTTCAAGGCGGAGGAGTTTTTAAGCGAAGGAGCCTACAAGTAGTAGGTGACTAAGCGCAAAGGCTTCTCCAACGCTGAGATTATTTATAAAGAGGGCTTTTAAACTAGACGTCTAGGTGTTCAACATCCTTCGCATGCTCCTCGATGTAGTTCCTTCTCGGCTCAACCTCATCACCCATAAACAGCGTAAAGGTATCACTTGCGATCTCCGCATCTTCAACTGTTACTCTTAGAAGTCTTCTAGCCTCAGGTATCATAGTTGTTTCCCAAAGTTGTTCTGGGTTCATCTCACCAAGACCTTTATATCTTTGGATATAAGCACCTTTTTTAGCGATCCCCTCTATCTCTTCAAGAACTGTTACAAGATCTCTTCCGTTAAATAGAGTTAAATCTCTTTCACATATCTTATTGTAGATATATGTCGCTTCACTAAAATACGGACTGCTGAAAAGCTCATCGTTTATAAGGAGTTCTTCAAGACCCTCATTTGTTTGAACAAAGATATGAATTCTCTCTTCATTTACATATTTATTTAAGATGTTATAACCCTTATCATCTAAAAATGCAGATAGTTTTTCAAACATCTCGTTATAGTCTAGTTTTACAAGATCAGAATTCTCTATTAGATATCTTAGAACCTCTACAAGAGAGTATCTTTTTTCTAGGTTCTCAAGCATTGCACGATATGCCGCAACTATCTTAAACATATCAAGAAGATCGTTATAACCCATACCCTCAAACTCAAAATGCTCTAAACCATTCTCAATAAGAAAGTTACTTAGTGCAGTATTATCTTTTAGATATATCTCATTTTTACCTTTTTTATATCTATATAAAGGCGGTTGAGCTATATATAAGAAGCCCCTGTCTATTACTGGTCTTAAAAATCTAAAGAAGAATGTTAAAAGAAGTGTTTGAATGTGACTACCATCAACGTCCGCATCGGTCATAATAATGATCTTATTGTATCTGATCTTCTCTTCATCGAAATCTTCACCGATACCACAACCAAGAGCTGTGATCATATTTCTGATCTCATCAGATTTTAATATCTTATCTAGACGTGACTTCTCAACATTTAATATCTTACCTTTAAGTGGTAAAATAGCTTGATAAACTCTATCTCTACCTTGTTTTGCAGAACCACCCGCAGAGTCTCCCTCCACCAGGTATAGTTCAGATATAGTAGGATCTTTACTTTGACAATCTGCAAGTTTACCAGGAAGTGTTCCAACTTGAACACCAGTTTTATTTCTTGTAAGATCTCTAGCTTTTTTAGCAGCCTCTCTACCACGAGCTGCACTTATAGCTTTCTCCATTACATATTTTGCTTGTTGAGGGTTCTCTTCAAAATATTTATTTAAAGCTTCATTTGTTAGTTTTTGACAAATAGGTTTTACGTATGAGCTTCCCAGTTTAGATTTTGTTTGTCCTTCAAATTGAGGCTCAGGAACTTTAACTGAAACGATAGCTATAAGACCCTCTCTAACATCATCACCAGTTATCTTAGTATCTTTCTCTCTAGCATTAGCGTTTTCTTTTACATATTTAACTATACTTCTTGTAAGACCAGCTTTAAAACCAGCTTCATGAGTACCGCCGTCAATAGTTCTAATATTATTTACAAATGATTGTGTTTTTTCTATATAAGTATCGTTGTATAAAAGTGCAATATCAACCTCTACACCATCTTCTGAAACATTGAAAGATATAGGTTGAGTGATAGCTATACCTTTATTTAGATCAGATACGAACTGTGCTATACCACCCTCAAAGTGGTAAGTTTCATCTCTACCGTCTCTCTCATCTTTTAGTTGAATCTTAATTTGAGGGTTTAAGTATGCAACCTCTCTAAATCTTTTAGATAGTGTTTCATAAGAGAATTCATCTGTTTCAAATATATCCGTATCAGGTAAAAACTCAATAGTTGTACCAGTTTTCTTTGTAGTACCTATTACTTCTAAAGGAGCTTTAGGGATACCGCAAGCAAACTCTTGATAATGGATCTCTCCACCTCTATGGATAGTCATTTTAAGATCACTTGAAAGTGCATTTACAACAGATACACCAACCCCGTGAAGACCACCAGAAACTTTATAAGTATCTTTATCAAACTTACCACCTGCATGAAGTACAGTAAGAACAACAGTTGCTGCACTTACTTTTTCTACTGGATGGATATCTGTAGGAATACCCCTACCGTTATCTGTTACTTTTACAGTTTTATCTTTTGTGATAATTACGTTTATTGTATCACAATGTCCTGCCATAGCCTCATCGATAGAGTTATCTACAACCTCGTAAACCATATGGTGCAGACCTCTTTCGTCTGTACTACCGATATACATACCAGGTCTTTTTCTTACCGCTTCAAGACCTTTTAAAACTTTAATATTTCCAGCGCCGTATTCAGTACTCATATATTTTTATCCTTTGACTATTTATCTATCTAAAATTAATGGCATAATGATCGTTGAGAATTTACCGTCTTCTAAATAAAAAGGTAGATTTGATTCATTAAATCCTATCGTTACATTGTTGTTGTTTACTAAACTTAAGAAGTCTAATAGATATTTACTATTAGCAGCTAAATAAAAACTACTATCTACTGCTAGATCTATATCTATTTGAGTTTTTGCTTCACTATTCTCATCTAATGATTCAAAAACTATAGAGTTGTTTGAAAATGTTATTTTAATATTTGCAAATATAGAGGTTACAAGTTTAATAGACTCTACTAACTGATCTTTTGGAAGTGTAAGATTATATTTTAAAGAGTTAGGGATAATTCTTTCATAATCAGGAAACTTACCGTTTATAAGTCTTGTAAAGAACGTAACGTTGTTAGAGTTGATTACAAGGTTAGTATCATCATAAAGTATTGTTGTTTCATCTAAGAAAAGTTTTTGTATCTCTATAATAGCTTTTTTAGGGATGATCAATTGTTTTGATTCAGTTGATTGTTTCTCTATATAAGATACAGCTAATCTTCTTGTATCTGTTGCTACAAAGTTAACTTTATTTGTTTTTATATCTATAAGTGCACCGTTCAATTCAAACTTAGGGTTATTGTTGTCTATTGCAGGAGTGATCTTTTTAATTGAATTGATCAATGATAGTGTATCTATATCTAATTTATTTAGATTGTTTAACTCAGGAAAAGATGGAAACTCATCAGGATTATACATAGGAAGTTTAAAACTTGATCTATTTTGTTTAATATGAAGATTATCTTCAATCTTCTCTATTATGATATCTTCATTTTTTAATCTTCTAATAATACCTAATAGATTAGCACCATTTACTGTAGCACTACCTGATATAAAATCTTTTATATCTGTAAGTACAGCTTTATATCCCATTTCATAATCTGTAGCTTTTACAGTTAGATTATCGTTTTCAACAACAAGTAATAGATGCGATGTAATTGAACTAGCATCTTTTTTATCTAAAAAAGGTTGTATTGAAGTTACTACGTTTTCAAATACACTTTTATTTATGATAAGTTTCATATTCACTCCCTAATATTTAATTTTATAGTAGAATTAGTAGCTTTACTTGAATAAGTGAAAAGGTTTCGTAAAGCTCTATAAAATAAAGGTTTTCAAACTTGAACACTTTATAGAATCTTTTCATATCTTTTCACTATACCAGTTAAAACTTAATTTTACCACTCCTTATTTACGATTTTATTTTTTAGATTTTCTATACTTAATCTAAAGTTTTCATCTTTTTCTATCAGCTCGTTTGCCTTACTGATATTTTTTGAAACAGATGAGTAATCTTTCATCCCAAGCTCACCTGCAATAAGCTGCATTGAGTTGTGTGTAAGCTCACGAGTAAGATAGATCACTATACGTCTTGCGTTTGCTACCGTAGCAGTTCTTTTTTTAGATTTTATATCGCTAGGTTTTATATTTAGTTCACTTGCCACTACATTTATAATATCAGGCAGTTTTATATTTTCCCTTTGCTCTTTTATCTGCTCTTTTAAAAGGCTTTGTACAAATTCTAGATTTATATCGCTGTTTAAAAGTGATGCATGGGCATTTATCTTGATTAAAATCCCTTCAATCTCTCTAATAGAGCTTCCGATCTTTGTTGCAAGGTAGTTAATTATATCACGAGTTAGCTCAATTCCGTTAAGTTCGCTTTTCTTTTCTATAATAGCGATCTTTGTTTCAAGACCAGGAAGTTGAATATCACTCATTAAACCCCATTCAAAACGGCTTTTTAGTCTCTCTTCAAGACCTGCTATTTTTGAAGGTAGTTTATCTGATGTTAGGATTATCTGTTTATTTGCAGTATGTAGTTCGTTAAAAGTATGAAAAAACTCTTTTTGTGTTTCCTCTTTACCGCTTAGGAACTGAACGTCATCTATTAAAAGAACATCACACTTTCTATATTTACCCCTAAAGTGCTCCATATTCTTATGTTGCAGTGAAAAAGTAAAGTCGTTCATAAACTGCTCGATAGTAACATAGATCACACTTTTGCTCTGCTCGATCATTTGGTTACCAATAGCTTGAAGAAGGTGTGTTTTTCCTAGCCCAGTTCCTCCGTATAGAAAAAGAGGGTTGTAAAGAATACCAGGTTTTTTTGCAACAGCTAAAGCTGCGTTATATGCCATCTGGTTAGAGCTTCCCACAACAAAGCTGTCAAAAGTGTATGATGGGTTTAAAATAGTGCTCTCAACTCTTTGTTCTTCATCGTGCGTATCTTTTTTTGATTTTTTTCGCTCTCCAGCTACTCTGATCTCAATTTTTCTTTTTTCACCGCCGACACACTCTATAGCGTGTTGAATATTTTTTGAAAATTTAGTTGTGATAAGGTTTGCAATATATCTATTAGGTACATCAAAAACAGCTACTTTTTCATTTGAACTAACTTTTTTATAGTTAAGTTGTTTTATATATCTTGTGTAGTCGTTTTTTGATACATCTTCTTTAAGTTGTGCTAAAATATCTTTTGTAGTCAATCTCACATCTTTTTATTTGATTAAATTTAATTAAAATTGTAATATTTTATCCAATATTTATATAATTAAATATTAAAATTTTCCCTTTTGAATTTAATATGAATAATATTATGTGAAAATATGTGAAAAAGTGAATAAAATTTTGAAAAAAGAGTTAGAGATATGAAAATATTGGGAATTGACCCTGGAACGATAAACTGTGGTTATTCAATTTTAGAGGTGAATAACGGCAAACCAAGATTGATAGAAGCTGGACTTATAAAAATAAAATCTAGAACTTTACAAGAGCAGATCGTGGAGCTGATTGAGGGTCTTGATCTTATCTTTAAAAAACATACTGTTGATGAGGTAGCTATTGAGGATATCTTTTTTGCTTATAATCCAAAATCGGTTATAAAACTTGCACAGTTTAGAGGAGCGCTTTCTTTAAAGATACTTCAAGAGATAGGAAATTTTTCAGAATATACCCCTTTGCAGGTGAAAAAAGCTGTTACAGGTAACGGAAAAGCTGCAAAAGAGCAGGTTGCATTTATGGTAAAAAGGTTATTAAATATAAAAAATGAGATAAAACCTTTAGATATAACCGACGCGATTGCCGTTTCTTTGACCCATTTTCAGAGGATTAGGTTCTAAAATTATTAAATTTGTAAAAAAAGTTACACAAAATAAATGAAATTTAGTATATAATATTTGTATGAAAGTATTTTTAGTAGAAGATGATCAAGTTTTAAACGAAACTGTTACGTTAGCATTGGAAGGTTTGGGCTTTGAAGTCAACTCTTTTTATGATGGGCAAAGTGCATTTGAAAACATAAGCAATAAGTTTCATGTATTCCTTGTTGATATTAATCTACCTCATATTAACGGTCTTGAATTAGTTAAAAGGATAAAAAAATACAACCTAGATGCAAAGGTTTTCATACTTAGTGCAGATCTAAATATAGACACTATTATGAAAGCTTACGATATAGGTTGTGATGATTATCTAAAGAAGCCGTTTGATATTAGAGAATTACTCGCAAAGCTTGATATTGTGAAAAAAGAGGATGGCCAAAAAATCAAGCTTAACAAAAATTGTGAGTATGACCTTGAAAAGCAGGTATTTTTATATAACGGAAAAGATGTAAAACTTACAAAAAAAGAGAATGCTCTTTTAAATATTCTTGTTTCAAATATCGGTGAAACGGTCGAGAACGAAAAGATCGAAAGATATGTTTGGGAAGAGGATATGGGAAGCGGTTATGTTAGACAGCTTGTTGCAAAGCTTAGAAAAAAACTGCCTTGCGACCTAATCCATAACCATGCAGGAAACGGATATAGAATAGAAAGATATAAAGGGAGACGTTAATCTCTCTTTATTCTTCCTCTTTATGAAGATGGTTTTCAAATAGATATTTATGATCTTCTGGCAGTGCTTCAAAAAGTGCACGAGCTAGCTCTCTTATCTCCCAAAGTGCAGATTTAGAACTTCTTAAACTTATAAAATTTTGTAGACTTCTTGCATTTACGCTCCAAGTTAATTCAGTTTTATAACTCTCAGGCAGACAATATTTTGCTTTATCGTTACCTATACCCTCAGCAAGCATAATTCTTAAGTTCTCTAAAGCAACAACAGAGCTAAAATCTACACCTAAAATATCTGTCCATACAAGATATTTTGCAGCACGCACCATATGTTTATCTTTATATACCTCTTCAGGGTTTGTATACTTCTCTTTAAGCTCAAGCATACTCATGCCATCTGTAAAGCTCTCTTCGCTTTTAAGCTCTTTAAGTGTATATCTTGTTGATTTAACCGATAAAGAAGCCATTCTATGGCGAGCAAGCTCTTGAAGTAATGCACGACTTACCCCTGCAATATAAAAAGTATAACTTAGGTGTTCTAGTGTTGAAGCGTGTTTAAATTTGTTTCCAACCCTGTCAATTAGGTCTAGATCTTTCTCACCACCCTCATCACTTTTATCAAAAGATTGCCAGCAAGTTCTTATTGCATGGGCGCAAACTTGAAGGGAAGAGTGTTGCATAAGTGTGATTTCCATTTGATTACCTTATATTTAATTTGCTAGATTCTAACATAATTAGGATAAATAGTTTAAACAAAATTTAGGTATAATCCGCGAAATATAAGAAATAGTTTGGACTTTTAAGACTTACTGTGATCTTGATTAACTAAATTAAGGAACAAATTTGAGAGATATTAGAAATATTGCCGTAATAGCTCACGTTGACCACGGAAAAACAACTTTGGTTGATGAATTGCTAAAGCAGTCGGGTACTTTTGATGAAAGAACCGAGACGGAAGAAAGGATGATGGATAGTAATGCTATCGAGAAAGAAAGAGGTATTACCATTCTTTCAAAGAATACTGCTATCGATTATGAGGGAGTTAGAATTAACATTATAGATACTCCAGGCCACGCCGATTTCGGTGGTGAGGTTGAGAGGGTTCTTAAAATGGTTGATTCCGTTTTACTTCTTGTGGATGCACAAGAGGGTGTTATGCCTCAAACAAAATTCGTGGTAAAAAAAGCTTTAGAGCTTGGACATAGACCAATTGTTGTTGTAAACAAGATAGATAAACCTGCAGCTGAGCCTGATAGAGTTGTTGATGAAGTGTTCGACCTATTTGCACAAATGGATGCTACTGATGAGCAGCTTGAGTTCCCTGTAGTTTACGCTGCAGCTAGAGATGGTTATGCAAAAGAGAATCTTGATGATGAAAATGTGGATTTAAAACCATTATTTAAAATGATCTTAGAGCATGTTCCTGAACCTACAGGAAATGATGAGAACGGTCTTCAACTTCAAGTATTTACACTTGATTATGATAACTTTATCGGTAAGATAGGTATTGCTAGAATATTTAACGGTACTATCTCTATGGGTGAAACAGTTACACTTGTTAAAGCAGATGGTGAGCAGATCAAAGGTAGAGTATCTAAGCTTATAGGTTTTAAAGGTCTTGATAGAATGGAGATCAAAGAAGCTGGTCATGGTGATATTGTTGCTGTTGCTGGTTTTGAAACTATCGATGTTGGAGATTCTTTATGTGATCCTAGCAACCCAATGCCGCTTGATCCTATGCATATCGAAGAGCCTACACTTAGCGTAACATTTGCAGTAAACAACTCACCTTTAGCTGGAACTGAAGGTAAATTCGTAACATCAAATAAGATTCAAGAGAGACTTGATGCTGAGATGAATACAAATATTGCTATGAACTATAAGCAAAAAGGTGAAGGTAGTTTTGAAGTAAACGGTAGGGGTGAGCTTCAGATAACTATTTTGGCTGAGAATATGAGAAGAGAAGGTTTTGAGTTCTCTATCTCTAGACCTGAGGTTATTATCAAAGAGGAAAACGGTGTAAGACTAGAGCCGTTTGAGCACCTTGTATGTGATATTCCTGATGAGCATAGCGGTGGAGTTATCGAGACACTTGGTAAAAGAAAAGCTGTTATGACAAATATGATCCCAATGGGTGATGGTCAAACTAGAGTTGAGTTTGAGATCCCTGCACGTGGACTTATCGGTTATAGAAACGAGTTCTTAACAGATACTAAAGGTGAGGGTGTAATGAACCACTCATTCTTAGACTTTAGACCATATACTGGAACTGTTACATCAAGAAAGAACGGTGCACTAGTTTCTATGGAGAATGGTGAAGCTTTAGGTTTCTCTATATTTAACCTTCAAGAAAGAGGTATAATGTTTATTAAACCTCAAGATAAAGTTTACAGCGGTATGGTTATCGGTGAGCATGCTCGTGAGAACGACCTAGATGTAAACCCTATCAAAGGTAAAGCACTTACAAACGTTAGAGCAAGCGGTAGTGATGATGCTATTAAACTTGTACCACCTAGACAATTAAGCTTAGAGCTTGCACTAGAGTGGATAGAGGATGATGAGCTTGTTGAAGTAACTCCTCAAACTATTAGAGTTAGAAAAAGAGAGCTTGATATCTCTTTAAGAAGAAGAGCTGCAAAGAAAGCTAAAAACGAAGGGTAAGTAATAAACTTACCTTTTTACTCAACTTAGAAAACTTTTATATATTTTTGTGTAGAATTTAGTAACTTTTCTACACAAAGGTATAGTTTGGATAATATCACATTAATAGTATTGGCTGCTGGTAACTCTACTAGGTTTAATTCCGATACAAAAAAACAATGGATCAGAATAGAAGATGATCCCTTATGGCTTTATGTTACAAATCGTCTTTCAAAAACATATAATTATTCTAAGATCATTGTAGTAGGAAATCAAAACGAACTAAACTATATGAAAAACTTTAGCGATGAGTATATATTTGTTGCAGGCGGCGAGCAAAGACAAGACTCAATGCAAAACGCTTTAGATATCGTAGATAGCAAGTATGTTATGATAACAGACGTTGCTAGAGCTTGTGTACCAGAGGATATTATCCAAAATCTAATATCGCTAAAAGATAAGGCTGATTGTATAGTTCCTTATCTACCTGTTAGTGATACGGTTGTATTTCAAAACGATACAATAGATAGAGATGAAGTGAAACTTATCCAAACACCGCAGCTTTCTCGTACAGATATTTTAAAAGATGCACTAAAACAAGATATTGATTTTACCGATGATAGTTCTGCTATTAAAAATGTAGGCGGAAGTGTAGAGTATATCTTAGGCTCAAAGCTATCTACTAAGATAACTTTTGGTGAAGAGTTGAATAGTTTATCTTGTTTAAAAGAGCCAAAAGGAAGCTTCTTTAACGGCTCAGGCTTTGATATACACCCTTTTGAAGATGGTAAGAAGATGTATCTTGGCGGCATCCATATAGATAATGTGGATTACGGTTTTAAAGCACATAGCGACGGTGATGTACTTATTCACTCTTTAATAGATGCGATCTTAGGTGCTTGCGGTGCAGGTGATATCGGTGAATTTTTCCCTGATAACGATGATAAATATAAAAATATCGATTCAAAGATATTATTAAAAGATATTATCAAGTTTGTAAAAGGTGTAGGTTATGAGCTTGTAAATATAGATCTTACTATTGTAGCTCAAAAACCAAGAATAAATAGTTTTAAAAACACTATAAAAAGCTCTATAGCTGATCTTTGTGCTTTAGATAAACGCTTTATCAATATAAAAGCAACAACGGCAGAAAAGCTTGGCTTTATAGGCCGCGGCGAGGGTGTAGCTGTTATAAGCAGTGCTACGCTTAAATATTTTGAATGGAAATAGGAGTAGCGTATGAATATTTTAGTTTTAGATGACGATATCTATTTAGGGTTGAAGGTAACCTCTAGACTTTTAGAAGATGGTCACCATTGTGACAACTTTATCTGTCCTAGCGAGGTTAACCTATCAAAAGATTACGATGCGGTACTGCTTTCTACAAACTTAGCTAGTGATGCATGCAATAAGATCATAAAGAACTATAAAAACTCCACTATTATACTTTTAGTAACATATGTAAGTGATGCAACTGTTACAAAACCTATAAAAGCTGGAGCAGATGATTATGTATTGAAACCGTTTTCAATGGATGAGCTTATAAGAAAGATACACCATTTTGATGAGTATAGAGCAATTCAAAGAGAAGCGGTACAATATAAAGAGTATTTTGACTTTATGTTTGAAAATATCGATACGCAAGTTGACCCTGATAGTGTAGAGCTTCCACTTTTAATTGAGACAAATGATCAAAAGTTTGCTGATAAGTTCGTTTTTGACCTTTCTAATACAAACGATAAGCAGATAAAGTTTATCTCTATAACAAACACTACGGTACAAACCGTTATAGGTGAGATAGAGGCAAATAACAACTATATATACTATATAAGCGATTTTCATTCACTGAAAAAATCTTTTAAACAGCAGATGATAAACGTACTAGAGGGTAAGAATGTGATTATATCCTCTTTAGAGCTTGAGGATGAGTTTTTAGCAGAGTGTAAGGCAAATTCGTTAAATATGCAAAAGGTAGAGATTAAAAACTCAAACCAGCTTATCACTAACGATAATATAATGACAATAAACGATTATGTTAAACTTATAGTTACAAACTTTCAATATAAATACCCAGATACGGAACTTAGTAAAAAGCTAGGGATCAGTAGAAAATCATTATGGGAAAAAAGAAAGAAACTAGATATAGAGAAGAAAAAATGAGAAAATTCTTTTTAACGGTAGGATACTCAGGACTTAGTCCCAAGGCACCAGGCACGGTAGGTAGTTTTGTTTCACTTATTATAGGTGTAGCTCTTTTAATGTTTTTAAGCTATTCAAACCTTTTCTTACTTGCTGTTTTAATCTCTATAGTTGCAGTTAAACAGATAGACATCTACGAAAAAGAGGTAGGTGTTCATGATAGTAAAGAGATCGTTATAGATGAACTTGCAGGGATGTGGATAGCTCTTAGTTTAAGCGGTATCACGACTGATAACTGGCTTGTTCCTGCTGTTTTAGCTTTTATCTATTTTAGATTGTTTGATATATGGAAACCCTCGATTATAGGTAGAATCGATGAGAAAGTAGAAGGTGGCTGGGGAGTAATGGGTGATGATCTTGTTGCGGGTGTTGCAGCCGGAGTGGCTACATCGGCAACAATGATGGTTCTTCCTAGTTTAATAGCTCTTTTTCAAGCTTAGGTAGAAGTTTCTCTTTTATCTGATTTATTGTTTTTAAATATTCAAAGAACTTTTTCCCCGTAGGGTCTTTAAATCCTAGATGCATAGTTTTGGTCTTTTTAGGAAATACGGGGCAGCTCTCTTTAGCATTATCGCAAACTGTTACTACAAGATCAAAATCTTTATCCATAACCTTATCTATAGTTTTAGAGCTTAGTTTTTTAGTATCTGATATCCCAAACTCTTTAATAGCTTTAAGTGCATTTGGATTGACTATACCGCTGGCTTTTACACCTGAACTGTAAGCTTTGATTTTATCTTTATAAAAATAGTTTATTAAGGCTTCTGCCATTATCGATCTGCAAGAGTTTCCCGTACAAAGAACTAATACTTTTTTCATACTATACCTTTTAAAAATGATGAATAATATGAATTATATAGAAGAGTATTTTAAAAATGAATGAATATAATATTATTTTTTATTATAATTATTATTTTATCACTATTAGTAAAAGTAATATTATTTTTTAGTAAATAGTGACTCTGCCCATTCGGTAATTGGTCCCCTTAATACTTTTTTGAGTTTTATTGCGAATACATTTACATATTCTGTTTTGTTTTTAGTAGAGTTTAACAGTGTTGTTAATGCATTGGTGTGTTTATTTACATAGAAGTTATCTATTTGTTTGTTACTACCTAGAATTATAACTTTACAACTACTATCAACACGTGAAAGAACCATCTGCATGGTCTTATTGCTCATATTTTGTGCTTCATCGATTATAACGATGGCATTGCTAAGGGTTCGTCCACGCATCTCTCCTACCCACATTGTTTCTATAGAGTATTTTTTGATAACCTCATCAACTCTTATTTGAACATCTTCATCTTCAAGCTCTTTATAACCTTTTTTACTAGCTTTTTTCTTTTTATATTCGGTTCTAACAATATAGTCTAAACTATCCATTAGAGGGTGGTTGTATATCTTAAACTTCTCTTCAAGCCCAGGTAGATAACCCACATCTTCACCGCGATCAAGTGATTCAATAGAGTTTCTAATATATATAACCCTTTGATACTCTTTGCGTCTAATAAGCTTAATAGCACCGCTAAGAGCTAAAAGTGTTTTACCGCTTCCCGCTTTTGCTTCAACTATAAGTACGTTGTAATAAGGGCTAAGAATCGCATTAGAGAAAAATAGTTGCTCTTTGTTTAGAGGTGTAATGATCTGATTTCTTAGCTCATCTTCATCTAGTATATCTACTTTACCGTTTTGCACGGAAGCTAATATGATCTGATCTGAGTCTTTAACCTTAAAATTATACGAAAAGTTATATGTATTGTAATTTGTGTCAATATTTGTAATATCTTTACTTTGTAGATTTTCAATCTCATCAAAAGGTATCTCGATATATTTTTCAAACTCATAGTTAAATTGGTTATGTTTATCGCTTCCTTTTAAAGAATCTACACAAAGATCAAGTGAGACAGCTCTTGTTTTTGCCATACTATCTAAAGATAAAAAGATAATCTCTTTATCATAATATGTATTTGCAAAGGATGCGATCTCTAAAATCTTTCTATCATTATAAATATTTGCCGCAACATCTTTTGATTTTGCTTTATATTTTGATTTTGAGATTATATCGATGGTTGTTTTATCAGTGCCTTCTATCTCTAACCTAACTATTTTATATTTTTTTATCTCATACTTCTCTACTGTTTTTGCATTTTCTATAATTCTTGCAAACTCTCTAGCTTGAAAATTTATCTCTTCAAAACCGCTTTTTTTGGTATCTATTTCATCTAGAACTGTCTCAGGCATCACTACTAGGTTTTTGCTGTTTTGGCTTAGTTTAAATAGGTTTGTAGCATCTTCTAAGACTATATTGGTATCTATTACATAATATTTCTCAAAACTCATCTATACCTCTTTAGTATCGCTTTTTGGTTTTTGTTGAAATACCTTATAAACTATAAATGCACCTAATGATAAAGTGATAAGGGTAAAAAGGATAGAAAATGTTTTGGTGATAACATAAGCTACTATAAGTAAAGATAAGATAGTCGGTATCTCATTGTAAGCTCTAAAGAAATTACCGCTTTTCGTATATTTGTCTTCAAGTAACTCTTTTCTATAATAATCTAGTGAATAGGAATATCCTATAAGTATTGCGGCAAATAAAAGCTTTGCATGCATCCATCCTCCTGCTTCAGCTGAAAGTATATCGGGATTTAGATACAGCATAAAAGCTCCACTTAGTATTGTTGCCCACATAGCAGGTTTTCCTATAACTCTATAGATCTTATCCTCTTGTATCTTTATAACCTCTACAAAATCAGGTTTATCTTTATGTTCCACGTGATAAACGAAAAGTCTAGGCATATAAAAAAGCATTGCCATCCACGATAATACTGCCATAATATGAAATGTTAAGACCCAAGTATAGTATTCCACTAATTCCCCTTTAATTTATTTAGCCATTCATCTAATGTTTTTTCAAAACCGATACCGTTCGATCTATATATATCTAGATCCTCTTTTAGATAAGTCTGCTCTACCCATCCTCCAAAGTCATGAGGATACTTATAGCCTATAGCGTTATCTTTTATATTTTGTGGTATCTCTAAGATTGTACCATTTTTTATTTGTTGTAAAACTTTATTTATTGCATTGTATGAACTATTTGACTTAGGTGAAGATGCTAGATACACTGCACATTGTGCTAGTATAATTCTACCCTCAGGATAGCCTATCTTTGATACAGCTGTCATTGTACTAACAGCAAGATTTAGTGCATTTGGATTTGCATTTCCTATATCTTCACTTGCAAAGATCACTAAACGTCTAGCTATAAACTCTATCTGTTCTCCGCCGTCTATAAGTCTTGCTAGATAATAAAGTGCTGCATCTACGTCACTTCCACGTAAGGATTTTATCATGGCACTTGCTAGATCATAATGTGTGTCACTAGAACTTGTTCCGTCATTTAACGCTCTATCTCTTAAAGCTTTTACGGTATCTATGCTTAGGCTTTTATCTGCTTTATAGCTAAAATCTATTAGGTTTATCATAGCTCTTGCATCACCGTTTGAACTAGAGATTAAATACTCTTTCACCCCATCTTCTAAATTTATATTTAGATGCTCTTCTACTTGCTTTAAAACATCATACATATCATCTTTTGTATGGGGTTTAAACTCATATAAAAAACCTCTTGATCTAATTGCCGAGGTTAATGTATAAAAAGGATTTTCTGTAGAAGCGCCTATAATAACGGCCGAATAGTTTTCCATAATAGGAAGAAGAACCTCTTGCTGGTTCTTGCTTAGTCTATGAACCTCATCTATAAAGATAACTGGTTTTAACAATGAGTTTTCATGGTTTTTGAACACTTTTCTAATATCATCGATTTTAACCGTGGTAGCATTAAAATAATAGTATGTAAATCCAAGCTCATTTGCTATGATCTTTGCTAAAGTTGTTTTTCCTGTTCCAGGTTTACCGTAAAAAAAAAGGTGCGGGATATCTTTGTTTTGTATCAACTTATATAAAGGTTTATCTTTTCCTATAATATCTTTTTGACCAATAAATGTATCTAAGGATTTTGGTCTTAATATATTAGCGAGCAAATCTTACAACCTTTATAATAATATAGTCTTATTGATGAAGCGATAATATGATAAGTAGACTTAAAAGATCAAATATATCTTAGTTAGGATTTTTTCATCTCTTTAATATATGCTCTTAAGTCTCTATACTCTTCACGTGATAAAAATCTTGATTTTCCCGTAGGAAGATTGTTTAGTGAGATCCCACCAAACTCAATACGCTTTAGATCTAAAACCTCTGCACCAAAATGTGAGAAAAATCTTCTTAGCTCTCTATTTTGACCCTCTGCAATAGCTACTTTAAGTTTTGAGAAACTTCTATCGTTCTTTTGTATCTGAAAACCTAAAAAAGGAGCAAAGGTCATATTGATTATCTTTGTGTCTTTATGGGCACCCGCTTTTGTATTTGTTATCTCTGCACCCTCTTGCATTGCATTTAACATAGTTTTTGTTATCGGGCCGTTTATCTTGATCTTATAGACTCTTTCTAGATTTGAATGCATCAATGCATTTACAATTTCTACCGAGTCAGATAGTAAAAGTACACCTTCACTTGAGAAGTCAAGTCTACCTATAGGCATAAAATGCATATACTTAGCCCCTAAGGTGTCATAAATAGTTCTTCTACCCTGAGGGTCTTTTTTAGTTACTAACTCCCCTTTGGGCTTATTATAAACGATTACGGTAGGTATTTTATTTTCCTCTACCCAGATATCTTTTTTACCGTCTATTGATACTTTATCAACTTTAGCTTGAACCTTCATACCTGCATCAACAACATCTTGGCCGTTTACGGTAACTCTTCCATCAAGGATAAGTTGGTCAGCTTCTCTTCTACTATACTTAGTATTGTGGGAGATAAATTTATTTAGCCTTACGACCTCTATCTCTTCATTCTCTTTTTTCATTTTATTCCTGCTTCAATAAGGTCGTGTATATGTACAACGCCTTCTAATCTATTCTTATCATCTGTTAGCAATAGAAGTTGTATCTTATAGTTTTCTATCACTTCTAAAGCTTCACTAGCAAGAAGCTCTTTTGTATCTATTGTTTTTGGATCTTTTGTGGCTATATCCAATACATCACAATCCATTGAGAAATCTTTTTTAAGTAAGGCACGTCTTAGATCACCGTCACTTAAAACTGCTAGAACTTTTCTATCATCATCTGTGATTATAACATTTCCAAGTCTACCCTCGCTCATTGTTACAATTGCATCTTTTAAAGATGTTCCTCGTGAAACAATAGGTAGATTTTCACTTCTCATAAGATCAGATACTTTTACAAAAAGTTTTTTCCCTAAACTTCCACCAGGGTGAAACGATGCAAAATCCTCTTTTTTAAATTCACGTTTATACATTAAACAAACAGCTAAGGCATCACCTAGTGCCATTGTTAAAGTTGTAGATGAAGTTGGTGCTACATTTAAAGGGCAAGCCTCTTTTGTTATCGCTATAGAGATAAATATATCACTATAGTTAGCAAGGGTAGAGTTTTCATTGTTTGCCATCGATATTAAAGGGATATCGAACCTTTTTAAGTGGGGAAGTATTTGAATTAGCTCTTCACTCTCTCCACTATAGCTTATCGCTAATACGATATCATCTTTTCCTATCATACCAAGATCACCGTGCATAGCTTCTGTAGGGTGTAGGAAAAATGAGCTTGTACCTGTACTTGCCATAGTTGCTGCTATTTTAGAACCTACAAGACCAGACTTACCAACACCAGTAATGATCAGTTTACCTTTACACTTTACTATAAGCTCTACAGCTTTTTCAATACTATCAGAGATATTTGTTGTTGAAGCTATCTCAAGCTCTTTTGCTTCTGTAAGCAAAACCTCTTTTGCAATCTGTGTAAAGTTCATATTTTATCCTTATTGAACAAATAGAGTTGGTACGATCATTGGATATTTTTTATATTTTCTTAGGCAGTGTTTTCTTACCACTTTTCTAATCTCATCCTCTAAAGCTCTATTGTTTTTAAGAACCCCAGGTTTTGCATTTGCTAAGAATGTAGATAGTAGATCCTCTATCTCTTTTGAGAAGTTTCTATCTTGTTTATCCGGTACTAGACCAAACGATTTTACATGTGGTCTATCTACTATTTTTCTATCATTTTCATTAACTTGTGCTACGATCATAACAACACCTTCGTTTGCCATAGTTTGTCTATCTATAACAACATCATCAGATATCTTATGGTTTAGCATATTATCAACATACACTTTACCTGTTTTAACTGTTTTAACTTTTTTAAGATATTTTGATGTAAGTTCAATCTGTTCACCGTCACTTAGAACATATACATTTCTCTCAAATACACCACAGTCAATAGCAGTTTGCTTATGTCTAACAACGTGGTTATACTCACCGTGAACAGGTAAGAAGAACTTTGGTTTTGCAAGACGAAGCATTAATTTTTGCTCCTCTTGTGCTGCGTGACCACTTACGTGTATCTCGCTAAAGTTTTGATATGCTACATCAGCTCCTGCTTTTAATAGATGGTTGATGATAGCTGATACACTTCCCTCATTTCCAGGAATAGCTTTAGCAGAAAGTATCACTTGATCGCCCGGCTTGATCTTAATATGTCTATGCTCATGGATAGACATTCTATAAAGTGCACTCATAGGCTCACCTTGACTTCCTGTAGTTACAATCAAGATCTCTTTATCGTTATACTTATTTACTTCATGTGCGTCAATAAACTTATCTCTTGGAAATTTTATATATCCTAGGTTCATGGCATTCTCTAGGTTTTTCTCCATAGATCTTCCGATAACACATATTTTTCTACCATATTTTAAACCATGCTCAATAGCTTGTGCAACTCTATGGATATTTGAGCTAAATGTAGACATTATCACCCTACCCTTAGATTTTGAGAAAATATTATCAAAAGTTGGACCTACTGTTTTTTCACTTTTTGTAAATCCGGCAGAGTGAGAATTTGTTGAATCACTAAGCAATGCTAGAACACCTTTTTCTCCATAATAAGCTATTCTATGAAGATCAGTCGGATAATCATCTATAGGTGTATGATCTATCTTAAAGTCACCCGTATGAAGTATCACACCTGCATCTGTTTTAATAGCTAATGCAGAAGCATCGATGATCGAGTGAGTGATATGCATCCACTCTATCTCAAACTCACCTATCTTAATTGGCATTCTTTTTTGTATTGCTCTTAGATAAGATCTATGTTCTGTCATCTTATGCTCATCAAATTTTGAACCTATCATCTCTAAAGGAAGTGCTGTTCCATATACAGGAAACTGCATCTCTTTAAATAGATAAGCCATAGCACCAATATGATCCTCGTGACCGTGGGTAATAACAATACCTGCTATCTTTTTTTTGATCTCTCTAATATATGAAAAATCTGGGATAAGGATATCAACACCGTGCATATTATCATCAGGGAAACTCATCCCCACATCTATAAGAACTGCACAGGTTTCTGTTTCAAGAACCATAATATTTCCACCGATCTCACCAAGTCCACCAAGTGGAGTGATCTTGATCTTTGTTGTAGAGTTATGGTTTAGTTTATTGTGCGGGTTTAATCTATCTTTATGAATCTTATCATTTATTTGGAAAGATTTTTTAAGGTCTGTAGTCCAGCCTTTTCCTGTACTTGTTGGTATCTTTTTTTGTTTATTGTTATTGTTTCTTCTTCTAGGAGGTCTTGGTTTTTGAGAAGATTCCTTTGTTGTTCCGTTTTGTTTTGACGGCGCCTCTTTAACTGTTTCTTTTTTTACTTCACTTACTTCTGTTGTTATTACTTCCATTAATTTTTACCCTTTCATATAGAAGGTTATACAAAGAGGCACTTAGTTCATGAGGTCTGATAGTTTCTACTATATCTAGCTCTTCAAATATAGAAGAGAGAATATTCTTATCGTATTTTGATGATAGATTTTTTTTAAGCATCTTTCTTGGCTGAGTAAAACAGATCCGTAGAAACTCTTTAAAACTATTCTCTAACGATATATTCATATCTTTTTTAATAAAAAGAATCGATGAAGTTACTTTAGGGGGAGGATCAAAAGATTCAGGTGGAACATCGAATAAAACCTTTGTTTCACGTGAAACCAGATCAGATATAACAGCCAATGATGAATAGTTCTTATTCAACGGGTCTGCTGCAAACTTTTCTGCGACCTCTTTTTGAACCATCACTAGGATAGATTCACAGTTAGTATCTTCAATCGCTCTTAATATTATATTTGTCGCGATATAGTATGGCAAGTTTGCAATTAGATCATATTTGCCATTATGTAAACTTTTTTGATGTTTCCACTTATCTAGTACGTCACCTAGTACTATCTCAAGTTTGCCATCACGGATTGGATCTGTAAATTGATTTTGTAAGATCTCATACAGATCAGTATCTACCTCATAAGCAGTTACTTCTTTGCATTTGACTAAATGTTTCGTCAAATCACCTAAGCCAGGCCCAATCTCTACAATATGATTATTGTTGTTGGGAATCGCTTCGATGATCCTATGAACTATATGTTCATCTTTTAAAAAGTTTTGTCCAAATTTTTTTTTAGCCTTAATCATTAGGAGTTAGATTATATATGATATTAACTTAGTATTTGATAAGATTTCAAAAAATTTACTTTAAAGAATAAAAATATGAGTTATTTCGCAAAAAGAATTATACCTTGTTTAGATGTTGATAATGGCAGGGTCGTTAAGGGAGTGAACTTTGTAGGACTTCGTGATGCAGGAGATCCTGTAGAGGTTGCCAAAAGATATAATAATGAGGGTGCAGATGAGATCACTTTTCTTGATATCGGAGCATCCCATGAGGGTAGAGATACAATAGTTGATGTTGTAAAAAAAGTTGCCAAGGAGGTTTTTATCCCTTTAACGGTTGGCGGCGGAATAAGAAAGTTAGAAGATATCTACAATCTACTTAACGTAGGCTGCGATAAAGTAAGTGTAAACTCTAGTGCGGTTGTAAATCCTGACTTTATAAACGAAGGTGCTAAAAGGTTTGGTAGTCAATGTATCGTTGTTGCTATAGACGTTAAGAAAGTACCTGACGGAACATACCATGTTTTTGTAAAAGGTGGACGTGAAGATACAGGACTAGATGCTTTAACTTGGGCAAAAGAGGTTTATAATAGAGGTGCAGGTGAGATACTTTTAACCTCTATGGATACAGACGGTGCAAAGACTGGATTTGAGCTAGATATAACTTCTCAGATAAGTAATGCCGTAGATATCCCTGTTATTGCTAGTGGTGGAGCAGGAACTATGGAGCATATAAAAGATGCATTTACTAAAGGTGGAGCAGAAGCTGCTTTAGCTGCATCAATATTTCACTTTAAAGAGATAGATATAATGGATCTAAAAAGGTATCTAGATCAAAACGGTATTCCAGTAAGGTTATAAGATGTTAGAGAGATTTGATAGATTGGCTCAAGAGTGGGATAGCAAACCTATGCGTGTTCAAAACGCTATGGAGTTTGTTGATGGGATAATATCAAAAATCGATAAAGATATTACAGAACTTGATCTACTTGATTATGGCTGTGGAAGCGGGCTTGTATCTTTTGGGTTTAAAGATAAGGTAAAGAGTATTATCGGTATGGATTATAGCAGCGGTATGATAGAACGCTTTAACCAAAAGGTAAATCAACTTGGATACGACAATATAGATTCACAACTTCATGATATCAATAACGATGATATTAAAGAGAATAGCTTTGATCTTATCGTTACAAATATGACAATGCACCATATAAAAGATATAGATATGTTTGTATCAAAACTCTCTAAGGGATTAAAACAAAATGGATATATTGCTATAGCTGATCTAGAAATTGAGGATGGCTCTTTTCATTCAGATAATACAGGAGTTGAGCATTTTGGTTTTGATAAAGAAAAAGTATTTGATATCTTTGAGAAGAATGGCTTAAAAAATATTGTAGTTGAAACTCTTCATACTGTAAATAAAGAGGATAAAAACTACGATATATTCATTGCTATAGGGCAAAAGTGATGATACTTTGTGCCGGTAGAAACGAAACTTTTTCATTTGCTCACCCTATTGGTGTAGGGTTAATAGAAACGGCTATCAACTTAACAAGACTAGCTCTTTTAGATAAACCAGATTTTTTACTTTTTATTGGTACGGCAGGAAGCTATACAGATGAGTATAATATATTTGATATTGTAGAATCATCAAGTTCATCAAATATAGAACTCTCTTTTTTAAGTAATGATTCTTATACCCCTTTAGATAATGTTTTAAGTTCTGAGACACAAATAGTTAAAGATCAAACAATAGTAAACTCATCAAATTATATATCTACAAACTTTGATATTGCTCAAGATTTTTTAAAACACAATATCAAGATAGAGAATATGGAGTTCTATTCTTTATTGCAAGTTGCTAAAGAGTTTGATATAGAAATAGGCGGTATATTCATAGTTACTAACTATTGTAATAAAGAAGCACATCAAGACTTTATTAAAAATCATAATGAAGCTATGAAGAGATTGACTGAATATTTATTGGATAAAAAGATAATAAAGTAGAGATGTTTCACGGGAAACATCTCTAAAATTTAAGATAAAAATCCTACAGATTTATCACTATCAAACATAGATTTTTTCTCTTTTTCTATTTGTGAAATAAAAACTTCGGTAGTAAAAATTGGATCATCATTTACAGCCATCTCATATGCTGTATTTTTTATAACCATCTCAATCTGTCCACCTGTTAAATTATGTTCGGCTAGTTTTTCAAAATCTAGATCATCAGATATTGGAAGTTTATTTGGGATAAGTGTTTTCCAAAGAGTGATTCTTTGCTCTTTATTTGGTTTTTCAAACTCTATTTTATAGTTAAATCTTCTTGAAAACGCTTTATCTATATTCTCAAGAAGGTTTGTAGTAGCTATTAAAATGCCGTCAAACCTCTCTATTTGCTCTAAAAAGATGTTTTGCATCTGATTATGCATCTTATCACTTCCGCTAACGGCATCACTTGTTCTACTGCTTAAGAACTGATCTGCTTCATTTAAAAGAAGTATAGGTTCTGTTTTTGATTTATCTACAAGCTCTTTATATTTATCAAAGATACCTCGAACGTTCTTTTCACTCTCCCCTACATACATAGATAGTATCTTGCTACAATCAAAGCTTATGATCTCTCTTTTTAGTGAGTTTGCTAAAGCTAGAGATGTGATAGTTTTTCCTGTACCAGCTGCACCATAAAATATGATCTTGGAGTCGATACCTTTTTTCTTATCTTTTATACCCCATTTTTTTAATCTATTGATAACATCCTTATCCATTTGGGCAATTAGACTATTTAATATCTCTCTTGTTTTTGGATTTAAAACAATATCATCTAGAGCTTTTTTTGTATGTACAAGCTCAAAAGTGTTTTGCTCTTGGATCAGTTTATCTAGCTTAACTTTTCTTTGTCTTGTTTGTTTTTTAACAGGATGTGATATCTTGTAAAGTATCTCATCTGGTATATAAAAGTTTCTAGTGATCCCTCCAAAAGGTGTAAGCATCTCATCATAATCTAAAAGGTTGTTTGAGAGAAGCTTTGAGCTCTCTTCAAGTAAAGATCTATGCTTTATCTTCTCATAATCATCATTTGATATCAAGTTGATTAAAGAGTTCATATCCCTAAACTGTTCGTCTCCACCAGCATACTCCTCTTTTAAAAGAGTAAGGAATATCATCTGTTCTTTATCACTTAGATCATGCTCTTTAAAGAAGCTCTCAAGCATAATTCCCGTATCTGTTACAGCAACTCTCTCTTTAATACGATTATCCAAAAGCATTAGTTTTGATTTTAATCTATTTGTATTTGGAGAGTTGTCATCAAAATTATGCTTTATAATATTAAGCTTTTGTGCTAGATCGATCTTAAAGAATTGATCTTGAAGATACTCTAGATGATCGTTATATTTTTTAACCTCAGGAAGTTCAAACTCTAAACTCCCCTCCTCTATAAGTTTTAGAAAAGATATACTAAGTGAGACCGATGTATTTATCAGCTCAAGGTTTGATATCTCATTTAGTTTTATATGGTGAAAGTTATTTCCCACAACCCATCCAAGCTCTAAAAGACTTTTAACAAGGTCTATTTTTTGAAGGTGTTCATAGGTATTTGAGTCATAAAACTCAGATAATATATCTACGACCATTAAGCTATCGTTACCGATAATATATTGTTTAGTCATATATTGAAGAATTTTTGCTTCATCCAAAGAACATTTTAGTTGTAAAAAGATATCTAAAGATTTTAAATCTTCAGATCTTATAAACTCAATTACACTTTTTGACATTTACTATCCTATAAAACTATACATGGTTTCGATCTCTTTATCCCAGATCGTCTCATCAATCGTTTCTAAAACCAAAGGGATATCATCCATTCTAGGATCATTCATTATAAAGTTAAATGCATCCCAGCCTATCTCACCCTCACCTAAACTATGATGTCTATCCACCCTGCTTCCAAGAACAGGTTTTGAGTCATTAATATGCATCCCTTTTAAGTATTCAAAACCTACCACTTTATTAAACTCGTTCCAAGTCTTTTCATAAGCCTCTTTTGTTCTTATATCATATCCAGCAGTAAACATATGGCAGGTATCTATACAAACCCCTATTCTACTTTTATCTTCGATCTTATCTATAATATAAGCTAAGTGTTCAAATTTATAACCAAGGTTTGTACCCTGCCCTGCCGTATTCTCTATTACAGCAGTTACTCCTGATGTTTTATCTAGTGCTATATTTATCGATTCGGCGATAATCTCTAAACACTCTAGCTCTGCACTGTAAATTAGATCATTATAGTCCTCTGCTCTTTTAGAGAACTTTTGTAAATGGCTTCCAGGATGAAAGTTCAACCTATCTAAACCCAATATCTCACACCTTTGCATCTCATCTATAAACGCTTCTCTACTTTTGATAAGCTTCTCCTCTTCAGGGTGCCCTAGATTTATAAGATAGCTGTCGTGTGGTAAAATATGTTTTGGTTTTATACCGCTTTTCTCTAGGTTTTCAAACCATAGATCAAGTGTTTTATTATCAAAAGGTTTTGCATCCCATCTTTTTTGGTTCTTAGTAAATAGTGCAAAAGCTTTAGCACCTATCGCCATAGCGTTTAAGGGTGCATTAAATACTCCACCGGTCGCACTTACGTGTGCACCTACGTACTTATCCATTTTAATCCTTTATAATTTTTATGAAAATATCGTTATCTTTATGTTGTATGATTTTATCATTTTTTGAGAGTAGTTTCATTAAAAAATCATCTTTATAGTTTTTATTTAAATAAAGTTCATTAAACTCTTTTGATGATATACATCTTAAAGAGTCTTTACATATCTCATCATTGTACACTTTTAGTTTTAGTACACTCTGCCCTGCACTTAATATCTCTAGATCAATATGATCATCAAAATATTTGATAAAGCCTTTATCATAAAATTTCATATTGGGAGACTTGATAAGTATGGTAGCAGTCGATGAATAGTTTAGTGTTTTTGATCCACAACCGTTAAAGAACAATAAAGAGATCATTAAAATATAAAATCTATACATAAAGATGATTCTACTATAATTTTACAAATAAAATGTTGAGGAAGACAAGTGCTTGTACATATATGCTGTTCAGTTGACAGCCACTATTTTTTAGAGAAGTTAAGGGAGGAGTATCCACAAGAAAAACTTATAGGATATTTCTATGATCCCAATATTCACCCATATAGTGAATATAAACTTCGTCTTTTAGATGTAGAGTATAGTTGTAGCAAGCTTGGTATTGAACTTATTGAAGAGGAGTATAACCTTGAAGAGTGGTTAGCTCTTGTAAAAGGCTTGGAAGATGAGCCAGAAAAGGGTGAGCGCTGCACGGTATGTTTTGAAGAGAGATTAAATAGAACATTTCAAAAAGCAAAAGAGTTAGGGGAAAAAAGTTTTACGACCACCCTACTCATCTCACCTAAAAAATCGCAAGATAAATTAACTAATATCGGAGAAAAACTCGAATCTGATGATATAAAGTGGATATTTAAAGATTATAGAGCTGGCAATGGTATGCAGCTGCAGGCAAATGCAGTGAAAGAGAACTCTTTATATAGACAAAACTATTGTGGATGTTTATTTGCACTAAGCAAACAAAGGGAGCAGCAAAATAAGTTAATGGATGAGATGATGAGTCCCATATCACAGCAAGTACTTCCTGAGTCGATTGAAGAGAGAATAAGAGTTTATAAAACAAGAAATAGACTTGAAGCAGATAATAAAAAATATAAGATCGTAAAACGCAGGTTTTTAAACTATAGATTGCTTTATGGAAAGGTTAGTGTGGATAAGACCACCCTGCCCTCATATATACTTTTCTTTTCAACATTAAGAACAAAAAAAGTAAGCGGTAGGATAGATTTTGAGTTTAAAGGGATATCCCATTTAAATAGAGATGAGGTAAAGATAATCACAATAGATACTTTTAATATGTATTTAAATACAAACTATAATACGGTTTTAGAGTTGATCTATAATACACCTGAAGTTAAAGATGAGATGGAATTAAGAGAGAAACTAACATGCTCTAAGTATGATATATCAACGATTATAGTTTTAGATAAGATACAAACAGGAAAATATGAAATAGAGCTAGATAGTGTTATATATGAGGATGTAAAAGAGGTGATAATATGAAAATACTTGTAAGCGCACTAGAGACCTCTGCGAACTTACATCTAGGGGAGCTTTTAAAACATATAGATGATTGTGAGCTTTTAGGGATATTTGATTCAAGATACGGAAAACCCACTTATGATCTAAGTACAACAGCTGTTATGGGTTTTGTCGATGCAATTAAAAAACTACCTTTTTTACTTAGATTAAATACTCAAATGGCAAAGCTTGCAAAAGATGCAGATGTGGTTTTACTAATAGATGGTTCAGGGTTTAATCTTCCCTTAGCAAAAAAGATAAAAAAACAATATCCTGAAAAAAAGATCATATACTATATCTTACCTCAAGCTTGGGCATGGAAAAAAGGAAGAATTCCAAAGATAGAGAGATATTGCGATAAGTTGTGTTCAATATTACCTTTTGAAAAAGACTACTACAACGATAAAGAAAAGATAGAGTATGTAGGGCATCCTTTATTGGATGAGCTTACTATGTTTAAAGATAGTATAACCAAAAGTGGTAAAATAGTTTTTATGCCAGGAAGCAGGAAAAAAGAGATACGATCAAATATGCCTGTATTTAAAGAGTTGGCAAAAGAGATAAAAGATAAAGAGAGAATTATAGTTATCCCGTCAAAATTTGATCAAAACTATATAGATGAGAACTACGGTGATCTATCGATGTTTAATATATCTAACGATACAAATAGCTCCTTAGTTGATGCAGAGTTTGCTTTTATTTGCAGTGGAACGGCAACCCTAGAAGCGGCACTTATAGGAACCCCTTTTGTATTAAGCTATATTGCCGACCCAATTGATTATTTTATAGGTTCAAAACTAGTAAAACTAAAACATATAGGTTTAGCAAATATCTTCTTTGATAAGATGGGTGAAAATGAACTTCATAAAGAGTTTGTTCAAGATACGGTGACTTCTCAAAACCTTTTAAACGAGTATTTGCAAATGGATAGAAAACACTTTTTAGAACAAAGTAAAAAGCTTAGAGAATATCTAAAAGAGGGAAGCTCTAAAAAAGTTGCCTCTATTATAAAAAATACTATTGCATAGGCAATATTAGATAATACAAATTAGTTCCATTTGATATCTATTATAAGTTATCCTAAACACTTTTAAATTTTTATTTAGATAAAATATCTACAAATTTAAAGTAAGGTAAAAACATATGATCGATGTAATGCAAATTCAAGAGATACTTCCTCATAGATTTCCGTTTCTTCTAGTAGATAGAGTTGTGGATATGGAAGAGGGTAAGTTTATACATGCATATAAAAATGTATCTATAAGTGAGCCCGTATTTCAAGGACATTTCCCAGGGCACCCAATATATCCTGGTGTAATGATCTTAGAGGGGATGGCACAAGTTGGAGGAATCATTGCATTTAAAAGCGGCGGTATGACCCTTGAAGAGCTTCAACAAAAAGTTATGTATTTTATGAGTATCGATAAAGCTAAGTTTAGACACCCTGTAAGACCAGGAGATAAACTAGAGTATAAGATTGAGGTTCTTAAACTAAGAGGTACTCTTATTGTATTAGGCGGTAAAGCTTACGTTGACGATAATCTTGTAGCAGAAGCTGAATTAAAAGCGATGATCGTAGATAAGTAGGTATAGTATGAGCTTAATACATCCAACTGCAATAATAGATAAAAATGCGAAGATCGGAAAAGATGTTAAAGTTGGAGCATATAGTGTAATTGGACCTGATGTAACAATTGGAGATGGTACGGTTATCTCTACGCATGTATTGATAGAGGGTAAAACCACTATCGGTAAAGATAATCAGATATTCTCCCATGCAGTACTTGGTTCTATCCCTCAAGATCTAAAGTTTAACGGCGAAGATGTTGAGCTTATAATAGGTGATAGAAATAAGATAAGGGAGCATACTCTTATCAACCCTGGAACCCAAGGTGGAGGGGGAGTTACTAAACTTGGTAACGATTCACTCTATATGGGGCATGTTCATATCGGGCATGATTGTATATTTAAAGATAATATCGTAGTAGCGAACTCTTGCGCGGTAGCAGGTCATGTTGAGGTTGACTCAAATGTTGTTATCGGAGGGATGAGTGCTATTCATCAGTTCGTAAAGATAGGTGATGGAGTAATGATCGGCGGTGGAGCTATCGTTATACAAGATATACCTCCATTTTGTTTAGCTGAAGGCAACAGGGCAGTCTTAAGAGGGCTTAATATCAACGGCTTAAGACGTCGTATGAAAGATCGTACAGATATTGATGCGATTAAAAATGCGTATAAAAGTTTGTTTACCTCAGGTAAAGCGCTTGATGAAGCGGCAAATGAGCTATTAAACGGTACAAATAATGAATATGTTAAAGCTATGGCCAAATTTGTATTGGAAACCAAAAGGGGAATCCCTTTTGAAAGAAAACATTAAAAGGAATCTTTGTGGATAAGAAAGTTGTTTGTGATTTCTGCGGTATAGAAGATAGTGCAGAAAATCCTATAATCTCAGGAGATCACTCAACCATATGTAAAAGCTGTGCAAAATCAGCTTATGAGATAATATCTCAACATCAAGGTGAGGATATAACTCTAGAGAGTGAAAATATTGAAACGGAAAATAAAGAGGTAGTTGAACCTCTTGCCCCTTCAAAACTAAAAGAGATACTTGATAACTACGTAATAGGGCAGAATAAAGCAAAAAAAGTGTTATCGGTAGCTGTATACAATCACTATAAAAGAATATTTAAAGATCTTGAAGATGATGATACGGAACTAAATAAATCAAATGTGCTTTTAATAGGACCAACAGGAAGCGGTAAAACCTTATTGGCTCAAACTATTGCTAAATATCTTGATGTTCCTTTAGCTATTGCAGATGCTACAAGTTTAACAGAAGCAGGGTACGTGGGTGATGATGTTGAAAATGTTGTTACAAGACTTATTCAAGCTGCAGATGGTGATGTGAAAAAAGCTCAAAAAGGGATCATCTTTATCGATGAGATAGATAAAATTGCAAGAATGAGCGAGAATAGATCTATCACTAGAGATGTAAGTGGTGAGGGTGTTCAACAAGCTTTGCTTAAAATAGTAGAGGGAAGTTTGGTAAATGTTCCACCTAAGGGTGGAAGGAAACATCCAGGTCAAGAAGCTATAGAGATAGATACAACAAATATTTTATTTATCTGCGGCGGTGCATTTGATGGACTTGATGAGATCATCAAGAAAAGACAAGGGGGCAACGCTTTAGGTTTTAACCAAAAGAAAAAGGGTAAAACAGAACAAGATGGACTAATAAGTCTTGTTGAACCTGATGATCTTGTAAAATACGGTTTAATACCTGAGCTTATTGGTAGGCTTCATATGGTTGCAACTCTTAATGAGATAACAGAAGATGATATGGTTCATATTTTAACACAACCAAAAAATGCACTTGTAAAACAGTATGTAAAACTATTTAAAATGGATAAGGTTGACTTAGAGTTTGATGAGGATGCTTTAAAAGCGATAGCAAAAAAGGCTATTGAGAGAAAAACAGGTGCAAGAGGACTTAGATCTATTTTAGAAGATATCATGCTTGATTTTATGTATGATCTTCCTGATCTAAGCGGAGAAAAGATCACAATTACAAAAGAGATGGTTGAAAAAACTAAAGAGGAAAAGGTGGCATAAATGATTTTAGATAAGGTTATAGGTTTATTTTCTAACGACATGGCGATAGACCTTGGTACGGCAAACACTATTGTTTCCGTAAGAGGGCAGGGGATTATAATCAACGAGCCTTCAGTTGTTGCTGTTCAGCACGATAGATACGGTAAAGATAAGATACTTGCAGTTGGTCAAGAAGCAAAACAGATGATAGGGAAAACCCCTTTAAATATCCAAGCTGTTCGTCCAATGAAAGACGGTGTAATCGCTGACTTTGAGATGACAGAGAGAATGATCAGATATTTTATTGAAAAAGCGCATCAAAGAAAATCTTTTGTTAGACCTAGGATAATAATCTGTATCCCTCATGGTATTACACAAGTTGAGAGAAAAGCGGTTAAAGAATCAGCTCTTAGTGCAGGTGCAAGAGAGGTGTTCTTGGTTGAAGAGCCAATGGCAGCAGCTATCGGTGCAGGAATCCCTGTAAGTGATCCAGACGGTTATGTTGTTGTTGATATCGGTGGTGGTACGACAGAGATTGGTGTTACTTCACTTGGTGGTCTTGTAATCAGCAAGTCTATAAAAGTAGCGGGTGATAGATTTGATAAAGCTATCGTGGAATACGTTAGACAAAACTATAACCTTTATATAGGTGAGAGAACTGCTGAGACAATTAAGTTAGAGATCGGTACAGCTATCAAGCTTGATCAAGAGCTTACTATTAAAGTAAAAGGTAGAGAAAACTCTGGACTTCTTTCAACAATCGAGCTTGGAAGCGAGGGTGTAAGAGCCGCTATTAAAGAGCCTTTAAAAGAGATCGCAGGTGCAGTTAGACAAGTGTTAGAGAATATGCCGCCTGACTTAGCGGGTGATATAGTTGATAACGGTGTTATCTTAACAGGTGGTGGAGCACTTATTAGAGGGCTTGATGTTTACCTAGCAAGTATTATTAAACTTCCTGTAAAAGTAGCAGAAGAGCCTTTACTTGCAGTTGCATACGGAACAAGCAAGGTACTAGACGAGGATACACTACTAAAACTAATCTCAAATGAGTAAAAAAACATATTTTGTACTTTTCCTAATCATTATCGGTTTATCAAGTTATTATAACTTTGATAAATTGATAAAGAATAAAACAATTGAGATATTCAATAATACAAAACAAGCATATATAGAAAAACTAACAAGTATAGAAAATAAAATAGAGAAACATTTTAGACAATCAAAAAAGATAGAAGAGCTTAATAATGAGATAAAAGAGCTTGAAAAATATAAATATCTTTATACCGATATAAAAAGCAGATATGATAATACCGTAACATTTAAAGATCAAAACACAAGTGCAGAGGAGCTTTTTACCGTAAAGGTACTATCCTATGCTAAGTTTAACGATTTTACAAAGGTTTATATAGATACTGAGGATATAAATATCACTGAGGATACTATAGGCGGACTTATTGTAGATGATTATGCTGCAGGGATACTTATAAAAGATGAGGGAAAATCTGTAGCTCTTTTAAACGGTAATATCAAATCAAACTACGCAGTTTATATCGGTAAAGATAAGGCTCCTGGGATCACCCATAGTTTAAAATATAAAAAAAATATAGTGGTAAAGTTTATACCAAACTGGCTTGAGATAGAAGTTGGTGATGAGGTAGTAACCAGTGGTATGGACGGTATATTTTTTGAAGGATTAAAAGTAGGCAAAGTGGTATCGGTAAGAAGAATAGGGGATACGCAAGAAGCTGTGGTTGAGCCTTATGCTGATATTAGCAATGATAGTTTATACTATCTATATTATAAAAACAAAGGAAACATATGAAGTTTACAGCACCATTAAAATCAAACTCTTTAAAGATATTGCTTCTTGGAAGCGGTGAGCTTGGGCGTGAAGTGGTTCTAGAAGCACAAAGGCTGGGAATAGAAACAATAGCGGTAGATAGCTATAATAACGCTCCTGCACAACTTGTAGCAAATAAAGCATATACTATTAATATGAAGAATGAAAATGAGGTTTTAGATGTAATAAGACGTGAAAAGCCTGATTTTATCTTACCAGAGATAGAAGCTATATCGATCTCTGCGCTATTTAAAGCTGAAGCAGAAGGTTTTAACGTAATACCAAATGCAGAAGCTGTAAATAAAACAATGAATAGAAAAAATATTAGAGTATTTGCTTGTGAGGAGTTAAATCTTCCTGCATCGAAATATAGATTTGTAACAACATTTGATGAGCTAGTTGAGGCTGCAGAGTTTGTTAATTTCCCATGTGTTATAAAGCCTGTTATGAGCAGTAGTGGACACGGACAAAGTGTTGCTAAAACAAAAGATGATCTAGAGAGATCATGGGAGATAGCAAAAGAGGCTAGGGGAGATGCAAGTGAACTTATTGTTGAAGAGTTTATCACTTTTGATTATGAGATCACTCTTTTAACTGCTAGAAATGAAAAAGAGACAGTATTTTGTGAACCTATAGGTCATATCCAAAAAGATGGTGACTATATCTTTTCATGGCAACCAATGGATATGAGCGAAATCGCTAAGAAAAAAGCGGAAGATATCGCTAAAAAGATCACTGATGGTCTTGGTGGACGTGGTATATTTGGTGTAGAGCTATTTGTAAAAGGTGATGAGGTTTATTTTAGTGAGGTAAGCCCTAGACCACACGATACAGGAATGGTAACCATGATAACACAATCTCAAAGTGAGTTTGCACTTCATGTTAGAGCGGTACTTGGGCTACCTTTAGATTTTATAACTTACGGTGCAGGTGCAAGTGCAGCGTATAAATCAAATAACGATACTTTTAATCCTGAAATTGAGATAGAAGATGATCTATTTACAAAGAATTCATATTTAAGAGTGTTTGGAAAGCCTCAGAGCCATGAAGGCAGAAGAATGGCAGTTGTATTAACTTATGATGAGAAAAGCAGCCAGAGCGCTTTAGATAACGCTAAAGAGCTAATTAAAAAGGTAAAGGACTAGGAAACTAGTCTTTTTTCTTTTTTCTAAATAGATGGAAGTTCTCTTTCTCTAACATCTCTTCCATATAATCTCTTACCGATTTTTTACAATCGCACCATAATCCAGAAGGTAGTTTTATCTGAAGTTTTTTCTTCTCTCTTAGTTTGATGATCTTTTTAGCATCCAATACTTTTGTATTTGCACTAAAATCGTATTCAGTTAAGTCTATATCATCTTTAAAGAATAGAGTTTGTTGCTTAAATTTACCCCATCCTGGAATACCATCTTCCGTATAAGGCACCTCGTAACCGTTTTTAAATTCAACTGTTAGTTTGTAAAATGAATCGTCAAAAACCTTTTTTACGACACCCATGCCGAAAACTAAACCATAGACCTCTTGGTCTTTTTTAACTTTTTTAAAATATCCCATTTAACTCCTTTTGATATTTTGATGGAATATTATGATTTAAAAGTTGCAGTTTAGTTACATTTTATATCTCGACATCTTCCCAAAACTCATCAAAGTCTAGGTTTGTCATACCGCTGTCCCCCTCTAGGTTTTGAGCGATAAGTTTCTCTTCCTCTTTTTGAAAGTATAGGGATAATGCTTCATTTAAAATGGTGTTGATATCTTTATCTAAAAGCTTTGAGTAAACCTCTAGGTTCTCTAAGGTCTTTGTGTCAAGTTTAAATTCTAATTTATCATTCATAAGAGTGATTATAGCATAAAAAAAGGAAAAGCTTTACGCTCTCCCTTTAGATAAAAACAGTAAAAACTATTATAGTTTATCAGCGTTTTTCTCAAGATATTTAGCAACACCCTCTGTTGATGCGTCCATACCTTCGTCACCTTTGTTCCATCCTGCTGGACAAACTTCACCGTGCTCGTTAGTAAATAGCATTGTATCAACCATTCTGATCATCTCGTCGATGTTTCTTCCTAATGGAAGGTCGTTGATAACAGCGTGTCTTACAGTTCCGTCAGCATCGATTAGGAAAGATCCTCTAAGTGCTACAGACTCACCGAATAGTACATCATAATCTTTTGCAATTTGTTTGTTAAGGTCTGCAACTAGTGGGTATTTGATTCTTCCGATACCACCGTTTTCAACAGGAGTTTCTCTCCATGCAAAGTGAGAGAATTGAGAATCGATTGAACAACCGATAACATTGATACCTCTGCTTGTGAACTCTTCGATTCTATGAGAGAATGCAATGATCTCTGAAGGACAAACAAATGTAAAATCTAGAGGATAAAAGAAAAGTACAGCACCCTTCTCACCTAAGTTATCGTATAAGTTAAAATCTTCAACAATTTGACCGTCTGCAAGTACAGCTGTAGCTGTAAAGTCAGGAGCTTTTTTAGTTACTAACATATTAATTCCTTTTTTGTGTTTTAAATTGGAAAAAATTATAGCTATATAAAAATTAAATCTTTATCTATTAAATAATAAATTTTTTCTTTTAAGGAAACTATTAGATGAGAAAAATTATCCTTTGTCTATTAGTGCTTAGCAACACTCCTGTTCACACTTTTCTAAAGCGTGTATAGCTTCATCATCATCCGCATTCTCAAAAAGCTCAATTATATAAAAAGCGTTTGAGCAAACTAGATAAAGTAAAGCCTCGCTAGGATCATCTTTTGGATTTCTAGAGTAGTATGCTTTTGGGATTTTTGGGATGAATTTTTCCCAGTAAGCATTGTTATACTCAGGGTTTTTGCATATTCTAAGAAGATTGTCTATAACTGCACATGCATTCTCAAAACAATCTATATCTTTAAAGCTTACATAGCTCTCATCAACCCTAATCTCTTTATTACAACCGCACATTATACCTATCCTTATATTTTTTATACAATTATATAAAATTAATTGTTTATTTATTATGCTATTATATGAATAATTACTGACAATTTACGAAAGAGATAAATATGGCTGATGTTTCAAGCGTTACTTTTCAATATGTATTAAAGGCTTTAGAGGCTAAAACAGGTATATCTTTAAAAGAGATGCTCGATTTTGTTGATCTAAAAGAGGAGTTCTTAGCTGGTAATGAAAATATAAAAAGCTATAAGATATCTGCTATCTTTAGATATTGTATGGAAAAAACCAATAACCCTAATCTTGCACTTGATCTAGGTGAATCGATATCATATCACTCTTTGGGAATATTAGGCTATCTTTTATTAAATACCCAAAATCTAAAACAGATGATAGAGAAGTTTAGCCACTATCAGATACTTATCAGCAGGCATTTAAAGTTTTATTTTGAAGAGGATGATGAGTATTATAAATTTGCGATCTATATAAACGGCAATAGATATATACCTGTTCCTAGTTTTCATGCAGAGGTTCATTTAAGTGCTATATTAAAGATATTGTCTGATATCTTAGGATCTAGAGTTATCCCTGCATTTACCTATTTTTCATATGCTAAACAAAGCGATTCAAAAAGATATAAAGAGATTTTTGGAAAAAATATATATTATGAGAAAGATGAAAATGCCATATTTTTTAAAAAAGATGAGCTTGATATCCCTGTAAATAATGCAAATCCGTCAATGCTTGGTTTTTTTGAAGCACAAGCAAATGCAATACTACAAGAGCTTCAAAGCAGTTCATACTATAAGATGGTTGAAAAAGAGATATTAAAAAACATAGGAGCTAAAGAGATAACGGTTGAGCTTGTAGCATCAAATCTAGACCTTAGCGTAAGAACTTTACAAAACTATCTAAAAGCTGAAAATAAAAGTTTTTTAGAAGCCTATACAAATGTAAGAAAGAAACTTGCAAAACATTATATATTAAATACTCAACTAGACGATACTACTATCTCTTATCTTTTGGGATATTCTGAGGTAAGCAGTTTTTATAGAGCTTATAAAAAATGGAACAGTTCAACACCAAAAGAGCTTAGAAAGAGTATTAAACAAGTTTAAACCCTACAAGACTTAAAGACATTATAAACATACCCATTACAAGTCCAAGTATTGTTGTGTGGGCATTACCGTAAACTCTTGCCGCAGGTAAAAGCTCATCAAATGATATATATATCATAATCCCAGCAACTATACCAAATGTGATACCTAATGTTGCATCACCCATTATAGGAAGCAACAGGAAAAATCCTATTATAGCGCCAATTGGTTCAGCCAAGCCAGAAAGTGTGGCATAAAAAAATGCTTGCTTTTTATTTCCAGTGGCATGATAAATAGGCAGAGATACTGCCATACCTTCTGGTATATTGTGTATAGCGATTGCAAGAGCGATTGGAAGCCCTAAAGATAAGCTCTCGATTGATGAAACAAATGTTGCAAACCCTTCGGGGAAGTTGTGGATACCTATAGCTAAAGCCGTAAATAGTCCTGTTCTTCTTAAAGCGGAGCTTGTTAATACGGAGTTTTGATTATCAGGTTTTAACTCTTGAAGCTCTTTATCGCTTCTTGGTTCATGTGGGTTAACATCTTCAGGGATCAATCTATCTATTAAAGCACTAAGTCCAATCCCTAAGAAAAAACAAAATAAAGCTATTGCCTCACCTGCTATAGGGTTTGAAAAGATTGTGCTAAAAGAGTCTTTTGACTTATTTATTATCTCTACGAAAGATACATATATCATAACTCCTGCAGAAAAACCCATACCTAAAGATAATACGGTATAGTTCTTCTCTTTAGAGAAAAATGCTAAGGCAGCACCTAAGCTTGTAGATAGCCCTGCAAAAAGAGTTAATAAAAAAGCAAAAAGATAATTGGAGTCTAAAAAAGTATCCATTATAAACCTTATAAGCGGTTACCAAACAAGGTTTCCCTTGTTTGGAGATTTTAGCCTTAACCTACCGTTACGTCTTTACTTCTTTTTTTGAAGAACTCTTTATCTACTCTACATAAAGGACAGGCACCAGGTGCTTTCTTACCTCTATGAACGTGACCACATACTTCACATACCCACTCTTCTTCCTCTTCACTATCAAAGAAACCTTCTGCTTCAAGTGCTTCAAGAAGCTCTCTATATTCTCTTTCATGCTCAACTTCAACTTTTCCAATCGCTTTGAACATTCTAGCGATCTCTTTTAGACCTTCCTCTTTAGCAATCTCTTCAAACTCAGGATACATGATCTCATGCTCATATTTTTCACCCTCTGCAGCGTATACAAGGTTTTTAGCCGTTGTATCCATTTCAAAATCGTTTACTAGTTTATTATAAGCTTTATACTCAGCCATTGCATGGTATTTTTCATTATCTGCTGCTTCTTGTAAGAATCTAGCAATTCTATGATAACCTTGCTCGTAAGCAATATCCGCAAAGAATTCATATTTATTTCTAGCTTGAGACTCACCTGCAAATGCTTTCATTAAGTTTACTGCCGTAAGATTTTCAGTTATACACTCCATATCTACACCACAGCATACTAAAGTTCCTCCACCTACGTGTTGAACCTCAACTTCATTACCACATTTTGGGCACTTGTATGTTTCATATTTTTTCATAAACTCTCCTTTTTGATTAAGATTAAAATACTAATGGAAAAATTTTTTCCTTTGAGAATTATAAGTAACTAATTATTAAAGGAAAATAAATTTCTTTTAGTAAATTATACAACAGTCCTTATTATAAATATATTTTAATTATAGTTTTGCAAAAATATGGAAATGGAAGTGAGAAATATGGATTTTGTAAATTTATTAAAAAGCTGTGACTTAAAAGTCACGCCTCAAAGACTCACTCTACTTGGAGAGATATATAAGTATGGGCATATTGATATTGATACTTTGTTTGAAAATATCAAAAAAAGTTTCCCAACTATCTCTTTAGCAACTCTGTATAAAAACATTAATGCTATGGTAGAAAAAAGTCTATTAAAAGAGGTAAAGATCGTAGGTATGAAGAATAAGTATGAGATAACTAAAAAAGAGCATGCTCATGCGATATGTAGCAGTTGCGGTAAAGTTGAAGATGTATATGTTGATGCAGATACAATGAAGTCTAACTTAGAAACCGAAACACAATACTATATATCCAAAACAGATATGAACTTTTTTGGTGAATGTCCAGATTGTAAGGTCTCATAATTGAGTAAAAGCTCATATCTTTTTACTAGCGAGAGTGTAACTGAGGGGCATCCCGATAAGATGGCAGATCAGATAAGTGATGCCATATTGGATTATATTATCGAAAAAGATAAAAATGCCAGGGTTGCTTGCGAAACTTTACTCTCTAACGGTTTTTGTGTAATTAGCGGTGAACTAAAGACAACAACTTATGCACCAATGCAAGAGATAGCAAGGGAAATAGTAAGGCAGATAGGTTATACTGATGCCAGCTACGGCTTTGACTATAGAAGTGCAGGAGTTTTAAACGCTATAGGTGAACAAAGCCCCGATATCAATCGTGGTGTTGATCAAAAAGAGGGGATTATAGGTGCAGGTGATCAAGGGCTTATGTTTGGATATGCCTGTGATGAAACAGCTGAACTTATGCCTTTACCTATATCTTTAGCACATAAGATTACCCAAAAGCTTGCAGAGGTTAGAAAAAGTGGTGAGATAGCTTATCTTAGACCTGATGGTAAAGCACAGGTAACCATTGAATACAAAAATGGTAAACCTTTAAGAGTAGATACCGTAGTTGTCTCAACACAGCACTCTCCCGATGTATCGCAAGATATACTAAAAGATGATATTATACAAAGTGTTATAAAAAGTGTGATACCAAATGAACTATTGGATGAAAACACCGTTTATCATATAAACCCTACAGGAAGGTTTGTAATAGGCGGTCCACAAGGTGATGCAGGACTTACTGGAAGAAAGATCATAGTTGACACATACGGTGGAAGCTGTCCACACGGCGGGGGAGCATTTAGCGGTAAAGATCCAACAAAAGTTGATAGAAGTGCAGCGTATGCAGCTAGATATATCGCTAAGAATATCGTTGCAAGTGGTGCTTGTTCAAAAGTAACGATACAAATAGCTTATGCTATAGGTGTAGCTCAACCTGTATCTATTATGGTTGACTCTCATGAAACTGCAAAAGTAGATGAGGTAAAGATCGAAGAGTGTATCAAAGAGCTTTTTGATCTAAGCCCTGCAGGGATTATAAAAGAGCTTGATCTTTTAAGACCTATCTATAAAAAAAGCGCAGCATATGGTCACTTTGGGCGTGAACTACCTGAGTTTAGCTGGGAGAGAACCGATAAGGCTGAGAAGATCAAAAACTATCTAGGGTTATAATACACCTTAGATAGATATAGCCCATTTGAGGGGGCAGGTTTTTTATAGCTTTTTTTTAGATCTAAATTATTAAGATGATCTTCTAAATCCTTGATAGTTTTATCCCCTTTTGATATGGCAAGTAAAAAACCAACCATTAATCTTATCTGAGATCGTAAAAAGCCGTTTGCACTAAATTTAAATATATAAAAACCTTTATATTTGTAAAACTTAGCCTCATAAACCTCTCGAACTGTTGAGTTTGGATCACTACCCTCTTTACAGAAGTTTTTAAAGTCGTAGCTACCTTTAAAGAGCTTTATAGCCTCTTTTATACTTTGGGTGTCTATATTGTCAATATATGTTATATATGTTGAGTTAAAAGGTGATGGAGTAGATGTGCTTATAATATATCTATACGATCTTTTTGTTGCACTAAACCTTGCATGAAAATCTTCACTACACTCTTGTATCGATCTTATAAAGATGGAGTTTGGCAGTATAGAGTTTAGTTTATCTTTTAACTTTTGCAGATCTTGCCAAAAATCTGGTATATTAAAAGAGATAACTTGCCCGCTTGCATGAACCCCTCTATCTGTTCTGCCGCTAAAGATAAGTTTTGTATCGATATTTAAAACGTTTAGAGCTTTTTCTAAACTACTCTCTACAGTTTTATGGTGTGGCTGTTTTTGGGAACCGTAATATTTAGAACCGTCGTACTCTATTACTGCTTTAACATTCATCTAATATAGTTTTTTTATCTTTAGTTGATAGCTAAGGATACTTGCTAGAAGCGTGGCAGCTGCAATTAATCCAAAAGAGTTTAATCCATAGTGTCTAGAGGTATAAAATGCAACTAATATATATGCAAGAACTATCACAACACCGTAAAATGTGGTTTTATTCTTTTCATACCTTGGGTTATAATAACCGTATGATATCACTAAAAATAGTGATAGAAGAGGAAAAAATGAGAAAGATATATAAAAGATAAAGTGTTTTATATCTTTTGTTTTTATAACCTCTTTCCAGTAAGTAACTGAGTCTTTATACTCCTGTATTCTAAGGTCACCCAATGTATCAGTGATAAACATCTTATGGAAATTTATTTGGTTTACATCTGAGCCGAATCTAATGGTTGTACCGTCTATTAAAGTAAGGTCAAGTTCACCTTTATTGTTTAAAGCTTCGGCTCTATCTGAGATAATAAACTGATAAGCACCCTCGTGTTTCATCTCTTTAAATAGTTTTACACCCTCATAAGAAAGCTTATCATCTTTGTCTATATACATTAACCAATCACCAAATTTCTGACCGAACTGTGAAGCTTTAATATTAAAGCTTGCCTCTTTTTTCTTTTGTTCAAGTAGTAAGTTGTTTAGATACTCAGCTTTAGGGATAAGTCCTAAAGATACGATAAGCATCATCACTGTAAATATCAATGTACTAGGCATAAGATACCAGATGAACTTTGTAGGTTTAAGCCCAAGGCTTGTGATAACTATAAGCTCATACTCAGATGAAAGCCTAGCAAAAGCCATTAGGTATGAGATAAATAAAGATATTGGCAGGGTATAGAATAATATCTTTGGTATGGTATATAGATAAAATAGAACCAGCTCAAAGAAGTTGATCTTTATAATAGATGTTAAGGCTGCTATTTTTACTAAGAATATTACCGATGTTATTAAAAAAAGTGTCCCGAATATCGAAAAGAATATTTGAGAGATATTTGAAAAAAGGTATGATCTTAATTTATTCAAACCAGCAATCCTATTATATTTTTTATTTGATCCTCAAAGATATATACGCAAAATAAACCAAGTGCTAAAAAAGGGATAAAAGGTATCTCTATATCTTTTTTTATAAAACTATTATATATTGCGGGAATTATAGCGAAAATCGCACTTAAAAATATAGCCGCAAGCGCGTTTTGCAAACCTAGGATGATCCCTATAGCTGCAATTACTGGTATATCACCTTCCCCCAAGGCTTCTTGTGTTTCTAACTCTTTATTTTTTAGAAGTTTTGCTTTTATATTTTGTATATAAAAAGTTATAAGAAAGTTTAGTATGGCAAAACCTCCTGCAAGTATCAAGCCGTATTGTAAAGAGTTTAGGAAACCAAGATCGCTTACAAAAAAAGAGAATATAAATAAAATAAGCAGTAGATAATCAGGAACCTCTTTATATCTTAGATCGATAAATGATAAAAGAATAAGTGTATAAAAAAATATCAGTGCAAAGATAAGGTTTATATCAAATCCTATTTTTTGAAATATAAGAAGTGTAACAAACCCACTTAAAAGTTCAACTATAGGGTAGAGTATAGATATATTTGTATGGCAGTTTGAGCATCTGCCTTTTAAAAATAAAAAAGAGAGCAGGGGGATATTCTCATACCATTTTATAACTGCGTTGCATTTAGGACATATCGATCTAGTAGGATTAAATAAAGAGATATTATTAGGGATACGAAAGATCAGCATATTGATAAATGAACCGATCACAAGCCCTAAAGTAAATATTAAAATCTCCATCTTTTAAGGCTATACACCGCCGAATCGTCGATCTCTATTGCCAAAGTCTGATAGTATATCATCAAGCTCATTTGTACTAAATTCTGGCCAGTAAGTTTGTGTAAAGAACATCTCTGCATAAGCGATCTGCCATAAAAGATAGTTTGATACTCTAACTTCACCGCTTGTTCTTATCAAAAGATCAACATCGGGCATAAAAGATGTATCTAGGTTTTTTGAGATATTCTCTTCGCTTACCTCTATATTTTGTTCACAAAGTTTTTTTACGGCTCTTATTATCTCATCTCTACTTCCGTAGTTTAATGCAAGAACCTGAGTAAGTCCCGTATTTGATGAGGTCTTATTTTCAACATCTTTGATAGTCTCTTGAAGTTTTGCAGAGAATTTAGATAGATCACCTATAGCTCTAAACTTTACGTTATTCTCTTGATAAACAGGCAGTTCACTTTTAAAGTATCTCTCAAGCAGCTTCATCAAGAACTGAACTTCAACCTTAGGTCTATTCCAGTTTTCTGTACTAAAAGCATATAGAGTTAGATATTTTACACCTAGATTGCTACAGTGTTTAGTTATCTCGCGAACTGTTTTAGCCCCCTCTTCATGCCCAGCCGTTCTTTTTAGACCCTTCTCGGTTGCCCATCTGCCGTTACCATCCATAATAATAGCTATATGTTCAGGTATCTTATTCATTGAACTCTTCTTTTAAAAGATCAAGTAGTTTTAGTGATATATCTAATTTATCATCTTGAGGTAATGTTATATTTGAGCTTTTTGTTATCAGCTCTATCTCGTTGCTATTACCTCCAAAACCGTTTTGATCTGAGATAAGGTTTAGACAAACCGCATCTAAAGATTTTTTTTCTAGCATATTTTGTGCATTTGTTTGAGCGCTATTTGTATCGGTTTCTGCTTTAAAACCTATAGTATAGATACCGTTTTTATCTAAACTATCTAAGATATCTATATTTTGTTTTAGCTCTAGTGACCACTTATCACCTATATCATCTTTTTTCATCTTACCGCTTTGTGGAAACGAGGGTGTATAATCACTCACTGCCGCAACACCAAAAAAGTAAGGTTTTTTCTCTATAAGCTCTTGTCTTGAATCATCCATAAGTGTTGCTTCACTAAGTTTTCCTTTTTTTGCAACCCTTATTGAGTCACTGCAAAAAAGAAGCATCTCTTCAGCACTCTCTACTCTTATATTGTGTATTTGAGAGATATTAGGTTTTATAGAGTTTGTCGAGCTTACAAAACATACATCGGCACCTTTATAGTATAAAGCGCTTGCCAAAGATGAAGCCATTTTACCGCTTGAGAAATTACTGATATATCTTATATCATCAATCTTCTCAATAGTTCCTCCACCGTTTAATACAACCTTTCTATCGCTCCAATACTCATCTTTTAAAAGCTCACGCATAGCATTATGGTAAATCTCTTCAGGTTCTGCCATAGCACCTTCGCCTATATCTTTACAAGCTAGCTCTTTTGTTTGAGGACTTATGATTTTAAAGTTGCAAAGTTTTAGCATCTTTAGACTTGCTTTTGTTAAAGGATTTTGTATCATATTGGTATTTGCTGCAGGAGCTAAAAGCTTAATTCTTGGATAAGCAAGTGCCGTTTGAAGCAATAGATTATCTGCAATACCGTTGCTTAGTTTATTGATAGTATTTGCAGTTGCAGGAGCTATTATAAATAGGTCGCTCCATTTTCCTATAGCGATATGGTTGTTATCATCTGCCCAAGATTCACTCTCTTCAATTAAAACTTTGTTTTGAGACAGCGTTTCAAAGGTAAGCGGTGCTATAAACTTTTTAGATGCAGGTGTCATTATGACTCTTACATTTGCTCTTGCTTTTATAAAAAGTCTAATAAGCTCCAATGTCTTATATATTGCTATAGAGCTGCTTACCCCTACTAAGATATTCTTATTTTCTAACATCACTAGCTGCTTTTTGAAAAGAATTTATAAAAGAACCCTTTAATGTTCTTTTGTTTTGTTCTGCTAAGTGCCAGCTCGCCTGATTGTACATTTGAAGTGATTGTACTTCCTGCAGCTATCATTGAGTCATCCTCAACAACTACAGGTGCTACAAGCTGAGTATCGCTTCCTATAAATACGTTCTTACCTATGATAGTTTGAAACTTGTTTTTTCCGTCATAGTTACAAGTGATCGTTCCTGCTCCTACATTTGTCCCATCATCAATCGTTGCATCACCTAGATAACTTAAGTGTCCTGCTTTTACACCAGTAAGCTTAGATTTTTTAACCTCTACGAAGTTTCCTATATGGGTATCTATAAGCTCACTTTTTGGTCTAACCCTTGCAGTTGGACCAACAGAACTATTTTGTATCAAAGAGTCTTCAACTATACTGTTTGCTTTTATATGAGACTCTACTATCTTAGCATTATCTAGTAGTGATACATTGTTCTCTATAATAGACTCACCCTCTATCTCAACCCCATAATCGATATAAATAGTTGAAGGAAGTCTCATAATAACGCCGTTTTTCATAAAACTCTCTTTTATCCTATCTTGATGGATCACTTCAGCGTTTGCTAGATCGTATTTAGAGTTTACACCTTTAAAGTTCTCCTCTTTAACAACTATTGGGCTTACTGATAGGTTTTGTTCTAGTGCTATCTCTACTAGATCTGTTATATAGTACTCTTTTTGTGCATTGTTATTATTAAGTTTTGAAAGACTGTTAACTAAAAACTCGCTATCAAAGCAGTAAACACCTGCATTTGCCGTTTTGGTTCTAAGCTCCTCATCATTACAGTCTTTTTGCTCAACTATTTTTTGAACTTTATCATCATTTATAATAACTCTTCCGTAACCGCTTGCATCATCAAGATCTAAGATAGACATTGTAAGCTTTGAGTTATTATCAACAAGATTTTTCAACTCATCAGCTTCAACTAAAGGCATATCTCCGTTTAATACAAGTGTTCTTTCATATTTTGGAGTTATCCCCATAACTGCACCACCAGTTCCGGGGAAGTTTTCAAGGTCTTGGATATGGTAGTTTATATCATCAAAATATTTATCCATAGAGGTTTTTACAAGCTCATGCTGATGGTAAAGAACCACGTGAATATCATCACTTAGTTTTTTTGCTTCATCGATAGCATAAAATAACATCTCGCGACCAGATATTTTATGTAATACTTTTGGAGTTGATGATTTCATTCTAGTGCCTGCTCCCGCAGCTAGAATAATAATAGATAGTTTATTCAATTAGTTTCCTTTGTTTTATAAGGTTTCCGAAGCTTCTGCAAGCTCTTTTTTTAGGTTGTTTATAACATCTAAGATAGAGCTTCTTAGTTTTGCATCTGTTATATTTCCTTTTAAAAGTTTGTCAAGATTTGGAAGTTTATCAAGAAAGAATTTTAATACGGCCTTACTCTTTTTATGATGGTTATACATCAATACTCCACTTGCAATCAGTGCGATCACAAGGTTTGTATGCCCCAATATTGCTGCATAATTAAGTACAGTAAACCCTCCGTAGTCAGGCTCATTCATATCAGCACCTGCAGCTATAAGAAGTCTTGCTATCTTATAGTTTCCTTTCCAAGCCGTATGGTGCAGAGCGGTTCTACCTTGGTTATCTTTAATATTTAGGTTTGCTCTTTTTGAAAGAAGTTTTTCAACCACTTCTGCATCATCTGCAATCACAGCTTTATGGAAGATGGTTCTACCGTTTTTATCAACGGCATCTACGTCTATTCTAAATTTAAGCATAAAAACTAGTCTTTCTAAGAACTGGTTTCTCTCTTTAGGAATCTCAATTTTAGCTCCCTCATCTATCATAATAGATAAAGGTGTATTTCCTTCACTATCAACGGTATTTGCATCTGCTCCGTTGTTCATAAATAGTTTTATAAGCTCTAGGTTATTGTATCTTACAACTTTAAATAGTGTTGTTTGACCGTTTCTTTTTGCCATATTTATTTTTGGTTTATGAGCAAGCATCTTTTTAAGAAGGCTTAGATAGTCCTCTGTTTCATCAAGTTTTAAAAACTTTGGATGGTACGGTTTTTTGCCGTTTTGCTGCACTAGTATTATCTCTACTATATCATCTATGATGCTATTCTCTTCAAAGTCCATATGATCTATATTTGCACCCTTTAGAATAAGGTAGTCGATCATATTGATATTGCTAACACCTTCTAAAATAGCGTCAAATAGTACTGTTTTACCATCATTATCTATAGCATCTATATTAGCTCCACTTGCTAGTAGAAAATCTATAGCTTCATAGTTTTTCTTTTTAACCTCTCTAAAGAGTATTGTTTTTCCCTCTTGATCTGCTCTATCAAGTGCTAGACCAAACTCCATTAGGAAATGGGTGAGTTTAACGTAATTGTTCTCAGGTGCTATTAGTGTATATTTTCCACTTAGTTTTGCATTTGGTATCGTTAAAAGATGAAGTATCTCTAAAAGCTCATCAAGTACTGTAAGCCCATTTTTATCTTTCATATTTATTTTAATACCGTGTTTTAATAGTGCATCTACAACCTCTATGTTTTTTGCACCTAAGATAACGGCATTAAAAAGAACGTTTTGGTGGTCGTTATCTAAATGGTTCACATCCATACCTACTGCTATCATATAGAGTGCTATATCATGGTTTGGACTTAGTACCGCATCAAAAAGAGGGGTTTGCCCTTCATTATCAGGAATATTTGGATCATCCATTGCGCTAATGATCTCTTTTACTATCTCTATGTTCTTACCCTTAATAGCATCAAAAAGGGCAGTTTTACCATATGAGTCTTGTATAGTAAAGTCAGGGTTAAATTGCATTAGAACTCTAAATATTCTACTATTACCCTCTAGTGCAACATCGTGAAATATTGTTCTTTTTGAGCTATTGATATGGTTTATATCAACACCGTTTGATAGTAAAAATCTAACTATAACGCTGTCGTCTCTATCTATAGCATCGTTTAAAATGGTTTTACCATATTTATCTTCAGCATTTATATCTGCACCGTTTTTTAGCAGAAGTTTCATAGATTCGATTTTTTTCTTTTTTGCTAGTTCGAAAAGTAATGTTCTATCGTGTTCATCGTGTTGATTTATATCGGCTCCGCCGCTTATAAGCTTTTGTATCTTCTTTTCATCGATCTGGGATTTAAAAAGCTCTTTATAAAGTGCTTCATTATCATCAGTTTTAAAAAAACTTAACATCACTTTCCTCTATAGTTTTTCTTTAAAATCTACATATTTGTTGTTATCAAAGTCTAAATATTTTATCAAAAAACTACTAAAAGTTATATTTGAAGTTTATATGCCTACCTATTTCTTGATCTTCTTCTAGGAGACCTGCGATTGTTATAAGTTTTTGTAGTAACTTTTTTTGTATTAAAGCCGCCTCTTTTAAAGTTGTCACTTTGTCTAAACTTTATCCCTTGTTTTAAACTGTTTTCTATATAACTGTTAAGTTTAGATTGATAACTTCTTGCTTTTTGTTCATCAAAAAATATTTCGGGAAATTTAAAAGAGAGCCAAAGGTATAAAGATATCTTTTTTATCTCATCTTCTGCTTGTAGAAGTTCGTGGGGATCTTTTGTAACACTTTTTATGGCAATTGTGAGTCTAAAAGGGATAGGCTTATTTTTTATAATAGCTTCTATATAGCTAAAAAAAGCACTTTGTATTAAAGGTGACTTTATTGTAACTGGAGCATTTGCAAAGATAAACTTCTCCTCTAGCGATAGGTTTCTTTTCTTATCTAGTATTTTTGCAATTTGAAGCATACTAGCTAGATTTGAAGCTAAAAAAGGACCCTCAAAGTTCATATGTTTTGCATAAAAACTTAAAATATCAAAAAGGTTTTTATTTTGAAGATGTTCAGAGATAGAGCTTATTTGATCTAGAGTTGCTTTAACGCTAAAAGGGGGCTTTATAGTTTTAACAGGTGTTTCAAATATCTCTTTTATAGATTGGTGTATCTTATTATTTATTCCCCCTATAAATCCTGCTTCATGGTGACCGTATCTTCCCGCACGACCTGCAATTTGTACAACTTCTATGGGTAAAAGTTTTCTTTTTCTTTCTCCGTCAAACTTGGTGTCTGTTGTAAAAAGAAGTGTCTTAATAGGAAGGTTTAAGCCCATAGCTATAGCATCTGTAGCAATTAGTACATCGGCTTTACCTTCTCTAAATCTTTTTGCTTCTTCCCGTCTTACTTCAGGAGATAGGTTACCGTATAAAACGGCTACCTTATGATATTTTTGAAGTTTTTGTTTTAGCTTTAGTACATCTGCTCTACTAAAAGCTATAAGTGCAGTATGTTGTGTGATATCTCTTAGGTTTATAGCCTTTTCAAGGGGTTTTAGTTCGGTCTTTCTTTTTACCCTTATAACCTCTAAATCCTCATCTAGATAAGAAGCTAGTTTTTTAACGGCATCTAAAGCATTAACCGATCCAGTCATTATCACTTTTTTTGCAGGAGCGCCTATTATTGCGTTGATCCAAGCCCATCCTCTATCTGGATCGGCTAGCATTTGAACTTCATCTATAATACAGGTATCCACATCAAGGTTATAATCTATCATCTCAATGGTAGAACAGATATGTGAAGCATCTTCGTTAAAGTTCTCCTCTTCACCTGTTATAAGTGAAGCAGGGATATTATCCTCTTTAAAACTCTCATACCCTTCTAGAGCTAGAAGTCTAAGGGGTGCTAAGTATAGACCGCTATCACTGTTTTTTAGCTCTTGCATAGCTTGATATGTTTTACCGCTGTTTGTAGGACCTACATAAAATATAAGTTTTCTATTTAGTTGTCTTGCTATCGGGAATAGTGATTTTAGATCACAGTTCAATAGTTGATTTAATTTTTCTTTCCAGTTTTCCATTATGGTATAATACCATAAAAATTTAGAGGTAATATTTATTGATGATATGTGAATATTTTGGAAAGTGTGGCAGTTGTACACTATACGATATGGATTATGAAGAGCAGTTAAAAATAAAAACAGATAAAGAGAAAGAAAGATTTAGTGATCTATATAGTGAAAGTTTTGACATTTTAAAAAGTAAGGACGAAGCTTTTAGAGATAGAGCAGAGTTTAGAGTATACCATAGCGACAACGATATATCTTATGCAATGAACGGTTTTGATAAAAAAATAGTTCCTATCAAAAGTTGCAGTATCGTAAGTGAAGAGATATCTAAAAAGATGATTGAGTTAAAAAATCTAATAGTTAAAGATGAACTTTTAAAAACAAAACTTTTTACTATAGAGTTTTTATCATCTTCAACAAAAGATATTCTTATCACTATGATATATCATAAAAAGCTTGATGATACCTGGATGCAAAAGGCAAAAGATATTGAAAAAGATCTAGGTGTAAAGATCATAGGTAGAAGTAGAAAGCAAAAGATAATAGTGAGTGATGATCATATACAAGAGCGTTTTACAATTGAAGAAAGAGAGTTTAATATAATATACAAAGAGGGTGGTTTTACCCAGCCAAACTCTGGAGTTAATAAAAAGATGCTATCTTGGGTTTTGGAAAATCTTGATGCTAAAGGTGATCTTTGTGAGCTTTATTGCGGCGGCGGGAACTTTACAATACCATTAAGTACCAAGTTTGAGAAGGTGCTTGCTACGGAGATATCTAAAACATCGATCAGGTCTGCTTTGCAAAACTGCGAACTAAATAATATAGATAATATTACATTTATTAGAATGAGCAGTGAAGAGTTTACGGAAGCTTTAAATGAAGTTAGGGAGTTTAGAAGATTAAAAGATGTTGATCTAAAAGCATATAGTTTCTACGATAATCAAGGTTTTTCTACGATTTTTGTAGATCCACCAAGAGCAGGTATAGATGAACTTACAATAGGTCTTTTAAAAAGATTTGATCAAATAATTTATATATCTTGTAATCCACAGACTCTACATAGGGATTTAAAAGAGATCACAAAAACACATAATATTAAAAACTTTGCATTTTTTGATCAATTTGCTTATACGAACCATATCGAATCAGGCGTGATTTTGGAGAAAATTTAAGTTCTTTTTTATTTTCATAATTTTTTAATAATAAAATAAGCTATTTTCAAGATAAGTTTAGATATTCTTTATCAATAAAAATAATAATCTGAAGAGAAAAGCAGCAAAGGTAGAGAGAAGATGAGAATAAATACTAACGTAGCAGCGTTAAATGCTAACGAGGCGAGTAAAAACACAAACGTTAAGCTAAACCAATCTTTAGAGAAGTTAAGTTCAGGTCTTAGAATCAATAAGGCCAGCGACGATGCTTCTGGACTAGCGATCGCAGATAAGTTAAGAACTCAAGCAAGTTCTGTCGGACAATCAATAGCAAACGGTAATACGGCAGTAACTCTTTTACAAATTGCCGATAAAGCAATGGCTGAGCAATCAAACATCCTAGATGTTGTAAAGCAGAAGCTAATCCAAGCTGCTACGGATACTACCAGTGAAGAGGGTAGAGAAGCTATTAGAAAAGATGTTAGTAAGCTTTTAGATCAGCTTAACAATATCGCCTCTCAAACAAACTACAATAGTATCTATCTATTACAAGCAGACTCTGCTGATAATGGTGAACCTTCAGAAGAGCTAACCTTCCAAATGGGTGGTGTTAGTGATAATACTATTAAATCTTTTGCAGGTGTTCAATCAAACGTAGCAGGACTACAGTTAACTGAGCTAGCAGATGCGCAAGAGCTTACTTCAGAACTAGCAAGAACTCAGATGTCTATGATCGATGGCGCAATAGATCAGCTAAATAGCTGGAGATCTGATTTTGGTTCTACTCAAAACCAAGTTGAATCTGCGGTAAGAAATATGATGACACAAGAGACAAATATAAAAGCAGCAGAATCAGTTATTAGAGATGTGGATTATGCGAACGAGAGTGCAAACTTCTCACAACAAAACATTATATCTCAAGCTGGTACATTTGCTCTTAGTCAAGCAAATCAAGTACAACAAAACGTTCTTAGACTACTTCAGTAGGCTAAGGTTGTTTCTTTGAAAACGTATTGAGGTTATTACAATAGTTTAATAAAACAAATATATCTTCTCTTTAATAAGGTCAAAGGCTTTTAGCTTTTGACCTTTTTTTATGTCTAAAAAATCATATAAATCATTAAGTAGAAACTCTCAATAAAAAATTGAAAAATTCACAAAAAATGAAAAACTTTTCTCAAAATTAGAAAAATTTTATCTAAGATTAAGTATTTAATTACTCTATAAAGTCCTTCGTTTAGGGCTTTGTTGATGTTTTATACAATTCTTTCCTCTTTTTTAAATTTAAGCTAAATTAAAGAAATGTATGTTATACTTCCATCATAAACATACAAACACAAAGGATAGAAGATGGTAGTAAATACAAACGTAGCTGCACTTCAAGCGAATGAGGCAGCAACTAACACAAATATGAAACTTAATAGCTCTTTAGAGAAATTAAGTACAGGTTTACAGATTAACAAGGCTAGTGATGATGCTTCTGGTTTAGCGATTGCCGATAAACTTAGAACTCAGGTATCTTCATTAAATCAATCAGTTGATAATGGTAACTCTGCAGTTGCATTAACACAGATTGCAGATAAAGCTATGGCTGAGCAGTCAAACATCCTAGATGTTGTAAAACAAAAACTTATCCAAGCAAAAACAGCTACTACAAGTGAAGATGGTAGAACTGCTATTGCAAAAGATATCAGTAAATTGCTACAACAGTTAGATAATATTGCTGCACAAACAAACTATAACGGTCAGTATCTATTACAAGCTAGTAATGAAGATACAGGAACTGTTCAAGAGATGCAATTCCAAATGGGTGAGCTTGCAAGTAATACTATTGATCTAGTAGCAGATAATGTACAAGCTAATACAGTAGGACTAGCATTAGAGACATTAAAAGAGTATCAAACAGGTGCTGAGCTTACAGCAGAAGTAGCTGGACAGAATATGGAAGTTATCGATCAAGCGTTGAATACACTTAATGGATGGAGAGCTGATTATGGTTCAACTCAAAATCAAATAGAGTCAAGTACAAGAAACTTGATGACAGAGTCAACAAACTTAAGTGCAGCAGAATCAGTAATTAGAGATGTAGATTATGCGAACGAGAGTGCGAACTTCTCACAACAAAACATTATATCTCAAGCTGGTACATATGCGTTAAGTCAAGCTAATTCGACTCAACAAAATGTATTAAAACTATTAAGATAGGCGAGGTAACAAAACAACAAGGGTGAATGTATAAAAAAGAGATATAGCGATCTTTATCTCTTTTTTATCGAAGTATTTAATATTTGATTTTTATTGTTAGTCTTACAGATGAGCACATAAGTAAAACTAACTACCTTGTAATTGTTTTGTGTTTGTGAAAAGCAATTCCTTTAATTTATTCAATCTATTTATTTATGTGCTTATCTGTAAGGCTAATTTTATTGGTCGATGGTCTTTAGGTTTTTTGGTGTAAGAGTTTGCGAACAAAAGTATAACTATATATTTGATCAAACGTATAGTTATGCTTTTGGAAGCATAAATACAAACACAAAGGATAGAAGATGGTAGTAAATACAAACGTAGCTGCACTTCAAGCGAATGAGGCAGCAACTAACACAAATATGAAACTTAATAGCTCTTTAGAGAAATTAAGTACAGGTTTACAGATTAACAAGGCTAGTGATGATGCTTCTGGTTTAGCGATTGCCGATAAACTTAGAACTCAGGTATCTTCATTAAATCAATCAGTTGATAATGGTAACTCTGCAGTTGCATTAACACAAATTGCAGATAAAGCTATGGCTGAGCAGTCAAACATCCTAGATGTTGTAAAACAAAAACTTATCCAAGCAAAAACAGCTACTACAAGTGAAGATGGTAGAACTGCTATTGCAAAAGATATCAGTAAATTGCTACAACAGTTAGATAATATTGCTGCACAAACAAACTATAACGGTGAGTATCTATTACAAGCTAGTAATGAAGATACAGGAACTGTTCAAGAGATGCAATTCCAAATGGGTGAGCTTGCAAGTAATACTATTGATCTAGTAGCAGATAATGTACAAGCTAATACAGTAGGACTAGCATTAGAGACATTAAAAGGTTATCAAACAGGTCAAGAGCTTACAGCAGAAGTAGCTGGACAGAATATGGAAGTTATCGATCAAGCGTTGAATACACTTAATGGATGGAGAGCTGATTATGGTTCAACTCAAAATCAAATAGAGTCAAGTACAAGAAACTTGATGACAGAGTCAACAAACTTAAGTGCAGCAGAATCAGTAATTAGAGATGTAGATTATGCGAACGAGAGTGCGAACTTCTCACAACAAAACATTATATCTCAAGCTGGTACATATGCATTAAGTCAAGCTAATATGACTCAACAAAACGTTCTACAGTTATTACGTTAGTAATAAAAGTGGGTTGTTTTCTTGAGAATGTACTTCAATTATTGAGATAATTGAGACCTATGCTAAAACGACCCTCAGCTATTTAAGCTGGGGTCTTTTTGCAAGATATTAAATAAGAAGAGTGGAGTGCTTTTTTATGTATATAACTATTATTAAGGTAATAAGATAGTGTTGGTTTAATAATAGTTAACTTTGATAAGGAGTAAGAGATGATTGTTAATACAAATATCGCTTCAATGAAAGTTCATGAAGCCATGTCAAACAATACAAATAGTCTAAAAGACTCCATAGAAAACTTAAGCTCGGGAGAAAGAGTATCTAAAGCTAGTGATGATGCTTCAGGTTTATCAATTGCTGATAAACTTCGAACACAGGTGTCATCTCTAAATCAATCTGTAGATAATGGACTCTCAGCCGTAGCAATGATGCAGATCGCAGATAAAGCTATGTCTGAACAATCCTATATTCTAGATATGATAAAAGCTAAATTGATACAAGCTAAAACTGCAACCACTAGTAAAGAGGGGAGAACCGCTATTGCAAAAGATATAAATAGGTTATTGCATCAACTAGATAATATAGCCTCACATACTAATTATAACGGTACACATCTTTTACAAAAATCGGGGGATGATAACGGTGCAGTTGATGAACTAGAGTTTCAGCTTGGAGAGATAGCAGGTAATACAATAACGATTGATGCCGATAATATTCAAGCAAATAGTGAGGGCTTACGCCTTGTAACATTAAAAGAGTATATAAATGGAGATGATTTAACACAGCAAACGGCAGGGGAACATCTTAAAATCATAGATGAAGCCTTAGATACACTTAATAAATATAGAGCCGATTATGGTTCTACTCAGTTACAAGTTGAATCTAGTACAAGGAATATGATGACGGGGATCACAAATTTAAAAGATTCCGAATCGGTGATAAGGGATGTCGATTATGCAAATGAATCGGCAAAATTTACTCATGATAATCTGCTTACTTTAACAGGCGGTTATGCAATGAGTCAAGCTAATAGCGTACCTAAAAACGTATTGTACCTATTAAGATAATAAAAGTGAAAAAGAATGATAGTAAATACCAATAACAGTGCCTTACAGGCTAATGAAGCATTAACAAACACTTCAACAAGACTAAATAGTTCATTAGAAAAAATGAGCACGGGTCTTAAGATAAATAAAGCAAGTGATAATGCTTCAGGTCTTACTATCGCAGATCAACTACGAACACAAGCAAGTTCTTTAAATCAATCAGTTGAGAACGGTAATATTGCCGTGACTTTTTTACAGATAGCAGACAAAGCTATGGCGGAGCAATCAAGTATATTAGATACTATTAAAGCAAAACTGATACAAGCAAAAACAGCGACTACTAGTGATGAGGGTAGAACTGCTATTGCAAAAGATATCTCAAAACTTCTAACTCAGCTTGATAATATAGCTGCAGGTGCAAACTATAATGATGAGGGTGAGCAGTATATGCTACAAGCATCTTATGATGATATGGCTCCGGCAGGTGGATTCTCTTTTCAAGTAGGCGAACGAGCATCAAATACCATAGACCTTGAGGGGGGAACAGTTCAGTCCAATACGATAGGCTTAAATTTAGCAGATCTAAAATCTTTCCAAAACAGCGATGAACTTACGAGAGAAGTTGCAGGAGAGATGATGAGCAGGATAGATGATGCTATAGATCAACTCAACTTATGGCGTTCAGAATACGGTTCTGCACAACTTCAAGTTCAATCCAGTACAAGAAATCTTATGACGGGAGCAACAAATATTTTAGACTCTGAATCAGTGATAAGGGATGTAGACTATGCAGATGAAACGGCAAACTTCTCACAGCAAAATATTATCTCTCAAACAGGATCTTTTGCATTAACTCAAGCAAACGCAAACTCAAAAAATGCCCTTTTATTACTTAGATAGCCTATAAAATGGCTATTCTTTAAATATTATCCATTTCTCACTATTAGATGATTTTTAAGATAAAGTTAAGAAATGTAATGTTACAATTTATTGTTCTGATAATAGTGGGGAATAAAAGGATTCATTATGAGAGTAAATACAAATGTTGCAGCTCTTCAAGCGCAAGAGTCAGCTCAATTTGTGAATTCTGCACTAAATAGTTCCTTAGAAAAACTTAGTTCAGGATTGAGAATTAATAAAGCATCTGATGATGCTTCTGGGTTAGCGATCGCAGATAAATTAAGAACTCAAGCGAGTTCAATTAATCAAGCGGTTGATAATAGTAACTCTGCAGTTGCAATGATGCAAATAGCAGATAAGGCAATGGGTGAGCAATCTAATATTTTAGATATCATCAAACAAAAACTAATTCAAGCTTCTACAGCCACTACAAGTGAAGAGGGTCGTGAAGCTATCAGAAAAGATATTACTAAACTTGCACAACAGTATGACAACATTGCTGAACAAACAAACTACAATGGTATCTATTTGCTACAAGCAAATGCAGGAGACCAAGGTGGTGCTTCAGAGCAAAGTTTTCAGATTGGTGGTGAATCTGGTACAGTGATCACTATTTCTGAAGGTGTACAATCTAACTCTACGGGGACAGGTTATGAAACACTTGCTAATATACTTGGATTAGGTGAGGGCGGACTGACAGCTGAAGTAGCTAGAGGTTATATGTCCGGAGTTGATACAGCATTAAATAAGCTGAACAGCCAAAGAGCAGAATTCGGTTCAAGTCAGATTCAATTAGAATCAGCAACTAGAAACCTTATGACGCAAGAAACTAACATCAAAGCAGCAGAATCTGTAATAAGAGATGTTGATTATGCAGCCGAGAGTGCTAGTTTCTCACAACAAAACATAATTTCGCAGGCAGGTACATATGCAGCAAGCCAAGCGAATACAGTACAACAAAATGTTTTAAGGCTATTGCAGTAGTCTTTAGACACTCAGTTGTATATTTATTGTTATTGCAATAACAAATAAATACGACCTATTATATCAGAAATTCTCTTAAAGAGCTCAAAGGGGTCTACCCTTTGGGCTCTTTTGTTTATCTATAATAAAGAAAACTTATGATAATTTTATAAAAAATAACTGGAAAAACTTTGGGTATATTAGCTTTAATCGTAATCACTTTAGCCGTATCATTGTTTCTAAATCTATTGTTAAAAAAGATAGATATCTCTCCAATTGTAGGTTATATACTAACTGGTTTTATAATATCTTTGGGATTAAGCTCTACAAACGGTATAGATCAGCATATATTAAGTGAGATAGCAGAGTTTGGTATAGTGTTCTTGATGTTCACCATTGGTTTAGAGTTCTCTTTGCATCATATGAAGAGTATGAAAAAAGAGGTGTTTGTTTTTGGTACACTTCAAGTAGTACTAACGGCAATATTCTTTACTTTTATAGCTATGAAGTTTTTTGGTATCGATACTAAAACGGCAATAGTAATAGGCTCAGCATTATCTCTTTCTTCAACAGCAATTGTTCTAAAGGTTTTAAATGAGAACGGCGATATCCATAGACCTTACGGTAGATACTCTTTAGGTATTTTACTTTTTCAAGACCTAGCAGTTATCCCTATACTTTTAATGATATCTTTTTTCAGCTCAAGCGCAACATCTTTAAGTGACCTTCTTATCAATACCGTACTGTCAGGAGCGATAGTAATATTTATCCTTTTTGTTTTAGGAAAATATGCAACAGCTAGATTTTTAGCATATGTTGTTGATAGTAAAACAGAAGAGCTTTTTATAGTAGCGATCTTACTTATAGTATTGGCTGCTTCACTCTTAGCTCACGCTTTTGGTTTTTCGTATTCTCTTGGTGCATTTATAGCAGGTATGTTGATAGCAGAGACAAAATATAAATACCAAATAGAAGCTGACCTTGTACCTTTTAGGGATATTCTTTTGGGGCTATTTTTTATAACAGTTGGTTTACAAATAGATATAAATGTTGTGATTGAGAACTTTTTTATAATAGGTGTATTAACCACTGCTATACTTTTAGCAAAAGCGATAATCATATTTTTAATAATATTAGTTTTCTCATTTACCAAAAGAGCATTTAAAACAGCTCTTGCTCTTGCCCAAGTAGGGGAGTTTTCATTTGCCGTATTTGCACTTGCAAAAGCAAATAATCTAATACATGATGATATCTTGCAGATTCTTTTAGCAGTAGTTGTTGTATCATTGGTATTTACTTCAATTGTGATCAAATATGTTAGAGCCTTTACAAATATCTTCTTTAGAAGTCCTAGTGAAGCTATGAGCGAGCCTATAACATCAGCAGGTGCAGCAAACCACATAGTTGTGTGCGGCTACTCTTTGCTTGGGCAAAAAGTGGTAAAAAACCTAAAATCAAAAGGGGTATCGTATGTTGCTATAGAGCATGATAGAAAACATGTTCAAGAGGGGCTTGATAGAGGTGATTGTGTGCTTTTTGGAAATGCAGCTTCAAAGACGATGTTAAACTCCGTAGATATTAAAAAAGCGATAGCAGTAATAGTTGCAATCGATAATGATGAGAAGATCAGAACTATTTGTGAAGCTATACACTCTATTGATAAGAAGATTGATATTGTATTAAAGATATCTCATCAGGCACAGATAAAAGATTTTGAAGATCTAGATATAAAAGCGTTTATAAATGAAAATGAGATGATATCAGGAGTGCTTGTGGATGAAGCTATAAAATGTGAGATTGTAAAAGCTTAGCTTCTAATAGATAGTTTATCCTCACTTTGCATCGCTTCATTTAATGCAAGAGATGCTCTTTTTAGCAGGTTGTCTTTTGTCGTGATAGCGATACCGATTGAGAAGGTTGTTTCTATCTGTTCATTGTTCATCGTAATAGTAAGGTTTCTTAAGAAATTTATGATCTCTTCATAGTTATCGTTTATCGATAAGAGAATCCCAAGTCTAACACCTGATAGTCTATAAACTCTTCCCCCTAAAAGCTTCTCTTTAATATTTTGTGCAATCGCTTTAAAGTACATATCACCTGCAGCAAAGCCAAAACGTTCATTTATTGAAAGAAGATTATCTAAATGGATCTCCATAAAAGTAAGGGTATCATCACCCTTATGGATGATATCTTTATTAAGTTTATGGATATTTTCAAGCCTTGTAACATTATCTATATATAGCTCTCTATTTTTTAGATAACCCACTAGAATATTTTTAATATTTTGTTCTATAAATGATTGGTTTGATTTAAATATATGCTCAAAGGTCTCTTTATAGATCTTAGGGTATGTAAACTCGATGGCAAACTTTCCTGTAAGGGTTAAAGAGAAGGTTTCATAACCTTTTAAAAGCTTTACTGGTTGGTTTAGGTTTTTAATAGTTGCAACCGCTAGACCGAAAAACAGCTTTTGGCTTAAAAAGTGCGATATCTGTTTTGTTATCAGCTTATCATCCAAACCATCTTCGTTTAAAACAGTGTTTACAAGGTTTGAGATATCTGCATTTATTTTTGATCTAAGTTCAATATGCTTGTATTTAAAATATTCGTGCATATTTGATAGACCAACTGCTTGGTACTCTTTAGGTGTTATGCTCTCATTGAAAATATTTAAAGAGTTTAGATAGTGCTTACCGTAGTTGTATTGAAGCTGCTCAAAGATATTTTTATAATCTTTTTCAAATATCGACATACCGTTGGTCTCTACAAAGATATAATAAAACTTTTTGCTATTCTCGATAGCTTTATTGTTATCGATATATGAGTAGTAAAGAGATATGGTAAGGTAAAGCTTTGAGTACATACTAATAAGGTGTGATGCCAGCTTATTCTGCTCAATATATATAACCGCTTTTTTTACAAACTCATCTATATTTACATTTATCTTCTTATTGATAAATTTTGAGAGTATGATATCTATGATCTTTAGTTTAAAAAACTCTAAAGTATCATTGTTTATCTTTTGTGATTCTGCTAGGATGCTTCCTATATTTTCAAGATCACTAGGGTTTGCATTTTTATAAAATATCAAAATATGGTGTATCAGCTCTAAATTGCTGTAGTCTATATCTTGACCTTGAAGGATAAAATCGTTGATAACACTATCTGCATTATAGTTAAATGCTACTTCATCAAAAGGATCGGTATAAAGGTATGCAAAGTTGTTTAATAGTGATGTTTTAAATTCACTAATACTCTCTATGGAGTGGTTCTTTTCAAAGTAGCTGCAGTATTTTAGATAAAGGTGAAACATATTATCTATTTTATGGTTATCAAAATTGATCTCATCTTTAAATCTAGTCTCGATCTTTCCAAACATTGTAAGAAGAAGATAAGAAACATTTTTTAGAAATTGTAAGAAATACTCCTCTTTTCTTTCAGGAAAATTTCCGAAGTTACTATCTTGGCAAAGCTCAAAACCGCTTACTTGACGCTCAAATAGATACATATACTCATCAAGTATAAAATCAAGCTCTTTATCGGTAATCGATACAAAGTTCACGTGAGCAAACCTAAACATCAACTGCCCTTGTATATTATTTAGTATAAATATCTTCTTTTCATCTAAAAGGATTGTGAACTTAAGCATATTGATACTTTCAGTTACCAGCTCGATTATATAGGGAATAGTCTTTTTTCTATGTATATCTAAAGCGTTTATCTCACAAAGGCTTGTTAAAAGCTCTAGCAGTTTTGTATAAAGTTCAAAGGTGATATCAAAGTTATCGCTCTCATCTTCAAACATCGAACTCATATACCCCTCATACTCCCTAAAAAGTTTAGAGAGCTCATCCATTGAGTAGCTGTTATAGTCCTCAAATATCTCATAGCTTGAACCAAGAGAGAGAAGATTGCTTATGGTTGTTAGTTGTTCAAAAAAAAGGGTAGAACTATTTGAAGTAAATTGTTTTAGAAGTTTTTCTATATTCTCTTTATAAAATTGTTTAAACTCTAAATTATAGTTTATGATCTTTGTAATATCTTCTGGAATAGGCTTGTTTTCATTATAAAGTTTTTTTATAAAATCAAAAAGTGCATTAAAGCTATTCTCTTTAGAATCAATTAAAGAGTTCTTGTCTACGACAAGCTTATATTTTTCGATAATATCTTCAACTTCATAGTTTTTATCATCTATATCAAACAGTAAAGAATCGAGTTCGGAGCTTTCAAATATCATATATAAATATTATCAAATTTATATTGAAAACCATCTGTTACTTAGATAGATTAAATTTCAAACTGGTATATTTTTTTCAGGAAACTACATATTTGTCTTTGATATAATCGTTCAAATTTTAAAAATGACTAGGAAAATATTATGAGAGATTGGTTGGATAACCATAAAGATGATAAAGTTAGAACACAGATGTATTATGCAAAGCAGGGCATAATCACTCCCGATATGGAGTATGTGGCAAAAGTAGAAAAGCTTGAGCCTGAACTTATTAGAAAAGAGGTTGCAAAGGGAAGACTTATAATACCTGCAAACGTCAATCATAAACATATGAATCCTATGGCTATAGGTATAGCTTCATCTTGTAAGATAAATGCGAATATAGGAAGCTCTGCATTAGCAAGTGATATCGCTGGTGAGATAGAAAAAGTAGATGTTTCTTTAAAATATGGTGCAGATACTATTATGGATCTTAGTACAGGTGGTGACCTTGATGCTATTAGAAAAGCTGTTATTGAGCACTCTACCGTTCCAATCGGTACGGTTCCTATGTATCAGATCATCCATGACTGCGGTGGTGATGTTATTGATCTAAGTATTGATGATATGTTAAAAACATTAGAAAAACAAGCTATCCAAGGGGTAAGCTACTTTACTATCCATGCAGGGTTTCTTTTAAGATTTATGCCTCACGTTGCAAAAAGAAAGATGGGTATCGTAAGCCGTGGAGGTTCACTTATGGCTTCTTGGATGATGCACTATCATAAAGAGAACCCTTTTTATGAAGCATACGATGAGATACTAGATATCTGTAGACAATATGACGTATCTTTATCATTAGGTGATAGTTTACGTCCAGGATGTTTATACGATGCAAGTGATGAAGCACAACTTAGTGAGCTTAAAGTTCTTGGTGAGCTTACTCAAAAAGCTTGGGAGAAAGATGTACAGGTTATGATTGAAGGGCCTGGGCATGTTCCTTTAAATCAGGTTGAGAGAAATATGAAGATTGAGCGTGAGTATTGTCATGAAGCACCTTTTTATATCTTAGGACCTCTTACAACGGATATTGCAGCAGGTTATGATCATATCAGTTCAGCTATAGGTGCAGCAGTGGGTGGATGGCATGGAGCTTCTATGCTTTGTTATGTTACACCAAAAGAGCACTTAGGTTTACCTAACGCAGAAGATGTTAGAGAGGGTATCATAGCTTATAAGATAGCTGCACATACAGCAGATATCGCTAGAGGTAGAAAAGATGCAAGAGTTCCAGATGATGCAATGAGTGATGCAAGATACGGATTTGATTGGAATAAGCAGTTTGAGCTTGCTTTAGACCCAGATCGTGCAAAAGAGTATCATGATGAGACTCTTCCTCAAGATGTATTTAAAGAAGCTGAGTTTTGTTCAATGTGTGGACCTAAGTTCTGCTCATATAAGATCACTCAGCAGATAGTTGAAGCACACCCTACAATGGCAAATAAGTAATGATAAATAAAGATGATATTTTAAAAGCATATAACTCAAGACACGCTTGCAAACTTTTTGATGATAGTAAAAAGATACCAAAAGAGGATATGGAGTTTATCTTAGAGACTGCAAGGCTCTCTCCAAGCTCTTTTGGTATGGAGCATTGGCATATATTAAATATCACAAATGAAGATTTAAGAAAAGAGTTAAAACCAGTATGCTGGGATCAAGCTCAGATCACAAGCTGTTCAAACCTTTTAATCCTTTTGGCAAAAAAAGATATGTTTGAGGGAAGTAGTGAGTATGTAGAGCAGATGTTTAATAGAAGAGGATTAAGCCCTGAGCATACAAAAGCATATATCGCTAAATATACGCAATTTGTAGAGGCTAGGCCAAGTAAAATAGAGTGGAGCCAAAAACAGTGCTATATAGCAGGAGCAAATATGGCAACAACTGCAGCAATGCTTGGAGTAGACAGCTGCTTTATAGAGGGCTTTGAAAAAGAGAAAGTTGAAAAGGTTTTAGGTATCGATACGACTAAAGAGGAGCTGGCTTTTATCTTAGCTTTAGGGTATAAAGCAAATGAAACTACTCCTAAGTTTAGATTACCGATAGAACAAGTGGTGACAAATATCGAATAATGGCTTCACCTGTAAATCAACCCTGTCCTTGCGGAAGCCATAAAAAATATAAAAAATGCTGCGCTCTTTTTCATAAAGGCTCAAACCCTAAAACGGCATTAGAACTTATGAAAAGCAGATATTCTGCGTTTGCACTAGGTGATGCAAAATATATTATAAAAACTACACATAAAGAAAACCCTGAATATAATGAAGATAAAAAAGCTTGGGAAACTTCAATTCTTGACTTTAGTTATGGAACCGAGTTTAAGAAATTGGATATAATCGAGTTTATTGAAAAAGATGATGAAGCGTATGTTACTTTTAGAGTTCAGCTAGAGCAAAACGGTAAAGATGTTTCATTTCAAGAGAGATCCAAATTTTATAGAGTTGATGAAGTTTGGAAATACCATAGTGGAGATGTAAGTAATGGATAGTAAGATAGAGTTGGAAAAGAATGATATAAAAGATGTATCGGCTGAGGTTTTAGAGCATATGATGAACCCAAGAAACTACGGTAAGATGGAAGATGCTGACGGTGTAGGTATGGGTGTTGATGATAAGAGCGGAGAGTTCGTAATATTCTATATAAAGGTTGATACCGACACGGAAATGATCAAAGATCTTAGTTTTGTAGCAAACGGTTGTCAAGATACTATTGTTTCAGGTTCACTATTTTCAGAGATGGTAAACGGTGATAGTGTTGCAAATGCTACAATGGCAGCTAAACTTATGAGTGAAAAGCTTGTAAATGCCCCAAAGAAACAGCAAGTGTGTGCAAATATGGTTTTGATAGCTTTTGAAGCATCTCTTCGTCACGTTGAAGAGAAGATGAGCGGTAAAGATGAAGAGATGTATGTTTTAAAAACAAACGAGAGCTGTGAAGTTGAGGGTGAAGAGAATGAATAAGATCTATCAAGCTAAACATGAGCTGTGGCTAAAGGTTTTATTCACTTCATTTGCTATTAATGATGAGCAGATCAAATCAACACTTTACGACTTTTCTCAAATACTATTTCGCCACTTAAAGTGGATATCAAACGATATAAAAGACAAAGGCTTAGAGTACAACTACGATAAGGGTGAGATAGATATTCAAAAAGCTACAAACTTTGAGTTTTTTAACTATCTAATTAATGAGCTTAATTCGATCAATAGTATGTATTTAGATACACCTTTATTTGAGAGAATAAAAACAGATGAAGCGTTTATATTAAAAACTTTGCAGATACTTTTAAAAACTACACAAGATACTAAAATAACAGCATTTAACAAAGAAAGAATATATCCAAATAAGGTGCTTGATAAAACACAAACAGATGCACTTACGATCTTTTTATTTGAAGAGCTATATAAGGAGTATGAGCTAATACTTATATATAGCTATATGCAAAATTATACAAATGATATTACGCAATATAATGTGTATCAAGATTTGATCGATGAATCGCATTACCATCTAAAATCGTTTGGAAATATGATGTCAAAGATGGGGATACTTGCTATTCCTAGACTTGTGCATGAACACCTTTATAAAAGAGATGATATTCAAAAATTCCTTGTTGACGGCATAGCAGAAGAAGAGGGGGCTAAAGAGGAGTGTAGAAAGTTATCAGAAGCTGTAAATGATGAAGAGCTTTCACACTTTTTTAATTTTATCAACTTTCAAGAGAGTTGGCATATTGAGTTAATGAAAAAACTATTAAAGGATTAAAGTGAAGAGCTTATGGGATGAAAATATTGCAAAAGATCTAAATAGTGATCTAGAGTTTAGAGTGTACACCTCAAACCTTTTAGGTCAAAGTGATGAACTTGTATTGCACGGTGGAGGAAACACCTCTGTAAAAAGCAAAGTTGAAGGTGAAGATATACTTTATGTTAAAGGTAGCGGCTGGGACCTTGTATCTATCAAAGAAGAGGGCTTTGCTCCTGTAAAATTAGATACATTGCTAGAGATGTCTAAGTTGGAGAGTTTAAGTGATACGGATATGGTAAGTGGACAAAAAGCAGCAATGATAGATAAAAGTGCTCCAAATCCATCTGTTGAAGCGATACTACACGCTATTATCCCTTTTAAGTATGTTGATCATACTCACGCAGATGCAGTTGTTACTATATCAAACTCAAAAAGCGGTTTAGAGAATATTGAAAAACTCTATCCCAACTTTTTAATAGTACCGTATGTGATGCCTGGATTTATTCTTGCTCAAAAGATATATGAGATGAGTAAAGATATAGATTGGAATAAATGTGAAGGGATAATCTTGCATAACCACGGTATTTTTACTTTTGATGATGATCCTAAAGTATCATATGAAAAAATGATCGCAGCAGTTACTCTTGCTGAGGAGTTCTTAGATAAAAATGCACCTTTGAGCCTTGAAAAATTTATCCCTAGAAACACTATAGATACTGATGAGCTTCAAGCTATAATTAGTGAGAAAAAAGGCTTTGAAGTTGTATTAAAGATAAACCAATCACCTCTAGCACTACATTATGCTTCACAAAGAGATCTAAAAACATTTGCAACTAGAGGTGTTTTAACCCCTGAGCATATAATTAGAACTAAAAGAGTACCAGTTATAATAGAGGATAATATTACAAGTACAGTTGAAACCTATATTGAAAGCTATAAAGAGTATTTTAATACTTATAGTAAAGATGAGATATGCTTAAACCCTTCACCAAATTATGCTGTTGTAAAAAACTACGGTGTTATTAGTTTTGGTAAAAACGAAAAAGAGGCAAATATTATAGATGATGTTATAAGCCATACAATGAGAGCTGTATTGAGAGCAGATATGCTTGGTGGTTATAAGAGTATATCTTTAAAAGATGGTTTTGATATGGAGTATTGGGAGTTAGAGCAGGCTAAACTTAAAAAGTAGGAAAACCCTACTTTTTATTAAACGTAAAGACCGCCGTTTACTTTTAGGATCTCTCCTGTTATATAACTTGCGTTATCACTTAAAAGAAAAGCTACTGCTTCAGCTACTTCCGTAGCTTCACCAAATCTTCCAAGCGGGATGTTTTTTTCATAAGTCTCTTTAACCTCAGGTTTAAGCTCATCAGTCATATCTGTTCTAATAAACCCAGGAGTTACTGCGTTAAATCTAATACCTCTTGCAGATCCCTCTTTTGCAAAAGATTTTGTCATAGTATTGGTTCCACCCTTACTTGCACTATAGTTTGTTTGCCCAGGATTTCCCATCTCTCCAACGATAGAAGAAATATTTACAACTGAACCGAACTTTTTCTTGCTCATTGCTTTAAGAGCGTCTCTACACCCTATAAACGTAGATTTTAGGTTTGCATTGATAACATCGTCAAAATCAGCTACGCTCATTCTAAGTGCTAATTTATCTTTTGTAATTCCTGCGTTGTTCACTAGGTATGAAAGCTCACCGTCGCTATCGATGATAGTTTTGATCATCTCTGCCCAATTCTCTTCAACAGATACGTCACCTTTGATAACTGCAGCCGTTCCACCTGCAGCTTCGATCTCCTCTTTTAGAGCATCTGCTATCTCAGGTTTGCTTCTATAGTTGATCCAAACTTTTAGTCCGTATCCTGCTAGAACTTTTGCAGTTACTGCACCGATACCTTTGCTTGCTCCTGTGATTAAAACATTTTTTCCGCTAAATTTCATAATTATCCTTTTATTTATTCTTTGATTAAAAATTGTGTGCCTATACCATCACTTGTAAAAAGTTCAAGTAAGATAGAGTGCTCAACCCTTCCATCTATGATATGAGCTTTACCTACACCGCCGTAGATAGCATCTATACAAGAATCAACCTTTGGTATCATACCCCCGCCGATTGTTCCGTCAGCCTTGTAGTTTTCCACATCATCTTTATCTAGTGAATTAAGCAGGTTGCTTTGCTTATCTAAAACACCTACCGTATCTGTTAAGAAAAGTACTTTTTTTGCTTTTAGTGCAATCGCCACTTGAGATGCTGCGATATCTGCATTGATATTAAATCCTGGATGGTTTGGCTCGGCACTATCTGCAATAGGAGCTATTACAGGTATAAAACCCTCTTCTATAAGGTTTAGTATAACATCTGCTCTTACGTTCTTTACGTGACCAGTGTAACCGTATGTGCCGTTTTCTTTTGGGTCTGCCTCTAGAAGTTTTGAGTCTTTACCGCTTACACCTATAGCTTTTGCGCCGTGGTGGTTTAAAAGTGAAGTGATGTTCTTATTGATCTCTCCGCTTAGAACCATCTCAACAACTCTCATAGTATCCTCATTTGTAACTCTATGACCGTTTACGAACTCGCTTTTTATAGATAGTGCATCAAGAAGTTCGTTTATTCTACTTCCTCCACCGTGTACGATAACTGGTTTAATTCCCACAAGGGATAGTAAAACGATATCTTGAGCGAACTTATCTTTTAGTTCCGGTGATGTTTGTGCAGAACCGCCGTACTTGATAACAACGATCTCTCCATAGAACTCTTTTATATAAGGAAGAGCATCAAGGAGGGTATTAACTGTAGGGATCTTTTTTTGCATTTAGTTTCTCTTTTTTAATTAATATTGGGCGATTATACTATAATTCTTCTGTAGTTATATTTATAGTTGTTTTAGGAGTAGTATTGGTATGTTTTTTAAAGTTTTCCTCTATCGTATTTAGGTTTACTTCCTCTTCTGTAGGAGCAAAACCAACATTTAAAAACTCATATAGTTTTAACATATCAAGCTTTTTATAAACAACATCTCTCATATCCTCTATAGCATGGAAGTTTAGGTTGCTGATCTCATCTTGTGAGACATTAAGCTCCTCTAGGATTATAGAGATAAGCTCGCTAAGGTTCTTGTTTTTCTTTTGAAGTTTTTCAATAAGCTCATCATCAGTATCTTTAGGAGTGTTTGATTCTTGCAACTCTTTTATTATTTGATCTTTCTTTGCTATCTGATCTTTAAGCTCATCAATTACCTTTTGATGCTCCTCTAAAGAAGACTCACTGCTATTGATATTTAATACGAGCTCATCGGAAGTTTTGCTAGCCTTTGCAAAACCAAATGGCTCATACTGTTTAGCCACAATATCTTGAATAGAGATAAGATGCTTTTTAGATAGTGTTCTTTTTACCGTTTTATGGGTGTGAAAATCATAATTTAGCAATGTTATATGTGTATGGTAGTTTCGCTGCTCTTCATCATCTTTGTGGTGCTCATCAAGGTGTGTTGCAACTGATAGTATTTGAAAACCAAGCTCTTTAGCAAAGAAATCTATTGCAAGTTTTTCTGCACTTTGGTGTATAGTATTTGGGTTTGAGTTTTTTTCAAAGATCTCTTTGTTGAAATTGATAACAACTTCTGTAAGCAGTTCAATATTATTCTTTAGTTTTCTTCTTTTTTTACCATCTTCACCGATAGGGTTTTGATCTATAAAATCATGGTTCTTTTTATAGGTATATGCTTTTAGCAACTCAAAACTATTATAGGTTTGAAATAGAGGTGATTCTGTATATATAAAGTCTTTATCGTATATACTTTCCATAAAAAACTCAGGTTTCTCTTTTCTATTATTGTGAAAAAACACCTTATCTTTTACGGTTAACACCTTTGCTTGTATGTTTGCCATCATATCCCTTTATTATCTCCAATATTAACAAAAAATTAGTTATAAAATGCTTATCGTATGCAATTAATATTTAAACAAAAAATAAGCAAACTAAGCTCACTAATGCTATAGCAATAAAATATATAGTGTAAAAAACACTTAAAATAGATAAATTTTAAAGCTTCTATTAAAGTACTTGACAAACTATCACTCAATAGTGTATAATACTTTTAGCAGTTCGGGATATAGAGTGCTAAAAAGGATGAAAATGATTGATAAAAAAGATTTTTTGTTACAGTCTATGATCAGAGCATATATTGAGCATCTAGAGCCAATAGGTTCGTCGCAGCTTAAATCTTTATATGATATCACTTTTTCACCTGCTACTATTAGAGGTTATTTTAGAAAGCTTGCGCAAGAGGGTTATCTTATGCAAGAGCATATTAGTAGCGGTAGAATACCAACCTTTGAAGCACTTAAAGAGTATTGGAACAATAGGATAGAAGCTGATATAGGAAATATAGATCTTGAAAAGTTAAAGTTCCTATCAAGCAAACTTGATCTAACTGTGTTTATTATGCAAGAGAAGCAAAATAAGCTGGAGAAGATATTTAATATTGAAAATAGATATATGATCTTGGAGTTTGACGAGTTCTCTATCAATATTAAATTTAACCAAGCGCTGTTCAAGTTCTTAAGCGATATGGTTGGCTTGGAGCTAAACGATATATTAAAAATAGCGAAGCAAGTTGGTGCTTATGAGCTTTATGAAGAGATGAGCTCAAAGGTTTCAAACTCATTATTTGAGATATTAAATATCAAGAACTATCTAAAGATTGCTGTAGAGTATGACCTAGATGAGAATCTAATAAACGACTTTTTAAGGGGTCATATTTTAGAGCAATTGGGAGAGGGTATCTATTTTGAAGATCTTTTGCCACAGGGCTATATAGGTATCTGCCACAATTGCAAATTAAATAATGAAGATGTAAAGATATTGGTTGTCGGTGAACTGGCAAAAGATTATGAGTATTTTTACAATAATATTAAGGGATAGATTTTGAGTACTGAAGAAAAAAACAATGAAGAGTTAGAGAACACGCAAGAGGCTCAAGAGGAGCAGGTTGAAACGATGCAAGAGACTCCAGAGGAAGTTGAAGTCTCTGCAGATGATCAGATTGCACAGCTTGAAGCAAAAGCAAAAGAAGCGGAAGAGAAGTATTTAAGGGTTCACGCTGATTTTGAAAATATTAAAAAAAGATTAGAGCGTGAAAAGTATCAAGCTATAGAGTTTGCAAGTGAGAAGTTCGCAAAAGATCTTTTAGCGCCGATCGATACTTTAGAGATGGCACTTGCATCGGCAAACGGTGAGGGTGATCCTGCAGAGCTTTTAGAGAAGATGAAAGAGGGGATCGACCTTACTATCAAAAGTTTTAGAACTGCGTTTGAGAAACACGGTATCGAGCTTGTTGATACGGACGGGGAGTTTGATCCAAACCATCACGACGCTATTATGCAAACGCCTAGTGAAGAGCATGAGGATGGACAGATCGTTCAAGTGATGCAAAAAGGTTATATGTATAAAGATAGATTGCTTAGACCAGCGATGGTTTCAATCTGTAAAAAGTAAAGGGTTGACCGTAACGTCACTAAACTAAATATTGAAATAATTGAAAAAGTGTGAAGGCAACCAATCGAGAAGGTTCCCTTCATTTTATAAAAATAAAATAAAGGAAAAAATATGAGTAAAGTATTAGGTATAGACTTAGGTACAACAAACAGCTGTATGGCAGTTTTTGAAGGTGGTGAAGCTAAAGTTATCCAAAATAAAGAGGGTAAAAATACTACTCCATCAATCGTAGCATTTACCGATAAAGGTGAGATCTTAGTTGGTGAGACTGCAAAAAGACAAGCTATTACAAACCCTGAAAAAACTATCTATTCTATTAAAAGAATTATGGGTCTTATGATGAACGAAGAGAACGCTAAAGAGGCGATGGAAAAAGTTGGTTATAAGATCGTAGATAGAAACGGCGCAGCTGCTGTTGAGATCTCTGGAAAAGTATATACTCCACAAGAGATATCTGCTAAAATTCTTACAAAACTAAAAACAGATGCGGAAGCTTATCTTGGAACTGCAGTAACTGACGCGGTTATTACAGTTCCTGCATACTTTAATGATGCACAAAGAAAAGCTACTCAAGAAGCTGGAACTATTGCAGGTCTTAACGTTCTTAGAATTATCAATGAACCAACTGCAGCATCACTTGCTTACGGTCTTGATAAAAAAGGTGAAGAGAAAGTTATCGTTTACGATCTAGGTGGTGGTACATTTGACGTTACTGCATTAGAGATCGGTGATGGAACATTTGAAGTTCTTTCAACTGACGGTAATGCGTTCCTAGGTGGGGATGACTTTGATAATAGAATTATCGATTGGTTAGCTGAAGAGTTTAAAAGTGAGAACGGGATCGATCTAAAAGCTGATAAAATGGCACTTCAAAGACTTAAAGATGCAGCTGAAAATGCTAAAAAAGAGTTAAGCTCTTCATCTGAAACAGAGGTAAACTTACCGTTTATCACAGCAGATGCAACAGGTCCTAAACACCTTGTAAAATCTCTTACAAGAGCTAAGTTCGAGTCAATGACAGAAGATCTTATCGCTGAGACTTTAGAGCATATCAAAGTTGCTCTAAGAGAAGCTGGACTTGATAAGGGTGAAGTAAAAGAGGTAATTATGGTTGGTGGAAGTACCAGAATCCCTAAAGCACAAGAGGTTGTTAAAGAGTATTTTGGAAAAGACCTTAACAACTCTGTAAACCCTGATGAGGTTGTTGCTGCAGGTGCTGCTATTCAAGGTGGAGTACTTAAAGGTGATGTTAAAGATGTACTTTTACTAGACGTTACACCTCTATCACTTGGTATTGAGACTTTAGGTGGTGTTTCAACAGTACTAATCGAAAAAGGTACAACAATACCAGTTAAAAAATCACAAGTGTTCTCAACTGCTGAAGATAACCAACCTGCAGTTTCAATTCATGTAACACAAGGTGAGAGAGAGTTTGCTAAAGATAATAAATCTCTAGGTATGTTTGAGCTTTCAGATATCCCTGCAGCACCAAGAGGTGTACCTCAAATCGAAGTAACATTCGATATCGATGCGAATGGTGTATTAAATGTATCAGCTAAAGATAAAGGAACCGGAAAAGAGAACAACATCACTATCAGCGGTAGTTCAGGACTAAGCGATGATGAGATCGAAAAAATGGTTCAAGAAGCTGAAGCAAACAAAGAAGCAGATGCTAAGAAAAAAGAGGTTGTAGAGATCAGAAACCAAGCAGATGCTATGCTTCACCAAACTAAAAAATCTTTAGAGGAAAATAAAGGTGTAGTGAGCGAAGATGAAGAGAAAAAGATCGTTGACGCTGCAGCTGATCTTGAAGCAACTCTAAAAGATGAGAATGCAACAAAAGAGCAGATCGAAGAGAAATTAAAAACATTAACAGAAGCTAGCCATAAACTAGCAGAAGCTATGTATAAAAAAGAGCAAGAGGGGCAAGCAGGCGGTGCGCAAGCTGACCAATCTAAGAAAAAAGACGATGACGACGTTATCGACGCTGAGGTAGAGTAACAACTCTGCCTTATGCAAACAGTTCTAACCCTTTTAATCTTTTTTCTAATCGTAATATTCTCGGTATTACTCTACTTTAAACAAAAAAATTCAAGACTTGATAAACTACAAAACGGTATTTGTCCAAACTGCGGGGCAGAGCCAAAAACTTTTAAAGATCCAAATACAAATACTATTTTTACAGATAAACCCATAAGCTCGCGATTACTTAAAAACCACGGTTGTAGCGGAGCTATAGAGATAGAGTATAGGTGTAAGCAGTGTGAGCTTAAAGAGGTGCATAGTGAAAATAGTGGTGGATGCAGTATTTAATCAATTATAAAAGTTAATATAAGAGGAGAAAAATGTTATGCAATGGATATAAAAAGTATAAGAGTTTGGACTGAAAAGCTTTAAACTTTTATAAATTTTTCTTGATAAGACTTCTCGTGACACGAAACAACCACCCTACTATAGCAATAATTACACTCGCAATAGCCAAGTACACAACAAAAGTCACCATATTAAATCTCCTTTTGATGAAAGAACATTATTTCTTAATACTTTAAGCAAGTATAACACAAAATTAAAAGATATTCAATATTTTAGGTTATATTTTGGTTCAGCCTTTTTTATATTATAGTAATATTAAAAATTTCTAATTTATGTATAATATAATTTTAACTAAAATAGTACTATGAAAAAAGCTATTATAAATACTTTACAATCTTTTAAAGAAAAATATCTTTTCGAGGGGTTTGAAATTGTGGGTGTATTCGGCTCATATGCTAAAAATCAAGATGATATTTACAGTGATATCGATATAGCATATAAGATAGATCATAATAAATTTTATAAAGACGATGCTTTTAAAAAGCTCTTTCGCATAGAAGAGATAAAAAAAGAGCTTGAGGATAGTTTACATAAAAAAGTAGATATCGTATCACTTAATAGTGATAATAAAAGATTGAAAAATTCTATTTTAAAAGAGATGGTTTTAATTTGAAAGATAGATTAAGCTCGATTTTAGAAAAGATTGAAGATATAGAATTTTTTATAGAAAACTCCGATGATAAAATTACAAAAGCTTTAAAAGATAGAACTTGTAGACCTGCCATTAGAATGCAGTTAATCGGGATAGCTGAACAGTTCAATAAACTAAAAGAGGAAAATCAGTTTGAACTACTTTCAAAGTTTGAAAAAGATGATCTGAGAGGATTAAATGCCGTACGAAACTTTATAGCACATGATTATGATAGTGTTGATGATGAAATATTGGAAGTAGTACTTAGAATACATTTACCAAAGATAAAAGAAAAAGTAATTCAAAATATATAATTTCAACTAATAAAATTTATAAAACTAATCAATAACAGCAAATTTATATTCAGCTTTTTTTAGATAGAATTCAAAACTTTACAAGAAAAAGGATACACCTTGCAAAAATATAAATTATGGCTGCTTTTTTTCTTTGCAATATTCTCATTTACGTTTGCTATGATCATTTGGACGATAGTTAAAGCATCAAGTGCGCCTGTTCATCAAGATGAAAGTTTCTTACAGTCTTACCACTCAGTTGATGAGAACTACAATAAAATAGTTACATCAAATATGATCTTTCAAAAAAAATATGATGCCTTTATCTATATCAACGATAAGAAACTACCTCTTACTATCGATGATGTATATATGTCACAAAGGGTTTTTGAAGCAAGATCGCTAAATAAAAAACTTCTAAATGTTGGTAAGAACTCTATTAGCGTAGAGATCAAAGATAAAAACGGAAATATTATACAAAAGCCTACTATCAATATCAGAGTAACAAGAACAATGGATCACTACAGTGATGTTGATCTTGATAGCTTTGAGCTAAAAGAGGGTATCTATGTTGCCCAAGCAGATGTAAAAACAGAGGGTAACTGGAACATTACAGGTTTTATAGAGGTTGAGGGTATTAGAGGGTCTTTCTTTATAAAAACAAATACAAAATAGGGTTTATGAGGTATGGAACTTTTAGTTTTCCCAACCTCTAGGGCTCTTAGAGCCTATGTAAACTCTTTAAAGTCTGAAAATAGACTTCTTCCTAAACTAATCACGATAGATGAGTTCTTCTCTCGATCGATCAGCGTAGATTCCCAAAAGTATATAGACAGTGACCTAAAGTTCTTATATTTAAAAGAGTCTATAGAGTTTACAGGTTTTGAGAAACTTGGTATAAAAAAAGATTTTGCTTCTTTTTTAAAACAAAGCGAATATATCTTCTCTTTTTTCAATGAGCTCTCTTTAGAGCTAAGGTCAATCGATGATATCGATCTAGCCGATACTTATGCATTTTATAAAGATCATCTTGATATATTAAAACAAGTCTATAGCAACTATATAAAACTTTTAGAGCAAAACAACTATATAGATAAATCGATACTCCCTAAAAAGTATAAGATAAATGAAAAATTCCTAAAAGAGTTTAGCTCAGTCACTATCTACCACCACGGTCTTTTTAACCGCTTTGAGTTTGATCTTATATCAAAAGTAGCCGGTATTGTTGATACAAAAGTTAAACTAAGAGCAGATAGTTTCAATAAAAAGACCATAGAACAGTTTAAAGGGTATGAGCTAAAACAAGGGTGCAGTTATAGTATAAATCTTAGCGACAACACTATTCAAGAGGATAGCTGTACTAAGCCAAGTTACACTTTTGATATAAAAGCATTTAGTTCACGTATCTATCAGATATCTTATATAAAAGCCTCTATTTATGATATGGTGGAAAATAAAAAGATAGAACCAAACGATATAGTTGTTATAGTGCCAGATGAGTCTTTTGTAGTCCAGATAAAGCTTTTTGATAAAGAGGGTTACTTTAACTATGCTATGGGTATAGATATAAAAGATACAAAACTTTATAAAAGTATGCAGGCTATTTATGATTATTGCTCTTTGGGTGAACTAAAAGAGCTTGCAAGAATTCACTTTAATTCACTTGATAAACAAGAGATAGAAACACTTTTTTTAAAAAACTGGGGCAGTACTCTAAAGCTTGATGATTATAAAACCATAATGGAGTATTTTAGAAAATCTATAGATGACGATGAGCTTTTAGAAAAGTTCAATGAGCAAAACTATAGCTTGGAAAAGCTTCTTTTCTCTACCCATATCACTTTGACTCTAAATACAGCGTATAAGATCATAATGCAAAGAGTGTGCGCTATAACTTTAGATGATGTAAATAGTGGAAACATCACCGTGATGGGGCTTTTAGAGACTAGGGGAGTATCTTTTAAAGGTGTGATAGTTGTAGATTTTAACGATGATATCGTTCCAAAAAAGAGTTTAAAAGATAAGTTTCTATCAAGTAAGGTGAAGTATCACGCTGGGCTTCCTACAAATAAAGATAGGGAAAATCTGCAAAAGTTCTATTATAGATCACTTTTTAACGGAAGTGAGCATCTTTATATCTCTTTTGTATCAAATGAGCAAAGATCGATCAGCCGTTTTGCAAATGAGATATTTGATCTAAAGGGGCATGATCTAAGCGTGAGCGATAAAGAGTATGCACATATTTTATATGAGGATAAAAACTTTTTACATTTTGATCAAGATATCGTTTTAGATGTGGACCTTTCAAAATATGAATGGTCGGCAAGCTCACTTAAAACCTTTTTACAGTGTAAACGAAAATACTATTATCAAAAGATATTAGGACTTAAAGAGCATGATTTCTTGCCTTATCCAAAAGGTAGTGCAGTGGGGACTATTATCCACGATATCTTAGAGCATAGTTTTAGTGAGGGGAAACTTGATACAAATAGTTTTGATGAAAAGCTAAATCAAGCTCAAAAAGAGAACCGTCATCTAACCTTAGAGCTTGAGCTTTGGAGATCAAGGCTAAAAGAGTTTGCTAAAAAAGAGCAGTTAAGGGTGGAAGATGGCGCTATTATAAAAAGTGTGGAGAGCTCTTTTAATATTAAACATCAAGGGATAACTCTAAAAGGTAAGATCGATAGGATCGATGAGTTTAGTGATAGGTACGAGATACTTGATTATAAAACATCAAGCTCTTTAAAGGTTGATAGTTTAAAGAATTATGAGAAATCAAATGACTTTCAGCTGGAGTTTTATTTTCTAGCTTTAAAAGGCAGCATTGATAAGCCAGTAAAGATCTTTTATTACGATCTTTATAAAAACGCACTTTTAGAGGAGCTTGTTTTAGAACAAAAATTGGAGCTTTTAGATAATATACTAAAAGAGTTTAATACAAAAAGCGTAAATTTTGTAAAATGTGATGATAAAAGTGTATGTCAATATTGCCCATACACGACGCTTTGTGATAAGGATTGATATATAATGGAGTTCGTAGCCGGTTTTGCGGTAGTATTTTTAGCACTTAGTATCTATTTTTGGATGAAATATAAAAAAGCTGTTGCTTTTAGCTATGAGCTTCAAGAGGTATTGGATAAAAAAAGTGAAGAGATACACTCTTTAAAGATAGAGTATGCTACAAAAGATATGCAATTAGAGCATATGGGTTCTTTAAAAGATGAACTTTTTAAAGCTGTAAAAAAACTGCAGCTTCGTGATGAAGAGCTTATGAACCTAAGAACTCTAAACTCTACGCTATCTACAAAACTTGAAGAGCAAGAGAAAAACCATGAAGAGAAACTGCAGATATATCAAAAGAATGAAGAGAATCTAAAAAAAGAGTTTAAAAACCTAGCAAACGAGATACTTGATCTAAACTCAAAAAAGATAAGCGAGCAGAACAAACAAAACCTTGATCTTATTTTAAACCCTATGAAACAGCAGATTAGTGAGTTTAAAAAGAAAGTTGAGGATGTTTACGATAAAGAATCCAAAGATAGAACTTTTTTACAAGCAGAGATAAATCAACTAAAAGAGCTAAACCATAAGATAAGCAATGATGCTATAAACCTTACAAACGCACTTAAAGGGGATTCTAAAAAGCAAGGTATCTGGGGTGAGATGGTTCTAGAAAAAGTGCTTGAGAGCTCAGGGCTTAGAGAGGGTAAAGAGTATGAGAGGGAGAAACACTTAACGGGAGATGATGATAAGAGCTTCCGTCCTGATGTTATTATAAACCTTCCAAACGATAGACATATTATCATAGATGCCAAAACATCTCTAAGGGCTTATGAGGAGTATATAGCTTGTGAGGATGAGAATCAAAAAGAGGTGTTCTTAACCAAACATATAGTTGCGATCAAAGATCATATCAAAACACTTTCAAGTAAAAACTATGAAAAACTAAAAGAGGTGAACAGCTTAGATTTTATCTTTATGTTTATCCCTATAGAGGGAGCTTTGCTTCTAGCTATGCAAAACGATACAAGTTTATTTGACAATGCTTTTAAACAACGTATTATATTAGTAAGTCCTACAACCTTGCTTGTGGCACTTAGAGCAGTTGAGAATAGCTGGCGTTATGAAAAACAGGCTAAAAATACAGAAGAGGTCATAAAAAGAGCAGAGCTTTTATATACTAAGTTCGTAAACTTTATAGAAGACCTTGATGAGGTTGGCAAAAGTTTAGGCAAAGCAAACGAAAAATATGAAAGTGCATACAATAAACTAAAAACTGGACGTGGAAATATTATAGGTCAGATTGAACTTTTAAAGCAAAGAGCCAATATAAAAGCAAAGAAAAATCTTGAGGAAGATTTGAAAGATACCGCTATATCGGAGCTTAATAAAAATGATGAAAAAATCTTAAAAAATTAGCTATTTTTTCATCAATTCTTTACCTCCTTTTAGATACTATTTTTTCTTATAAACACAAACACAATTCTTACAATTTTAGAGTATACGTAAAGCTGATTTTATTAATTTGTACCAACTATATCCTAATCTTGTAACAGTCTTTCTGGAGTATATTACATGGCGTTAATGATTCAAAAAAGAAACGGTAGGCAAGAAGTTTTAGATATCTCAAAAATCCAAAAACACACAAGCGCGGCAACCCAAGGTTTAGAGAACGTATCCCAAAGTGAGCTAGAGATCGATGCTCAGATAAAATTTATAGACGGGATGAGCTCATCTGATATTCAAGATGCACTTATAAAAACAGCGGTAGAGAAGATAGATATAGATGCTCCCAACTGGACATTTGTAGCTTCTAGACTTTTCTTATTCGATCTATACCATAGAGTAGGTAAAGCAACTCACGGTATAAAAGGTAATGCTTATTGCCATATCAAAGATTATATCAGATATGGTCAAGAAGCAGGAAGAATTATCCCAGGACTTGAAGATGGTTACGATCTAGATGATCTAAACGACTACTTAGAGCCTGAGAGGGATTTCCAGTTCACTTATCTTGGTATGAAAACGCTTTACGATAGATATCTTATAAAAAACGGAAACAAAGAGCCTATTGAACTTCCTCAACAGATGTTTATGGGAATTGCAATGTTTCTTGCTCAAAACGAAGAGGATAAGCAAGTAAGAGCAAAAGAGTTTTACGATGTGATCTCAAAGTTTGAAGTAATGGTTGCCACTCCTACACTAAGTAATGCTAGAACAAATAGACACCAGTTAAGTAGCTGTTATATCGGATCAAGCCCAGATAATATCGAGGGTATATTTGATGGTTATAAAGAGATGGCTCTTCTTTCTAAATTCGGCGGCGGTATAGGCTGGGATTGGAACAATATCAGAAGCCTTGGCGGTATGATCGACGGCCATAAAAATGCTGCAGGTGGAACGGTACCGTTTTTAAAGATCACAAATGATATAGCTATCGCAGTTGATCAGCTTGGAACAAGAAAGGGTGCGATTGCAGTTTATATGGAGCCTTGGCACCAAGATGTTCTAGATTTTGTTGACCTTAAAAAGAACTCAGGTGAAGAGAGACGTAGAGCACACGACCTTTTCCCTGCACTTTGGATAAACGATCTATTTATGGAGAGAGTTCAAGCAGATATGCACTGGACTTTGTTTGATCCATATGAGACAAAAGAGCTTTCAACACTTTCAGGAGAAGAGTTTAAGGCTAGATACGAAGAATTTGAGAATGATCCTAGTATTACTAAAGAACAGATGAAAGCAAAAGATCTTTGGAAAAAGGTTTTAACATCATATTTTGAGGTTGGAAGCCCGTTCCTATGCTTTAAAGATAATGCAAATAGAGCAAACCCGAATGATCATAGCGGATTTATTAGAAGCTCAAACCTTTGTACTGAGATATTCCAAAACACTGACCCTAACCACTATCTTGTAAGAATCGAGCTTGAAAACGGTGAGATACTTACTTATGAAGAGGATGAGGAAGTTGAACTAAGCGGTGGAAGAGTTAAAAAAGCAAATAAGATCACTGCACTTGATTCTATAGGTGATCAAAAGATATTTATTGTAGAAAAAGAGAAGATCGATGGAAGTACTGCCGTTTGTAACCTTGCTTCTGTTAACTTAAGCAAGATAAACTCAAAAGAGGATATAGAAAGAGTTGTGCCTACAGCTATTAGAATGCTTGATAATGTTATCGATCTTAACTTCTACCCTCTTAGAAAAGTAAAAGCTACAAATCTAAGAACAAGAGCTATAGGTCTTGGTGTAATGGGTGAATCGCAGATGCTAGCTGAGCATGGTTTAGAGTGGGGAAGTAACGATCACCTTAAAAAGATCGACCTTGTGATGGAAGCTATCAGCTACAATGCTATCAAAGCTTCATCAGCTCTTGCAGTTGAAAAAGGTGTATATGCAACATTTGAAGGCTCAAAATGGAGCCAAGGTATTATGCCTATGGATCATGCACCTCAAATGGTAAACGCTTTAGTTGAAAAAGATCTTTTCGATACTGGTTATGATTGGGATGCGCTTAGAGAAACAGTTAAATCAAAAGGTATGAGAAACGGTTACCTAATGGCTATAGCACCTACATCATCGATATCTATACTAGTGGGTACCACTCAAGCGATTGAGCCTGTGTATAAAAGAAAATGGTTTGAAGAGAACCTAAGCGGTCAAATCCCTGTGGTAGTACCAAACCTTAGTCCTGAGACTTGGTCGTTCTATACACCTGCATATGAGGTTGAGCAAAAAGATATTATCAAAGCTGCGGCTGTTAGACAAAAGTGGATAGATCAAGGTCAATCTACAAATATCTTTATGAGCCTTGATAAAGCAAGCGGTAGATATCTACATGAGATATACACTTTAGCTTGGCAGTTAGGTTTAAAATCTACATATTACCTAAGAAGTCAGTCTCCTGAAGCGATAAGTGATGTAGAGGATAGAAGTATGGAGTGTGCAGGTTGTCAATAAAAAGACAAAAAAGCACTTCAAACGATTGTGAAATATATTTAAAATAGAAAGAAATTTATTAGGAATAGCGACATGATGGATAGAAAAACGATATACAATCCAAGTTCAAAAGAGAATTTCAACGACAGAAGAACCTTCGGGGGAAATCCTGACGGTATGATCAACTTTACAAGATGTAAATATGAGTGGGCTGTAAAACTTTGGGATACAATGGAAGCGAACACTTGGTTCCCAAAAGAGGTTCAGATGACACAAGATGCGAAGGATTATAAATACCTTACACCTGCTGAGAAAAGGATGTATGACCTTGTACTTTCTCAACTTATCTTTATGGACTCGCTGCAAACGAATAACCTTATGGATAATATCAACCCGTATATCACTGCACCAGAGATCAATGCTATACTTTCACGTCAATCGTATGAAGAGGCTAACCACTCAAAATCTTACGCGGTAATGGTTGAGTCTATTAGTGATAACACAGATCTTATCTATGATATGTGGAAAACTGATATGAAGCTTCAAGAGAAGAACAACTTCATTGCAGGTGTTTATAAGAACCTTGCGGGTGATATCACAGATAAAAAGATAGTTCTTGCAATGTTTGCAAACCAGATACTTGAAGGGCTTTATTTTTATGCAGGATTTGCTGCAATGTATGCACTTGGAAAATCTGGAAAAATGCTTGGAACTTCACAAATGATCAAGTTTATCCAAAGAGATGAAGTAACACACCTTTTACTTTTCCAAAACCTTATCCTTTCAACTAAAAAAGAGAGACCAGAGCTTTTTACACCTGAGCTTGAAGCAGAGGTTAGAGAGATGTTTAGAAAAGCTGTTGATCTTGAGGCTAGCTGGGGTGCTTATATTACACAAGGGCAGATCCTTGGGTTTACAAAAGATATCATTAGACAATATATCGAGTATCTAGCTGATAAAAGACTTGAAGCTATAGGTTATGCACCAGAGTATAACGTAAAACACCCAATCCCTTGGGTTGACGGGTATAGTTCTTTTAATGATCAGAGGACGAATTTCTTCGAGGGGAACGTTGTTAACTATTCTAAAGGGTCTATAGACTTCGACGACTTCTAAAAAGAGTTTTATCAATAGCTCTTTTTTGAAATTTCTGCGTTATCGTGGAAATTTCACTAGTCATTTACTACTAGTAAACTCATACTAAAATTTCCACTCTTGCCTTGAACTTTCTAAAAAATATCTACCGCTAAAACTATTTTTTAATTTATTTTGAAAAATTTTAAACTGTGACGCAATTGTGACAGATTTTTAATATAATATATTTAATAACACTACATTTTAAATATTAAGATATTAATGAGTTTTTTGCTAGCAGTATATAATGTATTACTAATAATTAGTTATGTGACAATAAAAAGCAAGTAATGAAAGAGTATATAAGGATGTAAATGATTACAAAATTTGAAGAAAGTAATTTATGGCAAATTTTTGAAAGTAATAGCACCATTGAAGAACAAGGAATTATAAAAAATATTTTAAATAAAAGTCGTCCTTTATTAAAACAAATTGTAAGATCATTTCCAACTTTTACAAATCATGACGAAGAGCATTCTTTAAAAATTATTGAGAATATTGAGATGCTTTTAGGAAATGAAATTAATAAATTATCAACTACCGAAGCATGTGTTTTACTTCTTTCATCCTATTGGCACGATTTAGGAATGATTTGCAATGACAGTAATGAAATTACTAATGAAGTTTGGTTTCGAGATTATTGCAAGAATAAACCTGAGTGCGATGAGGAAAACTTAACAAAGAATATAGTCTCTGAATATATTAGAATCAATCATCATAAACGATTAGAAAAATATTTATTTGATAAAGACTATATTTTAGAGCAAGAGCAAAAATCTATTATTATTAATGGAAATAATATTGTAGAAATTTCATATCAAATTTCAATGTCACATAATTATGAAACAAAAGATATACAAACTTTAAAAGATTTAGGCTCAAATAGTAATGTTGATGACTTTGTATTCTGTGCTATCTTATTAAGATTGGCAGACATTATGGATTTTGACAGTGATAGAACTTCAATTTCAACATACAAATTTTTAAGACTTGACAATCCAACTAATGAAGCAAATAAGTATAGTCAAAAAGAATGGAAAAAGCATATAGATAATGTTGGTTTCGAATATCGAAACCATACTTTATATTTTAAATCAAATCCTAATGATCCAAACATCGAATATGATATTAGACAATTTATTGAAATAATAAAATACGAAATTGAGAAATGCGATAGAGTATTTAACGCTCATTGCCATAAGTGGAGAGACGATTTTAAGCTTCCAAGCGAAATTGATCTATCAGGCATAAAACCAATTGGTTATAAATATGGAGATTTTAAATTTACATTTGACAATAACCAAATTTTAGATTTACTAACTGGCAATAATATTTATACAAACCCTATGATTTTTATTAGAGAAGTTTTACAAAACAGTATAGATGCTTCTCTTTACAAGGAAAGACTTGACAAAGAAAAAGGCTACAGTAACTTTAAGTGTAAAGCAATCGAAATAAGTGACTGGCATGACAAAGACGGTAGTTACTGGATAAGGTTTGACGATTTTGGTATAGGTATGGATGAGTATGTTTTACTTAATTATTTTACAAAAATAGGTAAATCATTTTATGAGTCAAAAGATTTCAATTCAAATCTTGGCTTCAAGGCGATAAGCCGTTTTGGAATAGGGATATTATCTTGTTTTATGGTTGCAGACAGACTAGAAATAAGTACAAAAAAAGAAAATGCAGAAGCCATAAGAGTTTCAATTAAATCTCTACACTCATTTTTTGTAACACAGTTAGAAAGTGAACATAGAGTTGTAAAACCATTCCCATCAAAAAATGGAAATTCTGAAAAATATCGTAATGAGGTTGGTACGTCTATTGCCATAAAAATTGATTTTAATAAACTCAATAGATGGTTTGATATTAAAGAAGAGCTTATAAAGCATATCTTTTATTCTCCAATAGCTATTAAATATAATGAAGAAGAAATTGGTACTACACTTGATGAACTGGATAGTAATCCTTGGGTCGATAAAGAAACTATAGTTGAACTTGATGATATAGATAATGAAATATTAAAAGATCATTTTGATATGAAGGATATGACGGAAAAGTTCAAAATCAAAATTACACCTGTAAATTTATCAGACTACTCTCCCACTCAAAAAATAAAAGCACAGATGGTTTTAGTCGAATTTATTACACCGATTAAACAAGAGAAACCAGAACAGAGAGTGATAAAATATTGTACTTTTGAGAAAGATATATATAATAAACCGTCTCTTCAACTAAATGCAACTGTACAATATAAAGAAAGTTCAGATACAGAAACAATTTCTTTAGACAAATATCCAGAGTTCCAAAAAATTAAAATGAGTTTAACTAATAAAATTGGGCATAATGGAATATTGATTGGTGAAGATTATATAAATGGAATTGGCACTACACTATTAAATTTTTCTAGAAAAAACATCTTTGCTTTAGCACATATAAGTCTATTAGATGAGTATAGACCTTCTATGAATATTTCTAGGTCAAGTAACATAAATTTTAACTATCAAACATTATCTGCATCTAACCTATCGTTATCAAAATTTATTACTCAAAATAATCTCTTTAAACAGACACATGACTGTTCTGTAATATATCAAAGATATTTTACCGATTTTACTATTGAAGAAATTCAAAATGATAAATTTTTAACTGAATGGAAAAAAGAACAAATCTTTTTATTAGAAGATAATAAATATGCTAGTTTAATTGATATAAACGAACTTATAAACACAGCTCAAAAAGTAAAGGTATTAAATCTTCCAGGTATGGGTCATTTGTCAGTTGATTATATTGGGAAAGGTCATACTAGAGAAATGTTTGTAGAAATATTATCTCTGTTATTCACAGATGGTTTCATTGATAAAGATGGAAAATATAATATTGTAAAAGTTCATACTGATTTTACTATAGACAAAAATATAAAATATTTTCCAATCGGCTTTTTTGTTAGATACGATGAAGAATTAATAGATGAATTACAACTAGACCAAAGACGAAAAGCTTATGGTCTAAATATTGAGCATAAATTTTCAAAATGGCTATACGATAATGCAGAGTTGCTAAATAATAGATATAAAGGAATTTTTGAAGATATAAAAAATACTTTTTCATCATGGCATAGACAAGATGAAAATAATGAAAGATTAAAGTCTTTGTTGTATCTGCTTCAAAAACTAGAGCCTAATATTCTACAAGATGAAGTTATTGAAAGTATTCAATAGTGATTTACATAAACACATAACAAAACTTTGGAAAAAAAGGTGTCAGATGATAATGATAACTTCATTAAATAAAAGGTGACAGTCAATTCAAAATAGCGGTCAAAATTTGCGACCGCTTATATAACAATCTGCAATATTTTTAATATACACTCAAAAAACTTGTTAGTATTTTCCTAGAAAAAATGCTAAAAGTATAGGTGGAGGCTAGTATGAATATAGTAAATGTAGATAATAAAATTCTTACCATACGCGGTATTCAAGTAATGCTAGATAGTGATTTAGCAAAACTCTATGAGGTTGAGACTAAAAGGATTAATGAAGCTGTTAAAAACAATCCTGAAAAGTTTCCAAGTGATTTTGTCTTTGAGTTATCGAAAGAAGAGGAAGAAATCTTGAAGTCGAAATTTTCGACTTCAAGTTGGGGTGGAAGAAGAAAATCTATTAAAGTGTTCACAGAACAAGGTGTATATATGCTCGCAACTGTATTAAAAAGTAAAGTTGCAACGGATGTGACTTTAAAAATAATGCGTACTTTTACAAAGATGAGAGAGTTTGCATTAAACTATAGTGATATAATCTCAAAGCTTGAAGAGATAGAAAAAACTATCAAGATAGATCAGCAACAGATAAACTATAATACTCATAAAATAGATGAAGCTTTTGAGCTATTAAATGAGATATTAAAAGATACTAAAAATACAAATAAACAATTAATTGGTTTTAGGCCAAATAATAGATAACTACTTAAATCTCACAAATAAGCCCCACACAAAAATATTATGTTATAATCCCTATCCAATTTTAAAATCAAGTACCTAAAGGTACAAATATAAGAAGGAAATATAATGTTCGGTTTCGGTTCAAAATTAAAAGAATACGACTATTCAGCAGAAGAGATGGCAAAATTTCAATATGCTAAAGTAACTACGGAAAAGGGTACTATCTTATTAAAACTTTTCCCTGAAGAAACTCCAAATACGGTAGCAAACTTTGCAACACTAGCAAAAGACGGTTTCTACGATGGTCTTAATTTTCATAGAGTGATCCCTGGGTTTATGGCGCAAGGTGGTTGCCCAGACGGTACAGGTGCAGGTGGACCAGAGTGGTCGATCAAATGTGAAACAAGTGCAGACAAACAAGTTCACAATAGAGGAAGCCTTTCTATGGCTCACGCAGGTCCAGATACAGGTGGAAGCCAGTTCTTTATCTGTTTTGTTCCTTGCCCTCACTTAGATGGTGGACACACTGTATTTGGTGGTATAGAAGCAGATGACAACGCAAGCTTTGAAGCACTTGATGCAGTAGCACAAGGTGATAAGATAGTTTCAATAGAGATATTAGAATCTAAATAGTTAAAAGCTTTAAAAACTAAAAAGCCCGATAGGAAATCCTATCGGGCTTTTTTTGTGCTTGTGAAAAGTAAAAGGAAACATAAGTAAAACTAACAAAGCTATATAAAGTGTTTGCAGCCATCTTTAAATAACTAATAAAATTATATATTCTATTTACTTAAATAATCATTAAAATTATTTTATAGTAATTAATTTTATTATTCAATGCTTGTTTCAAACACCTTTTTTACTGCACCTTTAAAGTAAAGTTTCTTATCCTCTATTCTTAAAAACAGCTCCTCTTTACTTGTTGGGAACACACTTACGCTTTTCTCTACAAGCCCTTTATCATAGGCGTATAGAAAGCTTGCGGCCATTCCTGTTCCACATGCTCCCGTTTCATCTTCTACACCTCTTTCATAGGTTCTTACATATAGCCTATAAACATCTGGTTTAGCAAAGTTTACGTTTGCATTATATTTATCTCTCATCTTTGCACAAAGTTTAAGATCGAACTTATCAAGGTCTTCTGTTAAAGTTACAAGGTGTGGTACACCCGTATCGATTAGAAACCAAGTTAAACCCTCCTCTTCAAACTCCTCTTTTAGCACCTCCGGAGTTGTTAGTTCAGTCTCAACCACATCACCCTCAACCTCGCAAGATATTACACCTGCACCTGTTTTAAAAGATAGTGATTTTTCTGCAAGATGGTTGCTAACAGCATAGTGTGCACACGCTCTTGTACCATTTCCGCACATAGCTGCATTTGAGCCGTCACTATTATAGAACATCCATTTAAAGTCAAGCTCTTTATGTGGAACTAGAACTATAAGACCGTCTGCTCCTACACCTCTATTTCTATCGCAAAGCTCTATTGCTAAGTTTGAATAATCTTTTTCGTGAAACGTATGAAATATAACAAAGTCGTTTCCATTTGCATTATATTTTGCTACTTGCATGATCCTAAAATCTCCTTTCTTACCCTCTCCACTTCATCTTGTAGATGTTTTAGATCTTTTGTATTATCTATAACATAGGTAGCCATCTTTCTTTTCTCTTCTATATCCATTTGGTTACCTATTTTTACCAAGGCTTCATCTTTTTCTATTTTATCTCTTTTCATTAGTCTTTCAACTTGAAGCTCTTTATCTACGTAAACTACCAATGATCTTTTGATATTATAGCTTTTATTCTCAAAAAATAAGGGTATATCTATAAAATACGGTTTACCGTAACTTTCAAAAATTGCGGCTTCTTTTATGATCTCATCTTTTATCAAAGGGTGGATAAACTTCTCAAGTCTTTTTTTCTCTTCAAGGTTATTAAATACCAAAGCACCTAAAACCTTTCTATCGACTCTATTCTCTTTTATATATTTGTCCCCAAAAAGCTTTGCTATTGCATTTGTATTTTCATCAAGAAGTCTATGCGCTATCTTGTCTGCATCTATAGTTAAAAAACCGTGTAGTGAAAAAAGTGAGCATACCGTGCTCTTACCTGAGGCTATCCCTCCAGTAAGAGCTATCGCGTGGTTAAAATCCTCTTTAACGCTTGGCAATACCGGTTAACTCTCTATGAAGATTAGCAGGGTAAACAAAACATGAGTTTTGCATCTCAGTGCTGTAATAGTTAAGATCATCTAAAAGATCAGATTTTTGAAGAACAATATCTGCTTGAGGATGGTATTTTTTTGAAGCCAGTATCAAGCTGTTGTGACCAAATCTATACGGCATAGTTATCCAAAAGTTCTTACCTACAGTTGTGATATCACTTTTAAGTTTATCAAGGCTTTTTTCAGCCATCTCACTTTTGCAAGTGAAGATACCTTTATCGTTTATGATCCTCTCAACATTTGCCATCAGTGTTTCATCGATATCATCATTTAGGTAGATGATCACATCATATATTTTTTCATTTTCACTTTGCAACGAATCTACACACTTTAGTTCCACATTGTGCTTTTCAATCTCTTTTATCATATCCTCGTCAGTTTCACCCACAAGTAAAACCTTGCTTGGTTCTGCGTGTGTACAAAGCGGTACATGTACCATCATCTCATTTAAACTGTAATTTTTATTTTCCATATTAGCCAAAATATAAAACCTTATTCTAAATAATTTTGGATATAATACCTAAAAAAATTTAAACTCAAATTTAAAAAAGGATTATAAATGTGCGCTGAAAGAATCCAAAGATTTTTGATGGCTATCGTGCTTCTTGTAGCACTTTATTTTATGAGCATAGGGTCGGTTATCGGTATTGTTTTACAATTGTTCGTTATTGCAATGGTAGTTGTATGGGCTATTAGTGATTTTTGCCCTTCTCTATGGTTTTTTGGAAAAACTATGGGTCATTGTGATAAAGATAAATAATGGCTACTATTTCATATAAAGACGCGGGCGTTGATATAGACGCAGGGAACAGTTTTGTAGATAATATCAAACCACACGTAAAAAGAACAAAGATACCGGGTGTATTAGGCGGTATCGGATCATTTGCGGGTGCTTTTGAACTTCCAAGCGGATATAAAGAGCCTGTTATTTTAGCAGGAACTGATGGAGTTGGTACAAAGTTAAAGCTGGCAATTGATTCTAAAAAATTTGATACAGTTGGTATCGATCTTGTGGCTATGTGTTCAAACGACCTTATCTGTAACTTCGGTGAGCCTTTATTTTTCTTAGATTATTATGCTACTGCTAAACTAGAAGTTGAAGAAGCAACACAAGTTGTAAAAGGTATAGCAGAGGGTTGCGTAAGAAGTGAATGTGCGCTTATCGGCGGTGAGACTGCTGAGATGCCTGGAATGTACTCTGATGGAGACTTTGACCTTGCAGGTTTTTGTGTAGGTATTGCAGAAAAATCGCAGATGAACAGAGTAGAGCAGGTACAAGATGGTGACGTACTTATAGCACTTTCAAGTTCAGGTGTTCACTCAAACGGTTTTAGTTTGGTTAGAAAACTTTTATTTGAAAAACTTGGAATGAAGTTTGAAGATCAGTTTGAAGGCAAACCACTTATCGACACACTTTTAGAGCCGACTAGAATATATGTAAAAGAGTTCAAAGCTTGTAAAGAGTATATAAATGCATTAGCTCATATCACAGGTGGAGGGATAGTTGAAAACCTTCCAAGAGTACTGCCTGATAACTTAAAAGCGGTAATAAACAAAGATGATATAAGAGTACTTCCGATCTTTAAACTAATGGCTGAGCATGTTGAAGAGTCTGAGATGTTTAGAGCATTCAATATGGGTGTGGGGATGATATTTGTAGTAAACCCAGCAAATGTTGATGCTGTTCTAGCAAAAACAGACGGTTATGTAATCGGAAAAATAGAAAAAGGGGAAAAGGGCGTAGATCTAATCTAGTCCTTTGGTATTGATATGGTTTTAATGATAGATAACTACGACAGCTTTACATACAATATAGTTCAATACTGTTTAGAACTTGGAGCTGATCTAAAAGTTATAAGAAACGATGAGATGAGCGTAGAGCAGATAGAGGCTTTAAACCCTGAGAAGATCATAATCTCTCCTGGACCTGCAACCCCTGACGACGCAGGTGTTTGTCTTGACGTTATTAAACACTTTAGCGATACTACGCCGATATTCGGTATTTGTCTTGGGCATCAATCTATTGCACAAGTTTTTGGTGGCGAAGTGGTAAAAGCAACAAATATGATGCACGGTAAAACATCAAAGATCAAGGTAACAAAAGATAATACGATATTCAATGAACTACCTTCAGAATTTACCGAAACAAGATACCACTCTTTAATAGTTAAAAAAGATAATCTGCCAGATATTATCGAACCTACATCATACTCAACCGATGATGATGAGATAATGTCTTTAAAAATAAAGGATAAAGAGGTATACGGAGTGCAGTTTCACCCTGAATCGATCATGAGTGAATACGGGCACGAGATGATCAACAATTTCCTAAAGATATAATAGGAAGCCATATGAGTGTAGATAGATATAATCTTATATTTATTATTGCACTCTTTATCCATTTTATAATTTTGCTTTTTGGAGCAAACTCCTTAGATATACACTATAAAGAGGCTGATATACTCTACAACAGCCGTGGAATACTACATATAATCGTATACAATTTTACTGAGTGGTTTGGGCATAATAATATAGCTCTTAGACTGCCGTTTATTATATTTTATCTACTATCGACTATACTTTTATATAAAGTGACAAAGTGGTATTTCGTAAAAAAAGAGGATAGGCTTCTGTCTATTTTGATCTTTATGTTACTACCTGGAATTAACTCAGCTGCACTTATAGTAAATGAAGCTATCGTAGTGATATTTTTAACACTTTTATACCTTTTTTATTATCACCTTACAAGTAAACAAAACTATCTAATGTTGATACTGTTTTTATTTGTGGATAACTCTTTTGCTATCTTTTATCTAGCACTGTTTTTCTATTCGCTTTATAAAAGAGACAATAAGCTTTTAGCTGTTTCACTGATACTATTTGCTTTATCTATGCAGATATTTGGTTTTGATTCAGGGGGAAGGCCAAGAGGACACTTTGTAGATATCATTTTAGTGTATGCATCGGTATTCTCACCTATACTATTCTTATACTTTTTTTACTCTATGTATAGGATCACTATAAAAGAGGAGAAAAACTTATATTGGTATATCTCATTTACAGCTTTTGCTTTCTCTTTACTTTTATCTTTTAGGCAGCGTATTCAAATAGAGGACTTTGCACCTTTTGTGGTTATTGCTATACCTATTATGATGAAGCTGTTCTTACATTCACTAAGAGTAAGACTTCCTATGTTTAGAAAAAAACACTATTTAGGAGCGTATTTGGTTTTAGGTGTATTGGTGCTAAACTTTATGCTTTTATATATCAATAAACCTCTATATCTGCTTTTAGATAACCCTGCAAAACATTTTGCGTACGACTATCACTTTGCACAGCAGATTGCACAAAAGCTAAAAGAAGAGGAAGTGGATTATGTATTTAGTTCCGATACTAAACTATTAAATAGATTAAAGTTTTACGGAATACACGGCGGCTACGAATACTATATATCTTTATATGATGACGGTGATTATAATAGAAGGGTTCCAATTAAAGTTATGGATAAGGATGTTGGGTATCTATATATCACCCAATAGATATATAAAATATTTGGTGTAGACTTAGATTAAAAGATAAAATGGTATACTATTAACATGATGGAAGCAGACAATACTAATAGATTGGAATATATTGCAAAAAAATATGGCAGAGTGACTTTACTGCTGTTAATAGTGTTTTTTGTAATATTTACTTTTTCTGGTGTAAGACCTAGTATCAATGTGGACGGTAGTGAGTTTGGATCAAGTAGAAGCGGCACTTCTGTAGCTATCCAAGGAAGCAAACACGTAAATCCACATATATCTAGCGAGTATTGGACTAGCAATAAATTCGACTTTTAAAATCAATAGGACTTAATAATGTTTAAAAAATCAATCGATGCCTATGAAGAGGCAAAATGTGTAATTCCAGGTGGAGTAGATTCACCAGTTAGAGCATTTAAAAGCGTGGGTGGTACACCTGTGTTTATAGAAAAGGGTGACGGAGCATATCTAGTTGATATAGATGGTAATAGATACCTTGACTTTGTACAAAGCTGGGGACCGTTGATCTTTGGACACTGCGATAAAGATATAGAAGAAGCAGTGATTCAAACGGCTAAAAAAGGACTTAGTTTCGGTGCACCTACAGTTCTTGAGACTGAGCTAGCAGAAGAGATAACTTCAATGTTTGACTCAATCGATAAGATCAGATTTGTTAGCAGTGGTACGGAAGCTGTTATGAGTGCTATAAGACTTGCTCGTGGTTATACTGGAAAGAACGATATTATTAAGTTTGAGGGTTGTTATCACGGACATAGTGATTCACTTTTAGTTCAAGCAGGAAGCGGTATGGCAACATTTGGAGCGCCAAGTTCTCCAGGTGTTCCTAGTGATCTTACAAAACATACTTTACTTTGTGAATATAACAATATCAAGAACCTTGAGCAGTGCTTTGAGGATAGTTCAGATATCGCTTGTGTAATTATTGAGCCGATCGCAGGAAATATGGGATTGGTTCCTGCAAGTGAAGATTTCTTAAAAACTATTAGAGAACTATGTGATAAAAACGGAGCATTACTTATTTTTGATGAGGTGATGAGCGGTTTTAGAGCAAGCTTACAAGGTGCACAAGGTGTGGTTTCAACAAAGCCTGATATAGTGACTTTTGGTAAGGTTATAGGTGCAGGTATGCCCGTGGGTGCTTTTGGTGCAAATAGTGAGATCATGAGCGTACTTAGTCCTGACGGTGCGGTTTATCAAGCAGGAACTCTAAGCGGTAACCCAGTTGCAATGGCAGCAGGGCTTACAAGTTTACAAAAACTAAAAGCAGATGTTAGTATATATGAAAGACTTAACGAAAAAGCTCTAAAGCTGGTAAATGGTTTTAAACAAAAAGCAGAAGCTAGAGGTATCTCTTTACAGATCGATACAAGAGGAAGTATGTTTGGTTTCTTCTTTTGTGATTTTGTTCCTAAGAACTTTAAAGAGGTTGGTGAGTGTGATTTTGAAAGATTTGCATTTTTCCATAGAGAGATGTTAAAAAGAGGTTTTTATTTTGCTTGTAGTCAATATGAAGCAGGTTTTATGTGTGAAAAGATAAGTGATGAAGAGATCGATATGTGTATAGAAGCTGCAGATGAAGTGTTTGCAAAGATGAAGAGCTAAGATGGAAGAGCAAAATAATACTGAGATACCTAAACATAAAGATAAACTTGAAGCGCTAGATAGTTTATCTCTTGGAATATCAATAGTTGCAGCTATACTATTTGGTGTAGGTATAGGTTATCTTTTAAAAAGCTGGACAGGATATACTTGGACACTTTGGCTTGGTGTTTTTTGGGGTGTAGCGGCGGCTATACTAAATGTCTACAAAGCTTATAAAAAAGCTAAAAAAGATCTAGATGAGCTTGCAGATGATCCAAGATATAAACATAGAGCTCAGTTTGGAGATAACAACGACAATGATTAAAAAGTTTTTGAAACTTTTTTTGATCATAGATTTTGGAGTGATATTCTTTTGTCTGCTTCAAGATAATATGATCTGGCTGGTTAATACTCAAAGTGCATTTTTCAGCTCTATCGTTATTACTTTCGGTTCATACTTAGGGTATAAAAGAAATATTGAGAAAAGGGTTGAAAATGCTCAGGTTGATACAGACGAGCCTGACTCTATAGACAAAATAGAAGACCCTTTTGATCTATATAGCGAGATAAACGAAAAAGAGGAGCTAAGCAAGGAGGAGATCAAAGAGATCATCCTTGAAGAGAAGAAAAAGCTTAGAAATCCTGTGGCAACTGTAAAAAACACCATCTTTAGTGCAGGTGGTTTTGCTTCACTATATAGAATATTTGGATATATTTTATTGGTAGCGGCATTTTTCTATCTAAATAACAACCAGCTTTTTAGTGCTATACCGTTCTTGTTCGGTCTTCTTATAGTGCCTTTAATAACGATTATTTACAGTTTTTTTATTAAGAGTACGAGTGGGGAATAAACTTCTTTAGATTCCTCATCTCTTGAAGTTGTTCTCTAGTTTTTTCCCTATGTTCTTTCATAAACTCTATATTTCTATAGAATAGCTCCATAAGCATATTTGCATCATTCTCTTCAAGGTCAAATTGATATATTGATTGTTCGTTAGGTAAGTATTTCTCAACCCATAAGACTAATGAGTTGGCTTTGTCAAAATCATCTTTTGACTCGAGTTTTTTAAGCTCTTCTAGGGCTTTTAAAGACCGGTCTCGTCTTTCCATGCGTCTATCAAGCCTTGTACAACTTTGATCACTTGGTCTACGGCGTTGATATTGTTATCGATCCCTGCACTAAATAGAGTCTCTATTTGATAAAGGTATAGACCGTCAAGATAGTAAGCTACATCTCCCCCATCAAAATCAAGTACTGTTCGAAGCTCATCGAATATTGCTATAGATTTATTTATATAAAGAAATTTATCTTCGATATTATCCTCTTCCATAGCATTTTGAACATAAGATAAGTATCTTAATAATCCCTCATACAGCTTTAAGATTAGCATATAAGGATCATCTGTAACTGCATTATGTTGATTATATGCTTCTATACCCATATATTTGAACTCCAAAAATAATTAGTGTAGATTATACCTTTTTATAAATAAAACTAAGTTGATATGTCATAAATTAGTATTTTTATAACAAATTTTATAATATTTTAAAAAGGCCAACCTTTATTAATAATCTTAGTACCCCAAGGAACTTTGATCGCTTCACTCTCATCACCATCTTTAACGAACACTATTTTAAGATCGGCAACCTGTGTTGAATCTATAGTGTTATCGGGACTTATATCATAAGGTCTTATCACTCCGCTGATCAATAGCTTTTGCTGTTGATCCTCTATAAGTAAAAGCTTTGAGCCTTTGATAAAATAGTTTCCGTTTTGATATATTTGCTCAATAACTGCAGATATACTTGTTTCAAACTTTTCATCAAGCTTAGTGTTTGCATTACCTGAAAAGTTTGTTTGGTTTTCAGACTGAAAGGTATAACCCAAAAGTTTTTTGATCTGGGTGATAACCTCAGGTTCATTTATCTCTTGAGGTATCTCGTTACCCTCTTCATCATATTTTGGAGGTGGCGGTGGAGGAGACTCTAAAGTACCGCCGTCCATATCCATTTTGTTGTTTTTTGTTGTACTTCTAGCATTGGTTGATGATGATTTTAATGTTTCTGTGATTTTTATCTTTACGATATCACCGATTTGCAGGTCTTTCTTATCTGCAAACAGTGAAGGTCCTTGTCTTGAATAAAGGGCACCTTTTTTCTTAAAAGTGGGTCTTGGTTTTTTTACCTGTTGTACCGTGTATTCTTTTACCTCTATCTTATCGTTTGCCACAGGTGCTACTGCCGTAGGCAGACAACCCGATACCACTAAAGCAAGGGTAATGGTAAATATATAGATAAAAAAAGATCTAGCTTTCTTCATTTTCAAACTTCTCTTTAACAATAAAATCAAGATCGATGCTGATCGTTATATAATCAATTCTATTTTTATAATTTGCATGTGTACCGTACCTAATAAGCAGCGGTTCTAAACTCGTATCGTTATCGCAGTGTATCATTAAGCTTTTTTTGGTTACGTAAACTTTTTGAATATGTTTTTGTCCCACTAGATCAACTACCACTTCAGCCTCTTTATAAAAGAGTTTTTCAAGTTTTCTAGCAAGCTTTTCCTCTTTGGTAAGCTCTACTACTTTTGGTGCAGCCTCTTTATTTTGGGCTTCCATATCAACAAATACCTTGCTCATATGAAGATAGTATGCTCCGAACATTGCCAATAAGAATAGTAAAACAAGTGCTTTTACGACAACTTTCTTAATATTTTTCTTTTTTACAACTACTATCATTTATAGCCGAGTATCCTTACACATAGAATAGAATATTATACTTAAAATATCTTTTTCTTAGCTTATTTTAGATAAAATCTTGGGCTAAATTAAGAGCAATAATATTATATGTTCAATAAAGAGAAAAAGAATGGATGTTAGAAAAGAGTATTTAGAGTTTTTTAAAAGTAAAGGGCACGAGGTATACACAAGTATGCCTTTGGTTCCGGATGATCCGACGCTACTGTTTACAAACGCAGGGATGGTTCAGTTTAAAGATATCTTCACGGGTTCAGTACCAAGCCCTGAAAACAAAACTGCTACAAGTTGTCAGCTATGTGTAAGAGCAGGTGGAAAACATAACGACCTTGAAAACGTAGGTTATACTGCGCGTCACCATACACTTTTTGAGATGCTTGGAAATTTCTCGTTTGGAGACTATTTTAAAGAGGAAGCTATCGCTTATGCTTGGGAGTTTGTAACAAAGAACCTTGCTTTGCCTGTAGAGAAACTTTGGGTAACGGTTCATGATAGTGACGATGAAGCTTTTGATATGTGGAGTAAACATATCAATTCTGATAGAATTATGAGATTTGGCGATAAAGACAACTTCTGGTCTATGGGTGACACTGGAGCTTGCGGACCTTGTAGTGAGATATTTTATGATCAAGGTGAGGAGCACTTTAACGGTCCTGAAGATAAGATGGGCGGCGAAGGAGATAGATTTTTAGAGATCTGGAACCTTGTATTTATGCAGTATGAAAGAGACAAAGACGGAAACCTAAACCCTCTTCCAAAACCATCAATTGATACGGGAATGGGGCTAGAGAGAGTTGTAGCAATTAAAGAGGGAGTACTTAATAACTTCGATAGTTCAATGTTTATGCCTATTATCAAAAAACTTGAAACTATTACAGGAAAAGCTCCTCAAAAAGATACTATAGGAAGCTTTAGGGTAATCGCCGATCATATTAGAACAACATCGTTTATGTTAAGCCAAGGTATCTTATTTGCAAACGAAGGGCGTGGATATGTTGCAAGACGTATTTTGAGACGTGCTGTAAGACACGGTTATCTTCTTGGTCTTAGAGCTGCCTTTATGGCAGAGCTTGTTGATGTTCTTTGTGATATTATGGGTGGACACTATACAGACCTAAACTCTCAAAAAGAGTATATCAAAGAGCAGATCACTTTAGAAGAGGAGCGTTTCTTTAAAACTATCGATAACGGTATGAATCTATTCAACGAAGAGTTGGAGAACACTAAAGGGAAGTTTAGCGGAGAGGTAGCATTTAAGCTTTCTGATACTTTCGGTTTCCCACTTGATCTTACGCAAGATATGTTAAAAGATAAAGGGCTAGAAGTTGATGAGAAGAGGTTTGAAGAGCTTCTTGAAGCACAAAAACAAAGCTCAAAAGCTTCTTGGAAAGGTAGCGGTGACGCTTCAAAAGATGGAGACTTTAAACAGCTTTTAGAGAAATACGAACTAAACGAGTTTATCGGTTATGAAAAAACTGCAAATAAAACAAAGATTGTTACACTTCTTGATGAAGAGTTCAATGAGGTTGAAAAACTTAGCAAAGGGCAAAGCGGTTGGGTTATGCTAGAGCAAACACCGTTTTACGCTGAATCAGGTGGACAAGCGGGAGACGTAGGTGCACTAGAGGATGATGAGCATATTGCAGTTGTAAAAGATACTAAGAAGTTCTTTGGTCTAAATCTTTCTCAAATAAAAGTTGAGAGTAGTGATCTAAGCGTGGGTGAAAAGATCGATGCGATTGTTGTAGATCGTGAAGAGGTGGCAAAACACCACTCGGCTACACACTTACTTCAAAGTGCGCTAAAGATGGTACTTGGTGATACTGTTGCACAAGCTGGTTCACTAAATGACGGTAAAAGATTAAGATTTGACTTTACTTATCCAAAAGCTATGACAGCAGAGCAGATAAGTGAAGTGCAAGACCTAGTAAACTCTATGATAGCGCATGCTATAAAAGGTAAAGTACAAGAGCTTCCAATCGAAGAGGCTAAACAAAGCGGTGCGATCGCAATGTTTGGTGAAAAATACGGCGATATGGTTAGGGTTGTAAGTTTTGGTGATGTGAGTGTTGAGTTTTGCGGTGGAACACACGTAAACGATACGGCACATATTGGAAGCTTTTATATCACAAAAGAGAGCGGTGTAAGTGCTGGTGTTAGACGTATCGAAGCTGTTTGCGGACTTAGTGCGATAGAGTATGCAAAATCGTTTATGCAAACAGTAGCTCAAGCTCAAACTGAGGTTAAGAACAACGATATTATCCAAGGTATCACAAAACTAAAAACGCAGATCAAAGATCTAAAAAATGAGATCGTTGCGGTACAAAGCAGTGTTGAAACACCAATTAGTGAAGAGATGGTGGGGGATGTAAAGCTTGTGGTTGACGTGATCGCAAACGGTGATATCAAACAGATTGTAGATGACTTAAAAAATCAAAATGAAAAAATATCTATACTTTTGCTTCAGCAAAAAGGGGATAAAGTTCTAATCGCCGCAGGTTCAAAGAACTCTGCTATTAAAGCTGGTGATTGGATCAAAAACGTTGCACCTATCGTAGGCGGCGGCGGTGGAGGTCGTCCAGACTTCGCGCAAGCAGGCGGTAAAGACGTAACAAAGATCGATTATGCTAAAAAAGCGGCATACGATTACGCTAAGGAAATACTAGCATAAGGGCATAGGTTTGTCCTTTTTGCTCTAAGAAAGGATAAACACTATGGATAATTTTTTTGCAAGTTTCGGTTCACTTATAATTTTTTTACATGTGATCTCAGCTATCATCTGGGTAGGTGGTATGATCGCTATAAGGTTTGCAGTACACTACTCTATGGCTAAAGTTGAAGAACCTAAGATCAAATTAGGTCGCACACTTGAAAATCTTCAAAGATTTTTTCAAATGGTTATTCCATCTATTTTTATACTATTAATAACGGCAGTTATAATGATAATAGCTTTAGGTTTTAAAGGTACCCCTTTATATAATATCGTACTAATTAAAGAGGCTATTTGGGTGTTTATGAGTGTAGTTTTTACTATTATCTATATCAAAAGAAATAAAGCACAGAGATACTTTGATAGCGGTGATCTACTAAGTGCAAAAGCTGAACTTGGACCGATTGCAACTTGGATGATACCTTTAAATATTACGCTTGGAGTGGTAGCTGTATTTTTAGGTGTGACCCTTAGAGGCTTTTAATAGTTTTATCAATTAATAATAATTATTAAATATAACTTCATATAATAAGTGCTAAAATATCTCATCTGTAAAGTTTAAAGAGTTTAAATATGGAAAAAATATATACAAAAGAACATATCGAGCAACTGTACGATATAGGTTATGCACTTACTAGTGAAGAGGATTTTAACCATCTTATCGAAAAGATATTAAGTGGTGCAAAGAAACTATCAAATGCCGATGCTGGTACGATCTATCTTTTTGATAAAGAGACACAGTCGTTAAAATTCACTATCGTACAAACAGACTCTTTAAACTTTAAAATAGGTGGAGCAAAAGATGAAGATGTAAGCTGGCCGTCTTTACCTTTATATTATGATGACGGAACAAAGAACGATCTAAATGTTTCAGTTGTATGTGCCCTAGAGGATAAACTTATAAATATCGAAGATGTTTATAAAGAGAAAGAGTTTAAATTTGATGGTGCTAAAGCTTTTGATAATGCAACTGGATATAGAACCAAATCTATGCTTGTCGTACCTATGAAAAACCATGAAAATGATGTAATAGGTGTGGTTCAACTTATAAATAAACTAAACGATGAAGATGATATTATAAAGTTTACCGAAGATGATGAGAAGCTAATACTATCAATGGCTTCCCAAGCGGCGGTTATCGTTACGAACAATATACTTATAAACGATCTTGAAGAGCTTTTAAACGCATTTATCAAATCGATCGCGAGTGCGATTGGTGAAAAGTCTAAATACACCGTAGGGCATATTAATAGAGTAGCCGAAATAAGCCGTTTAATAGCAGAAGCGGTAAATGAAGACGAAGATGGTATCTATAAAGATAAGAACTATAGTGAAGATGAGCTAAACGAGATAGACGTAGCGGCTTGGATGCACGATATAGGAAAGATTACCACTCCTGAATATGTAGTTGATAAATCAAGAAAACTAGAAACTATACACGATAGAATAGAGGGTGTAAGATATAAGTTCGAGCTTTTAAAAACTCAGCTTGAACTAGCAGTGCTAAAAGGGGAGCTATCACAAGAGGATTATAGCTCAAAGTTAAAAGAGCTTGATGAGGATTTTGCTTTTATAGAAAAGACAAATGTAGGAAGTGAGTTCTTAGTTGATGAAGCGGTTGAGAGAATAGAGAAGATCGCACAAAATAAAGTTTTTATAGCAGGAGAAGAGCAAAACCTTTTAAATGAAGATGAGGTTAAGAACCTATCTATTAGAAAAGGTACACTTACAGATGAAGAGCGTTTTGTGATCAATAACCACGCACTTGTAAGTATTAAAATGCTTGACTCTCTGCCTTTCCCTAAAAAACTAAAAAGAGTTCCCGAGATAGCAGGCGGTCACCATGAAAAGATAGTAGGTGGCGGTTACCCTTACGGTCTAAAAGGTGATGAGATAAGCTTTGAGGCTAGGATACTAGCGATTGCCGATATCTTTGAAGCTTTAACTGCACACGATAGACCTTATAAAAATGCCAACTCTCTTAACCAATCTATGAGGATACTAAAATTTATGGTTGAAGACGGCTCTTTAGATAAAGATATAGTGAAGTTCTTTGTGGATAAGAAACTTCATCTAAAATATGCCGAGGATAACCTAGCTCCTAGCCAGATAGATGAAGTGACCGTAGAGTTTTAAAACCCTTCTATAACCCAAATTATGCTACCCTTTTTAAAAAATTTGGGTGAGTATATATGATCAAAAACTATCTTTGTTTAAAGGCTAGTGCGGGAAGCGGTAAAACCTTTGCTCTTAGCGTGCGCTATATCTCTTTAATGCTTTTAGGTGCAAAACCAAACGAGATACTAACCCTTACCTTTACAAATAAAGCCGCAAACGAGATGAAAGAGCGTATATTTAATACTCTTTTTACTCTAGGCGATGATAAGATATACCTAAGCGAGATAGTAAAACAAACAGGTCTTGATGAAAAAGAGATACTAGGTCGTAAACCTTATATGTTAGAGCTCTTTATAAGCTCTGAGCTTTCAATATATACCATAGATAAATTCGTAAATAAGATACTTAGAGAGTTTAGCGGATATGCAGGTGTAAACGACGACTTTGAGATAAAAGAGGATAAAAAGCTAGAGCTTACTTATAAGTTTTTGGACTCCCTAGATAAAAAGCAGTTTGATGATTTTGTGGAGTTCTTCTCTTATGAGAGTAAGAAGTTTGATTCACTTATCGATATCTTTAAAAACCTAATAGAAAAGAATGAAAAGTTCGATCCAGTATATCTTGAGGCGGCTTCGATTGATCTGCAAAAAGAGATGGTGCTTAAGTATGCATACCAGATAAAAGAGTATGTGCTAAATCAAGAGAAAGCTTCAGCTTCCGCTTTAAAGTCTGTTGACTTTCACGATTTTGAGAGCTTAATGGATAAGTCAAAAACTTGGGGCTTAAAAGATAGTTTTGCAGAGTTTAGTTACTTTAAAAAGCTAACAAATCCGCATATTGAAGAGATATTTACAAACTTTAAAAAAGAGCTTTCTATCTATTATCATCTAAGATCATCATATGCTCTTTCAAAGTTCTTTACGCTCTTTAAAAGCTTTGAAAGTTTTAGGCAAAAGTATATCGCTTCACAAAACTATCTGGAGTTTAGTGATATAGCAAACCTTAGCTATAAACTGCTTTCATCTTATATCGATAAAGAGTTTTTATATTTTAGACTTGATTCAAAATATGAGCATATACTAATTGATGAGTTTCAAGATACTTCCGTATTGCAGTTTAAGATTTTAGCACCTTTGATAGATGAAGTGATATCTGGTCATGGAAGCGGATTTAAGAGCTTCTTTTATGTTGGGGATACAAAGCAGTCTATCTATAGGTTTAGGGGTGGAAGAAGCGAGCTATTTGATTATGTAAGTAGTTCATATGAAAAGCTTGAGGTGGAGTCTTTAAATACCAACTATAGAAGCTGTGCAAACGTAATAGAGTTTGTAAACGATATATTTTTAAAGCTAAACGGCTACTCTTACGAAAAACAGCTTTTTAATAAAACAGGCGGTTACGTTGAGGTTTTTAACACAGATAAGTTCGGCACAGATGATGAGTTTGAAGATATAGCTTTAAAGATAGATGAGCTTTTAAAACAAGGTGTCGATCCAAACTCGATAGCGATACTTACATATACAAATTCAGAGGTTCTAAACCTTTTTAACTTTTTAAGTGAGAGGTTCAAAGGTGTTAAGATAAGTACAGAGATGACTTCAAAGCTTATAAACCAGCAAAAGGTAAAAGCGGTTATCAACCTTATAAAGTATCTTTTCTTTAAAGAGGAGATATATAAAGAGAACTTTAACTCCCTTATCGGAAATGAGCCCACAAGCAAGATCGTATTTAATTGTGATATCTATAAAAACTCTTTAAATATGATAATCACCTCTATCTGCGAGCACTATAAACTTTTTGATAAAGATATGATCAAGTTCTTAGAGGTGTGCAACGCTTACAGTGATATAGTGGACTTTATCTATGAGATTGACCATCTAGAGACCGCTATGGAGCCAAAAGAGCAGCACGGTTTACAGATACTTACTATCTTTAAATCAAAAGGTTTGGAGTTTGATACCGTTATCTTGCTTGATCGTATGAAAAAAAAGAACAACGACACAAGCTCGCTTCTTTTTGAGTATGAGCAAATTGAGCTAAAAAATATCTACTATAAGATAAAAGGCTTAGAGAGTTTCAATGCTGAATACAATGAAGCTATAAAAAAAGAGAAATCTTTGGCACTAACAGATGAGCTAAATGTACTATACGTTGCACTTACTCGTGCAAAGAATAACCTTGTGATAATAAAAAAAGCTGAGAAGTCAGTATTTGATCTTTTAGGTTTGGGGTCAACAAACAAAACTCTTGGCACCTTAGAGATATCGGCACCAAAGCTTTTAAAACAAGAGGAGCTAAAAAAAGCTGAGTATAAACCTCTTAACCTTGGCTATCAAAATATAAAAACGGCAAAAGAGAGCAAAGAAGATACCGTATATGCAAAATACTTTGGTCTAGCAACCCACTATTGCTTGGAGATGATGGATAGTTTTAACGATGAGGCTTTGGAGTTTGCACTAAGTCTTAGCTATAGCAAATACGCTTCATATCTACACGATGAGGATTTTGTAGATATAAAAAATAGAATAAAACTGCTGATAGACTCAAAAGAGTTTCAAACACTTATAAAAGATAAAAGCTTTACAAAGGAGCAGTCGCTTATATTTAACGATGAGTTAAAGATCATCGACCTTCTTTTAGAAGATGAGAAGCAGATGATCATCTGCGATTATAAGACCACAAGAACGGCACACGATGAACACTTTAAACAAGTAGCCCACTATAAAAAAGCTATAGGTGATATTCATCCTAAGCATAATATTGAGGGGTATTTAATCTATCTACACAAAGATGGTTTGGAGTTTTTAGGGGTATAATAATGTATAGAAAATAAATTATTCTTTACGTTTCTTATAATCTTGTAAATATTCAGACTTTTTACTGTCAAAGTCTTTATTAGGAAATATCCACTGGTGTTCTGGATCTGGAACGAATGTTAATCCATTTCCACCCATAGAAGCATTTTGTATAATACTTACTAGCCAACCTCCATAAACTTTTGCTCTACTTAGATATTGTGGAGAACCATCTCCTTGATTATCAATTCTTTCCCATTCTAGTATACCAGCGTAGTTATTATTAAAAAATCCCATATTTCACCTTATATTTTTTTATATTATATTTATATTTTGTCACAACTGCGTCACAAATATCTCAAATTGAAATATTTTTAACCCTACTAAATTTTCTTTAGTAAAATATCTCTATGAAAAGAGATATTTTTGAGAAGATGGAAATACTTAGCGATAGTGCAAAATACGATGTAAGCTGTTCTTCAAGCGGAAGTGACAGCAACTATAAAACTGGGCAGATAGGTGTAGCACATAAAAGCGGTATTTGTCATACCTTTACTGCGGACGGTCGTTGCGTTTCACTTTTAAAGGTTTTGCTGACAAACTATTGCATATATGATTGTGTCTATTGTATAAACCGTGTCTCAAACGATATACCTCGTACCGCTTTTTCTCCGCGCGAGCTAGCTGATATCACTATAAACTTCTATAAAAGAAACTATATCGAAGGCTTGTTTTTAAGCTCAGGTATCATCGATAGTGAAGATCATACTATGAACTTAATACTTAGAGTTTTGAAGATACTTCGCTTTGAGTATAGGTTCAACGGTTATATTCATGTAAAACTGATACCGGGAAGCGATGATAGGCTTATCGATGAGGTTACAAAACTTGCAAGCCGAGTGAGTTCAAATATAGAGCTTCCAAGCAACGCTTCACTTAAACTCTTAGCACCGAATAAAACAAAGCAGAAGGTGTTACAGCCTTTAAAATTAGCGCGAGATATCTCACTTGAACGAGATCGCAAAGTGATACCTATGAGCACTCAGCTTATAGTAGGAGCAACACCTGAGAGCGACCTTGATATTTTAAAGCTAAGCAGCAATCTTTACGGCAAGGCTTTGTTAAAAAGGGTTTATTATAGTGCTTATATCCCAGTAAATGATGATAAAAATCTGCCAGCACTAGTAAGTAAGCCTCCGCTTTTAAGGGAGCACCGTCTTTATCAAGCCGATTGGCTTTTGCGCTTTTATGATTTTAGGTATGATGAGATCGTTGATCCTCTTCATCCAAACCTAGATGAACAGCTTGATCCAAAAACATTTTGGGCTCTTAATAACCTTCAGCATTTTCCTATAGATATAAATAAAGCAAGCAAAGAGAAGCTTATAAGAATTCCTGGTATCGGTGTAAGGGGAGCTTTTAAGATACTAAAAGCGCGCAGGTTTAAAAAGCTTGGTTTTGATGAGCTGAAAAAACTGCGCATATCTTTAAAGAGGGCGAAATATTTTATAGTGGCAAACTATGACTACCAAAAAGAGGTGCCGATGTATAGTGAAAATATAAAAAGAGCACTTTTAAAACCTGTGATAAAAACAAAACAGCCAAGTTTATTTGATATAGATTATAGTAGTATAACGGGAGAGTTTTAAAAGGTTAGAGTAATGGATATAATCGAAATAATTAAACAAAGAAGAAGTATAAGAAGTTTTGAACGCAAACAAATAAGCGATAAAGACATGCACACCATCTTAGAGTGTGCAATGTGCGCACCAAGTGCAAGAAACCAGCAAAAGTGGCGCTTTATAGTAGTAGATAAAAAAGAGATACTTCAAGAGCTTTCTCAAAATATCCCAAGCGGAAAGATGTGCAAAGAAGCCGATAAAGTTATACTTGTGTGTTATGAGATAGATGATGAGACGAGTGAGCTTTACTGGCAGCAAGATGGAAGTGCTGCGATACAAAATATACTTTTAAGCTCAGCAGCTCTTGGCATCGGTTCTGTTTGGGTAGCCATACACCCAAGGGAGCAAAAGATCGAGTTTATATCTAAGCTTTTTTCTCTGCCAAAAAATATAAAACCACTCTCACTAGTTGCTTTAGGGTATAAAAAGAATATCTTAAAAGAGGTAGATAGATATGATAGCTCAAAAGTTAGGTATAACAGCTGGTGACCTTAGTTTACGATAAAAGCTTTGAGGGGTTTTTGACTCTAATATATAAAGTGTACTATGAAAAATTACGCCCTCAGTTTATAAAAACGCAGATGCCTCAAAGCTTATTTAGTGACGACATCGTAAATATTGAAACCGACTTAGAGCTTGCACAAAAAGTTTTAAAAGCTTTAAAAGAGAAGTTTACAAAGCAAAATTTTGAGCGGATACTAAATATCTTTATGTGCGATACTAAAGAGTTTGAGCTTTATCTTTTAGAGTATATTATGCTAGGTTTTAAAGAGCAAAAACAGCTTAGCAATATCAATATAGAAGCGGTAAGATATATAGATACTTTAGAGAAAGAGCTGTTTCGTGATGTGCATTTGATGTATGGTTTTACAAGGTTTGAGGAGCTTGAAGACGGCACTTTATATGCTAAAATCGAAAATAAGTTCAATATAGTTTATTTTTTAGGGAAACATTTTATAAAAAGACTTGGCAGTCAAAACTTTATAATCCACGATATAAAAAGGGAACTTGCTTTTTTAAAAAGCGGTGAGCAAAAAAGTGTGCAAAAGGTAAGCTCTTTTGATATACCTAGCTACTCAAAAGATGAGCAAAAGTTTCAAAAGCTATGGAGTAGTTTTTTTAATAGTGTAGCGATAGAATCCAGAGCCAATAAAAAGATTCAGCAAAATATGGTGCCTTTAATATATAGAGCTTATATGACCGAATTTACAGCGGAAGGGTAACTCTCATAGTAGTATATGGCGGTTTTGAGAACGCTTCTATATTTCCTTTATTGTCTTTCATAATATTTTTTGCCACGTGAAGACCTATACCTAAGCCGCCTAGCTCTTTTTGTTTAAAGAACGGGTCGAATATCTTTGTGATATTGCTATGGATAATACCACCTGCATTATCTATAAAATCTATGGTCATGCTATAGCTGTTTTGTGTTATCTCTATATTAAATAGGTTGTTGTTCTTATCGTTTGTTTTCATCAGCTCATCAAGTGCATTATCTATGATGATTATAAATACATGTCTTATGCTCTCTTTTTGTATATTTGCATAATACTCAGTAAAATGCACATCATTTATTTGATCAAAAGCATTATGACCGTTTATAGTACAAGTTGTATATCTTTGTATCTTCTCTTTGTAGATATTTAAAGACTCTACCAATAGATCGAAAATATTTATTTGGTGTTCGAGTTTAACACTTGTATTGGTTAGGTAGTGCAAAGAGTTTGTGATATTTACAATATCTTCCATACTTTTATTTAGTCTTGCGATCTCTTTATTTAGCTTTTTTACTTTTTGCTCATCATCAATAGTATCAATATCAAGTTGTAAAAGCTCACTTGAGCCTTTTAGTTTTGTAAGCGCAGTGTTCAGCTCATGAGTAAGCCCTGCAGAGATTGAGTATAGAGTATTTAGTTTTGTGTTTTGTATAAGCTTCTCTTCTAGCTTCTTTTCCTTTGTGATATCTTTTTGTATCGATAAAAAGTTTACTATTTTTTCATTTTTATCTTTTATAGGTGAGACTACCCATTCAACCCAGTATGTAGACCCGTCTTTTTTATAGTTTATATTTTCACCCTTAAAGTTCTCACCTTTTAAGCACGCTTCTTTTAGTCTATCTATCTCATCTCTTTTTGTAAGTTCACCTTGAAGCATTTTAGGTGATTTTCCTATGATCTCTTCTTCCTTGTAACCAGTAAGCTTTAAAAATGCAGGGTTTACATATTCAAATCTTATATCATGGATATCACTATTTGTTATGGCGATAGAACTAATCGCTTGATCGTATAAGTTTTCTAAAAGTTGATGGTCTGGAAGCATATTGTCACCCGTCTAATGTTTGATAAGTAATATAATAACTTATATAAGCTTATAGAAATGGTGGGATAATAGTTAAATTACAAGTAGAAATAATTTTGTAATTTAACTTTGATTTAAAAATTTTCAATTAAAATAATTTATTACTTTACAAAAGGGTTACAAAAATGATCAAAAACATTCCAACCTTGGATCAGTTTATATCAAAAGAGGCGCTAAGCGGTGTTATTTTGTTTATAGCTACCGTACTTGCCGTAGTTGTTGCAAACTCACCGTTTGCTAAAGAGTATTACGATCTTTGGCATATGCCTTTAGGGCTTACTTTTGGTTCATTTGATATCTCAATGAGCTTAACTATGTGGATAGATGACGGGCTTATGGCACTATTCTTTTTAATGGTGGGGCTAGAGATAAAACGTGAGATGTTGATTGGTGAGCTTTCAAGTGTACAAAAGGCATCCTTTCCTGTAGTAGCGGCACTTGGGGGTATGCTTATCCCTGCACTTGTGTATGTGATATTAAACCCAAACAATCCTATAGGTTTTGGTATACCTATGGCAACAGATATCGCTTTTGCTCTTGGTATCTTAATGCTTCTAGGAAGCAAAGTTAATCCTGCACTAAAGCTGTTTTTAGTAGCACTTGCAGTTGTGGATGACCTTGGTGCGGTTTTAGTAGTTGCAACTGTTTATACTAGCGAGATACACTCTGAGTATTTTTTACATGCGGGACTTATCTACGCACTTATTTGGATACTAAATCTAAAAGGTGTAAAAACACTTTGGCCTTATCTGATACTTGGTATCGCACTTTGGGTATATATCCACGCAATAGGTATCCACGCAACCATAGCAGGTGTACTTCTAGCTTTTGCCATACCTATTAAATCAAAGATAGATGAGGGTAGTTTTATAAAGGCTCAAAAGGAATCTGTAGAGAGATTTGAAAAGCATATAGATAAGATACCTGTTCTTAACCATCATCAAATAGATGCTTTAGAGAATATAGCGCACGGTTACGATAAGGTTCAAAATCCACTAGTAAAGCTAGAGCACCAGCTTCACGGTTTTAGTGCATTTTTTATTATGCCGTTATTTGCTTTTTCAAATGCGGGAGTTGCTATAGATTTTAGTTCAGTATCAACTCACTTAATGGTTGTACTTGGTGTAGTGTTTGGACTGATAATAGGTAAGCCTATAGGGATATTAGGTTTTACTTTTATAGCTGCAAAGTTAGGTCTTGTGAAAAAACCTGATACTCTATCTTGGACAGAGATCACAGCGGTTGGCTTCTTAGGGGGTATTGGTTTTACGATGTCTATCTTTATAACACACTTAGCATTCGTGGATGAAACACTTATAGATGCAGTAAAGCTAGGGGTTTTTATAGCTTCATTTATAGCAGCTGTTATAGGTGTAGTACTTCTTAAAAATATTAAAAAAGAGGGGTAGCCCTCTTTTTTATAAAGCTACACAAAATATATACAAACAATCTTTTTATAATCTTATAATCAAAATAAAACCAAAGGCTTAACTATGTTTAAAATATTTACTGTTATTTTTATAGCACTTTTTTTTAGCTCATGTGTAAATAAATATGAGCCTCTACCCACTGTTCAAAAAGTAGATATACAAAAATATTTGGGCAAATGGTATGAGATTGCTAGGTTTGAGCACTATTTTGAAAAAGATTGTAAAAATGTAAGCGCAAACTATAGTATAAATGAAGATAGTTCTATCAAAGTTTTAAATAGTTGCGAGGATATAAACAGCGGTGAGAAAAAAGTTGCAGAGGGTATCGCTTATGCTGATGATCCAAACAATACCAGACTAAAAGTAAGCTTTTTTAGACCTTTTTACGGGGATTATTGGATATTGGAGCTTGATGATGAGTATAAGTATGCACTTGTGGGAGAGCCATCAAGGGAGTATCTTTGGATACTTTCACGTGAAAAAACCATCGATAAAAGCTTAAAAGATACACTTTTAAAAAAAGCACAATCTTTAGGTTTTGATACCTCTAAGCTTCTTTGGACTGTTCAGGATTTATAGGCAGAGTTATAGTAAAGACCGCACCAGTGAATTTTTGATCTTTAAAATCATAAGTTTCATTGTATACATCTATACTGCCTCCCATATGGTTCACAATAAGGTTATAAACTATATGAAGCCCAAGCCCAGTACCTTGTGACTGGTGCTTGGTGGTGTAGTAAGGCTCAAATATCTTTGCTATCACCGCTTCATCTATCCCCCCGCCGTTATCTTTGAACTCTATATATACTCTATTGTCTATCTGTTTTTGAGAGATAAAGATATATCTATTGTCTTCGTCTTGATTTGCTACGACCGCATCTTTTGAGTTATTAAAGATATTTACAAAACACTCTATCAGCTCATCTGAGAAACCTTTTACCGTAGAGCTTTCATCAAGATCCAAGATCATATTTATATTGTATTTTGTGATCGTTGAGTCTATAAGATCTATAAACTTGCTTGTATTGTTCTTTGAATCGTACTCGTTAAGGTTTTTTGAACCTGTTTCAATTAAAGTACTAAACTCTTCGATCACTTGAGATAGGTATTGGGTGTTTTCATTTATTACATTGCAGGTATCGATTATAGATTCTTCATCAAGTATCCCATACTCTTGTTTTATCTTCATACCAGTAGCATTTACAGATATTACGCTTAGTGGCTGGCGCCATTGGTGGGCGATATTTGTAAGAAGCTCTTTAAGTGAGTCAAATTTCTCTTTTTGTGCCATAATATGCTCATGGTGTTTAATATGGGTAATATCGTGCATGATCCCAATATAGCATCTAAGTTCACCTTTATTATCAAGGATAGGTGTAACCGAGAGTAGATTATCAAACATTGAGCCGTCTTTTCTATAGTTCCTAAGCTGTATCGTGCAAGGGAGGTGTTCTTTTAAAGATTCTATCAATATCTCTATCGATTCTTGATCGGTATCATCATTTTGTAGAAATTTTAGGTTTTTGCCTATAGCTTCATCTTTGGAGTAGCCAGTGAGTTTTTCAAACTTGTCGTTTACGAATATCACTTTATTTCCATCATAAGGGTTGGTGATGGTGGCTCCCACATCAACATTATTTACTATGGTCTTAAAAAGATCAAGCTCATTTTCTCGATCTTCAAGGTGCATAGATAGAGTTTGCACATTTTTGTTAAGATTTTTTAATTTATAAAACAAATATATAACTGTAAATAACAGTAAAAAAATAATAAAAAATACAATTTCATTCATCATAAGTTATTTTAGCATTATGAGGATTAATATATATCAAAAAAATAGCAAAGGTTACAAAATGGTATAAATGAACATTTTAAAGATACAAAAAGGATCGTTTTTCATATATATTAATAATACAGTTTATAAAAGGGGGTTGTGATGGCTTGTAAAAGATGCAATGAACGGTTTAATCTAGAAAATAATAGCGCAAAGATATATTTTATAAGTGAGTATGAAGAGCTTATGGCAAAAAGTAGAGCCTTTTTAATGAAGCTGGGTATTGACCTTTTTAAGATACACGATCTTTTTTATCTTAAAACCGATAATGCTAAAAACTTTTTTCTATCAAATATAGATGCGATAAGATCAAACTTTAACTCTTTAGAGATGCAAGATATAAAAATATATGTTGATTATGAGGATAAAGGGTTTTCTTACCAGCTTATCTTAAACTCAAAACCTATGCAAAGGTATATAAGTATTATAGAGGATAAAGAGTTTTTCGACATCCTATATAATGAGTCTTTAACCTCTTACTTTCAGCCTATTGTAAAAGCTGAGGACCACTCCATATTTGGATATGAAACTTTAGTGAGAGGTGTTAAAGCTGACGGTACTTTAGTGTATCCAAACGAGCTTTTTGAGAAGTCTAAAAGAAACGATCTTAACTTTAACCTTGATAGGCTTTGCAGAGAGAGCGCACTTAAAACAGCGGCAACCAAAAAGATAAACCAAAAGGTGTTTATCAACTTTATCCCAACAGCTATATATGATCCTGAGTTTTGTTTACAATCAACTGTTAAGTGGGCAGATCAGTTGGAGTTTGATCCTTCAAATATTGTTTTTGAAGTGGTTGAAACAGAGCTTGTCAAGGATCAAAACCATCTAAAAAAAATACTAGAGTATTATAGAAGAGAAGGTTTTAAAATAGCTCTTGATGATGTGGGTGAGGGGTATTCAAGTTTAAATAAGATAGTTGATATAAAGCCTGATATAATTAAAATAGATAGAAATATCATAGCCGATATAGATAAAGATAATTTAAAACAGTCCGTGTATAAAGCACTGCGCACAATGGCGGTTGAAAACGGTATAGAGGTTTTAGCAGAGGGTGTAGAAACACCATATGAGCTTGAGACCGTAAAAGATATAGGTGTCGATCTTGTGCAGGGCTACTATTTTAGTAAGCCGATGGCAGAGCCTATAAGAAAAATAGCAAGTTAAAAAGGGAAAAGATGGAAGTTGTATTAACAATAGCAGGTAGTGATAGCAGCGGTGGAGCAGGTATCCAAGCTGATCTAAAAACATTTGAGGCATTTGGTGTATTTGGCTGCAGTGCGATCACCGTACTAACTGCACAAAATACTAAAGGTGTAAGTATGATCTCAGAAGTTAAACCAGAGTTTATAAAAGCTCAGCTTCTTTCTATTTTTGAGGATTTTGATGTAAAAGCTCTAAAGATAGGTATGCTTTTTTCAGTAGAAATTATAAAAACCGTAGGGGAGTTTATAAAAGAGCTTAATATCCCTATTGTATTTGATCCTGTATTTATCTCCAAAGCGGGCTCTAAACTACTAAATGATGATGCGATCGATGAGATGAAAAAGATTTTTTCTTATGTAAGTGTTATTACTCCAAACCAGTTTGAAGCAAATGCACTTTTTAAATATCAGTTTGGTGATAGCGACTCTTTAAAAGAGATACTTGAACTTCCTTGTGCAGTTGTTATTAAAAACCATAAAATAGAGATCAACGATCACTTTAGAAGCGTAGATATGATGTATAAAAATAAAGAGAAAAAAGTGTTTGATACTCCTTATCTTGAGTCAAACGATACACACGGTACGGGTTGTAGTTTTAGCAGTGCAATTGCTGCAAATCTTGCACTTGGGAAAAGTTTGGAAGATAGTGTGGCAAGTGCAAAAAAGTTTATATATTGTGCTATAAAAAATGCACCGCATATAGGTCATGGTAAAGGACCAATTGCTCATAAAGTAGGAGGTGAGATATGCTTTGCAAAAGATCTATAAATGGTTTATATGTGATCACAGATGATAAGCTTACTCCACAAGAGAGTATTGAACAAAATGTAAAAGATGCACTAAAAGGTGGAGCAAAAGTGGTGCAACTTAGAGCAAAAGAGTTAAGTGCTGAAAAGATAGAAGAGACTGCAATAAAACTTCAAAAGCTCTGCGATGAGTATAATGCTGTTTTTGTATTAAACGATAAGATTGACCTTGCAGTAAAACTACAGTGTGACGGTGTGCATATAGGAAAAAGTGACTACCTAAGGTTTGAGGAGCTAAGAGCTAATTTTAAAGGTCTTATTGGAGTGTCATGTTATGGCAATATAGAGCTTGCAAAAACATTTGAGAAACTAGGCGCTGATTATGTGGCATTTGGCTCATTTTTTAGCTCACCCACAAAACCTGACTCGAACATAGTCCCTTTGGAAAATCTAAAAGGTGCAAAAAAAGAGCTGAATATCCCAGTATGTGCCATAGGTGGAATAAATAGTTCAAACATAGAGCAAGTTGTAGCTCAAGGTGTTGATAGTGTTGCTATGATAAGTGATATTTGGAGAAGCGAGAATATAGAAAATAAGTGTAAAAGTTTAAAGGAGAAGATAAAATGACACAATTAAAAATAGCATTGGAATGGTTTATAAACCCAGATCATCTACCTTTTATAGTGGGTGTTGAAAAGGGCTTTTTTAAAGATGCAGGTATCGATCTTCAGATCATAGAGCCAAAAGAGCATTATGATGGTTTTGAGGAGCTAAAAAGCGGTGAGATAGATATACATTGCAATGAGCCTTTACACCTTTTTGAGCACTATTTTAGCGATATAAAATCGCTTGGTTGTTTCTTTGAGACAAGGGGTGGTGTGATGATAAGAGCAGATAGGGTAGAGAAACTGAAATCAAATCAGCCGATCAATATAACCACCCCTGCAGCAAATAGCGTAACCGATAAGATAGGGTTTGAGATATTAAGCCGTTATGCAAAAAAAGAGGGCTTTGCACTAGATAGAAAAAACGTGAATTTTATACAAAAAGATTTTTGGCATATAGATAATATGAAAAAAGATGAGAGCTTGGATGGTGCTTGGCTTTGTTTTTATAATTTTGAGGGGATAGAAGCTGAGTTTGAGAAGTTTGAAAATCTTTTTATAGATCAAAACCTCTCACCTTATCCAAACTTTTCAGCTTTGGAGCTTATGAGTACACAACAGGTTATAGATGAAAAAGGTGAGGCTTTATGTAAGTTTATAGAGCAAAGCAATAAAGCTGCACAGTATTGCAAAGATAATATAAAAGAGGTAAAAGATATCTATTATAGCTATACTAAAACGGAACCAACTGAGCTGATGGATAGGATCATAGAGGATACTATCCCACGCTTTGAAGTTAATATAAAAGCTGATAATCAAAGATGGCAAAACCTTTATAGGTTTTTAGAAAAGCTTGATATAACTGCCCTTAAAAATGAAGAGTATGAAAATATTTGGGCGGTTAAAGGTCACTAAGGTTTTATATGTCTAGTAGTGTAAAAGATTTTGGAGTAGTTGGCGGAGGCATAGGTGGATGTAGTGCCGCTGTTATGCTTTCAAAGAGCTATGATACCGTACTTTTTGAGAAAGAGCCTTATCTTGGCGGATGTGCATCTACCTTTAAAAAAGATGGGGCTTTTTATAATAGTGGAGCTACAACTTTTGCAGGCTATGATAAGGGAAATATCTTATACGATTTTTTTGAAAGCCATAAAATAGAGTTTAAGAAAAAAAAGCTTGATCTTGCACTTTGTGTAGTAATGGGTGAAAAAAAGATATATAGGTATCAAGATTTTGATAGATTTTTAGACTCTATCAACACAGTGTTTTACCATAAAAAAAACCTTGAGTTTTGGCAGCTTGTATATGAAATAAATAGGGAGTTTTACTCTATAAACGATTACTATTATTCACAAAAAGATATCTATAGATATCTTAGCTCAATACTCTCTTTTAAAAGTGTGCTGTTTAAGTTTTATAGATATATTCAAGGGAGCGCACAAGATTTTATTGATAGTTTTTTTAGTGGTATAGATAAGGAGTATCTTGATTTTTTAGATAACCAGTGTATGATAGTAGCACAAGCTAGAACAAAAGATATAAACTTTTTAACGGCGGCACTTGCACTTGGTTACCACTTCCAGTCAAACTATTATGTGTATGGCGGAATGGGAAGTATATTTAAAAGTATGAAAAAACAAATAAGCGAGGTGAAAACAAACACCTTTATTGATAAGATCGAAAGAGCCGATAACGGTTTTATGATACACAGCGCTGATAAAAGCTATAGCTCTAAAAACCTTGTGTTAAACTCTAGTATTTTTGACAGTATAAATATGTTTGAGGATAAGCAGATAGAAGATTATCTAAAAAAATATCAAAGATATGATGAGGGGATAAGTGCATACACTTTATATATAAGGTTAAACACTTCTCATAAACTTCTACACCACTATCAGCTTATAGAAAAAGATATTTTTCCTTACTCTATCTCAAACTCTATTTTTGTATCTTTGGGGGATAATGAAGATGAGAAAATGGATAAAAGTATAACAATATCTATACATACTAAAAGCAGTTTTTGGCAAGACTCTTATGAAGAGAAAAAGCAGATACTACAAGATAATATATTGAGAGTTTTAAAAGAAAGATTAAATATAGACAATAGTATGATTAAAGATATATATAGTGCAAGCCCTTATACATTTAAAAGATATATCAATAGAGCAAGCTTAGGTGGGATACCCGTAAAAAAAGAGAATCTTTTTTTTAGACTTCCTTCAAATGAAACACCTATCAAGGGTTTATACCTTGTGGGTGATACAAGCTTTGCGGCACAAGGATGGATGGGTGTAATGATGGGTGTAAATAATTTAGGAAAACTATTATGAAACATATAGAACTTTATGTAAGAAAAAGAGACTGGTTTATAATAGTATCGATCGGTTTATTTTTTTCAGCCTTTCTTTCTATGTTCATCTATTTTTTACTTGATCTAAAACTTTCTCATGGTCTTATGTTTGGGCTGATACTAGGCGGCTTTATAACACTTTTAGCTATGCTTTTTATATCTATTTTAAATAATCATATCTTACCCGATATTGCAAAAAAGTATTGGCTTGGACTTGCGGTGATCTTCTCTTTTTTAAGCGGTTTTTGCGGAACTATAGTTACACTTTTCCTTACCCTTTTTTTAAAGCTTGATATGATAGAGAAACTTATGCTTAACCCCGTGATGTTCGCCATACTTATAGGGGTACTTACATATTTTGTGGGAGCTTTGATGTATGCTTTGGTAAAGATGGCAAATATCAAAGAGGAGAATGAAAAAAGGCTTATTGAGAGCAGGTTAAAATCACTAGAGACTCAGCTAAATCCACACTTTTTATTTAACTCTTTAAACTCTTTGGCTGAACTAATACATAGTGATATACAAAAAAGTGAAAATATGGTATTGAAACTATCCTCTTTTTTAAGAGGAACCATGGCGGAGAAGACTTTAGTTAGTCTAGATGAGGAGCTAAGATATACAAAGGAGTATATAGAGCTGGAAAATATAAGGTTTGAGGACTCTATAAAGCTAAAGATAGATAACTCTTTACAAGATATAAAAGTACCGAAATTCTCCATACAGCTGATAGTTGAAAACGCTATAAAGCACGGTATGGTTCAAAATAAAAGTTTAGAAGTAAGCATTAAAGTAATAAAAGATGATAATATAAAGATATTTATCTCAAATAATGGTAAAGCGATAAAAAGCAGCAGTTTTGGGATAGGGCTTAAAAACTTACAAGAGAGGCTTGAGCTTTTATGCGGTGGGAAGCTAGAGATTGTAGATAAAAACAATCCTACATATTTGATCGTAATAGGGGAGTGTAATGAAGATATTAGCAGTAGATGATGAAAAACTAGCACGTGATAGATTGGATAGAATGCTTAAAGAGCTTGGATTTGAGTATAAGGTAGCGCAAAATGCAGATGAGGTTTTTGAGCTTTTAAAAAGTGAAAATTTTGATCTTTTTATCTTAGATATCAATATGCCTGGAATCGACGGCTTAGAACTTGGATATGAGCTAAAATATAAATACCCAAACTGTGCAGTGATATATCAAAGTGCATACGAGGAACACTCTTTAAAAGCTTTTGATATAGGAGCGGTGCATTATCTTTTAAAACCATATACGACAGCTGATCTAAAAGCAGCTATAGGAAGAGTTGCAAAACCTCAAGAGAGTAAAGAGCTTACTTTTTTAACAAAAGATAAAGATCAGTTCTACCTTTTAAGGCCTGATGATATCTTTTATATAGAGGCTGATCTAAACGAAGTGATCTTTAGAACAAAAGAGGGGTTTTCATACTATAACTCAAAGATATCTGATATGCAGAACCTTTTAGAGGTGCATAGATTTTTTAGGATACATAGATCGTACTTGGTAAATACTACAAAGATAAAACATATGAGTACGGTTGAGCAAAGTAAGATAGAGTTTAGTTTTGATGGTATAAACGATGTGGTTACCTCCAGTAAAGAGGGCGCAAAGAATTTTAGACAATATTTTGAAGGATCAAAATGAAACTAGCGGTATCAGCCTGTTTACTGGGTGAAAACAAAAGATATGATGGTACAAATAAAAAAGATAAGTTCGTGGTAAACGAGCTGTCCAAATATAGTGAGTTTATCTCTTTTTGTCCTGAACATATAGCTTTTGATACCCCAAGAGAGACCATACAACTTCAACTTGAAAACGATGAAACAAAAGTTTATACTGTTTTTTCTAAAAAAGATGTGACCGAGCAGATGCAAAACTCCATAGAGCAAGAGATACAAAAGATAAAGAGTGATGAGATATGCGGGATAATCTTAAAAGCAAAATCTCCAAGCTGTGGTTTTGGAAGTACAAAGCTTTATAAGAACGGTATGCCTGAGGGGAAACACGACGGACTTTTTGCACTAAGGTGTAAACAGCAGTTTGCAAATCTACCTATAGAAGAGGAGGCTAGGCTGATTGATCCTTGGCTTAGGGAGAATTTTATAATGCAGGTGTTCGCATACAGTGATATAAAACAAAATGTTAAAACCATAAAGCAGTATAAAGAGCTTGTGGAGTTTCATACCTCATATAAATATCTACTGCACTCAAAAAGTGAAGAGGAGTATAGAGAACTTGGCAGAATAGTAGCCAACCATGAGAAAAAAGAGTTAAGTGATGTGTTAAAAGAGTATGAAGAGCTTTTTATAAAAACCATTGCTTATAAAAGCTCCATAAAAAGAACAGTAAATGTCTTAGAGCATATGCTAGGTTTTTTTAAAACCGATCTTTTAAGTGAAGAGAAACAGCATATTAAATCTTTGATCGGGCAGTATAAAGAGCAGATCATCCCACTTATAACAGTTATAGAGATGTTTAAACTATTATCTAAAAAATACGATAAAGAGTTCTTACTTGCTCAAAAGTTCTTAGACCCTTATCCACCTGAGCTTGCACTTAGAAGTGATGTAAAAGCAGGGAAATGAAACAGATACTTTGGTTTAGAAGAGACCTAAGAGTAGAGGATAATCCACTTCTTTCAATTGAGGGGGATGTGCTTCCTATATTTATCTTTGATAAAGATATTTTAGAGCATTTAGACAAAGATGATAAAAGAGTAGGTTTTATCTGGCACTATGTACAAAAACTAAAAGATGATCTTAAAGCTTTAGGCTTAGAGCTTAAGATAGTTTACAAGAAACCAAAAGAGATATTTTTAGAGCTGAAAAACAAAGGATTTAATAAAGTTTATGCAAGCGGTGATTACGATAGTTATGCATTAAAAAGAGATGCAGAGGTAGCGAGTATCATAGAGTTTGAAAAACCTGATGATACTTATATCTTTACACCACACGAGATATTAAAAGATGATGGTAACCCTTACCTTGTATTTAGCCACTATTATAAAAAAGCAAAAGAGATATATAACCCTTCCCACCATATTGAGTATAAAAAAGCTGCACAAAAGCAGATAGATATTAAGCTTGATACTATTCAAACTTTAGAGCAGATAGGGTTTGTAAGTACGGCTGTAGAGATAATCAGTCCTGATCAAAAGCTTGAAAGGTTTAAAGAGAAAATAGATAGCTATAACGATAAAAGAGACTACCTTGATGATCTTTACACCTCAAATCTAGGTGTTGATCTTAGGTTTGGAACCATATCTATTAGAGCCGTATTAAGGTATCTGCTAAATCTAAAAAAGCAAGGCCGTCACACCGAGCCTTTTTTTAGACAGTTGATATTTCGTGAGTTTTATGCATATCTGCTTTTTCATTTCCCAAGTTTACAAATACAAAACTATAGATATGAGATAGATTATAAAAATGATAAAGAGCTATTTAGCAAGTTTTGTTCTGCACAAACGGGAGTACCTATAGTTGATGCAGGTATAAATGAGCTGCTACAAACTGGAGATATGCACAATAGGGTGCGGATGATAGTAGCCTCTTTTTTAACAAAGAACTTACAGATATGCTGGCAGTGGGGCGAGGAGTTTTTTGCAAAATATCTGCTTGATTATGACGCGGCATCCAATATACTCTCTTGGCAATGGAGCGGCGGAACAGGGATAGATCCGCAACCTTATTTTAGGATATTTAACCCATATACCCAAACAAAGAGGTTTGACAAAGATTGTATCTATATAAAAAGGTGGCTGCCTGCTTTAAAAGATATAGAGCCAAAAAAACTATATAGTGAAGAGTGGCTGCTTCAAAACCATATACCAAACTACCCTAAGCCTTTGGTGTTTCAAAGAGATGTAAAGGATAGATTTTTATCGCTTGTAAATAAGTAGTAATTATAAAGAGGTTTTAAAGTGCATAAGCTTATAATAGAGTGATATAATTAATATAGGTGAAGAATGTTTAAAAAGCTTTTCTCAAAACAAGATATTGTTCTAGGTCTTATCACGGCTGCGTTTTTCTCATCATTTATATATTTTGCATATTTTGGCTTTGAGGTAAAGTTTTTAAATACTATTACCGCTTTTATAGCTTTTTATCTAATACTGAGAGTATCAAGAACAGCACTTTTTTATACAGGTTTTTTTAGCGGAATATTTTGGTTTTGGTGGGTAGGTATAAGTGTAATCTACTATGAGATGAACTATCTTATCCCAGTCGTAGTCTTGGCTTTTGGTTTAGGATATGGACTTATTTTCTTAGCAACTTCTATAAGAGATAAGATACTTGTAAGAGCGATACTATTCTTTTTGCTAAGCTTTATAGCGCCTTTAGGGTTTAACTGGCTTAAGCCTGAACTTCTTTTGGTTGATAGCTTTTTTGGTATAGATAAACTAAGCTTTGCTGCTATCCTTTTAGCTATAGTTCTTTTTGAGCAGCTTCAAAGTTATAGGCTAAGATTTAAAGGTTTTATTCTTAAACGCGATCTAAAAAAGCTTGCTTTTATCATCCCTTTGGTTTTTGCAATAGACTATTCAACTCCAAAAGAGAGCGAGCTTTTAAAGGTGGATATCGCTTTGCCTAAATTTGAGCTAGCTCAAGATAAAAAATGGAAAGATGAGAATATAAGAGATATTTTAGATATGAACTTTAAAGCTATAGATGATGCTATAGCACAAAGATATGATCTTGTGGTATTGCCTGAAACAGCTTTTCCAATGGTGTTAAATAGATATAAAGATTTGATAGATACACTTAGTGAGAAAAGTGAGGAGATAGCTATTATAACAGGTGCACTTCATAGTGAGAATGGCTTATACAATGCAACATACTTTTTTAATAAAGGGGATGTGCAGATAGCTCATAAGGTTGTACTTGTACCTTTTGGTGAAGCGGTTCCTTTTCCTAAATTTATACGCGATTGGGTAAATGATACTTTTTATGGTGGGGCAGAGGATTATGCAACCGCAGATAAACCAACTGACTTTATAATAGATGGCGTAAAGTTTAGAAATGCTATCTGCTATGAAGCTACAACTGATACCCTTTATAAAGATAATCCAAAATATATGATAGCTATCTCAAACAATGCTTGGTTTACTCCATCCACAGAGCCGACACTTCAAAAACTACTTTTTAGATATTATGCTAAAAAATACGGTACTACCATATACACTTCAAACAATAAAAGTGAGAACTATATAGTTAGACCATATTAAAACAACATTCCTATCTCAAATTTTTCCTCTTCCCTTGTCATATATTGCCCGCTTGAACTATACATCTCAATAGAGATGTAAAATCTAGTACCGTTTTTTGAACCAAACATATATATCGGTTCTATCGCAAAAGTTGTTGCATCGTCATTAAATGAGTCGTTTTTGGAGCTTTCATAATTATAATATTTTATCTCTCTAGATATTTGTCCAACCATAAACTTTTTTAGATTAAAGCCGCTTTTGATCTCTGAGAATGTTTTATTTATACCTAGCATAAAGATATTTGAGGTGATATCTGGTTCATATACCATTTTATTAGCTATATCGGTATTGCTATGAAGGTAGAAATGGTTTGAGCTTTCATAACCGTAAAATAGACCTAGTCCATCATACCAGCTATCTTGATTTGGAATATTGTATGTAAAATAAAATCTTTCAAGTTCTATATTGTGTCTGATATATCTTTTATTTCCATTTAGTAGTAAAGCCCCTGTATTTGTTACATTTGGACTATCTAAAACAGTTATGGCATATCCACCAAACTCTTCACTCCCTTTTATATTTTTATACCCTACACCTATATCACCGTAACTTGTAGATATTGGCTTCATATAAAAATCAAACCAGCTAGTATCTTGGTTCCCTTTATCTATTGCATAAGTGCTTGGATCTGTTTGGTTTTTTAATTTATTATAATCATCTATATTTTGTTTCCCGCCTGGGTATATAAATATCTCATCTTCACTGATCTTTCCACTGTAAGATAGGGTGATATTCCAAGTGTTCGGCAAAAGATTAACAGCTAGTGAAGCAAAAAGTGTAGAGTGATCAAGTGTTTCAAGAACAAATCCATCTTCAACAAAGTTATTTAGTTGAGTGTTGATTAGTTTAAATTCAAAGCCTATGTTTTTACCATCTGTTTCTATATCTTTAACTAAACCTTTTGCTTTATCTTGTAAAGTTTCAGGTAAAACATCAATATTTTCGTTTAGATTATCTACCACCGCTTTATGAGTCTTATCAACTATACCCTCTTCTTTTTTGGTATCATCTTTGGCATAAACTGTAATAATTAATAAAAATATAAATGGTATTATTTTATACATTTGTAGTCCTAGTGTAAATTTAAATTATTATATAAAATATGAGCTTTATAGTCTATGTTTTAAACTAGAATGTAAGATTTTAATATAAGCAAATAGTTAAATGTAACAGTTAGTTTATAAAACTATCATAAAGATATTTTTACCATCTTTATGATCATATGCAAGTTTCATCTTGTGTGCATTTAAAATATTGTGAACTATATAAAGTCCAAGTCCAAAGCTATTTTTAGGATCTTTTTCATTTTGGTTAAAAGGCTCATAGTAGTGTTCTAAGCTATTTGCCAACTTTTCTCCGCAGCTTATAAATAGTAATTTATCATCCTCTATTTCAATCTTTACTTTTTTATCTTTTGAGTATTTAATAGCATTATCTATTAGATTTTTAACTGCTATTGAGAAGAGTTTAAAGTTAACATTGAGCCTTAGCTCTTTGTTTGTATATTCTACTTTTTGTCTATCTATGAAGAGTAGGTCGATAGCATTTTCTATGATATCTTCTATAAAATATGATTTGGTCTCGATACTATTTTTCTTTGCAATTATCTCTTCAATGGATGCAAACTCGCCTATTAGGGATTCAAGTCTATAAAATACGGTTCTTAAGAGGTTTTTATTTTTTTCATCAGCAGGCAGTTCAACAAGAAACCTACCTTTTGCGATGGGAGTTTTTAGTTCATGCATTATATTTCTAATAAAGATATTTCTAGCCTCTTTTAAGGAGCTTAATTTTTCGCTACTTTGTTTAAACTCATAAGCTAAAAGTGCAACTTCATCTTTTGAGCCTTTTTGTATAAAGTCAAAGTTTATATTCTCATCACACTCCCCTAGGTTCTTAACTGCATTTTTAAGCTGGTTTAGAGGGGAGAGCTTGTTGTAAATAGTAAGGCTTACAAGTAAAAGAGTTAGCAGTATGATAGCAAATACTATTGTGATGGTTCTATTATCTTTTCCTTTTATAGGACTTTTATCTTGTACTAAAAACTCCTCAAAGGGTGTTTGGAAATATATATAGTTGTATTCATTATCGTTAAATAGAGCAATAATATGTAGTCTGTTTTCTTTTTTAAATATCAGTTTTATATCTTTTGTTCTAAAGATATTATCTATCTTTGAACTGCTTCTAATAAACTCTAAGCCCATATCTTTAATAGCGTTTTCGAGATTTTGCGTAAGCCCGTATCTATAATACTCTTTATTTATAAGATTTGTGATCGGATGGTATTTTTTCTCCAGCTCTTGAATATATCTTTGCTGATCATGTTTAATAAGTATAATATAGCTGATCACGACTAATGATATAGATATAAAAAGCCCTATTGAAAGGGAGAAAAATATAGAGTGGCGATTAAATGTTTTGAGCAAACTTATACCCCATACCTCTTATGGTCTGAAGATATTTTGGATCTTTCGGATCATCCTCAATTTTATGACGAAGCCTGTTTATGATAACAGATAGTGAACTAGATGTTCCCATATCGATACTTAGGCTTTCACACTCATCAAATATCTCTTCTCTGCTTATTACAAAACCTTCTCTTTCAATAAGTAAAGATAAGATATCAAACTCTGCTGGTGTTAGTTTTAAAGCTTTATCATCTTTTGTGATAACTTTTTTAGCTTCGTCGTAAATAAATCTTTTTTCTATTTTTTGATTTGTTTTAGTCTCTATTTGAGTATTGTTATATCTTCGAAGGATTGTTTTTATTCTGATCTCAAGTTCTCTTGGATCGTAAGGTTTAGGTAGATAATCATCCGCTCCTAGTTGTAAAGCGGTTACCTTATCGGTTATATCGCTTCTTGCACTTGAGATGATAATAGGTATATCGTAACGTTCTAAGATCTTTTTGCAAACATCTAAGCCATCCATTCCAGGAAGGGTTAGATCAAGGATGATAAGGTCATACTTTTTTAAAGCAATGCTACTAAGTGCCAAAAACGGCTCATCGTAATTGGTGACCTCTATATTAAATTGAGCAAGGTATTGAGTTAGCACATCGGCTAACTCAATATCATCTTCTACCATTGCAACCTGGACCACTGCAACCTCTTGTTTTTCTCATTTTCATAAAATCTTCAAGCTCCTCTTTGAGCTCCTCTTTTTGTTTGCTGCTAAGCACGTTATAGATGTTTTCGATTAGATCTGCTCTAGCTTTTAGCATATCCTCTTTTTTATTCATTCTTGATTTGATAAATGCTTCTTTATCAAAACCATCTTTTTTAAATGCATCAAATCTTTTCATTCTAGCATCTTGATACTCAGATATCAATTTATTTATCTTGCTCTCTTGATCTTTTGTTAGATCAAGTGCAAAAACCGCACCTATGATAAATCTATCTTTACTACCTTTATGGTATTTGCTAGAACCTTTTTCACAGTTTTTATACCTTTTATAGTCACTGCTACCGCACTTTCTATAATCGTAACCTTTTTTATAGTTTCTATACTCATATCTATCATCGTCATCATCTGCAAAACCGTTTGAGGCAAATAGTAAAGATGATAGTAACAGTGCTGAAAGAAACATTCTTTTTATGATCTTCATCATAACTCCTTTTATATGTTATGGTGAAAGTATAATATAGCCATTTTAACAGATATTTAATTTAATATTAATAGTTTATTAACAAGCTTAGTTATTGCATTTATAGTTTTCATAAGAGTTTGAGTCTAGTTGATCCTCTTTGATATCAAAGATCTCACCCAGTTTTTCGATAGTTTCATCAAAATTCTCTTCACTTGATATTGCTCTTAGATTTTTAGAAGCAGGGTATAGAAGCTTTGAAATAATATTTTGACAAAGTTTAGTAATATTCTCTTTTTCATCACCTGAGATATATTTTTTTGAGATAGCGCTTTCGATTTTTTGCTCAATGATCTCATCACTTTTTAGATATAGCTTTTTAATAAGCGGCTCAACACCTAGAGTATTTAACCAATGGTAAAACTCTTTTGTCATATCTCTAACAATTGTATATGCTGTTTTTGCTTGCTCTGCTCTTAGGTGTAGATTTTGCTCTACAATCGTTTTAAGATCATCAACGGCGTAGACTTTCACACCATCTATAGTAAACTCCTCTATATCTCTAGGAAGCGCTATATCAAACCAATATCTTTGTTTTGAGAAATCTTTTACCATACCTTTTGTAACTATAGGATATGGAGCAGAGGTTGCCGTGAACATAAGCTCATATGAGTTTAAAAGCTCTTCAAGTTTTTCATAAGGCTCTACTTTTATATCACCCTCAATGGTTGATGCTAAAAGCTCTGCTTTTTTCATATTTCTGCTTGTAAGTGTTGCGCTAAAACCTGCTTTTAATAGGTGCTTTAGCGTAAGTTCACTCATCTCACCCGCGCCAATTACTAGTGCCGTTGTGTCTTGTGCTTTATCTTTATAAAGCTCTTTTGCTTGGGCTACTGCAGTTGAAGCAACAGAAACCGAACCTGCTCCAAGATTTGTGGCATTTCTAACGGCACTTGCACATTTAAAGGAGTAGTTTGCCACACGGCTTAGTTTAGCTGCACAAAAACCTTTTTCTACAGAGAATTTAAATGCATCTTTAAACTGCCCTGCGATCTGCGTTTCACCGACCACAAGACTGTCTAGGGATGAAACTACTGAGAATATATGTCTAACTGCATTTTCATTCTCGTGAATATCTGCACGAGATATCAGCTCGTTCATCTCAATACCCGATTTTCTAGTAAGCTCCGTAAAGATAGTGTTTTTCGCATTTTGTATATCTGAAACACTTGCACTAACCTCTATCCTATTACATGTGGATAGTATGATCGCTTCGTTTACATATAAACAATCGATAATATTCTTTAAAGATTGTTCACGTTCAAGATCGTTGTTAAATGCGATCTTCTCTCTAGTTGTTATATCGGTATTTTTATGCGTGTAGCTGATTACTAAATAGTGCAATTACTTAAAACTCCCTGTTTATCATAGCGTTCATTATATTTGTTAGATCTTCATTGTTTTGCTCTTTTATAGCTTCAATAGCTTCAAGACCTATCTTTTGTGCTAAGGCTATGGACTCTTGTAAAGCTCCGCTTATTTGCATCTGCTCTTTTATCCAGTTTTGCTCACTCTCATTTAGCGGCTTTTTATAAAGTGCCTCTAGTTTTGACTTATCATCTATCTTTTTATGTAAAAGAAGATAAGGGATGGTTACTTTCCCTTCAACAAAATCAAGCATAGCTGGCTTTCCTAGAGTTGCACTATCTTGTGTGATATCTAAGATATCATCAACCATTTGAAAAGCTAGTCCAAGATTTTTACCGTAAGTTGCAAAAGCGCTCTTATCTTTGTTGGCTAATATTGCAGCAGCTTTAGCACTAGCTTCTATGAGTGAAGCTGTTTTTTTATAGATCATATCAAGATATTTATCATAATCAGAGTTAAACTCATCTGTTAGATCAACATCTATCATCTCACCTATACTTAAAAGAGTTACGGCATTTGAGATAGTATAAGCTACCTCTTTATCCATTTGGCTAAGTTCAGTAAAAGCACGTGAGTAAAGTATATCGCCGAACATTATAGATGTTTTGCTATTGTAAAGTGCATTGATACTAGGTTTACCCCTTCTTGTATCCGCTTCATCAATAACATCATCGTGTAAAAGGGAAGCTGCGTGTATCATCTCAACAACTGCACAAAGTTTTATACTCTGCGTGTTTACACCTGCTATTTTTAAGATAAGCTTGCTTCTTAACATTTTACCCTCTGGTAAAAGATCAAAAAGCTCTAAACTTTTTTGATCTTTACAATCATCTATAAACGATTTGATCTGCTCTTTTACTTTTACTAACTCTTCCAACTTATACTCTTAACTATCTAATCTACAAACAATATCACCGGTAAATGCAACGTAAAGTGATTTTTTATGCTGCTCTAACTCCATTGAGTTTGCTATCTCATATTGTGACATTTTAGCCTCTAGCTCTTCATCACTTATATGCTCTTCAAGAAACTTCTCCATCATAGCATATTTAGCAACGATCTTATCAAACTCATCTTGTACAACTTCATCACTTGCTTGGTTTGCTATATCCCAAAATTTTGATCTTGGAGTCCCTCCAAAAATATTCTCTTCATCTTCAAAAAGTGCTTCAAATTTTCCCATAATATTATCCTATCTTATTCTTACTCTAACAGATTCAGCGTGAGCCGTTAGCCCTTCTGTATCTGCTAATACCGCACAAGCTTCACCAAGCTCGTTTATAGCCTCTTTTGAGAAGTTGATTATAGAGCTTTTTTTCATAAAGTTCTCAACTCCAAGTGGTGAATAAAACTTAGCAGTGCTTCCAGTTGGTAGTGTATGGTTAGGTCCTGCTATATAATCACCTATAGGCTCAGGTGTATTTTCACCTAAGAAGATAGCTCCTGCGTGTTTGATCTTTGGTAAAAGCTCCATAGGGTTTGTGGTCATAACCTCTAAGTGCTCAGGTGCTATTTCGTTCATAAGCTCTATAGCTTCATCCATATCACGAGCGATAATAATCGCACCTCTCTCATAGATAGATTTACTAGCTATTTGCGTTCTACTTAGAACCTTTAGATACTCATCAACCTCAAAGCTTGTTTTATCTGCTATATCTTTATCTGTAGTGATCATAATAGAGCTTGCCATCTCATCATGTTCAGCTTGACTTAAAAGATCTATTGCAAGATATTTAGGGTTTGCAGAACTATCTGCTAAGATACCTATCTCGCTAGGTCCTGCTATCATATCGATATGAACTTCACCAAATACTAGTTTTTTTGCCGTAGCAACAAAAATATTACCTGGACCAGTTATAACATCTACTTTTTTAAGTGTCTTTGTTCCATAAGCCATAGCCGCAATAGCACTTGCACCACCAACTTTCATAACGGTTTTTATACCACAAAGGTGGCAAGCTGCAAGTAAAAGTTCGTTTGGTTCATTCTCAGGTGTAGGTGTACATACTACTATCTCTTCAACACCTGCAACTATAGCAGGTATTGCATTCATTAAAAGTGAACTTGGATATGCAGCTTTTCCTCCTGGGATATAAAGACCTGCACGATCAACGGGTGTTACTTTTTGCCCAAGCATAGTACCATTTTTTTCAAAATCTAGCCATGATTTAGGCAGCTGTTTTTGGTGAAATGCTTCTATTCTTTTATATGCAAGGTGCAGTGAATCTTTTAGTTTAGGATCTAGGTTATCGTAAGCTTTTTGCATATCTTTTGTATCTACATAAAGCTCTTTTGTGTCTTTTGGCGACCAAGCATCAAATTTTGATATATGCTCCATTACCGCAGTATCACCTTTTTCAACGATCTCATCTATGATTCCGTTTACGATAGTACTTACTTTTTTTATATCTGTTTTTGCACGATCAAGTATCTCTTGAAAATCGTTTTGAAAATTTACATCGCTAGTGTTTAATATTTTCATCTATATATTTACCTTCTGTTTTATCTCTTCAACTACATCTTGAAGATCTCTTTTTTCTACATCTACAATCACATCAGCTATCTTTTCATATTCTGGAACTCTTGCATTAAAGAGCTTTGTTGCTTCCTCAAAGTCTTGTAAAAGAGGTCTTTTTCTTAATTTGCTTTGAGCATTTGGTGCAGAGTTTATTCTATCAAGGATCCCTTCAAAAGAGGACTTTAAATAAACCACTGTTCCTATTTTTTTAATATTCTCTTGTCTATAAAAACCACCGCCCGTTGAGATGATACTGTTATCTACACTACTCTCAAGCCAAAGAGCACACTTAGTTTCTAGCGCCCTAAAAAAAGGCTCTCCCTCAACTTTAAATATCTTTTTTATTTTTCTATTTTCCATAGATTCTATAAGGTCATCGGTATCTATTGCGAACATATCGGTAGCTTTTACCAAAGCTCTTGCAACTGTTCCTTTACCCACACCCATAAAGCCGATTAATATAATATTGTTTTTCATGAACGAAGATTATAGCCAAAAGTTATATTGGATTTGCTTATGTATTATTTTTAGAATAAAAAAAGGGAAAAGCCTAAGCTCTTCCCTTTTTAATAAGTTAAAGATATTCTTAGTATCTATAGCTAATAGATGCTCTAAGGTCTGTTGCTTCTTCAACAGGGTTTGAGCCACCTGCTTTTGCTTGAGCAATAGTCATAGGATTTCCATCAAATCCAAAGAAACCGTTACTTCCTGTGTAATCATATTCGATTTTTGTATATCTTGCATCAAAGAATAGTGCTTTTGTTAGAGGCTTTTGATAAAAGATCTCCATTGCCGTACCACGTGCTGCAATTTTACTTCCAGCCATAGTATCTTCACCGTAAGTTACAGATCTCCAGTATTTACTACCTTTATTGTACTCAATACCAATTCTACCGTTGTCTGTTAATGGACAAGGCATATTTAAACCTATCCAAGTAGAGTTACCTGTTTTACTATCAGTACTACCAAGCATACCACCGTATTTACCGTTTGGATCAGTTTCACTTTGTGCCCAAGAGATAAATAGTCTTGTATCATCAAGGAAATCGCTGATACCGTCACCTATACCCTCAGCTTTAAACATCGCAGTAAATAGGTTTAGATCACCAACATCAACAAATCCTGCATCAGCATTAGAACCCATAGTTCCATTTGTCATCATAAAATAAGTGTAGTTTTGTGAGAAACCTATCATATGCTCAGCTTTTGCCCAGTTTGTATGAACTGAGTATTGACCGTTATCCCAAGGTACGAAGATAAATCCATACATATTGTTATCTGGTGTAAGGTTTACATCACTGTAATCAGCTGCATAATCATCACCTGCTTGAGAAAATCTAGTTTTTGCATTTGTTAAACCACGACCTGTACAAAGTTTAAACCACATACCCTCAACACCAGTAACTTTGCTAAGTGTAAATTTAGCACTTGCTCCATCAAACTCAACGTTTACTGTATGAGATAGTGGTGATTTATCTTTTTGACCCTCTCTCATATTGATACCAAGACCGTCAGTTGATGGTCTTCTACCAACAGATACAGTCCAAGGAACATCAGCACCTGCTAAAGTATCGTTCATATATAACCAGTAAGCCTCTTTTACTTTGATAGTATTATCGTTAGCATTCTCATTTGTTACCCAGTCAAAGTTATTATAGTTTTGATAAGTATCAGATGTATTTGCTTGAGAGTGGTTTGCACTATCACCGTAAGCTTTAAAATATGAAAGTGTACCTTTAAATATAACGTTATCGCTTGGGGCATAACCCATATTTAACCATAATCTATTTGTAAGCAGATCTGGATTGCTTGATTCTGTACCATCTGCAAATGTATAATGGATTGAATCTAATGCCGTTCTAAAATCAACATCAAATTTAACATTATCGTTGTTTGCTTGGATTTTTACTTCGCTAATACTTTTCTTAGCTCTTGATAGTTGCTTTTCAAGCTTCTTGATCTTTGCTTCCATAGCTTCAAGTTTAGCTTCAACGCCATCTGCTGCAAAAGTGTTGATACTTAATGCCGCTACGGCAGAAAGTGCAATTAAACTTTTTTTACTCGTAATCATTGTATCTCCTAAAAAATTAATATCTACCGTGTATATTAGTATAGAAACTTTTAAGAGAGCCTGAATTTTGTATTAATTTTACTTATAATAATAATTGCTATCACTCTATTAAAAAGCTTACTATATAGATTTTGTTAATCTTTATTTGATATAATCACGCAATTAATTTTATAGGAAAAATCATGATTGAAGATATAGATAAAAATTATGTTTTAAATACATATGCAAGAAATTATGTAAACTTTAAAAAAGGTATCAACTCAACACTGTTTGATGAAAACGAAAAAGATTATATAGATTTTACCAGTGGAATAGGAGTTTGTTCGGTTGGGCACGGAAATAAAAGATATGCAGATGCTATATGTGAACAGGCTTCAAGTATTACCCATATCTCTAACCTTTATGCTATAGAGCCCCAAGCACTTCTTGCTAAAAAGATGGTTGAGCTTAGCGGATATGATATGGCTGTATTCTTTGGAAATAGCGGTGCAGAAGCAAATGAGGGTGCTATTAAGATAGCTAGAAAATATGGTGAGACTAAATTTGATAATAAAAGATACAAAGTTATCACTTTAGAGCACTCTTTTCACGGAAGAACTATTACAACGGTAAAAGCAACGGGGCAAGAGAAGATGCACCTATCACATTTTTCACCATATCCTGATGGTTTTTCTTATAATAAACAGATAAACGATATCTATAACTCTATCGATGATGAGACGGTTGCAGTAATGATAGAACTTGTTCAAGGAGAGGGCGGGGTTCAGCCTTTTCCAAAAGATGAGGTTCAAAAACTAGCCAAGTTCTTAAAAGATGAGGGGATACTTTTAATCGTTGATGAGGTTCAAACGGGTGTATTTCGAACGGGTGAGTTTTTAGCATCAAATTTATATGAGATAGAGCCTGATATTATCACTTTAGCAAAAGGTTTAGGCGGAGGTGTTCCAATCGGCGCGGTTATGACAAAACATAAAGATATCTTTGTTCCAGGTGATCATGGATCAACTTTCGGAGGAAATTATCTTTCAACTAAAGCATCATTAGAGGTTTTGGATATCTTAGATGAGTATAAAGATAGTGGAGCGCTTTATGAAGCTTTGATCTATTTTGAGAAAAAACTAAACGAGTTCTTTGAAGCAAATAAAAACTATTTTACAGATTCTGTAGGCTTGGGTCTTATGAGAGGACTTAGAGTAAAAGATGATGAGACACTTAGCAGTATTATAAAAAAAGCTTTTGAAAACGGTGTACTTGTTTTAAAAGCTGGTAAAAGCACTTTAAGATTTTTACCACCTTTAACTATTACTAAAGAAGAGATAGATGAAGGGTTTAAAAGGCTTACCGATGCACTTAAATAAGATAGTTTTAGCTGCTTTATTAACAACAGGGATATTAGCAAACGATACACTTGATAGATCTATACTATCAGATGATAGACAAAAATCTATCGATCTTAGTTTTGAGCAAGCTGCTTCAGATAGTGCAAAGCTAAAGAACGATTGGATAAATCCTATAACCTATAAATATACTAAAATGTATGATGTATCAAAAGCCGATTATGAGTATGCAAGATCAACCATAGGTATATCGCAGCCTATCTTTAGAAGCGGTGGTATCTATAATGCTATAAAATATGCTTATGCAATGGAGAAATATCAAAATCTAAATGTAGAGCTGCAAAAACAAAATATGATAAAAGATGCTTTGAATATTTTATTTCAAATCGAAAGATCTAAATACAATATTCAAAAACAAGAGTTATTGATAAGAAACTCTGAGATAGAGGTTGAGAGAAAACGTGAGCAGGTAATGAACGGTTTGCTTGATACTTCTGATCTTGATAATGCTATCTTGGATCTAAATACAAAAAGAAATACTCTACTTGAGCTAGAGTATTCAAAAGATGAGCTTATAAATAGTTTTGCGAACTATTCAGATAGATATTATAGTGAGTTTGATCTACCTTATTTTGAGCTGATAACAAAAGAGGATTTTGAAGCAAGAAACATAAATACTCAAATAGCAAAGTCTGATATAAAAGCAAAAGATCATTTAAGCGGAGTAACGGCAGCAGCTTATCTGCCTAGCTTAAACCTTACATACGATTACACTAAATATCACGATAACGGTGGAAACACAAGTTATTATGATGATAAAACTTACGGGTTTAATGTAACTATCCCTTTAGATATTACAAGTTTTGATGATGTAAATAGTGCAAAGATAGACTATCTTCAATCAAAAATAGCTTTAAATAACACTATAAAGAGTGAACAAAATTTTTTAAAAAGTAAGTTTGCAAAAATAAAGATGCTTGATCGTAAACTTCAAATAGCAAAGAACGATGTAAAACTTTACGATAACCTTTTAACACAAGTGATAGAGCTTACAACGATCGGTATGAAAACAAGTTCCGATGTGGAAACATTTGAGAACTCAAAAAAGATCAAAGCTTTAGATATCGAGATACACAATCTTGATAAGCAGGTTGAACTGCTTGAGGTATATGCTAAGCTTTACAGGAACTCTAACTAATGAGATTTTCAGAGTACTTCCAAGAGTGGCTTTATGGTGAAGAGGGGTATTATACAAAATACTGCTCAATAGGTAAAGAGGGTGATTTTTACACTGCCGTTAGTACCAGTAAGTTCTTTGGTGGAACTATAGCAAAAAAGATCATAGAGACAATAGAGAGCGGTTTTTTACCAAAAGATACTACTATACTAGAAGTGGGTGCTCATCATGGGTATCTGCTTTCAGATATTATAGAGTTTATAAACACTTTAAAACCTGAACTTATTGAGACACTTAACTTTGCCATAGTTGAAAGGTTTGATCATCTAAGAGAGAAACAGCTTGAGTATTTTGATAAATGTTTCGGTGATGTGATAGAGCTTAAGCATTTTAACGATATCAGCGAGGTTACACTTGAATCTGCTTATGTGGTTGCAAATGAGATATTTGATGCTTTTCCTTGTGAGCTTGTATATGAAAAGGACTCCAAAAGGGAACTTGTAGAGATCATAAATGATGAGATCCACTTTAGTGATAACAACGATAAATATCTAAATGAGGTATGCGATAAATACTCTATACAAAAAGGTGAGATTGCACTTGGGTATGATGAGTTTGCTATATCTTTAGCTAAAGGGATAAAAAAGTTTGAGTTTATCACTTTTGATTACGGTGATGAGTACCATAGAAACGATTTTTCAACTAGGATATATCATAAACATAGTGTTTACCCTATCTTTGAAGAGGGGCTTGAGTTAAAAAAATATTTTGCAAAAAGCGATATCACTTACGATGTTCATTTTAGATATCTTATAGATATTTTTAAAGAAGCTGGTGTTGAATGTATAGAGTTAAAGACCCAGTTAAAAGCGTTAGTTGATATGGGAGTAATAGATTTGCTTCAAATGGTGCTAGACCATGCTGGTGAAAAAGCTTATACGATAGAGCTTGGAAAAGTAAAGACTTTGATCGATCCTAGCGGTATGGGGGAGAGATTTAAAATGGCATTATTTCGAAAAGAAGATAAAGAGTAACTCGTTACTCACTTTAGGATTTGCTACTTTAGCAATTTTTTATAAATTGTGTTAAAAGTAGTTTTAGACAATCGGTCTCTATTCAATTGGGACAATTTAACATAAGAGTAACTCGTTACTCACTTTAGGATTTGCTACTTTAGCAATTTTTTATAAATTGCGATAAAAGTTGTTTTAGACAATCGGTCCCTATTCAATTGGGACAATTTAACATAAGAGTAACTCGTTACTCACTTTAGGATTTGCTACTTTAGCAATTTTTTATAAATTGTGTTAAAAGTAGTTGTTAGAGAATCGGTCTCTATTCAATTGGGACAATTTAACATAAGAGTAACTCGTTACTCACTTTAGGATTTGCTACTTTAGCAATTTTTCATAAATTGCGATAAAAGTAGTTTTAGACAATCTGTCCCTATTCAATTGGGACAATTTAATAGGAATTATTATGCAATATATTTACAATGAAAATGCTTCTAGTGAAACTTTAAAAATAGAGGGTGATAACCATAAATATCTTTTTAAAGTGCGTCGTTTAAAAGTAGGTGATAGTGTAAATCTTAGAAATTTAAAAGATAAAAACATCTACACTTATAAGATCACTTTAATAGATAAAAAAAGTGCAACATTAAGCCTTGAAAACGTTGAAGAGAAAGAGATTAAGCCAAATAGATATCTTCATATAGGCTGGTGCGTAGTTGATCCAAAAACCATAGAGAAAACCTTACCGTCATTAAATGAACTTGGTGTATCAAAGATCAGCTTTATATATGCAGATTTTTCACAGAAGAATTTTAAGATAAATTTTGAAAGGTTAGAAAAAATTCTTATAAACTCATCTATTCAATGTGGAAGAAGTGAGATGATAGAGTTTGATACTTTTGCATCATTAAAAGAGTTTAAAGAGAATTACCCTTCAAGCTATATCTTCAACTTTTCACAAAATATAATCACAAAATATAAAGATAGTATCGATTGTATAGTAGTAGGTCCAGAGGGTGGTTTTTCACCTAAAGAGCTTGAACTTTTCAAAGAGGAGAATATAGTAGGAGTTAACTCAGATATTATAATGCGCAGTGAAACGGCATTAACTTCTGTTACCACTTTATTACTTTTTTAAAACTATAAAGTTATCTTGTAGTATAATCAATAAAAAGTTTCTAAAAAGTTTCTTTTATAGGATCGATATGAAAAAATATCTCTTTTTGATTTTTATTATAATATTTTTCAACTCTTGTTTTGATAATAAGAAAGAAGAGATAAAGATAGCTCTTACGGTTAGTCTAAGCGGCAAATACTCATCTTTAGGTAATGATATATATAAGGGGTTTATGCTTGCATTTGATGAGATAGGGTATAGTGTAAATGGAAAGAGAATCTCTATATTTGCTAAAGATGATGCACAAAATATTGATATAAATAAAAAAAATATAGAGTTTTTTATAAAGAACGACTTTAAACTAATAGTAGGCAATGCCACAAGCTCTATGACTAAAGCATCCATTGATATACTTAAAGATCATCCCGATATCTTACTCTTTTCACCAACGGCAAGCGGAAGTGAGTTTGCAAAAAAAAATGACAACTTTATAAGAGTACAAGTGGAACATTCTGCTAAAAGATATGAAAAACTGAATAGATACCTTATAAACAACTCTATGAAAGATCTATTTTTTATATATGATTCAAAAAATATGGCACATGCTAATGATTATATAAATATATTTCAAAAGACATTTATAAAGGTCGGCGGCAACCCTTTTGTTGCAAGTATGGATCTAAATGAAAATAGAGAGGATATTGTAAAAAAACTAAAAAATATTTCATCTGATATTATATTGATAGTTGGTAACTCTGTAGATAGCGCAAATATAATTCAATACCTTAGATATAAAGGTTTTAAACAGCAGATCATATGCTCAGGCTGGGCAAAAACAAACGATTTTATAGTATACGGCGGTAAAGCTGTAGAGGGTACTATTTTTAATACTGGCTATGATGATAACTCAAAAAAGGAAAGTTTTTTAAATTTCAAAAAAAATTATAAAGAGAAATATTCTAATGATCCATCAGTTTTTTCAGCTCAAAGTTATGAGCTTGCTACTATACTTATAAGAGAACTAAAAAAAGACTCTAGACTCTATAATATAAAAGAAAGAATACTTCGTACAAAGTCTTATCAAGGTTTACAAGGTGATATAGTCTTTGATAAGTATGGTGATGTATCAAGAGATTATTTTTTGGTTGAAGTAGAAGAGGCACGGTTTAAAGAAATAGATTAGGTATGAAAAAAAGAAAGTTAAAAAATAATATCGTAATATATTTTATTCTATTTGGTGTAATACCTTTAGTTTTTAGTAGTATAGTTATACTGTATAACTTATATTTAGAAAAAAAAGAGAATATCTTTGAGCGTCACTATCTGATACTTAAGCAGGTTGAGGGTGAGATCGACGGCATTATACAAAATATTGAGCATGTATCAGGATTTATAAAAGATGGATACAATAGAAAACAACACAACCTTGTAGTGGGTATCCCTAAGATCGGTAAAAATATTAATACAATGATCGTACTTGATAATCAAGGGACGGTCAAGGATTTTTATTCGGAATTAAAGTCAAACCTTTTTATAGGGTATGACTATTCAAATACAAAGCAGTTTAAAAAGATAAAAAAAGGTGCAAAAGATAAATGGTCTGAGGTTTATCTCTCTGCTATCACTAATACTCCCGTAATATCATATTCATTTCGCGTTGATAAAGAGCATATCGTAATGCTTATAATAGATCTTGCATCTTTAGATAAATATGTATCAAGGTTTAAAAGTGCTTTTGGTGAATATATGGTTAGGCTTACCGATAAAAATGGGGTGTTTATATCTCACGCAGGTAAATTTCAATATGTTCAGCAAAGAAAGAGCATATTAAATACAGATCTATATAAAAAATATATCAAGCAGGGTAAACAAGCTACTCAAATAACATTTGGTGGACATTCAGGTGTAGGAAACATTGGTACTTACGGAGTATATGATAAGCTTGGCTGGAACATAATAGTAAAAGAGGGTTACCAAGCAACCTTTGAAAACTTCTATGATATTGTTTATATCGTTACGGCTTTTGTACTTATTTTAATAGTATTGGCAGTTTATTTCTCATTTAGACTTTCAAATACTATATTAAAACCTCTTTATGAAGTATCAAAGAATATGGGTGATATAGCAAAAGGAAGATATAAAGAGCTTCTTGTAAAAAGTGATTATGAAGAGTTAAATGAGCTTATAGATAACTTTGTAATAATGCACCATAAAGTAAACGATAGGGAAGAGGAGCTTAAAAACTTCAATGACAAACTTGAACAAAAAGTTGAAGAGAAGACCAAGGAGCTTAAGCTTTTAAACGATACTTTAGAGGAGAAGATAAGTATAGAGATAGGCAAGAACCAACAAAAAGAGAAACTTCTTTTTGAGCAGTCTAAAATGGCTTCTATGGGTGAGATGATAGCAAATATTGCTCACCAATGGAGACAGCCTTTAAGTGTAATAAGTACAGCTGCAAGTGGTCTTCAAGTACAAAAAGATTATGGACTTTTAGATGATGCAAAGTTCACTAAAGCGATGGAGACGATCATTAAGATCACAAAACATCTATCTCAAACTATTGATGATTTTAGAAATTTCTTTAAAACATCAAAAGAGAAAGAGAGGTTCTCGGTAAAAGATATATTGGAGAAAAATCTTATATTGATGAGCTCAGCTTTTAAAGCCAACAATATAGTGGTGATAGTTGACGGTATAGTTGATTGTACAATGTATGGTTTTGAGAACGAACTAACACAAGCTATGCTTAATATTCTAAATAATGCAAAAGATGCTTTAAAAGAATCGGAGCATGAAGAGAAGTATATATTTATCAATGCAGTTCATACAGAAAAGTATCTTATTCTATCAATCAAAGATAACGGTGGAGGTATGGATACCAAGATCGTCTCAAAGATATTCGAGCCTTACTTTACAACAAAGCACAAAGCACAAGGTACTGGTATAGGGTTATATATGACAAGACAAATTATAGTGGATCATATGAACGGAAGTATAGAGGTATTAAATAGTCGTTTTACCTATAAAGATAAAGAGTTCGTAGGAGCAGAGTTTGTTATAACTCTGCCGCTATTTTAATTATTGATTTGCTGCTCCACCTGTTGTAGGTCTTCCTTGAAGCATTACGTCGTTATAGTTTTGAGTAGCTTTTTTAGCATCACCCATATCACCTATCATTATCATATAAACAACCCAGATAATAAACCCAAGTAAAAATAGTTTAAATAAAAAATTTGCCATAGATTACATAACCTCCTTTGCAGTTATACCCAATAGTTTAAGACCAACTCTAAGAGTTTGTGCAACCTGTGCCAATACTTTTAGATATTGGTTTTGTTCCGGTGCATCTACTATCTTATATTCATTATAGAATCTATGCATAGATGATGCTAAAGAGTTTAGATACTCTGTTACTTTTTGACAATCAGATTTACTAAATGCTTCATCTAATATTGAAGGTAATAGTAACGCTTCATATAAAAGATCTTGTGCATCTTGGTTTATATCTTCTAAACTTGTTTCAAGAACGTCGTTTATCTCTAAACCTGCTTTATTGAATAGTTGGTTAACCCTTGCGTGTGCATAGTTTATATAAAAAACAGGGTTTGATGAGTCTTGTTGTTTAAGTGCATCTACATCAAACTCTAGGTGAGTATCGCTTTTTTTAGTTAAAAATACGAAACGAAGAGCATCTGATCCGATATCTTCTGTAACATCACCCATAAGTATAACGTTACCTGCACGTTTACTCATCTTATAAGGCTCGCCGCCTTTTAGTAAAGATACCATTTGTGATAGCAGCACTTCAAGTTTTTCAGGTTCAAACCCTAAGAATTTGATAGCAGCTTTTACTCTAGGTATATAGCCGTGATGATCTGCTCCCCAAATATTTATATATTTGTCGTAGCCTCTATCAAACTTATTTTTATGGTAGATAATATCTCCAGCAAGGTAAGTAGGTATACCGTTCTCTCTTACTACGACCCTGTCTTTTTCATCACCTTCATCTGTTGATCTGATCCAAAGGCGGTTATCTTTTTCATAAAGGTAGCCGTTCTTTTGTAAAAGGTCTTTTGATTCATCCCATTTATCGTAAAGAGATTTTTCACTTACAAAGTTGTCAAAAACTATCCCTATTTTAAAAAGGTCGCTTTTTATAAGCTCCATAACCTCGTATTTTGCAAAGTCGGCTAGTTTGCTCATATTTGTGCTATCTTCAAATACATCTTTTCCAAACTTCTCTTCAGCAAGTCTAGCAAGATCTACAAGATATTCACCCCTATAGTATTGCTCAGGGTATTCAACATCAGCACCTAAAATAAACTCACGCCCCGCAAGGTATAGTGAAAGTCCTAAAAGATCAATCTGAGCTCCGGCATCGTTTATATAATACTCTGTTGTGATATCATATCCAAGATGTTTACCGATCCTAGCTAAACTATCACCTAGTATTGCACCCCTTGCATGACCGATATGTAAAGGTCCTGTAGGGTTTGCACTAACATACTCTAAAAGTATCTTTTGCGACTTTTTATCACCTTTGGCAAAACTATTTTCATCTTTTAGGTTCTCTTTGCTCATTTGATCTAGGAAATTGATATCTAGTTTAAAGTTGATAAAACCTTTTACGGCTGTAACCTCTTTAAAGATATCAGATCCCTCAAATTTTGCAGCTAACTCTTCAGCGATAACCATAGGAGATTTTCTTAGCTCTTTAGCTAAAGAGAAAGCCAGAGGTGTTGCATAGTGACCTAGTGCTCTATCCTTTGGCTTTTCAAGAACGATATCTCTTTCTAAAGTTTTTTGTATTGTATCTTTTACGATATTTTGCAATGTAACTCTTTAAAATTAAACTGTTTTTTGATTTTCAGAAGTTTTTGCAGCTTCCTCTTTGTTCTCTTCGATCTTCTCAGATGTTTGATTAGTAGCTACGCTTTCATCCTTCTCATCCTCTTTCACTGCACTTTTAAAGTTCTTGATCCCTTGACCTAGACCTTTAGCAAGTTCTGGTATTTTTTTACCACCGAAAAGTAAAACGATTGCTGCGATTATTATAAACAGCTCAAAACCACTTGGCATACCCATATTATGATCCTTATTTTTTAGATATTATCTAAATTTAATTCTTAATTTAGCAGAAGATTATATCTTCTTAATGCTTACATATGTTTTAACCTATTATTAACATAAATTAGATATACTATTTGGCTAATTTATAAATAATTATTTTTAGGACATTTGAATGGAAAAAGCAAAATATATATGGATGGATGGAAACCTTAAACCTTGGGATGAGGCAAATATCCATGTATTAAGTCATACACTTCATTACGGTAACGGTGCTATCGAGGGTACAAAAGCTTATAAGACCGTTGATGGCAGATGTGCGATATTTAAACTAAAAGAGCATACTCAAAGATTATTAAACTCTTCAAAGATGACACTTATGGATGTTCCTTTTTCACTAGAAGAGCTAAATGATGCGCAAGTGAAACTTCTTCAAGAGAATGAACTGTTCGAGGGTGCTTATATTAGACCTTTGGTATATCTTGGTTACGGTGTAATGGGTCTTTACCATAAAGATGCTCCTGTAAACGTATCGATCGCTGCTTGGAAATGGGGAGCGTATCTTGGTGAAGAGGGTCTTAAAAAAGGGATTAGACTTAAAATAAGCTCTATGACTAGAACTCCAAATACTTCAGGAATGGGTAAGGCAAAAGCTGTTGCAAACTACCTAAACTCTCAAATGGCAAAATATGAAGCTGTTGAGGCTGGATATGATGAAGCGCTTTTAAGAGATGACCAAGGTTATATCGCAGAAGCAAGTGGTGCTTGTTTCTTTATCGTAAGAGATGGTGTTCTTATCTCTCCTCCAAACGACAACTCTTTAGAATCTATCACTCAAGCAACTGTTATTGAGTTAGCAAAAGATATGGGTATAGAGGTTGTAAGAAGAAGAGTTACTAGAGAAGAGATCTATATAGCAGATGAGTGTTTTTTAACGGGAACGGCTGCAGAGGTTACACCTGTTAGAGATGTAGATGCTAGAACAATCGGATGTGGAAGTAGAGGACCTATAACAGAGAAACTTCAAAGTGCATATTTTGATGCTGTTGCAGGTAAGAACGAAAAATATCTAAAACATTTAACATATATAAACTAAAGGGAATTAATCAATGCCAATAGACAACGATTATTTTAAAAATAGACAAAAAGAGCAGAATAAAAGCGGTAACGACAATAAAGGTTTCGGTGGAGGCAATGGAGGTGGTGGATATCAGCCACCTTTCGAGCCGCCTGAATTTTTTAAGAACTTCGGAAAAAAAGCGGGACTTATCTATGCAGTAATTGCAATAGTTGCCGTGCTTGTACTTTTTAAGCCTTTCGTGATCATTGAATCTGGTCAAGTGGGTATTAAAGCAACAGCGGGTAAATATGATGAGACACCTTTATATCCTGGTTTCCATCTTTATCTTCCTGTTATTCAAAAGGTGATAGTTGTTGATACGAAAGTAAGACTTATCAACTATAAAACAATTGAAGAGATGAGCGGTTTTGACAGCGGTATTAGAATAAACCCAGCGATCAATATTCTTGATGCAAGGGGACTTCCTGTTTCAATTGAACTAACTGTTCAATATAAACTAACACCTGCAGGTGCACCTTCTACAATAGGAACTTGGGGACTTAGCTGGGAAGATAAGATCGTTAACCCAGTTGTTAGAAATATCGTAAGAAACGTAGTTGGTGGATTTAATGCTGAAGAGCTTCCTGTTAGAAGAAATGAGATCGCTACTATGATCGAAAATGGAATTAGAACAGATATTGAAGCATTAGAGGGTAAACCTGTTTCGATTGAGTCGGTACAATTAAGAGAGATCGTACTTCCTCCAAAGATCAAAGAGCAGATCGAGAGAGTTCAAATAGCTAACCAAGAAGCTGAAAGATTAAAATATGAAGTTTTAAGAGCTAAGCAAGAGGCTGAGAAAAAGGCTGCTTTAGCAAAAGGTGAGGCTGATAAAAATAGAATTGAAGCTAAAGGTAGAGCAGATGCGGTAACTATTGAGGCTGATGCGCAGGCAAAAGCAAATAAACTAGTTGCACAATCTTTAACTAACAAGCTTCTTCAAATGCAGCAAATTGAAGTTCAAGGTAAGTTCAATGATGCTTTAAGAGAGAACAAAGATGCTAAGATATTCTTAACTCCTGGAGGATCAACTCCAAATATCTGGGTTGATACAAAAGATAAATCAAGGGATAGCTCAATCCACAAATAAGAAAGGATGATAAGTGCAATACAAAATTAGATTAATAGTTTTAATCGCACTTATCACCGCTTTAATCTTTGCTTTTTTTCAGATCGATGAGTATAAATCACTTAGTAATAAACTATTTGATCAGAATAAAGATCTGCAAGATCAATTAACAAACGATACTCTTCTTAAAAAAGTTAAAATACTTGAAAAAGAGAACAAGCTCTTAAAAGATCAACTTTATCGCTTAGAAAATCAACAGTTTATATTTAATAAAAGCAATCAAATGAAAAACTATAAACTAGATGATAAAAAGTTTAAAGATGATACGAAAGATATTTTAAAAGAGAATCTTCAAGAGTTTGAAGAGGAGACAAAAGAGGAGGGGGTGAGTGTTACCCCCTCATTTGATTACAATAAAGAGAAGGGTGATATTGGTGTCAAACTACAAGTTGAGACCACTTTTTAGGGATAAATATGGATATAAATATAGATTTTGAAAAACAAGGCGGGATGGTTCCCGTGATCGTGCAAGAGGTAGGAACAAACGAGGTTCTAATGCTTGCATATATGAATGAAGAAGCTTATAGTTTAACAATGCAGACAAAATATGCACACTATTTTAGCAGAAGCAAACAGCGTATCTGGAAAAAGGGTGAAAGCAGCGGTCATACCCAAAAGGTTATAGATGTGATGATCGATTGTGATAACGATACTTTGCTTTTAAAAGTTGAACAAGAGGGTGTGGCTTGCCACACTGGAAGAAAAAGCTGCTTCTTTACAAGTGCAGTTGATGAAAAGATCATAAGTGATGTTGAAGTTGATACAACAGCGGCGTATGGCGTTATAGATACACTTTACCATATAATAGAAGAGAGAAAGAACGACGACCCTGAAAAGTCTTATACTGCTAAGCTTTTAAAAGGTAAACAAAACTCTATGCTTAAAAAGATAGTAGAGGAAGCTAGTGAGCTTACTTTTGCTATAAAAGATGATAATATAGAGGAAGCTATCTATGAAGCAGCAGACCTTGTTTATCACTCAATGGTAGCATTAAGTAGTAAAAATATCTCTCCAGATCGTGTTAAGCAAGAGCTTGCAAGAAGGTTTGGAATAAGCGGAATAGATGAAAAAAATAGCAGGGGTGAGTCTTAGTACTCATTACCCTCTATTTTATTATAGTAAAATCCAATAAGATTAAAATCTTCAACATTATAAGTGATCTCTATAGGTCTACAGCAGACTTCACAGTCATCGATTATAGTGTTTGATCCATAAACACCAGTATCAAGTAAGATAGAGATCGATTGTAAGCAATAAGGGCAAGTTAGAAATATCTCTTCCATATGCTGCCCTCATTTAAAATTTATCTAGCACCCTTGATAGCTTCAAGTGCAGCTTCATAATCAGGTTCAGCGGTTACTTCGTTAACCATCTCTTTATAAACCACTTCACCGCTTCTATCAACAACGAAGATAGCTCTTGCACTTAAACCCTTTAGGGGTGAATCAAGCATTAAAGTTCCGTAAGCTTTTGAGAAATCTTTCTCAACATAATCACTTACAACACTTAGGTTTTCTATCCCTTGTGTTGAGCAAAATCTTTTACTTGCAAAAGGAAGGTCCATAGATACTACTGTAGTCTCACAGATATCAAGGTTGTTAACATCTTCGTTAAATCTCCTAGTCTCTGCAGCACATACGTCCGTATCGAGTGACGGAACGGCAACAATTAGTTGAACTTTATCTTTTGCCCCGCCGATAACCACATCTTTTAGATCAGTACCTATTGCCGTTACCTCGGGAGCTTTGTCCCCTACATTTATTTGATCGCCACCTAGTGTTACAGGTGTACCTTTAAAACTTGTTGCCATTTTTACCTCCAAAATATTAGATTAGATCTTTTATCTTAGCCTTTAACTTATCGATAGTAAATCCAAACTTATCAAACAGCTCTCCTGCTGGACCACTTTCACCAAATGTGTTCATACCGATCACATGGTCTGCAAATCTGTAGTATTCACTTGCAGTTGCAGCTTCTACTGCGATAACAGTTGTGCTAGGATCGATAACAGTATCTATATAAGATTTATCCTGCTCACATAAAAGATCAAAACAAGGAACAGATACGATATTTGCTTTAATACCTTCATCTTCTAAGAAGCAAGCTGTTTGAAGTGCTAAGAACACTTCACTACCACTTGCCATAATTGTAACGGTTGCACCATCTCTTTTCTTTAATAGGTATCCACCGTTTTTAACTTCACCGAAATCTCTTGTTGGTTTTAAAGTTTTTAGTTTTTGTCTTGATGTTACAAAAGCAGTTGGTGCACTCATAGTAAGTGCGCTCTTCCAGCACTCAATATTTTCTGTTGCATCTGCAGGTCTAAATGTATAGAAGTTAGGCATTGCTCTAAATTGGCTAAGCTGTTCAATTGGTTGGTGTGTTGCACCATCTTCACCTACACCTATAGAGTCATGACTCCAGATAAAGTGTTGAGGGATATTGCTAAGTGCTGCTACACGAGCTGCAGGTTTTAAATAATCGCTAAAGATAAAGAATGTTGCACTAAACACTTTAAATAGACCGTAAAGGTTCATACCGTTTGCGATAGCTGCCATTGAGTGTTCTTTGATACCAAAGTGGATGTTTCTACCTTTAGGGAAGTCTCCTAGGCCTATAAGCTCTGTTTTATTTGATGGTGCAAGGTCCGCACTTCCACCGATAAATCCAGGAACTGCTTTTGCAATTGCATTGATTATCTTATGGTTTGAATCTCTTGTTGCGATCTCAGCAGTTTCGCTAAAATCAGGGTATTCGATCTTAGAGAAATCAGGGTTTAAGAGTGCTTCAAGAGTGATGTTTTGCTCACTTAAAGGAAGATCTTTTTTAACCATCTTTTCCCAAGCACGGCTAAGCTCTTCACCTGATGTTGTTTTATCAAATGCTGCTTTTACATCATCAGGAACAACAAATGTGTTCTCAGGATCAAAACCAGCTTTAGTTTTTGAAGCTTTAAGCTCCTCATCACCTAGAGGTGCACCGTGTGTTTTATGGCTTCCCTCCATAGTTGCTGCACCTTTACCTATTGAAGTACGTGCAATGATAATAGTAGGCTTATCACTATTTTTACTTTGAGTGATAGCTGCATCAATCTCATCGAAGTTATGACCGTCTATTGTGATCACTTCAAAGTTGATAGCTTCAAATCTTTTTGCTACGTTCTCACTCCAAGCTATAGAGATATCACCCTCTATTGTGATATCGTTGCTATCGTAGATAAGTGTAAAGTTTGAGATACCTTGGTGACCAAGTGTTGCACAAGCTTCGTAAGAGATACCCTCTTGAAGGTCACCATCACCACATAAACAATATACATGATGATCAATAACTTTTGCAGTCTCTGAGTTAACACAGTGTGCCGCGTATGAACTAGCCATAGCAAAACCAACTGCATTTGCTATACCTTGACCTAAAGGTCCCGTTGTGATCTCTACACCTGATGTATGACCATACTCAGGGTGACCTGGTGTTTTACTTCCTGTTTGTCTAAAGTTTTTAAGATCTTCTAAACCTAGATCAAATCCCCATAGATGAAGAAGTGAATATACTAATGCACTTGCATGCCCGCCGCTAAATACCAGTCTATCTCTATTTAACCAGCTTGGATTTTTTGGATCAAGTCTTAAATGTTTGCTTAGAACCGTTGCTATATCAGCTAGACCCATAGGAGCACCAGGGTGGCCGCTGTTAGCTTTTTGGATCATATCAGCACTTAAAAATCTGATCGTATCTGCTTGTTTTTGTAATAAATCGTGTGACATTGTCTACCTTGTTTATATTTTTATAAAGAAACTTTTTAGCTTTAGACCTAAAATAGTTTCATTAGTTTTCGCGATTATATCTAAAGCTTAGTTAATTTGGTATTATATTGTTTAAATGGTATAATAGCAGATGTTTTTTATATTTGATAGAGAAAATCCAAAAGAGCTTATATTTTATATCATAGTGATACTTTTAGGAATACTCTTGGAGTATTACGATATAGCCGATATTGAAAAAGTGATAGGTATAGGTATCTTAGCCGTGATCGTAAGATATGTTATAAAAAGCCTGCTTTTTGGAACCTGCACAAAAGGATGTGATAAAAAAGATGATTAAAAAACTTATAAAACCTTTCTTTTACTCATTTGTTTTTTTCTTCTCTTTATTTCTTATAACAGCCGTTTACGTAAATGAAAAGCTTCATGACGAGGTTGAGGGTTACTTAGCTACTGTGGATAAGGTGAATGAGTTAAACGATACATATATACTGTGTGTAGGTTTAGCAGCTCAAAACCCTGTAGAGGAGAACACTACAATGTGCGAGAACCTAAAGAGTGAGCTAAAGCTAAACTTTGATTCTTTAAAGAACAATTACCCTTATATGAACTTTTATAACTCTTTAGTTAAAAACTGATCAAAAAACCCACATTTATATCTAGCTCATCAAGATCTATATTATTACCCTCTTCACTAAAATCGCTATCTTGCTCAGTTAGAATAAGCATAACTCTTCCATAAAATATCTCAAGCTTATAAACGGAAGTTAAAGCTAGTTCATTTAGTGCAACATTTTCTGAATAGTTGTTTGTTCCACTAAGGCTTACTTTGGATAAACCATATCCAAAACCTGCATATGCCGTCACCGTATCTACTTTAAACTCATAAAAGACTATAGGTATAGCTTTGATAAGGTGACCACTTATTTTTGTATTTCCATAAGTTGTTGAGCCCTCATCTTGATCGAAGTTGAATTTTTTATAATCAAAATGAAACATATAGCCAAACTTTGTATTTAAGATATAATCAAAACCTGTATTTAGTGATACCCCTACACCAAACTCACTACTTATAGCATCTGTTCGTTTTATACCATCTTGGTAATCTATATTTATATTATTGTAGCTATAGCTTAGATAAGGGATAAGCTCAAAGATTGATTTTTCTCTATTTACTGAACCAAACCCTTGTCTAACTTCATCCATATTTAGATCAAGATCAGCTTCCCTATTGATGGTTTGATCTTGAGCGGTATCTCCTCCACCCCAGAAGTCAAAGAAACCTGCTGCATTACAAGTGTTAAATAAAAAAAGATATACTATAAGCATTTTTAATATTTTCATATCTAATCTTACTATATTTATTGGCTAAAAGCTAAATTTATATCCAAGATTTAATCTATTTTCATTTATCTGTATATTTTGCCCACCATCGTTAACATCTATGGTTACTTTTGTAAAAGCTATCATTAGATCGTTATGGATTACTTCAAGTAAAAGCCCCCTAGAAAAATAAAACCTTCTTATATGGATAGAGTCTGATATTGTTTGGTTGGAGCTGTTTGCTAAAACTGCATCACCCTCAAGTTTTAGATATGAACCTCCTACACCGTAGCCTATAAGCACCGACATCTTCTCGGCTCTATTTAGCTCATAAAATAGTACGGGCATTGTACTTAGTATATACCCTTTTATATTACCTCCGCTTGGTGTATTGGGGTTTGTTCTATCTTTTCCGCTAAAATCATAATCTCCAAGATTGATACTCCACAGATAACCAATATCAAGGTGATCCCATATATAGTTAAGCCCTGCATCTATAGCTATTGAGCCGCCGATACTATCATCCAATATCCTTGCGGTGTATTCACCTTGGGATATAACAAACAAACTGTTTCCTACGCTTAGGTATGGAATAATATCTATAAAACCTTTTTCTCTATCGTTATCATCATAATACTCAACAAAATCTTCTGTGTATTTAACTGTATTACTTTTTTTAAACTGCTCTATATCACTATTTTTTTCAACAGACTTTTGTTTTTTGATTTGTTTCTTTTCTTTGATAGCTTTCTTCTCTTTTGTTTTTTTCTCATCTTCAAAAGGATCGATAAAATCAGGGCTTATAGATATTTTTTTCTCATCAAAATCTTTAGTAAGCTTAGGCTCTTTAAACTCTTTTTTTAAAGGCTCGATATAATCGCTGCTTAGTTTTGTATTGCTTTGGTTTAGATCTTTTGCAAGCTTGGTAGCTTTAGTGTCGTTTCTTTGTAGATATCTTAAATTTTTAGGTGTTCTATCTTGTAGTTTAACTCTATTTTTTTCATTTGTATTATTGCTATTATCCCAGAAATCATAAACTGCTCCTGCGTATAGGGTGCTAAAAAGAGATATTAAAATAATTATAATCTGCATATTAGATTTTAACAAAAAGATTATAATAAGTTGGTTTTGGATAAAATCGATCCTTATTATTTTAAAATGAAGGCAATATTATGGAAAATTGGTCGCCAAATAGCTGGAGAGAGTTTCCGATAAAACAACAACCTAAATATTTAGATCAAAATGAATTAAGTTCAGTAGAGCAAGAGTTAGCTTCATATCCCCCTTTGATTTTTGCAAAAGAAGCAAGAAAATTAAAAGAGGAGCTAGCTGACGTTGCAAAGGGTAAAGCGTTTTTACTTCAAGGTGGAGATTGTGCAGAGAGCTTTAACGCTTTTAATGCAAACAATATTAAAAACCTTTTTAAAGTTATGATGCAGATGGCAGTAGTTCTTACATTTAGCGGTGAAAAACCTGTTGTAAAAGTTGGACGTATAGCAGGGCAGTTTGCTAAGCCAAGAAGCTCTGACTTTGAAACTATAAACGGTATAGATTATCCAAGCTATAGAGGTGATATAGTAAATGATGTTGAAGCTGACCTTGCAAAAAGGGAGCCAAAACCTGAAAAACTTATCAAAGCATATAACCAAAGTGCGGCTACGCTTAACCTTCTAAGAGCATTTGCAAGGGGTGGTTTGGCTGATCTTCATATGGTACATAGCTGGAACCAAGATTTTCTTAAAAATAAAGAGCTTGGTTTAGAGTATGCAAAACTAGCAGATGAGATATCAAAATCTCTAAAGTTTATAGAAAGCTGTGGGATAAACGCTTTAAATACACCGCAACTTGCTCAAACTACGCTTTATACTTCTCACGAAGCACTTCTTCTAAACTATGAAGAGGCACTTACAAGAAGAGATTCACTAAGCGGCAACTGGTACGATTGTTCAGCTCATATGTTATGGATAGGTGATAGAACAAGAGACCTTGACGGTGCACATATAGAGTATTTTAGAGGTATCAACAACCCTATAGGTTGTAAAGTTGGTCCAACAATGAAAGAGGATGAGCTTATCCGTCTTATAGATACTTTAAACCCTAACAATGAAGCGGGAAGATTAAACCTTATCGTTAGAATGGGTGCTTCAAAAATAGGTGATATCTATCCAAATCTTCTAAAAAGAGTTGAAGCGGAAGGTAAAGAGGTTGTATGGAGTACAGACCCAATGCATGGAAATGTTGAGAAGACCGAAACAGGTTATAAAACAAGGGATTTTGATAATATCCTAAGTGAAGTAAAACAGTTCTTCCAGATCCATAAAGCACAAGGTAGTATCGCAGGTGGTATCCACTTAGAGATGACAGGCCAAGATGTTACTGAGTGTACAGGAAGTGCAAGTTCACCTATCACTGCAGAGGATTTAAAAAGTAGATACCATACTCAGTGTGATCCAAGATTAAATGCAGATCAAGCTTTAGAGCTTGCATTTATGATAGCGGAGAGTTTAAAAGAGGCTAAGTAGTCTTTTTTAGCTTTTTGTTAAAACCGTCTCTACTTTTTAGTAGCGGCGGTTTTTTTTGCAGTAGTTTTTGTACTTGTTTTTTTAGTAGTAGTTTTCTTTGCAGTTGTTTTTTTAGCTGCAGCTCTTTTAGGTTTTGCAGTACCGTCTGCATCAATGATCGCTTTTATCTCATCAAGTGTTAGTTTCGCAGCTTCTTTATCTTTTGGTATCTTATGGTTTTTTCTACCAGATTTGATATATGGACCGTAACGACCCTCTAGTACTTGGATCTTCTCTTCAGGGAAGTCAAGAATTAAAGCTTTTGCTTTTCTCTCATCTTCTGCTTTCATAAGCTCTATTGCTCTATCGTGAGTGATCGTATAAGGATCATCCTCTTTTAAAGAGTAAAACTTTTTATTACAAGATACATATGGACCAAATCTTCCTATATTTGCAGTGATCTTATAACCCTCAGCATTTACTCCAAGGTCTCTTGGAAGAGCAAGTAAGGCTATCGCTTCTTCTAAAGTGATATTCTCTACTGTTTTATCTTTTGGTATTGAGACAAATTTTGGTTTCTCTTCATCATCTTTATCACCCACTTGAACAAAAGGACCAAATTTTCCAACCCTTGCACTTATCTCTTTACCTGTTTTTGGATCTACCCCTAAGATTCTAGGTTTTACAGTTTTTCTCTCAGCAGTTTCCTCTTTATCTTTAATGGTCTTACTAAAATCACCGTAAAACTCGTCCATAACCTGCGTCCATTTGATCTTACCTTCGGCGATCTCATCGAACTCCTCTTCAACACGAGCGGTAAATCCAAGATCAACTATTTCAGGGAAATGCTCTGTTAGGAACTCATCTACAACCTCACCAATTGCAGTAGGTGCTAGCTTTTTATCTTCGGTCTTGATTATATATTCTCTTTGCTGGATTGTAGAGATGGTTGGAGCATAAGTTGAAGGACGACCAATACCTTCGCTTTCTAGTTTTTTAACTAAACTTGCTTCAGTATATCTTGCAGGTGGTTTTGTAAAGTTTTGCTCTAAGTTTAAAAGCTCACATTTTAAAACAGTATCTTTTTTTACGGTTGGTAGTATCTTCTCACTGCTATCAAGTGCAGCTTCTGGATCATCACTACCTTCTGTGTACGCTTTCATAAAACCTGCAAACACTATTCTTTGCCCCTTTGCTTGAAACTCAAGCTCCTCATCTTTACCCGCTGTTATCTTATAAGTGGTATTTGCCATAATAGCTGTAGCCATCTGAGTTGCTAAAGTTCTTTTCCAAATAAGATCATATAGTCTAAAACATGAAGCGTCAACATATGGTTTAATATCACTAGGTTTTAGTTTTAGGTTAACAGGACGTATAGCCTCATGCGCTTCTTGTGCACCCTTAGCTGTAGATTTATAACGTCTAGGGGTTGATAGAGCATACTCATCACCATATTCGCTCTCGATCAACTCTTTTGCCATAGTGGTAGCTACGTTTGAAAGGTTTACCGAGTCTGTTCTCATATATGTAATAAGACCACCAGTGTGGTTTGGTATATTACCTTTGATATTTCCCTCATATAGTTGTTGAGCTATTATCATTGTTTGCTTAACGCTAAAGCCAAGCTTTCTACTCGCTTCTTGCTGTAAGGTTGAAGTTGTAAAAGGTGGAGCAGGGTTTTTCTTGCTCTCTTTCTCTTCTATATCTGTTAATACAAAATGTGAAGCGTTTACAGATGCTTCTATAGCTTTTGCTTCAGCTTCGTTATGTATTTTTACGTTTTTACCGTTTACTTTTGCAAGTTCTGTTTTTAGTGTATGGTTTAAGAACTCAGCTTTTATTTTCCAAAACTCTTCAGGTTTAAACGCTCTTATTTCATTTTCTCTATCAACTATAATTCTAACCGCAACAGATTGAACCCTTCCTGCACTTAGTCCGTATCTTATCTTTTTCCAAAGTAAAGGTGAAAGGCTGTAACCAACCGCACGGTCTAAGATACGTCTTGCTTGTTGGGCATCTACTAGGTTTTGGTTCACATCTCTTGGGTTTTTAATAGCCTCTAAGATAGCACCCTTTGTGATCTCATGGAACACTATCCTTTTAATAGGATTTTTTTCTATTTTAAGCGCAGGGATAAGGTGCCAAGCAATAGCCTCTCCCTCTCTATCCTCATCGGCCGCTAGGTAGATAGTGGTATCTTTAGTTATCTCTTTTTTTAGGTCGCTTATAACTTTTTTCTTATCTGTCGAGATTAAATATTGTGGTTTGAAATTATCTTCAGGATCAAATCCAAGTTTTGATTTAGGCAGGTCTCTAACGTGCCCCATAGAAGCCATTACTTTATAATCACTTCCTAGAAATTTTGCAATGGTTTTAGCTTTTGCAGGTGACTCGACTATAACTAAGTTTTTCAATTCTCGACCTTAACAGATTTTTTTGGATGGGAATAGTAACATAAGAAAACTTAAGGGAAAAATTAACCCCTAAGCTGGTAAGTTATATCCCCCGCGCCAACACCGAGCACTATACCATCTTGTAGTACTGATATGATTTCACCCTTTTTTTGTAGAGCAATTTTACCGTTTTGGCTTATAAGATTATCTGCCATTATTGGATTATACCTTGCAAACTCTTTCTCTAGATCTATATCTATTACTTTTTCACCTACGTTCCAAACTGGAAGTATTACAAGCTCGTCAGCTTCAGCAAAACAGGTTTTAAAAGCTTCAAGGTTGTCCATAAGGCGTGAGTATTTATGTGGCTGCCAAATAACCGTTATCTTAGACATATTTTTTAGCTCTTTATATAATGATACCGATTTTAATGTTGCAAGTATCTCAGTAGGGTGGTGTGCATAGTCATCTATTACAACGAACTTCTCACTTTTTTGGATTATATCGAAGCGTTTTTTGATCCCTTTATATTTTTTGATATTCTCTTTTATCACATCAAGACCAACTTCGTTTAGTGCGGCAAGAATTGCTAAAGAGGCATCAACTGCTATATGGTATCCAAATCCCCAAACCTCAAAAGTTCCAAGATCTTTTAGATCAAACTTAGTAAAAGGCTCCCCCTCTTTTATAGTAAAAGAGATATCTTTTATATCACGACTAGGGTAAAGTTTAGTTGCTTCTATATCTAAGCTTTTTAAAAAATCATCCTCAGCGTTTATAACTCTGATCTTTGCCATCTTTAAAAACTGCTCATATGCATGGTAAAATCTATCAAGATCATAGTTGTAGTATTCCATATGTTCAGGCTCAGCGTTTGTAACTATTGCACAATGTGGATTTGAAAGTAAAAAACTTCCATCACTTTCATCTGCTTCAAAAGCTACTGTTTTACCCTTGTATCTAAAGTTTGAATTGAACTCTTTTGCTATAGCACCTATTAGTGCAGAGCTTTGAAGTATTGAAGATAGTATTGCTGTTGTGGTACTTTTACCATGCGCACCACATACACAGTAGTTCTTTTTATCACCTAATACTATAGGAAGTGCTTCTTTTCTAGGTATTGTTTTTATCCTTTTTTTAGAAGCCTCTAGTATCTCTTCATTATCAGATTTTACTGCCGCACTATATATGATAAGCTCTTGATCCGTAATAGCATCTTTACTTTGAGGTACGTTTATCTTTATACCCTCTTTTTCCAATGAGTTTGTGATAGCTGTAGCTTTCATATCAGAGCCGCTTATCTCGTGGCCGTCGTATTTTAAAATTCTAGCCAGAGCAGATAGACCTATCCCGCCTATTCCTATAAAATGTATATTCATCTATATTTCCAGTAAATGTTTTAAATTGTCGTATTCTTTTTGAAGTATCTCTTTGTTTGTCTCAAGATACTCTTTTGTATCAAATTGAAAATTGATTATAAAATATCCGTGTTTTTCATCATCTACGATATTTGCAATATCAACCTTTTGCTCATAAAAGCTGTCAAGGGTAATACCTTTTGCACAAGCTATCACATGAACATCAAGTGCATCACTTAGTCTCTCATCGCAAACAATTCCAGAAAGTACAAAGAAAAGCTCCTTTGCACCTTTGATATCAGCTGTGCTCCACTTCTCAATAGCCAGCTCATAAAATGCTCTTGTATAATAAAGCTCGTCACTATCAAGGCTAAGCTTATGTTCATCTTTTAAAAGTTGTTCGATTTTATCAAAAGCGATTTTTAGTATATGGTTGTAAACAAGATCAACTCTATTGTTATCAGTGATATCTAAAACCAAAAGGGAGTCAAGAACCTCATAGAGAGCAGAGATATTATCTGTTTCTATCGCATCCATCTGAGTTTTTTCCAAATATGATAAAAACTCCGGATTGGTTCGTGCTTCGTTTAGTTCCTTTTGGTTCATTTATTTCCTTGAATATTAACTTTTCTAATTTATTTAAAAGTAAAAATTGTACAATAAAGTCACTAAATAGAAGATGATTTTGCAAAAGAGTAACTCTTTACTCTCTAGAAGTTTAATATGATAAAGGAATACAAAATGGTAGCTAATATATTTTTTGGAAGCAGTGAAGTAAATAGCAGCAATCTAACAAAAAGATTAAACCCGTACAACAACGAGGTGGCATCGCTTGCACCCGTATGTACAAAAGAGGATACTATCAAAGCTTTACAAATAGCACAGAAAGCATCAAAAACCTGCAAAAGTTCAAGCGTATCACAAAGGGTAGAGTGGCTTTTAGATGTTGCTTCAAAACTTGAAGAGCAAAAAGCTGATATAGCAAAAACACTTACTGATGAGGTGGGCAAGCCTATCACTTTTTCTTTAATAGAGGTTGATAGATGTATAGAGACTATTAAGCTCTCAGCCAATGCAATTATGAATATGCACGGTGAGACCATACCTACCGATGCAGTTCCAAGCGGTAAAAAAACGCTCGCTTATTTTACAAGAGAGCCAGTGGGAGTGGTAGCTTGTATCACCCCTTTTAATTTCCCTTTAAATTTAGTGGCTCATAAGATAGCTCCAGCTTTAGCTGCGGGAAATGCGGTTGTGTTAAAACCAACTCCAGAAGCTCCACTTACGGCTTATAAATTTGCAAAACTGTTTGTGACAAGCAAGTTTGCTATTACCGATGCGCTAAGTGTGGTTTATGGTGATGTTGAGGTTGGCTCAACGCTTGTTTCAAGCGATATTCCAAGAGTGCTTAGTTTTACAGGTTCAGTTTCTGTTGGTAAGATCATTATGCAAAATGCTGGGATCAAAAAAGTTAGCTTGGAGCTTGGCGGAAATGCGGCAAGTTTTATAGATAAAAGTGCAGATATACAGCTAGCAGCGGCTCGCTGTTCATATGGTTCGTTTTACAATAGCGGTCAGGTTTGTATCTCACTGCAGCGTATCTATGTACACGAAGATATCTATGAGAGTTTTGCCAATGCACTTGCAGAAGAGACTTCTAAACTAAAAGTTGGTGACCCGTACGATAAAGATACTTTTCTTGGTCCACTTATAAATGAAGATTCTGTAAGCAGAGCAAAAGAGTGGATACAAAGTGCAATAGATGAGGGTGCAAAGGTATTGACTGGTAATAAATGCGATGGTTTAAACTTTTATCCAACGGTTATGGTTGATGTTACTGATGATATGAATATAGTATGTCAAGAGGTTTTTGCTCCGATCGTATCTTTGGTGAAAGTAAGCACTTACGATGAAGCGATTATTAAAATGAACGACTCACCTTACGGTTTACAGTTTTCTATCTTTACAAATGACTTATCACTTACCAGAAGGTTTATAGATGATGCCGAGGCAGGAGGTGTGGTTATAAATGATATACCGACATTGCGTTTTGATATTCAGCCATATGGTGGTGTTAAATATAGCGGGGTTGGACGGGAAGGTCCAAGGTATGCTATTGAGGAGTTTACGGAGATAAAGTCTGTGGTGGTGTGTTGACTTGATTAATATGGTACATATAGCTTTAGCTATTATTTTATTTATAATAGTTAATTGGTTTGGTAAACATTCTTCTTACAAAGGGTATATGCAAATATCAATATTTGCAAAAAGAGATGAAGCACCCGCCTTTAATTTTGTTTATAAAGCATTTGCTCCAGTTGTATTTATAACAATAGTATCAGCTTTATTTTATATTTTTTGGTTAGATTTTTTAATAAAAGAGATTTATTTTGTAGTCATTTATTATTTTTTATTTAGAATTTTTTTTAATATTATTACAGAAAGAGCATTATTAATTAATTGGTTTACACAGATTGCTTATATTATTGTAGCAATACCCAGTTCATATTATGTATATAGTAATTTTATAGTTTATAAAGATTTCTTTTTCCCAACGCCAGAAGAGTTAGGGAGTGTGATATGGTTAGGAATTATAGCCTATTTATATGGAACTTTGAATAATATAGAATTTAGTAATATAAAGACTATTAATAGAAAAACAAAATATATTGAAAAAAAATATAAAAAATATAAAAGTAACTATGGTGATATTATCGGTAAATATGTCCATAATAATGCTCAAGAAGCCTTAGTTTATGCAATCTTAATATTTGAGTCTTTTAATAGACCTAAAATATTTAGAATTATAGAATCAGTCTTGTTCACTATTGGAAAAGCAAAAACTTTAGGAATTATGCAAATTACTACAGATAAATATATTGACGACAAAAAAAGTGTTGAATTGGGTACACAGAAAATTGTAAAAGATACTAAAAATTTACTTGATAATGAAGAATATACAAATTATCAAACAAGACGTGCTGCTATTAAAAGTTATAATTCTGATAGTGACTATATTAATGAAGTTAATTTATTATATAACCAAATATATAATGATTTTTATTCTAATAGTTCAAAGAGAGAATAGTTTTTAATTTAAAATAACCTCTACAAAACTAAGATTGAGTTTGCAATCTAATTCGTTGATGAATGCCTTTCTTTTTATCCGTAAAAAGAAACAAAAACTCTTCCACCCGATAAAAATGTTTTCCCAAGCTTCCATAAAATATTTCCTGAGGTTCAAGACTCAACAAAGTAACGTGCATTAAGCACCTTCCTTTGTCTCAAATAAGTTGAACCTCTTCTCCGAAAATATTTTACTCCATCTTGGCATTTTAACAGGGTGGAATTTCTTCTTACGCCGCTAACTTATAAGTTACAATTTACTTTTCTAGTAGTTAATTAAGTTGCTAGTATAGATAGTATTGACAAAGTATATACAAAATTATATAATACCTTATTATGAAGTATGAATGGGATGAAAACAAAAATATATTAAATCAACAAAAACACGGTGTCTCTTTTGAAGAGGCAAAAGAGGTGTTTGATGATCCTTTACATATTTCAAAGCTTGATCATAGATTTAGCTATTTTGAAGAGAGATGGATAACAGTCGGGGCTACAAAAAAAGAGAAGATTTTAGTTGTAGCAAATCTATTTTTTACCGATGAGGGTGAAGAGATTATTAGAATTATAAGTGCTAGAAAAGCAAATAGTAATGAGAGGAGAGTTTATGAGCACAGCGAATGATAGATCAAAATATGATGATTTTGATTTAAAAGATGAGTATGATTTCTCAGGCGGTGTAAGAGGTAGGTTTTATAAACCTAAAAAGATACCGACATCTATGAGACTTGATAATGATATTATTATGTTTTTAAAAAAAGAAGCGAGTGAAAAAAAGATCGCATACCAAACTCTTATCAATAACCTATTGCGTGAGCATATGCAACATGCAGGATTGAAGGATGAAAAAGTTTCCTAGATCAGGAAACTTTATACATTATAGTATTTCGCTTCTTTATGAGGAACAACGATAGCGCATGTTGACTGCTCAGGGTCTATTTGAAAAGTTTCACTAAGTGTTATCCCAAAATCTTCAGGTTTTAAAAGATTAAATATCTGTTTTGTTTGTGCTAGATCAGGACACGCAGCATACCCTGGAGAGTATCTACACCCAACATAGTTTTTCATCTGCACATCATTTAAAGTAGGTCCCTCATTTGGTACTATATCAAGCTCAAGTCTGATCTGCTTATGTGCAATCTCGGCTAAGGCTTCAGCAAGTTCAACTCCAAGACCATGCACTTGATAGTATTCACTAAACTTTCCATCCTCATATAGTTTTCTCTCATAGTCTGTTATCTTTAGACCTGAGCTTGCGCAGGTGAACCCTATCACATCAAGATGCTCTGAGCTAAAATAGTCAGCTATACATCTATGTGGTTCTTTTGCTTGTCTTGGAAATTCAAACACTTCAATTGCCTCATCCAAGCTTGGTATATTTTGCGCTTCTGCTTCGCTGTTGTAAAGATGTTTTTCATCAAAGATATATAGCTTATTGTCTTTTGCGATACAAGGGTAGTATGCATATAGTGCAATTGGATCAAAGATATTTTTTGTTAGAAACTCATCTTTTAGTTTATGGTACAAAGGCTTAACTACCTCTTTTTCATGGGCTTGGAAAGCCTCAGGTGTCATATCACCTTTTTTATATCCCCATCTTTGACGAAATAGAATTCTATGGTTAATCCAAGAGAATGCTAGCTCATTACTAGCTAAATTCTTATGAAGTTCTTTACGTCCCCAAAATGGTGGTATTAGCTGTTTTTGTTTCTCAGGCATCTGCGGAGTATGAATATTTGGATCAAACACCTCTTTTTCTTTACTCTCAAAACTCTCTTCATCTATACTATCTGCTGCTAATAAGCAGTTCTCACCTTCACCTTTTTCAATACGCTGCATAGATACAACACCATCAAAAGCATCACGGCAGTAAAAGATAGGACCGTCATATATAGGACGGCAAAAGTCGTTTATAAAACCTTTTGTAAGAGCAGCTCCACCAAGAAGCACAGGTATATCTATACCTTGAGCTTTTAGTTCTTCAAGGTTCTCTTTCATAACTGCAGTTGATTTTACAAGTAAACCACTCATACCAATTGCATCAGCTTTATGCTCTTTAACTGCTATGATAAACTCATTGATATCTGCTTTGATACCTATATTTATCACTTTAAAACCATTATTTGAAAGGATGATATCCACAAGGTTTTTACCCACATCGTGAACATCACCTTTTACCGTTCCAAGAACCAAAACGGTTTCGCTTGCTTTATCTTGTTTTGGCAGATAAGGATTTAGTGCATCAACAGTTGCTTTCATTGTTTCTGCACTTTGTAGTACGAACGGAAGCTGCATTTGACCGCTTCCAAAAAGTTCACCTATCACTTTCATTCCATCTATCAACCACTCATTTACGATAAGTTCAGGTGCAACTCTATCTTTTATCTCTAAAGCCAGCGGAAGCATCCTCTCTTTATCTCCGTCAAGAAGAAGTTTTTTTATCTTCTCTTCATCGCTTAGTTTTAGAAACTCCTCATCGCTTTGGTCTTCAAGTTTTGCTACATTTGAGAAGTGCTCGATAAATTTAAAAAGTGGGTCACCGTTTTCTCGTCTATCAAAAAGTAGATCATCACAGGCTTTTTTATCCTCATCACTTATCTTATTAAGTGGAAGAAGGTGTGCAACATTTACTATCGCAGATGTTAGCCCCGCTTCAACGCAGTGGTGTAGGAACATTGAGTTTAGATAGATACGCGCATCTTTATCAAGACCAAAAGAGATATTTGAAAGACCAAGCGTAGTACCAACTTTTGGGTGTCTTTTTTGAAATTCACGTATCGCTTCAATGGTTTCAATTGCCGCTGTTCTATACTCTTCATCACCACTTCCAACAGTAAATACAAGCATATCAAATACTAAATCTTCAGCTTTAAAACCGTGTCTAGTAGTTGCAAGATGAAAGATACGCTCTGCTATCTCTAGTTTACGCGCAGTTGTTTTTGCCATCCCCTCTTCATCGATCACAAGACATACAAGTGCTGCTCCGTGTTTTTTTGCTAAGGCGCATATCTCATCAAACTTCTCTTCACCATCTTCAAGGTTTACCGAGTTGATAATAGGGCGACCACCTATATTTTTAAGTGCAGTCTCAAGTGCAGGTATCTGAGTGGAGTCGGGCATTAAAGGTAGAGATATCTTTTGTGCATAACGTGATACCACTTCATCCATATCCTTTGTTTCATCACGACCTGCAAAACCTACACTTACGTCTATGACATGAGCACCTGCACGCACTTGTTGTTGCGCAACACTTAATGTACCTTCAAAATCTTCCGCTTTTAAAAGTTCTCTAAATGCTTTAGAACCTGTTGCATTACTTCTCTCACCTATTAAAAGTGGAGCAGGGTCTTGTTTAAGTGGCGCAGTGTTAAATAGTGAAGCAAGACTAGCCTCACTTTTTCCTTTAGGCTCTTTTGGAACAATTCTGGCTATCTTATCACTAAGTGCTTTTATATGTTGTGGTGTGGTTCCACAGCATCCACCTAGAAAAGATACACCGTCAAGCTCTAAGAAGTCGCGTTGAAGTTCACTAAACTCTTTTGGCCCCATTGGATAAAATGTGTACCCGCCCTTATTTTGTGGAAGTCCTGCATTAGCATGTATCGAAAGAGGTATAGAGCATATTTCACTAAGGCGTTTAATATGTTTTGCTACTTGAACAGGTCCTGTACCGCAGTTGAAACCTAAAGATAAGATATCAAAAGGCTCTAAGATAGTTGCAATAGTAGTTGCGTCGGTTCCAATAAGCATAGTTCCACTTAGCTCAATTGTGGCACTTACCATTACTGGAATTTGCGGCGCAGTATTTTGAAGTGCGTGAAGTGCTGCTTTTATCTGCAATGGGTCTTGACAGGTTTCAAGCAAGAATATATCTACTCCTCCATCAACTAGACCACGTGCAGTGATACAATACCCCTCATACATCTCATCATATTTTATATGACCAAGTGATGGTAGTTTAGTCCCAGGACCGATCGAGCCTAACACAAATCTAGGTTTATCATCATTCGTATATTTTTCACAGATTGTTTTTACATGCTTTGCACCTAAACGGCTAAGCTCATACGCCATATCACCAATATCATACTCATCTAGAACCCAAGGCATTGCACCAAATGTGTTTGTTTTGATAAGATCGGCATCTGCCATTGCATAAGCGTTGTGGATAGACTCTAATATATCTGGAGCCGTTAGGTTTAAAAGTTCGTTGCACCCCTCAAGGTTTTCCCCTTTGTGCAACCAAGCCTCATCAGGCACACCGTAGGTTTGAAGCTGAGTACCCATAGCACCGTCAATTATTAAAGCTTTTTGTTTTATAAGTTGTAAAATCTTCTCTTTCAATCTCTATCCGTTGTAAATTTATAGGGCAATATTTTATCTAAATAAAGGATATAAGGAGTTTAAGAATATATATAGTAGTGGTTTTTAAGTATAGGAGTTATAAAATAGTAAAACTAATTAAAAAGGAAGATTATGAAGAAACTAATCGCCTCAGCACTAATATCAGGTACGGTAGCAAGCTCTTTGTTTGCAGGAAATGCAGGTTGTGGTTTGGGTTATGTAATATTTAACGGTGATGCAAGCAGCACTTTAACTCAAATGCTTCAAGCAACTACGAACCATATGACATCAACACAGTTTTTAGGTATGACCTCAGGAACCTCAGGTTGTAGCAAGGCATCATCATTTGTAGATAACGATACGCAAAAGTTTGTTGATGATAATATGGATAAGCTTGCACTTGATATCTCAAAAGGTCACGGTGAGAGCTTAGATACCTTAGCAACTCTTTTAAAAATAGATGATAAAGAGAAGTTTAGTTCAACTCTTCAAGCAAACTTTGATAAACTGTTTGTAAATGAAGATATAAGTTCTGGAGAGCTGATCGATAATATCTTTAAAATCACAGCATAAATAGGTTGGGTATCACTCCCAACTTAGGCAAAAAATAAAAAAAGTCTTAAATTCAGTAAATATTTATAAAACTATCCTTAAATTAAGTATTGATTAAGTTTTATTCCACTATTATTCCCGTTCAAAATTAAATTGGAGATAAATAAAATGAAATTTACTCAAATGGCAAAAGCAAATGAGGTTCAAAGAGATTGGATCCTTATCGATGCAACTGATAAAACATTTGGTAGAATGATCACAGAGATCGCTACTGTATTAAGAGGTAAGCACAAACCTAGCTTTACACCACACGTTGACTGCGGTGACTTCGTTGTAGTAATCAACGCATCAAAAGCTAAATTTACAGGTGCTAAATTAGAAGATAAAAACTACTATACACACTCAGGATATTTTGGAAGTACTAAAACTCACAAAATGGCTGATATGTTAGTAAACAATCCGGAAAAACTTTATAAGTTAGCAACAAGAGGTATGCTTCCAAAAACTAAACTTGGAAATGCAATGCTTAAAAAATTAAAAGTTTATGCAGGTGCTGAACACCCACACACTGCTCAAATCAAAGGATAATATAGATGGCAAAAGTATATGCAACTGGTAGAAGAAAAACAGCTATAGCTAAAGTATGGTTAGAAAGCGGTAACGGACAACTTACAATAAACGGTATGAGTTTAGATGCATGGCTTGGTGGTCACGAAGCTATTAAAAAAGTTGTTATGCAACCTTTAGAAGTATCAAAACAAACTGAATCTGTAAACGTAGTAGTAAAAACTCTTGGTGGTGGTTACTCTGCACAAGCTGGTGCTGCTAGACACGGTATCACAAGAGCGCTTGTAGCTTACGATGAGCAATTCAGAGCTATCTTAAAACCTTACGGATTACTAACTAGAGATGCAAGAAGCGTTGAAAGAAAGAAATACGGAAGAAAGAAAGCAAGAAAGAGCACACAGTTCTCGAAAAGATAATGGTTTTATTATCTTTCTTGTAAAAGATATTTGTTATCAATCAAATCTTTTCAAAAGGTTCGAAGTTTTACTTCGAGCCTTTTTTTATGCACCTGCTGTTGGATCTACAAAAACTCTAGAGCCAAGCTCTTTATCTATACTATATAGACCGTAGCCATCCTTGCCTATCATTCTTAGCTGATCTATTATCTCGCTAAACATAGCTTCCTCTTCGACTTGCTCATTTACATACCATTGAAGAAGATTATATGTGGCATGATCTTTCTCTTTCATAGCCATATCGCTAAGATCGTTTAGCCATCCTGTCATCATCTGTTCATGTTTATAAGCTTTGTCAAATATATCTACAAGCTCCCCCTTGGAGATATTGTATGCCTTTACATCTTTTAACTCAACATCGGCACTTTGATCTTGAAGGTAGTTAAATAGTTTCATTGCATGGGTAATCTCTTCTTGGTATTGTATATTGAACCAAGATGCACAACCGTTATACCCTTTAGAACCTGCATATGCAGACATACCTAGATACATATATGCCGAATAAAACTCTTTATTTAATTGTCCATTTAAAGCTTTTGTCATCTCTTTGCTTAACATCTATTATCCTTTATTTAGTTCATTTTTAGTGATATTGAAGAAAAACTCCATACCTATCTTTATAAGATCGTCGTTAAAATCAAACTCGGAGCTATGAAGGTTTTTTGTGTTCTCATCTATTTTTGAGCCAAGCCATGCGTAACATCCTGGTATCTCTTGTAAGAAGTAGCTAAAATCCTCCGCACCGAAACTTGGTTCAAATGTGGTCACTAAGTTTTCATTTCCTACAGTATCGAGTGCAGCTTTTAGTGAGGACTCTATATCTGTATTTATAGTTGAGGGGTAGCCTTTATTGTATATAATATCGGCATCCATACCAAAACCAAGAGCTATATGTTTAGCTATCTCTTTTATCCTTTTTTCTATATCTTCTCGTACATCATCTTCATAAGCTCTAATTGATCCGCCAATCTCGCAGATATCAGGAACAATATTTGGTGCTAAGCCCCCTTTGATTGAAGCGACCGTTACAACCGACTTTTTAACGGGACTGATATCCAATGAGCTGATAGATTTTATTGCTGTAACAATATGCGCTGCTGCTATAATAGGGTTTTTACCTGTTTGGGGCATTGAGCTATGGGTTGATTTACCATGGATTATGATCTTATAGTTATCGTATGATGCCATCATAGTTCCTGATTTAACGAATATCTTGCCGAAATCTTCAGTTGGACGATTATGTATAGAGAATATCTTATCTATCTTATATTTTTTAAGTAAACCGTCATCTATCATCTTTTTTGCTCCACCTAGCCCCTCTTCGGCAGGTTGGAATATAAGATAAACACTACCTTGAAACATATCTTTATGTAAAGTAAGCAGTTTAGCAAAAGCTAAAAGTATCGTCGTATGACCATCATGACCGCAGGCATGCATCATCCCTTTATTTACCGATCTATATCTAAACTCATTTTTCTCTTCAAGCTCCAAAGCATCTATATCTGCTCTAAAAGCTATAGCTTTATCACCTTTTCTACCCTCTATCTTTGCAATAATACCCGTAGTAGCATACCCAGCTTCAAAAGGTATATGAAGTTTTGCAAGTTCATTTTGTATGGTTTGTGATGTTTTATGCTCACAAAAACCAAGTTCAGGTATAGAGTGAAGATATTGTCTTAAGTTCTTATAATACTCAAAATTCTCTTCTATATCGTCTCTTATTTCCATGTTTGCTCCATAATAATAAATTATACAATAATAAGATTAATTTTTGATTTTTAGATTTTTTGGGTTTGTAGTTTAAAGGTTCTGCTAACCGATAAGGTTAGCAGAGTTTTGATTTAGTTGCTTTTTGCCTGCTTTATCCAAGCTGCAACTTGTGCACTGTTTTGATCCATCCAAAGTTTAACGTGTCTTTGAATATCTTTTGGTTTGTTTTGACCGTTTGCCATAAGCATATTTTGTCCACTTACGTCATTAACATCTAGTTTAATAATATCAAATAGTTTTGCAATATCTTTATGTTTTGTTAATACGCTTGCATTTGCAACAATCTTTTGATGGTTTACGTTAAATCCATAATCAGCTCCGTTTGGAAGTTTTGTTGAGTCTGTGTTAGGGTTTGCTGAGTGTGTTACTTGTAAAAATACGGTATCTTTACCAGGAACTAGTTTACCACTTACCCAATAAGGTGTCCATGTATAATAAAGGATAGGTTTTCCTGTTTTATAGTTGGCAATTGTATCTGCTATAAGTGCTGAGTATTCACCTTGATTATGCTCAATATTTCCTCTAAGACCAAAAGCATCTAGTTGATGCTCTATAACTTTTTCACAACCCCATCCTGCATTACAACCCGTAAGGTCAGCTTTACCGTCATTATCAAGATCGAATAGTTTTGCTATTTTAGGATCTTTTAGATCGTTTATATATTTTATATTGTATTTATCAGCAGTTTTTTTATCTATAAGATAACCTTGTGCACAGTTTGAGATAAACTTAGAGAACTTTGCAAGTTTTGCTTTTCCACCTACACCTTTGATCTTTCCGTTGTGTAAAGGATCCCAGCTTGCTGCCATAAAATAAACTTCATCGCTTTTTGCATTATTTGCTATGGTTTGATAAGCGATATCGTAGTTTACATCGTTTGTGATCTCAACATCATGTCCCATCTTTTTTAGAACCTCTGCAACTATATGCATTTGGAAAGCTTCCTCAGCAATACTTGTTTTTACGGCAGTTACTTTAGCTCCAAAAATTGATGAAGCCGACAATATAGATGCTGCTGCTAAAACAGCTAGTTTTTTACTAAACATTTTTTCTCCTTATTAGTTTATATACAAGTCCGCTTGGACCTTTTTCATACCATCTTCTTTTATCGTTCTTATCTTGCTGACCCATTGCTTGGGTTACTCTATCAAGAATAACGGCAAGTATAACAATACCAAGACCTCCAATTGCGGCAAGCCCCACATCAAGTCTTCCGATACCTCTAAGAACCATTTGACCTAAACCACCTACGGCTATCATTGATGCAATCACAACCATAGAAAGAGCCAGCATCAAGGTTTGGTTTATACCTGCCATGATCGTTGGCATAGCAACAGGTATTTGTACTTTCCAAAGCATTTGTGAAGAGCTTGCTCCAAAAGATCTTGAAGCCTCTATAAGATCTTCTGGAACCTGTCTGATCCCAAGATTTGTAAGCCTTATAAGAGGGGGTAGAGCAAATATAATTGTTACGATAACTCCAGGAACATTACCAATCCCAAAAAGCATAACGATAGGGATAAGATAAACAAAAGCCGGGGTTGTTTGCATAGCATCTAGAATCGGTCGGATTATCTTATCGACAGTATCGCTCTTTGCACTCCATATTCCTAAAGGAAGACCGATAAGAACGGAAAATAAAACCGAGGTTATCACCAGTGAAAGGGTGATCATAGACTCTTCCCAAGCACCGATAAATCCTATAATAAGAAATGATATAACCGTACCTATTGCCATTTTTTTAGTTGAGAACTGTAAAACTAGTAGTAAAAAGAAAAGTATAACAATATATGGTGATAGATATAGTAAAAATGATTCGATAGATTTTAGAACTATATCTATGGGCATCTTTGTAGCTAAGAAGAAATCTCTAAAGTTTGTAACAAGCCAATCAATAGCCGTATTTGTCCAATCATCAAAAGGTATTAAAGGCTCATCAAAAGGGTGCAAAATATCAAACTCTTTTATCGGCTCTTCATATGATGTTGTTGAATCATCTGTCCAGTTTACCGATGATTCTTTTTGATCTTGTGCCGTTGAGGCATTTCCCCATGGATCGTTAGACATTCTCTACTCCTTCATCAAACACTTTTAATAATCTACTTTTTGAGATAGTCCCTTTATACTTACCGTTATCATCTACAACGGGGATAGGGTATTGGTACTCTGCAACTTCGATTATAAAATCAGCTATTTGTCTATGTTCATTTATTGTTTGATTACAATAAATTGCATCGTAAACACTACCTCCTAACTTCTCTTGCTGTTTTAGGGTCTCTAAGGTGAGTATCCCTAAATATTTCCCATCCTTACCTATAAAGTATGCATAATCCTCATTGAAATCTGATATATATTGAAGTGCAGATTTAACACCTGTACTATCTTTATCTACTATTGTAGGCTTTATCTTTTTTGCTATATGGGATGCGGTTAATACAGAAGTAACATCCACACCTTTAAAGAACGATCTAATATAGTCGTTTGCTGGGTTATTGATGATCTCTTCTGGTGTTCCTATCTGCATAGTTTCACCCTCACGCATAATAGCTATCCTATCACCTATCCTGATCGCTTCATCTAGATCGTGAGATATAAAAACAATTGTTTTTTTCATCTCACTTTGCAGTTTTAAAAGCTCATCTTGCATCTCTGTTCTAATTAGTGGATCAAGTGCAGAAAAAGCCTCATCCATTAAAAGGATATCGGGATCGTTAGCTAAGGCTCTTGCTAGTCCGACCCTTTGCTGCATACCGCCGCTAAGCTCATCAGGATAAGAGTGTGAATGTTCATCTAGTCCAACTTGCTCTAATGCTATTTGCGCTTTTTTATATCTTGTATCTTTATCTATACCGCTAAGCTCTAAACCAAACGATACGTTATCTATAATATTCATATGTGGCATTAATGCAAACGATTGAAACACCATAGATATTTTTTTTCTTCTGATCTCTTGAAGCTCTTTATCGTTTAGATTTGTGATATCGGTATCATCTAAAAAGATCTGACCCGAACTTGGTTCAATAAGTCTGTTCAATAACCTTATCAGCGTTGATTTTCCAGAACCAGATAGTCCCATTACTACAAATATCTCACCTTCATTAACACTAAAGTTTGAATCTTGTACACCTACAGTCATACCTGTTTTTTTAAATATCTCATCTTTATGCAGACCGCTATCTAAAAGTTTAAGCGCTTTTTTTGGATTGTTACCAAAAACCTTATATAAATTCTTGACTATTATTTTTTCTTTCATTGTATGAAATTTACACCTTGATTGTATATTTTTTATTAATAAATATGTAAAAAAATTACTTACTTTATGTCAAATTACCTAAAACTAGGTAAATATAAAATAAAGTAAAAATAACGAAAATTGCCGTATAAGTTGTATAGCAGGGGATTGAGAGGTAAAAACTTATTTTGAAAGTTTTTATATTGATAGAAGATTAAACTATTTATATATCTTATATGTGTAAACGAAACTATAATAAAATTAACGCTACAATCAAATATGGATATTGTATTTAATAGCTCAAAACCAAATACGGTAGGATTGGAACTAGAGGTAAGGTTGCTAGAACCTGACACTTTAAAGGTAAAGAGCTGCTCAGATATTGTGTTTGATAATATTGATGAGAGTCTAAAACCATATATCCATAAAGAGCTTTTAAAATCTATGTTTGAAGTGGTTACGCCAGTTTGCAATAGTGCAATAGAGGCTGTTGATTTTATAGACGATACTTTGCATACAATTAAAAAGATAGGTGAAAAGAACGACTTCTTAATAGCCGTACTTGCAACACACCCTTTTGAGGAACAAAGCGATAACGAGATAATCCCTGATCCAAGATATTTGGAGTTTGAAAAAGAGTTTCAAGTGATTATTCGAAACTTTCTTATAAGTGGACTTCATATTCATGTGGGAATTGAAGATGAAGATACTGCAATAGACGTATATAATTCTATGATAAATTATATTCCATTGTTTTTAGCTTTATCTGTAAACTCTCCGTTTTTGCACGGAAATGACAGCGGGCTTAGTTCATATAGAACAAAGATATTCGATAAGCTTCCCCGCGCAGGAGTTCCTGAGTATCTAGAGAGCTTTAAAGAGTATCAAGATGTATATAAAGAGTTGTATAGCAGCGGTACTATAAAGAAGATAAAAGATGTATGGTGGGATATAAGATTAAGTCCATCTTTTGGGACCATAGAGCTTAGGGTCTGCGATGCATTTTACGATAAGGAAAGATTACAGTTCATAACTTTGTTTTTTCAATCGCTTGTAGAGTATTCTAAAACAAACCCTACAAAAAGAATGTTTCATCAAATAAATCTTCAAAATAAATGGAGTGCCACAAGATACGGTATGAAAGCTATTTTTATAGAAGATGGTGAAGCAATTTTAGTGCGAAAAAAGATAAAGAACTTACTTGAAGAGATGAGAGAAGCAGGAGTATTTAAAAAGCTAAATATTGAAAAAGATATAAAAGATCTAAGGTATATCGTAGATAAACCAAGTCTAGCTAAAAATTTGCGAGAAACATATAATAAAACAAAAGATTTTAAAGAAGTTATAAAATTAGGAGTAATATGAAAGGAGTGATCTCAAGCGGAGATAAAAATACTTCAGCAGCAGGTGCACTGATGCTTAAAAATGGAGGGAACGCATACGATGCTATATGTGCAGCCATGCTTACCGCACACTTAAGTGAGCCTATGCTTACTTCCGTTGCAGGGGGTGGTTTTTTACTATCTTATCAAAAAGATAGCGGGGCAGAGCTTTACGATTTCTTTGTGGATGTTCCAAAAAGTAGAGTTGAGCAAAAAGATTTTTTCCCCATAGGTGTTGATTTTGGAACAACGGTTCAAGAGTTTCATATAGGAGCTGCATCGATTGCGATCCCTGGAGTGTTAAAAGGTGTTTACGAGATACATAAACAAAAAGGCAGATTACCCCTAAGTGATATAATTGAGCCGGCAAAGAGACTTGCAAAAGATGGGTTTTATCTTTCAAAGATGCAGGCACATTTTGTTCAGCTTTTAGAACCTATTTTACGCTCAACTAAAGATTCAAAAAAGCTATACACCAAAGATGATGAGCTGATTGATCATAACCATCTATTTAAAAACCCAGACTATGCAAACTTCTTAGAAGAGTTTGCAAAAAACGGAGATAAGATATTTTACAATGGTGAGATAGCTAAAAGTATAGAGAAACTTAGTCTTGAAAGGGGCGGTGATATTAGAAAAGAGGATCTTGCAAACTATAAGATAGTTAAACGTGAGCCTATAGATTTTAGCTTTAGAGAGTATGAGATCCTTACAAATACACCGCCTAGTGCAGGTGGAGTGCTTATAGCTTTTGCTTTAAAGCTTTTAGAAAAAGAGGAACTAAGAGAGTTTGGCTCAATAGATCATATAAGCAGGTTAATAGAGTCTATGGTTATTGCAAGTGATTTTAGAGCTGAGCATATAAATGAGTTTTTGCACAAAGATAGACTCTCAGATATATTAAAAGATCAAAAACTGATGGAAAACTATTTTAGTGCTTATAAAAGCAGGGTAAATCTATGGGGTAATACAACCCATATAAGTGTACTTGATAGTGAAGGAAATGCAGCAACTGCAACCACAACAAATGGTGAGGGTTCAGGTGTAATAGTGCCTGATTGCGGGATAATGCTAAATAATATGCTTGGTGAAGAGGATTTAAACCCACACGGCTTTTTTAAATGGCCAAGCGGCGTAAGACTTCCATCTATGATGGCACCGACTATTGTGTTAAAGGATAATAAGCCTGAGCTAGTACTAGGGAGTGCTGGTAGCAACCGTATTAGAAGTGCTATCACACAATCTATACTTAACTATTGTGTATTTAAACACGATATTAAAGAGGTGTGCGAGGAGAAAAGAGTTCATTTTGAAAAGGGTGAGCTTTTTTTTGAACCTGGCTTTGATGATGGTTTGATAAAGAGTGTGAAAGAAAACTATAATACAACTATTTTTCATGATAAATCTGTATTTTTCGGCGGTGTAAATGCAGTGAACTCTGAACTTAAAGGGGGATGTGATCCTAGACGCGGCGGTAGCGTGGAGTTTGTAGAGTGATGTTACTTTCGTTTACTTTTGGTTTACCAAATTGGTTTATAATTGTTTCAACCAAATTATAAAAGGTTTTTAACGGTGAAATACATCAATAAAGAACTAGCTACATCCTTAACTTCACTAATTTTCGTTGTCATTTCAGTTACTGGTGTATTGGTATATTTCCATATTTTAAGGAACACTATGAGCTTATATGTAGGAATAAGCATAGCTTTTATATTTGCGGCTTTGCTGCATCTCTTCTTCAAAACGAAAGCTATGAAGAGCTACTTTCCTAAAGGTATATTTTTAAGTTCTACAGTTGCTATTGCAATAATGGCTGCAGTGTTCACTTTTAATTCTCCAGCGGCCTCAAGCCCACAAATGGGATACATCAACTCAGTAGTTAATGATGTTCCCGTTGAGAACTCTTTTATAATTTTGGGCAATAATATAGCTATAGTAAAAGATAAACTAAAAGATTCTCGTATTAAGATAAAAGAGTCTTCATTAGTTTCAAATAGTTATAATAACTCTTTAAAAGATACGAATACTATTAGATAGTTAGGCTTGGTTGCATTTTGCACATGAACCTTGAATAATTATATTATCTACTTTATAACCATCTAGATCGAACTCTATAGGTTTTTCTATACACTCTATCGAGTTACAGATAGTGCAGATAAAATGGGCATGCGTTTTTTTAGAAAGTTCAAAATACCTTTTTTTATCGTTTGATTCAAATGAATTAAGAATATGCTCTTGTTCAAACTTTGATATATTTCTATAAAATGTTGCTTTATCCATTGAGATATTATCTTTTATATCCTCATACGATAAAGGTTTATCACTATTTATAAATATCTCTAAAAGTTTTTCTCTAGCAGGGGTGAACTTGATATTTTTATCTTTTAATAAATCTTGTATTTTCATAATTAAATTTTAACATATTTTTACTTTATGCAACTAAGTTGCATTTAAGTGGATGGGGTATAGAATTTCACAAATCAAATGCGACAAAGTTGCAAAAAGGATAAGGTATGAAAAAAATATTATCGTTAATGGTGTTTTTTAGCGGATTTATATATGCAAATGTAAATGCAGTGGTGAGTATTCTTCCTCAAAAAACATTTGTTGAAGCTATAGGTGGAGATAAAGTAAATGTTACTTTAATGGTAAAGCCTGGTAACTCTCCTCACTCTTATGAGCCTAAGCCTTCACAGATGAGAGATATAAGCAAAGCTGATATCTATTTCTCGATAGGTGTTGACTTTGAGCATGTTTGGCTTCCAAGATTTGCCGATCAAAATAAGAAGATGAAAATAGCAAATATCTCAAAAGGGATCAATAGACTGCCTATAATGAAACATTCACACGGTGAAGAGGAAGATCACGACCATGATGAGCATGCGCACCATGATCACGAGCACGATAGTCTTGATCCTCATGTTTGGACAAGTCCTGATAATGTAAAGATCTTGGCAAAAAATATTTTAAAATACCTTGTAAAAATAGATAGAGCAAATGAAGAGTATTATGAGAAGAACTATGAAGAGTTTGTAGAGTCTATAGAACAAACAGATAAAAAGATACAAACTATCTTTAAAGATCTTCCTAGAAATGCAAAATTTATGGTGTTTCATCCTGCTTGGGGATATTTTGCAAAACAATACCTTTTAGAGCAGAGTGCAATTGAGATTGAGGGTAAAAACCCAAAACCTAAACAGGTGGCTCATCTAATAGAAGAGGCAAGAGAAGAGGGTGTAAAAGCTATCTTTACCGCACCTGAGTTTTCAGATAAGATCGCAAAGCAGATAGCAAAAGAGCTTGGTATACCTGTTGTAAAGATCAGCCCTTTAAACCCTAAGTGGAGTCAAAATCTAATCAAACTAGCAACTGCAATAGCAAATAAATAGTTGATGGACCTAGAGATATCCAAGATCGCAAAACTACCTTCAAAATACGGTAGTTTTGAGGTTCAAGCTTTTAAAGAGGGGTGTAAAGAGCACCTTGTGGTAAAAACATCCGAGCTTCCTTTAGTACCAACAATACGTATACACTCAGAGTGTGTTACGGGTGATGTGTTTGGTAGTATGAAATGTGACTGCGGTTTTCAAATAGATAAAGCTTTAAAATATATAAACGATGTGGGTGGTATGGTTATTTATCTGCGCCAAGAGGGTCGTGATATAGGTCTTGTAAATAAGATAAACGCTTATGCTCTGCAAGATCAAGGTTATGATACAGTTGAGGCGAATAAAAAGCTTGGTTTTAAAGAGGATGAGAGAAGTTATAAGGTTGTTGATAAGATATTGGAGTTTTACGGTATAAAAACCATTAAGCTTATTAGCAATAATCCTAGAAAACTAAATGGATTAAAAAATGTCGAGATAGTTGATAGAGTTCCAATTGAGATAAAAAGCTGCAAATATAATGAGAGTTATTTAAATACCAAAAAGAATAAGCTTGGTCATTTGTTAAATAATCAATAAACTGCTAAAATTCTAAAAACAAAAAAAGAGTATGATGAGTATCGTAACTATTAAAAACCTGTCTTTTTCCTATGATAAACAAATAGTATTAGAGAATATCGATCTTAATATCGAGGATAAAGATTTTCTTGCAATTATAGGACCTAACGGTGGCGGTAAATCAACACTTTTAAAACTGATCTTGGGTATGAACAAGATTCAGCAAGGAGCTATAAAAGTACTGGATGAAACGCCAAGTAAGAATCTTTCAAAGATAGGTTATGTTCCTCAAAATACCAATATAAATACAGATTTTCCTATTAAAGTGATAGAGGTTGTGTTGATGGGACATGTTGGTGGAAAACGCCCATTGATAGGTTATGGTAAGCAAGAGACGGCTTGTGCAATGGGTGCTTTAGCTCAAGTGGGAATGCAGGACTTTGCACATAAAAAGATAGGCTCGTTATCTGGCGGTCAAAGACAGCGTGTAATGATAGCGCGTGCACTTTGTGCACACCCTAAGGTTCTACTTTTGGATGAACCAACTGCAAGTATAGATGTTGAGGGGCAAAAAAAGATATACGATCTTTTAAAAGAGCTGAACAAAACTATTACAGTAGTTGTAGTAAGCCATGATATCTCGGTGATACTTGGATATGCAAAAAAAGTTGCTCATATCAATAAAACACTCACTTTTCACGATATATCAGATAAAAGCGATAGTATAAAAAATACAAAAGGGCACTTTTGCGAGGTTGAGATGCTTGAGCTTATGGGTGCAAAAAAGGCTTACTCATGCTAGAAGCCCTATCTTACGACTTTATACAAAATGCTTTACTTGCAGGTGTTTTAGTCAGTATTGCAAGTGGAATAATAGGCTCATTAATAGTTGTAAATAGAATGGTTTTCCTTGCAGGGGGTATTGCACATACTGCGTACGGTGGAATAGGGCTTGCCATATATTTTGGACTTCCTATCTTTTTAGGAGCATCTTTATTTGCTGTTGCAGCTGCACTTTTAATGGCATTTATCACTATGAATCAAAAGCACCGTATTGATACCTTTATAGGTCTTATCTGGGCTGTAGGTATGGCAATAGGTGTTATCTTGGTTGATCTAACTCCAGGATATAATGTAGATCTTATGAGTTATCTTTTTGGCTCGATCTTAGCAGTAAGTTCTGATGATATATATTTTATGGGTATCTTATTGGGTGTAATTCTATTTATTATGCTCTTTTGGTATAGAGATATTTTAGCTGTTTCGTATGACAGTGAATATGCAAGCCTTAGAGGAATACATGTAAAATTCTTTTATACCCTTATTTTGATACTTTCAGCACTTACTGTTGTGGTTGCTATAAAAGTGGTAGGGCTTATTTTGGTAATAGCACTTTTAACCATACCTATTTATATTGCAGAGAAACTAACAAGCTCTTTAGGGTTTATGATGTTTATCTCAGGTCTATTATCATCACTATTTACAATATTAGGATTAATGATATCATATCAGTTTGATCTTACAAGCGGAGCAAGTATCATTATGATAAGTGCAATATCATTAACAATATTTATGCTCTTTAGAGTTTTAGTATTTAAAAAAACCGTTTAGCCTTTTTTAATCTGCAATTTAATAGTATCAATATTATGAATAAACTTAGATATATCTTTCTTTTTTTATTGTTTTTAAACTATGCATACTCTTGTGCACTTTGTAAGCTGGAAATCCCTGGTGTGCATATAAGTGTTAAAGAGTATCAAAAAGATGGATATAAGAACTTTGATATAGTATGGGAGTTTGGAGCAGAGTTTAGTGCAGAAACCCTTTTAGGTTATGATATAAATAGAAATAATATATTTGAGCCTGATGAGCTTTTAGAGACTAAAATGAGCTTAGAGGATTATCTTCATAGGTACGGCTATCTTACGTTTATAAGTTCTAAACATAAAGATTCAAATGAAACACAACAAATAGCTTTTAAAGTTAGTAAGAGTAAGCTTGAACATATCAATAGCAAAATGGTGTACAGCTATACGATAAAAAGTGATTTTGAGTTTGAAACCAATAGCGTATATACTATTAAGTTCTTTGATGAAAGAGATTTTTTTGATTTTTATTTGGTGGATATCTCTTTTGAAAAATTACAGGCATTAAAAGTTATAAAAAAGAAGAACCTTATTGAGCTATATCTATATACACCAGATATTGAACTAAATGATAATGAGACACTTCAAGAGACGCAAAAGGGTGTATTTGATTTTTTGGGTGAGATATTGACTATGATAAAAGATTATATCACCGAACTTTTAGATGATATAAAACAAAACAATACGATCAGCTCATATATATGGCTGCTTCTTTTCTCTTTTCTTTACGGAGTGGTTCATGCACTTGGACCAGGTCATGGGAAAAGTTTGGTAGCTTCATACTTTTTAGGCAATAGCAGATCAACCCTAAGAGCTGCAAATATCTCTTTGATGATAGGTTTGGTTCATACCTTCTCTGCATTTATACTAACCTATACGATATATTTTATACTACAAAGCGTGCTTTCAAACTATTTTAACGATATAGAGATGATAGCTACTAAACTAAGTGCTTTAATCATAATATCTATTGCACTTTATCTTTTATATAAAAAGTTTCAAAAACCAAAGATAGTTTCTTTTAAAGCTGCAAAACTAAGCCAAAACTTTGTAAAGATGGATCAACATAGCCATACCCATACACCATCTTGTGGATGTGTGGCGTGTAATACAAACTCTACTGATCTTGGTGTGATCTTAGGTGCAGGGATAATTCCATGTCCTGGAACCATTACGATCTTTATCTTTACCTTTGGTCTTGGCATCTATTTTGTTGGATTTTTAAGCGCAATATTCATGAGCCTTGGTATGAGCTTTGTTATATTTCTTGCCGCATATTTAAGTATAAAGATAAGAGATAACGCAATAAAAGATAAGGGCTTTAGAAAGATACTAGACTACGGTTCACTTATTGTGATCTTTTTACTAGGGCTTATACTTCTTATTTCATAATTTTAGTCCCAAAAATATATAAGAGCTTAGTTGTTTTATTCACTTTTTAATTTATCAAAATACAATATAGCACTTTAAAAAAGGGGTGAGTATGAGAACTTTCTTAATATCGGTATTGTTTATCAATATAGTGTTTGCACAAAGCATAACAGATATGCTAGATAGAAGTGTTGAGATAAAAGATACAAAAAAGATAGTTTGTTTAGGTCCTGGTGCCTTAAGATTGATAGCATATCTTGGACTGCAAGATCGTTTGGTAGGTATTGAAAAGCTTGAGAAAAAATATGATCTTAAATCACCCTATAGAGCTATCCTTGATAAAAAAGCTATTAAATCTTTAAAGGTGGTATCGCAAGGTGGACCAGGAAAAATGCCAAACCTTGAGACACTTATCACTTTAAATCCAGATATTATATTCACCTCATTTCTTTCAAAAGAGCAGGTTGAACTTATACAAAAAAAGACTAAAATCCCTGTAGTAGCACTTAGTTACGGTGCAAGTTACGGAGGGGCAAAAAAGCTTGGAAAACTTGAAGCTATTAAAAGCTCTTTAAAACTTATTGCAGATATTACAGGTAAAGAAAAAAGAGCAGATGAGCTAATATCGTTTATGCAAAAAGAGGAGGCTGAACTAGCAAAACTAAAGCTTAGTTCACAAAAAGTGTATATCGGAGGGATCGGTTACAAAGGTGCACAAGGCATCACAAGTACGGAAAGCGCTTATCCCTCTTTTAAGCTTTTAAAGCTTGAAAATAAGATATTAAAAGGTAAAAAAGGGCATATGTTTATCAATAAAGAAGCGATCTTAGCTTACGATCCACAGATTATCTTTTTGGATTTTCTAGGTAAAAAGATAGTAAAAGAGGAGCTTAAAAGCGATAAAAAAATATACTCAAAACTAGATGCGTTTAAAAATAAGAAGGTGCATTGGCTATATCCATATAATTTTTATAATACAAATATAGAAAATGTATTTATCAACAGCTGGTATATAGCTTCATATCTTGGTCATAGTGTAGATCTAAAAACAAAAAAAGAGCAGATATATAAAATGTTCTTGAGCGATAAAGGATTAAAGGTTTTCTTAGAGGCAAACCCTTATAATTTCTAGATGTATGATAAGAGCTTTTATTCAAGAAAAAAACTATTAACGATAATATTTTTTATACTATTTACGTTTTTGCTTTTTATAGTTTCACTATTTAGCGGAAACAACGGTATAGATATAAGTGAGATTACAAAGCTTGTAGATAACAGCGATAACTTTTCGTTGATATTTTTTGATATAAGGGTTCCAAGAGCACTTGCCGCATTTTTTGTTGGAGCAGCTCTTGGTTTATCTGGAACCTTAATGCAAGCGGTATTAAAAAACCCTTTGGCTTCACCTTTTACACTAGGGATATCTCAATCAAGTGCATTTGGTGCTAGTTTTGCTATTATCGTTTTACAGGTTTACTCTACCTCTTCAGGTTTAGAAGCAGGTTTTACAACGGCACTGGCAGCTTTTATAGCAAGTATGCTTACAACTTTAGTGATTATCTCTTTGGGAAATAAAGCCAATATGACACCTGAATCTTTAATCCTTTTTGGTGTTGCTTTAGGTGCATTCTTTTCAGCACTTACCATGTTCTTACAATATTTTGCAGATGATACGGACGCGGCGGCAACTCTATTTTGGACTTTTGGTGATCTTTCAAAAGCTGGGCTTGAATCTACTTTGCTTATCGCACTTACACTTATTGTAGTAACCTTTATATATTTTAAACTATTTTGGAAGCTAGACGCTTTAATGCTCTCAAACGATCATGCAAGATCATTGGGGATAGATACTAAAAAACTAACCTTTTGGGCTATGATGCTTGCTTCACTGCTTAGTGCATTAAGTGTTGCGTTTTTTGGGATTATTGGTTTTATAGGACTTATTGCTCCACATATAGTAAGGCTTATAGCAGGCTCATCCCATAGATACCTTATACCCCTTTCTATGTTAAGTGGTGGAGCACTATTGTTGTTTGCAGATATCTTATCAAGAATAATGGTGCTTCCTGTTGTGATCCCTGTGGGTATACTTACATCGATGATAGGTGCTCCGCTGTTCTTATATTTTTTATATACAAAGAAGAGGTAAGATGTTAAAAGTAAATGATCTAAACCTATTTATCAATAAAAAACATCTTTTAAAAGATATCAATATAGAGGCTCAAAGCTCATATGTAAATATTATACTTGGACCAAACGGTGCAGGTAAAAGTACATTTTTAAAATCTATTGCAAAGATCATAGATGATTTTAATGGTGAGATATCTTTAGATGGTAAAAAAATAAGTGAGCAAAGTATCGCTGAGGTATCAAAAAAGATAGCTTATATGGGACAGTTTAATAGCGGCAGTAACCTAAGCGTTTTAGAGGTGCTAGAGCTATCTCGTAGAAAGTTCAGCGGTATGAGTTTAAGCCAATATGATCATAATATCATCACTACACATATAAACGAGCTTGATCTTGAAAAATTTCTATATAGAAATATAGATACTCTAAGCGGTGGTGAGCGTCAAAAGATATTTTTAGCTGCTGCTTTAATCCAAGAGCCTAGAGTTCTTTTACTAGATGAGCCTATATCTCACCTTGATCCAAAAAATCAAATTGAGATACTTGAGATTATAAAGAGAAAAACTAAGCAGAACGATCTTATCACATTTGTGGTTTTACATGATCTGCAAAACTCTTTACATTATGGTGATAATATTATAATGTTAAAAGAGGGTGAGCTTATAGAGTTTAAAGAGTGTGCAGATATAGATGAGGATATGATAAATAGACTTTACGGTATAAACTGCGAGCTTTTTTGGAAGAACGGTCACCCATTTACTTTTTTTAAACATACACATATGGAACATCACCATAAAACACATTCCCATAAGGAGCACGATTGATCTTAGAGAAGTTAAAGCAAAAAGCTTTAGAGTATGCAAAACAAGAGGGCTTAAAGCTTATAGATTTTGATCTATGTGAGCAGTTTACCTATGCAAAGGTTGCAAAAGATACAAAACAATTTACGGGAGTTACACTGACTCCTAAAAATGAGGGTGAACTAAATAAGATAGATCACTTTACAATAGAAGAGATACTAAATGAAAAAAGTTATGATATTAGTATTAGGGCTTTAAGTGTAGCACTTATAAATGCTATAGGGCAGTATGCTATATCAAAAGATGGGATTGAGCTTCAAGGAAATATACAAGAGAACTTGGCAAAAAAACTTCTTGAGCTAAGCGATAAAAAAGATAAGATAGTCTTTATCGGTCACCTTACTCCAGTAGTTGCTAAACTAAGAGCTGAGGGTAGAGATGTGGATGTATTTTGTAGAACCCAAAGCGATTTTAAAAACGGTGTATATAACGATATATTTGAGTATGAAGCGCTCTCTTGTGCAGATATAGTTGTTGTAACGGGAGCTTCACTTATAGGCTCTACTGTTGATGCGGTTTTAAAGTTTAGCTTTGGTGCAAGAATGGTTATCTTAGCAGGTTTTTCAGCAGGAGCAGATCCTAAGTGGTATGAAAATCTTGGTTTTACCCATGTAACCAGCACATACCTTGAAGAGTTTGGTGTAGATATTATAAAGCGGAATAACCTAGGAGATGTATTTAAAAACCCCTCATATTTTAAAGAGCTTAATAGATAGTCTCATCTGTTAGCTCTTTTGGGATATAGATGGTAAAAAGCGCACCTTTATACTCATCACCTTCGTAAGTATATGAAACGTTTTTAACGTTCATATCACCCTTAATATGTTTTGTAATTATCTCTAAAGACATATATAAACCTATACCAGTACCTTGGCTTTTGTGTTTTGTAGTAAAGTATGGTTCAAATATCCTATCTTTTATACTATCTTCTATACCTCCGCCATTATCTTTGATCTTTAATATAACTATGCTTTTCTCTTCAATTATATCTATAAATATAAGCCGTTCATCCTCTTTATCCTCTAAAGCATCTATACCGTTTTTTATAAGGTTCATTATAACTTGTATAAGCTCACTCTCTAAAGTATTGATATAAATATCTTCACTTTGTTTAATGATCTTAATTTTATTGTTCTCTATCTTAGAGCTTAGTAGTAAAATACACTTATCTATCACATCGTTTAGATTGAACCTTAGTATCTTTTTATCGGTGCTGAAGAAATTTCTAAAATCATCAATGGTCTTTGAGAGATACTGTGAAGCTTCATTTATCTTCTCCATAGATGAGCTTATAACCTTATCATCTAAAGTGTTCATCTCATGGTGGAGTTGAACGGCTGTTGAGGATGTGGATATAAGTGAAAGTGGCTGTCTCCATTGGTGAGCGATATTCTCTAACATCTCACCCATCGCTGCCATTTTGCTTTGTTGAGCTAAAAGGTTTTCATGTTTCCTTTTCTCAAGTTCTAATATCTTTAAAGATGTCATATCTAGTATAGTACCTACTATAGACTCAATATCACCCTTATCGTCATGCTTCGCCCTTGCGGTTGATTCTACATATTTTATCTTTTTGTTTTTCAAAAGAAGTCTATACTCAAATCTAAGTGTTTTATCGTTTCTTTTAACATACTCTATATTTTTAAGCACCTTTTCTTTATCCTCAGGATGGATAGAGGATAGATATAGATCATATGTGGGTGTTGTGAAGATAGGATCAAAACCAAATATCCTATAGTGCTCATCGCTCCAATAAAGAGTACTTGTTTTTAGATCATGTTTATAGTTTCCTAGGTGTGCTAATTTTTGAGCCTCTTCCATACTATCGTTGATCTCTTGTATCTCTTTGGTCTTTTCATTAACTAGATTCTCAAGATTCTCGTTTAAAGTTTGAAGCTCTTTTGTTCTCTCTTCTACTGTTTTTTTCAATGATCTATTTAACTTTCTAGTCATAAAGTATCTATATAAGATTGCAAGGATCACTATCGATACTAAGATTATTATCTCCCAAAGGGTATCGTGATCAAAGCTCTCTTCAAATTGTATATTTGACCATTTTGATATGATCTTACTTTTTTCTATCTCATCCATAGAATCTATTGTTTTATTTATAATAGATACTAAAAGCGGATAATCATCCCTTACCATCACTCTTAGTTCAAAATCAAGTCCCGTATTTCCCGTGATCTTTAGATCTTTAAATCCAAGCTTATTGATATTGTATGAAAGGTTAGGTTGAATATCCACATAAGCAAAAGCCTCTTTATTTGAGACCTTTTCAAGCCCCTCTTTTATGCTAGATACCAAAATAAAATCCATCGCAGGATAGATCTCTTTTAGCATCTTATGTGCAGTAAAGTTTTCCCCGACTGCCACTTTTTTATAGATAAGTGCATTTGCATTTTCTATAAAATTCTCATCTTTTAGTGTTGCTATTGATATTGGAAAAGTGGCATACGGTTTTGAAAAAAGTGCATATCTTTCCCTCTCTTTGGTTTTGCCCGTACTGTATATAAGATCAAGCTCTTTATTCTTAACAGCTTCAAGCTGTTCTGTAAATATAGATGAAAAATGATAGTTTACTTTTAGGTCACTCTTTTTAACTATATAATCCCAAAAATCTGAAGAGATACCGTTAGGCTTGCCGTTATTTAAAAATGAGAAGGGTTTCCATGCTTTTGATACGGAAACCTCTAAAGTATGTTTTTTAATAAACTCCTTCTCCTCATCACTTAAACTAAAGATATGTTTTTTATTTTCATCCTCTTCAAAATAGAGTTTGTCACTTATTATCCATTTTTTCTCTATATTTTTAAGCTCAGTTATATCTATTTTTTGAAACCCTTGATTAAAAATATCTATAAGCCCTTGATCGTGTGAGATAGCTTGTATAGGGGAGAGTAATGAAAAATCATCTATCGGTCTTATAAGATGATATAGTCTATTTTCAAAAACGTAGAACTTAACTGCTAGTCTATCATCATATAAGAAATCTATCTTTTTTTCGATTAGGTCATTTAGTACGCTTTTATAATCTTTATAGATATGTACTTTTGCATTTATGAACTGTTCTTGGATATTTTGCTCATAATCGTTTCCCACTATACCGATCTTATAGTTTTGTGTTTTTGAAAGGTTTTTTGTATTTTTAGATATATATTTAAATAAAGAGGTTTTTGCTTTATATATCTCATCTGAGCCGAACATCCAGTCTTTATAAACTTCGGTTCCAAGAAAGAAATCGACTTTTTTGTTTTTTGTTAGATCAATAGCATTATCCCAAACGCCTGCGTTAACAAACTCTATCGTATAATTGTTCTTTTTTGCCCAAAGTTCCCATATATCGATTAGAAGTCCGTAAGGTTTACCTTGCTGGGTATAAGAAAAAGGTGCATAATCAGGATCGTAAGATATTGTAAAATGAGTTTTGTGCCCAAAGGCAGAAACTGTAAATAATATGAAAAAATATAGTAGTATAAGTGATTTTTTCAACAATAGTTCCAAAAGAAATTTTTTCAATTATAGCTATTAGAAACAAATAAAAAGATAAAAGCTTTAAAACAAATTTCTATATAATGCACTCTCAACACGGAAGGATAAAAAGTGGGAAATATTTACGGCGGTATAGTAGCGGCTATTATAGCATTACCTTTGGCAATAGCATTTGGTATAGCAAGCGGCCTTGGGGCACAAGCGGGTATTTACGGTGCAATTGTACTTGGTTTTTTTGCATCACTTTTAGGGGGTACTAAAACTCAGATATCAGGACCAACTGGTCCTATGACAGTAGTTTCGGCTTCAGTAATCGCTGCATTTGCAGATAATCTAGCTGTAGTTTTCGGTGTTTTCTTGCTTGCGGGTATATTTCAAATAGTTTTCGGTGTTTTAAAGCTGGGAAAGTTTGTAAAGTTTATCCCTTATCCAGTAATATCAGGTTTTATGAATGGTATCGGGGTTATTATAATTATCCTTCAACTTAGCGTAATATTTGGTGCAAACGTACAAAACTCTATTATATCAACCTTTGCAATCTTACCCGATGCGATCACAAATATAAACCTTAGCGCTTTTATTCTAAGCATAGTAACTTTAGCTATACTATTTTTAACACCACAAGCACTGGCTAAAAAAGTTCCGCCAACTTTAATAGCTTTAATCATCTTATCTTTTGCGGCATATTTACTTGATATGGACGTAATGTATGTTTCAAATATACCAAGCGGTCTTCCAAGTATTACAATGCCTAGCTTTGATATCACTATGATATCTTTTATCTTTACTTCTGCTATTACCTTAGCGATATTAGGGTCTATAGATTCACTTCTTACCTCTTTGGTGGCTGATTCTATTAGTAAAACTAAACACGATTCAAATAAGGAGCTTATAGGACAAGGAATTGGTAACGCTTTAGCATCTTTTGTAGGTGGTCTGCCAGGAGCTGGAGCTACTATGAGAACGGTTGTAAATATAAAAAGCGGTGCCACATCAAATAGCTCTGGGATCATACACTCAGTTGTATTGGTGCTTATCTTGATAGTGTTTGCTCCATTTGCGGCACATATCCCAATGCCTGTTCTTGGAGGGATACTTATAAAAGTTGGCCTTGATATCTTAGATTATAAGATGTTAAAACAGCTTAAGAGCGCACCTAAATATGATGTAATGGTTATGGTAACCGTTTTATTCTTAACGGTTTTTGTTGATCTAATAGTAGCCGTTGGTGCTGGTGTAGTTATGGCTTCATTTTTGATAATCAGCAGGCTTATGAAACAAAGCAGTGTAGATGTGAATATGTATGAAAAGATAGATAGTGAACACGATGATAGGATCACAAACGAGGGTATTAGGATTGTAAATATCAAAGGTCCTTTTTTCTTCGGTTCAACCTCTCAGATCATAGATGATGTTGATAAGATATATGATGTAAAGCATGTGGTTATAGACTGTACCTATACCTCTTTTATGGATATATCTGCTATGTATGCCTTAAGTGATACCTTGCTTAAGATCAAAGACAGCGGTTGTAATGTTTATGTTGTAGCCAATGATGAGATAAGATCAAATATACTAAGGCTTGGGATATTAAGTTTCATCCATAGGCATAATATTCAGCCCACTCAAGAAAAAGCGATTGAGCGTATTAAATATTTAGATATGGAAGAAGCAAAAACAAACCAAGAACAATAATAAGAAAGCCGCTTAATATCTGTAGGATATAGGCTTTTTTATCTATAAAGCTTTTTGTTCTTTTTGCAAATAGTACGCTTAAAATTCCCGCTAAAGATATAGTTAGTCCCATACCTATGCTCATAGCAAGTGCTGCTAAGATACCAAGGGTAAACTTTTTAAGAATGATACAAAAAAGAACTATGCTCATTACACCAGGACACGGAACTATCCCAATCGATAAAGCAACTGCATATTTACTTTTTGAGCTGTCTATCTTTTCACTTTGGTGTTGGTTTTTATTTTTTATACTCTCATATAATATATAGATACCAACTAAGATGATCATAATACCAGATACTATCATAGCGTTGTTTGTAAACTCATTGAAGTTTTGTCTAAACATGGTTTTAATTATAAAAAATAGTATAAAGGTGATACCAAGAGCTGAAAGGGCATGGATAACAGATATGGTAAAGCCTAGTTTAAAAGCATCTTTATAGTTATGATCCCCTTTTGTGAAATATAGTGCGGCTAAAGCTTTACCGTGACCTGGACCAGCTGCGTGAATAAGACCGTAAAGAAATGCTATACCTATTATCAATATATATACACTTAGCATATTCTCATCATTTATTGATCTAATATTTGAAGAGATGGTCTTATTTAAAAGATACTGCCAGTTGGTAATATGTTTTAAAAACTCACTATAAAGTTCACTCATTTAAACTCCAATCGATATAAAAAGTAAAAGTCGTTATCTATTTCAGATATTTTATAGGGTGTAGCTGATTTTATAAACTCTTTTTTTACAATCATAGCTACAAATCTATCTTGGTCATAAAAATCTAAAGAGATATTTTGTTTATTTTTATCTAATTGAATGCTGAAATTATAAACCACTCTCATCCCCTCAATAGTTGTTTTTAGAGCAATAGGTTTTGTAAGTATAGGCTTGTTGCCTAGCTTTATATGGGTATAAAAGTTATAAGCCCCAAGTGTATTAAAATAGTTCTCTTTTATAATTGCATTTTCATTTTCATCTATCTTTCCGTCAAAGTTTTGATCAAACTCCATAATTAAAAGTTGCGATGTCATCTCATCTATATACCATTTAAAATCGATATTTGAGATTTTATTTTTTTTAGAGTGTATATCCATATAAACCTCAATAAATGTGTGAGGATGGGCGTTTAGGTATAAAGGCAGAAGTAATAAAAGAGTTATTAAATACTTTATCATATAGATATTATAGCGAAAAAAAGATTTAAGATTTTAATGATAATGATTCTCAAAATAAGTAGGCTTTAAGTTTCATTCGGTTAATATTTTGATATTGATTATCATTTAAGGAGAGATTTGATGTCAAACTTAATACTTAAAAAAGAGATTAGAAGAATAGTTAGAGAATCTGGTTATTCTAAAGACAAGAAGATGATAGGTTCCGTTTTAAAGGTTTTAAAGATGGAGAATAGATGCAGTGAGTTTGATAGAGCTCAAGCGGCATCTTTAGCTAAAGAGATACTAAGCTAAAAGGATAGATGATGAGCGTTCTAGTGATCGGTGGAGATAAGATAGGTGCAATAAAAAGTATATTGCTAAATTTAGGTGTTTCATCCGTTACTCACTGGGACACTAGAAAAAAAACAGGTGCTTGTAAAAAAGATATTCCGTTAAATACCGACTGTGTATTGATGCTAACAGATTTTTTAAACCATAACGTAATGTATAAGTTTAAAAATGAAGCTAAGAAAAAGAACATCCCATATATCTGTTCTAAAAGAAGCAGTAGTTCTGTATTTTGTGAATTTTGTAAATTTATGGGAAAAGACGGCTCTTGTGAGATGAGATAAGATGGAAACTTTATTTTTAACAATTGTAACTTTAGGTGCTCTTTATTACCTTTATATAAAGCTGATAAAAAGCGGCGGATGTGATGGAGAGTGCAGCTGTGGCAAAAAGTGATGAAAAGATCATTGAGATCAAAAATCTTTCACACAGCTACGGTAAGAAGGTTATATATCATAGTTTAAACCTTGATATATATAAAGGGAGCGTTTTCGGTCTTTTGGGTAAGAATGGTGTTGGTAAATCTACACTTATAAATATCCTTATGGGGTATCTTCGTCCAAAAAAGGGAAAATGTCTGGTTCTTGGTGAACCCTCACACAATATAAGTGCAGCTACTAAAGAGAAGATAGCACTTTTGCATGAGGGTTTTATAAGCTATGAGTTTATGAGCATAGAGCAGATTGAGAAGTTTTTCGCACCTTTTTATCCAAAATGGGAGAAAAAAGTGTTTTATGATCTGGTTGATCTAATGGGTCTTGATTATTCACAAAAGATAAGCTCTTTATCTTTTGGACAAAGATCACAAGTGGTACTTGGGTGTATATTTGCTCAAGATGCGCAGCTTTTGATCTTAGATGATTATTCAATGGGATTAGATGCAGGTTATAGAAGACTTTTTATCGATTATCTTCGTGATTATATCGACGGAAAGGATAAAACAGTTCTTATCACTTCACATGTGATGAGCGATCTGGAAAACCTTATTGATGATATGGTTATCTTGCAAAAAGGCGGGTTGATCCATAAAGATACTATGGAGAACTTTAACAAGGATAAAACCACTACTTTCGAGGATAAGTTCCTTGATCTTGTAGGTAAATACTAAAGGGTATAAAATGAGTATAAACGAATGTAACAGACTATTGTCTATATACGGTAACAATTGTGATCAAACAAATTTCTTTGATTATGTGTTTGATAAGATCATATCTAAAGATATAAAAGATAGATTTGTTTGTAAAACTAAAGACTCGATAGATATTATCCCAAGCGATAGTCCTTGCGTAAAAGTTATACCTGTGCATAAAGAGATCGATATGGAAAATCTTGATATTGCAGTAGAGATGCAAAAAGCAAAAGAGCTTGTTATGTCAAACAGCGAGTTTTTAAATATATATTTCGTTTATCCAAAAAATGAGAACTTCACAAGACATATCGAGGTTAGAGATAGAGATCTAGAGGCTGCGTCTAAAGATTATAGGATAAAACTAATCCCTTACTCACTTAACTCCTTGTGTAGAAAAAAAGGATCTTGCAATGGCTCTAAATGTAGTTGAACAGATAGGAAAATTTAGAACCTTTAGGCTTGACCTGCATTCAAAAAGGATCGTAAACCTAAAGTTTCAAGAGGATACGGATATAGATGAGTTTTTGGATATCCAATATCTTTTGGATAAAAATAAGATACAGTACAGGTTTGATAAAAACTTCGATATACAAATTATATGACAGATGAGATAAATGATACAATCTATAATAGATAAAGAGTGGATAAAACTAAAAAACTATATATACGCGGCTTTTTTAATAGCTGTTAGTGTTTTAGGATATTTCTGGTTTGATCTAGATTTTACTTTTGCAACCCATGAGCCTGAGTCTATGGTATGGTATAAGTTTGCTTACCTTGATGATAAACCCTATTATAGTTTTATCTATCTTTTTCTTTTAATAGCTGCTGCGGTATCTTTAGCTCAGTTTTTGCCTGAGAGGATAGCAAATAGGATCAAGATAATCACCCACCTTCCTTTAGATATGAAAAATGTGATATTTTTACATCTATTGATAGGAAGCGGTTTTGTATTGATGCTTTGTGTAGTTTTAGCTGCAGCTATCTCTTTTATAGTATATCTATACTATCCATCTATTATATTATCTATTGTTTTAAAAGATATGGCGGCATATAGTTTTGGCTCGATCATAGTATATATGGGACTAAGTGCCGTAATTATAGAAAAAAAGCCGTCTATATCATTTTTAAAACTCTTTTTTACTTTAGCTTTTCTTTTTGCTTTTTATAAAGATGAGTATAATATTCTAGATACTATCTGGGTATATTTAGCGGTGTTTATACCGTTTATGGTCCTTGATAGTTTATACTCTATTAAACAGCAAAGACTACAAACACCTATGTTTAAGATAGGTGTTGTAGCAGCTGTTTTATTGATAGGGTTTAACTCTTTTAGCAACTATAAACAAAACTATGAAAAAGAGTTCAATCATTATTATATATTTTATTCCAATATCCTAAAAGATTTTGTATATCAAAAGAATTTCGGTGATCATAGGTTTGAGTATGGTGTAAAAGATAAAACAACATTTGATCAAAAAACATATGAGTCTTATCTACCCTTTGTTTATTGGAGAAACCTAGATATACAAGGGAAACTGCCTGTAGTAATTGAGGGTAATAGTTATAAAAAAAGTGTTATCAAAAGCTCAAGGCTTGGGTTTAGTTACAATCCAAAATATCTAAAACCTTTAGAGTTAAAACTATACCCTTTATTTAATCCAAGAAGCGATAAGGGTATGATCACTTTTCCTGAAAAGATGTTTAGCATAAGCTCAAAGGTAAAGGTGTTTGATTATGATCATGGTTTATTAAAAACTCTTAGTGAAGATATAAGTAAAATGCTTGATGAGAGGGGATTTAAATATCCCGCTTTAAATATCTGGGGTAAGGCTACCAATATGAAACCTTACGATCTTGGGTATATTATCAAAGATAGTGAGCATAAGCTGTATAATTTAAAAAGATACGATAATAATCTATTTATAAAAGAGATTGAACACCCAAAAGGAACACAGATTGTATATATAAAACTATCTGAGAATAGACAAAAGCTATTAAGTGGATACGCCATAGATGAAAAAGGTGGTTTTTATCTACTTAACTGGGATTTCGAGTTTATAAAACTTGAACTAAAAGGTTTTGATTATAAAACTATGAAGCTAAAACTTATCTCAAATCCTGTTAATTATCTTATCCGTTATGATGACGGTAAGAACTATTATGCAGTCGTTTTTGATAAAAAGTTTAAAAAACTTCAAGAAATAACTTTTTAGATTATAACTTGTTTAAATGTTAAGTATAAGTAAAGCTTTTAACCGCTACAATTATGATAATAATTATTATAATTGTAAATAAAAAGAGGAAAAACAATATGGGAACTAGGTTAAATACTACGTTAAGTGGTCAGAAAGTAAAGATCTCAAAACTACATACTTCTGGTAAGCTAATGCATAAACTATTGGATATGGGCTTTGTTTCAGGTTCCGTTGTTGAGGTTATAAGAGAAGCACCTCTTTTTGATCCTATGGAGTTAAAGATACATAACTACCATATTAGTTTACGAAAAAGTGAAGCTGGGCTTATTGAGGTTGAGGATATATGAAAAATATTAAAGTAGCTCTCGCAGGTCAACCAAACTGCGGGAAATCAACCATATTTAATATGGTGAGCGGTATTGAACAACATATCGCGAACTATCCTGGTGTAACGGTTGATAAAAAAACAGGATTTTTTAAATACAGCGATTATAAGGTTGAGATGGTCGATCTTCCTGGGACATACTCATTTAGCTCTTTTTCACTTGAAGAGAGAGTTGCAAAAGAGTTTATAATAGATGAGAGCCCTGATGTTATTGTAAATGTTGTAGATGCATCAAATATAAAAAGAAATCTTTATCTAACTTTTCAACTTTTAGAAATAGGGATACCTGTTGTAGTTGTTTTAAATATGATGGATGTAGCAGATAGAAGAGGGATTGAGATAGATTCTAAAAAGATATCTCAGATGCTTGGAACTACAGTAGTTGAAGCTAGCGGTGCAAAAGGTATCGGCGGCGATGCTATTATGAAAAGTATTACTGATGTTTATGAAAATAAAGAGAGCTACGAAGAGTTTAAGATCAACTATGAAGAGCTTGAACCCCACATCAATAATATTGAAGAGAAGATAAAGTACAGCTCAACACCATTAAATAAAAGATGGATGGCTATAAAGGTACTTGAAAACGATACAACTATTATAGATCATCTAAAAACTGAAGTGGAAGATATAACTGAGATCGTAAAAGTTCAAGAGGATAATTTCCATACTAAATATGATAAAGATGTAGTATCTTTTCTTGCATCGTTTAGATATGACTCTGCGGATATCATATACCATAAAGCGGTAAAAGAGAACAATAAAAACAAAGAAACACTAACAGATAAAGCTGATAGGATAGTATTAAATAGATATTTAGCAATCCCTTTATTGATACTTATTATGTTCTTAGTTTATGAGATATCGATCGTATGGGGATATAAGCTTACAGATTATACTTGGCCTATACTTGCCGCTTTTAAAAACTTTGTAATAGATATGCTTCCTGAAGCGGAGTTTATAGATGTACCTATGATAACCGATTTTGGTGTTTGGATGGTAAATAGTGCAAATGCATTGATGAATTATATACCGATATTTTTTATACTATTTGCTTTGATAGCTATTATGGAAGATGTGGGATATATGCCTAGGATGGCATTTATTCTAGATAGGATATTTAAAAAGTTCGGCTTACACGGTCAATCAACACTCCCTTTAGTACTTGGTGGAGCTATGGTAGGCGGTTGTGCGGTTCCTGGTGTTATGGCAACCAAAGGTATAGCAGATGAGCGTGCTAGAATGGCAACTATCCTAACAGTTCCATATATGAACTGTTTAGCTAAGGTTCCTTTTTATACCTTACTTCTTGGAGCATTTTTTAAACCAGATATGGCTCTGATGATGTTCTTTATATCAACGGTAACACTATTTGTAGCTTTTATTGTTGCAAAACTATTAACGGTAAGTGTTTTAAAGACAAGAGAAACGGCACCGTTTGTAATGGAGCTGCCACCTTATCATATGCCTACGTTTAAAGGTGTGATTATAAGAGCAGCACAGAGGGTATGGGTATATATTAAAAAGGTTGTAACTATCGTATTAGCAGTTGCAATTGTACTTTTTGCAATGCTTCAATTCCCTGGGCTTGATGAGCAGACACAAGCAAAATATGATAATAAAGCGCAAGTAGCACTAAATACTTTTGATAAAAAAGCTCAAAAGTCTAAGTATTATCAAGAGGTTGATACAAAAGAGGAAGTGTATGCACTTTTAAACTATTATGATGGATATAAATCTAAAAGGATGATAACCACTTCAAAAGATGGAGCTTTAGCTGTTGATGAAGAGTTTAAAACTAAAAATGCAGCATTCTTTAAATTTATTAAACCAAAAAGGGATAAAGAGGCTAGAAAAATAAATAAGATCCTTAGAAAACTTTCTAAACAAAGAAAAAGGATACTTAGAGATATAAAAAATATCAAAGTTGAGAACTCACTTCTTGGTATGGCGGGTCGTGCTATTGAGCCTATAACTCAATATGCAGGGTTTGATTGGAAGATCAACGTAGCTTTTTTAAGTTCATTTGCAGCGCGTGAGAGTGCGGTTGCAACACTTGGTTCTTTATATGAGAACAATAAAGCGGATGATATGAGAGCAGAAGAGGCGATGGCACTAAATAGTGGATATACACCGCTTCATGCTACGGCTATTATCATATTTATGCTGCTTACTCCACCTTGTATCGCGACAATGATAGTTGTTAAGATGCAAGCAGGAGGTTATAGATGGATGTTGTTTGCAATATTCTTCCCTGTAGCACTTGGTGTTGTAGTTTCATCAACCGTGTTTACATTAGGTAGTGCTTATGCACTTAGCGGAGTGGAAGCGATGACATATTTTTATATCATCACAGTGTTGATAGCTTTAGCTTTAGGATTCTATCCTACTAAACAGATCAACTGGAAGGGCGGATTTAGAAAAAGCTCAAAAATAAACGGTAGATATGACGTTTATGAAAAAAATCTTGCAAAGGAGGTATAGCAATGATTAAAAAAACATTAGCGGGATTAGTATTTGTTTCAAGTACTTCATTATTTGCACATACAGCGATAATGAGTTGTTTCGATAACGGTGACGGAACTATAACTTGCGAAGGCGGTTTTAGTGACGGTAGTAGCGCAAGCGGTGTTGAGTTCTTTGTAGAACAAAGCGGTAAAAAAGTATTTACTTCTAAAATGAGTGAAGATAGCGAAGTGACTTTTAAAAAGCCAAATGGTGATTATACGGCAGTATTTAGTGCTGGTGAAGGTCATTCGGTTCATATCAAAGGTTCTGATATTACAGAATAATTTGGTGCTAAGTCTTTTTAAGACTTAGTAAAAATAATCGTTATTCAATGATATTGATTATTATAATTAAAGGAAAAAATGTGAAAAAAACACTTATAAGTTCAATTGCGGCAGTTACAATAATGAGTAGTAGTGCATTAGCACATTTCCAAATGGTGTATACTCCAAATACGGCTTTAGAGAAGGGTAAAACTATTGAGTTCAAACATGTATTTACTCACCCGTTTGCAGATGAGCATACTATGGATATGGCTGGTGTAGAAGAATTTTACGTAATCCAAAAGGGTAAAAAAACTAATCTAAAAGATACTCTAAAAGGGATCACTTTTCAAGGAAACCACAATAGCGGTAAAGGTTTTGAGTCAAAATATAAAGCTAGAAAAATGGGTGATCACCTATTTATTATGAAACCTGTTCCATATTTTGAAGCAAACGAAGATGCATATATTCAACAGATCACTAAAACAGTTATCAATGTTGCAGGTGCACCTACGGATTGGGATTCTGAGCTTGGATTAAAAGCTGAGATCGTGCCTTTAACAAAACCTTATGCAATATGGGAAGGTGGTAGCTTTACCGGTGTTGTAAAAAGTAATGGTGTAAGAGTGCCTTACGCTGAGATCGAAGTTGAGTATCTAAACAGAGATGTAGATATGAAAAACAATAAAATGGGTCCATCATTTGTTGAAGCACCTCAAGATTCTTTCGTAACTATGACAATCAAAGCAAATAAAGACGGTGAGTTTACATTTGCACTTCCAAAAGCTGGTTTTTGGGGATTTTGTGCACTTGGTGTAGGTAGCGATAAATCTTATAAAGGTAAAGAGCTAAGTCAAGATGCAGTTATCTGGGTTGAAGCGAAGTCAATGAAATAAATCTCTTAAATCTAGGATTAGTTTTAAGGGTTCAGTATAAGGTGCAGATGTAAAGTGATAGTTTGGCGACAAACTTTACATCTGCAAAACTAGGTACGATATTAAATATACCGTGCCTTAATATTACCATAAATTTTTAATATTAAGGAATAAAATGATTACAAAAATTAGAAATCTTACACTTGCTAGTGCACTACTAGGAACATGCTTAAGTGCAGCAAATATCGAAAGCAACGTAAACTTAAATGTTAGCGGTGATGCTGAGATTACATATAAAACAGAAGATACGGATAAAACAAAAAACGCATATAATGAAACAGAAGTAAATCTATATGTTGATGCAGTAAATCAAGATGGTATTGAGTTTCACTCAAAATTCGTAGTATTTGATGGTATACAAGCTGATACTTCAACAACTGCAGATAATACAGCAAATATGGAAACGGCAGAAGCTTACGTAAAAGCACCTTTAATGGGCGGAAAAGTTCATATTATGGCTGGTCTTAAAGAGAATGGTGGATACGGTACAGATGCATTCTGGTCAGCTGATTCACAATGGAGAACAGCTATCACTGTTCCAATCGCAAAAGGTACTACTTTTAAATATGTTAGAAAAAAACTTACTGAGAAAAAAGCTAACGATGGTGACGGCGATAAAGATGCAAACGTATTTAGACTTGATACTAAGTTCAACGGTTATGCAATGGGTGTTAAATATGGTCAAGTTATCGTAAACAATAATCTTGCTAGTGAAAAAGAGCAAAAGATCGTAGGTGCATATTTCTTAGGTGATATTGCAGGTATCGATACAGCATTTGAATATATGGATATTGGTGAGGATTTTGACGGTACTGGTTACTTCTTAAGTCTAGGAAAAGAGTTTGATAACGGTTTATCTGTTGGTCTTGGTTATGCATCTTTAACAGATGGTATGAAAGGTGGAAGCGATTTTGCTGTAAGTGAGATCTTAGATGGTAATATCGACTCATCTACTACAAAAGATACTTCAGCTATCGCACTTCCTATCTCTTATCCTGTAAGTGATAAATTAACTGCAAATCTTACTTTAGTATCTGCAGATGTTTTAGATGAGAGTGCAACTGAGTATGATATCGGTTTTGAATACGCTTTAGGTGAGCAAACAACTTTAAGCGGTGTATATGCAAATATCAGCGGTGATGGTGTAAAAGCCTTAAACTCTGATAGTTCAGATGACTATACAGTTATGAACCTAAAAGTATCAATGGCATTCTAAGAAAGATAGATTTATAGAGTTTTGGTTTAGCCAAAACTCTAGCCGTAGAGCTTAGATAAAGCGAACGTAAGCGTTTGTTTTATGTGAGTTTTGTACGGATATATCTCTCCTAGATTTCGAAATTTATTTTTTGTACTTCCTTAAATTTCGTCGTACAGGGCTCACTCTTTTTGGGATATTTAATGATACTGATTATTAATATTTGGAGTGAGTAAAACTTAGATTTAGTAAAACATTACAGCTTTACTAAATGTGAGTTTTGCACCGTTTGAATTGATAGCCAATAGGTTTTCAATCTTGTCAATCATTCTCCTAAATTATTTGCGTAAAGCAAAATTGATAAAGCACTAAAAGTATCGGGTTGTTCATAACCCGTCCTATATAAGGTGTAAGACTCACAATGCTTTAAGGGAGATGATATGTTTTGTAAGATGGTGGTGGATAGTGATCAAAGGATCATATCCTCTTCTATTAATAATTAGATCAAATAAAGGAGTCAAAATGGCTACGGCAGTATTTTATGCAAGCAGTACGGGAAATACTAAAGAGGCGGCAAGCAAGATCGCAAAAGAACTTGGTGATATCAAAACATTCGATATCAGCTTTAGCGGTATGGATAAGATCAGCGAGTTTGAAAAAGTGATCATAGGTTGCTCAACTTGGGGTGACGGTGAGCTTCAAGATGATTTTGAAGAGGCTTGGGATGAGTTTTGCTCTTTAGATTTTAGCGGTAAGACCGTAGCTCTTTTTGGACTTGGTGACCAAGACGGATACGCAGATGAATATGTTGATGCTATGGGTATTATCTACGAGCAGGTTGTAAGTAAGGGAGCAAATGTGATCGGAAGCTGGTCGGTTGAGGGGTATGAGCATGATAATTCAAAAGCTCAAGTTGATGATAGTTTTGTGGGGCTTGCACTAGATGAGGATAATCAAAGCGAACTAAGTGATGAGAGGATCCAAACTTGGTGTGAATCAATAAAAGGCGATATTCTTTAATCTCTAAGGGGTAAGTTATGAATAGGATTATTTTAGAGCAGATCAGCAGGTTTGATAGTTTTAGGTTTGATGAACAAAGCAATTCAATACTAAATCAAAAGAGTGTTGCAAAAGCAGATATTGATCAGTTTTTAGAGATAGCTCATATTCTTGATTCTAACTTTATCTCTTACGATATGACAAGAACATACGACTTAAAAATTTTAGGAAAGAGGTAAGATGAAAAAAATTATATTATTAGCGGCGGCACTATTTTTAAGTGCTAATCTTTACGGTGCTGGAAAGCAAAAAAGCAATAAGTTTAGAATTGATGAGCTTGTGCTTTTACCACATCCAGGTAAGTTTGTAAAAACAGGAAAAATAAAAGCTACAAAAGAGCAAAAGCAAAGAATCGCAAAAGAGGTTAAAGCTGTACATGCACCTATTTTTCAGGGGAAAATGAGAGACGCGTTTCAGCTTCAAAAAAAGGTTCAAAGAGCTGTTGCTAAAGGTAAAACGAAAGATGATCTTAAAGATCTTCTAGATCAGATCGCAAAACTTAAAAGGGAAGCAATGGATAGCAGAATCGATGCTTTAAATGCTTTTCAAAAAATTGTAACTCCAGAGCAATGGAAAATGATCAATAAGATCACATACAAATAATCACAAGGGGATATTATGGTCGATAAAAAGATCGATTTAAAAAAATTGCAAAAAAGATTGGCGCAGATGAAACTTGAAGCAGGGATCATCCCAAAAGATAAAAGATATACCGATAGGTCAAAGTGAGAGTAGATGGATAGTTTATTTGTTATTGTAAAGATAGTTCATATCACTACAATGCTTTTTTATGTCGCAGCAGTTGGATATAAAACATTTATATTCTCTGCTCTTAGTAAAACAATGAGTGCAGATGCGTATAAGAGTATTGAAAGTGTAGTTGGTGCTAGAACAAGATCTATTATAAAAGTGAATAATGTTTTTTTAATACTAAGCGGTTTATTTCTATTTTCGCAGTATCAAGATAGCATTAATATTCTACTTATTATCAAAGCTATGATGGGGCTTACTATAGCTTCACTATTTTATTTTGTACCTTACTTAATTGCAAAGTTCAACCATATAAACGGTTTTGGAATCTATCTTCACCATGGTATCTTTTTTGCCATGCTTACTACGATCGTACTATCCCAAGTGGTTTTTTTATAGACAAGGAGAAAATATATGAAAAAAAGTATTTTAGCTGCATTGATCTTGGCTCTTGGCTTAGATCTTTGTGCAAAAGAGGTTACCGATCCTACAGGAAGATCGGTTGAGGTTAAATCAAACAATAGAATAGTTACGGCTCCAGTTGTTCTGCCTGCTATGATCTATGCTGTAAGCAATGATGATAAAAATATAGTTGGTATGCACCCTATGAGTAAAAAAGCTTGGAAAAGCTCTATCTTAAAAAAGATGGCACCAGGGTTTAAAAGTGCTGATGTATCTTTTATAAAGGGTGGATTTAATATAAATATCGAAGAGCTTATAAAACTTGATCCAAGCGTAGTGTTTCAAATAGCTGCTCAAAAAAAATCAGTAAAGCAGTTAGAGTCTTTAGGGATTCCAGTAATGCTAACTCTTGGTGCAGGTAAAAACTTCCATGAGTATTTTAAAGATACGTTATCAACTCTAGGTGAGCTTACTGATAATAAAGAAAGAGCTGACTTTATACTAAACGATTTTGAGGGTACTCTAGATATGATATCTTCAAAAACAAAGAGTATCCCGGTTGAAAAAAAGCCAAAAGGTTTGATCTTTTTTAATGTTGAGCAGTTAAGCGCAACTGGTAAGGGATCGTTTGCACAGTTTTGGTTAAATAATACGGGTGCGGTAAATGTTGCAAGCGATATTAAAACTTCACCAAGGGGTGCAAGTGTTAGTATGGAGCAGGTTCTTGCTTGGAATCCAGAAGTGATCTATATCTCAAACTTTTGTGAAACTATGCCTGAAGATCTATATGAAAACAGGATCGAGGGGCAAGATTGGTCTGCAATAAGTGCCGTTAAAAATAAGCGTGTTTATAAGATACCTTTAGGTCAGTATAGATGGTATCCACCAAGTGCAGATAGCTCACTAATGCTTAAATGGATGGCTCAGAAAAACCATCCAAATCTTTTTGATTATAGTATAGATAAAGAGATAAAAAAACATTTTAATCATATGTATAAATATGCATTAAATGAAAAAGAGATATCAGCTATTTTAAATCCAAGGTCAACAGGAAATTTTAAATAGATGAGATATATTGTTTTAATAGGCTCTATTGTGCTTGCTATGCTTGTCGCACTTAGTATTGGAAGATTCTCTTTAAGCCTTAACGATATATGGCAGGTGTTCATGGGAGAGCCTGCCTCTTCTATACATGAAACTATCATCTATGATATACGTCTTCCTAGAATAATTGCAGCATTTTTTATTGGAGCATCACTTGCAGTTGCAGGTACAGCTTTTCAAAGTCTTTTTAGAAACCCTTTGGTTGGACCTAATATCTTGGGTGTGGCAGCTGGTTCAGGTTTTGGAGCTGCACTAATGATAATACTATTTGAATCACTTATCTGGGTGCAGTTTGGAGCATTTGGTTTTGGACTATTAGCCGTAACCATGACATATTTTATAGGAAGCCGTGCAAATAAAAAATCTATTCTAGTGCTGGTTCTATCTGGTATTATCGTTGGTGCAATATTCTCTGCGCTGATCTCACTTATAAAATATGCAGCTGATCCTGAAGATAAACTACCTACTATCGTTTATTGGCTTATGGGAAGTCTAAGTGGAACAAGCTGGAACGATCTACTATTTTTAATACCTATATCGTTTATCGGTATCTTGATTCTATATCTTTTAAGATGGAAGATAAATATACTCTCAACAGGTGAAGAGCAGGCTATATTCTTAGGTGAGCGTGTTAAGTTCTTAACTGCGGTAATAATCGTATCGGCTACGGTTATAACATCAGCTTCGGTTGCTACATGTGGGATCGTGGGATGGGTAGGTTTACTTATTCCACATATTGCAAGGATGGTGTTTGGTGCAAACCATCTATCTTTGATACCATCATCGGTACTTATCGGCGGACTTTATATGATAGTTGTAGATACCGTTGCTAGAAGCGTTACGGCTGCTGAGATACCGTTAAGTATCTTAACTGCATTAATAGGTGCACCTCTTATTGGAGCACTTCTTATGACAAAGGGTAAAAAATGGTTCTAGAGGTAAAAGATCTGGCATTTAGTTTTGCAAAGAAGAGTATCTTTAATGATCTAAATTTTGATGTAAAAAAGGGTAAAACTGTAACTATACTTGGGGTAAACGGTGTGGGTAAATCTACACTTATTAGAAATATTCTAGGTATCTTAGAGTTTCAAAAAGGTGAAGTGAACTACGGAAGTAGCTCACTTCATACTTTAAACAATAAACAAAGAGCGCAATATATAGGGTATGTACCTCAAAAAGAGACTAACCCCTTTGCATTTAGTGCAGGTGAGGTTGTGCTTATGGGGAGAAACTCAAATATCTCAATGTTCTCTAAACCTAAAAAAGTGGATATGGACGCGGTTGATGAGGCTATGGATATAGTAGGGGTGAGCCACTTAAAAGATAGAGTTTATAATGAACTAAGCGGCGGTGAGATGCAGCTAGTGATGGTTGCGCGTGCGCTTTGTACTTTCCCTCCGCTGATGATCATGGATGAGCCTATATCTCATCTTGATGTGGGTAGACAAAATCAGATGCTTAAACTAATATCGATGTTAAACGAAAAGTACGGTATTAGCGTATTGATGACATCGCATTATCCAGATCACGCTTTGGCAGTTTCCAATAAAACACTTCTTTTAAAAGGGGATGCACAAAGCGAGTTTGGTGATACGCATGAGATGATGCATGATGAAAAACTATTTTCACTTTTTGGAGTGAACTTTACATCACTACATCTTGACGGTAAAAAAAGAACATTCCCTAGATGGCATGTATAAAAAGGAAAAAAATGGATAAAGAGTTTTTATTTGTAGTAAGTATTCCAAGACAAGCACAAGCTAAAAAGTTTTGGAACTCGGCTGAACATAAAGATAAGTTTGATGTGATAAATCAATATGATCTTGTAGATATCGATCTAAAAAAATATAAAGGGATCATCCTTAGTATGCATATAGATCAATACCTTCTTTTAGAGATGAAAGATAGGATACAAGAGTTTTTAAGTGAAGGTAGAAAACTGCTTTTTAACGGGCATATTATAAAACCTTTTATGGATGAGCTTGGTGTATTTGAGCCTATGAGTGAACCTAATATGTATGACTTTGCAGTTGTAGAGCTTGGAGCTCACCCTATATATAGAGGTTTTAAAACTGATGAGCTAAACCTTAGACACGGTGTTGCAGGATTTTTTGGACGAGGTGGAAACCCAATGCCGCAAAATGCTAAAGCTATTTTAGGATTTAGAGGGGGCGAGGTTCCTTGTGATTGGGAGTATGAGACATCAAATGGCGGTACGCTTTATGTGCATTCGGGAAATGATATATGGATGTGCTTTGAGGATGATGATCCGCAGGGTGCGCAAGCGTTTACAAATATAGTTGAATGGCTGGAGGCTTAAGATGAATAAGATAGCAATATTAGATAATGGAACGGCATATAATCTTGTGGCTTTACACCAAGAGCCTTTTAATCAATACTTTGAAAGAGTGATATATTATCCAAAGATCACAAAGGCTGATCTTGAGGGGATAGATGTACTTATCGTAACCTGTTTAAGTAATATTAACCATCATATGCAAAATAAAGAGATGTTTATGGATTTTCTAGCGCAAGGTAAAACACTAGTGGTGATGGCAAGAAACGAGCCTTATAAATGGCTTCCAGATATTGAAGGGATAAATCTTCCTTTTAATTATTGGTGGTGGTTAAATACCAATGATGAGAAGTTTCAATTAAAGGTTGATGATGAGAACCATCCACTATTTAACGAGGTTAATTTTAAAGATATGATCTGGCATTTCCATGACGGCTATAAAATTCCAACAGGAGCAAGATCTGCAGTTCGTCATAAAGAGGAGGATGCTTCGATATATTTCGAACTAGATGATTATTATGGAGGAAGACTTGTGGTAACGGCACTTGATCCATTCTTCCATCATGGTAGCTATTTTATGCCAAATAGCTCTGTATTCGGTGAGAAACTTTTAAAATATTTAAAAAACTACTAAAGTTACAAAAGCCTATATTTAGGCTTTTGTAAAATTTAAATACAATTTAATACAAGGAGTATATCTTTTGTTTTATATGCCTTGCTTAGGTGCAAAATCTCTATAATTATTCATATGATATCTATTATCATTATTAAGTATAAATAAAGTTAAGTTCCATTACAATGATGATAATAATTATCAAATTTAAAATAAATGTAAGTCTAAGGGGAATAGATGGAGGGGATTCTAAATATAACATACGATGAGTATCTGTTGAAATTTAGAGATATGATAAATAATCTAGGGTTAAACAACTCTGTTCAAAAGGAGTATGTGCTTAAGCTTCTATTTACATGTAAGAACCATTTAAGTGCAGATGATATTCAACAAAGGATCAAAAAAGATTATAAGGTGAATATAGGAATAGCAACCGTATATAGAGTATTAAACCTTTTTGAAGAGATGGGAGTGGTTAGAACCATTACAATAAAAGGTAACGATAGTAAGGTTTATGAGCTAAACCTAAAAGCGCATCATGATCATTTGATCTGTATTAAATGTGGAAAGATAGTTGAGTTTGTAGATAAAGAGATAGAAAACCTTCAAGAAAAGGTTGCTGATTCTAGAGGATTTAAACTGCAAAGTCACAATATGATCATGTACGGGATATGTAAAGAGTGTAGAGATGGAAAATGAGATTGCAGTTAAGAGTATTGCGGGAAATAGAGTAAGATTAAAATCTGATATATTTGCGTCACAGACAAATATATCTTTAATGGAAAAAGAGTTTGAGGATATATTTATCTCTTTTAGAGAAAACATAAAAGCAAACTCTATAGTGTTTAAACATAAACTAGATATCTCATTAGATGAGATACTTCAAAAGTTAAATAAACTTTTTAATATCACCCCTTCATTATCAGTACCAGCCAGCTACGCAATTTGTGGAGGAAGCAGTTGCAGCAGTTGTAATATCAAAAAACATGATGAAAAAACTTGGAAAAGGAAACTTTTTGAGTTTGCACTTTTAAGTGGTTATGCCGTTTATATCTTTGTTGCGGAAAATATTATGGGTCTTACAATAGCCGCAGGTCCTTTAAGTTTAGTGGCAGCAGTTGCAATAGTTGCTGCAATTCCTCTTTTAAAAGAATCATATGAGGATATAAAAGAAAATAGATTTACTCTTCATACCTTTATGAGTGCAACACTTCTTTTAGCTATATTTTTCGGTGAAGCAACGGCAGCCTTTGAGATCATATATATTTTAAGGGGCGGTATGCTTTTAGAGGAATATATAGCAAATAGATCACGTGAAGAGATTAAGAACCTAGTGGAACTAGATATAAAAAGCGTATATGTGCTTCAAGATGATGTTGAGGTGGAAGTAGATATAGATAGTTTAAGATTAGGTGATAAAGTAGTTTGTAGAAGCGGTGAGAAGATACCTGTTGATGGAATTATCATAGATGGAAGTGCAGAGATAAATGAAGCTATTATCAACGGTAGAAGCGAGCCTGATTTTAAACAAAAAGATGATGAGGTGTTTGCAGGAACCGTTTGTGAAAGGGGTAGGGTTTATGTAGAAGTGAGCGCATTAGGAAACTCGACATATATTGCAAGAACCATGAGAGAGGTTGAATACTCTTTAATGCAAAAATCTCCAAGTGAACTTGAAGCAGATAGGCTTGCAAATCAGCTTTTAAAACTAGGTACTATTCTAACTGTTGGAACACTGTTTTTAACAGGATCAGTTACGGCAGCTTTCTCAACTATGATTGTTATGTCATGTCCTTGTGCAACGGTACTAGCGGCATCAACTGCTATAAGTGGTGGTATTGCAAACGGTGCTAAGCAGGGGATATTGATAAAAGGGGGAGACGCTTTAGAGAATGTTAGTAAAGCCGAAGTGTTTTGTTTTGATAAAACTGGAACCTTAACAACAGGAAAACCTCTTATTAGTGATATAGTTGCTTTAAACGGGATCAGCGAAGAGAGTTTAATAAGATACGCTGCAATGGCAGAGTATAGAAACTCACACCCTATAGCTACTTCTATTATAGAGTATGCAAAAGCATCAAATATTAAAATCGATCAAGCTTTAATGGTAGATGTATTACCTGGATACGGAGTAAAAACACAAGTTGAGGATAAAACTTTACTAGTGGGTAATAAAGCACTTCTTTCAAGATTTAAAATATCAACAAAAGAGCATAAAGAGATCGCAACAAAGTTTTTAAATGAGGGTAAAACGGTAGTTTATATCGTACTAGATAAAGAGCTTTTAGGTGTACTAGCATTTAACCATGAGGTTAGAGCAGGAACAAAAGAGATGATACAAGCACTTAGGGAAAAAGGTGTTAAGCATATTGCACTTTTAACGGGTGATGAGGTAAAAGTAGCAAACGCTTTTGCTATGCAGTACGATTTTGATACTGTTTTTGCTAACCAAACTCCAGAGGGTAAAGCTGATGCAATTGAGGAGCTTAAAAAAACATACGACAAGGTTGTTATGGTTGGTGACGGTGTAAACGATACTTATGCTATGAGTAAAGCAGATGTTGCTATCTCTTTTGCTGCAGGTGGAAGTGAAGCTGCAATAGCTGTTTCTGATATTGCTATCACTCACTCACACCCTGAGGATGTAATAAACCTATATGACCTTAGTAAAAAATCTTTAAACGTAGTAAATCAAAACTATTGGATAGGTACTGGAACAAACCTTATAGGTGTGGGATTATCAGCAGTGGGTATATTAACACCTGTTGGAGCTGGACTTATACATATAGGTCATACGGTTGGTATTATGGCTAACTCATCAAGACTAGCTATTGATAATAACTCTTAATCTATTTTAAGTAACGGTTAAATCTATTAAGGAAAAATTTTAAAAAAGGAAAAGATTTGGTAACTGCAGAGAAGTTGGTAGAGATAAGCTCTTATCTAACTCTAATCCACCATACGAAAGGTAGAATAAGAGTTAGGGTAAGCCCTAAGATAAAAGAGCAAAGCGGTAGTATAACCATAGAAGATATAGAGGATATCCCAAATAAGATAAACGGGATAAAAAAAGTAAAAATAAATAAGATAATAGGCTCTATCACTATAAAGTATGATAACTCTATATTTCCAGATCATTTATGGAAAGATCTACTGGAGCAAAACAATTTAGAAAATTTAGTCAAGATCATAAATGATCTATCAAAAGAGGTGGTATAGATGCAAGAGGATATAAAACAAGAAGAGTTCGTAGAGCAGGTACAAAAGAACTTTGATGAGGATCTTTTAGTAGGGCTTAGGGTTGATCCGAACTATAATGAGCCTATATTACATCAAGTTCTTAGAATAGCAGTTTATGATGAGTATCATGCATATGAGACTTATAAAAAAACTATAGAGAAGTTTGGAAGTATCCCTCCGTTTTCAAATATTATTGAAGCAGAGGTAAGGCACTATCAAGCTTTAATGCATCTGCTTCAAAAATATAACGTACCTGCTCCTATAAATGATTGGGCAGATAAGATAGAAACCCCTAATTCTATTTTGGAAGCTAGTGAGATAGGAGTAGCTGCCGAGCTAGATAATGTAAAGATGTATGATAATCTTATCTCTTACTCTAAAGAGTATCCTGATGTTCTAGATACTCTTTATCAGCTTCAAGCAGTTTCATACAATAACCACCTACCAGCTTTTAGAAATAAAGTAGCAGAGCATATAAACGGTGCAGTTGATACAAATGATATATATCAAAACTTTTCTATGCATAATATTGATGAGAGCATAGCAAAGATGAATGAGTTTAGTGCAATGGCTACTAAGTTTGCTGCAGGTGAAGTAAGTCAAGAGGATATGTTAAAAGTTCTTGGAAACACAAACCTATCTTTTATAGGCGGAGCTTTGGTGGGTGCTATAGGCGCAGGTGTGTTAGGACAAATGATAAATGAGAAACAAAGCGAGGAGATATAGATGCCTTTAGTTCCTTTTGCAGTGGGAGCCGTTATCGGTGGAGTATTAGTGTTTATGTTAAAGAAAAATAAAAAATCTAAAAAGTAAATATATAGCTTTTTAAATCTAAAACAAGGAGAAAAAGATGTTACCTTTTATAGCAGGAGTAGCGGCAGGTGCAGTTGCAGTTGTAGCTTACAATAACAATAAAAAGATCAGAAAAAGTGTGCAAAGCGGTGCTAAAAAAGTAAAAGAGGCAGCTGAGAGCGGTTTTGAAAAAACAAAAGAGTTTGCAAAAGATGTAAAGGCAAATGTAGATGAGAAGGTTGAATGCTTAAAGAGTAAAGATAGTGAAAAGATAGAGGCTAAGGGAGAATAGATGGCTGCTAATATACCTAGCTTAAGTGTTGATACCGGAGAGGCTAGAAGCGTAACCGGTCATGTGATAAGCGGTGCTCTGGCTTCCGGAGCACTTGCGGGAGCATTAAACTATAATAAATACCTAAAGGGTGAGATAGATAAAAAAGAGGCGATAAGTGACTCTTTAAAACTAAGTGCTCAAGGGGGTATCGCAACAGGAAGTGCGATAGCTGCCGCAAACTATATGGGGCAGGGGAATATTTTTGGTATGTTAACAGCCGTATCTATAGGTATGGCAGGAGTATATGCCGTTGAAAAAGTAAGTGAAAAAATAGAAGAAAGATTTTTATTAGAAGAAAATATAAATGAGGATGAAGAATAATGGAACAAAACAGTTCAATAGGTACTAACCCGTATATAAATACAAACGATAATGTAAATTTAGTAAATCAAAACCCGTATATAAACAATACCACTACAACACCAAATCTATTAGGTAGTTTTGATACGCAAAAGTTTTTAATAGGTGCTGCAGTTGGTGCATTAGGTGCATATCTACTTACAAATGAAAATGCTCAAAAAACTCTTTTTAAAACAGTTGCAAAGGGTGGAGCTTTATTTAGCGCAGGTATTGAAGAGATGAAAGAGAGATTTGAGGATGCCAAAGCTGAAATGGAAGCAGAATCGGTAAACTAAGAAGTTTAAATGGCATGTAATATAAAAGTTTTACATAAAACAAAAAAAAGAGTTAGACTATATTGCGATAAGCTAAAAGATGATTATAACCTTTCATCTTTAGTGAACTATTTAGAGTCTATCGACGGTATAGATAGTGTTAGGATCAATCAAAAAATAGGCTCTATCGTATTTGAACATAAGGGAATTGCTTTAGATACTATCGAGGATATCTTAAGATCGCTGGATATGGACAGGTATAAGACCTGCGATACTTTTTTAAGTGATTGTATAGAGTGCGTAGGGGATGAAGAACCTAGTAAGCTTGGAGTCTATAGAGCTAGTGGGGCATTGGTAGCTGAGAGGTTTATCACAAACGATACTGCAAAGTTCGTTTTAACTTCACTTGCTACAAAACCTTTAGTGTTTGAGGGTGCAAAAGAGCTGTTTACCGAAGGTCTTACATCAAAGGTTCTTGAAGCAACGGCAGTGGGTGTGAGTTTAGCTAGAAAAGATTATCTAGCTGCAAACAGTACAAATGCTATGCTTGAGCTTGGTGAGTATATAGAGGAAACCACTGTTCATAAAAGCGATGATCTTATTAAAGAGCTTGCAAAACCAAATGTAAAAAAAGCATGGGTGGAGTATGAAAAAGAGGGTAAATATACCCAAGAGCTTATTGATACAGCTGATATAAAAGTTGGTGATATCGTAATTGTTGGTGCGGGTGATACTATTGCCATAGATGGTCATATTATAAACGGAAACGCTTCAGTAAACCAAGTATCAATGACAGGTGAGAGTGAACCTGTTTCTAAACAAAGAGGGGATCGTGTGATCTCTGGAACTGTTGTTGAAGAGGGGCGTATCAAAATATGGGCTGAGCAAGTGGGTGAAGATACGGCAACGGCTCGTATTAAAAATTATATAGCCAGCTCTTTAAATGAAAAGTCGTCAGTTGGGCTAAAAGCAACAAGACTAGCTGATAAACTGGTTCCTGTAACCTTAGGCTTAGCAGGTGTTGCTTATCTTATAAATAGAGATTTTGAAAGTGTAGCTGCAGTTCTTCAAGCAGATTATTCATGCGCACTTAAGCTAGCCACCCCTGTTGCATTTAAATCAAGTATATCTAAAGCTGGGCGTGACGGTATAATGATAAAGGGTGCAAAATCAATTGAAGCACTTAATAATGCCGATACTTTCGTATTTGATAAAACTGGTACCCTTACATATGGTGAGCTAGAAGTTGAGACCATCAATAGCTTTGATAAGGATTGGAGCGAAGAGGATATCTTAAATCTAACAGCTAGTGCAGAGGAGCACTATTTTCATCCTGTAGCTGAAGCTGTAGTAAAAGCAGCTTTGGAAAAAGGTTTTGTTCATATGCACCATGAAGAGGTTGAGTTTATCGTTGCGCACGGCGTTAAAACACTTGTAAACCATAAAGAGGTGGTGATTGGCAGCCGTCATTTTTTAGAAGATGATGAGGGGATAGATTTCTCAAAATATGAAGAGAAGATAAAACAGTGTTTGCTTGATGGAAAAACTATACTTTATATCGGTTACGGCAAAAAGCTGTTAGGAACAATAGGTATGAGAGACAGGGTTAGGCAAAATGCTCACGAGAGCTTAAAACGTCTTAAAAAACTAGGTGCAAAAAATATCGTTATGCTAACGGGTGATATTGAATCAAAAGCAAAAGCTTTAGCAGATGAGCTTGGTGTTGATAAGGTTTATGCAAATATGAAGCCTACAGATAAAGCAAGGATCATTAAAGAGCTAAAAGATAATGGTGCAAAGGTTGCTTTTATTGGTGACGGTATCAATGATGCACCTGCACTAATGAGCGCAGATGTTGGTATAAGTATGAGCAAGGGTGCAGATATTGCAAAAGCAACGGCAGATATAGGTCTTTTAAAAGATGATATTGGAGCAGTGGCAGAGGCAAAAGAGCTTGCAAATAAAACAATGAGACTTATAAACAATAACTTTAATGCAACGGTTGGTATCAATAGTTTGATCTTAACTGGAGCAACAGTAGGTTTATTTACGCCGATTACAACGGCAGTTTTACATAACGGTACAACTATAGGGCTTTTATTAAACTCTATGAAAGGTGTTAAGTAGTATTTCTTGAAAATGATAATATATATCAATTAAAAGGAATAATTTATGTATATAGTGTTATAATTATGAGAATTAATATTAAAAAGGATTAATTATGGCACTATTCTTTCCAGTGGCAAGCGGAGTAGCAGCAATTTTAACAGCAGCATTAACATACGAAACGGGGAAAAATGCAAAAGCAAAATTTGAAAGAAAAAGAAAAAGAAAGCTTAATTCCTAAACTAGAGCTTGATACAAAAAGGGAGATAGCCAAAATAGGTATGACAGCTACCATGGGTATAACGGTAGCAACTTCGTTTTATATGAAGAATAGATTTATGAAAAATCTTCATATCGGTGCAGGCGTAGGGCTTGTGGGATTTTCCTTGTGGCACCATTTTCTTTATCAGCCAGATAAGAAAAAAGATGAGAAAAAGGGTGTGAAAATATCTTCAAAAAAAGAGATCGAGACTACACCTAAAGAGGAGATAGTAAGTGATAACTACGCAATCACTTTACATAACTTTTATATAGAGTTTTCAATAAATGGAAAACTAACACAAAAAGAGTTTCAAGCTTTTGAAGAAAAAATAGAGACACTGCTTCAAACCTATAATATACCATCAATGAATATCTTAATAGATATTAGAGAAACTGATGGTGTTGAACTAAAAGCTTTATGGAGCGACTTTTTATTTGCTATTAGACACTTTAGCGAGATCAAAAAGGTTTCTGTAGTTGGAAATAAAAAGCTTGAAGAGTATGCTATAAAGATAGCAAACAAGCTTATAAGTGTGGAGCTTGAGTATTTTGAGAGTTATGATAAAGGGCATAAATGGCTTTTATCGTAAAGATTTATCTTTAAGAGGTGAAATATGAAAAAACTGTGTAAAAGCGATAAGATATCTTTAAAAAAAGATACTAAGTCTAAAAATCATAGTTTTAAATGCAAAAAGTGCGGACTGCAAAGCGATTGCAAAAAATCACTTTGTAAGGCTAAGAGCATATAAGCGTTTAAAAAACTAAATCTTTCAAAAATAATTCAATAATATTACTAAAAATTAACAATCTATTAATATATAAGTTATATAATTTCCTAAATTTACTATAGGAATCTAATATGATAGAGGCCAAAAATCTCAAAAAGGTATATAAAGCGGGCGAGCTTGATCTAACTGTGATAAAAGATCTAAGCTTAACTATAAACAAAGGTGAGTTTGTCTCCTTAATAGGTCCAAGCGGAAGCGGTAAATCTACCGTTTTAAATATGCTAGGTTGTCTTGATACCCCTACAAGCGGTGATATAATAATCGGTGAGACCAAAACTAATGGTATGAATAAATCTGCTCTTGCTAACTTTAGAGGCGAGCATATAGGGTTTATATTTCAAAGCTTTAATCTTATCCCAGTATTAAGCGTATATGAAAATATAGAGTACCCTTTGATCATGATACAAGATCTTCCAGAAGAAGAGAGAAAGCAAAGAGTGATGAGCCTTTTAAAAGAGGTGGGGATGGAAGATCAAAAAGATAAAACTCCCGATAAGATATCAGGCGGCCAGATGCAGCGTGTTGCTATTGCAAGAGCTTTGGTAACAAAACCAAAGATAGTATTTGCAGATGAGCCTACGGCAAACCTTGATAGTAAAACGGCACATATGATCATAGAGCTTATGAAGCGTATTCAAAAAGAGCATGGTACAACTTTCGTATTTGCTACGCACGATGAGAAGATAGTATCGAACGTGGACAGACTTATCACTTTAGTTGATGGTGAGATAGTAAATGATGAAAAGGTTGCATCATGAACAATATATTAAAAATATCGTTTAGAAATCTAAAAAGAAACTCAAGGCGTACACTGCTTACAGCTTCACTTATCACTCTTGGTGTGATCTTTGTACTTTTATATACGGCGCTCTCTACAAGCTTTAAAAGCTATATGGTGGGACAGATCACGGATTCTGTTATGGGGCATATCCAGATACATAAAAAAGGTTATGTTGCATCGGTCGAGAACCTTCCCTTAGATAGAAACCTAAATGCAAAAGCGGTAGAGTTTATAGAGGGTAAACTAAAAGATAACCCTTTTGTGGAGAGTATCTCATATAGAATAAAGTTTGGCGGAATGTTCTCAAACTTTGTAAGCAGTACAAATATAAGACTAAACGGTGTTATCCCAAAAGATGAGTTTAAAACGCTGCCTTTACTAAAAGAGAGGATCAAAGGTGAGAGTTCAAATCTAAAAGATGGTGAGATAATAGTGCCTGAGATCATTGCAAAGGGTATGGGTGTCAAAAAAGGTGATACTATAGTACTTGTTGCAAACAATAAAAAAGGCTCGGTAAACGGTATCAACCTAAAAGTTGCAGGTATTGCTGAGCAGATAAGTGGTCCTGGAGGACGTGACGGGTATATCCATATCAATGATGCCAAAAAAGTTCTAAGAATAAACGGCGTAGAGGTTAGTGAGATCGTAGTAAGACTAAAAGATGTGGCTGATCTAAAAAAAGCTGTAAAATCTATGCAGGCTATAAGTGATCAAAGAAATAAACAAGATAAGCCCGCTTTTGAGATACACACTTGGGAGAAACTTAGTCCATTTTATAATATTATAAAAATGTTAGATATTATGAACATCTCTATTCAGATCATCTTGATATCTATTGTATTGATCTCGATCTTAAATGTTATGATAATGAGCGTATATGAGCGTATAAAAGAGATAGGAACCATATCAGCTATGGGTACACCTCCAAAAACTATCGTAAAACTGTTTTTAACGGAAGGTTTAATGCTTGGGATATTCGGTGCGATCGTTGGAAGCGTAATATCGGTTCTAATTGTATTTGGTATAGATGCTGCGCAGATAACCTACAGCTTTGGTAGACAAAGTGATCTAGTGCTTGAAACCTCACTAAGTTTTACCCAAGTGATAACGGTAAGCGTAATAGTTATAGTGATCTCTTTGATAGCTTCAATATCGCCAGCGATAAAAGCTTCAAAGCTTGATCCTGTTGAAGCGCTTAGAAGTAACTAAAGGAGAGACAATGTTTAAAAAGATATTTTTATTTATAGCTATTACAATCTTAAGCGCAAATGCAAACGATATACTTGTAAAAATAGATAAGAACCTAAGCCCAGGGATGAGCGAAAGCTATAAAAAACTTGTAAATATAGAACCAGACGGCACAAAAAAAGAGTTCTTACTTTATCAAGCTAGAAAAGACAGCGATAAGATGGTATCACTTTTTTTAAAACCAGACAGCGAAAAGGGAAGGGCAACTCTTAGACTAGGTGATAATATGTGGCTGTATCTTCCTGATGTGGGAAGAGCTATTAGGATCACATCTATGCAAAGTGTTGTGGGTGGTGTTTTTAACAACAGCGATATTATGAGACTTGATTTCTCGACAGAGTATGATCTTATCTCACAAAAAAAAGAGAACGGTGAGAGCGTTTTAGAGCTAAAAGCAAAGAACGACACAGTTGCATACGATAAGCTGATAATGAAAGTGGATGATAAAAGTTTAACCCCTAAAGAGGTTGCTTGCTACAGCTCAACAGATATGCTGATAAAAACACTTTATTATAAAGATATAAAGGATTTTGGAAACGGTATCGTAAGACCTGCCGTGATTGAAACTATAAGCCCTTTTTACAAAGGGTATAAATCTATAATGGTTTACGGTAAGATCGAGCCAAAAAAGTTTAGCGATGAAGCGTTTACTATAGAGAATATCTCAAAAGCCCAAGAGCTTAGAAGATGAGTATAAGCCTTAGGGTTACTGCACTGTTATCGTTCGTAGTTCTTGGTTTAAGTGCGAACGATGATTACTCTTTTGACTTTGAAGAGATAGAGGTAAAACCATATAAGTTTGGCGGCTTTATAAAAGGGGAGCATAAGTATCAAAATACAAATGCAAACTCCCCTAAATACTCCTCTATAAACGATAGCAGTTTTAATACATACATAGGACAGGTTGAAGCTGATCTAGACTATTACCTTGATAGTTTTACATTTAGCACGCAGTTAAATGCAAACTATACAAAGATAGATGATGATAGCGATGAAGAGAGCAATGCTTTTCAAGCTTATGTATCATATTCATATAATCAAAACCATACCTTTGATATGGGTAAGAAGTCATTAAAGTGGGGGAAAGGGTATTTTGCAAACCCAATAGCGGTACTTGATAGAGATAAAGACCCAAGTGATCCAGAGGCTTCAAGAGAGGGGTATATACTTGCTAGATACTCTTATAATAAAAGTCTTCAAAGAGATGATCTAAAAAATATATCTTTTGATACGGTTTATCTAAAAAGCGATGAGAATATCAACAACGATTTTTCAAGTAAATCTTCACGAGTAATTGCTTTTAAAGCCTACTTTTTATATATGGACACCGATATAGATATTATCTATGTGTCAAATAACGAAGCTAATGAGAAGATAGGTTTTGATATCTCAAAGAACCTAGAGACAAATTTTGAGATACACGGTGAATATAAAAAAGAGAATAGTATCAACAACGATGAGTATTTACTTGGGCTTAGGTATTTAACTGAAAGTGATCTAACCATAATCAGTGAATATCTATACCGCGAGAGTATACAAAGCTCAAACTTAGCACTATACGATAGAAAATATCTTATCACTAAGCTTTCACAAAAAGAGCCTTTTGAGATACTCTATTCAACCTTGTATGTTAAAAATACTCTAAATATTGAGGATAGTTCACATCAAGACAGCATAGGTGTGATCTATGAGTTTAGTAACAATATCAACCTAGATATCTCATACCTAAAGAATACGGGTGGAGCAAATACGCAATTTGGTAAAAAGCTGGCGAACGATCTTTTATGGAGCCAGCTTAAATGGAATTTCTAAAAATTACAAGAAAATCACTTAAATTTTGAATATGAGAACGATTATCATTTCTTTTTAATGAAATAAAGGCTATAATTGTCAAAAAATTAGGAAGTTTACTAATGAATCTATCTGAACTAAAGAAAAATGATAAAGCTGTTATAGTTTCTATAAAGGGAAACGAAGATCTTATAAATAGATTCGCATCGTTCGGTGTGGTCGAGGATAGTGAGATAAAAGTGATCGAGTTCTCTTTAGCAAGAAATACGATGGAGATAGACTGTGAGGGTACGGCTCTTGCATTAAGACTTCAAGAAGCAAAATCAATAGATGTGAAAAAGATATGAAACCGATAAAAATAGTATTGGCGGGACAGCCAAATGTAGGAAAATCTGCTCTTATAAATGCAATGAGCGGATCGTTTAAGATGAAGGTGGGTAACTTCTCTGGGGTTACTGTTGAGAAGACCGAGATATGTTTTGAACATCACTGTCATCAAATAGATATGATCGATCTTCCAGGGACATATTCTTTAGATGGTTTTACAATAGAGGAGAAGGTTGCAAAAGATTTTCTTTTAAATGAAGAGTATGATCTAATTATAAACGTAATAGATTCAACACACCTTCAAAGAAACTTGTTTTTAACTCTGCAGCTTTTAAATCTTAGTAAAAAGATGGTGCTTGCACTAAATATGTCAGATGAGGCTAAAAAAGAGAATATCGATATAGATGTAAAGCAATTAGAGAAGATCACAGGTGTGCCTTGTGTTTTGGTTTCAGCTAATACCCATGATGGTGTTGATGAGCTTTTAAATAAGGTTCATGAAATTGCAGATAGTGAGAAAAGAACACCTTCTCGTATAACATATAGCGATGTGATAGAAGAGGCTATTATAGATCTTGGCAGTTTTTTAAATGAAAAAGGTTTTATCTATGAAGATCTAACACCTAGAGAGATGGCTATAAAGTTGATAAAAGAGGATGAGCGTTTTTATAAAGCAGTACACGATCATCCTATATCTTTAGAGCTTCAACCTATAATGATAGAATCTTTAGAGAAGATATACACTTTTCACGATACAAAGAAGATAGCTGATATTAGAAGAAAAGAGCATAGTGCTATAGCAAAAGGTATCAAAACAGAGGTTGTTAAAGATAAAAGCGATAATCAAGAGCTTGATCTAACACAAAAGATAGATAAAATACTTATAAATCAAATATTTGGCTTGCCTATATTTTTATTTTTAATGTGGGGACTTTTCCAGCTTACTTTTGAGTTAGGTGCTATACCTATGGATTATATAGATGCAAGTTTTAGCTGGTTTGGTGAAGCTGTTGGTGAGAATATAAAGAACGATCTTTTACGTGAGCTTATAGTTGACGGTATTATAGCAGGTGTAGGTGCAGTAGTACTATTTTTGCCAAATATTATTATCCTTTATATCGGTATAACGCTACTTGAAACAACTGGATATATGAGCAGGGTTGCATTTTTACTAGACGGGTTTTTTCATAAGTTCGGTCTTCACGGTAAAAGTTTTATCCCTTTAGTTACAGGATTTGGTTGTTCAGTTCCTGCATATATGGCGGCGCGTACTTTAAAAAGCGAGAGGGATAGACTAATTACTCTTTTTATCATAGGATTTATGAGCTGTGGTGCTAGACTTCCAGTATATGTTCTTTTTGTAGGAGCATTTTTTGGTACTCAAAACTCTGGAAATATCCTTTTTGCAATATATATTTTCGGTGCACTTTTTGGTTTAGTGATGGCTAAGGTGTTAAGGGTACTTGTGTTTAAAGGGGGAGATGAGCCTTTTGTAATGGAGATGCCAAAATATAGGCTACCTTCATTTAAACTAGTTTGGCATATGGTTTCAAATAAAGCGTGGCTGTATTTGAAAAAAGCTGGTACTTTTATCTTAGCGGCTTCTATGCTTATCTGGTTTGCTTCAAACTATCCAAAAGATGTTATAAGTGACTCAAAGCAGGTTCAGCTTGAAAATAGTTACCTTGGGCAGATAGGTAAGTTTACAGAGCCGTTATTTGAGCCTTTAGGTTTTGATTGGAAACTAACAGTTGCTTTAGAGACTGGACTTGCAGCAAAAGAGGTGATAGTTGCAACTCTTGGTATCTTATATAACGATAATGATGAGGTTGATGAGAACTCACCATTATTGATACAATCATTACAAAAAAACATACCACTGCCGACTGCTATAGCATTTTTGGTATTTGTAATACTTTATCTTCCTTGTCTTGCGGCATCTATCGTATTTGCAAAAGAAGCAGGAGGATATAAATATCTGATATATCTATTTATCTTTACCACTTCGGTTGCTTGGATAAGTTCATTTATAGCTTATCATACTACATCTTTACTACTTTAACTTTAACAAAAAGCCTAAATTCGGCTTTTTGTTAATAATCAATTAACTATATTAATATATAATTATTTATCTAGATTATTTATAGGAGTTTACCTATGAGCTTAAAAAAGATCACCTCTCTTACGATGCTTTTAGCAATGGTAATTATGACATACAGCGGAATTATGCTTTTTATTGCACCGCCTGGGCGTATAGCTAATTGGTCTGATTGGCAGCTATTTGGTTTATCAAAAGATCAGTATGCAAATCTTCATAGCAGTTTTATGCTTCTTTTTGTTGTTGCTACGATATTGCACATATATTATAACTGGAAGCCTATCACAAGCTATATGAAAAATCAAGCGAAACAGATGGTTGTCCTTACAAGAGATATGATGGCAGCAATCTTATTTACGGTTATATTTTTAATAGGTAGTTTAACTTTTACACCACCTTTCTCAACTTTTTTAAATTTTGGCCAAGATATTAAGAACAGCTGGGAGAAAAGTTACGGTTCGGCTCCATACTCACATGCCGAACTTAGTTCTTTAGAAGATTTTTCAAAGAAAATAGGTTTGGCACTTGAAAAGAGTGCGGAGATATTAAGCTCACATAATATGAAGTATGAGCTTAGCCAATCACTCTCTCAAATAGCAGATACAAACGGAGTAAGCCCACAATATCTGTTTAATCTACTTAAAAAAGATATTGAAAAAGGTGGTAAGAAGTTAGTAACGCTAACAGGTATGGGTAAAAAAGCTGTTAAGGATGTAGCGATGAGTCTTGGCTTAAGTACACAGGAGTTTTTAGAAAAATTAAAAGCTTTGGGTATTGAAGCTAATGAGAACGATAGATTTAAAGAGCTTGCTGAAAGATACGATATGAGCCCGATGGATATAATGCATAAATTGGGTTATAAAAAACCTGAATAAGGAGATACTATGAAAAAAACGATAGTTTTAGTTTTAATAGCGGCATTTATATTGAGCTCTTGTGCTAGAAGGGGTGCAGGTGGTGGATCAGGTCCTCAAGATGGAAGCGGTCCCAACCCTTTTTGTTATAAAAAGTGATAAAACCAAGGAGTATAAATAAAATAGGAGAACCTATTTTATTTATCTATCCTTAATTCTTAGAAAGAGTATTTAGCTCTTAAGATTGTTTGAGAATCAGATTTGTTGTTGATATCCCAGCTATTGTATGAAGCAGAAAGTTTAAGTTTTTTAGTAACTTTATTTGAAAGAGTTACCATATACTCATCTGCATCTAGTTTTGTAGCAGAATCATCATCAGCTGTTACATACTCTAGTTTTAAAGAAGCAGTATCAGTTAAAGATGCACCAACCATTGCATAAAGTGCAGTTCCATCTTTACCAAAAGCATCAGAAGCAACTTCGTTTAATTGAAGGTTAACAGCCGCGTCAGCATCAGAGTCTAAAGATACATCTGCACCGTCAGATCCACCCATTGCATATGCAACAGCATATTTCATAGAAGCAGCTTTACCACTAACAACTAATTTGATAAGATCTTGATCTTTTGTTCCTGTAGTATCTTCACTTTTTGTTGTATATGCAGCGTGTAGGTTAACAGCTTTAAGATCAAAGTCAGCAGTTATATCAATAACTTGTGCACCGTTATCTGCAGCTGTACCATCGTTACCGCTATCAGTATCACTATCGATGATTGAAGCATAAGTTAAACCGTATTTAACCATACCAGCATCACCAGAAATAGCTACACCAGCGATCTCATCAGTTCCAAGACCAGAGTTATAGAAATAACCACCAGCAATACTTAAAGCATCTGAAGCTTTATGTGAAACAATAACACCATCACCGATCGCACTATCGTGTAATCTTTTAGCTACAACTGTTTGAAGACCAGCAGTTACTTTTGTACCACTATTTTTGTAAGTGAAGTAAACTTTATCGATTTCAGGTTGAATAGCTGAAGAGTTTTTAGCACCTGTAGTATCTTTTGAATCTGCTTTATCATCTTCATCTTCCTCTTCGTCAACTCTAACTGTTAAAGAGTAGTTGTCGTTAAGTTTAGAATCAAATTGAACTCTAACATCGATATCATGGAATGCTTCTCTATCATCACCATCGTTCTTAGTCTCATCAGTCATTTTATAATCTACATAACCTTTGATCGAAGTTCCCTTAAGAGCTTCAGTAAGATCTGTAGACGCACAAGCGCTTGAAACAATACCAGCAGCTAAAGCAGTAGCTAAGCTAAGTTTTATTGTTTTGTTCATTTTTAAGTCCTATATAGTTAAATTTGAATCTTTATCTAAAAACAGCTCTTAGATAAAAGATATATGAAAATGTATAGAAAAAAAGTTACAAATTGATAATAAAACAATTACGTCTCGGTTACGTTATAAAAAAAACTATTATTTAGGGATTAAAGTAAAAAAGCAGTAAGCGCGCCCCTCTTACTGCCTTTTAAGTTTCGAAATTTAGTAAGCTAAGTAATTAGCTGTAGGGAATTATAAAAAAGAATCATTACAGAGCAGTTACCAAATAGTGATAAAACGATTACATTATTAATTGTTTTAAATTTTAAAAAGTAAAAACTATATGATATTTGTAAGTTTATATAATAATTTATTTAAGAGTTAAGTATTAGGGCAAAAAGATAGAGGTTACTCTATCTTTTTATTTTTACTATATAGGTTTTTGCTTTATCTATACCAAAGTCATTATCGTTTACTAGTATCCAGTTGTTCTCATCAATATAAGCGATACCCTCTATTTTTTTAGGCATACCTTTTATATCTGATGTATCAAGTACTAGTTCTTTATTTAGTACATTATCAAAATCTTTTATCTGCTCTAAAGAAGGTGATGTCTCAGGCTTATCCCACTCTAAACCGTAAATAGAGTGCATTAGATTTACTTTATAAAACTTTGTAGTTTTACTGATTCTCTCTAATATAATAACTTCATCATCTCCAACTGCAACCATTTCGCTTATCTTTACTGCGTTTTGTTTTTTATTCTTATCAAGTTTAAATGTTTCAGGTTTATCCATCATATATACATACTCTCTAATAACTTTATCACTAGCTATATCGTATTTATATATCCTTACGTTTACACCTTTTTTGTAAGCATCCTTATCAGGGTTTGACAATGGGCTTTGCATAGCAAAATATAGATACTTCTCATCAGGGCTCACGGCAATTGACTCAATACCTCTATTTAAAGGTCTTTTACCCACAAGCTCTGGTAGTGTAGAGCTGATCTCATAGTTTGCACCCTCTAGATTTTTTTCAAAACCTTTTGGAACTACCCTTTTTAGTATTTTACCGTCACTTGCAATATGTAAAATAGATGCACCGTATTCTTCACCTATCCAAAAAGTACCGTCACTTAGTTTTACTAAAGCTTCCGCATCTAGACCGTGAGGATCATAAGCTAGCTCTTTACCGTTTATATCGTAAGCATTTTCGGTTCCTTTATTTGAAACACCGCTTACTTGTATACCGTTCTTATCTTTGATCTGTATCTCTTCAAGTATCTTATACCATCTATCGTAAACTGCTATTTTATATATAGTTGGTGCAAAGTTTGGTGTAGGGAATATCTTACCTTTTGCACAAAGTTTTTCACCCATTAGTTTTTTTGAGTCCTTACATTTTATATTTGGACCCCTATCCGTAATAGTATAGATGACGTTCTTAGGATCGTTTTTATAATGAAATGCTCCGCTTCCTATACCAACATCAAGCTCTAAGGTTTTATTCTTAAGCTCTATTTTGTCTAGCTTCTCTTCAACTAGAACCTTTTTTATATCAACAGCCTGTAGTGATACTGCTGCTAGAGTAGCAGCCGCGATCAGTGAAATCTTCTTCATATAAGAACCCTTTTTTTGATTTGCTCTATTTTAAATAAAGTTACAATAGTAGTGATTTAGAGTTACAATGAAGTATCAAATCGGTTACACAACAAAAATGTTACTTTTAAATAGGTTTAATAAAATATATTATTTAAAAATTTACTTATATTTTGAATAAATTTGTTATAATACTGCCATGAAAGATACAAACGGACAAACAAAAGAAGACATAATTGCAAAGTTAAAAGATATTATCAAAAAAAAGGGTTTAAAGTATACCAAGCAAAGAGAGATAATATTTGAAACTATTTTAGAGAGTGATGATCACTTAAACGCTGAAGAGGTTTATAATAAGATATGTGCAAAGTATCCTGATATAAATATCGGTATTGCAACAGTTTATAGAGCTTTAGTATTTTTAGAAGAGGCTGATCTTATTAGCTCCATCTCTCTTGATAGAGATGGCAAAAAGTTTGAGACGAACTTTAAGAACCATCATGACCATCTAATCTGTGTTAGATGTAATAAGATTGTTGAGTTTCACGATGATGATATAGAAACAAAACAAGAAAATATTGCAAAAGATAAAGGTTTTGAACTTATAAACCATACTATGAATTTATATGGAGTATGTAAAGATTGTCAATAGCTACTTTTTAGTATCTATTGACAAATATCTATTGTTCCAATACTCTGATCTCTCCACATCCCTTTTTACACCTTGACCTTTAAAATACATCGAGCTTAGATATATTTGAGCATCTTTATCATCAAGTTTTGCTGCAAGTTCAAGATATCTAAAGGCTATGCCGTAGTCTTGTTTCATACCTCTGCCGTAATAGTATTGAAGACCTATACGCCTTAACTCTTGAGCGTTGTTCTTTACACTGTTTATCTGCTGGTTTAATCTCTCCATCTCTTGTAGAGCCATTAGCTCCTCATCACTCATAGCATCTTTTGAGATAGCATTATCTTGTTTTAAAATATTTAGTTTTATCTTCGATCCATCATATTTCACTAAGTTGATTGAAGAGTTTACAGGACCGCCTATATTTAGGTTTAATGTATGATAATCTATATATTCAACCATATTCACGGGATTTTGCATAGAGTGTTCGATCCCTTTTGTGATATTGATATCGTTTGAGTCCTTTGGTTCAAAATATAATGTATAGTTTGTATTTGGTCGAAGATTTAGCTCTTTTGTTTTATCATCGATTATAAAATAAGGGTATGGATAGTTTCTTGTCCAGAAGTTCCACTCTTTGCTTTTCTCTTCCATACTATAGTCGTTTAGCATAGCTTTATATTTTAAAAGTACTTTATATCTCTCCCCCCAGTCTAGTCTATCTATAGGAAAAAGTGCAAATTGAAGATGAGATAATATACGGTTGGGGTCGCTATTTTGATCTAAAAGTTTAGTGTTTATTATCTCTCTTCCTTTTTTATCAAATAACCTTATATCGATCTGCTCAACAGATTTATAAAAATAGTTGTTAAACTCTACACTTATTGGATAACCAGTAAATTGAAACTCAGGCATAGGGTTTGGAAGCTCTTTTGTGAACATCGGCATTATATCTTTTACTTGCTCTGAGGGCCAAAGTATTATTTTGGGATTTTTTGAACTAACTGGAGCATCTGTTATATTTATATTTGCACCCATATTATATACATAGTTATGGTTCTCATCAGCCTTGGCAAAACCTATTTCATTTATAGAGATATCAAAAAAAGCAAAACGGTGGTATATGGCTGATATAAGTCTATCTATTGAGTCTACATAGTCTCTATTACCAAAAGAGATATTTTCAGTACAGTTGATATATCCTGCACTGATACATCTTTGGCTAGGGGTCTCACCCGTAAAGTACATATTCATTCTATTCTCTTTATGACTCATTAGATCGTGATGATATAGATAAAGAGAGTGGTTAGCAGCAGCATCATCAAGAGCACCGTTCTCATAAAGAGGTGTCATACCTGCACTATCTCTTATACTGTTTAAATAGTTTAGCCATTCATTTGCATAGATGTTTGTGATAAGTAAAAGTATAAGAAAATATATTTTTGTCATAAGTGGTATCATATCAAATATTTAATAAAATTTGATATGAAAATAATAGCAGCGTTTATACTCTTTTTAAATATCTTGTATGCATCAACGCTTACGCTCTCCATATCATCGAGCCCTATTAGGATAAATCCTATTCTTTCCAACGATACTGCAAGTTCTGAGATAGCAGATTGGCTATTTAATGGACTTTTTAAATACGATAAAGATGGTAATATTGCTCTTGATCTTGCAAAAAGTTATGAGTTTAAAGATGATACGACATTAATAGTAAAACTAAGACAAGACGTACTTTGGCATGATGGTGCACGTTTTAGTGCAGATGATGTTATATTTACTTATGAGACCATAATCTCACCTAAGATATTTACATCTATCACATCTACGTATAAGGTTGTAAAGAGTGTGAAAAAGCTTGATGATTTTACTATTCAAATAGAGTATAAAGAGCCATATTTTAAAGCTTTAGAGATATGGATGATAGGGATACTGCCTTATCACCTTTTAAAAGATGAACAAGATCTTATGACAAGTAAGTTCAATAAAAACCCAATAGGTACGGGCTCTTATATATTAAAAGATTTTAAAATATCTACCGATATAGTGTTGTATGCAAACGATAACTATTTTGAGGGTAGACCTAAGATAGATAGAATAGTGTATAAGTTCTTGCCTGATCCCAATACAAGCTTTTTAATGCTTAAGCAAAATAAACTTGACGTTGGAGGGCTTACCCCTTTACAGATAGATAGACAGATTGATAAGCAGTTTAAAAAAGATTATAAGATCATAGAAAAACCGAGTTTTGGATACACCTATATGGGCTTTAATCTAAAAAATGAGAAATTTAAAGACCTACGTGTAAGGCAAGCGCTTTCTTTAGCGATAGATCGCCAAGAGATCGCAGATATACTTTTCTTTGGACATGCACAGATATGTAGAGGTCCTTTTTTACCTGGAACCTTTGCTTTTAATGAAGATGTTAAGATACCTAAACAAAATATTCAAAAAGCAAAAGAGCTTTTAAAAGAGGCAGGGTATGATAAGAATAACCCTTTTAGTTTTGAAGTAGTTACAAATACAGGAAACTCTACACGTATAAATGCCGCGCAGATAATTCAATATCAGCTTGCAAAAGCAGGAGTTGATATGAAGATAAGGGTTATGGAGTGGCAGGCTTTTTTAAATACCGTAGTTCATCCTAGAAACTTTGAAGCTTTAATACTTGGATGGTCATTATCTTTAACACCTGATGCATACTCTATTTGGCATAGTGACAACCAAAGAGTAGGAGCTTTTAATTTTGTAAGTTATAAGAATGATGAGGTGGATAGACTTATAATGCTTGGCTCAAGAACAGTTGATAGAAAAAAGCTGGGTGATATTTATAAAAAGATATTTCAACATATCACTGATGATCTTCCTTATCTATTTTTATATATACCAAACTCTATATCGGTAGTGGATAAGAAGATAAAAAATATAGAGCCTGCACTTGTGGGTATAATGCATAATCAAAAAGATTGGGAGATAGATGAGTAAAGAAAAAATTATATTGTTTGATCTAGATGGTACTTTAATAGATAGCACACCTGCTATTTTAAAAGGGTTTTATCACTCTTTTGAAGTGATGGGTATTGATTTTAAAGGCGGTGATCAAGAGATCATAGAGCAGATTGGATATCCGCTTGATATTATGTATAAAAACCTAGGGCTTAGCGATGAGATACTTGATGAAGCTGCAAATATATATAAAGAGAAATATAGAAAGATATCAAACGACTTAACGGTTTTATTAGATGATGCAAAGTCATCAGTAGAGCTGGCTTCTAGTTTTGCAAGGCTTGGGATCGTTACAACAAAAACTACGAAATTTAGTATAGAGCTTTTAGAGTATCTTGGCATTATGGATAAGTTTGAAACTATAGTTGGTCGTCAAGAGGTTGTAAACCCTAAACCGCACCCAGAGCCTATATTTAAAGTGCTTGAGCAGATGGATGTGAAAAAAGATGATTATGATATTTGGATGATAGGTGATACAAAGCTTGATCTTATAGCATCAAATAAAGCAGGTATAAACTGTGTAGGCGTTTTATGTGGTTATGGAAAGTATGAAGATTTGAAACAATATACTCCTCATATTGTTAATAACTCTTTAGAAGCGGTAGAACTTATTAAAAGTTTTAAATAAATTTGTTAATATTTTACAAAATAAAAAGAAGAGGATAAATTAATGGTTGATTATACAACTACACCTACAAAATTCGGTGAAAGACCAGATTTTGTTAGACCTACTATGTTTTTAGAAGAGCTTAGCGTTGAAGGTTTTAGACAAATGATGGATGATTTTTACCATGTATTGATCGAGAGTGATGTTGCAAATTTTTTCCCTCAAGATGAGGATGAACTTAAAAAAGTGATCGAGCATAATACCAAGTATTTTATAGAGATCGCAGGTGGACCTGATGACTATACACAGCAAGTTGGTCATATGGATATGGTTGAGATGCATAAACCTTTCTCAATTCCTGAAAAAGCTAGATTAGAGTGGCTTGGGTGTTTTAGAGAGGTTATAGAAAAGCTTGATGTATCAGATGAAGCAAAGCAGCAGTTTTGGAACTATCTAGAAGCACACTCAAAACATACGGTAAATGTAGATACAAAAGTACACTCTTTAGAGGAGTTAGTCGGCGGTAAACATCCTGTGGGTGGAAACTAGTAATTTTAGGTCGGGTAATACCGGCCTTTTTTTATCTCTGATTTAAGTTTAAACTAAAGTTAAGAAAGCTATAATTATTTAATTTAAATTTTTATTAGGAGAGATGTATGCGTATAAATACCAATGTTGCCGTATTAACTGCTATTGAATCCAATAAAAATGTTAATATGCAAATGAATAACTCTTTAGAGAAACTAAGTACAGGGCTGCGGATAAATAAAGCTAGTGATGATGCTTCAGGTCTTGCAATAGCCGATAAACTTCGTACACAAGCTACTTCAAATAGACAAGCTATTGATAATGGTAACTCTGCTGTTGCTTTATTGCAAATAGGTGATAAGGCTATGAGCGAGCAGTCAAATATTTTAGATATCGTTAAACAAAAGCTTATACAAGCTGCTACTGCTACCACTAGTGATGAGGGTAGGGAAGCTATACGAAAAGATATACAAAAGCTTTTAACACAATTAAATAATATCTCATCTCAAACAAACTACAACGGTATATATTTACTTCAAGGCTCAAACGCAGATGATGCAGGTTCATTTGGTCTAAATTTTCAAATGGGTGAGTTAGCTTCACATCAGATATCATTAGATGGTAATATACAAGCCAATACTACAGGACTTGGTCTTGATCAGCTTTTAACCACGGGTGTACTTGATGCAGATACTGCTAGAGCTTTTATGGGTGTGATAGATACATCTATCGATGTATTGAATGGTTGGAGAGCCGATATAGGATCAACGCAAAATCAGATCGAATCATCAGTAAGAAATCTAATGACACAAGAGACAAATATAAAAGCGGCTGAATCAGTTATAAGAGACGTGGATTATGCACAAGAGAGCTCTAATTTCTCAAGATTAAATATAATATCTCAAGCGGGAACCTATGCAATATCACAGGCAAATCAGATACAGCAGAATGTCTTAAAATTATTGCAATAATTTTAAGATATTTCCTTGAGAATGTATTGAGGCTACTTTAGTAGTTTAAAGAGTTATTTTAAGATATTTTATCAAGCTTATCTTGTATAAACTTTTTAACCTCTTCGTAGTGGATAGTGGTATTAAAATCCTCAAACTTGGCACCACTTGCGTTTACATGACCGCCGCCGTTAGCTAGTTTTTGAGCCATTTGTGAAACATCTACTTTTCCATCAGCTCTAAATGAAGCACCACCGTTACGACTAACATCTATAAAGAAATCGTAATCCTCGTTTTCCACTAAGAATGCATTAGCTGGTATTGAGATACTTCCAAGGGTATATGTTAAAAGACCTTTATGACCTTTATAATTAACCGTAAGATCATCTTTTTTTGTTGCTAATAATCTAACTAGATAGTTTGCACTGATATTATCTATAGTATCATCTTCATCTTTTAGATTTAAATAATCTTTTTTCATAAAGTGTATACTATCATCTAGTTTAATATGACCGTTATCGGCATTGAAATATTTTGCCGCATCTTTTAAAAGAGATAGTCTATACTCTCTATTTTCATTACTAAATAGTATATCGTTGATCTCTCTAGCTTTGCTTATCATCTGCATACATACTTTACCAAACTCAAAATAGTACTCTTGCTCTATTTTCCATATATCAACGGCATTTATTGCATGTATAAGGTTTTCAAGCCAGTCTTTCGTATCTTTTGCCAAAGGCATATATCTGCTTTTTGATGATTCTTCTAAAAAGTATTCATACACTATCATTGTAGCACACTTTTCTACATCTAAATAGTACCAATCATATTTTGCAAAACTATCTTTTCCAGTTGCATGGTGATCTAGTAGTTGTAATTGGACGTTTTTATTTTGTTTATTTAGCTCTTCAACCTCTTTATTTAGGTTTTTAGATTCTTGAAAGTTTAGATTTAGATCACTTATAAGTATAAAAAAGTTGTTATGTATAGTATCGTTTTTAATATCGTTTAAAATAGACTCTATGGAGAGTTTAACCTCTAAGCCGTAGTTTGCATTTAGATACCTACAATTATCTAAATACTGCTTGGAAACAAGCTGGCATCCGTATCCGTCTAGGTCTGTGTGTGAAAGGTGAAAGTTTTTTCTCATTTTACTATATCTTTTAGTGTTAATTGCTCTAGAAAATCATCGATCTTCAACTGTAAGTTATTTAATAAAGGCCAAACCGAACAAGCACCTTGTGATGAGCACCCTCCGTTGGATGGAGAGCATTCAAAAACTAAAGGTCTTTTGTCTTCTGCAGATAGTGTTATCTCTCTTATTGTTATCTCGCTTATATCTCTAGCAAGTGCAAAACCGCCGTTTACACCTTTATATGATTTTACTATATCACTTTTTGCAAGATTTTGCAATATTTTGGCAAGGAAAGATTTAGGGATATTTAGTTCACTAGCGAGTATATCCACATTTTTTGGTTTATCACTTTTTGATATTGAAACTAATGATAATAAAGCATATTCACTTTTTTTTGTAAGTAACATAAAACATCCAATATTGGTTTATTGGCGTATTATATATAAATAGGGATTAAGTAAAGTTAAGAAAGAGGAGTATTTAACTCCTCTTTAGGAAAGTTAAAGGTTGATTACCAATCTCTAACTATTGCATGACATCTAGAACACGCATTTAATGTATCTGAATATGCATTTGCAGCATTTACATAAGATTTGTCATCAAGTCTTAAGTTCATTACATTTGAGTTTAATGTAATTCTTTTTGCTTGATTTGCAGCAACATTTACCATATGTTGTTTATCTTTTGGAAGAAACATTGCTATAGTTTTAGGGTCAGAGAACTCTTTGTTCCCCTCTTCAAGTAGCTTGATCCCTTCTCTTATAGTGTCGATACTATTGTGCATAAAACCTTTTTGGATCAGGTTCATACCCTGATCCATTTTAGTCATTGACTTTACCATAATATCGTTAGCATTTGCTACACCAAGAGTAAGGATCCCAGCAACGATTAGTTTTGAAATAGTTTTCATATTTAGCTCCTTTCTTAGTGTACTTCACGCCAGATTTTTGCTTTCCATGCCCAAGCAAGGATTGCAAATATAACAAGATAGATTAGGAATTTTGGTCCTAAAGCTTCTCTTTGTGCTTTCGTTGTTTCACCAACCTCTTCTAAGTAAGCTACAACTTGTTTTTCAGCATCAAGTGTAAGACCAACTCTAGGCATAGCTGTACCAGCTAAGTGTTTTTGAGGGTCATTGATAAACTCGTGAAGGTATTGATCACTTCTACTTCTAGTATATTGAGAAAGATCTGGTGGGAAAGTACCCATATAAGCTGTGATGTTCTCTTTTGGAGTTCTAGCTTGTAAACCAACTTTATGTACACCGTTCTCTTTATCTTTTACGATTTTCATACCATCATATTTCATTGAGTGACATCTATTACAAGCATCTAAGAATACTTCTTTATTTGTCATCTCTTTTGGAGCGATAGATTGTAGGTAAGCTACCATATCTGCAATCTCTTGTGGTTGCATCCAGTCATAACCTGGCATTGGGTGAACTTTACCATCTTCAAATTTATGCTCTGTTTTTGTTGCTTTTGCAGGGTTTTTAATAAATGCTGCTAAATAATCAGCATTGTAAAGAAAACCAGCACTTCCAAGATCAGGTGGAACTACACCGTAAGATGCAGCGTTGCTTGCATCATCCATAACTGCAGGGAAACCTTGAGACTCTATTGAGTGACAAGCTATACAGTTTGATTGTACTAACATAGCACCGTTTTCAGCGTTACCGCTCATACCGTTTAGACCATCAGCATCTTTGAAAGTATAATCAGGTTCGTCAACGTGAGGATGCATTTGGCTGTGAGCGAAAGGCTCAACACCCCAATATAATGCAGCTGTAAATACTACTAATACTGCTAATATTTTTAATTCTTTCATTATAACGCTCCTCTTGCTTTAGCATCAGCTTTTGTAACAAACGGTAGTGATGCAAATAAACCTAAGAATGTAAGTGTTGCAAAGAAACCAACCCATGCATTTACACCTGTAGGAGGTAATTTACCGTATACTGTAAGAACTACAAGGTCAACCATCATAATCCAGAACCAGATATTAAATCTAGGTCTTTTGTGTGCAGGTAAGATCTCTGGATCTTTATCGATGAATGGTAAGATCAAGAATGCTACTTGAGCAAAACCAAATGCAACTAGACCGATATCCATAGCACTAATTCCAGCGATATCAAAGAAGAAACCTCTAAGAACCTCATATGACCATAAGAAATACCACTCAGGATAGATGTGAGCAGGTGTTTTCATAGGATCAGCAGGATCGAAGTTAACAGGATCCATTGCGAAATCGTAGTGGAAGAACACTAGATAGAAATAGAATATTAAGAATATTGAAAGAACTGCAAAATCTTTAGATAAGAAAACAGGCCAGAAAGGTATAACCTTAGCTTCTTTTTTGTTTCCAGCAAGATATTTTTCAGCTTCAGCATCATAATCGATATCTTCAGACTCTTGGTTGTTTACGTGAGGAATTCTTAACGTATAGAAGTGAAGTGCAATTACACCTAAAATAGCTAAAGGTAATAAGAACACGTGTAACATAAAGAATCTTGTAAGAGTTGCATCATTTACAGCAAATCCACCTCTGATCCATTCAACTAAGAATTGAGCATCAAGTGAACCACCTGCAAAAAGGTTAGTAATAACCGCAGCAGCCCAGTAAGACATTTGTCCCCATGGTAACATATAACCAGAGAAACCAGCAGCAGAGAATGTTACGAATAATAACATACCTGAGATCCAGATCATCTCTCTACCTTTCTTGTAAGAACCGTAGTAAAGACCTGTAAACATATGGATATATATAATTAAAAATACAACAGATGCAGCAACACCGTGCATATTTCTAAATAACCAACCAAAACCAACTTCTTGCATAATTGTATAGTTTACACTATCAAATGCTAAAGCAGTATCAGGCTTGTAATACATCATTAAGAAAAGACCACTAATAATTAGGATCCCAAATGTTGTTGCAAGAACAACACCCATAGCCCATAAGAAATTGATATCTTTCGGAATCCAATATTCAGTCATCATAACTTTATTGAATTTCGTGATAGCCATTCTTTTATCTAAACCATCATAAGAAAATAAACTTTCATCAACTTTTGCCATCATTTACCCCCTTACGCTTGCATCATTGCATCTGACTCTGGGCCTTTTTCACCTAGAGTAATAACTGTACCTTCCAATTTAAAAGGAGGTATATCAAACGGTCTTGGAGGAGGTCCAAAGGTATTTCTACCAGCAGCATCAAACTCCCCACCGTGACATGCACATTTCCACATAGTCTTTTTCCACGCAGGGATACAACCAAGGTGTGTACAAAGACCGATAACGATTGTGTATCTGTCACTACCGATAACTAATTCTCTACCGTCAGCCGGCATATCTGCAGTTTTTTTCAAGATAAAAATTGGTTTACCTCTCCATGTAACTGTACTTGGTTTTCCAGGTTCAGCATTCGCTAGGTCTACAGTCGTAAAACCAGCAGCAAGTACGCTTGGAAGCGGATCCCAAGCTTGTTTCATACCTACTAAAGAAGCTACACCGCCTACAGCAGCGAAAGCTCCAAATGCCATACCAAGAAAATCACGTCTATTTGTATCATTAGACATTCGCTTTCCTTATATTGAAATAAAATCCTTGGATTATATATTTAGTTTACTTAAAAACTTATGATAAAGTCTATTTTTGTATATTTTATATGCAATAATTGTTAAAAAGTTTCAAAATTTAACAAAGGTCAAATCTAATAATTGTAACCATCTTTTAGTAGAGCATCTTTGATTTTATTGATCTGTTGATGTTTATTTTTACACCAAAGTGGAGAGAGTAAGGTCTTATCATCAATTCCTGCAGTTACCCTTTGGACATTTATTTGAGCTGGAAGTTGTTTGATTGATTCAACTACGGTATCTATATATGTTTGTTCATCTATAGGTTTAAAAAAACCGTTTTTATAATCTCTTGTAAGGAGTGTATTTTTTACAACATATAAAGGATGGTATTTAACTGAATCGATACCAAGTTCAATAAGCTTTTTATTGTTTGCCAGCATCATTTTTTGTGTTTCATCAGGAAGACCGTAGATCAGGTGACCGCAAACAAGCAATCCTTTATCTTTTGTTCTTTTGATCCAATCTATCATACTTTCCACATCGTGACCACGGTTTATCTTACTAAGTGTTTCATCGTAAAAAGATTGAATACCATACTCTACCCAAACTTCAAATGTAGTTTGTTTGAATTTAGGAGTAACTCTATCGCTAGGAATAGGGCGTTGACTTAGTTCAGCTATATAATCAAGTATCTCATCGCTAACAGAGTCTGTTCTTGTACCTATGCTTAGACCAATAACATTATCAAAAGCTAAGGCTTTTTCATAAAGAGCTTTTAGGGTTTCAAGGGGAGCATAGGTATTTGTAAAAGATTGAAAATAAACTATAAACTTTTTTGCACCGAATTTTTTTTCCAGTCTTACTTTTGTTGCATTGAACTGCATCTCTAACTGTTTTAATTGTAGGTGAAGATATGGATTTGATGTGATACGCGGATTTAGTTTAAATTTATTCTTCTCTTTTTTTAAGTTTGGTGAGAAAGAATCGTTTTCGCAGAAAGTACAACCGCCGCGAGCGGCAGTACCGTCTATATTTGGACAAGTAAAACCGCTTATACTGATAGGTATCTTATATACCTTCTCTCCAAACTTATCTCTAAAATATCTGCCAATCGTATTGATATTTTTTAGATTTTTAACCATTTTTTTAGTGATAAAAAGCCTTTATACTACGAAATAATCGCCGTCAAAGCTCACTAATGAATAGTTTCTATCTCTACCTAAAGCCTCTTTTAGAGAATCTATACTTAAATAGTCTAAACTATCTGCACCTATATATTCACAAACCTCTTCTTTGGTTTTATAAGCACTGATAAGCTCCTCTTTTGTAGGTGTATCGATACCGTAAAAACAAGGGTGTTTTATCTCAGGGCTTGCAACTCTAAAGTGAACTTTTGCAGCACCTGCATTTTTAAGCATTTTTACTATTCTTTTACTTGTTGTTCCTCTAACTATAGAGTCATCGATCACAACTATAGATTTCCCCTCTATTAAAGATCTCATTGGTGAAAGTTTCATTTTAACTTTCATATCTCTAAGTGCTTGAGTTGGTTCTATAAATGTTCTTCCCACGTAGTGGTTTCTTATAATACCAAGTTCGTATGGAATACCACTTTGTTTTGAGTATCCAAGTGCAGAAGGTACACCGCTGTCAGGAACAGGTATTACCATATCGGCTTCTAATCCCTCATCTGATTTAGCAAGCTCTTTACCCATATTCTCTCTTGTGGCATATACGCTTTTACCATCTATTACAGAATCAGGTCTTGCAAAATAGATATATTCAAATGCACATGGTCTAAACTCACCTTCAAAAAGCTGAATTGACTCAGGCTCATCATAACCTTTTGCAAATATCAGCATCTCACCAGGTTTAACATCTCTTACATATTCTGCTTCAACAAGATCAAATGCACAAGTTTCACTTGCTACTATCCAGCCGCCGCTTTTTAATCTTCCGATACTAAGAGGTCTAATACCGTGCTTATCTCTTACTACAAAAAGCTTACTTCTACTTTGGATCATAAAGTTATAAGCACCTTTTACTTGCTCTAACGCTTCTATGATCCTTTCTCTTAGTCTACCTTTGTTTGATTTTGCGATCAGGTGGATAAGGTTTTCAGTATCCATACCTGTTTGAAATATAGAACCCTCATCGATAAGTTTTTGTCTTACTTCGTTTTTATTGATAAGGTTACCGTTATGAACTATAGATATCTCACCAAGCTTATATCTAGCGTGGATAGGCTGCGCATCTAAAATAGAATCGCTCCCTGCAGTAGAGTATCTATTGTGCCCTATAGCAATATTCCCTTTTAGGATACCAAAAGCTTTTTCATCAAAAACTTCTCTAACAAAACCTCTATTTTTAATCGTACATATTTTTTGATCGTCATAGCCGCCGCTGCTTATACCGCTGGCTTCATGCCCACGGTGCTGCATAGCAAAAAGTGCAGCAGAAGCTAGTTTTGCCGCATCATCGTTACCGAATATCCCTACAATTGCACACATATATTTTTTCTCTCCGTTTTATAGACCTAGACAGTCGTTAATACTGTATAGTCCCGCTTCTTGATTTACAAGCCATTTCGCTGCTTTTATTGCACCACGGCTAAAAGTGTTTCTTGATGTTGCCGTATGGTTTAACTCGATAAACTCACCATCGTTATAAAATCCAACAGTATGACGACCAACTATATCCCCGCCTCTTAAGCTCATTACACCGATCTCATCTTTTGTTCTTGCTCCAATAACTCCGTCTCTACCGCTGATTCTAACAGCGTCAAGATCAAGCTCTCTAGCTTCTGCAGCATGTTCTGCTAATGTTAAAGCGGTACCGCTTGGTGAGTCAACTTTGTATCTATGGTGCTGCTCTACGATCTCACAGTCAAAATCACTTAGTGTTTTTGATGCTAGTGATACAAGTTTATTTAAAACCGCAACACCTAAGCTCATATTTGTTGCATAAAGGATAGGAACTTTTTTACTTGCTTCAAAAAGAAGGTTTTGTTGATGTTTGTTAAATCCTGTTGTTGCAATAACCAAAGGTTTGTCACCGCTTTTAATAGTTTCTTCAAGAAGTGCTTCGGTTGCAGATGGTGCACTAAAATCTATAATAACGTCACTGCTTTGAATAAGTGTAGCCATCTCATTTGTAACTACAGTATCTTCAGGAACTTGTTTCTTTAGTTCATCAAATACATGAACTGCACCTACACGAGCTTCGGTATCGTTTTCAAGATCATCTATAAGTAGTGATCCAACTCTTCCCGTACTTCCGACTATTCCAACTTTTAACATCAATTAAACTCCACTTCTTCTTATTATATTTTTAAACTATCAACATAAGCTATTGCTTGTAGTGCCGCAGTTGCTCCATCACCTGCTGCACAAACTACTTGTTTTGGTGCTTCTATTCTAATATCACCAGCTGCAAAAAGCCCAGGTACTGATGTTTTCATAGATAGGTCAACAATAACCTCTCCATTATCATTCGTATCACAAAGATATGCTCCACCCTCTTGTTTTAAAGGTTGGTTAAGTACATCACGTCCAACAAATACGAATATTCCAGGAACATCTATATTTTTAAGCTCACCGCTATTTTTATCTTTAACACTTACACCTGTTACACCGCTGTTATCACCGTATATCTCTTCTACTGTTGAATTAAGTACAAGTTCAATATTTGGTGTATTTTTCATATGCTCTATCGTACTAGGTGCTGCTCTAAATGTATCACGTCTATGGATCACATATACTTTTGTACATATTTTTGCAAGGTATATAGCCTCTTCTAATGCAGTATCTCCACCGCCAAGAACTGCTACCTCTTTACCTTTGTAAAAGAAACCGTCACAAGTTGCACAAGTACTAACACCACGTCCAAAGAATTTATCTTCACCTGCAACTCCTGCTTTTTTAGGAACAGAACCTGTTGCGATTATTACGGACTTTGCTTCTACTATATTGCCGTCTGCTAGTTTTAGATTAAAGATATCTCCGTTTTTTGTAACTTGTACAACTTCGTTCATATCGTGTTTTAATCCAAATCTTTGACATTGTTCAGGCCAATTAGCCATAAGATCCATACCCGTAACTACTTCTGCTTGTCCAGGATAGTTCTCGATCTCGCTACTTTGAGTGATCTGACCACCAGGTAGACCTTTTTCAAACATAGTTACGTTCTTTAACCCACCTCTTGTTGCATAAAGCCCAGCTGTAAGTCCTGCAGGACCACCGCCTATAATTGCTAAGTCTAACATATTGTACTCCAGTGTTTACTGTAATGATTTTTATCAATAGATTTAAATTTTAAGGTGATATGTTACTATAAATATATTAAGCACGAGGTTAAGTAAATTTGTATAGGAGATTTTTAAGCAAATATAAAAAAAGCTGCCTCTACTTTAAGTAAAGACAGCTTTCAAATTTTATGATTTTATTAGAATTATATTAGTGAGTTAATTTTGTCAGCAAACGCTTGTTTTGAAGCAGCACCGATCATTTGATCTACAACTTCACCGTCTTTCATAAATAGAATCGTAGGGATAGATCTAATTCCGTATTTAACTGCTAGATCTTGTTGCTCGTCAGTATTTACTTTACAGATGTTTGCCTTACCTTCAAACTCCTCTGCAAGCTCTTCAATTACAGGAGCTATCATTCTACAAGGTCCACACCAAGGAGCCCAGAAATCTACTAAAGAAACACCGCTACCTACAGTTGCATCAAAATTGTCGTTAGTTAACTCAACATATTTACCCATTTAATATCCTTTTTGTTGTTTATAAATTACCAAAATTATACAGACATAAACTTTAATAAAGCTTTAGAAAAATTTTGCTTATTTCTATTTTATTTTATTACAAAAGTTGTGAAATATATCTGTCTAATAATGTTTTGTCTTATATCCTCATTTGTCTTTGTTTCTTCATTGATAATCGCATTGATCTCATCAAGAAGTTCCTCTTTAAATAAAGCTTTTCCACCTACAGTTAAAAGCTCCTCGACACTTCTTGAACTTGTTTGTGATATAACCGCATCTTGTATCTCAGGTTTAACTTGTTCGATAAGTGATTCACAACCGTCATAACCGCACTTTAAAGTAAACGATAGCTTCATAAGTTTTTCTCTACCTTTAGCAGTGGTGATATTTAATATCAGATCTTCAATAGCAACATTAATAGTCGGACCCATATCGTTTGAACTAGATACCTTTTTTACAGCTTGTTCCGTTTGCGGAGCAGCACCGTCTGCTGGAGCAGGAGGCTGATCTGAAAATGCACCTTTTGAATAAAGTAAGTATCCACCGACACCAACAGCGATAAGTAAGATAAGGATCAAGGCTATCAATACAATGATTAGACCTTTTCCTCCACCGCCGCTGCTTCCTTCAAAATCTTCTTCTTCAGCCATATTAACTCCTATCTCTAGTTTTTTACTTTATAGTTTTGTAACATCTCGGTAAGTGCAGCTGCATTTTGTGCACCTAAAAATTTCATCAGTTGTGTTACTTTTTTCTCTTTAAGTCTTAAAATAATATCAAACACATCATTAATTTTACCCTCATCGATCATCTTGTTAAAAATACTTGCTGCAACCTTAGGTTTCATTGAGTTATATATTGTTGCAGTTTTAGATTCGATCTTACCTTCGATATCATCTAATATTTTTTTATTTTTTTCATAAAGTTCTTTGATCTCTTGTTTTTGAGATTTGATAGTTGAAAGTAGGGCTTCAAGCTCTGTTTTTCTTGCTTGATACTCTTGCTCTTTTTTACTGTAGAACTCTGTAAGCTCTTGCTTTAAAGCTATGATCTCTTGCTTCTCTTTTACAAACTCACCCTCTTGCATAGTTTGTGCATAAAAAGGGCTTAAAAAAACTAAAACTGTTATAATATATTTGATCATCTATTTACCCACTTTGCCTGCATATATTCATTACTATTTATCTCTTCTTGTTTAAGTCTTTTTTTTAATTCCTCTTTTTTGATCTGATTTTTTATATATTCGAACTGTTCACTCTCTTTTTGAAGTTCTATTATCTCTTTATTAAATCTATCAACTTCAATAAGCAGATGTTTTCTTCTTTCACTTAGAATCTGTATATTATGAAGCATAGTATCTCTATGCATTTGGATTATAGAAAAGTCTCCAATTGCACCGTTCTTATCCACATCAACACTAAAACAGTTCTCTTGTATAGCTTTTATATCATCATCTATCTGAGCAATGCTTGATAGAACTTGCTGCTTTTGTAATACCACTTGATCGGTTTGCATTTTTTTTAGATTATAGAGCTTATCTATCATCTACTCTCCGATCTTCCCAAATGTTAAGATGATATCCCATAACTCTTTTGTGTATATCTCCATATGATCCCCTATCCAAGGAAGGGTCATTAAGATAAAAGCAAGTACTAAAATAAGTTTTGGAACAAAACTTAAACTCGCATCACTAATCTGGGTTACGGCTTGAAATACACTAATAAGCAGACCAATTATCATACTCACGATAAGTGAAGGTAAACCAAGTATCAAGATTATCTTAACTGTATTTTGAGATATTCCTATTAGATCCAAATTTTATCCTAAGACTTTACTTTTATAGTTATCTCTAGGGTTTTATTTGATAAAAGCTGTGAGATCAAAGATGCTATTTCATTCGCATTCATATTTGATCCTGAAAGATTTATTTCGTCTGAACCGCTAGAGCTTGCAACTGCCGTTTCTTGTGAAGCCGTTTGTATACTTGATATATCTATATCATCCATATTATTAAGTGCATTAAGCATCGCTTCTTCACTAATATTATCTATATTATCGATATTTTCAGCCATATAATACTCCTGTAACTGATTACTATCATTATTATCTTCTTTATTAAAATCTAAATCATCAAATTCAAAGGTATTGTTATCTTCCGTATCCTCTAACTCATCATCTTTCTCTAAACCTTCAAACTCTCCGTAATCTATACTATTGTTAAAGGAATACTCCTCGTCACTATAGTTTTCATTGTTGTTTTCAATATCAGTGTATCCATTTTCAAATGAACTATCTGTTTGTGTTGAAGGTGTCTCTTTTTTCTCTTGAAACTTATCTTTAAGATCTTTTATAAGATCATCCATAGATTCAAATTTAGAGTCAAGAACACCGTGTTCTTCTAAGAACTCCTCTTCAATACCACCTTTGGGTTTAAAGAAGTTTATCTTACTGTTTATGCTATTTGGCTTTATTATCTTATCGTTGTCTATTAGATAGATATGCTCAGGTTCCTCTTCAATGGCCATCTTTAAAGCCTCAATAGAGTCTATCTCTTCTATATGGCTGTTCTCATCAAGATATAATCTAAGATTTGAATGGTTGATTAGATCATTAACTTCAGATTTAAAAGATTTATCACCATATATATAAATGTTCACTATTTTGTCCTGTTGCTCAAATAACCGCTATATAAATATTTCAATTCCAAACTATTATACCTTTGTTTTATAAAATTTTAGATAAAATATTACAATTTTACAGCACGGGAAGAGTTTTTGAAGAATATAGTAGTTGTACTATTTTTATTGCTTGTCGATATATACGCGCAAACGATTAAAGATATATCAAATGTAGTGGGGATTCGTGAGAACCAATTGATCGGTTACGGATTGGTAGTTGGTCTTGAGGGTACTGGCGATAAAAGCCAGTTTACTATGCAGTCTTTACAAAATCTTTTAAGAAACTCTTATATTAAGATACCTACATCTTCTATTAAATCAAAAAATATTGCAGCTGTTATGATAACATCATCCTTGCCGCCTTTTGCAAGACAGGGTGATAAGATAAATATAAAAGTATCTGCTATTGGTGATGCCAAATCAATAGATCAAGGTGAATTGCTTTTAACTCAACTAAAAGGTGTTGATGGTACTGTTTATGCTTTAGCGCAAGGTAAAGTTATAGGCGATAAGAATAATCTTACTACAGGTGTTATCTATACAGGTGCTACAGTTGAAAATGAAGTTCCTTTCTCTTTATCAAACGAGAACTCTTTAACACTGAGCTTAATAACAAATGATGCCAAAACAGCTTCATTGGTTGAGAGCAATATCAATAAAAGATTTGGGATGAGCTTAGCTTATGCAGTAGATACAAGAACGATACATGTGCAAAAACCGCCTCAGCTTTCAATGGTAAGGTTTTTAGCAATTGTTCAAGATATTAAAGTAGAAGCTGGTATTAGAGGTAAGATAATAATTGATCTAAATAAAGAAACAGTTGTGGCAGGTTCAGATATAAGGGTTAAGCCTGTAACTGTTGCAAGAGAAAACTTTACTCTAAAGATCAAACAAAAAAACATAGCTCCAAAAGATTGGGATAACCCTGCAATAAACCCTGGAGTTGATATTGGTGACGGTGTAAGAATAGGTAATAAACCTATACAGATAAATCTAAATAATGCTTTGGTAAATGCACAAAAGCTTCCGACTGTATCTGATCTAATCAGAGCATTAAAGATTATGAAGATAGATATAAAAGATATAATCGAAACGATTAGAATGGTAAAAGATCTGGGTGCTATTGATGCAGATCTGGAGATAAGAGAGTAGAGTATGGCAGAGTTTTTAAGTCAAGATGAGATCGATGCGCTTTTAGATATTGCCGAGTCTGGTGATGAGATAGAGGCTGTTGAAGAACAGCCCGTAGTATCTAAAGAGAAAAACTATTCTATATACGACTTTAAAAAACCAAATAGGATTTCTGGAGATCAGTTTAAAGCATTCTCTACAATGCACGATAAGATGCTTAGGGATCTTATAACCGATCTATCTGCTATGCTTAGAAAGATCGTTGATATTAAACTTTATAGTATCGAGCAGATGACATACGGGGAGTTTATCCTATCAATCCCACAGCTTACCTCACTAAATACTTTATCTATTAAGCCTTTAGAGGGGCGTATAGTAATAGAAACCAACCCTGTAATATCACATAAGATCATTGCTGAGCTTCTTGGAAGCGGTGCAGTTGGAGCTAGTGATAATATAGATAGAGAGCTAACAGAGATAGAAGTGGAGATATTAGAGCACTTTTATAAGCTTTTGGTAAGTCACTTATATGATACATGGGATGAGGTTAGTACACTTAACTTTAAGATAGAATCACGCGATACTAATGCAAATGCTATTCAGATCATCTCTGATCATGAGATCGTACTGCTTGTGGTTTTAGAGATAACTGTTGATGAGGAATCAGGCTTTTTGTCTATATGTTACCCTATTAGTTATATTGAGCCTTTACTTAGTAAAATAGTTGAGAAGATATTTGCCGAAGGTAAAAATAAAAAACAAAGTAGAAAGCAAGATATCACTGCACTTATCTCAGGTGCTAGAATGAAGATAGAAGCTATGATGGCAGAAACCGAGCTTAGTGTACTTGATCTTTTAAATCTAAAAAAAGATGATATTATAGTATTTAATAAAAATGCCAACTCATCTGCAGCAAAAATCTATGTAAATAATAAAGAGAAGTTCTTATCTATAAGCGGATTATCAAATAATAGAAAAGCGATACAGATAGAATCAAACCTAGATAAAGAGAAACAAGAGACACTAGAGATATTAAGGCTAATGAGAGAAGATAGAATCACTAAAGCAAAAGAGTCTGCTGATAATATTCAAAGACTTTTAAAAGAGAAAGAGGAAGAGAAAAAAGCGCAAGATGCTCTGCGTAGACCTAAATAGTAAAAGTGCTATTTAACTTGAAACTCATCTTTCATTATCTCAACCAAAGTGCGTATCTTTTGTTGTGCTATAGGTGTTGTTGCTTTAGCCTCTAATGATTTTAGATTATCGTGAAACTTTTCAAGAAACTCTAATATATACTGCCCTTTTGGATAAGGGTTATTTACTTGTGATCCTGCTCCAAGAAGCTCTAAGACCATATCCTCATAACCTAAGAATGCTGCGTAGTTGATTGGCAGAACTCCAAACTTATCAGGTTTATTTAATAGCTTTGCATTATATGAATAGATCAATCTAAACAGTTTGATCTTATTTTTCCATATGGTGTTATGTACCATATTTCTACCTCTATGATCTATTGCATTTAGATCGGCACCTGCGTTTATAAGTATCTTTATTGTTTGTTCATCATTTGCAAGTATTGCTTTATGAAGTGTGGTACCTCCAAAATCATCTTTATCGTTTAGGTTTACACCCATAGGGATAAGGTTCTTTAGAAGATTTAGGTAGTTCTTTTTATCTATATCGTTCCTAAAAGATTCATGCATAGCCATAAATCTAAAGATAATATTTTTTTGGTTTTTATCTTTTTGGTTTATATCTGCACCGTATGTTTTTAATAGTTTAACAATCTCTAGGTTTCGGTAAAATACAGGCTCGAAAAAGTAAGGCTCATCTTTAGAGTTTAGCTCTTTAAGATCTGCTTCACTATTTTTTAGAACAAGTTCTAAAAGTGCCATATATCTTCCGTTGTCTTTTACAAGTTTTTTTATTTGTAAAGGTAGTTTTTTACCGCTATGAACATATAGTTCATAATCTATTAGTCTTTCTATTAAGCTTTTACCTTCACTATTTTTATAATTTGGCAAAGCACCTGCATGTACTAAAGCAGTAGCAGTTCTAAATTGACTATAACCTTGAAGAGCAGTTATACTTAATGGTGTCTCTTTATCTTTATTTATACAGTTTGGATCGGCATCACTATCTAGTAAAAGCTCTATTACACTAAGCTCTTTTGATCTAAGTGCATAAAATATAGCGCTCTCACCGTTTTGATCTTGAATATCTAGATCTATCTCAAAATAGATCATAAATGCTATTGTATCTAGTATATTGTTTTTATAATCTGCAGATTCGTTCTCAAATTCACGTATTTGTGAGATATACTCCATAAGGATAGTTCGTCCTGAATGGTTGTTTTTAATATTGATATCGGCACCATTCTCTAAAGCCATCTCAAAAGAGTCTTTTGCCGCTACCCCTTCGTTTATACAGTAAAATAGAAAACTATTTCCGTCATTATCAACTGCACTAAGGTTTATATCGTATTGTATCAGTGTTTTTAATATCTCAGGTTGGAGTAAACAGCTTTTATGAAATAGTACTGTTTTACCATCTTTATCTTTTGCATTTATATCTATAGTTCCAAGATCCAATATTTTACTCATCATTTGTATATTGTTGCTTTGAATAGCTAAGGATAGTAAAGTATTACCTTGATTGTCTATAGGATTTTTATCTTCTGAGATTCTATAAAGGTCATCAAAACTTTTAGTGTTTCCTTGCAGTACGGTATCTTGTAAAGCGTTACGTCCGAACTTATTTTTATAGTTTAAATCTGCACCCTTCGCAATAAGGGTTTTAACGGCATTTATCATACCTGCTTTTGCCGCTATACTTAAAGGGGTATTACCCTCATTATCCTCTTTATTGATATCTAGTTTATATTTTGCAAGCCATTTTATTGACTCTACATTCTCGTGAGCAACAACATGGTGATAGAAGTTTTTTCCGTTTTTATCAACCGCTTTTATATCTATGTTCTTTAACATCGATTCTGCTTTACTTTGATTAAATACATTGCTGTTTAAAAGTGCAATAAGATCTGCAGGAGTGTATTCTTTAAACAAATTAAGCATTGAAATCCTTGGGCTAAAAACTTATGTAAACTCTATCATAATTTAAATTTGGTATAATTTAAATCCAAAAATTAAAGGTAAAAATAATTAAAAACAACAGTTTATTTGTGTAGAATTTTACCCTATTTTTATAAAAACTAAATTCTAAATATATAGGAAAGAATATGTTATTAACACCAGGTCCAACTCCGGTACCGGAATTTGTTAGAAAAGCTATGAGTGATGAGACCATACACCATAGAACACCTGAATTTGAAAATATTTTCAAAGAAACAAGAGAGCTTTTACTAGAGCTTTTTGATATGGATGAGGCAGTAATGCTCGCTTCAAGCGGAACAGGTGCTATGGAAGCATGTGTTACAAACCTTTGTCATAAGAAAGCACTTACGGTAAATGCAGGGAAGTTTGGTGAGCGTTTTGGAAAGATATGCAAAGCTTTCAATATCGACTATACGGAGCTAAGTTATGAGTGGAATACACCAGCATCAGTTGATGAAGTTGTTAATATAATAAAGAACGATTCAGATATAGATGCTTTATATATTCAGGTTTGTGAAAGTGCAGGTGGACTTAGACACCCTGTTGAGCAGATAGCTGCAAAGGTAAAAGAGCTAAATAAAGATATTATGATAGTTGCTGACGGGATCACTGCCGTTGGTGTTGAAAAGATCGATACTAGCAATATTGATGCATTAATAACTGGAAGTCAAAAAGCATTAATGCTACCTCCTGGACTTGCTATGATAGGTTTAAGTAATGCTGCAGTTGCTAAGATAGAGAAAAAACCTTTTGGGTATTATTTAAATCTATTAAGTGAGATAAAAAAACAGCAGCAAAATACTACGGCATATACTGCAGCTACAACTTTAACTATAGGTTTAGCTGCAATACTAAAACATATTAAAGAGATAGGGTATGAAAATCTATATGCAAAAACAGCAAAAAGAGCAGAAGCAACTAGAAAAGCTCTTCAAGCAATCGGCTTAGAGATATATCCAAATACACCTGCTAATGCAATGACCACAATATATACGGAGCTAAGTAACGATATTAGAAAAATATTAAAAACAAAATATAATGTAAATATCGCAGGGGGACAAGATCATCTAAAAGGTAAGATATTTAGAATAAACCATATGGGTCTTGTTGAAGATTTTGAGGCATCTTGGGTAGTGAATGCTGTTGAGCTTGCACTTGATGAGATGAAGATAAGAGATTTTGACGGTACGGCAAATAAAGTGTTCTTAGAAACACTAATTAAATAAGGAAGGAAAGAAATGCCATTATTAGATAGTTTTAAAGTAGATCATACGAAAATGAGTGCACCTGCAGTTAGGGTTGCAAAAACAATGAGTTCATCAAAAGGTGATGTTATTACGGTATATGACATTAGAATACATAAACCAAATAAAGATAAGATGACGGGGCGTGGTATCCATACACTAGAGCATCTTTTTGCAGGTTTTATTAGAGAGCATTTAAACGGTAAGAACGTTGAGATAATTGATTGTTCACCTATGGGTTGTAGAACAGGTTTTTATATGAGTTGTTTAGGTGATCCAAGTGCTAAAAAAGTAGCAGAAGCTACTTATAAAGCTATGAAAGATGTATTAAAAGTAAAAAGTGAAAAAGATATCCCTGAGCTAAATGTTTATCAATGCGGTACTTATAAGATGCATTCACTAAAATCTGCACAAAAAACAGCAGCGTTTGTTGTAAAAAAAGGTGTAGGTGTTATGGATAATAAGAAGTTAGAACTTACAGATAAGCAGATGAAAAAACTAGGGATATAGTTTGAACAAAGAGTTTGAGCTTTTTAATTCTTTATTTGAAAAAAATCCAAACATCGCCGTTTTAAATATTAATCATAAGAGTGATTATATAAAGGGTTTACTTGAAAAAATAGTAAACTCTACAGGTGGAAAGTTTGTAAATAAAGAGTTTAGTAAGCTTGAGCTCTCAAAATTTAGATTAACTCCTAGAGAGTTTGAATATGCAGTTATTTGTGACTGTATAGATATGATAGAAGATATAGATAGATTTATCAAAGAGGTATATCACTCTTTGGAAAACTCTGCACAAATTATACTCCTTACAAAAAAAGGAAATATTGACCCTTATAAACTAATTAATATATTAGATAGAAACGATTTTAGAGCTATGAACAAGATAGATATTTTTGAAGAATATGATCTTGTAATGGCAAAAAAAATGCATATGTGGGGCAATGGACTTTAAATAATATTACATTTTGACATATTTTTAAAAAAATTAGAAAAGATAGTATAAAATTCATTCATAAAACAAAAATCGGAGATATTAAATGACTGATGATCAAAAAAAAGCTTTAGATCTTGCAATAAAGCAGATGGATAAAGCGTTTGGAAAAGGAACGCTAGTAAGACTTGGTGATAAAGAGGTTGAGCCTGTTGAGGCTATTTCAACAGGTTCTTTAGGGTTAGACCTTTCTCTTGGTGTAGGCGGTATTCCAAAAGGTAGAGTTGTAGAGATATATGGACCTGAGAGTTCAGGTAAAACAACACTTACTCTTCACGCAATTGCAGAGTGTCAAAAAGCGGGTGGTGTTTGTGCATTTATCGATGCAGAGCATGCACTTGATGTAGTATATGCAAAAAACCTTGGTGTAGATGTAGATAACCTTTTAGTTTCACAACCAGATTATGGTGAGCAGGCTTTAGAGATACTTGAAACGGTAGTTAGAAGTGGCGCGGTTGATCTAGTTGTTGTTGACTCAGTTGCAGCACTTACACCAAAGGTTGAAATTGACGGTGATATGGATGATATGCAAGTTGGTGTTCAAGCAAGACTTATGTCTAAAGCACTTAGAAAAGTAACGGGAATACTTCATAAAATGAACTGTACCGTTATCTTTATCAACCAGATCCGTATGAAGATAGGTATGACAGGTTATGGAAGTCCTGAGACAACTACTGGTGGTAATGCTCTTAAATTTTACTCTTCTGTTAGACTTGATATTAGAAGAATAGCAACACTTAAGCAAGCTGAACAAAGTATTGGAAATAGAGTAAAAGTTAAGGTGGTGAAAAATAAAGTGGCCCCTCCGTTTAAACAATCTGAGTTTGATATTATGTTTGGTGAGGGTATAAGTAAAACAGGTGAGCTTATAGATTACGGTGTAAAACTAGATATCGTAGAGAAAGCAGGGGCTTGGTTTAGTTATAACGACGGCAAGATAGGGCAAGGCCGTGAAAATGCAAAACAGTTCTTAAAAGATAATCCTGAGATAGCAAATGAGATCGAAGCTAAGATCAAAAGTGCAATGGGTATAAACGACTTTGATAGCGACGGTGATGAATAAGCTACATTTTGGTAACATCTGCAATATCAAAATATATTTATAAAGTGAAGTTTGATATAATAGGAATAAAATATTACTAGGAGATTTTTGTGATTTATATTGATGATGTATATGCTGATGAAGTAATGGATAGCCGTGGTAACCCTACAGTTAGAGCAACTGTTGTTTTAAGTGACGGGACAAAACAAAGTGCTATAGTACCAAGTGGTGCAAGTACTGGTAAAAGAGAGGCTTTAGAGCTTAGAGACGGTGATGATAGATTTATGGGTAAAGGTGTATTAAAAGCAGTTGAGAATGTAAATACAAAAATTGCCGAAGAGCTTATCGGTCTTAGCCCTTTTAACCAAGCAGAAGTTGATGCTACTATGAAAGATGTAGATGGAACTGATAACTACTCAAGTCTTGGTGCAAATGCAGTTCTAGGTGTTTCAATGGCTACTGCTCGTGCAGCAGCTGCTAGTTTAGGTATCCCTTTATATAGATATCTTGGTGGAGCAAATGCTATGACTATGCCTGTACCTATGTTAAATATCATCAATGGTGGTGAGCATGCAAATAACTCTGTTGATTTCCAAGAGTATATGGTTATGCCTGTAGGTTTTGAAAACTTTAATGACGGACTTAGAGCAAGTGCAGAGGTTTACCATAATCTTAAAAAGATTATTGATGGTATGGGTGAGAGTACAGCTGTTGGTGATGAGGGTGGATTTGCTCCAAACTTAAAATCAAACGAAGAGCCTATTCAAGTTATAATTGAAGCTATTGAAAAAGCAGGATATAAAGCAGGTGAGCAGATTTGTATAGCTCTTGACGTTGCTGCAAGTGAGCTTATAAATGATGCAGGAAAATATGTATTAAAATCAGAAAATAGAGAGATTACTTCAGCTGAATTAGTTGACTATTATGTTGATTTATGCGAAAAATACCCTATTGTATCAATTGAAGATGGTTTAAGTGAAGATGACTGGGATGGTTGGAAACTGATGACTGAAAAACTAGGAGATAAAATTCAACTAGTTGGAGATGATCTTTATGTAACAAATGCAAATATTCTAGCTGAGGGTATCCAAAAAGGTATCGCAAACTCAATTTTAATTAAACCAAATCAGATAGGAAGTGTTAGTGAGACTATGCAAACTATTAGACTTGCACAAAGAAACAACTATAACTGTGTAATGTCACATAGATCAGGTGAGAGTGAAGATGCATTTATCGCTGATTTTGCAGTAGCACTTAACTGTGGGCAAATCAAAACAGGAAGTACAGCAAGAAGTGATAGAATCGCTAAATACAATAGACTACTTGAAATTGGTGCAGAAGTTGGATATAGTGAGTATTTAGGTAAACAACCTTTCACAAAATAACTTGGAAATAAAAAAAAATTATACGAAACACTCAAAGTTCATACTATTCGTATTTATCGCAGTTTCAGTAACATTTATATTAAGTTTATATGTTGCTGATCTGCTTTTCGGGAAAAATTCCTTAGAGGTTTATAATTCATTAAAAGATAAAAAGATACAATTAGAAGCAGAGATAAAAAAACTCCAATTGGATAACGCAAGATTACAAAAAGAGTATTTTGAATTAAAGAATTTGGAACCCGAGGAGAAACAGTATGAAGATCTTTAATTGGTTTTTAATAGCTACACTATTTATATTTTCTGCATCTGCTTTAAATGCTAGAGAGAACCCTTTTATACCTACAAAAAGTTATGTCGAAAAAAAAGCAGAGATCATTGATGATACTTATAGTTATCAATTAAAAACAGTAACTCCAAAAAAGAGAGAACCACAGCCTGTTGTAAAACAAAGAAGAATGATAAATGAGAATATGTTAAAGAACGGAAAGCATAATTTCTTATCTTTTGTTATCATTGAGGTTAATGATGAAACTCTAAGTATAACAACTCATAACCAACTTATTAAAAAGTTTGATCTAAACTATAAAAGCACAAGAAAGATCGTATTTGATTTTAAAAGCTCAAAAGGTTTCTATACTAAAAAAGCGTATTTAAGCTCAATGAACTTTAAACATATAGCTATCGGTGCTCATCCTCAAAAAGGGTACTATAGAATCACTATTGATGTTGAAGATATCCCATCAAACTATGATGTGGTATATGAAGATAATACTATCCATATTATGAAAGCCGATATTTAACAATATCGGTTTAACCTCCTCCTTATAATTTTTTAGATATAATCGTACGTTTTATGCTAAAGAAACTTAGCATACATATGGAGATTTTTAACGTGATTTACGAACATGAAATACCTAAAGGCAGCAGATTATATTTCGGTAAAACTGCCAATGCAAAAAGAGAACTAGAATATACTATAAGTAAGATACTTTTAGATGAGAATTTTGAAGAGATAGTTACACCTAACTTTTCATATTCACACCATCAAAGTATAGATGATCAAAAAAAGCTTATTATCCTTTCGGATGAATCAAATAATCAAATAGCATTAAGAGCTGATAGTACACTTGATGTGGTTAGGATCATCACAAAAAGATTGGGAAGAACAACTTCACATAGAAAATGGTTCTATATCCAGCCTGTATTTACATATCCTACAAATGAGAACTACCAAATTGGTTTAGAGTGGATAGATCATAATAATATTGCTGATGTAGTAAATCTTTCGATTAAGATATTATCAAACCTAAAGATCGATTCAATCGTTCAGCTTTCAAATATAAATATACCAAAGCTTGTTGCAGCTGAGCTAAATATAGATATTGACCTATTTAAAAACGGTGAGATAGCTAAACTTTTCGATCTAAATATCGAATGGTTAAATAAACTTCTTTACGTACAAGATGAAAAAGCTTTAGTTGAAGCTATAGAGCTTGTACCGCAAAGTTTAAAGTTTGAACTTAACAAACTACTAGAAGCATCAAAAAGTGTAAGTATTGATGTAAAAATTGCACCTTTATTTTACGGTTCGATGAAATATTATGATGATATCTATTTTACAATTTTTGGAAATAACGAACTATTAGCAAAAGGCGGCAAATACACAAGTGAAGGTATTAGCTCTTTGGGCTTTGCATTTTATACAGATAATTTATTAAAAAATTTAGAGGACTAATCAAATATGAGTACACAAGCAGACTTAATTGTTGGAATACAATGGGGAGATGAAGGAAAAGGGAAGATCGTTGATATGTTGGCTCAAGAGTATGACATGGTTTGTAGAAGCCAAGGCGGGCATAATGCTGGTCATACTATCTGGGTTGACGGTGTAAAATATGCACTTCATCTAGTTCCATCTGGTATTCTAAATCCAAAAGCGATAAATGTGATAGGTAACGGAGTTGTTTTAAACCCTGAGTCTATCATTAACGAAATGAAACAATTTGATAATGTAGAGGGTAGACTTTTTATAAGTGATAAAGCACATCTAAACTTACCTTATCACTCTTTAATAGATCAAGCAAAAGAGAGATTAAAAGGTGACAAGGCTATCGGTACTACAGGTAAAGGTATCGGGCCAGCTTATTCAGATAAGATAAATAGAATAGGGCATAGAGTAGGGGAACTTTTAGATGTTGAAAAACTTACATCAAAGATATTAGATTATTTTGAGCAAAACAGATCTATCTTTGAGGTTCTTGGACTTGAAGTTCCAAGTAAAGCGGATCTAATCAATGAACTTAGTGAATATAATACAAAGCTAGCACCATTTATTACAAATACAACAAATATGGTTTGGAAAGCGTTAGATGAGAATAAAAAGGTTCTTTTAGAGGGTGCTCAAGGAACTATGCTTGATATCGACCACGGAACATATCCATATGTGACAAGCTCAAACACTATTAGCGGTGGAGCTTGTACTGGACTTGGTTTAAATCCAAAACAGATAGGAACTGTAACAGGTATCGTTAAAGCTTATTGTACAAGAGTTGGAAATGGACCATTTCCTACAGAAGATTTTGGTCAAGATGGTGATACTATGGCTGAAGTTGGTCATGAGTTTGGAACAACTACGGGAAGAAAAAGAAGATGCGGTTGGTTTGACGCAGTTGCAGTTAAGTATGCTTCAAAACTAAATGGTTGTGATCAATTATCGTTGATGAAACTTGATGTTCTAGATGGATTTTCTAAGATCAAGATATGTACTGCTTATGAGTTAAATGGTGAGAAAATAGATTATGTACCTAGTGAACTAGATGATGTAAAAGCTATCTATGAAGAGGTAGACGGCTGGGATAGCGTTGTTGGTTGTAGAGAGTACGATAAACTACCACAAAATGCAAAAGATTATATAGAGAAAATAGAGCAAGTAACAGGTGTAAAAGTTGGTATCATCTCAACATCACCTGATAGACTAGATACTATTATAAGAGGTTAGATATGAGACTTAAATTACATCATGTACAATATGTTGCAAGAGCTATTACAAGAGATATAGTAAATAGCGACTTTATTGAGATAAGAAAAGATAAAGATAGTATTACAAAGATCATTGAGCAGATGTTGGAAGAGGATATTGAAAAAGAGCATGATCTTGATGAGAAAGTTAATGAGCTTTTGGATGAACAAGAATCAGAGATAGAGTTCTATAAAGCTGATTATAGACAGCTTTTTTGGCTAACTAAAAAAAGACTTGCAAATGAGTTTGGCGTGATCTTAAACAATGAAGATAGATTTAGCGATATAGCACATAAACTTCTTGACTATCTATGGGAAGAGGATTATGTACACTTTACGGTTTCTGATAACCAAGTGAAAAACCTTATCTATAATGCAATAAATAGATTTTTACAAGGTTATGAGGAAGCTGATAACGCAGTATTTGAAAAGATCAAACACTATAAAAGAAAGTTGATCCCTGGAACTGAGGATTACAACCTTGTATACCAAAGGCTGTATGAAGAGGAACTTGTAAGAAAAGGGCTAATGTAGGAGTATTTGATGGATAAAGTTTATATATATTTAGAAAATGGAACATATTTAGAAGCAAACTCTTTTGGAGCAAAAGGGACTAGTGTAGGTGAGATTGTATTTAATACATCTATGACAGGTTACCAAGAGATCATATCTGATCCTAGTTATGCGGGACAGTTCGTAACGTTTACAATGCCTGAGATTGGAAATGTGGGTGTAAACGATAACGATATGGAGAGTAAAGATGCTCATTGTAAAGGTATTTTAGTTAGAGCTTATAACGATAACTATTCAAACTATAGAGCTCAAACATCATTAGAAGAGATGATGGTAAAGTATAACGTTCTAGGTATCTGTGATATCGATACAAGATATTTAACAAAAATGCTAAGGGATGAGGGTGCTATGATGATGATAGCATCAACTGAGATAAGCGATAAAGATGAGTTAAAAAAAGAGCTTGAGAAAAGCCCAAGAATAGAAGATATCAACTATATCAAACAAGTTAGTACAAAAGAGAGCTATATACATAAAAGCGGTGCTTGGAACCATGTAGAAAATAGCTACAATAAAGCTCAAATGAGTGATAAAAAGATCGTTGTCATAGATTTTGGTGTAAAAAGAAATATCTTAAACGAGCTTGTAAATGCAGGTCTTGAAGTTGAGGTTATACCAAGTGATTTTAACGGTGACGATCTTGTTAAAAGATTTGAGAATAAAGAGATCGGTGGAGTGTTCTTAAGTAACGGCCCAGGTGATCCATTAACACTTAGTGAAGAGAAAAAAGAGATACAAAAGCTTTTAGATAAGCAGATACCTATGTTTGGTATTTGTCTTGGACATCAGTTACTTTCAATAGCACACGGATATGATACATATAAATTAAAGTTTGGTCAACACGGTGGGAACCATCCTGTGTCAAACAATAATATAGTTGAGATAACTGCACAAAACCACAACTATAATGTTCCTGATTCAATTAAAGAGATAGCAAGTGTAACGCATGAGAATCTTTTTGATGGAACTATTGAGGGTGTTTATTACCATAATAAACCAATCTTCTCGGTTCAACACCATCCAGAGGCAAGCCCTGGACCACACGAGAGTAAATATATATTTGCAGAGTTTGCAGATATCGTTAAATAAATTCTAGATAGCTTTAAAAAAGCTATCTAGATCCTTATATAGATCAAAACAACTACTTAAACCACACACAGATATACTATCTTCTTCATTATTAAAAAGAATTGCTTGAGGTAGTTGTTCTCTTATTTTTATCAAATTATCTTTTTTAGATTTTATAATAGTCTCATCTTGTAGCATTCTAATAATAGCCTTTGAAACACTTGAAAAATTTGATGGTGATCTATCTATCATAGATGAGTAAAAATTGATTGTCTCTTTAACTATCTTCATATATTCTATATCTTTAAATGATGCAAGTGTAAGTTGTGAGTTGATCATAATACCAATGGAGCTTGGATAAGAGGTATCAAATATATCTGCTTCTGTTATAAACTCCTCATTTGAAAAATACCACCTACCATCTTTATAGTAGTGTTCTATACTCTCATCTATAAGTGTTTTAGCAAGCTTTAGATATCTATCTTCAAACGTGTTTTGATAAGCTTCAAGCAATGTATCTACAAGATAAGCATAATCCTCTAAAAAAGCTTTAATACTTGGTTTATCTTTTGAGCTGATAAGTTTAGAGTGGTATAAAGTATCATTAATATACATTGTATCAAGTAGTGTATCAAGGTACCTTATTGCTGTATTTAAGTATGAGTTATCCACCTTTGCTAGAAGAAAAATAGATTTTATCATCATACTATTCCAAGAAGTGATCACCTTATTGTCTATAAAAGGGTAGCTTCTTGTTTCTCTTATATCTTTTAGTTTTTTTATTATCTCTTTATCTATACCTTTTAGCTCCTCATCTCTTATAATATTTCTACCCTCGAAGTTTCCACCTTTTGATATATTTAGCTTTTGGATAGTTTTGTTATCAAGTATATTTTCTAACTCATCGTAAGTGTAGGTAAAATAAAACCCCTCCTCTTTTTCATCCGTATCGGTTTTTGAATCAGCATCGCTTGCACTATAAAAAAGATTCTTCTCACTCATCTTTTCAAGCATAAAATCTATAGTATCTTTTGCAATATTTAGATAAAAGTCATCTTTAGAGTAAAAGTAAGCATTTAGATAGTTCTCACTTAATAAGCCGTTATCGTATGTCATTTTCTCAAAGTGTGGTACAAGCCATATGTCATCTACTGAGTATCTGCAAAATCCACTCTCTATAAGATCATAAAAACCACCCTTAGCCATCCATTTTAAACTATTTAGAGCACTAGCTGCACACTTTTCATCAAGTAAGAAACAGTTGTTTATAATAGCTGTTCTAGGAAATTTCGGAGCCTTAGAATATCCACCGTAAAATCTATCGTAATCGTTTAATACCGATTTGCTATATATTTGCAAAAAATCATCTTTAAAATCAAACACTTCACTTGGGTTATACACCATTGAAGAGAACTTATCTATCTGTTTAGATTTATCTTCAAGCTCTTTATAGTTGTTTTGGTATTCATTTTTAAAATACTCTACTATTTGTGTAAAGCTCTCAGGAGGTATATATGTTGCTGTGTAAAAAGGTTTAAGATCATGGGTTAAAAAAATAGATAGCGGCCATCCACCAGCTCTGCCGTTTAGTATTGAGTAAACGTTTTGGTAGTATTTATCAAGATCAGGTCTCTCCTCTTTATCCACTTTTATAGATACAAAAACCTCATTTGTAAGTTTTGCAATAGATTCATTTTCAAACACCTCCTCTTCCATCACATGACACCAGTGACAGCTACTATAACCTATGGAGAGGAATATCGGTTTTTTCTCTTTTTTAGCTTTTTCAAAAGCTTCATCTCCCCAAGCAAACCAATCAAGAGGGTTAAGTAAGTGCTGCTGTAAGTAGGGTGAATCTTCATATTGTAATCTATTTGCCATAACATGCCCTTTTTGCTAAATTATATTTGATTAGGGTTGTTATAAAATTATACGGTTTGTTTAAATGATAAATTAAAGAAGAATTAAATTTGCTAATCCTAAAAAGCTAAAGAAACCAACTACATCTGTTACGGTAGTAAGAAGTACGGTACTTCCAATTGCAGGGTCTATATCTTTTTTCTCAAGCCATAATGGTATAACAGAACCAAAAAAACCTGCAAAGAAAAGGTTTATGATCATAGATAGGGCAATAACTACACCAAGTAGAGGCAATGAAAACCAAAAATAAGCTATAAGACCAACTATAAAAGCAAAGAGCAAGCCGTTTGTTAAAGATAGAATTATCTCTTTATATATTGTCTTTTTAGCATCCTCTTCATCTATATCACCAAGGGCAATTTGACGAACCGTAACGGTTAGTGTCTGGGTTCCTGCATTTCCACCCATAGAAGCAACTATAGGCATTAAAACAGCAAGTGCTACAAGAGATTGGATAGTGGTATCAAAAAGACCTATAACAATAGAAGCGATAACTGCAGTAAATAGGTTTATTCCAAGCCAAAATGCTCTTTTTTTACCGATATTGAACATATTATCTTCAAACTCTGCTTCATCATCAACCCCAGCTAGGTTATAGATCTGCTCCGTTGCACGCTCTTCGATAATATCGTATACGTCATCGGATGTGATTCTACCTATTAGTATCTTATTATCGTTTACTATAGGTATAGAGGTCATATTATATTTACTTACTACATCAACCACTTCATCGATATTATCAAAATGGTTTGCAGTTTTTCTTGTGTACTCTTTATTGTTTATCTCAAGCATCTGTCTATATGTTATATCTTTATCCATAACAATAACATCTTCAAGACCAACTGAGCATATATATTTATTTTTACTATTTACTATATGAGCACTATATATCTGATCCACTTCATCTTCAAGTTTTAGCTTTTTAAGTCTTTTTATAGATGATCCTATCTTCTCATCTAAAAACACTTTAAAAAGCTCGGTCTGCATATAAGCACCCGCAACATCCTCATCATATGAGATAAGCTGTTCGATTATCTCTTTCTCATCCTCATCGATATTTGATAAGATATCCTCGGCAAGCTCTTCATTTGATTCTGAGATATTTTGGATAAAGTCTGCCGCATCATCAGTATCCATTTTTGATGCAACATCGGCAAGTTTTTTAGAACTTAAAAGTTGTGAAGCTTCCTCTTGAAGATGTGGAGGCATCTCGGAAAGAACATCAGCAAAAAGATCATGGGGTATTTTTTTTAGAACTTTGAGGTATCTATCTTTATCAACATCCCTTAGATCACAGAGCTGTTCGCTCATATCGTAAGGGTGAAACTCCTCATCACCTGTTTTATATTGTCCTATCTCTTCAAGGATAAGTTTTGCAAGATATTTGCTGTCTACATTGCTCATATATTTTCCTAGCTTACAGCACTAAAGGTTGATAGATTGTGGGAGAATCTGTTTTAAATACCCCTTCCAGTTTTAAAATAGTATCTACCAGTTTTGTCTCTTTTTGAGATGTACTGATCACATTTCCTGAGTATACGTCTATGATCTGTAAAAATACATGCATCTTAACATCGGTAAAACTATATGTCCCTACAAGAGCATATCTCGCTTCACCTATATCTTTACCTAAAGCGTGTTTATTTCTGCTAAGAGCATTGAATCCATTTGGTCCTATAGAGAAGTTTTGTCTAAGTGCTACCTCTTTAACCTCAAGCTTATATCTAGAGATCACAATGTTTTTTAACATACTAGATAGTAAAAACCCAAGTTCCGATCTATTACGGTAGCTTTGTGTATTTACAAAATCTGGAACCACAACGGTTTCATGTTCACTTATAACCTCTCTTAGGTTTGGTGAAAGGTCTGTAACTAATGCATAAATAAGTTGCTGTGAGTTAAATGCGCTCTCTTTTACCGCTTTTGATGTCTTTTGTGCACATGATGTGAAAAAGAACGGAAGTAAAAGCACAAATACAAAAAGTAAAGATCTTTTCATATTTTATGCTCTATGTATATTATTGTCCACCAACAAGTTGTATTTTTCTTGGAGGTTTACATTCGTTAAATATTTGACAGTCGTTTCTTAGTCCGTGCTCATACACTGCTCTTGCAGTTGCTATAATAGATCCATTTTCATTATCTACTATTCTTGCATTGATCACGATTCTATATTCAAGTCTTGAGTAAGTACCCACTAGAATATATCTATTTTCAACCTCTTTATGAAGTTTATTTAAACTTCTTGACATAAAATATTCACCCTGTTCATCGATCGAAACTGCAGTTTGACTTCTAAACTCAACTACGTTAAAACCTCTAAAAGCCAATTCGTGAATAAGTGATTCTCCGATAACTCTACCAAACTCCGTAGTATTGGTGAAGTTTTTAAGTTCAACAAATGATGTGATCAAGATTCTTTGATCCATATTTAGATCTTTCATCTTAGGCGACTTAGCAAACTGCTCCGCTAATGACGTGATAACACCCTCTATAGAGTTTTGTTTATTACCCTCGGTTGAATACTCTTGCTCATCATCACCTGCACCGGCAAAAAGTTGTGCGAACGAACCTGCTTGTAAGCTACTTAAACATAAAAATCCTACTAAAAGTAGTGATTTGACAAACTTATCCATCATCTATTTATCCTTTATCACCTTTAAAGATAGATTTTAATCTATTATTTCTTATAAATACTTTAGTATGGTACTTAAGAGGTGAAATTTATCTTAAATATTAGAGTTATTATTTTTCTCTAGAATCTAAAAACCAATAATCTACCACTCTTGAGAGGGTACTTTCTTCTCTTTTTTTAAAATGCTCTGTAAGATCGAACTCTTTTTTACCGTAGTTATCTTTATACTCTTGGATAAAATCGGCATAAGTTTTCTCTTTCATAGCAGTTATTTTAAATGTTAGTACATCATATATCTTATTGTTTATCTCAAAGGTTTTACTATCTTCAAAATGAACATTGATTCCACCGTACCTTTCATTTTCATCCTCTATAGTTAGGTTCATCTCGATATTTGCACGCATAGAAGCGAACATATGTAAGAACTGATCAATGTCTACATCAAGTTTATCGATTGAAAGTGCAGTGTTATTATCATAGCCCCATCCACCTGATATCCCAAGCTCTACACCAAATACATCGTTTATAACTCCTGCAATATCATCTACTTCGGGAAGTTTTTCAAACTCAACACTATTCATCATCAGCCATCTCCAGTTCTAGTTTATACGCTTCAAAATCTTTATTCTTATAGCTTTTAGTTGCTATATATTTTATCTCAGGGATATACTCTATGATGTTTCTATAACCAATAGATCTAAATACTATCTCACCTTTTGGATCAAGATATATGGTAGCAGGATAAGCAACCGCACCTATATGTTTAGCAAACTCTTTTATGGTGCCTTTAAAATCTTTCAATATGATCTGATCGCTATCGGCAGTAAATAGGTCAACTAAGATAAAGTTTTCTTCTATAAGCCCTAATACTTTTTCATCTTTAAAGTTCTTATCAAGCATCCTTTTACAATACGGGCAGTGTGGTATATGGAAAAATACCATTAGATGTTTATTGTCTTTTTTTGCATTTTCAAGCTTTGCATCTATATTCACAGATTGTGCCATACTAAAAGTTGTAATGTTTAATAATAACAGTGCTGCAAGTAAAAATCGTTTCATCAATATAACCTTTTATTATAATATTTTCATAAGGGAGTTAATGATATTTTATGATTATATTATTATATAGCTTATAAGGAGAATATATGCCTATATCAAGAAGAGATCTTTTAAAATATGCGGGTATTAGTGCATCTGCTGCAGCAATTTCAGGATGTACAAATAAGATAGATCAAGAACCGATAAAGCAGACTAAAGTCGCTAATAAAGCACCTTTAAGTGAGAAAAAAGGTATAAGAGTTGTTATCGTAGGCGGCGGTTGGTCAGGTTTATCTGTAGCAAAAAATTTAAAGCATTTTTCACCCGATACGGAAGTTATTTTAATAGAGCAAAAAGATCAATTCGTTTCGTGTCCTATGAGCAATCTTTGGTTAGTTGATAGGGTAAGTTTAGAGTATCTTACACACGATTACTTACAAGCAGCAAGAGAAAATAATTATACTTTTTTCCAAGCAACTGCAACTGGTATGGATAAAAAAAGAAATATCTTACACACTACAAAAGGTGATATAGATTATGACTATATTCTATTTGCTCCTGGGATAGATTATGATTATTCATTTTTAACATCAGATATTGCATTAGAGCAAAGATTAAGGCAAGAGTATCCTGCAGGGTTTAAGCCTGGAAATGAACACTTAACTTTAAAAAAGAAGATACATAACTTTAAAGAGGGAAATTTTTTAATGACAGTTCCTGCTGGTAATTATAGATGTTTACCTGCTCCTTATGAAAGAGCTTGTTTGGTTGCTGACTTTTTTAAAGAAAAAGGTTTGGATGCAAAAGTGATACTTTTAGATGAGAATAACGATATCACTATTAAAGAGCACGGTTTTCATAGTGCTTTTAATGAGTTGTATGCAGATCATTTAGAGTACCATCCAAACTCAAAGATACAAACAATTGATCTTGAAGAAAGAATGGTTGAAACTGAGTGGAGTGAGTTTTATTTTGAGGATGCTTCATTTTATCCTCGCGTAAGAGGTGCAAAGATATTAGAGAGTGTAGGTATTGCAAAAGATACCGTTTTTAATAGACTTGAAGCAAATATCAACGGTTTAACATATGAGGTTATCGGCGAGGATAATATCTTTGTTTCAGGTGATGCAAGACCTATGGGATTCTCAAAGTCAGGAAACACATCAAGCACAGAAGGGATCTATGTAGCGCAGCTTATAGCAGATAAGATTGCTAAAAGAGAAAGAACACCTTGGCAGTCACCAACTACTGTTTGTTTTTCAGCAGTTTCTATAAAACCTGAACGTGCAATATTCGTAAACTCTATGTATGCGTATAATGAAAAAACTAAAAGGTTTGGGTTTGCAACACCAAAGATGAGTGAAGAGTGGAGAGGTGAAGAGGGCTTAGAAAATGCAAAAGCCCAGCATGACTGGGCAGATGCACTCTATAGATATATGTTCGAAGCGTAGAACATATATCTTAATTGTTATTCAATAGTACCGTCTATCTTTGTTTCAAGTAGATCTTGAGCATCGATTAGAGGCTCTAAAGATTCATCATCGTAAATATTTGTAGACATTATCCAGTTATAAACCGAAGGGTATCCCATACGTGTGAACTTCTCACCTTTTTTCTTATACATATACATAGTACAAGGTGCAAATGCTCCAACCTCTGGATGGAATTTATGTACAGGGTAGATAACCTCTAATTTACAAATAGAGTATGAATCATAAAAATCAAAATCTTTTATACCATTCGCTACAAGGTCTTCTTGTACAGGATAGAAACCTGCAACGATAAAACCTGCAGATTCTATCTCACCCTCCATAGTCTCTTGGTAGTTCTCTTTAGCTTCTACCATATCACCTTCATTTTTTAGAACAAATGCAAATCTTGTGATAAGAGGACCATCAGGTCTTATCTTCTTATAGCTTAACTCTTTAAACTCACCGTTAGGTAAAGCTGCTTGTAGAGCTTTTGTCATAGCATCACGAAGTGCAATTAGATCAGGATTTGTTTCAGGAACACCTGAAATTCTTGACATACCTCTAAGAGATAAAGATGAGATATTTATTATTTTTCCATCTTTTGAATACACTGATGTACTTAAAGGTGCTAAAAGCCCCATCTCAGGATACTCTTTTACTAACTTTGAAGTGATCTTTGGATGGTGTACGAACATTAATCTATATGTATTAAAATCTTTTCCACCATTAAATCTTTTCTCAAAAGCTTTGTTCATATCGTTGTTACCAACAATTGTAAAACCGTTAGCTTTAAAAGCAGCTTCTATGCTCTTAGCTGTGATCTTACCCTCAGTGTTTGCAACACCGTATATTCTGATATCTTCTCTAAGCTCAGTATTTTGTGCCGTTTGTACATTAGGAGTAGAAACTTGCGCGGTACATCCACTAATGAACAATACCATAAATAAAGATAGAGTTGAAAGAACTATATTTTTCATAATTACTCCTTAATATTATCTACTTTTTTTTCTAGCCGTAAGCTCAACAGATTCTTTATAAGTATGACCTTTTCTATCTGTAGCAACAATTGTAAGGAAATCACCTTTGTTAGGGAACATCGCATCCATAGCTTCCGTGATCTCTACATATGTCGGTTGCCTACCAAGTTTAGATTTAAGATCTTTTTCAATCTTATCTTTTTCTCTACCCGATAGTTTTGTACCAAGGTTAAATGTATCACATTTAAACTGGAACTTAAAGATAGGGTTTTTTGAGAAGAACTGACTACTAGAGATATCTAGTACAGTTTCCTTGCCTACTTTTCCCGTAATATGAGTAATAAAGTTTGCATCTTCTCTATTTCCAGTCTTACTTTTAGCTTGGTTATATGTCGTCATTGGGTGAGAGAACGCCATCTTAGCAGTTGCTACACCGTCTTTGATCTTAACTTTTATAGCTGTTATTTTATTTGCTGCCATTATCTATCCTTCACATCCACCAGCTGCAACTTTTGTTGTAGCTTTGGCCATATAAATTTTTCCGTCTGTTCCCTCAACTAGAACCATAACGGTACAATCTTTTTCAAGCTTGATTTTTACTTCATATTTTTTTAGATCATAAATATTTACATCATAAACTGCAACCGCACTCTCAGGATTTGCATCTTGAAATAGTGCTATTGTTTTTGCATCTATTGATGTTTCAAACTTAACTGGAACCGCAGCACCACTTGAGTTGATCTTTGGAACTGTTATCTTTACCTTATCACTCTCAATAGGTGTTTTCATTCCGTATAAAGCTTTAGTAGCATCATCAATAGTATGTGCTTCCCAAACCTTTGGTTTTAATTTTCTATAGTCTTCTGCACTTAGGTTCATTGGAACTACAGTGAGTGCTATCGCACTCCCTGCAAAAGTTAAAAAGTTTCTCCTATTCATAATATCCCTTTATTGAAATTTTAATATATAATCAACAACTTGCTTGAACTCATCATCGCTAAGTGATGATCCACCTTTAGCAGGCATACCCATATCAGTACCCTCTAAACCGTTTTTATAAACTTTTGAAAGTCCTTTTTTCAAGAACGGTTCCCAAGCTGCTTTATCACCAGCTGCAGGCGCTACACCTGTTGCGTGACACATTGTACAGTTTGCTTCATATGCAGCTTTTGCATCAAAGCTTACTTTATGTGCAGCGTCTTCTTTCTTAGGTGGTAGATCTCTTGCAACAGACATTGGCGGTTCAAAGTCTGTGATACCACCGTCAAGTCTAACGATATTATCTGTTTGTTGACAATTGCTCATACAAGGCTCTTCACCTTTTTTAAGTCTATAAGCACCATAGTTCTCAGGATTTGCAAAGAATGTTCTAACATTTTCAAGTCCGTTTGGACCGTCGATATCAGGGATAAAACCGTTTCTATTAGGCATCTCTATCTTTAAGAACTTTTCACGATCTAGTTTAAATGACGGTGTAACGATCTCTCCGTTTACCTTCATACCATTGATATATAACATATATGCAGTTAGAGCGTATGTTTCATCATCTGTTAATGTTTTAGATTTAGTATGAGGCATAGCATCTCTTATATACCAAAACATTGTACTAGCAACAGGCCAGTATGAACCAAATACTCTTGTAGGACCAGTTGCTGTTGGTTCTAGCCATCTATTGTTTTTAAGAGTTTTTTTCAAATCTCTAGCTTTACCAGCTGAAAGTGCAGGATAACCCCCACCACCTGAACCGAAGTCACCGTGACAAGACATACATTTTGCTTCATATAAAGCTTCACCCTCATCAACATAACCAGAACCTTCAGGAAGACCAGTACCGTCAGGCATTACGTCTTTATCCCATGCAGCATATTCATTTTTAGTAGGAACTCTACCGTTGTTATAAGATACTTTTATTCCATCTTTACCTTTTGCAACGTCTGAATCCGTATACACTTGAGTATTTACTTTGTATGGACCTGTTTTACCATCTTTTATAGGGTAATATACACCACCGCTAATATCTTTTTTTGCATTCCAAAGACCGCTGTAAGCTGTTTCACCATCGTTGGCTTGTCCTGCAGTTAGTAGTGTCGCAGCTGCAATAACAGAAGCTGCTAATGTTTTATACTGTTCTAATCTGAACATGATTTACCTCCCCGTTTGGTGTTACTTCCCAAGTTTCTACGGCATTTCTATGGTATACCGATTCAACACCCATACCTTTGTTTTTATCTTTACCGAAATCCTCTTTTTTAACTCCGTAACCAAATACCTCTTCATCAACAGTTGGTTGAACAAAGCCTGCATCATCCATTGCTCTAGATGTAAGTAGAAGTCTTTCACCTTTTTTATATTTATGCATATAGCTCCATCTTGTCCAACATTTTGGAAGTACTAAACCTTTGATGTTAGCTTGAACATAATTATCTCCACCGTCAAAAGATAGATCAACTCTTGTGATCGTTCCCATACCTGACCAAGCAAGACCTTCGATCTCAACCATATCACCGTCTTTTAAGTCTGTCCATGGTTTTTCAGGACTCGGTGTTACAACTGTAGAGTTTACTTCGTTTGCATAGAAGTGTTGCACAGCTTTACCAGTAGGCTTAAGAGCAGTATATTTAGAAGTTTCCTCTTTTGCATACCAAGGCTCATCAGCAAAATCAAGTCTTTTTAGCCATTTAACACATAGGTTACCTTCCCATCCTGGAAGAAGAAGTCTTAGCGGATAACCTTGTTCTGGTCTTAACGCTTCACCGTTTTGACCCCATACAAGCATAGCATCATCAAGAACTTTATCGATTGGAACAGATCTTCCCATCTCAGAGTTATCACTACCCTCAGCCAGCATCCATTTTGCATTTGGCTTAAGACCAAGATCTTTTAAGATAGTCTTGATATATACACCTGTCCACTCAGCACATGACATAAACCCTTTTGCAAATTGCAGTGAGTTGTATTGTGGTCTTCTCCACTCTTGCCCACCGTTTGCAGGACACTCGATAAAGTGTGTTCTTGTAACTCTTGGATATCTTTTTAGTTGATCTAAAGTTAGAACGATAGGTTTCTCAACTAATCCCGTGATCATAAGTCTAAACTCGTTTGGATCAACGTGAGCGATACCACCGTGACATCTAGAGAAGAATAAACCGTTTGGTGTGATTATCCCTTCACTCTCATGTATAGGTGTAACGGCAATAGATGCTCTATAGTTACCTGAAGCTAGAAGCTTTGTATTTCTTCTAATATTGTTATGTTCGTAAGCTGACGGTATCCCGTATCTGTTTTTAGTAACAGGATCTCCCCAAGATTGCCCCCATTTAGGGTGATGCATAATTGCATGATCATCTTCTGATGCTTGCAGTGCACCCGGTGCAACTATACTTGCTGCAGCTACAGCACTAACCGCACCGGTCTTTTTAAAAAAGTTTCTTCTGCTAACGTCTTTTACAGAATCATTAGATATTGTTTCTAGATCTTTTTTAATAGTCACTCTCTCTCCTTTGTGATTTTGTTTGGGTAAGTATAGATAAGAGAGACTTATTACGAGCTTAATATTTTATTAATTTATCTTATAAAAAATATAACGAAGAATCCGATGTATTAGGAGCTCTAATAATATCGGCATGAATTAAAATTTGAACTTATTATAGTTATAAAAATTATTAATAGGTGATAATTTAACCCATATATATTATATAAATATAGAGTGTTTTTTAGAAAAAATCTTATGTTATAATATATAAAGGTAAAAATACTAGTGTTACTTTTTTAAACACATTCTTTTATCTTATTGGCAGTTATGTTACTTTTTAGCTAAAGCAATGAAATATGTATGTATGATTCGTACTATAATTTATATCGAGGAGAACTAATGGCACAAAGAGCGATTAGAGAATATGATGGTAAAGCATTGTTCTCAGGACAGTGGGAAAACTATTTTAGTGGATTCCATTACGGATTTAAATCTGTTCTTGTAACTTCCGGAGCAGAGCTTTTAGCTAAAGCTAAAGAGCATGGTTTTGAGTGGTTAAAACAAGAACCGCTTGTTGCAAAGCCTGATATGCTGTTTGGAAAAAGAGGTAAGAACGATCTTGTACTATTTAAAGATCAAAAACCTGGTGACGTAAGTTTAGAGAAAGCTGCTAAATGGATAGATGAGAAGATGGCTCATACAACAACGCTACTTTCAGGTCAACACGGTACATTGACTCACTTTGTTATTGAGCCTTTTACACCACATACACAAGATCAAGAGTATTATATCTCAGCTACAACTGTAGGTGAAGATGATGTACTTTATATGTCTGCTGAAGGTGGTATGGAAGTTGAAGAGGGCTGGGATGAAAAGGTAGTTGAAGTAACTGTACCTATCACTATGAGTGATGCAGATATGGAGCACCTAGTTCATGCAAATATCCCAAAAGATATCCCTGCAAAAAATAAAGAGGCGTTTGCATCTTTTGCAATCCAATTCTTTAAGTTCTATAGAGATATGAACTTTGCATATTTAGAGATCAACCCTATCGTTATGTTAGACAACAACGAAATGGCGATCTTAGACCTTGTTGCAAGACTTGATGATACAGCTGGATTTATGATGAGAGATACTTGGGGTGAGATAGAGTTCCCTACTGCATTTGGTATGGAAGATCAATCTCCTGAAGAAAAAGCTATAGCTGAGGCTGATGCAAAATCTGGTGCTTCATTAAAGCTTACTGTTCTTAACCCAATGGGTAGAATCTGGACTATGGTTGCTGGTGGTGGTGCATCTGTTGTTTATGCAGATACTATCGCTGATTATGCAGAAGCTAACGGCGGAAGCGTAAGTGACCTTGCAAACTATGGTGAGTATTCTGGTGGGCCAACTACTGGTGAGACTAAGTTCTATGCTGATACTGTAATTGATCTTATGACTAGACATAAAGATAAAAAAGGTAGAGATAAGATACTTATCATCGGTGGAGCTATTGCAAACTTTACGGATGTTGCAAAAACATTTACAGGTATTATCCAGTCGTTTGAAGAGAATGCCGATAAGATGAAAGCACACAACACTAAGATATATGTTAGAAGAGGTGGACCAAACTACGAAAAAGGTCTAAAAGATATAAAAGAAGCTGCTGATAGACTTGGATTATATATCGAGGTTTACGGACCTGAAACGCATGTTACAGACATCGTTAGAATGGCATTAGAGAAGTAAGGAGAATTTATGAGTAGATTATTTACTAAAGATACACAAGCGATTTTTTGGAACAACAATAAAAGCGCGATCCAAAGAATGCTGGATTATGACTATACTATAAGTAGAGAAACTCCTTCTGTTGCAGCTATCGTTGCACCTACAGGTTCAGGAAAGTTTGAGAAGTTCTTTTATGGTCCAGATGAGATAATGATCCCAACGTTTAAGAACACTACAGATGCAGCTGAGGCTTGCCCAAATGCAGACGTACTGTTAAACTTTGCATCATTTAGAACTGCATATGACGTAACAATGGAAGCTTTAAATTTAAAACAATTTAAATCTATTATGGTTACTGCTGAGGGTATCCCTGAGAGAATGGCTAGAAAAATGAACCAAGCGGCACGTGATTGCGGTGTAACTGTTATCGGACCTGCTACTGTTGGTGGTATTGCTCCTGGTGCATTTAAGATCGCAAACGTTGGTGGTACTATTGAGAACATCGTAAACTCTAAACTACATAGATGTGGTTCTTGTGGACTTGTAACAAGATCAGGTGGTTTATTTAACGAGCTTTCAAATATCATCTCTATAAATGCTGACGGTATCGCTGAGGGTGTTGCAATTGGTGGAGATAGATTTGTTGGATCTGTATTTATTGATAATATGCTTAGAATGGAAAGCAATCCAGATGTAAAATATATGGTTTTACTTGGTGAAGTTGGTGGAACTGAAGAGTATAAGATCATTGAAGCTGTTAAGAACGGTCAAATTAAAAAACCTGTAATTGCATGGTGTATCGGTACAATCGCTAAACACTTTAGTTCAGGTGTACAGTTCGGTCACGCAGGTGCTAGTGCAAATGCTGACGCAGAAACTGCTGCAGCTAAAAACAAAGCAATGGCTGAGGCTGGTATCTATGTACCTGAGTCGTTTAATGATCTTCCAGGTAAGATAAACGAGGTATATGAGAAGCTAAAAGCTGAGGGTACTATTAGTGAGATCGACGAGCCTGAACTTAAAACTGTTCCAAAGGTAAGAAGACCAAAAGAGTTTATCTGTACAATCTCTGATGATAGAGGTGAAGAGGCTCACTACTGTGGTTATCCGATCTCAAGTGTTGCTACACCAGATACAGGATTTAGCGTTGGTGATGTTATGTCTATCCTTTGGTTTAAAAAGAGATACCCAAGATGGGCTGTTGATTTCTTAGAGACTGTACTTAAAACAGTTGCAGACCATGGTCCTGCTGTTTCAGGTGCGCACAATGCTAAAGTAACTGCACGTGCTGGTAAAGATGTAATATCTTCACTAATCGCAGGTTTATTAACTATCGGTCCAAGATTTGGTGGTGCGATTGATGGCGCGGCTAAATACTTTAAATATGCGGGTGATAATGAGTTAAGCCCTGCAGAGTTCTTAAGTCATATGAAAAACCAAGGTGTTCCAATCCCTGGTATCGGTCATAGAATTAAGTCTCTTAGAAACCCTGACCTTAGAGTTGAGGGTCTTAAGAAGTTCGCAAAAGAGAACTTCCCATCAACACCGCTTTTAGATTATGCTTTAACTGTTGAGCAGTTAACTACATCTAAAAAAGATAACCTTATCTTAAACGTTGATGGTACTATCGGTATCTTAATGGTAGATATGTGGAGAGCGTTAGGTTATGAAGATGATGAGATCGATGTATTTATCGAAGCTGGTGCATTAAATGCATTCTTCATCTTAGGTAGAAGTATAGGTTTCATAGGTCATATTCTAGATGAGAAGAGACTTGCAATGCCTATGTATAGACATCCGTGGGATGATATACTATACGACGTAAAAAAAGCCGAGGAACTATAGTAAAAGTAAATCTTTTACTTGATTTCTTCGTTGAAGTAGAATTTTAAACAGTCACTTACTTCGAGTAAGCTCCTTGGTTTAAAATTCTACTTCACCTTGAACTAAAGCAAAATCTTCATCTTTATTACAGTTCTTGAATTTATAATGAGCTTCTTTATCTTCAAAATCAACTAAAACATATCATTTACTAAAAATATAAAAACTGTGACGGATATGTGACATAAATCTTGTATAATAATAAATAATTTATTTTAATTGTGCATAAAAGAGCCTATCAATTAAAGTTTAAGTATAATACTAATCAATAGCAGAGGGAATAATGACTAGAGATGAAAAGTATATAAGTAGAATTCTTTTTAAAAATAAGATTTATGAAGCAAATGGACAGAAGTTTGAAGATTTGTTTAGTGCCATAATGAATTATTCTGAAGATGATTTCATTCAAATTAGGCCATGGGGAAATATTGGTGATAGAAAAAATGATGGATATATAAATACTAAAGGAATATATTTTCAAGTTTTTGCACCAGAAGATATTGAAAAATCATATCCTGATGTAATAAAAAAAATAAAAACAGATTTTAATGGACTGAAAAAACAATGGGAGAATATTAAAGAGTTTTATTTTGTTGTTAACGATAAATATAAGGGAATAAATGCAGATTCTGAAAAATTATTAGCAAAGATAAAGACTGAAAATAATTTAAATGAATGTAAATTTATAATTGCAAAAGATTTGGAAAATAAACTTTTTAGTTTAAATGATGATCAACTTCTTGCGATAGCTGGGCATATTCCTGATCCAAAAAATTTGAAAAGTTTAGATTATGATATATTAAATGAAATTATTGAACATATTAATAACTTACCTTATGAGACAAAAAAGGAAAATATAATAGTGCCTAAATGGGATGAAAAAATTGTTTTCAATGGTTTAGATATAATAGAAAATACAAAATTATTAAATGGATATTTTGAACAAGCATCTTTAAATAGATATTTAAAAAACAATAGTGATTTTACTTCTAGTGAATTACAAAAAAGAGTTAATAGCTTGTATATTGAATTAAAGGAACAGTTTGATTCAGCAAGAGATGTTTTTTGGGAGCTTGTAAATAAATTGTCACCAATAAGTAACACAGATTATCAAGCTTCTGCAATTGTAATTATGGCAAAATATTTTGAAACTTGTGATATATTTGAGGAGCCTATAAAATGATTATGCCTGGAAAACATATTAATTTTTCAGAATCTCTTTTAGGATTTGGTAGTTATATATTGAATAAGTTAACAATCCCTTTAAGTATAGATGATTTATGGGAAGAATACCAAAAAGATTTAAAAAGTGATTTATATTTTTCATCGCATAGTTTTGATAATTTAATAATGACATTGCTATTTTTATATTCAATTGGCATTATTTATGAACAGGATGGAAAGGTTATAAAAAATGAAATTAATTGAATTATCTGCAAATAAAGATAGTTTTAAAACTGTTAAATTTAATGAAAATGGAATAAGCTTAATAGTTGCAGAACAAGATAATCCAGAAGAACATGATACAAGTAAAACATATAATGGTGTTGGAAAATCATTAATTGTATTATTAGTCAATTTTTGTTTAGGTGCAAAAAAGAAACATTATAAATCTTTTATAGAAAAATTACCTGATTGGATATTCTATTTAACAATTGATATAAATGGTAGTAAATATATAATTAAAAGATCAATGAAAGAAGCTTCTAAAATTTATATTAATGATGGTCCTCCTAGAACAATAGATTCTTTTAATGAAGAATTTAAAAATAAAATTTTTTCTATACCTGAAAATACACCTTTTTTAAGTTTTAGAAATCTTTTACCATTTTTTATACGTCCTCTAAAAAAGAATTATGTATTTGCTGATGAACCTACACATTTACATACTCCATATCATAAATTAATGGCTAATGGATTTTTGTTAGGACTTGATGTAAATTTAATTGAAAAAAAACATAAATTAAGAAAAGAACAAGAAAGAATTGAGGAATTAGAAAGCAATATAAAAAGTGATGAACTTTTAAAAGAATTTTTTATACAAGATAAAGATGTGTCTTTAAAAATAAAAGATATAGAGGATGAAATTACTAAACTTAGGTTTGATAGAGATAAATATGAAATTGCTGAAGATTATTATGAAGTTAAAGTTGAAGCAGATAGTATAGAAAAAGAATTAGCAGAAAAACACAATGAGATTGTATTGTTACAAAACCAAATTAATAATATTTCTCAAAGTTTAGAGTCTTCTCCTGATTTAGGAAAAGATTCGATAGAAAGAATTTATAATGAATCTAAAATAGTTTTTCCAGATAATGTATCAAAAACATTAACTGATCTAGAATTGTTTTATGAAGAATTAACAAGGAATAGAATACATAAACTATCGCAACATAAACAGTTGATTAGTAAAAAAATAGATGAATATATAGAAGAAGAAGTTAAACTTAAACAGGAACTGGATAAAAAATTTAAATATTTAGGAGCACATCAAGCTCTAGATGTTGTAATTAAGGTTACAGATAGGTTAAATGACTTAGAAAAAGAAAAAGAAAAACTAGAAAATTATGAAAATTTAATTGCGAGTTATCATGAAAAATCATTAGAAATTAAAAAAGATTTTATAAAATATGCTCAGCAAACAGATGAGTATTTGAAAGATATGTTTTCTATTCTTGAAGAAAAGAAAATATATTTTAGAAACTTAGCAAAAAGATTTTATCCTAAAAGTTCTTCTGGAATAACAATTTATAACAATGATGGAGAAAATCAGATACAATTTGATATAGAAGCAAAAATTGAATCAGATGGTTCTGATGGAATTAATAACGTAAAAATATTTTGTTATGATATGACAATTTTATTTAAAGGACATGGGCATAATATTAAATTTTCTTTTCATGATAGTAGATTATTTGATGGAATAGATGAAAGGCAAAAAACCGAACTATTTAAAATAACAAACGATTTATTTAGAGATTCAAATTATCAATATATCGCAACAGTAAATCAAAATCAACTAAATGAAATAAAGTCAATTTTGAGTCCAGAAGAATTTGAAAATATAATTTCCAAGCATAAAGTTTTAACTTTAAAAGATACTTCAGATAGTGAAAAATTATTAGGTATAAAAGTGGATATTAGATATGAATAAAAGTTTTTTTACTTTTATCATCTTTTAAATTACTTTTTCAGATTATTAATGATACATCAAAAGTAGTTTAAAAGATATATGATTTTAAGTCATTAAAGAAATAAACTACCTATCCAACCCATTTAATATAAACGCACCGTATATTGCAGGGGAATACCCTTTTTCTTTTAGGCTTTGTCTTGCTTTTAAGTACCCTTTTGAGTATTCACCTTTTTTTGCATACTTATGAAACTCGGTCATAAACTCTTTTGTACCTTTATCGTCAATTTCCCAGAATGAGCTTAGAATTGTCTTAGTACCACCTAAGAAGAAACTCCTTTGTAGTCCTAAAAGATCATCACCGTTGCTTGATCTTCCTAGTCCAGTTTCACATGCACTTAGCACTACAAGGTTAGCTTTTAGCGGCTCTTCGAATATCTCTTTTGCACTCATAGGTTCAGCGTCAGATAATATCACTGCTGATTCCAAAGGTTTATCTTTATAAAAGATACCGTGGGTTGCAAGGTGAAGTATGTTTACACCTTGTTCTGTGTAGCCTTTTAGGTTCTCTTTTGTAGCTTCAAAGCTAAGTAAAGGCTCTACTCCATACTCTTTTGCCACCTCTTTAGCTTCTATCTCAGCACCTTCAAGCTGAGGAAGTTCGCCGTTAAAGTTAGGGTTTCCAAGTACGACTATATTGTCCTCAAACTTTTGCTTGGTATCTTTATATGTTAGCCAGCTTCCGTTTGGTAGTGTTGCAAACTCTTTGTTTGTCTCAAGCATACCCCAAGGGATAAAGTTTGTGATACCGCTTGATACTATATATGTTTTTGCTTTATTAAACAGTTTTGCACTTTGTAACTGATCATTAAGATATGCTGCCATCTTATCTATATTTTTAGGCTCTTTTATGCTCATACCGCTTACAAGCGAACTGTTTTTCTTTGTAAGCCCCCTTGTGGATAAAAGGGTGTTTAGTCCAAGCATATCTGATAGGTTTGAGAGCTGATGTGCAAGCTCACCAGTAGTGATATTTAGAGTATGAAGTTTCGCATCATCTTTTGTGATCTCTAAATATCTTAGTTTATCTTTTGGTTTCAAAGGTAAAAAGTAAACTATCTTTTCATTTTCATCTAGATTTTTCTTTGTGTTTTCTAAACTATTTGACCAGATAGAAACGGTTGAAGCTAGAGCAGAATCCTCTTTTTGTAAAAGTGCCTCTTTTGCAGCTCTTAGTTTAAACAACTTATTAAGCTTCTCTATCCCTTTTTTGTTATCTCCAGGAGCCGTATTTAAAAGCTGTTGCCTTTTTATGGTTAGATCAAGCGCTTGTATATCTTTTAGGTGTTTATTATCTCTATTTAGATTTACCGCTCTTGTACTTAACATATCCACAAAAGCTCTTGCTCTATTTGTTTCCATATCGCTAAATAACTGTGCTAGGTCATTATCTTCTATATCAAACTTGATTAGGTTGTAAGTGATATCATCCTTTCCTATACCGAACCTTACTTTTGCACTATCGCTTGATAAAGCTCCCGTTAGTGTATTGATTGTATCATTTGCACGTCTATATGCTCTTTTTGCATCGTCTTTATACCCTAGGTTCATAAAGGTGTCTGCACGTATCGCTTCTATTCTCCATACGAAATCTAAAAAGCCGTGCCTAACAGCGTAGTCTAACGCTTTTTTACCCTCTACGTAACATTTATCGTGTTGACCTGTTTTATTATATACCCTTGCTTTAAGTGCTAGAACAGTTGCTATACCTTTTTTATAATCTATCATCTCAAAGAACTTAACGGCTCTTTCAAAATCTTTATCAACCTCTTTTTGATCATATCCAAGAGCTAGTTTTGCCGTAGCTAGAAAAGTAAGGTTTGTTGCACGCCCATAGTAGCTGTCAAGGTGTAGGTTTACAAATTTTCCGTAAAGCCAATGGTTTGAAACATAGTGAACCGCGTTCATCCTTTTTTCCGCTTCATTTGCCCAGTAGTATGACTCTTTATAGTTCTCACCTAGGTTATTTAGTGCAGCTAATGTCGTATATGCTCTCATCTGAGCGGTTGTTGTTGCTACTAGTGTGTCCATATTTGAAGGAGGTGCAGGATAATCAGTTGGGAACTCCCAAGAACCTATGGTTAAAAGCACACTGCTTGCATCTTTTTTTGCCGCTTCATAGTCCTCTAGCCATACGTTTAGTTCACCCCTAAGAGCGATACAGTTTAGATCACTATTAAAGCTTTGCTTCTCATATTTTGTACAGGTATTCACCTCTTCTAAAGCATCATCACCAAGCCCCATCATTATAAGGGTTTGTATCTTTAAAAAAGATGCCTGCCAAAGCATTTTAGGATCATCGCTTGTTTTTGCTATCTGCGCAAGTGCACTTAGTGCTTTATCACCGTCACCGTTTAAATAGCCGTCATATGCTGCTTTTAGCTCTTTTGTGATCTCTATACCGTAAAGGTTCGTATCACCCTCTTTAACGTTTGTGATACTTTCATTTACAACCTCTTGATAAGGGATGCCCTCGGTCGGATAGATAGGAAGTTTTGATTTTAGATCACTCCCGCTTGACTCTACAACTGTTCTATTTTGTGGAAGCTCAACACTTACGCATGAAACAAAAAAAACTATGGCAAAAATAGATAATAATATATTTCTCATAGTAAGTCCTTATTTCTTAACTGTCGTATACTCTAAAAGAGCTTCTGCTTTTAATACCTCTTTACTCTTTTTAGGTCTTACAAGTGCTCTTGTTTTGGTAACTATCATTTTTGGATTATCACCAATTACACATAGCCCATGCTCATCTACATTGCAGTTTGGTATCTCATCTTTTATGGGCTTAGTTGAAGCAAACATCTGGATAGATTCAAACCCAAAAGGCTCACTTATCTCAAACTCACCAAGACTAACAGGAAGGTTTACATCCGAGCCACCTAGCCTATAGATAAATTTATCTTTACCGAAAGCATCTGGTTGAAGCTCCACAAGGTATGAAGATTTTACATCTTCGTGAAGAATATGACCTATTAGATAAAAATATATTGGCTTATTGCTTCTTACTATTAGATCGACCATATCCTCTTCATAAAGTAGTACATCTTTACTCCCTTGGTTTTTAAAGCTGATATCTATCTTTAGATCGCTTGTTTTTAAAAAGTCACTGTGTATCTCTTCATCAAAGCTTATAGATAAAGGTTTTACCCTAAGACCTTTATATGCTTTATTTGATATAGATACTGAGTTTTGTTTGATGATCTTATTCTCTTTATCTATTAAGGTATATTGTAAAAATATCTTATTATCCAAGATCTCATAGTTACCGCTTAGAAAATATTTTGCTTCGATTGGAGTGTGTACATCGTTTATATATTTAGATAACTCTTGTTTAAACACTTTAGCAAAAGGTGTTATCTCTGCACTTATACCGTTTTTTGGAGGGTAGATAAAAATATCTTCACCAGTAAACGATTTTGCAATTATATTTGCCGCAAGGTTGATAGATTCTATAAGTTTTGAGAGTTCACTTAGTTTTAGGACAACATCATTTGAGCTGATACTTAAAGCTGGTATTTTTTTACTTTCAAGTAAAAGTGCTACTATCTTATATTTATCAAAAAGTTCAAGATTTAACTGTATATTTGTATAGAGTTCATATAACTTTGTCTTATCACTTGTATTATTTATAAGTTCTAAGGATTTATTTATCTCATTAGATAGATTTTTTAAGTTTTCCTCATATAGGTATAAAGAGCTTTTTGAGTCTAAAACCGCTTCAACTATATTTTTATCTCTTTTATATGTAAACTTAGCCCCAATAATAGGAAGCTCAGATTTTGTCTTTACAATCTTCTCTTTAACGCTTTTTAGTTCTCCGTTAAACGAGGTGGTTAAGGCATTGAACTCACTTAATACTTCTGTACTTATTTGGTTTGAAAGATCAGCTAAAGCATTGTTTCTAGCCTCTATCTCATTGTCGCTATAACCAAAACCTGTAATTGTTTTAGCACTTAAAAATAGTGCAAAACTTAACAATAATACTACTTTCCTCATGATTCTCTCCGTTGTCATTTGAATTATTATAGTAAAAATTGACTTTCAAGCTAAAAATTTTTATCTAATATGAAACTGTTTTGTTGATTTTATTTGTAATCTTTTATAATTTTGAAATACCTAAAGGAGGTGCACTATGGAACTGATAGTATCTTTAATGATGGTTTTTTTCTTTGTGATTTTAAACGAGGTTAGGGTGGCATTTTTAGGAAACGATCACTCTACGTCAGAGGCTTTAATGCTTGGATCAAGCGGAGTGTTTGGGTATCTTTTATATCTGATATTTACCGCTTAGCTCTTAGCTATGTTGGAGTATCTCTAAGCAGTCTTGTGTATGGATTGTTTTATTCTTTATATCAACTTTTATAATATATCTATCGATATAAGGGATCAAAAACGATTTGGGATACTCTTTCTTTACTAGCTCTTCAGAGGTTGTGATAAATAAAAAGTCATCTACCGCAAATCTTTGTACATCTTTTACGATACCTAATATCTTATCGTTCTCTTTTACTTCGCAGTCGATGATATCGTACCAGAAGTATTGATCTTTTTCTAATTTAATGTTTTTGTTTGATTCCTCTTTACTTGTATAAAGAAGTGAGTTTGTTAGTTTTTTAGCTTCGTCGACATCATCAAATCCGTAAAATTTAACCGTAGAGTTTTTTGCATTAAAATTCTCTATCTTTAGCTCGATCTTTTTATTTGTGGTGAATACCGCATCTTTTTTAAATTGTTCTGGAAAATCAGAATCAATAAAAAGTTTTAGATCACCTTTTAAACCGACACTTTTACCGATCTTTGCTACATAAACTTTATCTGACATCTTTACCTAAGAGATAGCAATAAAAGAGATTACTCTTCTATCGCTAGTACTTGGATTTTGTATGAAACATCATCTTTTGCTTTACAACCGTTAACCATTGTTTTTAAAGCATTGATCATATTTCCGTTCTTACCGATAAGTTTACCTATATCTTCGGCATGAGCTTTTACTATGATCTCAGAAAATGTTTCACTGATATCGTTTCTTGATACTTGAATATCTTCAGGGTATTCAACGATAAGTTTTACATAGTTCTCTATGAAGTCGACTACCAAAATTATTTACCTGTAATTTTTTTAACTTTGTCGCTAAGTTGAGCACCAACTCCGATCCAATAGTTTAGTCTATCTTCATCGAATTTTACTGTTTTAGGCTCAGATACTGGGTTATAGTAACCGATTGATTCGATCCATCCACTATCTCTTCTTTTTCTGCTGTCTGTTACAACGATTCTGTAAAATGGTTTTTTCTTTCTACCCATTCTTGTTAATCTAACTACTGTCATTTTTTTCCTTTTTTTTTATTTTTCAGTTGCTGAGAAATTGAGTCCACAAACTAAATTTCTCAACAACCATTATTTACCTTATCTTGGTAGGTTCATCCCACCAGGCATTCCACCGCCGCCTTGCATTTGTGAAAGCATATTTTGCATACCTTTCATTCCTCCTTTGCTGCTTAGTTTCTTAGCCATTTTAGAAGCATTTTTAAACTGCTTTAGTATCTTATTTACCTGCATCTCAGTAAGTCCTGAACCTTTTGCAATTCTTTTCTTTCTGCTTGGATTCATTAAACTTGGAGCTTCTCTCTCTTTAGGTGTCATTGAAGAGATCAATGCTTTAATTCTTTTGATCTCAGTAGAGTTCTCCATATCCATATCTTTTAGCTGTCCAGCCATTTGACCCATACCAGGGATCATTGAAATAATAGATTTCATAGAACCAAGTTTTTTCATCATCTCTAGCTGCTCTAAAAAGTCGTTGAAGTTAAACTCACCTTTTTTGATCTTTTTAGTAACCTCTTTAGCTTTTTTCTCATCGATCACAGCTGCCGTTTTTTCAGCAAGACCTTCAACATCACCCGCACCCATAAGACGAGAAACGATTCTATCAGGGATAAATACCTCAAGATCAGGCATCTTCTCACCGATACCGATAAATCTAAGTGGAACTCCCACTTGATGAGCAATTGAAAGTGCAACCCCACCTTTAGTATCACCGTCATATTTTGAAAGTATCACACCGTCTATACCGATCTTCTCTTTAAAGGTTGTTGCTGTTTTAGTTGCATCGTGTCCCGTTAGTGAGTCTGCCACATAAAATATTTCATCAGGTTCAACAGCATTTTTTACATCTGAAAGTTGAACCATAAGCTCTTCATCGATAGCTAAACGACCAGCCGTATCTATTAAAAGTACGTCGTAGTGTCCCTCTTTAGCTCTTTTTACCGCGTCGCTAGCAATCTTAACTGGATTTTTTTCACTCTCGTCAAAATATATATCTACTTCAATTTGCTCAGCTATTTGCTTTAACTGCTCAACAGCGGCTAACCTTTGTAAATCGGCTGCTGCAACTAAAACTTTTTTATTTCTAAGTTTTAGATAGTTTGCTAGTTTACCTGTTGTTGTTGTTTTACCACTACCTTGAAGTCCTGTCATTAGAACAACAGTAGGCGGTGTATTTGAGAATACGAAACCTTGATTACCTGCAGCAGTTAGTAGAGTTGTAAGTTCATTTTGAAGTGCTTTTAAAAACGTACCTTGCCCGATACCAAGTTTTTTGGTTTCAAGCTCAACATTTGTTATAAGCTCTTTAGTTGTTTTATGATGAACATCAGCTTTAAGTAGAGCTTTTCTAAGCTCAGTTGTTGCTTTTTTTAATGCTTTTTCATCATCTTGATATCTTATCTTACCAATTACGCTTTTAAAACTGCCGGTGAGCGAATCAAACAAAATCGTATCCCTTTTTTTAATTTTAAGTGCGCAATTGTATTGAAAATAAACTTCAAGTTTGGTTAAATAGGATATAAATTAAGTAAATTGTAAGATTTGTGGTATGTAAAACCCCCTAAAAAAGGGAGTTTTTAAAGAGAGATAAACTTAAAGATAAGTTAAATTAGAACATATATGCTATACCTGCATATGTATATTCATCACTATACTCTTCAAACTTTTTAAGCTTGAACTCTATAAATATAGGATCAAATACCGCTACAGATACACCAAGACCGTAACCGATCTGTGTTTTACATCTATAGCTGTAAGCATCATCCCACATAAATCTATTGATATCAAAGAAACCGTAAGCTATCGTAGAGGTGAAAACCTCTGCACCCTTTTGCACACCTAAAGTGATAAGTGAACCGTGATCGATATCGGTAAAACTAGCAGTTGCATCAAACTCAGCTAAAGGTTGAACAACACCTATTTGAAGACCCTCGTATATATCATCACCCATTTGTTCACCTACCGTTACAAGCATCTCAGCTTGAGCGAAGTTTACGAAAAGTGTGAAGATCAAAGCATATACCCATCTAAACATTAACTACCCCTTGAAAAATAATATTTATATCTTAGCTAAAAATATCTTTTATAAGTTTGATAAAGGATGAAAGTTTGTAATTGTTTCTTTTAGGTGTTGCTGACCTATATGTGTATATATCTGTGTTGTTACTAAGTTTTCATGCCCTAAAAGCTCACTTACAACTATAAGGTCAGCATTTCCTAGTATCAATGATGTGGCAAAGGAGTGTCTAAAAACGTGGGGAGAGACATTAAAATATTTTGTAGTGATCTTATAAACAGATATACGGCTGATAGGATTTCCTTGATAGTTAAGCCATAGATAATCGCTTTTGATATCTCTTTGACTTAGGTAGTCGTTTATCGCTTCTATTGCATTATTGGCAATTGGAACCATCCTTTGTTTGGCACCTTTTGCATATCTAACTTTTAGCCAGCCGTCGTTTATATCGCTTTTTTTTACGGCTATCAGCTCACTTACACGTACCCCAGTTGCATATAAAAAAAGGATCATTGCATAATCACGCAGACCGATGATATTTGATCTATCTATTAGATCTAGCCCTTTTTTTATATCAGCATACTCTAGATATTTTGGGAGAGAACTTTGTATCTTTGCCATTACAGCTTTTGGTTTTTGACTAAGATCATACTTTTCTAAGCAAAAGTCATAAAAGAGATTTATTGAAGAGGCTTTTCTATTTTGGGTGCGGTTATTGTCTATTTGTGATAGGTACTTTAAAAGGTCGTTTGATTTAACGGCTAAAAGATCTTTATCTATAAAGTTTGAGAAATGCTCAATATCTGAGATATAGGCATCAACAGAGTTTTTTGATAGGGATCGTATAACTAAAAGGTACTCCTTATAAGCTTCTATCAATCCCTTGTTATCAAAACTCATGGCAGGGTTATATAAAAATCCTCATTATAAAAGGTACTGCTTGCTTCATTTAGCTTAGTTTGCTGGAAATATATCTTATCCCCTAAAGTCACACTTTTTGCTTCATTGTTAAAGCTTAAAGAGTAGATACTCTCATTTTGAAGATCACTATCTAGGCGTATTAGGTAACCTTGAGATTCAAGTGCATATATATGATCGCCTTTAACACCAAGTGAATAAACCTTTGCATATTTAAACTTTGTTTTCGCAAGGATGTTTAATGATGTATCAAGCTTCAATATTTGACCATCTAGAGTAGCTAAATATATGAACTTATCTTTTCTGATGATATCTCTTACCTCAAACTCTTTTGCTACAACATCGTTTGTTAAAGAGATTATCTGGTTTGCAGTTGCTGCGATTAGTGCATTATCAACTATATCAAAATATGAGATATTGTTGAACTTTGTTGAAGAATCAACTAAAATAGTTCTTAGTACTTTTGGAGCATCGATCGAAACAACTATTACTTTTCCATCAAGAGTAGGAAAAAGGATAATATCTTTCATAAAGATAGGGTTTTCTATTCTAATATCGTTTACCAAAGACTCTTTATAGTACTCTTTAAATACGATCTGCTTTTTAGCCATATCATAAAGTGCTATTGAGTTATCTGCAAATACTATAGCTACAAAAGTGTCTTTTATAGAAGCTGCAACTATAACTTTATTTAAAACGATCTCTATATCACCGATACGAAGTTTACCCTCATTGTCTGCACTGATGATAGTGTTTTCAACCTTATTTAAAAAGTTAAAACCATCTTTTAGTTTTATATCGCTTATTCCGCTATTTGTTATAACCTTTTGATTTGCAAGTGTTGCACCTTTTCTATTAAAACTCTTAACAGGACTTTCCAAAGCTGTTTTTTGAAGATCTTCGTTAGTTAGGTAGTTTATACTATCCATTGATGGTTCAAAATACTCTTTTGATGAGCACCCTAAAAATATAAACGCTGTAAATATTAGATTTAATAGATATTTCAAACTATTTGCTCGCTAGAAAATGTTTTAATAGTGAAACCATATTGTTTATTTTGCTGTCATTAGGTATTTGACTTAAACTCTCTTTTGCAGCTTTATAGTTTCCGTTTTTAGTTTCAAGTAAAGCTTTATTGAAAAGTGCATTCTCTTTTAATAAGAACTTATCGTTTAATGATAAAGATGATAGTGCAGCTATATCTGAGCTTTTGATAGCTTTTTCATAAAGTGCAAGCTCTTTTAAGAACTCAACGTTTATCTCAACTATTTTACCCTCTTTTTTTGCATTTAGGTATTTTGCTATCTCATAAAGCTCTTCATTTTTATCTTTTAACGTAGCTAGTGCTTCTTGATCGCTTGGATTTTGTAGTATCTTAGTAAAGGCAGCGTTTGCGGCAGCTTTGTTTTGCTGATCCATATAAGAGCTTACCATACTTCCTATAACTGCAATTATAACTATCGCAGCAGCAGCTATTATAATATTTTTGTATTTTTTATAAAATCTTTCAACTTTTACGAAACCCTCTAAGAATTTCTCTTCGCTTGAAAGCTCCTCTTTTATATATTGAATATTCTCTTTTGTACCCATATATTAACCCTTTTTTAAAAAAGTGTATATTACTAAAAAGTTTATAAAACCTTACTTTTATATACAATCTTATATAATATCGCTCTATAAATCTAAAGGCAGAAAATGAAAAAAATACTACTATTTTTAACGGTTTCCTTACTATCGACAACACTATTTGCCGATGCAATTACAGACAAAAAAGTTGATAACGGCGAGAAGACACTAACAAGATTAGAGTCACTTACAAAACTAACTAAGGTGATAGGGACAATTGAGAAATTTTATGTTGATGATATAAAGCTTCAAGAGATCGTAAACAAAGCATTGAAGGGTTTAATGACTGAACTTGATGCTCACTCAACCTATATGGATCCAAAATATTATAAAGAGATGAAGATACAAACCAAAGGTGAGTTTGGCGGACTTGGTATCGTTGTGGGTATGAGAGATGGTGCACTAACCGTAATATCACCTATCGATGATACTCCTGCTTATGATGCAGGTGTAAAAGCGGGTGATATCATCTTAAAGATCAATGATAAATCGACACTAAATATGACACTTGATGAAGCAGTAGGTATTATGAGAGGGAAACCTAAAAGCACTATCTCTATTACTGTTGTAAGAGAGGGTGAGAGAAAACCTATTAAGATTGATATAGTAAGAGATATTATCAAGATACAATCTGTTTATTCAAAAACAATAGATGAGAAATACCTATACTTAAGGGTATCAAGCTTTGATGAGAAAGTAGCAGAAGGCTTAAAAGAAGCAATAGAGAAAGCAAACCCAGATATCAAAGGTATTATCCTTGATCTTAGAAATAACCCAGGGGGTCTTTTAAACCAAGCTATAGATACTGTTGATCTTTTTGTGGATGAGGGTGTTATAGTTTCACAAAAAGGAAGAACCGTACAATACAACGAAAGCTTTGAAGCATCTTCTGTTACAACGATCACTGACCTTCCAATGGTAGTTCTTGTAAACGGCGGAAGTGCAAGTGCAAGTGAGATCGTAAGCGGCGCGCTTCAAGATCTAGGTCGTGCGGTGATAGTGGGTGAAAAGAGTTTTGGAAAAGGTTCTGTTCAAGTACTTATCCCTATAACAGAAGATGGAATAGAGGGGATCAAACTTACTATTGCAAAATATTACCTTCCAAGCGGAAGAACTATTCAAGCAACAGGAATCACTCCTGATATTATCAGCTACCCAGGTAAAGCGGTAAGTGAGCCTGATAATGATCTTCAAATAAAAGAAGCTGATCTTAAAAAACATCTAGAAAGTGAACTTGAAAAGATAGCAAATAAAAAAGAGAAGCAAAAAGAGGCAAAAAAAGATGAAAATGTTTTGGAGAGCAAGAAAAAAGTGATCACTAAAGAGGAGCTTCAAAACGACAACCAATTAAAAACAGCTGTTGATATCTTAACGGCATTGATAATTACAAAACAATAAAAGGAACAAAATGAAAATAAGCGATATTATAGCACTTGGTCTTTGGCCTCAGTCAAAAAAAACCACAACTCAAAAGGGTGTTTTAGAACTTGAAGAGTCTGGCTATAATCTTTTTTATATCGGTAAAAATGCCGATCTTTATACTTGTCCGGGTGATGATCCTAAAGTTCTTTTAGTTAGAAGCGATAGAACTTCGGTATTTGATATCCCTTTAAATCTAGAGATAGAAGGAAAAGGTATTATCCAAACTGCTATATCAAATGCAGGAGCAGCTTTTGCAAAAAACTCTGGTATAAGAACTGCAATTTTAACAGAAAGTGTTGATCCATCTTTAGATATCTTTCCTAGATGTCAAATGATGGAGCTTTGTAAACCTTTAGAAGCAGAGATTGACGGTGATGTTGTTCAGTTCGAGTTTATCTTTAGAAACTATCTAACAGGATCACTTTATGATGCATGTCAAAACGGCAACGATCCATACGGTTTAGAGCTAACTTCTGATCTTCCACAATGGCATAAGTTTGAAACACCTATCTTTACACCTACAACTAAAGGGATCAAAGATGAGCCTTTAAACTCTAAAAAAGTAAGAGATCAGTTCCCTGAGATCATCTCAAGTTTAGAGAAGCTTTTTAAAGATTTCACGGTTTTTGCAGAACAAAACGGCATAGTTGTTGTTGATACAAAGTTCGAGATATTTGTAAACTCAAAATGTGAGTGGGTTCTAGGTGATGAGGTTTTAACTCCTGAGAGTTCAAGATTTATTGCAAAAGAGGATTTTGATGCTAGAAACTATATCTCTATGGATAAACAGATATTAAGAGACTTTGGAAAAGCTGCTAACTGGAAAGAGCAATCAAAAGCTTTAAAAGCTGGAGAAAAGCTTGATGTTAACGTACCTCAAGAGATCAAAGATAGTATTCTAAACGGGTATAAAACTATCCAAAATAGATTAAACAAGTAAATTTTAGATATAATCGCAAAAATTAAATATAAGGTAATAAATGAAAGCAATCGTAAACATAGCATTAAAAAAAGGTGTTCTAGACTCTCAAGGTAAAGCTACTCATCATACTTTAGATACAATCGGATTTGCCGATATGGTTAAAGATATTAGAGTGGGTAAACAGATCATAATCGAGTTAAACTCTTCAGATGAAGCTACAGCAAGAGCTGAAGTTACAAAGATGTGTGAACAGCTTTTAGCAAACACGGTTATTGAAGATTACGATATCGAAATAATAGGTTAATTGATATGTTGAATGTAGCGGTATTACAATTTCCCGGAACAAACTGTGAGTATGATACGCAGTATGCTTTTGAGAAGCTTGGAGCAAAAGTAAGTATCTGCTGGCACCAAGATAAAGAGCTGCCAAAAGATACGGACCTTGTGGTTGTAGCAGGAGGGTTTTCTTACGGTGATTACCTAAGAAGCGGTGCTTTAGCAAAATTTGCTCCTATTATGGACGCTGTAAAAGCGTATGTAAAAGAGGGTGGAAAAGTTTTAGGTATCTGTAACGGTTTTCAGATATTAACAGAAACAGGTCTGCTTCCAGGTGCATTAAAAAGAAACGATAACTTACACTTTATCTCAAAACATCATCATCTAAAAGTTATCAACAACGATAACACTTTCTTACAAGAGCTTGCAATAGGTGATATAGTAAATATCCCTGTAGCTCACCATGATGGAAACTTCTTTATCGATGAGGCTGGATTTGAAGAGCTTAAAGCAAATAATCAAATTCTTCTTAGATATTGTAATGCGGAAGGTGAAGCGCAAGTTTTAAACGGAAGCGTTGAGCAGATCGCAGGTATCTGTAATAAAGAGAAAACGGTATTTGGACTTATGCCTCACCCAGAGCGTGCTATGGATACGCTTTTAGGAAGTGACGATGGTGTTAAAATGCTTCAAGGTTTCTTTATAAAATAATTTATGAATAAGGGTGTATAAAATAGTGTTATTTAAACTTCTTATACCCTTTTTCCTTATATTAAATATCTTTGCCGAAGATAATATAACTACGGCAGAGATAAAACCTGAACCTATCTCAAAAAACCTTTATCTATCTTATGATCAAGTTCCCGAACAAATATATAAAAATCAACAGTTTGAGATAACCCTAAAAGCTATTATAACTACGCCACTTTGGGATAGAATAGATACAAACTTCAATATACAAGATGCAAACTTTAAACTTTACGATAAAAGCCCTGGGTGGAAATGGGTTGAGGATAATACCTACTACAATAAATATTATCTAAAAGCAAATAATAAAGTTGATGAACTACCACAGATAACAATCTCTATATATAATGAAGACTTTGAGCTTTTAGAGCAAGCCATAACCCCTAAAAAGAAGATAAACTATAAAGATATTTTAGGTGATGATAAATACTCAAACGTAGTTGCTTCAAACCTAAGGGTGGTATCAAGCAGTACCAAACAGTACAATAACCAAACCTTGATGAGCGTGATCGAGTTAGAGGGTACTAAAAGTAACCTAGAGGATTTTTATCTTAAAGCATTTGAGCAGCAAGGAACACAAACCTTTGAGGATAAAGCTGATAAACAAAAACTTATATACTATATAATGGTTCCGATATATAAGAATAAAATAGATTTCAACTATTATAACTTTACTAAAAAACGGTTTGAAAACCTTGAGATTGCTATAGTGCTTGAAGAGGATCTAGTAAGTACTCAAACAGATCTAAATCCAGGAAGCAGCTCTTTACTTGTATATAAGCAGATAGCTATCTTAGGTCTGCTTTTAGTTTTATTGATAGTGTATTATTTTAAAAGGTTAAAGGTTGTTCTTTTAGGTATCGTTGTGCTTATAGTTGTGTTTGGCTTTACCTTTATACCAAACTCAACAGCTACTTTAAAAGCAAGATCGAACGTATATATCTTGCCTACAAAGAACTCAACACTTTTTGAGATAACGACAAGAAAGAAAAAGGTTGAGGTATTGACTCAAAAAGATGAGTATATAAAGATACTTCTGCCAAACAAAACAATAGGATGGGTGAAAGAGGATGATATTATCAAAAATTAGAGGTGTTTTTGCACTTATACAATTTAGCGTAACAGTTTTTATTCTTATAGGTTTAATGTACCTTTTTAACTCAAAGAACCATAGCCTAAGAAAGATTTGGGCAAAGGTTCAGATGTTTATGCTTGGTGTTAAGTTTGATATAGAGGGTGAGCTTGACGAGAGTGCCGATCTTATACTTTTAAACCACCAATCACTTTTAGATATTACCGTGATGGAGTATCTACATAATAGAAACATAGCTTGGGTAGCAAAAAAAGAGATAGGTGATATTCCTATTTTTGGTCATATCCTAAAAGCTCCAAAGATGATCTCAATAGATAGAGAGAATAAAGCAGGGCTTGTAAAGCTTCTTAGCGAGACAAAAGATAGATTGAGCAAGGGTAGACCCATAGCAATGTTTCCAGAAGGTACTAGAAGTGACGGAAGCCAAATGGGCTCATTTAAAGCTGGAGCTAAAATGGTAGCTATAAAGCATAAGCTAAAGGTTCAGCCTGTGATCTTACTTCATACAAGAGAGAGACTAGACTCACAAAAACTATTTGCAGAACCTGGAACCGTAAAAGTTAGATATCTGCCAAGCTTTACACCAACTAAAGATGATAAAGAGTGGTATGCAAAACTTGAAAACGATATGAAAGAGGTTTTCTATAAAGAGCTGGAAAAGGAAAAAGTATAATGGGCTTTTCCTTGCAAGCAGCTATAGCAGTAGGAAGCGGTGGTTTTGCAGGAGCGATCTTAAGGTTTTATGTTGGAACCGTTGTAGCTAAACACTTCCCCCATGCACTTCCACTTGCAACACTTACGGTTAATCTTGCAGGAAGTTTTTTAATAGGTTTACTAATAGCTGTTTTTATGCAGTTTGAACTGCCTAACTCTTTAAAGTTGTTTCTTATCACAGGGTTTCTAGGAGCTCTTACAACCTACTCAACATTTGCAATTGAGACCTATTTCCTTTTAGGTACATCTCTTTTTTATGCAGCATTAAATATAGTATTGAATCTGATAGGTTCAATAGGTTTTGCCGCTATCGGATACAAGCTTATGATCCATTTTCTTAAATAAATAATATTAAAGAATATTTAGAAAACATACGCAACCCCTTATTTTATTGCGGAATAAAAATAAAGTTAAAATTTTAGAAATTATTACAAAAAAATAATCAATCTCACTAAAAATCTCACATTTGTGTGATATAATTTTCTTATAAAGAAATTACTTTTTTATTACATCAGTTTGTATTGATGTAGTAGATATAATTATCCTAGAATAATGCAAAATGCAAGTGCTAATTGCGAAGGAATAAAAATGAAAGCTCTTATTCTTGAATCAGATACGAAATTGGTTGATGAGATAGAAACTTGGATCAACTCATACCGTTCAAAAATAGAACTAACTAAGCTTACAAAAGAGAGTGAGCTCTTTAAACAGGAGCGATATTTAGGTAACTACTCTTTGCTTATATTAAATCTAAAAGACCCTTTAGATAAAAAAATGTTACGTTTGATAAAACAAAACACTACGGCGCCAATATTACTTATTTTAAATAAGTGTATGGATTATGAAGTATTAAAAGATATCTATTATAACTCATACAACGATATAATTATAAAAGATTTCTGCCCTCAAGAGATGGTATTTAGAGTTTATAAACTGTGTGAGCTGTGGAATGAGAATAACTTCTATATCTCAAAGGGTAACTACTTTGATTTTGAAAAATCAATTTTTGTTTATGATAATGATGTTATTAAGTTAGGACCAAAAGAGTCTTTAATGTTAAAACTTCTTTTTATGAAAAAATCCAATATCGTATCTGTAGATAAGATAATAGAGTATATATATCAAAACGAGGTTGGCGTTGAGGAAAGGGTTCGATCTTTGATCAGACAACTAAGAGCCAAACTTCCTATCCCTTTGATCAAAACAATAAGAAGTGAGGGTTATATGATCAGTTTAAAGTATTTAGCTGATAGTGTTTAAAACCTTATAAAGTTCAAACAGTTAAAAAAATACGATAATTTATAATACATTTTGCAAAAGGTTTCGTTCATTTATCCTTTTGTGGGGTGTGGTATATCTCTACTCTCTACAAACTTCTTATTTCTTTAATATATTCATTTATTTAATTTCATAGCTAAATTTATTATTTTAAAATATTGTGACGCAGATGTGACGTAATTTAAGTATAATATATAATGATTTTTAAACTTAATTTAATGGAGAAATATGCGAATATTATTTATTCTATTTATGTTATATAATTATGTATTAGCTGGTTCATTTGATAGCTATGGTATGAAGTTAGGATTTTCTACAAATGATTTTGAGATAGATGGAAATAATTATAACTTTAATACACTTGATATATTCGCAGTAGAAGAAATGTTTTCAACTCCAGTATCTTTAAAATCAACATCACCTTTAAAAGAAGGTTTGGTATTAGGATTTTACAATAGAAATATAAACTTTCTTAATGATACATATTATGTTTCTTCTTTTAGTTATCTAGGATGGAGATTAGCTTATTCCTTTTCACCAGATATTGAGCTTTTTAGTTCATTAAAATGGGTACATATGGATCTTTATACTCACGAAAGAAATACTTATAATGGTATTGCTTATGATATTGGAATAAACTATTGTATTTTTAATAGATTAGCAATATTTGCCACTTATAAGAATAATTACTTTGAAAGTATAAATGAAGTTGACTCTATAGGATTTGGAATAGAATTTATTTTATAAAATTTATTGATTGACTATATCTATAAACTTTGAGCGGTTATGGTAACCCACAACGCTATCTTTGATAGTTTCGTTTTTAGCATCAACAAAATATGCCGTAGGTATTACGGGAGTGTCATACATTTTAGGAAACTTACCCTCTTCACGGTTTAGTATTAAAGGGATATATTTTTGGTGTATCTTATCATTAATATTTTTTTTGCTTAAGACCTTTTTTTCAAACTTTATACACCAAGGGCAGAAGTTTGCTATCATAAACACCATAAGCTCTTTATTCTCTTTTTTAGCTTTTTGCAAGGCTGTTTGATAGTCTGTTTCGTAGTTCATATCTTTTGCAAACTCTTGGTATGTTTTTGCAAATATCGATGTTGTTAGAAGTAGGCTTAGTAGTAGTGTTCTCATTGTGCATTATCCTCTATATACTGCTCTTTGAATTCATAGGTAAGTGTATCAACCGCGTCTATGATCTCTTCATAGATCTCATCTTCAGACTTTTCTTTTGTAGCTAGTAGTTTTCTTTTTTGATAGGTTAGGGCAAACACCTCTTCGCTGTCATCAAGCCTTTTAACCTCTTCACCTAAAAGCATCTCTACGTTTATTAAGATATTATCACCTACATATGAGTCATAAACAATAACACCTAAAGTTCTATGTGAGTAGCCGCTTGTATCTATCTTAAGCTCTTGTGCAGCATCTTGGATAGTTTCTGTGATCTCATCTTTTATATCTTGAGAAACACTTTTACTAAATATCTCTACGACTATATAAGCCTTAGGTATTTTAGTAAGCATATACATAGTACTAGCACTAAGTGTAGTGCTAGTTACTAGTAGTAAGATTAGGATATATTTTTTAAACTGTACCTTGTTCATACATAGCTCTCATTCTATCTTTCTCTTTTTGTCTTTTTGTCTTTTCAGCCTCTTTTGCTCTATAGCTTGAGATAGAGAATTTTAGTTGCACCAAGAATGAAGCTGCTATAAATATAGAACTGTATGTTCCCACTATAACACCAACTAAAAGGGTAAAACTAAATCCACTTATGATCTCTCCACCGAACACATAAAGTGTAAGTACAACAAAGAAAGTTGTTAAAGATGTAAGTGTCGTACGTGAAAGTGTTTGAGAAACAGATTCATTTACAACTTCATCAAGTTCGTTTTTAGAGCTTGTCTGAACACCCTCACGGATACGGTCAAATACGATAATAGTATCGTTTAGTGAATATCCAAGTATGGTTAGAATTGCGGCCAAGATATCAAGGTTTACATCAACTTGGAAAAGTGATATTGCACCTATTGCTATGGTGATATCGTGGATAAGTGCTAAGATTGAAGCTACGGCAAATCTCCACTCAAATCTATAAGATACATAGATAAGTATCACGATAAGTGCAAGGCTAAGTGCCATAATACCTTTTTCTTGAAGCTCTCCACCAACTTTTGGTCCAACGATATCAACTCTTCTGATCTCAAAAGTTCCAGTACTAGCTAAAACCTCTTTCATCACGTCGCTTATATCGCTTCCAACCTCGTTCGTTGAAGTAGGGATTCTTATAACCACCTCTTCAGGCGTACCAAACTCAGTAACTCCTGCACCTGCGTATTCAGGTTTGCTCTCTAATACCTCTCTTATCTTTGTGATAGGAGCTGTATGCTCGTATTTAACCTGTACGATAGTACCGCCTGTAAAGTCGATACCGAAATTTAAGCCTTTAACAAAAAGTAAAACTATAGATGCAGCAACTAAAATAGCCGACAATCCTAAGAAAGGGAGTCTTTTACCCATAAAGTCATAGGTGTGATGTTTTTTAAATATTTCCATTATTCAACTCCAAACCATTTTTTTAGTTTTTTATCTTTTTGCATTTTCGGTAATAGTGCATCATAGATACCATGTGTTCCAAGTATTGCTGTGATCATAGAAGCTAGAATACCTATACTAATTGTGATAGCAAAACCTTTAATAGGTCCAGTACCGTAAGCATAAAGTATAACCGCAACTAAAAGTGTTGTGATATTTGCATCTAGAATTGCACGCATAGCATTTGCATAACCGTTCTCTAAAGCTTTTGTGATAGATGCCCCGCTTTTTAGAAGCTCTCTAATACGCTCATTGATAATAACGTTTGCATCGACAGCCATACCTATGGTAAGAACGATACCAGCCATACCAGGAAGCGTTAGCGTCGCACCAAACATCGCCATAACAGCTATGATAATAAATAGGTTTACTATAAGTGCTATGTTTGAAACGATACCTGCGATCCTATAGTAGATAACCATAAAGATAACAACAAGTACAAAACCGCTGATAAGTGCTATCATAGAAGCTTTAATAGAATCAGCTCCCAAACTTGGTCCTACACTTCTTTTCTCTAGCATTGTAATAGGAGCAGGAAGAGCACCTGAACGAAGTGCAATAGCAACGTTACCAGCTTCAGCTAGAGTAAATCCACCGCTTATCTGACCGCTTCCTCCACCGATTCTCTCACGAATAACAGGTGCAGAATAAACCTTGCCGTCTAGAACAACCGCAAGTCTTTTACCTACATTTTTACCTGTAAAGTCACCAAAGATATTTCCACCTATTGAGTTAAGTTTAAAGTTAATAATAGGTGTATTTGTCTGCTGATCAAAAGCAACTCTTGCATCTTCAACTTGTGAACCGTTTAAAATAGGTATCTCATGAACTAGATATTTTACTTCTGGGTTTTCTGCTGATGGCAAGATAAGGTCACCGTACTCTTTAGCTTTTGAAGGGCTCATTTGGTAAACCTGATCGTTCATATTCTCATCAACTGCCATAAGCTCTAGGTTTGCAGGAGTTGAGATAAGCTCACGAGCACGTCTCTCCTCTTCACCTGTTTTGATCCCAGGAAGTTCAACCACGATATCTGTTTGACCTTGTCTAGTAACACTTGGTTCAGCTAGACCGAACTGATCAAGTCTATTTCTAATAGTCTCAACAGCTTGGTTAACCGCAAAATCTTTTGCAAGTGCTATCTCTGCATCGGTTAATCTTATAGTATAATGAGTTTCCTCTTTTTGTATATCAAGACCTTGTATCTGTGCTAACATCTCATCAACTCTTTTAAGCTCATCAGGGTCAAGAACAAGAAAAGATACTCTATCATCTTTGATAGTAAGTTCATCTATTAATATATCTTTGTCATCGCAGGTATATTTGATAGAGGTTGCAATTGATTTGATTTTTGATACGATAGCTTCATCGACTTGAACGCCTAAAAGCATATGCATACCACCTTGAAGGTCAAGTCCTAGTGAGATCTTTTTACCGCTGTCACTTTGGGTAAAAGATGGGATTGAGAACGATATTCCAAATATCGCGACTAGTGAAAATATCACTAGTCTATAGTTAAAGAAGTTCATATTACGCTTCTAGTTTTTTAGCTACATAATCTTTAGCTAGTTTCATCTCCGAACCGTCAACATTTTTTACTTTGAAGAAATCCTCTTCAACTTTAATAACTTCTACGATGATACCGCCGCTAGTAACGATCTTATCACCTTTTGCCATCTCTTGAATCATATTCTTATGCTCTTTAGCTTGTTTTTGTTGAGGTCTAATGATCAAGAAATAAAATATCGCGAAAAGTACGATAAGAGGTAATAGTGATCCTAGTAAGCTTCCACCTTGTGCATCCATTGTAAGTATCCTTTTATTGATTTTAATAAGATAAGACGAGATAATAGCTAAAGTTAGATTTATTCAAAGTAAAATAAAAAACTTAACAACAAATCAATTACATAATTTATCTAGCCCTTATAGATCTTTTAATCTAAACGATAAAAATAGTGCGATCACCAAAAAGAATATACTAAATAGATAAAGAAAAGTAAAACTTGTAAAGTGCAACACAACTCCACCTATTATTGAAAAAAAGAGTCCAAAGGATATGATATTTTGCTGCAAAGCAGTATATATCGGACGCTTCTCTTCGGGAGCTATTATTAAGATAAGATTGCCTGAGCTTATTCTATTTCCATCTATTGCTGCGCCAAATAGGAAAAATATAACTATGTAGTGCCAAAAACTATTTGCAAATATAGCTATAAAGATAGAGATGATAAAAAGCGTGATGGTGATATTTGCGGTGAGTTTATTTTTCCCCTCCGAACTTAGTTTTCCCCAAAGTAGATTGCTTAGCATTGATCCCGTCATTTGAACCGTGATAAGTGTACCTATAACGGTACCGTCCAGCTCAATAGTATCTTTTGCATCGATAATTATAAACGGTATGGCAAAAAGGTATGAAAAAGCCAGTAAAAAAGTACTTATTTGTATCTGCAGGGTTTTATCGTTTTTTAGTATCTTAAATGCGTTTTTTAAAAACTCCCTAAACGATTTCTCTTTTTGTGAAATCTTTTGTTTTATAGGCTCTTTAACTGTTCCAAAAGCTACAAACCCAAAACCCATAAGTAGTGAACTTACGATAAAAAGTATCCCAAAACTAAACGGTGCGTCGGTTGATTCTAAAACCAAGCCTGCCGCACTTCCGCTAAGTATCGAAGCAAAAGCTGCAAAGAACTGTCTTGTAGCCATACTCTTGCCTCTAAACTTATGGGTAAATATTTTACCTTGTATCTCTCTAAAAAATATCATCCCAAAACCAGCACTAAAAGAGAATATAAAAAGACCTACACCTATACAAAAGAGTGTTAGGTTAGGGTAGTCTTTACCAAATAGTATAATCGATACACCTATAAAGAACCAAGCTAGAAAACGGATAAAGAATATCTTTCTTATATACTTTAATACCAAAGGGTAGCTTTGTGCATAAAATGCAGCATAAAGCTGAACTAGTATAGCACCTCCCCTTAGAAGTGAAGAGAATAGTCCTATAAGTATAGGGCTTCCTCCAAAATAGTTTATCATCAAGGGTAAAATGGTGTGAGGCTCTGCTATTGTTGTTCCAATAGCGATAAAAAATCCGTGAAGTACGTTTTTTATATGGTTTGATTTGAGGTCTTGTTTGATTTCAGGTTCGTTCATTGCGTATTATACACTCTTACAGCCAAAAAGTAATATAATTACTCCTTTTATCATAATTTGTAAAAAATTGTTAAAGTAGACAAAATCTAAATAAGACAAGTAAAAAGGAATAGAATATGCTTTTGGGAGTAAATATAGATCATATTGCAGTATTAAGAGAAGCTAGAAAGATAAACGATCCAAGTCCGATGGATGCAGTAAATATATGCAGACTTAGCGGAGCAGATCAGATCACTATACATTTAAGGGAAGATAGACGTCATATACACGATGAAGATGCAAAAAATATTATAAACTTATCAGTTTTACCCGTAAATCTAGAGTGTGCGATAAATGAAGAGATCATTGATATAGTTTGTAAATTAAAGCCGCATCGTGCAACACTTGTACCTGAAAATAGGCAAGAGGTTACAACAGAGGGTGGACTTGATCTAAAAGGGAACTTTAAAAAAATACAAAAGGTTATAGAAAAACTTCATAAACACGAGATAGAGGTTTCACTTTTTATAGACCCTACAGATGAAGCGATAAATCTTTCAAAAGATCTAAATGCACAGTGGATTGAGCTTCATACGGGAAGTTTTGCAAATATCTATGCTATGCTTTTTGGAGGACTTGATAAAACTCACCATAGTATCAAAGAGCTTGAGCTTCCTAAATCAGAGTTACAAGAGAAACTAAAACAAAGCAAGAAAGATATTAAAAAAAGCACTAAACTTGCTTGTGAGCTTGGTTTAAAAGTGGCTGCTGGTCACGGACTAAACTACCAAAACGTAAAAGAGATAACAGCTATAAAAGGGATAGAGGAGCTAAATATCGGACAAAGCATAATCGCACGTTCTGTATTTACGGGTCTTGAAAACGCTATAAAAGAGATGAAAGAGTTATTATAATTATGAAGAGTGTAGCAATCAGTATAGGTGATATCAACGGAATAGGTCTTCAAATTGCGCTAGAATCGCATGAAGAGGTTAAAAAATACTGCGAGCCTATCTATTGCATAAACGAGAAGATGCTTCAACAAGCTTCTAAACTTTTAAATATAGATATACCCAAAGATTTTAATATCTCAGGGCTTAAAGGGAATTTTGAAATAAAACCTGGAAAAGTATCTAAAAGCTCTGGTAGATACTCCTATAAATCTTTTTTAGAAGCTATAAGTTTAGCGAGTAAAAATAAGGTTGAAGCTATAGTAACTATGCCTATAAATAAAGAAGCTTGGGCTAAAGCAGGGATAAACTATGTTGGGCACACCGATATGCTGCGTGATATCTTTAAAAAAGATGCAATAATGATGCTTGGGTGTGAGCAGATGTTCGTAGCTTTATATACCGAGCATATACCTTTAAAGAGTGTTGCAAAGCATGTAAAGGTTAAAAAATTCCACTCTTTTTTAAACGATTTTTATAGCTCCATAGGTAAACCAGATGAGCCTATAGCAGTACTTGGGCTAAATCCACACGCAGGTGATAATGGAGTGCTTGGTGATGAGGAGTTTAAGATACAAAAAGCTATACAAAAAGCAAATAAGGATATTGGGAAAATTATATTTAAAGGACCTTTAGTACCAGATATCGTTTTTACCCCTCAAGTTAGAAAGAATTATCGTTATTTTATAGCTTTATATCACGATCAAGGCTTAGCTCCACTAAAAGCTTTATATTTTGACGAGAGTATAAATGTAAGTCTAAACCTTCCTATAAAACGTGTTTCTGTCGATCATGGAACGGCGTTTGATAAAGCATATAATAATAGTAAGATATCAAATAAAAGCTATATTAATGCTATTAAGCAGTCAATAGTTTAAAAATTATTTAGATAAAATTATAGTATGAAAAAAAATATATTCTATCAGATGCTTCTTATTTTTCTTATACCTGCTTTGGGTATGCTTTTCTTTACGGGAGTGTTCGTTAAAGAAAAAGTCTCAATACTAAATGGTATGGATATAGAAAAAAGCTCTGTAGAGTATCTTATGCTTAGTGAAGAGTTGTTGAACAATCTTCAAAAAGAGAGGGGTTTATCAGCCGCTTTCCTTGCTTCTAGCGGGAAGAGTTTTCAAAAAGAGCTTCTGAAACAAAGAGAACTAAGCGATAAAACGGTAGAAAAATATAAAAACTATATATTGTCAAACGATATAGAGAACACTAAACTTATCAATCAGATAAAAACTATACAAACTGGACTTTTTAAACTTAATAGTTTTAGGTTTGCTGTGGATGGTTTTAAGATAAATGTATATCGTAATATAGAGAACTACACAAAATTAAACAATGAGATCATAGATTCAATAGCGGTTCTAACCTCAAACGAATTTTCAAAAAAGACCTATCAAAATATAAGCTCTATTTTAAACCTTATAAAAACAAAAGATCTAGCAGGTATAGAGCGAGCAACCTTAACTAACTACTTTATCACAAAAGAGCTATGTGAGCCTTTTATGTATGATTATATAAAAAATATAATCGATACGGAAAATAAAAATATTGAAAAGTTTATCAAACAAACCTCTATAGAAAACACTGAGCTTTATTATCGTACGCTCTCATTAGAGATATTGGATAAGATAGAGGATTATCGAGAACTATTTATAAAAAACTCTCCATCAAGCAAACTAGATAAGGTTGATCCAAAAGATTGGTGGAGCGTATCTACTCAAAAACTTGAAGCGTATGGAAAGCTTATACGCAGTATCTCAAAGAAAACCATATACGGAGCACAAGATGCTTTACTTAGTGCAAAACAAAGCTTGATATTTAGTATGATATTTTGGCTTATTGGTATGATGGGCTTTGCACTTTCAATATTTTTATTGAAAAATATCATTAAATCTGAAAATAAAAGTTATAAAAATCTTGTAAAACAAAAACAGCTTTATAATGTACTTAGTAAAACCAATGAACTTATTATCCATGATTATAGTATGGATGAGGTGTTTCAAAACGTATGTGATATTTCGGTAAATGAAGTTGATCTATCATTAGCATTTATAGGTATGCTTGATAGTGAGGGTGATATCAATATAGTTGCTAGTACGGGTAAAAAACAGCTGCAAGATTATCTTTTAAGATTAAACCTAAGCACTAGACACGATAAAGGTACAACCTTAGGTTTAGCAGGTAAAGCAATAGTTGAGGCAAGAAATATCATAATCGATGATGTAAGGGAAGATAAAACATCTCTGCTTTTAGATTTTGCAAAAGAGCATGAGCTTAATTCTGCTGCGGCTTATCCATTGGTTCAAAGCAATATGATAGTTGGTGTAATGGTGATCTACTCAAAAGATATAAAGTTTTTTGATACAGATATTGCAGAGCTTTTTGAAAGAATGAGCGGTTATCTTTCGTTTGGTCTAGATAGAGGGGTTCAAAAAAGGCTTCATAAACTTTACGAAGAGGAGCTTAGAATTTCAGCTTATGCTTTTGATTCTCAAGAGGCTATGGTTATCACGGATAAAGATGGAAATATAGTAAAAGTGAACAATGCCTTTAGTAAGATCACTGGTTATAATAGAAATGAAGTGATAGGTAAAAACCCTAGAGTCTTAAAGTCTGAAGTTCACGATGAAGAGTTCTTTAAAAACCTTTGGCATGAGCTCTCAACTAGAGGAAGATGGGCAGGTGAGATCTACAATAAACATAAAAATGGAAAAGTATATCCTCAAAAAACAACAATCACCGCTATAAAAGATAAGAACAATATAACTACACACTATATAGGACAGTTTTACGATATAAGTGATATAAAAATGAGTGAAGAGAGACTTCTTTACCAAGCAAGGCACGATGCTTTAACTGGACTGCCAAATAGAGTGATACTAAACGATAGACTTGATCTAGCGATAAAGTCCGCAAAAAGACACTCTCATATCGGTGCATTGATGTTTATAGACCTTGATAACTTTAAAACTATAAACGATACACTAGGACACAATATAGGTGACGAGCTTTTAAAACATGTAGCAAATATCTTAAGCTCTTGTATAAGAGAAGAGGATACGGTTGTAAGATTTGGCGGGGATGAGTTCTTAATACTTACATCAAACCTTTCAAAAGATATAGATGAAGCAAAATCTCAAATGCAGATCATGGCAAATAAGATCAAAAATAAGATAGATGCACCTTTATATATAGGTGAGCATAAGCTTACTACAACTCCTAGTATTGGTATCACATTTTTCCCTACTTTTTCTATAGATATCAACGATCTTATAAAGCAAGCAGATATTGCAATGTATAAAGCAAAAGATGCAGGTAAAAACTCAATAGAGTTCTATACCCCTTAAACTCTTTATTTCAACTTGATTACATAAAATATTCATATTCTAATTACTTATATCAATTGTAACTAACTTGTAAACTTTCATTATTATAATTTCTCAAGTTCATAAAAATAAGGATTATTAATGACTAGAGAAGTTTTTGAAAAACAACTACAAAGTTATCAAACAAGCAGTGCTCCTATAGAGGTGAAAGAGAAAGCAATAGCTAGACTTCATGCGGAGTATTTTAGTTCTTTGAATTATATGAAAATGAAACAATTGTTAGCTGATATCGACAGCGCATCATCAGAATTAAAATCTGACGAATTGTTTTAGGACTTGACAAAAAACTATATTTTGTTATAATTAGTCATAATATATTACCAAAAAGGATAAAATATGGTAACTATTCTTTTAGCAAGATCTTACTAAAAGGTGTTAGTTTGGTCGTTTTAAGTCGGAATTTTAGGTGAAAGTAGTTTTATACTACTTTCTAACCTCTCCGATCTTATCTTCTACAGATTTTATCTTACCTTGTAACCTATCCTCATACCCTTTTCTAATATCAAACTTCAATACACTGTAAACTCTATTACAGCCTAAACTATCTAGTGTGTTATAACACTTTTCTACAAGAGCTAAAGCCTCTTTGATATCTTTGGTTTCAACTATTGTTGCCATTGGTGTTAGTTGATACTCTAAACCGCTATCTTTAACCACCTTTACCACTTGTGAAACATATTCGCTTTTGCTTTCACCGTGATCTGTGGGGAACATAGAAAACTCTAATAAAACTGAAGTCAAAATATCTCCTTATATTTTTTGTAGTGATTATAGCTTAGAAGAATTAAATTTAATTTCTATCATAAAATTACCTCTACAAAATAAAGAGTTAGTTAGTAATATAGTTCTTTGACGAACGTTATGTATATGATTTTTGGACTTTAAAAGTTAAAGAGGGAATTGATAAAATTTATGGTTAAATTAATAATATTAAAATGTGAAGGATAAAAAGTGAGATATAAAAAATTAGTATTAATTTTTATAGGGCTATTCATAAGTAGTACAATGTGTGCAAGTGATTTTAATACAACAAAAGAAGAACAATTAACTTTAAAGAAAAATCAAAAAAAAATAGAAGATATAGCAGAATCTGAAATCATTTACTTTATAAATAAAGATAATCTTAAAATGGTAGAGAAATTACTTGATAAATACTGGAATAAAAGACATAAATTAAGTGAAAAACTACAATTAATTTTAGCTAAATATAATAATGAGCATTCATTTAAATATAATCATATGATTTTACAATCTAACCCTACTAATGAAGTAAAATTAGAACTACTAAAAAGAACACCTTCTTTTCTAAATAATTTTAAAAATCAAACGGAAGAAATGCAAATTGTTGCAGTAAAAAGTGACTATAAAGTAATTAGAGACATTTCTAATCCTTCTTATAATGTTCAGTTAGAAGCAATTAACACTAACCCAGAGGCTATTAGATATATACATAGTCCACATCTTAAAATTTCTTTATTAGTAAATAAATATGTGAGATTTGATAATGTTCCATTAAATATGACTTTAGAAAATAAAATTCTTTCTGTAAAAATTATTGATAAAGATACATTACTTGTGAAAAACATGTCATATAAATTTATAACTATTAATAAGTTATATGAATATTATGGAGACAAGACATTTTCAATATTAAACGAACCTTTAGTTTTAGCACCAAAATTTGATAAAAATATAGTAATTAAAACAAAAGATCGTAGAGAGATTAAGACTTCTTCTTTAGAGGATATATTAAACTTTGGTTTTGCAGTTGAATATATTACTACGGGTGACAGTCAATCTAAAAGTTTGTATGAAGTAAATAAATATAAAGTATCTGATTTACTATAAAGCTGATATTTTTTTAAAAGTAATCTCATAAAAGTCTAAAACCTAAAAAATAGATTTAATCAAAATTGCCATTATAAAACTAAGATTGTGTTTATGATCTAATTCGTGGATGAATGCCCCTACTTTTTATCCCTAAAAAGTAGGCAAAACGAAGTTTCCTTGAAAAACTCTTCAACCCGATAAAATGTAATCCCAAGCTTCCATAAAATATTTCCTGAGGGTCATGACCGAAGGGAATCTCGCAGACGTAGTCGAGGACAAAACTCAAAACAGTTGAACCTCTTTTCCGAAAACGAGCTTGCGAAGTTTCCTGTAAAATATTTTACTCCATCTTGGCATTTTAACAGGGTGGAATTTCTCTCTTGCAACGTGAATATCTCTTTTAATTGGTATATTATTGACTTAGTTAGTTTTCTTTTAATTGTTTGTCAATACATGCAGGAGTGAAATGACTAAATCCTGAAAGGTAAAAGTAACATAAGCGAAAGGCTAAAAGCCTTTCTTTATTAAATTCCTTATTTTATCTTTGTCCTTACAGAATTACCCACAACAATAAGTGAACTTAAGCTCATTGATAATGCAGCTACAAGCGGGATAATAAATCCTGCAACCGCTAAAGGAATTGTGAGTACATTGTATATAAGCGATAGACCTAGATTTTGTTTGATGGTCTTGTAGGTATTGTTTGAGATCATTATAGTATCTTTTAAAGCTGTAAAGGTGTTGTTTAAAACTATTACGTCACTTACATCTATCGCAACATCTGCACCGCTTCCCATAGCTATAGCTATATCTGCACGACTTAGAGCAAGAGCGTCGTTTATACCATCACCTGCCATTATCACTACATGATCTTTATCTTTTAACTCTTTTATAAAGTCGGCTTTTCCTATAGGGTCAACCTTTGCTTGAAATCTATCGATCCCAACTTTTTGTGAAACCTCTTGTGCTACTTTTTCATTATCACCAGTTAGCATGATCACTTCTATACCTAAAGACTTAATAGTTGCAATGATCTCTTTTACATCCTCTTTTATCTCATCTTTAAGCTCAAAGATCGCTTTTATCTGATCATCTATTGCAAAGATGAACTGAGTATTATTTAGCTCATAGTTTATAGCTATACCATTTTGCTCAAACAGTGACGAGCTTCCTCCAAGTAGTTGTTTGTCTTCATATGAAGCTTTTAAACCCTTTGCTTGCACCTGTTCTATATTTTCAATATCGCACTCTTTAATACCCTCATAGATCTTTTCTAGATAGTTTTTCACACCTATACTTACGGGGTGTTTGGAAGCACTTACCAAAGAGTAAAGCATATTTATCTCATCTAAGCTAAGATCTTTACATTTTGCATCTATCACTTCAAGTTTACCTTTTGTGATCGTTCCTGTTTTATCCAATACAAGAGTATCAGCTTTTGCGATGGTCTCTAAAGATTTTGCTTCTTTAAAGATAAGACCTTTGTTTGCTAGTGAGCTTATACCTATAAGGCTTGCAATAGGCGTAGCAAGAGCAAGTGCACAAGGGCAGGCTATAACAATAACTGAAATTGCAACGATAAACGCTTTTTCAAAGTTTGAGTTGCTTCCCTCAAGTATCCAAGGGCTTGAATCTATAAAGAAATACCAGATAAAAAATGCAAAAGCAGAGATAGATAGAATTGCTATTGAGAAGTGTTTTGATATCTCGTTTGCTTTCTCTTCGATCTTTGGTTTTGAGCTTAAAGAATCTTCTAAAAGTGTTACGATAGAGTTTAGTGAAGAGTGTTCAAAATCGCTTATTGCCTTATATCTTATTACCCCGTCAAGGTTTATGGTTCCACTAAATACCTTATCGTTTTGCTCTTTATAAACAGGTATCGACTCACCGCTTAAGCTAGACTCGTCAAAGTTTGAGCTTCCGCTTATGATCTCTCCGTCAACTACTATCTTCTCACCAGCTTTTACCTCAATGATATCTCCTACTTGTATCTCATCTGGAGTTACCACTTTTTTTACATTATCAGGCGTGATTATAAGTGCTTCGGTTGGAAGTGTGCTTTTGATAGTATCAAGTGTATCAACTGCACCTTTTTTACCCAATACCTCAAGGTATTTACCAACTAAAACAAAGGTGATGATCATAGTTACACTATCAAAATATGTCTCACCTGCGCCGCCGAAATATACATAAAGGGAGTATATAAATGTAAGCGTAGCACCTGCTGAGACCAAGAAGTCCATATTGATGATCTTATTTTTTATACCGTAATACGCCCCTTTAAAAAACACCGAGCCGCTGTAAAAAAGTACGGGTATCGTAAAGATAAGTTCAGCACTATGTACAAGGGTTTTTTGCCCTTCGCTCATCCCCGTAAAGAAGCCTGAGTATTTAGCAACCCCTACCATCATAATGTTCATAGCGGCAAAAACCGCCACCATCATTTTTATAAAGAATTCCCTTTTTGCTTTGGTAACTTTCTCTTCGCTTCCCGTTTTATCGTAAGGGTATGCGTTGTAGCCAATACTTCTAATGGTATCGATTATCTGTGATAGTTTCATCTCATCATCATCCCAAACAACCTTTGCTTTGTTGTTTGAGAAGTTTATGCTAGCTTCTATGATCCCCTCTTTTTGGTAAAGAACCTTTTCATTTAGCCAAACACAAGCGGCACAGTGGATTCCCTCTATTATCAGATATATCTGTTTATAACCCTCAGGTGTGGTTTTTACATATCTTTTTTCAAATGTTTCAAGGTCAAACTTTGCCGTATCGTTATCTTGCTCTTTTGGCGGGGTTAGGGTGTTGTTTCCTAGTTTATCGTAAAAGCTTTCAAGTCCGTCATCTTTTAGAAGATGGTAAACACCTTGACAACCGTTGCAGCAAAAATGCAGGTCTTCACCCTCATTGATCATCACACTTTCATCAAACTCAAGATGACAGTGGGTACATTTAATCTTCAAGCATAGCTCCGATCTTAGACTCAAAAATGCCTAAGATTCTATTTTTCCTTATCTTATCGTGTCTTTTTACCATACCGTGCATAGAGATATATACACCGTGAGGTACATCTGATTGTAAGAAGCCTATTGCCATAGATAGGTTTGAAACAGCCTCAATAGGATCAACACTAAAAGGGGTCATAGCACCTGTAAAAACAACGCTTTTTTTCTTTAGATATTTTGCGATAAATATAGCACTTAGATCCATAGTATCGGTTCCGTGAACCACTATTATTTTTGAAGCTTTTGATTCATTTATTTTATTTGAAAGCTCTTGTCTATCTTCACTTGTAAAGTCTAGACTATCTTTAAATATTAGTCCCTCTATGCTTATATTGTCAATAGAGCTCTTTTTTAATATCTTTTTTATTATTTTATTATCTTGAACAACTTTTAAATTACCAGAGGTTTTTTCGTAGCTCTTATTGAACGTTCCACCAGTATTTAAAATCAGTATATTTTTCATCTTTATTCCATTATTTATCTAATCTATGATATTATATCGTATATTTACTAACAATGTTTTGATTAAATTATGGAGAAGCAATGGCCACAGAAAATTTGGCACTTTTAAAAAATATTACGGTTTTATACGCAGAGGACGAGAAGAATCTAAGGGAAGTAACTACCAATATTCTTGTCGGATTTACAAAGAAACAATATATAGCAGAGGATGGTGTACAGGGTTTAGAACTTTTTAAAGAGAACCAAAACGATATTGACCTTGTGATCACGGATATCAATATGCCTAATATGAACGGGCTTGATATGGCAAAAGCTATTAAAGAGATCAACCCAAATATCCCTATTATCGTTGCTACTGCTTTTTCAAATACAGAATACCTTCTTGAAGCTATCAATATGGGTATCGATAAATATGTATTAAAACCTGTTGATATTAAAAAACTTTTAAAAGTGATGAGCCAATCGCTTCTTTACCATGAGTTAAAAGATTTATATACGGATAACTTAACACACCTGCCAAATAGAAATAGATTAAAAAAAGATCTAAATGAAACAGATGAAGATCTAATGGCACTTATAAATATCGATAAATTCTCAACTATAAATGACCTTTTCGGTGAGGATAATGGTGATAAGATTCTTTACGATTTTTCTGTAAAATTAAGAAAGATATTCCAAGAGGATTTCTTTAAGCTATACAGGGTTGAAGCGGATAAGTTTGCTATTATCTCAAAAGATGTACAGATGGATATCAATGAGTTTCAAAGCAGATGTGAAGCGTTTGCACAAGATATAGAGGACAATGAGATAGAAGTTGATGGAAACGGTATAGATATAAACGTGACCATAGGTATAGCAAAGAGTAAGGACCACGATGCATATAAACATACCCAAAGGGTTATAAGCTACGCAAGAAGCAGATATAAAAGTATCTTGGTTTATGATGAGTCTTTTAATATCGGTGCAAACTTTGAAGAGAATATTATGTGGGTTAAAAAGATCAAAACAGGTCTTAAAAACGGCGACTTTAAAGCGTTCTTCCAGCCTATCGTTGATTCAAATACGCAAAAAGTGTATAAGTTTGAAGCTCTTATAAGATATATAGATGAAGATGGTACGGCAGTTGCACCTTTTAAGTTTTTAGATATTGCAAAAAAAGCAAGGCTTTATCCTGAGATCATCAAAGTTATGATCATTGAAGCTTTTGATGCTATTAGAGCTGAGGGTATAAGGGTTGCACTTAATATCTCTTTTGAGGATATCATCATTAAAGAATCTGTTGATTTTATTATGGATGTATTAGAGAAAAACAAAGAGTATGCTCACCTTCTAGAGTTTGAGATACTAGAGAGTGAACAGATCGATGATTTTGAGATAGTAACTAACTTTATACAGCTTGTTAAACAATACAACTGTCTTATCGGTGTAGATGATTTTGGTGCAGGGTATTCAAACTTCAATATGCTTACTCAGCTTGACCTTGACTTTGTTAAGATTGATGGATCGCTTATCAAACATATAGATACCGAGCCTGATCTAAAAACGATCGTTGAGACCATTGTTTCATTTGCTGAAAAAGTTGGTTATAAGACTATTGCTGAGTTTGTTGCAAGTGAAGATATCTATAATGTAGTAAAAGAGGTAGGTACCACATATTGTCAAGGGTACTACTTCGATGCTCCTATGAGCATGGATGATCTTAAAACTAAGATCGAGACCAAACAGTTCGAACTTGTTTAGTATCGAACATAGAGGTTTTTAGAAGCGAAGCTTTTGCTACGCCGATAAGATCCTCAGCTGCTTTTTGCAGATCATCGTTGATGATCAAATAATCATACTTATCTATCTGCTCTATCTCTATCTTAGAGTTTTTTATCCTTTTTTCTATAACCTCTTTTGAGTCTGTTGCTCTATTGTTTAGTCTATTTTCAAGCTCTCCAAGGTTTGGTGTAGTTATAAAAACAGATGTGATAAGGTGTGAAAGTTTCTCTTTGATAATATCATGCCCTTGTACATCTATATCAAATATCACAAGTTTTGCTTCGCTAAGTGCTTGCTCGATAGGTTTTAAAGATGTTCCGTAGTAGTTGCCGTGAACGTTAGCATACTCTAAGAAGTTCCCCTCTTTGATATCTGCTTCAAACTCCTCTTTAGATACGAAGTAATAATCAACTCCATCCTTTTCACCCTCTCTAGGCGCTCTTGTGGTAGTTGAGATAGAAAAATAGTAGTTTTGTATAGATTTGTATAGCTCTTTTAGAAGAGAGCTTTTACCACATCCGCTTGGACCAGATATAACAAGTAAAGAGCCTTTGCTTATAAGGTTTTTCATAGTATCCATTAATTAATCTTCTTTTAGTTTTATTCTCATTGTTACCTCTTCACCGCGTGTAAGCTTATCTACTATAGATTGATCTACTGCGTAAAAAAGGGGTTTTAAATCTTTTATATTGTGTTGTTTTAGTATTAGGTTCACAATCTCGCTTTTACCGAAATCAAAACCTTTTATCTCATCTATTGCATTATCGATTATCTGTGAAAGATCAAGCCAGTCCTCATCGCTTAGTTCAGATGTATCATCGTATTCTGCATTTTTATTTTGGTTGTTTAGTATATCTTTTATCTTACTTAGTTCGTTTTTATCAAGTATAGAGTCGTTTTGAGACTTTTCAAATTTTACTATAGATTCATCCTCATCCATATCACGCTCAAATTCTATATCCTTAGCAACATCTTCGGCTAATGTTTCTATATAATCAAGCGCAGGAGTTATCTCAACGCTATCTTCATAAGCTACATTTTTTTCATTTTTGATAGAGTCTATTTGCTCTTTTATAATAGTTTCTAATTGTGATGGTAAAAATGGTCTAGGGATCAAAAAATCTTTTGATTTATCAAAGGTAAGATCATCTTTTGAAATAGCACCAAGTTTTTTTGAGAATTTTTTCTTTTTGTTAAAGTCATCATCTATAAACTCGTGGTCTATAACTATAATATCGTAGTTCTCTTCTATCTCGTTTTCGGCATCTATTCTTATATCTATATCAAGTTTTTTCGATACTAGTTTAAATATTTGTATCACCATAGGTGTTTTTGATATTAATAAAAGATTCACTTTAGCCTCTTTAGTTCTTGGTTCTCTAATCTATAAACAACATCACATCTATATGCCAAAGACTCTTCATGCGTTACTAAGATCATACCGCTGTCGTTGTTTTGGATATACTCAAATAGTACTTCCATAACTTCATCTGCGGTTTGTTTATCAAGGTTACCAGTTGGCTCATCTGCAAAGATAAGTTTAGGTTTTTTTGTCATAACCCTTGCTATTGATAAACGCTGCTGCTGACCTCCGCTAAGCTCACCGATCTGTTGTTTCATAACATGATCTATTTTAAGTTTTTCTATCAGCTCATCATCGATGTTTTGATCACTTAATAGTTTAGCTATCTCTAGGTTTTCTCTTGCATTAAAGCCTCTAAATAGATAGTGTGCTTGAAAGATTATACCAAAATCTTCTCTTCTTATCTTTAAAAGTTGCTCTTTTTTTTGTTTATATAGATTTTTATCTTGAAAAAAAATATCACCAGAACTAGGCTTTAAAAGTGTTGATAAAATATTTAAAAGTGTTGATTTACCGCTACCGCTTGTACCGATAATAGCAATGCTTTGATTTGCAACAAGTTCAAGGTTTATATTTTCAAAAAGTGTATAGTCAAATTTATGGGAGATATTTCTTGCTTTGAGTAAAGCTGGGGTTTGTGAAAAAGCAAGGTTAGTAGATTGATCTTTCATTCTCTACTAACCTTTACACTTTTTCAACATTTTATAAAAGGATTATGCCATTTGAGCTGCAACTTCTGCTGCGAAATCTTCCTCTTTTTTCTCGATACCGTCACCAAGTTCAAATCTTACATACTCAACGATCTCAATTGATGCATCTACAGCTTTAAGAGCTTGTTCAACAGTCATTGAATCATCCATTACATAAGTTTGAGAAAGTAGTGCATGAGTTTTATCTAATTGAGTGTTATCCTCAATCCATCTATTGATCTTACCTGCAACGATATTATCAATGATCTTCTCAGGCTTACCTTGAGCTATAAGCTCCTCTTTCATTTTAGCTTTAGCAGTTTCGATAGCTTCTTGTGTAAGTTGTTGTTTTGAAACGAACTCAGGGATGTTTTTAAGAGGTTTACCAAGTCTTACTAACTCTTCATTCTCTTTTTCGATATCTGCTATGATACCTTTGTTCTCTTTTTCGATAAATACAGGATCAAGATCACTATAGCTGATAACTGTAGGCTTCATTGAAGCTGCGTGCATAGCTACTTTCTTTAATATATCTTTTGTTTTATCTTTTGCAGAGTCTGCACAAGTTGCCGCTAAGATAACACCAACTCTTCCACCGTGAACATAACCGTTTACAACACCGTTATCAGTTGAAACGTTTACCATTCTTCTTGCAACTAGGTTTTCACCGATAGTAGCGATCTTAGAGTTCATATACTCTTCAAAGTTTGTTCCGTTGATAGTTGTTTGGTGTAACTCTTCTTGAGTTGCACAACCCTCTGTTTGAACGTGTGTTGTGATCTCATTTGTTAAGTTGATGAATTGGTCGTTTTTAGCAACAAAGTCAGTTTGAGAGTTGATCTCAGTCATTGTAGCTTTTGTATTATCATCGTTGATGATAATTGTTACAAGACCTTCTGCAGCAACATTTCCGGCTTTCTTAGCAGCTTTTCCAAGTCCAGCTTCTCTAAGTTTATCCATTGCAAGGTCCATGTCTCCTTCAGCTTCATTTAAAGCCTTCTTACAATCCATCATCCCTGCGCCGCTTTTTTCTCTTAGCTCTTTTACCATTTTTGGAGTAACTGCTGCCATATTATGCTTCCTTTGAATCTTTTGTTGTTTCTACTGCTTCAGCTTCACCCTCAGCAACTGCTTCTTCAACTAGCTCTGCTTTTTCATCTTCGCTAGCTTCAGGAGCTACTTCAGCTTCACCTGCATCACCTGCAGCGATAGCTTTACCTTCGTTCATAGCAGCTGCCATCTCGTTACAGAATAGTTGGATTGATCTGATCGCATCATCGTTTCCTGGGATTGGAAGATCTACTAGATCAGGGTCACAGTTTGTATCTAGTGGAGCTACAACAGTGATACCAAGTCTTCTTGCTTCTTGGATAGCGATTTTTTCTTTTACCGCATCTAGAACGAACATCATATCAGGAAGTTTTTTCATCTCTTTCATACCACCAAGGTATGCTTCAAGCTTCTCTTCTTTTCTTGTAAGCATTAAAGCTTCTTTTTTAGTAAGAAGTGAAAGTTGACCTTCCTCTCTCATTTTTTTGATTATTTCAAGTTTTCTAATTGATTTTTTGATTGTTGGGTAGTTTGTAAGCATACCACCAAGCCATCTGTGATTAACATACGGCATACCACAGTCAATTGCAGCTTTTTTAACAGCTTCGTTAGCTTGTTTTTTAGTACCAACGAACATCATTGTCTCACCTTGAGCTGCTCTTTCTTTAACTACATTGTATGTATATCTGAAATATCTTAGAGTCTTTTGTAGATCTATGATATAGATATTCTTTCTTACACCGAAAATATATTTTTTCATTTTCGGGTTCCATCTTCTTGTTTGGTGTCCGAAGTGTACACCACACTCTAGTAGGTCTTTCATTGTAACCATTACTTGTCTCCTAAGTTAATATATAATGTCGGGTTTAGCCTCAGTGCCCCTTAATGTTATGGTTAAACCATTTTCACAACCCGATACAGGATTGACACTTGTGAGGTTTCTTTTACCTTTTGGGAAAAAGAGTTGCGATTTTATCTAAAAGAATATTAAGTTTTGTTTAAAATAAATTATGTGCAGATATAAAAACCAAATAAGCCAAATTTCGCTAAAATCTGCAAAAATAATTATTAAGATATAGATATGAGAAAAAAGATAGAAGAGATAAAAAAAGAGATATCAAAAGCAGTTATCGGGCAAGAGCCTATGGTGGAAGCACTTCTTATGGGTATTTTATGTGATGGGCATATCTTACTTGAGGGTGTTCCTGGACTTGCTAAGACCACAACGGTAAAAGCGGTATCAAACACTTTAGCACTAAACTTTAAAAGGGTGCAATTCACTCCAGATCTATTACCGACTGATATAATTGGTACTGAAATTTATGATATGAAAAGCGGTGATTTTAAGATCAAAAAAGGACCGATCTTTACAAATCTTCTTTTAGCAGATGAGATCAATAGAGCTCCAGCAAAAGTTCAATCTGCACTTCTTGAAGTTATGCAAGAGAAGCAAGTAACTATTGCAGAACAAACCTTTAAGATTGAGCCTCCTTTTTTAGTTCTGGCTACACAAAACCCAGTAGAGCAAGAGGGTGTTTACAGCCTGCCTGAAGCTCAGCTTGATAGGTTTATGTTAAAGATAGTAGTTGGTTATAACTCAAAAGCTGATGAGTATAAAATGGCAAAGATGGTAGCTGAAAGAACCAGTGAAACAGTAAATGCCATACTTCATAAAGAGGATATCGAGCTTTTAAAAAAAGAGCTTAAGCAGATACATATAGATAGTGAGCTAGAAGAGTATATAGTTGAGCTTATATACGCTACTAGAGAGCCGCAGAACTATGGTTTAGAAGAGATAAAAGATTATCTACAGTTTGGTGCAAGTCCAAGGGGTACAATCGATATGTTTAAAGCTGTAAAAGCAAAAGCGTATCTAAGAGGTAATGATTATGTATCACCTTTAGATATCTCTTTAGTGTTTAAAGATGTACTTAGACATCGTATCGTGTTAAGTTATGAGGCTGAAGCTGAAGGTATAAGTTCCGATCAGATATTGCAAAAAATAATTGAGAAGGTTCCTGTACCTTAAAAGTAGCATTTTGTAATATTGAATATGGTATAATCCACTTTTCTACAAGGAGTTCGTTTGAAAATTATTGCAAGTAATTTCAAAACAAATCATACAAGGGCTTCAACAAAAGAGTTTGTTGATAGCGTTGATTCACATATAAAAACAAATAATATTAAAAATGAAGTATTGATATTTCCTACCGCAACGGCATTGGATAATTTTGATAAGTCTTCAAACCTGACTATCGGAGCACAAAATGCATATCCAGTTGCAAGCGGTTCTTTCACAGGTGAGATAGGAACACAGCAGCTTGAAGAGTTCGGTATAAAATGTGTACTTATAGGACATAGTGAAAGACGCCATGTTTTAGGTGAATCTCAAAGCGAGATAGCAAAAAAATATCAGTTCTTTAAAGAGCAAGGGTACAAGATAGTTTATTGCATTGGTGAGCCTTTAGAGGTGAAACAAAGCGGTTTAGAAAATACGCTTGCTTATATCTGGGAGCAGTTTGAAGGGATAGATACGAACTATGATGATCTAATCTTAGCTTATGAGCCTGTTTGGGCTATAGGTACTGGAGTAACTGCTACGACTGAAGATATAAAAAGTGTTCATAGTGCGATAAAAGAGAAGATAGATAAACCTTTACTTTACGGCGGAAGTGTAAAAGTTGGAAATATCGCAGAGATTTTGGATGTACCGAATGTTGACGGTGCACTTATTGGTACTGCAAGCTGGGTTGCAGAGGATTTTAAAACTATTATAGATATAGCGGAGGGTAAATAAATATGTTGATGAAAGGTAAAAAAGGTTTAATAATTGGTGTTGCAAACAATAAATCTATAGCTTACGGTATTGCAAAACAGTGTGCGGCTCAAGGAGCCGAGATGGCATTTACTTATCTTAGTGATAGATTTAAGAAAAAAGTTGAACCTTTAGCAAACGAGTGTGGATCATCTTTAGTTTATGAGCTTGATGCAAGTAAGCCTGAGCAGATCGAAGCTTTAAAAGATTCTTTAGAGAAAGATTTCGGAAAGATAGATTTTATAGTACACTCTATCGCATTTGCTCCAAAAGAGGGACTAACAGGAAGATTTTACGAGATCAGCAAAGATGCATTTAATATCTCTATGGAGATATCTGTTTATTCACTTATCGAGATAACAGGTAAACTAAAACCACTTTTAAGTGATAGCGCTTCTATCCTTACACTTACATATTACGGTGGAGCAAAATATATCCCTAACTATAACCTTATGGGTGTAGCAAAAGCTGCACTTGAAATGACTGTTAAATATCTAGCAGAAGATCTTGGAAAAGATGGTATTAGAGTAAACGCAATTAGTGCAGGACCTATTAAAACACTAGCAGCTAGCGGTATCGGTGACTTCTCATTTATGTTAAGATGGAACGAAGCTCATGCACCTATGAAAAAGAATGTTACTATTGAAGAGGTTGGAAACAGCGGTATGTATCTTCTTAGTGACCTTAGTTCAGCTGTAACGGGTGAGATACATTATGTTGATAACGGATTTAATATAATGGGTATGCCAGCTGTTGTATTTAATGAAGATGGAAGACCTAAAATCGCTTGGAATGGTGAAAAGTAGTTAGAAGAAGTGACCTGCGTCATTTCTGACTACTTTTCACGAGACTTTCCTGTGTAATAAAAATCTTTGATTTTGTAATTACACGAAAAGTCTCCGATGGAGCAGTTTAATACTCCTAACATTCCTTTGTAGTAAGTGAGTGTAAAGGAGTAGTTCTAATGCAAATCCCATCCAACCCACAAGCACAAGATATAAACCAGCCCCAAAAGGTTGGAAACCAAACAAGCGGTACAAATACCCAAGAGCAAAAGCAAAACCTAGCTCAAACACAAACCGCTCATACCACATCCCAAACTCAAAATGCAAATCTTGAAGCACAGTTAAAACAAACACTTTTAAACTTTTTACACAATCTAGCTTCCCATACCCAGTCAAAAACAGAGATACTCGATATGTTAAAAAGTACAAATCTTTTTAAAGATTTTTCAAACGCTTCCTCACTTTTAAAATCATTACTAAGTCAGATACAAACAAACCCCGCTTTACAAAAGTTTCAAACCCCTTTGCAAAATTTTATATTAAATATAGAGAACCTTAGTGCAGAAAACCTAAAACAAAATATTGCAAATAGCGGAGTGTTTTTAGAATCAAAGCTTTTTCAAAACCAAAAGCACGATATTACAACAGATATGAAAGCTTTACTTTTAAATATCAAACAAGAGCTTGAGGTAAATCCAAACAGCGATAAAGAGCTGTTAAGACAGGTTGATAAGATGTTGATACAGATAGATTATTATCAGCTTCTCTCTTTAGCATCAAACTCTCAAATGGTATATCTACCTTTTGATTGGGATATGCTAGATGAGGGTGATCTCTCTTTTTATAAGGATGAAGAGGAGTTTGTTTGTAATATCGATCTAAGTCTAAAGGATTTTGGTAAACTAAAAGTTAGCCTTAGGCTTATAGAGAATAAAAATCTAAATATTAGTTTTTTTATAGAGGATGAGGAGTTAAAAGAGTTGTTAAGGCAAAACTTTCATACACTTAAACTAAACCTTTTAAAGCAAGGTCTTAGTGTTTCAAACCTATCTTTAAAAGAGCTAGAGGATACAAAAGCAAAAATAAATCCTTATGCACAAAGTTCAAACCTTAGTATCAATCTGGACATAAGGGCTTAAGATGGAAAAAGAACTATTTGAGCAAAAAGCAGCAGCGTTAAAATATAATAAAAGCAAAGATAATGCTCCAAAGCTTGAAGCTAAAGGGAGCGGTTATGTTGCACAAAATATTATACAAATAGCACGTGATCACGATATCCCTATAGTTGAAGATGAAGACCTTATCGAGCTTTTATCAAAAGTTGAAGTTGAGAAGCAGATCCCTGGTAATATGTATAAAGCCGTAGCTGAGGTTTTTGCTTTTATCTATGATATCACCAAAGAGAAACGAACTAATCCTCAAACTCCATCTGCTTAAACAACCTTGCAATATTTTGACGACCAAGCTCTTTAAAGGTATCTAAGTGTTCATAAGCACTCATATCTATATTATAAGCATCGTTTAATCCACCGTCATTATCTAAGATCTCGATTATCTTTTCCCTTAGGTATACAAGGTAATCTTTTGTATATTTGCGAACCGTATTCATATCTGTAACATCACCGTGACCAGGTATAACTATCTTGGCATTTAGTGCTTCAACACCCTCCCAAGCTTTGAGCCATTTTTTTGTTTCTGTTATCTCAAAGATTGGAAGTAGTCTTTCATTAAATGCTAGATCTCCAGCAAAAAATATCTTCTCTTTTTCAAGCCAAAGACCAATATCACTATGCTCATGTGCATAACCAAAATATTTAGCTTCAACTTTTCTATCTCCAAGATCTATAGTATAGCTCTTTTCAAAAGTGATATCTGGAATAACAACTTTTGTACTAAGTATCTTATCTTTTAATCTTTTTGCATAACTCTTATATATCTTTTCACCTTTTTGCATGATCTCTTCTTTTGCGATCTTATGTGAGATTATCTTTACCCCTTGCTCTTTCCAATAGTTTGAACCAAGCATTGCATGACCTTGAGAGTTTTCAAGTACAACATAAAGTATAGGTTTATCACTTATTTTTTTTATCTCTTCGTGTAAAGCTTTTGCTAAAAGATAATTGCTTGATGCGTTCCATACAACTATACCTTTTGAACCTATGATAAATCCAAGATTATTGTTGTGTCCTGAGTTCTCATAGGTTAGGGGGTTTGTATGTCCTATAGAGGTATAGACTCCATCAGATACTTTTTTTACCTTATCGTAAAGCATAGAGTTTTGGTATCTATCTAAAGAGCTTATCGGAAGTTTTGCTTTTTGCCACCCTTGGAAACTATCTTTATAATATAGAACATTTTTATAACCGATATCTTGCAGTCTTTTTGCGGCTAAGGCACTTTGGTTTCCGTTAAAGCAGTGCACTACAAATGTTTCATCAAAGTTTACGATCTCACCTATCATAAACTCTAATTTTCCTCTAGGTATATTAGTAACTTTGTTTGCTTTTATAAAACCGCCGTCTTTTAGTATATCTGCACGCTCCCTTACATCTATTATCTTGGTGTTTGGTTTATCTTTTAAAAGTTTTACTAGTTGATAGGTATCGATTATAGTTAACTTACTTTGGGCATCTTGAACTATTCTTTTACTATCAAGAAGTTCGGCATTTAGATTTAGCAACAAGCCTAGTGTTATAATGATTGTAAGTGTAATATTTTTCATGTTTTTTACCTTATGATAAAGTAGTTAAGTATAGGAAAAAATTATACATAAGTCAATAATGTTTTTTATAATATAGTGTATATATAGTTTTTAAAGGAGTTTTGAGCTATATTCTCAACTATTAAAATTCAAAGGATATAAAATGGAATGCGAATTTCCAAGAATAAATTCAAATAATGAAGAGATAAAAGCGATCTTAGAAGATACAAAAACTATAGCTATAATAGGTTGCTCACCAAACCCGCAAAAAGACAGCAATAAAGTTGCAGTGTATCTGCAAAATGCAGGGTATAAGATAATCCCAGTTTATCCTAAAGAGGAGACTATTTTAGGTGAGAAGGTTTATAAAAGTTTAAAAGATATTCCAAGTGATATAAAAGTAGATATGGTAGATATCTTTAGAAAACCTGATGTAATAGGGCAGGTTGTAGATGCTGCTATACAAAGAGGAGACGTAAAGTATGTATGGTCTCAGCTTGGATTGGTAAACAATGAAGCAGCTGAAAAAGCTGAGAAAGCTGGCTTAAAAGCGGTTCAAAACCACTGTACTAAAATAGAACATAGAGCCCTATTTAATTAGATTTCGCAAACAGGGTTTTGTTTTAAAACTATAGAAGCGACCGTTCCTTGAACTCCATCGCTTCTATTTTTTATACTTATATCAGCACCGATCGTATCTGCTGCACTTTTAGCCAAAAATAGTCCAAGTCCCGCTCCAGGTTTTCCGCCCACTCTTTTAAAAGGCGCAAAAAGATCTATACTCTCATCGATACCAGGACCCTCATCTATAACCTCTATAGTTAAACTCTCTTCATCTATTATCGAGCGAACGTTTATAGTTTTACCCTCATCTGTAAACTTGATCGCATTTTGTATAAAGTTTTGAAGTATATGAAGCATAAGGGTTGGCTGGATACTAGTGATAAACCTGCCCTTTGCACAATTTTGAGAGAAGTGTATATCTTTTTGTTCTGCTAGCATTCTATAATCGGAACACTTTGAGGTTAAGAACTCCATTACGTCTAATTGAACGGGCATCTCAAACTTTGCTCCCTCTTGACGACCCATATCTAAGATAGAGGTGATCATTATGTTCATATCGTTAACTGAATCTATAGTAAGTTTTAGTGTTTCCTCATAGGTCTCAGGATCACGCTTTTTTCTAAGCATAATCTCACTCTTTAGCTTTATAACCGCCAAAGGTGTTTTTAGCTCATGAGCCGCACCGATAAAAAGCTCTTTTTGGTAAGCTATATGGTTTTGTATCTTATTAGTTAGGCGGTTTATTGAGTGTGCTAAAGGGTGGAACTCTACAGGTAAGAGCTTTGGGTTTATCTGCGTTAAAAAATTCTCGTTCATCTTAGATATATTTTTCGTGATCTGTAAAATAGGGCGCAACAGAGCACGAGAAAGTGTAAGTGTATAGATAAGGATCATAATAAATCCACCGATACTTATTAAAAGCAGGTTATTGAATATCTTATTTAACATCTTATTTGCACTGCTTGTATTTTTTACTATCTTTATAAACTGATTTGTTTTTAAGTTCATAGGATAGAGTATCTCTATAAAGTGTTGCTTGTTTTTATTGAACTGTCTAAACTCTAATCTATTTAGACCCTTTACCGTTACAATATCCACTTCGGCATCTTTGTTTGCTATGATCTTATATTCGTTGGAACTAAGTGTAGATGTGATAGACATCCTATATATAAGTTGAGCATCTTGTAAAAGCTCCTCTTTAAGGTCCTCATAGATAGTAGCTTTTGTAAAACCGTAAAAGATAAGTGAAAGTAGTACTATAAAAAGGGTGGTTGCAACGATAAGTTGTCGATGAAAAGCTCTAAGGATACTTTTTTGCATAATAGTTCTTTATAAAGGGGCAAAGCCCCTTATTTTATTTGTGGATTATTCCTCTTCCGCTGTAGGTGTAGGGTAGCAGAATCTATAACCTCTTCTTCTAATAGTCTCGATAGTCGAGATATTTAAAGGTTTATCCATTTTTTGTCTAATTTGGTTGATAGCAACCTCGATAACGTTTGGAGTTACTAGCTCTGGCTCTTCCCAGATAGCATCTAGTAATTGCTCTTTTGAAACGATTTGATCTCTATGTCTAGCTAAGTGAGTAAGTACTTCAAAAGGTTTACCTTTAAGCTCTATCTCTTCACCTTCGTATAGGATCTTCTCTTCATCAGGGTTGATAGTAAGATCGTCGATCTCGATTACGTTTGTTCCACCAAATCTTAATCTTGCTTCAATTCTTGCAAGTAAGATATCAAAATCAAACGGTTTTTTAATATAATCATCAGCACCGCTCTTTAGTGCTTTGATCTCGCTCTCTTTATCATCTCTAGCTGATAGTATAACTACAGCTGTTCTACTGCTTCTATTTTTTACGATAGTAGCTAGATCGATACCGTCACCGTCTGGTAACATCCAATCTGTAAGCACTAGGTCATAGTTTCTAATATCTATAAAATACTCAGCATCTTTATAGTTTTCAGCAACATCAACTTGGTAACCGCAGTCTGTTAAACCTTCTGCTAATGTTTTGCTTAGTGTGATCTCATCTTCTATGATCAAAATTCTCATTCATATTCCTTTATCAATTTTTTCTTAAACTTAAGTTAATTTTAATGTAAAGGCGGAATTGTACCATAAATTTTCGAAAATTTAAAGTGTTTTTAAGAAAAATTTTCAAATTTATTAAAAATAACTAAAATTGATAAGTGCAATTATATTAGAAAGTTTTAAAGCCTAATTATGATAAAATGGGCAAATTTCATGAGTAAGGAAAAATATGAAAACCGATCTAAAAAAAGGGATAATAGGCGCAGTTGCCGCACTTACTATCACTACGACATCATTGTTTGCCGAAGGTAAAACATACGCAGTGGTAAATGGAGATGCAGTAACCGATACTGATGTAGCATTGATACTAAGAAATCCAAATATAAATTTTGAAGAACTGCCAAAAACAACAAAAGATAGAGTTATAAATCAATTAATTGATAACAAACTTTTAAGACAACACGCAGTTAAAAGCGGTATTGAAAAAGATCCAAAGTATAAAGAAACATTGGAAAGTCTTAAAAAAGATCTTGCTCTTCAAGTATGGATGCAAAACTTTTCACAAAATATAAAAGTTACAGAAAAAGAGGAAAAAGAGTTCTTTGAGAAGAACAAAGCTAAATTTAAAAGCAACGAGCAGTTAAAAGCTAGACATATCTTAGTTAAAAGTGAAGCCGAAGCGAAATCATTAATCGATACACTTAAAAAGTCAAAAGATCTAGAAGCTAAGTTTATCGAACTTGCAAAAACAAAATCTGTAGGACCAAGCGGTAAGAACGGTGGAGATCTTGGATGGTTCCCTTTAAATAAGATGGTTCCTGAGTTTAGTGATGCTGCTTCAAAACTAAAAGTTAAAACTTTTACGCAAGAGCCTGTAAAAACTCAGTTTGGTTATCATGTTATCTATCTTGAAGATAGAAAAGGAGCACAAAAAGTTACTTTCGGTGCGGTAAAAGCACAGATCAAACAGATGATAGCTCAAGAGAGATTTTCAAAAGAGCTTCAAGCTTTAGCATCAAAGCTTAAAAAAGATGCAAAAATAGAGTATAAATAAATTTAAAAAAGGAAGTAAAAGATGGGATTACTTGAAATCGTAAAGCCTGGTGTTGTAACAGGTGAGAATATTAAAAAAGTTTTTGATTATGCTAAGGCAAATAAGTTTGCCATTCCAGCAGTAAATGTTGTAAATACAGATTCGGTAAACTCAGTTCTAGAAGCTGCAAAAAAAGTAAACTCACCGATAATCGTTCAGTTTAGTAACGGTGGTGCTCAATATTTCGGAGGAAAAGGGATCGATAGCGAAAAAGCTGCTGTTCTTGGTGCAATAAGCGGTGCTAAACATGTTCATGCAATGGCTGAGGCTTACGGTGTACCTGTTATCCTTCATACAGATCATGCGGCAAAAAAACTTCTTCCTTGGATAGATGCTTTACTAGAAGCTAGTGAAGAGCACTTTAAAGTTTGCGGTAAACCTTTGTTCTCTTCACATATGCTTGATCTTAGTGAAGAGCCTTTAGAGGAAAACATCGAGATCTGTGCTAACTATCTGGAGAGAATGAGCAAGATCGGTATGCTTATAGAGATAGAGCTTGGTATCACAGGTGGTGAAGAGGACGGTGTAGATAATACAGACGTTGATAACGCTCTACTTTATACTCAACCTGAAGATGTAAATATGGCTTACGAAGCACTTAGCAAAGTTAGTCCAAACTTTACGATCGCAGCATCTTTTGGAAACGTTCACGGTGTATATAAACCTGGTAACGTTGTACTTAGTCCAAAGATATTAGATAACTCTCAAAAATTTATCGAAGAGAAACACTCAACAGAAGCAAAACCAGTAAACTTTGTATTTCACGGTGGAAGCGGAAGCAGCTTAGAAGAGATCAGAGAAGCTATCGATTACGGTGTTATTAAAATGAATATCGATACAGATACACAATGGGCTTTTTGGGATGGTGTAAGAGAGTATGAAGCTCAATATAGAGGTTATCTGCAAGGTCAGATCGGTAACCCTGAGGGTGAAGATAAACCAAATAAAAAATACTACGACCCTAGGAAATGGTTAAGATCGGGTCAAGAGTCAATGATAAAAAGACTAGAGGTAGCGTTTAACGATCTAAACTGTTTAAATAGAAACTAGAGGTTTATATGCAGCATTTAATTACAACAGCTGATTTTTCAAATAATGAGATAGAGGAGCTTTTCGAGGACGCAGAGCTTTTCTCATCTTTACAAAGCAGTGATGTATTAGCTGGAAAGCTTATAGTTATGCTTTTCTTTGAAAACTCTACAAGAACAAGAAGTAGTTTTGAGGTTGCGGCAAAAAGGATGGGAGCAACAGTTGTAAACCTTGATGTGGGTACAAGCTCTCAAAAAAAGGGTGAGACGATCTTTGATACGGTTGCGAACCTAAATGCAATGAAACCTGATGCTATAGTTATAAGACACAGCGACTGCGGACTTCCTGCGTCGCTTATAGATTATGTGGATTGTCCTATCTTAAATGCAGGTGATGGAAGAAACGCACACCCAACACAAGCACTTCTTGATCTATTTACTATCAAGCAGCATTTTAAAAACGATACGGATGGTAAAAAACTAGCAATAGTAGGTGATGTGGTAACATCAAGGGTTGCCTCAAGTAACTTTGAACTGCTTCCACGTTTTGGAATAGAGATGACGATAGTTGCACCTGATCATTTTATGCCTGATGAAGATACTTTTAAAAAAGCTAGATTTTTAAAAGATATTATTGATGATATGGATATTGTAATGAGCCTTAGAACTCAGCTAGAAAGACACGCTGAGGTTTACTATACTTCATTAACAGAGTTTGGTAAGGATTACTGTGTGACTAAAGAGGTTATGGGTGATAGGGATATTTTACTTATGCATCCAGGACCTGTAAATAGGAATATCGATATTAGTGATGAGATGCTGGATGATCCGAGGTGTAAGGTGCTTCAACAAGTTACCAATGGCGTAGCAGTGCGTATGGCTTGTCTAAAGAAATTAATACTTCAATAGAAGTATTAATTTAAAGCATCATCTTTTGCCCTTATATGGCGTTATAGAAAAAATTTGAACTAGTCATTTACTACTAGTAAACTCCCAGTCCAAATTTTTTCTCTGCCTTATCTAAGAACAAAATCTAATACTTTTAGGATTATATATGGCTAGAAAACCAATGAATGAAAAGTTAAAAGATACAGTGAAAAAAGAGTTTAACTATAAATGTGCAATTTGTGGTACTGATAATCCTCAAATTCATCATATAGATGAAGATCATTCAAATAATGGTATAGATAACCTACTTCCTCTTTGTCCCAATTGTCATTTAACTGATCAACATAATCCCACGAGAAAAATAGATATTCCAAAATTACAATTATTTAGAAAATATAAAGATCCAACTATATTAAAATCACAATTTGATCCATTATATAAAAGGTTTATTTTTTTATATGATATTGATGAAAATGAAAATGATGTTAAGCAAGTGTTTGAAAAAGTGAATAGTTTAATAAATTTTATAAAATCAATTGAAATGGGAGATTTTTATTCGAAAGAATTAGAAAAATTAATTAAACAGGAGAATCATGCTTATGTTATGTCATTTGATCGAGATTATGATCCAGCATATGAGCAAGCTAAAAAAGAAGATAATTTAAGTGATAGAAAAAAATTAATTTTAAATAGAGAAAAAGCAATAGATTTAATAATTGAACTATTACGTTATCAAAAGTGGAATTAAAATTATTAGTATATGACTCTACAACAAACCCTAAACACCTACGGTAAAAATAAAACACCCATATTCTTTATAATAAACTACGACCTAAGTGAATATGAGATAATCCCTTTAGATAGCTTAGAAGATATATCTTATGAGATAAACCAAAATCCAAACGCTTCAAGCTCAAACATAGAGCTAGAAAAACATCCTATAAGTTTTAAAGAGTATAAAAAGAAGTTTGATATCATCCAAGAGCATATAAAAGAGGGTAACAGCTACCTTTTAAATCTTACTGCACCTACAAAGATAAAGAGTGATAAGAGTTTAAAGCAGATATATGAAAGTACTGTTTCAAAGTTCAAGCTTTTATATAAGAATAGTTTCGTATCTTTCTCACCTGAGCGATTTGTAAAAATAGAAGATGGTAAAATTTACACCTATCCTATGAAAGGAACTATAGACGCTAGTTTAGATTTTGCAGAAGCAAAGATATTGGGTGATGCAAAAGAGATAGCAGAGCATACTATGGTGGTTGACCTTCTTCGCAACGATCTAGGAATAGTCGGCACAAACGTAAAGGTTGAGAAGTTTAGATACTGCGAAAAGATAAAAGCGGGTGATAAAGAGCTTTTACAGGTAAGCTCTAAAATATCTGCTGATCTTCAAACAAACTGGCAGGAGAATCTAGGTACTATTATTACATCAATGCTTCCAGCAGGTTCTATCACGGGAACACCAAAGAAAAGAACGGTCGAGATTTTAAAAGAGGTTGAAAACTACGATAGAGGTTTTTATACGGGTATCTGGGGAGTGTTTGACGGCGAGAGTTTAGATAGTGCCGTATTGATACGTTTTATAGAAGATAGCAAAGGCGGTCTTGTGTATAAAAGTGGTGGGGGTATCACTTGCGATAGCGATTGTGAGAGTGAGTACAAAGAGCTTATAGATAAGGTATATATTCCATGAGTGAACAATTTTTCGAAACTATTAAAACTCTTGATGAAGAGGTGTTAAATCTTCAATATCACAACGCAAGGGTAGCTAGAACTATAGGTTTAAATATCAACCTGCACGATTATATCTTTCCTCCTAGTGAAGAGCTTTTACGCTGTAAACTTATCTATGATGAGAGCGGTGTGTTGAGTGTGGAGTATTTTCCTTACCAAAAAAGAGAGATAGAGAGTTTTAAACTTGTTTTTGACGATAATATAGATTATTCAAAGAAAAAGCTTGATAGATCAGATATCGATACGCTTTTTGAAAAAAGGGGGGAGTGTGACGAGATCATAATAGTAAAAAACGCTCTTATCACAGATACAAGCATAGCAAATATAGCTGTTTTAGATGACGGCATTTGGTTTACACCTAAAACTCCTCTCTTAAAAGGAACCACAAGAGCAAGACTACTTGATGAGGGTTTTATAAAAGAGCGTGATATAGATATAGATATGCTAAAAAGTGTTCAAGAGATAGCCTTGATGAATGCAATGGTAGATTTTGATATAAAGAAAAACTACGAGATAAGCTAAATGGAGCAGCTTTTTTGGATAGGATTTATACTTGTACTAGGGTATATATCAAAGATAATATCCGATAGATTTAATCTGCCAAATATTACAGTTTATATATTGTTAGGTATAGTACTTAGCCCCTCTTTTTCATTGATACTTCCAAAAAGTTTTATTGAACACACAAGCTGGATCATCGATCTATCTTTAGCAGTGATAGCCTTTATAATCGGAGGCAGTATAAAGTTTAAAAAGATAGCTCAGATGAAAAAGAGCATTCTTTATATAACACTTCTGCAAGCTGAATTAGCTTTTTTTATTACCACTTTAGGGTTATATTTTCTTTTGCCTTTTTTAGTGGACAATACAAGCGGATTTAGCGATTTTACTTTTTATTTTTCAATATCTATTTTTCTAGGAGCACTTGCTTCTACTACTGCTCCAGGAACCACATTGGCAGTAATAGATCAGTATAAAAGTGCAGGTCTTTTAACCACCTCATTGATAGCTATAGTTGCGATCGATGATATATTATCGATACTAAATTATAGTTTTAGTATATCTGTATATACTTCAGTTTTGCAAAGTAGTCAGAGCAGTTATTTAATAGATGCCTTTAAGATACTATACCATATATGCGGCTCTATGCTTATAGGGTATATTTTTGCGCTATTTGCTATATTTTTAATATCTAAGATACACAATAAAAACACCCTAAGCATAGCTATTGGTAATATAATGCTTGTGTATACCGTATCTTATTTCTTAGAGTTTGAGCCTTTACTGAGCGTTATGATATTTGGTTTAACTCTTTCAAATAGGTCTAAATATTTTGAATCTATATTTAAACATTTAGAGAAGAACTATATGGATATTATCTTTATGCTCTTTTTTATAGTAACTGGTGCAAGTGTAAATCTAGATATGCTGTTTAGTATGTGGAGCGTTGCAGTTATATATGTATTTTTTAGGGCTCTTGGGAAGATAGGCGGTTCATACTTAGGAGCTAAGCTGGCACACTCCAAATCAAAAATAAGGCAGAACGTAGGATTTGCTTTGATACCACAAGAGGGTGTGGCATTGGGACTTGCAATGCTTTTATATAAAGAGCTTCCCCCTTCACAAATAACACTTGTGGTTTTAAATACCATTTTAGCAAGTACTATTATACATGAGATAGTGGGTCCTTTACTTACAAAGTTTGCACTTAAAAGAGCAGGGGAGATAAAGTAGTTATTCTTTGTTTTTATAAATCCTATAAAGAAGCTTTTTCCATTTATTATTGCCTTGCCAGTTTATCTTTGTGCGTTTAAAAAGTTTATTGTTTTTCATAAGATAATCGCTGTATTCATTAAATATATAAAGCACTTCTAAATCTTTTCTTTTATCTAAAGGTACAACTTTAAAACTTAGGTTATCAAGTATCAAAGGGGTAGAGTCTTTTGTAGGAAAATAGCCAAGAACCATATGGTATGTAAGACGTCCTTTAACCTGCACCACCATCATATATAGTTTTTTTGGATCAAACCCAATATCTTTAAGAGTAAAGTATTTTGATATGGCATAATCCTCACAGTCACCGTAGCCTTTAAATAAAAACTCTTTTCTAGTAGCCCAATGATCATCACCTATATCACTCTCTTCATCGTTCTTTGAAAGGATATTGTTAAAAAAACTGTTTGTTCGTGAGAGCTGTTTGTATGGTGAGTATTGATCTTTATTTTTTAAGATATCCTCTTTAAACTCTTTATAGCTTTTGAGCCTTTTTACTATCTCACCTTTTTTAGGGCTGGCTTTTATAAACTTGATATCTTTTGGGGTAAGATTTAAGATGTTATTATTCTGCACGTTTGAGTACAATAAATTAACAAAAATAATAGAACTTATCAAAATACTCTTCATAATATGATATAATACCCAATAAAAAATTAGGTTATCCATGGTTACAGACATAATAGAGAATGAAGAATATAAAAGTATAATGAGCGATCATGCAAGAGATATTGTGATACATCTGGTCGAGAGCGGGCAGGAGTTCGCGATAACTGCAAATATAAAAGGTTTAAGCTTTTCACCAGAACTACCTTTGGCTATATCTGAAAAACTTGCACCGTTTTCACTGTTTGTTTTATCGAACTATACATTTGATTCGATTAAGTTAGATGATGAATATATATATTTTGAAGCGGGTTTTGGAAAAGAGAATTTCGGCTCACTTGTAAAAGTTCCGCTATTTGCAATATTTCAGATCATAGTAGATGAGTCTATACTATTTGTAAACCCTATTGCTACGGTTGAGAAATATTTTAAATCACATAAATTCAAAGAGCGTTCAATGAACGCATTTAAGATGAACAGTAAAAATAAAGATCTGTTAGAGGGAGTATAATGAAAGATAAGATCATAAGCTATATATTTAATATCTCTAAACAGCCTGTACTGTTTCATCAACTGCTTCATGCAAATAAGCTTTATAACGAAGGGATGCACCTAGATGGTAAAAAGCTTGGGTTTAGACTTAAGATGGGAAGAGCATATTTAGTATTCTTGCTTATTGCTCATCTATTTATTATACCGATAGCTATAATTTTACACTCGTTCTTTGCAATACTTGATTGTCATGCTTCAATTATCTCTGCTATCATATTTACAGCAGTAGTGTTTATATGTTTCGGGCTCTTTAAAGAGTGGCTTGAAGATGAGATAGCAAAAAAAAGAATAATGGAAGCTTGGAGCGTACACTTTCCACTTTTTTCATACGAAGAGTATAATGAAAAAGTGTGTAAGATTTATGAGGAAGCACTCCTTCAAGATATACAAAAAAAAGATCTTGAACAATTCGTATTAGATAAACTGATAGATTGAGTTCAAGTTTAATCAAATAGCGGCTAGTTAAAATTTAACGTGTAATTTGCTATAATCCGCGAAATAAAAACAAAATAAATATAATAAAGAAGAGAATAATGGGTCAAACTATAACAGAGAAAATATTTAGTGAACATGTAGGCAAAGAGGTATTTGCAGGAGAGATCATAAGGTCTCCTATCGATATGGTTATCGGTAATGATATTACTACGCCGATATCTATTAGAGCGTTTGAGGAAAGCGGTGCGCAAAAGCTAGCTAATCCAGACGGTTTTTCTATCGTACTAGATCACTTTATCCCTGCAAAAGATATTGCAAGTGCAAACCAAGCTAGAATAAGCAGGGATTTTGCAGCAAAGCATAACCTTAAGAACTTTTTTGATGAAAAAGATATGGGGATAGAGCACGCGCTTTTACCTGAGAAAGGTTTAGTGGTACCTGGTGATGTTATCATTGGTGCAGATTCACATACATGTACTCACGGGGCACTTGGAGCATTTAGTACGGGTATGGGAAGTACAGACCTTGCTTTTGCAATGATCACAGGTGGTAACTGGTTTAAAGTTCCAGAATCTATCAAAGTGGTATTTAGCGGAAAACCAAAACAGTTCGTAACGGGAAAAGATCTTATCTTAGAGATTATTAGACTTATCGGTGTGGATGGTGCACTTTATAAAACTTTAGAGTTTACGGGTGATACTATAGAGCACTTAACTATGGATGATAGATTTGCACTTTGTAATATGGCTATTGAAGCGGGAGCAAAATCTGGTATCGTAGCTTATGATGAGACAACTAAAAAGTTCCTTGATGAGAGAGCTGAGGCAAATGGCGGTTTAAGAGCCGAGCCAAAGATACACTATTCTGATGAAGATGCCGCATATTGTCAAGTATTAGAGATAGACGTAGCAGCTCTAGAGCCTGTTATCGCTTACCCGTTCTTACCTGAGAACGGTCACTCTATGAGCGAAGCGGTTGCAGATAATATTAAAGTGGATCAAGTATTTATAGGAAGTTGTACAAACGGAAGACTTAGCGATCTTGAATCTGCTGCTAAGATACTTGATGGTAAAAAAGTAGCAGCTCATGTTCGTATGATCGTAACACCTGGAACTCAAAAGATACTTAGAGAAGCTACAAAACTTGGTTATATAGATACTCTTGTAGACGCAGGTGCAGTTATTTCTAACCCTACTTGTGGTGCCTGTCTTGGTGGTTATATGGGTATCTTAGGTGATGATGAGGTTTGTATCTCTACTACTAATAGAAACTTTGTAGGGCGTATGGGAAGTAGAAGCTCAAAAGTTTACCTAAGTAACTCTGCAGTTGCAGCAGCAAGTGCAATCAGCGGATATATAACAGATCCCGCTTCATTATAATGTTTGATATCCCTTGTGTGATACTTGCAGGGGGGAAAAGCTCTAGAATGGGAGAGGATAAATCTCTTCTTCCATTTAAGGGCTACGACACTCTTATAGAGTATCAATACTCTAAACTCTCCAAACTTTTTAAAGATGTTTATATCTCTTCAAAAAACGATAAGTTCGATTTTCTAAAAGATAAAGAAAAACTTATATTTGATGATAGTGATATTTATTCTCCGATGGTTGCTTTAAGATCTATTTTTAATAGTTTAAATTCGGAAATGATTTTTATTATCACAGTCGATATTCCACTTATTAAATCAAAAACTATAGAGTATATTATAAATAAAACTAATAATAATTATGAGATAATTGTTGCAAAAGATTTAAAAAAAACTCATAATCTATGTGGTGTTTTTTCAAAAAAATTATTAAAATTTGTGGATGAATGTCTAAAAAATGATATACATAAAATCAATCATCTAGTGCGCAGTAGCAATACATTAGAGCTGTTTATAGATAATAAAGACGAGTTTATAAATCTAAATACTAAAGAAGAATATAATAAATCCTTATTAATATAAGCTAAGCTTATTTATTTCAATGATTAATTTAATAATTCATTAAGTTGAATGTTATTTTTCTTTTGATATGCTTATTCCGTAATTTAAAATTTTCAAGAAGGATTTCAGTATGATGGATAACAAAGAATTAGATCATGCACTAAAGATGCTGGATAGCGAACTTAAAAAACAAGGTATCTCAAGAAGAGATGCTATTAAGATGGCTGGACTTGGTAGTGCTGCATTTATGATGGGTGCTACGGAAGCTGGTGCTGCAACTACTGCAGAAGCTAGCAGTGCAAAAGGAAAAATCGTAATCGTTGGTGGTGGGCTTGCAGGTATGAGTACTGCTGCTAGACTTACAAATAACTTATCAAATCCTGATATTACGGTTATTGAGCCAAACCCACAATCTGTTTCTTACCAACCTGGTCAAACTTTAGTGGCTGCAGGTCTATGGGATAAGTCAGATATTCTTTACAACAGAGATGATTTTGTTCCAAGTGGTACAAAACTTATCAAAGATAAAGTTGTAGATATCGATGCAGATAACAATGTAGTTATGACTGCTGGCGGACAAAAAATCTCTTACGATTTCTTAGTTGTTGCTGCAGGTCTTAAGCTTAACTATAGTGCTATCAAAGGTTTAGAAGATATCGGTGAAGCTTATTCAATCGGTAACAACTCTAAAAAATTAAATGTATTCGGTGATAGCGGTGCTACATCTATCTATACTGCTGACGGTGCTGAAGCTACTTGGAAGCAAATGCAAAAATTTGTTGCAGCTGCAAAATCTGGTAAAAAAGTGAACGGTGTATTTACTCACCCTAACACTCCTATCAAATGTGGTGGTGCTCCAAAGAAAATCCAATACTTAACAGATGCTAGACTTAGAGAAGCAGGTGCTAGAGATAACGCTACACTTCACTTCTATCCAAACGGTGGAAAAATGTTCGGTGTACCTGAATACCACGAAGCTATCGTTAACCAATATAAAGCTAGAGATATGAAATGGAGCTATGCTCACAACTTAACAGAAGTTGATCTAGCTAACAAGATCGCAGTATTCGATCACCACTCAAAAGAGAAAGGTGCTTGGGATGAAGATCTAGAAGAGTATACTATGGTTACTAAGCACGAAAGAGTTGAAGTACCATACGATTTCTTACATATCACTCCTCCAATGAAAGCTCCTGAAGAGATCGGTAACTCATCAGTTGGTTCAAGTAAAGGATGGGTACCTGTAAATAAAGAAACACTACAACACGTTAAATATAAAAACGTATTTGCTTTAGGTGATATTGCTGCTGTACCAATGGGTAAAACAGGTGGATCAGCTAGAAAGCAATATGCAGTTCTTACAGATAACCTAATCGCTCAAATGGAAGGTAAACCTTTAACAGCTAAATATGGTGGATATACAGTTTGTCCACTTATTACAAGCATCGGAACAGTTATGCTAGCAGAGTTTGACTGGTCTAAAAAACCAACACCTTCATTCCCACTTGACCCAACACAAGAGAGATGGATCTGGTGGTTATTAAAAGTTTATGCACTTAAACCAATGACAATCTACGGAATGTTACCAGGTAAAGCGTAATCTTTTAGATTATTAACTATACAAATTTAAAAAAAGCCCTAGACTTTATCCAAAGTTTAGGGCTTTTTTATTGCTTATTTATTAAAATACGACCAAATCATATAATGGAGTATAATTTGAAAAAAGAGTTAACTATCTTTATCGGTATTTTTTTATTTTTAGCTATAGGGATGCACTTTAAAGAGTGGATGAGCCATCCTATCGATCATCTATTATCTTTGCCCCATTCGGGAGCTTATGGTATTGGTGCGATACACCCTGTAGTATTTACTTTAATAGTTTATATTATTGTATGGATACCGAGATCTATCGCAAAACTTTTCTCTAAAAAAGGGGAATAAAAAAAGGGCTGAAGTTAAAACTTCAACCCTTTTTTATATGAGAATTTAGTATATTAAGCTAAAGCCGCTTTCGCTTTTTCAACTAAACTACTAAATGCAGCTGCATCATTCATAGCCATATCAGCTAGTATCTTTCTATCAAGCTCAATTCCAGCTAGTTTAAGACCGTTCATAAATCTTGAATAGTTGATATCATTTAATCTACAACCTGCATTGATTCTTACAATCCAAAGTTTTCTAATATCTCTTTTTTTAGCTCTTCTGTCTCTATATGCGTATACTAATGAGTGCTCTAACGCCTCTTTAGCTTTTCTAAAGTGTCTGCTTCTTCCTGAATACTGACCTTTTACCGCTTTTAAAACTTTTTTGTGTCTAGCACGTCTAACCGTACCTGTTTTTACTCTTGGCATATCTTTCCTTTCTTTACCATAATATTTTTATATTTGGTGTTGACTATAGTCAAACTTGTCCATACTTAAATGGAGGGACTTAAAACTTTAAAGCTTACGCTTTGTTTAGCATAAACTTAACTCTGTTCTCATCTACAGATGCAACAGATTGAGGACCTCTAAGGTTTCTTTTTCTTTTTTGGCTCTTTTTAGTAAGGATGTGGCTTCTAAAAGCACTTCCTCTTTTGATAGAACCATTTTTCTTCACTTTAAATCTCTTTAAAGCGCCGCTATTAGATTTCATCTTTGGCATTGTAAGTTCTCCTTTCCAAAATTTTCTCAAATCTATTTGAGATTTCCCAAGCCTAGGCTTTGAGAAAAAGTCTGAGATTATATTTAAAAACTGCTTTATCTTTCTTTAAGTGTGGTCTGTTCTTAGCTTGGATATAATACTAAAAACTTTACGAGGATAATATGGTAAGTGTAAAAGTTGAAAAAACTTGTGCTTGTTTTAAAAGAAGCTATCTACCTAGTTTTGTTGAATGCAAAGATATGATAGAGGCTCAAAAAAAGGCAGAAGAGATTTGTACATATGCAAATACAGAGTTTTGCCTAACACATGAATATACTCCCGTAGAAGAAGATAATAGTATAAATATAAAAGTAAAAGTGAGAGAAAGATAATGATAGATTTAAAACTACTGCAAAAAGATTTCGATACGATGGCTTTAGCCTTGGTAAAAAAAGGGGTTGATGATAAACTTCTTAATGAGCTTAAGGTGTTAGCGGCTAAAGCAAAAGATAAAAGACAAGATATGGAAAGTCTTCAAGCAGAGCAAAACTCTTTATCTTCACAGTTTGGACAATATAAAAAAGAGGGTAAAGATGTAAATGAGCTTACTATCCAACTTGGTGATCTTAAAAAAACAAAAGCTAACTATGAAGAGGAAGTAAGACAACTTGAAGAGGAGATGACGGCTATCGCTCTTGGTATTCCAAATCTGCCTGATGAGAGTGTGCCAGTTGGTATCGATGAGAACGACAACGTAGTTTTAGAAAAAGTATTGGAGCCAAAAGAGTTTACATTTACACCAAAAGAGCATTGGGACTTAGCTGAGCAAAACGGTTGGATAGATTTTGAAAGGGGTGTAAAGCTTGCAAAAAGTAGATTTGCAGCAATGAGCGGTATTGCGGCAAGATTGGAGCGTGCACTTATAAATTATATGCTTGATTTTAACCGTGAGAGAGGCTTTAATGAGTGGTATGTTCCTTTTATGGCGAACTCAAACACTCTTCAAGGAACAGGACAGCTTCCAAAATTTGAAGATGATCTATTTAAGATAGAGGGTGAAGATCTTTATCTTATACCAACGGCAGAAGTAAGTCTTACAAACCTTTATAGCGATGAGATAGTTGCAGCAGATGAACTCCCTTTAAAGCTTACATCTTATACTCCTTGTTTTAGAAAAGAAGCTGGAAGTGCAGGGCGTGATACAAGAGGTATGATAAGACAACATCAGTTCGATAAGGTTGAGCTTGTATGTATCACAAAACCTGGACAGAGTGAAGAGGTGTTTGAGCAGATGGTATCTTGTGCAAGTGATCTTTTAACTTCACTTGGACTTCCACACCAAAAACTTATGCTTTGTACGGGAGACTTAGGGTTTTCTGCGGCTAAGACAGTAGACCTTGAGGTTTGGCTTCCAGGTCAAGGAAAATATAGAGAGATAAGCTCTATATCAAATACAAGAGAGTTCCAAGCAAGACGTGCAAAAATAAGATATAAAGATGGTAAGAAAAACCAACTTTGCCATACACTTAACGGTTCATCTTTAGCGGTTGGAAGAACTCTTATCGCTATTATGGAAAATTATCAGCTAGAGGATGGCTCTATAGAAATACCTGAAGTACTTAAAAAATATCTATAACCTTAAAGCCTGCAAATCTTTTGCAGGCAAGTTACCTATCAAAACATATATTATAAAAAGTTCATAAATCATTAATTTTTATTATAAATGAGACAATTCCAAGATAATATTATCATATGATTGTATCAATAATTGATAACTCTATAAGGTTTAACTATTATTGAAAGGGGTGGAATATGAAAACATCATTAGCAAAAATGAGCTTTTTTAATATTTTAGGTACAGCATTGATATTTTCACTTATTCTAGGTTTTTTTGTATATCAAGTTATAAACAACTCCTATAAAGAAAGGGTAGTTGAACTTGAAACAAATTATATGTTAAAAAATAAAGAGCTAGTAAAGAACGAAGTTCAAAGAGCTGTTAAAAAAATAGAAACAGTAAGAGAACTTGCTTTTAAAACCCACCTTTTATCTTTAGAAGAGAAAGTGAATTTTGTTCAAAGTGTTATAGATACTGCATATAAAGCAGATATAGATATAGATTTTTTACTTAAAAGATATAGAAAAGAGCTTGATCTATTTAAATGGGATAACCAAAGCGGATATTTTTATATCTTTGATCAAAAGGGTGATATCTTATATCACGGCTCAAACAAAAAACTTGAAACATCAAATATTTTCGAGTTGGCAAAAAACAATAAAGAACTAGCAGAATTCTTAAGCAATAGTATGGATAAGAACGAGAATTTAGGTAAATACGATTGGTATAAGCCAAACACCGACAAAAATAAACTTCACGCTAAATATGTTTATGTAAGAAAGCATATGGGTTACAATATCTATATCGCTGCAGGTGTTTATAAAGATGAACTAGATAGAAAAACCCAACATATATTATTTAAAGAGATAGAACAAGATAGGTTTGGTGACGGGAAATATGGATATTTCTGGATACAAGATACAAACAGCGTAATGATCATGCATCCATATACTAAAGATCTAGTTGGTAAAGATCTAAGCACTTTTAAAACTATAGACGGTCAATACCTTTTTAAAAATACGGTTGAGCTTTTAAAAGATAAAGATGGAGGTTTTATAGAGTATATCTGGTATCTTCCTGGAAAAGATAAGCAAGATACAAAGATAACGTACGTACATAAGATAAAAGATTGGGATTTTATAATTGGTTCAGGGTTTTATCTTGATGAGCTTAAAGAACTGTTAAAAGATGAGAAAGAGAAGTTAAATAGTTCACTTAATGAAAATTTAGAAAAGATACTTCTTACACTTACCGTACTTATATTTATCTCTTTGATAGTTGCTAGATATATAGCAAATAGGATAGAGCGTGTAGAGCTTGCTCAAAAAGAGCAGTTCTCGATGCTTGAACAATATAAGCAGATACTTGATAAAAGTGCCGTAGTATCAAAAACAGACCTTAGTGGAAGGATCGCTTATATAAATGATGTATTTATAAAAGTAAGCGGTTTTACACGCGATGAAGCTATAGGCAGACCCCATAATATTGTAAGGCATCCCGATACTCCAAAAACTCAATTTAAAGATCTTTGGAAAACTATAAGACAAGGTAATGTTTGGACTGGAATCATCAAAAATAAAAGAAAAGATGGAGAGAGCTATTATAACAGTACCACTATACTTCCTTTAAAAGATTCTGATGGAAATATAGTAGAGTATATCTCAGCAGGAACAGATATTACCGAACTTATCGAGAATAGAAGTAAGCTAAAAAATATATTTAAAACAGATAGTTTAACAGGCCTTGGAAATAGAGTAAGTCTAATAGATAATATCGGTAAAGAGGATGATGGTGTCTTAGTTCTTATAAATATAGATAGGTTTAAAGAGATAAACGATAGCTACGGTCACGATATAGGAGATAGTGTTATTAAGGAGTTTGCTCAAAGATTGTTTAATTTCTTCAATGACGATAAATATATTTTATATAGGGTTCAAGCTGATGTTTTTGCTATCTTTACAAATATAATCACACAAGATGAGGTGGTGAAAAAAGTTAGTGAATATATGTCAACTTTAGGTAAAGAGAGCTATCTGATCGAGGATAATAAATTTATCTTAACATACACTGCAGGTATATCCTCAGAGTGTGAAAACCTTTTTGCATATAGTGATATAGCACTTAGTGAGGCTAAAAAGAAAAAAGTTAAGATAAAAGAGTATGACCCTTCTATGAAAAATATAGAGGAGTTCAAGAACAATATAGAGTGGGTGGATAGACTTCATAAAGCTATAGGTGATGATAATATAGTTCCATTTTTTCAACCTATATATAATTACAATACTAATAAAATTGAGAAATACGAGTGTTTGATGAGACTTGTTTGTGGAGATAGTGTAATACCTCCTGGAGAGTATCTGCCTATTGCTAAAAAAACAGGACTTTATCCTGATCTTACTTATAAAATGGCAGAGAAAGCTATGGCTAAGTTCTCAACAAATGATATGGAGTTTTCTATAAACTTAAGTGTTGAAGACCTTATGAATGAGGAGCTTATGACATTTATATACGATAATGCAGAACAGAAAAATATCTTTATCAGAATGGTATTAGAGATTGTTGAATCTGAAGAGATAGAGGATAGTGAGCAGATAGCAAAAACGATTAAAATGTTTAAAGATAAAGGTGCAAAGGTAGCTATAGATGACTTTGGTAGTGGTTATTCAAACTATGAGTACCTAATATCACTTCAAGCAGATTACGTTAAGATAGACGGCTCAATTGTAAACCATCTTTTAGATGATGATAGAACTAGGGATGTTGTAAGATCTATAGTAGCATTCTCTAAAAAATCAAATATGAAAACAATAGCAGAGTTCGTAAGCTCAAAAGAGCTTGACGAACTTGTAAGAGAGCTTGGGGTTGATTATGCCCAAGGTTACTATTACGGTAAAGCCGAAAAAGATCTTATCTCTTAGTCTTACCAAATAAGCATTGCGATCGAGGATGTAAGTAAGATCGCAATGATATTAAAAACTATCCCAAATCTTGCCATATCCTTTACGGTCAATACCTTACTACTCATAGCAATAGCATTAGGCGGTGTAGCAATAGGGAGCATAAATGCATAACTTGCACAGATGGTTGCAACCATCATTATAAGGTTCGTATCGATATTTGATGCATTGGCAAGTGCGTATATTATCGGTAGAGCAATAGAGATTAGCGCCGTATTACTTGTAACCTCGGTTGTAAATGTGATAAGTGCAGCTACTATAAGTATCAGTACAAATACTGGAAGCTGCGTTAATGTTAGAAGCATATTTGATATAGCATGTGCTAGTCCCGTGCTTCCAAAAGCTGCGGCAATAGAGAAACCTGCACCAAAAAGGAATATGATCTCGTAAGGTATTTTTTTACTATCATCCCAGGTTAAAAACTCAATTTTTGGTAAAAACATTAAGATACCAAAACCTAAAAGTATAACAGCTTCATTTACTTTAAAGAAAGAGTTTATAAATAGTACGGCGATCAAAAGTAGAAGTATATTTCTAAGTTTTCTTTGCTCACTATTCATAGAGTTTGCTTCTGATAGTTCAGCATCAAGTTTTATATCATTTACACCGTAAGATAGGATATATGAAACTATAATAAGCATTATGGTTGCTAAAGGTATGGTGTGAGCCATCCACTCTATAAAAGATAGTGCTTCAATCTGATTTGTTTGTAAAAATCCCATTAAGATAAGATTTGGCGGAGTTCCTATAGGCGTGATGATACCACCTACACTTGCTCCATAAGCTACGGCAAGTACAAGTCTTATTTTAAGTTTTGCAGTATCTGTTAAAAATAGGGCGATAGGCATAAGTAAAAGTGCTGTGGTAGTGTTTGAAAGCAGTGAACTTAATAGTGCCGAAGTGATACTAAGTGCAAAGATTATCCCTCTAGCGTTTGGGGGAAATATATTTAATAGTTTATTGGCTATAACCTTATGTAAACCTATCTTCTCAACAGCGATTGCTAGCATAAAACCACCAAGGAATAAAAATATAATAGACTTGGAAAAGTTTAAAGTTGTTTGTGTGGTTCCTAATATATCAAGTGACGGAAACAATACGATAGGCAGTAATGATACAACCCCTAAAGGCAGACCCTCATTTGTCCAAAGAGTTACTAAAAGAACAACAGCTCCTATAAGTCTTGCTTGCGTATCGTTAAAAAAATAGATAGCGACAAAATATCCTATAATACCTAGAACAACGGCTTGTAATATACCCTTAAGCTCTTTTGACATTAGCTTCCTTTTTGTAGTTATTATTTTTAGTATAACAAAAAACGTATTATGATTTGTGGATAATTGGAGTTTGGAAGGATCAAATTTTAGTAATTTAATCCAACCCTGTCTTTGATAAGTTTTATTTTTTCACTTGCTACTTTTTTAGCTTTACTTGCTCCGTGTGCAAGTATCTCTTTTACCTCTTTTGGATTGTTCATAAGATATTCTCTTCTATCGGTATAAGGTGCAAAGTGTTCATTGATCTTTTCCATCAATGTTAGTTTAAAGTGACCGTAACCCTCACCCGGAGTTGCGTATCTTTTTTGAAGATCGTTTAGTTCATCTTCATTCATAAATAGTTTTGCTAAGGTATATACATTACAACTGCTATAATCTTTTGCCTCTTCAAGAGGTGTTGAATCTGTTGTGATACCCATAACTTGTTTTTTTAGTTTTTTAGGAGTTTGAAATAGATCAATAGTATTGCCGTAAGATTTACTCATCTTAGCTCCATCGGTTCCTGGAACTGTAGCAACATTCTCATCAACTTTATGTGTAGGAAGTTTTAGTATCTCCTCACCGTAAGTGTTGTTAAATGAGTTTGCTATATCTCTTGTCATCTCTACGTGTTGTATCTGATCTTTTCCTACAGGAACTACGTCTGAATCAAATAGTAAGATATCTGCAGCCATTAAAACAGGATATGAAAAAAGTCCATGGTTTGCTTGTATCCCTTTTGCCGTTTTATCTTTATAGCTGTGAGCACGCTCTAAAAGTCCCATAGATGTATGGTTTGAAAGGATCCAGTAAAGTTCTAAAACCTCTTCTACATCACTTTGAACCCAAAAAGTTGACTTTTCAGGATCCATACCTAAAGATAGAAAGTTTACTGCCGCTTCAAAGATGTTTTTTTGTAAAGCCTCTTTATCGCTAACAGATGTTAGCGCGTGATAAGATGCTATAAAAGCAAAAAGTTCACCGTCGTTTTGAGACTCAATCATTTTTTTGATCATACCGAAATAGTTTCCGATATGTATAGTTCCGCTTGGTTGAATTCCGCTTAATATTCTCATATTATAGTCCGCTTCTCTCTATTAGTTTTGCTTGGTGATCTGCTATTAACGGATCGATGATCTCATCAAATACACCGTCGTTCATAATCGCATCAAGTCTATAAAGTGTTAGGTTTATTCTATGATCGCTTATTCTTCCTTGAGGGTAGTTATATGTTCTAATCCTACCACTTCTATCACCTGTTCCAACTTGAGCTGCTCTAGCTTCAGCATCTTGTGCTTGTGCCTCTTGCATCTCAAGGTCATAAAGTCTAGCTTTTAAAACCTTCATCGCTTTCTCTTTATTTTTATGTTGAGATTTTTGATCTTGGTTTGTTACTACTATACCTGTAGGTAAGTGAGTGATACGAACGGCAGAGTCGGTTGTATTTACCGATTGACCACCACATCCGCTTGATCTCATAACATCGATCTTTAGATCATTTTGGTTTATTTCAATCTCTACATCATCAACCTCAGGCATAACAGCTACGGTGATCGCAGATGTATGAACACGCCCTTGTGATTCAGTTGCAGGCACCCTTTGAACTCTATGTGTTCCACCTTCGAACTTCATACGAGAATAAACACCTTCACCTTTGAAAAGTGCAACCATCTCTTTATATCCGCCAGCTTCACTCTCACTTGAACTCATGATCTCAACTTTCCAGCCTCTATTTTCTGCATATCTAACATAAGCTTTAAATAGATCACTTACGAAAAGTGCAGCTTCATCACCACCTGTTCCTGCACGAAGTTCGATATAGATATTTTTATCGTCGTTTGGATCTTTTGGAACCATTAAGACTTTTATCTCTTCTTCAAGTTCAACACGTCTTGGTTCTAGATCTTTTAGTTCCTCTTTTGCCAACTCACCTAGCTCCTTGTCCTCAAGAAGCATTTTATTCTCTTCGATATCTTCTACAACTTTTATATACTCTTTTGCCGCATTTACTATAGGCTGTATAGAAGACTGCTCTTTTGAAAGCTCTGTCATCTTTTTTATATCAGCCATAACCTCTTGCGAGATCAGCAGGTCATTTATTTCATTGTGTCTATCAATGAAAGGTTGGAGTTTATCTTGAAGCATTTTGGTACCTTTGTTTATATACTATAAAAGCCCAAAAGTCTCATTTGGCGACACGGGAGACTTTCAGGCTTTTATAAATAGAGGATAAAATTTTATAATTTAAGAATGTGTTATTATAAAGCGTTAACTTTTGTTTGTAATCTACTAACTTTTCTAGCAGCATTACCTTTTTTAAGTATACCTTTTGCAACACAGTGGTGTAGGTATTTGTTAGCAGCTTTCATTGCTGTAGTAGCAGCATCTTTATCTGCACCCTCAACGGCACTTAATACGTCTTTAACAACGTTTTTAATTCTTGTTTTATAAAACTTGTTTCTTTCAGTTCTAACTTTTGTCTGTCTAGCTCTTTTAGCAGCTTGTTTATGGTTTGCCATAATTTTAACCTCTTTGTAAAATTTTTAAGGGTAGAATGTTACTCAAATTAATATTAAAGTTAGTTTAAAAAGAGTTTAAATTAAGGTAAATTTTATGAAGTTATTTGGAACAGACGGTGTAAGAGGAAAAGCAGGAGAGTTTTTAGATGCAATGACTGCGCTAAAATTGGCGCAAGCAGCAGGTATATACTTTAAAAAACACTCAACAACTAAAAAGATCTTAGTTGGTAAAGATACCAGAAGAAGCGGATATATGATTGAGAACGCTTTGGTGAGTGGTCTAACTTCAGTTGGTTATAACGTTATCCAAATAGGTCCTATGCCTACACCAGCTATTGCTTATCTTACAGAGTCTATGAGATGTGACGCTGGGATCATGCTTAGTGCTTCACACAACCCTTTTGAGGATAACGGGATAAAATTCTTTAATGCTCACGGAGATAAACTAAGTAAAGATATAGAAAATGAGATAGAGAAAATATTTGATGATTGTGATCTTATCTCAAGTGAGTTTTGTACTGGAAAAGATATAGGTTCATCTAAACGTATCGACGATGTTATAGGAAGATATATCGTATCTATTAAAAGCTCTTTTCCAACAGACCTTTCACTTCAAGGTGTTAGAATAGTTCTAGATTGTGCTAATGGCGCGGCTTATAAGGTTGCACCTACGGTTTTAGAAGAGCTTGGAGCTGATGTTATAATTTTGAATGATGAACCAAACGGTTATAATATCAACGAGGACTGCGGGGCGCTTCATCCAAAGAATGTTGCAAAAAAAGTGGTAGAGCTTCGTGCCGATATAGGTATTGCACTTGACGGTGATGCTGATAGACTTGTTGTGATAGATGAAAAGGGTGATGTGGTTGATGGTGATAATCTTCTTGGTGCATTAACGCTTTATTTAAAAAGTGAAGGTAAACTAAAAGGTGATGCCTGCGTTGCGACCGTAATGAGCAACAAAGCTTTAGAGGATTGTTTAGAGAAGAACGGTCTTAAACTTCTTAGAAGTGATGTTGGTGATAAGAACGTTTTAGAGCTTATGCATAAAGAGGGGATCAACTTCGGTGGTGAGCAAAGCGGACATATTATATTTAGCGATGTTGCAAAAACAGGTGACGGTTTAGCTTCTGCTCTTCAAGTACTTGCTATGATCATAAGATCAAAGAAAAAAGCAAGTGTAGCGCTTAACCCTTTTAAACTTTACCCTCAAATACTAGAGAATTTAAAAGTTAGCGAAAAGAAACCTCTAGATCAGATCGAGGGTTTAGAGCCGATTTTAAAAGAGATCAGAGAAAAAGGGATGAGAGATCTTATTAGATACTCTGGAACTGAAAATAAACTAAGAGTTCTTTTAGAGGGTAAAAATAAAAGTGATGTTCAAAAATCTATGAAAGAGCTTATCGAGTTCTTTAAAAAGGCTTTATAATAAAAAAGCTAATAGTTTTTATATCTTTATTTATATCCTTATTTCTTATAGATCAATTTGTAAAATCTATTTTCGTAGAGGGGTTTGAGGCTCACTCTAAATGTATATCTTTGGTTTTAGCTTATAATAAAGGTGTGGCATTTTCGATGTTCGCATTTTTAGAAGGGAACCTAAAATATATACAGATAGCACTTTTAAGTATAGGTGCTATCTATCTATTTATCAATAAAGAGATATTTAAAACATACTATATCCCTGTAGCTTTTTTAAGTGCAGGGGGTATCAGCAATATATACGATAGGTTTCACCATGTGGGTGTGGTGGATTATATCTATTGGCACTGCTGGTTTGATTTTGCTATCTTTAATCTTGCAGATGTATTTATAAATATATCCGTAGCACTTATTTTGCTTATTGGTTACATCCAAAGTAAAAAAGTAAAAAACTCATAGATCAAAAATTTACTTATTTTTTCTTCAAAGTTTATATTTTATAGTAAAATGCGGCAAAATATAAGCATAATTATTTTTATATTTTAATTTAACCATATCACTTTTTCAGTATAGGTATATTTCTATATTTTATCTTTAATAATCGATAAATATAGTTTCTTTTAAAGTTTTTTTGAATTTTTTTTGTAAAATTATTTTAAAGACTAAAGAAACACAAAAGCCCAAATAATAGCAACTATAGCTTAAATTTTTTCTAAAATATAAACTCACTAATATTATTATATGTTATAATTTAGCTTTTAATGAAAACCATGCTAAAGGATAAATAATGTCATCCGTAAATAGTGAAGTAAAACTTGATCTAAAATCGTTTTTGGTATCAGAAACCGATGAGAAAGGGATCATTAAATTTGCAAATGATGATTTTTGCAAGGTATCGGGCTACTCCCTTGAAGAGCTTATAGGAAACCCTCATAATATGGTTCGACATCCAGATATGCCAAAAGCTGCATTTAAAGATCTTTGGACAACCGTAAAAAGCGGTGAAAAGTGGAGAGGCTTTGTAAAAAATATTACAAAAGATGGTGGATATTACTGGGTATATGCTACGGTGTTCCCTTTTACATCTTGTGACGGCTCAAAAGGTTATATCTCTTGTAGAAGAAAGGCTTCCGATAAAGAGATAGAAAAGTATGAAGACTTATATAAACAGATGAGAACACAGGAGTAGGGTATGGCTAGTATATTAAATTATAATCCACGAATTTTAAGTAACTTAAATGTTCGTACAAAATTGGTATTTTTGGTTATGGTCCCTTTATTAGCGATCATACTATTATCTACAATATTCTTAATGGAAAGCTACTCTTCAAAAAAAGAGTATGAAAAACTCTCAACAAATATGCATCTGGCATCTAGTATATCTTTATTGATACATGAAACTCAAAAAGAGAGGGGGATGTCGGCTGGTTTTCTAGGCAGTAAAGGCGAGAAGTTCTCTGATAAGATCGTAGAGCAAAGAAAGCTTACGGATAAACTATTGAATAGTTTTAAAACATTTGTTGCAGGTGTAGATAAAACTCATATGAGCAGTGAAGTTCAAAGTTATTTGGATGAGGTGTTACAAGAGTTTACTAAGCTAGATTCCATAAGGGCTGGTGTAAGCTCTTTAAATATAAAGCTTGGGGTAGCACTTGGGTATTATACAAATATAAATGCAAAGCTTTTAAATATAATCCCCCATACAACTTTTGAACTAAGTGATAATGAGATATCGACTCAAATACTTGCGTATTATAACTTCTTAATGTCTAAAGAGAGAGCAGGTATACAAAGAGCAGTTGGCTCAAATATTTTAGCAAGCAAAAATCTAAGTACTCCTTTATCTTTGAAATTTTATCAGCTTATAGTGCTTCAAGATACATATCTTCAAGAGTTTTTAATGCTTGGTGATCACGATACTATAGCAAAATATAAAGAGATAATGAAAGGTCCTTTTTTAGAAGAGGTGAAAAGGATAGAAAAAGCTATATTGGATGGTAAACTAGATGATGATGCGACATATTGGTTTTCTCAAATAACAAAGAAGATCAATCTATTAAAAAAAGTGGATGATATGATCTCAAACACTATTATAATGCAGGTTGAAGATGGGCTTGTAGCTAAAACAAACAATTTTTATATCTTTGTTGTAATACTTGCGGCAATATTTATTTTTATAAATGCAACTGCACACTTTATGTTCGTAAATATCACTCAAGCTGTAAAAGAGATATATAACGGTTTTCTAGGATTTGTCCTTTATTTAGAGAGAAAATCAAACGAGTTCGTAGTTATAGAGTCTAGAGGAAGCGATGAGTTTAGTAAGCTAGCTGATCTTATAAACGAGAATGCAAAAGAGCTTAACGATGCAACTGAAACAGATATGCTTTGTGCAGGTGAGACCATTCTTGTACTTAATAAAATGCAGCAAGGGGAGTTTGGCTGTAAGATAGGAAGTCCAGCTTCAACACCTCAGGTGCAAACTTTTGTGGATAGTGTAAATCAAACTTTAGAGGTTCAAGCAAAACTTTATAAAGAGATACTTGAGGTTTTAAATGAGTATACACATTATGATTATAGAAAAACTATAAATATAGAAGCTGAAGGTGAGTATAAAGAGCTTGTGGATGGTATAAATAGTTTAAGAGACTCTATAATCTCTATGCTTCAAGAGAATATGAACCAAGGGGACGTATTAAATAGAAACTCTTCAAATCTATTGCAAAATGTTGATAAACTAAACCAAAACTCAAATACAGCAGCAGCGTCTTTAGAAGAGACTGCAGCGGCAGTTGAGGAGATAACTGGAAATATCAAAAATAGTGTTGAGAATATAGCAGTTATGTCAAAATACTCTAGTGAGCTTATTGATGTATCTTCAAAAGGGCAGGGGCTTGCAAATGAAACTGCATCTTCTATGCTTGATATTAATAATGAGGTTTCTTCAATCAGCGAAGCTATTACTGTGATCGATCAGATCGCTTTTCAAACTAATATCCTATCTTTAAATGCTGCAGTTGAAGCAGCAACGGCAGGTGAAGCAGGAAAAGGTTTTGCCGTAGTTGCAGGGGAAGTTAGAAACCTTGCCGCAAGGTCTGCAGAAGCTGCAAGTGAGATCAAAGAGCTTGTAGAAAATGCTCAAACAAAAGCAAATAAAGGTAAGGGTATCTCTGATGATATGATCAATGGGTATAATCAGCTGATAGATAAGATAAATCAAACTATGGAACTTATTAAAAATGTTGAGCATGCTAGTAAAGAGCAGCAAAGCGGAATGGTTCAGATTAATGATACAATCACTTCTTTAGATACTCAAACCCAGCAAAACGCAAATATCGCTTCACAAACAAATGAAGCCGCTATACAGATGAGCGCTATCTCAAAAGAGATAGAAGAAGCCGTAAAACAGAAAAAGTTCTAGTATCTAAACATCTGCGATTCAATACTCTCCCATGAGGGTGTTGAATCATCTTTTGCTTTAAACATATTATAAACATATCTAGCCATCATATCTGTTTCTATATTTACTCTGCTTCCTATCTTATATGTTTCAAAAAGTGTGTTTTTTATAGTGTGAGGGATAATAGTAAGTCTAAAGCTATCTTTTAAAACCTCGTTTACCGTTAAGCTTACACCATCAATCGTGATAGAGCCTTTAGGGATGATATATTTCATAAACTCTTTTGGGATAGAGATATAAAAGTCAGTAGAGTTTTGTTTTGCTTGAATCTTTTCTATCTTTCCTATACAATCCACATGACCTTGAACTATATGCCCCTCAAACCTATCACCCATCATCATAGCAGGTTCCATATGAACTTTATGCTTGTAGTTCTCCATAGCCAAAACAGAAGTAGATTCAGGAGATAGCTCAACGCTAAATTGTCCAGGCTTTATATCTGTTACGGTTAGACATGCTCCGTTTATAGCTATACTATCACCTATTTTTGGTTTATATTCAGCCTTAAGTGTGAGTGTGCTGTTTTGATAGCTAAGAACTGTAGCCATTTCACGTATGAGTCCCGTAAACAATCTATTTCCTTTTTATTTATTGTAGCGATTGTATACAAACAATCATCAAAAACTGATAAAATAAAGTGAGAAAGTGTATAATAGATATAAAGGAGTAGTGATGTTTAAGTATTTAGCTTTTTTTATTATTTTTTGTTTCTCTTTATATGCAAATAGTGCCAATAAGATCATAAAAAAGGTTGAGGATAACCTAAACGGTAAAAGTGCTGATATGGATATCACTATGATCGTACATACCAAAAAAACTAAAAGAACTATGAAAATGACTAGTTTATCCATAGGTGATGAGAAAAGTTTTATAAAGGTTCTTTACCCCAATAAAGATAAAGGTATTACATTTTTAAAGATCGATCATACTATGTGGCAGTATGTACCGCGTATTGAGCGTGTTATTAAAATACCAGCTTCAATGATGCTTCAAAGCTGGATGGGCAGTGATTTTAGCAATGATGATCTTGTAAAAGAGAGCTCCATCTCAAAAGATTACGATACAAAAGTATTGGATGAGAAAAAGGATAAATATATTTTAGAACTTATTCCAAAAGAGGAAGCTTCGGTTGTATGGGGAAAGCTTATAATGCAAGTATCTAAAAAATATTATCTACCAACTAAGGTAGAGTATTTTGATGAGGATGATATACTAGTTCGTGTACTAAACTACAAAGATATTAAAAGCTTTGGTAAAAGGTTTTACCCAAGCTATTGGGAGATGCTTCCAAAAACAGAAGAGAAGATAGGGCACAAGACTATTATGATAGTTGACAGGGTAGAGTTTGATAAAGATATCGATAATAAATATTTTACCAAGAACGCTTTAAAAAGGTACTCTAGGTGAGACCCTACTTAAAGATAGGTCTAAAAAATATTTTAGCAAATAAAACACGATCTATCGTAACTATTATTTTAAGTACGGTTTCAACTGTTCTTTTGGTATTTATGAGTGCTTTGATGGATGGTCAGCACAATATTATGCTTAAAAATGCAGTTGAGCTTTATAGTGGTTATATACAAATAACACATAAAGATTTTAAAGATGAACCAAGCTTTGATAACTTAATAGAAAACTCACCTGCTATAGTTGAAAAACTTAGTGAAAATAAAGATATAAAACAGATAAGCCAACGCTTTGAAACATTTGTGCTTTTAAGCTCAGATACTAAATCGGTAGGAGCAATGGTTGCGGGTATTGAGCCAAAAAAAGAAAAAGAGATATCAAAGCTTGAAAACTCACTTTTTAAAGGTGAATATTTAAATGATAGCGATACAAATGCAGTATATATCGGTTATGAGCTTGCAAAGAACCTAAAAGTAGATATTGGTGATACTATATCTTTTGTGGGTACGGGAGTTGATTACTCTTTTTGTGCCGATAACCTAATCATAAAAGGGGTATTTAAAACAGGACTGTTTGAGTTTGATTCAAGCAGCAGTTTTGTAAATAAAAAATATTTCGATCAGATGTTTGTTAGTGAAAATATCTCTACACATATTATTGTTTTGCCAAAAGATACATCTAAAGCAGTGGGGCTTAGTAATGAGATATCAAAAGATATTTCAAACGAGCTTGTAGTTAAAAGCTGGAGAGAGTTTATGGCATCTTTGGTAAAAGCTATGGAGATAGATTCTGTTTTTGGATATATCTCAATAGGGATATTTTTTATAGTGATATTTTTTGTGATCTTGATATATACCTTACTTAGCGTATTTGCTCGTATAAAAGAGATAGGAGTTCTTAGAGCCATAGGAACAAAGCAAAATGAGATATTTAAGATGCTTCTTTTTGAAAGTACACTTTTAGCTAGTATAAGTGTTATCATAGGGGGACTTATTGCTACATATTTAGCGTATTATTTCAATATAAACCCGATAGATTTCGGTAGTGAGTTTGAGGAGCAGTTTAAACAATACGGACTCCAAAATACAACTATACCAACAGATTTTAACCCTTTAAATATATTAAGAGATATGTTTATTATATATATCTTATCTATAGGAAGTACTATATATCCTATATTTAAAGCAAACTCCTTAAAACCTATTGAGGCTATAAACCATGTATAGATTAATAGTAAGGTCTGCTTTTATCTCACTTTTTAGAAGAAAGCTTAGAACGTTCTTGGTTATCTTAATGATATCCACTTCCCTTTGGGGGCTTTTGTTTATGCAAGGCTATTACGATGGTATGGTATATCAGATGATAAACAATACTGTAAGAAGCGATTGCGGTGAAGTAAGTGTATTTGCAAAAGATTTTAGACAAAATAGGGATATAAAGCAGTATATAAAAAATGAAAAAGAGATAATAAAGCTTTTACATGATGATAAAAATATCAAAAGCTATATCTCAAGGGTTCAAAGTGATGGGCTTGTAGCAACTGCAAGATATAGTAAAAATACGGTTATATACGGTGTAGATATAGAAAAAGAGAGCTCTCAAGGGCAGCTTCATCAATATATAAAAGATGGCAAGTTTGATTTTGGAGCTAAAAATAGAGGTGCTATTATAGGTTATCAGCTTGCAAAAAAACTAAAAGTTAAAGTGGGCAAAAAGATAATTATATCTGCACAAAGTATAGATAATGAGGTAAGCTCAATAAGTCTAAAAGTAAGCGGGATAATCAAAACCAACAATATGCTTTTTGATGAGAGAGCAATATTTATAGGTAAAAAAAGAGCTCAAAAATTCTTAGGGTTTAAAGGTGTGAACCAGATCAGTTTTATGCTTAACGACTATAGTAAAGTAGAGCTGTTTAAAACAAAACTAAAAAAGAGTTTTCAAGATATAGAGGTGTATGATTGGGGTGAGCTTTATCCTGCACTTTTACAGACAAAGGATATGATGGCTGTTTTTAACTATATAAACTATTTTATAGTTTTTTTAACGGCAGCAATTGGAATATTCGGTGTGGTGCTTGTATCTGTTTTAGAGCGCCTTAGGGAGTTTGGTATCTTAAGAGCGGTAGGTACTAGGTTTAAAACGATCGCGGCAATGATATTTTTTGAGAGCTTTTTTATTGGATCGATTGGGTTTATTTTAGGCTCTATTTTTGGCGGAGCTACACTATACTACTTTAGTATCTACGGGCTTGATCTAAGCTCTTTTGAGTCAGCATTAGATGAGTTTGGGATTGACGCTGTAGTTTATGCGATAATAGATATAGATTATTTTCTAACCGCATTTCTTGCTGTTTTTAGTGCTACTTTTTTAAGTGTATTGATCCCTCTTAGGGTATTAAAAAGATCAAAACCAGTCGAGGTGATAAATGGATAATTTTTTAATAATAGAAAATGTTAGTAAGGTTTTCAACGAGGGTACACCTTTAGAGCTTGTAGGTTTAAAAGATATCAATTTAGATATACAAAAAGGGGAGTTTGTCGTTCTATCAGGACCAAGCGGTAGCGGTAAAACAACCTTGCTTAATCTAATAGGCGGACTTGATTCAATTACAAAAGGAAGTATTAACTTAGATGGTTTAGAAATAGCAGGACTTAGTGAAGATATCTTGTGTGATGAGAGGCGAGATAATATTGGTTTTGTATTTCAAGCTTATAACCTTATTCCGGTATTTACGGCGTATGAGAATATAGAGTATGTGATGAAGCTTCAAGGGGTAGATGAGAAAAGCTGTAAAGAAAGAGTGGAAGAGGTTGCTAAAAAACTAGGGATCGAGCAGTATCTTCATAAGCTTCCATCTAAACTAAGCGGTGGACAACAGCAGCGTGTAGCAGTTGCAAGAGCAGTTGCTAGTAAGCCAAAGCTGATCTTAGCGGATGAGCCTACTGCAAATCTTGATAGTAAAAGTGCTTTAGAGCTTATGGATATGATGGAGAGGTTAAACGAAGATGAGAATATCACTATCATCTTTTCATCACACGATCCTATGGTTATAAAAAAGGCAAAAAGATTGATCGTATTAAAAGATGGAGAGATCGTAAAAAATGAGATCACTACTTAGTCTTTGTTTTTTAGCTGTTTTTGCTTTTGGGTTTGATTCAAGTTTTGAGTTTGAAAATACAAATATCGTCAGTAAAAAAGAGTCAAATAAAGCAGATGATTATAACCGCTTTAGAATCTATTCAAGTTTTAGCGATATTGAATACGATAGTTTTCTTTTTGATCTTACTATTGATAACTACAACAACTATAGCGGTGAACAAGCAGATAATAACAACGAAACAAAGATATATAGAGGGTATTTAAAATATAGTGATGAGAAAAATATTATCACTTTAGGTAAACAGCGTATCCCTTTTGGAGTAGGAAGGGTATGGAACCCTATAGATATCTATAATCCTATAGATGCAACTGCTATAGAGAGTGATGAGAGAGCTGGGACAAGCTCATTTAGATATGAGTATGCCCTAAATGATCTATCAAGTTTTGATGCAACTATCTCTGAGGATAAATATGCCGCAAGGCTCAAAGGTTATATTGGTGAAGCAGATATCGGCGTTTTAGTTTTAAGAGATAAGGATAAAGATCAAAGTATTTTTGGTTATGAAAGCTCAGGTGAGATTTTAAACAGCGGTATGGAGCTTCGAAGCGAGGGGGGATATTTTAAGAATGATACAAGTGAAGATTATAAAGAGTTGATAATTGGTGCTGAGTACGGTTTTGAAAACTCGTTTACTATTTTATCTGAGTATAAATACAACTCCTTAAAAAGTTATGATCATTTGGCTTTAAATCTTTCATATACCATCTCAAGTCTTTGGAACACTTCATATCTTATAATAAAAAACCTTGATGATGAAAGCTCCGTATCTTTACTAAAGTTTGATCATAGTTTAAGTGATGAGAGTGAACTAAATTTTGGTACATATTTTTATGATGGGAATAGCTTAAGTGAATATGGATATTTAAAAAATAGTGTGTTTATAAGATTATTTATTCACCTTTAAAAGTATTTTTTGGCTAATATTGCACTCAAATTTTTTTATTAAAAGTTTAAGGTCTAAATTTAAGAATTATATTTAGATTATTAATATATTATTAATGATATAGAATCTCTTTATTGCTTTTAAAAGGGAAGTATTGAATGAAAAGCAAAACCAAGTATAGTAAATTTATAAGTAAAATATCCTCTATTTTTTTAAGTCAGTATGATATAGATAAAGCTATCTATAAAGTATTGGGATTGCTTGCTAAAAAAACAGATGCCGATAGAGCATATATATTTTTATTTAAAGATGATAAAAGGTTTATGGACAATACCCATGAGTATTGTGCTAACGGTGTAGAGCCTGCTATAGATCAGATGCAAGATATACATACACATAATATAGATTGGTGGCTTAATGAACTTAAAGAGAAAAAAGTTATCGATATCCCTGATACTTCAAAACTACCTACACACGCAGGTATAGAAAAAGAAACATTAGAATCACAAGATATAAAAGCTTTGATATGTTATCCGTTTTTTCTTTATGATGAGCTCATAGGTTTTATAGGACTTGATAATACAAAAAGAGCTGAAGAGTGGAGTAAAAGATCAAAAAGTTATCTTTTTATAGCTTCAAATATCTTAGGTAAAGCTTTAGAGAAAGAGGAGTTCAATAAGAAACTCACTCAAACAAACTCCACACTTCAAGCTACTTTAGAGTCTTCTGAAGATGCTATTATAGTGGTTAAAAATACGGGTGAAGTGATAAACTACAATAAGAACTTCATAGATCTTTGGGATATAAAAAATGAAGAGGTATTAGAAGATACTCTTCATATATTATCAAATATAAAACACACTATAGCAGAGCCAAACTCAGATATTTTTGAAAAAAAGATATTGGAGTCTTTTGAGAATACGCAAGATTATGACTTCTTAGCACATAAAAAAAACGGTACTATATTACGTATCAGTTCAAAACCTATATATATAGATGATAAGCATATAGGGCGTGTATGGAAGTGTATAGATATTACTAAGCAAAAAGAGTATGAACAAAAGATGCAGCTTATTTCAAAAGTGTATGAGAAAAGCAATGATGCGATACTTATAACAGATGCCAAGGTTAAAATACTAGATGTAAATAGTTCATTTGAGAAGATCACAGGTTATGAGCTAAAAGATATACTTGGAAAGAACCCCTCTTTACTTCAATCAAAATGGCACGATACCCCTTTTTATAAAGAGTTGTGGACAAAGATAGATAAAGAGGGTTTTTGGGAAGGTGAGATCTGGGATAGAAGAAAGAACGGTGAAGTTTATATCAGTAGAACCTTTATCTCTAAAATAGAAAACGATAGTAATATCACTAATTATATAGCAATAGCCAAAGATATCACAAGAAAAAAAGAGTATGAGGAGAAGATAAAACAGCTAGCGTTTTATGATGTTTTGACTGCGTTGCCAAACCGTGCTTTTTTTGAACAGAACCTAAATAGTATAATGGATGAATCAAAAAGGTATAAAAGAAGGTTTGGGCTTTTATTTTTAGACCTTGATAATTTTAAATACGTAAACGACACTTTTGGACATCTAGTGGGTGATAAACTTTTACAAGTTGTATCAACAAGATTGCTTGATTGTGTAAGAAAAAGTGATATAGTTGCTCGTTTAGGCGGCGATGAGTTTACTATTATAGTAAGAGATATAAAAGATGAGCTTGATCTTGTACATATCTCAAAAAAGATCATAAGCCATCTGCTTGATCCTATATTTATTGATGAGCAAGAGCTTTATATAGGTACAAGTATCGGTATATGTATATACCCTGAAGATGCAAAGAGTGCAGATGAGCTAACCAAAAAAGCAGATATTGCAATGTACAACTCTAAGAACAATGGAAAGAACACATATTCATTCTTTAGTGATGATATGAACAAAAGTGTTTTAGAGCGTTATAAAAAAGAGCAGTATATGAGAGAGTCAATCATAAAAGGTGAGTTTAAAATGGAGTATCAGCCTTTTATGTGTTGTGATAGCAGTAGTATCAACGCTGTTGAAGCACTTATCAGATGGGATCATCCAAAGCTAGGACGTGTAATGCCATCAGAGTTTATACATATAGCAGAAGAGAACGGACTTATACTAAAGCTTGGAGAGTGGATATTTGATAAGGTTTGTGAAGATTTTAAAGTGTTCACAAGACACAATATCAAAAAAGTATCTGTAAATATATCAGCAAAACAGTTTATGGATGGTGGTTTTGCAGAGTTTGTAAAAAGAACAATTGAAAAATATAAGATAGATCCTAGCTTTTTAGAGTTTGAGATAACTGAAGATATATTTTTAAATAAAACCCCTACGGTTATAAAGAACCTAAAAGAGTTCGAGGAGCTAGGGATTAGTTTTGCACTTGATGACTTTGGTACGGGATACTCATCTTTAAACTATATAAAACAGTTTGCAATAGATACGGTAAAGATCGACAAAAGTTTTGTAGATACTATGTTTGAGAATGAAAAAGATATGGCAATAGTAAACACCATACTCTACCTTTCAAAACAGCTTGATAAAAAAGTGGTTGCAGAGGGTGTTGAAAATCAAGAGCAGTTTGATTATTTTAAAACACAAAACAGCTGCAATATTCAAGGCTATATACTTTCAAAACCTGTAGCTATAGACGGCTTGGATGAGGTTATTCAAAAACATACAAAAGATAACTAATATTTATACTTATTAAAATTACGTTAATACTACATTAAAATATCATTAACCCCTATTATCTATAATTCTAAAATAAAGTTTGTTTGTAAGGAGTTTATTTTGGATAGATCAAAACAAAGAGATATAGCAACGTCTCTAACGATCTTAGTTTTCTTAATAGTGGGAACCAGTGGTGTGATGATGTATTTTCATCTTTTCGATACGTCGGTAAAACAGATGCACGAGGTTCTTGGACTTGTATTTGTTGTAGCTGCACTACTTCATGTATTGGTTCATATAAAAAGTACTAAACAATATTTTACTAAGAAGATTTTTTTAGGTTTTGCACTTGTTTTTGCAGGTGTAGCTACCGCTTTTGTATTAAGTGCAAGCGGCGGTGAAAATCCAAAAAAAGCTGTTTTTGACAAACTTTTTAACACTCCTGTAGAGAAAAGCTTTGCACTTTTTGGGGATAATATGCAAGAACTACAAGCAAAATTATCAGATGCGGGTATTAAAACCGAAGGTTTTGAAACAATAGGTCAAATAGCAAAAAACAATAAAACAAGCCCGTTTCATATTATAGCTATTATCTCAAAATAGTTTTTCTCCTAAATTTTATAATAGGCAGATAGTAAAACTATCTGTCTATTTTTCAGGAATAGGGTAGTTCTCAACTACGAAGTCTATATCCTTATCCCCTCTACCACTTAAGTTTACTAAAATAGATTCTCTTGGATTCTCTTTAGCGTATTTCATTGCAAAAGCAACTGCGTGAGCAGATTCTAAAGCAGGGATAATACCCTCTTTTTGAGATAGCTTATAGAATGCATCTACGGCTTCTTCATCATTACAATGTCCTACATTGGTTCTGCCTATACTATTTAGATAAGCATGTTCTGGACCAACTGATGGATAATCTATACCGCTACCTATTGAGTGAACAGCTGCCGGCTCACCCTTTTCATCTGTAAGCATAATAGAGTTAAATCCATGCATAATACCCTCTTTACCGTATGTAAGGCTTGCACTATGCTCACCTATTTGCTCACCTTTACCCATAGGCTCAACCCCGTAAAGTTTTACATCATCATCTATAAAACCTGAGAAGATACCCATAGCGTTACTTCCCCCACCTACGCAGGCAGTTACCATATCAGGCAATTTATCTGTCATCTCCATAAACTGTTCACGCGCTTCAAATCCTACAACTGATTGGAAGTCTCTTACCATTTTAGGAAAAGGGTGGGGCCCAACAACTGAACCTATACAAAACATTTGATTTATAGGATCTTTTACATAAGCTTCAAAAGCACTATCAACCGCTTCTTTTAATGTTTTTAGCCCGTGAGTTGCAGGAACAACCTTAGCTCCAAGTATCTTCATTCTTACAACATTTGGGTACTCTTTTTTAATATCCACTTCACCCATATGTATCTCACACTCTAAACCAAAATATGCTGCAGCTGTAGCAAGTGCAACGCCGTGTTGACCAGCACCTGTTTCAGCTATAACTTTTGTCTTACCTATATGTTTTGCTAAAAGCACTTCAGCCATTGTATGGTTTAGTTTATGTGCTCCCATATGGTTTAGATCTTCCCTTTTTAGGTATATCTGTCCGCCGCCGATATATTCACTTAGGTTCTTACAGTAATATACAGGTGTTGGTCTACCTTGAAAATGTTTTCTGATCTTTTTAAGCTCACTGATATATTCGTGCGATTTTGAGAGTTTATCGTAAGCTTCTATTATCTCTTTAAAAGGCCCTTCAAGTTGAGGAGGTATATATGATCCTCCAAATTTACCAAAATAACCGTTCTCATCCGGCATGGTTTCTAAATAGGGTTTTTGTCTCATTCTCGTTCCTTTGAAAAAATTAATTTATTGTATCTAAAACTTGATTATTTAGATTTTATTTGTTTGGCATATATCAGCACTAAAGCCCCTAAAAATACTATAAAAGCAGTTAGATATAAAGTTGGATTATAACTATTGTATTTTTCTATAAGTGCTACGCTGTAAAGCGGGGCACTAACTTGACCTATACCGTATGCAGCGGTCATTGCTCCCATAAACACTACAGGATTTTTTCCCGCAAGCTGACCGCCGTAGTTCATAAACAGGGCAACATGAGCTATAAAAGTGCTTCCGTAAAGTGCACCGCTTAAGATATTTAAAGAGATATCGTTGCTAAATGTGGGTATTAGTATCCCTATAACTTGAAGCAAAGATACGGTTATAATGATATTTATACTTCCAAATCTATAAGCTAGAGCCATCCAAAATATAGCTGAGGGTATACCACTTAAACCAACCACTAACCAGCCAAGACTACCAAAACCATTTAGTCCCTCAAGTGAGTTGATGATATCTGGGAAAAATGTTGCTTGAACCACAAAACCTACACCTGCAGTGAAGTAGCCTATTATTAATAGTATAACGTATGGTGTGAACATAGATAGAGTTAGAGGGTGTTTTACAGCCTCTTTTTTTAGCTCTTTATCAAAAGATAGAATATAGATGATATAGATAGAGATAAGCGCACCAAAAACACTAAGCATCTGCCAAGCTTGATCCCAAGTACCATCTTTTAGAACATATTGGCTTAAAAGCTCACAAGATGTTATAGCAAGACCGATACCGCTAAAGTGTATCCCCATAGCTTTTGTTTTATCTTCAAGCTTTAGTTTTACCATTACAATAGCTCCACCTACGATTAGAACCATAGCTGAGCCAAATCCTGCGATCAGTCGTGAGATAAACCATAAAGTCTCATTTGTGCTAAAAGCAAGAACCAAAGTGGTAAGGATACTTAAGATCACACCTATTCTATAGTATCTTACTTTTGCGTTTATATCTTTTAAAAATATACTAAATATCGCACCGCTTAGATATCCTGCATAGTTGATTGAAGCTAAAAGTCCAGCATCACTAACACTTAGAAAATCTTCAAGCATAGGGGGAAGAAGTGTAGTAAATGAAAACCTTGCAACTCCAACGCCCACAACGATACTTAATATTCCTGCAAGCAAGATATTGAAGTTTTTGTTTCTATCTAAAAATGTGGACATTAAAGCTATTTTTGATCAATATATTTTTGAAGCTTTTTGATATAAAATTCAGGCTTAGTTCCGCCTATTATAGGTTTTCCTATATTTGTGCCGTCGCTTTTTATAAAAAATGTGGTTGGGGTTCCGTAAACCTCATAGCCTGATGGAAGATCATCCATATCTATATCAACCTCGTATAAGATCATATGCTTATTTAGATACTCTTTTATATCTTTTTTTGTAAACACTTTCTCTTTCATATAGTTACAAACAGGACAGCTTTGCATAGTTACGAACATCATAACTATCTTATTCTCTTTTTTTGCAAAATATTTTGCATCCTCAAAGTCGTAAATCCATTTTAGATCTTGCGCAAATAGACTAAGTGTTGTAAATATTAGGACTAAAAATAGTTTTCTCATCTTATCTCCTTATCCCAGCAGTGTTTTAAAAAATAAAGAAACACCGAAACAAAATAGTATAACGGCTGCAATTAATCCTATCTTAGAAGAGATATTTAATGATATCTTATGTTTTGATCTATTTACGGCGTAAGGCATTAGAGTTACCCATAAAGTTATTGCACCTATAAGACCTGCTATCATCACAAGCTGGTTTTGATCTTTAGCTACCGTAAAGCTTGCAACACTAAGCCAAAACGCAATGGTATAAGGGTTTAAAAGTGTTAAGAAATAGCCGCCTAGAAACGCTTTAACAATATTCTTTTTTGAAACTTCTCTAGTGTGAAGTTTAAGCTCATCGTTTCTATGTTTATATATAAGGTAGGCTATATAGATCAAAAAGCCGCTTCCAAAATATCCCAATACGGTTAAGATAATAGGGTGGTTTAAAAAGGTCACTAGACCAAAAGTGATAAGAACAAGATAAGTAAGGTCGGCACTTAGTGCACCAAAACCTATAGATACAGCCGCTTTATAACTTTTTAAAGCGGTGTTCATAATAAGTATATTAATAGGACCAAGGGGTACTGCTGCACCAAGGCCGAACAAAAAGCCTTGTAAAAACGTTGCTATCATTTAGTGCAAAAACTCTTTGAAGAAAAACTCTAGCTCGTTTAGATCTAGTTTCTCGTTCCTAAATTTATAGATTCTTTTATAAAGTATATATTTTTCAATTATGTTCATCCCTAGAAGTTTATCATATATTGAGAATAAAACTTCTGAACTTTTAGGTATCTCTTTGTACTCTGTAACCAAAAGGTTCTTTTCAAAATTTTTTATCTCTTCAATAGACACAAAATCTATTTTTGTATTGAGAATAAAAACTATCTCCTCTTTTGTAAACACCCCTTTTATATCTTTTGAGTACTCATCTAAAAGTACGTTTATCTCTTTGCTTCTCTCAAAGTTATAATCAGCGTGTTGCAGGTATTTGTATAGTTTAGGTTTTGTCTTTTGCCAGTTATAAAGAGTATTTACTTGTACTTCAAATCTTTGACTTATTTGTTTATTGCTTAACATCTATCCTCGCTTATAATCGCGTAGGTTCCCGTTGCATAAGCTACCAAAGTATCTTTTGAGAAAAGCTCGATTGCCGCAAATGCTGTTCTTTTTGTCATATTAAGAACTTTTGCTTCAGCAGTTAAAATATCCCCTGTGGCAGGTTTTAAATAGTTTATCTTTATCTCTATAGTAACGCTTGTAAAACCTTTTGCTACCTGAGAGATTACGGCATACCAGCCTGTATGATCGGCTAATGTTGCTATAGCTCCGCCGTGAACCACACCAAGGTGTTGTTTATGGTGAGGTTGGATCTCAAAAGCAAGCTGTGCATAGCCGTTGTCAAAATCAACAACCTCTGCACCGATATATTTTAAAAAGTCAATATCATCCTTATCTATCTCATTTCGATCCAATTAGATATCCTCTAAAATTTTTATATTATTTTGCTTTAAAAGTTCTAATGTTTCGTTTAAATGTGAAGCCTCAACTTTAAATATAAATGCACCTTTATTGCCGCTGCTTATCGTATAGGTGTATTTTAGATCGATATTATGGTTTGAAAGCAAAGATACTATCTCATTAAAGCTTCCCACATGGTTATCTATCTCAATTGCAAAAACTTCTGTTATCTTTAATGATATTCCAGCATCATCTAAAATCTCTTTTGCTTTTAGTGCATCATCAACTATCACTCTTAGTATCCCAAACTCATTTGAGTCAACAAGATTTATAGATTTTATAGATAGGTCGTTGTTTGATAAAAGAGTTGTAACATCAGTGATCTGTCCCCTTTTATTCTCTACAAAGATTGAAAGTTGTTTTATCTTGCTCATGATTCTTTCCTTTTATCTATGATACGAACAGCTTTACCCATACTTCTTTCAATACTTCTTGGCTGCACAAGTATTACATTAGCGTGAATATAAAGGTTGTTTAAAAGTGCGTGTTGGATATCTTTTTTAATCGTATCCATCTCACCTATAGAATCGGTCATTATATCATCGCTTACTTCCACTTTGATTTCAAGTTTATCTAGATGACCTTTTTTATCAACTATGATCTGGTAGTTAAGAGTTACACCCTCTGTATTTGCTATTACGTGCTCGATTTGTGAAGGGTAAACATTTACACCGCTGATTATAAGCATATCATCTGCACGACCTACAATTGACTCCATTCTTAAGTGTGTTCTACCACATTTACAAGGCTCTTTTGTGATAGATGTTATATCACCAGTTCTATATCTAAGAAGCGGAAGTGCCTGTTTTGTAAGTGGAGTGATTACGAGCTCACCTCTCTCTCCATCAGGCATAGGCTCACCTGTTTTTGAATCAATGATCTCAAATAAGAAATGATCCTCAAATACGTGAAGAAGTTCACTCTCTTTACAGTTTGCAGCAACACCAGGTCCTATGATCTCACTAAGTCCGTAAACCTCATGGTAGTCGATACCCCAAGCATCTGCAACCTCTTTTTTAAGTCCAGTTGATGTTGGTTCTGCACCGAATATTCCAGCTTTTAGTTTATAATCTTTTAGATAATTGCTTCCAGCTTTTTTTGCAACTTCAGCCATATGCAGTGCAAATGTTGGAGTAGCGGCTAAAATAGTTGCACCAAAATCACGCATAAGCATCAATTGACGATCGGTCATTCCTGCACTTGCAGGAACTACTGCCGCACCTACGGTTTCTGCACCGCTGTGAAAACCAAGTCCTCCAGTAAAAAGACCGTAACCGTAAGCGTTGTGAACGATATCTTCACTTGTGGTTCCTGCCATAGTATAAACACGAGCCATCACTTCATTCCATACATCCATATCTGCTTGGGTATAACCCACAACTGTAGGTTTTCCTGTAGTTCCGCTTGAACTGTGTATTCTAGCGATCTCACTCATAGGAACGGTAAAAAGACCGAAAGGATAGTGGGCACGAAGATCTTTTTTTGTTGTAAAGGGAAGTTTTCTAATATCATCAAGGGAAGTGATATCTTCAGGTTTTACACCCATCTCATTTAACTTCTCTTTATAAAAAGGTGTTAAGGTATAAACTCTCTCAACCGTATCTTGTAACCTTTTTAGTTGAAGCTTTTCAATATCTTCTCTTCTAGCACTCTCAATTTTATTCCAGATCATTCCTATTCCTTATACTATTTGTTTATCTTTTTTATATACCATACCCTGCATTACGGCTATGGTTTTATTATCTTCATTTTTTACCGTTACTGTGTAACTGCCAAGCTTAAAGTTTTTATCTATCTCAACAGCTTCTGCAAAAAGTTTTTCATCTTTAAATGCACCGTTTAAAAACGATATAGAGGTGTTTATCCCTAAAGCTAAAGTTCCGTGTGAGTTTGAAGCTATTGCAAAAGCATAATCAGCTAGAGAAAATATCGCTCCACCGTGAGCAACATCTGCACCGTTTAAGTGTTCTTCTTTGATTATCATAGAGGTTTTTGCATAACCCTCATCGATATCCTCTATTACCATACCGTTATGTTTTGCTAAGCGGTCGTTGTTCTCAAAAAACTCTTTTAGTTTAGCTTTATTTTGCGGATTCAATCCCCATCTCCAATACTTTCATATTTTGCTCAGCTACTTTTGCGTTCATTTGAGTGATCGCATCTTCAACCTCTTTACGTGAAAAAGGGAAATCTTTAACAGTAGCTAGAACAACTCCAAGCATAAAAACGTTTAGCCCTTGAATAGGAAACTCGTTCTTTTTTGCTTTTGAAAATGCATCAACCTTTGAAACCTCAAAAGGAAGTTTTGGAAACTTCTCATCTGCATTTGTTACTATTTTAGCATCTTTTTTTAAAAACGGAAGATTTCTTATAGTCTCTCTATACTCTAAACCTATTAGTAGGTCAGCTTGGTTCGTATCTATCACGGGGTTTGTAAACTCACCTATTTTAATATGGCAAGATACTGCACCTCCCCTTTGGCTCATACCGTGGTTTTCTGTCCCTAAAAAAGGGATCCCTCTATTACCTGCGCAGATCGCTAAAACCTTTACTAAAAATACTACGCCTTGTCCGCCGTATCCCGCTATTACACTTTGATATTGCATTATTTATCCTTCTTTCTCGTAGTATCTTCAACAAACGCATCTGTAGGGCACAGTGTATCTAAACAAACTCCACACCCTGCACAAAGGAACGGATCGATCTCGATCTTATGGTTTTCATTATAAGACATAGGCGGGCACTTATATGCAGTAACACAATGGTCACACTCCACACATTTATCCTCATCAACCGTAGCAAAGGTCATAGGTACAAAATCAGGTGCTCTCTCAGCGTCTAAGATACAAAACTCCCTTGCAACAACTACAACAGGACCAGTTGCATCCTCATAAACCTTTTTAATACCTTTAAAGAAATCGATTGTCTTATCAAGCTCATTTGTATAGAAATACTCGTGACACTCTATACCGCAGCCCTCAACAACTTTTTTGATATCCACATCTTTATGCTCACGCTCAGGTGTTGTTTGACGTCCAGTCATAGCTGTAGTTGAGTTATCTAAAATCACAAGTATAAACTTATGGTTTTGATATATCGCATTTATAAGCGGAGGGATACCACCGTGGAAGAAAGTACTATCACCGATAGTTGCTACAACCGTTTTATCAGGGTCTGCAATAGAAAAACCGCTTGCCATAGAAACCGAAGCACCCATACAAAGAATAGTATCGATAGCCTCTTGAGCAAGTGCTAGAGTGTAGCATCCGATATCTGAAGGGTAGATCGATTTTTTCTTTTTAAACACTTTTGTGATCGCATAGTAGATATCTCTATGTGGACATCCTGGACATAATGCAGGCGGTCTTGGCTCAACCTCAGGTATTTGAAACTCTGATGATATCTCAGGCACTTTATAGATATCTTCACCACTGTAAACACCTATCTTTTTAAACGCTTCAAGTATAGCCTCTTTGCTCATCTCATCGATTTGTGCAGTTGTGTTTGTATTCTTACCATAAACGTTTGGTGCAGCTATCTGCTCTTCGATACAAGGCATTGGCTCTTCAACCACAAGCACCTTTTCATATTTTGCAGTATATTCAGATATCTTCTCATAAGGAAGAGGATAAGGCATAATAACCTTTACGATATCTGCTTCTACACCGCTGTCTGCTAGAGTCTCTTTTGCAAAACCGTATCCAGTACCACTTGAGATAATAAGAAGTTTGCCACCCTTACAGGCTTCAAACTCATCTTTTAAAAATCTCTCCCAGTTATACTCTTTTAAAACCTCAACTCTTTTTAGCTGCTCAATACCCTGAGGATATCTATCTTTTCTAGGAACTGCTCCCCATCTTGGGATATCTCTTTGAAACTCACCGCTATTTGGCTGATAGTTTGTTTGCTCATCCATCTCGATGATCTCTCTAGCGTGACAAACTCTCATAACAGGACGAAGCATTACAGGTATTTGAAACTCTTCAGATATCTCAACACCAAGCTTTGTAAAATCGTATGCATCTTGCGGTGTTGCAGGATCAAGTACGGGAATTCTTGCAAATTTAGCAAATACCCTGCTATCTTGCTCTGTTTGAGATGAGTGAAATCCTGGATCATCTGCTGAAACTAAAAGCATTCCGCCTAGGTTTCCTATATAGCTTGCACTCATAAGCGCGTCACTTGCAACATTTAGTCCAACTTGCTTCATTGTTGCACATGTTCTTTTACCAGCAATAGCACCTGCATAAGCTACCTCAAAACCAACCTTTTCATTTGTTCCCCACTCTGCGTATGTAGGCAGGTCAAGTTTTTTCTTGATCTTTTGGACATTTGTTAGTATCTCACTTGAAGGTGTTCCAGGGTATCCTGAAACCATATCTACATTTGCATGGATCAGTCCCCAAGCAATTGCATCGTTACCCATTAAAGTTTGTTTCATAAAATTTAACTCCGTAAAACTAGGAAATATTCCTAATAATTTAAAATTTTTTTCAATTATACTTACAAAAATATAATAATTGTGTTAAAAAAGTACATATTAAAAAAAACTTGCAAAATATGGCGAAATTCACATACCTTTAAAAATTATTATATTAAAATTGTAGTCTATTAAATAAAAGTAAATCTTATAATTAGGAATGGTAATGGAGCATTTTGATTTTGGAGTAAGTATGGCGCTTTGGTTCACTATACTTAGTACCGTACTTTGTATATATTACGGAGCTGTAAATTGGAACAAAGGTTCGGAAGATAAAGTTGATACTAAGGTTCAAGAGTGGGCTGATCTTGAAGATAAAATAGATGAGGAGCTATAATGGGTGCTTTAGAAAATATTATCATCATCATCTATCTTGCAATCGTAGGTTATCTAGGGTTCTTAGGGTATAAACAAACAAAATCTACAACGGACTATCTAATTGCAGGGCGTGATACACACCCTTTTATTATGGCTTTAAGTTACGGTGCTACATTTATATCAACTGCTGCGATAGTAGGTTTTGGAGGGGTTGCAGCTTGGCTTGGTCAATCACTTTTATGGCTTACATTTTTTAATATATTCGTAGGTATATTCGTGGCTTTCGTATTTTTAGGAAACCCTACTAGAAAAATGGGATATAGACTTAATGCTCACACATTTCCTGAGTTTTTAGGAAAAAGGTTTGATTCAAAGTTTATCCAGCTTTTTGGTGCTGTTATCATTTTACTTTTTATGCCTTTATATGCAACGGCAGTTCTGATCGGTGGTACACACTTTATATCTTTATACTTTAGTGTTGATTACAGCTCTGCACTTTTTGTATTCTCTATAATCATTACGGCATATGTAATTGCTGGGGGTCTTAAGGGTGTAATGCTTACAGATGCTCTGCAAGGAACTATTATGTTCGTTGCTATGGTTATTTTACTATTCTTTACGTTTGATTCACTTGGCGGAGTGGGTGCTGCTTATGAAAAGCTTGAGAATGTTTGGGCTCAAACGGTTCTTCCTTTAAGTGAGATGTCGATGAAAGAGCTAAAGCCTGGAAGTCCCGATTTTATGATGAAACTATCAATGCTTTGGGGCTTTAATGGTTGGAGCGAGATGCCTGTATTTATGAGTAACGGATGGCTTTTTGTGATCACTACTATCACTTTAGGTGTTGGTATAGGTGTATTGGCTCAGCCTCAGCTGGTGGTTCGTTTTATGACTGTAAAGAGTAAACAAGAGCTTAATCGTGCTGTTCTTATTGGTGGTATATTTATTATCTCTATGACAGGGTTTATCTTTATAGTAGGAGCTCTTACAAATGCTTGGTTCTTTGAGTTCAATGAGGGTAAAAATGCACTTCAAAGTGCAGGAAGTGTTGGTAAAGTTATACCGCACTTTATAAACGAAGCTATGCCAAAGTGGTTCTCGTTTATTTTTCTTTTTGCTTTAATTAGTGCAGCTATGAGTACGCTGTCATCACAGTTTCATACAATGGGAACTGCAGTGGGACGTGATCTTATAGAGCAAATAGCAGCCAAAGATCTAAACTCTACAAGAGTTACAAGAGTTGGTATTATAGTGATGATCTCTTTTGCAGTTGCACTAGCTTACGCTTTTGATCAACAACCAGCTATTATTGCTAGAAGTACGGCAATATTCTTTGCACTTTGTGCGGCAATATTCTTGCCGTCATTCCTTGGAGCACTTTTTTGGAAAAGAATGACCACAAAAGGTGCTATAGCTTCTATGCTAGTTGGACTTGTGGTATCTAGTTTTTGGCTTCTATTTGTTCACTTTAAAGAGGCAAAGGAGCTTGGTGTTTGTAAAGCGATATTTGGTACAAACTCATTGCTAAGTGGAAAGATCATATTTGTAGATGCTCTAATTATTGCACTACCTTTATCTATCTTAACGGCTATAATCGTTTCACTAATGACTAAGCCTATGAGTGAGGAGCATTTAGATAAATGCTTTAAGGATTGGTAGTTCCGCTTTTAGCGGACTATCAAGAGACTATTTTATCTTTACCGTCTCTTTTTGCTTGATATAGTTTATTATCTGCATCAATAAATATCTTTTCAATCGATTTATTTTTATCATCTGCAAATGTTACTCCAAATGAGCAGGTGATCTGTCCTACACCTTTAAACTCATAGCTTTTGATCTTTTCTCTCATCTTTTTGATAGTTTCAACGGCATTGAATATTCTTGTATGAGGCATTATAATAATAAACTCTTCACCGCCCCATCTACCTATCTTGTCGGTTTTTCTCGTATTTGATCTTAAAATATTAGCAAGCTCTTTTAGAACCATATCCCCTTTTGTGTGACCGTATGTATCGTTTACCTCTTTAAAATTATCAATATCAAGTATACATAAAGATAGCTCCATATCGTATCTTTGAAAGTTTTCATATTCAACTCTTATGATCTCATCTATCTTTCTTCTATTGTAAAGTTTAGTTAAGGCATCTGTATCTGATAATGTTTTCATTTTTACATGCATATTGTAAAGGGAATACTCTGTTACAAAAAGTGTAACGACTAGTACGGTTGAAGCTATCATCAGCCTTAATAAAGCAGCCATATTCCAGTTTGGATCTTCCCAAAAATATACACCGTAGAGTAGAATAAAAAATAGTAAAAAATAGTATATAATAGATAAGATAAGCCCTTTTTTGTGCCCAAGAATCGATATGGCTAGAATAGGTATAGATATGGACCATATAAGACCAAAATCGTTATTTTGATTGAAAAATGCATATAGATACATAAAGAAAGATAAGAAAATAGCACCTATATAGGTTGCTTTTTCAATATCACATGTTTTTCTTAGATTTAAAAATGTTGCTAAAAATATAAAGAAAGCTAAGGCATCTAAAACGGTAAGAATATAATGTTTTACTACAAAAGTATTTATAATAGCAAAGATTGTAAATACGATCATACCCACTATAAAAAAGGAGTTTAGTAAGAGAAGTTTTCTAACTAAAAGGGGATCTTCACTTTTTAAGTTAGGTGTTAAAAGATTACATATTTTATCTATAACTTATCCCTTGTAATAAATTTGTAGTAATTATTATATATCAAAGTAATTAATATCAATATTAAATTTATATTGCTTTGTTATAATATGTCTATGATAAAAGTTATGATAATTATGTTTTTTCTATTTTTGCAAGCAGTATTGGCTGCAGAGTATATAAACTTAGGAAAGTTCAAAAACGATGCTTCTATATTTAATGAAAAAAATATAGATAAGCTAAGCCATAAGTTTTTAGATGTGGAGTATGTAGCAAACACTTTAGAGAACAAAGATATAAATACGAGCAAAGAGAATCTTGTGATCAACTTTGAAGCACTTGATTGTTTTACATTTATAGATACTCTTGAAGCTTTAAAAAGATCTAAAGGTTTTAAAGAGTTTAAAAACAACTTGATATCGACAAGATATATAGACTCAGTCGTATCGTATCAAAATAGAAACCATTTTTTTAGCAACTGGGTAGTATATAACGATATAGAAGATATAACTTGTAATCTTGGTCCTTGTAAAAAAGTATCTAAGGTTTTAAATAAGGATCAAATCTATCTAAAAGAGATAGAGCCTATACAAAGAGATATATACTATATAGAACCAAAAGATATAGATACAAAAAAACTTAAAAACGGAGATTATATAGGGATATACTCAGATAAAGATGATCTTGATGTTACACATACTGGTATCATAATTAAAAAAGATGAAAAAGTGTTTATAAGGCACGCTAGTTCACTGCTAAAAAAAGTGATAGATTCGGATCTTTTTGAGTATACGGCTAAAAAAGAGGGCGTTATAATATATAGGAGTAAAATATGATTTTGGTAGTGATACCTTTGATAATAATGATATTATCGATAGCAACAGTTTGGGTTATGGATGATCCTTCATGGCTTGCTTATACTATTGCAACGCTTATAAATCTCGTGATGGTGTTTTTAATGGTAAAAGCGTATCTAATGTATATAAAAACATTCCACGAACTAAGAGATAAAGAGTTTGTAGAAGATATCAATGCAATGAGTAAAAAGATATATGATAACAGCGATAGTTTTAGCCAAGAGGAGATAAAACTTCAGCTTGAGAATATCAATAATATGATAAACGAATATAACGAAGTTCACCAAAAGATAGTTGTAGCTCCTATCGATATAGAGCAGTTTTTAAAACATAGTTCAAAAGAGTAAATACAAAATACTAGCTTTTTTGGGTATAATCACGAAAATTAAAGATCAAACAATATTTTAGGAAGAAAATGTCATACGATATTATAGTTGTAGGTGGCGGGCATGCAGGTATAGAAGCTGCACTTGCTCCTGCAAGAATGGGTAAAAAAACACTTCTTGTTACAATGCTGGTAGAGCAGATCGGTGCGGCAAGCTGTAACCCCGCAATCGGCGGACTTGCAAAGGGTCACTTGGTAAGAGAGCTAGATGCACTTGGCGGTGAGATGGGACTATGCACGGATGCTACAGGTATTCAGTTTCGTGTACTAAATGCAAGTAAGGGTGCAGCAGTTCAAGGAAGCCGTGCGCAGATCGATATGGATACTTATAGAGAGTATATGAGAGAGGTGTGTTTAAATACACCTAACTTAGAGGTTTACCAAGATGAGGTAAGTGAGTTAATAATTAATAATGAAGAGTTAAAAGTTGAGGGTGTAAAGACAAAACTTGGTGAAGTGTTTCATAGTAAAAAAGTGATCCTTACAACTGGAACATTTATGCAAGGGCTTATCCATATCGGTGAGAACAAATACCCTGCAGGTCGTGCATGGGAGCTACCAAGCTCAACTCTATCTTTACAGTTAAAAGAGCTTGGACTAAGTGTAGGAAGACTTAAAACGGGAACACCTTCAAGACTAGATGCAAAATCTATTGATTTTTCGGTTATGGAAGCACATGGTGGAGATGAGAAACCTCTACCTTTTAGTTTTAGAACCGATAAGAGTAGTTTTAACCCTACACAGCTTCCTTGCTATATAACATATACAAACCTAGATACCCACGATACTATCACAAGCAATTTTGATAGAGCACCTTTATTTACGGGGCAGATCGAGGGAACTGGACCAAGGTATTGTCCAAGTATCGAAGATAAGGTAAATAGGTTTAGTGATCGTGAACGCCATCAGCTTTTCTTAGAGCCTCAAACTGCAAACGCTATGGAGTATTATATAAACGGTCTTAGCACATCTTTACCTATCGATGTACAAAAAGATATGATCCACTCTATCAAAGGTTTAGAAAACGCTAAAATTGTTCGTTATGGTTATGCTATTGAGTATGATTATGTTGATCCAACTGAACTAAAACACACACTAGAGACCAAAAAGATACCAAACCTTTACCACGCTGGGCAGATAAATGCAACGACAGGTTATGAAGAAGCAGCAGCTCAAGGTCTTATGGCAGGTATAAACGCAGCACTTAGCATTGACGGAAAAGAGCCTTTTATCTTAAGACGTGATGAAGCTTATATTGGTGTACTTATAGATGATCTTGTAACAAAAGGTACGAGTGAGCCTTATCGTATGTTTACAAGCCGTGCAGAGTATAGACTTCTTTTAAGAGAGGAAAGCGCAGATATTCGCCTTAGCTCTTACGGTCATCAGCTTGGACTTATAGATGAACAAACCTATGAGAAAGTGAAATATAAACAAAGTGTTCTAAGTGAAGCAGTTGAGTATATGGCAGGTATATGGTTTACACCAAACAAAGAGAACCTAGCACTTTTAAATGAACTAGGTGAGGATAAGATAGCTGATAAAACACTTCTAATTGATGTGGTTGGAAGAAACACTATCACAACTGATAAATTTGATAAGATAGTACCTAAATATAGTGAGCTTGATACCTATCTAAAAGAGCAGATAGTGATAGAGGCAAAATACTACCGCTATGTTTCAAAACAACAAAAACAGATCGAGAAGATGAAAAAGATGCTAAAACTAAAGATACCGAAAGATTTTAGTTATGACAATATCCCAGGTCTTTCAAACGAAGTGGTTGAGAAGCTTAAAAAGTTCAATCCTCCTACACTTTTCAATGCAAGCGAGATCAGCGGTGTAACACCTGCAGCTATTGATATTATCCATATGTATATCGATATGCATTGTAAGAAACAATAAACCTACAAATCTAGCAATAATAAACTAAAAAGGATCAGCGCTAAAATCAGCGTTGATCCTTTTTTTTAACTTAGATCAAAAATTATTAATTCTTATAAACTCGAGCAATTGCAATCAAATAGTAATCAATCAGTAACCGAAAATAATTATTATTTCACCTTATCAATTTAAAAAAGGGACAAATATGAATAAAAAAACTATTCTTAAAAGTTTAGCGGTAAGTTCAGTAATTGGTTTAACATTCACTGCCTGTACATCACAGCCAGTTGTTAATAAAACAGGTCATAATGATATCTATTTCAAACCTGTAGTAGCTCCTGTAACAGATGCTCAAAAGAAACAAATCTTAACATCAGACGAAGTTGTTATCAACGGTTCTGTACAAAAGATATCTTGGCATACAATTGCTAGAACTGGTCAAAAACTTCCAAGTCTAGATGGTAAAACAACTGAGATCTTCGGTCAAGTTAAAAATGAGTTAGGTCAACCTATCAATCATAAAGATGGTAGCCCATTTATTTGTAAAACAAGTAAAGATGGTTCAGGACCTGACCATACTACACTTCACGAAGTTGACGGTCAACTTTATGCTATCACTCAATTTGAGTGTGGACCTGGTGCAATGTATATCTCAAAACTACAAAAAACAGAAGAGGGTGGACTTAAAGCTATCGCAACAAGTCATATCTCTCAAGCTGAATATGAGGGTGGTTGGGTACACTGTGCAGGTATGAAAACTCCTTGGGGATCTCATCTTGGAAGTGAAGAGTATGAGCCAAATGCATTAAAAGCTGGAAAAGATGAGTATTATACAAACTTCGATCTATACTTTAAAGATGGTAAAAAAGCTTTAAATCCATATTTCTGGGGATGGACTCCTGAGGTTACAATCACAAACTCTAAAGGTGACACTGAGTATGTAAAACACTATTCTATGGGTAGATTTGCTCACGAGTTAGCATATGTAATGCCAGATGAGAGAACTACATACTTAACAGATGATGGTACAAACGGTGTTTTATTTATGTTTGTTGCTGATAAAGCAAAAGATCTAAGCTCAGGTATCTTATATGCTGCAAAGCTTAACCAAAAAAGCGATAAAAACGGTGGTGAGTTTGATATCACTTGGATCAACCTAGGTCATACTACAGATAAAACAATCGATAGTTTCCTAGATAAAAAACCACAATTTGAAGATATGTTTGAATCTGCAAAAGGCAGTAACGGTCAATGTCCAAGCGGATTTACTTCAATCAACACAACTGCAGGTCACGAGTGTTTAAAAGTTAAAGATGGTATGGATATCTACGCTTCAAGATTAGAGTCAAGAAGATATGCAGCTATGATGGGTGCAACTAGTGAGTTTAGAAAAAAAGAGGGTATCACTTTCGATAAGAAAAGAAACGATCTTTATATAGCTATCAGTAGAATCCAATACGGTATGGAAGATTTTGCTAAAAAAGGTAAAGCTAACGATAAATACGACAAAGGTGGAAACAACGATATGAGACTTCCACTAAATAGTTGTGGTGGTGTTTATAAGCTTCAAGTTAAAGGTGGAGTTCAAGCTATCGATAGTAAATATGTAGCTTATAACTTTAAAGGTGAAGTTATGGGTGAGATGAAAAAATATCCAAAAGGTAGTGAGTTTGAAGGTAATAAATGTTCAATTAGCGCTATCGCTGAGCCAGATAACTTAACATTTATCGATAACTCAGATGTATTGATCATCGGTGAAGATACAGGTGCACACCAAATCGATTATGTATGGGCATACAATGTTGAGACTAAAGATATCACAAGAATCTTAACAACTCCATACGGTTCAGAAACAACTTCACCATTTTGGTATCCAAACATCGGTGGTAACGGTTATCTTACAACAGTTATCCAACACCCATTCGGTGAATCTGATAAAGAGAAAAAAGATTCTCCAGCAGATACTGAGTCTTGGATCGGTGTAGTAGGACCATTCCCAGCATTTGAATAGTCCAAACTTATATACAGGGGCTCCCCTGTATATAAAACTATTTAGATAAACACTACACAAATCCAAGAATCTAAGGTTAAACCTATGTTAAAACATATCTTACTATTTATAATATCTATCAATACATTTTTATTTTCGATCGATATAGATCTAAAACACAATACACTTTCAAATGAAACAGCATATATAAGCTCACAGTGTTATACGAAAACTGAAGATGATTCAAACAAAAACCTGCTTCATAACCCTTGCTATAGCTGTCATACAAAAAATAAAGAACCAAATTTTACTATGCAAGATGATGATCTTCAAACTGCTTACGATTTCCCTGGACCTGCTTTAAAGAACCCTTGGACAAACCTTTTTAAAGATAGAACTAAAGAGGTGGCAAGTATAAGTGATGAAGAGATAATAAAATATATAAATTCAAATAACTATACTAAAAACGGCGAGATCGTTCTAAATAAAAAACTAAAAGATATCCCGCAAGATTGGGATTATAATGATAACGGCAAATGGGACGGATATATTCCAGATTGCTATTTTGATTTTGATAATGAAGGTTTTGATAAAGATCCAAAAGGTAATTATACAGGTTGGAGAGCTTTTGCATATAGACCGTTTTTAGGAACTTTTTGGCCCACTAACGGAAGTACAGATGATGTGATTATAAGACTTGATAAAGTGTTTATGCAAAATGAAAAGAATGAGTTTGATCTTGATGTTTATAAGCTAAACCTTTCTATAGTTGAGTCTTTGATCAAACAAGCAGATATTGGTATCGATCCAACTGATGAGTCTAAATACGGTTATGATATGAACCAAAACGGTAAGCTTGATATTGCAGATACTATCGTGTTTAAATGGACTCAGCCAAAATATAATATGGATACATTAAAGATAAGTGATTTTTCAATGACCTATGTTGGTAAAGCAAAAAAACTACTTGAAGAGAACGAATACTTAATAGCTCCAGGGCTTTATCCTGTTGGAACTGAGTTTTTACATAGTGTAAGATATATAGGTGTGGATAAAAAAGAGAATATCGTAATGGCTCCAAGGATGAAAGAGCTTAGATATGGTAAGAAGATATCTTGGAAAACATATTACGAGCTTAAAAATACAGGGCTTGAAGAGATAAAAGAGAAAGATGATTTTCCTGATAGAGTTGATCAGTTTATTGGAAACTCGGAAGTTGGTATATATAACCATACTGGCTGGAGATATCAAGGTTTTATAGAAGATGCTAAAGGTGATCTTAGACCCCAAAGCTATGAAGAGACCCACTTTTGTATGGGGTGTCATAACAATGTGGGGGCGATCGCCGATTCAACCTATGTATACCAAAGAAAGCTAGAGCATACCGATTTTAGAAAAGGGTGGTACCATTGGAGCCAAAAAGCTCTTAATGGGATCAAAGATAAACCTTTAAAAAACGGTGATACAGAGTATGTACAGTATCTAAAAGTTAATAATGCAGGTGATGAGTTTAGACAAAACCAAGAGGTTATGGATAAGTTTTTTGTAAAAGGTTGGCAAAACGATAAGGAGAATATCCAAAAAGATCTTCTTGAAAAACTGGAAAACCCTAATATCTATCAAAAACAGTATTGGAAACTAAAAAAAGAAGAGATAGAAAAGCTTAAGAACGATATAGCTTATCTAATCTTGCCTAGTGCAAAAAGGGCTATGATGCTTAACAAAGCTTATAAAGTGATAGTGGATGAGCAAAGCTATATATACGGGCGTGATGCACATATAAAACCTTTAACTAACGTACATAAAGAGCTAAAAGCAGGGCAGATGACACAGCTTGAAAAGGTGGAGAATGAGTGATATTTATAACTCATTTTTAAACACCATTATAAGCTGGCAGCAAAATATAAACCTTTTTATCACTGATTCGTTTGATAAGCTTGATGGCGGTGATAGCTCTATGTATATCTATATCTTAGCTGTATCTTTTATATACGGTCTTGTACACGCTTTAGGACCTGGGCACGGTAAAATGGTCATAGCAAGTTATTTCTTAGTGCATGGTGCAAAAACGAAAGAGGCTTTAAAAGCGGGGTTTTTAACATCCGTGATCCATACGATCTCAGCCCTTAGTGTTACTATGATTTTATTTAGCTTTTTTCAACACTCTATCATGGAGTATTTTCAAGATATCAATGCAAATATGTATAAGGTCTCAGCAGTTTTTATCATACTTATAGCTTCATACCTGCTCTATGATACGATAAAAGATAGAAACGTAAAAGAGGAAAAAGTAAGTAAAGGCTCTTTAAAAGGGAAAAGTATCTTTAGTATAGCCTTTGCAATAGGTATAGTTCCCTGTCCAGGGGTAATGACAATCGTACTTTTTTCTATGATCTTAGGGTATTACACTTTAGGTGTAATGAGTGCGGTGATGATGAGTATCGGAATGGGGATCACCATATCGTTTGCAGCTATTTTAACTACAAAAGTTAGAAACTCAAAATATAAAGAGATATATCAGCCTCTATTTAAAAAGATCACCTATATAGGTATAGGGATATTATATGCTCTTGGGTTTGTACTGCTTGCATGAGATATCTTCTTTTTATTTTGATATTTGTTGTAAATATCTATGCACATCCCCATTTTTTTGTTGATGCTTCTATAGATATTCAAAAAGATAGGATAAGTCATAAATGGGTATTTGATAGGATGAACTCACGACTTTTGATCTTTGACTTTGATACAAATAAAAATAAACAATTTGAAAAAGATGAGCAAAGTGCTTTTTTAAGTGCGCACTTTGATAAACTTAAAAGTGATAACTATAACCTTTTTATGGAGCTTGACGGCAAAGAGTTAGTTGCTGATCCTGTAAATCTAAAAGTAGAGCTTATAAATAAAAGAGTGGAGTTAAGCTTTGATCTTATCTTTAAAATTAAAGAGGGTGGTGTGATATGCACTATCGATCCAACCCTTTATTTTGCATATAAATTAAAAGATGCCAGATCTATCTATGGGTATGAAGAGCAGATCAGTGAGCATGATTATTGTTTAGGAGTAACAAAATGAGAATATTGATATTTATGTTGATAGCGTCAATTTACGCAGCAGCACATCCAGTAAGTTATAGTATCGATCTAAACGTAAAATATGATGATATAAAAAAAGAGGCGACGGTTGAGTGTAAAAGTAATAGTAGAAATAAATGTGGACTTCATAATTTCCATTTTCTAGATAGTGAAGATAAGATCATAAAAACCGCAAAGTTTCCTTTTTTAAAGAAAAAAACTATGGTATCGATAGATCAAAAACCTGCAAAGATGGTATTTTTTTTAAGAAAGATTCCTGATCATACTTATGTTGTGATTGTAGAGTAAGAGTTTGGTTACAAAATAAAAATCCACATTATCCAAAGAGATATTTTTTAATAAAATATATAGTAACATAATAGATTAATACACAAAAATTACATAAAGGGTTTGTGATGAGATCTATTGGTTTATTGGTTATAGGTATAGCAGTTTTATTTTTAGGTGGATGTGGCCCCTCAAGCCCTGGTATAAGCCCTTGGGCAAAAGAGAAAAAAGTTTACGGTTTCTCTTTTATAGATGGCGAAGTTGTTGAGAGCTTTGGAAATAAAGTTATAGTAAAGATAGATAATAAAGATATCGTTGTAGGTGATTCTTACGAAGATAAACTAACAAATAAGATAATCAAAAGATCACTTTTTATCACTGGACTTAAAACCAATATAGGTAAAACTAAAGCTGTTGTTAGCGATGTTAGAGGTGAGCAAGTAACATTTGATGTAACGGACGGTGTTTTTGTAAGCGGACAAGAAGTTAAGATATTCCTTCCTAAAAAAACAATAGCAGTGATGGACTTTTCTCTAAGCGGTATGGCAAATAAAGATATAGAAAAGTTTGCTATGGAGGATATGACAACAAAGCTAGTTCAAAGCGGTCAGTATATTGTTGTAGAAAGGGAAAAACTAGACTCTATTCTAAAAGAGCAAGAGTTAGCCGATAGCGGACTTCTTGATGAAGGTTCGGCAACAAAGATCGGTAAACTAGTTGCTGCAGATGTGATCTTAACGGGAAGCTTTGCAAAGCAAGGGGGAAGCTGGAAAGTAAACCTAAGACTTGTGGATGTTGAAACAGGTATTATTATAAGTGCTATAAACGATAGGATAAGTGCAGATGAGTTTAGACCAAAACAAAGTAAAGACAGCTCAAATATAACCGAAGATTTTGAGGATGATAAGCTTTCAAAAGGGTGGCTTATAACACCTATAAATAAAAAAGGTGCTAAGAGTGCTAGTATGATCGATACAACTACTTCAGCTAATGGTACAAAAGGTTCTTTAAAAGTTGATTTTAGCTTGAAAAAAGATAAGTCGGTAGTAGCTATAGTAAATAAAAGATTTAGAGACCTTAGTAAATATAGAGGGATTAGATTTTATGCAAAAGCAAGCGAGTATACAAATCTAGCGGTAAATGTTCATGATCAAAACTATGATGGAGCAGAAGTAAATAGATGGAACACTCTAGTATCTCTTAGAACTGAGTGGAAAGAGTATGTTATACCTTTTGATGAACTTAGCTTAGCAAAAAATCATGCTAGAAATAACCCTGGCGGTGATGGAGTGTTTGACTTAGATAATATTGAATCAATAGTATTAGCCGTTGCGGGTAAAGCTAATATTAAAAATAAAACTATATCATTCTGGATTGATGAAATAAAACTATATTAGGAATGTAATGAGATTATATATTTATTCAAGCAGCGGTCACAATAAAGGCTTAGAGATGGTAAGACGATGTTCAGTGATCGCTAAAACTCTAAAGCAGTTTGATCCGATCCTTTGTACAAGCGATTATAGAGCTGCAACCTATGCAAAAAATGAACTTGGAGTAGAGAAATCTGCAGGTATCGATGTGATAGGAAATCTTCCAAACACTATGGAGAGAGGCGATATCCTTATATTTGAAAGTGACGAGCCTAGCGAGTTTATGGTAGAGAATATGAGAGAGTTCTGCTCTTTGGTTTTTATAGTTGGAGAAGATATCCAAAACGATATTGTTGATGAGGAGTATTTTTCAACGGGTGATCAAAGTATAGAGAAGTGTTTTTATTTTGGTGACGATGATTATAAAGATCAGCTTTTACAAATGGTTGATGGTATGGAAACACAAGATATCGCTTGTCTTATGGGGCATTACCATTTTTTTGGAAACGAAGATAAACTAAAACCGTATTTTAAAGAGATTGTAGATGAAGAGGAGTATATAGATACTATAAAAAACTCTAAGTATCTTTTAACAGCTTCATACCAAGCCGCTTGTGAATCATTATCTAGCGGTAATAAACCAGTACTTTTAATAAGAGAGGATAAAGTCTATAACAACACTTTAAATATCCCGCAGATCGTTTTAAACAATGATCTACCTAAAGCTATAGAAGAGTTCAATAAGTTAATAGAAAACTATCCAAACGATGTACAACATCCACAAAGTCTAGATCTAAAAGATATACCTTCACAAATAGAGGCAAAGTTTAAACTTCTAGGTATGATACCTACAACGGGAGTATTTGAGAATTAAACGATCTTAAACTTTTCGTAAAACCAGTAAAAAGCAAACATCAAGCCTGGTGTTTTTGCTTTTTGCTCATCATAGATAAACTCTTTTGAGTTTTTAAGAGGAAGATAAAAAAGCTCAATATCTTCTGTATGTATCCCTCCCCCTTCACTCACTTTCATACTATCATCTATAGTTGCAAAATAAAGGTGTTGTTTAGCTCCACTTATACCTACATTTGTATAAAAGCTATTTATCTTCTCTATCTTTTCTAGAGAAACATTAAAACCGCACTCCTCTTCAATCTCCTCTTTTACGATCTGTTCAATAGAACAATCTTTATCAAGTATCCCTGCACAAAGTTCATATGTTACAAGGTGCTTTTTATCGTTTAGATAAACAGGAGGGCGAAACTGTTTTACCAGCAAAAAAGAATCTTTTGGCTTATGGTACAAAAGTACGGCAACTGAATCAAAACTTTGAACAGCTTCCCAAGTTTTTTGCTCCCCTTTTTGTGTATATTCTATCCTTACCGGATGAACAAAGCTAGTATCTTTTAAAGGGAGTGTTTTAAAATCTTCTATCATTTATCAAATATATGCTTATCTAAAGTAAATGTTGTAAAACTACCTTTAAACACCTCTTTATCACCAACTTTTGCTATAACATCTACAGTTGATTTAGCTCCGTCTTGTGCAGTTATATTACCCTCATAAACTATAAGCTCACCAAGTTTTACGGGAGCTAAGAACTTTGTTTCACTCTTTGCTAAAACAACATTTGGATCATTTACTGCAGCCATTGCCGTAAAGTCTGCCGCACAAAAAGTGAAGCCGCCGTGTATAAGCCCTTGCTCGTCTGCTACCATAAACTCTTTTGTTTCTTGCTCAACTTTAGCGTAAGAACTTTTTAGTTCAACTACTTTTCCGTTTATATTAGTATCTAGTTTTAAATGTGTATTTAGTTCCATTCTATCTCTTCTTGTATTGGTATTGTGATTGTAAAGTTTGCACCGAAATATTTTTTATCGTCAACTATAAAGCTTTCGTTTGTAACATCTATAGTCCCTTCCATATGGTCAGTGATAATTTGTCTTGTCATATAAAGACCTATACCCGTACCTTGACTTTGATGTTTTGTGGTAAAATAAGGCTCAAATATCTTCCCTTGTATATCGCTTGGTATACCGCCGCCGCTATCTTTGATATTGATAATGATATTATCATCTTCTATTTTTGAAGAGACCATAACTAATCTATCTGTTTCAGGCTCTATCATTCTTACTATATCTTTTGCATTATTGATAATATTTAAAATAGCTTGGGTTAGTTCGTTTGGATAGCTCACCATAGTTATATCGGCATCAAGCTCTTTTATTAGTTGTATATGGTTGTTCTTAAATGATGCATCAATTAAAACAAGATCTTTTTCGATTATATCGTTTAGGTTAAAACGAACCTTTTCTTTGTCGGTCCTAAAGAAGTTTTTAAAATCATCTATTGTGCGAGATAGATGTTGCGTGAACTTAATGATCTTATCAAGTGATTCGTTTAAAAACTTATCATCAAGCTGTCCAAACTCTTTTTTTACCTTTATTCCACTTGCAGTTGTGGATATAGCAGATAATGGTTGTCTCCATTGGTGGGCGATATTACCTATCATCTCACCCATTGAGGCAAGTTTTGATTGGTGTGATAGTATCTTCTCTTGGGCTATCTTCTCCTCTTGAAGGCTTCTTTGTTTTTTTAGTGAGTTCTTTAGGTTGCTATTTAGTACCTTTATCTCTTTTGTATATTTTGATGTAAAATAGTAATAGATAAATATTGAGATCATAATGATTAGAAGTATTATATAAAACCACATCTTCTCTTTTATGATACTTATCTGCGAAAGATCGATATCTTTTTGAGGCATAAATAGTATAAAATATGCCATAGGGTTATCGTTGATGTCGTGTAGTTTATAAAGAGTTACGAAATCATTATTTGGAAGATGGTATTCAAATTTTTCATTGATAAAATGATCAACCCCTTTTTGCTCTATAAGTTTCATATGTTTCTTACTTGCATTTAAAATAGCTACATAATAATCCTCTATAAAAGTTTTAGTAAAAGGGTGCTTTAGTTGATCTTTATAGCTTTTATCAACCAATATAACAGGCTCTATACCTTTTTTCATTAATCTTTTTGCAATAGAGTTAAAGTGGGTTATAACCTCTATTATACCAATGAACTTATCATCTTTAAAAAGGGGGATGATAGATTTAAATGTCATATCGTATAAGCCTACACTTACGGTTGACATAATCTTAGGATCATTTATAAGCTCAACTATATCTATCCTATAACCAAGTACAGAGTCACCTTTTGTATCTGTCCAGCTTCTATAAAAACTTGTACCATCAGGTTTTATAAGATGAAACCAAACATTTTTAAAATCACTGTATTTTCTAAGCTTTAAAGAGAATTTATGAAAATCTATATCTTTAGCTCTATTTTCAATAAGTGCATTTTTTATCTCATCGTTTTCAGCTAAGGTCATACCTATAGTTAGTGTGGCGTTCTTTTTCTCTTCAACTAAGACCTTAGCTTGGTTTTGTATATCTTTAGCCACATTGATATATTTTTGGTGTTTTAGATAGTTTATCTTTTCATTTGTTAAATGGTTGCTAATAAAAAAAACTATGATCAAAAAGCCTACGGCACTTCCAAGCGTAAAGATTATATTTTTATTCATTTTTACTTCTTTAAGATAGTATCTACGATCATTTTTACACCATCAAGCATAATAGCATCTACAAGCTGTTTGCTTATGGAGTTTATATCACTTTGTATAACTTCAAAGAAATATTTTTCATCTATAGAACGCTCCCTTTTTACAAAGGCAAGACCTTTATCTGCTAAGAACTTTGCATTTGTATATTGGTGATCTTTTGCTGCATGTGGGAAGGGGATAAAAAGTGTAGGCAGAGCATTTGCGGTTAGCTCCCAAAGGGTACTAGCACCTGCACGGCTTACTGCAAAATCTGCATGCCCCATTTTTTGTGCTATATCGGTTGAGAAAGGGAAAACATCAGCTTTGATACCGAGTTTTTCATATAGTTTTTGAACCCTTTCAAAATCTTGTTCACCTGTTTGGTGAACTATCTCTATACCCATTTCGTTTAGTTTAGGAGCAACTTTTAGTGCTAGGTTATTGATAGCAACTGCACCTTGTGACCCCCCTAAAAAGATGATCTTTTTAAGCTCTTCACGTATCCTTGCAGTATCGAAAAATCTAGATTTTACAGGATATGCGTTTATCTCACAATATGGATCAAAAGAGTTGAAAACATATTTTGCGAAGTATGAGCTGTATTTGTTAAGTGAGCCCATTACGGAGTTTTGTTCATGTATAAAAAGGCTTCGTCTAGAGAAGATCGCACCAAGAGTTGCAGGAGCAGCCGAGTAGCCGCCAACACTTACAACCCTTTTTACATTGTATTGATCAAATATCTCCATACACTCAAAAGATTTTGAAAAGATATTGAACATTGAACTGATCTTTCCAAATGTACCTTTGTTAACTACACCTGAAGTATCGAGAAATATAGCCTTATGGAGTTGGAACTTGTTTTCAAACCATTTTCTATCTTGTCCGTTCTTTGAGCCGATAAAGATCACCCCTTTATCTCTACTGTAAAGCTCATCTATGATAGCATCTGCTACCATTAGATGACCTCCTGTTCCTCCGCCCGTTACGACTATATGCTCTCTCATAAAAACCTACATATCGCTTCTTAAAACAGCTCCGCTGCTTGCATTTGTTACAAGCGCTCTATACTGCCCAAGCCATCTTGATTTTAGAGGTTTTTTAAGTGGTGTGAACTCAGCTTTTCTTTTAGCTATCTCTTCATCACTTAGATTTACCGATAAGATATATTGATCCACATCGATATGTATCTCATCGCCATCTTTTAATAAACCTATCATACCACCCTCAGCTGCTTCAGGTGAAACGTGACCGATACTAGCACCTCTTGTAGCACCGCTAAATCTACCGTCTGTAATAAGTGCAACCTTATCTCCAAGACCCATTCCCATAATTAGTGAAGTTGGAGCTAGCATCTCTTGCATACCAGGACCACCCTTTGGACCTTCGTATCTAATTACAACAACATCACCCGCTTTAACTTTTCCGCCAACGATACCTGCAATAGCTTCAGGCTGACCGTTAAAACAAACCGCGCGACCTGTAAATACTCTATCACCCGTAATACCTGCAGTTTTAATAACCGCACCTTGTTCAGCTAAGTTTCCATAAAGTATAGCAAGGCCACCCACTTCACTGTAAGGGTTCTCTACAGTATGGATAATATTAGTGTCTGTAATAGCCGCATCTTTAATACGCTCTTTGATACTCTCACCAGTAACCGTTAGATTATCTGCTAAGATATCATCCCCGCGTTTGCTCATCTCATGCATAACTGCACTTACTCCGCCTGCTTTATCGATATCTTGCATATGAACTGTTGTAAGGCTTGGAGATATCTTTGCAATATGGCTTACTTTTTTGCTGATAGTGTTGATATCTTTTAATTGGAAATCAACCTCTGCTTCATTTGCGATTGCTAGCATATGTAAAACCGTATTTGAGCTTCCACCCATTGCCATATCAACTGCAAATGCATTTCTTACTGCATTTTCATTTAAGATATTTCTGATATTGAACTTCTCTTTATCTTTATAATCCATTTTTGCCAGTTCACAAACTCTACGTGCCGCTTTTCTATAAAGCTCTTCACGCTCTTTTGTTAAAGCTAGAATAGTTCCGTTTCCAGGAAGAGCGATACCCATAGCTTCCATCAAAGTGTTCATTGAGTTAGCTGTAAACATCCCCGAACAGCTTCCTCCGCTTGGACATGCATTACACTCGATATCGTGAAGCTCATCTTCACTTATCTCTCCTGCTTCAAACTTTCCAACAGCTTCAAATGCAGTTGCTAGATCGATAGGAGTACCATCTTTTTTATACCCCTTAGCCATAGGTCCGCCGCTTACAAATACGGTTGGTACATTTACTCTAAGTGCTCCCATTATCATACCTGGAACAATCTTATCACAGTTTGGAATAGCGATCATTGCATCAAGTTTATGTGCGTTCATAACAGTTTCAACCGAGCTTGCAATTAGTTCACGTGAAGGTAAGGAATAAAGCATACCATCATGCCCCATTGCTATACCGTCATCAACACCTATTGCATTAAACTCAAACGGAACACACCCCGCTGCTTTGATCTCATCTTTGATTATTTCACTAACTTTATTTAAAAAAAAGTGCCCCGGAATGATCTCGATAAAAGAGTTTGCAACACCGATAAACGGTTTATCAAAATCTTCATCTTTTAAACCAGTAGCTCTAAATAAACTTCTATGTGGTGCACGTGAGTGCCCTTTTTTAACTTCATCACTTCTCATCATTACGATAACCTTTTAAAAATTATTCTCTTTTGGGTAATTATTTTACCTATTTTGCCCTTAAAATAGGGATAGAGAAAGAAATTTGAAAATTTTTTAAAAATACTCTTTACAAACAGATTTTATTTTGATATACTTCCACTCCATTTTTAAAGAAACAAACTAATAAATCTGCGGGAGTAGCTCAGTGGTAGAGCATAACCTTGCCAAGGTTGGGGTCGCGAGTTCGACTCTCGTCTCCCGCTCCATATTTTTAGTTTATAAATGCGAGTGTGGCGGAACTGGTAGACGCGCGGGACTTAAAATCCCGTTCCCGTTTTGGGAGTGTGAGTTCGATTCTCACCATTCGCACCAGAACGAGATAAATTTAACAATTGCTTGTTAAATTTATTGAGTGATATCCTTGATAGTGAAAAAAGTTGTACAAATGAAATTTGTACCTTTTGGAATGAGTAGGGTAAACATTATTTAAGGTATTTTCTTTTAAAATACCGATCTTCAAGTAGAGAGTTGGCTGAGTTGGTCGAAAGCACTGGTCTTGAAAACCAGCGAGGTTCACGCCTCCAAGGGTTCGAATCCCTTACTCTCTGCCATTTTAAAACAATCTATATATTTTTACTTTACAATAAGTTACTTACCTAAACAATTTGATTTTAATCTTATTTAATTAAGAGTTGTTTAAAAAACAACCCCTAATTCATATACGAACTCATCTCTATCGTATGAGTCTTGCCATCTTTCCATTCTTCCAAATGATAGATAAATCTGTCTTTTTTTACTAGGTTTAAACATAAAGATCATCTCTATATCATAAAATGAACCGTCTGAACTAAATGAGCTGTTTGCTGCAGTATCATAGTCATAATAATCATAAGTACTGCTAACAGCTCCTATTTGTAAAGTCTTAAAACTAAAGCCGGTATCTATCTCACTTAATTGTTTATTAAATCCGATCATATATAGATGACTAGTTGTGTCTGGGTGTAGTATCATACCTTTTTTCTCTGTATGTGCTACAGGGAAGTCGGATGTTTCATAACCGTATTGTATACCGAAACCATCGTACCATTTATCCTTAGATGGTATATTGTAAGTAAGATAGTATTGTTTAAACTCCCCTTTTGCTCTTACCCCTTGAAAAGATGATAGTTTTTTTGCAGCTGTATTTGTATTATTTGGTTTATCATATACGGTATAACTAGAGCTAGATAAATCTTCTGTAATGATCAAACTATTTTGTTCATTGTACTTATATCCAAAACCAACTTCACCATATGTTCCTGAAATAGGTTTAAGGTATATATCGATCCATTTAAAGTCTGTTTCACCTTCATCTATAGCCATAGAGTTCTATTGGTATTTATCAAGCCAATCAAGACCGTCACTATCACTTCCGTATATGGATATATCTTCAGCTATTTGTCCTGCATATGATATGGTTATATCCCAAGTATTAGGAAATAGGTTTATACCTATACTTCCTGTAAGTATACCGCCAAGGTCAGGATTTGAAACTTCAGCTCTATCGTATGAGATATCATGGTTTACCACTAGGTTGGTTACTTTTGCTTCAATATGAATATTTTTTCCATCTTCATAGATATTGTTTATAACATTTTGAACTATCTTTTGAGTAGATTCAGTTAAGTTTTTTTCATCTTTATCTACAACTGTCTCGTTTGTTTTCGGTGTTGATTTGGTTTTTGTTTTTTGGGGATTATTTACCTCTTGGGCAACTAAATTTGCAGTTACTAACAAAGACAATAGAACTCTAAACTTCATATTTTTCCTTTAATGAGGGATTAACATATAGTAAGAAGATAAAACTTATTTTTTTCTTAAAAGGTCACTAAATAACTATTTTTAGGTATGAAAAGAGTTTTAGAATTTTTGTGTTAAAGCTTTAAAATAGGAATTTGTTATAATATAAAGAACTAATATAGATTTTAAATATAATTAATATCTATCAAAGTAACAATAATGTAACATTTAAAATTAATTATGCAGAGGGAGTAAGATGTTTAGATATTTTTTAAAAAGTATAATAAATATTATTACAGTTATTTTTATATCCTCTTTTATATTATCTCCAAATAATCTTTATGCACAAAACGGTAAACCAATTATAATTGCACATGTTTCACCTACTTCAGGGCGTTTTTCTATACACTCAGAAGCTGATAAACGTGGTGTGCAAATGGCTATTGATGAGTATAACTCTAAAGGTGGTGTACTAGGTAGAGAGATCGTACTTATACAGCAAGACCCAACTTTAAATACTAAAAAAGCGGCAAAGGTTGCTCAAGATCTAATAAAAATAAATAAGATAGCATTTATGGTGGGTGCCGTAAACTCTGGTGTAGCTACAAGTATATCAGAAGTGTGTCAAAGATACGGAGTGATATTTATAAATACCAATTCATCGGCTCCTTCTCAATCGGTAGAGCATGCACACCGCACAAAATTTGTTTTTGACGCAAACGGAGCAAACTACAATAAAACACTTTTAAAATACGCCTTAGATAACTCTCAAACAAAGCGTGTGATATTACTAACGGAAGATAATCAATGGGGGAAAAGTAATGCAGATGCTTCAAAACCTTATATAGACCTTTACGGAGGTAAAATCGTTTCTGAGATATTAGTTCCTCAATCCCTTTATGATCCCGTAGGTTTGATACAAAAGATACAAGATTTAGATGCAGATGTGGTTGCCGTAAATATAAGTGGGAACAATCAAGTTAAACTTTTTGCGCAAATCGATCCAAAAGTGTTTGATGAACAATCTTGGGTAATAGGCGAGGTTGATTGGGAGGATCTTTATTTAGCACCTGGAAATATCAGACCTCTATTTGGTGTGAACTGGTCTTGGAACCTTGATACAAAAGGAACTAAAGAGTTTGTTCAAAGGTATAGAAAAAGATATGCCAATACAAAACTAGATTACCCTGGACATGTTACATATTCGGCATATCTTGCTACAAAAGCACTTTTAGATGCTATAAAAAAAGTAGGTACTACGAATAACCATGCGGTTATAAAAGAGCTTGAGAACTATAAGGCAAGTGCAGATGAGCGTATGCAAGATTCGTCCGCTTATATGGATCCTAAAAGCCATCATCTACAACAAAGCACATATGCTGCAACTTGGAGACCTGATATTCAAAATCCTCAAAAAAGTATAAAGATATTAGGTCATATACCGCCTAATGAGTCAAGATATACTAAAGAGGATACTACAAAACTAGAAAGCTTTGAGCAGACCCCTCAATACACCCCATGAAAAAGATAAAATTTGGACTAATCGGAAAGATCGCTGTTTTAGTAGGGGTTGTAGAGCTTATAGCTTTTACCTTATTAAGCTATATATACGCAGAAAAGTATGGGTCATATATTGAAACAAGTATGATGGAGAGGGTTCATCAGATCAATAAGATGCTAGCCAATGAAGAGATGCCTTTAAGCTCACTTGCTCAAAGATCATATATGGATAGTATGTTAGGAAATCCTTATATAGATGGTTTTGCTATTGGAAACACTGGCATTATTATAGTATCTAGCAATCCAATATATCTTGGAAGAAATGTAAATACCACAAAAGATTTTGATAAGAGCTGGCTTTTTAAAAGTGTAGGTGAGCGTTTTATTACTAAAAACGATAAACTTATCTCTATATCTTTTTTAAATAGTGAAATAAGCTCAGTACCACTTTATCGTACAGTAATAATCACAGATATAAATAATATCTCAAATTCAAAAAATAGGATTTTGTTTTTTGGGCTTGCTACATCAATGATATTTGTTCTTTTCAGCTCTTTTGCAATTGTTTTTTTAGCACAGCGTTTTGTGGCAAAAAGGATCAATGAATCTTTAGATGTATTAAAAGCAGTAGAGAACGGTAATCTTGATGCACAGATAAGCGTAACACGTTCAGATGAGCTAGCTTTACTTCAAGATGGTATCAATTCTATGATAAAGACCGTAGCAAATCTTTTATCTGGGTATAAAAAGAGTATTGAAAAGGTTCAAATAGTACAACAAAAAGTGATGATACAAAAAGAGGAGTTTGAATCTATATTTAAGTATTCAAAGGACGGTATTGCTATAACCGATCTAGAATCGAACTTTTTAGACTGTAATGAAGCTTATTGTGATATATTAGGTTTCTCTAAAGAGGAGATGTTGCAAACAAGTTGTTTAGATCTTGGGGTACCTGAGGATTATGAAAAAAATGCACAGGTCCCTATTATATTGGCACAAAAGGGGTATATTAAAAACTTAGAGAAAACCTGTATAAAAAAAGATAAACAAAAGATCGTTACAAATATGTCTTTGGTGCTTCTTCCTGATAAGCAAAGAGTTTTGATAAGTATGAAAGATATGTCTTATCTTATGAAAATGGAGGAGCAGGCTAAACTTGCTTCAATGGGTGAGATGATAGGAAATATAGCCCATCAATGGAGACAGCCTTTAAGTGTTATCAGTACGGTTGCTAGTTCTATTAAATTAAAGAATGAGTTTAATATGATAGAAAAGGATGAGATAACTACTTTAAGTGATAAGATAGTAGAGCAGGCAAAATATCTATCTAAAACTATAGATGATTTTAAAAACTTTATTAAAGGTGATCTAAAATTTGAACAGATAAGTGTTGTAGATGTTGTAAATAGCACTTTAAGTCTTACAAGTGCAACTATGGCAAATAATTATATTAATATTATCACATCACTAGATGATGATATCTTGTTTAAGGGTAATAAGAACGAGTTTGAACAAGCTTTGATAAATATACTAAACAACTCAAAAGATGTACTAAAAGATAATATAGAAAATCAAGATGAACGGTTTATCTTTATAGATACTAAAATGGTTAATCAAAACTATCTAGAGCTTACCATATGTGATAATGGCGGCGGGATATCTGAAGAGATAATACATAGAATATTTGAGCCTTATTTTACTACAAAACATCAATCTGTCGGTACCGGTCTTGGTCTAGCCATGGCACATAAGATCATCACAGAAAGACACGCACAAAGTATCTCTGTATTTAATCGTGAATTTGAGTATAAGAAAAAGCAGTACAAAGGTGTATGTTTTATTATAACTTTTAGTATCGAGAAGTAATATTTTAGTAGCAAATAAGTCATTTATTAATAAATTATAGAAATTAAATAATTCTGATACTCTTATATACAAGTTAGGAAAAATGTTGCGTAATTGTTGCAATTTTTACTAATAATATAGTAGAATAAAAGAAAAATAGGTATCTGATGATCTCAAGATTTATTATTTTATTAACTATTAGTTTTTCATTATATGCTGATATTTTATCTATAGATGAAAAAATAACATTTTAAGAGCTGCTTTCGAAGTCTAAGATATATATAGACAAAACAAGGTCTTTAGATATATATGAAATATCAAAAGGTGATGTTGATTTTAAGCAAAACGATAAAACACTTTTAGGTTTTGGGTACTCCCCTGATTTTGACGTATGGATAGAGTTAAAACTAGTTAACAACACTGATAGAACAGTTAAAAAGATAGTAGAGTTTGCAAACCCTTTAACCACAAATGTAATTTTTTATCACTCTAAAGGCAACTATATACAAGAAGGGCTTTTTAATATTGCAAAGAGTAGAAAGACACTAAACCCTATATTTAATATAGAGCTTCAGCCTAATGAACAAAGAACATATTATATAAAAACAAGCTCTTATATCACAACATTGATAGTAAAACTAAACCTTTGGAATAATGATGAGTTTTATGCAAAAGAGATTAAACATCAGATAATCCTAGCGCTTTTTTTCGGGGCGATGGCTGTTTTGGCATTATATAATCTATTTATATTTTTCTTTACAAAAGATATCAGCTATTTTTATTATGTTTTGTATATTTTTGGTATTATTCTTCATCAGTTGTTCTATGTAGGTTTTGCAGGTTTATATATATTTGAAAATGAAACTCTTAAAACTGCTTTTACGAACGCTTCATTTATAGTAGCATTTCCTGCTATCGCCTTAGGTCTCTTTACTAAATCCTTCTTACAAACAGTGCAGTACCCTAAGTTTAATAAAGGCTTGATTTTTTTACTCTTTGCCGTACCTGCAATGATCGTACTTTTTCAAACAATAGATGGTTTTAATAAATATCGAAACCTTTTAACCATAACACTATTTTTATACCTAGTATTGATTAGTATATATGCGGCACTAAAAAGGAATAAGCAAGCTTACTATATACTTTTTGGGTGGATGGTTGTACTTCTTGCAACTGTTTTAATGTATCTATCAAGTACAGGGATATTTGATATATACCAATACTATAAATACGTAATAGAGACCGCTTTTATATCAGAAGCGGTGATTTTTTCTATAGCATTAGCAGAGAGGATCAAAGATCTTCAAAAAGAGAAAGATGAGATAAATAGAAAACTGATATCTCAGCAAAAAGAGGAAAAAGATAGATTAAAGATCCAAGTTGCAGAGAAAACTAAAGATCTTAAAGAGGCATTGGATGAAAAAGGTCTACTGTTAAAAGAGCTTCACCATAGAGTTAAGAACAATATGCAGATGATCATATCTTTGATAAGATTGCAAGCAGATGAGATAAGCGATAAAAAGATACTTGATATCTTCACAACGATACAAAATCGTATCAATGCGATGAGCCACTTGCATGAGCTTTTATATAAGCAGGATAATATATCCCATATCAATGCTTACGAATATTTTGACAAAATGATAGATGAGCTGAAAGATAGTTATGAAAATGAGAATATTAAGATCGTACTTGATATTGGATGTGAACTTAAAATGGAGCAGGCTATCTATTGCGGTCTTATATTAAACGAGCTGGTGACAAACTCTTTTAAATATGGTTTTGATGAAGAGGGTGGAACAGTTAGAATAATATTAAAAAAAGATGATAAACAATATAAACTTTGTATATGTGATGATGGTTCAGGGTACAATCAAAAAGAGGACAAAAACTCTTTAGGTCTTTTACTTGTGGATACTCTTGTAGATAAACAATTAAAAGGTGATATTGATATAAAAACAGATGATGGTGTTCAAGTGAACATCGTATGGAGTGATAATGATTAAAACAAAAGTTCTAATTGTAGAGGATGAGGCGATAGTTGCTCTTGATATAAAAAGGGCACTTGTAAAGCTTGGGTTTGAAGTAACCAATATGGTTTCAAACTATGAGGATATCTTTAATTGTATAACAGATAATGAACCAGATATTATCCTTATGGATATAAATCTTGAGGGAAGTCCAAAAGATGGTATCGAGATTGTTCAAGAGATACAACATATAAGAAATATACCTATTCTTTATCTAACTGCTTTTAGTGACAATAAAACTATTGAGAGAGCTATAAAAACAAATCCTATAGGGTATTTGATAAAACCATTTAAAAGAGAAGAGTTAAACTCTACTATTCTTCTAGGACTTTATAAGATAAACCATCCAAATGATCTTACTGTATATAAAAATTGTCTTCATATCGGGTTTGATTACTACTTTGATCTAAAAAATCAAAGTCTATATTATAGGAATAGACCAGTAAAACTAAGTGTAAAGGAGAAAGAGCTTGTTGGGGTTTTAGTAGATGCAAAAGGAGCTATAGTTACCTTTGAGCAGTTAGAGTTTCAACTTTGGCCCGATAAGACCGTATCTGATAGTGCTTTGCGTACTTTGATATACAGGCTTAGAGCAAAACTTGATTATAAACTAATTGAGACAATCCCATCTTTTGGGTGTAAATTAACTCCAATACTATAAAATCCATTTAATTACAAAATTATTATACAAACTCTATTAGGGTGTATTTCCCTAATAGTGATACAGATTACAAAAATATTACCCATTCTTAACTTTTTCTTATAATTCTTGTGACGCTAGGCTTGACGCAATTTGTCTATTATTGACGTTCATTTCATTAGAAAGGACGCAAAATGGCAAATATAAATAGAAATAGTGCTTTAGAGGCACTACAAGGATTGGTGGAGAAGAGTTACGGGTTGAACTATGGGTATTTACCTAAAGAGTTTAATGAAAAACAACAAATGGCACTTGATCTTTTTAGACAAAGGATCTTTTTAGAAGAGGTGATCGATGAGTCTTTAAGCTTTAATAGAAAGCTTAATTGGAACAATAGAGATCAAAATATTAAAATGATTAGCTCAGCTGAAGAGCTTATCGATGTATATAAACTTAGAAGTGATGTATATACAAGGATCGGATATCAAAAAGAGTGTCCCGATGCAATAGAGGGGCTTAACTTTGATATCTTTGATAAAAACTCAGCAATACTCTACTGCTCAAATGAGACGCAGATGACAGGAACTATCAAAGTTATCTATGATGGTATAAATAAACTTCCCTCTGAGCAAAAGATATCCTTTGATTATCTAAGAGAAGATCATAATCAGATAGTTGAATTATCTCGTTTTGTAGTAAAACACTCCTCAAAAGGCTTAAATCAAGAGTTTAAAAACCTCTTTGCTGGGGTCTATTATCTATTTAAAGATAACGATATAGACCTTATTCTTTCATCTATTAGGAAAGAACACTATAAGATGTATACAAAATTTGGTGGGGTAAACATAGAAAAAGAGCTTGAAGCATATGGCTTTGTAGATACCGAGTTTCTGGTACTTTCATGGAATCCTGATGAGGTAACGCAGTTTTTTAAAAGAGCTTTTTTGAAAATTTCTTAAAACTGTGACGCAACTGTGACGTTTTTTCGATAAATTAACAGTATGGGTTTTTTTAAAGGAGGCAACATGAGCTATAATGAAACCACACAATTGGAGTTCAGTGATGATCTTTTGCAAAGGGTAAAGGTATTTATCGATAAATACTATGACCAAAAGATCACCTTAGATGACATATCTGACCATGTGAACGTAAATAAGTACAGTGTGCTAAAAGCTTTTAAAAGAAAGTATAAGATCACACCTTATCAATACGTTCTAAAGCAAAGAACGCTTAAAGCAAAAAATCTTATCAAGCAAAATATGCCTTTAGGTGAGATAGCTATGCTTTGCGGTTTTTGTGATCAGTCAAATATGATCAAAAATTTTAAAAAGTTCTATAAATATACACCTAGCTATTTTAAAGTAAGATAGTTTTAACCTTGAGTCTGTAAAATAAATCTATGAAAAGTTATAGATTTATTATAAGCGGAACGGTTCAAGGTGTTTATTATAGAAAAAGTGTATGTGAAAATGCACAAAATGCAGGCTTTAACGGGTATGTCAAAAATCTACAAGATGGAACCGTTGAAGCCTGTGTTACTTTAGAGGATAACAGGTTTTCTGAGTTTCTCTTAATACTTCAAAAAGGCTCCCCAAATAGCATTGTAAAAGATATCCAAAGTTTTGAGATACAAGAACTTTTTAGCGGCGAGTTTACTATCGCTTATTAAAAAAAATAGCAAGCCAAACAGTAGGGTTTGTAGTGTAAATAACCTGATGTTTTGTATGAGCTTTTATATAGAGGCTACTTCCCATTTTTAGATCGTGTATAGTTTCATCTTCATATCGTATCTTTGCAGAACCTTTTAAAACAACCACAAGTTCATCTTCATCTTGATCGTACCAAAAATCTTTTGCACTAGTGTGTTCATATGAGATTATACGCTCTATTTTAATATCTTTATTTTCAAGCAAAAGCTCAAATATCTCATCTTTTGATTCTTTTGGGATATTTTCTAAAAGCTCAAAAGGTTTAGCTATCATTTTTATTTTCAATATATAGTTTTTTTAGTATTAATATCACTTTATCAATAGACTTTTTATATGCAGTCTCTTTTGAAGTGTGGTAGCCAATAGTTGGTATTTGAAGAGTGGTTCCTTGTATATATCCTTTTGTTGCATGGATTATACGACCAAGCTCTGTTACACCTAGTGAGCGTTTATTGCCTGTTTGAGCTATTATATTTTTAATATGGGCATCTTTATAGTGGTAGCTTATCTTCTCTTCTATACATATCTTTTTGATCTTACTTTTTAAAGGTGATCTAAAATAGCTGTTCTCATCACGGTTTCTAAGTATAACATCAAGGTAAGATATATCGGAAAGTTTATCGTAAGGGCTGGTATCTAAAACTAAAAGTTCGTTTGTGTTTATATCAAACCTTTTAAAATACTCCAATAAAAACCTCCAGCTTTTTCCTGCCTCTTCACTTGCTGTAAAAAAAGCAGTACCTTTAAAACCTATTTGATAAAGATATATGATAATAGCAACCGAGATTACATTGTCAAGTTGAGCTAAGATCATATCATCATTTATCTCCAGTTTATCCATAAAAGCTATAGGGGTTCCTGGAAAAAGATGGTTAAAGTCATCAACTTTAAAGATAATATTGTTTCTTCTATTACAAAGAAATGCATCTGTGATCTTACCAAGTCCAAGGTAGTTGCCAGACCAAGGCTCATAGGCTTGAACCTTTTGTCCCACAAATCTCATCTCAAAGTTTTGTAAAAGTTTCTCAGAGTTTGAATTTCCCAATAGATCGGCTTGGTTCTTTGCAATAAATGCCGCGTATTGAAACTCGTTGTGACCAGTGCATATTAGTCCGTGTCTATCAGCGTGAGCTGAAATATATCCGCTATCTGGATCACTACCTTTTGCAACCAATAATCCGTCGTAGTATTCAACATCTAGATTAAGCTCTTCAAGCTCACGTTTTATAAACATAAAAAAAGGATGTTCAGCACCCACTACACTTGGTACGCGTATAAGCTGTTTTAAAATATCGTAAAACGATTCCATTATTCAATTATCTCTTCATTATTTAGCTCATAAAATTCACTCTGCTCAATTGCATCTTCATTAAAATACTCTATTTTATTCTCTGCAGCTTCTAGGTTTCTAAATTTTGCTATATGAAATACAGCGTCACCTTCTTGGGTTAGGGGTATCTCAGATTTACCTATGATAATACCATCAAATGGTGCTCTTATCTCTGTACTTTCATCCTCAAAGGGATCATCAATATAAGCTATGATCTCATCTGTTTTAACTGTATCTCCTAAAGCTTTGATGGTTCTTATCATACCGCTCTCACTTGATCTTATCCATTTACTTAGTTTTGTAACGATAGGTGTTCTTACTCTTCTTTTTTTTGTAACCTTAGGAAGCATACCGTTTTCCCTTAGAACGTTCACTATCCCTTTTACCCCGATTCTAATACTAGTCTCATCAAACCTTAGTGCTTCACCCGCTTCATACAAAAGTATAGGTATCCCGCTATCTTGTGAAACTGCTCTTAGGGATCCGTCTCTTAGCTCTGAGTGAAGGATCACTGGAGCTTCAAACGCTTTTGCCATTTGATATGTATATTCATCATCGATATTGGTTCTGATCTGAGGAAGGTTTGACTTATGTATAGCAGCAGTATGTATATCGATACCTAAGCTGCATTTTGAAACTATCTCATCAAAAAAGGTTTTTGCCACACGAGCTGCGAGTGAGCCTTTAGAGCTTCCTGGAAAACTTCTATTTAGATCACGTCTATCTGGAAGATACCTAGACATGGTCATTACCCCATAGATATTAACCATAGGCACTAATATAATAGTACCTTTAAGTCTTTTTAAAATTTGCAGTTTTCTAAAACGTCTTATAATCTCTATACCATTTAGCTCATCCCCGTGTATAGATGAGCTTATAAAAACGATAGGACCCTCTCTTTTTCCTCTAAGTACCCTAACAGGGATCACCGTAGGTGTATTATAAAGTTTTGGAAGTTCGAGGTTTATTTTTACCTCTTTGCCTTTTGGTATCTCAACTCCGGCAATCGTTAGAGTGTTACTGGGCAAACCTTATGCTCCTATATTGTCTTTTTTAATTCTTCGTCTTCTTTTAGGTTGATCATCACTTTTTGGTACTACGTTCTTAGCTATATAATCCATAATTTTTCCAGCGATATCAATATTTGTGGATTTCTCTATTCCCTCTAAACCAGGAGATGAGTTAACCTCCATCACCAAAGGTCCCCTTTTTGAAGGGATCATATCCACTCCACACACTCCAAGACCCATTGATTTTGCTGCAGCTAGTGCAGTTGATTTCTCTTTTCTTGTTAGTTTATGTGCAGTTGCACTTCCACCTTGGTGAAGGTTTGATCTAAAATCACCCTCAGCACCTTGCCTTTTCATAGCTCCTACAACCTCACCATCAACAACCAATACTCTAATATCTGCACCACCAGCTTCTTCGATGAACTCTTGAACAAGTAAGTTTACATCCATTCCGTAAAATGCATCAAGTACTGATTTTGCTGCTTTTGTGCTATCTACTAAAACCACACCAACACCTTGTGTTCCTTCTAATATCTTTAGAACCAAAGGTGCACCGCCGCTTAGGGCTATAATATCTTTTGCACTAGATTTATTTGAAGCAAATATGGTCTTAGGCATATCAACTCCATGTTTTGAAAGTATTTGTAAACTTCTAAGCTTATCTCTACTTCTAGCGATCGCTAAACTTCCAGATGTTGCAAATACATCCATCATCTCAAAGTGTCTAACCATAGCAGTACCGTAAAATGTTCTACTTGCACCGATTCTAGGGATTATAGCATCTGGTACAGGAAGCATCTCCCCTTTATAATTGATCTTTAGCTCACCCTTCATGATCTCGATAGAACATTTTAAATAATCTATAACTTTTACTTCCCAGCCTTTTTGTTCAGCTGCTTCTACTAATCTTTTTGTTGAATAAAGACTCTCGTTTCTTGATAAAATATATACTCTCATTTTTAACTCTCTTTATTATTATGTTTATTTGCCAGATACTCTTTTGACACATCCACTAAAAATCTTTCACTTAAAAACCTTCTACCTATTAGCATAGGAAACTTCATATCGGCTCTATTGGTCAATGATATCACACTTTTATATTTTTTGCCGTAAAACTCTATGGTAACTTTTACGCTAGGTCGTTCTTGAACCTCTCCATTGGAGCTTTTCACTTTTTTTATCTTATAGATTGGAAGGGTGATTCTTTTTCCGTGATATGAGGGGTGGACTTCATCAAGAAGAGTGAAACTTACTTCATTATTGTTTATCTCTATATGATCACAATGCAGAGCATTTGAATCTGCACCAGTATCGACTTTTGCATCTAGGTCAAATAACTCTAGATCTAAAATAGAGAGGCTCTCTTTTCTTCCTACGATCTTTTTATCAAACATTTTAATCCTAATGAATAAACTTATTCAAAAAGATTATCATTTTCTTTTTTATATCTATCTTTATAATCGTCGTCAAAACTTGGATAATAGTCATTATCCTCATCTTCAATATCATCGTTGTCTACAATAAATATCTTATCATAACCCATTTTTTCAAGAAGTTTGTCACATTTATCAAGTGTGAACTCTTTGTCTTTTAGTTTTTGAGAAAATATTTCAATATCTTTTTCATCAATACCGTTTGCTCTTAATATATACAATATTGAACTAGCTTGCAATTTATCTACTCCGTAATTTTTGCTTTAGAATAAGGGATAAACAAAAACTATTCAGCCGCTTTTATGCAGTTGTCATACTTTGAATCACAAGCATCAAAGCATTGTTCCTGCTTATCAGTCACTTCTTCACATAGTTGCATACACTCAGAATACTGAGCATCACATTTTTCAGATTCGGAAACACTTTGCATATCTTGATATGCTGCGTTCTCTTCAACAACTTCTTCATTTGCATATAGATTAAAACTTAGCAGTAAAACTGCCAGTATTGCAAATCTTTTAAGGTTCATTTATACCATCCTGTTTTAATTTCATCATAAGATTATTTTGATAGTATAAACATACTCTTCTATATTTGGTTAAGAGTATATTTATAGCTTGCTTTAGTACCTTGTGTCTATACGCCAATATATTATTCAAGGTGCTAGAGTACTCTTATCCCTTATTCGTTACAAAATTATAATCTAAAAATGAGTTTTTTAATCTAAAAAATTTCTTAATTTGATTTTACCCTTTTAAAGTACCCAAAAATAGGGCATTATTTAAAATAAAAATATTAATATTATTAGAGATTTTTATTTTAAAATATATATAAAAACGTAGAAAAATTTCTATTTTTAATATAAGGTTTTAAATTTTAAAACCTTATATCTCAAATTTCAGCTCTTCAAGTCTGGCAATTCTATCAGCCGTAGTTGGGTGTGTTCTAAATAGATCACCAAAACTTACCTTATGTCCGCTAAAAGGGTTTACAATAAACATATGTGCACTTTGCTCCGTTGCATTATGCAAAGTTCCTCTTTGCGCATAACTTTCTAGTTTTGATAGGGCAGATTGCAGATAACTTGGATCACCTGTCAATCTAGCTGCACCCTCATCAGCCATAAACTCCCTGCTTCTACTTACGCTCATCTGTATTATCATTGCAGCAATTGGTAAAACGATAGCAAGTAGTATCATTATAACAGGATGAACTCCACGTCTGCTATCGCCGAACATTGCACCAAACTGCATAATATTTGCTATCCATGCAATAGCTCCTGCTACAGTTGCTGCTATGGTTCCGATTAAGATATCGTAGTGTTTTACGTGTGAAAGCTCATGGGCTATAACACCCTCTATCTCTTTTTCATTCAATATATTTAAAAGCCCGCTTGTAACAGCTACTGCTGCGTTATCAGGGTTTCTTCCCGTTGCAAAAGCGTTTGGGGTGTTATCATCTATAATATACACTTTTGGCATAGGGATATTTGCTTTTTGTGCAAGTCTTGCCACTATAGAGTTTATATAGTGTCCGTGTGATACTTCCCTTGCTTGATAGTGTTTTAATACCTGTTTATCAGAGTAGTAGTAAGCATAAAAGTTCATAGCACCCACTATTAAAAGTGCTATTAGTGCACCGCTGCTTCCTGCAAAATAAAATCCTATAGTTACAAATACAAATGATAGAAGTGCTAAGAGTAATACTGTTTTTAATTGTTCCATAAATTCTCCTTTATAAAATAAGTACAATTTTAAAAATAAACATCTTAAAAAGGCTTAAAAAATATCAGTTAATATTTTAGAGTGATAAAAATTAGCACTCACTATTGACAAGTGATAAAAAATTTGATAATATTTCATTAAGAGTTGATACAAGTCCTATCAACTTGAATACCTTTTTAAGGAGTTAAAAATGTTAATGACTAGATTTGATCCTTTTAGAGATTTTGTAAATATGCAAAGAGTGTTTGATAATATGCCAAAGGGTGAAGAGCAGACTTCTATCAGCTCTTTTGTCCCTTCGGTAAACACAAGAGAGGGTGAGTTTGCTTACCATATAGATGTTGATCTTCCTGGAATTAAAAAAGAGGATATCAATATCGATGTTCATGAAGGAACATTAACCATATCTGGTGAGCGTAACTTTAAAGATGAGGTAAAAGAGGAAGATTACTATAAAGTTGAAACCTCTTTTGGTAAGTTTCAAAGAGCTTTTAGTCTTCCTAAAAGCGTTGATGTGGAAAATATCAGTGCAGCAAGCAATGATGGTGTTTTGGAGATAGTTATCCCAAAACTTGAAAAAGATACAAATAAAAAACGTATAGAGATAAAATAGATTTACAAGGAGTTGTAGAGTATGAAAACATTGGCTTCAAATCTTATGACAAACAAATTTGATCTAATTGCAGTTATGATTTTTGAGTTTGCCGTTGTATTAGGATCGTATTTTATAGTTCCAAGACTATTTACTTAAAATATCAGCCTTGAGGTTTCTCTCTCCTTCCTCAAGGCATATATTATCAAGCTTTCAATAACTTTTCGCTATTATATCCTTTAAAATTTTTCAAAGGGTTAAATTATATGAGTATCGATTTTAAAGCACTTGCAGATAAATATCAAACCCCGTATTATATATACGATTTTGACCATATTACAACACAATATAATAGTTTAAAAGAGGCCTTTAAAGCTAGAAAATCTTTAATATCTTATGCTATCAAAGCAAACTCAAACCTAAGTGTTATAAAGCATTTAGCAGATCTAGGAAGCGGAGCAGACTGCGTTAGTATCGGTGAAGTAAAAAGAGCACTAAAAGCGGGAGTTGCAAAATATAAGATAATATTCAGCGGTGTAGGAAAAACAGACGATGAGATCACTCAAGCTTTAGAGCTTGATATCTTAATGATAAATGTTGAGAGTGAAGCGGAGCTTAAAAGGGTTGAGCTGATGGCACAAAAGCTTGGTGTTCAAGCTAGAATTAGTATTAGAGTAAATCCAGACGTTGATCCAAAGACACACCCTTATATCTCAACAGGACTTCACGAAAATAAGTTCGGTGTAGATATCGATACGGCAAAGCGTATGTATATCATCTCTAAAAAGTCTGAGTTCTTAGATCCTGTTGGTATTCACTGCCATATTGGAAGCCAGTTAACTGAGCTTGAGCCAATAAAAGAAGCTGTAAATATAGTAGCCGATCTTGTTAGAAATATAAAAGCTGCACTTGATATTGAACTAAAGTTCTTTGATGTGGGCGGCGGACTTGGTATCAAATACGATAATGAAACATTAATAGATACTTACGATTATGCGCAAACTATCCTTGATGCACTTTTCGGTCTTGATATCACGGTTGTGTGTGAGCCTGGGCGTTATTTGGTTGGAAACAGCGGTGTATTTGTTACAAAAGTATTATACGAAAAAACAAACGGCGATAAAAGGTTCGTAGTGGTTGATGGAGCTATGAACGATCTTATTAGACCAAGCCTTTATAACGCTTACCATAAGATAGAGGTAATCGGTAAAGAAGCTGATAAAAGCTCTTGTAACGTAGTGGGTCCTATTTGTGAAAGTGGTGATTTCTTTGCAAAGAATATAGAGCTTCCTCAAACAGAGCATAACGATCTTATGGCAATTTATAGTGCAGGGGCATATGGTTTTACAATGGCAAGCAACTATAATACCAGAAACAAAGTTGCTGAGATAGCTTTAGAGAACGGCAAAGATAGAATGATCAGAAAAAGGGATACTTTCGAAGATCAAATAGCAAACGAGATAGATTTTTTATAAGATATATTTCGCAGAGGTGAAGATATGAATGAAGAGATAGAGTTAAATAAGATCAGGGTGCAGCTAGATGCTATAGATGACGAGATGCTGCAGCTTTTAAACAAAAGGATGCAGCTTGTTCAACAAGTGGGAGCAGTAAAAGAGAAAAGCGGCGGTGCAATATATAGACCAGAGAGGGAAAAATCTATCCTTGATAGACTTGAAAAAGCAAACCAAGGGCCTCTAAACCGTGCAGCAATAGAAGCACTTTTCTTAGAGATATTTGCAATAAGTAGAAATCTTGAACTTCCTGAAAATATAGCATATCTTGGACCTGAGGGGAGCTTTACACACCAAGCTGCCGAGATCAGGTTTGGTGCTATGAGCTCATATATACCGATCAGCTCTATCAAAGGTGTATTTAGAGAAGTAGCAAATAAAAAAGCAAAGTTTGGTGTGATACCAATAGAGAACAGTTCAAACGGAATAGTAAGTGATACCGTAACATCTTTAAGTGAGCACGATCTAAAGATCATAGCCGAGGTTATAATAGATATCCACCACTGTTTTGCAACAACTTGTGATAAGGTTAGTGATGTTAAAAAGATATATTCAAAAGATATAGCTTTTGAGCAGTGTCATAAGTTTTTAGATGATTTTGGACTTTATGATATTGAGCTTATACCTGTTGAAAGCACTGCAAAAGCAGCAAAGCTTGCTATGAAAGAGCCAAATACCGCTGCAATTTGTTCACATGTTGGTGCAAAGATACATGGACTTCCTATATTATTTGAAAATATAGAGGATACGGGAAATAACCGTACAAGATTTGTGATTATAAGCGATTTTGAGAATGCAGCAAGTGGAAGTGATAAAACATCAGTATTCGCTAGAATTCCAAATAGACACGGTGCTCTTGTGGAGTTTTTGACAGATTTTGATAAAAATGGTATAAACCTTACAAAGATCAAGTCCCATATTGTTGAGGGGATATCTACATTCTTTATAGATTTTGATGGTCATAAAGATGATGATAAGGTGCAAGAGATATTATTAAAACATAAAGATAGTATAAAGTTTTTAGGAAGTTACGTTAAAGAAGCGGACGATATCTAAACAATAGCTTTTAAAAGGTATTGGATATTCGTCTCACCCCTAAAGCGGTTTTTATTAAGTGATACGATAAGGTTCAATTTATCTTGTTTTTCAAGCTCTTCAGCAGTGGTATGAAAACCGATCACCTCAATGGTTTTATACTCTTTTTGAAGTAGAAGTTTTAGATGGTTTCTCTCTTTGCCAAAAAGGGTTTTATTTAACACTGTTGCATTTGAGATCTGAAATATAGGTTTATCGTTTTCTAAGCCGTAAGGCTCAAAAGCATCTATAATATCTAAAAACTCAAAATCCACATGATCAAGTGCAAGTTCCCCTAAAGGTTTTATATCTTCGTGAAGAGTTACTTCGATCTCTTTAACCACACTATTTACACTTTGTTTAAAGCCATCTAAGTTCTCAGCTTTTACAGATAGACCTGCCGCACTTTTATGCCCTCCAAACCCTAAAAGTAGATCTTTATCAACTTTGTCTAAAAGTTTATATAGATGTATCTCACCGCTTGATCTAGCACTACCTTTTGCAATACCGTTTGATATAGAAAATACGAAAGCAGGTCTTTTAAAATGGCTTGAAAGAGATGAAGCAACGATACCTATAATACCCTCATGCCAATCATCACCCCATACCACTATAATATCATCGTTTGGATCAGCTTCAAGTTTTGCTTTTTCTATTATGCGCTGCTGGTATACTTTTCTATCTTCGTTTAGTTGGTTTAGATAAGTAAGACCCTCAACTGCATCAAAAGAGTTTTTAGAAAGCAAGAACTCTAAAGCTATCATAGCACTATCCATTCTTCCTGCTGAGTTTAACTTTGGTGCTATCATAAAACCTATATCATCTGAAGAGAATATATTTTTATCCATAGTTTGTAAAAGCTCTTGAAGTGCTACTCTTTTAGTGTGAGGCAGTCTTTGCATACCAGATTTTACAAGAGTATGATTTAGTGAGTTCATAGGCATAACATCTGCAACTATTGCAATAGATAGCACATCTAAAAACTCTTTTAGATCAATATCAAGATCAAGCTCTTTTTTTAAAGCTGCACAAAAATACCAAGCAACTTGAGCACCGCATATATCTTTAAATGGAAAACCGCAATCTTCTTGTTTTGGATTTATGATCGCATATGCATCAGGAAGCTGCTCTCCAACCGTATGGTGGTCTGTGATAATAAGGTCTATATTTTTCTCTTTACAAAGCCTTGCCGCTTCATAAGCTGATATTCCGTTATCAACTGTTATAACAACATCACTATCAATCTCTTCCATAAGTTTAGGGGATATCCCATAACCATGCTCAAACCTATTTGGTATGATATAGTTTATATCGATGTTTGCATATTGGAAAAACTCGACCATAATAAGTGTAGAGATAACACCGTCAACGTCATAATCGCCGACTATTGTTATCTTTTGGTCATTCTTAATTGCATCCAAAACTCTTTTGGATGCTTTTTTTATATCTTTAAAAAGGAAAGGGGATGGCAGTGAAGAGAGCTTTGTATATTCGTTTGATGAATGTCTCTCTTGCAATATCTCCTTTAGCGTCTCTTTATCGATGATCTTCATTATTTATTTTCAGTAGCTTGTCTTACAAACTCTAAAATGATAGGGTTTGGTGTTTGAAGGTGCGAAGTGAACTCAGGGTGGAACTGAACACCTACGAACCATTTATGGTCTGCTATCTCAACAGCTTCAATAAGACCATTTGACTCACCTGATATGATCATACCGTTGCTTTCTAAAGCCTCTTTATATTTAGGGTTAGCTTCGTATCTATGTCTATGTCTTTCAAAATACTCATCACCGTCACCGTAAGCTACTTGTAGCTTGCTACCTTTTTTAGGCGTGAATGGATAAGCACCAAGTCTTAGTGTTCCACCCATAGGTGAAGAGTGTGTTCTAAGCTGGAAGTTACCGCTTTGATCTATAAACTCATCTATTAGGTAGATTGCAGGCTCTTTTGTATCTTTATCAAACTCTATTGAGTTAGCATCTTTTATACCCACAACATTTCTTAGGTACTCTATAAATGCAAGCTGCATACCAAGACATATTCCTAAGAAAGGAATATTGTTCTCTCTAGCATATTTAATAGCAGCGATCTTACCCTCAACACCACGGTTTCCAAAACCACCTGCAACAAGTACGGCGTCAGATGTTTGGATAACATCGCAAGCACCTTTCTCCTCTATCTCTTCAGAGTCACACCAATTGATATTTACTTTTGCATTGATATGAGCACCTGCGTGAGTAAGAGCTTCTATTAGTGATTTATAAGACTCTTTTAGATCAAGATATTTACCAACAAATGCGATATTAACTTCATCTTTAGGTGCGATAATATGTTTAACTAAACTATCCCATTTATCCATATTTGGTTTGATCTCATCAATCCCAAAATGTTTTGCTATAGGTGTTAAGATACCCTCTTTTAAGAAGTTCATAGGAACTTGATAGATTGTAGATGCATCACCCGCTTCAATTACAGCGTTTTCTTCAACGTCACAGCTGATAGCTAGTTTTTTCTTAAGCTCTTTTGGAAGTCTTTTTTCAGTTCTACAAACAAGCATATGTGGAACGATACCGATACGTCTAAGCTCTTGAACAGAGTGTTGAGTTGGTTTTGTTTTAAGCTCGCCAGCTGCTGAGATATAAGGTACTAAAGTTACATGGATACACATAACCTCTTTATAAAAGTCGTGTCTTATTTCACGAACAGCTTCCATAAAAGGAAGACCCTCTATATCTCCTACAGTTCCACCGATCTCAACTATTAAGAAGTCAAAACCTTTTCCAGCTTCATATATTCTACTTTTGATCTCATCAACAACGTGAGGGATAACTTGAATAGTCTTACCTAAATATCCACCCTCTCTTTCTCTTCTAATAACAGACTGATAAACCTGTCCAGTCGTAAAGTTGTTCTTTGCACTTAAAGTTGCATCGATAAATCTTTCATAATGTCCAATATCCAGGTCAGTCTCAGCACCGTCAGCCGTTACGAAAACCTCACCGTGCTCTAGTGGGCTCATTGTCCCTGGGTCAACGTTTAGGTATGGATCGATCTTTAGCATACTGATATGATAGCCTGATTGTTTTAACAGTGAAGCTATTGAAGCAGAAGTGATACCTTTACCTAAAGAACTTAAAACTCCACCCGTTACAAAAATATATTTAGTCATTATTATTATCTCCGTGATTATTGTAAACGATATTATATTCAAAAAGTGGTAAGAATGTAATAAAGCAATTTTTATATAAGCAGTTAATTCTACTAAAAGCTATTTATCAAAAAAATTTTGGTATAATTAGGTCTAATTTCAATTAAAAGGAAAAAAAATGGCATTATTTGATGATGTAAAAGAAGTGGTTGTTGAGCAACTTGATTGTAATCCTGATGAGGTAAAAGAGGATTCTAAATTCATCGAAAATCTAGGAGCAGATTCTTTAGACGTTGTTGAGTTAGTAATGGCTTTAGAAGAGAAGTTCGATATTGAGATCCCTGATGAGGACGCTGAAGGTATCCAAACAGTAGGTGATGCTATTAAATATATAGAAGACAAACAAGCTTAATAATATATTTAAAAACCACTAAACCAAAGTTTTTGTAAAACTTTGGTTTATTTATTTTATAAGTATTTGATTTTTAAAATATTTATTAAATAGATAAAATACAATTTATTATTTGGAGAGATTAATGAGAAGAGTAGTTATTACTGGTATAGGTATGATAAACTCAGTAGGACATAATGCAGAAGATTCATTTAACGCTATAACTGAAGGTGTTTGCGGAATAGATAAGATTTCACTTTTTGACCCTACGGAATATGCAGTTCAAATTGCTGGTGAGGTTAAAGATTTTGACCCTACTAAAGTGATGGACAAAAAAGAGGTTAAAAAAGCTGATAGATTTATCCAGCTTGGACTTCACGCTTCACAAGAAGCAATGAAAGATGCGAATATAGTTGATGAGAACAATAAAGTAGATGAGTCTTTATCTACAAGATTTGGTATTGTTTCAGCTTCAGGTATCGGTGGACTTACAAATATTGAGAAAAACTCTATTATATTAGAGACTAAAGGGCCAAAAAGAATCTCTCCATTCTTTATCCCTTCGGCTCTTGTAAATATGCTGGGAGGATTTATATCTATCGAGCATGGTCTTAGAGGACCTAACCTTTCTTGTGTAACTGCTTGTGCAGCAGGTACTCACGGTATAAGTGAAGCAACAAAAACAATTATGACAAACGGTGCAGATAGAATCCTTGTAGTTGGTGCTGAATCTGCGGTTTGTGGTGCAGGTGTAGGTGGTTTTGCTGCTATGAAAGCACTTAGTACAAGAAACGATGAGCCAAAAAAAGCAAGCCGTCCTTTTGATGCAGATAGAGAAGGTTTTGTAATGGGTGAGGGTGCAGGTGCACTTGTTCTTGAAGAGCTAGAGAGCGCAAAAGCTAGAGGAGCTAAGATCTATGCTGAGGTTATCGGTATAGGTGAGAGCGGTGATGCTAACCATATTACATCTCCTGTAGTTGATGGACCTTTAAGAGCTATGCAAGCAGCATTTTCTATGGCGGAAGCAAATCTTGGTGAAGCACCTAAGATAGACTATGTAAATGCTCACGGAACTTCAACTCCAGCAAACGATAAAAACGAAACAGCAGCTATGAAAGAGCTTTTCGGTGGTAAAGAGAACTGTCCTCCAGTAAGTTCAACAAAAGGTCAGATAGGTCACTGTCTAGGTGCAGCGGGAGCTATTGAAGCTATTATTTGTGTAAAAGCTATGGAAAAAGGTATTGTTCCTCCTACTATCAACTATGAAACACCTGATGAGAACTGTGATCTTGATTATGTACCTAATACTGCAAGACAACTAGAAGTTAATACTGTAATGAGCAATTCGTTTGGTTTTGGTGGAACGAACGGCGTTATCATTATGAAAAAATATACTGAAAGTTAAGAAGAACTTTTAAGAAAAAGGAAAAAATTTGGCAACTTATTTAGATTTTGAAGAGAATATCAAAAAAATAGAAGAAGATATAATAGTTGCAAAAACAAAAGCTGATGAGCATGCTGTAGAGATACTAGAGCAGACATTGGCTAAAGAGGTTGAGAAAACATATTCAAACCTTAGCGATTTTCAAAAACTTAAACTTGCACGTCATATAGATAGACCGTATGCTATGGATTATATAGCTGAGCTAATGACTGATGCTTATGAGATACACGGAGATAGACACTTTGCTGATGATAATGCTATAGTTTGTTATCTAGGTTATATAGGTAAACAAAAGTGTGTTGTTATCGGTGAGCAAAAGGGTCGCGGAACAAAAGATAAGATAAAAAGAAACTTCGGTATGCCTCATCCTGAAGGGTATAGAAAAGCGCTACGTGCAGCTAAAATGGCTGAGAAGTTCGGTATCCCTATCTTAATGCTTGTGGACACTCCGGGCGCATACCCAGGGATTGGTGCAGAAGAGAGAAGTCAAAGTGAAGCGATCGCTAGAAATCTTTTTGAACTTAGTGATATAAACACTATTACGATATCTATAGTTATCGGTGAAGGTGGAAGTGGTGGAGCACTTGCTGTGGGTGTTGCTGATCGTCTTGCTATGATGAGATATAGTGTATTTGCAGTTATCTCACCTGAGGGTTGTTCTGCAATCCTTTGGAGTGACCCTGCTAAAGTTGAAGCTGCGGCAAATGCGCTTAAGATCACACCTGAGAACTTAAAAGAGTATGGTCTTATAGATGATATCGTAAATGAGCCTTTGATCGGTGCACATAGACAAAAGAAAGAGGCTATAGCAGCTCTTGGAGACTACTTTTTAACAGCCGTTGAAGAGCTTAAACAGTTAACTCCTGAGCAAAGATATGAGCAGAGATATAAAAAACTGATGTCTTTAGGAAGCTTTAGCTCTTAATCCAATAATCTTAAACAGCCTAGGCTGTTTAGGGGACTTTTAATGATTCGAACTTTATTTGTATTATTGTTTTTTTTCAATATACTTTTTTCAGATGTTATTTTAAAAGCACCTTCAAGCTTTGTAAGCGGTGATGCCGTACGTTTTATAATAGAGTATAACGGAAGTGAAGAGCCTGTATTTCCAAATATCGATAAGATAGATGGTTTTAGAGTAGAGAATGCAGGAAAATCAAACCAGATCACTATTATAAATGGTAAACGAAGTCAAAGTATTGCACAAAACTATATCTTTTATCCAAATAAAGATGTAACGATCCCCTCTTTTGAGATCAAAACTCCAAGTACAAGTTATAAAACTGATCCTAAAAAAATAGTTCTTAAAACTGCAGCAAAAACTCAATCTGATGATTTTGATCTATCTATTCAAGTTGATAAAAGCTCACTATATGTGGGTGAGCATACTCTTTTAACATTAAAGTTCAAATATAAATTGGGTGTAAATATTGTAAATATGGAGCTAAACCAGCCAAACTTTGACGGTTTTTGGGTTAAAAGCTTGGGTAAAAGTAAAAGCGGTATTGAAAATGGTTTTGAAACACACACTTTGCAATATATCTTATTTCCACAAAAAGCAGGCACATTAAAAATAGCACCTGCAAGTATAAATGTTGCTCTATCTGAACTGCCATCAGGAAGATACTCTTTCTTTGGTGCGCCTACAAAAGTAAAAAGATTTTATTCCAACGAACTAAGCTTAGATGTAAAGGCTTTGCCGCAAAATCTAAAACTTATAGGTGATTTTAATATAGAAACTTCTATAGATAAAAATGAAGTGAAACTAGGTGAAGCGGTATCTTATAAGGTTGCGATAAAAGGGAGCGGAAACCTAGATGATCTAGATGATATAAAACTTGATATACCAAATGCTACAGTTTATGAAAATAAACCTGAGAAAAAATACGATTTTAAAAATGGTGTATACTCAGGTGAATATACTAAAAGCTTCTCAATAGTAGCAAACTCTTCGTTTGATATACCATCTATAAAAGTTGAGTTTTACGATAAGAGTACAAAACAGAAAAAAGTTATAAAATCAAAAAGCTATAGTATCAATGTGATTGGTGCTAAAAAACTACAAAAAGAGGTGGTTTTACAAAAAGCACAACCTGAACAAACAGTGAAAAAAGAGATAGTAGTAAACGATATAAGCTATAAAGATAAGATACTATTTTTTATAATGGGTATGATCTGTTCATCTTTGTTAATATTTATATTGTATTATTTCAAAAAAAATAAAGATGATAATGAAAGTAATGATAAACCTTTAGTAAAAAAGGTTAGATCAGCTTCAAATAAAAATGAACTTTTAAGTGTATTATCCCCTTATCTTACAAAAGATAAAGAGTTTGATGATTTAATATACTCTTTGGAAGATATTAGCGATATCGCTTTTAAAGCTCATAAAAAAGAGATAATAAAAAAGCTTAAAAGTTTAGATTTTTAGTTATAATCTTTGTTTAGAAAAAAAGGAATTTAGGAATGAAAAAAATATCAAAAGTACTATTTTTGGGAAGTTTATTGGCTACATCTTTGTTTGCAAAAGAGTATTATGCAAAACTAGAGCCAATAGAGAGCTATCAGATAAAATCTGCAGTAAGCGGAAAAGTAGTATATGTAAATGAAGATATGGAGGGTAAAGTAGTTCCTAAAGATACCGTTATGGTACGTATAGATAAAAAAGTCAACGAGATAGATCTAAAATCAAGTGAGGGGAAACTTGATCTAACAGAAGAGATCATTAGAATAGAGAAAAGCAACTACAATAAACTATTAAAGATATCAACAAAATCAGATTATGAAAAAGATACTCAAAAGGTTAAGGTTTTAAACCTAGAGGTTCAAAAAAACGATCTTATAACTAGGGTTGAAACATTAAAAGATACAATTGAGAATAAAACATTAACAGAGAGCAATATCTATATAAACAAGATATATATTAAAAAAGGTGATTATGTAAATGCAGGATCATCACTTTACGATACGCAAGATCTAAGCTACGGTAAGTTGGAGTTTTATATACCTATTAGTGAGGCTGATGAGATTGCTGATAAAGAGCTATATCTTGACGGTGTAAAAAAAGGTAAGATCGATAAGATATATAAGGTTGCAGATGCAACACATATCTCTTCATATAAAGTGAAGATAATAGTAAAAGATCCTAAAACCTTTTCTAAACTTATAAAAATAGAACTTAAATAGATACGGCAAAAACTTGAGCTATAAAGAGCTGCTGCAGAGATATCCTGTTGTAAAGAGTTTATCTCTTGTACAGCTTATAGCATATTTTGGTGCTTGGTTTTCAAACGTTGCCATTTACACCATGCTTGTAAAGTTTGGTGCAGGTCCTGTGATAATAGCAGCAGTTACTGCTATGCATCTTCTGCCTGCTGTTATACTAGCTCCATTTAGCGGTGCATTTATCGATAGGTTTAAACTGCGCTCTTTAATGGTTACGCTTCTTTGTATAGAGCTTAGTATGACAACTATGTTCTTACTGATAAACTCCCTTGATGATATCTGGTTTTTAATGGCAATTTTATTTATAAGAATGGGTGCGGCATCTATGTTCTTTAACTCTGAAATGGCGCTACTTCCAAAACTTATAGATGGTGAGGCCTTACAAAAAGCAAACGAGATACACTCTATTATTTGGTCTTTTACTTTCACAGCAGGTATGGCAGCAGGTGGAATTATAGTAAATCTTTACGGTATAAAGACAGCTTTTTTAATTGATATAGGTTTCTTTGTATTTGCAATATTGATATTTTTTAAGATAAAGCTTGATATTGAGATAGAAAAAAGTAGTGAAAGTATAAAAAGTTTGATAATCGATGGGTTTATCTATATTAAAAATCATCCTCGTATTATGCATATTATCTTACTTCATGCAAGTGTGGGATTAACCGCTTTTGATGCACTTATAACACTGCTTGCGGATTATCATTATAAGTATGTAATAGCAATACCTTTAGCAATTGGTTTATCAAATGCCGTTAGATCATTAGCACTTATGATAGGACCTTTTTTCTTAAGCGATTATATAAACGATAAGAGGTTGTATTATGTACTTTTATTTCAAGGTGCAGCTATAATTGTCTGGGCTATTTTACAAAACGATTTCTATCTTGGACTTATAGGTATGTTCCTAACAGGTTTTACAACCACTACGATCTGGTCTTATACTTATGCAATGCTTCAAAATGAGGTTGAGAAAAAATATCTCGGAAGGGTAATTGCATATAATGATATGATCTTTATGATATCAAACGTAGTCACAACTTTCTTTATAGGTCTAATGGCTACAAAAGTTGATTTGGATATAATATCTACTCTTTTAGGGATCGCATTTTTTAGCGTTGCACTATACTATAAAAGGTTGTTTTTAAATGGAAATAGAGTCTAAAGTTATACTTCTTGCTATATATAAAGATGAGGAGAATAAAAGTTTTAACGATATTCTTTTAGATCTTTGTGATACGGGAATGTTTGATCTTAAAGAGGCAAAGGCAAGACTTAAAACTTTAAAAAAAGAGCAGTATATTGTTGAGGGCAGGCTCAGTATGAAAGGGCTTGAAAAAGCTAAAGAGGTTGAGAGCGAATTTAAAGTATGAGAATATTTAAAGAGAAGTACCTTAGCAGGATCATAATGGTTTTTCCCATTGTTTTGATCAGTGTTAATATCTTATTTATAATGTTCTATATACACTTATCACACGGTTATGATGAAAAATTTGATGAACATCTAAGGGATATAGTTACCTTCTCAGTTGTACTTCTTTTATTGACACTTTATATCTCATGGCAGATATCAAAAAGATTATCTAGGGTCTTAAATAAATACAAAAAAAATATAAATATCAAACAAAACGCCTTGCAAAATATAAACGTAGTACTTCAAAAAAAAGTTAAGAAAAAAACCAAAGAGCTTGCAAAACTAAATGAAGAGCTTCATACTATGGTTGCTGAGGAAGTTCAAAAAAACAGACAAAAAGATGAGGTTTTATTCCAACAATCAAAGATGGCAGCTATGGGTGAGATGATAAACAATATAGCACATCAATGGAGACAGCCACTTAGTACCATAAGTACTGCTGCAAGCGGTTTAAGTCTTAAAGTAGAGATGGATATCGCACAAAAGGATGAGGTTAAGAAAAACCTTGATCAGATAGTTGATACCACACAACATTTATCTCAAACCATTGAGGATTTTAGAAACTTCTTTATAGAAAATAAAAGCGTTGAGAAGTTTATTTTAAGTGAAACCATTAAAAAGAATCTATCTTTATCCTCTGGAGCTTTAAAATCTCATCAGATCGAGGTGATAGAAGAGTATGCAATGGTTGAGTATACGGGGATCAAAAACGAGCTGGTTCAAGCTATACTCAATATTATCAATAATGCTAAAGATGCTTTGGTAGAGAACACACCTTTAGATTCAAAACGTTTACTTTGTATAAAAACATATAGGGATGAGAGCTATGCATATATAACCATCTGTGATAATGCGGGGGGTATAGATGAAGAGATCGTAGCAAAGATATTTGAACCGTATTTTACCACTAAGCATCAAAGTCACGGTACGGGTATAGGGCTTTATATGACAAGAGAGATCATAGTTAACCATATGAAAGGTGAGCTTATAGTTAATAATAGGGAGTTTGAGTATGAGGGGAAAAGCTATAAAGGCGCAGAGTTTACGATAAAACTTCCTTATTCAGAAGAGCTTGATGTTTGATTCAAAGCTTTTAGAGCAGCTTCGCGTTTTATACGTGGAGGATGATATCTCTATTAGAAACTCCCTAACTGCACTTTTTAGCAAACTTTTTGCAGAGGTACTTACAGCTAGCGACGGTGAAGAGGGGTATCAAGTTTGTAAAAGCGAGTATGAAAATGGCAATACAATAGATGTTGTGATTAGTGATATAACTATGCCGAATATGGACGGTATAGAGATGCTTAAGCTTATCAAACAGATTGATCAAAATATCCCTTTTGTTCTTACTACTGCTTATTCAGATGTCCAATATTTTAAAGAAGCTATTAAACTAAACGTAACACACTATGCTATAAAGCCAATCAATATAAAAGAGGTGATGGTTCATATCCAAGAGATATGCGCAGTAAAATTTCAAGAGAAAGCTATAATCAATAAGCAAAAAGAGCTTGAAGAGTATCTAAATGCTATAGGGCAGGTTGCACTTATATCTAAAACCGATCTTGAGGGAAATATAACATACGTAAATGAGATTTTTTGTGAAATCTCAGGTTATACTCAAGATGAGCTTATTGGAAAACCACATAGCATAGTACGTCATCCTGAAACATCACAAAAAACATTTGAAGAGCTTTGGAAGACCATACAAAGCGGAAATATATGGAAAAATAAACTAAAGAACCTATCAAAAGAGGGCACAAGCTATTATGTAAACTCTACAATAATACCGATACTTGATAAGTATAATGATGAGATCATTGAGTATATATCAATACGTTTTTTAACTACCCAAGAGGAGGAAGAGAAACGCAGATTTAAAAAGCAGGTCATTAAAAATATGGGCGGTATGAAAAAAGATTTTAGTGATCTAAAAAAAGAGAATGAAACACTAAAAGAGAAGATCAAGTTCTTTTCCCATATCGATCTTATAAAGAACCAGCTTGATACGGAGAAGAAAAGAAACGATAAGTTTCTATCTCAAATAAAACATTATGAAAAAGAGATACAAACCATAAAAGATCGTTCTGAGCACCTAATAGTAGAGGGTAAAAAAAGATTGAACGAAGCTTTAAAAGAGAAAAAAGAGTACAAGAAAAAGTTTGAAGCGATGTTAAAAAAGAACGAACAGTTAGAGAACCTTTTAGAAGAGAGAGAAGCCACTATAAATAGACAAGAGGGGATAATCGTACAAAAAAATAAAAGGGTGAAAAACCTATTTGACGTAATAGATTATAGGGAAGGTCAGCTTACAAAACTGGGGATCAGACTTGAACCCCATAAACGTGAAGATGATGAAAAAGAGGACTAGTCAAATAGTTCTGTTGAAAGATACCTCTCACCAGTATCACAAAGAATAGTTACTATATTTTTATCTTTATACTCATCTTTTTGTGCTAGCTGCATAGCGGCATATACATTTGCCCCTGCTGATATTCCAACTAAAAGACCCTCTTTTAAAGCTAGCATCTTTGCAGTCTCTATAGCATCTTCATTTGTTACGGTAATGATCTCTTCGTAGCAGTTTTGATCTAAGATATCAGGGGCAAAACCTGCACCTATACCTTGTATCTTATGAGCTCCTGCTTTACCTTGAGAAAGAAAAGGGGACTGGCTTGGCTCAACAGCTACCACCTTAAGTGAAGGTATCACTTTTTTTAAAGCATGAGCAGTTCCCGTTAATGTTCCGCCCGTACCAACTGCGGCTATAAAAATATCGATCTTTTTATCCATATCATTTAATATTTCAACTGCTGTTGTTTTTTCATGTATAGCAGGGTTATCTTTATTTGCAAATTGTTGAAGGATTATAGAGTTTGGATCCTCTTTATTTAATCTATGCGCTTCATCAATAGCACCTTGCATCCCTTTATCAGGTGCAGTTAACACAAGGTTTGCTCCAAATGCTTTTAGAAGTTTTCTTCTTTCAATGCTCATAGATTCAGGCATAGTAAGTGTTAGTTTCATATCTAAAGATGCGCATTGTGCCGCAAGACCCACACCAGTATTACCGCTTGTAGGCTCTATAATATGTGTGTTTTTATCAATTTTTTTATCAAGCAGTGCTTGATGGATCATATTTAATCCTATTCTGTCCTTTACAGAACTTGTAGGGTTCATAAACTCACATTTGCCGTAAATATTTGCTTTTAGTTCTTTATCTATTTTATTTAATTTAATGATTGGCGTATTGCCTACAAGTTCGCCTATATTTTGGGCTATCTTCATATTATTCCTTTCAAAGTGTCCCACTTTAAAAGGGACCTATTTATAATATGTCTACTTTTTAATATGATTTATAAAAAATCATTAAAAGTAGCAAAACTTTTTAATAAAAAAGTTTTTTTGAAAATTCTAAAGAAGACAACGAGTTGTCTATATATTAAAACTCTAAACTTCCCTCTATTACAAAGTTTGCTTTTGCATCAAGCTCAGCGTGACTTAGTACAGGGAGTGCAAGACCAAACTTCTCATATATCTCTGATATTCTTTTTCTAAGCTGTGGATCAACCACAAGAACAGGTTTACTTACACCTTTGATCTCAAGCTGGTCTAAAAGCTCTTTTGTTTTTGTTACAAGGTTATTTATCTCTGCAATACTAAGCATAAGCTGTGTAACCCCGTGCATCTCTTGAAGTTTTCCTATAAAGTCTTGTTCAAGCTCAGATTTTATGGTTAGAAGGTGTAGTGCTCCATCTTCAGGAGATTTAAATCTCTCCGTAATTAAGCGGTATAGTTTACTTCTTACATGCTCTAAAAGTACATCAGGAGCTTTTGTAAACTCTGCAATATCTGCGATCGCTTCGATGATTGTAAGCATATCAACGATAGGAATTTTTTCATGAAGAAGATCTTTACAAACCTTAAGAAGCGAGCCGTAGTTTGTAACTTTCATAGCCTCTTCGATAACTACTGGGAAATCCTCTTTTAGTTTTTCAACTATATTTACCACATCTTGACGCGTTAGGATATCTTCTGAATGTTTTTGTATCGTTTCACTAATATGTGTTGAGATGATAGTCGGAACATCAACAACGGTAAAACCTTTACGCAGGGCTTCATCTTTAAGGTCACTGCTTATCCATACGGCATCTAGACCAAATACTGGCTCTTTTACTTTAAGTCCTGGAAGTTTTGCACTGCTTATACCACCCATAGCAAGAAGTTTATTTGGCTGAACCGTACCTTTTACTATCGGTATACGTTTTAGATGAAGTGCATATTCGTTTTGACCTAGACTTGAATCATCAGATATCTTTATCTGAGGTATCACAAAACCAAGATCACTTGCTATAGATTTTCTAATACCTTTTATCTTATCAACAAGTTCATTGTTCTCAGATATTAAAGTGAGTAAACGAAGACCAAGTTTAAGCTCAAGAACCTCCATCTTCATCACATTATCAAGTACAGTTTTCTCATCAGGGATATTTGCTTTGATCTTCTCTTTTTTAAGCTCATCAAGATCATCAGGTATCTTTTTCTTCTCAGTAACTTTTTTACCGAATAATCTATCCATAACAGACCCAGGTGTAAAATCATCTGTTTGAGATACTATGTATCCTGCGAACATAAAGATGACACCCATAATTATAAGTATTCCACTTGGGAAACCTGGGATAAAACTAAAGAAGAAAAGTATAACACCCACTATCATTAACGATTTGCTCTCATCTACAAGCTGAGTGATAGATTGTGCTGCAAAGTTATCATCATCTTTATTTGAACGTGTGATAATAATAGCAGTAGCAGTAGAAAGTACAAGTGCAGGTATCTGCGCAACCAAACCGTCACCGATGGTTAAAATTGTATATATCTCTGCACTATCTGCCGCACTTAGGTCGTGTTGGAAGATACCTATCATAAGTCCACCAACAAGGTTTACTAATGTAATAATAATACCAGCAACCGCGTCCCCTTTTACGAACTTTGACGAACCGTCCATAGCACCGTAGAAGTTTACTTCACTTGCTAGGTCTTCCCTTCTTTGTTTCGCTTCCTCATCATCTATAAATCCAGCATTTAAATCGGCATCGATAGCCATCTGTTTACCAGGCATTGAATCTAGTGAGAACCTTGCTTTTACTTCTGCAACTCTTGTTGCACCTTTTGTTACAACCATAAAGTTGATAAGTACAAGAATAATAAATACGATAATACCGATGGTCATATTACCGCCCACAACAAAATCACCAAATGCAGTGATTATCGAGCTTACTGCATCTGGACCATTATGCCCCTCACTAAGTATCGATCTTGTCGTAGCAATATTAAGTGCCAGTCTAAAAAGTACCAAGATCACCAGTAAAGTAGGAAAAGTGGTAAGATCAGACGGTCTTTGGATATATAAAGATATCAGTAAAATAAGTAAAGATAAAGATAATGAGATTGTTAAGAACGAATCAAGCGCAAATTTAGGCAGAGGTATAACGATAATAGCAAGTATTGATACGAATAGCGCAACAGAAACAAGCTCTTTTGAAAATATTTTTTTAAATTGCATCGATGTTTTTTATACCTAGGTTTATTTTTAATTATCTTTATAATAAACCGATATTTTATCGAAATATTTGAAGAATAAACTGAAAACTCTTTTAGGCTCGCAGTATCAGAGTAAACTCGGCTCCATATCCATTTTCATCTTCTTTATTTTTTACTAAAAGCTCTCCGTTGAAATGTTGTTGCATAATTTGTAAGCTCATATAAAGTCCGATACCTGTTCCATCAGAGTTCTCTTTTGTAGTAAAGTGTGAATCAAATATCTTATCTTCGATCTCTTTAGGTACACCACCACCGTTATCTTTTATTTTTATCTCTATGGTTTTGTCATCCATACTATCAAGAGTTATTTTTACGATCTTATTCTCTACCTTATTTTCCAATAACACATCTTTAGCATTTGATAATATATTTAATATAGCTTGTGAGAGCATACTAGCTGAGCCGTTATACTTTAAGCTATCATCTTTGATATCTTTTTTTAGTTTTATAAAATGGTTATCGAAAGATGCACTTATGATATTTGCACAATTGGATATAACTTTGTTGATGGAGAAAATCTCTTTTTGATTTGTATGTTTAAAAAAGCTTCTAAAATCATCTATTGTTTGTGAAAGGTGTTTTACTGTATCTATTATCTTTACCATATCTTTATTAAGTTCATCATCAGAGTTAATCGGCATATTAAATTCACTTTTAACTTTATATGATGAGGATATGGTTGATATCAAACTAAGAGGCTGTCTCCATTGGTGGGCAATATTACCTATCATCTCACCCATTGAAGCAAGCCTTGCTTGTTGTTGTAGTAAAAGATCTCTTTGGCGTATCTGCTCTTGTGATATTTTTCTCTCTGTTATATCTCTTGATGCGCAATAAAGGTAAGGTTCCCCATCAAGGATTATTTTACTTGTCTTTACCTCTACATCAAAAGTGCTTCCATCTTTTTTGGTATGAATAGCTTCAAATGTTTGTTGTGATCTTAAAAGCTCAGATATTTGGCTTTCAGGTAAGAAGTTTTTATCCCAATCTACTACATTAAGCTCTTTCGCTTCATCTTTTGTATACCCTAGGTACTCTATAAAAGAATCACTATATATTTTTAGATCACCTTTGATATTTAGTATATGTATAAAATCTCCAGCATTTTCTAAAATGGTTTTAAGTCTATGACTCTCCTCTTTTAAAGATTTTTCCAGCTTAAATATATCTGTTTTATCCTCTCCCACATAGATATAACCATAAGTGACATCGTTCTTATCTTTAAGTGCAGTTATATTTAGATAAAGGATAAGCTCTTTTTGATCTTTTGTTATAAACTTCCAATAATCTTGGTTCTTTAAGCCTCTCTCTGTTTTTGCCAGTACCGTATCAAAGCTAGAGTTTAGCTCTACTCCAAGCTCTTTAGAGTATAGTTTAGCTTTCTCTTCCCTATCTTTTTTATCAAAAAAGATCTCAGGAGTATTATCGTCTATTATCTCTTCTGTTGTATACCCTAGAGTATTTTCGGCTTGTTTATTAAATGATCTAATCACTCCGTTTTTATCCGTAACGATTAGTATATGCTCCATATTATCAAAGATCGCATTTTTTAGTTCATCCTGCCTTTGTATCATGGTGATCTGGTTTTTTATCTTCCTAGCCATTCTATTAAAAGCATACCCTAGTAGTCCCAGTTCATCCTTTGAGTTAATCTTTAAATCGATATCGAACTGATTTGCCGACATCTCTTCAGCGGCATTTGTAAGTGTCTGCAAGTGCTGCGTTAAAAAGTAGCCCAATGAGAAAAGCAGTATAACACTAAGCATAACCTCTGCTAGGGCAATAATAAAACTTTGAGTGAAAAGTTCATTTTGGGCATTTTTTAAAAACAGAGTATTAAAACCAAAATAAACCGTACCGTAGTTTTGTCCCATATACTCTATTGTTTGTGTAGTATCAAATACAGTATCGGTCGATATCAATACTCCGTCGGATAAAGGGATACCTTTTGATCTGTCCCATTTTGAGCTTGAGATTATATTGTTATCTTTTGTGATAAAAATATATGCTATCTCTTTTGAGTATGTATATTTATCCAAAAGTGCATCTAAGCTTGCATAATCCCTTTCTATAAGTAAAGGTAACAAAGAAGCTTGAAAATTTGATCTTATATTATCTATCTGCTTATATGTTTGAGAACTCATATGGTTTAGTATAAGTCTATCTGCATTTAGTATAAGTAGACTAAGCATAACTATCTCTACTGTTATAGCAAATACGACTATTTTAAACCTTAGGGTATTGTAAAATTTCATTAGTTACCTAGAAATTTAGTAGTTATCTCTTTTAAAGGTGAAAGTTCAGCTATATCCTCTTTGGTTATCTCTCTATAGCCTTTATATCCTGAGTTTTTAAAGAAGTTTTTGCCTATTTGGGAACTCTCGAACTTTTTCAAAGATGCTTTTATCGCAGCTATCTTTTTATCACCTAAATTAGGGTTTGCAAGGGTAAAAAGGTGAGGGAGTTTATAATCAGATTTTAGTATTCTAGTTTTATCTTTTATATCAAAAGAGAGCTGTTTTAAGGGTGTATATGTGGTAATAGCAGCATCACACTCTTTTAAAAGTACTGATTTTATAGCACTTGTATGTGAACCAAGATCTTCAAGTTTAAAGTTTACTCCTTGAACAAGACCATAGTTTTTAAGTATCCCCATACTTCCTACGTTCAATGCAGCTAAATAGTTAGGTGTTGCTATAACGGTGTTCTTTAGATCTGATATCTTATGGTAGTTACTATCTTTTAAAACCAAAAAGAGTAATTGTAATGATATATCGTATCTATATAAAGGTATAAATCCGTGTTCAATATGTAGTGCTCCAAAATGGGGAGATGTTATCACAAGGTCAAAACTGCCTTTTTCAACCTCTTTATAAAACTCTTTATAATCTTTTGCTGTAAATATCTCTACGTTGGTATCTAGCTCTTGTGATAGGAAATTTGAAATCGGGTTATACACCTTGATTATCTTCATTGCATTTGTGTAAGGAGTTACACCTATTTTAATTGTTTGAGCAAAAACCGAAATATTGAATAAAATAAGTAAAACTAATATTTTAATAAGATTCATAATATACCTCCATAAAGCATATGTAATAAAAGTGTAAATCTTTTAAGCTTTGTATTTAGTTAAATTTAATACTATACAGTTTATTATATACAACTTTTTAGATACTTTATTTAATTATAGTATAAAATTGATAAATTTGGATAAATGCTATGCGAAATATATTTTTGATCTTATTCTTAGGCTTTACACTCCTATACGGCGGGGGAGTTAAACCTCAAAAAGTTAGTTTACAGCTTTTATGGAAAAACCAGTTTGAGTTTGCAGGTTTTTATATGGCAAAAGAGAAAGGCTTTTATAAAGAGCTAGGGATAGAGCTTGATATAAAAGAGTTTGAATACGGTATAAATATAAGCGATAAGGTTTTAAAAGGTGATGCCGATTTTGGTGTTGGAAGATCATCTTTGATCCTTGATAAGATGGACGGCAAAGATATAGTATTACTATTTAGTACTTTTCAAAAGTCACCTTATGTTCTGGTCTCTAAAAAAAGAGATGATCTGCAAAAGGTTAGTGATTTTAAAAATAAGCGTATAATGATATCTGATGATCTTGTTAATATGACTGCTATAAACGCTATGATGAAAACCAACGGTATCGAGCAAAAAGATTTTCAACGTTTTAAACACACTTTTGATGTGGAAGACCTTATAAAAGACAAGGTCGATCTGGTATCTGTTTACGCTTCAAACGAACTTTATACACTTGAAAAACAAAATATCCCTTATACATTGTTTGATCCAGCTGATCACGGTTTTAACTTTTATACCGATATACTTTTTACATCTAATGAGCTTTTAAAAAAAGATCCAAAACTAGTAGAGAACTTTTACAGAGCTTCTATAAAAGGGTGGGAGTATGCCTTTGAGCATATCAATGAGAGTGTTGATACTATTTATAACAACTACAATACTCAAAATAAATCAAAAGAGCATCTTTTATTTGAAGCAAATATCTTAAAGAAGATAAGCACTATAGAGGGTGTGAAGTTCGGTGATTTTAAACTTGATGTGATAGCTCAGATAGCACAAACCTATAAACTTTTGGATATCACTAAAAATAGTTTAAAAAGTGGAGATGTTAGCTTTATATATGAACACTCTTTACATAAAGACAGCAGTATAGATTATGATCTTATATGGAAGATAGCTTTAGCTTTAATAGTTATCTTTACGGCTTTGTTTTATTGGAATAGGAAACTATCTTATCTAAACAATCAGATACAACAAAGTAAAAACAAGGTCTCTATTCTTTTAAATAATGCAGGGCAGGGGTTCTTAACTTTTGGAAGTGATTTTTTAATAGACGGGGAATACTCCCAAGAGTGTATTAAACTTTTAGGTGAAGATATTGAAAACAAAGATATCGCTAAAGTGTTGTTTGATAAAGTTGATAAACGACATATTTTTAAAGATGCATTAACAAGTGCTTTAAATGAGAAAAATTCTATAAAAAGAAACTCATACCTCTCTTTACTTCCTACTATTATCATACTAAATAGACGCGCTTTAAAACTGGAGTATAAAATACTTGAAGAGAGCTATTTTATGCTTATTATCACAAATATAACTATGGAAAAAAAGTTAGAGAAAAAGATAAAAAAAGAGCAGCAGACCTTTAAGATGATAGTAACTATAGTAAGTGAAAGTGAAGTGTTCTATGAAACAAAAAAAGAGTATCTTAACTTTATACACTACTATATAATAAACTATATCGACAGCACAAAAGAGCCTCTTTACAATATCAACAATATCTACAGGGTCATACACACTTTTAAAGGTACTTTTTCCCAGCTTTATATGAAAAATGTAGTTGATTTCTTACATAAGGTTGAGAGTGATATATCTTGTATGGTAAAAGATAAAAATAGAAGTAACGAAAAACTTATCGATCTTTTAAGCTCCATAGACTTTGATGCAAACCTGCAAGAAACCTTAGATATTATTGCAGATATATTAGGGGAAGATTTCTTAGAATCAGAGAACTTCTTAAAGGTGAATATGGATAATGTAAAGGAGCTTCAAGAGAAGATAAACTCCTTACTAGAAAATAACTTACACAACTCTCCAGAGTGTCAAAATATTTTATCTATGGTTCAAGATCTTTCAACAGTAAAACTAAGCACTTTATTAAAACCTTATAGCACATATACAAAACAGCTTGCAAACAGACTTGAAAAAGAGATATATGACTTTGATATCATTGGTGAGCAAGAGATTAAATCAGCTGCAAAGATAAAGCCTTTTACAAAATCTTTGGTTCATATCTTTAGAAACTCGATAGATCATGGAATAGAAGATGCCGAGACAAGGATATTAAATAATAAAGATGAGATAGGCTCTATAAGTTGTACGATCGATAAGATAGATGATAAGCTTCATATAGTGATCGCCGATGACGGTGCAGGAATTGATATAGAAAAGATTAAAGAAAAAGCTGTGCAAAAGGGTATCGATATATCAAATATGAGTGATGAGGATATTATCTATTTAATATTTGAAGATAACTTTTCAACAAAAGATGAGGTTGATGAGCTATCAGGAAGAGGGATCGGTTTAGCTTCGCTTAAAGAGGAGTGTGAAAAACTTGGCGGGGAGATAAAAGTTAGCACTCAAAAGGGTGTGGGAAGCACCTTTGAGTTTATACTACCTATCCTATAATAGCTTTTAGCTGATAGATAATATCGTTGAACTCGAACTGTTCGTTCATATTTTGGGTTAAGAACTCCCTGATAGCATCTTTTTTATTTAGTGCATCATCAAGCTCTTTATCCATCCCAGCTTTATAAGCACCCACTCTTAAAAGCACTTCGTTCTCTTTTATAAGTGAGAGTATCCTTTTTAGTTTTAAGAATGTTTTATAATGCTCATCATCAACAACCTTATCCATAACCCTTGAAGCGGACTGTAAAAGATCGATCGGTGGATAAAAACCTTGCTCGGTAAGTTCACGGGTTAATACTACGTGACCATCAAGTATCGATCTACTTTGATCGGCAATCGGATCACTCATATCATCACCATCAACCAAAACTGTAAAAAATGCTGTAATAGATCCTTTTGCGTTATTACCAGCACGCTCCATAAGCTGAGGTAAAAGTGCAAAAACAGAGGGCGGATAACCACGACTCACAGGGGGCTCACCCGTACTTAGACCGATCTCACGCTGCGCCATTGCAAACCTTGTAACAGAATCCATCATTAAAAGTACGTCGTGCCCTTTGTCCCTAAAAAATTCAGCAATAGCCATAGCGGTAAATGCACCATATTTACGCATAAGTGAAGACTCATCACTAGTTGCGGCAACTATGATAGTATTTTCAAGATTGTTCCCAAGGTTATAGTGGATAAACTCAGGTATCTCACGACCACGCTCACCTATAAGTGCTACAACTTTTATCTGAGCTTCACAACCCTTTACTATCATACCCATTAGTGTAGATTTACCCACACCACTTCCTGCAAAGATACCTATCTTTTGACCCTTACCAGAAGTAAGCATTGAGTCTATAGATTTTACTCCCGTTGAAAATCTTTGATCTATAACTCCACGCTCTAAAGGTGAGATCGATTGTTTATTGATACTTGAGTTCTCTTCAAGGTCTTCTATCTTACCGTTGCCATCTATTGGTTCACCTAAAGCATTAACTATACGCCCAAGCATTGAGTAGCCTGTTCTTACAGTAAGTCCGTTTTTTTGAAGATAAACCTTGTCATGGATTCTAAAACCGTCGATAAATGAAAATGGAACAATAGTGAAGTTATCATCATCAATAGAAGCAACCATACCTAGAACCGTGTATAGGTGTTGTACCGACTCGATCTTTACGATATCTCCTACGGCAACCTCTAGTCCTGTTGCAGAGATGGTGGTTGAACTGATATGTCTTATCCTACCGAAAGGTATCACTAGGTTATCGTTATTTAGCCCTGATAGAAAGTTATCTATATCTTGCACGTTTCAATATATCCTAATTCTAAAGTAGTAAATATTTTATCCAAAATATACTTTACATATAGTAGTATTATCCTTATGAAAATTGTAGCGGCTCTATTTTTAGTATTGTCATTTGGTTTTGCAAAAAAAGATTTTTACTACAGCTATATTAACTCTGACGGAAAGCAGATATCTGAAAATCTAAAGCAGACCATCTCCGATACCAGAGATAAGATATGGCAGGTAAAAGTTTTGATAAGAGAGGGTCGTACCGATGAGGCTTATGATCTAGCAAACGAGATGTTAAAGCTTAATAAGCTTGATATCTTAAAATCTGACGTTATCCTATCTTTTTGTGAAGCTTCACTTGCATTACAGAAAAAAAGATACGCAAGAGAAGCGGCAGATATCTTAGAAGATGCCGTAAACTCGTCAATAATACATGAAAAGAATCTTCCTCGTGCATATATGCTTTTGGTTGATCTAAAACTAAGTATCAATAGAACAGATGATGCAGAGTATTACGCAGACGTATTGCATACAGCATTTGATGATCCAACTACTAAAGCTTACGGAAAAATATATAAAGCAAAAGTTCATACTCATAAAAAAGAGTATAGACAAGCAGAAATACTTTTATATGAGATACTTACTAAAACAACAGACCTTCATATAGCAACTATAGTTGCCGATTATCTTTATGACGTATATGTTTATGATAGGAAAAAAGATAAAGCGTATGAGCTTATCTCTAAGGTGTTAGAGAAAAATATAGATTTTTATGCGGATAATAGTTTTAAAGCTATAGAGAAGATAAAAAAACTAATACGCGCAGATATGCCTGAGTTTGCTGAAAAGATTTTAATAGAGCTTATAAAAAGAACAGATAATCCTGATAGTATAGAGGATTTTAACTATATGCTAGCAGGTATCTATATGGATATGTATGATAGAACAGATAAATATCTAAAAAAAGCGTACGATATCTATATGGAGCTTATGAGGGTTTACCCAAGAGGTCTTTATATCGATAAGGTAAAGATGTATATCGATGAGATACTTATGCGTCTTGGGAAAATCAAACCTGCAGATATCGAAGGTAAATATAAACTTGTAGAGTCTATGAAACAAAAGATGCTTCTTCAAGAGCTTTTTAATGATCTTGAAGATAAGAACTTTGATAAGATTTTAAGAGCAAGAAGAATATACCAACAGATCGCAGATAAAACTGCAAGACGTTTTGGATATGCAAATATAGATATGATCATAGATAAAGTAACAGAAGATATGATCAAGAACTTCTTAGATAACAATAAGTGTGTTCAGGTTAAAGAAGCATTACTAAAAGCAAAAGAGGAGACACTTCACTTTCTTATAGGAAACGATCGCTATAAGTTTAAGTTCTTCGATTGTGTAGTAGAGGTTCCTTTTGATAGAGCTTATTTAGTTGTTCAAAAAGCGTTTAGAGCTAGCCGTGATGCGGATATTTATCACTACTTAGAGAAGATGGCTTTAAGTCTTGGGTATGTTGATGAAGCGGTAAAACACTCACAAATGGTTGAGATGATAGCAGATAAAAAAGTATTAAGTGACGAGTTCTTAACTCGTTTTCAGCTTTATACTATGATAAACGACGATAAAAGTATGGATAAGTTCTTTATCTATGCGCTAAACCATCAAGATTATATAAAAGATAATGAGAATAAACCTATGATCATAGACTTTTATTATGCATATTATCTTTATCTTTTAAAACAAAATAAGATAAAAGATGCAAAAGATATCTTGGCAAAGCTTTACAAAAAACAAGATGAGTTTGATGTGCGTATATACTCACCTTTTGTTGAGATGGAGCTTGCAAAAGATGCAAAGAACAATGCCGAGCCTAAAAAAGCATTATCTTATCTAGAGCGTATCTTTACCTATGATAGAGTAAACATAAAAGAGGAAGAGAAAGCTAGAATATATTATGAGATGACAAAACTATATGAAACCTTAGGACAAAAAGGAAACTATACTATCACCCTAAATAAGTGTAAGGCACTTCAAGGTGTTGATGATAACCTCTACAAAAAAATGTGCGACGAGCTTTAAAAGAGGTTTTTCCTTTTTAGAGCTTATATTTGCCATAATCCTTATAGCTCTTATCTCATCTTTTATAGTGTATAAAAAGTTCGATAACTCTTTAGATATAGCTGCTAAAAGAGTAGTGCTTTATTTAAAATATACAAGACACCAAGCTTTGATAGATGATAAGTTTGATCCAAACGATGATGAGTGGAGCAAAAAGCGTTATAGCTTTAGAGTAAGGCGCTGTAGTAATGATAGCGGTATCTACTACACAATACACAGTGATAAGAATGCTAACGGGTATATTGCAAAAGAGGAAACCCTAAAAGACCCGCTTACGGGTAAGTATATTTATTCAGCCAACACTTGCAACGAAGTATCTTCAAACAGTAAATATGTACTTTTGACAAAACTATTTTCTATCACGGAAGCAAATATAAGCTGTAACGATACAAGCTCACTTGGTCTTATAGCCTTTGGAAACGACGGCAGGGTTTACTCTAAAACAGATACGGACCCTTTTGCTTATGAGATCAAGCAAACCTGCTATATAACACTTGTACATAAAAACGGCGAGAGTAAAACCATAGCTGTTGAGCCACAGACTGGGTTTATTTATCTTCAATGATAATATGGTAAAATTCGAGCTATGTTAGAGATAAACGATATAAAACCTTTAGTTGAAGTACCCGATTATTCACTATATATACTTATAGCTTTGATAGTGTTTGGGCTCATACTTATAGGTGCTTTATTATTTTGGTTTTATAAACTTTTTAAGAACGATAAATCGATAGAGAAACAATATTTCCAAGAGTTAAAAGAGCTTGATTTTCAAGATGCCAAGCACTGCGCTTATATTATCACTAAATATACAAGGGTGCTTGCAAAAAGCGAAAGGGAGAAAAGACTCTCAGCAGAGCTTATATATGCACTAAGTGATCATAAATACAAAAAAGAGGTAAAGCCTATAGATAAAAGTATAAAAGCTAAACTAGAGGTGTTCTTGGAGAATGTTCATGTTTAGTTTTATCCCTGCAGGCTTGGAGTTTGAATACCCTTATATCTTAGGCTTTATACTGCTTTTTATCCTTTGTGCAAGGTTTTGTAAAGCTAGATCGAGTGCATACTATATACCGCACTTACATATTTATGAAAAAGCAAAACTAAGATCAACCCTTTTTCAAGATATATTTAAATGGCTTGCTATAATCTTTTCTATCATCGCTTTAGCTTCACCTATAAAAGAGCTTCAAACCATACATAGTAAAACTGATGGTATAGATATAGTGATGAGCTTAGATACAAGCGGTTCTATGCGCCAAATTGGTTTTGATAGATCAAATGTGGATAAAAATAGATGGGACGCTGTTCAAGAGATCGTAAAAGATTTTATAAATAAACGAACAAACGATAATATATCTTTAGTGGTATTTGGAACAGCAGTGATGACAGCCTCACCTCTAAGCTACGATAAAAAAGCACTCTCACAGATACTCTCCCACTTAGATATCGGTGTGGCAGGGGATAAAACCGCACTTATAGATTCTGTTGCTTCAAGTGTAGATATGCTAAAGAACTCAAAGGCAAAATCAAAGGTACTTATACTTTTAACCGACGGTGAGGATACGGCTAGTCAGATACCTATAAAGGTGGTGCAAGACTTGGCTGTAAAACATAAGGTAAAGATATACACTATTGGAATAGGGCACTTTAACGGTTTTATTTTAGACTCATTAGCTGATGCTACTGGTGGTAAGAGCTTTAGTGCGAACTCGAAAGATGACCTTGATAAGATATATAAGACCATAGATAGTTTAGAAAAAACACAGATAGAACAAAATAAGATAGTGCAGAAAAAGTACTACTTTTTCTATCCTTTATTTATAGCGATTATGTCGTTGATACTTTTTGTGTTTTTAAAGAATAGACGGGGTTAGTTTTGAACAAAGTAGTTGGAAATGGAAATTATCTACTAAGATTTTTTGAAACTAAAGACCATATGAATCAATTTTTGAGTGGAAAACTCTATATGAGTACTATAAAAACTTTTAGAGAAATGGAAGAAAAAGATAAAAATAGGGCAGATAAGTCTGAATGTATTTTAGAAAGAACAGAACTTATTTTTGAAAATAAACACGGTTCTTGGAATACAAATAGGTTTATTTCAATTATTGATAGAAAATATGATACATGTAATGCATTATGTATGTATAAATTATGGAAAGATTATATAGATGAGGAGTTATTTATTGATATTAAAAATAATTCTTTTGGGAAATATTGTATTCTCATATATGATATAAAAGAGTTTTTATCAAGAATAGTTAAACATCAAAAAATACAAACTAATGAATATGTTTGTCATTATTCAGAAGTGAAATATATAGATGAAAATGTAAGTTTTAAAAATTCTGATGAAGTAATGGTACCTTTTACAAAATTAAATAGATTTGCTCATCAAAGAGAATTTAGAGTTATTATTGATACTAAGTTAGAAGTTGATAAATTTTATATACATGATATTGGAGACTTAACTGATATTTCTATAAACACTACTCTTGAAAAAATCAATAGTGAATTGAAAAGAATATCTTTACAAAATAAATAGTGAGTTTGTAAAGTTATATCACTTTGAATGCCCCTACTTTTTATCCGTAAAAAGTAGGCAAAAACTCTTCCACCCGATAAAATGTATTCCCAAGCTTCCATAAAATATTTCCTGAGGTTCAAGACTCAACAAAGTAACGTGCATTAAGCACCTTCCTTTGTCTCAAATAAGTTGAACCTCTTTTTCGAAAATATTTTACTTCATCTTGGCATTTTAACAGGGTGGAATTTTTCTATGGTAGCTAGCTTCACCGTCAGGAGAACCACATCTGCAAGAGCTGAGAAGGAAAAGAGAGTTTACGAAAACCAGCCGAGGACTCGTATAATATAAATATTGAAAATATAGTAATATATTTTCATAGAGTTCATAAAGATAATATATCTGAGTTGAGGACAAAGCAACTAAAATAATTTTGGTTAGCTTGGCAGACAGTTTGATAGTTATACTTTAAATTTGAGTAGCAACAAGAACAGTTTTAACTAGTTCGTATTTTACGAGTCTAAATTTAGTATAAATAAATTATCGAGTAGGATTTGATCCTACTCTAACGAACTCTTTATATTAAAACAAAGGTTCCAAGTATGTATTCTATCGGATTAGATATTAGTAAATCAACTATAAATGTATATATTCCAAAAAACGATTTAGATTTAGTTATTGATAATAGTTTAAAATCTATAAAATCTTTATATTCAAAGTTAAAGAAGTTATATCAAAAAGATATCGATAAATTAGCATTTATATTTGAGCCAACTGCAAATTATTCTACTACATTAAGATATTTTTGTAGCGAAAATAGAATTAAATGCTTTATTGTAAACCCTAAACAGAGTTCTAACTTTTCTAAAGCATTAGGAGAGAGAAATAAAACAGATTTAACTGATGCTAGAGTATTATCTAAAATGGAATCTATAGCTCTAAAAGAGGATATCAAAGTTCCCATTATCAATGTGCTTGTTGAAGAGTTAAATGAGTTAGTTTCTTATTATAGATTACTAACTAAACAAAAGCTTCAAAATAAAAATCATTTAGAAGCTTTATTAGCAAAGTTTGAATCTTCTATAGTGATTAAAGAGCTAAAAAAAGAGATTTTAAATTTAGAAAAAAAAGAAAAAATGATTATTAAAAAGATAATCGATTTAATAAAAAAAGATGAAAACTTATATCAAGCTTTTAATAATATAAAATCAATTAAAGGTATAGGAGATTTATCTGCTATAGTCCTTTTACATCACTTTATAAAATATCCAAATGCAAATCAAAGGGAAATAATATCTTTAGCTGGCTTAGACCCAATATGTAAGGAATCGGGTACATCATTAAAGAAGAAAGCAAAGATATCAAAAGCAGGTTCTAAAATATGTAGATCAACTTTATTTATGGCTTCATTAGTATCAATACAGTTTAACGAAGAGATAAAACTATTTTATACAAGATTAAAAAACAATGGTAAACATACTACAGTGGCACAAATTGCAGTAATGAGAAAGTTAATTATAATCGCTCATTCTTTATACAAAAATAATCAAACATATAATCCTTTAAAATATAAATCTAACTAAGTGTTTTTTTACTATTTTTTAAGGTAGCAACTGTTTGAGCGTTAAGAAATATGCTAAACGCATATTTTAGCGAGTTACGCAGGCGAGTAAACTCTTTTGGGATGCGAAGGTATTTGACGTAGTCAAACTCTGAAGCCGTGGTCGCTTTTTGAGGTACTTTTTTCGACAAAAAAGTAGCAAAGCGGAAGCCGTTAGGCTTTCAAGAAAAAAGAAACTTTCTTTTCAGGAAATGATGAATCATTTTAAAGAAACTTCGTTTTGATTACAATTTAAACATTCATTAATAATTATTTACAAAAATTATGCTAAAGTATTAATCACTTTTTAAAGTAAAGGAATTGTAATATGCATAACCATTTCTTAGCCCATTTTTTGGAAAACAAAATAAAAGCTTCAATGATACTAGTTGTACTAAGTATCATAGTTGTAATATTATTTTTACAATTACACAATTATTCAAATAAGCTAATAACCCATAATAAACAGCTTGCTTTTGCGATCAGTGATATAAAATATCTTACAACCCATTCACAGTTATTGTTTGAAAAAGAGATAAACAGCGGTAACGATGAGATAAAAAAAATAGATGTTGATCTAAAGCAGAGTATAGATGAGGTTGAGAAGCTTTTAGAGGGTAGAGAGATCTTAGGGTTTGATTTTGTATTGGAGTATCACGACACAAAAACCATAGAGATGCTTACACAGATAAAAGAGGAGATAGAAAGAGTAGTTGAGACCATACACAAAGTGCATGATTCAGCAGATAAAAAAGATGGTTATGAAGAGCTTGATAGCGAGTTTACTATATTAAATAAAAACCTAAAAGAGTTGGATGAACACCAAAATATAATATTTAAAGAAGCTTATGATAAATATACGCAGATGCAGTATGCCGCGTATGTTACTATGGGTGTACTAGCACTATTTGGTTTTATGATGCTTAGAAGCCTGACCCACGATATCGAGGATGAAACATACTTAGAGTATATAGATGAACTTACGGACGTTCAAAACAGAAATGGCTATGAGATAGAGCTTGATAAACTACTATATCTATCTGAGAGATATAAAACAGCGTTTTCTATTATAATGTTTGATGTGGATGGTTTTAGGGATATAAACGAAAGATTTGGCGATAGAATAGGGGATCTTATACTTATAGACCTTGTGAAACTTATCGAAGAAAGCATTAGAGAGCCTAGTGATATGATCTTTAGAGTTGGCGGCGAAGAGTTTATAATACTTTGTCCAAATACGGCACTTCAAGATGGTGTAACGGTTGCAGAGAAAGTAAGACGTGAGATAAACGAAAAACTTGATACTATAAACGATATGACCATCACTATTAGTGCAGGTGTTACGGAAGCAAGAGAAAATGATAGCACTGCTAAGATAGATCAACGACTAAGTGAGCTTATGGAGTTCTCTAAGATGAATGAGAAAAATATGGTTAGTTCTGATACCGATCTATATGATGAGGAAGAGGAAAGTGATGAGGAAAACTCACACCACTAATATATAAAAGAGTTTATAAAGCTGAACTTTCTTAATACCGCTTGGGTAAAGCTGTTTTGATCGTTTAGCTTTCCGCTTTTAAGATCAAGCTCTATATCTTGTAAGAACTCAAGCATTAGAAGATATTTCTGCATATTGTGTCTTTGTGCAAGCTGTATACGCTGCTGTTCTATATTTTTTGGCAGTGAGTATCCCAACACTTCACGTGAATCAAAACTCCCGTTTATCTGCATATATGAGCGAATCATCATAAGCTGATATACAAAGTCAGTGGTTCTGTTTATAAGCTGTATCTCGTTGATCCCCTCTTCAAGTATTAAGTTTAGATCATCTTTTATATTTTGTCCTAAAAGAAGCCTATTTAAAAAATCTTCCAAAGAGATACTACCCATACCAAAACAATGGTAATCAACTGTTTTACTTGTGATATGCTCGTTTAAGATCGATAACTTTTGAAGATCGCTCATACAAAAAGATAGGTCACTATTATGCATAAAATAAAGGTGTGTAAGAGCAGAGTGATCTATGTTCATATTTAGCTCTTGGGTTTTTTGTTTGAGTATAAAGATAGCTTCACTCTCAAAGGGTGTAAAGAACCTTACACTTACGCTGTTATTCTTAGCAGTAAAATACCCACCCATGGTCTTAAAGTCACTATCACCCATACAAGCAAAGATTACCACGCTGTCAGGGTTTGTATTGCACGCTTCTATAAGTGAAGTTGTATCTTTTTTATTTAGTTTCTTTGCTGTTTTTACAAGAACTATATTGTTTGAGCTAAATAAAGAGGATTGTAAAAGTTTATCTTTTACGCTGTTTAGATCAAACTCATCAAAGTAGATCTTTTCTATCTCATCTGGTGAGCTTGAGTGGATATCCGCAACCATATTTGCATAGTGTTCTATAAGGTAGTTTGACTGCCCATAAAACATATAAGCATCAAACTTTTTACCTTGGTTTAGGATATTATCAAACTCTTTTTTATACATTAGCCTACCTGCTTATTTCTTAGCTAGTGTTAGTTCGCCAAGGTAACTTTTTACGGTAAAACCTTTTTCAAGCCAGTTGACAAGTCCGCCGTTTAGGTTCTTTACATTTGAGAAACCCATCTTTTTAAGCTGATATGCAGCAAGCAAACCTCTAGGTCCTTTTAAACAATAAGTGATAATATTTATATCTTTACCGTATTGCTCGTTTATCTTTTTTATTGCTACAAATTCTAGTTTACCTCTTGGTATGGTTAAATGGTTCTCGTATTTGATATAACCGCTACCAAACTCCTCAGGCTCTCTTACATCAAGTAAAAGCATATTTTTATTGCTTAGGTCTATATCTTCAGGCTCTAAACCCTCGATCTGCTCTTCTGCTTCATCGATAAGCTTTTGGAACTGTTCACTTAGGTAAACCTCTGCACGCCTTTTTGCACGCTCTTCAAGGTCAAGGTGTGCATTATCGACTATATCTTGACTCATTTAAAGCTCTTTATAAACTCTACAGCTAGTCTAACACCAGCTCCGCTTGCTCCTTTTGGATTATAACCCCAAGAGCTTTCAACATAAGCAGGACCTGCTATATCAATATGGCTCCATTTTTGTTTATATTTTTTCTCTATAAAGTTCTCTAAGAACATCCCTGCTGTAATAGCTCCACCGTATCTGCTTGAAGCAACATTACAAACATCTGCAATATCACTTTTGATAAGCTTTTTAAGATATCTGTTAAAAGGCAGAAGTGCAGCGTTCTCACCACTTGCAATAGAGTGTTTTACGATTTTATTGTTTAGAGTGTCGTTGTTACCCATAATACCGTTGGTGTATTCACCAACACCCACAACGCAAGCTCCTGTAAGTGTTGCAAAGTCTAAGATACAATCGATATCTTTGATCTCATCTTGTGCATAACATAAACAATCAGCAAGTACTAGTCTACCCTCAGCGTCAGTATTTCTAACCTCTATGGTTTTTCCATTCTTTGCATATAGTACATCATCAGGTTTATAAGCATCACCACCGATCATATTCTCAACAGCACCTACTATTCCGTGAACTTCAATAGGAAGGTTTAGTTTAGCTACTGCATCCATGATCCCAAGAACAGCAGAACCGCCACTTTTATCACTTTTCATAGTTACCATATAATCAGCAGGTTTTAAACTAAGTCCACCACTATCGTATGTAAGACCTTTACCCACAAGAACTATTTTTTTCTTAGCATTTTTAGGTTTATGTGCTAAATGGATAAGTCTTGGTTTATGTCTACTTGCACGAGAAACAGCTAGCATTGCGCCCATTTTGTTTTTCTCTAAGTATCTCTCATCATAAACTTTACACTCTAGGTTATTCTCTTTTGCTATAGCTTTTGCTTTTTTAGCCATAACCTCAGGGTAGAAATCCTCTGGAGTTGTGTTTACAAAATCTCTAACAGTATTTACTGCGTTACAGATGATATTAGCCTCTTCAAAGTCAAGCATATCTTGTTTTGTGATCTTATCAACCACTAAAGATACCTCTTTCTCAACTTCTTTCTCTTTTTTTGATTTATAAAAATCAAAACTGTACTCACCAAGCATTAAGCCCTCAACTACAGTTTTTAGATCTTTCTCAACTTTGATAGCTATTGTTTTAAACTTTGTAGTTTTTAGTTTTCTAATAGCGTTTGAGTATGCTATCTTAATGCTTTCAGCATCGTTTTGAGTGCATCCCACATATAGTTTTTTAGATTCTGCTAAAAGTGCTATCTCATCATCTTCCCCTTTAAAACCAAGGTTTTCAAGAAGTGTTGTATCCTCTTTTATCTTTTTATTTACGAGGATTATCTCAATATCTGCTTTTATTTTTTCAGTCGTTAGTTCTAGTTGCATGAATCTCCTTTTCTATTTCAGTTATACTTTTATTATCTATTTTTTTTGTTGCATTATGAAAGTAGTATAATATACTTCCACCAACTACCAATGCCAATGGAACGGCAAAATACCAGTGTGCTTTTGCCCACTCTAGTACCTTTAGTATCTCTTCACCAAAATACCAAACGGGAAGTATTGTAATAGCTGCCCAGCACCAAGCACTTAATATATTTATCAATGCGAACATCTTTGCATCGTATCTTGTAAGACCTATAGAGATAGGTATGATAGTTCTCATACCGTACATATATCTTTGAACAAAAATAATAGGCCAGCCGTATTTTTTAAGAAGCAGGTGAGCTAGAGCAAACTTTCTTCTTTGCCCTTTGAATTTTCTATGAACATAGCTTTTATTGTATCTTCCGATATAAAAATATATTTGATCCCCTGCAAATCCACCAAGACCTGCGACAAATATAGCAAGAGGAACCCACATATCTCCTGTATGGCTTAGAAGTCCACCCATTATAAGACCCATTTCACCCTCTAAAATAGACCAAGCAAAAAGGATTATATAGCCGTACTCTTTCATTAGATAGATAAATTTATTCTCTAAACCATCCACCGGAGCCATATAAAGGTTGTAGCCTAGATATGAAAAAAATAGTATTACGATTAGTGTTAAAAGTTTACCGGAATTGTTTCTTATAAATCTCATTTAGTCCCCAATTTGAAAAGAGATATTATCTCTTTAAACTGGTAAAAATAAGCTGAATTTTGCCGATTTTTAGGACTAAAAGATATTGTGTTGTAATCTAATTGTGTTTCTTTTTTGATTCTTCTTTGTCTATCTTATCTTTGACTGAGTTTAGGTTTAGACCAAGTTCGTTAGCTATCATTTTTAAGGCTTCAAGTTTTGTTAAAAATTGACTTTTTACATACTCTTCGTAGTTTTCTTTCCAAAGTTCGATTATCTGTATCTCTTTTTTTGCACCCATAAGAACCCCTTTTGCACTAGTTTCTAGTTGTAAGTTTGTTAAGTTTGATATTTTGTATAAACTTAACTATCTTTGCCATTTTGCTCTCCTCTTTTTCCAAAGAGTTTTGACCGTTTAGATTGAACATATCAAGTTTTTTATCGAGATATCCCGTATCTAGATTTCCTGCCATAAAGTCTATATCCTTTACGATCTCTCTATGAAGAGGGATATTTGTAGGAAAACCATCTATATAAAACTCATCCAAAGCACGGCTTGCTTTTTTAACGGCACCCTCCCAATCAAGTGCCCAAACTATAAGCTTACCTATCATAGAGTCATAGTTTGCAGGAACCTTATAACCTGCATACATAGCCGTATCTAACCTAACCCCAGGACCACCTGGTGTCATATAGTTTGTGATCTCTCCAACTGAAGGCATAAAGTTCTTTAAAGGATTTTCTGCATTTATCCTAAACTCTATAGCATAACCCCTAAAAGCGATCTCCTCTTGTAGGAATTTTAGCTTATCACCCTCGGCAATTTCGATCATTCTTTGTATAATATCAACGCCGGATATTATTTCGGTTACAGGATGTTCAACCTGAACACGAGTATTCATTTCGATAAAATATATTCTATCATATTTATCGACTAAAAACTCAACTGTACCTACACTTTCATATCCAAGTTTGAACATTGCCTTAGTTGCAACCCTATATAGCTCTTTTCTAACGGCAGGACTTAGTCTTGGACTAGGTGCTATCTCTATCACCTTTTGATGACGCCTTTGTATCGAGCAGTCACGCTCTCCAAGGTGAACAATATTGCCGTATTTATCAGCCATTATCTGCACTTCTATATGTCTTGGGTTCTCTACATATTTTTCTATAAATACCTCACCTCGCCCGAAATATTTTTTTGCTTCGTTTGTTGCAGCTTCAAAGTTTTTAGCAAAATCTTTGCCTTTATGAACTATTCTCATACCTCTTCCGCCGCCGCCAAACGCTGCTTTTATGATCACTGGAAAACCGATCTCAATAGCTGCTTTTGCCCCTTCGCTTTGATCCTCTATCGGCTCATCCGTACCTCCAAGAACAGGTACGCCAACCTCTTTCATTGCTATTTTAGAAGCCATCTTATCACCAAATAGTGCAATATGTTCAGGCTTTGGTCCTATAAAGATGATACCGTTATCTTCACAAGCTTTTGCAAAATCAGCGTTCTCACTTAAAAAACCGTATCCAGGATGTATAGCATCACAGTTAGATTTTTTTGCCAAAGATATGATCACATCATAATCAAGATACGCTTTGATTGGATCACCCATGATCGGATAACACTCATCCGCTTTTCTTATCCAAACACCCTCAGTATCCACTTCTGAAAATATTGCTACACTAGTTTTGCCAAGCTCTTTACAAGCCCTGATTATCCTAAGTGCTATTTCCCCTCTATTTGCAACCAAAATCTTTTTGATCTCTTTAACCATTGTCAACTCCAAAAAATATATGGCACTATTGTAAATGAAAAAAATCTTTTTTTCTTTACATAAAATCATATAAAAATTGTCTATTTTTGCTTAAAACTTAATCTTTAAGTGCTATAATAGTTGTTATAAAAACCAATGGAGTGTAGTTTTTGAAAAAAGAGACCTTAAATAAAAGAGTAAAACTTGCTAACGATATTATGTTTTATATCTATACCCATATAGATACCGATATAAATATTGACGAGCTTTGTTACAACCTTAAGATAAGTAAGTTCTATATGCACCGTATTTTTAAAGATGCATTTGGAAAAAATATATATGAGAGTATCAAATCTATCCGTTTACAAAAAGCTTCAAATCTTCTTTTAACCAATAAATACTCAACTATATCTCAGATCGGAAACCTTTGCGGATATGCTTCTCACTCATCATTTATACGAGCTTTTAAAGCTAGGTTTGATATGACACCAAAAGAGTGGAAAGCTGGAGGGTATAAAGAGTATTCCCATAGAATAATTGCGCAGTCAGAACACCCTGCATTATCTTCAACGGCTGATTTTTCAAATATAGAGCCTCAGATAGTCCAGATGCCCTCTATCAAAGCATACTATATAAGACATCAAGGTTATAATAGAAGTATGAAAACAACTTGGCAAAAACTTTATGCTTGGGTTTTAAACAATAAGATAGAAAACTATCGCCAAATAGGTTTATACCATGACAACCCTAGTATCACACCTCATGATTCTTGCCAATATATCGCTTGTATAGAAACAGATGAGAAAGATAAGGTAAAAGATAAAAGGCTTCCAAGTTTTTATATAGCTGATGGAACCTATGCAAAGTTTGATCTAAAAGGTGTTTATGGAGATGTTTTAAAATTTATACGATGGGTCTATCATGAGTGGCTTCCTAAAAGCGACTTTGAGACCACGACCAAACCCTCCTATGCCATACATAAAAAGAATCACTTTTTAAGTGAGGATGGAGAGTTTGAGATAAGTTTTTATGTTTCTATAAAATACTAGTCAAAGTTTAGTAAACTTTGAGCTTGAACCATATCTTTATCACCACGACCTGATAGGTTAACAATAACGCTTTTACCTTTTAGTCTATCACCCATCTTTTTAAGATATGCAATAGCGTGTGAACTTTCAAACGCAGGGATTATCCCCTCTTTTTGGCTAAGCCATACAAATGCTTCAAGAGCTTCCTCATCTGTGATATTATCATACTCTACCGTTTCTAGGTCGTTGTGGTATGAGTGCTCAGGTCCAATACCTGGATAATCAAGACCTGCACTGATTGAGTGAGCTTCTAAAACCTGTCCATCCTCATTTTGAAGAAGGTAGCTCATTTGTCCGTGAAGAACCCCTGGAGCTCCTTTTTTAAGACTACATCCATGTTTATCTGTATCTATTCCAAGTCCACCTGCTTCAATACCAATACATTGAACGCTCTCATCTTCTAAGAAGTGTGAGAAGATACCTATTGCATTGCTTCCTCCACCTATGCAGGCAACAACGAAATCAGGAAGTTTACCATGCTCTTTTTCTAAGAACTGCGCTCTTGCTTCCCATCCTATGATCGCTTGGAAATCTCTTACCATCATCGGATAAGGGTGTGGACCTGCTACTGTTCCTATTATATAAAAGGTATCTCTAGCATTTGTAACCCAGTAACGAATCGCATCGTTCATAGCGTCTTTAAGTGTTTGACTACCGCTCTCAACCGCAACAACCTTAGCACCAAGAAGCTTCATTCTAAATACGTTAAGCTCTTGCCTTTTTACGTCTTTTGCACCCATAAAGATTGTACACTCTAAACCAAGAAGTGCAGCAACCGTTGCAGTTGCAACACCGTGTTGACCTGCACCCGTTTCAGCTATCACTTTTGTTTTACCAAGTCTTTTGGCTAAAAGCGCTTGTGCTATAGTGTTGTTTACTTTATGCGCACCCGTATGGTTTAAATCTTCCCTTTTTAGGTATATCTTTGCATTAAGCTCTTCACTTAGGTTCTTTGCAAAATATAAAGGGTTCTCACGACCCACATAATCTTTTAAAAGTTCGTTAACATCACTCCAAAACTCTTGGTCAAATCTATATTTTTTATACTCTTTATCAAGCTCTAATAAGATAGGCATAAGAGTTTCGGGAACATATCTTCCTCCAAATATACCAAAGTGACCATTTTGGTCAGGATCGTATTTTGAAGGCTTAGGTGTGTAATATTTTTGTATCATTTCTCTACCATTTTAACAATTATTTATCTAAAGCCCATTGTATCTAATGTTTGCTTAGGAAATATTGGGTATAATGTGGCTCTTAATGAGAAAAAAACAAGTTTTTGGGAGTTATTAATGGGACAAAATCGTAGTATTATAAACGAAGAGTTTAAAGATGAAGAAGAGTTAGATACACATAAAGATAATAAACATAAACCTGATAACTTTGATAGAAAACGTAAAAAGATGAAAGAGAAAGGCAAAAAGGTTCAGATCTGGGTTAAAAAAGAGACCTTAGAGTATGAAAAAGAGCTGACCAGATTACAAATAGAGCTTTTAAAATTTCAAAACTATGTAAAAGAGAAAGGGCTTAAAGTTCTTATGATATTTGAGGGTCGTGATGCCGCAGGTAAGGGTGGAACGATCAAGCGTATAACAGAGCACCTAAACCCTAGGGGAGCTAGAGTTGTTGCTCTTGAAAAACCTAGTGATACCGAAAAAACCCAATGGTATTTTCAAAGATATACAGAGCATCTACCAAGTGCTGGTGAGATCGTGATGTTTGATAGAAGCTGGTATAACCGTGCGGGTGTTGAGCCTGTTATGGGGTTTTGTTCACCTGAGGAGCACCATGAGTTTTTAAGAGAGGTTCCTTTATTTGAAGATATGCTTGTAAAATCAAATATAATGCTATTTAAATTTTATTTCTCCGTATCAAAACATGAACAAAGAAGAAGATTTGAAAAAAGGGAAACAGACCCTTTAAAACAATATAAACTAAGCCCTGTGGATAAAGAGTCACAAAAATACTGGGATAAATATACTATTGCAAAGTTCTCTATGCTTATGGCATCAAATACCGATACTTGTCCTTGGACGATCATTAGAAGTGATGATAAAAAGAAAGCAAGGATAAATTGTATCAAACATATTTTAAATAGAGTGGATTATCCAGATCAACTTCCAAGAGATAAAACTATAGAAGACCCTGAGATAGTTATAAGCGGCTCAGAAGAGATAAAACAGATGGAAGCTGAACACTCTTTTGCAAAGGTACTGTAGATGAATTTAAACGACTATGATAAGACAAGTTACAGCGGTTTATTCGTTTCAAAGATCCCACATAAGGATTACGGATATAAATATATTACAAGATTTCAGATCAATAAAAAAAGATATGTAAAGGTTCTAGGTTTTTCAAAAAAAGATAATCTTACAGAGCTAAAAGCTTGTACGTTAATGGATGAGTATAAGAACTATATCTCACAAAAAGTTGAACCTAAACAAAAGATATCATCAAATCAAACGGTAACTATACAAAAACCTAAAATGCATAAAAGCGAGCCTAAGAAAGAGGCTCAAAAAACAAAGGTTTATACTAAAAATATGGATAAGATCGTTGAAGAGTATAAGCAGATGAAGTCGATCTTAGGTGATTATAAAAGTTTAGATGAGACTGTTTTAACTGAGGGTATCCAAAAGATATACGACCTAGAGCATATGAAACAGTATCAGCTTGAGCTTATAAAGCTGCAAAAACATCTAGAGAATACTAGCCAAAAGATGATAATCCTTTTTGAGGGGCGTGATGCTTCTGGTAAGGGTGGTGCTATTAGACGTATTACTAGATATATGAACAATAAACACTATCGTGTGGTTGCTCTTGGTAAACCTACTGAAACACAAAGAAGTCAGTGGTATTTCCAAAGATATATAGAACACTTTCCGACAGGTGGTGAGGTAGTTTTATTTGATAGGTCTTGGTACAACCGTGCAATGGTTGAGCCTGTTTTTGGTTTTTGTTCTCAAGAGGAGTATGAGATATTTATGGAGGATGTTTCAAACTTTGAACACGATCTTGTTCGTCAAAATATCATACTTGTAAAACTATACTTCTCGGTATCTAAAGAGGAGCAAAAAAGAAGGTTTGAGCGTCGTGCAACTGATCCACTTAGACAATGGAAGCTAAGTGAGGTTGACCTTCAAGCACAAGATCTTTGGGATGAGTTTAGTGAAAAGAAATACGAGATGTTAAAGCGTACAAATTCAAGAAGTGCACCTTGGCATATTGTAAGAAGTGATGATAAACATCAAGCTCGTCTTGAAGCGGTAAAAATTATACTTAATAGTGCTGACTATGAAGGAAGAAGTGCAAATCTAAACTTTACACCAAATGATAAGGTAAATATAAGTGTGCAAAAAGAGCTTGCACGTATGAGAAAGAACAAAGACTACTAAAAAGAGGGAGTTTTACTCCTCTTTTTACTCTACTGTAAAGTTCGTGGTGATCTTATCTTCACCATCTATAACTTCAAATGTCCATAAACCTTTTGATCTTCCCTCTAGGTATCTGTAATCGTAAACAGAACCGTGACCTGCAGGTATTGTCATCGCTCTGGTTCTTGTAACAACACCATCAGGTTCTATCCAGTTAAAAGTAACTTGTTTATCTTCACTGATCCTAATATGTGTATATTTACATATGATCGAGTTTTCCTCTTTTAGGATTATACAATCAGCCTCTTTACCCTCATCGTAACCAAATAAGAACGAAGTTAAAATTGACATAATTACAATATATTTTTTCATAAAGAACCCTTTTTTAATTCATCTTGTATTATATAATAAATTGATTACAAAACAATCTTAAACTATAATAAAAACTTAACTTACTCTACTATCTCTATAGAAAAGCCGTCTTCCTCAACGGTGATATTATATTTTAAGAGCTTTGTTTCACTCTCATCTTCAAACTCAATATCTAATTGTATAGTATTGTTTAAAATATCAGCTGAATTGCTTTTAATAGTGTATTGAAACTTTTCATTAATATCGCTTATTAGTTTATCTTTTATCTTTAAAGCTTTTCGTTTTTCCTCATCAGCTTCCTCCATATTTAAACCCATCTCATCAAATTCAAAATTTTGGTAGGCACTGCAAAACTGATAAAATCTGCTTATTAATCTTTGTTGATCTAATAACAACTCTTTTAACTCTTCAAAAATTGTTTCACTCATATCTTCTCCATATCGATTCTTCATCTAGTGTAGGTCTATTCTCTAGTACCTCAAAAGGTTTATAATACTCTTTATACCCCATACTAAAATGATCTTTGATCCAATACCCTAGATAGATGTGTGGTATCTTTAACTCTTTTGCTATTTTTATCTGCGCAAGAATAGAGAACTTACCTATAGAGAGCTCTTCATAATCATGATCGTAATAGCAGTATATTGATGATATACCTTGCGGTAAAACATCAATAAGTGCTACACCTATGAGCTTTTCATCTTTCATAAAAAGTATCTCTTTAGCATAAACATTTTTTGCTTCTACGAAAGATCTATTATACTCTTCTGGTGAGATAGGTGAGTATAACCAGTCTTTTTTATCGTTCATATATTTATGATATTTATCGTAAAGGTTTAGATGCTCTATAGATAGAGTAGGTGACTGGATATATACTTTAGTATCTGTGTTTTTAGAAAAAACCCTTTTTTGGGATTTGCTGAATTTAAAATCTTCAACACATATCCTCATACTTATGCACTCTTTACAGCTTTTGCATTCTGGTACGAAATGCATATGCCCAAAACGTCTCCAGCCGCGTTCAAGTAAAGAGAACTGTTCTTTAGGGTTGCTTTGTTTTAGATATTTGTATCTAATATCGGATAGTCTATCGTTATAGTATGAACACTCTCTGTCCTCTTCAAGAAACTCGAAATCCTCATTGATCTTTTGCATCTATCAGCTCTCTTGTCTGCCGAATTCACTCATTTTAGCTATCTGCTCAAGCTTTAGATAGTTTGTACTAAGCTCTGAGTTCATAAGCTCCTCTTTAAGAGGCTGTATATTTGCTAAGTATGTTCTTTTTGCTTTTCCGTAAAGTTTCTCTTTTCTGATCTTTACAAGTTTAGCAGGGTTTACTGCACGACCATTTTTATACATACCAAAGTGAAGGTGTGGTCCCGTACTTCTTCCAGTACTTCCAACATAACCGATATGTTGACCTTGTTTTACCCATTTGCCTTTTTTGATCCCTGCTTTGTATTTGCTCATATGTGCATATAAAGACTTATATCCGTCTTTGTGTCTTATGATAACGGTTTTTCCATAACCACCTTTATATCCTCTAAATATAACTTTACCATCCGCAGTTGCATTTATACGTCTTCCGATAGGAGCTGCATAATCAACACCTAGATGGGCTCTATATTTTTTTAATATCGGGTGAAATCTTTTATATGTGAACCTGCTTGATACTCTGTTGTATCTAAGGGGTACCTTAAAGAAATAGCTGTCTAAACTTCTACCTTTTTCATCATAATATTGACCGTCATGGATATTTTGAAAAATAAAATGTTTCTTTTTTCTAACTTCAACCATTGCCCCGTGAACTTTAGGCATACCGAAATATTGACCCATTCTTATTCTTTGAGTATATTTTATCGATACTAGATCACCTTTTCTCATCTTTTTAAAGTTAACACTTCTTTTAAAAGTTCTTAAAAGCTCATTTGCTAAAGGTTTATTGTTGGTATGTTCAAGTATATCTATATACGGAGAAATAGCAACAGGCAGCGTGATAGTTTGAGTTTTTTCTTCAAACTCTATCGGAATGATATCTAATGAGTATTGATCGTTTTGTTTATAAACATGGAGCTGCATCTCTTCACTTATTGGAATAAGTGCTTGTTTTAAAACCTTTTTATCATCATAAAGTATCTGAAACTTTATTCCTGCAACGATCTCAGAACATAGCTCTTGATCTGTTTTAGACTGGTTAAAGTATATATCTTGCGGTATCTTATGTTCGTCAAAAAAAGTGAGTAGGGTAGAGCCTCTTTTCCAGTTAAGCTCTTCGACATGGGAAGCAAAAAGTGAAACTATTGTAATAAAAAAAACTATTATAAACTTCAATCGAACTCTTTATGTTAAAATTTATTGGTTATATTATATAATAAAACTTCTAAAATAAAGATTTTAAGGGGTTTTTTTGCTTAAATTTCTGATTATTTCAGCACTTTTTATTACGGCAATACACGCAAACAGTAAAGATTTAGTAGAATTATATCGACTAAAAGGTATAGAACAGGTTGAAAAAGAGCTTGATAAAAAATTACAGAACAAAGAGTATTGGTATAGCTATTTACAAGGAAAAGATGTAAGTAAAGGGTATTATGAGTCTATAGATCATATCTTAGTATGTCAAAAAGATATGAAAAATTTAAAACTTTACTCAAAGAAAGGGAAAAGGTTTCAAGAGCAGTTTTCCCAAAGTGTATTTATCGGTAAAGGAAAAGGGGATAAGCGTAAAGAGGGTGATCTAAAAACACCTGTTGGAACTTACGAGCTTACAAATCTTTTAACAAAAAATCTTGATCCTTTTTATGGACCTTTAGCTTTTGTAACATCTTATCCAAACGCTTACGATAAACTACAAAACAAAAATGGTCACGGTATCTGGATACATGGTCTTCCAAAAGATGGTGAGCGTGAAGAGTTTACCCAAGGTTGTATCGCTTTAGAGAACGGTGGGATAAAAAAGCTAAATCAAAAGTTTGATTTTAAGAACTCTATTTTAATGATACAAGAAAAGGGTGATATACCTGTGAGTATTGATGATATTAGTTTAGTTCTTTCTCAAGTATATCAATGGAGAGAATCTTGGAAAAATAGTGATATAGATACATATCTTTCTTTTTACTCTAACGCTTTTCAAAAATATGATGGTATGAGTTTTGATGATTTTAAAGATTATAAAAGAAGATTGTTTTTAAGAAACGAGGATAAAAATATACAGTTTGAAAATATTAACGTAATGCCTTATCCAAACACGCAAGATAAAAAGATGTTCAAAGTTATGATGAGACAAAAATATTCAACAAAAAGATATAGATCAAACGATATTAAAGAGCTTTATATAGAACTTGAAGATGAAAAGATGAAGATATTAACAGAGAGTTAATATCTTTTTTCAGGCAATAAAAAAGGGGAAGCTAAACAGCTTCCCCTTTTTTTATATCGTTTAGATATTAGTTAGTGTGCTTTGCGTAAGCAGCATCTGTAACGTTTTGTGTATCTACGATGTAAGGTACAAGTGCCATATGTCTTGCTCTTTTAATAGCAGTCTCAACCATCTCTTGCATTCTTTTTGCATTTCCAGTTAATCTTCTAGGCATAATTTTACCTCTTTCACTCATTGAGATTTTTAAAAGATCTGTTCTTTTATAATCAATGTAGTCAACTTTCATCTCTGTATATTTACAGAATTTTTTAGAATATTTTCTTTTTTCAGCCATTTTATTCCCTTTTTCTAGAACGGTATTTCGTCTTCGTCTATATCATATTCAGGTATCGAATGTGTTTGTTGCTCATTCGCACCACCTTGATTGTTGTATCCGCCGTTTTGCGTTTGGTTATTATTGTTGTACGACTGTGTTTGTTGATTTTGATTGTAACCAACTTGCTGAGAAGGGTTGTTGTCATATGCAGGTGTTTGGTTGTTGTATCCACCACCGCTGTTTTGAGAGTCACCCTTGCTATCTAGGAACTTAAAGTTTTCCACTCTTAAAGAGTGTCTGTTTCTGTTTGTTCCGTCTTGTGCGGTCCATTGTTCAAAAACAAGTCTACCCTCAAGTAGAACCTTAGATCCTTTTCTAACATATTGGTTGATAATCTCGGCACTTTTACCGAAAACATTGAAATCTAAAAAGCAAACTTCATCTTTTTGCTCACCTGTACTTGTTTTATATTTAAAACTAGTCGCAATTGCAGACTTTGCTATAGCAGCTCCACTTGGAAGGTATCTAAGCTCAATGTCTCTTGTTAAGTTTCCTATCATTATCACACGGTTATACATTTATAATCCTTATTTAGCAGCTTTTTTAGCAGCCTCATCGCTCATCGCAGTCCAAGCAGCGATCTCTTGTTTGCTTTCGTATTTAATAAAGATAAATCTTAAGATCTCTTCGTTAATTCTGTAAGTTCTTTCAAGCTCTATGATTGACTCTGAAGGTGCTTTGAAATAGATTACGAAGTAGTAACCTCTTTTGTTCTTTTTGATTTCATAAGCTAAAGGTCTAGTTCCCATATCATCAGTTGATACGACTTCACCACCGTTTTTTTCTATGTTGGCAATAACTTGCTCGATTTGTGCCTTAGTCTCTTCTTCTGTAAGAGTAGGCTTAACGATAAACATCGTTTCATAATGTCTAATTCTAGCCATTAAATTGTCTCCTTTGGATTTAGCCGATACTAAAAAAAGTACCAGCAGGTTTTTTTAGTGAACCGCAATAATATCTAAAAGTTTATAAATTTAACTTTAAAGAAACTTAAGTATAATGATCGGATGAATGAAATAGAGATATTAAATAGAAGTTTAAAAGATTTTTTTACAAAAGAGATGTTGAAGATAGCCTTATACCCGCTAATATTAACCTTACTTATTATGTATATCTTCTTTTTCTTTATTGCAGGTGATTTTGTTGATTCATTGGAACAATCAACTATAAATATACAAAGCTCACAAGTTGAGAATATAAACGGTGAACAAAATGTCACAACCATCAACGAAACCTATACGGGTATAAATATTATAGATTTTTTACTAAAGTACTCTATCACTTCAGGAATTGCAGGCTTTTTGATCTATACGGTGGGTTCACTTTTTATTATGATCTTTTCTTTATTTATAGCCTTGATCATTATAGGATTTTTAACTCCTAAAATATTATCTATAATAAGAAAGAGACACTATAGCGAGCTAGAGTTTAAAGGGTATGCAAATATATTTAGCTCGATCTGGGTTTTAGTAAAACATATATTTATTATGATGGTTTTATTTTTCATATTGATCCCTTTTTATTTTATACCTATAGTTAATATTGTAGCTTTTAATATCCCTTTTTTTTACTTTTTTCATAAGATGCTTAGTTTTGATATTAGCTCAACTATTATGAGTGATGAGGAGTATGCACTTATTAAACACAAACATAAAAATGAGTTTCGTTTAAAGTCTCTTGGACTTTATCTAGTCTCAATGATACCTTTTATAGCACTTTTTACAACGGTGTTTTTTGTAATATATCTAGGGCATAGTTATATAGCTAAATTAAAAGAGTTAAGATAAACAGATACCGTAGTTTGGAAGTATCTTATTAGTTATATCAAACTTATGTATCTGCAAAGCATCGTGAAAGAGTTTCCAGTTGCTATCTAAAAAGTGCGGAGTGTAAAAAAAGAGCTCATCACCTCCCTCTTTTTCCATATCGGTTCCAAGTGCTAGATATTTCCAAGAGTCTTTACCTTTAGGTTTATACTCCAAAACATCTCCATCCATTGGGAAAAACCTTTCATTGTTTATCTCTTTTAACCAACGGTTGTGCCTTTTATCTGCACTTTGGCAAGTATAGTTTTTAAAGTTGTAAAGAAGAGCGTCAAATTTTTTTGCATCTATTCTAATATGATCAAACCTATCGCTGTAGATATTGATCTTATTTTTATATGCATAGAGTATATTATATGTTTCAACTGCAGCGTCATACATATTAAGTATATTATTTCTTATAACACTATCTTCATCGCTTTGTTTTTTATATGACCATATTAGATATGGTCTATATGGGTAGTCTTTTGCATACTCATGCCCTATGGGAAATCTTCTTAAAGCTTTGCTCTTTAAGCCTCTTAGTGTATCACTTAGTTTATAAAATATGTTTGATTTATCGTTTTTATCTTTTTCATTTTTTGTATCGATATTTTTTATTGAGTTTAAAAGGTGTGGCGTGCCGCTAAAATCTCTATGGGAAAAACTATCTGCATAGGTATGAAGTGCTATACCTAATCGATGAAGTGCGTAGCTTGAATCCCTATCTTCAAAACAGGCATTTATCATATCTTTTGCTACATAACTATTTGGTGTGCATTTTAGTTTTTCATAAAACCCCTCTTTAGGCTCTTCTCCTGCTTTCAGTCCTGCATTTCCAGGGAGAAAATGAAAAGGTATCAAAAGGTGGGTATTGTGAAGGTTTGTATAGTTTCCTACTCTATATTTATCATCAGATGAGTTTATTCTAGTATATTTTGCACCGTTGCTAAAGTTTATGGTTCCAAAGTTTGTAGCATCATCTACATATTGGGAACTATAAGCAATAATATCAGCTTCATAGTGTGAAAATCCGGCATATCTTGCACAGATATAAGTAACGGCATGATGGAAGTCTATCTGCATGATATCCCCTTAAAAAAATATCTGAAAATTTTACTAAATTTGATATCTTTTGTATAGAAAGAAATTGCAGATTAAATTTTAAAATAAAAGCTTATGCAAGCGGTATAAACCGCCTACATTACAGTTACATAGATGCTGTTGCCTCTTTGCACCCATACTCTTTTTGCACCCTCATATAGTTTTAGTGCTTTTTTTAGCGTAGCTATAGAGTCTATTTTTATATCTTCTATTTGTAAAATGATATCTCCAGCTTTAAAGCCTTTTTGTGAAGCTTTTGAGTTCTCTTTAACTTTTGTGATAACTATTGAAGAGTTCTCTTCACTAAGAGTTAATCCCTCTAAAGCATTAAACCCTTCGTTTGAAATCTCAACTGCACTTTTTAAAGAGCCTAATGTTACAAGTAGTGTTTTCTCTTTTTTATCTCTTATAACTACAACTTTGACCTTTGATCTAGGAGCCATGAACCCAACTGTATTTCTAAGATCATTTGCATTTTTTATAACTTTATCTTCAACCGATACGATAAGGTCTCCCCTTTTTATTCCAGCTTTTTTTGCAGGTGTATCATCTTCTACATTTATGACCATTGCACCTTTTTTATTGTTATAAAACTCTTTTAAATCACCAGTGACATCACCTATAGAAACACCTAGGTATCCTCTCATAACTTTACCATCTTTAACTAAGCTTGTTGCAATGGTTTTTGCCATGTTTGAAGGTATTGCAAAACCTATACCTACGTTTCCTCCGCTTCTTGAGATGATAGCGGTGTTGATACCTATAAGCGCACCTCTGCTGTCAACTAAAGCACCACCACTGTTTCCTGGGTTGATAGAAGCATCTGTTTGGATAAAGTTCTCATAAGCTGCTATACCAACGCCAGTTTTATTAAGTGCCGAGATTATACCGCTAGTAACTGTTTCACCCACACCAAAAGGGTTTCCTATAGCAAAGACCACATCACCCACTTTTGCTTTACTAGAGTCTGCAAACTCTATAAAAGGAAGATCTTTTACCTCAATTTTTATAACTGCGATATCACTTTTTTCATCTGTACCTATAAGTTTTGCATCATACTCTTGGTTGTCTGAGTTTGGTATAGTAACTTTGATCTTATCGGCACCGTTTACTACATGGTTGTTTGTGATGATATATCCGTCACTTGAGACTATCACACCTGAACCAAGAGAGCTTTGCTCCCTTTTTTGAGGCGTTTGTCCTTTGAACTTTTGACCGAAGAACTGTTCAAAGAATGGATCATTGAAAAACGGCATAGATGAATAGTTGGTTTCAACTGTTTTCGTAGTAGATATATTTACTACGGCTTTTCTTGCATCTTTTATCGATTCGTTAAATGAGAGCAGTATATCCTTTTGGGGAGCCTGCCTTTGTATATCATTGGACGCATCTTTGAACTCTAAAGCGTAAGAGTTCAAACTCAATACTAAAATAACAAAACTGATAAAAAATTTCATAAAAACCCCTTTATAGTTAATTTTACGAATTCTATAAAATTATTTTTTTAAAATTTCTTAACTTTTTAATTTATTATTTTTTCTTTTTCGTCATATAAACAAATATAGACAAGGCTATAATAAATATAGACACACCGCTTATTAGATAAAAGGCGTTTATCATCTTATCGTAGTTCTCGATCGCTATTTTAAATACCACCATCAAGGCTTCAATTGAGAGTGCAATAATGATCGTAATAAGAAATTTGGTCAGTGTTCTTACTTCCAGTTTTGAGCTTTTTGAATAGCTTTTAAAGAACACCTCTTGTTCAAGCACCGTTTTTGCAAGATCAAATACCGCAAGTCCTAAGGTTAGTGCAATGATCGGTTTAAATATAGCTTCAATGCTCATTCCGTGAACCGATAATAAACTTGAACCAAAACTATACATTGCATATAAAATTATAAATAAAGATAGGATCACCATAGAAAAACCTGTGACCGCATAAAAGGTTTTGGTCATATTTGTAAAGAAACTATTTACCTCTATAAGCTCTAGCCTCTCTAAAAGTTTCACAAGATCAAAATCCATCAAGATGATATCATCACCCTCGATCTTAGACATAGTGATACACATATTTTTTGTAGCACTGCTTTTATAGGGTGCTGTAAATGCCGTATCACTATTATCTTCATTGTTTACTCTTTTTATAAGATAATCTCTTGATTCACCTATTCTTGATTTGTCTATTTTATTTTTAAAAATATTTGGAGATGTTTGTTTTTTACTATCTTTATTTGCAACATATAAAAGCTCTAAAGATATAAAAGTATCAAAGAGTTTTTTAAAATTTGTTTCTTTTAGATTTGATAATGAATCAACGTTCGCAGCAAGTGTTTCTTTTATAAAATCTTCAATACTATCTTTATTATTTTCATATAGATCTAGTATCTCTTTCATCGATAAACTCCTTATACGAGGTCTGAATATTATAACTCTTTTACAAGTTATTTATAGGTTAAAAGTAGATAAAAAATATACAATTTTCTAATGTAATCAAGCTGTAACTGCAAAGGGGTAAAATTATAACCAAATTAAAGACGAGATAAAGGAAAACTTTGACTACCAACGAGACAAACCAACAAGTGTTTGCTTCAAGAAACAAGATGAATAAATTAAAAGAGGATGTGATAAAAGGGCTTTTGATATCGGCCGCTGCTATCTCTATCCTTACTACTTTTGGTATTTTATTCTCTATTCTTTTTGAGGCGATAGAATTTTTCAAGCTTAAAAGCTTTGTATACTTTCTGACTGGAACAGAGTGGAGCCCAGGTACTCCAAATAGTAAGTTCGGTGCTATGCCTATTTTCGTAGGTACTTTTGTGATCACCGGTATTGCTATGTTAGTTGCGATCCCTATCGGGTTGTTTAGTGCTATCTATATGAGCGAATATGCCAGCAATAAAGGAAGAGCGATATTAAAACCTCTTTTAGAGATACTTGCAGGTATCCCTACGGTTGTTTACGGTTTCTTTGCTGCTATTACCGTTGCACCTTTTATAGTAAACCTATTTGAAGCTCTTGGTATGCATGCTTCGTTTAACTCGGCTCTTGCTTCAGGTATCGTTATGGGAATTATGATCATCCCTGTTATCTCTTCACTTAGTGATGATGTTATTGCAGCTGTTCCTGATAGTATGAGAAAGGGTTCTTTAGCTCTTGGTATGACAAAAGCAGAAACTATTAAAAACATCGTATTACCATCTGCATTACCAGGTATCATCTCAGCTTCACTTCTTGCTATATCTAAAGCACTTGGTGAAACTATGATTGTTGTTATGGCAGCAGGTATGAACGCAAATAAGATGTCTTTAAACCCTTTAGAGGATATGACAACAGTAACGGTTCAGATCGTAACTGCACTAACAGGAGACTTTGAGTTTAACTCACCAGACACATTAAGTGCCTTTGCATTAGGTTTAATACTATTTATCGTAACTCTAGTGCTAAATATCGTTTCTGTTACTATGATCAGAAAATTCAAAGAAAAATATAAGATGAGCAATTTATAATGGAAAAGACAAATAATAATATTTTTTACGACCCAACTTTAAAGAGTAGACATAGAAGCGCTAAGATCTTTAAAGGTATAGCTTTAGGTTCACTTGTAATATCAATCTTCTTTCTAGTGATATTTTTAAGTGATATGATAATGAAAGGTACAAGTGCCTTTCATCAAACTTATGTTCAAGTTGAAGTTACATATAATGAAAAAACTATCAAGTCAACTAGATCGGCAGTAGATAGAAAATATAGAAGTTTAATATCTAGAGCTTGGTTTAGAGAGATACCTAGACAAGTTAAAGAGAACCCTGAGCTTATGGGTACTACTCAGCTTGTATGGGCATTAGCTGATGATCAGGTTGATATGTATGTAAAAGAGCATAAATATAGATTAAAATCAAAGAACCTAAAAACTCTAAAGCAGCTTATAGCAGATGGAAGAGTAGAGAAAAAGTTTAATGTGATCTTCTTTACTACGGGTGATAGTTTGATCCCTGAAAACTCAGGTATCTATTCAGCTGCTATAGGTACTATCTTTACTTTGATAGTTACACTAGCCGTAGCATTTCCAATAGGTGTTGCAACTGCTGTTTATCTTGAAGAGTTTGCACCTGATAATAAGTTTACACAAATGATCGAGGTAAATATCAATAACCTAGCGGCTATTCCATCTATCGTATTTGGTTTACTTGGACTTGCGATATTTATCAACCTTTTTGGTCTTCCAAGATCATCTGCAGTTGTGGGTGGACTTACTCTGGCACTTATGACATTGCCTATTATCGTTGTAAGTTCACGTGCGGCACTAAGATCGGTACCAGCTAGTATTAGACAAGCGGCTTACGGTCTTGGTCTAACTAAGATACAAGTTGTAAGAGACCACGTACTGCCTTTAGCTTTCCCTGGAATTATGACGGGATCTATTATTGGTATGGCACAAGCTATGGGTGAGACTGCACCTCTTATCATCGTTGGTATGATTGCGTTTATCCCTGATGCACCTGGAAGCATATTTGATGCGGCTACTGTTATGCCTGCGCAGATATTTACTTTTGCAGGACGTCCTGAGATGGCATATATAGAAAGAACAGCAGCAGCTATTTTAGTTCTTTTATCGGTTCTTATATCGTTAAATGCAGCAGCTGTATATTTAAGACATAAATTTGAAATAAAATGGTAGAAGAGGAATAATAAAACAATGGCTAAAAATAAAGTAAAAATAGATACAAAAAATTTAAATCTTTGGTATGGTGAGAAACATGCCCTTCACGATCTTAACTTAGAGATATACGAAAATAAGGTTACAGCTTTGATTGGACCTTCAGGTTGCGGTAAATCAACTTACCTAAGATGTCTTAATAGAATGAACGATCTTGTAAGTTCAGCTAAGATAGTAGGTGATGTTATAATCGACGGTAAGAACATCTATGATAAAGATGTTGATGAGGTAAGTGTTAGAAAAAGAGTAGGTATGGTTTTCCAACAACCTAACCCTTTCCCTAAGTCTATCTATGAGAATGTTGCATACGCACCTTTAAAACACGGTATTGTTAGAAAAGGAAGCGAGTGTGATGAATTAGTTGAGAAGTCACTTATCAGTGCTGGTATCTGGGATGAGGTAAAAGATATTTTAAATCAACCAGGAACTGGTCTTTCAGGTGGTCAGCAGCAACGTCTTTGTATCGCTAGAACAGTTGCGGTAAAACCTGACGTTATTTTAATGGATGAGCCTACATCTGCACTTGACCCTATCTCAACTGAGAAGATAGAAGCGCTAATGCTTGAGCTTAAAAAGAATTATACGATAGTAACAGTTACTCACAATATGCAGCAAGCGGCACGTATAGCTGATTATACAGCATTCTTCCACCTTGGTGATCTTATAGAGTATGATGAGACGGAAACTATCTTTATCAACCCTAAAGAGAAGAAAACAGAAGATTATATTACAGGAAGGTTCGGATAATGTTAAAAAATTACGCAGCAAAACAAGAAGAGATAAAAACTAAGATACAAGCTTTAATGCAAGGCTTGATCGATGCAAATAGAGTTGTATTGAACTCGCTTGACACATGCGATAAGTCAATGATCGATGAGGCTAAGAAGTATATTGTAAATATGAGCAATAAAACTTCTGAGATAGATAATGAGATAGTTTCTACACTTGCTCTTCATCAACCAGAAGCAAAAGATCTTAGAGAGTTCGTATCGTTTTTAAAGATAACAAACGAGATATTAAGAGCTTCTACAAATACAAGAAACTTTATAAACGGTTTTAAAGATGTTTGTGAAGATGTGGATATTGTTATTGTTAAAGAGTACGCAATACCTATGCAAAAAGCTACACTTAAAGCTTTAGAGAACTCTTTTGCAATGGTTTCTTGTGCTTGCAACGATGATGCACAAGACCTTTATAATAAGGTTTTGATAAACGAGAATAAAACAGATGATATGTATGATCTTATAGAGAAAGATCTTTTAAAACAAACAAAAAAAGGTACGGAGTATAAAAAGATCCATGAGATGCTTGGAGCTCTTAGAAAAAGCGAAAAAATTGCTGACCGTGCTTTAGGGATAGCTACACTACTTTTATATGCAAATGTTGGTGGAGAGATACATCAGGTTTAATAGGATATAATTTTACATGGAAAAAACAATATTGATCGTAGAGGATGAAGTTGATATTCTAGAGCTTATAGAATACACTTTGATCAAAGATGAGTTCGAAGTTATCGGTTGTGTTAATACTTTAAACGTAAAACAGATACTTGATGAAGAGGATATCGATCTTATACTTATGGATAGAAATCTTCCTGGAACTGAAGGCAGTGTTTATATCAATAATCTAAGACAGATGGGGTATGAACAACCTGTTATCTATATTACGGCAAAAGACAGCAGTGATGATATTATCGAAGGTTTTAAAAGGGGTGGTGATGATTATATAACCAAACCTTTTAATCTTGATGAACTTAAAGCTAGAGTTAATGCCGTTTTAAAAAGAACTTCAAATAAAGTAGATATGCTTAAATACAGAGATATCGAATATAATAGAAAAAATAAGAAGTTTAAAATAGAGGGTAAAGAGGTTCCCTTAACTCATCTAGAACACGATCTATTATTGGAGTTTTTAAAAAATAAAGATATCCTTTTAAGCAGAGAACACCTTTTAGAAAACGTATGGGAAGACTCTTTAGAGAAAAAAGCAAAAACAGTTAATGTTGCTATAAAAAGACTAAAAGAGAAGATAGACCCCAAAGGTAAAAAAGAGTACATCAAGTCTGTAAGAGGAGAGGGTTACATATTTTGTTAAAACTGCATCAGATATTTTTACGAAAATTTTTAGCGATATTTTTGCTGATTTTCTTAATATCTGGCGTATTTACATTTATATGGATGAAAAACACTTTCATCACTCTTGCTAAAGAGGAACTACTAAACAATACAAAGATTATATCTTTAAATATCGATAAGTCTGAAAATATCGATTTTTTAGCCGTAAAAGTTAAATCACTAATCAACTCAAGAGTAACTATAATAGATGCTACAGGTAATGTTATAGGTGAGAGTGATAGAGATAAAGAGACTATGGATAACCATATAAACCGTGCAGAGATTATCCAAGCTAAATATCAAGACTACGGACATATTATAAGGCACTCAAAAACCTTAGATAAAGATCTTTTATATGTGGCAAAAAAGTTTGATATAGGGCACAAGACCTACTATATCAGAGTTGCAAAAGATATAGAAAAACTAAATAAAGAGTTTTTATATCTAGTTGCTCAAATGTCCATGATATTTGGTGTGTTTTTAGCAATAGCATTTTTTGTAGCTATTAAAATCAGTAAAAATGTTGCTAAGCAAACAGATATGATCTTGGAGTTTCTTACAAAACTTACTAAGCAAAATAAAGCTTCAACAATCAATTCAGACTTTTCAAAAGAGTATCATCAGATCACAAAACTATTAACTAAAGTATCAAAGTCATTAGCAAAAAAAGATAAGCAAAAATCAAAATACACCGCAAAGCTAAAAGCCTCAAACCAGCAAAAAGACAATATCATCTCTGCAATCTCACATGAGTTTAAAAACCCTATATCGGTTATTACAGGCTACTCTCAGACACTATTAGAGGATCAAGATATAAACGAAAAGATCAGAGAGAAGTTCTTAACCAAAATAGCTTCAAACTCAGGAAGACTTACTAATATGATAGATAGATTAAGACTATCTATGAAACTTGATGAGGGTAAACAAAATAAAAATATCATCAACTGCAATATTAAAAAGATAGCTATAGAGTGCGCAAACGATCTAAAAGATAGATATCCCTCAAGACAGATAAGTGTGATAGGTGAGGAGCTTGTAATTGAAGCTGATGAAACCCTTATCACTATCGCTATTTTAAATCTGATCGAGAATGGATTAAAATACTCTGAGGATGAAGTTGTTGTTAATGTAACAACAAACTCCATAGAGGTTCAAGATAAAGGGATAGGTATAAGTGAAAAGAACCTATCAAAGATCACAAATAAGTTCTTTAGGGTATCAAAGAACGGTTGGGATAACTCTTTAGGTCTTGGATTATCTATAGTAAATAATATTATTAATATACATAAGTTCAAACTTGATATCAAAAGCGTTGAGAACGAAGGCTCCACTTTTATTATAAGATTTTCTTAACGTAGCATTTTACCACACCTCGAAACATACAGTGTTTCATTTCACCCCACAGTATAAAAATTATAAATAGTAAAAAATACTCTAAGTTTTGATTTACTTACAGTTGGATATTATTTGTTCAATTATTATGGGGGCAGTGTCAAATCGACACAGTCTCAAAGAGAAATATTTAAGGGGAAATTATGACTCATATGGATTTTGCACATCCGTATTTCGGAGCTTTTGTAATGTTTGTTCTAACGTTCGGAGCTTTTTGGGGTACAGTTGTATTATCAAGGTTTGTTAGTAGAAAGCTGGCTCGTCTTGACACGGAAAAATTAAAATGTACGATTTATGAGTGTGGACCTGAGGTAACTAAGCAGCCAAATACGATCTCAGCTCAGTTTTACTTGATGGCTTTACTATTCATTCTATTTGATGTAGAGATTATTTTTATGTTTCCATGGGCAATCGATTTTAAAGTTTTAGGTTGGTTTGGTTTTGCCGAGATGATTTTATTTATATTATTACTTACCATAGGTTTCATATATGCATGGAAAAAAGGAGCACTTGAATGGCACAGCATCAAGTAAATTATTTAGCAGATGGTGGGGCACCTATTGCCCTTACTACGGTTGATAAGATCGTAAACTTCGGTAGAAGTAACTCTTTATGGCCAATGACTTACGGTCTTGCATGTTGTGCGATCGAGATGATGGCAACTGGTGCATCAAGATACGACTTCGATAGATTTGGTACGATATTTAGAGCATCTCCAAGACAATCTGACGTTCTTATCATAGCAGGTACTCTGACAAAGAAACATGCCGAGTTTATGAGAAGACTTTATGATCAAATGCCTGATCCAAAATGGGTTATCTCAATGGGTTCTTGTGCAAATACGGGTGGTATGTTCAATACATATGCAACTGTTCAAGGTGCTGATAGGGTAGTTCCTGTAGATATCTACCTTCCTGGATGTGCACCTAGACCTGAGACTTTACAATATGCATTAATGATGCTTCAAAAAAAGATCAGAAAAGAATCGATCTTTAGAAAAATTAAGCCAAAAAGGTTAGTGTAATGAGAAAATATACTCCAAAGAACGATGTACAACAAAAATCTTATTACAACGATAGATTTTACGTAACACCGCAAATTCCTAAAGAGTCTGTTTATAACGACTCAACTTTTAGCAATGATTTTTTAAGTATGGGTAGAAAGATCGAAGTTAGTGAAGCATATATCGAGCTTGATCATTTAGTTATGTATGTAAAACCTGAGGATAACTTCGCAGCTGTAAAGCATGCTAAAGAGATACTTGCTTACGATTTTTTAATGGAGCTTAGCGCTATCGATTTTATAGCAGATCGTGGCGGTTTTGAAGTGTTTTACGAAATGCTTTCAACAACTAAACACAAAAGAATAAGAATCAAAACATTTATCAAAGAGGATCAAGCAATAGAATCTGTAAATCCTTTATTTAGAATGGCTGATTTTGCTGAGCGTGAGATGTTAGATATGTATGGTGTTAAACTAAATAACCACCCATATCCAAAAAGAATCCTTATGCCTGATGACTGGCAAGGATATCCCCTTAGAAAAACATATCCGCTTCACGGTGATGAAGCTGCACAATGGTATGAGGTTGATAAGATATTCGGTAAAGAGGCACGTGATATTATCGGACCTGAGATCAGAGACGCTGCAGCTGTTGATAGATACGACACTGAAAGATTTTCAAGACTTGGTCATGAAGTACCTTACGGAACTGATATCACAGATGGTAAAGAGCCTGAGCATACACCACTTGCATACCAAGAAGAGGGTGGTGTAAGATTGTTCGGTGCAAGACTTGTTACAGAGTTTGATGAAAATAAAAATAAAACTCTTGGTAAAAGAGTATAGGATAGAAGATGCAAGTAAAAAATAAATTAAAACCGTTTTTTGAGAACCTTTCATTTGAAAGAGAAGATAACACAATGGTTGTTAACTTCGGTCCACAGCATCCTTCAGCGCACGGACAGTTAAGACTTGTACTTGAACTTCAAGGTGAAGAGATAGTTAAAGCTTATCCTGATATCGGATATCTTCATAGAGGTATGGAGAAGATGGGTGAGAATATGATCTATAACGAGTTCTTACCAACAACAGATAGAATGGACTATATCGCTGCAACTTCAAACAACTACGGCTTTGCTTTAGCTGTTGAGAAACTAATAGGTGTAGAAGCTCCAAGACGTGCAGAAGTTATTAGAACTATGCTTTTAGAGCTTAATAGAATCATCTCACACCTTTTCTGGCTAGCTACTCACGCACTTGATGTTGGGGCTATGTCTGTGTTCCTTTATGCTTTCCGTGAAAGAGAGTATGCAATGGATCTTATCGAGGATTATTGTGGAGCAAGACTTACACACTCTGCTGTTAGAATAGGTGGTGTTCCTTTAGATATTCCTGATACTTTTATCCCTGATCTTGAGAAGTTTATTAAAACTTTAACAGAACAGATAGAGGTTTACGAGGGTCTTTTAACAGAGAATAGAATCTGGAAAATGAGACTTGAAAATGTTGGTATCTTAACACCTGAGATGGCAAAATCTTGGGGATGTAGTGGTCCAACATTAAGAGGAAGCGGTATCAAATGGGATTTAAGAAAAGAGATGCCTTACGGTCTTTACCCAGAGCTTGATTTTGATATTCCTGTAGCAGATACTTGTGATAGTTACGGAAGATATAAGTGTTATATGGCTGAGATGAGAGAATCTATGAAGATACTAACTCAACTTATCCCAATGTATAAAGATAGCGATAGTCAGCTAATGGCTCATGCACCTGAGTATATCTCTTCAAGTAAAGAGGATATGATGACTCAAAACTACTCTTTAATGCAGCACTTCGTACTTGTAACACAAGGTATGAGACCACCTAAAGGTGAGGTTTATGTTGCAACAGAATCACCAAAAGGGGAGCTAGGATTCTTTATAAAATCTGATGGTTCACCATACCCTTACAAACTAAAACTAAGAGCACCTAGCTTTTGGCATACAGGGCTTTTACAAGATATTTTACCAGGACACCAATTAGCGGATGTTGTTACTATTATCGGTAACCTAAACATCGTATTTGGTGAGATCGACAGATAGGAGTTAGATAATGAAAAGATACGATTTAAGACCGTTAAAAGATAACTTCTATGATAGAATGTTTGAACTAATGGCAAACGATATAAAAGAGGATGAGAACGGTATATTCCTATTTGAGATAGGTGATTTCTCTCCTGTTCAAAAAGTAGCTGATCTTGTAAAAGAGAACAACTATACACTAATGAACTCACTAAAATTCAACGAAGTTGATTGGACTGTAGTGATTAAAAAAACAGCTCCTGAAATTAAAGAGACACAAGAAGCTGCAGAGTAGTTGATTATGTCTAAATTATATTTTTCAACTTGGCAAGGTGAACTAGTAGATAATCGCGGTAAAAATACCGATGATTGGGCTGATAGTTCATATAAACTACCTGCATCTTACGATAGCGATAATGAAACGAAAGCGTTCGTAGGATGGGACGGTTTCGCACTTTTTGATTCAACTGTAGATGTAATTGAGCTTGCAAGCAACTATGCAAGACAGTATCAAGAGTACAGCGAAGCCTGTGGTAGATGTGCACCGGGACGCTGGGGCGGTAGAATACTTTACGATCTACTTGATAAGATAGCTCGCGGTGAGGGTGAACTAAGTGACCTTGATCATCTAAAAGAGATAAGTTCAACTATGCAAAGTACAAGTAAATGTGAGATAGGAAAAACTGTTCCTACTCCAATTTTACAAATGATCGAGCATTTTGAAGATCAGTTTTTAGATTGTATCAATAATAAAAAAGCATCACCTTGGTACGGAAACGATTCAAGTAAGTTTATAGCAAATGTAACTGCACCATGTATGGATATGTGTCCGTCACATGTTGATATCCCTGGTTATATTGAAGGTGTTCGTGATCTTAACTTTGAGGATTCATTAAAGTCAACAAGACAAACAATGCCTTTAGCTCACACTTGTGGTAGAGTTTGTCCACATCCGTGTGAGGATGCATGTAGACGTTCTAACCTTGATGAGCCTATATCTATTATGGAGCTAAAAAGGATAGGTGCGGATTATGAGACGGATCATGAGATGGATTGGTTCCATCCGCTAAAACCTAAAAAGCCTAAAAATGATGGTAAAAAAGTTGCTATTATCGGTGCTGGTCCTGCTGGACTTACGGCAGCTTATTACCTTGGTTTAGAAGGAATAGCTGTAACTATCTTTGAAGAGCTTCCAGTTCTTGGCGGCGAGGTTGCTGTTGGTGTACCTCAGTATAGGATGCCAATAGAGAAGTATAACAAAGATATCGAGCTAGTGACCGCTTTACCTACAGTAGAGGTTATCACAAACCATAGAGTAGATGCTGCTAGACTAAAAGAGATACATGAAGAGTTTGACGCAACACTTCTTGCTTTTGGTGCAAGGCTTTCAAAAAAGATAAGATGTGAGAACGAAAACCCGAACTTTGAAGGTTATTGGGGTGCTATCGATATGCTTGATAAAGTTAACCTTTGGCATAAATATAAGATCGGAAGTCCTGCAAGTGAAGATCTAAAAGATAAAACAGTTGTTTGTGTAGGTGGTGGTTTTACATCTATGGACGTTGTTAGATGCTCTATTAGAGAGGGTGCTAAAAGAGTAGTAATGCTTTATCGTCGTGATGAGAAGACTATTATTAGAAACACAACACTTGAAGAGTACACAGAAGCTGTAGAAGAGGGTGTAGAGTTTATATTCTATTCTGCGATCGATACTATCTATGATGATAACGGTAAGATAACAGGTGTAAGAGTAGATAAATATGAGCAGGTGCCTGATCCAGACGGAGGAAGACCACAGTTAGTTAAAGTTGAGGGTGCTTCGGAAGATATTGAGTGTGATTATGTTGTTCCTGCCGTATCACAAGCACTTGATCTACAGATATTACCTGAAGAGTGGAATATCGAGATGACATCATGGTCATCTATCCAAACAAACGGTAAGAACTTTATGACAAATAAAGAGGGCTTATTTGCTGCAGGTGACTGTGAGTATGGTCCAATGACTATTGTAAATGCAGTTGGTCAAGCTAAGCGTGCAGCTTCTGTTATAAGCAGATATATCTATGATGGTGAGACTTCACTTTTAGATGAAGAGATCATGGAGGATCACTTCAATAGACTTAGAGTTTATAATAAAGCTGAGAAGATAACTGGATGGATGCCAGGTCTTCCAAGAGAGAACTCTTTAAAGCTTGAGACAGAAGTTAGACGCGATAACAATAAAGAGGTAAATCTAGGTTTCACGGCTGAAGAAGCGCAAGCTGAAGCTGAGAGATGTATGAGATGTTATTATATAGGAATGGTGGCAGTATGAGTGAAAGAGTAATACATAGAGGAAAAGCTCTTACTATCACTATCGATGGTAAAGAGTGCAGCGGAACTTACGGTCAAACAATCTTAGAGATCGCAAGAGCTAACAATATCTATATCCCTACAATGTGTTACCTTACAAAGGTAGCACCTATAGCATCTTGTAGAATGTGTGTAGTAAATGTAGAGGGTGTTGAGGGGCAGGTTCTAAGCTGTCAAGAAAAAGCTGTGAACGGTTCAGTTATCACAACTAACAATGAAGAGCTTTTTAAACATAGACAAAATATTATGAAGCTTTATGATGTAAACCACCCTTTACAGTGTGGAGTATGTGATAAAAGCGGTGAGTGTGATCTTCAAAATAAAACCTTAGAGTTTAAAGTTGATTCACAAGAGTTCACTACAAAAGATCAGTTAAGAAAACAAAAGAAGTGGGGAGTATTAAGTTACGATCCAAGCCTTTGTATTATGTGTGAGAAGTGTGTTCATACTTGTAACGAGATCATAGGAACGGCTGCACTTTATATTAAACCAGGCGGTTATAAATCACAGATCGATATTAAGATGAGCAGATGTGAGCAGTGTGGGGATTGTATCTCTGTATGTCCAGTGGGAGCTTTAGTAAGTACCGATTATAAATACAGCTCAAATGCTTGGGAATCAAAACAGATACCTGCAACTTGTGCACATTGTAGCAGTGGTTGTGCAATATACTACGATGTGAAAAAAGTGCGTGATGATAACTTTGAATATAAATCTAAGATCATGCGTGTTAAGAACGACTTTGAATTCTCTTCACTTTGCGGTGCAGGAAGATTTGGTTTTAATTTTGAAAATCCAAAAAGCTCTAACGATCCAAAAGATCTTCAAAGAGCAGTTGATGCAATTAAGAGTGCTGAGGGTATAAGATTTAACTCTTATATCACAAATGAAGAGGCTATGATACTTCAACGTCTAAAAAAAGAGACTGGTATCAAGCTTGTAAATGAAGACGCATACAACTATAAAACTTTTATGGATGGATATAGAGCTATTACGGGCAAAATGTTCTATGATACGGACAACTCATATATAGCTCAGTCTGACGCTATTATAATGCTTGGAACTCGTATCAGCAGAGACAACCCTGTTGTAAAATATAACGTTAATATAGCAACAAAGAAACAAAGAGCAGAGTTTATCTATATGCACCCGATAGATGATGAAGCTTTAAAAAATAAATATACTAAGTTTATAAAATACGAAGTGGGAAGTGAAGAGGGTGTTTTAGCTCTTCTTGCTTCATATTTTGTAACAAAAGCGGGCGGAGATATAAAAGCATACCTTGATGATCTTGATATCGGTTATTTAAGTGCCGAATCAAACGTAGGTGAAGAGGAGCTTGAGGATATCCTTAAACGTTTTAAAACCAAAAAGCAAAAAACTCTTATTTTAGGAACTGACCTATATGGACATGAAAGAGCTTCAAATATGGGTAAACTTGCAGGTGTGATAGAGAAGTACTCTGACCTATCTGTCGTAATCGTACCTGCTAGAACAAACACCCTTGGAGTTAGTCTTATATGTGACCTTGATGCTCCGTTTGAAGGAAAATTCGTAGGGTATAACGAGTACGGAGATTTTGTTTTAGGAACTGATGGAACGGGAGATGTACATATTCCTGCACTAAACCAGCAAGAGGGTACATTCGTAAATATCGATAAAAGAGTTGTAAATACAAATGCAGCCTTAGAGTTTGAAGGTTTTTGTCTAAACGATATAGCAAATGAGATATTTAAAGATGACAAAAAAGTAAACACTATCGAGTATACGAAACTGTTACCTAAGGATAAAGGTTTTAAAGATATAGATTTTGACGATCTAGATTACGGTTACGATAATAGCGGGAACGACCTAAGGGGTTACTTCTTAGATAATATGGATACCAAGATCGAAGAGAGTCTTGATGAAGTTGAAGAGATCGATACTTATAACGGTACCGTTATATACAGATGTGAGCCGCTTCATCAGTTTAATAAAGCAACTGCAAGATCACCGTGGTTAAAAGCCGATACTCACTTAAGAGGATCACAGGCTTTTGCAACAGCGGCAAAGATCTCTGCAGGGGATAATGTGAATATAAAGTTCGGTGATCAAACGGTACAAAGAAAATTTAAAGTAGATGGTACAATTAAGGGAACCGTGGCGGTTTACCCGACTTTTGATAATGGATTAAGTTGTGATTTGGTATCCTCTGGCTACCGATTTAAGCAAGTAAGTATAAGTAAGGTTGAGGGATGAGTGGATTAATTAGTGTTACTATCGATGGTAAAGAATGTAAAGCTAAAGAGGGTGAATTTATATTAAACGTTGCAAGAGCGAACGGTATATTTATCCCTGCTTTATGTTATGTGACCAGATGTACACCAACTCTAGCGTGTAGAGTATGTTTAGTTGAGGCTGACGGTAAGCAGGTTTACGGTTGTAATGCAAAAGTTAAAGACGGTATGGATATTAAGACCGTAACTGAAAATATCGTTAAAGAAAGACGTGCTATTATGGAGGTTTACGATGTAAACCACCCTTTACAGTGCGGTGTTTGTGATCAAAGCGGTGAGTGTGAACTGCAAAACTATTCACTATATATGAAAGTTGACTCACAAAGCTATGCGGTAAAAGATGTAAACAGACCTGCGCAAGACTGGGGTGTAATGAAGTATGACCCAGGTCTATGTATCGTTTGTGAAAAGTGTGTTACTATTTGTAAAGATATGATAGGTTCAAACGCATTAAGCACGGTAAAAAGAGGTGCAGATGCACTTGATGCTAACTTTAAAGCAACTATGCCAAAAGATGCTTATGCAATGTGGAACAAACTAAATAAATCTTTAATAGGTTTTGAAGAGGATAAATGTACCGATTGTGGTGAGTGTATCTCTGTTTGTCCTGTTGGAGCACTTGTAAGCAGTGATTTTCAATATAAATCAAATGCTTGGGAACTTACAAAGATACCTGCGGCAAATCCACATAGTTCTGATTGTTCACTTATCTATTATGAAGTTAAGCACGAATCTATCGAAAACAATCAAAACCAAATAATCTATAGAGTAACTAACGATTCACACTATACAAGCCTTAGCGGAAGCACAAGATTTGGATACGACTTTGAAAATAGAGTTGCATCTAAAGATCTTAGTGCTTTTGAAAAAGCTGTTGAAACGTTTAAATCTTGCGAAACTATAAAGTTCAATTCATTTATAACAAATGAAGAGGCACTTATCTTACAAAAGATCAAAGAGAAACTAGGTGTAAAACTAGTTAATAGCGATGCTTATGCTTATAAAACATTTATGGATAGCTACTCAAGCGTAACAGGAAAACTTCTTTACGGCGGAGATGTTAAAAAGATCCATAATAGCAATTTCCTTATCAGTGTAGGATCATTCTTAAAATCAGATCACCCTACAACTAGATATGCATTTAATAATGCAATATCAATGAACAAAGGTGCAGGTCTTTATTTCCATCCTATCGGTGACCCTATCGTTGAAGGTTTCGGTAAAAAAGGTAAGACTATAGAGACTATAGCACACAACCCTCTAGCTGAAGAATCAGTACTTTATTTTATACTTGATCAGTTCGGTGAAGATTTACCAGAATCTATTGCTAACTATCTTAGCTCTTTTAGAGAGACTAGAACTAAAACAGTTGTTGAAAATGTAAAAGAAACAGTTGTAGAGATCGTAAAAGATGAAGAGACAGGTGAAGAGAAAGAGGTTAAGAAAGTTGTACCTAAAAAAGTTGAAACACAAGTTGAGTTCACTTATACAAAACTTTTAGAAAACATTAACTCAGAAGAGTCTTTACTTGAACTTATCGAGTCTATGCTTGATAAAAAAGATACATTCTCACTAATTATTGGTGAAGATATCATCTCTCATCCAAATGCTAAAAATCTAGCATATCTATGTGGACTTATAGAGAAATATACAAAGTTTGATATAGTTGTAATCCCAACTCAAACAAACACTTTAGGTGTAAGTCTGATCTGTGATCTTGATCCTGTAGAGAGTGGTTCAAGCGTTGGGTACAACGTAGCAGCAGATTTCCAACTAAGCGCTTTAGGTGATGGTGATCTTGATATGCCTGCACTTAATCAACAAGAGGGAACATTTACCAATATCGATAAAAGAGTAGTACCTACAAATGCAGCTTTATCATACAATGGATATGAGCTAAATGATATAGCAAAAGCATTAGGTATTGAAGTTGATGAGACTATAGATTATACTGCTATGTTACCTGTTTCAAAAGGATACACTGCGGTTGAGTTTGACACATTACCAAACTGCTTTAAAAACGATAGAAGTGAAGATAGAGGTTATCTTCTTAAAAATATCGAAGTGAGTGCTTTAGCTGAAGATAAAGTTGTAGATATCCTAAATCAGGAGGTTGCAGACACTATTATCTATAGAGCAAACCCTATCAATCAAGTAAACGAGTTTACGCAAAAGGCACATGAACTAAATGAAGAAACTGCTCTTTACCTATCAACTGACGGAAGCAAACATTTTGAAGTAAATGAGGGTGATATCGTAACGGTTCATGCAAATAATCATAATATTAAGTTAAAAGTTATAATTGATAATCAAATAAATGGTAAAATCGGTTACATTTCAACTTTTGATAAAAAAATAGAAACTGAAAAACTATTCGGCACTTATAGATTCAATCAAGCCGTAATAGAGAAGGTGTGAGGTTAATATGGAAAGTAGTATTATTATAGAAACAATTGTAAAGATACTTGTTATTCTACTAGTATTTTCGGCATTAGCTGGTTTTACAACTTATTTTGAAAGAAAAGTGTTAGCATTTATGCAAAGACGTTTAGGACCAAAACATGTTGGTCCTGCAGGGGTTTTACAAATATTAGCAGATGGTGCTAAGCTGTTTACAAAAGAGGACTTTATACCTCAAAATGCAGTTAAACCTATCTTTATGATAGCTCCGATTATCACTGCGGCAACAGCATTTATCGCAATGAGTGCGGTTCCGTTCTTCCCTGAGTTCACAATCTTTGGTTATACGGTAAGACCTATCATCTCAGATGTTAATGTTGGTGTGTTATTTGTACTTGGAGCAATGGCTTCAGGACTTTACGGACCGCTACTAGGTGGTATGGCAAGTGCTAATAAATGGGCATTGCTAGGTGGAGCAAGAACTGCTATTCAACTTCTTTCATATGAGGTTGTTACTGGTCTTTCTTTACTTACACCTTTAATGATCGTTGGAAGTTTATCACTTATCGATATCAACAACTATCAGTTCGGTGGAGTTAGCAACTGGCTTATCTGGTCTCAACCTTTAGCGTTTATTTTATTCTTGATCGCAGGTTTTGCTGAGACAAATAGAACACCGTTTGACCTTTTAGAGCATGAAGCGGAAGTTGTTGCTGGTTATGCTACTGAGTACAGTGGTATGAGATGGGGTATGTTCTTTATTGGAGAGTATGCGAACCTTTATACAATAGCATTCTTAGCAGCTATCGTATTCCTAGGTGGATTCAATGACCTATGGTTTATCCCTGGAGGAATTGCTATTATCTTAAAAGTTGCAGCATTGATATTCTTCTTCTTATGGACAAGAGCATCATGGCCTCACGTAAGACCTGACCAATTGATGTGGTTATGTTGGAAAATCCTAATGCCTCTAGCAGTTATTAACGTAGTTGTTACTGGTATTGTGATGATGTTTTAGGAGCAGTAATGAGTTTTGATAAATTAAAAGAGAGAAATTTGGGTACTCAAGAATATAAATTAATGGATATAGAACCGTATCCTAAAACAGGATGGGAAGCTTTTAAACGTGGTTTTAAAAGATCTATAAAAGGTGAGCTTTTCGGTGGATTAAAGATCACTTTTACGATTATGAAAGAAGCACTTTTCAATAATCAAATGCACACCGTAAAGTATCCTTTAGAGAAACTTCCTATCGGTCCTAGATATAGAGCAGTACATAAGCTTCTTGGACTATTAGAGAGTGGACACAATAGATGTATCGGATGTGGTCTTTGTGAAAAGATCTGTATCGCAAACTGTATTAAGATGGATACAAAGATAGATGAGAACAGCAGAAAAGAGGTTACAGAATATACTATTAACCTTGGACGTTGTATCTTCTGCGGTTATTGTGCGGAAGTTTGTCCTGAACTTGCTATCGTTCACGGTGGTAGATATGAGAATGCTAGTGAACAAAGAGCTCACTTCGTTCTTAAAGATGATCTTTTAACTCCTGTTGAGTTCTTAAAAGATCAAAAAGAGTATCCTGGATTTGGTGCAGTATCACCTGATGCAGATAAAAAAATCAAAAAAACGCCGTTGGCATATTAAGGGTTAAAAATGTTTGAAGTTGTAGCTTTTTATCTATTCGCATTTTTAGTAATAGCGATGTTTAGTATTACAGTGTTTACAAATAATGCACTGTATGCTTTAAGTTCACTTGCAGCCGGTATGATCTTCATATCTGCATTCTTCTTTATCTTAGATGCAGATTTCCTTGGAGTTGTTCAGATCATAGTTTATACGGGTGCTGTAATGGCTCTATATGCTTTCGGTATGATGTTTTTTGATACTATATCAGAGGTTAAAGAGAGTGTTACAAATCCTAAACTTACGTTCTTACTAAGTGGATTAGCAGCACTTTTAGTAGTGTTTATTTTTGTTGCACCGCTTATTGGAGCAAATGTAGAGGCACTATATCCTGTACATCCTGAATACGGTAATGCACAAGATGTAGGTTTAGTATTATTTACAAAATATTTAGTTCCATTCGAAGTTGCGGCAGTTATGCTTTTAGTTGCAATGATAGGTGGAATTATCTTAGCAGGTAAGAAGATGGATATCTCTTATACAGAGCTAAGCGACAAAGAGATCGATGATCATAAAGTTGACTCAGAGATCGCAAAGGATATGAAATGACATTAAATGATTATTTAATACTTAGTACGATCATATTTTTTATCGGTATGATCGGAGTTATTAGGAGAAAAAATCTTTTAATGCTTTTTTTCTCTACCGAGATAATGTTAAATGCGGTAAATATCGGTATGGCTGCGATCTCTAAATTTCACGGAGATCTTACGGGACAGATGTTTGCTTTCTTTATTGTTGCGATTGCAGCAAGTGAGGTAGCGATAGGTCTTGGTCTATTGATCTTACTGTTCAAAAGAAAAAATACAATCGATCTTGATAATATATCAAGTATGAGGGGCTAATAGATGATGGAAAAGTATTTATATATTGCACTTTTTGCTCCACTAGTTGGGTCACTTTTTGCAGCACTTTTTTCACAAAGTAAAAGAAACGTTATTATAGGTATTATCACATCTGCACTATTAGGTGTATCTATGCTTACATCGATACTTCTATTATTTTATGTAATGGAAGGTAATATCGTACATGTTAAGATGCTTGATTGGATAGTTATCGGAAATATCGATATACCGTTTGGTTTTGTTGTTGATCCTGTAAGTGCAACTATGATGGTTGTTGTAACGATAGTATCTACAATGGTACATATCCACTCTATAGGATATATGGATCACGATAAGAGCTTTAATAGATTCTTTGCATGGCTTTCAGCTTTCGTGTTCTCTATGATGATCCTTGTTATGAGTGATAACTTTGCAGGTCTATTTATTGGATGGGAAGGTGTTGGTCTTTGTTCATGGGGACTAATCGGTTTTTGGTATCATAAAGAGGATAAACCTTTAGTAAAAGATATCTATAACTCACCTTTTTCTACACTATCTCCACACTCTTCGATCAGCCCAGGTTACGCGGCAAACGAAGCGTTTATTATGAATAGAGTAGCTGACCTTGGTATGTTAGTTGGTATCTTCTTAATCTACTGGAACCTAGGTTCTTTACAATATGATGAAGTGTTCGCTAAGATCGATACATTAAGTCACGGTTTAGTTGTAGCTATCGCGATATTCTTATTTATCGGTGCTATGGGTAAATCAGCACAGTTTCCATTTAACCAATGGCTTGCAAATGCGATGGAGGGTCCTACACCTGTTTCGGCTCTTATCCATGCGGCTACAATGGTAACGGCTGGTGTTTATTTAGTTGTTAGAGCAAATGAGATATTTACAGTTGTTCCTGAGGTTGGATACTTTATCGCTTGTCTTGGTGCTTTTGTTGCTATCTTTGCAGCATCTCAAGCACTTGTTGCAACAAATATCAAAAAGATCATTGCGTTCTCAACACTATCTCAACTTGGATATATGTTCGTTGCAGCTGGTCTTGGTGCATACTGGGTAGCACTATTTCACCTAGCAACTCACGCATTCTTTAAATCAGTACTGTTCCTAGGTGCTGGTAACGTAATGCACGCAACAAATGATGAGATCAATATTAAAAATATGGGTGGACTATATAAGCATATGAAAGGGACGGCTATCATTATGATAATCGCTTCAACTGCACTAGCTGGTATATGGCCGCTAGCAGGTTTCTTCTCTAAAGATCTTATCTTAGAGGTTGCATTTGGTCACCACGCTTATATTTTATGGGCGATCCTATGGATAACAGCGGGTCTTACTGCATTTTATTCATTTAGACTTATTATGTATGTATTCTTCGGTGAAGAGAGATTTAAACAATTCGGTTATCATCCACACGAAACATATCCTTTCGTGATCGCTGCTATGACACCGCTTGCAATCTTAGCTATCATCGCAGGTTGGTTCAAAGATAGTTTTGTAGCTATGATAACTACAAAACTTCCAGAGCTTGAGATTCATGTATCTCACGAAACACTATATATGTTAATAGCAGTTACAAGTGCAATAGCGATCAGTGGTATTGCATTTGCAGCTATTAGATACCTAAAAAGCGGTACATATTTTAGTGAGGGTATGAAACATAGATTTTGTTATAAACTATTGGCAAACCAATACTATATACCACATATGTTAGAAAACCTTATCAATAAACCTTATCTAGCTATGTCAAGATTTAGCTGGAAAGAGATCGATCTTAAGATCGTTGATACTATCGTTGATGCTATTGCAAAAGCGGTTTACAGTACAGGTGGCGAAGCAAGAGCTATGCACTCAGGAAACTTATCTGGTGCATTAAAATGGATGGCTGCTGGTGTAACTATATTATTGGTTCTAGCTGTAGCGCTAGCCGGATTAAAGTAAGGGGTGAATGAATGGAACACATTTTATCAATATTAATATTCTTTCCGGCGTTTGCAGCTGCAATTGCATTTGTTGTAGATAAGGATAGTATTAGAACTTACGGTATTGTCGTAACTCTAATCGAATTTATTATTTCATGTTATTTATGGGCAGGTTTTGACAATACTAACGGCGGATTACAGTTTAGCGAGTTTATCCCTGTAATTACAGCTTACGGTATAAACTATAACCTTGGAGTTGACGGTATCTCTTTATTCTTAGTTATTTTAACTACGTTTATGACTATGATAGCTATTATAGGTCTTACAGAGACTAGACAGTTAAAGAACCTTATTATCACGGTTCTATTCTTAGAGATGACAATGGTTGGTGTATTCGTAACTTTAGATGCGATCATCTTCTATCTTTTCTGGGAGCTTTCACTTGTACCAATGCTTTATATCATCGGTGCATGGGGTGGAAACCTAAGAATATATGCATCTATCAAGTTTTTCTTATATACATTTACAGGTTCACTTGTAATGCTTGTAGGTATGCTGTATCTTGGATATGTCTATTACCAAACAACAGGAACTTGGAGTTTTGCACTACAAGATTGGAATATGCTTCTAATGCCATACGATATGCAGATGTGGCTGTTTGTTGCATTTTTCCTTGGTTTTGCTATCAAGGTTCCAATGGTACCATTTCATACATGGCTTCCATATGCGCACGGTCAAGCACCAACTATCGGTTCTGTTATACTTGCAGCCGTACTACTTAAAATGGGTACATACGGTTTTATTAGATTCTCACTTCCTCTATTTCCAGATGCGAGTGTAGCTATGATGATACCTATGGCTATTTTAGGTGTGATCGCTATTATCTATACTGCTATGGTAGCATATGCACAAGAGGATATGAAGCAGGTTGTTGCTTACTCATCTGTTTCACATATGGGTGTAATCATACTTGGTACGTTTGCACTAAATGTTGAGGGTATCGGTGGATCTATCTTCTTAATGATCTCTCACGGTATCGTTTCAGGTGCACTGTTCATGCTTGTGGGTGTTATCTATGATAGACGTCATACAAAGATGATAAACGAGTTTGGAGGTTTAGCTTCAGTTATGCCTAACTATGCAACGATATTTGGTATCATGCTTATGGCTTCTGTAGGACTTCCACTTACAATTGGTTTCGTTGGTGAGTTCTTATCACTGCTAGGGTTCTTTAAGGTTTCACCTTTTATCACTATACTAGCTGGTCTTACGATCATTTTAGGTGCAATCTATATGCTTGTACTTTATAAAAAATCGTTCTTTGGTCCAGTTACAAATGAGAAGAACAAAGATCTAAAAGATCTTAACGGTAAAGAGCTAGCAGGTCTTATACCTTTAGTTATGCTTGTTGTTTATCTTGGTGTTTATCCAAAACCTGTTTTAGAGCCAGTTAATACATCTGTAAAACAGCTTGTACAAATTATGCACTTAAAAGCTATAACACCGGAGGCAAAAGCTAAAATTGCCGAAGTAAATTCAATAGGGGAGGCTAAATAATGATACAGCCAATCTCAATAGATTTAGCAAGTTTAAATCTTGCATCATTAGTACCGATGCTTATAGCTGTCGGTGGAGCTTTATTAATACTTTGTATCGATCTTGCAAATAAGAACCTACATAAATCTATGTATGTTATGTTAACTATTTTGTTTTTACTAATAGATCTAGGTTCTGTTATAGGTTACAGCGGCGCAGTAAGAGGTTTCTTTGATGTTATGTTAATGGACGGTATAGCAATACTAGCACAGATCATCCTTCTAGTTGGTTCTGGTCTATTTATACTTCTAGCACTTTCAAAAAAGAAGTTCAACGAGTATAGATACCCTGAGTATTTTGCACTGTTCTTATTTATGACTGCTGGTTTCCAGTTTATGGTTGCATCTGATAACCTAATCCTTATCTTTGTAGGTTTAGAGACTGCATCTATGTCTTTATATGCAATGATTGCTATGCATAACCGTGAAAGATCAACGGAAGCTGCTATAAAATATTTTACGATGGGTGCTTTAGCTGCTGCTTTCTTTGCCTTTGGTTCAATGATATTCTATGCATTAACAGGAAGTGTTGAGCTTGGTCAAATATCACAAAGCTTAACTGCAAGCAACTTTGAGAACTACCCAGTTATCTTAGCTGGTGTGATCTTTATGCTAGCAGCACTTGGGTTTAAACTTACACTTGTACCTTTCCAAATCTGGGCACCAGATGTTTATGAGGGATCAAGTTCTGCAATGGCAGGTTATATCTCGATCGTTCCAAAGATCGCGGTATTTGTTGTTGCATTAAGATTTTTCGAGATATTCGTTGGTACAAATAACGCTTGGGTAGATGCTATTCTTTACGGAGTTGTAGTTATCACTATGACTTTAGCAAACATTATCGCACTTGTTCAAACAGATGTGAAAAGAATGCTTGCATACTCATCTATCTCACACGCTGGTTTTGTAATGGCTACGATCCTAATTGGAACAACTCAAGCAACACAAGGGCTTTTCCTTTACTGGACATTGTTTACATTTACAAACCTTGGGGCATTTGCAATGTTATGGGTAAATAGAACTAAACACGACCACGGATTTAGCAGTGACCATAGTTTTGAGAAATTCTCTGGTATGGTTAAAAGATCGCCTGTAGGTGCATCTATTATGGGTCTGTTTATGTTAAGTAATGCAGGTATCCCTCCATTTGCACTATTCTGGGGTAAAATGTATATCATAGGTTCTGTTGTAAATGCAGGTTATATTGTATTAGCACTTATTATGGCACTTAACTCTGCCGTAGCAGTTTACTATTACTTAAAACTTATCGTTTATATGTTCCTAAAAGATCCACTTCCAGAAGATAGAATGGAATACTTAGGGAATGCAAACAACCCTTTAAAAACAGTTATCGGTATCTCTGCAGTAGTTACGATAGCTTCAATTGTATTTATCCAGCCGATACTAGATATTGTATCTTACTATGTACAGATCAGCGGCTTTTAAAATATAAATATAGCGATAAAAAGGGAAGCCAAAATTGGCTTTCCTTTTTTTTTATATAAATTTCGGTATAATCCTGACATAAATCAAATAAAGAGGAAAATTTAATGGCATTAAATGTTTATTATGATAAAGATTGTGATATTAACATCATCAAGTCTAAAAAAGTTGCAATGATCGGTTTTGGATCTCAAGGTCACGCTCATGCAGAGAACTTAAGAGACAGCGGTGTTGAAGTATGTATCGGACTTAGAAAAGACGGTTCATCTTGGGCAAAAGCTGAAGCGAAAGGTTTTGAAGTACTAACAGTTGCAGAAGCTTCTGCTAAAGCAGACGTTGTAATGATCCTTTTACCGGATGAGAACCAAGCTGAGATCTATGCAAACGAGATCGAGCCTAACTTAAAAGAGGGTGCAACAATCGCTTTCGGTCACGGATTTAACATCCACTACGGAAGAATCACTCCAAGAAAAGATATCAACGTAACTATGATAGCTCCAAAAGCTCCAGGTCATACAGTTAGAAGTGAATTTGTAAAAGGCGGAGGTATTCCTGACCTTATCGCTGTTGGTCAAAACCCAAGCGGTACAACAAAAGAGCTTGCACTTTCTTACGCTTCTGCAGTAGGTGGAGGAAGAACAGGTATTATCGAAACAACTTTCAAAGATGAAACAGAGACTGACCTATTTGGTGAGCAAGCTGTACTTTGTGGTGGAGCAACTGCACTAGTTCAAGCTGGTTTTGAAACACTTGTTGACGCTGGTTATCCAGAAGAGATGGCATACTTTGAGTGTCTACACGAGTTAAAACTTATCGTTGACCTTATGTTTGAGGGTGGTATCGCAGATATGAGATACTCAATCTCTAACACTGCTGAATACGGTGATTACGTTTCAGGTCCAAGAGTTATCAACGACGAATCTAAAGCAGCAATGAAACAGATCTTAAAAGAGATCCAAGATGGTCAATTTGCAAAAGATTTCATCCTTGAAGGTCAAGCTGGATACCCAAGAATGAATGCAGAAAGAACTATCTCAAGAAACTCTAGAATTGAGCAAACAGGTTCAAGACTTAGAGCTATGATGCCTTGGATAGCAGCTAACAAAATAGTAGACCAAGATAAGAATTAAAAGTATAATAATACTTTTTAATTATTTCGGCGTTAAAAAGTCTTTTTTATTCTAGTCATTTACTTTTTAGTAAACTCCTAGAAAAAAAAGGCTTTCCGCCTTGAACTAATTTGAAAATTCTCATCATCTTTTTAATTCTTAAAATTAAAATAGAAATAAAACTATAAAGAGAACAAACACAATATATGCCACAAAATAAAAGAAAAAAAACTAGAAACACTACAAAAAGAACACACACAAACAAAAAAAGAAAAACACAAAAACAACCTATACATCTACTAAACCTAATATTAACTATTTTACTAATCACTACAACCATATCTATGATAAGCTATTTTATGTTCTTTAACGATTGGGACAATAAAGAGGCTATTCAAAAAACTGCTGAGGAGAAGATCATAGAGAAGATGAGTATCTATGATGATCTGCCTGAGGATATGGATAAATATTTTGAAGAGAAAACCGAAGAGTTTGATAAGATATACCTAACACAAAAACCTGAAGATATAGCACAGCCGAAAGTTCAAGGTAAAGATGAGAAAGCAAAAGAGCAAAGCCAAGACCCTTTAGCTATGTTAAAAGGCTCTAAACCTATGCTAGCGATCATTATAGATGATGTTTCGTGGAAATCTCAGGTAAAACTGCTTCAATCCGTAGGCTACCCTATAAATATGTCTTTTTTACCACCAACTCCAAGACATAAGAACTCGGCAAATGCGGCGCAAGTTTTAGATCAATATATGATACACCTTCCACTTCAAGCTACAAGCTTTAAATATGAAGAGAAAGATACGCTTCATATAGGTGACAGCATAGAAAAAATAGATAAAAGAATAGCACTATTAAAGAACCTATACCCAAAAGCAAAATATATCAATAACCATACGGGAAGTATGTACACGGCTGATTATGAGTCAATGGATAAGCTTATGAAGGTTCTTAAAAAATACGATTTTCATTTTGTAGATAGCCGTACAACTGCAAAGTCCGTAGCGGTAGATACAGCTAAAAAGAACGGCGTAAAGGTATTATCAAGAAATATATTTTTAGATAATAAACTTGAATACGCATATATAGAGGGACAGCTTAAAAAAGCTCTAAAGATAGCCAAACGTGACGGTTTTGCAATAGCTATCGGGCATCCACATAAGATGACGATCAAAGTGCTTATGGGCTCGAAGGAATTGCTTAAAGATTTTGAGGTAGTGACGATAGATAAACTACCTCTTTAACATTCGCTACTCATAAATCAATTTATTAAACTATCTTTACTAAAGATTTCTGCTTCATAGCACTTATTCTACTCAGTCACTTACCTCAGTGTAAGCTCCTTCGTAAAACAAGCACTTCTTATTGAACTCTTTGTAAATCTAATTCACTAAATTGATTTTTTTCTTTTTTGTGACGTATTTATGATGGAAAAATGTTAATATTAATTATATGAATTTTTTATTGGAAAGTATTATATGGAATTTAATAATAGAGAAATTGCATCAGTTATAATTGTTATTGGATTCTTGACATATGCAATATACAAATCAAAAGATCGGGAAAGCTTATTTAAATACTTCAAAGATCTTTTAAAGTTCTTATTTGTAAGACAAATTCAAATTATAGTTATCTTATTCGCCATATATATTTATTATGAAATACATTTTTTGAAATATATAGGGTATATTGATAGTTCATTGATAAAAGAATCACTTATTTGGTCTTTTGGAGCTTTTGGACTCATTGTGAATCATAGCAAAATAGTTCAAAATCAAAATTTTATAAAGAAACTTATATATGATAATCTTAAATTTATAGCACTCTTTGAATTTATTTGTAATATGTATACGTTTAATATTGTTATTGAAATTATTCTTGTATTTAGTACAACGATTTTAGTAATGCTAAAAACTTACACTGAATTAAATATTGAAAAGAAAGATTATAAACTAATCTTACAAATTATAAATGTTATTTTAAGTATAGTAGGTTCTGTGATTATTTTATTTACAATAAATAAATTAATAAATGATTATTCAACTATAGAATTAACAAGTAATATTAAAAGTTTTATATTACCTTTAATCATGATATCTTTGTATATGCCTTTTTATTATTTAGTGATTTTATATTCTAAATATGAAATTATATTTATATCTATGAATTATTTTGTTAAAGATAAAACATTAAAAAGTTATTTAAAAAGAAAGATATTGTTAAAATGTTTATTAAATTATTCAAAATTAAAAACTATACATCAGAATATTTATAATTTTAAAATGGATTCATCTAAGTCAGATATTGATAAAAGTTTTGAACAGATTAATTTTTAAATAAAGGAAACAAGTAAATTTAAAAATCTTAGTACACTAACCTCTAACAGCTTCTATAAATTAAAAAACTGCTACAATATTCTTCTATTAAGGGAAATAATATATGCAGATATTTAACAATACTACAAATGTTACGAACAATACAAATAGATCAAACTCAAAAAAAAGATCAAAGATAAAAGCGGGTGCTACCTATGTATCAAACGCTGTAAGTATCTTTATAGACCCCGTAACACTTAGAAGCAAAGCCTATCTTGATATACAAAAAGAGGATATTAGCTTTCCTATCTATAACCCTGAAGTTTTACAATACGATGAGAATCTGAACCTATACCGTTACGAGAAGATATAGTTAAAATACTTAAAACTGTGACGCATTTGTGACGAAATAGTTTTATAATTAAACTATGCAAAAGATAGATTTTCATATTTCACAATTAGATTTAATGCAAGAGTATCCAAAAGAGCTGTATTACAGCGGCAATAACTCCTTGCTTAAAAATAGGATGATCTCTATTGTGGGGACTAGAAGACCCGTATCTTATACAAAAAGTTTAACATCAGCCTTAGCTTCAAAACTATCAAATGCAGGTATAACCGTTGTAAGCGGAGCAGCTATGGGCGTGGATATTTTAGCCCATCGCGGTGCAGGGGCAAGTAATACTATTGCAGTACTTCCTTGCGGTCTTGATCATAAATATCCTGCCGTAAATAAAAGCTTTATCACCCAAATAGAAAAAGAGGGGCTTTTACTAAGTCAGTTTGAGCCAAGCTATGAAGCTACACCTTGGAGCTTTGTACAAAGAAACGAGATAGTAGTAGCACTAGGAGAGTGTTTGATAGTTGCCGAGGCTGATCTAAATAGCGGTAGTATGAGAAGTGTTGAGTTTGCACTTAAAATGCAAAAAGATATCTATGTACTTCCCCATAAGTTAGGGGAGAGTGAGGGTACAAACACACTTTTAAAAGAGGGCTTAGCAAAACCTATTTATGATATAGATAAGTTCGTATCGATGTTTGGTAAAGTGGAAAAAAATGAGGAAGATGAGCTTTTAGAGTTTTGTAAGAACGCAGATAAAACCTACGATGAAGTTTTAGCTAAATTTGGTGAAATAGTTTTTGAGTATGAACTTTTGGGTAAGATAGAGATCATAGACGGGAAGATAAAGCCTAGCTAGAGGCTATCTTTTTTATCCCCTCTACTAAATTATCAAGCTCTTTTTTTGTATTTGAGTAGTGGATAGATACCCTTACCCAGCCAGGTTTTTGGCTTAGACTGTTTTTAGACTTTATCCCTAAAAGGTCATGTCCGTACGGCCCTGCACAAGAACATCCAGCGCGTGTTTGTATCCCGTCGTTATCTGAGAGTGCCGAGCATATATCAAAAGCGTTTTTATGAAGTATATTAAAAGATACTATCCCTATATTTGAGGATGATAAGTTTCCGTATATCACAATACCCTCTATAGCTCTTAATTTATCAAGAAAATATTTTAAAAGGGCGCATTTTCTTTTTTGTATAAAATCAAAACCTATCTCATTTCTAAGCTGATATGCAAGTGCTGCTCGTATAAGTTGAAGAATCCCCGGAGTTCCTGCAGATTCTCTCTCTAAAATATCTTTGCTGTAATCCTGCTCATCTTTACTTACGTATGTTACGGTTCCACCACCTGCAAAAGTTGGAGGCAGGGTTGTATCTATAAGATCTTTTTTGATTATAAGCAGACCGCAGCTTCCTGGCCCTCCTATAAGCTTATGGGGTGATACGAAAAGAGCATCATAGTATTTACACTCAACGTTCATATAAGGTGAAGCCGCCGCAGCGTCAAAACATACAAGAGCATTATATTTTCGCAAGATATTAGAAACCTTTTTATAGCAGGTAACTATCCCCGTTACGTTTGAAGCTATACAAAAAGCACCTATGATCTCTCTATCTTTATTCTCTTCAAGCACTTTAGTAAGCTGTTTTAAATCTATAAGACCATCTTTTGCAAGGTCTATCCTTTTTATCTCACATAAGGCTTCACGGTAGCTTACCTCGTTTGAGTGGTGCTCATAGGGACCCACGATAACCAAAGGCATTTTACTTTTATCTACTGCTATTTGGTATCTGCTTTTTGTAGCAGGCGGTATATAAAGCCCTAAAAGCTCTTGAAGTTTTTTGATTGACGCGGTTGAGCCGCAGCCTCCAGGGAGTATCTCAAACTCATTGTTTAACTCAAACGATCTTTTTAAAGATTTGATAGCATCATGATAGTGATTGCTTGTGATATCTGCCATAGATGATTCTTTTGAGTGGGTGTTTGCGTAAGTTTCAAGAACCTTTTGTATCCTATCCTCTACTGCTTGAAACCCAAGACCTGAAGCGGTATAGTCAAAATATACAGATTTGTGTTTACCTATAATATTCTCTTTTATATATTCTAGTTTATCGATATCTTTATCTATAAACGGTTTAAATAGTTTATTCATGGAGCAATTATATATAATTTTTTATTAATTAAAGATGTGGAGAAAATATAAAGTTTATTTATATAAGATCAGGACAAGGAAAACTGTTTAAAATTACAAGGAGAGTAAACAGTTTCCCCAATATCCCGTATCTACGGATAGAATGATGTATCAAACTTGTACAGTAGAAAAAATGACAACTTATGAAATATTACCAGAAGATATAATACTAAAATATAAACAAAGTGAGGTAATTTATTTTAATAATTATAGATTAAGTAAAGGAGATATTTAAGCATAAATAAGGAGAATTTTATTAATATTTCCAGATGGAAAAGTTGGCACAAACGAAGATAGACAAACTCCCTAAAGATCAGCAAGATTTTTTAATATCAAAACATAGTGAATATAAGTTCTCATTCCAAGAAATCAAGCAGATAGTTGATTTTGCTATCGATTTTAATATGTGGAAAGAGGGCTCTATCAAAGAGGTTTGGGTTGATAAAGATCATAAAAAAGAGATATTTAAAACCATAAAAAAGATATGGGATGATCTAAAAACAAAACCAAACTCCTATACAAATTTTACAAAAAGCGATTATATTTTAGATGAGAAGATAAGTTTTGAGCTAAATTCAAAAGAGTATGTGGGCTTAGGCTCATGTCCTGTTGCTAGTGAGGGAACAAGGTGCTGTAATCTTTTAACTTTAGATGCTGTTGAGTCTTGCGGTTTTGATTGCAGCTACTGCTCTATACAATCGTTTTATAACCAAAACAAAATCTCTTTTGATACCAACCTAATAGAGAATCTAAAAAATATCAAGCTTGACCCGACGCAGACTTACCATATAGGCACGGGGCAGAGCAGTGACAGCCTGATGTGGGGAAACCGTGAGGGTCTTTTAGATGCTCTGTTTGCTTTTGCTAAAGCAAACCCAAACGTTATCTTGGAGTTTAAAACCAAATCGGACAATATCAAATACTTTTTAGAGCATAAGGTGCCAAAAAATATAATAGTAACATGGTCGCTTAATACCCCTACCATTATAGAACACGAGGAGCATTTAACCGCAAGTTTGGATAAAAGGATTAATAGTGCAAGAGCCTTAGCCGATAAGGGTGTGCTGGTCGGGTTTCACTTCCATCCTATAGTGCATTATGAGAACTATTTAGATGAATATAAAGCGGTGTACGATAAGCTCTTAAATACTTTTGAAGCAAATGAGGTGGTATTGGTATCTCTAGGCACACTTACTTTTATAAAGCCTGTTATTAAAAAACTGCGAGATCGCGGACTTAGATCAAAGATACTACAGATGCCTTTTAGTGATGCAAACGGTAAAAGCTCCTATCCGCTAGATATTAAACGTGAGATGTTTAAACACGCTTATGAGGTATTTAAACCTTGGCATAATGATGTATATTTTTATATGTGTATGGAGGAGCAAAGCTTATGGAAAGAGGTGTTTGGTTATGAGTATTCAAGCAATAATCAAATGGAAGAGTTTATGAAAAATGCTTATATGAAAAAGATAAACTCTTAACGACACTCGATCTGTAAAATATATCCATTATCTATCGGTTTGATAGATCTTAATATACTCTCTTTTGTAGTTTCCTCTATAGAGTTTTCAACTATATATTCCCCTAGATAGTTTAGACTTTGATCCTTTGACTCTATAAGCTCGTTCTTTTCAAGTATATCAAATACAGAGTAGGTAAGAGTTGAAAATAGTGAGAGTATTATCCCAACTAGAACGGTTGTTAGTCTTTCTATTAAAGCTGTTTTTATCTTGGTAAACATATTAGACCTTTGTGAGATAAATATGAGTTAATTTTATATAAAGATCAAATAAAAGTCAAACACTTTAAATTGATAGTTTTATTCTAATTTAGTTACAATCGATCTAAACCTACTAGGAGTTTCTTATGTACAATATATTTCAAAAAAGATCGGTCTATATTTTTTTTCTAGCTGTATTATTTATCCCCTTTGATCTATTTGCAGGTAAAGGCGCACATATTGTTTTTACGAACTTGACTCCCCATAAGGTATTTATAAAGTATCACGAAGTGCAATCTATGAAAGATAAAGAGATATCTAAAAGCTTAAAAGATGGTTTTCACCTATCAAGTTTGCATACTAGTGATAAAAAATATGTAGAGAGCAATGCAGCTGCTGTAAAAACTCCAAAGTTTTATTTAAAAATAAAAGAGGGTGAAAAAGAGGTAACGGTACATATTAGCGAGAAATCATTTAAGTATTATATTTCAACCGTAGCTTCTAAAAAGCTGTATATCTTAAATGATGTGGTACATCATCTTAAAAAAATGGATTATATCCATATCTATATAGTCTCTAGTATGCTTCATGATCACTATAGTAAATGGATGAGTGATAGCAGTTTTGTACAAAACTCAACCTTAAGAGATATAGCTATACCTGGTGCTCATGATGCAGGTATGGGTAAGATAAGTGAGTGTAGCAAGTATGCCAATAAACACACTACAAAAACCCAAGATAGGTCTTTTTACCATATGTTAAAGAACGGTACTAGATATTTTGATGCACGCCCTATGATAAGTAAGTCTGGGCATATGTATCTAGGGCATTATACCTGGGTGGGTAAAATATTAGATAAGGTTAGTATCGATAACAATGAAGGTTGTATGGGGTATACGGTTACAAGGGTTTTAGAGGATGTGAAAAAATTTTTGGATGAACATAAACGAAGTAATGAGATCGTGATCTTGAACTTTTCACATTTTATGAATCTTAAAAGGGATAACTCTAAAGGATCAAATTTTAATAAAGATGATATGAAAGAGCTAAATAAAAAGATAGATAAATATCTAAAAAAATATCTTTTATATGATAAACCTAAGTTTTTAGATACAAAGATCAAAGAGCTAACTAAAGATGGACCTAAAGTGATAGTGATCTATTCAAAAAGTGGATATCACGGTAAGAGCGGTAAATATACCAACGGAAGCAAAAAAATCAAAGGGTATATGCATATTTACGATAAATATTCAAATAGTAATAAGTTTGATCATATGAAAGATGATCAGTTTAAAAAGATGAAAGAGCATGCTGACTCTAGGTACTTTTTACTATCATGGACACTAACATTAAGTAATGCTCAAATAGGTGGGTGTACACTCTCAAATATGACATGTACCTCTATAGAAGATCTTGCAAAAGATATTCGTATAGAGCCGATACTTTATGAGGTACTTAAAACAAAAAAATATCCAAATATAATCTATACAGATTTTGTAGATAATCTAGATACGAAAATTGCGATAGAGCTTAATAAGATAAGAGATTTACAAAAATAAAAAGAGGGGCTATTTCCCTCTTTTTATAACGTCACCGTTATCGTCACGGTTGTCTTTTAGAATGTATCCAAGTATTTTTGTTCTATTGGTCTCAACAGTTGCGCCATCATCTTTACAAACTTTTAGCATATGTCTACCTTTATAGATAGTTTTTGAATAAGGAGCACCTAGCCATTTTTGGTTTTTATAGTTTACAACCCCGTCAGTATCTTTACCTTTTTTACATCTAAATCTTATAGCAAGTAGATCAACTTTTCTTTTCCCCACTTTAAAATCTGAGTATGGGTATTTTTCATTGAACTTTTTCATTTGATGTTTACCAAGATCGTGTGCAGCGTCACTTGTGTGTATTATGGTACCGCCGCCAATATGTCCTTGATGAGGTGCAGCTAATGTATAGATACGCTCTATCTTTTTAGCGGCTTTTTTTAAAAGTTCACTGTTGTTTGCATTACTTACTAGATATCTAATATCTAAACCACCCATACTATGTGTAACTACTCTAAGGGATTCATCTTTGATATTACATTTTTCAGATGCTTCAATTATATATTTTGCTAGCATATGAGCTCTTTTTTTAATAGAACCGTCTTGTGAAACAGCTGTTCTAAAAACTCTCCAATGCCCTTTGCTTTTCTTTTTTGCATAAGGTGCAAAGTTTCTAAACGCACTAGGGGAATCGTTGAATCCGTGTGCAAAAAGTATTGCAGGTCTATTCTCATCTTTTACACATTGGTCCAAAGAGTGGTGAGGGTTTGGTTTAAAACCTGTTTTATACTCTTTATCTTGTATCCATACATATAGGTCTTCTCCACACTTTCTATGTACTGTTTTTTTAACTTTCCCTTTGCGTATAATATCAATCTTATATTTTTTATCACCGCAGCTTCCTGGAGTATTATGCAAGCTATAATAGTTTGCATTATGCGATTCTATATCCATAGTTCTGTCAGGTCCTGTAACATGAACCTTAAAGGTGAGTTTATGCTTGGTTTGATTGATAAAGGTTATATGTTTACCATCGTTATCTGCAAGTAAAGAGATCATACTTAGCACCAATGTTAGTAGAATTACTTTTGTTTTCATCTTTCACTCCTTTTTGTGTCATTGGTTTCATAATACCTTTTTTATCTTTTTAGCTAGGTTAGAAGATTAAGAATTATTTAAAGTTAGGGTTTAGTTTGAGTAAAACAAGGTCAGCTAGTATATTGCCAAGTAGAGTTAAAAACGCACCGATAATAAGTATCCCCATAATCACTGGGTAGTCATGACTTAAAGCACTTTGATAAAATAAAAGCCCCATACCATCTATTGAGAAGATAGACTCTAAGATCACACTTCCACCGATTATCCCAGGTAAAGATAGACCAAGCAGGGTAATTACAGGCGGGTAAAGGTTTGGTAAAATATAAAAGCGCAGTATCTGTTTAGAGCTTAAGCCTCTTGCTTTTGCAAAGAATATATAATCGCTTTTTAAAATCTCTATGGTTAGAGAGCGTATATATAAAGTTAAGCTTCCAATTCCACCAAATACTATAATAGCTATTGGCAGAGTTAGATGCCAAGCAGTATCTAGAATATAATCTATCCCTGTTAGTCCACTTTGGCTGCTCACCCCTGCAATAGGCAGAACCTCAAAATAGATTGCAAACACCATTACCCCAAGAAGTGCTAGATAAAACGAAGGCATCGAAAAGCTTAAAAGGGAAAGCTGCGATATAAATTTATCGGTAAACTTATTTGTGCTCATAGCAGCTTTTATACCTAGATATAAAGAGATTATAAAGATAAGTACCATACTTATGATATTTATCGTAAGTGTTATAGGGATACGTGAAAGTATCTCATCTTTGACCATCTCACCGCTGCTAAAACTAATACCAAAATCAAGCTGCAACATTGCACTAAACCAAGATAGGTACTGAATATATAAAGGTCTATCTAGTCCGTATATCTGCTTTAACTGCTCGATCGATTCAGGGGTGATATTAGGGTTTAGCTCACCGCTTGCAAAAAAACTATTTGGAGCTAGATTGATAGCGATAAAAGAGATAATACTTATAATAAAAAGCATCACAAAAAGATAGCTAAGCTTTCTAAGCATAAGTTTCAATCCTCTCATTTTGTCTCCACTGCAACCACTGCTATAGCAAAACCGCCGTCGTGGCTTATGCTTAGGGATGAATCTTTGATATTAAATCCATTTATCAGCTTTTTTGAAAAAGATATTTTTGGTGCACCTTTATGTGTTTTTGAAAGCTTGATATCTAAAAATGAACACTCTTCACCAATCCCTGTACCCAAAGCTTTACTTGCAGCCTCTTTTGCCGCCCAGTAACCCGCTGCAGATGTTGGATTTTTCACAAGCTTAATCTCATCGTCACTTAGAAATCTTTTTAAAGCCTTATCACCAAACTTTTCGATCATCTTTTCAACTCTTGAGATCACAACGATATCTACACCTATCATTTGCTTAGATACCTCTCTAAAATGATCTTTGCTGCGATTGAATCTATCCTTCCATCACGCTTATGTTTGATCTCTCCTTTTGTCATCTCTTCAGCTTCAATGGAGCTCATATCTTCATTTTGATATATGATCTCTCCATCAAACTCTAGTAATGATAAAAAGTGCTTTATACGGCGCTGCATCTCTTCACTGCTTTGTGGAAATCCAACTACTAAAGTATCTATCTCCCACTCTTTTAATGTACTAAGAGTATCTCTTGAAGCTTGGTTTCTATTCTTTCGTAAAATTGCAGGGATAGGTGTAACTATATCTCCTGTTAGGCAGATAGCCAAGCCTATACGTTTTAGCCCGATATCGATAGCAGCAATTTTTTTAGACATTAATCAATAAGCTCTTTTGCTATATCAAATCTATTGGCAGTCATAACATGTATTTTTGGATTTATCTTATTTATCTCTTTATAGATATTTCGTGATAGCTCCATACCCACTTTATACTCTTCATCTTCAGATATCTTATTTGCGATTTCAAGTTTATCTATCCACAGTTGCGGTACATGGATACCTGGAACCTGCGCAGATAAAAATAGAGCTGTTCTAAGTTTTGTGATAGGAAAGATACCGAATATCAATTGTGCGTTTTTCTTATGCTCATAAACGTCGTATTTTGAGTTTTCAAAGCTTTCTAATAGTTGCTTGGCATTATCTATATCGTAAACTGGTTGTGTGATAATCCCTTTTGCTCCGTCTATGATCTTTTTGTTCATCTTTTTCTCTAATGATTTAAAATTTTTTGCATATGAGTTGCTTACTGCAAAAGGTATTATCTTTTTTGGCTCGCTTTTAAAAGGGCGGCCCGCAAAGTCCATACCGTGGTTAAATGACTTTATGATCTTTAAAAGCATATGGGAGTTTGATTCAAACACACCTTTTGAGTGTGGCTGGTCACTCATCTTAGCAGGATCTCCCGTAAGTGCTAGAATTGCTCTTACATCAAAATCGTTTGCGGCTAAAAGATCACTTTGTAGTGCTATCTTATTTCTATCTCTCATACTCATAGTTGCAATACAAGGTTTATTAAATTTTGTTTGTAGTTTAATTGCTGCCATTATTGAGTTGTATTTAAGTTTTGCAAGCGGTGAATCGGTTGTTGAAAACCCGTCAATATTTTTTACTATATCTGCTTTTTCAAGCTTTTCTAAAATTGTGTTGAACTCAGGTTCATGCCCTGGTGTAGTTTCTAAAGTTAAATAGTTGTCGTTTTGTAATTTATCGATCAGTTCGTTGAACAAAATTGTCCCTTTAAATGAATTTTAGATACCATTATATCTTAAATATTCAAAAGATAGGATAATAATGAAATTAGCTGTATTTGATTTTGATTCAACCCTAATGGATGGAGAAACAATAGACTTTTTAGCAAGACCGTTGGGATTAGAAGAGAAAGTTGCGGGAATCACAAAAAGAGCAATGGCAGGTGAGCTTGATTTTTTCGAGTCGTTGATCGAGAGGGTGTCATTGCTTCAAGGACTAGAGTATAGTAAGGCTGTGGAGATATGTAGTGAACTTCCTTTAATGCCTGGAGCCAAAGAGACAATAAGTGAGCTTAAAAATATGGGCTATAAGGTTGTATGTTTTAGCGGTGGTTTTAGAATTGGTACGACTCCAGCTAAAGTGAAGCTTGGACTTGATGCAGATTTTTCAAATATCTTGCATGAAAAAAACGGAATACTTACAGGTCTTGTTGGCGGCGATATGATGTTTGGTTTTTCAAAAGGCGATATGATACAAAGGGTTCAAGCAATGCTTGGTGTAAGTGTAGAGGATACAATAGTTGCAGGTGACGGTGCAAATGATGTTAGTATGTTCCCATATGCAGCAAAAAAAGTAGCGTTTTGTGCAAATGATATCTTAAAGAAAGAAGCAAATATTATAATTGAAGAGAAAGATCTAACGAAAATATTAGATCAAATATAATCAAAGTTTAGTTTAAAGGACAACTCGTTGTCCTCTTTAGAATTTGTTTCTTTAGCTGGAATTTATTTCAAGCGTTAAAAGAAATTATTATGATACGGTCCCTTTTAAATTGGGACAAATTAAAAGGAATATAGTTATGAGTTTAAAAAAAGAGATCAACTTTTCTATCTGGTGTGATTTTATCGAAAGAGATTTTTTAGAGGGTGAGTTTAAACAGCTTATAGATGATGAGATAATTCACGGTGCTACAAGCAACCCTGCTATATTTGAACAAGCGATAAAAAACTCTCCTGCGTATAAACAACAGTTGGAGATACTTCAATCAAACGAGCCAAAAAGGATATATGAAGAGCTAGCACTTACTGATATAAAAACTGCGGCAAATCTATTGAAACCTTTACATAGGAACAACAATGATGATGGTTTTATCTCAATCGAGGTTGACCCTACACTTTGTGATGATATGATGGGGACTATAGAGGAGGGTGCAAGACTGCATAAACTTCTTGGAAGCGATAATGTTATGATCAAGATACCTGCAACAGAAGCTGGATACGGAGCTATGAAAGAGCTTAGTGCAATGGGTATCAATATAAACGCTACACTTGTATTCTCACCTGCTCAGGCTATTAGATGTGCATTGGCAATAAATGAGGGGATGTCTAAGACCAATAAAGATGTTAAGGGCGTGATATCTGTATTTGTCAGTAGATTTGATAGGATGTGTGACTCTGAGCTTAAGTCTAAAGGTTTACAGACCTCTAAGCTAGGGATTATGAACGCTATTAAATGTTACTACGAAGTGTTAAAATTTAAAAATGAGAATATAAGAACTCTATTTGCAAGTACTGGAGTAAAAGGTGATGATCTGCCTGCTAGCTATTATGTAGATAATCTTTTATTTCCAAACTCAATAAATACAGCACCGTTAAATACTATAAAAGAGTGGCTGTCTGACGGTGTAAAAGAGACTCCTGAAAAGTATTATAGTGAGAGTGATTGTGATGAGTTTTTATTAGAGTTAGAGAAGAACGGGATAGATCTTGAAGCTGTTTATTCTAAGCTTTTAGATGATGGTCTATCATCTTTTAAAGATTCATTTAAAGGTATGCTTGAGATGATCAAAAAATAAAAAGAGGATAACCTCTTTTTATTCTACTATTAGTGCTTTTACACCTGGAAGAACTTTACCCTCTATAAGTTCAAGAGAAGCTCCACCACCTGTTGAGATAAATGTCATCTCATCTTCATCACCAGTACGTCTAACAAGATCGGCAGTATCACCACCACCCACAACAGTTGTTGCATAGCTTGCAGCTACCGCGTGAGATATCTTTGTACTACCTTTTGCAAACTTATCCATCTCATATACACCCATAGGTCCATTCCAAAGGATAGTTTGTGCATCCTCTAAAGCTTGAGAGAATAAAGTTGCTGTAGCAGGTCCTATATCTAGACCCATCCAACCTTTTGGTATCTCTTGGATAGTTGTAGGTCTAGCAAAAGCTTCTGCATCAAAAGTTTCAGCTGCAATAACATCTACAGGAAGATAGAACTTAACACCTTGTTTTTTCGCCTCTTCCATAATATTTAAAGCATCTGGGATAAGCTCATCTTCAACCAAAGAGTTACCCACATCGTGACCTAAAGCTTTTAGGAATGTAAATGCCATCCCTCCACCGATAATAATCTTATCAACTTTAGTGATAAGGTTGTTAAGAACTTGTAGCTTACCGCTTACTTTTGATCCTCCTACGATTGAAACAAAAGGTCTTTTTGGATGTTCAACTATATGGTGGAAGAATTTAATCTCTTTAGCTAGTAAGAACCCAGCAGCTTTATGGTTTATATCAAAGTGCTGTGCTATACCCTCAACCGAAGCATGCGCACGGTGACTTACACCGAAAGCATCATTGATATAGATATCAGCCATAGAAGCTAGAGTTTTACTAAGTTCAGGATCGTTCTTAGTTTCACCCTCTTCAAATCTCATATTCTCTAGCAGCATTATCTCACCGCCTTTAAGCTCTTTTGCCATCGCTATAGTATCATCACAGATAACAGTAGGAGCAAGCTTAATATCAGCTTGAAGAAGTGTATGAAGTCTTTTTGCCACAGGCTTTAAAGAGAACTTATCTTCAAACCCGCCTTTTGGTCTTCCAAAGTGACTAGCGATTATGATAGCACAATCGTGATCTATACAATATCTAATAGTGTTAAGTGCACTTTTGATTCTTCTATCATCAGTGATATTTTGATACTCATCAACAGGTACGTTAAAATCACATCTAATAAATACTTTTTTACCTGCAATATCTATATTTTTGATCTCTTGTAATTCCATATATATTTCCTTATAAAATGTCCCATTTTAAAAGGGACCAATTCAATTAAATCTCTTCTTTTATCAATGGAAATAAATTCCATTTAAAGAAGCAAACCCTAAAGAGCAAACGAGTTTGCTTAATATTTATATTTAGTTGTTTCCAACGTGAGCTGCCATATCTACAAGTCTTGTAGAATAACCCCACTCATTATCGTACCAAGCAAGAACTTTTACCATATTTCCACCGATAACCTGAGTAGTATCTAAAGGAACAACACTGCTTTGTTTTTCACCTATAAAGTCTTGAGATACTCTATACTCATCATCTACACCTAAAATACCTTTCATCTCACCGTTAGCTGCATCGATAAACGCTTGGTTTACCTCTTCAAGAGTTGTATCTTTGTCAAGAGTTACAGTAAGATCAACTAAAGATACGTCAGGAGTTGGAACTCTGATCGCTTGTCCGTTTAGTTTTCCTTGTAACTGAGGCATAACTTTACTAATAGCTTTTGCTGCTCCTGTTGTGCTTGGAAGAAGGTTAAGTGCACCGCTTCTTGCTTTTCTAGGATCTTTTTTATGTTTTGAATCTAAGATAGGCTGAGACCCTGTATAACTATGTATAGTAGTCATAAGACCTTTTTTGATACCGAATTTATCATCAAGCACTTTTGCTACTGGTGCTAGACCATTTGTTGTACAGCTTGCATTTGATACGATAGCTTGTCCTGCATACTCTTTTTCATTTACACCCATAACAAATGTTGGTGTATCATCTTTAGCAGGAGCACTCATTACAACTTTTTTAATACCATTATCTAAATATGCTTGAACACTATCCATAGTTAAAAATGCACCTGTACACTCTAGAACAAGCTCTGCTCCATATGCAGCAAAATCAAGTTTAGCTGGATCTCTTTCACTTAATAGTTTAGCTTTAGTAGTACCGATATTCACATACCCGTCTTTTACGATAACATCTTCTCTTCTACCGTGAACCGAATCATACTTTAATCCGTATTGAATCATCGATTCTTCACCGCTTGCGTTTACCGCAACTAGTTCGATATCATCTCTGTCAGCAATGATCTTCGCTACACATCTTCCAATTCTTCCTAAACCGTTTATAGCAACTTTAAGAGCCATTATAATCCTTTTTCAATAGTCAATATTTCGTTGATATTTTATCTAAAGTTTGATATAATCTAATTTAAAAAAAGGTATAGATGAATATTGCTATTTTCGGTGGTAGTTTCGATCCCCCTCATATAGGGCATGAAAAGATAGTAGAAGAGGCTTTGGATATACTGGATATCGATAAGCTTATTATCGTGCCCACATATTTAAATCCCTTTAAATCATCTTTTAAAATTGAACCCAAAGATAGACTAAGATTAGTTCAAGAGCTTTTTAGCGATGTTGAAAATGTTGAGGTCAGTGGTTTTGAGATAGAACAAAATAGATCTGTTTATGCGGTTGAGAGTGTAGAGTATTTTAAAGAGCTTTATAAACCAAAAAATATATATCTTATCATAGGTGCTGACAATTTAGAAAAACTGCACCTATGGCATAACTATGATAAACTATCATCAATGGTTGAGTTTGTTGTGGTAAAAAGAGATAATATAGATATAATAAGAGGATATAAAGTTCTTGATGAGGTTGATATAGATATTAGTTCAACATATTTAAGGGATGAACTTGATATGAAATTTATACCCCAAAAGATTAGAAAAGAGGTTAAAGATATATGGCTAAAAGATTAGAGTTGATAAAATCTATTTTAGATGAGAAAAAGGCTGAGGATATCGATGTTATCGATGTGACATCAAAAGAATATATTGTTGATTATGTTGTGATAGCAACTACACTTAACGGTAAACACGCGGCATCTTTGCTAGATGCATTAAAAGAGAAGTTAAAACCAGAAGGTGAAGAGTTCTTAAGAGTGGAAGAGGATGATAACTGGACTGTTATAGATCTTGGAGATATTTTTATCCATCTGATGAGTGAAAATTATAGAGAAAAGTATACTATCGAAGAGTTTTTAAAAGGTTTGGGTAGTAAAGGAAACTAATTTGAACAAAATCGATAATCACAATATTTTAAAGTAAATTTTATTTTTAGTGTGATAAAGTACCGATTAAATATAATATAGGAGATTAAAATGGCAGTTAAAATTACTGACACATGTATTAGCTGTGACGCTTGTTTAGATGAGTGTCCAACTGAGTCAATCGTTGATAACGATGATAACCCAACAGGTGAGGATATCTATTATGTAAACCCTGAAACATGTACTGAGTGTTCAGGTGATCATGATACACCTGCATGTGCAGAAGCATGTCCAACTGAGGGTTGTATCGTTTGGGATAACCCTACTACAGAAGGTGCTGTAGACGGGCAACCAGTAATCGAAGAGTAATCTTACTACTCTATAGAACAAAATTTTAAAAAGGCAAGGGTGTTTTTTACCCCTTGCCTTTTTTTTTATTTTTAGATATAATCCGCGACTTAAAAAATTTTATAGTAGATTTAAAGGATAGAAGATGGAGCAAACTCTTTCAATAATCAAACCAGACGCAGTAGCTAAAAATGTTGTAGGTAAGATTTTAGACAGATTTGAGAGTAACGGTCTTAGAATAGCTGCAACTAAAAAAGTTCAGTTAAGCAAAGCAGATGCGGAAGCATTTTATGCAGTACACGCTGAGAGACCTTTCTTTGGTGAACTAGTTGAGTTTATGATCTCTGGACCGGTAGTAGTATCGGTATTAGAGGGTGACAATGCAGTTCTTAAAAATAGAGATCTTATGGGTGCAACTAACCCTAAAGAAGCAGAAGCTGGAACAATAAGAGCTGATTTTGCAGAGTCAATCGATGCAAATGCAGTTCACGGAAGTGACAGTTTAGAGAACGCTAAGATCGAGATCGAATTTTTCTTTGCAAAAAGAGAGATCGTTTAATCTTTTAAGAGTTAAATTATGGTGATAGAGTTTAGAAAAGTACCACAATCGTCAAAAAACTTTGAAGATTGCTTCGGTTCAGTTAAAATTGAAGGTAGTTTTTGTAAAATATCACCTAGTTTGGTAGAGATAAGCTCTAAGATACACGGTAATCTTGAAGTAGAATGTTCAAGATGCGGTAAGAGTTTTGAGACTACGCTTGAAGAAGATATCGAATTTTTAGTAAGCGACGGTGTTTATAAAGATGAAAACAGTGAAAGATGTTTGGATACTGTTATCATCGAGGTAGATAACCATATAATAGATTTTGAAAATATTGTTCAAAGTGAATTAGAATCTTTTAAACTAGATTATCATGTTTGTGATGACTGTTTAAATAATGAAGAATAAAAAAAGGATGAAAAATGGCAGTACCAAAGAGAAGAGTTACACATAGTAGATCGGCAAAAAGAAGAACACACTACAAGATTAAATTGGCTAGACCAGTTAAAGATAGTGATGGTTCTTGGAAAATGCCTCACAATGTGAACCCAAATACTGGTGAATATAAGTCGGCTGAGTAATAGAAGATAGATGGTAAAGATTGCTCTTGATGCAATGGGCGGGGATTTTGGTCCCGGTCCCATTATGGAAGGTTTAGTATTAGCTTTAAAGAAAAACAATGGTTTTAAAGTTATAGCCGTAGGTAAAAAGAGTGAACTTTCACCTTTAATACCAGCAAAATTCGATGATAGAATCGAAATACTCGATACAGATGATGTTATCGGAATGCATGATCATGCTACCGATGCACTTAAAAGAAAAGACTCAACAGCATACAAAGCAATAGAACTTGTTAGAAACGGTGATGCAGATGCATACGTAAGTGCCGGACACAGCGGTGCTTCAATGTCATTAGCAACACTTAGAATAGGTAGGATAAAAGGTGTAAGCCGTCCTGCTATTGCTACACTTATGCCTACAAGCGGAAGTAGAAACGTACTTGTTTTAGATGTTGGAGCAAACGTTGATTGTACTTCACAAAATCTAAAAGAGTTCGGTATCATGGGTCAGGTTTATGCTGAGGATGTATTAAAAGTTGATGAGCCTTTAATAGGACTTTTAAGTAACGGTGAGGAAGAGAGTAAGGGTAACGAAGCAACGAAAGAGGCTTTTAAACTTTTACAAAACGTACCTAACTTTACAGGTAATGTTGAGGGTAACGATATTTTTAGCGGAACGGTTGACGTAGTAGTATGTGACGGTTTTGTAGGAAATATTATGCTTAAATCGGCTGAGGGCGTAGCCGATACAATTTCAAAAATCATAAAAGACAATCTAAAAAGATCTTTAGTATCAATCGCAGGTGCTGTATTGATGAGAAAGGTTTTTAAAAATCTTAAACTAAAAGTTGATTATGCAGAATACGGCGGAGCACCGCTACTAGGTGTGAAAGCTCCTGTTATTATTTCTCACGGGAAATCAAATGCAAAAGCTATGCAAAATGCTATATTTCAAGCAATTGCAGCTGCAAACTCAAATTTAAATCAAGATATTGAAGATAGACTAGCTAAATATAAATAGCGATTAAAGGAAAGATATGGCTTATGCAGCTTTTAGATCTATAGGTGCTTATATTCCCCAAGAGATCAGAACAAACGACTGGTTTGCACAAAGGATGGATACAAGTGACGAATGGATCACCAAAAGAACAGGTATTAAAGAGAGAAGAATAGCATCTTCCGATGAACATACCAGTGATCTTGGAGTAAAGGCTGCACAAGTAGCTATAGAGCGTTCAGGTATTGCAATAGAGGATATCGATCTAATAATTTGTGCTACACTTAGTCCTGATTATCTAGCGATGCCTTCAACGGCTTGTATAATAGCTGATAAACTAGGGATCAAAGGTATTATGTCTTTTGATCTAAGTGCAGCTTGTACAGGTTTTATCTATGCTCTTTCAGTTGCACGTGCTTATGTTGAATCTGGCATGAACAAAAACGTACTTATTATCGGTGCTGAGAAAACAAGTAATGTTATGGATTACGAAGATCGTACTACTTGTATGCTTTTTGGTGACGGTGCAGGTGCGGCAGTTATATCTGCAACTGATAATAAAGATGAAGCTATTATAGATGTAAACTGTGGTGCAGATGGTAGTCAAAGAGATTTTCTAATAACTCCTGCTCCATATAGTGATGAGCCTTCATTTATGCAGATGAAAGGTAATGAGACCTTTAAAGTTGCAGTTAGAACTCTAACATCAGATGTTAAACTGATAATGGAGAGAAACAATCTTACAAACGATGATATCGATCTTTTTATCCCACACCAAGCAAACTATAGAATTATAAAAGCTGTTGCAGATGCATTGAACTTTAAAGATGAACAAAAGGTTCTAACCGTAGATAAATACGGTAATACATCTGCTGCTTCTATCCCAATGGCTATAAACGATGTTTATGAAGAGGGTCGTTTAAAAGAGGGTGATGTGATGCTTTTAGATGCTTTTGGTGGCGGACTTACCTGGGGAAGCGCTTTAGTTAGATTCTCACCAAAAAAATAAGGTCTTATTTTGAAAAATATTTTAGTTGCCCATTCACCAGATGCTGATGATATCTTTATGTATTATGCTATCAAGCTAGGATGGGTAAGTCTAAAAGATACCTCATTTTCAAACTTAGCATTAGATATTGAAACACTTAATCAAGCTACACTTAGAGGTGAATACGATATATGCGCAATAAGTTTTGCACTCTATCCATATGTAAAAGATGATTTTGCACTATTAAAAACAGCCGTAAGTTTCGGTGAGGGATACGGTCCAAAGCTTATTAGAAAAAAAGAGACAAAACTCAAAAAAAACTTCAAAGTAGCACTTAGTGGTGAATATACTACCAATGCCCTTCTTTTTAAGATCAAATACCCTGAAGCTAGAATAACATATATGAACTTTCTTGAGATCGAGCAAGCAGTACTTGACGGCATTGTAGATGCAGGAGTATTGATACATGAATCTATACTAACATACGCAGATGAGCTTGAGGTTGAAGCTGAGATATGGGATATCTGGCAAAAGCTTGCAGGTAAGGACTTACCTCTTCCTTTAGGTGGAATGTGCCTTAGAAGATCGATCCCTTTAAATAAAGCAATTGATTATGAAAATACACTTATAAAAGCTGTAGAGGTAGCACACAACAATAAACAGCTTCTTTCACAAATGCTTTTAGAGCGTGACCTAATACGCGTTGATAGTGAGACTTTACAAACATATCTAAACCTTTATGCAAATGAAAACTCTATAAAGTTAAGTGATATTCAATACGATGCACTAGATAAGCTTTATGAGCTTGGATTTGAACATGGTTATTTTAAAGAGCTTATCAAATCGCGTGATTATTTAATACCTACGGAATATAACGAATATAGACAACAATGAAAAAAGAGATAGATTTTAAAAAATACTCATCTATCCATATAGGTCCTACTCTTGAAGTGGAGGTTTTAAACTCCATAGAACCACAAAATGAAAATTACTATATAATCGGTCAAGCAAACAATCTTTTGGTTTCACCAAATACTACAAAACAATTTGCAGTTTTAGGTGAAGAGTTTGATTATATAAAGATCGAAGATAATAAACTAAAAGTGGGTTGTGCAGTAAAGAGCGGTAAGCTGCATAGCTTTTGTAAAAAGAATAATATTGCAAATATGGAGTTTATGGCAGGACTTCCAGGAAACCTTGGCGGTATTATAAAGATGAATGCTGGGCTTAAAAGCTATGAGGTGTTTAACTATATAGATTCAATAAAAACGGTTGAGGGGTATATAAAAAAAGAGGATATCGATTTTGGATATCGCTATACAAATATCCAAAAAATAGTGTATGAACTAGTTTTTAATATAGAGTACGGATATAGTGAAGAGCGTCGTAAAGAGCTTGTAAAGATGCGTGAGAATCAACCACATGACCCAAGTGCGGGAAGCTGTTTTAAAAACCCTCAAGGGGATTATGCAGGAAGACTTATAGAAGCTGTTGGACTAAAGGGCAAACAAGTAGGCGGTATGGAGTTTAGCTCTATTCATGCTAACTTTTTAGTTAATAAGGGTAATGGAACATTTGAAGATGCAATTACACTTATAGAGCTTGCTAAAACAAAAGTAAAAGAGCAGTTTGATATAGAACTTCAAGAAGAGATTATTATCATTTAGATATAATATGACTTATTTTAATTAAGATATAACTTAATATAAAGGCAACTCGTTGCCTGCTTTAGAATTTGCTTCTTTAGTAGGAATTTATTTCCTACGTTAAAAGAAGATAAATGTTTTAGGTCCCTTGGAAGGTCCCCTAAAAAAATTGTTGATTTTTTTAGGCACCTTAGTGTGGAACACTTTTAAAGGAAATGATTAATGGATTTTTTAACAAACACAAATATGATATTTTATATTTTAGCTTACCTAGTAGGCTCTATACCTTTTGGAATGATTTTAGCTCAAAGATTTGCAGGTGTTAATGTAAAAGAAGCAGGAAGTAAAAGTATAGGCGCTACAAACGTACTTAGAGTAGTAAAACAGACAAATCCAGCTTTAGCAAAGAAACTTGGTATTGCAACAGTTATTTTAGATGCTATTAAAGGTTTAGTTGTATTAGCTGTAGCTATGGCTGTAGGAGTTCCACAAGAGACACTATGGGGAATTGCTGTATTAGCTGTTTTAGGGCATTGTTATAGTATCTATTTAGGGCTTGAGGGTGGTAAAGGTGTTGCAATAGGACTTGGTGTATTTGTTATCCTTATTCCTATCCCTACACTAATAGGTGCACTTGTTTGGGCTTTTTGTGCTAAGGTTTTAAAGGTTTCATCACTATCTTCACTTTTAGGACTTCTTGGAGTTGTAATAGCAGCTCTTATATTAAATAACGGTCTAGGTGTTGACTCAAACGCTCCTATGTATCTAATTGCTTTTATAATCTTTTATAAACATATCCCAAATATTATAAGACTTATACGCGGTGAAGAGAAGAGAGTAGTTTGAAAGTTGATATCAAAGATCTAAATATTAAAACTATTATAGGTATTCTTCCTCAAGAGCGTAAAATACCTCAAAGAGTTTTGATAGATATAAGCTTTACTTACGATTTTAAAAACGGCGAGTTTGTGGATTATAGTAAAGTTACAGCTAAAGTAGAAAAACTTATGAAAAAAAACAAATATCTTCTTATCGAGGATGCCTTGCTTGATATAAAAGATAAATTGTGTAAAAAGTTTGATATAAAAGATCTAAAGCTATCAATTAAAAAACCTGATATTTTAGATAACTGTATAGTTGGGGTTTCTATCTAAGGTCTTACTATAGGAAACTTAATAGTAAACTCTGCACCTTTTAAGTCAGTATCTTTATAGTTAAACTCAACATTTCTAACCTCTAATGTTCCCTTAAAGCTCTCTTCTATGATCTTTTTACTCATAAATAGACCGATCCCTGTTCCTTGAAACTCTTTTTTTGAAGTAAAATATGCTTCAAAGATATGTGGAAATAGATCATCTGGTATCCCGCCTGCATTATCTTTTATAGTGATACATAAGAAATTATTTTCAGAATAAAGATTTGCGAAAATATATTTTTTACCTTCTATTTTTTCTAACTCATCTTTTGCATTATTTAATATATTTATTAGAACTTGTATTAGTTCACTTGCGTATCCATTTATCTCAATATCTTCTATCTCTTGAATTATTTCTATATTTTTATTGACAAAATTAGAACTCACGAGTTTTAAGGTATTATCACAAAGGTTTTTGGTTGTAAATACTTGTTTTTTCTTATCTTTTTTAAGAAAGTTCCTAAAATCATCTATAGTATCAGCAAGATATTTACTATTGTTTATAATATTATCACAGCTTGTGATCACATCTTCAGGCTTTATAATGCTCATCTCTTGTTTTACGCTAAGTGTGCTTGCCGCTGTAGTGATAATAGATAAAGGCTGTTTCCATTGGTGGGCAATATTGTTTATCATCTCACCCATTGCTGCCATTTTTGATTGTTGTGACATTATATTGTCTTGTCTTCTTATCTCTTTTATCGCTTTTTCAATCTCTAGTTCAAGTTGTAAATTCTTATTTTGTAGAAGTTTGTTTGATCTCTCAACCTCTTCATGAAGTTTTTGTTCAAGTTCATTGCTTAAGTTTTTAAATTTAGATTGTAGTTCGGTCATCTCTTTATATCGTCTTAAAGAGTACCAAAGTACCGTAAAGCTTGAGACCACGACAAATAGTATGATCTCATCAAGTTCCCAATCTTCATGATTTCTGCTAAACTCGATAAATAGATCAAATGCATCAATATAAATAAATGTAAATAGTAAAATAAAAGAAATTATAATTACAACTAATAAATCTCTATTTTTAGAAGTAGTAAAATTTAATTCTCTTTTATAGTCAGATATTTTATTTTCCATTTGGAATAAAACCTTTTTGATACATTTATGAGACAATTATATTACATAAATATTATAATATTGCTTATTTATTAAATAATCTAATAAGCTTCTTAACCTTAATGTCTTTCCAAGAATATAATTTATTTAAAATCAGTTCAGGAGTTTCAAATTTTAAAGAACTAAAGCTTTTTTCACTTTTTTTATCCATTAGGTATGGTTCAATCGTATGGTAATACTTTAACCTTTTATCAACTAATTTCTCATCATGAAATATTACGACCGTGGGTACAAAATATATATCTGCAATATGGTATGTAGATGTATCAACTGTGATTACCTTATCCATATTTGAGATGATATAGGCAAAATCAAAAAAACTTTTTGAGTAAGATGATAGATCTTCAAACCTATCATCTTTGTATGAGGTATCTTTTTGTTTTAGGTTATCTTTGATCCCATCTATCTTTAAAGCTGAAACAATAGTATATTCTGGCATATTTTTTATAAGCTTATTTATCATCTTTATAGCAATATCTCTTGGCATACTTCTTTCAGGATCTGGTGAGAAAGGGTGAAAAAGAAGTATCTTTCCATGAGACTTTAAAGATTTTATACTCTCTTTTAGTTCACGTGAGGGTCTATATATACGGTTATATTTTAGTTTATTGAACTTTTTATCTGATGATATCTTAGTGTAGTCTATACCGAACTTATAAAGATAAGCATCAATATAAGAAAGATGCTCATAATAGTATGTTTTCTCTATAGAACTTGTATCAATATAAAAGTCATACTTACACAATGTTTGGATATTGATTGGCAGAGGGATAACTCTATTTACTCCAAGGGAGTTTTTTAGTATCTCTTTATCTCTTATATAAAATTTATTATCTGAAGATTGTATAAAAATATCTATAGTAACGCTTCGAAACGATTTTTCAAGCTCCTGTTTTAGTATCCTTATTGCACTTGCTCCACATATCTTCTCGCCTATATCTTTTCCTACACCGCCTAGTACGGCAAGTTTAATATCTTTTTTATTTGTTTTTATCTGTGTTGATATATCGTAAAACTCTTCATTGATATGCGGGTGTTTATCATATGTTAAGATACTAAACTCATTTTTATTTTCAATACCCAGCTCTCTTGGAAGCGCTTTTAAAGAGCTAAACTTTTTTTCATCTTCAATTATTAGTTTATACTCATCTGATACTTTTAAAAATATATCTTTTATTGAACCTATATCATCATAGGTAGTTAAATATACATTTTCAAGATTGAGATTGTTTTTATCTTCTATTTTATGAAATTTTATTAGTGTAGAGTCTGCTATTTTAATATTTATATTTTTTGAAACTGTAAAAAAAACCATTGATCAATATACCATTTATTAACTAAGAGAGATAAAAGTGATCTCACTATTTGCACCTAGTCTCATAGGTGGTCCCCAAAAGCCTGTACCTTTATTTACATATATTTGAAGATCTTTATTGTGTTTGTGAAGACCGCTTATATAAGGCTGTACAATTCTTACAAGAGCTCTAAACGGGTAAAGCTGGCCGCCGTGAGTATGTCCACTCAATACAAGATCAACTCCATTTTTGATCTCTTCTATAAATCTAGGCTGATGTGCTAAAAGGATAGTGGGTGAATCGTTTTCGGTATTGTGTAAAGCTTTATTTAGATTTGGTTCATGATGTTTTGCTCTATATCCCATCACATCATAAACACCCGCAAGGTTAAAACCTTTTTGATACTCACCTATATATCTGCTGTCGTTTTCTAAAACAATAATATCTAAAGATTTTATCGTTGAGATTATATCCTCTACCCCGTGAAAATATTCATGGTTTCCTACAACAAAATATGTACCGTACTTGCTTTGAAGATTTTTAAGTTCAATCAACGCAGATAAAGCACTTTGTATCTTTATATCTACAAGATCACCCGTGATAACTACAAGATCAGGTTTTAGAGCATTTACCCTGTAAACCAATTTTTTAATAAATGTATCATCTATAAGGCCGCCTATATGTATATCGCTTAATTGTACTATAGAGTATGGTTGTTTAAGGTTTTTTAGTTTTATATCAACCTTTTCTATTTGAACATTACGAGCTTCATATATCGATCTTGCACTTAAGCTTGATGCTACTATCAAAGATGATATATCTAGTGTTTTTTTAAAAAAATCTCTTCTTTCATACGATAGAGGTGTTTTATCTAATACCACTCTAGATATATCATAAATAACAGCAGTACAAAAAAGTAAAAACACAACTCCTATAGGAAGTGAGAGTAAAAAATAAAGCCAGTTTGGAATATTGTCTGTGTATCTTGCCAGCATATAGCCTATGATACCAAGATAGTTTACTGCTAAAAATATTTTTAGGTAAAGCTTGATCGAATCGTTAAGGTCAAGCTTATTTATATATCTTTTTACGATATAAAGGTTTAATAGTGCAAATACTGTTAAAAATATCGTAAGAAAGATATATATTCTCATCTTTATTCCTCTTCGTTTAGAACCCTAAACATTGTAAGGTAAGGTAAGCGGCACGGTAGTTTTATTGGATTTGTATTACCGCTGTGAACCGATTCTAGTATCTTACCGCTTTGGGTCTCTATTTTGTTAAAGCTGATATAGTATTTACCATCATCTTTTTTTACTATTTTACCTATTGCGTTATCACACTCTTCAATTAGTGCTCCAATAGGGGCAAATATCTCTATCTCCTCATTTGGATATGTTTTATATTTACATAAAAAGTGATGCTCATCTTCTAAAACTAATCCGCTAACCTCATAGCTTCCTTTACTCATTGCCCATTCATGGTTTTGAGTATCCTCTTTTTCAAAAGGTCTATGGATAAGATAAGCATCAGTAAAGCCTCTATTTTTTGTAGTATTTAGCTCGTTTTGATATTTGCTAACTTCAAATCTGTCTTGGTAGTAGTCATCTATCGCATCTCTATATGCTTTAGCAGTAACTGCTGCGTAGTATGAAGATTTTGTACGACCCTCTATTTTTAAACTATCAACTGCACCGCTATCAAGTATCTCTTTGATATGAGCACTTAGGTTCATATCTTTTGCATTAAATACATATGTACCGATCCCAGGCTCCTCTTCAAGTCTAAACAAAGTTCCATGATCTTCATTTCCTGCATATAAAGTGTATTCAAATCTACAATCATTTGCGCAGCTTCCTCTATTTGGAACCCTTCCCATTTGAACGGCACTTACTAAACATCTACCGCTATAAGCAAAACACATAGAACCATGTACGAATATCTCTATCTCCATATCTGGTAGCTGTTTTTTTATCTCAACCACATCTTTTAAACTTATCTCACGAGCTGCTATTATACGCCTTACACCCATATCGTAATACACTTTTGCGTCCAAATAGTTCATAACATTTGCTTGTGTTGAAAGGTGTAGAGTGATCTCTGGAGCTATTTCTCGACATAGTGCTACAACGCCTGGGGTTGCAACTATAAATGCATCAGGTTTAAGCTCTGCCATCTTTTTGATATGAGTTTTTAAAAGCTCGATTTGTGAGTTAAAAGGGAAACCGTTTATTGTTGCATATACTTTTTTCCCTCTTTGGTGGGCATACTCGATCCCCTCTTTAAATGTTTCAAAGGTAAACTCTTTTCCGCTTCTTATCCTTAAACTAAAGTGGCTTACCCCACCGTAAACGGCATCGGCACCGTAACTTAGAGCGATTTTTAGTTTTTCAAGATTTCCTGCAGGTGATAGTAGTTCAACTTTTTTATCCATATTTATCCATTATTTTAGTTTAGGTATAGATTTTATGATAAAATTACTTAAAATTTAAGTAAACTATTAGTATAGTTTCTGTAAAATACTCATCCTTAAAATAGGGCGCCATCGCCAAGTGGTAAGGCCGGAGCCTGCAAAGCTTCTATCCCCAGTTCAAATCTGGGTGGCGCCTCCAATATAAACCTCCTTTAACAATCTGCAAAATTATGTTAAAATATATCTATGAAACAAAAGTTAACACTATTAAATAAAAATACAAAAGCAGTGATAGTTCCAAATACAATATTAAAAAAATTGGGTGATCCTGAGAGTTTTGAGATGTTTATAGAAAACGGTAGGATAGTGTTAGAACCAATTGATAAAAAAGATGCTAAAAGTGAAAAACTTTTAGGTGATAATAGTCTGGATCTGTATAAAGTAGATTAATATATATTTTAGATAGAATTCCCTCCCCAAAAAAAGGTAAAAATAATGACACAAGATAAAGCTTATAAAGTTTTAGCAAAACAAGAAAATATATCAAACTCAAAAGCAAAAGAGCTTATTGATAAAGGTTTAGTAACAGCCAAGGGCAGAAAAGTGATGATCGCTCGTGGTGAAGTACCTGTTGATACACAATTTAATGTAAAAGAGATACCTAATGCCAAGGTGATCTTTGAAGATAATGATATTTTAGTAGTTGATAAACCTGCATTTGTAAATGCTGAAGATGTAGCAAGAGGACTTAAAAGTAAAGTGATCCTTTTAAATAGACTTGATCGTGAAACAAGCGGTGTGATGCTGTTTGCAAAAAATGAAGAGTTTCAAAAAAAAGCTATTGAAGAGTTTAAAAAGAAAAGAGTATATAAAGAGTATGTGGCAATAGTTGAGGGTAAGGTTATCGATGAGGTTATTATAGATGCACCGATCTTAACTATAAAAGGTAAAAGTGCAAGAAGTAAGATCGACCACACAAAAGGTAAGAGCGCACTTACTAAGATATATCCAATGTTCGTAGAGGGGCATAAAAGTAAGATAAAAATAGTTATTGAAGATGGAAGAACTCACCAAATAAGAGTACATTGTAGATTTGCAGAGATGCCTATTGTAGGTGACCTTCAATATGGTAAACCAGCATCAAACGTCAATAGAATGCTTTTACACTCTAAGATCACAAAAATATTAGATTATACATTTGAAGCGCCTGAGCCTAAAGAGTTTAGAGTATTTGGGTTTTAAAAGATATTAAAAAGGAATTAAATTTGAATTTTGAGAAGTATCCGTTTGAAAAATTAGCTGAACTATTAGATGCAATAGTGCCAAATAGTGAGTATGATGCGAGCAGTTTAACAATAGGTGAGCCGCAGTTTGATACGCCTAAATTTATTCAAGATGAACTAAAAGATAAAACAAATACACTAAATAAATACCCTAAAAGTGCAGGGGAAGATTTTTTAAAAGAAGCACAGCTTGGTTTTATCCAAAAACGTTTTGGAGTAAAGCTTGATAAAAGCGAGCTAATACCTACTTTTGGTACTAGAGAGGTTTTATTTAACTTCCCTCAGTTCTATCTTTTTGATAAAAAAGCTCCAGTTATCGCTTTTACAAACCCTTTTTATCAGATATATGAGGGTGCTGCAATTGCTAGTAGGGCAGAAGTGATACATATTGATCTAACAAAACAGAATGGATTTAAAGCAAAGCTTAGTGATGAGGAACTAAAAAGATCTGATCTAGTAATATTAAACTATCCAAATAACCCAACCTCGGCAACTGCAACTATGGATGAGCTTGTATGGTGGGTGAACAAAGCTTTAGAGTTTGATTTTGTTCTAATCAACGATGAGTGCTATAGTGAGCTTTATTTTGATGAAAACTCTAAGCCGATCTCTTTACTTGAAGCTTCTATAAAAGCAGATAATAGTAGTTTTAAAAATATATTAGTATTAAACTCTATCTCAAAAAGAAGCAGTGCACCTGGACTTAGAAGTGGATTTATTGCAGGTGATAAAGAGATATTAAAAGAGTATATGAAGTATAGAACCTATGTGGGAGCAGCAGTTCCACTACCTATACAACACGCTTCGGCAATAGCTTGGAGCGATGAGGATCATGTAAAACTTTTCCAGCAAAACTATTATGAAAATTTTAAAATAGCTAAAGAAATACTTGATATAAATATACCAGAGGCTACCTTTTATATTTGGCTTGAGGTAAAAGATGAACTAGAGTTTACCAAAGAGCTTTATAGAACTAAAAATATAAAAGTATTGCCGGGGTCTTTTTTAGGTAGACAAGGGATCGGTAGCGGATATGTTAGGATAGCATTGGTGGAAAATCCTATTAAAACTAGAAAGGTTTTACAAAACTTAAGAGAGTTTATAGATGAATATAATTGTTAATGGTGAAAATGCAACTTTTGACGAAAACATTAGTTTAAAAGGTATTATTGAAGATCTGAAAATAGAAGATAAGGTGATGGCAGCGGCTGTGAATATGGAAGTTGTAAAAAAGGAGAATTGGGATTCTTTTAAACCTAAGGATGGCGATAAAATAGAGCTTTTACAATTTGTAGGAGGCGGTTGAAACTGGTTACAATGAGAATAGTTATTGTAATCAATGTTTTTTTATTAAAAGGTAACCATTTAACTTGATATGTAAGTTGTATGTAAGTTGTAATTATTTAAAATAGGCTGACAAAATCAAGTGGGAGATCACTTAAATTTTTAGGAGATAAAATGCTAGAGATTAGATGGCACAGTCGTGCTGGTCAAGGAGCTGTAACGGGAGCTAAAGGTTTAGGTTCAGTTGTAGCAGAAACTGGAAAGCAAGTACAAGCATTCGCTTTTTATGGATCAGCAAAAAGAGGTGCATCAATGACTGCTTATAATAGAATCGATGATGAAGTAATCTTAAACCATGAGAAATTCATGCATCCAGACTACGTTTTCGTTATCGATCCAGGTTTGGCTTTTACGGATAAACTAATTGCCAATGAGAAAGAAACTACAAAATATATTATTACTACACATATGTCAAAAGAGGAGTTGATTTCATTGATTCCTGACCTACAAGGTAGAGAAGATAGAGTTTTCGTAGTAGACTGTATTAAGATTTCGCAAGAAACGATCGGTAGAGCAATACCAAATACTCCAATGCTTGGAGCATTTATGAAAGTTGACGGTATGTTTGATATTGAGTATTTTAAAAATGCTATGAAAGCAGTATTAAAAAAATTACCTCAAAAAATCATCGATGCAAATATGATCGCAATTCAACGTGCATACGATGAAGTTAAATAAGGAATAATAAGAATGGCTAAAGAAAAAGATTTATCAACTAGGGTAGTTCCAGAGCTAGCTAGTAAACCCGATGGAAAATCTATCAAAGAAATGGGTTGGGATGAACTAGTTCCAGGTGCTGCTGTTTATTCATTTGACGGTAATATAGATTATGCAGTAGCTCATGTACAACCAGAAGACAGAAGATATGCAGAGACAAACTCTATTAATGCATATGTTGGTGACTGGAGAGTTGTAAAACCTGTTTGGAACGTAGATTTATGTATAGATTGTCAGAACTGTTGGTTATATTGTCCTGATACTTCAATTATCTCAAGAGAAAAAGAGATGGTTGGTATTGACTATGATCACTGTAAAGGTTGTGGTATTTGTTCGGAAGTTTGTCCTACAAATCCAAAATCTCTTGTAATGTTCGCAGAGACAATGAAAAACGAAGATGCACTAAATCAGTGGCCAGAAAAGCAATAAAGGGTAAAAAGAAATGAATAGTAAAGTTATGGATTTAAATAACGTAGAGGTTTGGGATGGAAATATGGCTGCTGCTCAAGCGCTTAGACAAGCGGATGTTGATGTAGTTGCTGCTTATCCTATTACACCATCTACACCGACTGTTGAAAACTATGCCGGTTTCCATGCAAACGGTTATGTAGACGGCGAGTTCGTTATGGTTGAATCAGAACATGCTGCGATGTCTGGATGTGTAGGTGCTGCTGCTGCAGGTGGTAGAGTTGCTACTGCTACATCATCTCAAGGTTTTGCTTTAATGGTTGAGGTTTTATATCAAGCTTCAGGTATGAGATTACCTATCGTACTTGTTCAAGTAAATAGAGCACTTGCTGCACCGCTTAACGTTAACGGTGACCACTCAGATATGTATCTTGGGCGTGATTCAGGTTGGATCAATATCGATGCATGTAACCCTCAAGAGGCTTATGATATCACTTTAATGGGATTCAAGATCGGTGAGCATTTAGATGTAAGATTACCTGTAATTGCTAACCAAGATGGTTTTATGACATCTCATACTGCACAAAACGTTACACCTTTAGAGGATAAAGCTGCATGTGACTTTGTTGGTGAATATAAACAAGTTAACGCAATGCTTGACTTCTCTAAACCTGTAACACATGGTGTTCAAACAGAAGAGAACTGGCACTTTGAGCATAAAGCTAAACAACACGATGCTTTAATGAGATCACCTAAGGTTATCGATGAAGTATTCGCTGAGTTTAAAGCTTTAACAGGTAGAGAGTATAAAAGATTAGAGACTTATAAAGTTGATGATGCCGATGTAGTTATTGTAGCACTTGGTACAACTTACGAGTCTGCTAAACTAGCTGCTGATAAGATGAGAGAAGAGGGTGTAAAAGCTGGTGTTATGATGCCAAGAGTATTTAGACCTTTCCCACTACTTGAAATATGCGAAACATTACAAAATGTAAAAGCTGTATGTTGTATGGATAGAAGTGCTCCTGGTGGTACTGTAGGTGCTCTATACAATGAGATCTCTGGTGCGCTATTTAACAGCCCTGCAAGACCTGTTTTACAAAACGTTATTTATGGTCTTGGTGGTAGAGATATGACAATAGATACACTTTGTGATATCTATAAAGATTTAGATAAAGATGCGAAAGCAGGAAAATTAACATCTGGTAAAATACAAAGATTTGTAGGTGTTAGAGGTCCTGAACTTGGCTTCTATAACGTGTAAGGATAAGTGATGAGTAATAATAATTTAGCAATGGGTAATAAAGAGATCAAAAACTTAAAGTCGTTCTCAACAGCGGCTGAGAGATTTGAAGGTGCTCATGTACTTTGTCCTGGTTGTGCACACTCTATTATCGTTAGAGAGGTATTAAATGCAACAAACGATAACCTTGTAGTATCTGCTGCAACAGGTTGTCTTGAAGTTTGTACAGCTATCTATCCTCATACTTCTTGGGATTGTTCATGGATCCATATTGGGTTTGAGAACGCTTCAACTGCAATCGCAGGTGCTGAGGCTATGAACAAAGCTTTAAGAAACAAAGGTAGAATAGCTGCATCTGAGCCTGAACCAAAGTTCGTAGCTTTCGGTGGTGACGGTGCAACTTACGATATCGGTTTTCAATGGATAAGCGGATGTTTTGAAAGAGGACACGATATGATGTATGTGTGTCTTGATAACGAAGTGTATGCAAATACAGGTGGACAAAGATCATCATCTACACCTATTGGTGCTAGTGCGACTACAAGCCCAGCTGGTTCAACATCTTACGGTGAGAAAATGAATAAGAAAGATATGCTTTCTATTATGGCGGCTCACGGTTCTCCATATGTTGCTCAAGTTGCTCCAAATAAATGGAAAGATATGGTTAAAAAGATACAAAAGGGTTATGCAACAAAAGGACCTGTTTATATCAATGCTATGTCAGCTTGTACAACAGAGTGGAAGTTCCCTATCCACCAAACTATCGAAGTATCTGATCTTGCGACAGATTCTTTGGTATTCCCACTATATGAGATCATTGATGGTAAAGAGTTAAATATCACATATAGACCTAAAAATGTAGTTCCTGTAAGAGATTACTTAGGAGCACAGCCAAGATTTAAACATCTATTTAAACCAGAATATGAGTATTTAATAGATGAGTGGCAAAAAAGAGTAGATGCTAATTGGGAGTATCTGCAAAGAAGAGAAGAAGCTAGAGTATAATTTAAGCCAATAACACGGCGATAAAAACACTTTTTGCTTCAGTCATTTACGAAGAGTAAACTCCTTTCGCAAGAAAGAGCTTTTCTCTTGGTTCTTGACTTAAATATAAAAACTTTAAAACCTTCACTTTCAATGTGAAGGTTTTTTTATTTAGGAAATAGTATGTCAGAATTTAAAAACGTAACAGTTAAAAAAGAAGCAAATATATATTATGACGGTAAAGTAACAAGTAGAGCGGTGACGTTTGAGGACGGTAGTGTAAAGACATTAGGTATTATGTTGCCTGGTGATTATACTTTTGGAACAGAAGCTGCAGAGATTATGGAGATTTTAAGTGGCGATCTTGATATTAAACTTCCAGGTGAAGAGTGGAAAACACTAAATACACCTGAAACTTTTAATGTTCCTGCAAACTCATCTTTTGATCTTAAGATCAAAACTGTGGTTGATTATTGTTGTAGTTATATAAAATAAAAGGATTTTGTATGGATAGTAGTTTAAAAATTTTATTTGTTGATGATAGCCAAACAATCTTAGATATGGTTGCAAGCTCTTTGCTTGAACTTGGTTACTTAGAAACTAAATCGGCTGAGGATGGACTTGAAGCATTAGCAATGTGTGAAGAGGAAGAGTTTGATTTTATAATCACTGATATAAATATGCCTAATATGGATGGTTTTGAGCTTATACAAAAGCTTAGAAACAAATACCAATATATGACCACTCCTATTTTAGTTTTAACTACTGAGAGTAGTGATGAGATGAAAGAGAGAGGTTATGCTGTAGGTGCAACATCTTGGATGGTAAAACCTTTTACTACTAAGTTACTTGGAGAATCTATTTTAAAAACAATAGATAAGGTTGAAAATGGAGATATAGATAGTTTTTAAAAAAACATTTTAATATAATAGGAAGTGTAACTGTGATTATAATTATAAATTCCTTCCTTATCTTCACCTGCACTGCTAGAAGAAAATTTAACACCAAGTGATAGCATTCCATTATGTGTGATTGGTAACAATGGAAGTTCTAACATTACGATTACATTTGCTCCTAAATTATTTGCAGAAATATCGGTTTTCTTGTAATAGTTTGGGTCATTTTCATTTGTAACTGTATAATCTCCAAATGCTAAAGTATATGCAAACCCTACTCCGACACCAATTATTATACTATCACTAGCAACTACATGCTTTCCACCTACTGGTACTATAAAAGGGAAAGGGATAGATAGAAATAAGGTAGGCGTTATATGTGAATTTAGTCCATATACGGATGTGTCATAATCTAATGTTTCTGAATTTGCATTATTAACATTTTTTAGTTGTTTATTAATATCAAATATTGAAAATCCCAATTCTATAAAAAATCCTAAACCATAATTGTTTTCCGAGAAATTAATTTTTTCACTTCTTGCTCCAATTGATAAAGGAATGCTTGATGAATCTCTCATTTCGGCTATTGGTATATTCTCTTCTTCATTGTATATTGAAAAAGAGTTTTCAGATTTTTCAATACTAATATAGTAATCAAATGAATATAAATTTATATTCAGAAATAAAATAAATAATATCTTTTTCATAATATACCTTTAAGATATTATAATATTATTTTGTCACAGTTACGTCACAGTTTTAATAAACTATCTTATCTACAACTACTAATATAAAAAACACTATCCCCAAATAACCGTTTATCGTAAAGAAAGCTCTATCTATTTTTGTAAAATCTTTATTTACTATTATATGTTCAACGGTAAGCATAACTATACTAACTAATACAGCAATATATCCAAACACCTCTAGGTTTGAGCTCATCACAAATAAAAGCCAAAATACTATTGTAAACACATGAAATAACTGTGATATCTGCATAGTGCGCTGTGCGCCAAAACGTGAAGGTATAGAGTGAAGACCAAGCTCTTTATCTACCTCTATATCTTGCAAAGAGTATAAAAGATCAAAGCCAGCTACCCAAAACATTACACCTATAGATAAAAAGATAGACCATAAGGTTATGGTTTCACTTACGGCAACTACACCTGCAATGGGTGCAAGACCAAGTGAAATACCTAATATAAGGTGAGCAAAATAGCTAAAACGTTTAAAATATGAGTAGCTTCCTATTACAATTAAAATAGGAATAGATAGATAAAATGCAAGAGGATTTACAAAGTATGCAACTGCTATAAATATTAAAGCATTGATTATAGTAAAGGCTAGAACTTGATAAGATGGTATTCTTCCATCCACGCTAGGGCGGTTCTCGGTTCTTGGATTTTGAGCGTCTATATCACGGTCTAAGTATCTATTAAATCCCATAGCAAAGTTTCTTGCACTAAGAGCTGCGAGTATTCCCATAAGTGTTAGATAAAAACCAAACCAACCATCAGCGGCAACAACCATTGCTATAAAAATGAACGGTAGTGAAAAGATAGAGTGTTGAAACATAACCAGTTCATTAAAATCTTTTATTTTTTTTATCAATGAAGACATCTGTTTTCCTCTTTTATTAGTATTGTTCTAGTATTTAGCTAGAAGTTTATTAGTATTATTTAAGATATTTTAATATCTTCTCAACCGTAAGTCCCATAGCACAAGACTCCAGCCCCACAACCTCTTTAATATATTTTTTGCAAAAACCCTCAACCATGCAAGCTCCAGCCTTACCTTCCCATTCGCCGCTTTGTAAGTAGTTGTCTAAATCACTCTTATCAAACTCTTCAAAGATATAATCGGTTTGGGATATATCAATAAGCTCATCATCTTTGCTTTTAAATATCATACAGGTTATTATAGACACGGTGTTGTCGCTTTGTGTTTCAAGTATCGCTCTTGCATCATCTATATCTTTTGCTTTTCTAAGTATCTTATTATCTGCAGTTACAACTGTATCAGCTACAAGCAAAGGGATATCTATACCGTATTTTTCTAAACAGTCAAGGTATTTCCCCATAGTTGCAGTATAAACAAACTCTTTTGGGGTTTTAGTCTCAATCTGTTCTTCATCAAAATCTGAGCCGCTTTGTATAAAATCAACTCCGTGATCTTGTAAAATCTTAGCTCTTGTAGGTGAGTTTGAACCTAGTCTAATCATTATAAACCGTGCTCTTACTTTTTGGTGTTTCAAAATACTCTAAGTGGGAAACTCTTATATTAAGTTCTGCCATTTTCTTTTCTACTATCTTTAAAAGCCAAAAAGATAGATTTTCGCTTGTGGGTACAAAATCAACTATTATATACCCCTCATACATCTCTAAGATATGTTTAGGCTCATCTTTTAAGATAGAAAGGTCAGGGATCTTATAGTTCTCTTTTTGTTCTATTAGATTTTTTTTATCTTTATAGTGAGGCAGCATAGTTTCAAATAAAGGATCGTTTATATCGATAATAAATTTATGATCTATCGTATCATCAAGAAATCTTTTAAACCAGTTTAGGTGTTTAAAGTCAGTTACCATACCGTTTTGAAGCTTATCGCTTTCAAGATATACCAAAACCTTACCTTGGTGACCGTGTAGATGACGACACATCAAACAGCTGTCAAGTGAGTAGTCGCTGTTAAGCTCTTGCGACCAAACTCTATGTCCGTAACAAAAATCGAATTGTTTGCTGATCTTCCACATCATTAGGCGTTCTCGTAACTGATTTTATCTTTATACCCTGCTAGCTCAAAACCTTTTAGTCTTAAACGACAGCTATCACAGATACCGCAAGCTTTATCTTCATTTTTATAGCAGCTCCAAGTGTATTGTAAAGGTACATTTAGCTCAATAGCTTTTCTTACGATATCCTCTTTTTTCATATGAACTAATGGTGTGATGATCTGCAGTTTTGTTTCATCTTTAGTTCCTTGGTTCATTGCTGCTTCCATTTTCCCTATAAATGTATCGGTACAATCAGGATATCCGCTGCTATCCTCCTCAACTACACCTATAAATAAAACTCCTGCTTCCTCTTTTTCAGCAATTGCCGTTGCTATACTTAAAAATATACCGTTTCTAAAAGGCACATATGTAATAGGTACACCAGGTTTAATACCCTCTGTCGGTACATCGATCTTACTATCTGTTAGAGCAGAAGCTCCTATTTGTGTAAAGAAAGGGATATTGATCTCATATTTCTCTTTTACGTTTAACTCTATACAGATATTTCTAAACGCTTCAAGCTCTTTATGTTCTGTTCTTTGACCGTAATTAAAATGTACGGCAATAATATCATAGCCCTCATTTTTAGCTATATAAGATGCTAGTGTTGAGTCCATACCACCGCTTAAAATGCAAACTGCTTTTTTATTCATATGTTAATATATCCTTTGGTTCACTTGTGAAAAATTGCCAATCTATTGGTATAACCTTTGCCTCTTGCTTTGATTCTAATCTATTTACGTTAGGATCAAGCATAATAATAGAGTTACAGTGGTTTAGAACATTTACCATCCCTGGACTTCTTTTAATAGATGGAGTAAAATACTCTCCGTCAAAATGCCCAGGTACTATGGTATACCTTCCAGGTTTATTTGAAAAGCTCTCGCTAACTTTTGCAGTGATAGCATTATGGTATGTTTTATTAGAGCCTTTTAAACACTGTACAAGTATCTTTCCAAAATACTCAAATATAAGTGCCGAAGCTAAAGGGTTACCAGGTAGATTTAACACAAAGCTGTTATTTATCATTCCAAATACGGTTGGTTTCCCTGGTTTTACATTGATCCCGTCAAAGATAGTTTCAAACTCAAAAGTTTCAAAAGCATCTTTTGTAAAATCCGCTTCACCTACACTTACTCCACCAGATGTGATAATAAGATCGGCATCAAGGCTGGAGTGGATCATCTCTATTAAAGATTCAAGGTTATCTTTAGCTGAACCTACAAATGAAACATCACAACCAAGCTCTTTAGCACGAGCTAATAAAGTTGGAGTGTTTGAGTTATATATCTGGTGTTTCTCTACTGTTTCAAAATGAAGTTTCAACTCTTCACCGCTGGCAAAAACAGCAACTTTAGGTTGTTTGTACACTTGTATATGAGTTACCCCTTGAGAGCTTAAAATAGTCACTTTTGCACTATTTATCTCATCACCCTCTTCAATAAGAAGCTCACCGTTCTTTACATCTTCACCTACGAACTTTATATGTTGAAACTCTTTTATCTTTTTTGGAAGTAGAATAGTTTTTTTATCAACTATCTCAACATCCTCTTGTGGTACTACAGCTTCTGCTTCTAAAGGAACTATAGCTCCTGTCATCACTTTTACACATCTGCCGCTTTTTAGATTTAACTCTTTATTTTGACCTGCTAAGATCGTATCTTTTACCTTAACCATTTTACCCGCATCTGATATCTTTACGGCATAACCGTCCATTGCAGAGTTATTAAAACGTGGTAGGAAATGTATAGCATAAATATTTTCTGCGATTATACGACCAAGTGCATTCTCTAAAGGGATTAGCTCTTTTTTTAAAAAGTCAACATTTTGTCTAAAGCTCTCTAATGCTTCTTCTATCTCTATTGCCATGTGAAACTCTTTATCAGCCTTTAACTAGCTATTAACAATTTTCGATATAATACCTAAATTTTTTAAAATAGAGGTTAGAGTTAATGGAAATAATGGCAGATGCTATTACCACTCATGTTTATTCGATTTATTTATTATTGATAATTATGCTTTTTAATACATATCTTGTATTTACAGGTGAAGAGGAGTTTATAAAAACTGCTAAAAAATTAAGGTTTATGACCCCTTTATATCATGTGATGAACGCAGTTGTTGCATATACAGGAGCTATAGTTGCAGCATATACTCACGATCTAAGTCCAACTGTAATACTAATGATAGCAGCTTCGATATTTATAATGGTATTGGAGATAAAAAGATATAAAAAGATGAGGGTAATTAAAAGTACCCAAAAAGAGCTGCAAATAGAGTTCTTTGAGTTTTCAAGAAAGATATATAAGCTTGAAATTGCAGCAGTTGTAATAGTATATATAGTTTCAAAGATTTTTTAAGGAGTTTTTATGGCAATAGCACAAGCAAAACATATTTTAGTACAAGATCATAAATTTTGTGAAGAGATAAAACAAAAGATACAAAATGGTGAATTAACTTTTGAAGATGCAGCAGCAACATATTCAAGTTGTCCATCAGGCGCACAAGGTGGTGATCTAGGCTCATTTACCCCTGGACAAATGGTAAGTGAGTTTGATAAGGTTGTATTTGAAGAGGAAGTGGGTAAGGTTCACGGACCTATTAGTACCCAGTTTGGTTTTCACCTTATTTTTATAGAGTCTAGAGAAAATTGATCTTTATAAAGAGGTTAAGATTTTATTTCTTATCGATCTTAATACTCTGTTCACTACTGCTTTTATACATTTGGTATAACGATTACCGTTTTAAAACAAACCCTTTAAGTGAAACTACACGTTATAAACTGCTAAAAAAAGAGAATGAGATACGCTCTTTAATATATAAACATTATGGTATTGATGTAGATATTCCAGTGATAATCTCAGATAAAATGAAAAACAAACATTTCGGTTTAGCAACTTATAGTAACAAAAAAATAGCGATCTATCTAAATAAAAAACATTTTTTTGAGAGTGAAAGCTATATGATAGATGATGTTCTGTCTCATGAATATGCACACGCTTTAATGTTCGTGTTTAACGATTTTTCCAATCAAAACGGAGGTCATACAAAAAGATGGCAGGAGATTTGTAAAAAACTTAACGGTTTAAGGTGTAATAGATATGTTGATCATAAAGATATTATTATAGGAAAAACTAATATTTTTGAGTAAAAAATCACAAAATATTAAATAATTTTAAAAATTATTTGAAAAATATAATTAATTTAGAGTTCTAAAGCTGTTCTTTAATAAAAATTAGGCTATAATGGGCGTAGATTGAAATTAATTAAAGGATTTTGTATGATTGGTGCTCTATGGACAGGTATATCAGGTTTATCTACACATCAAACCGCAATCGATAACGAATCAAACAACATAGCGAACGTAAATACGGCTGGTTATAAGGCCTCAAGGATCTCATTTGCAGATCAAATGTATCAAGATAGTATCGGTAAAGGTTCTAAGGTTTTAGAAGCTGAAAAGCTTTATGAACAAGGTAACTTGAACTTAACTGGTGTTGCTTACGATATGGCTCTGGCTGGTGATGGTTTCTTCGCCGTTCAAAATCAGGTTAAAACAGGTACTTCGGAAACTTACTATACAAGAGCCGGAAACTTTAGGATGGGTGATAACGGTACCCTACAAGATGCAAATCAAGGTGAGGTTCAAGGTTGGGCTATGAGAAAGATCGACCCTGAAGCTGACGTTGTTTCATCAAACCCTAACGTAAAAGTATTTACAAAACAACACGGTAAGCTAGCAGCTAATCAAATTGTTGAGTTCCCTGATAAGATTCAAACATATACTGCCAAAATGACAGATTATACAAAAACAGCTAAAGCTGACGGTATGATGGAGTTTAACGGATCGGGTTATAAAACTCAATCTAGTAAGATTTCAGATATCGAAGCACTTATTACAGATTATCAAAGATGGCTTACTGATTATGCAAGTAATCCAGATACAATTTCAACACCTTCAGTAGCTCAAGAAGCGATTATCAATATGCCAGATCCAACAGGAAGTATTATTGAAAAAGAGGGTGATCAAATATTCGTTTATATAGACGGAAATAAAATAGCACAAAACTTTATAGAAGTAACTACAAGCGTTGACCTTAACGGTGACGGTGTTGTAGATAGAGCTGACCATGTACAAGCTGGTAGAAATGCCACGTATAAAGGTTTAGCAGATAAGATATCAAATATTACTGGTCTTGTAGCATATACAGTTGATGAAAATAACATCAAAGGTACAGATGATGCAACAGTAACAAAGGGTATGATTAGAATTGAGAGTTTAATTCCTGGTAAACCTTTTGATATTGGTGATGTTGCTGAGTCTTCAGGAAACTCAACTAACCCAGGGTTTAAAGATCTACTTAGAGAAGCTCAAAGAGGTCAAGGTGAGGCTGCTGTAGATGCATCTATGCTGGCACTAAAAGACGCAGTTGCTGGTAAGCAAAGAGATTTATATAAGATAGAAGATATATATGCAGATGATGATGGTAATCCAAAGCCAGAAGCAGGAACTATCTCTTTTACATTAGATGATATAACAATAACCTCAGAAGGAGCTAGTCAATTTGGTAATATGGTTGATCTAGCACAAAAGATCAATGAGTCTGATCTTCAAACAAAAGTAAAAGCAGATATTATCAACGGTAACTTAGTAATCGAGAGTAAGATACCTGGTAATGACTTTAGAGGTATTATGGAATATAATGATGGAAGTTTAGTTTATACAAAAAATCCTAACCCTGAATTTAGTACTAATTCAGGTGGTGGAGCTGACTTCTTACAGATCATCTCAACAATCGATCAAACTGCAGCACAAAACTCACTGCAGTTAAGACTAGATACACTAGATATATCAGATTCAGCATTTGGTGAATTTAGTGTTAATAACTCAGGTGTTATTGTTATGAAACAAGATGGTGCTGAGTTTGCTATCGGTCAGGTTGCAATTGCACAATTTAATGATAATAGAGGATTGGAGCCTATGGGTAACAACCTTCTTGCAAAAACAAATAGATCTGGTCAGCCTCTATATAATATTAATAATAATAAAACAGCTAAGATCGAAGCAAGAACGCTTGAGCTTAGTACGGCAGACCTTAGTAAGAGTTTGGTTAACCTTATGGTTTACCAAAGAGCGTTTGAGGCAAATGCTAAATCAATTACAACGGCAGATGAATTATTGAACACATTGATAAACTTAAAAAGATAATCTAAAATATTATTTTTAAGCATTAGTTAAGAAATGTGTTATATAATTCTATATAAGAATAATATAAAGGTGTAGTATGGTAAGTTTATCTCCTTATACAATGTATAACCTTAACAACTTAAATGATGAGAGCTCTAGAGTTGCTCATCAGATGAGTACGGGTAGATTGCTTCAACATGGAAGCGATGATAGTACAACGTATACTGAGATATTAAATATTGAAGATAAACTTAGAACATATCAAAACCTTCAAGTACAAGTTCAAAATACGGTTGCTCAAAATGAGGTTGCAGATTCAACCATGACTCAGATAAAAGAGCAGCTAGATACGATAAGAAATGAGCTTATGAAAGCTCTAAACTCTGGTATAAATAGAAGTACTAGAGAAGCTATGTCAGTAAATATAGACGGTATTAAAACTACTCTTCAAATGCTTGCAAATACAGCAGTGAACGGTGAGTATGTTTTTACAGGCTCAGATACTACTATTAAGCCGTTTGTAGAGGATCCTGAAACGGGTGATATAGAGTATATGGGGGATGGTATCTTAAGAAGAGTACCTATTGATCCAGGTGTTTACCGTGAAAGAGGTGTTCACGGATTTGATGTTATGATGTATAACACTGATCTTGCAACAGATGGTGATACATTAACTTTTTATCCTGAAGATAGGGTAATTGATGAAAATGGTCATGAGTGGAAGTTTGCAAGAGATCCATTTAACGAGATAAACGATTTTGAACGTCTTTATCTTGACGGTGATCCTACAAAAGACAGCGTAAAAGTTAAGGTATCTACATCTGAACTAAACGGTGATCTTAAAGGAAGACCATATAAGTTTGAAACAGAACCTATCACAAAAGAGGGTAGGGTTTTATTTACAAAACATAACTATTTTGATGATATAGATAGACTTATCAATGCTTTAAATGGTTATGCAGAAGATGGTGTTACTATTATTGAAAACTCTGAAGTTAATGATATTTTGGCTGAAGAGCTTGATAAGGCAAATGAGATATATGATTCGGTAAATGTTTCACACGCAAAACTAGGTGGGCGTGATAAGACCTTTATCAATGCAGGTGAAAGAATAGCTTCACAGATAAAACATTTTGATGTTTTATTAAATGAAGCAGGTGCGGCAGATCTATCAAAGGTCGCAATGGAATCACAGAGTTTAGAGCTGTTATATACATCTTTATACTCAACTATATCAAAGATGAACAATCTATCTTTGATAAATTTTGTAAAATAGAAGGAAAGTAGATGGCTGAAGTTCAAGTTAACAGTTCTGTAGGTGCAGACGGTAACACTTATACCACTTCGATAACAAATGATAAACTAACAAATAAAGATTTTTTACAGTTGTTATTAAAAGAGTTTGAGCTGCAAGATCCGACTAACCCAACAGATTCAGCAAAAATGCTTCAAAACCAACTACAAATGTCACAGATCGAAACCAATATCGAAACAGTTAAGGCAATGGAAAAGCTTGTAAAAGCTAATCAACAAAGTTCACTAGCTAATGCTTCAAACTTGATCAATAAGGTTGTAGAGAACGGTGAGCTTGGAGATACAGGTGCACCTAAAGAGTTTAAAGTTAGTTCTGTAAAAATGGTTGACGGACAGATAATGATCGAAGCTAGACAGATTATGGGATACGATAAAGAGAACAAACAGTTTGAACTTCATCCTGAGATATCTTCGATTATGTTCGATAACTTAACAAGTATACATTAGGATAATAGATGATTGATGCATTATATAACGGAAGATCAGGTTTAAAGTCGTATGAACGATCTTTAAACGTAGATTCAAATAATATTGCAAATGTAAATACTCTTGCTTATAAAGCTGATAGAGTTAACTTTGAAGATATGATGTATCAAAATAGAGAGGGTAAAGGTGTTACTATCGGCTCTATCAATAAAAGTTATAAACAAGGTGAACTTAAAACAACAGGAAATATATACGATATGGCTATAAAAGGTCCTGGATTTTTTATAGTAAAAGATGATAATAAACCAGAACTTATCTATACAAGAGCAGGTAACTTTAGAATGGGAAGGGAAGGTTTCCTTAGATCCAATGAGCTAAAGGTTCAAGGTATATCTCCAGTTGAACCTGAAATATTCTCATCAAATCCTGCTGACAAAACGTTTTCAGGTAAGTTTACTAAGTATATAGGTTCAACCGAAGTACAAAACGATAAGCAGGTGATGACAATAAATGCTAAAGCTACAGACTTTGAGCAAAGTGCAAAAACTGATCCTATAACAATGTCAGGTAAAGGTTATAAAGAAGCAGGAGTAAAGGTAGGTGATGTATCTATGCTTTTACAAAAGTATTCGAACCTATTAAGAAACTATAACCAAAATCCTGTTGAGGGTAAAGCACCTCAAACATTTAAAGCAAATATTCAATATGACCTAGCAGGACTAACAAGTGTAACTGATTTTGTAGAGATAACGATTGATGGTAAAAAGATCATTCAAAACTTTGATACAGACGCAGTTACGACAATGAATAAATTTGTTGATCAGATATCAAATATAACTGGCTTAAAAGCTTCTATTGATGAAACTGGAAATATGACAATAGACTCTTTGGTACCAGGTGCAAGACATGAAATAGGAACTACTGCTATTACGGATGCTGGTTTTACTGTTAATATCCAATCACAAGGTGAAGAGGGTGAAGGACTTTTATATCTTAATGCTACAAGAGATGCATTAGCAGCTGCACTGAAAAATGCAGGAGCTGATCTTATAGAGATAAGAAATAGGATGGATCTAGGTGATCAAGGAGTTGAAAAACTAGGTGCTATCCAGATGAACTTAAAAACATTAAATCTGTCACAGAACCCTTTTGGAGTGCCTGAGATTATAGACGGTGTTATCTATATGAAACAGGGTAATACAAAGTTTGTAATCGGTAAGATCGAAACTGTTGATTTTATGGATAAACAAAGTTTAAATCCAATAGGTGGAAACCTTTATTCTCAATCTCAAGGCTCTGGAGCACCTATTTTAAATACAAAGACGGCAGAGATTTTAACGGGAACTCTAGAGCTTAGTAATGCTGACCTTAGTGAGAGTCTAGTAAATATGATGGTAAACCAAAGAGCCTTTGAAGCAAACTCTAAATCGTTAACAACTGCAGATGAGTTTTTAAATATTGCTATAGGACTTAAGAAGTAAGGTAGGATAAGATGATACATTCTATTCACGTAGCAAGTTCAGGTTTAGCAGCTTCTAAATCTTCCGTTGAAAACGTAATGAACAACGTTACCAACGAGCATACGGATGGTTATAAAAAAAGAAGAGTAAATCTAAGCGAGATGGCTCATATCGATGCTAGAAACACTGGGCGTGGTGTTCATATTGATGATGTGACAAGAGCTACGGAAAAATATCTTTATAATAATCTTATGAATGAAGAGAGCAAGCAAAACTATTATGAGCAACTCTCTTTAATGCTTGCAGATGTTGAGTCTGTATTTCATGAAACCGATAACAGCGGTTTTGCATATGATCTTGATAGATATTTTAACTCTTTAGAGAATCTAAGAAGTAATCCAAAGAACGAAATATATAAAAATGATGTAAAAACCCAAGCAGGTATTTTAGTTGAGGATATGAAAAATCTTTACGGTAATCTTGAAAAGATACAAAATGCAACAAAAAATAGACTAAAAGATGATGTTAATGCTGTAAATGATATCTTAAATAAGATAGGTGATATCAATACTAAGCTTGGTAAAAATCTAGGTGATAGAAACGATCTTATGGATAAAAGAGATCTTTTAGAGAGAAAACTATCTGAGTTTGTGGATATTGAGGTTGAAAGAGTTGATGGATATACTTTAAGTATAGGTGGAATAGTTGCAGTAAGACACGATACAAATGTGCATAATATGAAAGTTGCTGAGGATTTTCAAAGACAGTTAAACACATATACGGCAGATTATTATAACTATCCTGGGCAAAAAACTATCAAAATAGCATTAAACAATACACACTATATGAATATAAAAACAGACTTTTTCGATACTAGAGAAACTATTAACGAAAAGATAATGAACGCTATTAACTCAACCGTAGGTTTTACAGATGCGTTGACGGCAAATTTAAATAATGCAGATGATCTTGTAGTCCGCTCAAACGTTGAGGGTGAAAAGGGTGTTTTTGATCTTAGAATTGTAGTTCAAGAGGATAAAAGGGTTATGTTTAGAGATGAAACACGCTCAAAAGATGGACTTGATGATATCCATGTAGAGGTTTTTGATGAAAGACTTAATTCAAGCAGCGGTACTATCAAATCTCTAAGTGAGAATCTTATAACAACAAATGAAAAAAACAAGATATACCAATATAAACAACAGCTTGATAATTTTGCTAAAGCTTTAAGTGATCAAAGTGATCAATATATTAGAAATGAAGACGGCTCTTATATCTACGGTGAATATGATATGGATAGATTAAACGGTCCTAGGGGTGCTAAAAAGCTTGATCTATTTGCTGGATCAAATGTTAGAACTTTAGAGTTTAAAGATGCTTCTGTTCCTGGACTTACGCAAGAGGATCTTGATTATCTAACCACTATACAATGGAGAGAGGATATAAACTTTGATGGTCAAGTTGGAGAGGAAACCTCATTTTCAAAATACTACCAAAAACTTCAAGTAAATATCGCTTCTGATAAAGAGGATAACGACTTTACAAAAGAGACTCAAGAAGCTGTAACTATTTCATTAAATAATAACTACGATAAATTAACCAAAGTAGATAAAGATGAAGAGATGGTTAGGCTTATGGAGTTTCAAGCTGCATATGAAGCAAGTGCAAAACTAATTACCGTCTCAGATGAGATGCTTCAAACCATACTAAATATGTAACTATCAACTTTTTACCAAAAGTTCGATATAATACACCTTTTTAAAACGATACTCAGATACAAGGATTTGGAATGGATTGGGGCAAGGTTACTTATGTCTTTTTTGCTTTAATGAGCTTAACTACAACGGCAGGTTTTTTATATCAACATGATCCTATAGCACTTTTTATAGCTGCAGGTGTAAATGTGATCTCAACAATATTAAAAATAGGTGTTAGAAACTTAATGGCAGCAGAACTTCTTGCTAGCTCACTAGTTGCTGACCTTCACTTAATACCGGCATTTGTCGTACTTACATTCAATGAAAACGTAGAACTTTCAATTGCATTGGCAATCGGTGCAATCGTTGCAAATCTATTCTCAATAGCACTTGTATTAATAGAGAGTAACAAAGTACAAGATAACGAAGAATATTAATTTAAACAGATTTAAGGGATTTATTTTATGCAATATGAACCATTAAGTATTGAGAAAAAATGGCAAGATTTTTGGGAAGTAAACAATAGTTTTGAACCTGAGAATGAAGATTCAACAAAAGAGAAAAAATATATTTTAAGTATGTTTCCATACCCAAGCGGTAGGATACATATGGGGCATGTTAGAAACTACTGCTTAGGTGACGCTTTTGCAAGACACTTTAGAAAGAATGGATACAACGTACTTCATCCAATAGGATGGGATAGTTTTGGTATGCCAGCAGAGAATGCGGCTATTAAAAATAAACTTCATCCTAAAAAATGGACATATGAAAATATAGATTATATGAGAAAAGAGCTAAACGCTTTAGGTTTATCTTTCTCAAAAACAAGAGAGTTTGCAACAAGTGATGAGTTGTATACTAAGTGGGAACAAGAGTTTATCATTAAGATGTATGAAGAGGGTCTTTTATATAGAAAATCTACAACGGTAAACTGGTGTGAGGACTGTCATACGGTTTTAGCAAATGAGCAGGTTGAAGAGGGTTGTTGCTGGAGATGTGATAATGAAATTATCCAAAAAGAGATGCCTGGATACTATATAGCTATCACTAAATATGCACAAACACTTCTTGATGATCTTAAGATGTTAGAGGGTAAATGGCCGTCTCAGGTTCTAACTATGCAAGAAAACTGGATAGGTAGAAGTGAAGGTTTAGAGTTTGAATTTAGCCTAAGTGAAGAGAGTAAAGAGAAGCTTGGTAATAATTTCGATAAATACTCGGTGTTTACAACACGCCCCGATACTATTTACGGTGTTAGCTATTCTGCACTTGCACCTGAACACCCTATAGTGGATTATATACTAGAAAATAAGCTTTTAAGTGATGAGAAGATCACAAAAATAGAAGCTATGAAAAAAGTAAATGAAAGGGATCGTGCAACTGAAGAGAAAGAGGGGCTGTATTTAGAGATCGATGTAATACACCCTCTAACAGGCAAAAAAGTTCCTGTATGGGTTGCAAACTTTGTATTAGCATCTTACGGTGGAGGTGCTGTTATGGCAGTTCCTGCACACGATGAGAGAGACTTTGAGTTTGCTAAAAAGTATGATCTTGATATCAATATAGTTATCGATACACCTGAGGGTATTATAAATCTTGAAGAGGCTTATACAGGTGAGGGTGAGCTTGTGGATAGCGGTGAGTTCACTAAGATGAAGAACGTAGAAGCTAAAAAAGCTATTATTGAGCATTTTGAGAAAAACTCTTTAGGCTCAAGACAAGTAAACTTTAAACTAAGAGACTGGGGTGTTAGCCGTCAAAGATACTGGGGTGCACCGATACCTTTTATCCACTGTAACAGCTGTGGTTTAGTAGCTGAAAAGATAGAAAATCTTCCTGTTGCATTACCTGAGGATGTTGAGATCACAGGTGAGGGTAATCCACTAGATAAACACCCTACTTGGAAACAGTGTAAATGTCCAAAGTGTGGAGCTGACGCTACACGTGAGACAGATACGCTTGATACTTTCGTTCAATCATCTTGGTACCATTTAAGATATGCAACAAACCCAGCAAAATGGAATGAGACAGGGATTAGTAAAAGCGATAGTGATTATTGGATGGATGTTGATCAATATATCGGCGGTATCGAACACGCTATTTTACACCTTTTATATGCAAGATTTTTTACAAAAGCTTTAAACTCTTTAGGTTACACAAACTCAAAAGAGCCGTTTTCAAACCTTTTAACTCAAGGTATGGTTTTAAAAGATGGTGCTAAGATGAGTAAGTCTAAAGGAAATGTTGTTGATCCTGATGCTATTGTAGGTAAATATGGAGCAGATACGGCAAGACTATTTATGATGTTTGCTGCACCTCCTACAAAAGAGCTAGAGTGGAACGATAGTGCCGTTGAGGGTGCATTTAGATTTATTAAGAAGTTTTGTGAAAGAAGCGAAAATGCAAAAGCTGATGTTTCAGCTATTGATAATATAGATCACTCAGCTTTAAGTAAAGAGGAGAAAGAGGCTAGAAAGAAAGTGTATGAAGCTTTACAAAAGTCTTATGAGGTTATGGGAAAAACATTTGCATTTAATACCCTTATAGCTTCATCTATGGAAGCTTTAAATGCTTTATCTTCGCAAAAGAACGAGCTTGTTTGGACAGAAGGGTATTATATACTTTCAAATATCTTAGAGCCAGTTATCCCTCACACTTGTTGGGAGATTGCCGATAGTTTATTTAATAGAGATAACTTTACAAAAACCATAGATGTAAAAGAGGAGGTTTTTGTAGCTGATTCTATCACTTTAGCAATCACTATAAACGGTAAGAAAAGGGGTGAGATCGAGGTTGATCCTAGTGCAAGCAAAGATGAGATATTAGCCTTAGCAAAACAAAGCGAAAGTGCTTTAAAATGGATAGAGGGTAAAGAGCTTATCAAAGAGATCGTTGTACCTAATAAGTTAGTAAACTTAGTGGTTAAGGGCTAGTATTGTTTAAATATCTTTTGATTTTAATAGTATCTATATTTATAATTGGCTGTGGGTATAGACCTACAAGCCATTATGTAAAAAAAGAGTTAGGGCTTAACTCTAAGTATTATGTAAATATGAGTATTGCAGTAAATAGTGCTAAGAATGCTATTATTATTAAAGATGCTATAAGAGATGTAATTATTAGTAAGTTTGGTGGAAGTTTAGTTAATAGGAAAAAAGATGCAGATACAGTAATTAATGCAGCTATAAGTTCTATATCAACTTCTGCTATTCAATATGATACTACTCAATTTTTAGATAATGGTGAAGCAAACCCAAGCTATGGTTATGCTAAGCTTTATAGAACAAGTGTGCAAATTGTAGTGAGCTATTCAAATGAAAAATCTAAAGGGAGTTTTACGGTAGGAGATTCTTATGAGTTTGCAGTAGACGGTGCTGCAGTAGTTTCTGAAACAAAAAGATTCCAAGCTATAAAAAATGCTGCTTCTAAAGCTTTTGATAGAGTTATATCAAGTATTGCAGTAAGATCTATAGAGTATAAAAAGCCAGAAGATATCAATACTACTAAAGATATAAATGCAACAAAGCCTTAACAGTTTTTTAGAAGATAAATCGCTTTATTACGATAAGATAGACTATAGTATCGTAAATAAAGCTTGGGATATTTTAAAAGACCATGTAAATCTTCCTTATGTGATACATATAATAGGAACAAACGGTAAAGGTAGTACGGGAAGATTTTTATCAGATATATTACACCAAAAAGGTTTTGACACCCTGCACTACAGCTCTCCACACATTTTAAAATTTAATGAACGTATTTGGATAAACGGATTAGATTCAAGTGATAAAGAGCTTGAAGAGGCTCATCAAAAACTTCAATCTATTTATGATAAAGATATATTAGATAAGCTTACATATTTTGAATACACTACACTTCTAGCACTTGCACTTAGTTCAAATAGAGATTACCTTGTACTTGAAGCGGGACTTGGCGGTGAGTTTGATGCAACAAATGTCGTAAATAACGATCTTACATTAGTTACTCCCATTGGATTGGATCATCAATCTTTTTTAGGGGATACCATAGAGCAGATTGCCCACACAAAACTAAGAAGCTGTGATAATGCTATGATAGTTGCATTACAGTCAAATAAAGAGGTTTATAGTGTTGCGCAAGAGTATAAAGATAAGGTAAAGGTCTTATACCTAAAAGATATGGATATACAAGAGCCTAAAGATAAACTTCCTAAATATTTAAAAAATAATTTAATGCATGTCTTTAGTACTTTAGAGTTTTTAGGTATAGATCATAAAGAGTACAAACTTCCTAAATTATTTGGAAGATGTCAGCTTATAAATGATAGAATAACTGTAGATGTGGGACATAATCCACTAGCGGCGAATGTTATAAAAGATCATTTTATTGATAAGGAAGTGACATTAATATATAATTCATACAAGGACAAAGATTATAAAGAGGTTTTAAAAATATTATCTCCTATTATAAAATCTTTAGAAATAATAAAAATTGATGATACTAGAATAGTATCAAAAAGTGAGATTCAAAAGGTTTGTAAAGAGTTAAGTATCCCTTGTACAGAGTTTAAAGATATAAAATATGATAGGGATTATCTTGTCTTTGGTTCGTTCTTAGTGGTAGAAGAGTTTTTAAGGTGGTATAAAAGTTTTGAAAAATAGATTTCTAATAACTATTTCAGATGTAAACGGAACAAAAGCGTATAATATTCATCAAGCAGTTAAAAAATATCTTTGGATATCTTTAGGTATTTTAATATTGATCTTAACGATAAGTTTTTCATTGATCAATTTTCTTAGCAATAAAGTTGAATCTTTAAAAGAGGAGGAGAAAAAGTTATCTTCTCAAAATAAGATGTATTCTATGCAGATAGCTGATAAGATAAAAGATATCGAGGAGATCAGTTCAAAGCTAGATGATATAGCAGAGATGATCGGTTTAGAAGCAGATGATGAAACAGATCTGATAAAAAAAGCTACTTTAGCACAGATCACAACGGCAAATAAACAATATATGCTTCAAACTATTCCAAGCGGCCAGCCCATGAGAATACCGGTTGTTGTAACTGCAAAGTTTGGTTATAGGGTTCACCCGATACTAAATAGAAAAAAATTTCATAAAGGTATTGATCTTAGAGCTCCAAGAAGAACAGATGTGTTCGCTACGGCAGATGGAGTTGTAAGATATGTACAAGATAAAAACAAAGGAACCTTTGGTAGGGTTGTACATATAGCGCATAACTACGGTTTTGAAACACTTTACGGGCATCTTAGATTTACCCGTGTAAAAGTAGGAGACGTAGTTAAGAAGGGGCAGCTTATAGGACTTAGTGGTAATAGTGGACAAAGTACTGGACCACATTTACATTATGAGATTAGGCATGCAAGTAAGATTTTAGATCCCAAACCTTTTATGGATTGGAATATGAAAAATTATGATACAATATTTGAAAAGCAAAGGAGAGTGAAATGGGAATCTTTGGTAAATCTAATAGCACACCAGACCAAAAAACTGGAGTTACAGTAGTTGCTGAGGGGACACATATCAAAGGTGGTATAGATACTAAAGGCTCTATTCACATTGACGGTAGATTTGAGGGTGTATTATTTGCTTCTAGTATGATAACTATAGGTAAAAGTGGTGAAGTTTTCGGTGATATCAAATGTAACACTCTTACGATAAACGGTTTTATTGATGGTGTTGTGGACTGCGAGAACGTGCATATTTTATCTGATGGAAAGATATTGGGTAAAATGGTTTATAAAAACCTTGTGATAGAGGAAAACGGTGTATTTGAGGGTGAAGGTAAGGTTAAGAACTCAACTCTTACAAGCCGCTACAAAGGTTATAAAGAGGGTGATAGTTATTTCACCGATGATAGTTTAGAGGAAGTTATAGAAGAGCCAGTTCAGATCAAATCTTAATGAATGATGAACTTCAAAAAAGACTAAACGAACTACTACAACAAAAACAAGAGATTGAAAAAGAGATCGATCTTATAAGATTAAAGCTTCAAACAAAGCACTCTTTTTCAAAAGAGGAAAAGATATCTATTTTCCGCTCTTTATTTTTTAACTCACAAAAACATTACGCACTTTTTTGGAGCAATAAAGATGGCTCCAAAACAAGTTTTTATCCTGCAACTAAGACTTTTAGAGGAAACGATTATCTTTTTATAAATGATGAGGTGATAGAGTCTCATTTAAGGGGTGAGAGTAAAATAGCTGCTTACCCAATAACAAAACAAAAGTTTTGCAGATACATCACCATAAATATAAAAAGCAATAGAGCTTATGAAGATGCAAAGAATATCAACGAGATATTAAAATCTTTTTATATAAACGGATATTTTGAAAAAACATTTGACTCTATTAGGATATGGCTTTTTTTTGAAGATCTTGTAAAGATTGAAAGCGCCGTTTTTTTAGTAAAGAACATCTTATCTAAAACCACTGCAAACGTAAGCTCAATAGTTCCAAGTGTGGAGCTGTTTGATAATACACTTGGCCCTTTTACTCCTTTGCCACTTTTTTTAACGGAGCGAAATCAAAACTATTCGGTGTTTTTTAATATTGATACAAAAAAAATATATAAAGAGCAGTGGGGAGTACTTTCAAAAATTAAAAAGATAAGCAGTAAACAACTTAGCTCACTTTTTATAGAGAATAAAACAAACCCTTGGCAACAAAAAAGTGATGAGATAGTCATAAAATGCCAAGAGCTAAATATCACCCTTTTTGATTCAATATATATTGAAAAAGATCAGCTTGATAACTCTGTGATCAAATATCTAAAAGAGCTGGCATCTTTTAAAAACCCTACATATGAGATGCTTATAAAGCTTAGAAAACCAGTGTATAATACACCTAAAACCATCATCTGCTATAGTATAAACGATAAGTATATAATAGTGCCTAGAGGGTTACTTGAAGATATTAAGAAGTTTTTCTTTAAATACAAGGTGAAGCTAAATATCGTAGATAAAAGATCGTTTGAAAAAGATAGTTTTCCTAAGGTTAAATTCACCCTTCGCCCTGAACAAACACAAGCTATAGAGAATATTTTAAAAATAGATTGTGCCCTTTGTGTTGCACCTCCAGGCTTTGGTAAAACTCTTATCGGAGCAAAGATGATAGAGCTTAGGTCTTGCTCAACTCTTATAATAGTAAATAAAAATATGCTTTTAAACCAATGGATCGAGCGCTTTGTGGACTACTTTGGTATAAATAAAAAAGAGGTTGGAATACTAGGCAAAAGTAAAAACACTCTAAACGGCAAGCTTGATGTTGCAACGATGCAAAGTTTAAAGAACTCACCAGATATAGTACAAAACTACTCACAGGTGATAGTGGATGAAGCGCACCATATACCTGCAGTCACATTTGAGCAGATCATACAAAAATTTAGCGGTAGATATATCTTAGGGCTTAGTGCTACACCAAATAGAAAAGATGGTATGGAGCCTATACTTTATATGCAAATCGGCTCTATAGCGTATGAGTTTAAAAAGGTACAAAACTTTAAACATGAACTTCATATAGTAAATACCGATTTTGAAAGCAATGAAGAGAACTATTCAAAACTTGTAAATGAGGTTGCAAACGATCTAAAAAGAAACCAGCTTATAATAGAGCAGGTGAAAAAATATCAAAATAGAGCCATACTTATTCTAACTGATAGGATAGAGCATATTCAAAACTTAGAGCGCTTACTTGATAAAGAGGGCTTAGAGTATATAAGTGTTCATGGAAGTCAAAGTAAAAAAGAGCAAAAAGAGAATATGGATAAAGTAAGCGATGCAAATCTTGTGTTAGCGACCACTTCATTTTTCGGTGAGGGTATAGACTTTCCACACCTAAACACTATCATCTTTGCTACTCCTATATCTTACTACGGCAGGCTTGTTCAGTATCTTGGGCGTATAGGAAGGGGTGGGGGAGTATCTCTTGCAATTGATCTGGTTGATAAGAAAAACGGACTTTTAGCTTCATCTTTTAGAAAAAGAAAAGAGGGTTATAAGCAAATGCATTATAAACTAGTACGTGAGGAATAAGAAACTAAGTTGTAATATATTTTAACTATACTAGATATATTACTTAAGGATACAAATGCCAAATATACTCAACTCAAACACTTCAGAAAATGAAAAAAGCAAATCAAGAAAAGTTTACGTACTAGATACAAATATTATCCTTCAAGATATAAATAATCTAGAGCGTTTATGTGACGGTGATACAAATATTGTAGTGGTTCCAGAAACGGTTTTAATGGAGCTTGAAGATAAAAAGAAACTAATGAACGATCTTGGTTTTTATGCTAGGGAGTTTGCAAGACTTCTAGCTAAGATGAAGATCAAAGAGGTTGACTATAAAAAGAACTACAAAGTTGTAAAACTTACGGGTGAGAACTTAGGTCTTCATATAATCTCAAAAGATGAGTACGATACGCAGATTGAACAGCATATCTTATCTGAATCAAATGATAAACGTATTATAGAAGTTGCTAGTATAGCGCAAAACTATTATAAGGGTGAGAGGGTAATCTTTCTATCTTTAGATATCTATGCAAGAACCTTTGCTCTTTTTGCAAACCTTAAGACACAAACTCTGCATGATGATAAATCTGATGTTCCAAATTTTGAGTTTCTAAAAACCGTTGAGCTTGACTCATCGTTTTTTAATACTTTGCATTTAACTGATATCGCAAAGATAGATGAGACATATACTATTCAAAACTTTTGTTATGAGTTTTTAAGTCCTGATGGTAACTCTACATACGGTATAGTGCATAATGGAAAGATAAATATAATAGAAGAGTCAGACTTCAACGGTCTTCCGTTTCGTCCTGCAAACCTAAAGCAGAAGTTCTTTTTAAAAGCGGTACTTTCAAACTTTTATGATGTGATGACCATAGATGCAAAAGCGGGAAGTGGTAAAACCTTAATGTCCATAGGTGCAGCTATGAGACTTATAGACAAAGGTGCTTATGAGAAGATAGTTTATGTTAGAAACTCAATTGAATCTATCGATAAGGGTGCAGATGTAGGTTATCTTAGTGGAAATGAAGAGAAGTTTAGAATCTATAATATGGCACTTTACGATACCCTGGAGTTTATCGCTAAAAAACAGTTAAAGAAAAGTGAGAATAGAGCAAATAAAGAAGCGATTGAGTCAAAAACCACAGAGCTTATAAATAGATACCAAATCGAGATGCTTTGGCCTGGAGAAGCTAGGGGTAGAACTCTAAGCGATGCAATTGTTATAATGGATGAGTGGCAAAATGCTTCAAAGAACACTACACAGCTTATACTTTCACGTCTTGATGAGAGCTGTATGGCGATAGTGATAGGATCAAATAGACAGATAGATAACCTTTATCTAAATAAATTCAACAACGGTCTTACAACACTTTTAAAAGAGACAAGAAACGAACATGATGAGCTTAGTATGTTTGCTTTATCTTTGGAAAAAGCGGTTCGTGGTAAATTTGCGGAGTTTAGTGAGAGGATTTTTGATAAACAGCAGAAATAGTTATATAAGTTCCTCTACAAAACTAAGATTGTGTTTGTAATCTAATTCGTGGATGAATGCCCCTACTTTTTATCCGTAAAAAGTAGGCAAAAACTCTTCCACCCGATAAAATGTAATCCCAAGCTTCCATAAAATATTTACTACGGTTTAAAACTCACAAAGAAAAAAGCATTTAGCTCTTTTCTTTGCTCAAACAGTTAAACCTTTTCTCCGTAAATATGTTACTCCATCTTGGCATTTTAACAGGGTGGAATTTTTTCCTCCAACGCAAATATCAAGATAGAAATAAATTTTTTGATACTTAATGAATTATATAAGTTCTATTTAAATAGTTTAAACTGTGACGCAGTTGTGACGAAAACTTAATAGAATTGTATTTAGGTTTTGTATAATCAAAATATAAAAGAGAAAAAATGGAAAGTTTACGCCACGATAAATTTGATTTTGTAAAACATAGTTTTAAAAAAACAGAATTTAAAAAACACTTTCATAAAGACTATTCAATTGGTCTTATCTTAGAAGGAACTCATAAACTTGAACTAAATAAAGATAATATTATTGCTTCCAAAGGTGAAATAAAGATCATAAACCCTTACGATCTTCACATCGCTGATGGTACTTCCCCTTGGAAATATCTAAACTTTATGCCCGATGAAAAAGCTATAAAAGATTTTGCACAAGATCTGTGTGATGATATTGTTGATTGTGATATAAGGTTTAATAGTTTTATAAAAGATCAAAAAGCTACACATTACCTTTTAAAGATTGCTAACTCTTTAAACAACACTTTAGAGTATGAAGAGAACTTAACCATTTTTATCTCATATCTTTTAAAACACTATGGATATAAAAATATACATATCAAAGATATCCCTAAAAATATAAAAAACTCAATAGAGTATATACATGAAAACTTTTTAGAGAACTTATCTTTAGACGAGATAGCTTTTGTAAGCGGTTTAAGCAAATACCATTTTATAAAACTATTTAAAGAAAAAACTGGACTTACCCCACATAAGTATATTATAGACCTGCGAATAGAACACGCAAAAATTTTAATGAAGAAAAATATCCCTTTTTCACAAATTGCACTATACTGCGGTTTTAGTGATCAATCACACTTTATAAGATCGTTTAAAAAACATTATGGTTATACACCTGTTTATCTAAATTAAATCACAATTTTTTTCTATCTTATTTAGTTTATAACTATATACAATCACTTGAAAAAGTGAGTAGTTATGAAAAAAGGTACACTTTATATATTGATGGTTTTTGCAATGATAGCTTGGGGTGAAACTTGGGTAAGCGCAAAAATACTGGGTAGATATTTAGATGCCAATGAACTTATATTTTGGAGATTTTTATTTACGGCTTTTGGTTTATATCCAGTATTAATATATCTAAAGATTGGCTTTTTTATTTCAAAAAAAGATTTGCTGATTAGTATTATCGCAGGCATTATTTTAGCTTTATATAACAACTTCTTTTTCTTAGGTACTAAGTTTGCCCTTGCATCTTTCGGCGGTGTACTTGTTACAACTTTAGTTCCTATAGTTACATTTGTAATTGTTTCTTTATTAAATAAAAAAAGTTTAGAAAAAAGAGAATTGATAGCATTGATATTAGGTGCATTTGGAACTTTAACTATTTTAGAAGTTTGGAGTTTTGAACTTGATACGATATTTGCTCAAGGAACTATATACTTTTTAATAGCAACTTTACTTTGGCCGTTGCTTACCATAATTAGTTCAAAACAAAAAAGCTCACCTATGATATTTAGTTTTTATATGTTTTTATTTGCTTCTATTATTGATCTATTGTTTATAAAGTTTGAGCTTAGTAATATTTTGAAGTTTGATTCTATCTTTTTTATAAATCTTGTATTACTATCACTTTACGGAACTACCTTTGCTACAACAATTTATTTTATCGCAGTAAATGATATAGGTTCTAAAAAGGCAAGTTCTTTTTTCTTTTTAGTACCTTTAAGTGCAGTTGTTTTTGCGTATATATTTTTAGATGAAAAGGTAAGTTTATCTTTAGTATTTGGTGGAGTTTTAACTATACTTTCTGTTTATATTTTAAATGGAGTAAAGTTGAAGACCCTTACTTAAACACTCCCGTCTCTTTTAGTTTTATTCTAATAAAAGAGCTTATCGATCTATCATCTTCGGCAGCTTTTTTCTCCAAAAGTTCTTTCTCCTCTTTTGTAAGACTTATGGTGAGTTTTTGGTTTACTATCTTTTGTCTTGATACTTTTTTTAAACTCCCTTTTGGTCTTCCTCTTTTAACCGTACTGATATTTATAGGTTTATTTATATCTTCATATGTAAGATCATCAAGGTCTAAACCAGGAACATCTTTTTGCTCTTTTGGCTTAGTGTTTGTATTGATCTCTATCTTTAGATTTGTATTGTTTGTAGTAAGATTTTCATAGTTTGTATCGTTATCATAATCAATATCGTCATTAAAAAAATCCTCATCTAAAACCTCTTCTTTTTTTTCGTTTTGGTTTGATTTAAATCTATTATCAAGCTCATTAAGAAGCTTATCATTTTCAAAAAAGAAATCTTTCATACTACAACCTTTTATATGACCTATTGAAAATTTTATCTGAAGTAAATTTAATATAAACTTAATAATTAATTATCTTGTAAAAAAATATATATAAATGTATTAAAGTTTATAAAAGCCTTCTTTTAGGGGCATATAAAAATAAGTACTTTTTTTATTTAAAATCTATTCTAGGTGTAAAAAAGCTTTATTTTGTATCGATTTTAGTGAAAATATATAACTTATTTTATTTTAGGTATAATCTCATTTATGAATAAAAGTTTTATCACTAATCTAATTGCACTGTTGATAGTTTTAGTTGGTTTTCTAACAAATGAAAACCTTATTTTACTAATGGGTATGTTTGCATTAAGTGGAGCACTTACAAATGTGATCGCTATACATATGCTTTTTGAAAAGGTTCCTTTACTATATGGAAGTGGAGTAGTAGAGGATAGATTTGAAGAGTTTAAAAAAGGGATCCATACTTTGATAATGGATCAGTTCTTCACTAAAGAGAACTTAGAGAGATTTTTAGAAGAAGAGTTTAAAGATGATAAAAAACATTTTGACTTTACTAAGCTTATAGGCGATACCGATTTTACACCTGCATACGATAGTTTAAAAAGTGCGGTTATGGAGTCACCTTTTGGAGGTATGCTAGGGATGTTTGGAGGGGAAAAAGCTTTAGAGCCTTTGGAAGAGCCTTTTAAAGATAAACTAAAATCAGCTATCACAAAAATAGTTCATACAGATAGTTTTCAAACAACACTGCAAGAGAATCTAAAGTCTAAAAACCTAAGTGATGATATAGTTCAAAAGGTTGATGCAATTGTTTTAAGAAGGTTAGACGAGCTTACCCCTAGAATGGTTAAAGAGATCATCCAAAAGATGATAAAAGAGCACCTTGGCTGGCTAGTTGTCTGGGGTGGAGTGTTCGGTGGACTTATTGGGTCTATATCTGCAGTTTGGATCGGCTAGTGGCAGTAAAAACTATAAACTATAAAGATCATAGCTTTGATATCAGCTATGAGGTGATAAATCCCTCAAAAGATAAGGTGATAGTGTTCTTACACGGCTGGGGCAGCAACAAAGATATAATGAAACAAGCCTTTAAAGATGAGCTTAAAGAGTATAGGCATTTATATATCGATATGCCTGGGTTTGGTAAAAGTACTAACGATAGTGTATTAACTACAGTTGATTATAAAGAGATTATAAAAGAGTTTTTAAATACTTTAGATATAACACCCCAAAAGGTATCAATAGCAGGTCACTCTTTTGGAGGAAAGGTTGCAACGCTTTTAGAACCAAAGAACTTAGTGCTACTTAGTAGTGCGGGGATTTTAGAGCCAAAACCTTTAAAAGTAAAAATAAAAATAAAATTAGCTAAAATATTAGGTAGTTTAGGTTTAAGAAATATAACCAAAACTTTTAGAAGCAATGATGTTGATCAGATGAGCCAAAATATGTATGAAACATTTAAGAGCGTTGTAGATGAAGATTTTAGAGATATATTTAAAAACTTCTCAAACAATACACTTATATTTTGGGGTAAGGATGATACTGCTACGAGTTTGAGTTCAGGAAAAATGATACATGAACTTATAAAAGATAGTAGTTTTTATCCAATGGATGGTGATCATTACTTTTTTTTAAAACACCACAAAGAGATCGGAGAGGTTTGTGATAATAGATTTGTTTAATGTTTTTACCCATATTATCCTAATAATGGCTTTAGGGTGGTATCTTATCACCAATCTTCAATGGTACAACTATAAGTTAGAGAGAGTTCTTTTTAAGCATCATAAGATGCAGTGGCATATTGTTTATTTTATCACTCCTATAGTTTTATATTTTATATTAGAGTTTTTATATTTTGCAATATATTTTTATCTTCTATTTTTAACAAGCTTTATAATGTGGAACAAATCTTTAGATAAGCCTTTGGTTATCACAAGGCGTGTTCAAAGATTTTTGGGTATTTTGCTATTTACCACTTTTGCGGTTGAAGCTTTATGTATGGCAAGTACAAACTGTATAAATGCAGGTATATTCGTACCGCTTATCTTTACGTATGCAGTATCTATGGGCTTAGAGAAGATGTTCTTTTTAAGCTATAAAGATAGGGCTAAAAAAAGACTGGATTATATGAAAGAGCTTACAATTGTAGGTATTACAGCTTCATTTGGTAAGACATCTATAAAGAACTATCTTCATCAGATATTACAAAATAAATATAGAACATATATGACACCTAGGAGTGTAAACACTTTAGGTGGGATCGTAAAAGATATAAATGAGGATATCCCTTTAGATACACAAGTTTATGTTGTAGAAGCAGGAGCAAGAGCAAAAGGTGATATAGAAGAGATCACAAACCTTTTAAATCCTCAGTATGCTATTATCGGTAGTGTAGGGGAGCAGCATATAGAGTATTTTAAAACTTTAGATAATATTATTCATACAAAGATGGAGCTTCTTCAATCAAATAGATTAACTCACGGTTTTGTACATAAAAGTGTTCCTATTTTAGATTATCCTTCAATTACAAAGTTTCCCGAGTCTTTAAATATCACTAAAAGCAATCTAGACGGTATCTGGTTTGATGTAGAAATAGAGGGTGAACAGCAACATTTCCACGCTCCTATTTTAGGTGAATTTAATGCTATAAACTTAACTGCCGTGATACTTTGTGCACATAAACTTGGAATGAGCATCGAAGAGATCAAGATAGCTCTTCATAAACTAAAACCTGTAGAGCATAGACTTCAACTTATAAAAGCGGGAGGTAAGCTGATCCTTGATGATAGTTTTAACGGTAACTTAGAGGGTATGCTTGAAGCAGTTAAGCTGGCTTCAACTTATGATGATAGAAGAGTGTTGGTAACTCCGGGAATAGTTGAATCAACAGTTGAAGCAAATACAACCTTTGCAAAAGCTGCCGATGATATCTTTGATATAGTTATTATAACAGGAAGTTTAAATGCAAACGTACTATCGCAAAATCTTAAAAAGCCAAAAGTTTATAAGCTAGCAGAGAAATCTCAACTTGAATCAACTCTAGCAAGGGAAACAAGACCAGGTGATCTTATCCTTTTTGCAAATGATGCACCAAATTTTATATAGGCTGATATATGGATAGGGTTTATGCTCCATGGAGAAGTGAATATATAAACGGTGAGAAGATAGAGGGTTGTGTGTTTTGCCATATCGTAAACAATCCAGCTCGTGATAAAGAGTTTCATGTTTTATATAGAGATGAGGATTGTTTTATAGTTATGAACAAATACCCTTACTCTCCTGGACATTTTATGATAATCCCAAACTATCATACCGACAAACTTGAAGAGCTTGATCCAAAGGTTTGGATAAAGATGAATCTTTTAGCACAAAAAGGTGTAAAGCTTTTAAAAGATGTGTTAAATGCAGGCGGCGTTAATATAGGTATGAACCTTGGGCAGATAGGTGGAGCAGGAATAGCTGAGCATATACATCTACATTTGGTTCCTAGATGGATGGGCGATACCAATTTTATAACTACAGTTGGTGAAACTAGGGTTTATAGTACAGATTTTGAAAAACTATATTTAAAACTGCTTGATAAATCGCAAGAGTATTTTACTCTTTAGATCGTCTCGTAAAGTATCTCTGTAAGCTCAAGCTCTTGAGCTGTTTTTTTAATATCTTTGGATAAAAGTACTCTACTGCAATCGCTACATACACTTATCATATTTTCAAAGCTGTAATCCCCGCCATCTTCAAGAGGCTTTAAAAAATATATCTTTAAAGTATCTATATTAAGATCTTTACTACACCGTTGGCAGGTATGTTTATCCCTAAATAAAAGTGCTTCTTTTCTTTTTTTTATATCCATAGGGGTTTTACCTTTAGGGGGTTTTGAGTTTACTACATAGCTATCCCAGATATATTTATGATCTATAGTATCTGCAGTAGTTGGAAAGTTGCTTTGTATGGAGGTGAACTGATACACGATATCCTCAACTATAATGATCTTTTGTTGTGCAACATCGTCGTATTTAAACTCACTTAAGCGGCTTAGATCAAAGTTTATATTTGGATATGTTTTAGCAAGATATTTCATAATATCATCTTTATTTATATTGCCCATACTTGTAAATAGATAACTTCTTAGTCTCTCTTTATGGCTAAATATAAAATATAAAACCAATAAAATTATTATTGTGCCGATAATCGTATAGTCAATTCCTAAAATCATAAGTCATTATAACATAAATAAAAAAGAAACACTAAAACAACTTTTTTGATATATTATTATATAATAATATCGAGGTAGAGTGATGAAAAATAAGTCTTTAAAAATAATCTTTTCATTATTATTTTTTCTAATACTTGCTATAGTTATTTATGCTCTTGAATATCAAAAAGAGTATAAGATAAATAGATATATGGATAAGACTGCCAAGCAGATATTAATTGATTATAATGCTATATATCAAGAACACTATAATGTTTCCCATGCAATTTATGAAGCTCAGATCAATACAGATAGAGTTATCGAGCTATTTAAAAATGCACATAAATCCTCAGGTGAACAAAAAGATAAAATCAGAACAGAACTACATGATCTTTTAAAAGATAAATATGACCTTCTAAAAAGATACAACCTAAAACAGATGCACTTTCATCTACCAAATAATGAGAGTTTTCTAAGGATGCACAGACCTTCTAAATATGGAGATAACTTAACTGGAATAAGACAAACAGTAGAGTATGTAAATAAAAATAAAGTGTTTATAGACGGCTTTGAAGAGGGTAGGATATTTAACGGATATAGGTTTGTGTATCCGCTTTTTGATAAAGAGAAAAACCATATAGGAAGTGTAGAGATATCCTTTAGTACGGCAGCACTTACCCAAAGACTGGATCAAAGCTTTAAGGTTCAAAGTAACTTTATGGTTCGTAAAAACGTGGTTGATAAAAAAGTTTTTGATTCTGAAAAATGGAACTATATCTTAAGCCCTTTTAAGAACTTTTATTATGAAAAAAATATCTACACAGAAGTAAAAAATCAAAAAGAGTTTACAGATAAAGCAACACTAGAAAAGATAGAAGCGAATATATTAAAAGAGAAAGTATTTAGTATTTATGATCAAAGGTATAAAGATATAGTTACATTTTTACCTATAAACAATCCTATAAACGGAAATATGGCAGGTGTATTAGTTGTAAGACAGACCACAAGTTATATACCTGAACAGCTAAATCTTTATAAATTCCTTTTAGTTATATCGATCATACTTACAACTATATCTTTATATCTTATCTATAAAAATATAGTTTCAAAAAAAGAGCTTGAAGAGGCTATTAAAAAAGAGCTTGAGAAAAATAGAAATATCGAACAGCAGCTCTTCACACAAGCAAAACAGGCACAAATGGGTGAGATGATTGGTAATATTGCTCATCAGTGGAGGCAGCCTTTAAATATGATATCTGTAAGTGCAAGCAATATAAAACTAAAGCTGGAATTTGGTCAACTTGATAATGACAATCTAGCAAAAAGTATGGATGATATTATACACTCAACAAAATTTCTATCAACTACAATAGATACCTTTAGAAATTTTATAAAAGATGAGAAAAAAGTTGATAATATAGTGATCCAAGAAAGAATAGACGAAGCGTTAAATATTGTACAAGTAACATTAGATAATCGTTTTATTAAACTGATCAAAGATATAGATTATTTAAAACCAATACGTACAAAAATAGTTGCAGGTGAGCTATCTCAAGTGATCATAAATATCTTAAATAATGCAAAAGATGCTATGGATGAGAAGAGTATTGAAGATAAGTGGATCAAGATATCACTTAAAGAGTTAAAGGGTAAAGCGGTGATTAGAATCGAAGATAATGCAGGCGGTATCCCTAAAGAGATATTACCTAAAGTGTTTGATCCTTATTTTACTACAAAACATCAAAGTCAAGGTACGGGCTTAGGGCTTTATATGAGCTATGATATAGTGACAAATCATCTAGGTGGAAAACTATATGCAAAAAATTCTCGTAACGGAGCTGTATTTTTTATAGAGATTCCTATAATAAACTAATAAATTTCTTTTTTTAACTTTCGCTTAAAACTAATCGTATTACAATCTACTTTAATAACATTTATCAAAAGGAGGATATTATGCAAAGTTTTTTAAATAGGTTCAAGGTTTTTGCCGTAAGTTTCTTTATGGTTGTTTCTTTTGCAAGTGCTACAGAGTTAATCATTGATGATTCTCACTCCCATGTTGGCTTTTCAGTTAAACATATGATGATCAGTAACGTAAAAGGTGAGTTTAAATCTTATGATGCAGATATTGATTTTGATATAAAAAATAAAAAGTTTAATTCTCTAAAAGCTACTATTGACGCTAAATCTGTTGATACAGGGATAGAAAAAAGGGATGATCACTTAAGAAGTGTTGATTTCTTTGAAGTTGATAAACATCCTAAAATTACATTTGTAATGACTAAGTACACTTCAAACGGTGATACTGGAGTTATGGAGGGTGATATAACCATAAGAGGTGTTACAAAAAAGATAAAACTTGATACTACTGTAAACGGTGTGATCAAAGATTTTAAAGGTAATACCAGAGCAGGTTTTTCACTAAGTGGAGAGTTAAATCGTAAAGATTTTGGGCTAAACTGGAATAAGGTTCTAGAGTTTGGTGGTTTTGCCGTAGGTGATGAGGTTAAGCTGGTTATAGAGCTTGAAACTATGGCTATGTAAAGAGTTTCTGCGTTAGCAGAGCTCTTTAATCAAATTTCCAAATTAGATTGATACCGCCCCATTTTTTTACATTATCTTCATTTATCTCAAGGTTTTCGTTATTGATATAAGTTGATCTTACTTTTAGATCAACCTCAAAATAACCAAGATATAAACTAAGTGTAAAGAGTCCCCCTTTCGCATAATCAACATTTCCTATCTGATACTCTTCATACTCATCCACAACATAAAATCTTTTGATCGTATTACCAAAAATACCAAAACTTATAGACCAACCAAAATAATCAGGGGTGTCAAAATTTAATAATGCACTCTCTTCTCCTCCAAAAAAGTTTCCCGTTGTTTTAAAGTTGTTTGGCAGGTAGTTACCAAAACGCATCGTAGTGCCAAGAAGTGCACCTGAATAAAAATCACCTGCATCAAATCTAATATTTGCTAGCCAGTCAAAGTTAAAATCCCCTATATCTATTACATTTGTCTTAAGCCCGAACTGATATGAAAAGTTTAATAGATAATCGTTTCTAAGTTGGTTGTTCCACCCTTCTGGTTGTCTATTTCCAGTGATATCATGTATCTCTTTTTGTAATCTATCTGATTGCGCTATTGGACCAACGGCACCAAACCCAGCTCCAAACTCATGAAAATAGTTCTTTGTGGATTTATAAAAAAGTAAAGTAAGGTTCATATACCCTGCATATGGCATATCGGTTGTAATAACTTTTGGGTCTGAAAGATCTGCAGGGGTAAAAGTTAAATGGGAAAAAGAGATAGCAAGATTATCTTGATCTCCACCAAAATCTAAGAGATCAGGTACACTAACATCATTGTTCTCACTCATCCACGTATAAAAGATACCGTTAGTATAGTGTTTATCTGTTCCTGTTAAGGTATCATTTTCTAAAATAAAAGCATTTGTACCTGCATTAAGATATGATATAGTTAGTATCATAATGCCTAATATTCTTTTCATTTTTACTCTTTAGTCACCATTGCTAGATTGTTTAAGTCATTTTTTTGTAATAAATTTAATAATTGTACCACTCTATCATAAACAACTTGCTTATCTATTCTAATAATTATTGATTTATTTTTGTTTTCTATTGACTTTAATCTTTTTTCTAATTCATTAAAATCTATTATATCCCCATTCAGTGCTAAACTACTCTTATCTAACTCTATTGTAGTTTGTATCTGTTTAGTGGAAAGCTCTTTAGCATCTGAGCTAGGCAGGTCAAGCATTAAAGCCAGTTCCTCTTTTTTAAATACGGAGGTAACTATAAAAAAGATCAGTAGTATAAAAACTACATCAACTAAGGGAGTAAGGTCTATTGATAAAGGCTCTCTTCGTTTCACAGCTTTGAATACACCTCGTGTTGAAGTTGTATCTCATATTTATCGATAGCACCTATAAAATAGTTATATCCCATATGGTGTGGAATTGCTACAATAAGTCCAGCAACGGTTGTGATAAGTGCTATTGAGATACCGCTAGAAAATACGCTTGGATCACCAAGTCCCGATAAGCTTATAGCATCAAAAGCGTTTAAGATACCCACAACAGTTCCTAGAAGACCCATAAGTGGAGCTATGGAAGCTATTATCTTAACTGTTGTTAGACCGCTTTCAAGTTTTTTTACTTCATTTTCTAAAAGGTTTTGAATCTTATGGGTATTTTTTTTATCCTCTTCGCTTATATTATCTAGTATAGATGATACGTTTTTTTGGTTATCTTTTTTTAAAGATAGCATAACAAATGCTTTCCAGATCATTATAGAAAAACCTATAATATTTAGTAAAATTAAAATATATACGATAATACCGCCGCGATCTATATAGTTTAGTAAATCCATTTAAACACCTTTATTAAAATTTTTAATATACTCAATATAACCTATAATGTACATAAATGATGATCTTTGTCTTCTCATCGGGTCTAGGATAGTCTTGATACGCTTTTTCTATAGTATCTTGAGTGTTCCAATCCAATATATTATATCCAGAGGATGAAACTATCTTTGCATCACTTATGGTACCATCAGGGTGTAGATAAAACTCTATTACATTTGTACCGCTTTGCCCACCGTAAGCTGCGAGGTAAGGGTACTCTAAATATCTTTGGGTTATCTGACCAATATCTCTTAAAGAGTTTTTTAGATATTTTTTAGTCTTATCGGAAAATGTGTTGAACTCTTCACCGTAAAGTTGTATATAGCTTTTTGTGATCTCATCAACATCTTCAAGCTCCTTATCCTCTTTTGTGCTATCCTCTTTTGCATCTTTAGCATTTAAAAAGTCGTTGATATTAAAAGGCTCAACCGTAGGTTTAGGAACAGGTGCTTGGGTATAGTTTGGAGTAACGGCTTGCTTAGTAAGCGGTTTTTTAACTATAGGTTTTGGCTCTTTTTTTACAATTTTGGGTTCAGGTTTTGGTTTTTGTACCTTCTTAAACTCTTTGGGTGTCTGCACCTCTTTTTTTACGGGTTCTTTTTTTATCTCTTGTTTAGGTGCTAGTTTTACGAATTTTACCTGTGAGCCTTTAGGCATGGTTTTTTTATCCGTATTTTGAGGAGGTATGGTTTTATCTACTTTGATCTCATAAAATGCTATAAAATGGACAAGTAAAGATATACAAAGTGCATATAGAAAGGTTTTCATAATCTCTTATTTAAATTTCCATCCATCATTTGTAAGTATATCTATAACTTTTTGTTTAACATCACCTTGAAGCTCTATCCACTCCTCTTTGATAGCTCCACCGCAAGCAAGTTTAGTTTTTAATAGTTTTAGTACAGCTTTTTTTTCACTATCTTCAAGATAAAACCTTCCAACCAAAGTTACGGGCTTACCTTTTCTTTTTTCAAAAGTAAAAACAAGCTGGTGTTGGTTTTTAGGTATTTTTTGATTTGAATTATTACTTTTTTTCTTTTGATTTTTAGAGCCTTGAAACTCTAAGATATCTTCTTCAAGTTTTGCACCCATCTCAAACATATGTATACTCCTTAAAAAAGTCCCTTTTTAGGAACCTATATTTATAATAACTATTTTAGTATAGTTTAGTTAATTGATTGTAAATATTAAAAACTTTTCACTCTTGTATTTATATCTATTTGATCAATCTGTTTAAACTCTTTATTTTTATACTGCTCAACCGCCACACGTCCAATCATAGCCGCATTATCACTGCAGTATTGAAGGGGAGCTAATATTAGCTTGGTATCGTGTTTTTTACATAGCTCTTCCACTTGTGAGCGTAGGCTTAGATTTGCACTTGCCCCGCCTACGATAGCTAGGTTTTTAGCTGGAGCTTTTTTAAAATACTTCTTTAGTTTCATCATAATATGTGCGATCGCCGTTTTTTGAAAAGATGCACAGATATCGCAGATAGTTTTCTCATCTAGCTCTTTCTCTTTATCTATCTGCACTCTAACCGCATTTTTTAAACCGCTATAGCTAAACTCTATATTTGGGCTTTGTCTTAGTGGAATTGGAAAGTCGTATTTAGTCTCATCTCCACTTTTAGCTTTTTGTTCGATAATAGGACCGCCTGGATATCCAAGGTTTAACATCTTTGCAACCTTATCAAAGCTTTCACCAAAACTATCATCTATTGTTTGACCAACTATTCTCATATCGTTTAAAGATTGTGCCTCTATGATCTGCGTATGTCCACCTGAGACTAAAAGGATAGTAAGTGGAAATATCTTATCTTGCTCAATAAAACATGAATAGATATGCCCTTTTAGATGGTTTACGGCAATTAGCGGAAGCTCTAAGCTCAGGCTTAAAGCTTTTGCCATAGTTACACCCTCCATTAGTGTTACACTTAGTCCTGGCTCAGATGTAACGGCTATAGCTTTTAGCTTTTTAAAGTAGGGCTCACACTCTTTTAATATCTTAGGTAAAGCCTCTATATGAAGCCTTGCGGCAAGTTCTGGAACCACTCCGCCGTATACGCTGTGATCAAGCTCTTGTGATATTTTTTTATGAAAGATCAGTTTTTTTGTTTCTATCTCGGTGATAGCTATCGAGCTATCATCGCAGCTGCTCTCTATACTTAAGATCATTGCTCACCACACCCAGTAAGCCAATCTTTTGCACAAGTTAAAGGACCAAAACCGCTATCACTATTTATATGCCCTGCATCTTCAAGTATCTTGCAACCTATATTAAGGCTGCTTTGCAACTCTATCAGCTCATCTACACTTATATATGGATCGTTTGTTGAGCCTGCCATTATGATCTCTTTAGCTTTTAGATCACTTGGAATAGGGTAAGGAAAGAAGCTTTTTACCTCTTCTATAGCTTTATTTCTTACAGGTGCTACAAGCATCAGCTTCTCAATAGGTTCTATATCGTATTGCTCCACAAAATGAAACCATAGATGGTTTGCTAAAGAGTGGCATACCACAAAGTCTGGTTTAAAGCTTTCAAACTCTTTTTTTAAACAATAAAGCCATTCGCTTAATACAGGAGCATCTCTATGCGGTAGATTTGGAAACGATACTTCGTAATCTAAAGCTTTAAGCTCATTTGAAAGCCACCATTGCCAGTGGGGCTCGTCGCTTCCACCCCAACCGTGAAGGATCAATACCTTTTTGTTTAAATTCTCATGTTTCATTATTGCAGATCTCTTACACACCTAATATGTTTATCTTTTTGTTTATTATCATAGTAAACGGTACCGCTTAGAAAATGCATATAATCTGCATAGAACCATAGGGTTCTCCAGTGAACAGTTTGTGCCCAGTACCCTTCATTTATAATATATTTAAAGGCTTTATCTATAAAATTTGGTTTATTTGTTTTATCAACTATTGTTGCATACTCATCTGCATGGGGTATTCTCCAGTTTGTATAACCTGCATGGCTAAGCTCTTCGCAATATTTTACAGCTTCTGGCTGAGATAACATCACTTGAAGATTATCTTTTGAGTCTTGCCACATTAGTTTTGTGGCATTATCATATACTATCTCTCTTTTTTTATCTCTTTTCATTGAAGCATTTAAAGATAGTGTCACAATTAATAAAACGATCATAAACCTCATTGTTGCTCCTCTTTATATAAAAGCTCGAACTTTCCTTTTTTGATACTATCGATACATTCGTTATCGTATATCTCCATAGATACTTTATGACCACGCTTAAATATAAGCCCGCAAAATTTTTTGCAATCCTCTGAAGGAGTTTGTTTTACACTTGAGAACTTTTTCCACTCCTCAAATTGTTTATCATAATCTTTTAGTATAGCTTTTTCAAATTTAGACCTTGAATAAAACTGATATATAATTATAGCTATAAGGATCGCAAAAGCTATTATCATATCAACCGACATATTCTCTTACCTCTTTATCTATCTCATATATATCTTCAAGGCTCTTTGGATCGATATCTCCAAACTTTTTATATGCATCAAGGGTTACTTTAGAGATATCTAAAAATCCTATTTGTGAATCAAGAAACTTTGCTACTGCTACTTCGTTTGCTGCATTTACAACCACACCCATTTGTGAGTTATCTAATATATCATCTTTAATATCCCAAATTGGGTAGCGGTTTGCCTCAATAGCTCTAAACTCTAAAGATGATAGTTGTACCAGATCGATAGGCTCTAAGATATTTTGATCAACTCTATCCATCAAAGCATAAGCAATTGGAAGACGCATATCAGCATTTGCGATTTGTGCCGTTGTGCTTCCATCTTTAAAATTCACAAGTGCATGGATTATAGATTTTGTCTCTATAAGAGCGTCTATCTTATTTGTTTTAAAAAGCCATTTTGCTTCAAGTATCTCAAATAGCTTATTTGTCATTGTTGCACTATCTATAGTTATCTTATTTCCCATAGACCAGTTTGGATGGGCTAGGGCTTCTTTGATACTTACGTTTGAGAGTTGGTTTAAAGGGTAATCTCTAAACGATCCACCGCTTGCAGTTACGATTAAAGAATCAAACTCTTTATCATCTTGCATAAGATACCAAAGACCAAAATGCTCACTATCGATCGGTGTGATATTTGAAGTATCTATGAACATCCCTGCAACCACCAAGGACTCTTTATTTGCCAAAGCTACTTTTTTACCGCTTTTTATAGCTGTGATAGTTGGCTTTAATCCCGTAAAGCCAACATAAGCGTTTACTACTATCTTTGAAGATGAACTTTTAATTGCTTCAAGAACAGCTTCCTCTCCAGCTTTTACGTTAGGGTGATTTACTTTTTCTATATCATCTTTATTGGCAACTATCACCAGCTTTGGGTTAAACTCTTGAAGCTGTTGATTTAAAAGTTCTATATTTCTTCCAGCTGCCATCACCTCGATGTTTAGAGAAAACTGCTTAGCAATTTTAAGTGTATTGACCCCTATAGAGCCTGTTGATCCAAGTAGGATCAAGCTACAAACCTAAGAAGTATAAGCATAATAACACCGCCAAAAAGATAACCATCTGTTCTATCTAATATTCCGCCATGACCTGGAAGTAAGTCACCGCTGTCTTTTACTTCGGCTTCCCTTTTTAAATAGCTTTCAAACAAGTCACCGAACACTGATGATAGCGATACTAAGATAGAGATAATAAGTGCGCTAAAGAAACCTATACCCTCAAGTGAGAAGATAACTCCAAGTATAGAAGCAGCAGCTACACCACCTATTACACCCTCTATTGTTTTATTTGGGCTTGTTTCACAAAACTTTGTTTTCCCAAAACTCTTACCGCTATAATATGCTCCTATATCAGTTCCAGCAACTACCACTAAAAGCCAAAGAAGTGACATCATCCCAAACTGTGAGTATAGTGAAAGTAAAAAAAGAAACGATGCTACAGGGTATAGTAAAGGAAGGAATAAGCCCTTATCAAAATCTCTTGTATAAGCTAGTATTGAAGCAAAGATTATTGCTATTAGAAAAACTAGGTCTTCAGGTTTTGGATAAAAAGCAGCTACTATCCAAACCGCTCCTGCATAATAGTATATAAGATCGTTATCGCTCTCAAAAAGTCTCATAGCTTCATTAATCCCTATCATCATCAAAGCACCTAAAAGCAGCCACATAATAAAGAATGAATCTATAAAACCTACAATAAGTAAAGCGATACCTAAAGCTACGCCTGTTTTAACCCTAGTTGAACTAGAACTAAGAATATCTGACATTGTTTACCTTTATATTTAGTGGTTTTATTATATTATTTTATCTATAAAAATGTGGTTAGCGGGGCAGTTTTGAAAAAATATATCGCACTTATCTTTTTATTTGTTTTTACTGGATGCTCATCTTTGTTTTTCCATCCTCAAAAAAATATGGTATTGAACCCTGAGCTTTTTGAGATAGATTATAAAGTGATAAGCAAAAAAGTAGATAATGATACTTTATTTGGCTGGTATCTAAAAACAAAAGATGATAAAAAAGGCACGGTAGTATTTTTTCACGGTAACGGCGGTAATATAAGCTATCAGCTTTTTGAAGCTTTCTGGCTTGTTTGGTACGGATACGATGTGATCACATTTGATTATAGAGGCTATGGAAACTCTACTGGTGAGCCTAGTATTGAAAATATCCATCAAGATGTAAAAGCTGTATTTGATTGGAGCATAGAACATTCTAGTAAAGATGAAAAGCTTTATATCTTCGCTCAAAGTCTAGGTGGCGCGGTTGCTATAACCGCACTAGCTGATTATAAAGATCAAAGTCGTTTCTCTAAAGTTGTTATAGATAGTGCATTTGCTAGCTATAAGGGTGTGGCGGATGATGTTTTAAACAAAAGCTGGTTCACTTCACTATTTTCAGCTTTATCAAACACGGTTGAGAATGAAAAGCTTGATCCTATAAATAATATTGCAAATATAGATATACCGATAGTATTAATTCATGGTAAAAAAGATACTGTAGTGGATTTCACTCACTCTGTAAAATTGTATGAAAAAGCAAATAAGCCAAAATATCTATGGCTGGATGAGAAGACAAATCATATCGGACTTTTTTACGATATAAAAAGTAGGAAAAGGCTCGTAAAGCTGCTTGAGAGCAGCTTTTAGAACCCTATTTTATACTCTCAAAAGATCTTTTGGCACAATCTAAGACTTTGATTATATCTTTGCCTTGATGATCCATAAAATCTATTTGAAGTTTATATACAAGACGGTTCTCATATTTAAAACTAAATACAAGATATCCTGCGTATTGTTTTGATTTAGCAGTTTTTTTGCCTGGGTCTTCTTTATCGTTTTCATAAACCAAAACATCTATAACACTTTTTTTTGAACCGTTTGGTCTAACCCCTAATATATCTATAAATTGCTCTTTTACTTTTTGGATATCAACATAAGAAAAGAGTTTTGTCTGCATATATTTTGCTTCCTCTTTTTCTATATTAAGTGTATAGTTCCCTTGAAATATCTCATCTTTTAAAGGTTTAAGTTTATCTTCCATAATTCTTTCAAAAACAGTTGTTTTCTTATGGCACTCGATCCTAGAAGACTTAGCACTTTTTTTATTTGTTGCTTGATATGCCGATTGAACTATGATACCGATAATAAAAAGGATTGATACTATATAGATATATTTTTTCATTTTACACCTTTAGTTTGTGGAACAAGTACCGCTTGAACCAACTTTTTGAAGTTTCTCTTCATTTAAAAGTTTTAGAGAATCTTGAACCGTTGCGGATATTTTATCAAAATAAACTTCAAGTCCTGCATTTGCAAAACCTTTTGCTGGGCTTGTACCTATCCCGCTTACAACCATTACATCAGGTTTTAAACTCATAATATTAGAGATAGCATCGCCACATCCACCGCTTGAATGACCAGGGTTTTCCACAACCTCTACGTTTGATATACCGTGATGGTTAGTTGTGATTATCGTATAGAATTTTGCTTTACCGAAATGTGCGCCTATTTTACTTAAATATCCCATATCTTCATTTGTAGGGAATATCACCCTTTTTGTATCGTGATGATGGTGATGGTGGTCATCATGTTTATGTCTGCTTTCGTGTTTTTTTACTATATTCTCTAACTTCTCACCGCTTAAAGGCTCTAGGGTATTCTCATCTATCTTTTTGATAACTTCATCAATAGTTATTCTATCATCACCGCTATAGAAGATATTTATATCGTGTTTTTGTATCTCTTTAAATGGGTTTGATCCCATCTCTTTAATAATGATATTTTTAACACCTTTTTGCACGAACCATTTAATAACATCTATACCGTCACCTGCATCGTTTTTTAATACCTCTAAACTCTTACCATCATAAAAAGCAAAATATTTTGCTTTACCAAACAGCGGAGAAAGTGCGCTGTTTTCTTTATTTGATTTTACTGGAAATGCTGTCATTGTCTACTCCTTGTCGAATTTCAATACATTACTAACACTTAACTTCCAAGCCAAAAATATAACTATCGGCCATAAACATAGCCATAATAGTTCATAAATATATTCCACTTTTTCTCCTTTTAGTAATTATGAGCATCTGGTGCTTCGATCTCTTCTTTTGTTATCTTCACTCTATCCATAGAGTACCAAGCAAGTGCAATATATGCTAATACAAATGGAACCATAAGTGATGCATAGCTCATAGCAGTTAGCGTATAATGGCTTCCCGAACTATTTATAATAGTAAGAGAGCTTTGTAGATCATATGTTGAAGGGTAATACGCCGTACCGTTAAACCCAACATTTAAAAGTAAAGCCATTACTGTTAGAACTATACCCACACCGCCTGTTTTTATACAGCAGGTTTTTTTAAACTGAATAGTAACGAAAACCGCAGCTATTACCATAAACACTCCGATTAGAAACATTCCGCTAACTATAGGCATCTCCATAAAGTTTATAAGGTATTTATACTTAACCATAGAAACTACACCGTTGGTATCTACACCAAAACCATCTTTTGTAAATATCCAAGCTAGAAAACCAAGGAAGAATATTAAGAAAAATATCATATTGATCTTTATCGATCTTACTGCTCTGTCTCTTATCTCTTTATGATCTATAGAGTTTATAAAATACAGCGCACCGCTTATCTTACTTAGAAAAACCAAAGCAAAACCAAGTAGATAGTTATATGGGTTAAACAATGCTTCTAAACCTCTAAGATTATGCTGCCAATGTGAAAAATTATGGCTGTCCACACTAAACTCACTACCGCTAAAAAATGTAGCAATAGCTACACCTAAAAGAAATACTCCAAGGTTCCCGTTTGTTTTTAGGAAAAACTCATATGTTTTCTGCCCTAAAAAGTTATCTGGTTTTGTTCTATACTCATAACTTACCGCTTGGATGATAAAACAAAATAGTATAGCCATCCAAACCCAGTAAGCTCCACCGAATGATGTTGAGTAAAAAAGCGGGAATGCTGCAAATAAAGCTCCACCGAAAAGTACAAGAGTGGTAAAACCAAGCTCCCATTTTCGTCCAATTGAGTTTACAAGCATAGTTTTCTCACTCTCACTTTCACTTAATGTATCGATAAGAGTTTGCCCACCTTGAACGAACATCATAAATACAAATAGACCACCTAAAAGTGCAATGATTATCCACCAATATTGTTGTAATGTTAAAAATTCTAAATATCCAAAACCCATCTTAGTGTCCTCCGTTTGGTCCGATCTTGATCTGTTTTAACATGATCTTGATCTCCGCAATTAGTAAAAGTGTAAAAAGAAAAGCAAACATAAAGAAGCTTATCATTATATTTGAGCTTGCTATATCAGTTACTGCAACCCCAACAGGCATTAAATCTTGTATAGCCCAAGGCTGACGACCAACTTCTGCTACGATCCATCCAGCTTCTGCTGCGATGTAACCAAGAGGTATAGAAAATAGTGCAGCTTTTAGCACGGCTCTATAATCGCTTATATCTTTTTTTGTTGAAAGGTATAAAACCACTGCAAAAAGAACTATAAACCAACCTCCAAGCAGTACCATTACGTGAAATGCGTAAAATGTAAGTGCAATAGGTGGCACTATATCGCTTGGCTCTTTTAAATATCCGTAACCAAAATATTGCATATTATCTTCAAGAACTTTTCTTGAAAGAGAAGCCGCTTCTAAGTTACCCTCAGCTTTATAATCCTTATAATCTTTAAGTGCTGATATCGCTACTTTACCCTTTTGTATTTTTGACTCTGCGCTCTCTATCCCTCTTGCTTCATTTCCATAAACTAGATCTTTAAGCCCAGGAACATAAGCGTGTGGATCGTGATATCCTAAAAGTGAAAGTGCATAAGGTATCTCAAACTCGAACTTATATGTTTCTTCATCGTTTGTTAATGTTTTTTTATCGTTTAAAACACCAATAGCAACGATACCTGCACTCTCTTTACCCTCATACAGTCCTTCCATTGCTGCAAGTTTTACAGGCTGTTTAAGTGCAACTTGGTGCGCTGACTCATCACCGCTAAGTGTTAAGAATAAACTTGTGATAAGACCGAAAGTTGCTCCAACTATCATTGATCTTTTTGCAAATCTATTATCTTCTGCACTTCTATCTTTTAAGATATACCAAGCAGATATTCCTATCACAAATAGTGCAGATACAACATAACCGCTTCCGATAGTGTGAAGAAATTTACTGATAGCTACAGGTGAGAATAACACTTCCCAAAAGTTTACCATCTCGTTTCTAACCGTATCAGGATTAAACTCCATCCCTACAGGAAACTGCATCCAACCGTTTGCTACAAGTATCCATAGTGCACTTAGGTTTGAGCCTATTGCAACTAGCCAAGTAGAAACTAGGTGAAACTTTTTGCCCACTTTATCCCAGCCAAAGAACATAACCGCAAAGAAAGTACTCTCCATAAAGAAAGCTAAAATACCCTCAACTGCTAAAGGAGCTCCAAAAATATCTCCAACGAACCAGCTGTAGTTTGCCCAGTTTGTTCCAAACTCAAACTCCATAATAAGTCCGGTTGCAACACCGATTGCAAAGTTTATTGCAAATAGTGTCATCCAAAATTTAGTGGTCTTTTTCCAAAGCTCACTTCTAGTTTTTACATATATCGTTTCCATTATAGCAACGATAAAACCAAGTCCTAAGGTCAAAGGTACAAATAAAAAGTGGTATATTGCAGTTAATGCAAATTGTGCCCTTGACCAGTCAACTAAATGCTCTTCCATAGTTTACTCCGTCGTTTTTATTAAATTTTTATAAACAAAATTAGATTTATCTTCACTATTTTTATACTCTGACTTAATAGATTTATCGTAAATCACATAGTTTAAAAGGGTGAAGATAAGTATCAGTTTTATAAATATGATCTTCCATAGGGTTTTACCTATTTTCATATTTTTAAACCCCTCAATATAGAAACTATAAATATCTTTTATAATAAACATAATCTAGCCTTTTTGAACATATGTTCGAATAATATCACTTTTGTGAACATATGTCAAGATTAAACAATGAAAATCAAGTATAATTTTGATAATATATCTTAATAAATTATTTTAGAGTGACAAGATGGGAAGAAGTAAAATAGATAGAAGCTACTCTTTTAAACCTAAGTTTAAAGAGTTCGTACCTGTAGGTTTTGATGAGGGCAATAAGATCAAGCTTAACCATGATGAGATAGAAGCACTATTTTTAATGGATTATCAAAATATGTATCAAGAGGATGCTGCTAAGCAGATGAATATTTCACGTCCTACATTTTCTAGGATCATTAAAAGTGCCAGACAAAAGATAGCTACTGCTCTTGTGTGTGGGGCTAGTATAAACCTTGAAGATCAAATGGAAGAGTATATTGCTGCACTTTGTTTTAGTGATGATAGCTTTAGCTCTACAACTCCTTCTGAACAAAATATTGCATTTATAAAGATAAAAAACGGCAAAGTGATAGATGTAGCTAAGATTGATAACCCTTTAAATAACTCCGAACATAGACCAGGAGCTTTACTGCCTGGCTTTTTTGCCGCAAACGACGTTAATTTTTTTATATCTTCAAAAGTGGGTACAGGTTTAAAGAACTCATTACTTACTAAGGGGATCTATGTGGTTGAAACAAATAAAATAGAGTCTTTTGATGATGTTATAGAGGAGATCAGAAAAGGTTTATAGGTGTGGAAGGGAAGTTTATCTTCCTCCACCTCCACCACCACTGCCTCCGCCGCCGCCGTTACCACGACCGTTACCAAAGCTGCCACTTTTATAACCTTTGTTGTAGGAGTTGTTGATCCTATTTGTTTTCATCCTATTATATTGAAATGTTTGATGCTCTTGCTCTGTGATCTGACCATCACCGTTTGCATCTACATCACTAAAACTAGGAGCATTTTCGGCATTTCTCATTGCTCTATTCTCACTTGCTCTTTGTTCCATATTTTGAGCTTGTGTTTGATAAAACTCATCTTCGTTTATAACCCCGTCACCGTTTTTATCAAAAGTTGAAAAAGCCGTAGGTGCAGCATATAGTGAAGTACCCAGAATAACTGAAATCGCTGAGATTTTTAACATTTTGTTTAAAGCTAGATTTTTCATAGCAGACCCCTTTTTTGATATAAGTAATTATACTCTTTGATCATTAACGGATTATAAATGTGATATAGGTATCTTGATGGTAAAGTGTGCACCTTTATATGTTGTATTTTCTATAAGAACTTCATCGTTTTGTACTTCGATAGTTCCTTTTAGGACATTATTAATATTTGACTGCACTGTATATAGACCTAGTCCTGTACCTGAAGCTTGGTGTTTTGTTGTAAAATAGGGCTCAAAAATATTATCTATGATATCAACTGGTATTCCCCCGCCGTTATCTCTTATTGAGATCACTAATATATTGTTTATCTCTTTTACATTAATGAAAATAAATCTTTTATGCTTATCTTCTATCTTTTGTAATATATCTACGGAGTTGTTGATTATCTTAATAATAGACTGTATCAATATATCCTCTGTTAGAGTTACTTTAGTGTTTGTTTCTATTTTTTTTATAATTTTAATACTATTGTCACTTATCATAGGTTGAGCTAGTGTTAAAGTTTTGTTTATCATCTCTTCTATCTTAAATGTTCTTACTTCATTCTCGCTCAGCATAAAATCTCTAAAATCATCTATAGTATTAGAAAGGTTTTTTGTGGTCAAGATGATATTATCTAGTGTTTTATCCAATATATCATCTTTTAAAATATTTAGATTGTGTTGAAGGTGTAGACCGCTTGCTGCTGTAGATATTACAGATAAAGGCTGTCTCCAATGGTGTGCAATATTTTTTATCATCTCTCTCATTGATTCAAGCTTTGCATTTTGTGCCAATTTCTTTTGCTCATCAAGTAGTTTTTGTTTATTTTTATTTAAAAGGTATATAAAGTATAGTATTAAGAAATTGATAAATATAAACAGCATATTGATCTGTGCAAAATCATCAATGATCTTTTTTATACTCTCGTTGTTTGAATAAGATACAAGATATGCTACCACTTTTTTCTCTTTTATATTTCGCAAAGGTATAAATGTTGCTACCGTTATATTATCATTATTTTGGGCATATACTGAGAAACAACGCTCTGTTTTTAAGTTTTTATCTATCTCTTTGCCTAACTCTTTTTGTAAGATATCTTTACTTAAATGGTGTGCTTTACCTTGGTGAGTATCCTCTTCATTAAGAGCAAGGTAATCATGGTTTTCTAAACTCTCTACGTACTTTTCTTTATAGCTTCTAAATAGTTTTTTATAGATGATCTCTTTTTTAGCCATAAAGTGTACATCGTTGTCAAAACTTTGCTCTAAAGCATCTATAAAAGCTTTTGAAGATATGGAAACCTCTACACTTCCTAGGTGTATTTTGTTGTCTCTACTAAACATTGGATAAACGAACCTAAAGCCATGAACAACTCTTCCTGCTTCAAGACCGTGGATGAACTCTTTATTTTTATTTACATATGTTACACTGTATCTTATTTCGCTTAGATCATCACCGTATTTATTTGGCATATGCATTCTTAGAAAACTTTTACTATCTGTAGTGTGAAAATGAAGCTGTTCAAGACCTAGTTTTTTTAGTTTTTTATATTTATTCTTTAGTAGTTGGTATAGTTTTTTCCTTGAAATATCAACCTGCTTAGGATCACTGCTTAAAGACTCTTCTAATATTCTAGTGATAATGGGTGCATCAAAAAATATTGCGTGTATAGATTTAGAGATATTCATATATGAGTTGTAAACGGTATTGTATTGGGTTTCAAAGGTTTGAGTGGTATTGTTTAGATGGGATTTGATCCTATTATTTTTATCGTAAGTTGTGATGGACAACACTATTATATTGACTAAGATAAATAAAGATATAAAAAACCAAATATTAGTTGTATTTAAAATCTTCCTCATAAATCAATTTTATCAAAAAAAAAATTATATTTGCTATAATTCCGTTATGAATAATATATTTGACTTCTTTAAAAATAAACCCCAAACAAAACTTTTAGTAGTAAGTGACGACAAAGAGGCACAAACTGCAGTAAATGTACTTAAATATTTTGGATATCAGCCTTTTGTATTAAGTGATCTTAGAGCAAATTTCGGAGATGATCTTTTATCTTTTAGTGAAGAGTTGCAAGAGATCACTAGAGGTTTAGAAAACTTCTATAACTATAAAAAACAAAATAAAGTATTGATATCACCTATTAGAACGGTTAGTTTCCCCTTACCTAAAGAGGATTGTTTTGATTCGTTTACCATCTCTTTTGCAGATACTATAGATTTTAATGAGTTTAAATCAAAACTATACAACTGGGGATACTACTTTGTAGATATCGTAACAAGTGAGGGTGAGGTATCCATAAGAGGAGATATCATCGATATAGCTCCACTTAATACCGAAACAGCATTTAGAGTGTCACTTTTTGATAATGAGGTTGAATCGATACGTGAGTTTGATATAGAGGATCAAAAGTCTTCTAAAGAGGAGATAGAAAGCTTCTCTATAGCTCCTGCATTTTTAGCTTTAGATGAAAATAAGTTTGAAACTATAAATGAGAAGATACAAAACGATTCAAGTGATGCATTTATAAAAGATATCCACTCTTTAGGTTTTTGGCACCTTGATGATATGGCAGAGTTTTACACGAAAAAGTATGAAACAGTTATCACTCAAGATGCTCTAAAAGAGATAGATGAGGCTTATATTTTCGATGAAGCAAGAGTTGCTAAAGAGGAGCTTCTAACATTAAGCTCAATACCTACAAGTAAGAGGTATACAAATATAGCACCTTCAAATATCAAAGAGTATCTAGGGTTTCATGAAGGTAAAAAAGTTACTATTATAAGCTCTACGGAAGCTAAAGTAAAGTCTTATGATCTTGAGCTTAGTGATAAAGGTATAAACTATATTTTTGAGCCTTGGATAATCAACCTTGTAAGTGACGATGAGGTGATCATCTCTTTAAATAAAGAGGTTAAAAAGCGTAAAAAGAAAAAGGTCAAGCTAATAATAGATGAGCTTAAAGTAGGTGATCTTGTAGTTCATGAAGAGTACGGAATAGGAGAGTTTGAAGGTGTACAACCTATAACCGTAATGGGTGCTTGCCGTGATTTTGTTACTTTAAAATACAGCGGTGAAGATAAGCTTTTTATACCTGTAGAAAATCTTGATCTTATAGATAGATATGTTGCAGATAGTGGAAGTGTAGCTGTTTTAGATAAGCTTGGAAAAGCCTCGTTTGCTAAGCTTAAGTCAAAAGTAAAAGAGAAACTTTTTGCAATAGCGGGAGAGATTATCCAGCTTGCCGCAAAAAGGGAGCTTATAAGCGGAATAAAACTAAATACTGATAAAGAGGAGCTTACACTATTTAAACAAAGTGCAGGGTTTGAATATACCAAAGATCAAGCAAGATCAGTTAAAGAGATGTTTAGCGATCTAAATAGCGGACTTGTGATGGATAGGCTTTTAAGTGGTGATGTAGGTTTTGGTAAAACAGAAGTTGCAATGAATGGAATACTAGCTGCTGCACTTAACGGTTATCAAGCTATTTTTGTTTGCCCTACAACGCTTTTATCTTCACAACACTACCACTCAATACAAAAAAGACTTCACGCATTTGGTATAAAGGTGGGTAAGCTTGATGGAAGAAGTACGGCAAAAGAGAAGAGCGAAGTAAAAAAAGGTCTTGCTGATGGAGTTTATGATGTAGTGATAGGTACACACTCACTTCTTGGCGTACAAGCTAAAAACCTTGCTTTAGTGATCATCGATGAGGAGCATAAGTTTGGTGTAAAACAAAAAGAGAAACTAAAACATCTTCGTGAAAACGTACATATCTTCTCTATGAGTGCCACACCGATCCCAAGAACACTTAACCTTGCTCTTTCAAAAGTAAAAGGTATGAGTGCACTTTTAACTCCACCAACCGATAGAATAGGTACAAGAAGCTATGTTAAAGAGTATGATGAGAAGCTTATAAAAGAGATAGTTCTAAGGGAAAAAAGAAGGGGCGGGCAGCTTTTTTATGTCTTTAATAATATCGCTTCAATTGAGACAAAAAGAAAAGATATAGAGCAAATACTGCCAAATATCAAAGTGGAAGTGATACACTCAAAAGTAACTCCAGCAGAATCAGAGCGTATCTTACTTGATTTTAGTGAAGGCAAATTTGATATCCTTTTAGCAACATCAATTGTTGAATCAGGGCTTCATCTGCCAAACGCCAACTCTATTATAATAGATGGAAGCGATAGATTCGGTATAGCAGATCTGCATCAATTAAGAGGGCGTGTAGGACGTGGAGATAAAGAGGGATTTTGCTACTTTTTAGTTGAGGATAAAAACAAAATAACTAACGATGCTATAAGACGTTTAGTAGCACTAGAATCAAACTCATACCTTGGAAGCGGTCAAGCTTTAGCATACCAAGATCTTGAGATAAGAGGTGGTGGAAATATAGTTGGTGAAGCACAAAGCGGACATATAAAACAGATAGGTTATTCACTTTATCTAAAGATGCTTGAAGATGCTTTAGCAGCTCTTAGCGGAGAGGTTAAAGAGGAGAGTAAAAGCGTTGATATTAAACTTACTATCTCTGCATTTATCTCTAGCGATTATATAAGTGAAGATAGAATAAGACTAGAGCTTTATAGAAGACTTAGCAAAGCGGTATCTAAAGCAGAAGTATTTGAGATAGAAAATGAGATGGAAGATAGGTTTGGTAAACCTGATACTCCTACAAAACAGTTTATCGATCTGATACTTATTAAGATAAGTGCATTATCAAAAAATATAAAAACTATCTCAAACTATGATATGAATATCACATTTACATATAACGATGATAAAAAAGAGACTATAAAATCATCAAGCAAAGATGATGACGATCTAATACTAGCGGTGAAAAAGTTTTTAGCCTAAGGGTTCGGGTTTCCCGAAATAATACCCTTGGGAATAATCTATCCCAAGCTCACAAACAATATTAAATATCTCTTCATTTTCAACAAATTCTGCCGTTGTTTTGATATTTAGCTCTTTAGCTAAAGAAACAATTGTTTTAACGGTTAAAAGAGCAGACTTATCATTATTGATATTTTTGATAAGGCTTCCGTCAATTTTTAGGATATCGGGTTGAAAGTCTAAAAGTTTTTCAAAGTTTGAATACCCGCTTCCAAAATCATCAATAGCTATCTTAACTCCAAGCTTTTTTACATTTGCAATAAAATCTTTAATAGTATCGAAATCTTTTATGTTCTCATCCTCTAAAAGCTCGAACACTAAGTGTGAGGCTTTGCCTTTATGCTCATCTAAAAGTTTATATATCTTTTCTCTGACAACTCTATCCTCAATATCAATTGCCGAAAGGTTTATGGTGATATTTTTATAAGTATTTTTTAAAGCTTCAAAGGAGTTATCTAGTATAGCTGAGGTTACTCCTGTATAGTATTTACCTTTTTTTGCAATATCCAAAAAGTAGTAAGGGGTTAGAACCTTACCGCTTTCATCTATAAGTCTTGCCAAAGATTCATATTTGATGATCTCTTTTGTTTTATTATCTATGATAGGTTGAAAATATGAAACGATCTGATTATTGTTTAGAGCATTTTTTACAACCTGCAGGGTTCTAATGTTCTCTTCTGCTTTATCGTGCTCTTTCTTAGCTAAGTGGTTTGAAAGTATAAAGCTTTTTTGGGTTTTTTCCAATAGTTTAAGACCATATTGGGCATTTTCTAGTGCATCCTCACCGTAAGCTAAACTTACTATAATTGATAGATCATAATCAAGATCTTTGATATTTATCTTTTTATCATGTACATCCTCTTGGAACATCTTTATATTATCAACCACCTCTTTTTCATGTGCCTCACAATGATCCATATTTTTTGCAAAAGCGAACTTACCCTCATCTAGCATAAACACTTTTTTAAAATCGCAGGCTTTAGGAACTAGTTTTAATAGATGTTTTGAGAACTCCTCTTGTATCTCATCGCTTAGTTTATGACCGAAGAAGCTCTCTATATCTTTAAAGTCTTCAATCTGAACTAGTACCACTAAAGGGTTTTCTAAAGTATCTACTAGATCAATGATCTGTTTTTTATGGTTCATCACATCACTGATATTAACTCTAAGTGCAATATACTCTATGATCTCGCCGTTCTCATCTAGGATCGGTTTTATGGTTGATTTTACATAGTACGAGCTTCCATCTTTTGTGATGTTTTTTAAGATACCGCTCCATATCTGTTTTTTATCTTTTATCGTATCCCAAAGGTTCTCAAAAAGTTTAGTGGAGTTTTCGGGGTGCCTTACTATGTTATGGTTTTGACCTATAAGCTCACTTTTTGTGTAGCCTGAGATATTGCAAAACTCCTCATTTACATATGTGATGATACCATCTGGATCTGTTTTTGATACGATAGAGCTTTTATCGGTGATCTCTTGGTATTGATTTAAGAAGTTTAGATATTTTTGGTTCTCTTTTTTAAGATATAGATTTGTTGAAACTTTATCTAAAGTGCTTAAAAAACTTTCCATTTGCAAAGGTTTTAACATAAAACCGTCAATTGCTAGTTTGATGCTTTCAAGTAGATAGTGTGCTTCATTATGTGCTGATAGGATGATAATAGGTGTTGTTTTATCCACCTCTTTTATCTTCTCTATCATTGTAAGACCATCCATATGCGGCATATTGATATCTGTTATGATGATATCAACTTTATTTTTCTCTAGCTTATCCAAACCATCTATTCCGTCAACGGCCAAGATTATATTTTGAAAGAACTCTTCAAAGATACCTATTGATGATCTTCTTGACTCTTCATTGTCTTCAATATATAAAAGGGTAAGATCTTCACATTTTTTTATAATATCTTTTAAGTTATCCATCTATATATCTATCTCCACTTTAAATAATGCACCATCTTTGTTATTATATACACTTAATGTGCCTCCACAATGCTCTTCAACTATAGTTTTACTCATATAAAGACCTAGTCCTGTACCATCTTTTTGATTTTTTGTCGAAAAATAAGGATCAAATATCTTATCGATGATATCCTCATCTATACCGCCGCCGTTATCGCTGATCTCTAAAATGTTTTTATTGTTTTTTTCATAAACCTTTATTTTTATAAAGGGGTTTTGTATATTTTTATCGATAAGTACATCTTCGGAATTTTTTATAAGGTTTAATATAACCTGCTTTATCTCATTGACATAGGTATCGATTTCTCTTTGACTTGTATACTCTTCAATAAGTTCAATGTTCTTATTTTTTAAAGAGCTTCCTATTATCATAAGAACACTCTTGACCATATCTTTAAATCTAGAATTTTTTTTACCGGTTTCTGGTCTAAAGAACTCTCTAAAATCCTCAATAGTAGAGTTTAGGTATGAAACATACTCATCTATATATTTTGCAGAGTTTAATATAAGCTCTTTATCTACTTTATTAAGTTGTGCTTTTAACATAAGATTGTTATTTGTATTTGATATAGCAGATAATGGCTGTCTCCATTGGTGTGCTATCATACTGATCATCTCACCCATTTGTGCAAGTCTTGATTGGGTTAGAAGCTGTTTATCTTTTTGTATATTTTTTTCAACTTCGCTTGTGATCTTATCTTCGAGTTTTTTAGCATACTCTTTAAGGGTTAACTGTTTTGTAACGGCAGATATAAGAAGTATAAGTAATACTCCAAGCAGTATCCATATAAATGTAAGGTTTACCTCTGGAGGCTTCTCAACCTGCATCCATTTTTTATAGATGCTTATACGCTCATCTTTTGATATAAGATCGATAGTTTTATCTATCAGTTCAACAAGCTCTTTATAATCTTTTCTAACCATAATTTGAAGATTAAAATCAACCCCTGTGATACCAGTGATCTTTAGTTGGTTATAGTAGTTGCTCTTAAGTATTTGGTAGTGTAGGGCAGGTTGAATATCTATCGCAGCGTACACCTTTTTTTGATATACAAGCTTTAATGCTTCCATTGTATTATTTGTAAATACAAACTCAATCTTCGGGTATTTCTCTTTTAATAAAAAGTAAGCACTATAGTTTTTCCCTACCGCTACCTTTTTATACTCAAGCATAGCACCATTACCTATAAAAGGCTCATCTTTATAAGTTGCGATTGCTATGGGAAACTTTTCATATGTTTTAGTAAAAAGGGCAATATCTCTTTTATCTTCGGTTATACTTGTTGCTATATTGATATCATATTTTTTATCTTTGATATTATCTATAACCTCACCAAAGTTTTCGGCTTCTATAACCTTATATTTAAGCCCTGCTTTTTTAGCTATAAGATCCCAATAGTCGATCCCCATACCGCGTATAACTTTATCGTTTGGGTCGCTCTTATAGTTAAATGGAAGCCAAGTACCTGTTGTAGTTACGGTAATAATATTGTTTTTATTGAAAGGTTTTTCATCAGCTTTTATATAAAAAGAGAATAGTATCAGTATAAAAGCGATATATCTAATCACGTTTGCCCTTATGAATTTGCTAGTTTTTTACAATTAGATTATAACCGACACCAGAGATGTTCTCTATTGAATCTTTTCCTATCTTTGATCTTATTTTATTTAAAAGAGATTTTAATGCACTCTCGGTTGGATACTCATCTTCCCATACGTAAGATTTGATCTCTTCGGTTGGTACGGTTCTATTTTTACTCTTTAGTAATATTTTTAATAATCTTTTTTCAAGGTTTGTAAGATTAGATTTTACCCCATCTTTTATTATAGCATTTTTAAGTATATCGTATTTTGCTCCATTTTTAAACTCAACGTGGAATTTTCCGTGCTCCATAATAGATTTTGCACTCTTTTTAAGTGTTTGTAAAAGCTCATCGAAATCGACTGGTTTTACAAGATAATCTACAAGTTGAAGTTTAATAGCATTTAAAAGATAATCTTTTTCGGTATAAGCAGACATTATGATAATAGGTATCTCTTTATCAATAGAGCGGATATATTTTGCAAACTCTAGGCCGCTTTGACCGTTTAGTTCTATATCTGTTATTATGATATCGATAGAGTTGTTATTGTAAAGCTTATTTGCATCATCTATATTTGATGCATCAATCACTCTTTTGCAGATAAGTCCTAAGGTTTTTGTAACAGATTCTCTAATATCATTTTCATCTTCAACATATAAGAGCGTACAGTTTTTTAATATATCTGATAGTGAATGATCCAGGCTCAATTCAAATCCCTTCATTTTGATCTTATTTATCAAAAAATATTGTATCTAAAGAAAGCTTTTTAACATATTCATACCCAAGCTCGTAACATTTGTCCAAGCAGCCTATATCTAAAAAGTTGTATTTGCCGATCTGAGGCGGTTCTATAAAGATATCAACCTTTTGTACTCTTGTGGCTATATTTGCATAGAACAACAGCATCAATGCTCTTTTTAGTTTTTTAAGAAAACTAAGGTTCGTAAACTCTATCTTTTTTACGGGATTTACGTTTATACCTACGGTTTTATCTACAAAGCTCTCTAAAGGTTCACAAGGCATATTATTTGTAAATCCACCGTCGATATAGTAGTGTCCATCTTTATAGTATGGCTTAAATACAGGAAAAAGTGCACAAGATGAAAGTATGGCACTTATAAGATCACCTTTATTAAAATATTTTGTCTCACCACTCTCAAAATCAACGGCATTTATAAACAGTGGTTTTTTAAGCTCCTCAAATGTTCTATATGGCAGAAGTGTTTTTAAGAACTCTTTTTCAACCTCAAATCTAAAAAGTGAGCCTTTAAAATAGTTAAACTTTACAACTTTTTTAAAATCTATATCTTTTACTACTTTAAAAGCATCTTCGGCACTTAAACCCGAAGCTAAAAGAGCAGCTGCAATCGCTCCACCGCTTGCACCGCTGTAGGCTTTAAACTCTACACCGATCTCTTCAAAATATTTTGCAGCACCTAGTCCAAATGCCGCGCGGCTTCCGCCGCCTGATAATACAAGGCCGTAAGTTGTCATCTAGATAACTTTTTGGTGAAGAATAGAGCAGTTCTCTAAGCTCTCTTCACCACTTGCAATATGATCTTTTATTTGTTTTAGATCGTATTTAGATGAGTCGTAAAGGTAAACATATATCTCATCATCAATATCAAGGAATGTAGACTCGCCAAACGGTGTATAGCTTGTAGCCCCTACACTTATTATCAAGCTCTCAGGTTTAGAAGCATTTAGAATATATGAGTTTAGATCCTCTAAAGGACCCTCATCTTTTTGAGTATTTAGTTTATCAACTATCCAATCTTTTAATTGCGTATAAAAATAGTTGTAAGTTGTAACAGGACTATCTTCACCGTACTCATATACTTTACCATCCCTTTTTAAAAAAGAAGCGATATGATAAGTATCAAGTTTACCACCTTTTTCAAAACTATCAAGTTCTATTATTTGTGAAGATATCCCTTTTGTTTCCTCTCCCCAGTTCTTCTTCTCGCTTATCTTTTTTGCTCCCTCTTTTCTAATGGAGCAATCGTTATATGCAGTAAAAAATCTTGGATATATATTTTTAACCTTATCGTTTTCGTACTCTATTTCACAGATTAAAGCCATCTCAGGTTCTAGCTGAAGGTTTCCCTCTTTAGTTCTTGGGTGGACTATATGTTTATTTGAAAGTGGGTAAGTTCCTAAAAAACTATCACTATTTGGAAGATAAAAAGGAAATATCCCTTTTGGTGCTTTCTCATCATCAACTTTTACATTAACAAAGTCGCTTGCTTCACCCGCTTGTTCTAAATGGTGTGCAAAGTTTCCTGCTATCCCAAAACCTATAAATTTTTTTAAATGTTGTTTACTCATATATCTTCTATTCTCTTTTTTTGGCAAAATTTTATCATAAAATATGTTTCTCTTGTCTTTTATTTAAACCTTTTGCAGTTTTTATTCCCCTGCTGCTAACTATATCACTGTATTCTCTTAAAAACTTAGGAAGTTTTCTTCCCCCAACTTTTAAGATATCTTCAACTAAAACATCTGCAACCTTTTGTTTAGGAATACTTTGTATATTTGTAATATATTCAAAAAGATAAAAAGCAAGTCTATCTAAAGATATCTGCCAGGTTGAGTGGGTTTGCTCATAAAGCCATTTTGAGAAATCGTAAAATGTTGTATAAACGCTTCTATTTTCAACTAAAAGGGTAAATGTCTTAGTGAAGTTACCGCTATTATAAATAAGGTCCCAAAACCTTGCAAAACGTTTCATATCTTGCATAAGCTCAAAAGGTATTAGATCGTTGCAAAGTATATCGTAAGGTGCTATATCACTATATACCATTCCATACTTTTGATCGTGGCGGTTTAGTGTGGTTCCAGATAGCTTTTTTAATATCCCAACTTGTATCTCACTATTGCTTAATGAGCATAGAAAATCAAGGTTTTCCCCAAAGCTCTCAACCGATTCGCCAGGAAGCCCAATGATAAGATCAAGATGTATATGTGCATTTGTCTCGTTTTCTAAAAATGCAAGGTTTTCTTTGATCTTAGGGATATTTAGATTTCTTCTAATATTTTTTGCAATATCTTTTTTTAGTGTTTGGATACCAACTTCTAGTTGTAAAGTTGCAGGTGGAAAATGTTTGATCTTCTCTTTTAAGCTTACAGGAAAATTATCTGGGATAACCTCAAAGTGAACCATATATTTTTCCTCTTTTTCTAAAAAGAAATCAAGTATCTTGGTTGCACTCTCAATATTTAGATTAAAGGTTCTATCGATAAATTTAAAGTTTCTAACCCCTTTATCCCAAAGTATTCTAAACTCAGCTAAGAGCTTATCTATATCAAACTCCCTTACTTTTTTATCTATTGAGGATAAACAAAACTCACAAAGATATGGACACCCTCTTGAAGCCTCAACATAGATATATCTATTTGCTATATCGTTCTCATCGTAAAGTGCGTATGGAAGGTTTATTTTAGAGATATCTATTGGTTTTGGAGGAAAGATCTTTTGCTTAGGCTCTTTGCCATCAAGTATATCTTTACACACTTCGTAAAAATACTCTTCACCTTCCCCTTGGATTATAAAATCAGCACCGCTTATATCTACCCTAAAAGGCTCATAGCTAACCTCTGGGCCGCCAAGGATCACAATCGTATCTGGGCTTACTTTTTTTAATGTTTCAAGTATCCTCTCAATATCAATAGCATTCCAAATATACACCCCAATTCCAACTATCTTAGGTTTTTCATTTAATATCTTTTCAACTATATCTTGGGTGTTTTCATTTATCACAAACTCTTTTATTAAAGCTTTGTCTTCAAGCTCTTTGAGGTTTGCTTTTAGATACCTAAGGGCGATACTAGAGTGTGTGTATCTGCCGTTTAGGGTTGTAAGAAGGATATCGCTCATAAACTATTTTTTTACGATATCCTCTTTTAGTTTTATCCTAATATAAAAGATCACTAAAATAGCTATAAGGGAAAGAACAATTATAGTTGCAAGTTTTACATACTCAGAGACCGCTTCTTGGTTTTCACCTATAAAGTAACCAATAAGAGCTAGTATTAATACCCAAATCCCTGCACCTAAACTAGTGTAGGTACTAAATACAAATATATTCATCTTAGCAAGTCCCGCTGGAAGTGAGATATATTGTCTAACAGCAGGTATTAAACGGCCGCTAAATGTTGAGATGTGACCGTGCTTTTGAAAAAAGTCTTCCATCTTCTCTAGGGTTTCCTCTTTTAAAAGTACGTATTTACCGTATTTTGATATAAACGATCTACCAAACCTTTTTGCTAGGTAGTAGTTAAATACCGCGCCTGCTAATGAGCCGAATATCCCGCTAGCTATTGCATAAAATAGGTTCATCTCACCTTTTGCGGCAAGATATCCAGCAGGTATCATAACCACTTCACTAGGAAAAGGGAAGAAACTGCTCTCTAAAAACATCATTATAAAAATACCTATATATCCAAAATCGGCAACCGTATCAACTATAAAATTTACAATCTCGTGAAGCATTAAACTATTATCCTATCTATCTGTTTTAAATTCTCTAATACATATTTTGCTTTGGATGTTGATTCATCAAAGCTGTGACCTGTTTTTACCTGTATGGTGTTTGGTATCTTAGCGTTTATCGCACACTCTATATCGCTTCCTTTATCACCTATAAGCCAAGAGTTTTGTATATCTACACCAAGCTCTTTATTTGCTTGATCTATCATTCCTGTCTTTGGTTTTCTACAATCACAGCTATCATTAGGTCCATGTGGGCAAAGATAAACGCCTGCTATATCTACACCGTTTTTTTTGAACTCTTTTACCATCCAATCGCTTAAGATATTAAAATCATCCATAGTATAATAACCTCTTGCAATCCCAGATTGGTTTGTGATAACTACAAGCTGAAACCCTTGTTTTTGAAGATATTTGCAGGCATCCATTACGCCTTCAACAAACTCGAACTCTTCTATTTTATGTACATAGTCGTGATCTATATTTATCACACCGTCTCTATCTAAAAATACTGTTTTTTGCATAGTTTCCTTAGTCTAATCTATATGTTTCATCACCAAAACCATCATCTCTTAAAGATGAACAGATGGTTCCGTTATTGTTTTGATTTATTGTTTGAACAAGCTGATTTCCATCATCGTTAGATAATATCTCTATCTTAACACAAAGAGTTTCGTTATCAAAGAACTCAACTTTTTGATCAGATATCTTCCAGTTTGAAGCGTTTAGCGTAACGCTATCAGATATCTTATCTATCTTAGCGTTTACTATATAATAGCTTTGAATAGATGTGGTTATCGTTCTTATATCTTGTTTTAAAGAGGACAAGCTAGCTTCATTTTTGCTGCTCACAAGCTTAGTTACTGCAATACTTGCAATAACGCCTAAGATCACTATAGCAAAAATGATCTCTAATACGCTAAATCCTCTTTTTTTCATTACAACACCTTAAATGCTTCCTCTAGATCGATAGTTCCTTCGTAAAACGCTTTACCAACTATAACGCCTGCAATATTTCCGTTGTCTTTGCAGTTAATTATATCGTTTATATCTTTAACTCCGCCGCTTGCAATAGTATCAACACTGCTTGATAGTGAGATTGATTCTGTAAACTCAACATTTACACCACAAAGCATACCATCTTTGCTTATATCGGTACAGATGATAGCTTCAACTCCAGCGTTTGCAAATTCACGTGCAAGATCAGTTGCTTTCATAGAGCTAACCTCTGCCCAGCCTTCAACTGCAACCATACCGTTCATAGCGTCTATCCCAACGGCAATAGGGTATTTTTTTGCCATAGCTTTTACAAACTCAGGATCTTTTACCGCAATGCTTCCAAGTATCAGTCTATCTACACCAAGCTCAACATACATCTTAATGGTCTCTTCATCTCTAATACCGCCGCCAAGCTCAATCTTTAGGTTGCAGTTCTCTCTTATCTTTTTGATCTGCTCTAGATTTGCAGGCTCACCTGCAAAAGCACCGTTAAGGTCAACTATATGAAGCCATTTGCTTCCAAGCTCCTCAAACCTTTTTGCAACCTGCCAAGGCTCACTGCTGTATATCTTTGCACTATCCATTAGACCTTTGCTTAGTCTTACTGCTTGTCCATCTTTCAAATCAATCGCTGGTAATATGTTCATTATTGTTAATCATCTCCTAATAAGTTTTCAATAGTCTCTTCTATCGTTTTATATTTAAAATTAAATCCTGCATCAAGCAGTCTTTTGGGAACTACGCTTTGTCCGTCGGTTAATACCTTTGCTCCCTCACTAAATATCAGCTGCAATGCAAACTGCGGTACAGGAAGAAAAGTTGGGCGGTGAAGTGTTGCACCTAAAGCTTTTGTAAGCCCTTTATTTGTTGTGGGAACGGGCGCGGTTAAATTATACTCACCGCTTATATTTTCGTTTTGCAAAGCAAACATATAAGCATTTACAAGATCATCAATATGTATAAATGAAAACGCTTGGCTTCCGTCACCTATGGTTCCACCTATTCCAAGTTTAAAAGGGGTTAGCATTTTTGAAAGCGCTCCACCTTTACCCATAACGATACCAAACCTAAATATAGCTACCCTTACGCCAAACTCTTTAGCTTCTAGAGCCGTTTTTTCCCAGTCTTTACAAACGCCGCCTAAAAAATCATCTGCGTATTCTATATTCTCTTCGTTGTACTCTTTTTTATTCGAGTATATCCCAACTGCCGAAGTTGAGATAAGAGTATTTGGTTTTACCTCACACTTTTTCATAGCTTCAATTAAAGCTTTTGTGGTATCTATTCTTGAGCTGTATAGAAGTTTTTTATACTCTTGGCTCCATCTAGCTATAATATTTGCACCTGCAAGATTTATAACAGCTTCGGCACCTTCTAGGATTGAGCTAAGTTTCTCTATATCTTTTAGCTCATCCCTTTTTATTGCTCTAACTTCATAACCATTTTGTTTAAATACTTCACTTAGATTTGTTCCTACAAATCCGCTTGCACCTGTTATAGCAATTGTTTTCATAATTTACTCCTCAAAAAGCCATTGAAGTTTTGATTTTAGTATATCAAAGTTTTGATGGTTAAAATCAAAAGGATGTTTCATATCTTTATAGAAAATATTATAAATTTTTTTATCGCTTAAGTCATATTGGTAGCATTCAATAAAAGTTTTAAAGCACTCTTTTTGTTCATTGTCTAATATTGATAGTAAAAAAGATTCTAGATTACCTTGTTTATTTTCATCACACATTATATAAAAATCTATAGGTATATCAAACTCAAGACTTTCAATAAGTGTAAGTAGTGCTTTTTTAGATGCGGTATATCCTCTATTTGGGTTAGGATCTTTGTCATTATCAGCATCTACTATAATTAACATTTTATCTATTTTTTTTAAACTTTCTTCTATCTCGTCATAATGGGCGTGTGAAATATTAAATATATTGTCTTTGCCCATAAATTCAAAATATAGTGTATTGTCTCTTGGTAAGTTATATGCTTCTAATATGGAATCTAATAGTTCTTTATCAGACTTTCCCTCAAAAGCAATTGCTACCATCCTCTTACTCCATTACCCATTTTTAAATGTTTTGATAACTGTTCTAAATTCATAACTACAGAATCTATATGGTTGTCCTTATTCTTCCCAAGTTCTATAAAACTTACATCGTTATCTTTAAGTTTTTCAGCAACTCTTACATAAGATTCAATCATCTCTTTTGAATGGGTTGTCGCAAACACTTGTACATTTAAATATTTTGAAACTTGAAAAATTAAATCCCATATATCGTTAAGTTGAGTATAGTGAATACCATTGTCTATTTCGTCTATAAATAAATATCCATTTTCACTAGCAAATAAAGCAGTAACTATTGATATTAAATGTCTAAGACCATCACCAAATTCAGTAATCTCAAGATATCCTTCATTTTTCGAATAACCATTTAATTTACACTGAGGTATATCATCAATTACTTTAAATGATTCTATCTTTTCATCAAATTTATTTAAAATATTATTTAGATATTCTTCCTTGTCTTTTTTTTGAATAGAAGAATAACATTCAATTAATTCAGCATTTGAAAAACCAAAATTATCAATAAAATGTATATTTGATGTAAACTCTTCTTCAAACGAGAAATCATTTACATTAATCTTGATATGCTGTTTATTAAATTCAAAGTTATAAAGTTTAATTCCATCATTTTCATCAATTATATTAAATTTACTGTAGTAAATATTTGATTTTATATCTAAATGATTTAGAATTTCAATCCTTTCTTTTTTAGTAATATTAAAATCTCCTGCTAAAGCATTTAAATTTTCTCTTCTAAATTTAATTCCAGTAAAAGTATGTATTAACTTTTTGATACTTGTAGAATGTGTGTTAATATAAAAAGATTCTAAAAAAGCTGTTTTACCAACATTGTTTTTCCCACCTATTAGATTTACTCTTTTAAACCCTTCGGCATGAAAGTTTTTAAAACATTTAAAATCTTTTATATCAATATATTCTAATAAGTGACTCATATTTAAATTTCCTTATTTCTCAATTCTTTGCATTATATCAAAAAAACTAGTAAGAAAATAGTAGATTTTTGTCTTTAATCAAGGCTTTGTGAAAATTTTTGCAAAGAGTTTACTATTAGTAAATGACTTAAAAAATTTTCATAGTAACGCAGAGTTAAGCAAAAAGAACTATTTTATTGTAGTTTTTATAGTTTCATAAAGTTGTCTAATATTTTAATACCGTTATCGTGCGACTTTTCAGGGTGTGGCTGAAAACCGTAAATATTATCTTTGTTCACTGCACTTACAAACTCGTAACCATAGATAGTTTTGCCTATAGCGTACTTGTCTTGCGTTACTGCGTGGTAAGAGTGAACAAAATAAAGGTAAGGGTTTTCAAGCCCATCAAATAATCTATTTGGTTTATTGAAAACTCTATTCCAACCCATATGGGGCACTTTATGATCATCCATATCCATTTTGCTTTTATCAAAATGAACAACTTGACCAGGTATAAGTGACAAACCTTTATGATCTCCAAACTCCTCAGAGCTTTCAAATAAAAGCTGCATACCAAGGCATATACCCACCATAGGTTTACCGCTTTTTGAGAACTCTTTTACAGCTTCGATCATTCCAGTCTCGTTTAGATGCTCCATTGCATCACCGAAAGCTCCAACTCCCGGTAGTATAACTCTATCATAGTTTTTTATCTCATCGGGATCACTTACAATCTTCGCTTTTGCATCTAAAAGATGACAAGCGTTGTAAACTGAAGCTAAGTTACCCATATTATAATCTATTATCGCAACCATTAATATCTTTCTAATGTTTATTTATCTAGTAAAGGACATATTTTATCTAAATCTTGCTTTATTCAGTAATTTTTCATCTCATTTATATATAATTGTAAAGATAGAAAAATAAAAAAAGGTTATATTATGGAAGCTATGAAATATGGACTTCACACACTAGAGATGTCGGTTTTAATGACACCTGATAAAGCAAACTTTACAGGTCATGTTCACGGTGGTGAGATATTAAAATATCTTGATCAGGTTGCTTATGCCTGCGCTTCTAGATATAGCGGAAAGTATGTAGTTACACTTTCGGTTGATAAGGTTCTTTTTAAATACCCTATGCATGTGGGAACACTAGTTACTTTTTTATCTTCTGTTAATTATACGGGAACTACATCTATGGAGGTTGGTATAAAAGTGATAGCAGAGGATATTAGAAATCAAACCGTTCAACACACCAATACCTGCTACTTTACAATGGTTGCGGTTGATGATCACGGTAAACCTACACCGATACCTAAACTAAATCCAAAAACAGATGATGAAAAAAGAAGATTTAAAGAGGGTAAAGCTAGAAAAGAGCTTAGAATAAAAGGGTGTCAAGTATAAAAAAGCCTAGCTTTTTTATACGAACTCATCGGTAGCTATCTCTGCAAGCTCCCAAAATATCTTATGTAGTATCTTTTTGTTTTTGATCTTTGAATCAAGCTCTTCATAGCTATAGTTAAACTTTTCGATATATTTAAATATCCTTGTAAGAACATAGTCCTTATTTGTTTCATAATCAGGATTTTTAAGAGCTGCTGCTATTATTCTCTCATCAAAAATCTCTATCTTTTTTAAAGTATCTATATCATACATAACAGTATATGTTAAAAAGACAACATCGCCTTTAAACCTTTCACAAAGTCCGTCAAAACAACCAAGGCGGCTTACGAACCTTTTGTCGTTTAGAAGCTCTTGATCTATATACTCTAAGGTTTTATATCGTATCTCATCGTCATAGATTATGTTTATAATATCTAAAATAAAATATTTATTTTTTTGTAAAAGGGGTGCAAATCTTAGGTTCTCTATATTGCGTGTGGTTGCCATTATAGATATCTCGTTATCTACTTTAAAGTTGTCAGGCATATAGCTTAAAATAGGCTCATTTTGTATATATTCATGGGTTTCGTATTGTGATGCTAAAAGTGCCAGTTCACGGCTTGCTTTTAATCTTGGATCAAGATAAAGGTAAGCTCTATTGTATCTAGGTATCGCTCTTTTTGCAAAATCTATATCGTTTAGTATCTCAGGATTTACGTTCTTTAAGATATCATCACCCATATTGTATCTAGTGATTTGGTGGTTCCACATATCTTTTTTAGCTTCATTTGTACTAGCTATAGCTCCAGAACTTACGTTTAAAAGTTTGATAATAAGATTTTTATCGTTGTAATAATCTGCATTTATTGCACTTAAAAGCAGTTTTTTATCCTGCCAGTAGCTGACACCGTTAAATATATTGTCTATAACACTGTTCAAAATCTGTCCCTCTTTACATCTTAGCGTCGCTTAGAGCTAAGGCAAATAAAACTTCACAAGAGTTTTGTTTCAATACTTCTTTTGCTTCAAGTAAGGTTTGACCGCTTGTAACTAAATCGTCAACTAAAATAATTTGCAAACCTTTCTTACCATTATACTTAAAGTTCCTTGGATTGTTCTTTCTAAACTTTAAATCTTTACCCGCATATTTTACAATATTTTGTGCTTTAAGTGTAGAGAAAACGGGCTTTATACCTTCTGAATTTAAAGATTGTGCCAATATTGCACTTTGTGAAAATTGGTGTCTGGTATGATCATCGATAGGAACGGCTATAACATTTTTATAACTAAAATTTTTAGCAAATAACTTAAAACTTAGATCGGCTAATATCTTATATATCTTATCGCCGTGAAAGTGGTATTTGGAGTTTATTAGGTCTTTGATCTCTTCATATTCATAGAAGCTGTATACAAAAAAATCTTTTTCAAGCTCCCTTTTAAAAAAGCTTGATCTTAGAAGTTGATCTTGACACTCTTTACAAATGATATCTATTGATAAAGAGTTGCAAGATAAACATCTCATTTTAGTCCCTTTTTATATCCCGTGATATTGTTTTGTACACAAATGCCCCTTAGAAGATCAAAATTAAGATAAGAGATGTAAATAGGATCTGAGCCAAGAAGATCAAACTTGCTATCTTTAATGCACTTGTACCGTGCTCTTTGATGGTTTTAAAGTTTATCTTTAAACCTATCGCAGCCATTGCTACAAGAAGCAGATAGTGGCTAAGTGTAGAGATTCCCTCAATTGCGAACTTGGGTAAGATACCGCTTGTTGAAAGGATAGAAAAAACAATAAAGCCGATAATAAACATAGGTATCTGCACCTTCGTTGGTGTGTCATTTCCTGTACTTGTTGTTTTTGAGAAAAAATAGATTAAAAATAGTATAACTGGTGTAAGCATTAGTATTCTACCCATCTTTACGATTGTAGCACTTTGCCCCACACTTTCATTTACGCTAAATCCTGAAGCTACTACTTGGCCTACTGCTTGAAGAGTATTTCCTATCATAATACCAAGGTCGATATCGTTTAGATTTAAAAAGATATGCCCAATAAAAGGGATTAAAAATATACCTATGGTTCCAAGAAAATTCACTATAGCAATAGATAGTCCAACTTTTTGTTTATCAAGCCCAACTATATCTTTAGTTGCTGCGATCGCTGCACTTCCGCATATACCGTTACCGATACCTAGTATTAGTGAGAAGTTTTTATCAAATTTAAAAAGTTTTGCAAGGTATATACTTATATATATGGTAAAAGCAATAGATACGATTATAAGAAGGATTGATTTTATTCCAAGGTGGGAAAGTATCACAAAGTCAAGATTTACACCCATTAAAGCTATAGCAAAAGCTAGAAGTGTTTTTTCACTAAAGCCAATACCTGCATTGTACCTGCCGTTGATAGTTATAGTGTTTCCTATAATTGCGCCAACTATAATAGCAAGAGCAACGGAGCCTACTGGTATAAACTTCGATAAGATGATCGCAAAAACACCTATGAGTATCGATAAGCCTATACCGTGTAGATTTTTCATTAGTCTAGTTTGAGTACCGCCATAAAAGCTTCTTGAGGTACATTTACTTTACCTATAGCTTTCATACGTTTTTTACCTGCTTTTTGTTTCTCAAGCAGTTTTCTTTTACGGGTAATATCCCCACCGTAACATTTTGCAGTTACATTTTTACCTGTAGATTTTACGGTTTCACGCGCAATTATCTCTCTTCCTATACTTGCTTGGATAGCTACTTCAAAAAGTTGTCTAGGGATCAGCTCTTTTAACTGTTTTACGAAAACTCTACCTCTTGATTGTGCTTTCTCTTTAGGTACGATAATACTTAAAGCATCTACAGGCTCACTCGCCACTAAAATATCAAGTTTTACAAGATCACCCGGTCTAAATCCTGTGATCTCATAGTCAAAACTAGCGTAGCCTTTAGTTGTAGATTTTAGTTTATCGTAAAAATCCATCACTATTTCGTTCATTGGGATATCGTATTCAAGTAAAACTCTTTTATTGATGTAGTCCATTTTTATCTGGATACCTCTTTTTTCATTTAGAAGTTTTATTACATTTCCTAGATACTCATCTGGAACTAAAATAGTTGCTTTTACGTAAGGTTCGCTAATAGTTTCTATCTTATTTACAGGCGGCAGTTCATAAGGGTTTTGTATCATAAGCTCTTCACCGTCTGTTGTTTCTACTTTATATACAACAGTTGGAGCAGTTGCTATTAGATCAAGGTTAAACTCTCTTTCTAACCTCTCTTTGATAACTTCCATATGAAGCATTCCAAGGAAACCTGTTCTAAAACCACTTCCAAGTGCAGCTGAACTCTCAGGCTCATAAGATATAGAGCTATCGTTTAGTTGAAGTTTCTCTAATGCATCTCTTAGATCTTCGAACTTATCAGTCTCAATTGGATAAAGCCCTGCAAATACAAATGGTTTAGCAGGTTCAAACCCTGCAATAGCTTTAGATGTAGGCTCTTTTGCATCTGTCATTGTATCACCAACAGCGATACCTTCAGTTGTTTTTAGTCCAAGTACGACTATCCCTATCTCACCTGTTTTTATCTCATTTGTTTTAGCTCTATTTAATGGATGTGGATACATCAGATCAAGAACTCTATGCTCAACCTTTGTATTCATCATCTTAAGTACTTGACCTTTTTTGATACTACCGTCATAAACTCTTACAAGTGCAAGTGCTCCAAGATAGTTATCAAACCAGCTGTCATAGATAAGCGCTTTAGTTGGAGCTTCCTCATCACCTTGAGGTGCAGGAATAGTATCAACAATAGCATCTATAAGCTCTTTTACGCCAAGACCTGTTTTTGCAGATATTAGATTGTGTGCCGTACAATCAAGACCGATAGCCTCTTCAGTCTCTTCAAGTACTCTCATAGGGTCTGCAGATGGAAGGTCTATCTTATTTACTACAGGCATCAAAGTAAGGTCGTTCTCAAGTGCTATATAAACATTTGCAATAGTTTGTGCTTCAACACCTTGAGTTGAATCAACTATTAAAAGTGCACCCTCAGATGAAGCTAAGCTTCTACTTACTTCGTATGAAAAGTCAACGTGACCTGGAGTGTCGATAAGGTTAAGCACATAGTGCTCCCCATCTTTAACATAGTCAAGTCTAACAGATTGAGCTTTGATAGTGATACCACGCTCTTGCTCTATATCCATAGTGTCCATCATTTGTGCACTAAGCTCACGATCTGCTACTGCGCCGCACTCTTGGATAATTCTATCTGCTAGTGTACTTTTACCGTGGTCAATATGGGCGATAATACTAAAATTTCTAATATTTTTTTGCAAGGTTATTTGCTTCCTATTCGTTTATAAAGATATCGTTTACCGATTCGTTGTTATAGATTCTTCTAATTGTTTCAGCGATTATATTTGAAGCTGAAAGAACAGTGATCTTTGGACAATCTTTTTTTGTAGGGATTGTATCTGTGATAATAAGCTCATCAAGCTCACCATTTTCAATTCTATCATAAGCTGGACCACTTAGTACACCGTGAGTACAACAAGCCATAACTGATGTTGCACCTTTTTTCTTTAAAACTTCTGCCGCTTTTACTAAAGTTCCTGCAGTATCAACCATATCATCAACTAAGATAACATCTTTACCCTCAACGTTTCCGATAATGTTCATAACCTCAGATTCGTTCGCTTTTTCTCTTCTTTTATCAACGATAACAAGATCAAGTCCAAGTCTTTGTGCATAGTTTCTAGCTCTTGCAACACCACCGATATCAGGGCTTGCGATAATTGGGTTTTTAAGGTTCTTGCTCTTTAAGTGCTCTGTAAAAATGATAGAACCGTATAGGTTATCAACAGGGATATCAAAGAAGCCTTGGATCTGAGCTGCGTGAAGGTCAACTGTGATAACTTGATCTATACCTGATTTTTCTATCATATCAGCAACTAATTTAGCTGAGATAGGAACTCTAGGTGCTGCTTTTCTATCTTGTCTAGCATAACCAAAATAAGGCATTACAGCTGTAATCGTACCTGCATTGCTTCTTTTAAAAGCATCTACCATAATAAGCAGTTCCATAAGGTTGTCGTTTGTCGGTGCACATGTAGGTTGGATAATAAAAACGTCTCTTCCCCTTACGCTTTCACTAATATTTACACTGATTTCACCGTCACTAAATTTGTTTAGCTGAATATCACCAAGTTTAACTTTTAGATAATCTGCCACTTTTTGTGCAAATTCAGGGTTTGCACTACCCGAAAAAAGTTTGTATCCTAACATTTTTATCTCCTAAATATTCGCGGATTATATCTAAGTTTTGCTATTAATTAGCTTTTATAATCCAGCCGCTGCCGATAACTTTATCGTCATTATAAAATACTGCACACTGACCTGCCGCTACACCGAATGATGGCTCATATAGTTCAATATAGGCTTTATCCCCCTCTATTTTAACATAACATGGAAGCTCTTTGCTTCTATATCTAAGCTTTACGCCACACTTAAACTCTTTGTCATCTATAAACATATTTAGATTATCTATTTGCACTTTATGTATCTCAAGATCATCTTTTTTACCTACAGTTATGGTGTTTTTCTTTGGATCCATTGATAATACAAAGTGTGGATCGTGTGCACCGTGTACATAAAAACCTCTTCTTTTACCGATAGTGTAGTGCATAAACCCTTTGTGGTTTCCAACCTCCTTGCCATCTTTATCAAGGGTGATCCCAGGCATATCTATATTTGTGTGTTTCTCTAAGATATCGGTGTATTCACCATCTACAAAACATATCTCTTGAGATTCTTTTTTTGAGGCTAGCTCACTTAGTTCAGGGATACTTGCTGCTATCTTTTTTGTTTCACTTTTTTCATATTGGTTCATAGGAAAGATTAGATAAGGGATAACCTCTTTTTTTATCTGTGCTAAGAAATAGCTTTGATCTTTTGCTCTATCTTTACCAACTTTTATAAACTCACCATCAGTTGTAGCATAATGTCCAGTTGAAAGATAGTCTGCTCCCACCTCTTTCATATACTCAAAAAGCCTGCCGAACTTTATACTTCTATTACATTTTACGCAAGGGTTTGGTGTAGTTCCATTCATATAACTTTGCACGAAATAATCATACACCTCTTGTTCAAACTCACGTGATAGATCAAGGACAGAGTATTTTATATTTAGATATTTGCATACTTTTTCTATTATCTCTAGATTTCTCTCATGGTATTCTTGTGAAGCGTTATGAAGCTTCATATAAACTCCCTCAACCTCGTACCCCTCTTTTTGTAAAAGATATGCACTAACACTGCTATCAACTCCGCCGCTTAGTCCTATTAAAACTTTCTTACTCATTATATGACCCACTTAAAAATTGTTTCATTTTCATCCTATCTTTCTTGCTGTTAGAAATAGGTAATCTTTTCCAGTAATAGTTACTCTAAACTTTTTTTGTTGAAGATATTTTTTTGCATAGTGTATATCTTTTACAACCATACCCATTTCATTAAAATTATAGTTTGGTACTGCTGCACCGTAAATATTCTCACACTCTATCCATCTGCTGTTTGGAAAGGCTAGTATTAAACTACCGTTCTTGCTTAATAGCTCTTGTACCATAAAAGCCAGCGTGGTCTTATAGTTGATATTTGTACTTTGTAAAGTTCCAATTGAGATGATTAGATCAAACTTACCTAGTTCAAGCTTTTCAAGCTCGTTTATATCCTCGGCAAAAAGTTTTACATTAGGGTAGGGCAAGCTTTTTTTTGCATACTCTATTGCACTAGTTGAATAGTCAATCCCTATAAACACTTTTTGTAAAAAAGATTTATCTCCAAGCATCTCTTTTATGGTTTTAAACTCATCGCCCTTATTAATACCTAGGTTTAAAACCCTCTGTTTAGAAGCAATATCTATAAACTCCAAAGCTTTTTTATAGTGGTAGATAAAACTTACTAAAGTGTTTTTATCTATATTGAAAAACTCGCTCTCAACTCCGTATTTTTCATTATCGCTATCTTTTTGAAGATGAAAAGATGAACCTCTATCAAGAACTTTAAAACTTAAAATTATAGTGCCGTTTTCTTTAATCGGAGTTAACATTTTTAGATAAAATATCTGTGCAAAGTCTATCCAAGATTTATAGCCGATCTTCTCAATATCTTGCTCATCTATTTTTATCTCTACCATCTCATATTGGCTTAGATCGATCTTTTCAAACTCTTCTATGATCTCTAAAGCACTTTTACCTCTAAAATCTATCATATTACGTATCCAAGGGGTATAAGTACAGATTCTCTTTTAAACCAATGAGGGTGTGGAACTATCAGCTCTTTAGTGTTTATCTTTTGATCGTTAAAAAATATTATATCGATATCTAGAGTTCTTGGAGCATCTTTAAAAGAGCGTTTTCTTTTAAATCTATTCTCATATCTTTGAAAAGCTTTAAGTGATGCTTTGGGGCTTAGGTTTGTTTTTAAAACCATAACGCCGTTTAAAAAATAGTTTTGTTCAAGATACCCAAAAGGTGGGTTTTTTAAAAGAGGTGAGGTTTTGATGATATCAAACCTTGCATCACTTTGAAGACTTAAAAAAAGTTTATCGAACCTTCTTTTTATATTGCCAATATTACCGCCTATACCTATAAGTACGAAGTTTTTTTTTGAGCTTGCCTTTAGGTTTTTAGGAAAGTTGGAAGTAAAGTATAAACTTAGCTCTTTTGATAATGTTCTTTTCATTATTTAACCGTGGTTTTACCCTTATCAATCCAGCCGTAAACTATACCGCCTTCAAGATCATATACCTCTTGCATCCCAAGCTCATCACTTAAAAACCTTCCAACACTTTTTGTTCTATTTGCATGGGCACAAACTAGTATTACTGGTTGTGATTTATCGCTAACATGCTTTTCAAACTCTTTCATCCATTTTCTAATATCGTGTCCGCCGTTAGCATCAAAAAAAGTGTTCTTTACACTTCCATCTATTATTCCAGTTGCTTCCCACTCTTCAGGGCGTCTTATATCTATAACAGCTACACCCTTATCTTTTAGCTTTATAAACTCATCCGTATCGATACTTTTAAAAACACCCATTAAAGTATCTCCGCTCTACCATCTTTCATCACAACCGTATCTTCTATACGCACACCGAACTTATCTGCTAGATAAATACCAGGCTCAACGGTAAATACCATATTCTCTTCAATTATCGTTTCGCTTCTACTTGATATATTTGGTAGTTCGTGTATATCTAAGCCCACACCGTGACCAGTTGAGTGGATGAAATATTTTCCATAACCAGCTTTTTCTATAACATCCCTTGCTATTTTATCTATTTCGCAAGCTTTCATTCCGACCCTAGCTTTCTCAATAGCTTTTTGCTGAGCTTTTAAAACTATATCGTAAACATCTTGCTGCTCTTTTTTACTAAACCATTGAGCTCTTTCAAAGTCCATATCGTGTGCAACTTTTGAGGTACAGGTTCTATCACTACAGTATCTTTTATACTTTATACCCGCATCCACAAGTAAAAGATCACCTTTTTTTAGAACGGTTTCATCTGGTAGTGCGTGCGGTTTTGCTGCATTTTCGTTTATAGCAACAATAGGGTCAAAACTTAGCTCATAATTCCCGTGAGAACTCATAAGCTCTTTTGCTTTAAAGTGTAAGAACTGCTCACTCTTACCAATACCGTTTTTTTGCAGATATAGTGCAAGTGCATTAAAACCGTCACGTCCAAGCTGCATAGCTTTTTTTAGATACTCTATTTCAGTATCTGTTTTAACTATCCTTTTTAGTTTTGAGAAGTTTGGTTTATGGATAAATTTAGTATCTAATTTATTTGAAAGTTTCTCAAAACCTGCAAGGCAGAAGTCGTAAGGGTCAAGCTGTATCTTTTTTATATGGTTTGTTTTTAATATCTTTCTTGCTCTTTTGGTGATATCGTTGGTTGTTATAACCTCAATATCTTTTTTAACGTTTTGTTTTGCTTCTGTTGTATATCTGCCATCTGTTATAAAATATTTTTCACTACCTAGATTTAGATATATAACATTATCGCAAGAAAAGCCTGTTTCGTAATATACTGCGTTTTCGTTTTTTAATATAAAATTCTTCATTTTTCATCTCTCAACTGCACAAAAAGTTTATTTTTGTATAATCATAGCTAAATTTTTTAAAGAGGAAATATAATTATGAAATTAGCGGTTATTCAAGGACCAAATATTAATATGCTAGGTATTAGAGAGCAAAACATCTACGGACCTATGTCTATGGATCAGATCCATGATCAGCTTACAAATGCAGCTAAACAAAACGGTGTAGAGCTTGAGTTCTTCCAATCAAATCTTGAGGGTGAGATTGTTGATAAAGTGCAAGAGTGTTTAGGAACAGTTGACGGAATTATGATAAATCCTGCAGCTTTCTCACACACTTCAATTGCTATAAGAGACGCTCTTTCAGCAGTTGCACTTCCAACTGTTGAAGTACATATCAGCAATATCTATAAAAGAGAAGAGTTTAGACAAAAATCTATAACTGCAGCAGCTACTACAGGTGTGATCAGCGGATTTGGACCTTTTGGTTACCATATGGGACTTATCGCTTTAATGCAGATAGTCAATGAAGTAAACGCTATGAAAAAAGCGCAAGAGCAAGTTCAAGCGTAAATGAAATATTTAAGTGCGGATTGGATACTAAAGTGTGACGAGGAGTTCACCCTTATAAAAGAGGGTGGGGTGGTTTTTGATGAAACCGTTATCGATGTTGATACTTTAGAAAACTTGGTTGAGAAATATCCAAATGATAACTTTGAATACCAAGGTACAAACTCGGTTATAATGCCAGGTCTTATCAATCCGCATGTTCATTTGGAGTTTAGCTCCAATAAGACCACTTTAAAATATGGTGATTTTAATGAGTGGTTAAACTCCGTTATCTTCAACCGTGAAGAGCTTAGTGAAAAAGCAGATGAAGAGTTGATAGATAAGACAATAGAGGGTATGCTAAAAAGCGGGACCACAACTATAGGGGCTATTAGTTCATACGGCGCGGATATGAACTCTTGCATTAAAGCCCCTATAAATGTGGTTTATTTTAGCGAGGCTTTAGGAAGTAAAGCCGATATGATAGATACACTATTTAGTGATTTTAAAGCAAGACTAAATAATGCAAAAGCACACCAAAGCAAAAACTTTATACCTGCTATTGCTATACACTCCCCTTACTCCATACACCCTTTTTTAACAAGAGAGGTGTTAAAAATAGCAAAGGAGGAGGAGCTTATAGTAACGGCGCACTTTTTAGAGAGTAAGGCTGAGAGAGATTGGCTTGAAAAGAGTGAGGGTGGATTTAAACCTTTTTTTGAGAACTTTTTAAATCAGACAACTAGCTTAAGTACTCCAAGCGAGTTTTTAGCACAATTTAAAGGTGTGAAAAACCTTAGCTTTACACATTGTGTTGAGGTTGAGTTTGATGATATAAAAACCATTAAAGAGTTAGGGGCTAGTATAATCCACTGCCCAAAATCAAACAGGCTTTTAAATAATAAAACACTAAAGCTAAATGAGATAGATGATATTAACTTATCTATTGGAACAGATGGTCTTAGCTCAAACGACTCACTTAGTTCGTTTGATGAGCTTAGGGGTGCTTTTTATATCCATACAAATACTAGAACAGATATCTTAGCGGATAAACTTCTAAAAGCAGCGACCTTAGGTGGAGCTAAATCTTTAGGATTAAACAAAGGGGAGCTTGCTAAGGGTAAGGATGCAGATATTATAATTTTCAAATTACCAGATACCCTTAGTGATGAAACACAGCTATCAACCCAGATAATACTGCATACTAAAGAGGTAGAGAAGGTTTATATAAACGGTAAATAAGGAGTTTATATGTTAAAACTGCTTTTAAATGCATTGTTCCTCGCTTCTGTTTTTAGTGCTTGTTCAAGCTACACTCCCATATATAAAAGTGACCAAAAAGATATAGAGATAAAGATAGCAAAGGGTAACTACTATAAAGTACCCTCAAATGAAAAAGCTAAAAGGTATTTACAAAGCTGTGTGTTAGACTCACACTATCTAAAAGATACAAATGACAAGTATGATTTCGCACTTGATTATATAGACCTAAAACACAACTGCGAGTGGGACGGTTTTTCAAAAAGCGGATATACTTTGCATCTTACAAATGCAAATAAGATCACAAGCTTGCAAGTGCTTGATAAATATGAGAACGACGATATAGATATCACTAGATATAAAAGCGATAAAGGGTGTGATTTTTATCTAATAGGTATATATGCACTAAACGACGTAATATTTATAGTTGATAAAAAAGGCACTATGGCTATGGATATCGTGAAATCTTTGGGTATAGATATGGATATAAAGATAGAAAAAACCTGTAGTAAAGAGATACTAAAACTAGAAGATAGTATTATTAAAAACAATTTTTTCTTTAAATATTTTAAAAGAATACAAAGAGATAGGGATGAGCCTATTTTGATCTTACCTAGTAAATAAAAAGGATAATAATGCTGGATTTTTTTAGAAAACTTTTTTCACCCATAACGGGAACTTTAAATTTTATACAAACATATTTTAAATCGATAGTTTTTATAACTATACTTTTTTTATTGTTCTCTGGCGGCGAGCATGAAGATATTCAAAAAGCAAATCTTCAAAAGATAAAACTAAGCGGCCCAATTATAAGTAGTGAAGAGGTTCTTGAAAAGATATCAAAAGCGAAAAAAGATAAAAACATCAAAGGTGTACTTTTTATAGTTGATTCTCCTGGTGGCGCAGTTGCTCCATCTATAGAGATGGCGTATGCTATTAAAGAGCTTAGTGAGTTAAAGCCTGTAGTTGCATACGCAGGTGGTATAATGGCAAGCGGGAGCTACTACGCTTCGATCTGGGCAGATAGTATTATCGCAAATCCAGGTTCTATGATAGGATCTATCGGTGTGATCTTTCAATCTTTTAACGTTGAAGAGGTTATAAATAAGCTTGGCATTAAACCACAAACGGTAAAAGCTGGAAAATATAAAGAGAGCGGGACACCTCTTAGAGCTTGGAAAGATTATGAAGAGAAAGAGATAAGAACTCTTATAGAGGATACTTACAATATATTTGTAAATGATGTTGCAAGTGCAAGGGGGCTTAAAAAAGAGGATCATACTAAATTTGCGGATGCTCATGTATTTACACCGTTTCGTGCAAAGGAAGTAGGGCTTATAGATGAGGTGGGTACTTTGGGTATGGCGCAAAGTGAGCTTATAAAACTATCACAAGTGGTTGATCCTGTTTGGAGTAAAGAGGATAAGTTTGAGAAGTTTATGGATAAGTTTATAAATGAGAGTACGAAGACTTTTATTAGTACGTTTTGGGGATTAAAGGCATATTAATATCAACTAATAACAAATGCAAATTGTATTTGATGATTTAATTCCTTTACAAAACTAAGATTGTGTTTAGAATCTTATTCGTGGATGAATGCCTTTCTTTTTTATCCGTAAAAAAGAAACAAAACGAAGTTTCCTTGAAAAACTCTTCCACCCGATAAAATGTAAATCCAAGCTTCCATAAAATATTTTCTGAGGGTCATGACCGAAGGGAATCTCGCAGACGAAGTCGAGGACAAAACTCAAAACAGTTTTCCATCTTTTTCGAAAACGAGCTTGCGAAGTTTCCTGTAAAATATTTTACTCCATCTTGGCATTTTAACAGGGTGGAACCTTTCCCTTACAACGCTAATATTAAAGTAGAAATGAATTTTTGCTAGTTAATGGATTGCTTAGGAAAAAAGGTTTTAACCTTTTTCCTTTCAAGCTATAATATCAAAACAAGCGATATAGCTTTTATCGTTGAATGATATCTTTGAAGAGTATGTGTTACAAAAGTTGCCGCTGGCTTTTGAGATATATCTATTGCTTAGATAATCACCTCTGCTTGATCCCTTTGCTATAAAGAAATACTCTTTTAAACTATGGTCATGTCCGCTTTTAGTGGGTGAAAATAGTTTTTGATGTGAATCGGCTATAATAGTATCTCCAACTTGCACACCATCTATATTTAAGATATAGATAGCTTCAAGATTATCTTCATTGTGTAGGATATCGTTGAGTTTTTTAAGATATGCACTTTCACAATCTTGCAGTATTCCAAGAGTTTTTTCAAGTATATTTTTTGCTTTGTCTAAAAGTGTGCATTTTTTATCTATATGGCTTTGGATGATATCTTTATAACCTTGCCCTATAAGATCTATCTCTTTTTTTGTAGTATCTACTATAGAAGCGTCTATATGCTCTTTTGGTCTGCAAAAGTAAAACCCTTGAAACAAGTCTATATCTTTTTGCATACAACTTAGTATCTCATCTTTACTCTCAACTCCCTCAGCTAAAACTATTGCACCTATATTGTGACACATATTTGCTATGGAGCTTAGTATCTCAGAGTTTATAAAGTTGTTTTGTATATTGTAGATGATCGATCGATCTATCTTTACGATACGCGGTTTTATAAGAGCTAGTCTATCAAAGCTAGAATACCCTGCACCAAAATCATCAAGAGCTATTATAAAACCCTCTTTTTTATATTTTTCAACAAACTTTTGTAAAAGTCTTGTTTCTTTTACGCTTTCCTCTTTTATCTCTATTACGATATTTAAAGGGTTTATATTACACTCTTTTACTACATCTAAGAAGTTGTCGCTTATCTCTTCATTTATCATTGATGATTCAAAATTTAAAAAAAGTAAAATTGAATCATCCTCTTCATAGTATTGTTTAAATTTTTTTATAGCCTTAGTACGTACGTAGCAGTCAAGCTGCCATGAATAGTTCTCTTTATTAGCTTGTTCAAATAAGAACAATGGCGATATCAACTCATCGTTGTGGTCGTAGGCTCTAGTTAATGCTTCAAAAGCTATTATCTTTTTATCTTTAATTGAAACTATAGGTTGAAAATGTATATCTATTTTGTTTCGTTCAATTAAATCCTCTATCATATTTGTATATTTCCTTTTATCTGATTTCTTCCGTTCTTTTTCGCTTCATATAATAGTTTATCACTTTCGTGGTATATCTGCTCCATATCAATATCTTCACCTTGATAAAAATATAGTCCCATAGATATTGTCACGTAATCTGAAGCGCTATTGTTTATATGCTCTATTTTTAGGGCTTCTATATCATCTTTTACACTTTGTGCAGTTTTATACCCCTCTTTGATATTTTCTACAAAATATAGTAGTCCAAACTCTTCTCCTCCTATTCTAAATATAAAATCGTTTTCTCTTTTTAGAGTGTTATCTAAAGAAGCAGCCACTTTTTGAAGTGCGCTGTCTCCCATTTGGTGACCGTAGGTATCGTTGTATTGTTTAAAGTGATCGATATCCAGAAGTGCAAATACCAAGATCATACCGTGTCTTTTTGCAAGATTTATCTTTTGCGGGAAAAGCTTATCGAAGTATCTTCTATTGTAAAGGTTTGTAAGTCCGTCTGTTATAGATAACTGCTCGATCAGCTTTTTATTTGTGATATCTATACTAATTGAGTCGTATCCCGTTATATTTTCGTAAAAGTCATATACGGGAGTTATTGTAGTATCTGACCAGTAGGTTGAACCATCTTTTTTTAGGTTTGGTATCTCTTCATGCCAGATCTGACCATTTTTGATACTTTCCCATAACTGCTCATAAGTATCTTCAGGTATATCGTAGTGTTTAAGCAGAGTGTAGGGTTTGCCGATAAGCTCTTTTTTATTATATCCCGTTGTTTTTGAAAAGGCTTCACTGGCAAAGGTGATCTCACCCTCTTTATTTAAACTTGAAAGAAGTATATATTTATCTATTAAGTTTATATATCTTTTATTTTTTGTGTGTTCCAGCTCTTTTAAAAGTGTGTCAGATATGATTTTTAAAATAATATGGTCGCTTTTTGAGAGTTCAAGGTTTAGATCATCATAATATGTAAGCTTTATAACACCCACAACCGTAAAGTTTGTGATAAGCGGTATAGCAAACTCGATCTTCTCTTTTCTTACTGCTTTTTTTATCTGTTTTGTTGCAAATGCTTCACCTGTTATTCCACTGTAAGCATCACGTATGGTCATCTCATTTTTTAGGTTTGTATTGTACACATCAAGTAGTTGAAGTGTTTTATTTTTATAATTCACTAAATATATAGCACCACTATAAGCTTCAAACTGTTTACTAACAAAAGCTATTGATTCTCTTGCAATAGTTTTTATATCGTGTGTACTTTGAAGTATGGTGTAAAAATCGTTAATAGTCTCCAACACCTTTCTTGAAGAGATTTGAAGCTCTTTATCTTTATCTATCTTATTTTCTATCTTTTTATAAAGGTATAAAGTTGCTACGGTCATTAAGATAAGAAAGACCACAGATAATATAAGTTTAGTTTGATATATATCTTCAATTATTATTTTTTGATCAAGTTGTAACTCTATATACATCTCAAATGTATAAAATATAAAAACATAGAAAGTAATAAATAATAAAGTTATAAAAAATATACTATGCTTGTAGTTCATTGTTTTTAAATAAAATCTGTAAGATTTATTTATCTCCTATCAATATATAATTGTAATAATACTACAAATTGATAGTTTTTATTGTTTATTCTTGGTTAAATTTTATACAGTTATTTTTTATAGAAATTACAAAAAAAGTACTTTATATTAAAATTTTATCATAAGACCATATTCAATAGTAAATAGATTTTTTTCAAAAGTTTCACCATAATCAGGATCATCAAAAAAGTATGTATAGTTTGCACTAGTATATATCTCTAGACTATCTAAAATAAAAGCTGAAACTCCTAAACCGATAAGAAAACTTTCATCACTTCTAAAACGTAAAGCTTTTATACTTTCTGGAGTACGGTAATCATGTTCTCCATATTCTTGAGTAAAGTAACCAAATCCTAGTTTAAAAAAATTTCTAAATATAGATAAATATTTTGTAGAAGAATAAGCATATACAGCAAAATCCATACCGTGTATGCTAAATGCATCATATTTTATAAAATCATCATAATTTTCTCCATGGATATAGTACTGATACAATGATAATTCAAATTTTAAAATCTCATCATCATAAAAGCCATATCCTAGACGAGTTCCATCATATCCGTAACTACTTACTTTAGATATATTTATAAAATAACCTGTATTTTCAATTTCATTTGTTTGTTTTGATTTTTCATTTAGATCTATTATCATTAGATTAAAATTAAGAAAATAATGGCCACTATCAGATTTATTACTAGCAAAAACATTATTATTGATAAATAAAAATAAAAAAATTAAAAAAAATCTCATAAAATAAAACCTTATATATTAAACTATTATAACATTAAAGGCGTCACATTAGCGTCACAAAACAGAGTATTTTTATAAATCGAGAAGATATTGTAAAGTATGAAAATTTGTGTAGAGAATCAAGTAGAAGCTTTTTTTGATGAAAGAGCTTATTATATTATAAGTGATTGAGGAAAAAGAAGCTTGTACGCCGATTATTCGACGCTAAGCTTCCAATTTTTTATTTTACTTTTTCTATATATTCACCTGTACGTGTATCACATTTAATAGTATCACCCTCAACTAGATGAAAAGGGATCTGTACAACTGCGCCACTCTCTAGAGTTGCAGGTTTTTTACCACCTTGTGAATCACCTTTAAAGTTTGGTGGAGTCTCAACAATTTTAAGCTCAACGGTCATTGGTGGCTCAACAGTGATAGCTTCACCTTTAAAGAACATCATATCAACATTCATACCGTCAATGATCCAATCAGATGCTTCACCAACTTGATCAGGGCTTAGACCGATTTGATCGTAAGTTTCCGTATCCATAAACTGTAAAAACTCACCATCATCGTAAAGATATTGCATAGTTTTTTGTTGAAGATCAGGAACTTCACACTTATCACCTGCATGGAAAGTTTTCTCGATCACTTTACCGTTTAGAAATGATTTGATCTTACATCTAACAAAAGCTGCACCTTTTCCAGGTTTTACGTGTTGATACTCAGTGATCTTGTAAGGGATACCGTCAAGCTCTATCTTCATACCTTTTTTTAGTTCGCTCATACCTATTGCCATAGATTTTTCCTTATATTATATTTCAGCATAAGATACTGAAGTTGCTTCTTCCATATCTTCTAATTGTTTTAAAATATCATCATTGATATCGTTATCTACTAAAACAACTGCAAGTGCCATATTTTTGTTTCTTGCTAGTCTAAAGTCTGAGATATTGATATTGTTTGATCCAAGTAAACTTCCAACTTTACCGATAACACCTGGAACATCATTGTTTGTAAATAGAAGCATTTTACCAACAGGCTCAATATCAAATACAAAACCGTTGATCTCTATGATTCTTTGAAGCTCATCGTTAAATATTGTACCGCCGATAGAGTGTACATCGTTAGCAGTAGTGATCTTTACCGTTACTTTATTGTTGTAACCGCTTGATTTAGTATCTACATCAGCTTGGATATTGATACCTCTCTCTTCAGCTACGAAAGTTGCATTTACATAGTTTATCTTCTCAATTCCAAGAGAAGTTGTAAGTGCACCAACTGTAGCAAAAGTAGAAAGAGACTCAATATACTCTGCTATCTCTCCGCTAGCTTCTATTTTAATAGACTTGATAGCCGCTCTATCTGTTTGAGAGATCAAGAATGCCATTTTTTGAGTAAGCTCTAAATAAGGCTTAACAAATGAAGGTATCTTTGTCTCATCAATTGGAAGGTTAAGTGCATGAGGGTAACCTATACCACGCGCAGCTTCTATCGCATTGTTTGCTGCTTGTGTTGCTATTTTATATTGAGACTCAACCGTATTTGCTCCAAGGTGAGCAGTTACCGTTACGTTTGGAAGGTCTAGTAAAGGGTGGTCTATTGCAGGCTCTTTATTGAATACGTCAATTCCTGCCATATGGATCTTACCGCTTTTTAGTGCATCGTAAAGTGCTTCTTCATTGTAAAGTCCACCTCTAGCACAGTTGATAAGAATAACACCATCTTTCATCTTAGCTATCTCTTGGGCACCTATCATATCGATAGTCTCTTTGTTTTTTGGTGTATGAATAGTTATAATATCGCAAGATAAAATATCATTAAAATCAGTCGTATAAGTTATACCTAGATCTGTTGCTTTTGATGCAGGGATATAAGGGTCGTAAGTGATTACGTCCATCTCAAAAGATTTTGCTCTAAGTGCTACTCTATGACCAATATTACCAAAACCGATAACACCAAGTTTTTTTCCAAAAAGCTCTTGACCGTACCAGTCTTCTCTTTTCCAAATTCTTTGATCTTTAAGTTGAGAGTGTGCATAAGGCATTTTTCTCATACAAGAAAGAAGATGTGTCATTGTAAGTTCTGTTGCTGCAATCGTATTTGCAGTAGGAACGTTCATTGCAATGATACCTCTTTTGCTACAACCGTCGATATCTACGTTATCAACTCCAACACCAGCTCTAACTACGGCTTTTAGGTTCTCTGCCGCATTTAAAAATTTTTCATCTACATCTGTTGAACTTCTAGTGATACAAACATCTGCATCTTTGATAACATCAAGAAGAGCAGTTTTATCGATATCAGCTGCATATACATAGTTGATATCTTTTGTTGTTTTTAGTATCTCAAGTCCAGATTCGTGTATATGATCACACACTACTACAGTATGTTTATCCATTTTTTTATTCCTTTAAATCGGTTCCCAAAAAAAGGTGCCTTAAAAAATCATTGTTTTTTAAGGGGACCTTCAAGGGAAACCTTTTTTTAATATCTTCTTTTTATACAGGATTTATAAAAAATCCTTAAAAGAAGCAAAATTCTAAAGAAAACAACGAGTTGTTTTTGTTAAATAATAAAGGCACTAAGCTTAGTTACTCAGTGCCTTTGATTCTTTTGCTATAATTTTTTTATTAAAATTTGTCTTTAATTAAATCGCCAAGAGTCATATCATCGTTATCGTTTACAGATTCAAGAACTTCTCTCTCTTTTTGACGCTCAAGTTTTTTAACAGAAAGTCTAACTCTGTTTTTCTTAGTGTCAATATTTACGATAACAGCTTCAACTTCATCACCTTTATTGATCTCTTCAATATTAAGTGGTGCAATATCTTCTGTTCTGATCAGACCGTCAAGGTTTGATACAAGATTGATAAATAGACCGAAATCTTTTATATCTTTTACGCTACCTTTTACGATATCACCGATTTTATGCTCTTTTTTAAATTGCTCTGCTGGAGACTCAAGAAGCTCTTTGATACTTAAAGAGATGTTTTCTTTTTCAGCATCGATCTTAATGATCTTAACTTCAACTTCATCACCTTTTTTGTATTGATCTTTACAGCTTCCTTTACCTTCCCAGTTTAACTCTTCATTATGTAAAAGTCCATCTACATCATCGATTGTAATAAATGCACCGAAAGTAGTAAGTGTAGCAACAGTTCCTTTAACTACATCACCAACTTTATGAGTTTTTACAAACTTAGCGAATGGTTTTTCTTGAAGAGCTTTAAGTGATACTCTAAGTCTTTTTTTGTCAACGTCAAGCTCAATTACTTCAACATTAACTTCATCACCTAGGTTTAAAACATCTTTAGGGTTCTTGATGTTTTTGTTCCAGCTGATCTCAGAAATATGTAAAAGACCCTCGATATCATTACCAAGGTCAACGAATGCACCGTAGCTTTCAAAGTTGCTAACTGTAACAGTAATAGTATCACCAACTTCAAGTTGATCTCTGATCTCTTCCCATGGATTTGGAAGCGCAGCTTTAATAGAAAGTGAAAGGTGACCTTTCTCTTTGTCAAAGTTTAAGATAACAACTTCAACAATATCACCCTCTTCAAAATAGTCAGATGGGTTAACAGGACCTTTGTAGCTGATCTCATTGTAGTTTACAAGACCGTCTATAGCGTTTCCGATATCAACGAACATACCGTAAGAAGTGATCTTTTTAACAGTAGCTTTTACTGGCTCACCGCTCTCCATGATCTCTTTAACTTTTGCTTCTTTAAGAGTTTTACCCTCTTCGATAAGTTTTTTTCTTGAGATGATGATAGAGTTTTGATCTGTATTAACTTTAAGAACTTTAGCTTTTACACTTTTACCTACAGCATCTTGAACTTTTAGGTAACCTTGTGCCATTGGCATAAAATATTCCATTCCGTCTTTGTCGCATACAACAAAACCTGCTCTAGGTTTAACAGAAACAACTTTACCCTCTACTATTACATCTTCGGCATTATCACCGTGCTCTTTTACGAAAGCGTCGAATTTTTCTTTTTGTAAAACTTTTCTATACGATATTGTAGGTCTTTCACCTCTGTAACTAGTTATAATTACAGGTATAGTATCACCTTTTTTAAATTTTACTTCTCCATCAATTGTGATCTCAGATATGTTTAATCTTCCTTCAACTTTTTGACCGATATCAATCAGTACGTTTTCACCGTTTATGTCAACAATCACACCATCTACTAGTGAGTTAGTTTGCGTATTTTCAAAAGATTCATTAAGCATCTGCTCAAAATCAATCTCTTCACCAATGTCAATATCTTCGATATTCATATTTATCCCTTGCGATTTTTTAAAAGTTGCTGATTATATCCAATTCTATCTTAAAGTAAATAATTTAGTGTAAAAATAGGAAGTTTTTAAGGATAAATGTTGATATTTTGTAATAATTGTTTTTTATTGTCGTTAGTTAAATCTTCTCGATCTTATCTATAACATTCTGTATGATCCAATCAGGTGTAGAAGCACCTGCCGTTATACCGCATAGTTTTTTATTCTTAAACCACTCACTTTGCAGTTCATCTTCATTTTCAATATGGTAGCTATCAAAACAGTTCTCTTTTGCGATCGTATAAAGCTGCTTTGTATTTGAGGAGTCTTTCCCACCTATGATTATCATCATATCAACTTCTAAAGAGAGTTCTCTTGTAGCTGCTTGATTCTCAAAGGTTGCATCACAGATCGTATTAAAGACCCTTACCTCTTTATGTTGTAAAATAAGTGTATTTACAATCTCTAGATATTTCTCTTTTTTTCTAGTGGTTTGCGCTACTGTTGCTATCTTATCATACTTAAAATTTATATTTTCAAGCTCACTTGGCTCTAAAACAACATGTACATCATCATCACCGTAACTTTTTACACCCTTAACCTCTGGATGAGCCTCGTCACCAAATATCACTATAGAGTAGCTCTCTTTTGACATATTCTTAACGATCTGCTGTGGCGTTGTAACAAAAGGGCAGGTTGCATTTATAACCTTAATATCTTGCTCTTTAAGGTTTTTGAGGTCATCTTTTGGGATACCGTGTGTTCTTATGATAACCGTGTCGTTTGGTTTCACTTCCGATATATTTTTATAAAGCCCAACGTTAAAATCGTTCTTTAATCTATCAATCTCATCTTGGTTGTGTATCAAAGGTCCTAAAGTTGAAGAGTCCGTATGCTCTTCTGCTATCTTAATAGCTCTTTTAACACCAAAACAAAAACCGTATGATGAGGCTAGTTTTACTTGCATTTTAAGCTCTTAAACTCGATAATATCTGTGTAAAGTTTGGAAAAGAGGTATCGATACACTCCGTATCTTCTATATCCATACCGCACAATAATCCTGCTATTGCAAAGCTCATAGCTATTCTATGATCGCCGTGAGAATCAATAGTTGCTTTATTAAGCTTGGCACCACCCTCTATTAAGTAGCCGTCTTCATACTCAATATATCCAGCACCACATTTTTTAAGGTTGTTAATAACAGAGCTTATTCTATCACTCTCTTTTACACGCAGCTCTTTTGCATTTTTAACAAGACTGTTCCCTTTTGCAATACTCATAGCAATACTTAGTGCAGGCAGTTCATCTATAAGCCAAGCTATATTTTCACTTACCTCTACACCGTTCAGCTCTTTATGTTTTACAACAATATCACCTATAGGCTCATAAATATTCTCTGTTTGTATAAACTCAACATCTGCACCCATTCTTTGAAGCACTTTATACGCTTCTATTCTTGTAGGGTTTAGTGTAACGTTTTTTAGTGTAACCGATGAGTTTGGAGAGATTGCAGCAGCTACAGCAAAGAAAAATGCACTTGAAGGATCGGTTGGTACTGTTATATTTAGTGGTTTTAAAGGCTCTTGTAAAGGCTCAATACCAATCCATCCATCACTTACCTCATTATTAATTATTAATTCTTCATTCTTACTTATTTTTGCTCCCATACCATTAAGCATACGCTCTGTATGATCACGGCTTAAAAGCTCCTCTTTATAGTAGCATTTCTCATCTGCTTTAAGTGCAGCTAAGATAAGTGCAGATTTTACTTGAGCTGAATCGATAGGTGAGTCGTATCTAAAAGATTTTAGTTTTCCGCCTCTAATATGAAGAGGTGCTTTATTTCCATCTTCTCTTCCATCAATTTTAGCTCCAATACTTCTTAGGGGATCAGCAACCCTTTTCATAGGACGAGCACGAAGATATTTATCTCCTGTTAATACAAAGCTTCCTTCAATTCCAGCTAAAAGACCTGCATAGAGTCTCATTCCCGTACCTGCGTTACCACAATCAAGAACATCATCTGGTTCACTAAGGTTTTGAGGTGGAGTTATAGTGATAAGCTCACCTTTATCCTCCACCTTAGCTCCAAGCATTTGTGCAATACGAAGTGAGTCCATAGTATCTTCACCGCGAAGAAAGTTTTTAACAACTGAAGGTTTATCACTTAGCAGTGAAAACATAGCACATCTATGAGATATAGATTTATCACTTGCGATATTATCTATCACTATATCAAAAGGTTTATTTAGTTTCTCTACTGCTAATCTCTTCATATTTTCCTATCTTAGTTTTATATCTAATTTCTCTTCTAAAGCTGTTAAGATACTATCCATAATTTTATTGATATCTTCATCTTCAAATGTCTTAGTATCTGATTGTAAAACAAATCTTATTGTTAAACTTTCATTCTCACCAAGTTTCTCATCACTGTAAACATCTATAAGGTTAAACTGTTTGATATCTTCAATATTTAAAGAGTTGATAACATCTTTTATCTGCTTATACTCTAAAGATTTTGGTACAACTAAACTAAGATCTCTTTTTGAACTTTGGAACTTTGATATATCTTGGGCTTTTATAAGATCAGAATTTAGTTTTGTAAAATCTATCTCACAAATAAAAGTTGAATCACTTATATCAAAATCTTTTGAAGCCTCAGGGTGAAGTTTAGATATAAAACCTATAGTTTCACCATCAACTATTATATTACCGCTTTGGTAAGGGTGGACAAATTTATTATCTATCTCTTTTAGCGGTTCAAGCTCAAACTTACCGATTATAGCAGATATCTTAGATGCAAATTCAAAGAATGTTATATCTTCTGGTTTACCATTATTTGAGATAGATTCCTCCTCTTTACTTCCGCTAAATACGAAAGATAAAGATTTTTTCTCATTTCTATCTTTATCAAAGCTAGATCCCATCTCAAAGAAAGCTATTCTTTTAAAACCGTGTTTAGTATTGTTTGATACCGCTTCTATAAGGTTTGTAAGAAGTGTAGTTCTAAAAGTATTTAGCTCATTTGTTATAGGGTTTAATATATCTTTTTTTTCACTAACAGTTTCAAAACCGTATTTTTCTAAAACCTCACGTGAAGCAAATACGTAAGTTAGTGTTTCAAAGAAACCGTTTGATACCGCTTTTGCTCTTATATCGTTCTTTTTGATAAGGTTTAAAGATGTTGCATTTATTCTATTTACTTCATCTATGGCTAAAGGTTTAGCTTTAATATTATCGATCCCTACTATTCTAACTATCTCTTCTGTTATATCTGCGATATTTTTTATATCGTGTCTAAATTGAGGGATAGATACGTTTAGAACATTATCTGATCTATTGTTTATATTGAAACCTAGAAGTTGTAAGATAGTCTCTATTTGAAACTTATCAATATGCTGACCAACTATTGCATCAACCTTTGCAAAATCGATATCGATATTGATATTTACGAACTCATCGGTAAAATATTTTGTACCTTTTAATATATTTCCACCAAACTCAGATATCATAGTACAAAGATAATCTATACCCATACTAAGAGAAGGTTCACTTCCCCTTGAACTTCTATAATATATATCAGAAGTTTTGATCTTTGTTTCAAATACTCTTTGTGCTAATACGTCAGGTTCAATATAAGCTGCTTCGATAATAATATCGTTACCGTTTGGATCAAACTCTTTTGTTTCAATACCAACGGTGCTTTTTTTATCTCCGTTTGAAACCGTATCAAAACCGTTTTTATCTTTTGTGATATTTAGTGTTTGCATATGTCCAAAGTCTGTATTATAGATATTTAATAATACGCCCGTAGAGTGGATAACATATTTTCTTAAAGCTAAGATATCACATGGTGAATACTCATCGATTATCCCTGTTCTGATCTTTTGAAGAACAGGTAGTTTAAAGTTATCTAGGTTTCCACCTTTATAGATAAAAGAGGACTCTATATCTTTTGCAGATTCAACCGTTAGAACTTGACCTATACCAAGTGGATGCTCCTCTTCGTGTCTATCAAACTCATTTATCTTTAGTTTATAATATGCACTAAGTTCTCTTGCAATTCCGTGGATACTTAGACAATCCCCTCTATTTGCAGTAAGCTCTATCTCTATAATATCATCATTTAATAGCGGATAAGTGTTTAGCTCTTTTCCAATTATTAGATCACCGATAGAATCATCAAGCTCTAAGATACCGTCGTTTAGTTTTGCTAAACCTATCTCTGTTGAACTACATATCATACCGTTTGATTCAACACCTCTAAGCTTTGCTTTTTTGATCTTAAAATCTTCACCTAATACACATCCAACTGTTGCAACAGGAACATATTGCCCAGCTGCTACGTTCTTTGCTCCACAAACTATCTGCTCAACTCTTGCATCACCTATAGATACTTGACAAACACTTAGTTTATCAGCATCGGGATGTTTTTCGCACTCTTTGATATATCCGACAACTATACCTTTTGGTATCTCGATCTTAGCAACGCTGTCTACCTCAAGTCCGATAGAGTTTAATGTTTTACATATATCCTCGGTTGAGATTTTTGAAATATCTATAAATTCTTGTAACCAGCTTTTTGTAATAATCATTTAAATTGTCCTAATAATCTTATATCACTCTCAAATAGTGATCTTAGATCACCTATTTTATGTATCAACATTGCAAATCTTTCAATCCCTAAACCAAATGCATATCCGCTAACGTTTTCATAACCTACGGCTTTAAATACGTTAACATCAACGATACCGCATCCAAGAACCTCTAGCCAGCCTGTATGTGAGCAAACTCTACATCCACAGCTTTTGCCTGTTTTCTCATCTTTACAGAAGATACATGAGATATCAACTTCTGTTGATGGTTCCGTAAACGGGAAGAATGAAGGTCTAAATCTAACCTCTACATCACCGAACATATGTTGTAAGAACTCTGTTAATACATGTTTTAGGTTTGCAAACGAAATCTTATCTGCATCGTCAACAACTAAACCTTCGATTTGGTGAAACATTGGAGTGTGTGTTAAGTCAAAATCTCTTCTAAATACGGTTCCTGGTGCTATCATTCTAATAGGCGGTTTACCGTTTTTCATCGCACGTATCTGAACAGGCGACGTGTGTGTTCTAAGCAGCATATGATCTTTACAATAAAATGTATCTTGCATATCACGAGCAGGGTGGAACTTAGGAAGATTTAATGCTTCAAAGTTATTAAAATCATCCTCAACCAAAGGTCCCTCTTCAACGCTGAAGTTTAGGTTTTGAAAATATGTGATTATTCTATCCATCGTATATGCTACAGGATGATATGCACCTGAATTAGCGTTTGCATCGAACTTTGTAACATCGATATGCTCTGCTTTTAATTGTTCGTTTAGCTTTTGATCCTCTAGTAATGTTTTTTTATTATCTAGTGCATCTTGGTAAGTTGCTTTTTGCTTATTTAGGTTTGCAGCGAACTCTTTTTTTTGATCGCCAGGTATATCTTTTAACTTTGCAAACTCTGCAGTTAAGAAACCTTTTTTACCTAAAATCTCTAAACGTAACGTCTCTAATTTCTCTAATGAATCTGCCGATTCAATTAAATTTATCCAATCTTTTGTCATAACTTCTCCATAAAAAAGTCGTGTATTTTACTAAAATTTTTATTATATTTAGGTTACAATGTTTTTTACAATACATTTTAAAGGTTTATACGATGTGTATATTTTGTAAGATCATACAAGGTGAGATACCAAATAAAACAGTGATGGAAAACGATGAATTTCTTGCGTTTGAAGATATAAATCCTCAAGCTAAAGTTCATGTTTTAATTATACCGAAAATTCATGTTGCATCGTTTGATGTAATGCCTCCAAAACTTATGGAGGGGATGACCACTTTTATCCAAGAGGTAGCTTCAAAGCTTGGTGTTAAAGAGGATGGTTATAGACTTATTACCAATATCGGAGATAATGGTGGACAAGAGGTTGCTCATATCCATTTTCACCTTTTAGCAGGCGAAAAACTGGGCGGTATTCTAAATAAATAGTTCTACCAAGGCGTTGAACTATCTCCGCCTTGTGAACTTTGTGTTTCACTTTTATGAAGCATAATGGGAGTCTTTCTATCTTTTAAAAGCTCCATCCATTTATTCTCTTCAATATCTGAGATATTTTGCTCTTTTACACTATTTAAAGCCTTATTTTTATCTATAGATTCTTTTCCCTTTTGTTTATCTATAGATTTGTTTTTATTATCTTGCTCTTTATCCTCTTTTTTATTCTCTTGGCTCTTTTTACCCTTTTGATCTTTTTGATCTTTAGAGTTTTGTTTTGACTGATTTGAGCCTTTTTGATCGTTTTTAGAGCTTTGATCATCTTTGCTATTTTCATTATTATTTTGCTTTTCTTGATCATTACCTTGGTTTTGCATATTTTGTTTCAATGAGTTGTTCACTTTATCAAGATTCTCTTTGGTTTCTTGATCGTAATGTTTTTTTAATGCATTCTCATACATCTCTTTTGCTTTTGCAAGATCGCCTAGCTTAACGTAAGAGTTACCCATATTATGAAGTTTTTGCGCTTCAAATCTTTTATCGCTTGTTACAACTTTTTCATAAGCTTTTAAAGCCTCTGGATATTTTCCCTCTTTATATAATGAGTTGCCGAGATTATAAAAACTTTCACTGTTTTTAGCAACTTTTTGATATTGGTTTGTAGAGTATTTATAGTTTTCTTCTTTGTATGCTTTTTTTGCTTCTTCTAATATTTTAAAATCTAAAAGCCCTGCATATGAAGAGCTTGTATTTAAAAATAATATAGATAAAACTATTAGTAAAGAACTGCTTTGTTTTATTCTAGGGATTGAGAATATTGATACAAAAAGGAAAACTAAGCCTAAGGCTAGCGGGTAATAGAAAAGCTCCGTATATATCTTTATCTTTTTTGTATCCATCTGCTCTTTTTGTGATCTATTTAAAAGCTCATTTGTTACTGCTTTTATATCGGCATCATCTATAGTAAAATCTATATAACCTCCACCGCTTTGCATAGCTAGCTCTTTTATATTGTTATTGAGTGCAACAGTTACTATATTCCCATTATTGTCTGTTAAATAGCCATTTTTTGTAGGGATTGGTGCACCGCTTTTAGTAGCAGTTGCTACTACATATATTTTTATATTGTTGTTTTTTGCAAACTCTATCTCTTTTGTAAAATTATCATTATTACCGCCGTCACTTAGAACTATAATATTTTTACTAGCATAATCTTTTAAAAGATCATTAGCAGATTCAAGCATACCCATTATATTTGAGCCGTTGTCAAAATTAAGCCCCTTATTCATATTCTCTATCATATATAATAGTGTTGTAAAATCTTGTGTTATGGGTGAGAGGATAAATGCAGATCTAGCAAAGAGTACAACTCCTGCAGCAGAGTTTTTTGAAATAAGCAGGAAATCTTTGATCTTCTTTTTTGAAAGCTCTAGTCTATTTGGATAGATATCGGTACTTTGCATTGAGCGTGATACATCAAGTGCTAGTACAACTGGTATAAGATTTTGTTTTAACTCTTGCTCTTTTTGAAGAACAACTGGTCTTGAGAGAGCTATGATCATTAGTACTAAGGCTGTAAAAACTAGTATATTTCTTGTTTGCAGATCTAAACCGTTTTTTGCTACAACTAATCTTTCAAGTATCTCTTTTTGAAAGATAAGCTGCATATCACTTTTGTTTGTTGTGATAAGAAATATTAGAAGTATTACTGGAAGAAGCATCATCCATAATACGTTTGGATATAAAAACTCCATAGATATTCAACCTATTTTAAAAGAGTGAACATTGAAGATTTAACATTGTTTGATTGTGATAGTGCGTAGCTTCCTGCTTGTGAAAGGATATTTTTATGGGAAAAGTTACTACTCTCTTTTGCATAATCCACATCACGTATAACAGATTCGGCTGCTTTTAGGTTAGTCTCTTGTGTTAACATAGTTCTAACGGAAGATTCAACCTGCTTTTGTATGGAACCGTAGTCACCTCTCCATTCATTTAGTATATCTAAAGCATCATCTATCTTTGACATATAATCACCTGCAACTTCAGGAGTGAGTTCTGTTGAATATAATCCTTCAAGTCCCAGACCGTCTGATGTAGCTTTTACCCCTTTTGGACCAGTAACTATATCTTTTGCATCCTCACCCATATGAAATTTTATACCCTCTACGGGTGACACGTCACTATATGTGAGGTTTCTGCTCCCTTTTTCCCTTTCAACTAAAAGGTATGTTTCATTGTAGTTGGTATTGATACCTATTTTATCAAGCTGTTCTAGAAGTTTTTTGATCTCTGCTTCGATCATATCTCTTCCCTCTTCACTTGTGGTATCTGTTTTAGCTTGAACAAGTTTTTGTTTGATAATATCCAAAATATTTGATTGTTCAGCCATAGCCTTATCTGCAAGTTGAAGCAGCTTTGCAGCTGAGTTACCGTTGTCTATGGATTGTTTTACTGCACTAGCTTGAGTTCTAAGGTTATCTGCTATAGCTAAACCTGAGCTATCATCCGCAGATTTATTTATACGTGTTCCACTACTAAGCTTTTCAACAGAGTTTTGCATCTGTTTATTAGTCTCTTGACCAACTTTAACACTATTAAGAGCCGAAATATTAGTATTTAGAACCATAGTAACCCGAAGTTTTTTATTTAAATATTTTATTTAGAAAATTCTTGAAAATAGCTTATGTATGAAATTTTATTTATTTTTGTTACAAAATCTAAAATTTTATGATATAATAATCCAGTCTTCAAATATAGGTAGCGTTTATGTTGATTGATATACTAGATAATAATGACGGTAGAATTGTTATTAAAGGAACTAAAAAGGTCCTTGCTCCGCTTATTAAGGAAAAGGCTTTTAGAAAAAGTTTAGAAAGATTTATCTCTGAGCTTAATAGTCTTTTAATAATTTTTGTAGAAGCTAATGGTTATGAACTAAAAGAGCTTGAGGAACAAAATGCCGATCTTAATCAAATATTTAAAGATCATCCTGATTATAAAACGTTTATAGATAAATATCTATCTATACACCAAAGTATTGAGAGTGCTCAATATATAAGTGAAAACCCTATCTACTTACAAAGAAAACTTGATAGTGAGCTTAGAGAGCTTACAAAGATGATAAAAGATCTTTACCCTGAACATAAGCCTAAACATAGGATCGTAAATACACGATCTTTATTTTTTTCCATAATTAAAAAGTCATTTTTATTACTGTTTATATTATTTGGTTCACTCTTTGCCTATCTAATAATTGTAGATCTTCTTAAATAGTAAAAACTTACTTATATAAACCTATATACGGGGTTTAACCACATTTTAATAACAATTATGTTACCCTTTGCAACTTTTTTAAAATAAAGTTATTTTGATGTAACTGTATTACAAGGATAACAATGGGATGTAATTTAGATTTATTGACGTCGTTCAAAGACAATTGTGGTTTTGGTCTTGTGGCACACCTAAGAAACAAGCCTAGTCATAAAAATCTTGAACATGCAATAGTATCACTGGAGCGTATGATGCACAGAGGTGCAATCGCTGCAGATGGAAAGTCGGGGGATGGAAGTGGACTGCTTTTATCTATGCCTGATTCATTTATGAGAAATATAGCTAAGGATAAAGGTATAGACCTACCTCAAGAGTATGCCGTAGCGATGATATTTACAAGAGAGCCTTCAGAGCTTGAGATTTTCGAAGAGTATTGTGAAAAGAATGACCTAAAAGTGCTTTTAAAAAGAGAAGTACCAGTTAATACTAACGCTTTAGGTAAACTAGCACTTGAGACTTTACCGCATATCTATCAGGTATTTGTTATACCAAACTCTATAATTGCGGCAAAAAGATTTGATGCTATGGTATATCTTACAAGAAAAGAGTGTGAGCATGCACTAAAGAACTCAAAAGATTTTTATATACCAACTTTCTCTTCAAAAGTGATAGCGTACAAAGGGCTTGTTATGCCTACGCATATCAAAGAGTTTTACCCTGATTTAGCAAATGAAGAGTTTAAAATATCGTTTGCACTGTTTCACCAAAGATTTTCAACAAATACGCTTCCTCAATGGAGACTTGCTCAGCCGTTTAGAGGTATAGCACACAACGGTGAGATCAACTCAATTGAAGCAAATAGATTTAATGTAGCGGTAAAATCAGAGAAGTTTAAATCTGATGTATTTACCGATGAGGAACTAAGTAGAATCCTACCAATCTTACAAGATGGTTCAAGTGATAGTGCAAGTTTAGATAATATGTTCGAATTCCTTATTATAAACGGAATGGATTTCTTTAAAGCTGCACGTAGTTTAGTACCTGCACCTTGGCAAAACTCTCCACATATGGATAGTGAGCTTAGAGCATTTTATGAATATACTTCAACAGCAATGGAAGCATGGGATGGTCCTGCAGCGGTTTCTTTAACTGACGGTAGACATATCGGTTGTCTAATAGATAGAAACGGACTTAGACCTTCAAAATACGTAGTAACAACTGATGATGTTTTATATATCACAAGTGAGTATGGTACGGTTGAGATCCCTGATGAGAAGATACTGAAAAGGGGAAGACTACAAAGTGGTCAAATGATAGGTCTTGATCTAAAACATGGTGTGGTTTTAGAGGACAGCGATATCAATAATTATATAAAATCTTCACAAAACTACTCAGAGTGGTTAAGTGATGATCTTGATTATCTTCAAGAGTATATAGATGAATCGTTTATCGATTTTAGTGATTATAAACTAAACGATCTAGAGAAAAAACAAAAATATTTTAATATTACTTATGAGATGATCGATCAAGTTATCGAACCGATGGCAAAAGATGGAAAAGAGCCAGTTGGTTCAATGGGTGATGATACTCCGCTTAGCTGTTTTTCATCAGTAAATAGAAACTTTACAGATTTCTTTAGACAAAAGTTTGCTCAAGTAACAAACCCGCCTATCGATCCATATAGAGAAAAGGTGGTAATGAGTTTAAATACAGGTTTTGGTAAGATCCACAATGTATTAACAGAGGATAAATCTTTTGCAAAAAGATTAAAGTCTAGTTCACCTATTTTAATGAAAGAGAAGATGGATGTTCTTTTATCTTTCGGTGATTCAAAGAACCCAAGATATGATGAGTACTATAAAAATCAAAAGTTCACTACAACTTTTAAAAATGATCTAAAGCCTGCACTAAATAAACTTGCTAGTGAAGTTATTAGTGCTGTTGTAAACGATAATGTAAGTGTTGTTGTTCTTAGCGATAAAGATGTAAACCAAGATAGTAAAGTGATCCCAATGGCGATTGCTGTTGGTTATATAAACCAAAAACTTTTAAAAAGCGGTATTAGAAGCGTAGTTTCAATAGTATGTGAAACAGGTGAGGTTTACGATCCACACGCTGCTGCAGTTCTTATCGGTTTTGGTGCAACTGCAATATATCCATATATGATGTATGCTTCAACTTATGCACTTTATGAAAGAAAAGATATCTCAAACTTTGAGATGCAGCAAAAACTAAAAAATACTCAAAAAGCAGTAAACAGCGGTTTACTAAAGATCATGTCTAAAATGGGTATTGCTACAATTGCCAGTTATAGAAACTCATCACTTTTTGATGTTATCGGTCTAAGTGATGATATTATTAAAGATTGTTTTAGCGATGCAAAAAGCGAGCTAGCAGGTCTTGGTTATGAAGATATTGAAAAGAGAATAGAAAAATCTCATCTAAATGCATTCTATAACGATAAAAATATGTTCCCTCTTGATCTAGGCGGTATATATAAATATATAGATGGTGGTGAATACCACGATTACGGTCCAAGCGTTACTAAAGCTATGCATAATAAAACTCAAAACGGTGAATCGATCACAGATTTTGACAGCTTAAAAGATCAAGTTAGAGCTAGAAAAGGGAAGTTTATTAGAGACTTCTTTGAGTTTGATAGCGATAAAGAGGCAATCGATATTAAAAAAGTTGAGTCAAAAGAGGATATATTTAAAAGATTTGCTGCAGCTGCAATGAGCTGTGGTTCTATCTCTTTAGAAGCTCACGAAGCTATTGCTCAAGCTATGAACACTATTGGTGGACAAAGTAACTCAGGTGAGGGTGGAGAGGATCCTAAAAGATTCGGTACTATTAAAAACTCTAAGATCAAGCAGGTTGCTTCAGGGCGTTTCGGTGTAACTCCAGGATACCTAAGAAGTGCAGAAGAGCTTCAGATCAAAGTAGCACAAGGTGCAAAACCTGGTGAGGGTGGACAACTACCTGGACATAAAGTAACTCCATATATTGCAACTTTAAGACACACAATTGCAGGTGTTACTCTTATTTCACCACCACCGCACCACGACATCTACTCTATTGAAGATCTAGCTCAGCTTATCTTTGATCTTAAGCAGATAAATCCTGAAGCAAAAGTAACGGTAAAACTTGTTTCAACTATGGGTGTTGGTACTATTGCAGCTGGTGTTGCAAAAGCTTACGCAGATAAGATCATTATATCTGGTGCTGACGGTGGTACGGGAGCTGCTCCATTATCATCTATCAAGCATACGGGTAATCCTTGGGAGATGGGTCTTTCAGAAGCTCATAATGCACTAAAGGCAAATCACCTAAGAGAGTTCGTTCATCTACAAACAGACGGTGGACTTAAAACAGGTCTAGATGTTGTAAAAGCTGCAATGCTTGGAGCTGAATCTTATGCATTTGGTACAGCTGCACTTACACTTCTTGGTTGTAAGATATTAAGAATCTGTCATACAAATAAGTGTTCTGTGGGTGTTGCAACACAAGATGAGAAACTAAGAGATCATTTTACTGGAACAGTTGAGAGACTTATCTCATACTTTACGTTTATAGCTGAAGAGGTAAGAGAGATTCTTGCAAGTCTTGGATATACAAAACTTGAAGATATTATAGGAAGAAGCGATCTATTAAAAGTTGTTGATGATGAGTTCGCTAAGAAATTTGATTTCCAAAATATTTTAAGAAAGCTTGACGGTGTAGATACATGTCAAAAGGTTTCAAATGAGCCGTATGATAAGAATGAGTTTGAAAAAGCTATACTTAAAAAGGTTCATAAAACTATAGAGAACCCTACACATCCTATTAAAGTTGAGAGTGATATCTGTAACCTAAATAGAAGTTTTGGTACTCTTATTTCTGGTGAGATAGCTAAGTTCTATGGAGATAAAGGTCTTCCTGATAACTCAATAACTATAAACTTAAAAGGTATCGCAGGTCAATCTTTTGGAACACTTTTAAGCCATGGTGTAAACCTATATTTAAGCGGTGCGGCAAATGATTATGTTGGTAAAGGTATGAGCGGTGGTAAGATCATTATCACACCTGAACATCAAGGTGAGAATTTTGGTGGAGCAGGTAATACTTGTCTTTACGGTGCAACAGGCGGTAAACTTTACGTACGTGCAAGTGTAGGTGAGAGATTTGCCGTTAGAAACTCAGGATGTATCTCTATCGTTGAGGGAACAGGTGATAGTGCATGTGAATATATGACAGGCGGTATCGTTATAATCCTAGGAAATACAGGTATCAACTTTGGTGCTGGTATGACAGGCGGTCTAGCATTTGTTTACGATGATAAACATACGTTTATCGATAAGATGAACCAAGAGCTTATAGAAGCTGTTAGAATAGATACGGATGATGCTGAGCGTGAGAGAATATATCTTAAAAAGATGCTTCAAGATTATTATGATGAGACTAAGAGTGAAAAAGCTTATGAGATATTAAACGACTTTAGAGCTCAGATAAGAAACTTCTGGATGGTAAAACCGAAAAATATGACGGTGCTTCCGCTAAATCCGGAGGATGGAGATTAATATGTTAAATTTTACAAAAGTTGATAGATTAAACCCTGAAAAAAGAGGGGTTATAGAGAGATTAAAAGATTTTAACGAAGTTTACCAAGTATTTGAACAAAAGCAGGCAAATGAACAAGCAGATAGATGTATGCAGTGTGGTGATCCATACTGCCACTCTAAGTGTCCACTGCATAACTTTATCCCTGCTTGGTTAAAACAAACAAGTGACAACGATAACGAGCTTGCATTTAAGATATCAAACGAGACTTCACCTTTCCCTGAGATACTTGGAAAGATATGTCCTCAAGATGTTCTTTGTGAGGGTGATTGTAGTTTAAATGACGGTCATGGAGCTATATCAATCGGTGCTATTGAGACACATATTAGTGAGCAAGGTTTTGCAAACGGTATGAAGCCTTTCTTCCCTAAGATAAGTTCAAAGAAAAAAGTAGCTGTGATAGGAAGCGGTCCTGCTGGAATTAGTGCGGCAACTTTCCTTTTAAGAGCTGGTATTGCAGTTGAGATGTTTGAAAGAGCAGATCGTGCAGGTGGACTTTTAACTTATGGTATCCCTGGATTTAAACTTGATAAAGATGTAGTGCAAAGAAGAGTTGACTGGCTTGTTGAAGCTGGAATGAAACTTCACTTAAACTGCGAGATCGGAAAAGATAAAAAGTTTAAAGATATTGAAAAAGAGTTTGACGCAGTATTTATAGGTATTGGATCAACAAAGGGTAAAAAAGCTGGACTTAACGGTGAAGATGCATCAAATGTTTATTTAGCAATGGATTTCTTAACAAAGATCCAAAAAAGAAACTTTGGAGCAAAAGTAAAAGATTTTATCGAGGTGAGCGAAAAGAACGTAGTTGTTATCGGTGGTGGTGATACTGCTATGGACTGTGTAAGAAGCTCAGTAAGAGAAAACGCAAAATCTGTTAAATGTCTTTATAGAAGAGATGAAGCAAATATGCCTGGAAGTAAAAAAGAGGTTGTAAACTCAAAAGAGGAGGGTGTTGAGTTCGTATTTAACGTAAGCCCAAAATCTATTGTAGTAAAAGAGGGCTTAGCATGTGGTGTTGAGCTATTACAAACTCAATTGAGCGAGCCTGATGAGAGCGGTAGACAAAGTGTTAAGATCATTGATGGAAGTGAATATATTGAAGAAGCAGATATCGTTATATATGCACTTGGATTTGATCAAGAGGCACCTGCATTTTTAAATGACAGCGGTATAGAGCTTGATAGATGGAACGGTATAGTTGTGGATGATAGCTACCAAACATCAAATAAAAAAGTATTCGCCGGAGGTGACGGTGTAAGAGGTGCAGATCTTGCAGTAACTGCAGCAAGAGATGGAAGAGACGCGGCTAAGAAAATAGCTGAGTTTTTAAACTAAAAAAGTACGGCCTTGTGCCGTACAGCTACACATATGTATAATCACTTTATAGAAACAGTATTAAAAACAAATAAATATCTAAAGAACTATATAGACAATCATTTAAGCCAGCAAGATATTGAATATAACGGTACTATAGGTTATGGTGGTGATAAAAGCCTTAACTTTGATATAAAGGCCGAAAAAAGGTTTATATACGAGCTTATGCCTTTTGGTGATATCTACTCTGAAGAGAGCGGACTTACTATATCTGAAGATCCTAATAAGATCAAAGGTGCGAGAATAGTGATCGATCCTTTAGATGGAAGTGATAACTTTTTATCTGGGCTTAAATATTACGGAACTTCTGTTGCTTTACAGATTGATGGTGAAACAAAAGCTGCGATAGTTTATAACCTTGTGGACGGTACATATATTATAAAAGATGAGAAGGGTGTTGTTAATACCAATAGATCAATATCTGCTATTTCAAAAATGGCAGTTTTTGAAAGATCGTATAAGTATCCAAAAATTTGTGAAAAACTTTATGAAAAAGGGATCAAACATAGAGCTCCTGGAGCTGTAGCATTATCTTTAGCAAATGCACAAAACTATAGCTTTGTCCTATTTGGTGGGAAGCTTAGAAGTTTTGATCTTGAAGCGGCATTGTTTATAAATAGTAACCTAAATATCTATAAAAATGAAGAGTTTTTACTGCTTGCGAAAAATATTGAAATATTTAATGAAATTAAAGAAATTATTAAAGAAGAATAGGTTATAAATCCAATACAAAATATAAAAAATCAACGAAAGATATAGGAAAAAATAATATGTCATTAATGATTACAGATGAGTGTATTGCTTGCGATGCATGTAGAGAAGAATGTCCTAACGACGCTATAGAAGAGGGCGATCCGATATATATAATCGATGCGGATAGATGTACGGAGTGTGTCGGAAGTTATGATGAACCTGCTTGTGTAGAGGTTTGTCCGGTTGATTGTATTATATTAGACCCTGATAACCAAGAGACAAGGGAAGAGTTACAGTTTAAATTTGAACAACTGGAGTCAGAAGAAGCGTAATGGCCAAAATAACAACTATCATCGACATTGGGTCAAACTCAATGAGGATGGTTGTTTTTAAAAAAAGCAGCCGTTTCGCATTTCATCTTATAAATGAAACAAAATCCCGCGTAAAGATCAGTGAAGGATCTTATAACAATGGCGGTGTTTTACAACAAGTTCCAATGGATAGAGCTTTTAATGCTCTAAAATCCTTTCTTACGATCGCTAGATCTTTAAAATCAAGAAAAATACTTTGCGTTGCAACTTCAGCACTTCGCGATGCTCCAAATAAACAAGAGTTTTTAAATCGTGTTAGAAATGAACTTGGACTAAATATCAAGATAATAGATGGTCCAAAAGAGTCTTTTTACGGTGGAGTGGCCGCACTAAATCTACTTCATTTAAACGATTTTATCACTTTAGATATTGGTGGCGGTAGTACGGAGCTTTGTATTATCAATAAGCAAAATATAGAACACACCATATCTTTAAATATAGGTACAGTTAGACTAAGGGAACTGTATTTTAATAATAATGATCTTGAAGGCGCTAAAGAGTATATCTATGAGCAGTTAAAAAGTTATAAAGAGCTTGAACTTAACAATCCAATCGTAGTGGGTATGGGTGGAACCTCAAGGGCACTTAGCAGGGTTGTATTAAAAAGTATAAACTATCCTCTTGATGTTCTTCACGGGTTTTCTTACAACTACAGCGATCATCAAAATATATTTGATGAGATAATTGAAGCGGATGATACAAGTAAATTAAAAAAGCTGAATATTAAAAAAGATAGATACGATACTATTCAAGAGGGAACATTTATCTTTAAAACGATAGTTGAGTATTTTAAGTCTCAAAAGATATATACAAGTGGTGTTGGTGTTAGAGAGGGTGTATATCTTACAGATCTTTTACGTACATCAAATAATAGATTTCCTGCAAATTTTAACGTAAGTATTAGAAGTCTTATAGATAGGTTTGAATTGTGTGAAAAACAAACAGCCTTTTTTGGGCAAAATACAAGAGATATCTTTGATGTGTTAAAGCCTTTGCATGGTTTGGATGAGAAATATAGAGGTTTACTTGTAATAGCTTCAAAACTACACGGTATAGGTGTAACATTAAACTTTTATCAATACAGCGATCATGCATTTAATTTTATATTAAACGGGCTAAATTATGCTATTTCACACGAAGATAGGGTTTTAATAGCTCATATTATTAAATTCTCAAAAAAATCTATCCCTAGTGAAGAGGATATAAACGGTTTTGGTATTTTACTTCCTGATCTTTTAACGGTTCAGTGGTTAAGTTTTATGATCACTTTAAATCTAAGATTGAATGTTGATTTTAACAATAAACCTTTCGAGTATACTTTAGATGGCACTAAACTAACTATAAAAAGTAATGAGCATATCTATCTATCTCATAGTGCCTGTGAGAAGGTAAAGAGCCCTATCGATATGGAGATAGAGATCATATGAAAATATGTGTGGTAAAACTAACCGCAATGGGTGATATTATCCATGCAATGGTGGTTTTAGAATACATAAAAAAACAAAGAGCAGATATTCAGATCGATTGGCTGGTAGAAGAGGGTTTTAAAGGTATACTTGAAAACAACCCAAATATAGATAATATACTAACGGTAAATCTAAAATCGGTAAAGAAAAAAAAGCTTGCTATATACTCACAGTTAAAGCTTATAAATAGCTACGCAAAGAACAACTACGACCTTGTGATAGATGCACAAGGACTTTTAAAATCGGCAATCGCAGCAAAGATATTAGGTGGCAGAGTAGTAGGCTCTAAAGTAGTTGGATTTGATAAAGATTCAATTAGAGAGGGGATTGCCAGCCGTTTTTACGATGAGGGTTTTGCCATCTCATACGGCTTAAATAAAATAGATAGAAATACTATACTTTTTTCACAAGCCTTAGATATTAAAATATCTAAAGAGGATATATTAAACAAAAATTCTTTTTTATACTATCAAGATAAAGAGTTTAATCTTTTAGATAAAGATACAAAAAATATTATCTTTGTTGTGGGGTCATCTTGGCCAAGTAAGAACTACCCAAAAGAGAAATATTTAGAGCTATCAAAAAAGTTTGAAGAGAATATTATAATAGTTTGGGGAAGTGATGAAGAGAGATCTTTTGCACAGTTTATAAAAGATGGAAACGATAAAGTAGTAGTAGCACCTAGACTATCTTTGGATGAGTTAAAATGTTTGATCTCAAAAAGTGATCTTGTTATTGGTAATGATACGGGGCCCACACATATGGCATGGGGTTTAAATAAGCCTTCAATTATGCTTTTTGGCCCCACACCCGTAGAGCAGGCTTATCAAACCCCTATCAATAAGGTTATAAAATCTTCTTCAAAGGTAAATCCTTATAAACTAAATAGAGATGACTTCTCTATACAAGAGATAGAGGTTGAGATAATATATAAAGAGGCGATGGAGTTATTATAATGGAGTTTATAGCTTTTATACTTTATAAAATATTTGCTTTTCTTTTAAAAGTAAGTCCTAAATTTATAATAAAACCTATTTTAAGGTCATGGTCAAAATTAGCATTTATACTTGATAAAAAACATAAAAAATATGCATTTGCAAATCTAGATTTTGCATACGGCGATAGTATCACTTATGAGCAAAAAGAGAAGATCGTAAAAGAGTCATATGATAATCTTATCTATAATCTTTATGAGTTCGTTGTAAACCAAGAGAATACCCTAGAGGATATGGATAGAATGGTTGAGATCAAAGATGATCATTATATCCGTGAGGCTATAGAAAATGATGAAAAGATCATTTTAGTTACTGCACACTATGCAAGCTGGGAAATGGCTATCCCTTTTGTTTCTTTAAAATATAGACCTATTTCCGTAATTGCTAAAGATATGAAAAATAAATATTTTACAAAGATGTACCAAGAGGTTCGTGATCTTCATAAGGTAAATATGATAGAGAAACACGGAGCGGCAAAAAAGATCGTTAAAGCATTAAAAGATAAAAGAATAGTAGCAATGGCTATAGATCAAAGTATATCACAAAGTGAGGCTTCAATAGTGGAGTTCTTTGGAAGAAAAGTTACCCAAACAGATTCTCCCGTAAGACTTGCTGCAAAGTTTCAAGCAACTATTATACCTATACTTTTTGTTAGAGATGGTTTTGAGAAACACAAGGCTTACTTTACACAACCAATTAAGGTTCCTAAAGATGCTAGTGAAGAGGATATAACAGCTTATTCTCAAGAGATTTCAAACGCTTTTGAGAAACAGATCAAAGAGAAACCTTCTGATTGGTTTTGGCAGCATAAAAGGTTTAAAGAGTTCAACAAGGAAATTTATGAATAATAAACCAAAATACCATCTATTTAAAAATACTCAGTATGCAGTTGAGGGGTTTTTGTACGCCTTAAGAACAGAGTCTTCATTTAGATTGGAGCTTTTTAGCGCAGTATTTATTGTGATAGGAATATTATATATAGATGCATCAATAACTGCTAAACTGGCTTTATTTATAACTGGTATCTTGGTTTTAATAGTTGAGCTTATCAATAGTGCTATTGAAAATGTGGTCGATCTGGTGACTATCGATGAACACCCTTTGGCAAAATCTGCCAAAGATATCGGTTCTGCAGCCGTGATGTTCTCAATAGGACTTCACTCTATCACTTGGATAGTTGTTCTATTTTTTCTTTAACGCTTTCGCTAGAGTTATGAAACCTTGTATATCTAGTAGCTTCATAAAGTCCTCTTGTAAGCTCTAACATCTCTTTTGTTAGATTAGTTTCTTTAGGGGCTAAGTTCTCTTTATCTTTTTTATCAAACTCTTCATATCTAAATAGTCTTACATCACTTCCATCAGCTCTAACTCTTAGAATATGCTCCTCACCTATAAGGTTTATGGTTGGATTTATTTCATGGGTCATATAGTATGTGTAGTGAGGTTTTTTATCAAAATCTTTAGCTAATAGATTTCTACCAAACGATGAGTTTATAAAATTATCACTGGTAAGTGCCGCAATGGTTGCAGATATATCAACTTCACTTACAGGATAGTCTATCTTCTCAGGTTTTATAAGTTTTGGCGCATAGATAACCAAAGGTGTATGGATAGCATGTAGCTCTAAAGTGTTTGGCTTCATATGTACTGAGTTTTTAGGAAGTCCGTGATCCCCAACTATTATAAATACAGTGTTGTCAAAGTATTTTTCATTTTGTGCTAGTTTAAAGAAGTGCTCTATACTATGATCCATAAAGTACTGAGCATTGAAATCTTCCAAGCTTCCATCAAAACTATATTTTTTAAGATCATCTTTTGAGATATCACTTTTTGCTTTAAAGTCATAGTTTACTTCTGGGATCGTATATGGCGAGTGGTTTCCTGCAAGTTGAACAATAGTTATAAAAGGTTTATTTTTTGATTTTAGATCATCATTAACTTCTCTTAAAAGATCGATATCAGAAACTCCCCAAACATCAATTGCAGGGTATTTATATGAGCTTTGCTCACGTGTAACTGCACCTTCGATATTTGATATAACACCTCTTACGTTACCCCAGCTTAAACTCCCACCTATAAAGTATTGTTTGATGTAGTCTTTACTTGAGTTAAAAGGGATATTTTGTTCAACACATAAAGGGTTTCTTGATGTTGTTTTTATCCTTTCTACATCTGTCATTCCTGTTAATGCAGTAAAAACTGATCTTGCAGTTCCAGCGTGTGGTGTAAAGTATCTTGAATAAGATATACCATTATCTGCAAGTGTTTTTACAAAAGGGGTTGGATCAAGAGGGTTGCCTGATATGGATGTTCTTGGATAAGACATAGATTCACAGATAAGAAAAACAACATTTGGTTTTTTATCAAATTGAAATCTATCAGCCATATTTGATTTAACAGTTCTTGCAAAAGATAGTTTGTTGGGATCTTTTTTTTCTATCTCTAAAAACTCTGCTACTGCGTCATAGTATTGCTTAGTTAATTTCTCATCATACTTTGTATCTCTATTTTTAAATGTATTTGCAAAGTATGTTACAGGATTTGAAGCAAGGTATGATTGAAAGTTATTTGCTGAATAATAAGCATCACTCCATCTTAATGGATAAAGCTCAAATTTACCGTAGCCGCCAAATATAAAGATGATCGTAAATAGAGTATAGATAGATACTTTTTTCCATCTTGATATCTTTGTTTCCTCTTCAAGTTTTAAAGAGTTTACAGCCTTTGTAAAAACATAATATAGTAAAGCTGTAAAAACCATAAATCCTATTAATGTTTTAAATACTGGATAACCTTGAACCAGCATAGTTGTTGCGTCGCTGATATCGTAAAAAAATCTTGTAACAGTTGCATCAACTCTTTTTTTAAAAAAGTCATAATAAGCAAGGTCACCTATATAGATAAATAGTACAGATAGATTGTAGATGATAAAATATAGTTTCCAAAGCCAATGCCCAAATATATTTTTTAAAGGGCTTATCCATTTAATAGCACCAAACATATATAAAGGTAGGTTCAATAGTACTGCTAGTTGAAGATCAAATCTAAACCCTATCCAAAATGCATAAAGTGAATCGCTAAGTGATTCGTCACTAAAAAGATTAAAAAAAACTATTCTAAAAATCGTGAATAAGACAAGTTCGAAAAAGGTTAATAGAACTATAAACCTTATAAATTTTGGGATAGTGTTTAACATCTATTTTCCTAAGTTTTGAATTGTTGAGTCTTTGCCCATAAATCTTGGTTTATACGCTAGTAGAAAGTCACCTTTTTCTTTACCGTCGGCAAAGCTACTTCTATAACCTAAGAACTCTATTATGGGTCTAGTTTTATCTCTAGCATCCTCATTTTTCCAGTTTTCATACTCTACCCTGTAAAGTGCTGAGTATATCTCGGCACGACCTGTACCGTGGTAGCAGTGGATCAAAACAGGATAAGCTTCTGGATTATCTAGAGTTTTAAAGAACTTTGTTAAGGTCTTTTTAGTTGGAACTTGTTGGGATGGTATATGCACGTGTTTTATATCTGTTCCGTATTTTTCATTTATCTTTTTTATTGCGGCATCTTCATCATCAACCTCTTTTTGTTTTGCAGGGTTTAGAGCATCTTGTACGCCAGGATCTAAAAGATCGATAACGGTTTTAATCTTATGCTCTACTAGATACTTTTCAAGTTTATCTGGATCGATAAGAGCTGATCTATAAACCTTGTTTGGAGTGATGATCTCAAACCTATAATCAAAATGAACATACCAAATATAATCTATAATAAAAACAACAAGTAAAAAGTATATAAATTTCTTCATAAATAGCCTTTAATTTTGTGGATTATAGCTAATACCAAATTAATTTTAGGTAGAATTGCCTTTATGGAAAAAAATATTAAAAAAGTTTTAATAATAAGGTGTGGAGCACTGGGAGACCTAGTGTATGCTACATCTATAATAGATGCTTTAAGATTACAATACGGTGACGATATTAAGATAGATTTTGTTTGTACACCTGGTCCTGCAAACTTATTTAAAAAAGATGATAGAGTCAATAGGGTCTTTATACTAAAACATAAAAAAATACCTATATTTTTAAGTAAACAAAAAAAAGAGATAATCAATAGTTCAAAACAAGAGCAATACGATTTGCTTATAAACTTTGAGAGCGGAAGACAGTTTCAAAGTTTAGTTAAGGCTATAAAATCAAAAGAGAAGATAGGTTATTTTGCATCAAAAGTAGATCACGGTGATGCTAGACATATGGTTGATATTACAAAAACTGTTTTTAAAGATATAGTTAGTAAAGAGGTGTTTGAACAATCTGCTCCAAGACTTATAGGTGAAGATATAGATATACTAAAAGGTAAGTTTAATTTACCTGATAAATATATAGTGATAAGTCCAAGCAATTCTCATAATAAAAAATCTAGATTAAACTATAGAGCTTGGATACATACCCATTGGAAAGAGTTGATAGAAGAGCTAAGTGAAGATATAACTCTTGTGATGGTAGGAGGTTATGGTGAAGAGGAGTTCTTTAAACCGTTAATGCCGTATCCAAATAATGTAATAGACTTAGTTGCAAAGACAAATATACCTGAGCTTGTAGGAGTTATAGATGGTGCAGTAGCAACAGTTGCAACTGATACCGGAACGGCACATATAAGCTCTGCAGTGAATACACCTATATTTTGTCTTATAGGTCCAACACCAGCAGATGTAACGGGACCATATAAACATGATAACAATAAAGTGTTTATAGTTAGTGCAGGTTTAGAGTGTAGTCCTTGTTATAAAACAGAGGTTATGAAAAATTGTAATGATAATATCTGTATGAAGCAAATCACTCCAAAAATGGTTATAGATTCGATAAAATCAGCAGATTTATAGTAAAATAGATATTGATATAGCAAAGTAAAATAAGGTAGATAATGAAAAAAAAGATACTTGTAACTGGTGGAGCTGGATTTGTAGGGAGCCACCTTTGTGAGAGACTTTCAAAAGATGAGAATAATGAAGTTTATAGTTTAGATAACTATTTTACCGGAAGTGAAGCAAACCATGTACCAAACGTAACTTATATAAAAGGTGATACGGCAGATATTGCAAAACTTGTTACTTTTGCACCTGATATGGTTTACCATTTAGGTGAGTATAGTAGGGTTGAGCAAAGTTTTGATGATATAGAAAAGGTTTGGAAGTTTAATAAAGACGGAATCTTTGCCGTTTTAGAGTTCGTTAGGCGTGCTGGGTGCAAGATACTTTATGCAGGTAGTTCTACGAAGTTCGGTGACGGTGGAATGGGAAGAAGCGCTTCACCTTATGCTTGGACAAAAGCTACAAATACTGAACTTGTGATGAACTACGGTACTTGGTTCAATGTTCCTTTCGCAATCACTTACTTTTACAACGTATATGGTCCAAGAGAGATACAAACAGGAAAATATGCAACACTAATTGCACTTTTTAAAGAGAAGATGAAAAAAGGTGAAAAACTTACTATTGTAAGCCCTGGATCACAAAAAAGAAACTTTACACATATTGATGATATTATTGATGGTCTTGTACTAGTTGGCGAGAACGGATATGGCGATGAGTTTGGTATAGGAAGCCCAGAGGCTTACTCTATCTTAGATATTGCAAAGATGTACGGCGGTGAGATCGAAATGTTACCTGAGAGAAAAGGTAATAGAATGACAGCTGATGTTATAAGTGCAAAAACAGAAGCTCTTGGCTGGAGTCCAAAAAGAAATATTAAAGACTATATTGAAGAGCTTAGAGCAAATAACTGGAACTAATGAAACAAAATACAGCAATAATTTGTTTGTCTCCTTATTCTGGAGGAATGGAGATAGATAGTATAAAGCTTGCTAAAAAATTAAGCTTATATTCACGGATAACTATAATTGCAAAAGAGAAACATTTTATTGCAGATTCTTCTAAAGAATATGAAGGATATAATAATATAGAGTTAGAGAAAATCAACTTTAGTTCATCGTTTAGTTTATCAATTATATTTAAAGTAAGAGAGATAATAAAACGAAAAAATATTAAAAATGTCATATTTTTTGGTGCTAGTGAGATGAAGTCATTATATTTTGCTTTTTTAGGTTTAGATATTAATCTTATAATAAGGCATGGTACTACAAAGTCAAGACCAAAAAAAGATTGGTTTCATAGATTGATTTATAGTAATGTTAATTATCATGTATCTATTTGTAAACATTTACAAAAAAATGTTGAATATATTATTCCTTTTGGAAAAAAAACAAAGTCAAAATTAATATATTCATCGTTAGAAATTGAACAAAAAGAGAAAATTGAACATAATAAATTATCATTAGTACATATCGGGAGAATTGCTGAAGGAAAAGGGCAGATTGATGCGATAAAAGCATGTAAAGTTTTATATGAAGAGGGTATAGATTTTAAATTTTATATATTAGGTGGTTTTGATGAGATTTATAAAAATGAGTTTATAAATTTTTATGATAGATTAGAATATAAACATAAAATAGAATTAGTTGGTTTTACTAAAGATATAAATTCTTATCTTAGTCGTTCTGATATTTTTTTATTTCCAAGTTACGGAGAGGGCTTAAGCAATGCTTTTTTAGAAGCACTTTCTGCTGGTTTAATATGTATATCTTATGATAATACATCTTTTCCAGAATTAAAAGATTTGGGACTAAAGTTTCATATGGTTAAAGATAGAGATATTAAAGATTTAAAGAAAAAACTTTTAGCTATCAGTAAAAATATTTTAGCAGAAACATCTTATGTAAATCAAAATAAAGCTTTAGTCCAAAAGTTATTTTCATTAAAAAGAGAAGTCAAAGATTATTTAGGCATTTTACGATAAAATAGTGTCTTAATAAGGTTTTAAAATTAGTTCTAGGAGTTTGATAAGTTATGGTTATTTTAGATACAAATATAGATGGACTAAAGGTTTTAGAACCAAAAATCTTTGAAGATAATAGAGGTAACTTTATAAAAACTTTTAATTACGATTTTTTTAAAGATTACGGATTAGAATTAAATTTTAAAGAAAGTTTTTTTACAACATCATATAAGAATGTTATTAGGGGAATGCATTTTCAAAAACCACCATATGATCATATAAAAATGGTATATGTTCCAAAAGGAAAAGTCCAAGATGTAGTTTTAGATATAAGAAAAACATCTAAAACTTATGGTAAATATTTTAGTATTGAACTATCTGACAATAATTGTAAAGCACTAATTATTCCAAAAGGTTTAGCTCATGGCTTTAAATCTCTTGAGGATGGTACGATTATAGTTTATATGCAAACGCAGGGTTATGCGCCACATAGTGATGACGGTATCAAGTATGACTCCTTTGGTTTTGATTGGAATATTGATAATCCAATTGTCTCACAACGAGATTTGAATCTTACTAAGTTTGATGAATATCAAACTCCATTTGAGTAAAATGTGAAAATACTTATAACAGGTTCTACCGGCTTTATAGGAAAAAGTCTTTTAAAAGTTTTACTTGAAAAAGATTTTGAAGTACATGTATTAATAAGGTATAATAGTAATATTTCTGATATTGATAGTAAAGTAAAGATATTTTTATATGATGGGAAAATAGATAGTTTATTAGATTTTTTTCAAAAAGAAAAGTTTAATGGTGTAGTTCACTTAGCATCTTTATTTTTAGCTTCACATACTCCTAGTAATATACAAAGTTTAGTAGACTCTAATATTAGGTTTAGTACTGAGCTTTTAGAGGTATCAAAGGCATCAAATGTTAAATGGTTTATAAATACAGGTACATTTTGGCAAAACTATTTAGATGAAAATTATAATCCAGTTAATTTATATGCCGCAACAAAAGAAGCATTTCAAGATATCGCAAAATATTATACAGAAACATCTAGTTTAATTTTTACTACTATTAAGCTTAATGATACGTTTGGTCCAAATGATACAAGAAATAAGGTCTTTAATCTTTGGGCAAAAATAGCAAAATCTGGTGAAGTATTAGAGATGTCTCCTGGAAAGCAAATTATCGATATAAGTTTTATAGATGATGTGGTAAATGCTTACGAACTTTTAATAGAACATTTGAACTCTAATAATGCCGTAAGTTTTAAAAATATGACATTTGCAGTTAAATCAACTGAAAGAATGAGTTTAAAAGAACTTGCTAAAGTATTTGAAGATGCAACAAATACTAAGCTTAATATTATATGGGGTGGAAGAGAATACAGAGAACGGGAGGTTATGAAACCTTGGGAAAACGGTAAGACTGTACCAGGTTGGCAACCTAAATATACATTAAAAGAAGCAATAAAAAAAACAATTATAAAGAGTATATAAAATGAAACATCCAAAAGTATCTGTATTAATTCCTACTTATAATTATGGACAATATATTAAAGAGGCTATAGATAGTGTATTAGTTCAAACATATAAAGACTTTGAATTAATTGTTGTTGATAATTGCTCCACTGATAATACTATAGAGATTGTAAAAAGTATAATAGAAAAAGACGACAGAGTAAAATTGGTTATCAATGAAACGAATATTGGAATGTATAGAAATTTTAATGAAGCATTATTTCATGCAAAAGGGGAATATATTAAATTCTTGAATTCTGATGATAAGTTTGCTAAAAATTTATTAGAGAAGTTTGTTAACGTCTTAGACAATAATTCAAATATAACGCTTGTTACTTCTCAAAGGCAATATTTTGGTGATCGTGATGATATACTAAAATCTAAATATAGTGGATTACAAAATGGTAAGCAAATTGCATATGAGCTTCTTAAACATGGTAATTTTATCGGGGAACCAACTACAACAATGTTTAGACGAGATAGTTTAAATATCGGTATGTTTAATATGGACTATAAAATGTTTGCTGATTTTGATATGTGGTTTAGGTTGTCAAATATTGGTGATGTTTATTTTATACCTGATGTTTTGTCTTATTTTAGAATACATGAGGAACAAGGTACAAAATATTTAAATGAAGTAATTGGAAAAAGAGTAACTAATGAGTTACAATCTCATTTATATACTTTAAATAAGGCATTTTTTGATGAAAATATTTCGGGGGATAAGTATTTAATTGAAAAAAGTTTCAAAAGAATAACAAGAATTATCTCTAAAAATTCAAAATACACTAATAAATACAAAATATTTTTTAGTTTGAAAATATATGTCATTTATTTAATTAATAGTTTGATTTATAGTTTTAGGAGGAGTAATTAAGTGAAACAACATTTAGTAACAGTAGTTATTCCAAGCTATAATCATTCTAAATATATAGAGAAAGCAATTGTAAGTGTGTTTGAGCAAACTTACAATAATATTGAATTAATTGTAATTGATGATGGTTCAACTGACGAATCAAATAAAATAATATCGGAACTAGCTAATAATTATAAGTTTCAATATATACATAGGGAAAATAAAGGATTGATTAAAACATTAAATGAAGCCTTAGACTTGGCTCATGGAAAATATTTTACTATGTTGGGTTCTGATGATTATTTTGATAAATACAAAATAGAAAAACAAGTTGAGTTTTTTGAGCAAAATAAAGACTGTGCGTTATGTTATGGTAATGTGACTTATATTAACAGAGATGATAAAGTTTTAAAAAAGGGGAAAACAAAACATTTTAAATCAGGTTATATTTTTAAAGATTTATTATTCAAAAATTTCATTCCTCTTCCTAGTGTTATGATTAAGACTGCAATTGTAAGAGAAGTTGGCGGCTTCGATGAAAGGTTCTTTTTAGAAGACTATCCTTTATGGCTTAAAATTGCGAAAAACTATAAAATAGGATTTATCAAAGATAGTTTGACCTTTTATAGGCTTCATGATACAAACGTTAGCTCAAACTTAATACGTATGATCAAAGAGGTTGAGGCGATTTTAAAAGATTGGCAGGATGAACCTGAATATAAAAAATCAATAAATAAATTATACCTAAGATGGTTTAATGATCTTTCTAAAACTGATATGGTAAATGAAGCAAAAGAGTATATGTATAAGTCAATAAAGACTTCATTTTATAAACCTAAATTTATAAAATCATTCATTAGATATGTAATAAAGAGATATATATAAAATAAAGAGAAAGTATGAGAATTAAAGAGATTATTGACAAATACAAAATTTATATCTTGATTTTTTTTGTAGTAACATTGCCTTACCACATCGATAGTTCTATTATAGGTGGTTTTGCTTTTTTAATACTTTTAATAGGAATTATTTTACGTAAGAACAATTTAAAAGAATTGATTGATAATAAAATGATAAAAGTGTTTTTATTTTTTTTATTTTTTTATTATCTTAGCCAATTTTGGAGTGAATCAAATAAGTATACAGTACTTGATTTAAAAGATGCTTTTAACAATTTTAAATATTATCCATTTTTCATTATAGGTATTTATCTATGGGGTCTTACCAAAGATGATATTAAAAAAGTTTTATTATATATTGCAATTAGTCCTATAGTTTATGTTATATTGTATTATTTAAATAGCTTAGGTATAACAAGTATATACTCATCACATTATTGTTGGCCAGATATTGTGCATAGGTATAAGTTTTTGATGTGGGATTTTAGAGCAAATCCATTTATAATATTTGGAACAGTTTATTTTTATATTAAGTTCTTATTTAATTTTAAAGATAAAAATAGACAAAAAGCATTAATCTTTTTTAGTATTAGTTTAGTTTATTTTATATCATTATTTATTGATGAATATACACATAGTAGAGCGATGGATATCGCTGTATTATTCGCATTAATATATGTTAGTTTTTCATTTGTCTCAAATCGATATAAAAGTATGGTTATAGGAGTTTTTCTATTTATACTTACGTTAACGGTTTATTCTCAATATAGTGAGTTTAAAAAAGGGTATGATGAGTTCCAATCTTTTGTACAAGATAGAAAATTTGAAGGTTCATTTGGTTATAGACTTGGTATGTTGAATGTAGGTTATGAACTATTTCAAAAAGCACCATTTTTTGGTTCGGGTATTAGTAATATTTCTTCTCAAGTTAAAGATATAAAAGAGAAGGAAAATTTTTATTTTGCAAATTCACACTTAGAAAGTTTTCATAATGAAAATATATTAATTTTAGTTCAGACGGGATTAATCGGTTATATTGCTTTTTTAATGTTTATTTTTTATTATTATAAACTAGAGATTAATGATATTGAAATATTATTATTCAAAAATAGTATAATCATTGTATTTTTATGTTTAAGTATAGCAGATTATTTTATTACAAATAAAACTACAGGAACAGCTTTTGCTATATTTATATCTTTATTTTTGGCTTTACCAAAAAAAGATATGGGAAAAAATACTTAATGAGTATTTAACCCCATATCGCAAATAAATTTATTCTCTTTTTTATTTTGTTCCATTAAAGCAATCTCTTGAGATGGGTTACCTCTTCCAAATGCTTTATGCCACAAGTGAAAAACATTAGCTGCGTTCTTACAAGACTTTATTTGAAGTCCGTAAGCTTTAAACCTCCATTCAAGGTCTGTATCATCACTTAAAGCAGTTCCACCATACCCTTCATCAAAGCCATTTATAGCAACAAAATCTTTTTTAAAACAAGAAAAGTTACAACCTAAAATATTTACATTCCTATTTTTTTTGTTTATTATGTTTTTATATATGAAACTCTCTGGGGGAAAATATAATCCTTGTTCATATTTGACACTTTTATCAAACATAAGTGAAAGATTAAAAAGATAGTTTTTTTCTATATCATAAGCTGTTTTTTCTTTATTTAGAAGTTGAGCAGTTGCCTTTTCGTTTAAGTTAACTCTTCTTCCACTTAATACATAACCATTTTGTGCAAGTTTTACATGGTTTTCTATAAAGGTGGTATAGGGTATACAGTCTCCATCTATAAAGATCAAATACTCTCCGCTTGAAGCTAAAATTCCATTATTTTGACTTCTTGCTTTTCTAAGTCCTATATCTTCTTGAGTTGTATGAACTATATTTAAACCTTTTATACTATCTATGTAGTTTTTCATTTTTGAATCTTCACAATCTTCTACAATAACAGTTTCAAAGTTTTTATATGTTTGTAATTTAAGGGCTTCAATTATAAGATTTAAAGCTTCTACGTTCTTGTATACCGCAATTATTATACTTACTTTCATAGATTTTCCAACATCTTTTTTAGTTTTTCAAACTGTTTAATATCATCAAACATATCGTTTGCTTTATTTTGCCCTTTTAGAGCATACTCTTTTTTGATATCTTCATTCTCATAAAGTGTTTTTAGTTTTAGATATAGGTCGTTTGAATCTTTTGTTTTAAATAGTAATCCATTTTGTTTATCATCAATTATCTCTAAAGGTCCGCCGCTATCACTACCAACAACAGCAATACCGCATTTCATAGCTTCAATTAAAACAAGACCGAATGTTTCTTTATTTGTTGCTAGAACTATTACATCACAAACCTGCATAAGTTGTTGAACTTTTGTGGTAAAGCCTGTAAAGATTATAGAACCTTCAATACTATCTTTTTTGATTTGCTCTTTAAGCTCATCTAAGTAGCTATCTTCCATAGCATGCCCGACTATTAATGCTTTGGCATCTATACTATCTTCAATCAGTTTTTTAACAGCATCTATTACAAGGTATTGACCTTTCCCCTCTTCTATTCTTCCTACAATACCAATAGTAAAGGAATCGTTTAATTTATAGCTATATCTTAGGTCATCTTTTTCTTCTTTGGCTATTATAGTTGGCGTTGAAGCACCCATATATAGTGTTTCAACTTTAGGTCTTATATCGTTTGGGATAAATTTTTCCAACTGATCTTTTACCTGAAAAGTTACTGGAAACATCATATCCATATTCTTATATAAAAATCTATGGTAAAAATCATCCTTAAAACGTGTCATTGTCATATTTCTGGTTTGTACCAGTTTTGGTTTTTGCTTTGAGAGTTTTTTTGCTAAAACAGCTACTGGGATATCTCTTGTCCAGTGTAAATGAACCACTTCTATACTATTTTCATCAATTATCTTTGCTAGAGTTTTTGCAGTTAAAAAAGAAAATAGTGTAGAGTGTCTTTCTATTTTTATATAGTTGTATTCACTATCTTTATAGTACTGCTCTAGTTTACCACTCTCGTTTATAACACTTAGCATATTTACTTTATCATGTAGATAGTGTGAAGCTCTTACCATATAAAGCTCTAAACCGCCAAGATCAGGGGATAAACAAAGTTCTAATATATTTTTATTCATATGGGGATTTTATCGTAAATCAAGTAAAAGTCTCTTTTAGGTATAATATATTTTTTATCAAAGGGAGTTAATGAAAATATTGTTTATTAACAGTGGTTCAGCAGATTATGTACAAGACCTTACATATAGTGGTTTGGTAAAAAAATTTGGATTAAAAAATGTTATAGATTTTAAATGGAATAAAAAATATCATATACCATATAAAAAATATCCCAAAAATATAGGTTATATAAAAAAATCATTTTTCCCATCTTTATTCAATCGAGATTTTAAAGAGATTGATTATGTTTTTATAGGTTCTAGTAAAGTAGATTGTTTTGAAAGTTATTTAGAGATCGTAGATCAAATACCTTTAAATGTTCCTATAGTACTTATTGATGGAGGTGATAGTAGTAATGGAATTGCACTTGACCTTGAAGCGTACGGTAGGCCTGATCTTAGAGATAAAGTTTTTTCAAAAAGAAAGATCGATTGTATTTTTACAAGAGAGTATTTGATAGATAAAGAATATGAAAAAAATATTTTTCCTTTGCCTATGTCTTTTAACTATGATAGGATGCCATCACTTGATTATAATTTAAAATATGATGTAAGTTTCTGGGCAGTTGAGTCACATCAAATAAGAGTTCAAGCTCTTGATATGCTTCAAGATAAATTTGATTGTAAAGCAAATGGTACGCAGAGAAATCAAAAATTTAGTAAATATAAAAGAAAAGGTGATGATTATTTAAAAGAACTTGCACGTTGTAAAATAGTTCTAAACTTCCGTGGAGGAGGCTGGGATACAATGCGGTATTGGGAAACACCAGCTATAGGAAGATTTATGATATCGCAAAATCCAGGAATCGTCATACCAAATAACTATAGAGACGGTAAAGAAGTTGTTTTTTGTAAAGATGATCTAAGTGATCTAGTAGAACTTTGCGAATATTATCTTAAATATGAAGATAAACGAGAAGAGATCGCAAAAAATGCTATGGAATATACAAAAAAGTATCATACTGATGAAAAAAGAATTGAATATATTTTTGAGTGTATAGATAAATGTCAATAAAATATGAACTAAACCTAAAATATAAAAACGATTTTAAAGAGTTTTTACTAAACATAAAAGAGTATTTCCAAAACAATTCACAATCTATACATAAAGCAAGAAATGAGCTAAAAGTTATAAGTTTTAATGGTATTGAAACGGTCGTAAAAGCTTTTAGGGTGCCAAACATTATAAATAGGTTTGCATATGCTTATATAAGAGGCAGTAAAGCTAAAAAGTCATATTTAAATGCCATGAGACTAATGGAGTTAAAAGTAAATACTCCTGAGCCCATAGCTTATATAGAGTTTTACGAAACGTCACTTTTAAAAGAAAGCTTTTTTATATCTGTAAATGAGGAGTATGATTTTACCCTAGCTCATATAAGAGATGATCAGCCATCATATAAAGATGAGGTGTTAAAAGAGTTTGCAAAGTTTTCTTATACGATACACCAAAAAGGTGTTTGGCATAGTGATTATTCTGCGGGTAACGTCCTTGTAAAAAAACAAGATGACTCTTATAGTTTTAGCTTGGTTGATATAAATAGGATGAAGTTTAGAGTTATCCAAGCTTATGATGGATTAGAGAATTTCAATAAGTTTTGGTTTAATGAAGATGATCTAACAACTATAGCTAAAAGCTACGCAAAACTTGCAAGTTTGGATGAGCAAAGAGCAGTTAAAGAGATATTAGAGCACGATAGAAAGTTAAAAGAGTTTGTTGAGAATAGACGTAAATGGAAAAAAAGATTATTGGGTAAATAGATGAGTATAAAGATAAGTGCGGCAATAATAACATTAAACGAAGAGAAAAATATAAAAAGGTGCATAGACTCACTTGATTTTGTAGATGAGGTTGTGGTTGTAGATTCACTTAGCAGCGACCAAACTTGTGATATAGTAAGATCATTGGGTGCTAAGGTTATAGATCAAAAGTTTTTAGGACATATTGAACAAAAACAGTTAGCGGTAGATAGTTGTTCAAACGATTGGATACTATCTTTAGATGCTGACGAAGAGGTATCTAAAGAGCTTAAAGAATCTATCTTAGAAGTTATCAATAATACTCCAACTTACGATGCATATGAGATGAACAGAGTTAGTTTTCATCTAGGTCGTTGGATAAGACATGGAGGTTGGTATCCTGATAGAAAAACCAGACTTTTTAACCGTCAAAAAGCACACTGGGGTGGATATAATCCTCATGATAAGGTTATTGTGGACGGAAGTATCGGAAGACTAAATGGTGATCTTATGCATTATGTATTTAAAGATCTAAGACATAATATCGATACAAATAACTCTTACTCATCTATTATGGCTGAAGACCTTTATAAAAGCGGTAAAAAGTTTTCATATGTAAAACTATTTTTAAAGCCTTTAGGCAAGTTTTTAGAGACATATATCTATAAAAAAGGTTTTTTAGATGGTATGCCAGGGTTTATCATAGCAGTAGGTGCGGCATATAGTATGTTCTTAAAATTTGCAAAGCTTTGGGAACTAGAGCGTGTAAAGGGCGATAGGTGAACATACTTGTAACCAGACACGATAAGATAGGTGATTTTATCACTACTCTTCCAATGCTCAAGATACTAAAGAGCAATACTGATCATAAGGTGATCGTCTTAGTTTCAAAGATCAATTACGAGCTGGCTTGCTCAATCGATTATATAGATGATGTGATACTTTACACCGAGGATTCTTTTAAACTACTGGGTGAGATTCATAAAAGGCGTATAGATGTTAGTATCTCTTGTTTTATAGATACGCACCTTGCTTTTGTGCTTTTCTTAGCAAAGATAAAGCAGCGTTTTGCACCTGCAACAAAGCTTGCACAAATATTTTTCAATAAACGTATAAAACAAAGACGTAGCGAAGTGAAAAAAAGGGAGTGGGAGTATAATATAGACCTTCTAAAAGCTTTTATCCCTGATATTGATACGACTTTTTCAAGGCCCCTTTTAGATTTTAAGAGTGAGAGAATAAACGGTCTCAAAACTATAGCTTTTCATCCAGGATTTGGTGGAAGTAGTGATGGTAACTTAAGTTTGGATGATTATATAAACTTAGCAAGATCGATAAGCACTAATGATGGTTTAAAAGTAGTGTTCACTTTTGGGCCAGATGACGGCGAGAGTAAAAAATATATTGAAGAGAATATTGACTTTAAAGTAGATATAATAGATAGTAAAATGTCGCTTGTTGATTTTTGCAAACTTATAAGCAGTTTTGATCTTTTTGTAAGTACATCAACAGGTCCTATGCATCTAGCTGGAGCTTTAAATATAAGAACACTTTCCTTCTTTGGGGATTCTTTATTTGCAAGTTCTAAAAGATGGGGAACGGTAAGTGACGAAGATAAACAAAATAATTTTGAAGTTCCAAACAACTATGACAAAGAGTATTATTTAAAAGTTGAGGGGAGATTAAAGGAGTTGAGCAATGAAATATAATGATATAGATTTTAATAATAAATCGGTTTTAATAACTGGTGGAGCAGGTTTTATAGGTAGCAATTTAGCTTTTTATTTTCAAAACAATTTCCCTGATTGTAAGGTGATCGTATTTGATAGTTTTAGAAGTGGTGAAACGCTTTCAAATGGAAACCTAAAAAGCTTTGGTCACTATAAGAACTTACTAGGTTTTAACGGTATAGTTATAAGTGGTGATATCACAGATAAAGATGACCTTGCAAAACTTGATGACCACTATAAATTTGATTATATCTTCCATGAGGCTGCTATTTCAGATACTACTGCGGGTGAGCAAGACCTTATGATCCAAACAAATGTAAATGCTTTTGAAGATCTTTTAAAAATAGCTATTAAACACGGTGCAAATATGATCTATGCAAGCTCAGCTGCAACTTACGGTGATGCTCCAAGTCCACAAACCGTAGGTGTTGAAAACCCAGGTAATGTATATGGTTTTTCAAAGCTGATGATGGATAATGTTGCTAGAAAATATATGAAGATAGAAGAGAAAAAACAAAAGCGTGACGGTCAATCTATCTCAATAGTTGGACTTCGTTACTTTAATGTTTATGGTCCAAGAGAGTTCTTTAAAAATAAAACAGCTTCAACTGTTGTACAGTTTGGACACCAGATATTAAAAGGAAACACTCCAAGACTGTTTGAGGGAAGCGATAGAATATTAAGGGATTTTGTTTATATCGAAGATGTTATCCAAGCAAATATCAAAGCTTGTGCGCCAAAGCAATCAGGTGTTTATAATGTAGGTACTGGGATACCTAGAAGTTTTCAAGATATAGCAGATATATTGCAGCGTGAACTTGGAACAAACCTAGGAACAGACTATATCCCTAACCCTTTTGTGGGGCAGTATCAGTTCCATACCCAAGCAAATATCAAAGAGACTACTCAAAATCTAGGATATGAGCCTAGATTTACTATGGAGGACGGTATTAAAGCTTATATTCCAGAGATTAAAAGATTATTTGAAAAAGAAGTGAAACATGATAAATAGTGTACCTAAGATCTTAGTTGTAGGTGATCTTATGATCGATCATTACCTTTGGGGTAATGTAAATAGAATATCTCCTGAAGCTCCTGTTCAAGTGGTAGATGTACAAAGGGAGACAACTGTACTAGGTGGAGCGGGAAATGTTGTAAATAACCTTCATGCGATGGGTTGTACCGTAGGTGTTATCTCTGCTATTGGTGATGATGAGGTTGGTGAAGAGCTAAAAGATATGTTATCTGATATGAAAGTAAACTCTTACTTAATAGAGGAAAAAGGTAGAAAAACATCTAAAAAAAGCAGGCTTATAGCTTCACATCAGCAAGTTGTTAGATACGATAGAGAGAGCAAAGAGGATATCAAACCAAAAACCGCACACGCTATGTTTGAAGAGTTTAAGTTCTTTTGCGGCGAGTATGATGATTATGATATCGTACTGCTTTCAGATTACGGTAAGGGTGTTTTAACTGACCAACTTACAAGTGATATTATAAACCATGCAAGATCTAAAGGTAAAAAGGTTTTAGTTGACCCTAAAGGTAAAGACTATAGCAAATACAAAGGCGCTTACCTTTTAACACCAAATAAAAAAGAGGCGATAGAGGCTTCAGGTATAGAGATAGTTGATGATACTACGTTGATAGAAGCTCTAAAAAAACTAAAAGATGTAGCCGAACTTGATATCTCACTTATCACTTTAAGTGAGGATGGTATAGCTATCTTTGATGATAAACTTACTATTAAGCCAACCGTTGCAAGGGAAGTTTATGATGTAACTGGAGCTGGTGATACAGTTTTAGCTTCACTAGGTTACGCCCTAGCTTATGAAAAAGATCTTGTATCAGCCTTAGAGTTTGCAAACTTAGCAGCTGGTGTTGTTGTAGGGAAACTAGGAAGTGCAACAGCAACCTTAGATGAGATAGAGGATTATAGAATTAGTCTTCATAAAGGAAGTATTGGAAACCATATAAAAACATTTGATGAGATTAAAGTGCAGGTTGAAAGACTTAAAAAAATGGGTAAAAAGATAGTGTTCACAAACGGTTGTTTTGATATTCTTCACCGTGGTCATGTTACTTATCTTGATACTGCAAAATCATTCGGTGACGTACTTATCCTTGGACTTAATACCGATAATAGTGTTAAAAGATTAAAGGGTGATGATAGACCAATAAACGCAGAAGATGATAGAGCTTATGTATTAGCTGCTCTTGAGAGTGTAGATTTTGTAGTTAAATTTGATGAAGACACCCCTTATGAGCTTATAAAACTAGTTCAACCAGATGTATTAGTTAAAGGCGGAGATTATGAAGGTAAAGAGGTTGTGGGAAGCGATATTGCAGATGAAGTGAAACTTGTGCAGTTCGTTGATGGTCAAAGTACCACAAAGACTATTGAGAGAATCTGCGGAGTTTAATAAAGACCAAATGAGAATCTTTATCGAGATACCTACATGGCTTGGGGATGCCGTAATGACAACCCCTGCCATAGAAAATATAGTTAAACTATACCCAAATGCAAAGCTAACCATATTCGGCTCTTTTGTATCTACTAAACTTTTTTTAAATCATCCAAATGTTGAAAAGATAGTTATTGATGATAGTAAGAAAAAAGGCTTTAGATATCTAAACCTTTATAAGTTAGCAAAAAGTGCAGGGAAAAACTTTGATATAGCACTAAGTTTTAGAAAGAATTTTACCACTAAATTCTTACTTTTTTTTGTTGATGCAAAACAAAAGTTTAGATATCAAAGGATGGATAAAGAGCTTGATACTCACCAAGTGATCCGTTACAACGACTTTATAAAGCACTCTTTAAGTAGTGAGCTTGAACCTAGTAAGCTAAAGATTTATCTAAGATCAAAGATAAAAGTAAACGATAAGCCAACCGTGGGATTAAACCCTGGAGCAACTTACGGAAGTGCAAAAAGATGGTATTCTGGAGAGTTTGCAAAAGTAGCTATAGCATTATCGCAAAAATATGACATTAAAATATTCGGCGGTCCAGGTGAAATCGATATCGCAAGTGATATTGAAAAAGAGCTATTGCATGCTGGGGTGCAAAACTACCAAAACCTAGCAGGTAAAACAAGTGTAGATGAGCTTATCTATGAGATAGCTAGACTTGATCTATTTATCACCAATGATTCAGGACCTATGCATTTAGCTGCATCTTTTAACATACCTACGGTTGCAATATTTGGACCAACACGCCATATTGAAACCCACCAATGGATGAATGAACATGAGATGCTTATCCGTAAAGAGATGGAGTGCGCTCCGTGTATGAAAAGGGTATGCCCTCTAAAACATCATAATTGTATGAAGCTGATTGTGGCAGAGGATGTATTAAATAGACTTAAAGAAAATAAGCTTTTTTAATTGCTTATTTTCTTTAGATTAGTTACTAGCTTTTTTAAAGCATACATATCATTTGTATTATATATCCAATTTTCATCAAATTCATTTAATATATTTTCATTAGAATTATTTGTAATAGAAAGTGAATAAAACTTTGTTTTTTTAGCTTTTGCTATCTCTACAAGTTTTTTTGTATCTTCATCTAAACTTGGCATTATAAAATCACTTATCATCAATACATCTGCATCTTTATAGTCATCTTTATTTGTCATTTGTATAGCTTCTTTTATAGCTGGAATATTATCTGTTCCTCCATGAAAAGACATACTTAAAAAACTTACTATTTTTTCAAGTGTGTTTTCTATATTTGTTAAATCAAGTGTTTTAATACTTGTAGAAAATGATATAAGATATGCTTTTCTATTTTCTTTTTGAGCTATTTTTAAAATAGCAAAAGTTATCATTTTTGCTATATTTTCAGGTGTACCATTCATAGAACCACTTGTATCTACACAAACTATAAAAGGACCTTTATTTTTTTCTTTTGAACTCTCTTTTTTATTTAAAAACTCCTTCTCAACATCTTCTTTTTCAATTGAATGAAAATCAAATGTTTGAAGTTTTTTTTCACTATATTTTTTGAAAAAGATACTTTTTGTGCTTTGTTTAGATAAAAGTCCTATCTCGGTAGGTAGTAGATGGTTTATATCATCACTCTCTTTTACTCCTATAATCTCTTCTTTAAAATATGGATTTATTTTAGGCTTTTGTATGATTTTACTATCTCTAAATTCAACCTCTTCTATCTCTTTTTGAGTGTCTTTTAATCTCCCTAAAAGTTCAGCTAACTCTTGAATAGTTGGGTCATTTTTAAATAGTTTATTATAGTTTTCTAAAATATCAAAATCTATATTTTGCCAAAGTCCTTCACTTTTATCCCAAAATCTTCCTAAATCTTTTGTAAAAGGGGAAATATAGTTATATAATTTTTGTATAGCATCTATCTTTTTATAAAGTTCACTAAGGAATGGCTTTCTTAGCTCTTCTAAAACTTTTAATTCAATATCTAAAGTATTTTTATCGATAGAACTTTTCATATCATCTTTAAATATTTCAAAATAATGTTTCTTCTCCTCATGATTTTTGCCTGCTTTGTCAGATAGATTATCGTAAAATCTTGTGACTTGTTGCCAAGGTATTATTTTTTTTAGGAGGTCTCTATATCTCTTATCTGTTTTATTCTCATAAAATTGTTCAAATTCTATTTCTTGAATCTCATTATATAAGTCAATCTCATCAGACTTCTCATTATATATTGCTTTTTTGATTTCATTATCTGCTTTTTTTACAAAATCTATAGTTTCAAGTGCAATTTTATCTTTTAGTTCTGGTATATTTTTTACTACAGTTTGAACTTTTTTTTCACTTCCAATTTCCTCTACTATATCTTTGAATTTTGATTTAGTTTCAACCTTTTTATTTTCATCTTCAAATTTATCAAAAAGTGATTTTACAAAACTATATCTAGTATCTCTATTTTCAACATTACTATGTTCTATATATCTTTGTATAGCAGGATGAAACTCTTTAGTTAAGGTTTTCATAACTATCCTTTAATTTCTCAACTTCATTTTCATATCTCATAAGTCTTCCAATAAGTTCAAAAAGATTTTTTTCTACATATTTAGATAACTTAATATCAACAAAGATATTTTCTTTTAAAGTTTTTAGTTCAATATCTTTATATGAAGCTATAGTTTTTTTATCTTTTTCAATTTCAGCTAAAATATTTTTTACTCTAGTATTCCAGTCATTCAAAGTAGGTTGGTTAGGTGCTATAGATTCAACTTCTATAGTTTCATAATCTATCTCCTCTAATGTGTATGTTTTATTTGGATATCTTTCATTATCTATTAATAGAAGTTCATTTTGTCTATAAAAACTATCATAGTGTTCTTCTTCTAAGCTATTCTGATTATTTAAACTATATATTTGTATATTATCAGTCCATTCATTTATTTTAGTATTATCTATATCAGATTTTAAAACATAATATATGTAATTAGATTTATCTGTTAATTGATAATATTCATCTTCATTATATCTTTTTGTTTTTTTCTTTTTAGTAGGTATTTTTCTAATATAAGAGGTAAAAGTTTTAATATCTTGTTGTAACTCATCAATCATATCCCTATATTTTGTTAAATCAAATTGCAAAGAGTATCCATGCTCTTGAATAGTTTCAAGGATGATATTTTTTACAATTTCAATATCTTCCTCTTCATTCCAAATCATATGGACTATTAAAAAACAGTCCATAAGGTCAACTTTATCTCTACAATTTAGATATGCAGATGTTTGTAGTATATTCCAAATCTTTTTCCATCTTCTATCTGAGATATAAAGTGGGATAAAATTTTCTTTATCTTTATGTGTTTCATTGTATTGTGATATTTTTTTACGGATTATATTTATTGTATTTAGTACTTCTATTGGCATTTGTATATTTTTTGCCTCTTTTTGTATCTTAATATATTCAATTTCTGATATTTTTAAAGATGATTCAATATTTATATCAAGTGATATATTTGAAGTAAGCATATCAAAAAAGTTTTCATCATCTTGTATATTATCAACAATATATCTTATGATAAATCTATCCCAAAGTGCATCAAGACCTTCACCTTTAGCTGGGAGTTCATTTGAAGCTGAGATTAGAGCTTTTAGTTTTATTTTTTCCTCTTGTGTACCATTTTTATATACTTTTTCATTTAGTACAGTAAGAAGTGAGTTTTGAATAGATGGTCCAGCTTTCCAAATCTCATCTAAAAAAACTACATCACATGTAGGTAGATAGTTCTCTGTAACTCTTTCATATTTATCATGTTCAAGTTTTGAGATTGCTACAGGACCAAATATCTCTTCAGGAGTTGAAAATCTATTCATAAGATATTCAAAAGAAGTAGCATCTTCAAAGATATATTTTAATCTTCTTGATATTAAACTTTTTGCTACACCAGGAGCACCGAGTAAAAATATACTCTCTCCAGATAAAGCACTTAAAAGTGATAATTTTATAGCTTCATCTTTCTCATATATATCTTTACTAATCTCTTTTAAAAGAGTATTTATTTTTTCTTTCATTTCATTGCCTTTTTACTTAACTAATAAAATTCTTACATTAAAATATTTAAATATTGCTTAATTAAGTAAATAAGTATAAAAGTATACTTAAAATATATATATAAGAATAAATATGATATATTTCTATAATTAATAAGGAGAACTCTATGGTTGATATTGTTGAAAATATTACATCTTTAAAAAATATATTAAAAAAAGATAATATAAATGATGATATATTTGAAATTGCATCAAGATTTGGAGCTATAAAAAGTAGTCTCAAAGAAGATGATGAGTTATCTGCTTTATTACAAGATATAGAGCTTATCCTTAAAAATGCACTTACTCAAGGTGAATTTAAATTTGAAGATAAGTTAGAGCTTTTTTCAATGATAGGTGCATTAGAAAATCATGTGAAAAATACAACAAATGAAAAAGATAGTATGCAAGATATCTTAAATGCTACTGCCACAGCTATGACAGCATCCGCAGGAGCTAGAGCACTTATGAAGTCTGGACCTATGGGAATGCTTGCTGCTGGTGTTTTAGGTGTGGCAGGATATTATATACTTCAAAAAAATGAAGACCCACATATATCAAATAAAGATTTGCTTATAATAGCGTACTATTTAAGTAGGTTTGATCATGAACAATTATTTGGATTACACATAAGTTCTACAAAAGCGATAGAAGCTTTAAGTGATGTTTTAAATGTAAAGCCAAATACATTAAGAGGTAAAAGAGACTATTTTGATAGTTTAATTCCTTCAAAAGATAGAAAGTCTGATAGAAAAGGATATTCTGAAATAAAATCAACAAAAATTTATGATGAGATTATAAAAGAATATAGATATATATCAAATGATGATGAAAAAACTATGAGAAAAGAAGTAGTTAAAATACTTGAAAAGTATCAAAGTAGTTTAAATCTATAGGGTTAACTTCTCTTCCTCTTGATAATTAGATATATAAAGAACGGTGCACCTAAAAATGAGGTAACTACACCTATAGGTATATCTGAACTACTTCCCATATTTCTTGCAATAAGATCGCAGATAACCAAAAATGCCCCACCGTAAAAAAAGCTTTGGGCTACTAGTTTATCATTACTTTTTTGATATATGGTCTTTAAGATATGCGGCACTATTAGTCCCACAAAACCTATAGGTCCAGTTATACTTACGGCAACACCAACACCAACTGAAACACTAAATAGCAAGATATAGTTCACTTTTTTTACGTTTATCCCTTTAAGCTGGGCAAACTCGTAAGAGGTTAGTAAAAGTTTTAGTTCATATGAGTATCTTTTTATCATAAATAGCACAAAAAGTGCCGATAAAGATATGATATAGATATTTGAGAAACCAACAATGTCCAAGCTTCCCATTGTAAACCTTACTATCTCATAGCTTTGGTTTAGGTCACTTATAAAGAACATCACCATTAAAGATGCACTATAAAAGAAAGATAAAGCAATACCTACAAGAAGCAATGATGATGTATCGTAGCTTTTAAATCTATTTGCAACTAAAAATAAGATGATGATAGTAAGAATAGCACCCATAAAAGCAAAGATAGATATAAAAAAACTAAAGCCTAAGATGATACCTATTGCAGTAAACAGAGTTGCTCCGCTTGCAACACCAAGAGTAAAAGGTGTACCCATTGGGTTTCTAAATACGCTTTGAAATATAAGCCCGCCCATAGATAATATAGCTCCAGTAAAAAAAGCTAAAAGTGTTCTAGGAAATCTAATATCCCAAAATATTTGGTGATCTACGCTTGTTTGATCAAATATCTTATTTATAGAGATATCTATCTGCCCAAAAAAAGGTGAGATAGCAATAGCGATAATAGAGAGTATAAATATAAACTTTTTCATATATCCACCACTATACTATCATCGACTTTTTTAACGCTTCCGTTAAAATAGTTTTTTAGGTTCTCATCACTAAAAAACTCTTCGTTAGCTCCAAAGTATGAGCATTTCCCATCTTCCATAAATAGAATATCAAATCCCAGTTTATAAGCTAAGTGTAGATTGTGTGTAATAATGATCTTAGCTCTTAGTGTATTTTTATCTTTTAATATATCAAATACCGATCTTAATCTTTTAGGATCAAGGTTTGATGTGATCTCATCAAACACTGTAAAAGTGGCATTATGAAGTAGTGCTCCCGCTAAAAGTAAAAGCTGAGCTTCACCGCTGCTAAGATTCTTGCACGATTTATCTTTTAGTTTTTGTATATCTAAAAGATTAAGGGTATCTTCTATCTTATCTTGTTTATATAAACGGTTAAGCTCCAAGAACTCATATACGCTTATATGCTCATCAAACACTTCAAGTTTTGGTGGGATATAGTTGATCAAAGATGTTTTTTCTTGACCATATATTTGTGAAGGATTTTTCATATCTATCGTAACACGATCGTTTGGGATAAGACCACATATAGCTTTGGCAAGTGTGGTTTTACCTGCACCGTTTGAGCCTAAAATTATAAGGTTTTGAAACTCTTGAAGCTCAAGGTTTATATCTTTTAAAATATAGTTTGAGTAGTTATTTACTTTTAACACTTTGAAATATCCCTTTTAGATCATCTAAGAAGTAGATCAGTCTATTACTTGCAATACCTGCATAATCTTTATCTATAATATAGATGTTTTGTTTTTTTGCCGCTTCTATTGGCAGCTTCAACCATGGGTTTATAAGATCACTATCACTTAAGCCTTTTTGTTTTTTGTATGGTGATAAAAGTATCACGATATCAGGGTTTGTAGCGATGATATTCTCCATATTTAAAATAGGCTGACCCTTTCTTTGGCTTTTAAAAGCGTTGGTGTTCCCGCTTAGATTTATAATATCATCAAAGTATAGGTTCTGCCCCGCTACAAATATTCTTTTTTCCAAGCTTAGATTATGCCCTATCACTATCAATATCTTTTTATCTGTTACTATCCCTTTTAGATCATAAAGTGCTTTTTGCATCTTTTGAAGTAAAAGCTTTGCTTCATTTTTTTTATCCAGTACATCGCCGATAATAGTTACCGTATCTTTGATATCTTGCAAGGTTGTAAGTTTTACGATCTTTGTTTTTATACCTAGTTTTTCAAGCTGTAAAGATAGCTTACGGCTTGATTGCTGCATCACTACGATATCTGGTTTTAGGCTTAATATCTTCTCTAAGTTAGGGGAGAAATATCCCCCAACTTTTGGTTTATCTTTTGCCTTTTTTGGATAGTTGCAAAAATCGGTATTTCCCACTATCTTATCACCGCTTCCAAGAGAGAATATTATCTCGTTGATAGATGGGCTTAGAGCTATTATCCTATCGTAAGAAAATAGGTTTAGTGCAAAAAATAAAACAAGAACTATTTTGATCAAAAGCTAACCTTTACTCCTGCGTAAGCCGCTCTAGGGCTTGTAGCATATCCTCTTACCGTTTGGTAATATTTGTCAGTGATATTATCAATTTTTAGGTAAGTTTTTATTGAACTTGTTACATCATAGTTAGCTGCAAAGTTAGCAACTGTATATCTTCCTGTTTGATCCCCGCTTTTTCCACTTCTTTCATATCTATCACCAACATATTCACCGTTTAGATTTAGGTGTAGCTTTTGGATACCGAAATAATCAAGTCCAAACTTTAGTGTTTTATCTGCTCTTCTTTGTAAGAACTTTCCATCTTCATCTTTTGCAGAAAGAACCGTATAGTTTAAAGTAAACAGAGTATCTTTAAATATATCGTTCTTATAGTCAAGCTCTAGACCTTTAAATTTACTTTTTCCATCTTTGTTTGCATATTGTGCATCGTTGTTAAAGTAGTTTGTAGGAGTTGGGTCATACCACTCTATAAGGTCTTCGATACTTTGATAAAAGATTGTAGTTTTAAGTGACTTGTATCCAAAAGTAAGCTCTGCGCTTTTTGAGTTTTCAGGGTTTATATTTGTATTTGTTGCACCCCAAGGGTTAAGCTCTTGGATTATATTTGGTACGTTATAAGCAGTTGCCACGTTAGATGACACATAAATATCTTTTGCATAGTTGTGTTTAACTCCAAGTTTACCTGTTGTTTTACTATCAAAGTTATCGTAGTTGTCGTGTCTTAAGCTTTGAGTAAATACCGTATTGTCAAATCTATTTGAGTTTGTAAGGTATAGATATTTATCTTTGTTTTTTTTAGTCGCACTTACATTCGCAGCAGTTTGGTATTCTACATCGTCACTGCTTGCTCCAACACCCATGATCAATATGCTGCTATCGTTATATTTAAAATCATCTCTTAGCTCAACATTATCACTTTCACCGTTAAACTCTTTTACACCAAAAGTCGTACCTATCTCTTCTCTTGAGAAATCACTTTTTTCATACTTTACGTTTAATGAGTGTTTATCTATATTAAGTTCATAGTTAAGTGCATAAAGTTTTGTATCAATATCACTTTTTAAAGTTGTACTATTTGCATTGCCGCTTGTATCGTACTCTTTAAGTGCATCGATAGTTGTGATGTTAAACCCTATTTTAGAGTTATCGTTTAGATAAAAGTTTGATTTTAAATTTAAAGTTGTGTTCTCATATGCATCATCTTCATATTGTTCTATATCTTTACCATATGGTGCATAGGTTGTAAAACCATCACTTTCAACTTTTTGTCCAGAAGCTTGCACGTCAAACTCTTTTGTTTTATGCGATATTGCAGCTCCAAGTTTTTTAGTACCGAAACTTCCAGCTTCAAGGTTTACGCTTCCGTGAGTTCCGCTCTTAGGTGATTTTGTGATTATATTTATTACGCCAGAAACCGCATCTGCACCCCAGATACCGCTTTGTGCTCCTTTTATTATCTCTATTTTTTCAATATTTTGTGCCATTAGGTGAGCAATATTTGCTCCGCTTGTATTTGACGGGTCTTGGTATCTTATACCGTCTATTAAAATCAGTGTTCTATTATCGTTCATACCTCTTAAGAAAAGTGAGGTCGTACTTCCTATTCCACCGTTGCTTGTATAGTTTATTCCGCTTATTTGGTTTAATGCTTCCGCTACGGTTGTAATATGTTTAGCTTCAAGTTCATCTTTTGTGATAACTTCAACATTAGATGTTATATCTTTTATAGATTGTTCAGATTTGTTTGCTGAGCTTACTGTGATAGATCCTAGATCTTGAGTGTCATTTGCGAGTGTGTTGGTTGCTATTATAAAGCTTGCAACTAAGCTTAGTTTTGTATTTGGTTTCATTTTTTTCCTTTAGTTGTTTTTTTGTGTTTTGTTTTGTGCCAGTACGGGCTGTCTTAGTAATATGGTCGTAGTTATTACGATCTTTGGCAGTGTGAAAAAGCTTAATATCTTTATACTGCTGTAGTTTGCTTGTATCTTTGCATTTACGCTTGAAGCGAGTATTCCAAAGAAACTAAAGTATCTTTTTGCATTACTTAACATATCTTCCTCCTTTCAAATTGGTTCCCTATTTGAAAGGAACCTGTTTATTGTAAATTCTTTTTAACGGTGGAAATAAATTCCACCTAAAAGAAGCAAAATTCTAAAGTAGGCAACGAGTTGCCTTTTAAAATTTTTTTGGGATTATAACAAAACTATTGTAAAATTAGCACTTTTAAAATTTAGGAGCACCTTTGGGGATCAAAACACCACTCACTATTGAAGATATAAAACCTTTTTTTAATGTAGATATTTTAAGCCCTACCCAAAGTGGTGTGAGGGATACGGTTTATATCTTAGATAATAAATATATTTTAAAACTTTTTGAGAAAAGCACTAAAGAGAGCTTGGATGAAGAGCTTAAGCTGTTAAATCTTTGTAAAGAGCTTCCAATCTCCAAAATAGAAAAAGAGCCGTTTATTTTAAAAGGTAAACCTGCATTGATCTATAAAAAATGTGAAGGCTCTATTTTAGAGCAAAGCTCTAAAAGTGCCATAGAGCAGATAGCAAAGTTCTTAAAAGAATTTCATAGTTTAACTAAAGGTTTACAAAGCTCAAATGAAGCGCTTTTTACAAAACAAAAGGTGCAAAAGCTTATAGATGAAAGCGGGTATGATAGATTTCAAAATGTATTTGATTCAATCGATATAGAGTTAAAAAATGAGGGGATAATTCACGGTGATCTTTTTATAGATAATGCTATGTTTAAAGATGAAAAGCTTTCTTGCGTATTTGATTTCAATGAAGCGTGCACTGGTGATTTTATCTTTGATCTTTCCGTATCGGCAATATCATTTTGTAAAGATGACAAAGAGTATAAGATACTTTTAAAAGCTTACGGGTCAGATATAGGTTTAGATGAGTTTAAAGAGTATATAAAATACGCTATGCTTTACTATGCGATAAATAGATATTTAGACAATAGAGATTATAAAAGTTTATTAAAAAGGATAGAGCTGCTATGAAAGAGTTTGAACACGGCGGAGATATAAAAAATTTTGCTTCAAAAGTGGGGTGCAGTGTAGATGAAGTGATCGATTTATCTTCAAATATCCATTTCGTAGCTCCCAAGGTTGATATCGATCTATCTGATACAAATCTAAAAAGCTATCCTAAATATGATGAACTTTATCAAGCACTCTCTTTAAATTTTGGTGTGGATACTGATGAACTTGAAGTCTTTAACGGCGGTAGCTCTGCGATTTTTTCACTAATGAGATTTTTAGAGAATAAAGATTGTGTAATATATGCACCTGCTTATACAGAGTATAAAAAAGCGGCAAAGCTAAATGGAAAAGTTGTTCAGCTTGTAAATAGGCTTATCAATGCAGGTGAGGATATACCCCAAGACTCTTTGGTGGTATTTGTAAACCCTACAACTCCTGAGGGAAGCTTTTATGAGCTTGAAGAGATGATGCCCTTTTGGAGATCAAAGAACGCAACTATAATCATTGACGAATCGTTTTTGGAGTTTAGCGAATTTGATTCTATGGCAAAATATATAAACGAATACGATAAACTTTATATCTTGCGCTCCCTTACTAAGTTTTATGGTTGTGCAGGTGTTAGAGCAGGTGTGGTTATCTCAAATAAAGAGAATATAAATGCTTTAAAAAGCAAAGAGCCGCTTTGGAAGATATCTGCTTTTGATTCACTTTATATCCAAAAGATGTTAGAAGACAGCGAATATAAAGAGTTTGCCAAAGGTAAGATGCAAAGATCAAAAGAGTATTTACAGTATATCTTAGATCAAGCACCTAGCGGAATGTTTGAGGGGTATATGATAAGCCACGGCAACTTTTTAATGGCAGAGCTTTCAAATATGAGTGCTGCAGAGTTTCAAGAAAAACTAGAGCCTTTTAAGATAATGGTTCGCGACTGCTCAAATTTTGACTGCTTGGGTGAAAACTATGTAAGAATAGCTGTAAAAAGCCAAAAAGATCTAAGTGCATTTGAAGAGGCGTTAGCGCAGATATAATGAGAAATATAAGCATATTCGGTACAAGTAGCGATGCAGGAAAATCAACAATCACCTTTGTAATAGCAAAGATACTACAAGACTTAGGTTATAGTGTAGCTCCATTTAAAGCGCAAAATGTTTCCAATAACTCTCACGTTTGTGATGACGGCTCTGAGATTGCCATAGCGCAGTATTTTCAAGCAGATGTTTTGGGTGTACCTACATCGTATCATCTAAATCCCGTACTTTTAAAATCAGGCAGGGGAAGTTCTGCTTCACTTATCGTAGAGGGGCAGGTGGTAAAAGATAAGGATGTTCGTGAATATTACCGCGATCTAGATACTTTAAAGCCTGCCGTTAAACGTTGTTTTGAGTATTTGGACAGCAAATACGACTGCGTAGTTTGTGAGGGAGCAGGAAGTCCTGTAGAGCTAAACCTAATGGATAAAGACCTTTCAAATATCTTTATAGCAGAAGAATATAACACAAAGATAATCTTAGTAGCAGATATTGAAAAAGGGGGAGTGTTTGCTTCTATATATGGAGTTTATAATCTACTGCCTGAAAAACTAAAAAAGAATGTAATCGGTGTAATAGTAAATAAATTTAGGGGTGATCTAAGCCTGTTTGATAAGGGGATAGAGATCATTGAAAAAGAGTTTGGAATAGCTGTTTTAGGTGTGCTTCCATACACCCCTTTTAATCTAGGGTTTGAAGATAGTGCAAGCTTAAAGAACTTTGTCCAAGATTGTTCTGCGTCAACAAGAAAGGTGGCAGTTATTCGTTACCCTTATATGAGCAACTATAACGATTTTGAGCCTTTGATAGCAGACCCAAACACGTGTGTGGAGTTTATAGAATCAAATGTATCTTTGAGCCAGTATGAGTGTGTGATACTGCCTGGAAGCAAACTGGTTATAAAAGATCTTCAGTGGCTTAAAAAGACGGGTTTATTTGATCAGATAAAAGATATTGAAAAAAATAAATCAAATCATATAGTTGGTATTTGCGGTGGTTATCAGATGCTTTTTTCATATATTACGGATAATGAGTGTGTAGAGGTAAGTGAGCCTAGCTTAGAAAAAGGGTTTGGTTTTATAGATGATGATATTATCTTTTATAAACAAAAAACTTTGAAAAAAGAGGGTGATCTTTTTGAGATACATCATGGTCAAAGTAAAAAATATCCTCAAGAGTATAAAGCTGATCATATCTACGGTACATTTTCTCATGGACTTTTTGTAGATGAGTGGTTTAAAAACTATAAAAAAGATAGGGTTAGAGAGTTTGTAGATGAGATGAAAAGCAGGCTAGACATAGATAGGATACTTAGAGCTCTTTAGCCTTAGCAACTATACTTTTTATCATATTATTAAATACAAAATAGTGTAAAGGGATAAGTGAGTACCAGTACAATCTTCCCCATACCCCTTTTGGATAAAAATAGGCTGATTGGATAAGTTCATTATCTTTTATCTTAAACTCCAACCATGCATTTCCCGGAAGTTTCATTTGTGCGTAGAGTAAAAGCCTTTCATCTTTTTTTATATCGACTACTTTCCAAAAATCAAGACAGTCTCCTGTTCTTAGGTCACATTGATCTCTTCTTCCCCTTTTTAGTCCAACACCGCCTATCATCTTATCAACAATACCTCTAAGTTCCCAAAGGATATCAAAATCAAACCAGCCGTTCTCGCCACCGATAGATGTAAAGACTTCAAATATTTTATGCTCATCTATAGTTGAGATATCTGCACTTTTTCTATCTACGAATATTGCATCGCTAAACTCTCTATCGTGAACTTCATCCCAAACCTTTCCACCGTTGTCGTTCCAGCGGCTTAATACTTGGTTTTGTTTTATCTCATATTCTGCTTGTTGCACGGCTTGTATGTAAGAGATAGGTTCAATTTGAGGAAAATATTTTTTTGCATTATCGTTTTGTATTACTACTTCTGACTCCAAACCTTCTATTAATGCTTTTGCTACACTAAAAGGTACGGGAGTAAAAAGGTTTAGCCAATATGAGGAGATATTTATGCTCATAAAAGGGACTGGTAATAGTCTTCTTTTTAAACCAAGAGCCTGTGCAGTTTGAAGCATCATCTCTTTATAGCTTAACTCTTGAGAACCAATATCTACGATCAAATTATCTTTATGCTTTAAATATATTGCTTCATAAAGATAACTTAGTACATCATCAACTGCTATGGGCTGGGCTTTTGTCGATACCCATTTTGGTGTGGTCATAATAGGCAGTTTCTCCACTAAGTTTCTTATTATCTCAAAGCTTGCACTTCCAGATCCTATAATAACTCCAGCTCTTATCCATAGGGTTTGTACTTTTGTAGATGAGCTTAGTATCTCACCAGTTTCTATCCTACTTAGTAAATGCTTGCTGGTGTGGTCGTTCTTTACACCTAAGCCACCTAGATAGATGACTCTTTTTACTCCACACTCCTCGGCAGATTTGATGAAATTTTTAGCAGATATTCTATCTAGATTTTTATAATCATCTTTGTTTAAAGAGTGTATTAGATAATAAGCCGTATCTACACCGCTTAATGCCTCTTTTAATACGGCTAGATTAAAAGTATCACCTTCGATCACTTCTGCTGATTGTTTAGCTTCGAGTGAGATAGAGTTTTTATTTCTAACTAAAAGTTTTAACTCAACATTTGTATCATCTAATAGTTTTTGTTTTAGTCTTCTACCGATATATCCGGTAGAACCTGTTAAAAGCACTTTCATGATATATCCTTTAGCATAATATGATATTATTCCACTATGTTTTTTGAAATAACCTTGATAGCGTATATTATAGATAGAATTTTTGGAGAGTTTAATTTTATAAAATATTATAAGCATCCCGTTGTATTTATGGGGGATTTTATAAAATGGTTCGAGAAATATTTTTATAAAGATTCCATTTTTAGAGGGGTGGTTTTAAACCTTTCCCTTTTATTTTTAATATTTTGCGTAGTATTTATTTTAGAGTATTTTATAGATAATGTATTTATTTTAGCACTTATCGCTTCAAGCGGCCTAGCTTCAAAGATGCTATATGAGAGTGTAAGAGATATCTTGGACAATCCGCAAAATATCAAATACCTTGTAAGCCGTGATACAAAAGACTTAAGCCAAAGTGATATCAATAAAGCCGCTATTGAAACCTATGCAGAGAACCTAAGCGACGGTGTAATTGCACCGCTGTTTTATCTAAGTATTTTCGGGCTTTACGGAGTTTTTATCTATAAAGGGATAAACACTTTAGACTCAATGGTGGGGTATAAAAATGAGCGCTATGAAAAGTTTGGTAAGTTTAGTGCAAAACTTGATGATATTGCAAACTTTATCCCTGCGCGTTTAACGGCAATTTTAATCTCGATACTTTTTTTAAGCAAAAAAGCACTACTTAACTTTTACACTTACGGTAAAAAGCATCAAAGCCCAAATGCGGGACATCCCATTTCAGCAATGGCATTGTGTATTGATGTTAAACTTGGAGGTGCAACCTCATATTTCGGTAGAGTTATACAAAAGCCGTATTTTGGTGAGGGAAGGGGTGAGATATTAAACACAGATCTAATGAGGGTTCTTTCCTTGCAAATAAGGGTAGATATTGTCATTATTTTGTTATTAATTATTTTATCTTACTTAGGATTTAGTAAATCCTTAGTATACTAAGTTTATAAAAATTATTTTAGGTATAGATATGAAAAAAAAGAATAGTTTATTTTCCAAATTGAAGACAATATTTATTGTAGGTATTATAATTGGATTTTTTATTTTTCTATTTAGCACCCTAGTTGATGATGATAGCAGCTTTTATAATATCCAATCAGGTAGTCAAACTTTCGGTACTCCTGTTAAAAAAGCTGATAAAAGTCTTGACTCCCAAGGTTATACTGAAGGCTTTTGGACAAACAATAAATTTAAGTGGTAAGCTTCACAACACTTAATCTAAAGCAGTTTTCTAAATATTTAAATTAATTTTATATTTAACAAAATAGGCTATTTTTATATAATTATTAAAATTACTAAACTATACAATTAAAATTATTATCAAAAACCTGGATATTTCTAAGATAGATTTGTATATGGGAACAATATAGTTTTTTTTATCTAAGAATAAAGCATACTATTTTGATGTACAATTCCAAAATAGTTATATTGATAAAGGATTTTAAAGTGTTAAACGGTATAAAGCAAAAAATTTTCGTATTGGTTATTATTCCTCTTATATTGGTAGTTGTATCGGTTGGAACAGCTATAACTATTCTAACTCTACAAAACAATATAAAAAATGAAAAAATATTTGAAAAAGCTGTTTATGATGAGAAAAAAGAGTTTATAAAAAACGAGATATTAACCCTTACGTCAATTATAGAAAAAGTTGTAGCTACAAGTGATAATATAGAAGATGCAAAACAAAAAGTTATAGATATAGCTTCAGCATCTAGATTTTTAAATAATAGCGGCTATTTCTTTGCATATGAGTATAAGAACGGCAAATATTATTTTGCTTTTCATGGAACTAAACCAAACTTAAATGGAAAAGAAACAAATATCTTATCACCTGATATAAAAGGGTTTGCTTTTAGAAAAGCCTTGATAGATTCTAGCAACGATGATAATAAATTTATAGAGTATTATTATAAAAAACCAGGTACGGATAATATAATTAAAAAAGTTGCATTCTCAAAATATATTAAGTCATTGAATTGGACTTTGGTAACAGGTGTTTATACCGATGATATAGATAAAAAGATCAAAGAGATAGAAGAGGCAGATAAAAATAATATGTATTCAGTGCTATCTACCATAGCAATAATCTCTGTTATAGTTCTGATACTAATAGTTCTTGTAGTATCTGTTTTATCTCAAAAACTTTTGATCACTCCTCTTAAAAATCTAGAAGAGGGTCTTATAGGATTTTTTAACTATTTAAATAATGAGACTAATGATCTAAACCCTCTAAAGGTTACAAGTAAAGATGAGATAGGTAATATGTCAAAACTTATCAATGAAAATATTGTGAAAACTAAAAGACTTTTAGATGAAGATAAAAAATTCATCAAAGATGTTCAAGAGGTTATGGGTAAAGTTGAAAAAGGTTGGTTTTCACAAAATATAGAAGCTACTACAAATAACGCGTCATTAATAGAGCTAAAAAACACTATCAATAACGGATTGAAAAACCTAAAAGATAGACTTTCTTTCGTGAATGATACTTTAGAAAAATATGCCAAGTATGATTATACATCTAAACTTAACACAGATGGAATAGAACAAAACAGTGTAATTGAAAAACTTATTGTTAATATCAATATACTTAGAGATTCTATCAACCAAATGCTAGTAGATAATAAGACAAACGGCGTAACCCTTCAAGATAACGCAAACGTGCTGTTGAGTAATGTACAAAAGCTAAGTACAGCATCAAATGAAGCAGCAGCGTCTTTAGAAGAAACAGCAGCTGCACTAGAGCAGATCACTGGTAATATCTCAAATAACACAGAAAACGTAGTTAAGATGTCAAACTATGCAAATGAGCTAACAAACTCTTCAAATGAGGGGCAAAAACTAGCACAAGAGACTACCGTTTCAATGGATGAGATAAATGAGCAAGTAAGTGCAATCAATGAAGCTATAAGCGTTATCGATCAGATCGCTTTTCAAACAAATATCTTGTCTTTAAATGCAGCGGTAGAAGCAGCAACTGCTGGTGAAGCAGGAAAAGGTTTTGCCGTAGTTGCCCAAGAGGTTAGAAACCTTGCGGCACGTTCTGCAGAAGCTGCAAAAGAGATAAAAGAGCTAGTAGAAAACGCAACATCAAAAGCAAATAGCGGTAAAGAGACAGCAGATAAGATGATCACGGGATATAATGGGCTTAATGAAAATATCTCAAAAACCCTAGAGCTTATCAAAGATGTGGAGATGGCATCAAAAGAGCAGCAAAGTGGAATAGTTCAGATAAATGATGCAGTAAATGAACTAGATCAACAAACCCAAGCAAATGCAAGTGTAGCTAACCAAACAAAAGAGATAGCAGAGTCAACTCAAAGTATAGCTCAAAGCGTAGTAGCAGATGCAGATAGTAAAGAGTTTATTGGGAAGAACGATATAAAAGTAAAAACAGCAAGTGTAAAAAGTGAAGTTCAAACTGTAAGTAAAGTAACTTCACAATCTAAACCTAAGAGTACACAAAAAGTTGTAAGTTCAAAAACAAACGATGAGGAGTGGGAGAGCTTTTAAGCTTACCACTCATATAAACACCAAAAGTAACTACACAAGTCAATAATCTACTATAAATCATTAGAAAAGTTCTTTATAAGAGAGATTAATATATTATACTAAATAATACAAAATATAATTAGGTGGAATGACTTATGCTAAACAATATGACGATCAGTTTGAAGTTAAAACTAAATAGTGCCCTTATAGTGCTAGGTTTATTTGTTTTTGGATTTATAGTATATAACACTTTAAACTCCCTTTCAAATGAATATAAACACTCTTTAAAGCTGGCAAAACAAAACGATAGTTTAAAATCGATCTATATCGGCGGACTTCTATTTAACTCATCATCAGGTGTTGTTTTCCAAAATCCAAATTCAGCTAAAGCAAAAAACACTATGAAGAGTGCTATAGCTCAAGTTGAAAAACATTCAAAACAGTTCAAAGATTTAAATGCAGAACTTTATAAAAAACTAGAATCAAAGGTTGTAACACATTTAGCTACTGTAAAACCTTTACATACCAAAGTGACATCAGGTTCTCTTCTAGAAAAAAATGATATGAAAAAATCTCTTAAAGCATGGAGAGATCTTAAGTTTACGATCATAGATGAGCTAAAGATAATACAAGCAGAAGCAAATAAATCACAAGTTCAATACGATAAGATGATAAGTGATTCAATAATGACAATAGTAGTACTTCTAATAGCTATTGTTTTAGTTATACTTGTTTTTAATATTCTACTTTCAAAAAGTATCATAGCACCTTTAGATATTTTAAAAGAAGCGATGGGAAAACTATCTGAAACTTCTGACGGGCACACTAAGATCAAAATATCAACAAAAGATGAAACATCGCAAATAGCACATAGTTTCAACAACTATCTTGATAAAATGGATAAAGAGCATATAGAAGATTGCTTGGTTATAGATAATGTTCAACAAGTTGTAAATGAGATCAAAACTGGTCAATTAAGCTCAAGGGTAAAAGCAAATAGTACAAATAGAAATATCACGGAATTGGTAACGGCTTTAAATAGTATGCTAAATACCCTTGAAGAGATAATAGATCAAGCACTTATAACTTTAGATAAGTATAAAGAGGAAGACTTTAGAGCTAAAACAGAAGTAAAATGTAAAGGTGAGGTTTGTAGACTACTAAATGGTATCGACTCACTTGGTGATGCTATATCGAAAATGCTTCTGGATAATAAAAAAAGGGGAATTGAGCTTGAAAGTAGTTCAAGAACACTTTTAGAAAATGTGGATCTTTTAAATACAAGCTCAAATGAAGCGGCAGCCTCTTTAGAAGAAACCGCTGCAGCATTAGAGGAGCTTACCTCAAATGTTACAAGTAGTACAGAAAAAGTGGCAATGATGTCCCAGCTTGCAAATAAAGTTACCGACGCAGCAGGAAAAGGTCAAGATCTAGCAAGTAGAACCACTCAATCTATGGATATGATAAATGAAGAGGTAACTGCTATCAACGAAGCGATCAGCGTAATTGATCAAATAGCATTCCAAACAAATATCCTCTCACTAAATGCTGCCGTTGAAGCTGCGACTGCTGGTGAAGCAGGTAAAGGTTTTGCTGTAGTTGCAGGTGAGGTTAGAAACCTAGCTGCAAGATCTGCTGAAGCAGCAAGCGAGATAAAAGAGCTTGTTGAGAAAGCTACAACTAAAGCGAATGAGGGTAAACAGATTTCAGGCGAGATGATAAACGGCTATACAAGTCTTAATGAAAACATCGATAAAACAATAGATCTTATAGCAGATATTTCAACATCAAGTAAAGAGCAGCAAAGCGGTATAGTGCAGATAAACGACGCTGTTAATGCACTTGATCAAAAAACACAACAAAATGCAAATATTGCAACTCATGCTCAAGAGATAGCTTTAAATACTGAAAGAATAGCAAAAGATATAGTTGACGATGCAAACTCTAAAGAGTTCTTAGGTAAAGATGATGTGAAAATAGAGAAACCAAAAGAGATAAAAAAAACTACACCTGCAGCACCTAAAGCTAGAAAAGAGTTCCCTAAAACTGAAACTAAAGTAGAAACACCTAAAAAAGTGGAGCCAAAAGAGATAAAACCCTTAGCAGCTAATGATGACGAGTGGGAGAGCTTTTAATTATTTAAAAGCTCTTTATATATAACCCCGTCAATCCCTTTTAAAGCTACATCTTCTATCTCATCTTCATTTTCAATGATACAAAGTATTCTAGAATCAAACATATAATCTGTAGCTATCTTTTGGATTTGTTGGCTTTGCTCTTTAGTTACTATAATATATCTAGCTTCTAAAGAGTTTGCGTAAATTGCTTCTTTGATATTTGAAACTATCACTGCGGAGTTGATATCGTTGTTTTTGCAGTATTTTAAAAACCCGATATCAAAATTGAATATAACCGTAGAGTTTGGAGCGCTAGTCTCAATATCTTCTAATACAGCTACTTTTTTTATAGTTTCATACGGTATATTCTTATCGCCTATAAGTATCATCTATTTCCCGCTTAAGCACTCTTTTGAGCAGTAGTATTGCCCATTGCTTAAAATACCCTCTTTTTTTGATACAAATGTACCACATTTTGGGCATTCAACCATGATATCTTCTATCATATCCTTGTCGTCTTTCTTTACTGACACTTCTCTATTTTTCTTAAAAAACAGTATATAAACTAAAAATAGAACAACTGCAACAGCTAAAATTTTAAAAATCAAAATAAACCTTTTCTTTTTATATAGAGGTAGTTTCTATTTTCACCTCTTTTTATAATATCATAATTTTCGATATTTTTTATCTCTTCATCTACGCTGCTCCCTTTATAAAAAAGGTATTCTGTTTGGGAGTCTTTTAGGTGATTTGTAAGACTTAGCAGAAGTGATGTATCGGTTACTGCGCGTGATGTTATAAGATCAAATTTTGTTGGAGATACCTCTTCAACTCTTTTATGTATGATATCTACTTTATCTAGTTTTAGTGAGGCTTTTACAAAATTTAAAAATGCAACTCTTTTTGCTTTTGGCTCAATAAGGCTAACATTTACATCAGGTCTTGCAATAGCAAGTATCATCCCAGGATACCCTGCACCCGTACCTATATCAGCCATATTTTCAAAAGAGTTTAGAAACTTAATAGGATAGATACTGTCAAGTATATTGTCGTAGATCTCTTTATCGGCAGTTGCACGAGTCAGATTATGAACCGCGCTCCACTCTTGCAAAAGTGCTTTAAACTTTTCACATCTTTCGTAGAATATATCATCAAACTCTAAGCCTATAGCTTCAATATTTGCTTTTAACATCTTATAGAATATGCCCCATTTTATCTTTTTTCACTTTTAGATAGTTCTCGTTCTTAGGGTTGTGTCCTACGATCACGGGAATTCTATCTACTATCTCGACACTTATATCCTCTAATTTTTTAGGGTTGTTGGTGATAAGGTTTATTTTTTTTATACCGAACTTTTCAAATATAAAATCAACAACCTCATATGTTCTCTCATCATCAGCAAAACCAAGCTGGTGGTTTGCCTCAACAGTATCAAAACCTTTATCTTGTAAGGCGTAAGCATTTACTTTGTTTAAAAGCCCTATATTACGACCCTCTTGTCTTAGGTAAATAACCATTCCACCGTGTTTGTTTATAAACTCCAATGCAAAGTTAAGCTGAGCTTGGCAGTCACATTTTATGCTTCCTATTGCATCACCCGTTAAACATTCTGAGTGGATACGAACGTTTACAGTATCACCTAGATCTTTTGTGAATATCACTAAATGTTCTTTCTCGTTCTCTTTAAAAGATTGAATTAAAAAATCCCCGTGTGTGGTCGGAAGATTAGCTATTTGTGATACTTCAATATTCATATATATTTAAACCTTAGTTTGTTAAAATAGTCGGGATTATAGCAAAATATAGTTAAAAAAGACAAAGGTTATTAATGTTTAAAAGATTTAGAAGACTTAGAATGAACGAGACTCTAAGAGGGCTTGTTCGTGAAACTACACTTACTCCAGATGATTTTATCTATCCATTATTTGTAAGAGAGGGTGAGGGTATTAAAACAGAAGTTTCTTCAATGCCTGGTGTTTTCCAAATGAGCATAGATGAGATAGTAAAAGAGTGTGGAGAGATTAGGGAGCTTGGATTAAAATCTATTATACTTTTTGGAATCCCTGATGTTAAAGATAGTATAGGTAGTGAATGTCTTGACACTAACAGTATTATTGCAAGAACCGTAAAAGCTATTAAAAAAGAGTATCCTGATATGTTTGTTGTAACAGATCTTTGTTTTTGCGAATATACAGACCACGGTCACTGCGGTATCTTAGATCCAAAAACAAACTCTGTAGATAACGATGCAACATTAAAAATATCTGCAAAGCAGGCACTTGTTCACGCTAAAGCAGGAGTTGATATGATAGCTCCAAGTGGTATGATGGACGGTATTATTGAAACTTTAAGAGAAACTTTGGATTCTTCAGGATATGAAAATCTTCCGATTATGAGCTATAGTACAAAATTTGCAAGTGCTTTTTATGGACCTTTTAGAGATGTGGCTGAGAGTACCCCAAGTTTTGGGGATAGAAGAACATATCAGATGGATGTTGCCAATAGACTTGAAGCTATAGAGGAGTCCCTTTCAGACGAGGCTCAAGGGGCTGATATTTTAATGGTAAAGCCAGCTTTAAGTTTTTTAGATATAATAAGAGACATTAGAAACCATACTAACTTGCCGATAGCGGCATATAATGTAAGCGGTGAATATGCTATGTTAAAGCTTGCAGGTAGTCATAATCTGATAGACTATGAGAGAGTTATGATGGAAAAACTTGTTTCTATGAAAAGAGCCGGAGCTGATATAATTATTACATATCATGCAAAAGAGGCTTGCAAACTATTAAAGAAAGGATAGAAGATGTTAAAAAAGTTAAGTTTAGTTTTTTTAGTTTCATTAGTGGTGCTATTCAGCGGTTGTAGTCAAAAAGATGTTGAGGTAACAGAAGAGGGTACAAATCAGCCTCAAGCTCAACAAGAGAAAAAACAAGAAGAGGTTAAGCAAGATACTGTTGCGCAGGGTGAAACTACTAGCGGTGAAACAACTACGGCGAGTGTACCTGAACTAGATACGGTCTATTTTGACTATGATAAGTTTGCGATTAGAGCAGATATGAGAGGTGTTGTATCTCAAAATGAGAAGAAACTAAAAGAGAGCGGTTATGATATTATGATCACTTTAGAGGGACACTGTGATGAAAGAGGTTCAAACGAATACAACTTTGCACTTGGTTTAAAAAGAGCTGCAAGTGTTAAGAACGAACTTATAGAAGCTGGTGTAAATCCTGCTAATATCAAAACTATCAGTTACGGTGAGAACCAGCCTTTATGTAATGAAAAGAACGAAGGTTGTTGGAGCAAGAATAGAAGAGTTGAGTATAAGCTAGAAAAATAGATGGATATATCTTTTAAGATAAGATCTATCTATCAAGAGCTTTTTAACTCTTATAAAGAACAAGGATGGTGGCCTTTTCTAGATATAGGCTATCATCCCAAAGACTACTCCTACCCCAAAGATCAAAAACAGATTTTTGAGATATCTTTAGGGGTTATACTTACTCAAAATACAACTTTTAACTCTGTTGTAAAATCCTTAGAAAACCTACAAAATATCGATTGTATTGATCCTTTAAATTTTAAAAATGCAGAGTCCTCTATAATAAAAGAGGCTATTAGACCATCTGGATATTTTAATCAAAAATATGAATATATATTAAATCTTATAGAATTTTTTGAAAAACTAGATAAAAAGATACCTTCTAGAGATGAGCTTTTAGGTGTAAAAGGGATAGGTGAGGAGAGTGCCGATTCTATTTTACTATATGCTTATAAGCAAGAGGAGTTTGTAATAGATGCTTATACCAAAAGGTTATGTGAGCATTTAGGTTTTGTGCAAAATGGTGTAAAGTATAAAGAGCTAAAAATTATCTTTGAGGATGCGTTTAAAGATCAAAAAGATAAAGTTCGTATCTATCAAGAGTATCACGCTTTAATCGTACGTCATGCAAAAGATTATTATTCTAAAAAACATTATGGAAAGGGGTGTTTTTTAAACAAGTTTAGATAAAATATATATAAAAATATTATATATAAGGTTTTTATATTGCAAAAAATTCAAGAAGAGTTTGAAAAATATCTATTAAATAATTTACCAAGATCACAAACATTTCATCCATATTTTGAGGTGGCATTACAAGATATGTTAAAAGCGGGAGGGAAAAGATTTCGCCCTATGCTTTTACTTAGTATCGTAAATTCACTTCAACCTTTACTTTTAAATAATGCTATGGGAGCGGCCCTTGGCTTAGAGATGCTTCACACCTATTCTTTAGTTCACGATGATCTTCCATCTATGGATAATGCTGATCTTAGACGCGGACATCCAACCCTTCATAAAAGTTTTGATGAGGTGACCGCTATTTTAGTAGGAGATGCACTAAATACCCATGCTTTTAATATTTTGGCAAATACTCCGTTTAGCAGCGATACCAAGCTTGAGCTTATAAAGATATTATCTGATGACGGCGGAATAGACGGTATGATAATAGGTCAGGCGATAGACTGCTATTTTGAGAACCAAAAGTTGGAGCTTGAGCAGTTAGAATTTTTACATATACATAAAACTGCAAAACTAATAGCAGCTAGTTTAAAAATGGGCGCTGTTATATGTGGTCTTGATACAAAACTTAAAGATGAACTTTATAGTTTCGGTATAGATATGGGACTCCTTTTTCAAATACAAGATGATATTATCGATGAGACTCAAAGTGAAGAGGAAGCTGGTAAAACAACCTCAAATGACGGTGCTAAGAACTCTTTTGTAAACCTTTTAGGTTTAGAAGGAGCAGTACAAAGTGCCGATAAACTTGCTAAGGAGTGTGAGGATAAACTCAACGGTTTTAAATCTTTGCTTCCTGAGCTTAGCTCTTTAGTGGAGCACTATCTATATAGACATAGATAGACTTAAAAGGGGAAATGATGAATAAAAAGTTTTACTATTTTATAGTTGTTTTCCCTGTATTTTTAATAGTTTTTATCACATCAGTTATATTAGTATTGGAAAATGATAAATATAAGAATGTTATAGGAAGTTATAATGACTATATTACGGAAGATTTTTTAAACGACAGCAAAAGAGATATTCAAAGAAAAGTTACTTTTATAAATCAAATTATAGATTTTGAAAATACGCAAGTTGAGAATATGTTAAAGGTCGATCTTAGAGATAAACTAAATCTTGCGTATAGTATAGTTGAGAAGATATATAAAAACCATAATGGTAAGCTCCCAAAAAATAGATTAAAACAATATATTGCAGATAACCTTTCCCAAATGCGTTATAACGATACTAACGGATACTATTTTATCGTTGATCTTGATACAGATATTATGATAGGACATCCACTAGAAAGCTTTAAAGGCTTAGACGTTAGTAAAAATATTGATATAAAAGGTAATAATAGACATGAGCTAATGAAAAATAGTCTAAAGAACGGCGGTTTAGGTTTTGCAAAACTATATTTTTATAAACGTGACGGTTCAAAAAAAGAGTATCCTAAACTAAATGGAGTCGTAAAGTTTGAGCCTCTAAATATAATGATAGGTACAGGTGAGTTTCTTGATGTGATTGAGACTAAACTAAAAAAGAAGATGTTAGAAAAGATAAATCTTTTAAATATGAACGATAATAAAACAACCGTTAGTGTATTTGCACTTGATCAAACAAATATGGTTTTGAAGAATCTAGTATATTCTGATAAGAACGATGTTGATTACGATCTCAAACAATCCTCAAAGCAGACCGCCTCTTATATGCACGGTATAGTATCAAATTTAAAGCATCAAAAAGAGGGATTTTTAAGTTATGAAACCGTCAATCCAAATATAGATAAGCTTTCAAAGAAACATATATATTATAAATACCATAGCGGATTTAACTGGCTTATAGTCTCAGGGTTTTATGATGATGAGTTTAAAAGCTCTATTAAAGAGCTAAAAAAAGAGATACACTCAAAAGATAAAGAGATATTTGATAAAGCACTTGGTTTAACACTATTTATCATTATTATCACACTTGTTATATCATTTTTAGTATCAAATAGAATGAAAAATAAATTTATGAGATACACTAAAGAGATACAAGATAAAAGTGATGAGCTTGAAACCATATTTAGTACAACAAAAGATGGTATAGCAATCCTTGATCTACAAACAAACTTTTTATTTTTCAATGATGCATATATGCAGATGACTGGTTTTACAAAAGAGGAATTGTTACAAACAAGTTGTGCAAAATTAAGTGCGCCTAATGATATGGATAAAGCTTTAAAGGTGATAGATGATGTTATTACTTTAGGACAGGTGGAAAACTTTGAAAAAACTTGTATCGTAAAAGACGGTAGACGTTTAGACGTAAATATCTCTTTATCTTTAATGCCTGATAAAAAAAGGATATTGATAGCTACAAAAGATATAACAGAGATGAAAAAACACGAGAAAGATCTAAGTGATTATATTGATCTTCTTGATAAATATGTAATATCTTCAACAATAAATACGCTTGGAGAGATAACTCATATCTCAGAAGCTTTTAGTAAAGTTAGCGGTTACACTATAGATGAACTAATAGGACAAAATCATAATATAATGCTTCATCCTGATATGCCTGATCAATTTAGTAAAGATCTTTGGGCTACTATAAAAGAGGATAGGGTTTGGGTTGGTGAGATAAAAAGTACAACAAAGAGTGGAGGTTTTTATTGGGCCAAAACCACTATATCACCTATCTTTGATCAGTACGGCAATAAAACAGGGTATATGGCAATAAGAGAAGATATCACAGATAAAAAGATCATTGAAGAGATATCGATAACTGATGGATTAACACAGATATACAATAGAAGATATTTTAATGAGATAATGCCAAAGATCATAAACAGTGCAAAAAGAAAAGATGAGATACTCTCTTTTGCAATGATGGATATTGATCACTTTAAACAATATAACGATACATACGGCCATCAAAAGGGTGACGAGGTCTTGGAAAAATTCGCACAATGTTTAAAAGAGAACCTTCATAGAGCAGATGATTATTGTTTTAGACTAGGTGGTGAAGAGTTTGCCGTGGTTTATAAGTCTGAAACAAAAGAGAAATCTTTACAGATGGCAAATAAGCTTAAAGATAGTATTGAAGAGCTTAAAATAGAGCATAAAAAGAATAGTGCAAGCAAATATATCACTGCTTCTCTTGGACTTTATTGTGAAAAAGCATGTAATATAGAGGATCATAATGAGTTGTATAAACTTAGTGATAAACTTCTTTATAAAGCAAAAGAGAGTGGACGAAATATGGTCTGCTCAAATATTGAATAAGGGGATATAGATGGAAGTGTTGGCTGGAAAGTATCTATTAAATATAGTTTTAGCGATATTGATCTTTGTGATCGGAAAGATGGTTGCAAAAAGACTAACTAGCTTTATTATCGATAAACTAAGCTCTTCAGGAAAGATTGATATTACATTAGAGAAGTTTCTCTCAAGTGTAATGTACTCGTTATTTATAATAGTAGTTGTATTAGCTGCACTTAAACAGCTTGGAGTTGAGACCACATCATTTATAGCTGTACTTGGAGCTGCTGGTTTAGCAATAGCTCTTGCATTTCAAAGTACACTATCAAATATCAGCGCAGGTGTTATGATAATCATCTTTAGACCCTTTAAAGTGGGTGATTTTATAGAAGCGTCAGGTACAAGTGGGATTGTTGAGGAGACCAATATCTTCCAAACGCTTTTAAGAACAGGGGATAATAAAAGTATCATTATAGGAAACTCAAATATATTAAGCTCAAATATCATCAACTACTCTAAAAAAGATACAAGAAGGGTAGATATTATTTTTGGTATAAGTTACGATGATGATCTAAGAGTTGCTAAATCTTTACTTCAAGAGATACTTGAAAATGATGAGAGGATATTAAAAGATCCTGCAATACTTGTAGCTGTACATGAGCTTGCTGATAGCAGTGTAAATCTTCTAACAAGATCATGGGTTAAAAGTGAGGATTATTGGAGTGTTTATTTTGATACCATCGAGAAAGTGAAGCTTACTTTTGATGAGAAAGGTATCACAATACCTTACCCTCAAATGGATGTTCATCAAGATAGATAACTTTAGTCAAAAAGTTTTTCAAGTTTTAAAAACTCCCTTTCCATACTATCAAGCTTAAAAGACTCTGCTAAAGATATCAACTCTTTAGCATAGTTCTCAAGCTCTTTATCTTTATACTCTTGAGAGAAAATAAGCAGATCTTGTGCAAAGCTTTTCACTTCATTGTTGGTTAAGAGCTCTTTTGTATCAAAAAAACTATCTTTAAAAGAGGATTTAAATATCTCCATATCTTTAGGTATAAGAGTGCTATCTTTTTTTATCTGCTTCTCTTTTTTTGTTTTAATTTTTCTTTTTTTATGTTTAAGAAACTTTGCCATCTCATCTAAAAGCTGCTCTTTATAAACAGGCTTTCGTAAATAACCATCGCAAAGTGTTTTTATCTTATCTTCATCACTGCTCATAGCAGATGCGGTTAAAGCTACTATAGGGATGTTTTTGGTCTCTGGATTGAACTTTAATATATCAATAGCTTGATAGCCGTCCATTACAGGCATCTGTATATCCATAAAGATAAGATTTGGGTGCAAAGCTATCGCAAGGTCAACACCCTCTTTACCGTTCTCTGCTTCTATAATTGATATATTTTGATCCTCTAAGTAGCCTTTTACAACCTCTCTATTGGTTATCACATCCTCCACTATTAAGATAGTGATGTTTTGATCAAAGCTATATTCATACTCTTTTTGTTTATTTTGTTTTATCTCAAAACTTGAAACGGCTATAGAGGGGATAGATATCTTAAATGTGCTGCCTTTATCTATTTGGCTCTCTAGGCTTATCTTTCCGCTCATAAGCTCTATAAGTTTTTTTGTGATCGTTAGACCAAGACCCGTACCGCCGTATTGTCTTGTGCTTTGTCCATCTTGTTGAATAAAGGGCTCAAAGATACTTTTTTGCTGTTCGTTACCGATACCTATTCCGCTATCTTTTACCTCTATGATAAGCTCTATCATAGACTCATCTTGTTTTGATAGGTCACTATAAACCTTTAGCTCCACATAACCTTTATGTGTGAATTTAACCGCGTTACCCATTAGGTTGAAAATGATCTGTCTTAACCTTGTCTCATCTATTAAAAGTGTAGATGGTAGTTTCTCATCTATATCTATTATAAACTCTATACCTTTTTTTTCTAGCTCAAAACTAAAGATAGTCTCAAACTCTTTGATCAGTGTTTTAATATCTACGGGCTCTACGTTGATATCCATTTTCCCCGATTCTATCTTTGAGAGATCAAGAATATCGTTTATAATATTTAAGAGATTTTTTGCAGCAACCTTTATCCCGTCTACATAGTTTTTTTGTTTCTCATCTAAAGGGCTATTGGGTAAAAGTTCCGAAAAGCCTAAGATAGCATTCATAGGTGTTCTTATCTCATGGGACATATTTGCTAAGAACTCAGATTTTGCCTTATTGGCTCTTTGTGCAAGTTTTGCCGCTTCCCAAGCATTGTTCTTTGCTACCTCTAAAGAGTTGTTTACCCTTTTTAGTTCATTTGTTTGTGACTCTATCTCTTCGTTCATTGGTGCAATAGCAACTTTGCTTAGTATGTACCAAAGTAGTGTACCTAAAGATAGAACTATAAATATGGATACAAATGTCATATTTTGTTTAAGGGATGATATCATAGTATTGATATGTGAGATATCTTTTGTGATACTTATATTTAGATAGTTGTTTACAAAATCCATCTTTTTTTCTACACTTATAAGATCAGACTCTTTCATATAGGCTTTTTGATGATCTAAAAGTGTGAAGTTGTTTTTAAATGTAGCTTTTAGAGATACAATATGCTCTTTATTTTCAGACCAGTTCTTTAAAAAATTTCTTACGTTTGAATAATCACCTTTTATCATTGAATCATTTATAAAATCGCTGATAAGATCTATCTCTAAATATATTTTAGATTTTTCGTTCTCTATAAGTTTATTTTGTTCGTTTGAGATGGTAATATTGAATATCACAAGCATAAAGATAGATATTACGAACAGTACTATCCCTAGAAGTTTTAGCTGGGTTATATGGTATTTTTTTGATATTCCCATCTTATCTATTTTCCAAAATAGGAAGAACTTCTGTTAATATATCTCTTAGAAGATCATAATCCTCATCTTTTACATCAACAAAAGCACTTAGGTTTTTACTTACACTTGTTAGTACCTTTTTATCTTTTAAGGATAATAAAGCGTTTTTGATACTTTTGGCATCTTTTTCACTTAACTTATCACTTGCCGTAAACACATGAGTAGAAACCCTTGGTGAGTAAGCAATAGCTCTTATCCCTCTATCTTTATTCTCTAAAAATATATCTTCGGCAATCGCTCCTGCTTGATACTCGCCGAATAATACACCTAAAAAAACGTTTTCGTGGTTATTTAAAAATTTAAAATCACACTGCTCTATATCCACATTTGCGTTCTTTAACATATACATAGGAACCTGAGAACTTAGAGTAGATTTTTTATTTCCAAAAGCTATATATTTACCCTCTAGCTCTTTTATATCTTTTATCTTTGAGTTTTGATTTACGAAGATCACGGATCTAAATGAAGCTAAACCGTTAAACTCATATCTTACAAGAACTCTTTTTTTATTAAAGTTATCAGCAAGATAAATATATGGACTTCCACCTAAAAAAGCTATATCGTATTTATCATTTTTTACATTCTCTAAATGCTCGGTGTAGTTTTTTGCTATCTTGATCTCAACTTTGGTATTAAGCTCTTGTGATAGGTACTTTGCCAATGGCGTATATTTCTCTAAAAGTATACTAGGTGATATATAGGGCATAAACCCTAAACTAAGAGTTTTTTTACTTACACTATCTGCATAGATAGCTGTCATAACCGTAGTTAGAGTTAAGAAGATAACTAGTAACTTTTTCATAATGATCCTTTTAGTAAACTGTTGCTTGGTTCTTACCGTTTTGTTTTGATTTATACATCGCCTGGTCTGCTTTTGATACGCAGCTTTCTAAAGTATCGTTACCCTCTAAAGTATAACAACCTATACTGCAAGTTTTGGTTCCGACTTTATTAAACTTATGGTTTTGAGTGTTCATACATATCTTATTAGCAACTTTTAGTGCCCCCTCTTTATCAGTTGATGGCAATACTACGAGAAACTCTTCTCCACCCCATCTTCCATAAGAGTCTGTTTGTCGAATACTATTTTTAAGTATTACGGCAAAGTCTTTTAGTACTTCATCACCAATATGGTGCCCATACATATCGTTTACTGCTTTAAAATCATCTAGGTCTATTAAAAGTAGAGATAGTAAGTTATGCTCTCTTTTTATCTTTTTAACCTCATACTCTAGAACCGATTCTATCTTACCACGATTATATATATTGGTCAAAGCATCTATTGTTGAGATATACTCTATGGTTTTTTTATCAGTTATATCCGTCATAATAGCTTGATAACCTAAATGCTCACCATGGTTTGATAGTACAGGCTCTATCTGTGTGGATATCCAGTAGTCTTCACCTGTTTTAGTTTTATTTAGTATCTCACCGCTCCACTTCTTTAGTGAGCGTATAGTCTCTTTTAGTTCAATATATTTATTTGGATCATATTTATCGTTTCTAAGAAGTCTATGAGTATTTCCTATAACTTCATCTTTTGTATACCCAGATCTGCTTAAAAATGCTTCGCTGGCATATATTATTTTCTCATCTTTATTTGTTACTGTTGTCATTATATATTTATCCACAAGTTTAACGTATCTAAGTAGATCGTTTCTTTTTTGTGATAGATCTAAGTGTATCTTTACTCTTGATATAAGTTCATCTTTGATAAAAGGTTTTGTAATATAATCAACCGCGCCTGCATTAAACCCCTCAACTATATCTTCGGTATCTGTTTTGGCCGTAAGGAATATAACAGGAATATCTTTTAGCTCTTCAATATCTTTAAGGTTTTTACAAACTTCTATACCTGATATATTAGGCATCATTACATCTAGTAGTATAAGATCTGGTATATATTTTTGAGTTAGCTGTATAGCCTTTTGCGGGTTATCGGAAACTATAACTTCCACATCTATGCCATTTAGAACCTCACCTACTACTTGTAAGTTTTTTTTAACATCATCTATCACTAAAATACGTTTTTTAATATTGAACATCTTTGACTCCAAAAGTAAAGTTATTGTAACAAATATAAGTTTAAATGATTTATCTTTCATATATTAGAGTTTAAAATCTTTCAATATGATATATTTTTACAGTTCTAAAAGATTTTATATTAAAATACGAAAAAAGATTGAAAGATGATATATGGCAAAGAAAAAATCAACACTATTTGAGTGTCAGCATTGTGGCGAACAAAGTACTAAATGGCTTGGAAAATGTCCAAACTGCGGTTCATGGGATAGTTTTGTAGAGTTAAACTTAGAGCAGCAAGAGATTTTAAAGAAAACCTCTAAGGTTGCTAGTGAGAGCTCAAAAGCTGAACCCATTACCAAAGTTGAGCAAGACGATATAGTAAGATACAGCTCTTTTGATAGTGAGTTTGATCTAGTGCTTGGAGGTGGAATTGTTCCAGGAAGCTTAACTTTGATAGGTGGAAGCCCAGGAGTTGGTAAATCAACTTTGCTTTTAAAGGTAGCAGGCAATATCGCAAAAAGTGGTAAGAGGGTTTTATATGTCTCAGGTGAGGAGAGTAAAGGGCAGATAAAAATACGTGCAAATAGGCTTCAAGCAAATGAGGATAACCTATTCTTACTATCAGAGATAAAACTTGAATCTATAATGGATGAGCTTTTAAGACAAGATTATGATGTGGCTATTATTGACTCTATTCAAACTATATATTCTGATAACCTAACCTCTTCTCCTGGTTCGGTTTCGCAAGTTAGAGAGATAACCTTTGAGCTTATGCGTAAGGCAAAAAGCTCTGATATAGCTATGTTTATCATAGGACATATTACAAAAGACGGCTCTATCGCAGGACCAAGGGTTTTAGAGCATATGGTTGATACGGTTTTATATTTTGAGGGTGAGACCAGTAAAGATATTAGAATGTTAAGGGGGTTTAAAAACCGTTTTGGAAGTACATCCGAGATAGGTATATTTGAGATGACAGAAGAGGGCTTAGTAAGTGCAAAAGATATTGCAGCAAAATTCTTTGATAAGCAAAAAACACAAGCAGGCTCAGCTTTAACCGTTTCGATGGAGGGGAGTCGTGCAATTGTTCTTGAGGTTCAAGCACTTGTTAGTGATTCAACATATCCAAATCCAAAAAGAAGTGCAACAGGGTTTGATACCAATAGATTAAATATGCTTTTAGCACTTTTAGAGAAAAAGCTAGATCTTCCTTTAAACCAATACGATGTATATGTAAATATTAGCGGTGGTATAAAGATCAAAGAGAGTTCTGCTGATCTTGCTGTTATTGCCGCAATTATTAGCTCATATCGTGAGCGAGCAATATCAAAAGAGTCTATTTTTATCGGTGAGGTTAGTTTAACAGGTGAGATAAAAGAGGTTTATTCTCTTGATCAAAGATTGAAAGAAGCAAAAGCACAAGGGTTCAAAAAAGCAATAATAGCAAAAAAACCTGTTTCAAAAGTTGACATAAAATGTTTTGATGTCGATGAGGTTACAAAAATGATAGAACTTTTTTAGTGCTTTTTAGATATAATATCTGCTTATTAATATATTTTTCGGGAGAGATTTATGGCTAGAGATATGTGTGCAAACATTATGATGGAAGAGGGTTATATGAGAATGACCGTCGAGTATAACAATGAAGATAGTAAGAAAAAGATTCAATTAGCAATAGGGAAAGTTGAAAAAGAGTTAAAGATATTTCCAAGTGTTCTTAGACGTGCAATAAGCGAGCATGCAGGTAATTTTTCTATAGAGTTTGGATATGAGAGCTGTCAAAGAACGGCAGGTGAATTTTTTGAATTACTTATGAAAGAGGTAGGAATAGGGCGCTGTGAAATTTGATTTTGAAAATCAAACAGAATATGAGATAGACTTAGAGTTTTTACAAACTATTGCTAAAGGTCTTACTACTAAAGATATAGAGCTTATAGTTTGCCACAATGATTATATACAAGAGATAAACAAAAACTTTAGAGATAAAGATAAACCAACCGATGTACTTAGCTTTCCATATGAAGATATGCCTGGAGTCCCTTTAGGCTCCATCGTTATGTCGGTTGATTATATAAACAATAAGTCCAAAGAGCTTGGACACACTTTTAAAGATGAGAGCGCTTTACTTTTTATCCATGCTATCTTGCACCTTCTAGGTTACGACCATGAGGTTGATAATGGAGAGCATAGGGAAAAAGAGGAGGAGCTTATCAATCAATACTCACTTCCAAAAAGTTTAATACTTCGAAATAGTTAAAGGTAATTAATGGATTTTTTAATTTTTATAATAGCAATGGCAGTACTTATTTTAGGTGCAGAATTTATAATACAACAAAGTGAAAAGATAGCTTTACATTTTGGGATTTCACACTTTGTAATAGGAGCTACCCTTATTGCTCTTGGTACATCATTGCCTGAGATGGCGGTAAGTATGAGCGCTTCATTTGCTGGAAGCGGTGATATTGCTGTTGCAAACGTAATAGGTAGTACGGTTTTTAATATATCTCTTGTACTAGGCTCAGTTTTTCTTCTAGCAAAAAACATTCAACCCACAAGAGACCTTTTTGCAAAAGATAGTGCTTGGGCACTTTTCCCTATTTTAATATTTATCTTAATGGGTATTGATGGAAAACTAAACTTTGTGGATGGGATACTATTTATCCTTTTAATGGGAGCATATCTTATTTTTCTTATCGGAAGTGATCAAGTGGATGAGGTTGAAGATGACGATGATCCTGAAAAGTTTGGCTGGGCTAAATCGATCTCTTTACTTCTTATAGGGTTTATCTTTGTGATAGGGGGAGCAGATTTTGCGATTGATAGTGCTGGAAATATCGCAAGGGATTTTGGTATAAGTGAATGGGTTATAGGTATGTTCCTTGTGGCATTCGGTACATCATTGCCTGAGCTTACTATTAGTATCAAATCAGCTCTTAAAAACAATGCCGATATGGCAATAGGTAATATTATCGGAAGCAATGTTGCGAATTTTACTATGGTTTTGGGGATGAGTTCTATTGTAAACGACCTTAGCGTAAAACTTAGTGAGAACTTTTTTGATATAGCTGCAGCCTTTATAGTGTCGTTTATGCTCGTATTTATAACAGCTAATAAGCTTTATAATAAATCAGCAGGTATAGTTTTAATGGTTGTACTAGCTCTTGTGGTTCAAAACAGCTTATAGAAGTTTTAATTTATTATTAGATATAATCGCGAAAAATAAAGGGTTCAAGATTTATGCAAGGTGTTAATTTTTTCGATATAGTTGTTCTTTTACTTACCGCTTTTTTAGGATTAAAAGGTCTTCTTAGGGGATTTATAAAAGAGCTTTTCGGTCTTTTAGGTATTATCGGAGGTGTGTTCTTAGCATCTAGAGCTTCCCACGATGTAGGGTATCTTATAAATGGTGTGATCCCTATTGAGAATGAATCAACAAAAGCTTTGATAGGTTTTGTTTTAGCTTTTATTGTTATTTGGTCAATAGCGTATGCTCTTGGTATGATAGTTGCTAAGATATCAAGTCTTAGCGGTCTTGGAGTGTTTGATAGAGTTTTAGGTTTTGTATTTGGTGCAGCAAAGATATTTTTTATCTTTGCAATCATCATTTATGCTTTATCAAAAATAGATGCGGTAAAAACAAAGTTGGATGATAAGCTAAAAGATAGCACTATGTATCCTATCTTGCAAGAGGTTGGAAGTACTATTATAAAACTTGATACTGACGGTATTACAAAGAAGATCGAAAAAAATATAGAAGATAGCGTAGATAATATTAGTGAAAATATTTCAAAAGAAGCGATAAAAGAACAGTTAGAGAAAATGGGGGAAAAATAGTTTTGTTTGAAAACAAATATATACAGCAAAGAATAGAAAAAGCAAACGGATTAAGAGAAGCTGGAGTAAATCCTTATGCTAATGATTCGGATAGAAATACAACAATCGAAAAATTTTTATATGTAAATAGCGATATTGAAACATTAGAAGAGAAAAGAGATGAAAATAGAAGCTATATAGTTGCAGGAAGAATTAAATTCTTTAGACTTATGGGGAAAGCAAGTTTCTTAAAAGTTGAAGATGAAAGCGGCATGCTTCAAGTTTATGTAGCTCGTGATAATCTACCTGAAGGTTTTTATAACAATATCTTTAAAAAGATGATCGAAGTTGGTGATATTGTAGAGGTTGAGGGGTATCCTTTTGTTACTGGTAAAGGTGAGCTTTCATTACACGCAACTTCTTTTAAGATACTTACTAAATCTATCTCACCGTTACCTGAAAAATACCACGGTATACAAGATAAAGAGCTTAGATATAGACAAAGATATTTAGACCTTATTATGAACAGCGAAGTTAAAAAGACTTTTCATATCAGAAGTAAAGTGATCTCTTTAACAAGAAGATTTTTTGAAGATAAAGGTTTCTTAGAAGTTGAAACACCTATGATGCACCCGATCGCAGGTGGAGCAAACGCTAAACCTTTTGTAACTCACCATAATGCACTAGGTGTTGATAGATTTTTAAGAATCGCACCTGAGCTTTATCTAAAAAGATTGATCGTAGGTGGATTTGAAGCTGTATTTGAGATCAATAGAAACTTTAGAAATGAAGGGATGGACGCAACGCACAACCCAGAGTTTACTTCTATCGAGTTTTATTGGGCGTATAAAACATATAAAGATCTAATCGCTATCACTAAAGAGTATTTTGAGTACCTTTTTGATCATTTAGAGCTTCCTACAATCTTACCTTATGGAGATATGGAGATCGATTTTAGTAAGTTTACTGAGATACCACTAATAGAATCTCTAAGTGTTATAGGTGGTGTTCCTGCTGAGATTACAGAGAATAAAGAAGCTATCTTAGAGTTCTTAAAAGCAAATAAACTAGAAGCTAATGAAGCTATGAGCTTAGGTCAGCTTCAAGGTGAACTATTTGATGAGTTTGTTGAAGCAAAACTTATCAACCCTACTTTTATCACAGAGTATCCTGTTGAGATATCTCCACTTGCAAGAAGAAGTGATAGCAAACCTCACTTAACAGATAGATTTGAGCTGTTTATCGCTGGTAAAGAGATAGCTAACGCATTTAGCGAGCTTAACGATCCTATTGATCAGTTAGAGAGATTTGAGGGGCAGATGGCTGCTAAAGATAGCGGTGATGATGAAGCGCATGAGATGGATGAAGATTTTGTAAATGCACTATCATACGGTATGGCTCCAACAGCAGGTCAGGGTATCGGTATAGATAGACTTGTGATGATGCTTACAAATCAACACTCTATTAGAGATGTTTTATTGTTCCCTGCAATGAAGCCTGTAAAAGCTGAGATAGACCTTCATAGTGATGAAGATCAAGAATAAATTAGAGATAAAATTAAATTAAATAAAGGAAAGAAATGAGTTTTTTAAGTCAAGATAATCTAGCAACTGCTGATGCAGAAGTGTTTTCAATTATTGAAGATGAAGTAAAAAGACAAACAAATCATCTTGAGATGATCGCAAGTGAAAACTTTACAAGCCCTGCTGTTATGGAAGCTATGGGTTCTGTTTTTACAAATAAATATGCTGAAGGGTATCCAAACAAAAGATACTACGGTGGATGTGAGTTTGCTGATAAAGTTGAGCAGTTAGCGATCGATAGAGCTTGTAAAATTTTTGGTTGTAATTATGCAAACGTACAACCACACTCAGGTTCACAAGCAAACGGCGCAGTTTATGCGGCACTTTTAAAAGCGGGTGATAAGATCCTTGGTATGGATCTAAGCCACGGTGGACACTTAACACACGGTTCAAAACCAAGTTTTTCAGGTAAGAACTACCATGCATTTTATTATGGTGTTGAGCTTGATGGTAGAATCAACTACGATAGAGTAATGGATATAGCTAAGATCACTCAACCAAAGATTATTGTTTGTGGTGCTTCAGCTTATGCAAGAGAGATCGATTTTAAAAAATTTAGAGAGATAGCGGACGCAGTTGGTGCTATATTATTTGCAGATATCGCACATATCGCAGGTCTAGTTGCGGCAGGTGAGCATATGAGCCCTTTCCCTTACGCTGATGTTGTAACAACTACAACACATAAAACTCTTAGAGGTCCAAGAGGTGGTATGATCATGTGTAATGACGAAGATATCGCTAAAAAGATAAACTCAGCTATCTTCCCTGGTCTTCAAGGTGGACCTTTAGTTCACGTTATTGCAGCTAAAGCAGTAGCTTTCGGTGAGATATTAAAACCTGAGTGGAGCGATTACGCTAAGCAAGTAAAAGCTAATGCAAAAGTATTAGGTGAAGTATTAGTAAAAAGAGGGTATGATTTAGTAAGTGACGGTACAGATAACCATCTTGTTCTTGTTTCATTCCTAAATAAAGATTTCAGCGGTAAAGATGCTGACGCTGCTCTTGGTAATGCAGGTATCACGGTAAATAAAAATACCGTTCCGGGTGAGACAAGAAGCCCATTTGTTACAAGTGGTATTAGAATTGGCTCACCTGCACTTACAGCAAGAGGTATGAAAGAAGCGGAGTTTGAACTAATAGCAAATAAGATTGCAGATGTACTTGATGATATAAACAATGAAGAGCTTCAAGCAAGTGTTAAAGCGGAGCTTGAAACATTAGCTAAACAATTCGTGGTGTATGAGAAATCAACATACTAATTTATAAAAAATAGATGGAGAACGACACATGGAATCTAGAGGCGAAGAGTTTATTAAAAACATAAAAGCAAAGCAGGAAAAAGAGGAACTTCAGCAAAGAATAAATGAACTAAATGCTGTGGATACTTCAAATAAACAGTTTGAAGAGGAGCAGAGCGTAGTTGAAGAGGAGGTGGTTGATCTACCTGCTCAAGAGCTTGGAGATATACTTCTTTCTGAAAAACAAAATCCTGCAGATAAGAAAAAGTATATAATACTTGGTCTATCATTAGTCGTTCTTTTTATACTAACAATCGTAATAATCCGTGTGATAAGTTCCCCATCTAGTGAAAAAGAGCTTGTTGAAGAAAAAATTGAAGAGATAGCTCAAGATGGAAAACTTGATAAAGATATGACAGATATTGAAAAACAGTATCAAGATATTATCAACCAAAAGCTAAAAAATCTTAGAGAAGAGACAGGTGATGAGATCACTAGTAATACAAAGGCTCCTATAGATATAAATGAGATAGAGAAAAAAGAGCAAAATATCGATAAGCCTGAAGCTGAAGCTAAAGAGCAAGAGGATACGGCAAAACAAGATATCTTTGAGATGGAGAAAAAAGAGGCTAAGGTTGATCCTAAGCCAAATCCGGTAATTAAAAAACCTGAGCCTAAACAAGTTGTACAAAAGCCTAAAAAAGAGCCTGTGCTTCAAAATACTATAGCACCAAAAGGTTACTTTATACAAATTGGTGCATTCTCTAGCGGTCCAAGTAAAACTCTTTTAAATACGATAAACAGATACGGCTTTAAATACACACTTTATGACGTAGTTGTTAAGGGTACAAAATATACAAAAGTATTAATAGGTTCATACCCTTCAAAAGCTGCCGCAAACAAAGATTTAGGTCTTATAAAGTCAGTTTTAAAAACTCCCGGAGCTTATATTTTACACTTTAAATAAGGTGTAAAATATTTAAGGGATTTATAAGTAGAAATACTATAATATTTCACTCCTTAAAATCAAGAAAGATTTTAAAGCTATTAGGGTCCATAGCTCAGCTGGTTAGAGCACTCGGCTCATAACCGAGTGGTCGAAGGTTCGAGTCCTTCTGGACCCACCACTTTTATTTAAAAATCAAAACAATATATTAAAATTTACTTTATCTATTAATCAATATGCATAGTGTAAAATTACTCTAAAAAGGTTTATTTTGATCGAAGTACTTATCTTGGCATTTGCTCTTAGTATGGATGCTTTTGCGGTTTCCATAGGTATAGGTGTAAAACTAAAAGATTTTAAAGATATCTTAGCATTGAAAGTAGCTTTATATTTTGGTATTTTTCAAGGCGTGATGCCTCTAATTGGGTATTTTGCAAATATAGGATTGGGAAGCTATATACAAGATATAGATCACTATATAGCATTTGTACTATTAGTTCTAATAGGTGCTAAAATGCTTTATGAAAGTTATAGCGAAAACACAGAAGATAATATCAGTAAATTTACAAATAGAATTTTGCTGCTTTTAGCTATTGCAACAAGTATTGATGCGATGGCTGCAGGTTTTACCTTGAATCTTTTAGAATTAAACCCTATCTATTCAGTATTAATAATAACACTCATAACTTTTATCTTTAGTTTACTGGGTGTATTTATAGGAACAATAGGCGGTACTTTTTTAGAAGATAGAGCCGAAAAACTTGGTGGAATTATATTGATCCTGCTAGGTTTTAAAATACTAATTGAGAATCTAATATAGTTGTAAAAATAATTTTAAAATAATTAAAACTCTATTGTAATATTGAACTATTTATGTTACAATTTAGTATTATATTAGAAACAATGATACAAGAATGGACTAATCGATGGAGCAAACACTTAAAGAAGTTGAAGATATTATTAGAGAGTATGAGAAAAGAATAGCTCTTTATAGAAGACAGCTTCAAGATCATGAAGAGGGTATTCGTAAACTCTCACCAATGGTTAGGACATCAAGTGAAACAAAACTTGAAAACGCTCAAGAAGCTCTTGAAGAGTATAAACTTAAACAGCAAGAGCTTTTAAGTATAGATGCTCAGATTTTGGTTGAAAAAGAGCAAAAACTTATAAAAGAGCGTAGAAAAAAATACTTCGATAATCAACTTCGCAGGATAAAATTAAATAGGGAACACTCAAAAGATATAAAAGTTGAAGTATTGACTTTTATAGAAGAGTTGCCTGCTGATGCTCAGTTTGAAGATGAAGAGCTTTACGATATGGCATATATGAGCTTAAAGCTTAGTATTAGAGAGCATGAAGCTGTATTTTTAAAATATAATGAAATTAAAAAAGATTTCTTTAGTATGATCAAAACTATAGATGAGAGTTTGATTGATGATATTAAGATATTAAACATACAAATACCTATAGTTGTACTATATTTTTCATTTCTTCTATCAACTATAAAAGAGAGTATAGAAAAAGAGAACAAAGGCAGTTTCTCAGGTTTTCCGAAATACCAAGACTGGTGGATAAACGAGCTTTGGTCTTCCCATTTAGCATATTTTGCCCTTTATAAATGGAGAGATATCATTAAACATCTTTGTAAAACAGATAATCAAAGAAATATCTGGGAGAAACTTTTTAAAGACTGGGTTGAATTAAAAAAAGCGTTAAACCAAAAAGGTTCAAAAGGTTTTGCTTATACTGTTATATTAGATCAACTATTAATAAAATATGCAGAGCTTGAAGAGGAGATAAACAATAAACATATTGTAGCTCTAGAGCAGATCATAAAAAGGGTAGCTATAAAAGAGAACTTTGCTAAAGTAAAAAGTGATCACGATATTGAAACAGCTTACCTACTTTTTAAAAAAGATAAAGATTAAGATTTCTCTTTCTCTTTTTCTTCTCTTTTCGCTTTTTCCTCTAACACTTTTTTCTTGTATTCTAAATAAGATGTCAATACGCTATGGTTTACTTGAACCCTAGTGAAATTTTCATTTTTTATCTTATCATTGATCAATGCTTCCATGGTCACAAGGTTTTGCTCCATGGTTTCCTCTTCGAAACCACAAAAAGTTGCTACTAGTTTATCAAAAATCTCCATATAAGGGTAAGCAAGTTTCCCTTTATTGTTTAAGTATATTTTTATAGATAGCCAGTTTTCAAATATCTTAGCCCAAGAGTTTTGTTGCTCTACAGTCACACATTGTCTTGAGATCATCTCTTTTAGTTTATATAGACCGTAGTATGCTTGATGGGATGACCATAGCTCATATACCCACCAATCTTGATATCTAGGAAAACCTGAAAACTCTTTCTCTTTCTTTTCATAACTCGCTTTTATACCGTCAAGTAAGATAGAGAAGTGTAGTATAAAAACAGGTATCTTATAGTTTAGTGATGAGAGTTGTTTTATAGCAGTTTTATCAAGTTTTTTTAGTTTATCGTTAAATGTTTTGGATATATATTCAAGTTTTTCCTCTAGTGTAAACCTCTCCTCTTCATCTAAGAATAGTGACTTTGAAGCTATATTGAAGAGTTCTCTATCCTCTATTTCTAGGTCATTAGATACTTCATCTATCACCATCATCACTTGAAGTTTTTTATCGTGAGGCTTTATTTCAATATGTGGTTGGTTTGTATCTGAGTGTGATTTGATCTCAAAGTTATCGTGTATCTTTTTTCGATATACTGCCTCTAAGATCTTATGTTTTTCTTTTTCAGTATAGGCATCATTTTTTTCAAGAACATCAAGCATCTCTTTATATTTTCTAACTTTATTAGTTGCGATCTCTAAGCTTGTTTCCGTAGAAGCTTCAATCACTCTAGTTAGAACATTCTCACCCGCTTCGTGATCTGAGAGGTGTTTTCTAAAAAGTTTGATACGGTTATTGGTCTCTTCAACCAATTGATCTAAAACAATTACGCTATTCATTCTTTATCTTTTGTATTTTGTTGGGTATTATATCATAATTATTATTTAGGTATTCAAAAAGTAGTTTCAACAAATATTCAGCTAAATTTAAATATAATCCCTAACTTTTTTTAAATTTTACATTCAAAAAAAGGGTAGTATCGAAGCGGTCAAATACCGTTTCATAAGAGAAGCGTGAACTGCATAAAAGTTCAAACCTATGCCTAGCGATAAAAAGCGGGTAAATAAACATGAGAGGAATGTAGATGCCTACAATCAATCAGCTCGTAAGAAAAGAGCGTAAAAAGCAGATTAAGAAATCAAAATCTCCTGCACTAGAAAAATGTCCACAAAGAAGAGGTGTATGTACAAGAGTATATACAACAACTCCTAAAAAACCTAACTCGGCTTTAAGAAAAGTTGCAAAAGTTAGATTAACAACAGGTTTTGAAGTAATTTCATATATCGGTGGTGAGGGTCACAACCTTCAAGAGCACAGTATCGTACTTGTAAGAGGCGGTAGGGTAAAAGATTTACCTGGTGTTAAGTACCATATCGTTAGGGGTGCACTAGATACAGCTGGTGTTGCAAATAGAACAGTATCGAGATCTAAATACGGTACTAAAAAGCCAAAAGCGTAAGGGAGGATTAGACAATGAGAAGAAGAAAAGCTCCTGTTAGAGAAGTAATGCCAGATCCAATTTACAATAGTAAAGTTGTATCAAAATTCATTAACACTATTATGCTTGATGGTAAAAAATCAACAGCACAAAAGATTATGTACGGTGCGATCGCAATGTTAGACTCAAAAGGTGAAGAGAGCGGTTTTGAAGTATTCGAAAAAGCTATCGAGAACGTTAAACCTTTACTAGAAGTTAGATCAAGAAGAGTTGGTGGGGCTACTTACCAAGTTCCTGTTGAAGTTAGAGCTGTTAGAAGACAAACTTTAGCATTAAGATGGATCGTAGATTTCGCAAGAAAAAGAAACGAAAGAACAATGGTTGAAAGACTTGCAAACGAACTATTCGATGCAGCTAACGACAGAGGAAATGCATTTAAGAAAAAAGAAGATATGCATAAAATGGCTGAAGCAAATAAAGCTTTCGCTCACTATAGATGGTAGGAAATTAAGATGGCTAGAAAAACACCACTTAACAGAGTTAGAAATATCGGTATTGCTGCACACATTGATGCGGGAAAAACTACAACAACTGAAAGAATCCTTTTCTACACAGGTGTATCTCATAAAATTGGTGAGGTACACGACGGTGCTGCAACTATGGACTGGATGGAGCAAGAGCAAGAAAGAGGTATTACAATTACAAGTGCCGCAACAACTTGTCACTGGCCACACCCAAAGACAAACGAGCAACTACAAATAAACATCATTGACACTCCGGGTCACGTTGACTTCACAATCGAAGTTGAGAGATCTATGAGGGTTCTTGACGGTGCTGTTGCAGTTTTCTGTTCAGTTGGTGGGGTTCAACCACAATCTGAAACAGTTTGGAGACAAGCTAACAAATATAGAGTACCAAGAATGATATTCGTTAATAAAATGGATAGAACAGGTGCAGATTTCTATAATGTTGAGAAACAAGTTGCTGAGAGACTTCAAGCAAATCCTGTTCCTATTCAATTACCAATTGGTGCTGAAGAGAACTTTGCAGGTGTTGTAGACCTTGTAAAAATGAAAGCTATCGTTTGGGACGAAGATGCTGCTATGGGTTCAAACTACCACGTAGAAGATATTCCAGCAGATATGATGGAAAAAGCTGAAGAGTATAGAGAAAAGATGATCGAAGCTGCTGCTGAGTCTTCTGAAGAGTTAATGGAAAAATACTTTGAAGAGGGTGAACTAAGCGAAGATGAGATCGTTGCAGGTCTTAAAGCACAATGTTTAGCAATGCAAATTACTCCAATGACTTGTGGTACTGCATTTAAAAACAAAGGTGTTCAAACTTTACTTGACGCTGTAGCACAATATCTTCCAGCTCCAACTGAGGTTGCTGATATTAGAGGTGAAACTCAAGACGGTGAAGCGGTTATCGTTCCTTCAACAGATGATGGAAAAGTAGCTGCACTAGCATTTAAAATTATGACTGACCCATTTGTTGGACAGTTAACATTTACTAGAGTTTATAGAGGACAATTAGAGTCTGGTACATATGTAATGAACTCTACAAAAATGAAAAAAGAGAGAATCGGAAGACTTCTTAAAATGCACTCAAACAATAGAGAAGAGGTTTCAGAGCTATACGCTGGTGAGATTGGTGCTGTTGTTGGACTTAAGTCTACGATCACTGGTGATACACTAGCAGATCCTGCAGATCCAGTTATCTTAGAAAGAATGGAATTCCCTGATCCGGTTATCTCTGTTGCGGTTGAGCCAAAAACAAAAGCTGACCAAGAGAAAATGGGTATCGCTCTTGGTAAACTTGCTGAAGAGGATCCATCATTTAGAGTTGCTACGGATGAAGAATCTGGACAAACTATTATCTCAGGTATGGGTGAGCTTCACCTTGAAATTCTTGTAGATAGAATGAAAAGAGAGTTTAAAGTAGAAGCTGAAGTTGGTGCTCCACAAGTTGCTTATAGAGAAACTATTAGAAACGCTATCCAAAAAGAGTACAAATATGCTAAACAATCTGGTGGTAGAGGTCAATATGGTCACGTTTACCTAGAGATCAAACCATTAGAATCTGGTAGTGAAGAAAACTTCAAATTCAACAACGATATTAAAGGTGGGGTTGTACCAAAAGAGTATATTCCTGCTGTTCAAAAAGGTTGTGAAGAAGCTATGGCTGGCGGTATCCTTGCAGGTTACCCAATGGTTGATATCGAAGTTACACTTTATGATGGTTCTTACCACGACGTTGACTCATCTGAGATGGCGTTTAAACTTGCTGCATCTATGGGATTCAAAGAAGCTTGTAGATCTGCTGCAGCTGGTGCGGTTATCCTAGAGCCGATGATGAAAGTTGAAATCGAGACTCCTGAAGAGTATATGGGAGATGTAATCGGTGACTGTAATAAAAGAAGAGGACAAGTTCAATCAATGGATGATAGAGCTGGTGTAAAACTAGTTGTTGCTATGATCCCATTATCTGAAATGTTCGGATACTCTACAGACCTTAGATCTATGTCTCAAGGTAGAGCTACTTACTCTATGCTATTTGATTCATATGCAGAGGTTCCAAAGAACGTTGCTGATGAGATTATCAAATCAAGAAGCTAATCGTTTCTAAATAATATTAAAAGCTCTGTCTTAGGACAGGGCTTTTTTTATGGAAAAAATATGAATGTTCTTCCTTTATCTAAGTACGATTACTCTTTTCCAGACCCACATTTTGCTCCAAAAGAGGGCTTGCTTGCTTATGGCGGTGATCTAAATCCCACAAGACTTATAAAAGGGTATCTAGAAGGGATATTTCCTTGGTACAATGAAAACGATCCTATCCTTTGGTGGTCGCCCGATCCTAGATTTATACTAAATATAGATGAGTTTAAAATATCAAAGTCTCTTCAAAAAACCGTCAATAAAGATATATATGAAGTGAAGTTTGATACAAACTTTAGAGCTGTGATTGAGTCTTGTGCAAAAGTAAAAAGAAAAGATAGCGATCATACTTGGATACAAAGTGAACTTATAGAGGCATATTGTGAACTACACAAGCAAGGTTATGCTCATAGTTTTGAAAGCTATTTGGATGGTAAACTTGTAGGGGGAGGTTACGGAATATCTCTTGGAGGGATGTTTTGCGGTGAGTCAATGTTTACTTTAAAAACAGATGCTAGCAAGGTGGCTTTTGTAAAGCTGGTAGAGAAACTTAAATCTTGGGAGTTTGATTTTATCGATGCACAGATACCTACTGATCATCTTAGAAGTTTTGGTGCAAAAGAGATGTCACGAGAAGTGTTTCTAAATAGCTTAAAATTGACTTTAAATAAAAAGACATACTTGGAAAAGTGGTCTTAAAAAAGAATACTTAGTTAAAATACATAATAAAATTTTTGAGGTTGTTGGATGTTAATTAAAATTGATATGGAGAGTGAAGAGTTTTTAGCCGAGCAGGAGAAGACTAAAGCCTTCAGCGAGAAAGTGTGTTCACAGTTTGGGTTTGTGTATAATCCAGATAAAGAGGTAAATGAGTCTGTTATTATGGGTCTTACACGTAATAAACTTATCTACAATAAAAGATACTGTCCCTGTTTTATGGTTATAGGTGAGACTAAAGAGGAGCAAAAAGCGGCAGATAATAGAATATGCCCTTGTAAACCTGCAATTGAACATGAGATACCAGATGAGGGTAAATGTCACTGCGGTATCTTTTGTACACCTGAGTATGCTAGATCATACGCTATAGAAGAGGAAGCAGAAGTTGCTATCCATACACATTCACGTGGACTTACTAAAGAGGAGTGTGAAGTATTACTAGATAGACCACAGCTTGACGGTGAAACGATTGAAGCACTTTTAGAAGCAAGAGAGCTTGGATTTGTAGACTTTAACTTACTTGATTGTAGAGAGTGGATGGAGTGGAGCCAAAGAAGGATAAAAGGTACTGATTATCTTATTCCAACTACAAGTTTCTATCAAGCTATTGAGCAGTTAAATGATCAAAAAGAGAAACCTGCTATTATCTATTGTTTAAGTGGAAGTAGAAGTGCATATTGCCAGCAAGTTATGCTTGATCTTGGGTTTAAACATGTATGTAATTATGACTACGGTATTATGACCTATAGAGGTGAAATGGTTAGCGGTGAAGAGGAGTAAACTCCTCTTTTTGCTATAAATATTTTTAAATCACTTGATTTTTTTTAAAAATTCCTATATGATTTAATATAAGGAATTATTATGAAACTACTATTTTTAACACCTGTTTTTTTTCTTACTTTTTCTCTATTTGCAAATGAAGATATGGCTATAGCAAACTATAAAAAAACTTGCAAAAAATGCCATGGCAGCGCTTATTTTGGAGCTAAAGCTCTTAGTAGTGATGAGTGGGAGGATATGTTTGAAAATAATGGTAAAAAACTTTTTAATGCACATAAAAAAGATAAAGATGCGTTAAAAAAACTAAGCTCGAACTATTATACTAAAAGAAGAGAATACCTAAAAGATTTTTTGGTTAAAAATGCAAAAGATATGGGTACGATACCACCTTGTAATAGTACAACCTGCGGTATAGATATCAATAAGATCAGAAAAAAGAAAAAATAGTTATCTATATACTAGATAACCGCCGAAATCTCCGCTAAGTGCTAGTATAATTATACCAACTGCAAGACCTAATACTCTTTTAATATTTCTATCTTTATTATCATCTCTAAAATAGTTCCAAAGAGTTGCAAGAGTTGCGACTATTGATCCCCAGCCTAAAACCATATCAACTGTAACTGCTTGAAGTAAATATAAAAAAACAAGTATAGCAATAGTAGTGTTTGCAATAAAACTTCTAAAACGTATCCATTGGTATTTTTCACGTCTTTTGTGTAGTTTTGCAAGCTCTTCTTGTATCTTTTTTTCTAACTCTTCCATATATAGATAGTATTCAAATATTGCTTAAGCATTAGTATTTATTTGGATACTGTCTATTGCGCAACACAATCACTAAGCAAACCTAAAAGCATCTTTGGTGATTTATATCCTGGAAACTCTTGAAGCACTTCTCCATTTTCGTATGCTAAGATATATGTCATAGGTACAAGGTCGGTTTTAAACCTAGAATCTTTTAGGTTTTGTGAGTTTTGGTTTTCCATTACGAAGATATTGTTTCTATTTAGGTATTTTATAACGGTTTTAGAGCTTAGTGTTGTTTTTTTCATTTTTTCACAATATGGACAAAAATCACCATATATAAAAAGAAGAATGTTTTTCTTTTGCTCTTTTGCTTGTTTTATAGCAGTAGGAAGATCTTTTGCTATCTTTAATCCATCCATCTGGGCAGATAGTGAACTTATAACAAACAATAAAATAAAAACAAATCTTCCCATAATGAACCCTTTTTAGATATCTTCCGGACTTATAGCCTTTTCATACTCATCAAAATCCACAAGAACTTTTTCAGACATCTGCCTAAAAGAGAACTGTCCGTGGTGGTTTTGTATCTTCCCCGTATATAGCTCAAAATACCATTTATCTACGTTTAGATCATACTCAACTGGAGCTACTACAATATCTGGAAACATAGTTTTTATAGAGTTTGGATCGTAAAACTCACCGCTGTATAACTGCTCTTTTTGAAGCTCATTAAGTTCTCCGTAGATAACTCCCATTATTCCGTAGTGTTTAAAAAACGGTCTTAAACTTATAACGCAAAAGTATAGCTTAGAGGGATCGATCTCTTCATCAATATCAAGGTTTATAGTGCTGATAGGATCTCTCCAGTCTCTTATACTTCCTACCACTACACCAGAGTCATCTTTAAACTCCATAGAGTGTTTAAAGTATTCACCACCGTATATCAAAGGGTTAGCAGGTCTTAAAAGCTCACCATCTTCATCTACAGTATAGTGGATAGTTTCACCGTTTGCTTCATTGTTCTCTATGGTTGTTATAATAGTTGCTACGTTTGCATCTTTTAAAGTTATAGACTCTTCACCTTTAAAATGAACGTTAAAACCGTCAGAGCTAAGCTCTTTATCCACAAGGGTGTTATCTATCTCTTTTATATAGGTGTGTATCCCTTTTGTATAGAGTTTTATTGTTTGCATACTTTTAAACCTTTTGTTATAACACCGTCTTTTAGTATCCTACAATAAACACCTCTATGTTTTTCCAGTAGTGTAGGAAGTGTTTTATCATGAGCTGATAGATGGTTACAGATAGAGCAAAGCTCGCTTATTTGTAAAAGCATACCATCTATATCTAAGATATCACCTAGTTTTAGAGTATGAGGATCAAAATCTAAAAGTATATTCTCTCCTAGGCTTCCTCGCTCCAACTCTATCCCTTGCTCTTTTGCAAGCTCGTAAGCTATCTCTCCAACTATCATTACGGCTCTATCTTCATTCTTGCCTGCAAACTTATCATCTTTTATCCCATGCCCTTTAATACATTCAAGCTTTTCAACTCTTGGGCGCACACTTCCTTTAAACCCTTTTGGGGCACTAAATACATCTAAAACTTTTCCTAAATCTGTCAATCTTTATCCCTAATCTTCTCTTCAATAAGCAGTCATCGGTATCCAACCGCCTACTATTCTCTCTAGTGCTTCGGCGATCCCTGCTTGCACATAATCTATGCCGTCGATGAAGTCATCATCTACCCAGCCCATAGTTTCCATTGTGTTTCTACAACCTATGAATTCTACATCATATTCCATTAAAGATCGTACTCGCTCTAAGGTTTTTGGGTCATAATCTTTTTTTAATACCCTCATACCTGAAGAGTAAGCTACTACAGCCACTTTCATAGACTCTTGCGGATACTCTTTTAAAACATTGTTGATAGAGCTTATAATATGGTTTACTGTTTCTAGATCATTTGTACTTAAGTTTATAACCCATTTTCTAGGGTTTTCAAATGTTGGTTGCGGGTCGCTATATTCCATCTTTGCGCCAAATACGCTTGATATCAATAATAAAGCCGTTAAAAGAATTTTTTTCATATATTACCTTTTTATAGTTTGCGTTTGTAAGTATTTTGAGACTTTAAAAAAACGATTTTATAATAACTTTTCTAAAATCTCCACTTCCCGATAAGCTATCTTATCGGAAGTAGAAATATTGTGGTTAAACGATACCTGGGTTACCTTTTACGTTGATCATCTCAGGTGTATCAACTTTTAGGTTTTTAACATGTTTGATATCTCTTAAGTATGTCTCACAAGTTTCCCATACAGGCTCACCCGTTGAAACAGAGTTAACAGTTGACCAACCAGCAACATTGTACATCTTAGTTGCTTCGATAAGTTTTCCATCTTTAGTCGATCTAAGGTTTGTGATCCTTTTACCCATAGGTTTAGTTGGATCGATAGTATATGCAAGACCAGATGTTCTAACCATATCACCACCTGATTGTAAAAATGGATCAGGGTTAAATAGGTTATCTGCAACATCTTCAAGAGCCTCTTTGATATTTTTACCGCTCATAGGTCTCATATATGTTTCAGGATATGTCATAGCAGTTTGAGTCGCTAGATCATCAAAGGTTATATTTTGTCCTTTTGGAACAGTAACACCCCATCTAAATCCTGGTGATAATGATATATCTGCACCTTTTACTACTCTTAGAGCATCACAGATTATCTGGTCAAAACTACCGTTGAAGTTTCCTCTTCTATATAGAGTCTCATCTGTTGTAGCGATAACTCTATTTAGATCTTTCTCGTAAGGTTTTCTAACACTCTCAACATACGCTTTCATCTTAGGATCTTCAGGAATTAGATCTGAAAATATTGGAAGAAGAGTAAATTTAAAGTCGTGAACCTTACCGTTTCTACACTCTAAATCAAGAACGTTTAGGAACTTACCGTTTGAACCTGCGTTACAAACATATGTCGTACCCTCTGCATTTTTAACAGGAACCGCTTCAGGAACACCGTCGTGAGTATGTCCACCCATAATAAAGTCGATACCGCTAACAACTTGCGCCATTTTCTTATCAACATCGTAACCGTTGTGTGAAATAACGATTACTGCATCAGGTTTCTCTTCATCTCTAATATCATTTACAAGCTCTTGCATTGAGTCTGCTTTGATACCAAACTGCCAGTCTGGAATATTTCTTTTAGGATTTGCAATAGGAGTATAAGGGAATGCTTGACCGATAACGGCAACTCTTGCCCCTCCCATTTCTCTCATAGTATAAGGTTTAAATGCATGTCCCGTATCTTCATCAAAAGCCTCTGCACCGTCAAATAGTGCATCCTCTTTAACTTTGATATTTTGTGCAACGAACTCTGCATTTAGAAGTTTAAGGTTTTCTCTAACCTCTTCTTGCGTATATGTAAACTCCCAGTGCCCAGTACAAATATCAACACCAAGTACGTTAAGAGCTTCAACCATATCTTTACCTCTGGTTTGAAGTGATGTCCAGCTTCCTTGCCATGTATCACCACCATCCATAAATAGTGTTTTCTCTTTACCGTAGCTGTCTCTAAGATAGTTTACAACTGTTTGAAGTTGTGCAAAACCACCTACACGACCCATAGTTGCTGCATGTGCATCAAAGTTTACACAAGAGTAAGCATACTCTAGTCTTTTATTACCTTTGATACCGTAGTGATCAAGTAGTTTGTCACCTACGATATGAGGCATTTTCCCGTAGTTTTCATGAAAACCAAGGTTTACGCTAGGCTCTCTAAAATATACAGGCATAAGCTGAGCATGACAGTCAGTCATATGTAGTATCCTAGCATTACCAAACGGTTTAAGTTTATAGTATTCATCTAGCTTACCGTTTGTTGAAGGCATTCTTCTATGAGAATTTGCAAATACGGGAGCTGAACCTAGTACAGCCATCATATAGATAAATTCTCTTCTACCCATTTTAGTCATTTGTTTCCCCTTATTTATCTTTAGCCGTATTTAAAATACTTCTAAATCTTCTTCTTTATTACCTAAAAAAGCCAAGTATTACCTTGGCTTTTTTATAGCGGTTTACCTGTTATTGATTAGTATTTATAACCATCGCCAGGTATAGCCGCTCTCCAAGTACTTTTTGCTTCATGTTTATTTTGTAATGCATTTAAACCAAATGTACAAGCTCTCCACGCAGCATAAGGCGTTTTAAGTTTTGTCTTAGATGCTTTACCTTTGAAATCTTTAGGGTTAACCATCTTAGCACCTGACTTGATAGCTTCTTCAACTGCGATGATAAGATCGCTGTTGTTTACACCAAGTCTTCTATATTCAACATTCTCTTTAATAGCTGCATCGTTATATGTCTTAGCATTTGCGATAACAGTTTCTATTCCAAGTTTCTCAACGTTACAAACATTGTTTTGATCTAACTTATAAGCTTGAGCAGGAGTAAGGGCACCCGATGAGCCTCCCATACATCCTGTTAAAGATAAAACCACTGCTGAAGCCGCTGCTATACTATATATCTTTTTCATTTTTGCTCTCCCTTATTTTCTTATATCCGGACCGTCAACAGCCATACCGTTTGACATATAAGCCATGAAATAGATTAACTCTTTCATCTCTTTAGAGTTAGTTTTAGGTGGGTTTTGACCTTGATCTTTTACACACCCTTCCATTCTTCTTTCCAATGTTCCTAGTCCTTGCCACTTAAGTCTGTAAACAGGGAAGTGAGTCGTATGCCCAAGAAGTTGAGATAAAGACTCGTTTCTAACTCTTTGTGCTGCACCTTGAACGTGACAGTTTGCACAAGATAGTTTTAGATAACCTCTTTGAGTATAGTAATACTCCTTACCTCTCTCATAAGCTGCTGCAGCATCGGCACTAGCTATTTTAATATTTACCTTTTTACCTGCTTCACCTGTTTCGTAAGCGAAATAAGCTTCTAGATCAGCCATATCACCTTTTTTCTCGTTCCACTTTTTTTGACCTGCATCGGTTAAACATTTGTTGATAGCACTAGTTAAAGTAACAACCTCTTTTTTCTTTTCATCAAAATATGGGTAATCACCCCCTATAGTTACATCAGGAAAACAAGCTTGAAGAGCTTTATTCTTTTCATATAGTGCCTGCCCTTTCTCAACATTCTCTTCATAAGGAGGCATCTCTTTTACCTCCTCATATGTAGCAACACCAGCTTTATTGAAAGCGTAGTTACCTATACCGAAGTCTTTGTGTTTTAAACCTTTTTTGATATTGTTCTTTAACTCATCCTCTGTTGAGTATGGGAAAAATGTCATTGCGTTTTTTTCAGGGTCTGCAAACTTATCTTCAAAATATTTGATTAAAGCTTTTCTATCTTTCTCTGCCACGGCATTGTAATCACCTGCATAAAGTGAACAAGTAGCTAATGCAACTACTACAGAGCTTTTTACAATCTTTGATAACATCTTATCTCCTTTTTTATTGTTGTTACCGTAATAGTTCTACTATTTAACTTTTGCCTTAGTCACATTAGTTTTACCAAGTAGGTCTACCCATGAGATAACTAGTTCGTCTCCCTTTTCACCTTTGTACATAAATTTTATGTAAGGATCTTTAGATAAGAACTGGCTCATGCTCACTTCATAAACTATCTTACCGTTAGCTTCCGCTTTTAGGTGAGTGATGAAGTTCATCTCTTTTTTTGCTTTTTTAGCCTCTACACCACTTAGCATAGGGTGTTTAGCCATCGCTTTAACTGTTACGATTCCTTTTTTAGCTTTTGCTTTAATTCTTGTTTTTGCCATTTTTATTATCCTTTATTTCTTTTTATAATATTTTTTAATTTGTGAACGTGTTGGTTGGATCAACCTCCACATCCACCTTTTGTAACTTTAACTAGTTTTGCATCTGAATATAGTTTTCCGTCTTTACCTTCAACTACAGCAGTTACGTTACCTGTCTTTTGCATCTTAATTCTTATAGAATAGTCAACAATACCACCTTCAGGTACAGTAAATACTACTACAGCAGACTCAGGGTTTGCATCTTGGAAGATCGATACAGTTTTAGCATCTATCTTAGATGAAACAGTTAAAGGGATAACCGCACCGTTTTCCGCAATATCAGGAGCTTTTAGTTTCACACCGCTTGCACTAGTTGAAGCAGTACCGTAAAGCTCTTTGATAGCATCATCTGTTTTCTTAGCAGCCCATGCTTTTGGCTTTGTAGCTCTAAAATCAACAGCACTTAAACTTGAAGGAACAACTGCCGCAACCGCAGCAACACCTAAACCTAAACTTAAAAAATTTCTTCTATTCATCTTAATTCTCCTTGTTATTAATCAATAGTTTTTAAAAAAGCAACTACAGCTTTGATTTGTGATTCATCCAACCATCCTGCTTTACCAAATGCAGGCATTGGTGATATTTTTAAACCACGCGCCGAATATATGTCATAAACAGTATCATAAAGTGTTTTGTCATCCCAATATTTTAAACCTGTTAACTTAGGTCCAAAACTTCCCGGTCCCATTTTAGTTATATCTTCTCTTCCGTTAACGGCATGACAAGCTAAACAGTTTCCAAGTGATTTTGTTAAAAAGATCTTTTCACCCTTTTTTGCTAAATTAGCATCTGCTAAACCTAAAGTCGAAATACAACCGCTTAGAATAGCAGCTACTAAAATCTTTTTTGAAAACTTCATCTCTTTCCTCCTTTATTTACTTTGTTGGATCATATACTCCACGATCTCTTTAATTTGATCATCGCTAAGATCCATTGCACCACCTTTTGGAGGCATTGCACCTTTTCCGTTTATTGCATTACCAAGAGTTGTTTGCATATCTTGTGCAATAATATCTGTCCACCCTTCGTGATCACCAACTTTAGGTGCTCCCGCAACGCCGTCTGCATGACAACCTGCACAGAACATCTCATAGTTAGCTGCACCAGGACCGGCGTGACCGCCTTCTTTTTCAATCTCTCCGAAGAAATATCTCTCTTCACCAAACTCGGGCTCAACAACCGTTGCTTCAGGGTTAACCGTTACAACTTCAAGCTCACCTTTAACACAATCTTCCATACATCTAGTATTTTGCGTATCAGGTTCCCTTAGGTTGTTATACTCAAAACCTTTTTCGTTTGGAAGATGAACAGCTTTGATAAACTCTGCATCGATGATAGTATCATCTTCAACATCCTCACCGTTAACTTGAACCTCATTTACTTGAAGTAGGTATCCTAAGATCCCGTAAACTTCTGAGTTTGATAAAGATTTTGGCTCCATTAAAGGCATAGCTGTTTGGATATACCAAAAGAACGGTGCAATATAAGGTGCATAAGAACCTAGTGTTTTTAATGGACCAGGCTCACCACCACTGTTTGGATGAAGAGTAAGTGTACCGTGACCCCCTGATAGAACAGGGAACTTATCTACACCTTGACCAAATTCACCGTGACAAACGGCACATTTTGCTGCATACACTTCATAACCCTCTTCAACGCTCATACTTCCCTCAGGTAAACCTTTACCGTCAGGTCTTACATCAGTATCCCAAGCTGTCAAATGCTCTTTTGTAGCTGTTTCACCAAGGTTAAAATCTTTACCGCTGTAAGCAGAGTGATAAACTTCGTTCACAGTTAACGATTGATCTTGAATGATCGCACCGTCATATAAAGTGGTAACTTTTTTACCCGCTTTTACCTCTTTTTTATACATAGGATATGGGTATTGATCAGGATCGGCAGGCATATAACCTTTGTATGTGATCACATCACCAACTCTTATCTTGCTTAGATCACCAGATGGAACTACGAAACCAGCTTCTTTATAATCTTTAAAACCTAAAGATTGAGCAATACCTCCTATAGTATCACCAGGTTTAACGGTATAAGTTCCTGCAAATAAAGAGGTTCCTAACACAGCAGCCGCAACTGTTGATGTTAATATTTTATGCTTCATAAACGTGTGCATTAAACACCTCCCCGTTTGCTTTAACTTCCCAAGTTTGTATAGCATTTCTATGATAGATCGGCTCTTTTCCTCTTGCAGCTCTTAATTGAGTTGTAGTAGGTTGTGTATAACCTGTATCATCCGTAGCTCTACTTTGTATTAGCATCGGCTCACCGTTCCACTCTGTTTTAAATTGGAATCTTGTAACCGCTTTTGGTAACTGAACACTTGTGAATTCAGCTTCTTTCCAAGTTTTACCGCCGTCAAGCGATACATCAACGTGTTTAATTGTTCCTTTTCCTGACCAAGCAATACCCTCGATCATAATAGGACCTTTTTTCACTTTCGTCCAATCTCTTTCAGGACATGGTGAAGTGATAACCGACTTAGCATTGAATGCCCAGTTGTACATCATTGCATGACCGTCAGGCATAAGCATAGTATATTTTGTACTCTCTTCTCTTACCATCCAAGATTTTGTATCGAACTTAAGACGTCTTAACCATTTTATCTGCATAACACCTTCCCAACCAGGTAGGAATAGTCTTATAGGATAACCTTGTTCAGGTCTTAGCGCCTCACCGTTTTGTGCGTAAACAAGCATAGCATCATCTAGAACTTTACCTATAGGTATAGATCTACCAACACCAGCTGGGTCTGAACCTTCTGGGAACATCCATTTAGCTTCAGGCTTTAGACCTATATCCTCTAAAATAGTTTTTAAAGGAACTCCAGTCCACTCAGAACAAGCTACCATTCCGTAAGTTGCTTGCAGTGAGTTTAGGTTTGGTCCTCTGTAGTCCATACCTGAGTTTGCAGCACATTCGAATGAATGGATTCTTGTAACGCTTGGATATCTTTTAATATCTTCTAAAGTAAGAACAACCTCTTTGTCCACTAGACCGTGGATAAGTAGTCTGTACTCTTTAGGGTTGATATCGATAACTCCGCCGTGACATCTTGTAAAGTGAAGACCGTTTGGTACGATGATACCTTTTAGATCTTGCCAAGGGGTAAAGCTAACAGAAGCTTTTTTATCAGCAGTTAACCAAGGAACCTCTCTTCTTACAACATGTTTTTCGTATCTTGACGGTGATCCGTATGGTGCATGGTTTGTATCTCTACCCCATTTTAAACCCCATTCAGGGTTGTTCGGAGGTAGATTGTTCGGATTTACCTGATACTCTGCGTTGGCTTTTGTAGCTACGCCACCGATTGTTGCAACCGCTGCAGTTGAATAAAGCATACTCTTTTTAAGAAAACTTCTTCTATCGTTCTCTTCCACAGCAGTCTCTCCTTTCTCGATCCTATCTTGATGCTCTGATAATGTTATATCAAGTTTATCTTCTTGATCTGACATCTCAATATGATCTGAACTTTTATTTTTAGTCAAACTTAACCTCCTTGGTGTTTACTCCAAATATCAAATTTATAAAAATAATAAATTATGATAAGAGAAGTGTATAATAATTTTTTATAAAATGTCAAGTGTTTTAGATAAAAATTTCTAATAATTGACTATTATGAAAAAGCCTAATATATCGAATAAGTAAAGCTAATATAGAATTGATTTTTTTGTCAAATATTTATAATAAGTTGAACTAATATATGCTCAAACTTATTATAATGAATGGTTATAATAATTATTTTTTATTATTTATTTTCAAAAATAGGTGGATATAATCAGTGATAAAAGGAAGCAGTACCGTACCGTGTCCACTGCTTGAAATCATTAGGTTTGTTCCCCTCATTGCCTGCTTTGTGTATTCCAAAGCTCTATCTTGTGCTTTTAATGGGTCATTCTTGCCTGCAATAAAAAGCGATGCAGTATTTGCAATACTTATTGATTCTTTTATTATATCTTTATCCCCACCCCCTGGAGATATAGCAATAATCGCCTTAGGTTCATAGTCAAATGCTAAAGGTAGTATCGCACCACCTCCTAAAGATGAACCTAGAAGTACAAGTCTACTCATATTAAGATTTTCAATCTCACCTGCACGATCTAACCAAAGTGCAAGATCACTAGGAATTTTTTCAAACCCAACCTTCTCTCTACTTTGTTTTATAGCTTCACCTATATGATCCATTCTTGTATCATTTACTATTGCATTGTTTTTGCCGTTTTGCAAAATCGATTTTCCGTGACCTCTAAGATCAACATTTAAAGTTGCGTAACCCTCTGCTCTTAGGGACTTAGCTAGTTCGTTCCATATGGTATGGTCTGCACCGAATTGGTGCGCAAAAAAAGCTAAAGGGTAAGAGTCTGCTTTTTGTGCAGGGTATTCCAGCCAACCGTAAAGCTTATAACCGTCGTCACTCTCAATAATGATCTCCTCTTTAGCAAATAAAGAACTTGATGCTAAAAGTAGAGAAAATAATGTTGTAAATAAAACCTTTTTCATGTTAAATCCTTTTATATACATTGAGTGCTTTCATCCATAAAAGCACCGTCAAGTTTAGCCGCTTCACAATCTTTTTTTAGAAGTATGGCACCTTGAAGTTTTGTTTTCCAAAAAATAGCTCCATCAAAGTTTGCTTTTGTCAGGTCTTGTTTTTGAAAGTTTGCTTGACCAAGCTGTGCATCTTTAAAGTTTGTATTTGTAAGATCAGCACCTTGAAAGTTTACAGCCCATAATCTTGCGCCGCTCATATTTACATTTGTAAGGTTTGCATTCTCTAAAGATACTGCTTTTGCATCGGTATTTACAAAACTTGCATTCTCTAGATCTGCACCGCTCCAGTTTGAGAAGTATATAATGATACCGTCAAGTTTAATCCCTTGAGCATCTGCTTCCATAAACTTTGCCTCTCTTATTTTTGCATCCGTAAAATCACAATCTGTTAGTGTAGCCATTGAAAGGTTTGAGCCTGTAAGTTCGATACCTCTTGTATCTATCTCGGTTAGGTCGATACCACTTAGGTCACACTGAACACATTTTTTCTCTTTTTTTAATAGATCAATTTGTGATTGTGCCAAAAGAGTGATTGCACTTAACGATAAGATAATAAATGTTTTAGATACTAATCTCATGATCAACTCCCGTGTTTAGCTTTTGCTTTCTCTAAGATCTTTAAAAATCTATTGCCTCTTGTAGCACCTATTTGTTGAGCTATGATATTTCCATCTTTATCTGTTATATAAAATGTAGGAACACCGATACGAGGATATTTTCTAGGTATCTCGGTCTCTTTAAAATCAAGTGCAACGTTTACGAAGTTCTCACTCATAAACTTACTTGTATCATCTTGGGTAAAAACAACCTCTTTCATATAAGCACACTCAGGACAGCCTTTTACGTGGATCATTATCATCATCATCTTATTCTCTTTTTGTGCCGCATTAAGACCCGATTTAAAATCGTGGAAAAACTTTGGTGCATCTGCTGCAAAAAGAAATGTTGAAAGTACTGCGAATATTAAAACTATTTTTTTCATATTAAACCCCTTTTAGACCTTGATCAAGTAAGAATTGTGTTGCGGTACCTATACCGCCTGTTGCTATTGCTAAACCTATTAAAATAAGAAGTGAGCCAGCAACTTTTTCAACTACACCGAAGTGTTGTTTCATCTTATTCATAACACCCATCGCTTTACTTGTTAGAAGTGCACTTAAGAAAAACGGAAGACCAAGCCCTGCAGCGTATAGAGTCATTAGAAGTGTACCTTGAGCGGTATTGTCTCCAAAAGAAGCCATTCCAAGTATTCCTCCTAGTATTGGACCTACACATGGTGTCCAACCAAGAGCAAAAGACATACCTAATAAAAAAGGAGCAAATTTTTGTAAAACTGCTTTTATTCCGCTTGTGGCACTTTTATCCATTCCTCCAAAGTCTGCTCTTTGTTCATAGTTTAAAAAAGGTATATTGATAAGGTGCATTACGTGAAGACCGAAAACTATTATTATGATCCCTGCTATAACCGCAGCGTATTGGTTTCTTAAAAGCTCACCTATAAAAGTAGCAGCTGCCGCACCTAGTAAAATAAAGATCAAAGAGAAACCGAATATAAATAGTAAAGAAGCGTTGATAACTTTTCTTTTAACCGCAGAGTTCATATGCTCTTCATCTCTAAGTTCGCTAAGTGAAAGTCCTGATATATATGAAAGGTATGCAGGAATAAGTGGAAGAACACAGGGGCTTAAAAAGGTGATCACACCTGCTATAAAGCTCACTAGATAAGGGGCATTTTCAAATGCCGAAAGCAGTGTTTCTTCCATCAAAATCCTTTGTAAAAATAGTGATAATATTAAAAAAACTAATACTATTTTTTTGAAAATGTAGAGAATTCTAACAGAGTAAATATAAAAGTAATATAAATTTTTTAAATAATATTTTTTCTTAAAAGTATAGTTTAAACTTATATGTATCTATTTAAAAAACTTATATTTATGAAATGTAATTTTATTGTATTTTTTACACTTTTGACTTAATGATAATTTTTTTAGGATCGAAAAGCTCTTTGATCTTGTTTACCATAGGGCTTTCAAGGATATCTTCTACTTGCTCCTCTTTTTGTGAAGCTGTTTGTACCTCTTGGGGAGCTGCACACATATCTGCTACACATCCTCCGCTTCCAAGTTCAATATCCTCAAGCATAGAGCCGCTTTGATCATCTTCGTTTGGTATAGGCTCCTCTTGAACGGCTTGTGAGTGTTCTATATCATTTGAGGTCTTTAGCTCCTCTTGATGGGGTAAGTCCTTTATAAATTCTATATGGGTGTTACTACCAAACACCTCTTCTATAAAGATCCTAATATGACCAAACTCTTTCCATAGGAGTTTTTTACAATCACCTTCTGCCTTACTTCTAATAAAAAGTGTATCGTTCTCAAAGTTCTCAAATAAAAAGTTTTGCTCAAAACAGTTTGCAAGCTCATAGTTTCTCTCGTAAATATTTTTGATTACTTTAGCAAAATAGCTTTGGTAGTCAACTGTAGGCTCAGCAGGTTCAGGCTCTACATAGGTTTGCGGTTCAGCTTGCATAGTTGAAGCTATGTTATTTTGAACAGGTTTTATTTCTTGTAGTGTAGGTTCTATAACGGGTTCGTTCACTACTGTTTGTGTAGGTTCAATAATATTTTGTATAGGCTCTTCAACTATTGTTTGCGGCACTTCTGGCATAGTTTGAACAGGCTCTTGTAAAGTTTGTACTGTTTGAGCAGCTGCAATTGGTTCAATTTTTGTCTCTTGTTGAATGGTCGGTGCCGTTTGTTTAACTGGTTCAGCTACCGTTTTCGTATCTTCAACCTGATTTATAATCTCATCTATAGATTTTAGATTTGTAGCTTCTATCATTTTTGAAAATGTTAAAATAAGAACAAATGAACTGTCTGAGTTTAAAAACAGAAGCTGTTTGGCATCTGCTAGTATCCTAAAAAATCTATCGTAAATAAGAACATCAAATCTTGGATCGTTCTCAAGCATCTTATTTTTTAGATATATGGTCATCTCATCTATTACAAGCCCAGCTTCATACTCCTCTAAACGTGGAAGTATTGTATTTATATCACCCTTATTTAAGATAAGATCGAACATAGAGTTCATAAACTGCGGATCGATAAGACCAAGCATATCGGTTACAGATGAGGTTGTAAGTTTACCTTTTGCAAAGATGATAGCTTGATCAAGCATTGTAAGGGTATCTCTTAAACTCCCTTGACCGCTTCTACTTAGTATCTCTAAAGCTTCCGCTTCATAATCTATATTCTCTAAATTTAAAATATGACTTAGGTGATGAACAACATCTTTTTGTGATATCTTTTTAAATCTAAAGTGTTGTGTACGGCTAAGGATAGTTGCAGGAAGTTTTAAAGGATCTGTCGTAGCTAAAATGAATTTCACAAAAGCAGGTGGTTCTTCAAGTGTTTTTAAAAGTGCATTAAACGCTTGAGGGGTCAGCATATGAACCTCGTCAATTATAAACACTTTATATTGTGCAGAGCTTGGTTTATATTTTGTATGCTCGATCAGCTCTTTAATATCATCTATACCACGGTTACTTGCCGCATCCATCTCTATAATATCTATATGTCTATACTCATTTGCCGCTTTACAGTTATCGCAAACATCACAAGGTTTTGAAGTTGGACCGTTGGAGCAAAGCAGGGCTTTTGACATTATTCTTGCCGTACTGGTCTTTCCACTTCCTCTAAGTCCGCTAAAAAGATAAGCGTGTGATAATCTATTTGAATCAAGTGCCAAAGATAGGGTTTGTGAGATCGTACCTTGACCTATAAGGTCTTCAAATCTTCTTGGTCTATATTTTAAAGCTAATACTTGGCTCATTTATCATCATCCTTATTTAAATTGCTTAACCAGCTTTTTGCAACCTCTTTTAACCCATCAGGGTTTTCAGAAGCAAAATATGTGATCTTGGTATTTTCAAAGTTCTTATCGCAAGAGAAGTTTGAGCGTAGATACTCTACTATAGCTTCGCCTGAGTGTATCGTCTTTGCATTTTTAAAATACTTTTGTATCTCTTTTTCTATTAAAGGAAAGTGTGTACACCCTAGTATCACGCTATCTATACTTAATGGATCAATATCTTTAAAATAGTGTTTCATAGTTGTATCTAAAATATCACCGCTAAAGATACCCTCTTCAACGATAGGTACGAATAGACCACTAGCAATTGAGCTTATGTTTGTGTACTCCATCTTTTTTAAAAGCAGTTCATATTTTCTACTTCTAACGGTCGCTTTTGTTCCAAGTATCAAGATATTTGCATCTTTATTCTCTATCTTATTTGTTAGAGCTATAACACCAGGCTCTATCACACCAACAACTGGAAAAGGTGCAGTAGCTCTAAGCTCCTCTATTGCATGGGCACTTACCGTATTACAAGCAGCTATTAATATATCTATCTCAAAGTTCTTAAAAAACTCCAAAGCTTCAAGAGAGTATCTAACGATTACGTTCTTATCTTTTACCCCGTAAGGAACCCTTGCGGTATCTCCAAAATATATTATCTCTTCAAAAAGTTTATGGCTAAGCAGGGAGCTTACTACGCTTAACCCCCCGACTCCGCTGTCAAATACGCCTACTTTCAATACTTTCCTTTATTTATATTGGTGAACTTGAAGATTAAAATCTATCTTCAGTTTATTATCTTTTATCTCAAACGCTATAGGATAGTTTATATGTATAGAGTTTGATAGATTATTTAGTTTATCTATGATCTCAAAAAATACTTTTGGACTAGACTCTTTTAACGATATCTTATAGTTGAATGTTACCATCTCAGATTTAAATACAGAATCAAATAGTATCTGTGCACTTTGAGGCAGTGTTTTATTTAAAGTTGAATCGATCTGCTGTTTTGTTAAAAATATCTTATCAGAATATAAGATATTGCTCTTTGTATCGCTTTTTACCTCTTTAGGCTCTTTATTGGTTATAGTAACCTTATACTCACCCTTGCTTGCATTCTCATCTTTAAACTCTATCTCTGACTTATTATAAATCGCTAGAAGATCATCTTTTAAAGATTTTGCAAAAAGATCTTTTGTGATAAGAGTAGCATCCATTGTTGATGAGTCTTTTTCTATCACAAGTTTTTGTAAAACCATATCGTAAGGGATGGTCTCTAAAAGTGAAAGTGTAAGCTCTGATATTTGTGTATTTTTATCTATATGTTTAGGCAGTTCTACTTTCTCTTGAGTTTTTTTCTCAGGCTCTTTTTTAGGTTCTACTTTTTGTATTGGTGTTTCAACCTTTGCAGTGCTTTGAGGTAAAGTGCTTGTTTGGGAAGTGAAAAGGTAGTATATAGCTCCCATAACCGCTAAAATAGCAAAAAGTATAAGGTATGATTGTTTTGATTTTGCCTTTTTTACCCTTGGAGTTATAAAGTTCATGGTAGATGTATCTTTTGTTTTGATGATCTCAAATACCATCTCATCCATAGAGATAGGGTGGTAATCTATCTTTAACATAAGCTCGTTTTGTATCTTTGTGATCTGCTCACGTTGAAGCTGTTTTACAGTGTAGAGTATATTTATCTTCTCTATAAATATTTCACTTCCGCTTTGGTAGAACTCCCCCATAATATTTTTTAAATGGTTTGTTAGTTCTAGTTGATAAACCTCGTCGTAAAGGTTTTGTTTCATTATCTGATCATTATAGAACTCTGAGGTTTCTATATCGTCAAACTCAGTTATGGTTAATACCTTGCTAAATATCACTTTTGCAAATTGGTCAACCACTAAAGCGTATATCTTATTGTTGTAGATAAGTATTAAAAGTGAGTTTGATTCAGGATTTTGAACATTGTGCTCATTTAATATACTAAATGGTGAAAAGATATAATCAACACCTGTTTTATCAAAATAGTGTACAAGCTCGAAAAGTTTATTTTTCTCAACTGCTATATTTATATCTTCATTTAATCTTTTTGCACTGTAATGATCCTCTACAACCTGATCTTTTGGCTGTATATATTGTGTTTCATCCTCTATAAACGCTGCAATATAAGTGTGGTCAACCTCTTTTTGAAGAGCTTGAAGTTTAAATAATACATCATCACCCATAAGATCGCTGTCGTTTACTAAAAAGGTTGATCTATTGGTTGAGTCTATATTTTTATTTTTTAGTTTTTGATACTCAATATTTAAGTTATTGCTCTCTTTTGTTACACAGATATATTGACCGTCAGGATAGTACATTTACGAAGCCCCTTGATTAAGTGGATGAGCACTTAAATATTGTTTATATTTTGTTGTAGTATTAAGTTTTGTATATATTGACGTAGCACTTAGGCTTGCGTGTCCTAAAAGCTCACTTATATCGTTTATCCTTGCACCGTTATTTAAAAGATCGGTTGCAAAGGAGTGTCTAAGCTGGTGCGGAGTTGCCGCGATACCTATTTTTTTAAAAACTTTTTCAACCCTGTATTGTAGCTGTCTTACACTAAAAGCTTTGCCCTTTTTTTCAAAAAGATAGGTTTTTGGGTTAAAATCGTTTATATATTGTTTTATCTGTGAGATTGCAAAATCGTTTGCAGGAATTTCGCGCTGTTTATTACCTTTTCCTAAAACGGTTATAGAGCTGTTCTTTATATCACTTAGCTTTAGTGACGCAAGTTCTGAGATACGAAGACCAAATGAGTATATCAAGGTCACTATGGTCTTTTCTAAAGAATCGGCGTGCTTTAGTCCGTCGATAATATCATCTGTTCTTATAGGTTTTGGAAGGGTTTTGGCCACTTTTATAGAGTTTGCACCAAGTAGTTTGATATTGTAATTTTTATCTTTTAGATAGTTTATAAAACTTTTTATAGAGCTTATCTTTTTTGATATGGTCTTAGAGTTGTTTTGTGCAATTAAGATACGGTATTTGGTTATATCCACTACTATCACACCTTTGTCTTCATATATCTCGCTATCATCCAAAAAGCTTAATAAAATACCTTCGTAGGTCTTAATAGTTAGTGATGAATAGTTCTTAAGGTTTGTAAGGAAATCTAAGAAATCTGATATATGGTTTTTAAACTCTTCTTTTATTTTCATATAGCGATTTTACTTAAAAGTTGATGTTAATTAGTTTAAGGTTTTATCTTCATTCTATCCTACTTGTTTATTTTTACAATATAATGTACAATTGCGTTTTTTAAACCAAATAATAGATAATTTCAAAGGGACATATATGTCAAAACACCCATCACTACTCCAAGAGTTCCGCTCTTTTTGTTTCCAAAATAAGATCACAGATATAGATAAAGCTGTAGAGTATTTCGCGGTTTTCGGCGGTATGGGATGGAGAGTCGATACCAATATAGAGCTTGATAAACTGATAGAGGAGAAGATATTAAAAAACTATAGATATATCCATGCAGATATCACCGCTATCACAAAAAGCAATAAACTTTACCATCAACTAATGAGTGCTTTAGCCACAGGTGATGGAAGGGAACACTCAGCTTTTAAAAAAGCCAGAGTAGATAGAGCAGAGGGTGAAAAAGCGATAGACTTTTTAATAGATAATGATCTTTTGCTAGATGAGCCGTCGGTTCTGCCCCCTTTTGATGAGGATGAAGAGGTTAGTGATAAGATAGAGTTTATCCAGCCGTTTATGAAGTTTTGGTTTGCAAGCGTATCTCCTTTTTATAAAGGGATAAAAGAGGGTGATTTTAAAGAGTTCTATAAATTTTGGAACGAGCGAAAGAATAGTTTTAGCGAATATATCTATCAAAAGCTAGCGATGGAGCTTGTAAAAAATATCTTTCAAGACGATTCTATAAAAGATATAGGCTCATACTGGGATAGATCGGTTGAGATAGATATTGTGGCTAAAACAAATTCAGGTAAAACTATTGCTGGACTTTGTAAGTTCTCAAAGTCAAAAGCTAGCAATAGTGATCTTACAAGATTAAAGAGCTTATGTGAAGATGCAAGTTTAGAAGTTGATGTTTTTATGATCTTTTCTAAAAATAAATTCTCTACCGAGCTTTCAAAACAAAAAGGGAGTGAGCTTATATTATTAGCTCCTAGAAATCTAAAACCTCTTATAGACTCTTTGGATAAAAGCGATCTACTAAGCTATAGCGGCAAAAAGTATTAAACCCTCTTTGCCCTTGTGATCAAATATCCCCCTAAGATTATAGGGATTATAGCGATTATCTGAACTAAGGTTGGTATTTCATCTAGTAAAAGATAAGCAAAAAGTATGGTCATAGGGGGTACAAAAGCAGCAAGTGCCGTTGCTTTTGTGATAGGGATAAGATAAATAGCTTCCACCCAAAATATCTTTGCAACCCCAAATACTAAAAAGCCGCTAAGTAAAAGATAGGGCAGGGCATTTTCAAGGTTTTCTACGCTTGGTGTAGGCTCTAAAATAAAAGCTAAGATAAGTAAAAAAGGTAAAGATAGTATATATCTAAAAGCTAGAACAGTCTCAACACTTACATAAGCCCTTGCTCTTTTTTGGTAATAGTTTGCAAGAGGTGCTATCATAGCTGCTAGCAATACCAAGATATCCCCTTTATTTATCGTAAAATCATCAGGAAAAAGTATAACAATAGCTCCAAAGCCCATAAGAGTAGCTCCTAAAATATGTTTTCTTGATATATACTCTTTACCGATAACATTAAAATAAAGAAATGAAAAAAGAAGCTGTAAAAAGAGTATCACTGCCATATTGGTTGCGGTGGTATATTGTAGTCCTAAAAACACGAAAAGAAAAAGAAGTGTTATAAATAGCGTGGTCAAAAGCAGGTCTTTATAACCCTCTTTATTTTTAAACTCACCAAAACGTTTTTTATAAAAAAGTATAAATAAAAAAAGAGTAGTGGCTAAAAATATATTGATACTATATGCAAAGATAGGGGTTATATATGAGTAAGCAAAGATGATTATAATAGGAAACCAGCTCTCAAAGAGAGCTTGGATAAGCATATATATTTCACCTTTTCTTTCATTTTCCATTTTGCTCATAAGCTCTTAGTTGATGGTTCCAAAACCCAGTAAATGAGTCTTCTATAGGAAGTTTTGCCATACTAAGTTTGCCGTTTTCCCCCATCTGTTTTCTTGTGTCTGGGGATTGTATCATATCTTTTATTGCATCTTTCCACTTTTGTTTATCGTTTCCTCTAACTACATAACCCCCTGGATGTTCACTATCTATCAAGCTTTGAGGTCCTCCTATATCTGAAACAAGTACGGGAATACCGCTTGCTTGAGATTCCATTACAACTTGACCAAGAGTATCGGTGATAGATGGGAAAACGAAAAAGTCGCTTGAAGCGTAGATAGTTGAGAGTTCTTTTCCTATAATAGGACCTAAAAACCTTACTTTATAGTTATAATATTTAGGCTCCTCTTTTCTTAAGTTTCCTTCACCCACTAAAACCAAATAGCTGTTAAGTTCAGGATTCTCTTCCATCATCTCTTTCCAAACATCAAGTAAGAAAGGGATATTCTTCTCTTTTGTTGTTCTTCCAACATAAAGTGCAATTGTTGCATCTTGTGGGATATCGTACTTATCCCAAAATTCTCTATCTTGATGAGCTTGGTTAAATTTATTTAGATTGGTTCCAGGTTTTATGATCTTTACTTTCTCTTTATCAAATTTTAGGTCTTTATTTAAGATATCTATGTATTCGTGCGATCTACTAAATAGAAGTTTAAAATCTTTATAAAACTTTGCCATCACCTTATCTGTGATCTTTTTTAAAGACTCCATTCCCGTATTATCTTTTATATAAGCTGGAAAATCTGTATGGTATGTACCGCTATATGGAAGCTTTAGCTCTTTTGCAAGCTTTAGTCCAAAATAACCTACAGCTCCAGGAGATGAGATATGTATCATATCTGGGTTTAGCTCTTTTACCTTTTGTTTTATCACTTTTTTGTTTGGATAAGTAAGGTCAAGCTCTTTATAAAAAGGCATAGCCATTTTAAACTTTGGCTCAAAGTTGTGTATATTTGAAGCTTGAGGACAGTATTTGGCAGTTGAAGATATAACGTGAAGTTCAACTCCGTTTTCAAGTGCCTGCTCCGCCATATCTTGTATAAATCTAGATACGCCGTTTAGGTCACCTATTGTATCGGTAAAAAGACAGATTTTCATTGTTTTCCCATAGTATAAAATTAAAAGCAATATTCTAGTCTTTAAAAGTAACAAAGAAATTACAAGCAATAAAATACAAAAATAATATAAATAATACTTATAAAATAGTTAAGAAATGGGGTGTCTTGCTTACAGCTTTGTTTTATAATCTTTGTGTATAATTTTCCCCACTAATTATACGGAGATATTATGTTAATAGATGGACATGGAAGAAAAGTAGACTATTTAAGGGTTTCGGTAACTGAGCGTTGTAACTTTAGATGCCAGTATTGTATGCCCGAAAAACCGTTCTCTTGGAAGCCTAAAGAGAACCTTCTTTCTTATGAAGATCTTTTTTTATTTATAAAGACAGCTATTGATGAGGGGATAAAAAAAGTTCGTATCACAGGTGGTGAGCCCCTTTTAAGAGAAGAGCTTGATAAATTTATAAAGATGATATTTGATTATAAAAGTGATATTGATCTAGCACTTACCACAAACGGCTTTTTACTTCCTCAAGCAGCAAAGAGACTAAAAGAAGCTGGTCTAAAAAGGGTAAACATATCTTTAGATTCACTAGATCCTGCTACTGCTTGGAAAATAGCTGGTAAAGATGTACTAGGTGATGTACTAAAAGGTATAGATGCGGCTCGTGAAGCAGGGCTTAAGATAAAGATAAACACTGTTTTGATGAAAGGGATAAATGATAATGAGATCATCGATCTTTTAGAGTATTGTAAAAAGAACGATCTTACTATTAGGTTTATAGAGTTTATGGATAACCATCATGCAAGTGATCTTCAAGGTGTAAGTGCAGATGAGATCAAAGAGATCATCTCTAAGAAATATATCTACGAGAGTGTTGATCACGATACAAGCTCGCCTGCAAAGTATTATAAACTTGAAGATGGCTATGAGTTTGGTATTATCGAGCCTCATAAAGATGATTTTTGTAAAAGCTGTAACCGTATAAGGCTTACGGCGGAGGGGTATTTGATACCATGTCTTTATTTTGAAGATGCCTTAAGTATAAAAGATGCTATACAAAGTAATGATATAGGTAAAGCCGTGACGATACTTCAAAACGTACTTCAAAATAAGCCTGAGAAAAATAAATGGGCAGGGGATGAGACTGAAAGTTCAACAAGAGCTTTTTATGAAACGGGCGGTTGATAAAGTTATTTGTTTAATATTTGGAGTTATTTTAAAGTTAATTGGATATAATCTATCCAATTTAAAAAGGGACTTTATAGAACAATAGCAAGAAGCAACTCCTTGTTTCTTTTAGAATTTGTTTCTGAAGAGTACCCTTTAAAAATATCCTATTTTTAAAGGAATAATATATGAAAAATATTTTTATAGAACTTTTTAGATTTGATAAAGAGACGGATTACTTACCGTATTTTAGAAAGTTTGATCTAAAAGTAGATGAAAATATGAGTGTGAACGGACTACTTGAGCTTTTAAATACAAAAGAGGAGTTCGGGTTTAACGAAAACTGTAATCTTAAAATAAACAATCTATTTTTAAACTCTAGCGAGATACTAAATGATGTTATTGAAAAAGTAGGTTGTGATCTTAAGATAGAGCCTGTATCTACATATAGATCGACAAAAGACCTTATTATCGATAATAGCGATTTTATCGAAAAAACAAATATCTTTGCAGATTTTTTAACTCAAGATGAGCTTAGCACATATATCAGCTCTTGTGAACTAGAGTATTATGCTTCAAATACACTAAACTTCAATAAAGCCTATATCGGTGATCATGTTTTATATATAGCTTCAGATATCATCGCTAAAAATAGTGAACTAAAAGCTGAGGTGTTAGATATTATCGATGATAAAGAGAAAGGGATATATTTCCATACATCTTTAAAGAATAGATTATTTAGATTTGACGCAGCAAAAGAGCAAAAGATAGAGGAGCTTTTCTCTATGATGCCTGAGGTTGAGAGTTTTGAAAACTCTATAATCGAGGCGGGTGAACTAAGCAATGCTTCAAAACCTTTTGATGGATTTAATGTTGCAGTATACGAGGGTGGACTTGATCTAAACCTAAAAGAGCTTGTTGAAAAAAGCGGTGCAAATATAGTAGAGCTTAGTTCAAAAGATTACCATATCCCAAACAATGCTTTTAAAGCAGATGAGAAGTTTCCGCTATTGATAGCAGCTGAGGTGTTACTAGAAGCAAAGGATGCAGATGCAGACTTTATTTTAGTAGGTGATATGTACTCTTTTTCAACCCTAGATGCAAAACAAAAACAGATAGAAAAATATAGCGGAAGAGAGATATCGCTTCCAATCGTAACAAAATCTCAATTTGCAGAATTGATCAACGGTCAAAGAGACAAAAAAGCTCTAGGCTTTGATAAACATAAAGTAAACGTTACTTTTATATAAAAATAACTTATAATAGTCTGCCCAAACCTTGGGCAACTATTACTGTTTGTAACGTTTTTACCACTTTCAAAATCTTTTTATTAGTTATTCAATAAACTTATATCGTTTTTTCGTTAAAATCATACCAAATTGAAGAAAAAGGAAATTTATGAGTATTCCAATTCATAAGTATGATGTAGTTATTGTCGGAGCGGGGCTTGCAGGATGTGCTGCAGCACGTGAAGTAAGAGAAGCGGGGCTTAGTGCCTGTGTTTTGACAAAACTACATCCTTTAAGATCTCACTCGGGAGCTGCACAAGGCGGGATCAACGCAGCTTTAAGTGAAGAAGATACTATAGACTTACATATGTTTGATACAGTAAAAGGAAGTGACTATCTTGGTGATCAAGATGCGATCGAGTTGATGTGTAGCAGTGCACCTGAAACTATCAGATGGGCTGAGAAGATGGGTGCCTGTTTTAGCAGAAACGATAAAGGTGAGATCGCACAAAGACCATTTGGTGGTCAAAGTAAACCAAGAGCTTGTTATGCAAAAGATAGAACAGGATTAACACTTTTACAAACTATATACGAACAAGCTCATCGTGATGGTGTAAACTTTTTTGATGAGTGGTATGTAAGTGATCTTATATATGAAGATGGTAAGGTAAGTGGTGTAGTGGCATACGATATAGCTACATCAGAAGCTGCTATATTTAACGCTAGAGCTGTAGTATTCGCAACAGGTGGTTACGGAAGAGCATTTAAAGTAAACTCAAATGCACACGCAAACACAGGGGATGCACTTGCTATCGTTGCACGTCACGGTCTTCCTTTAGAGGATATGGAGTTCGTTCAGTTTCACCCAACTGGAATTGCAGGAAGCGGTGTACTTATATCTGAAGCTGCAAGGGGTGAAGGTGGAAGACTTTACAACTCATTAGGTGAGAGATTTATGGAGAAATATGCTCCAAATAAACTTGAACTTGCTTCAAGAGATGTTGTAAGCCGTGCTATTACGCAAGAGATATTAGAGGGTCGCGGTTGTGGTGAAAATAAAGATCACGTTATGATCGACCTTACTCACTTAGGTGCGGAGATCATCAATGAAAGACTGCCTGAACTTAGAGACCTTGCTATCACTTTCCTTGGTCAAGATATGATAAAAGAGCCTATATCTATCGCAGCAACAGCGCACTACTCAATGGGTGGAATACCTGTAGATATCGACGGTCACGTAAGAAAGAACTCAAATGAGCTTGTTGAAGGTTTTTATGCTGCAGGTGAGTGTTCATGTGTATCTGTTCATGGTGCAAATAGACTTGGAGCAAACTCTGTTCTTGAAGCGCTTTTCTTTGGAAGACATGTTGGACTTAGCGTTGTAGAAGATGTGAAAAACGGTATCCCTTTTAAAGATGCATGTTTAGACTCTGCAAGATTATCTGTAAATAAGATCAAACATATTAGAGAGAAAAACGGAACTGAATCTGTACCTAAACTAAGAGATGAACTTCAATCTTCAATGACGGAAAATGCGGGTGTATTTAGAACAGAAGAGTCTTTACAAAAACAACAAGAGATATTAAAAGATATTAGAAAAAGATATCAAGAGATTAGAATAGACGATAAATCAAAAGTTTATAATACTGACCTTCAAGAAGCGATCGAGCTTGGTCATATGATAGATTATTCAAGATTTATCGTAGAGAGTGCAATTGATAGAAAAGAGAGCCGTGGTGCACACCATAGGGATGATTATCCAAAAAGGGATGATGAGAACTATCTAAAACACACTATGGCGTATATGTGTAACGACGGTCATATCTCAATAGAGCATATGGATGTAGTGCTTGGTAAGTTCGAGCCTGCAGAGAGAACATACTAAGGGGTAGGGTGATGACAAGTAAAAATTTAACTTTTAAAGTTTGGAGATTCAATAGAGAAACAGATTACCTACCTCACTACGATACTATAGATATGAGTGTAAGTAAAGATGAGTTGGTTCTTGATATCTTAAATAGAATAAAATGGGAACACGACGGATCATTTTCATATAGAAGAAGTTGTAGACACGGTATATGTGGATCATGTGCTATTAAAGTAAACGGTAAAGCGACACTAGCTTGTAAAGATAACGTATATGAACTTGTAGAGATATTTGGAAAAGAGCTTGTGATAGAGCCTCAAAGTACAAAGCTTGCATTTAAAGATATGGTTGTTGCAAAAGAGCAGTTCTGGAAAAAATACGATACGGTAAAACCTTATCTTGTAGCTGATATTGAAGAGCATCCACAAAAAGAGAACTTAGTATCTCAAGAGGAAGCTGAGAAGATTGATGAGGCTGATTATTGTATCCAGTGTGGTAACTGTTATTTCTCTTGTCCTGCAGTTGAAGTAAACCCTGATTATTTAGGGCCTGCGGCACTTGCAAAAGCATGGAGATTTAATGCTGACGTTAGAGATACGGCACATCAAGAGAGAGTTTCTATAATTAACGATCTTGGAAGCGGTATCTGGGATTGTGTGAAGTGTAACGAGTGTGCGGAAGCCTGTCCTAAAGAGCTTGATCCAATAGGAAAGATCACTAAACTTCACCAGCAGACATTTGAGTTTGGTATGGCTGATAATAATGTTGCAACAAGACACGCAGTTGGATTTAAATGGTCTATTAGAAAACACGGTATCTTAGATGAGGGTGAATTGGTTAGATACTCTGAGGGTAATATCGGAGTTATGAAACATATCCCTGAAGCTATACATATGTTTAAAAGAGGCAAGATAGTAATGCCTTGGAATATGCCTAAGTCTAAGAACTTAGATGAGATCAAAAAGCTGGTTGAGTCAAGCTCAACGGCGAAATTTTAGGAGTAGTTATGGATAAAAATTTAAAATATGCATTATACACGGGATGTACGGCAAGAGAATCTACTCCGGAGCTTTTAAAATCAACAATGGCAATAGCAGATAAGCTAGGGATAGAGCTAGTTTTATTAGATGAAGCAAGCTGTTGTGGAGCAAGCCATCTTCAAGATTTTGATGAGTTCTTATCTTTAGTATTAAATGCAAGAAATATCTGTTATGCAGAAAAAATGGGCCTTGATATGGTAACTATTTGTAATACCTGTCAACTAAATACGGCAATGACCAAACAGCGTTTAGATGAAGATGAAGAGCTTAGAGATAGAGTAAATGAAAAGCTTGCGGAGGTTGGTTTAGAGTATAAAGGAACTAGCAACGTTAGACACTTTTTATATGCTCTTCAAGATGATTACGGTTATGAGAATATCGCCGCAAAGGTTACTAAGCCTTTACAAGATATAAATGTAGCATCTTTTTACGGTTGTCATAATATCCGCCCTTCTGAGGTTCATCATAAAAGCAACGGTAAGGCTGAGAACTCATATAAACCAACTTCACTAGATAATCTTGTTAAAGCTTTAGGTGGAAATATGGTAGAATATGAGAGCAAAAATAAATGTTGCGGTTTCCACGTAGAGTTACAAAACCCAAAAACTGCAAATAGATTATCGGGTGTTGCTATGAGCGATGCTATCGATAACAATGCAGATGTTATGGTTACGCCTTGTCCGCTTTGTCATCTAAGAATGGATGTTCAACAACACGGAATAAGCAAAGAGATGGGTAGAGAGATACATATCCCTATACTTCACCTTCCTCAAATGGTTGGTATAGCACTGGGTATTGATCCTAGCAGTCTTGGTTTAGAGCATAATGTGGTACAAACAGGACTTAGCCACTAAATAAAAACTATTTGTTTTAGCTAGGCCGCTACATAAACTAAAAACAATTGACCTATACGCATTTATGCGTATAGGTTTTAAATATAAGGTTTAAATGCAGACTATCTTAGTTGTAGACGATACCAAAACAAATATAGATATTCTAGTCGATCTACTTGATGAATACGACATAATAACCTCTTTAAATGGTGAAGAGGCCATAGAGAGTGTAAACAGGGAAGATATCGACCTGATACTACTTGATATTATGATGCCTAATATGGACGGCTATGAGGTTTGCAAAAAACTTAAATCATCCCAACGTACAAAAAATATACCTATAATCTTTTTAACTGCAAAGAGTGAACAAAGCGATATTGAAAAAGGGTTCAAACTTGGAGCCGTTGATTATCTTATAAAACCTTTTTATCCCTCAGAGCTTAAAGCAAGAGTTAAAACACATCTTGAGCTTAGGGGTTATCAAAAGAACTTAGAGAAAAAAGTTGAAGAAGAGGTTGAGAAAAATAGACAAAAAGAGCAGCTTTTATTTCAAAAATCTAAACAAGCAGAAATAGGTGAACTTTTAATGCATATCTCACACCAATGGAAACAACCTTTAACCGAGATAGGCAGTTTAAATATGCATAATACCGCTCAGATAAAACTTGCACAAAAGATAGATCCCCAAGAGTTTCTTCAAAGTTTTGATAAGATATCCGATATCTTAAAGTTTATGTCCAGCACTATGGAGAGCTTTCAAAATTTCTATAAGCCTAAATTTAAAAACGAGTACTTTAATATCTCAACAGCTGTGAACAATGCTTTAAATATAGTTGGAGCAACTTTTGAAGAGTTTAATATCTCAATAACTATAGAGCAAAAAAACAAGTCGCAAGCTTATGGAAATATGAACGAGTACGTAAACGTGATACTGACTATTTTAAACAATACAAAAGATATTGCACTTATTAAAGAGGTGAGTGAACCCAAAGTATCTATAACTATTGATGTTTTAAAAAACGGTAAATCATTAGTTGAGATAAAAGATAACTGCGGCGGTATAGAGTTTGATAATATAAATGATGTATTCTTACCTTTTATAAGTCAAAAAAACGGCGTAGGTATAGGGCTTTATCTAGCTAAGAATATATGTATAAAAAACGGAGGGGATATCACCGTCCAAAATAGTGACGGTGGAGCTTTGTTTACTATAACCCTATGATGGTTTAAATCCATCCTTACTTTTACACACACTTGTTAAAAAACATTTCTCACACTCTGGTTTAACGGCTTTACAGATATATCTTCCAAATAGTACCATCGCTTGATGAAAAATATGAAGGTCATCTTTTAGTTTTTTTACCAGTTGAGCTTCTGTTTGCTCTACATTTTTTCCGTCACTTAGACCAAGTCTATGTGAAACTCTAAATACATGAGTATCTACAGCCATTACGTTTGCACCCTCTGTTTCTATCATAAATACGTTGGCTGTTTTATTTCCAACACCTGCTAGTTTGATAAGTTTTTTCGTATCGTGGGGTATCTCTCCCTTATGCTCTTTTAAAACCGAATCAGCCATTGCTATTATGTTCTTTGCTTTATTGTTAAAGAAGCTACAGCTTTTAAGCAGCTCTTTTACATCTTCAAGCTCTGCAGCGGCTAGCTCTTTTGGGCTTGGGTATTTTTCAAATAGTGCAGGGGTGATGATATTTACCCTTTTATCGGTACATTGTGCAGATAAAATTATCGCTATTAGTAGTTCAAAATCGTTCTTATATTCAAGTTCGGTTACTGCATCGCTATAGTGTTTTGTAAATTCTTCTTTGATTAGTTGTATATCTTGTTTTGTTGCTTTTTTTACTTTTTTCATGGCTGCAATTATAACAAAAAAACTCTAATTTAACAGAGCTTGAAAAATGTAACCGTTTTGTATTCAAATTGTTGCTGATTTATTACCGAATAGTAATAAAATCTTTCCATGAAAAATTAAGGGGTTAGTCATGTATGGATTGTATGAATTAAACGAAGTGATCGATGACTTTTTAAATCAGATCGATCTTCTTCAAAAAGATGTATTGTTAAAAAGCGGATTTGTAGTGATATCGATCTCAAGTTTATTATGGATGGTAAATTAATATATGATAAATGTATCTTCAGCAATAAACGCCCACTATCCAAATCTTGATAAAAAGATCACAAAAACTGTTTACAATACTTTAGTCTTTACTCTAAATAAACTATTTCACGTAGATGAGATAAATAGTTTTATAGAAAACAACCACGACCTTGAAAACTTTGAGTTTATAGAAAGGGTTTTTGAACACCTTGAGATAGATTATGTATCTTCAAGTAATGAAAAACAAAATATCCCAAGCTCAGGACGTGTAATAATTGTTTCAAACCATCCTTTAGGTGCCTTAGACTCTTTAGCACTTTTAAAACTTATTGGTGAGGTTAGAAAAGATGTAAAGATAGTAGCAAATGATGTATTGATGCAGCTTAGTCAATTGAGTTCATTACTTCTGCCTGTAAATAATATGACTAAAAAAACAAGCTCTAGTAATGTAAAGCTTATACTTGAAGCACTTAACAACGAAGAGGCAGTTATAATCTTCCCTGCAGGCGAGGTTTCGCGTGCTCGTCCAAGTGGTGTAAAAGATGTATCTTGGAACAGCGGGTTCTTAAGATTTGCAGAAAAGACTGGCTCACCTGTACTTCCAGTTTCTATAAATGCTAAAAACTCAATAACCTTTTATAGTGTATCATCGGTATTTAAACCTGCTTCAACTCTTCTTTTACCACATGAGATGTTCAAAAAAAGAAGAAGTGTGTTAAAACTAAAAGTGGGTGAGATAATCCCTTTTGAGGTTTTAGATCAAAGTAGTATAAATAGAAAAACAAAAACAAAACTTTTAAAAAAACATTTAGAGCGTATAGGAAAAGGTAGAAAAGGGATATTTAAAACCCAAAAATGTATCGCTCACCCTGAGAGTAGACAAGAGCTAAAGAGTGAACTTAAAAAAGCGCAAGTGCTTGGAAAGACAAAAGATAATAAGATCATATACCTTTGTGAGTACTCAAAAGATTCAAGCTTAATGAGAGAGATCGGAAGACTAAGAGAGTTTAGCTTTAGAAAAGTGGGTGAGGGAAGCGGAGCTAAAAGAGACCTTGATAAATACGATAAGTACTATAAACACCTAGTACTATGGGATGAGGATGATCTTGAAGTGGTTGGAGCTTATAGAATTGGTGAGAGTAAAGGGATGGAGAGCTATAGAGGTTTTTATACAAGTACCTTAGCAACTTTTCATGAAGGTTTCGGGAAATATCTTCAAAGCTCAATAGAGCTTGGAAGAAGTTTCGTTCAACCTAAATACTGGGGGAGTAGAGCACTTGATTATTTATGGCAGGGGATAGGTGCATATTTAAGAGCTAACCCTGATGTACGATATATGTTTGGTCCTGTTAGTTTAAGTGATCAGTATAATATGGATGCAAAAAGAGTTATCGCTCACCTTTACCTTACACACTTTGGAACAGATAAAAAGCTTGTAACATCAAACAATAGATTTGACGTAACAAAAGGAACACCAGAAGTGCTAGAGATAGTAAAAGGGGATAATTACGATGAGGATTTTAAAGCTGTTCGTGAATACCTAAGCTATTCTAATCTTTCTATACCTACACTTTATAAGCAGTACAGTGATGTATGCGAAGAGGGTGGCGTTAAATTTCTTGACTTTGGTGTTGATCCAGATTTTGGAAATTGCGTGGATGGTTTTATAGTAGTTGATATAACAAAATTAAAAGAATCAAAAAGAAAAAGATATATAGGTTAAAAATGGAATATAAAAGTATAGATACTCTTTTTACAAATATCATAGATAATGTAAACGAAGAGATTTGCGTTTTAGGTGATATAGAGTTTACAAGATTAAAAGATAGTATAACATCAAGGGTTACCTACTCAAGACAGATGCATAGCTTTTGTTTTTGGTTTATGCCAGATATGGATAACACTTCTACATTTTATGAGATAAAGATGGAGCTTGAAAAACATCCTGCTGAGGTGATGTTAAACGCTATGTATAAACTAAGTACTAAAAAATGGTACGGTATAGAAGTACAAAAAGATTTCCTAGCTTTGTTTAGATATATAATCGGTGAAGAGCAATGGAGCGATATCTCATCGGTAACTGAGTAAAACTTAGATATAATCCTCTTTATGAATAAAGAGGATTTTTTTATAAAGCAGTTTAGCTCATCAAAGCGTATTGGCGATGATGGAGCGGTTATCGGTGATTATGTTTACTCAAGCGATTCTTTTTTTGAGGATATCCATTTTAAAAGATCATGGATGAGTCTAAAACAGATCGCAAAAAAAGCTATGCTTGTAAATATAAGCGATGCCATTGCTATGAACGCAAAGCCTAAATATGCCCTTTTAAATGTTGCTATTCCAAAAGATTATAGTGATGATGATCTAATTAAACTTGCAAAGGGTTTTAAATCTAGTGCTAAAAAGTTTGGTATAGAGATAATCGGCGGTGATACGATAGCAAACGATAAACTTCATATATCTATAACTATAATCTCAAAAACAAAAAAACCTATTTTTAGAAACGGCACAAAAGATGGTGATCTTATCTGCTTTACAGGTGAACTTGGAAGCGTTAAAAAAGATCTTGATACTTTACTTGAAGGCAAAGGTATAGATAAAAGCTCAAAGTTTATCACTCCAAAACTAAACCCTGATTTTTTTTATAAAGTATCTAAATATGTAAATTCAGCTCTTGATATATCAGACGGTCTGTTTTTTGAACTTGAGAGATTAAGCAAGGCAAACGATATAGGTTTTGAACTTTTTGAAAAGATAGAAGAGGATATAGGGTGCAGCGGTGAAGAGTATGAGATACTTTTTAGTTTTAATAAAAAATATAAAGAAAAAATAGAAAAACTTGCAGATAGATACGGTGTAAAATTGAATATATTTGCAGTTGCTAGAAAAGATAAGGAAAAATTTATATGCAGATGCAAGAAACACCACTTTTAACAAACCAGTTTTATTTAACACACTCACCTATCAATGCTTATTTTAAACAAAGCAAAGATGATTTTGTGGTAACCGAGATACCTCTATATGAGTTTAGCGGTGAGGGTGAACATATAATCGTTAAGTTTAGAAAAAAAGATTTTAACACTATGGATGCGGTTAGGGTATTTAGCGAGCAGTTAGGATGTAAATCTAGAGATATAGGATATGCAGGGCTTAAAGATAAGAACGCTATGACTATACAGCATATTAGTGTTCCCAAAAACACCCAAGAGAGACTTGAAAAGTTTGATCATCCAAATATCAAAGTTCTTGAAACAACGCTTCATAACAATAAGATAAGAGTAGGGCACTTAAAAGGAAATAGGTTCTTTATTAGGATTAAAAAGGTTAATACATTAGATGCTAGAAAGATAGAAAGTGCTTTAGAATCTATTGCAACACTAGGTATGCCAAACTATTTTGGGTATCAAAGGTTTGGAATAGAGAGAAATAACCATATTAAAGGTAAAGAGATATTAGAGGGTGTAAGAAGTGAAAAGAATAGAAAACTAAAACAGATGTTCTTAAACGCTTACCAAAGCTATCTTTTTAATGCTTGGCTTTCAAAAAGGATAGAGCTTAGCCATCTAATCAACTCTTTTAATCCAAATGAACTTAAACAAAATCTGAGCAACTTTAGTTTAGATGAGTTAAAGTCAATCAAAGAGCAGCCTCACTTTTTTAAGATATTAAACGGCGAGATGATGGGGCATTATCCATACGGAAAAATATTTACTATAGAAGATACAAAAGTTGAAGCCCAAAAGTTTTATGAAAAAGATAGAGTTCCCACAGGTATACTTAGCGGTAAAAGGGTAAATCCTAGTATAGATAAGGCATATGAGTATGAAAAAGAGTTTGACCTAAATCTAGCGGTTGATGGAGCTAGAAGATATGCTTGGATATTTCCTGATAATATTGAAAGCAATTATAAAGAGGAGCAAAACTGGATGGAGCTTAGCTTTGAGCTTCCAAAAGGAAGCTATGCTACTACTTTAATCGAAGAGATACTAAAAGTTAGATTTTAACTTTTAGCCATCTGCTCCACTAAAGCGGCAATATCATCATCACTTACAAGATCAGCTGACTCATCACCCGTGATATGTTTAGCTGAAGCTGCGTATTTACCGTTGTTTGGATCCATTACATTCACAACTCTTTCTATCTTTTGTCTATGGGCATCTTGAGCTTGTAAAGAGGATATGATATTCATAACATTGTTTTTTATACCATCAACGGCACTATTTATATCTTTACTATCTGTTAGTTCATCTAGTTTATTTAATACAACATCTAAATGGTTCATAACCTCTTCAGCCATATGGTTTGATTCATCTATAACTTCACACAGCTGATCTACTAATTGAGATTTATCTAAGTTCATTTTTAAGCCCTTGTACTACATTCATCTTGTTTTATCTTATTTAAGATACCGAATATTCTAAGAGACTCTATCTCAATAGATTTTGCAAGATCACTTAGCTCATCATTTGATTTTCTATCGTTATTAGCAGTGATCAGTTTTTGCATATAGTTTCTCATATTACCATTTAGTTTTTTAAGATCCTCTGCATGCTGCTCATTTGCATGTGGGTGAGTAGCAAGGAAGTTATCTAGCCACTCTTGGATAGATTTATTTTCAGGTACACTCCAAGTCTCAAAACTTCCTAGTTTTGAATATGTTGAGTCTTTTAGTTTTAATACGTCAACTTTTAGTTTTGCAGTATCGTATACAAGGTCTATATCACATACACCCTCTCTAGCCTCTTCTAAGAAGTTTGCACGTGAAGCGGCAGTTACAAGTGAATCTGATAGTTTAGCGATATGGCTAGACATATTAGATATCTCATCTGCAACAGAAGCATTCTTTTGTGTAGCTTTGTCAAGTTCCATAACAGCGTCATTGATCTGTACAATCCCTCTTTCTTGCTCTTTACTAGATTTTGCAACTTGGTTGATCATATCTATAGTTTGAGAGATATTTCCATTTAGCGTGTCGTAACCTTTAATCATATTATCGGAGATCGATTTACCCACTTGTGTTTTTTCACTTGCAGACTCAACAAGCTGTTTGATCTCGCTTGCTGCTTCTGCAGATCTTGCAGCTAGGTTTCTAACTTCACCTGCAACCACTGCAAAACCTTTTCCTGCTTCACCTGCGGTTGCAGCTTCAACTGCAGCATTTAGTGAAAGAATATTTGTTTGGAAAGCGATCTGATCAATTACTGCAATTGCTTCGTTTATAGCAGTTACTTGAGCATTTATCTCATCCATAGAAGTAGCTGTTTTAGAAGCTAGGTTAAGCCCTTCGCTTGAAGCTTGTGTTACTTCATTTGCAAGGTTTGACATCTTACCTGCCATCTCAGAGTTTGCTTTGATATTTGCAGTGATCTCATCTAAAGCAGCCGCAGTCTCTTCTAATGAAGCAGCTTGTGTATTTGATGATGTTGAAAGGTTAGATGCTGCATTTGATAGTGTTTTTGTATTGTTTGTAAGATCTTCACCAGTGTTCATAATCATAGCTAGTATCTCTGATGTATTGTTACCTACAAGTTTGATACCTGCCGTAACCGAACCGATATCTCCGTAGATACCTTTATCATCGATCTTAAAGTCGAATCTTGACTCACTATATTCTCTTAGTGTTTGGTTTATTCTATCAAGTATATCTTTAGTGTGTTCGATCATATAGTTAAGGTTGTTTTTCATAGATTCAACATGTGGATTACTTGCTTTAGAAGTAACTTGATAAACAAAGAAACCTTTTGCAGTTTTTTGTAAAACATCGTTTGTTTCGTTAATTACAAGCTCATCTTGTTTTAATCCTGCATTTACTTGATCCATATATTTATTGAATAGCTGTGCAACCTCTCCAATCTCGTCTTTTGATTGAGCTTCAAGTTTAATACTTGTATCGTTAGATTTTATAAGGTTCTCAAAACCTGTTTTAAGACCCTCTAGAGGTTTAATGGTTTTTCTTACAACATAGAAAACTACTGCAAGTGTTATCCAACCTAGTATTGTTGATGATGTAAGGATATTCAACATTACACCCTCTAGGTTTGAATCTGCATTTTCTAAAGAGAAAGTAAGGTCCATTACACCGATAACGTCACCCTCTGCTTGATTAGCATGACACATTAAACAATCTTTTGTAGCTACCATCGGCTTTATCATTCTAAGACTATGACCGTTAGCATCTTCAGTTTCAAGTATTTGGCTCTCTTTAGTTTTAAAAGATTTTAATACATCGGTATCTTTTGTAAATTTTGTACCTGGAGAATACATATCTATAAGAGGTTGTGATTTTGCAATGATAAGATGTTTTACACCTGGAATACTTCTTGCTTCCTCTTCTGCTTTTTGAATAGCTGCAGGATCACCTGTATTCATCGCATTTCTTAAACTTTGGAACATCGCTGTGTTCAACATATCAAGATTCTTTTTTGTCGTGTTTATCGAGTCTGTTCGTATCTTGGTAGCACTTGAGATCATAACTGCGATACTACTTAGAGTCATAAGAGTAAACATCGCAAATATGATCTTATTACTTACTTTTTTTGTTATAAAATTCGGCAACATCACCACACCTTACATTTAAGTAATTAAATTGTATAATAATAATTATTAAATTTTACAAAATATAGTATTTTTTCTTTAAAAATTACAAAAAAAATACATTATCAACTTAATTGAAAAAAGGTAATTATGATAGTCGGACTTGAAGGGATCATCGAAAAAAAAGAGCCTACTGTAATACATCTCAACGTAAACGGAATTATATACGAAGTATTCGTTTCTCTTAATTGTAGTGCTATGATCAAAGATAAAAAAATAAAATTATTTACTACTCATATTATAAGAGAAGATAGTCAAAGTCTTTACGGTTTTTTAGATCAAAACGAGAAAAAACTTTTTGATACCGTTATAAAGATAAACGGTGTAGGTCCTAAAGTAGCATTAGCTATCTGTTCAACTTTTACCCCTACTACTTTTGCAAATATCGTAAGTGCAAATGATGTAAGTATGTTAAAAAGAGTTCCTGGTATTGGTCCTAAAGGTGCTAGCAGGATACTTGTAGAGCTTAGCGGTTTTGTTGTAAATGCAGATGAAGATGAGATAAACGTTGGAGCAAATGCAAGCGAAGCAGCTATGGCCTTAGAATCTTTAGGGTTTAAAAAAGATGTTATCAATAAAGCTCTTGCAGGGTGCAGCGGCAGTGATACGGGCGCACTTGTAAAAGAAGCACTAAAAAAATTACAAAAATAGATAAAAACTAGTCGTTAAATAATCAAGTCCTTTTGTTAAGCTAGCAATTATGGGACAATTTTAAAGGATAAATAGTATGAAAATAGCAATAGTTTGCGGTAGTCAGAGTTTTGAACATGAGATCAGTATTGTAAGTGCGATAGCGATGAAAGATGTTTTAAAGTGTGATATAGAGTATATTTTCATAGATAAAGATAGGGAGTTTTACCATATTCCATCAAAAGATATAAACTCAAAACTTTTTAGCAGCGGTGAATATAAAAAATATGATAAACTATCTATCCAAAGCGGCGGATTTTCTAAAAAAGGTATCTTTGGTGCTAAAACTTTTGAAGTTGATCTTGTTTTAAACCTTGTACACGGTGGAGACGGTGAGGATGGTGTATTAGCTTCATTATTTAAATATTTTGGCATTAAATTTATAGGTCCAAGAGTTGAAGCAAGTGTACTAAGCTGCAATAAACACCTTACGAAACTATATGCAAAAGAGCTAGATGTAAAAACCATAGATTATGAACTTATCACAAATGAAACAAGAGCTGATATAAAAACTGCTATGCCTTTTATCATCAAGCCTTTAAGACTTGGAAGCTCTATAGGTGTATCTATAGTAAAAGAGCAAAGTGAGCTTGAGTATGCTTTAGATGTGGCGTTTGAGTTTGATAAAGAGGTTTTAGTTGAGCCTTTTATAAAAGATATCAAAGAGTATAATCTAGCTGGAACTAAGATCAATGGCGAGTTTATATTCTCAATAGTTGAAGAGCCTCAAAAAGCAGAGTTTTTAGACTTTGATAAAAAATATCTTGATTTTAATAGAACAAGCAGGGTTTCTCAAGCTGATATAGATGATAGTTTAAAAGATAAGATTCAAGAATCGTTTAAAAAGATATATGCAAATATCTTTGAAGGTTCAATCATAAGATGTGATTTCTTTGTGGTTGAGGGTGAGGTTTATCTAAATGAGATCAATCCAATACCAGGATCGATGGCAAACTATCTTTTTGATGATTTTGATGCAATATTTAAAAAGCTTGCAAACTCATTACCGAAAGATAAAAATATAGTTATAAACTATGAATATGTAAATAAGATACAATCTGCAAAAGGGAAGTAGTACTATATAACCGAAGCTATAGCACTCTCCACCTCTTGTAGACTTTTAAAAGGTTTCTCTAGGTACTTATCTACACCTAGCTTTTTACTCTCATCAGCTTTTTGCTGGTTGCTATAAGCTGTCATAAGAATAACTTTAATATTTGGGTTTGTTTCTTTGATCTCTTTTAATATATCCATACCGCTAGTTGTAGGCATCATTACATCTGATAATATAAGATCATAACCGCCGTTTTTTGCGTGTTTTAAAGCATTAACAGGGTTTGTGTATGTTTCGACTTCATATTTTTTCGATCTAGATAAAAACTGTTTTAATACATCTAATATCTCTAGTTCGTCGTCTACTACCATTACTTTTTTCATTCTTGCTCCATGTAAGTAACATTTTTTACATCATATTCTAATAAATATTTTATTCAGTTTAAATTTACGACCATTTTGATAAAATTTGTACAATATTAAAACAAATTTTAAATGGATAAATAATGGCTGAGAATACGTATAGACTTGTAACAAGAAGTGATATGGATGGTCTTGTTTGCGGTACTTTGTTAAAGTACCTAGGAATAATAGATGAGATAACTTTCGTGCATCCTAAAGATATGCAAGACGGTAAGGTTGAGATAACCGATAATGATATCACTACAAATCTTCCTTATGTTGAGGGTGTATATCTTGCATTTGATCACCATTTTAGTGAAACACTTAGAAATGAACAGATGGATAACCATATCATCGAACCTGATGCAGATAGTGCGGCTGATGTCGTATATAAGTATTATGGAGGAGATGAGAAGTTTCCTGCACACTTTAAACCTATGATGGAAGCGGCAAATAAAGCTGACGCGGCAAAATTCTCTATTGATGATATACTAAATCCAAAAGGTTGGGATCTGTTAAGCTTTTTAATGGATAGTAGAACAGGGCTTGGAAGATTTAGAGATTTTACAATATCAAACTATCAGCTTATGATGGATCTTATCGATTATTGTGCAGATCATACTATTGATGATATTTTAGAGCTGCCTGATGTAAAAGAGAGAGTTGAGCTTTATTATAAATATGAAAAAGAGTTCAAAGAGCAGTTAAAGCGTTGTACTACTGTTCATAAAAACCTTATTATCATAGACTATAGACACGAAGATATTATCTATCCTGGTAATAGATTTATGGTATATGCGATGTACCCTGAAGCAAATATATCTATACACGCAGTTTGGGGTAGAGATAAACAAAATGTAGTTTATAGTACGGGTAAATCTATTATCAATAAAACATCAAAAACAAACGTGGGTGAACTAATGCTTAAACACGGCGGTGGTGGACATGAAGCCGCAGGTGGATGTCAGCCTAGTCATGAAGATGCGCCAAGAGTGCTTCAAGATCTAATTGATCAGATAAACGCAGACGGGTAAGCTATCCTAGCTTATCCTCAAGCAATATTTTTATATTTTTATAAAATATATCCTCATCGGGAAATGAAGGTGTGTTATCCCTTTGTTGCTCTCCCCACATCGGCTCAGGAAAATACGGGTCATCTTTAAATCTAGACATAATATGAAAATGAACCTTTGGTACATAGTTACCAAAAGATGCTATATTTATCTTTACGGGTTTAAAATACTCTAACATCTCTTTTTCAATAATATCAAGTGCTTCTAGAATATGCTCTTTTGTTTTTTTATCACATTGGCTAAACTCTTGATACTCTATACGGGTAAATATTTTTAACCAAGGTATAACACTATCTTCTATCTCTACTTTTATATAGTTGTTTTGGTATACTAGATTTTTCATTACAACTCGTCAAAGTTTACTGTTATCTCATCTATTTGAGACTCTAAAAGGTTGCCTTTAGCGTATTTCATATGAAGATCATTATCAACAAAGAATTTTACTAGGTCTTTATCTAGCTCCTTATCTTTTACCATAAATGATAGGATTCTAAGTGATTGGTTTAGCGAGTTTGGTTTTTTATATGGTCTATCGCTTGCAGTTAAAGCTTCAAATACATCGGCAACAGCAAGTATCTTATCCTCTAAGGTCATAGGTATATCCATAATACGAGGATCACCGTAACCTCCACCGCCAACTTTTTTATGGTGAGAAGCTGCTATAATAGGAACTCTTTTTAGTTTTTTAGGGAAAGGTAGTTTTTCAAGCATCTTATATGAAACTGTTACGTGGTTGTTTATAACTTCTCTCTCATCTTCTGTTAGAGTACCTTTTCTAATAGATAGATTGAAAGCCTCATCATCACTTAAAAGATTAAGCTTTTCATTGTTTATAGTGACTATATTATTAGCTATTTTATTTACACGCTCGATCTTTTCATCAGCCATAAACTCGCCACCCATATTAGTGCCTTGAATAAACTCAAGGTCATCCTCTATCTCTTTTAGTTTAGCTTCAAACTCTATTGTTAGTTTCTCTTTTTCATTTTCATCTGATGTAAGTGCTATCTTTTTTAGATACTCTATCTCAATATCGCGTTTATGTATCTCAAACTTTGCCTCGACCGTTTTTATCCTATCGTATATGGTCTCAAGTTTTGTACTCTTATCTACAACAAACTCAGGCGTTACGATCTTACCGATATCGTGAAGCCACGCAGCAGTACTTATCTCATCTATTTCGTTTTGGTTATAGTTTACATCTTTAAAAACCGTATTATCTGTATTGATAGCATTTGCAATCATCTCTGATAGTTCAGCTACTCTATTAATATGTCCGCCAGTATATCTGGACTTTTCATTAATAGCACCCGCGATCGATTGGATAAATGCTGATAATAATGCTTCTAACTCTTTTAGAAGTCTATTGTTTGAGATTGTTACAGCGGCTTGTGACGCCATTGATTGTATAAGTTTTTCATCATCTTGAGTGAAATCTATCGTTTCACCTTTATGATCGAGTTTATTTAAAAGCTGCAATACTCCAATAACATCATCTTCATGGTTTGTCATAGGGATCACAAGCATAGATTTTGTTCTATATCCTGTTCCCTCATCAAACTTTTTGGTTCCCTCAAAGTTGAAACCATCTGCTTCATAAACATCTGGGATATTGATAAGATGCTTCTCTATAGCACAAAGTGCGGCAACTTGCTCTTTATTTAAAGTGCCGTCCTCTTTTTTAAGTGATAGGGCAGGCCAAGTGATAGTACCTTGGGTTCCACCCATTTTAATATTTAGTGAGTCTGTTTGAACAACCGTAAAGTCAAGATGTAACTCATCATCGGTCATAAGGTATAATGTTCCACCATCAGCATTTGTTAAGTTCTTTGCTCCTAGCAAGATACCCTCTATAACTTCATTGAAGTTACTATTTGAAGCTAAAGAGTGACCTATTTTTATAAGCTCCTCTATAGCTTTTTGTTTTTTGTCTATCGCAAATTTACATTCTGATGAAGCATTTTTCAAAATAATCCCTTAAAAATCTATGAGAACCACTTCTTGACTTTCTCAACCATTCCGTCGAAAATTGATTCATGTGGAGAACTTTCAAGACCGAAAGAGTCTTGCAGCTTCTCTAAAAGCTCTTGTTGTTCATCTGTCAATGAAGTAGGGTATTGTATTTTGATCTGAACGATTAAATCACCTCTGCTATATCCTTGTACAGATTTTACACCTTCGTTCCTAAATCTAAACTGTTCTTTATCTTTAGTTCCTTTTGGTACGTTTAGATTAAGCTCACCTCTTAGTCCTGGAACATTTAAGTTTGCCCCTAGAGCTACTTGAGTAAAGAATAAAGGCACTTCAACATATATATCATCACCGTGTCTTACGAAGTGTTTATCTTCATTTACGCTTATTTGGATATATAGATCACCTCTATTTCCTTCAGGAGCTATATTTCCTTTACCGCTTACACGTATTCTATTTCCGTTATCTACACCCTCAGGGATATTTACCTCAAAGCTTTCATTCACCTCTTCATAACCTAGACCGCTACAATCACCACATTTTTCAGATACCGACTCACCGCTTCCGTTACAGTGCGGACAAGTTTGAGCAAAGGTCATAAAACCTTGTCTCATATGGATCTGACCTTGACCTTGACAATATTGACAAGTGCTTAGTTTTCCACCTTTTGCACCAGTACCATTACAAGATTTACAAGCTTTTTTATATCTATACTTAACATCTTTTTTTACACCAAATACAGCTTCGTTAAACTCGATATTAACTTCTACTTGCATATCTAGGTTGTAGTTATATGTTTTTCTTTTTCTTTGACCTCTACCGCTGCTAAAGCCTCCGCCGAACATCTCTTCAAAGATAGAACCAAGATCGTCAAAACCGCTAAAACCGCTGCTTCTTCCACCTGCACTTCTTTCAAGTCCTGCTTTACCGTATCTATCGTAAATTGCTCTTTTTTCATCATCACTTAATACTTGATAAGCTTCATTTACTGCCTTGAACTTCTCTTCTGCCTCGCTATCTCCAGGGTTTTTATCTGGATGGTATTTCATAGCCATTTTTCTATAGGCTTTTTTTATGCTTGACTTATCCGCAGACTTAGTAACCTCTAATATTTCGTAATAATCAAATTCTGTCAATTTTTGCACCTCTTTAGTTTAAAATAATATTCACAATAATTAGCTATTTTATCTAAAAAAGTATAAAGAATTGATATAATAATTTTTATGAAAAGAGGCTTGGAAAAATTTTACGATCTCGTTGAAGCGTTTGAATCACTTCCCACTATCGGGAAAAAATCAGCTATTAGACTTGCATATCATGTTGTGATGAACGATACCTATACAGGTATTAAATTAGCTCACTGTATAGAAAATGCAATAGGTACAATAAAAAAGTGCCAGATATGTAACTCAATGAGCGAACATGAGATATGTGAGATATGCTTAGATGATGATAGAGATAGCAGTGTACTATCTATTGTACAAAGTGCAAAAGATATATTTACTATAGAAGAATCAAAGCAGTTTAGCGGCAAATATTTCGTACTTGAAGAGCTAGATGAGTACCATATAGATAAACTTGTATCTTATGTGAAAAATAATAAAACAAAAGAGATAATCTTTGCTATCAGCCCAAGCTTGGCAAATGATGCATTTATACTATTTATCGAAGATAGGTTAAAAGGCTTAAATATACGTTTTACTAAAATAGCTCAAGGGGTTCCAACAGGAGTGAGCTTGGAGAATGTAGATATACTATCTTTAGCAAAGGCTATAAACGGCAGAACCGATGTTTAGTCAAAATCGATTCTAACTTGAGTTTGTCCTGTTGTTCCAAACTCCTCGTCTATTTTTTGTGCGATCTTTTGGAAATCAATACCTTGTACACTTTGAAGTGATGCTTGTATCTGCTTTTTACCGTTTACAAGCTCTTTACTTTTTATACCGTGTGATATTGAAAGGCTAGCTTCTATAAAAGCTGAGAGCTTATCACACTGTTTTAAAGCTTTTCCATCAATTGGTGAGTATTTGTCCATATTGTATCTTTGAAGATCATCTACCACTTGTATATTACCGTTCTCGTTTATCTTATCTTCAAACTCATCTTTGATATTGTTATTGTCAAGCCCTAAGATATATGAGAACTCATCTTTATAAAGCTCTGGAATAAAGGGGAGTATCTTATCTTCGATCTGCTGAACCTCATACTCTGCAATAATATCAGCAAGCTCATCAACGCTGTATTTTACTGGACTTATAATATCTCTTGTAAGTGCTTCTGGAAGGTCGTGAAAAAGTGCAGTAAAGAAGTTGTTTTGAAGTCTTTGATCGCAGGCTTTTATCTCTAAAGAGTAAAAATACCCAAAAAGTGCAACTGTTAGCATATGTCCAAGAACCGAAGTTTCAGGAACTCTAGGTGTTTGTGCCCAGCGTTTTTGAAATCTTAGTCTTCCGCTTAGATCAACAACTTTAGCAAGCTTTTTATTTAGTGCTATCTTTCTAACACCTATAAGCTCGTAGTAGTCCTCAAGCTCCTCTTCAACCTCTTTTTTCACATCCTCTATATCGTTTAGGAACTGGCTTGTTTGATAAACAATACCAAACTCCCATCTAGTAGCTAGATATGAGGCAGCTTTTAAAACGGTTCTCTCTTTTTTATAGATACTTGGATCGTTTAGATAATCCTCAAATTTTTTTAGAAAATTACCGTTATCTATATCTTGCAATGAGCTTTCAAGTTTTCCTAAAACCCATCTATTTATCTCTGCACCTTTTTTTTGAAGCGCTTTTCTAAATACGTCAGGTCTTATATCTGTTACTACTACTCTTCTTAAAAACTCAAATATCCCTGCTTCTATTAGGTTTGACATATTGATATTATCTTCAAGCTTTGCAATAAAATATGCGATTATAAACTTATGAGCCTGTTTATCAAGTTCAACAAGCTCAACCATTCTAGGGTAGTCGTTCCATCTTTGAATTGATGCCGAAGAGAAGATATAATCTACAATTTTCGGGTTTATCATTTTAATCTGTCTCCTATATCATCAACCATATCTTCAAGTTCATGTTCAAGCTCTTCAATATCGTGAGGTATATCCTCTTCGATAACTTTATCGATCGGTTTATCCCATTTTGCCATAAGGTATTTGCCTAAAACCATAGCAGCTACTACAGATATAACAAGTATATATACACTTAGATCACTTAGGGGTTCGGCTCTTACCATATGAAAACCTTTATATTCTACAACTTCCCAGTTTATTTATCTTCTCAACTCTTCCTTCATGTCTTCCACCCTCAAAAGAGTTGTTTTCCCATGCTTCTACAATAGCTTCAACCATACCAAGACCGCTAACTCTTTCACCTAAGCAAAGTACGTTTGCGTCATTGTGTTGTCTAGCCATCATCGCTGAGTATTCGTTATGGCAAAGTGCCGCTCTAATTCCATCAAATTTATTTGCAGACATGCTCATACCTATACCGCTTCCACAGATTAAGATACCCTTACTTCCCTCATTTGCTAAAACTTCACAGCATACTTTTGCTGCAAAATCAGGGTAGTCAACTCTTGTCTTGTCTGCAGGTCCAAGATCGATAACCTCATGCCCTTTTTTCTCAAATAACTCTTTTACAAATGCTTTAAAATCAACACCTGCGTGATCACTTGCTATAAAATATTTCATTAATATATCCCTTTTTCATGTTTTGTTGTATCGTGTTCTATTATCTCTTCTTCTAAAGCCTCTACACTTCTAAATATTCTGCTCCATCTTATTTTATAATCATCATCCCAAGAGAAGTATATAAACCATGGTTTACCAACTATAAACTTATAAGGAACAGTTCCCCAAAATCTTGAGTCATTACTATGGTCACGATTATCACCCATCATAAAAAACTCATCCTCAGGTACTTGGATAGGCATCATATCAAATAGCTGTAGAGGTTGAAGACCGTCGTTATTTACGTTTTTATCGTGGTGAATGCCAGGGTGCTCTTTCATATAAGGATTTACTACCCAAAGTTTATCAAAAGCATTAACCACTTTATAACCTTTGGCTTCATAGTTTTTCTTTATATATTCATTACCCTCTTTAAAATGTATCATAAGGTTTTTTTGGTGAAGCATTAAAAGGTCGCCGCCTGTAGCAACACATCTTTTTACATAATGTATCTTCTCTTCGTGAGGATATCTAAATACTACGATATCTCCCCTTTTGGGTTTATCACCCTCTATTAAGTGTCCGTTATCATTAAAATCTGGTAGTACTTGAACTTCAAGCCAAGGGATCCTTGGAACAGGAACACCATAAGAGAATTTTTTTACAAAAAGCATATCACCTATTAACAGTGTGCTTTTCATACTTCCGCTTGGTATTACAAAAGCTTGTGCTATAAAGAATATAATAGTAAGAACAATTATAATTGTTCCCGTCCAAGAGCTGGCAAACCTTTGAAGTTTGTTTAAAAAACCTGCCATACTATTCACTTTCTCTAAGTTTTGCCGCTTTGATAGTGTTTTCTAAAAGCATTGCAATTGTCATAGGACCAACTCCACCTGGGCTTGGAGTGATATAACTGCATTTTGGTGCAACATTTTCAAAATCAACGTCACCCACAAGTTTACCGTTATCAAGTCTATTTACACCGATATCGATAACTATAGCTCCATCTTTTACCATATCTTCTGTGATAAGGTTCACTTTTCCTACACCTACACAGATGATATCGGCTCTTAGTGTATGCTCTTTTAGATTGTCTGTATAGATATGACAGATATCAACACTTGCATTTGCATTTAACATTAAGGTTGCCATAGGTTTACCTACGATGTTACTTGCACCTACAACACATACGTTCTTACCTTGTACATCTATATCGTACTCTTCAAGCAGTCTCATTACACCATATGGAGTCGCAGGGATGAAACCATCAAGTTTTGATCTTACACGCCCTACATTATAAGGGTGAAAACCGTCAACATCTTTTTTAGGGTCAATAGTTTCTAGTATTATATTTGTATCGATCTGTGGTGGCAATGGTAGTTGAACCAAGATACCGTCAATATTTGGATTTTTGTTCATCATTGAGATGATATCAAGCATCTTTTCTTGGCTGATGGTTTCTGGCATCTCATGAACTATAGAGTATATCCCAGCAGCCTTACAAGCTTTGCTTTTCATACCTACATATGCCGCACTTGCTGGATCGTTTCCAACTAAAACCACTGCAAGCCCAGGGGTTACCCCTTTATCGTTTTGTAGTGCTTCAACCTCTTTTTTTACTTCATCTTTTATTTTTGCCGATAGTGTTTTACCGTCGAGTAGAGTCATATCAATTAACCTTAAATTATTTAATAAATGGCGATTATATCTAAATATCTATTAAGAGGTTGTAAAACAGGTTTTTTAACTATATATTTAAGAAATAAGATGAGAACAAATTTGTAAAAATATTATTTATATAACTAATGTTAGATAACTCTAAAAATTTGTAATTTTTTTGTAAATTTTAAAATTTGCAACTTTTACTATTGACAATTGTATTTAATATCTATATAATGGTCATAATATATTACTATAAGTATCAAATACTTGCACTAATATATAAATTAAATATAAAAGGAGCTGTAATGGCTAAATTAAAAAAGAGCAAAGTAAAAGCGATCGCTTTCAAAGCGGCAAAAAAAGTTGCAAAGAAGAAAAAAGTTGATAAAGTAGCTAAAAAAGTAAGATTAAAGCTAAACAAAGCTGGATTTAAAAAAGCTGGAAAAGCTAAAAGCCTAGCAAAAAAAGTAGCAAAAAAAGCTGCATAATTTAAGAGGGAGCTTTCCCTCTTAAAAATAGTTTCCTCAAACTTATCTACACAATGTTCCACTGTAAGTTTTAGTTTAACTTACAAAAATTTCATCTATTTATAAAATTATTATTTTCAATTAACTATATTTTTATATATCTATTCAAATAAATAAATAAACTTTTGATAGAATTCAAATCATTTATATTGGAGTCTTTAATTATGTTTATACTAAAAAAAATCGTTTCAGCTTTTATAATGCCCTTATCAATTGGATTGATCTTAGGTCTGATAGGTTTATATTTTTTATATAGAAAAAGTTACTCTAAAGCAAAACTATTTCTTACATTCTCTTTGATATGGATCATCATTGTATCGTATCAACCTTTTAGCAATATGTTAATTGAGCCTTTAGAGTCTAAATATCAAAAACTTGAATCTATACCGCAAGATGTAAAATATATACTTCTTTTAGGGGGTGATGCAAGAGGAAGGACATATGAGGTTTTAAGACTTTATTATAAGATACCAAATGTAAAGATCATAACATCTGGATATGAGGGGAGGGCAAATATACCTGAAGCTATTAAAAATAAAGAGTTCTTGGTTGAGCTAGGAATTCCTAAGAATAGAATTATTACACAAGTCAAACCAAGAGATACAAAAGAGGAAGCTGTATATACAAAAAAACTTGTAGGTGAAGATAAGTTTATTTTAGTAACAAGTGCAACACATATGGATAGAGCTATGAAATTATTTAAAAAAGAGGGACTAAAACCTATAGCCGCACCGACAGATCATAAGCTAAGGGATTACTATTTTATCTCTACACCATCAGGTAATGATTTACAAAAAACAGAGATATCTTGGCACGAGTATATAGGAACACTTTGGTATAAACTTAAAGGTAATATCTAAAATTTAACTTGAGCTAAAATCACTCAAACTACTTGACAAAAAAGAAAAAATTCAATACAATTCTATCACTCAAATATATTGAGTGCTAATTTTATTAATTAATACAATTATAATTATAAGGAGAAACAATGAACTTTAAACCATTAGGTGACAGAGTACTTGTAAAAAGAATAGAAGAAGAGAATAAAACGGCAAGCGGTATTATAATACCTGATAATGCAAAAGAGAAACCTAGTCGTGCAGAAGTTGTAGCAAAGGGTGACTTTGTAAAAAGCATTGAAGAGGGTGATACAGTAGTGTTCGGAAAATATGCAGGAACTGATCTTAAACTTGATGGTACAGATTATCTTGTACTTGAAGTTAAAGATATTTTCGGTGTGATTAAATAGTTTAAATTTCAAAACAGTTTCAAAAGGGTAAAAGCTAAAACCCTTTAAATAAAATTTATAAAATATAAGAATAGGAAGGATAATAAAATGGCAAAAGAGATACATTTTAGTGATGATGCAAGAAACAAACTATATAGTGGTGTAAAACAATTAGCAGATGCAGTAAAAGTTACAATGGGACCAAGAGGTAGAAACGTACTTTTACAAAAATCATTCGGTAGCCCAGCAATTACAAAAGATGGTGTAAGTGTTGCAAGAGAGATCGAACTAGCTGATAATATGGAAAATATGGGTGCACAACTTGTAAAAGAGGTTGCATCTAAAACTAACGATCAAGCAGGTGATGGTACTACAACTGCAACAGTTCTTGCTCACTCTATCTTTAAAGAGGGACTTAGAAATGTAACTGCAGGAGCAAACCCTGTTGAGATCAAAAGAGGTATGGATAAAGCTTGCGACGCTATTGTTGCAGAGCTTAAAAATATCGCTAAAGAGGTAAACGATAAAGAGCAGATCGCTCAAGTTGCTACAATTTCAGCAAACTCAGATACTGCTATCGGTGATATGATTGCTGAAGCAATGGAGAAAGTTGGAAAAGATGGTGTTATCACAGTAGAGGAAGCTAAAGGTATCAACGATGAGCTTGATGTTGTTGAGGGTATGCAGTTTGATAGAGGTTATCTTTCACCATATTTTGTAACAAATACTGAAAAAATGACGGCAGAGTTAGAGAACCCTTTTATCTTACTTTACGATAAAAAGATAGCAAACCTAAAAGATATGCTTCCAATACTTGAAGCTGTAAACCAAAGTGGAAGACCACTACTTATAATTGCTGAAGATGTTGAGGGTGAAGCGCTTGCAACTTTAGTTGTAAATAGATTAAGAGGTTCATTAAATATTGCTGCGGTTAAAGCTCCAGGATTTGGTGATAGAAGAAAAGCAATGCTTGAAGATATCGCAGTTCTTACAGGCGGTACGGTTATAGCTGAAGAGATGGGTATGACACTAGAAGGTTCTGGTATAGAAGTACTTGGAACAGCTTCAAGAGTTGTTATCGATAAAGATAATACTACTATTGTTGACGGTGCAGGTGATAAAGCAAATGTTGAAGCTAGAGTTGCTCAGATCAAAAATGAGATAGCTAATACTACAAGTGATTACGATAGAGAAAAACTTCAAGAGAGACTTGCTAAACTTAGCGGTGGGGTAGCTGTTATTAAAGTTGGTGCTGCAACTGAGACTGAGATGAAAGAGAAAAAAGACAGAGTTGATGATGCACTTAGTGCAACTAGAGCTGCTGTTGAAGAGGGTATCGTTATCGGTGGTGGAGCTGCGCTTATTAAAGCTGCTGCAAAAGTAAGCCATGATCTTGATGGTGATGAGCAGATTGGTGCAGATATTATCATTAGAGCAGTAAAAGCTCCTATGAAGCAAATAGCTGCAAATGCAGGTTTTGATGCAGGTGTTGTTGTAAATGAGATTGAAAAATCTGATAACGCAAACCTTGGGTTTAACGCTGCAACTGGTGAGTATGTTGATATGTTCGTTGCAGGTATTGTTGACCCTGCTAAAGTTGAGAGAGTTGCTATGCAAAATGCTGTTTCAGTAGCAAGCTTACTTCTTACAACAGAAGCAACTGTAAGTGACGTAAAAGAGGATAAACCTGCTGCAATGCCACCAATGCCTGATATGGGTGGAATGGGCGGAATGGGTATGCCTGGTATGTAAGAAACCGTTAAAAAAACGTGACCTACGTCACGTTTTTAGGTTTCGCACCCGTAGCTTTTGTGCATTTATGCACCAGCGTAGGGCGGGGAGTAGTCTGAATGTCCATTATATTTCACTTGATAGTATAAATAGTTTATTAAAATTTAAAGTTATAATATGCAAAGAAAAATTAAAGATATATATCTATTTATACTAAAAAAATTATTTTTTAATGAATTTACATTATATAAAAAATTAATTTCTACAAATTTTAAAGAAATAAATCATCCCACAATTAACTGTTTTAATAGTGATGATTTATACTTATATATTGATATATATAATAATTATGGATACAACGATGAAATACAGAAAGAATTTTCTAAATTAATAATTGAGGAAGAATATAACTCAACAATAGATTTAAAATGTATAGATTCTATATCTAATTCAAAGTCAAAATCTGCTGGTTATGAATTTGATACAATTTATTCATTTGGTAAAAATATTTATATTGATAAAAAATGTAAATGGACTATAGATGAATGTATTGAACATATATCAGATGAAGAACCATACGACGTATATTACTATACTTGGAATAATAGATATAAATGGAGTAATGGTGATGGATCTCATCATTTCGCAGTGGCAAATTTTTTATTAACTAATGAAAATATGAATTATAATTTAAATTCTAAAATACGAAAAAGAAGTATTGATATAAGTATTGCTCAAAAATTACTTTGTACTTATTATATGTTTGTTGTTAATTCAGACCATAGATACATTTTTAATGAATATTCTTTAATAGATACTTTAAAATCCTATGATATTGGAAATGGAAATTCAATGATATTAATATATAAAGAAAATATAGATTATTTTTTGATAGAGTTTTTAATAAAATTTAACCAGAATTACATATTTTATTTTAATAACTATTTAATTAAGAAATTAAAAATTCATACAGCTAACTTAGATGTAAGAGATTTTCATTAATACCTCAACAAATTCAACTTCCCTTAATCCAAAAAACTAACTTAAAATATTTACACCTTAAATAAAAATATAGGAATACAATTTTATAAGTTTTTATTATAAAAGGAGAAGAGATGGGAACTTTAATCGTAATTATACCGATTGGTATTTTGCTATCACTGATAGCATTTTTTGTATTTGAGCTAAGAGCTATTAAGGCAAATAAAAATTCAGCTATTGTTACGGGAGAGATTCCAATATATGATATCAATGAAAAGTTTAAACACTATGATACTATAAACAATACAGCACTATTTGCAATTGTTGTTTACATCTTTACTCTTATAATTGCAATTAGTTATTATAACCCCTCATACGGATTGGTTCATGCTTTACTATATATATTTTTATCTACTTTTATAGGATCATTGATCATATTTCTTATAAAAATGAAAAAAACTCTTTTAATAAAAGTATTTGCTGCTTTTCTTTACGGAGCAGCGCATATAGTAGGCTCATCTTTCGCTTTTCTTACAAGTTATCTTATATCTTAGAAAGACCGTTTAAAGCGGTTTTTCTAATAGTATACAATCAAAATAAAAGAGCTAAAATAACTTTTCCCAAATCCTAAAGGATAATTTTTATCCTTAAAGATAAGTTTAACTTTTATCTGTTATAGTTGTGAATATTAATTTCAAAAGGAGATAAAATGGCTCACGAAGGTTATCATGAAGATCCAAACCTATTATCGGATTTTGCAAAAGATTATCATAGGATTATAGAAAGTACGATGGAAGAGCTCGAGGCTGTTGATTGGTATAATCAAAGAGCTGAAGTTGCTACAGATCCTGAAGCTAAAGCTATAATGGAGCATAATCGTGATGAAGAGATAGAACATGCGTGCATGGGAATTGAGTGGCTAAGAAGAAACAATCCCGTTTGGGATGCGATGCTTAGAGAATTTTTATTTACAGACGGTAGTCTTGTAGGTAAAGAGGAAGAGGTAACAGGAAAATCTCCTAGTGAAGATGGTAGTACGGCAGTTAAAAGCGGCGGTATAAATATAGGAAGTAATAAATAAAAAAATTTTAGGAGTTCTTATAAATACAAAGGCAACTCGTTGCCTTCTTTAGAGTTTGCTTCTTTAGGCAGAATTTAATTCTGCCGTTAAAAGAAGTTATTATTTTATGGTTCCTTAAAAAAGGGAACCTTTTTTAAGGAGTAAAATTATGGAAGTTTTAAATCAATCAAGCATACCTTTTGGAATGGGTGTATGGAATGTAATAGAAAATGAGATATCAGAGTATTTAACAAAAAGATTAACCCTTAGAAGTGTAGTTGATTTTAAAGGTGGATTGGGTTTTGATACAGATGCAATACCTACAAAAGATATAAAATCTGTTTCATCAGCAAACGGTCTAGAGGTTTCAACTAGAGAACCTATAAAAATGATGGAAGTTAAAAAACTTTTTACAGTTCCTACACAAGTTATTGAAGATATCAAAAGAGATAAAGAGGATTTTGATAATGCTGTTTTAATGGAAGCAGTTAATAGTTTTGCTGCAGTTGAGAACGAAGTGATACTAAGCGGTAATAAAAAAGCTAATATTAAGGGTGTATTAAGTGGTATAGAAAATAAACTAAAAGCTAATGATACAAAAGAGATACTTGCTTGCGTTGCTAAATCATTAGGTATCTTTAATCAAAACTTTGTAGACGGTCCTTATAAACTTGTAATATCAAGCGGTACTATGGCTAGATTGTATACAGAATCGTTTGATGGTATAAGTTTAAAAGCAAAAATTGATGAGATACTTGGAACAGGCTCTATTGTTATCAATCAAGATATAGGTGATGATAAAGCACTTATAGTATCACAAAGAGGGGGTGACTTTGAGTTTTACAGTGGACTTGATGTATCACTTGGATTTGAAAAAGAAGTAGCTAAGGGTGTTGAACTATTCTTGCTTCAAACATTCGCATTTAGAAATATCTCTCCTGAAGCAGCAGTTTTAGTTGAGATCAAATAAGACTAGATTTTTCTAGTCTTATTTCCCTAGTTCAACGGCTCTATTAAAAGCTGCTTCGATTCCTTTGATCATTCCTGATCTTACATTTGCATCTTCCATAGCACAATACCCTGCCGCTGTTGTTCCACCTGGACTCATTACACCGTTTTTAATATCGTTTGGATCAACTTGATTTAATAATGGAGAAAACCCTTCAAATAAACCTTTTACAAGTGTTGAAGCATCATCTCTTTTTAAACCGCATTTTACCCCTCCATCAGTAATAGCTTCGGCAATCAGTGCTAAAAATGCAGGACCGCTTCCCGCAACAGCAGTAGCAATATCAAGCTCTTTTTCGCTATTTACCCAAAGTGTTTTACCGATATTTGAAAATATATGCATAGCATCTTTTTTAAGCTCAATATCTCCTGTAATAGTAGTCATTGATTTTGAATATGCAGCGCAAAGGTTAGGCATAGTTCTTATATAATGTTTAGCTTTTAGATTCTCTTTTAAACTTGCTATCGTAGTTCCTGCAAGAACAGAGAATATGCTATTCGCTTCTCCCGATAAAACCTTTGAAACCTCTTTTAATGCATAAGGTTTTATACAAAGTATTATATTCTTTTCAGTTATAAACTCATTCTCTTCCATTACTTTTGTAAAAACTTCTGGTACAAGGTTTTTAAACTCTTTTAGTTTATCTTGATCTCTGCCTATAACTTCAACCTCATACTCTTTTACAAGTCCCTTTGCAAGAGCTAGTGCCATTGCACCGTTTCCTATAAGTGTTAGTTTCATTTTATTCCTTTATATACTTTTTAGGATATTCAAACGATATCATCTTAGCCTTTTTACGATCTATATCTTTCCAAGAGTTCATATTTAACTCTATCTCAACTATTCCTGCTGTTGGAATATTTTCATCAAACTTTACAAGCTCATATGCAAGTGAGTTAAGTGAAGGGTTGTGTCCAACTAAAAAAATCGTATTATACTTATCTTGAACTTTTTTAATTATATCTATCAATATATCACTTGATGCTTCATATATACTATTTTCAAATACTATTTTGGTATCATCTAAATCTAACTCTTCACTAATCTTTATTGCAGTAGTTTTAGCTCGATTTGCAGGTGAAGATAGTACAAGGTCTGGTACAATATCTTTTTGCTTTAAGAGTTTTCCCATAAAAGGTGCATTTATTTCACCCCTTTTATTTAAAGGTCTATCAAAATCATCAAGACTAAGATTTTTCCAACTAGATTTGGCATGTCTGATTATAAATAATCTCTTCATTCAAAATTATCCTTATCTTGGGTATAATACTACAATTTATACATTTAAAAGGCGTTAAAATGACAGCACAAGATAAAGAGCTTGCACAATTACACGATGGTATGGTTGAAGACCTATATGATCTTATTAAAAAATATATGGGCATTGTTGGGCTTGATGTACCTGAAAATGATGAAAAAGAGGCTTTACAAAAAATAGTAGCAACTATGAAAGAGGCTTTAGCACACGTTGAAAATGTAGCAAATAATATGGAAGATATAGAGATAATAGAGGATGAATTTTAATGGCAAATGACCAGATTTTAAAAAATACAAATGCGCAGCTTCTTGATGAGTTTAATGCATCTGTTATGTTTGATAAGGAGCTTTATGCACAAGATATAAAAGGCTCAATAGCACACTCACAGATGTTAGCAGATCAAGGGATCATAACAAGTGAAGATCAAAAGCAGATAGAAGAGGGGCTTTTAAAAGTAAAAGCTGAGATCGAGTCTGGAGAATTTGAGTGGAAGATAGAAGATGAAGATGTGCATATGGCGATTGAGAGTCGTTTAACACAGCTTATAGGTGAAGCAGGGGGAAGACTCCATACTGCAAGAAGTAGAAATGACCAAGTAGCAACGGATTTTAGACTATATGTTCAAGATAAGAATCAAGAGATAATAAAGCTGTTAAAAACAACGGTTGAATCTTTTGTAAAGATCGCAGAGAAACATACCGATACTTTGATCCCTGGTATGACACATTTACAACATGCTCAGCCTATTAATTTTGGATACCATATGCTTGCTTATGCAAATATGTTCAAGCGTGATTTAGAGCGTTTTAAAAGCTCATTTGAGCGTAATAATTATTCCCCTTTAGGCTCAGCTGCTTTAGCAGGAACACCACACAATATCGATAGATCTGCTACAAGTGAGAAGCTTGGCTTTGATGAGCCGACACTTAGTGCTTTAGATACTGTTAGTGATAGAGATTTTGCTTTAGAGATACTATTTAATATAAGTACTGCAATGATGCATATAAGCCGTATAAGTGAAGAGCTTATTCTTTGGTCAAGCTATGAGTTTAAATTTGTAACTATGAGCGATGAGTACGCAACTACAAGCTCAATTATGCCGCAAAAGAAAAACCCTGATGTACCTGAACTGTTGCGTGGTAAAACAGGTAGAGTGTATGGTAATCTAATGGGATTATTAACTGTTATGAAAGGTCTGCCTTTAGCATATAATAAAGACACTCAAGAGGATAAAGAGGGTGTTTTTGATAGTGTTTACACCATAGAGATATCTTTAAAGATATTAACTGCCGTTATGGATACGCTTATAATAAATAAAGATAGAATGGAAGCTGCTTGCAAAGTTGGACATCTATCTGCTACCGATCTAGCTGATTATTTAGTACAAAAGCAAGGGATGGCTTTTAGAACAGCTTATTATCTCACAAAAGAGGTTGTAAAAGCAGCCAATGAGTTAAAAAAAGATGTAAGTGAATTAACTATTGAGGAGCTTAGAGCTTCAAGTGAACAGCTTGCAGATATTAGTGAAGAGGTTATTGGGTACTTGGATCTAAGAGCTTCAATGAATGCAAGGAGTTCTTACGGAGGAACTTCAACCAAGCAGACAAAAACACAGATCGAGCATTTTAAGATCTGGCTTGATATGGTTTAGATATTGACTTTTTAGTCAATATCTAAGATAGAGTAAACAGGAGCTAGTTTAGTTACTTTTTTATCACCGTCTAAAAATTTTAGATTTAATAAAAAGCAAACTTCAACTAGATCTGCTTTTGTATCAATTACAAGTTTAGATGCTGCAACTGCAGTTCCACCTGTTGCGATTAGATCATCTATTAATAAAACTCTTGCACCCTCTTGTTCTTTAAATGCATCAAGGTGTATCTCAACTTCATCAAAACCGTACTCAAGCTCATATTTTTCACAAATAGTAGCTGATGGAAGCTTCCCTTTTTTTCTAACAGGAACAAATCCTATTCCAAGACGATCTGCTAGTGCAGCACCGAAAATAAAACCACGACTATCAATCCCTGCGATATAATCTAGGTTGTACTCAGAGTATTTAGCCTCTAAGTGATCCATTAAAAGTTTATATGCTTCTTTATTGTTTAGTAGGGTTGTAATATCTTTAAATACTATTCCAGGTTTTGGAAAATCTTCCACATCTCTTATTGAATCAAAAAGTTGTTTTTTTTGTTCATCAGTTAAAATTTTCATTTTTTTCCTTTTCTAAATTTCTAATGTAAAAGTTATATCTTGAAGTATAGTTCAAAGCAGGAAGGTTATTTAAAAAAGGAGTTTACTTTTGTAAACGACTAATTTAAATTGTTCTTTCTAACGAAGAAATATCAAAAGAGATAACTTTTAAAAGTTGTCGTCAATGATTTGGCAAATAGTGTGACCGAATAATATATGCATCTCCTGAATCCTAGGCGTATCATTTGAAGGCACTACAAGGTTTATATCACACACCTCATTCATAGCTCCTCCGTCACGACCACTCATACCTACACATTTACAACCGATCTCTTTTCCCACATTAAAAGCATTGATAACATTTTTACTATTTCCACTTGTACTGATTCCAAGTAAAAGGTCACCCTTAACAGCTAATGCTTCAACTTGTCTATCAAATACTCTATCATAGCCGTAATCATTACCTATAGCAGTAAGTGCAGAAGTATCAGTTGTAAGTGCAATCCCAGGAAGCCCACGACGTTCTGTTTTATAACGCCCTGTAAGTTCGGCTGCAAGGTGTTGTGCATCTGCTGCACTTCCACCGTTACCAAAGAAAAGTATCTTATTACCATTTTTTAATGTTTCTACTGCAAGTTTTGAGATATCTTCAAGTGTTTGAGCAGATTCATCTATAACTTTATTAATAGTCTCTAAGTGTAATTGAAACTCTTTTTCAATTGTATCTTTCATAAATATCACTTAGTAAAAGAATTTAACACCAAAGTATAATGATGATGTAGGTGTTTCACTAAATTTATTATATTTTGTTTTCATATTTCTATATCCTGCAAAAGCATATACATTGTTATCTACAACAGCATAATTACCATCAATTCTATACTCTCTATACTCTTTTGCTTCAAAATAGTTTAATACTGTAGGTGAGTAATGTAGTTGACCTGATAGATGTACTTGATCATTTATATCTTTTCTAGCATAAAGACCAAGTGGTACAGCTAAAAATGTCTCACCTCTTGCTTCGGTTTTAACACCGTGTAAACCAAAAGCCATACTTACACCTGTGTCACTACTAAATGGACTAGCAACTCTAAAACCGTATTTTGTTATAGAATGATTTGTTGTTCCCTCAAAAGTCATATAAGAAAAATCAACATAATAATCACTACCGCTGTCTAATACATAATAATCATTTGCATAGATACCAATTGCAAACTCAGATGCTTTATCATTGATATTGATCTCAACTTCATTATTTGCATGAACCATAGATGTGATAAAAAGTGCCAGAATGGATAATTTTCTAAACATATTGCTACAACCTTATAATTGTTTTGATTGAGATTATATCAGAACAAATTTATAAAAAAAGTAAAGAGTTCTTGGTTTCCTTATAAAAAGGATAAAAATATGGGTATAAAATCTAAAAACCCCCTAATTACTTGACATTTTAATTAAAAAAAGATATAATCCCCCTCCACAAAAATGGTTAGACTCCTAGTTTAGGGGATCTGACGAGTTCTTTTAAGGAAAAAATATGGAAAAAATCAGATTAAAGCTTAAAGCTTACGATCACAGAGTTTTAGACAGAAGTGTTGCTTCAATTGTTGAAGCTGTTAAAAGAACAGGTGCTGAATTAATCGGTCCGATTCCGTTACCGACTAAAATCAGAAGATACACTGTTCTAAAAGGTCCACACGTAAATAAAGATAGTAGAGAACAATTCGAGATCAGAGTTCATTCAAGAATGATCGATATCGTTTCTTCAACTCCAGATACAGTGGATTCATTAATGAAACTTGACCTTGCTCCAGAGATAGATGTTGAAGTAAGATCAATGGGTCAAAACTAAGAAAGGGGTAATAGATGGAATTTATCGTTGAAAAAATCGGTATGAGTAGAACAGTTACTGTTCCTGCTACACCAGTTACACTTTTAAAAGTTATGGACACAAAAGTATGTGAAGTTAATGAAAGTGGAGTAGCTATCGTTTCTTATGCTGATGGTAAGAAAATTAACAAAGCTATTGAAGGTCAGCAAAAAAAATATTCTCTTACAAAAGAGTTTAATAGATTTGCTACTATTCAAGTTGCTAACACTGAAGCCGGTGATCTTGATGTTTCTGCATTAGAAGCTGGTGTTAAAGTTAAATCTACATTTAATACTAAAGGTAGAGGTTTCTCTGGTGGTATGAAAAGATGGAATTTTGCTGGTGGTCCAGGTGCTCACGGTTCAAGATTTCACAGAAAAGTTGGTTCAATCGGTAATGCTGAGTGGCCAGGTAGAGTTCAACCAGGTAAAAAAATGCCAGGGCAATACGGTAACACAACAAACACAGTTAAAAATGAAGTTATCTCATTTGATGCTGAAAGCGGAATTTTAGTTCTTAAAGGTTCTGTTTCTGGTGCAAATGGTGCTTTAGGAAAAATAAGGATTGCTAAATGAGTCAAGCAGTAGTATTAAACGAAAAGTTTGAAAATAACGGAGAGCTAGCATTAGATGCAAAGTTTGAAGGTATTAACTCTCACAACTTATATCTTTATGTTAAATCTTACATGGCAGGATTAAGAGCTAATACTGCTAGAGTTAAAGGTAGAACAGAAGTAAGCGGTGGTGGTAAAAAACCTAAAGCTCAAAAAGGTTCTGGTGCTGCTAGATGGGGTTCAATGAGATCACCTTTATTTGTTGGTGGTGGACAAATATTTGGACCTACAAAAAGAAACTATAATCTTAAAGTAAATAAAAAACAAAAAGAAGCGGCATTAAGATATGCAGTAAACGCTCACGGATCAAACGGTTCACTTTTTGTTACAGATAAAGTATCTGTTGAATCTGGAAAAACTAAAGATGCTTCTGCACTAGTTGGAAAGTTAAACCAAAGAGATACATTAGTAGTTGTAGATACTATAGATGAAAAAACATATTTAGCATTTAGAAACATTAAAAACTGTTATATGATAGAAAAAGAAGAATTAAATGCTTATTTAGTATCAGCTTACAGATCAGTACTTATTGAAAAATCAGTACTTGAAACAATAGCATAAGAGGTAGAAAAATGGCAGATATTACAGATATCAAATCAATCCTCTATACAGAGAAGACAATCGACCTTCAAGAAAACGGTGTGATTGTAGTTCAAACTAGTCCTAAAATGACTAAGAACGGGTTAAAAGAAGTATTTAAAGAGTATTTTGGTGTTACTCCAAAGAACATCAACTCTTTAAGGCAAAACGGTAAAGTAAAAAGATTCAGAGGAAGACTTGGTAAAAGACCTGATTTCAAGAAATTTTACGTAACACTTCCTGAGGGCGCTGAAATAGCGAACCTATCAGCATAAGGGGTTAGAAGATGGCAATTAAAAAATTTAGACCGATTACACCTGCTAGAAGATTCATGAGTGTAATGGATACAAGTGATATTACTTCTAAACCTACTGTTAGATCTCTTTTAAAAAGAGTAAAAGCAAGTGCTGGTAGAAACAGCGGCGGAAGAATCACTTCTAGACATAAAGAAGCTGGTGCTAAAAAACTATATAGAATCATCGATTTCAAAAGAAGAAAATTTGATATCGAAGGTACAGTTGCAACTGTAGAGTATGATCCATATAGAAACTGTAGAATTTGTCTTATCAACTATACTGATGGAGACAAAAGATATATTATCCAACCAAGCGGACTAAAAGTTGGTGATAAAGTGATGGCTGCTGAAGCTGGTCTTGATATCAAGCCAGGTAATGCAATGTTACTTAAAAATATCCCAGTTGGTACAATGGTACACAATATCGAGATGAAACCTGGTAAAGGTGGTCAAATCGCTAGAAGTGCTGGTGGATATGCTCAGGTTATGGGTAGAGAAGATAAATACGTTATTATGAGACTTCCATCAGGTGAGATGAGAAAGATCCTTGGTGTATGTGTAGCTACTATTGGTGTAGTTGGTAACGAAGATTTCTCAAATATGGTTGTTGGTAAAGCTGGTAGAACTAGACACCTTGGTATTAGACCTCAAACTAGAGGTTCTGCAATGAACCCAGTAGATCACCCACACGGTGGTGGTGAAGGTAAAACAGGTTCTTCAGGACATCCTGTATCTCCATGGGGTATGCCGACTAAAGGTTATAAAACTAGAAAGAAAAAAGCTAGTGATAAACTAATCATTTCAAGAAGAAAGAAGTAAGGGTTTAAGATGGCAAGAAGTGTAAAAAAAGGACCATTTGTAGATGGTCATTTAATGAAAAAAGTACAAAAAGCTGTTGAGAGCGGAGACAAAAAGCCAATTAAAACTTGGTCAAGAAGATCAATGATCCTTCCAGATATGATTGGTTTAACATTCAACGTTCATAACGGTAGATCTTTTGTACCTGTATATGTGACAGAGAATCACATTGGTTATAAACTAGGTGAATTTGCACCGACTAGAACATTCAAGGGCCACAAAGGTTCTGTTCAAAGAAAGGTTGGATAATGGCAAGAGCAGTATTAAAATTTACAAGAGTTTCTCCTATTAAAGCAAGACTAGTTGCTAGAGAAGTACAAGGTATGAACGCAGAAGTTGCAATCGCATCTTTAGCATTTACACCAAATAAAGCTGCAGGAATTATCTCTAAGGTAATTGCATCAGCAGTTGCAAACTCTGGTTTAGAGCCTGAAGAAGCTGTTATTACAAGTTGTAGAGTTGATAAAGCTGCAGTTCTTAGAAGATTCGTTCCAAGAGCAAGAGGTAGAGCAACTCCAAGAAGAAAACCTACATCACACATTATGGTAGAAGTAGCAGCAGCTGATAAGGGAGAGAAATAATGGGTCAAAAAGTTAATCCAATTGGTTTAAGACTAGGTATCAATAGAAACTGGGATTCTAGATGGTTCCCAAAATATTCTAAAATGCCTGCAAACGTAGCTGAAGATGATAAGATCAGAAAGTTCGTTAAAAAAGAGCTTTATTATGCTGGTATTGCACAAACAGTTATCGAAAGAACTGCTAAAAAAGTTAGAGTTACTATCGTTGCTGCAAGACCTGGTATCATCATCGGTAAAAAAGGTGCTGACGTTGAGAAGCTAAAAACTAATCTTTCTAACCTAGTAGGTAAAGATGTAGCAGTTAACATTAAAGAGGAAAGAAAACCTCAAATCAATGCTCAACTTGCTGCTGAGAATGTTGGTCAACAACTAGAGAGAAGAGTTGCATTTAGAAGAGCTATGAAAAGAGTTATGCAAAATGCTATCAAAGGTGGAGCAAAAGGTATTAAGGTATCTGTTTCTGGTAGACTTGGTGGGGCTGAAATGGCTAGAACTGAGTGGTACTTAGAGGGAAGAGTTCCTTTACATACACTAAGAGCGAAAGTTGATTACGGTTTTGCAGAGGCTCATACTACTTACGGTTGTATCGGTATCAAAGTTTGGATATTCAAAGGTGAAGTACTTGCTAAAGGTATCCAAGAGGAAAAAGAAGATACTAGTTCTAAACCAAAAAGAAAAAGAGCTCCTAAAAAGAGAGGTGAATAGTCATGTTAATGCCTAAAAGAACTAAATATAGAAAACAGCAAAAAGGTAGAAATAGAGGACAAGCTGGAAGAGGTAACTCTTTAGCTTACGGAACTATAGGTATCAAAGCTGTTGAGCACGGTAGAATCGATTCAAGACAGATCGAGGCTGCAAGGGTTGCAATGACAAGAAAAGTTAAAAGAACAGGTAAAGTTTGGATCATGGTATTCCCAGACAAGCCGCTTACTGCTAAACCACTTGAAACAAGAATGGGTAAAGGTAAAGGTGCTGTTGATAAATGGGTTATGAATATCAAGCCAGGTAGAGTATGTTTTGAGATGGCTGGGGTTGAAGAGTCTTTAGCTAGAGAAGCATTAGAACTTGCTCAACATAAACTTCCTTTTAAAACTAAGATTGTAACAAGCGAGAGTGAAAATGAACTATACTGATATCAAAGAAAAAAGCCTTGCAGAGCTAAACGAGCTATTAAAAGAGAAAAAGGTGCTGCTTTTTGAACTAAAAACAAAATTAAAAACTATGCAGCTTACAAATACTAGTGAATTAAGAGCAGTTAAAAAAGATATAGCTAGAATCCAAACTGCTATTACTGCAGCTAAAGCATAAGGGTCAAGTTTATGAATACACATAAAAGAGAGATTCAAGGTGTTGTTGTATCTAAAAGTGGAGATAAAACTATTTCAGTTCTAGTAACTAGAAGTGTAATCCACCCAAAATACCACAAGACTGTAAAAAGATTTAAAAAATACTTAGTTCATGATGAGAGTAACCAAGTTGAAGTTGGTGATACAGTTACTGCATTAGAGTGCAGACCATTATCAAAAAGAAAGTCATTTAGACTTAAAGCAATCGTGGCTAAAGGAGTTAAGTAATGATACAAAGTTTTACTAGACTTAAAGTGGCTGATAATAGCGGTGCAAAAGAGATAATGTGTATCAAAGTTTTAGGTGGATCTAAAAGAAGATATGCGTCAGTTGGTGATGTTATCGTTGCTTCTGTTAAAAAAGCTTTACCACACGGTGGAAAAGTTAAAAAAGGTCAAGTAGTAAAAGCTGTTGTTGTTAGAACTCACAAAGAGATCCAAAGAGAAAATGGATCTTTAATTAGATTCGATGACAACGCTGCTGTTATCCTAGATGCTAAAAAAGATCCAATTGGAACAAGAATATTTGGACCTGTAGCAAGAGAAGTAAGATACGCTAACTTCATGAAAATTGTTTCACTTGCTCCGGAGGTATTATAATATGGCTGTTAAATTAAAGATCAAAAAAGGTGATACTGTAAAGATCATCGCGGGTGACGATAAAGGTAAAACAGGAGAAGTATTACAAGTACTTCCAGCTAAAAATGCAGTTATCGTAAAAGATTGTAAAGTTGCTAAAAAAGCTGTTAAACCGGATCAAGAGAAAAACCCGGACGGTGGATTTGTTAATAAAGAGATGCCTATAAACATCTCAAACGTTGCAAAAGTAGAGGAAGAGTAAGATGGCTGCTAGATTATATGAAAGATACAAAAGCGAAATCAAGCCGGCATTAGAAGCTGAATTTCCAAAAAACAAAATGCTTACACCTAAACTAGAGAAAGTAGTTATCTCTGTTGGTGCAGGTGAAGCTATGAAAGATAGTAAGTTAATGCAAAACATCAACGATACTATCTCTTTGATCTCTGGTCAAAAAGCGGTAACTGTAATGTCTAAAAAATCAGTTGCTGGTTTTAAAGTAAGAGAGAATATGCCTGTAGGTGTTAAAGTAACACTTAGAGGTGAGCAAATGTACACATTCGTTGACAAACTTTGTTCAATCGCTCTTCCAAGAGTAAAAGACTTTAGAGGTCTAAACAAAAACGGTTTTGACGGACAAGGAAACTTTAACTTCGGTCTAGATGAGCAGTTAATGTTCCCGGAAGTTGTATATGATAACATTATCAAAACACACGGTATGAATATCTCAATTAGTACAAGTACAGATAACGATAAAGAAGCGTTTAGATTACTAGAGCTAATCGGTATTCCATTTACAAAAGGAAGAGAATAATGGCAAAGAAGTCTATGATAGCTAAAGCAAAAAGAACTCCTAAGTTCTCTACAAGAGGGTACACAAGATGTTCAATTTGCGGAAGACCAAAATCTGTTTATAGAGATTTCGGTATCTGTAGAGTATGTTTAAGAAAAATGGCTAACGAGGGATTACTTCCAGGCGTTAGAAAAGCTAGCTGGTAATCTGGTAATATTAAAAAGGAAAAAAGTTTATGTTAAATGATATAATTGCAGACGCATTAACTAGAATTAGAAACGCTTCAATGAGAAAGCTTGAAGCTACAGAGCTTCTTCACTCAAACACTGTTGAAGCTATGGTTAACGTTTTACAACAAAAAGAGTATATTGACAGCTTCAAAGTTGAAGAGGGTAAAGGTAATAAAAAAACTATTACTGTTGTTTTAAAGTATGATGATAATAATAACTCAGTGATCAATGAGATCAAAAGAGTTTCTAAATCAGGTAGAAGAGTTTATAAAAACTCTGCTGAGCTAAAAAGCTTTAAAAACGGTCATGGACTAATTATTGTTAGTACAAACAAAGGTGTTATCAGTAACGATGAAGCATTCGCTGCAAATGTAGGTGGCGAAGTACTTTGTACAGTTTGGTAGGAGGAGTAGGATATGTCTAGAATTGGAAAAAAACCTATCGCTATACCATCTGGTGTTGAAGTTACAGTTAATAACGGTTTAGTAACAGTTAAAAAAGGTTCAAAATCTACTGAAGTTGATACTCAAGGTAGAGTTAACGTTGAAGTAGCTGACGGAAACATCGTTTTCACAGCTAAAGGTGAAGACAAAGAGAGCAGAGCTTTCTGGGGAACATATAGAGCATTAACAAACAACGCTGTTGTTGGTTTAACTGAAGGTTTTGCTAAATCTTTAGAGATCAACGGTGTTGGTTATAGAGCTGCCGTAAAAGGTAAAGTTCTAGAGCTTCAACTAGGTTTCTCTCACCCGATCAACTTTGATATTCCAGAAGGTTTAGAGATCGCTGTAGATAAAAATATTATAAATATTAAGGGTAGCAGTAAACAACTTGTTGGTCAAACTGCAGCAAAGATTAGAGGTTTCAGACCACCAGAGCCATATAAAGGTAAAGGTGTTAAGTATACTGACGAGCATATCGTTAGAAAAGCCGGTAAAACAGCTAAGAAATAAGGTGTGAGTTATGAGTAGAGCAAAAGAAATATCAAAAAAGAATGCTTTAAGAGCAAGAAGAAAAAGAAGAATTAGAGGTGATATCAGCGGTACTGCTGAGATGCCAAGAGTTTCAATCTTTAAATCTAACAAACACTTATATGCACAAGCTATAGATGATGTTACAGGTGTAACAGTAGCTTCTGTTGACGGTAAAAAACTTGGATTTGGAAAAAATATTGATAGTGCTGAAAAAGTTGCTGCAGCGTTTGCTGAGACTTTAAAAGCTAATAAAATTGAAAATGTTGTTTTTGATAGAAATGGTTATTTGTATCACGGTGTAGTTGCAAAATTTGCAGAAACACTAAGAAGCAACGGTATCAAACTATAAGGTTGAATGATGGCAGTAAATAGAGAAGATTTCGAAGAAGCTATCGTTAAGATAGGAAGAGTAACGAAAGTTGTAAAGGGTGGTAGAAGATTCAGATTTACAGCTTTAGTTGTTGTTGGTGATAAGAATGGTACAGTTGGTTTCGGTACAGGTAAAGCTAAAGAGGTTCCTGATGCAATTAAAAAAGCTCTAGATGACGCTTTTAAATCATTAGTAAAAGTTTCTATTAAAGGGACAACAATCTCTCATGATATTGAGTATAAATATAACTCAAGTAAGATTTTACTAAAGCCTGCATCAGAGGGTACTGGACTTATCGCAGGTGGTGCGGCAAGACCTGTTCTAGAGCTTGCTGGTGTAAAAGATATCATTGCTAAATCACTTGGATCTAACAATCCAAACAACCTTGTTCAAGCAACAGTTGAAGCTTTAGCAAAAATCAAAGGATAGAACATGGCATTAAATAATTTGAAACCTGCTGATGGTAGTACAAAAGGTGTAAAAAGAGTAGGTCGTGGACAAGGAAGCGGTAACGGTAAAACTGCTGGTAAAGGTAACAAGGGTCAAAAAGCAAGATCAGGATTCAAAAACAAAAGAGGTTTTGAAGGTGGTCAGCAACCGATCCATAGAAGATTACCTAAGATCGGGTTCACTTCAAGAGTAACTAAGCCTTATACTATCAATGTAGATAAAGTTAAAAAAGTTGCTGCTCTTGACGAGATTACAATGGAATCTGTAAGAACAGTATATAAACTAGCTAAGAGTGTTACAAAAGTAAAACTTGTTGGTGCTAGTGCAAAAGATTTAAGTTCAAAGATCAAAGACGAAAACATTACTACTACTGGTAAATAATTATGAATAAAGATCTAGCAAATAAAATCCTAATCACTTTAGGTTTTATTTTACTATACAGGCTGCTGGCATACGTGCCAGTACCTGGTGTAAATATAGATGTCGTTAAAGAGTTTTTTGATACAAATGCAGGAAACGCTTTAGGACTTGTTAATATGTTCAGCGGTAACGCCGTTGAAAGATTAAGTATTATCTCACTTGGAATTATGCCATATATCACGGCATCAATTATTTTAGAACTTCTTGCTGCAACTTTCCCAGCTCTTGGTAAAATGAAAAAAGAGCGTGATGGTATGCAAAAATATATGCAGATTATTAGATATACAACTATTGCTATTACACTTGTTCAAGCAGTGGGTGTTTCTATGGGTCTAAACTCTTTAACAGGAAGCGGCGGACAAAGTGCGATAACTGTTGATCTAAATACATTCTTAGCAGTTTCAGCTATCTCTATGGTGGCAGGAACAATTATGCTTATGTGGATAGGTGAGCAGATCACTCAAAAAGGTATCGGAAACGGTATATCTTTAATTATCTTTGCAGGTATCGTTTCGGCGATCCCAAGTGCTATCGGCGGTACGGTAGAGCTTGTAAACAATGGACAATTAAGTTTCCTAACTGTTATCTTTATACTTGTAGTTATACTTGCAACTGTAGGTGCTATTATCTATGTTGAACTAGGTGAGAGAAGAATACCTATCTCATATAGTAGAAAAGTTATGATGCAGAACCAAAACAAAAGAATAATGAACTATATACCTATTAAGGTCAACCTTTCAGGTGTTATTCCTGCGATCTTTGCATCTGCGATCTTAATGTTCCCTGCTACTGTTCTACAAGGTACTCAAAATGAGTTCTTAGTACAAATAGCGGATTATTTAAATCCAGCAAGTTATACTTTTAATGTATTAATGTTCCTATTTGTTGTGTTCTTTGCATATTTCTATGCATCGATAACATTCAACGCAAAAGATATATCTGAGAATTTAAAAAGACAAGGTGGTTTCATTCCTGGTGTAAGACCTGGTGGAAGCACAAGTGAATTTTTAAATGAAACGGCAAGTAGACTTACTTTCTGGGGTTCTATATATCTAGGGATAGTTTCAACAATACCACTACTTATAGTTCAAGCTATGGGTGTACCTTTTTATTTTGGTGGGGTTGCGGTACTGATCGTTGTTCAAGTTGCAATTGATACAATGAGAAAGATCGAAGCTCAACAATATATGAAAAAATACGATACCCTTTCAGCGGTAGGATTATAATCTTATGAATTTTGAATGTAAAATCTTGAATATAGTATATTCATCATTTTCCATTCACTATTCTATTTAATATCAAGCAAAATCATGGCAATACCAATTAGAAAAAAGAACGAAATAGAAAAACTAAGAACAGCATCTGCTGCTGTTGCAAAAACACTTAACTATCTTAAAGAGAATGTTAAACCTGGAATGAGCTTATTGGATGTTGATAAAATGGGAGAAGATTTCTTAGAAAGTCTAGGTGCAAGACCATCATTTAAAGGGCTTTACGGATTTCCAAATGCTATTTGTACATCATTAAATGAGGTGGTTATCCACGGGATACCTAGCGACACCGTTTTAAAAGAGGGTGATATACTAGGGATAGATATTGGAAGTGAGATAGATGGGTGGTACGGTGATGCGGCTATTACTATGCCGATCGGTAAGATAAGTAAAGAGGATGAAGAGCTAATAGCTTGCAGTAAAGATGCACTTTATCATGCGATCTCTATTATAAAAGAGGGGATGCGTTTTAAAGAGCTAAGCTTTGAGCTAGAGCAGTTTATCTTACAAAGGGGATATGTACCTTTAGTAAGGTTTTGCGGTCACGGGATTGGTAAAAAACCACACTGTGAACCTGAGATCCCTAACTATCTAGATGAGGGCGTTAGTAAAAATGCAGGGCCTAAGATCAAAAACGGAATGGTATTTTGTATCGAACCAATGATCTGTCAAAAAGATGATGAACCTGTTATTTTAGAAAACGATTGGGATGTAGTGTCACAAGATGGTTTAAGAACTAGTCATTACGAACATACTGTAGCCGTAATAAACGGTAAAGCAGAAATATTAAGTCAAGTATAAAGGAAAAATTTAATGGCAAAAGATGATGTAATTGTTATTGACGGAAGTGTAGTTGAAGCTCTTCCAAATGCAATGTTTAGAGTTGAGTTAGACAACGGTCACGTTGTATTGTGTCATATCTCTGGAAAGATGAGAATGCACTATATTAAAATATTACCAGGCGATAAAGTTAAGGTTGAACTTACACCTTATTCACTTGATAAAGGTAGAATTACACATAGATATAAATAGAGCTTCTTTGTAATCACTTATATGATATAATTCCAAATGATTACAAAAGAGTCTATTGAAAATCTAAAGAACCACCTTGACGTAGTTGATGTTGTTTCACAATTTATTCAACTAAAGAAAAGTGGCGCAAACTTTAAAGCTAATTGTCCATTTCACGGAGAGGATACTCCCTCTTTTGTAGTAAGTCCGCAAAAACAGATATATCATTGTTTTGGTTGTGGTGTAGGCGGAGATTCTATTAAGTTCGTAATGGAGTATGAGAAACTATCATACCCTGAAGCTATAGAGAAGTTAGCATCTATGTATAACGTCTCGCTAGAATACGACAATAAAAACCAAAAAAAACAAGATACTAAAATACTTGATGAAGTAAACAATTACTATCAAAAACTATTAACTTCAAACGAAACAGCATACAAATATTTGATCGATAGGGGAATCTCGGAGTTCTCCATCGAAAAATTTGAGATGGGTTATGCTCCAACTTCAAACCAGACCATAGATTTTTTAAATAAGAACTTTTTAAACCTAAGTGATGCTAAAGAGCTTGGTGTAATAGATAGCGGACATAACGGTCTTTATGCAAGATTTATTGAGCGTATAACTTTTCCTATCCATGGTATCAACGGCAAGATAGTAGGTTTTGGTGGAAGAACGATAACTGGACATAATGCAAAATATGTAAACTCACCTCAAACAAAAGTATTTAATAAATCACGTCTGCTTTACGGATATAATATCGCAAGAGATTCGATCTATAAGAAAAATAAGATCATTATAACAGAGGGTTATCTTGATGTTATAATGCTGCATCAAGCAGGTTTTGATAATGCAGTAGCAACACTTGGAACCGCTTTAACAGCTGAGCACCTACCTCTTTTAAAAAGGGGCGAGCCAAAAGTGATAGTGGCATATGACGGTGATAAGGCTGGACTTAATGCTGCATATAAAGCTGCAACTATGCTTGCTCAAAATAGTTTTGATGGTGGAGTTGTAATATTTGGCGAGGGGAAAGATCCTGCTGATATGGTAAAAGAGGGACATGTCAATGAACTTAGTAAGATATTTGATACACCTAAACCTTTTATACCTTTTTGTATTGATATTATAATCTCAAAATATGATATAAAAATACCAGAAGATAAACAAAAAGCTCTTATGGAGCTAAAAGAGTATATAAAAACTCTAACACCGATATTGCAAGAGGAGTATGAAACCTATATAGCTAAAAAGTTAAATATCAAACAGCAGCTTGTGCATATCTCAAATAACAACACAAGACCTACACAAGTTAATCTCTCAACGGTAGATATTGCTGAACTTCAACTTATAAAAACAATTTTGGAGAATGATAGTATACTAGATAGGGTACTTGATGTTGTGGAACCCCATATGTTCGAACACCATAGGCATGAGTTTGAAATGGTTTTAAATACAAAAGATGATCCTGTGCTTAGAGGAATTTTACTAAATGAGTCACTAAAAAGTTACACCGATGAGGAGTTAAAGCAACAATTACTAGTTTTTTTGATAAACTTTTATGGACGAAAGTTATCTATGATCAGTATTGACAATAACCTTGATTATAAACAAAAGAGTGTTATGATCAGAAAAATTAGAACAAATATTCAAAATTTAAAAAAAGGTCAATTGATCTCATATAATTTATAGGTGTTCCTTGATGAGTAAAATACCACAAAATAAATATACTTTAAAGTTTAAAGATAAAGCTCTTGAGAAAGAGTATATCGGTTTTCATAAAAAAAACACCTACAGACATACAAGAAATGCTATTATATTAGGGCTTATACTATTTTACTCTTTTCATTTTATTGACTATCAAATAGTTGCAGGACTTAAGTCTCAAACTCATGTGGATAAGTCTATGGTCGAGCAGCTTATCAATGAGAATATCGTTATGCATAACACTGTTACGAATATGATCACAAGCAACTTTGAGACCTTACTTTTACAAAATAGAGAATTTACCAACGAGATAGAGAAAAACATCTGGAGAATACGTTTTAATACACTTATTTTAGGTGTGATACTATTTTTTATCACATCTATGAAAAGGTTTAGAAATATACAAGAGTATGTAGCAGTTGGTGTTGGAGTTTTCGGTAGTATCGCTGTTTCAGTTATGATCTCATATGTAAGCGGAACAGCTGCTTATATTTACCTATCAGGGCTTGTGATCATTATGGCTTGGATGGCTATTATCACAAGGGTTAGATACGTTATTGCAGTTATTTCAATAATACTAATAATAGGTTTTAATAACCTTATCACCTCAAACGAGTTCTTATTTAATCTTTTACATCAAGGGCGTGAACTTAGTATGGGACTTGTAGGTGGACTTTTAGAGGGACAGTTAAAACTTGCAATTGACCTTCCAATAAACAACTTTATTTTACTCTCAACTATGATCTTAGTGCTTTTTGGTGCTTATATTATTGAAAAATATTCACGTATCAACTTTATACAAAATAAAGAGAATGAAGCCTTGCTTTTAAATATTTTGCCAAAAGAGATAGCCGATATAAAAAAACAAGATGAGACAAGAGTTATAGCAAATAGTTACGAGAATGCAACTATACTATTTTCCGATATCGTAGGTTTTACAAAGTTCTCCTCAACCCAAAAACCTGAAAAGATAGTAAACTATCTAAACGATCTTTTTTACGATTTTGATGAGCTTACGGTTAAGCACGATATAGAAAAGATAAAAACCATAGGTGATGGTTATATGCTAGCTGGCGGAATACCTACAAGGGATGAAAAACACGCTTATAATATGGCAAATATGGCTTTAGAGATGCTTGATAAGATAAAAGTGTTTAATGATAAACACCCTTCAATAGATTTTAATATAAGAATTGGTATAAGTTCAGGCCCGATAGTAGCAGGAGTGGTTGGAAGCAGAAAATTTGCTTACGATGTATGGGGTGATACCGTAAATACTGCTAGTCGTATGGAATCAGGCGGGAAACCTGGAATGATACAAGTTTCACCAAGTACATACGAGCTTTTAAAAGATGATTTTATCTTAGAGAAACGTGAAGATATAGTCGAGTTTAAAGGTAAGGGAAAAATACAAACATATTTTTTAATATCAAAAAAAGATAATACAATTTAATAAAAGGAAAACAATGGAATATATTCACACAGACGCATTACCAAAGGCAATAGGACCTTATTCACAAGCAATCGTTCATGATGGACTACTTTATAGTTCTGGACAAATTGCGTTAAAGCCTGATGGAAAAATGGTAGACGGTGATATAAAAGATCAAACAAGACAAGTGTTAACAAACCTAAAAAATCTTTTAGAGAGTAAAGAGGGTTCTTTAAACGATGTTATAAAAATACATATATATATTACCGATATGAAAAACTTTCCGATCATAAACGTAATATTTGCCGAATTTTTCGGTGATCATAAACCTGCACGTTCAACTGTAGCTGTTAGAAGCCTTCCTATGGATTCTATGGTAGAGATGGATATTATTGCAAAAGTTTCAGATTATCATTAAAAATAGTTTAATTAAAGGTATTCTTAAACTTAATTTAATTTTAATTTAGGTAATATTCGCATCTAAAATTGAAAACAAGAATTTAATAAGGGCTAAAGATGTATGCAATAATTAAAAACGGTGGCAAGCAATACAAAGTAGCTGAGGGTGATATCCTTGATTTAGACAAATTAAGCTTAGAGCCAAAAGCTACAATCGATCTAGATGTAATTGCTATAAATGATGGTGAGCTAAAAACTGGAGCAGACGTAGCTAAAGCTAAAGTTACTGCTGAAGTTATAGTTGAAGGTAGAGATAAAAAAGTTATCATCTACAAAAAAAGAAGAAGAAAAGATAGTAAGCTAAAAAGAGGTTTCAGAAGAAGCTTCACTAAAGTTAGAATTACTAGCATAGCTGCGTAAGCAATATTAAGGGAGTAAACAATGGCACACAAGAAAGGTCAAGGTAGTACACAGAATAATAGAGATTCAGCAGGTAGAAGACTTGGTGTTAAGAGATTCGGTGGTGAGAAAGTAAGAGCTGGTAACATCATCATTAGACAAAGAGGTACAAAAGTACATCCTGGTAATGGTGTAGGAATCGGTAAAGATCACACAATCTTCGCACTAATCGACGGTGAAGTAAAATTCGAAGTAAAAGATAAAAATAGAAAGAAAGTTTCAGTTTACGCTTCTTAAATATTAGAGTGTAAAAGGCTATACGGGTACTGAGGCTTTGCCTTGGTGCCCTTTTTTTTTGAAAAATTAATTTAAAGCAAGTAGTTTTATTTTAGTATTTCAAGAAATTTTTGCAGATGCAAATAGTATTTGTTAATTTTGTTTCTTTAGATGGAGTTTATCCATCGTTAAAAAAGATTTGTAAAAGGCTAAAATTATGTTTGTAGATAATGTCAAGATAACAATATCATCAGGTCGCGGGGGTGCAGGTTGTTCTTCATTTAGAAAAGAAAAATTTGTTGTAAAAGGCGGACCTGACGGTGGTGATGGTGGTAAAGGTGGCGATGTTTATTTTATCGTTGATAATAACACCGATACACTATCTTGGTATAAAGGTAGACATAAAGTAAAAGCCGATAACGGTAAAATGGGTAAGGGCAGCAATATGACAGGAAAGTCAGGTGCTGCTTTGGTACTTAGAGTGCCACCTGGAACACAAGTTATTGATCAAGAGACAGATGAAGTTCTACTTGATCTTCTAGAAGAGGGTGAAAAGATTTTATTCTTAGAGGGTGGAAAAGGTGGACTTGGAAATACACACTTTAAAAACTCACGTAACCAAACCCCTAAGTATTGTCAGCCAGGACTTCCTGGAGTTACAAAAGAGGTTAGATTAGAGCTTAAACTTATAGCTGATGTTGGACTTGTTGGGTATCCAAATGTTGGGAAATCAACGCTAATATCTTCTATATCAAATGCTCAGCCAGAAATAGCAAACTATGAGTTTACTACTCTTACACCAAAACTTGGTGTTGTAAATGTTGGAGATTACAGCTCATTTGTTATGGCTGATATCCCAGGTATCATAGATGGTGCAAGTGAGGGTAGAGGTTTAGGTCTAGAGTTCTTAAGACATATTGAGAGAACTAAAACACTTCTTTTTACAATTGATATGACAAACTATAGAGATGTAGTAGATCAATACTCAGTACTTAAAGAAGAGGTTAAGAAGTTCTCAACAGAGCTTAGTGGTAGAAAATATGCTATAGTTCTAACTAAGATCGATGCTTTGACTCCTGAGAATATACAAGAGTTAAGTGATAAGTTCTTTGATGCAATGGAGCTAAAAGAGGTTAAATCTAGTAAATACGATTTTAAAGGTAAATTGTATGCACAAGATATGGATGAACCTGGATATAAATATGATGAGGATAAACCTTATTTTATAGCTACTATCTCTGCTGTTAGCAGAATGAACTTAGAGCCTTTAAAATATGCATTATATGATCTAATCAAAATGGGAAAAGAGAATGTCTAAGACAAGGATCGTATTAAAAGTTGGAAGTGCAGTTCTTACTGAAAATGGTAAGATAGCACATAGACGCTTGGATAATCTAGTCGAATTTATATCAAAACTAAAAGAGAGATATGAGGTTATACTTATAAGCTCAGGCGCTGTTGCTGCAGGTTATACTCTTCTTCAACTAGATAAGAAAGTGGTAGCAAATAGACAAGCTTTAGCATCTATCGGTCAACCTCTTTTAATGCATACTTATAGAAGAGAGTTCTCAAAATATGAGATAATCCCTTCTCAAGTTCTTTTAGAAGCAACTTTGTTTCAAGATGAGCAAAGATTAAAGCATGCAAAAGATGCAATAAATACACTTTTAAAAGAGGGCGTTGTACCAGTTATAAATGAAAATGATGTAACAGCTGTAGATGAGCTTGTATTTGGAGACAACGATCAACTTGCAGCGTATGTTGCATACTATTTTGATGCAGAGCTTCTAACTATTTTAACAGATATAGACGGATACTACGACAAAAATCCACACACCGATAAAGATGCAAAGCTTTTAAAAGTGGTAGATAATATAGGCTCTAAAGATCTTGAAGCTACACATAGTGCAAATAGTGAATTTGCTACAGGCGGTATCGTTACAAAACTCAAAGCTGCGGACTTCTTACTTAATAAAAGGGTTAAGATGTATCTAACAAGCGGTTTTGATCTTAAATATGCAAGAGAGTATCTTTTAAATGATAATCATCTTAGTGGAACACTATTTATTAAATAAGGGGAATTTGTGAAAAGAGTTATATTTATGGGGACACCCGATTATGCAACTATAATATTTAAAAAACTTTTAGAGTCTAAATATGAAGTTGTAGCTCTTTTTACTCAGCCTGATAAAAAAGTTGGAAGAAAACAGATAGTTACACCTCCACATATCAAACAGTATTGTCTCGATGAGAATATTGAGCTTCCTATATATCAGCCTCAAACTTTAAAAGATGAAGAGGTAGCTAAAGAGATAAAAGATTTAAAACCAGACTTTATAATAGTTGCGGCTTACGGTCAGATATTGCCATTATCAATTTTAGAGATAGCTCCATGTATAAACCTGCACGCTTCGCTTTTACCTCTTTATAGAGGTGCCAGCCCGATTCAAGATGCTATTTTACATAATGATGAGTTTACTGGTGTAACATCTATGCTTATGGAAGAGGGGCTTGATAGCGGTGATATTTTAGGTCTTTCATATCTTAAGATCGATGAAACCACTATGATAGATAAACTTTTTTACGATCTATCAAATCTTGCAGCTGATCTTACGATCGATACTTTAGATAGATTTGATACGATAAAACCTTTAAAACAAGATCATAAATCTGCCAGTTATTGTAAAAAGATTAAAAAAGAGAACGGTTTAGTTGATCTTAGTGATGCCTTTGATCTTGTTACAAAATATAGAGCATATAAATATTGGCCAGGTGTATTTTTACAAAACGGTTTAAAGTTAAAAGAGCTTGAACTAAACGAAGATAGCTCTTTAAATGAAGAGGGAAAAATATTAAAGATCGAAAAAGATCACGCTATTATTGCATGTACTAAAGGGAGTATAAAACTAACCCAGATACAAGCACCTTCAAAAAAACCAATGAATATAGTTGAATATCTTAGAGGAAAAAGGTTAGAACTTGGAGATAATCTATCTTAAAGAGGTTGATTCAACCCATAGATTTTTAAAAGATCATCTTAAACAAAACTCTTATAAAGAGCCGATCTTAGTCTATACTCAAAACCAAACAAACGGTATAGGTAGTCGTGATAATAAGTGGAAAGGAAAAGAGGGAAATCTCTTTTTTTCATTTGCTATCGATAAAAAACTATTAGCGAAAGATATCCCTTTTCAAAGCTACTCAATATATTTCTCATATATCTTAAAAGAGGTTTTAAAAAGCCACGGCTCAAATGTTTGGATCAAATGGCCAAACGATTTTTATATAGATGATCATAAAATCGGAGGAACTATTACAAATCTTAGCGGAGAGCTTATTTTATGCGGTATAGGGCTAAATCTTGAGCCTGTATCACAAGAGTTTGAGTGGTGTTTAGATATTGAAATTGATACAAATCTTGTATTAAACGGTTACATTGAAAATTTAAAAAAAACTATATCTTGGAAGGAGATTTTTAGCAAATATCTGATAGAATTTGAGCTAAGCAAAAATTTCACAACAACAATCAATAAGCAGAAAAATTCGCTTAGAGATGCCGTCTTAAATAACGACGGTTCGATACAATTAAACGGTAGAAGGGTGTTTAACGCAAGATGACAGAGGTAATTACTATAGCAAATCAAAAGGGTGGGGTAGGTAAGACTACAACAGCCGTTAACCTAAGTGCCGCTTTGGCTCTTCAAGGTAAGAATGTTCTTTTGATAGATGCCGATCCACAAGCTAATGCAACAACAAGTTTGGGATTCCACAGAGATACTTACGAGTATAATATCTATCATGTTATGTTGGGTACAAAAGATCTTTCAGAGATCATTTTAGATACCGAGATCACAAATCTAAAAGTAGCTCCTTCAAATATCGGTTTAGTTGGTATTGAAAAAGAGTTCTACAAAAATACAAAAGATAGAGAGCTTGTATTAAAAAGAAAGATAGATACAATTAGAAAAGATTATGATTATATCATTATTGACTCACCTCCTGCACTTGGACCTCTTACAATAAACACATTAAGTGCTGCAAACTCTGTTCTTATCCCAATCCAGTGTGAGTTTTTTGCACTTGAGGGGCTAGCACAACTTCTAAATACCGTAAAATTAGTAAGACAAACTATCAATAGAGGTTTAGAGATCAAAGGTTTCTTACCTACAATGTATAGCGGACAAAACAACCTTTCAAAACAGGTTTTTGCAGACCTTGCACAACACTTCGATAACAAACTATTTAAAGTGAATGAAAAGTCGTATGTTGTGATCCCAAGAAATATTAAACTTGCAGAAAGTCCTAGTTTTGGTAAGCCTATAATGCTTTATGATGCATTGGCTAGCGGTACTAAAGCTTATACAAATCTAGCAAGAGCAATAGCAGGATAATTATAAAGTATGGCAAAATCTGCATTAGGGCGTGGTCTTGGCGAACTTTTAGGTGAAGTGGAAACTGCTTATGATAAAAACAATCATAAGGATGAAAGCGCACATATAAAAGAGATAGATATCTCTTTAATTAAACCAAATCCAGCTCAGCCTAGAAAAGTTTTTGATGAGACAAAACTTAACGAACTTTCAAAATCAATATTAAAACATGGTCTTATCCAAGCTATAACTGTTATAAAAGACGAAGAGGATGAAAACGGTTACATTTTGATTGCAGGTGAGAGAAGATTAAGAGCTTCAAAACTTGCAGGTCTTGAAACAATAAGAGCAAATGTTTTATCTCTTGAAGAGATGCAGATGAGAGAGATAGCTCTTATTGAAAATATCCAAAGGGAAGATCTTAATATTATAGAGCTTGCCTACTCATATGCACAACTTATAAACGAGCATAATATCACACATGAAGAGCTTGCTGATAGGGTAGCAAAAAGTAGAACTTCTATCACAAATACACTAAGACTTTTAACTCTTAGCGTATATGCTCAACAGATGCTAAGCTCCGATAAAATAACAGCTGGACACGCAAAAGTGATGATCGGTCTAAGTGATGATGAACAAAAGATAGTGGTTGATACTGTTATAGGTCAAAAGCTGAGTGTTCGTGAAACAGAGAAGCTTGTAAAGGAGATGAAAACTCCTTCAAAATCTACTAAATCTAAGTCTGAAAAAAGCTCAATAGACTATGATATAAAACCACTAAATGAAGTGGCTGAAAAATTCAAATCAAATGATCTAAAAGTTAAGATCACCCCTAAATATTTGAAAATTGATATCTCTTCACAAGATGATGTTGATGCAATTTTAAAATATTTCTCTACATTATAATTAGTTTAATTTTCTTTTATAAAAGTTTTTGTTAAAATTAGCCAGTTTTAGTCATATTTATAGCAAATTATTTGCTAAACTAAACTGTATAAATTATGGAGGAATTGATGTTAGACATAAGTCCTGTCTTGATGGTTAGTTCTGCAGTTATCTTTTTATTGGTACTTGCAAGACTAAACAGCTGTTTGTTTAAGCCTCTACTCAAGCATATGGATGAGAGATCTGAATCTATTAAAAAAGATTTAGAAAGTGCCAAAAATAATGCTGCAGATGTAGATGGAATGTTGGCTGAAGCAAATGAAGTGATCGTTGCTGCGAAAAAAGAAGCTGCTGCGATTAGAGAAAAAGCTCAAAGTGAAGCACAAAGTGTTGCAAATGAAAAGCTAGAAGCTGCTAAATCTGAGATTGAAGCGAAATATAATGGTTTTGTTTCAACTGTAGAAGGTGAGATGAAAGCTTTAAAAGATACTTTAACTTCTCAAATGCCTCTTTACAAAGAGAGCCTAAAAGCTAAAGTTAGCTCTATATAAGGATGTGTTGATGAGAAAAATGTTTATTTTACTATTGACTTTGATGCCGTTTGCTTTATTCGCAAGTGATGGTGCAGAAACTGATATTATTCAAAGAACTGTAAACTTTATAATCTTCGCTGCTATTTTATATTATCTATTAGCAGATAAGATAAAAGCTTTCTTTGCAGGTAGAACTGAATCTATCCAAGCAGAGTTAGATAAAGTACAAGATACTTTGAAAGAATCGGAACAAAAAGTTGCAGACGCAGAGAAAAAACTTGAAGAGGCTAAGAAATTAGCTGCTGAGATAGTTAGCGGTGCAAATGCGGATATTGAAAAGATAAAAGCTAGTATTGCAAAAAGCGTTGAAGACGATATCGCACATTTAGAGAAAAACTTTGATAATAAAACAGATGCTGAACTTAGAAAAGCTAAAGTTGCTGTTGTTGAAGAGATTTTAAATGAGTTATTAAATAACGATAACTTAGATATTTCTCAAGATGAGTTGGCAAATATAGTTATGAAGAGGGTTGCGTAATGAGTGTATTAATTGCAAAAAGATACGTAAAAGCACTACTTGAAGGTAAAGATAGCGAAGCTGTTACAACTCTATCTAATGAATTATCTCAAATAGCTTCTGCATTTAGTGATGATAAATTCAAGATGATATTAAGTTCTATAGATGTATCGGCAAAAGATAAAGAGGAACTTGTAATATCTTTCGTTGATAACTGTAGTGAAACTACTAAAAATTTGATCAAGTTACTTGGTGCAAACGGTAGATTAGATATTATCGGAACTATTTCATGTGAATTAAGTAAAAAGTTGGCTGATCTAACAAATACATATACGGGTGTTGTTTATACAAACAACGAACTTGCAGCAGATTATATAAAATCTTTAGAAGATAAGTTTGCGGCAAAGTTTGGTGTTAGTTTAACATTAGCTCAGAATGTATGTGATTATGATGGAATCAAAGTAGATATTGAAGGTCTTGGTGTAGAGGTTGGTTTTTCGAAAGATAGATTAAAATCTCAACTAAAAGATCATATTTTAAAAGCAGTTTAGTAAAAGTTTAAGGAGAAATTGAATGGGTGCAAAAATTCAAGCAGATGAAATTAGTTCTATTATAAAAGAAAGAATTGATAATTTTGAATTAAATGTAGACGTAAGTGAAACAGGTAAGATTATATCTCTTGCAGATGGTATTGCAAAAGTATATGGTCTTAAAAACGTAATGGCTGGTGAGATCGTTGAGTTTGAAAACGGTGCACAAGGTCTTGCGCAAAACTTAGAAGAGGATTCAGTAGGTATCGTTGTACTTGGATCAAGTGATGGATTAAGAGAAGGTTCAAGCTGTAAAAGACTTGGTAAACTTCTTGAAGTACCAGTTGGACCAAACGTTCTTGGTAGAGTTGTAAATGCACTTGGTGAGCCAATCGACGGTAAAGGTGTTATCGAAGCTGCTGAGTCAAGATTTGTTGAGGAGAAAGCTCCTGGTATCATGGCTAGAAAATCAGTACATGAGCCTTTACAAACAGGTATCAAAGCTATTGATGCTCTAGTTCCAATAGGACGTGGGCAAAGAGAGCTTATTATCGGTGACAGACAAACTGGTAAAACTACAGTTGCTCTAGATGCTATCATCAACCAAAAAGGTCAAGATGTTAAATGTATCTATGTTGCAATTGGACAAAAAGCTTCTTCAATCGCAAATATTGTTGCAGCATTAGAAGCAGCTGGTGCAATGGAATATACAACAATCGTAAATGCTGGTGCATCTGAGTCTTCAGCTTTACAATTCCTAGCTCCATACGCTGGTGTAACTATGGGTGAGTATTTTAGAGATAACGGACAACACTGTCTAATCGTTTATGATGATCTTTCAAAACATGCTGTTGCATATAGAGAGATGTCTCTACTTCTTAGAAGACCTCCAGGAAGAGAAGCATATCCAGGTGACGTATTCTACCTACACTCAAGACTACTTGAGAGAGCTGCTAAAGTTAATGATGATCTAGGTGCTGGTTCTATGACTGCCTTACCTATTATCGAAACTCAAGCGGGTGACGTTGCGGCATATATTCCAACAAACGTAATTTCAATTACAGATGGACAAATCTTCCTAGAAACTGATCTATTCAACTCAGGTATCAGACCTGCTATTAATGTTGGTCTTTCAGTATCAAGGGTTGGTGGTGCTGCACAAATCAAAGCTACAAAACAAGTTGCTGGTACACTTAAACTTGACCTAGCACAGTTTAGAGAGCTTGAAGCTTTCGCACAATTTGCTTCAGATCTAGATGCTTCTACAAGAGCGCAACTAGAAAGAGGTCAAAGAATGGTTGAGCTATTAAAGCAAGGTGTTAATAAACCACTTATTATTGAAAAACAAGTTGCTATACTTTATGCAGGTGTTAACGGATTCATCGATGATGTACCAGCAGGTGATGTTGTAAGATTCGAAGAAGAGTTCCATGCATTCATCGAGCAAAAATATCCAAATATTTTAGAAGACTTAAATGCTAAGAAAAAAGTTGATGATGATATTAAGGGAGTTTTAGAAACTGCAATAAATGAGTTTAAGACTGTATTTAGTGCAAAATAAGGAATAGCTATGGCTAACTTAAAAGAGATATCAAGACAGATAAAAAGTGTTAAAAACACTCAAAAAACAACAAAAGCAATGAAGCTGGTTTCATCAGCTAAGCTTAGACGTACTCAACAGCTTTCTGAGCAAGCAAAAGCTTATGCTCATAAGATAAACGATGTTTTATCTGAGATCGCTAATAGAGTAAGTAAAGCTAAAGTTGATAACTTAAGTCGTGCTTTTGTTCCAAACGATAACCCAAAAACAGTGGATATCGTTTTCGTAACGGCTGATAAAGGTCTTTGCGGTGGATTTAACATGGCAACAATCAAAGCTGTTAGAAGTATGATAGCTGAGTATGAGTCTAAAGGTGTAAAAGTTAGACTTAAAGCTGTTGGAAGAAAAGGTATAGACTACTTTAACTTCCAAGGTGTTGAACTTACTCAAAAAGAGGTAGGACTTAGTTCAGCTCCTGATTATAATAAAGCTGAAGATTTCATTGATACAACAATGGAAGAGTTCAATAGTGAAATGACAGATAAAGTTATAATCGTTTATAACGGCTTTTTAAATATGTTGTCACAAGAGTTAAAAGTAAAACAACTATTACCTATCGAGCTAGAGTCTGTTTCAGTTTCTGAAACTGGTTCAATGCTTGAGATCGAACCTGATGACGATCAAGAGGTACTAGATGAATTAACGGATAAATATGTTGATTTTAACATGTATTATGCGCTAATCGATTCTTTAGCTGCAGAGCACAGTGCTAGAATGCAAGCAATGGACAATGCAACAAATAATGCTAAAGAGAGAGTTAACGATTTAACAGTTGAATTTAATAAAGCAAGACAAGCAGCTATTACTACAGAATTGATCGAGATCATTTCTGGTGTAGAATCATTAAAATAGATATTTTGAAAGGGATATGATAAATGGAAGGTAAAATTATTCAAGTTATGGGTCCTGTAGTAGACGTTGAATTCGACGGATACTTACCAGAGATCAATGAAGCTATTGAAGTACCAGGTGTTGAGCCAAGATTAGTACTAGAAGTAGCAGCACATATCGGTGATAGTAGAGTTAGAACTATTGCAATGGATATGACAGAGGGTCTTACAAGAGGACAAGTGTGTAAAGCAAATGGAGCTCCTATTGAAGTACCAGTTGGTGAAGATGTACTAGGTAGAATCTTTAACGTTATCGGTGAGCCAGTTGATGAGGGTGAAGCTGTTAATCCAGACGCTCCAAAATGGGCTATTCATAGAGAAGCACCAAGTTTTGAAGAGCAAGCTACTTCAACTGAGATGTTTGAAACAGGTATCAAAGTTGTTGACTTACTTGCACCATATGCAAAAGGTGGTAAAGTTGGACTATTCGGTGGTGCTGGTGTTGGTAAAACGGTAATTATTATGGAGCTTATCCATAACGTTGCGTTTAAACACTCTGGTTACTCTGTATTTGCAGGTGTTGGTGAAAGAACGAGAGAGGGTAATGACCTTTACTACGAGATGAAAGAATCGAACGTTCTTGACAAAGTTGCACTGTGCTACGGACAAATGAATGAGCCTCCAGGGGCAAGAAATAGAATTGCACTTACAGGTCTTACAATGGCTGAGTACTTTAGAGATGAAAAAGGTCTTGATGTACTTATGTTCGTTGATAATATCTTTAGATTTGCACAATCAGGTTCAGAGATGTCTGCACTTCTTGGAAGAATCCCTTCAGCTGTTGGTTACCAACCGACACTAGCAAGAGAGATGGGTGCTCTTCAAGAGAGAATTACATCAACTAAGAAAGGTTCAATTACTTCTGTTCAAGCTGTTTACGTACCTGCGGATGACTTAACTGACCCAGCTCCTGCTTCAGTTTTTGCTCACTTAGATGCAACTACGGTTCTTAACAGAAAGATCGCTGAAAAAGGTATCTACCCTGCGGTTGATCCACTAGATTCAACATCAAGAATCTTAAGTGCTGACGTTCTTGGACAAGAGCATTACGATGTAGCTAGAGGTGTTCAAGCAATACTTCAAAAGTACAAAGATCTTCAAGATATCATCGCTATCCTTGGTATGGATGAGCTTAGCGAAGCTGATAAACTTGTTGTTGATAGAGCTAGAAAGATTGAGAAATTCCTTTCTCAACCATTCTTCGTTGCTGAAGTATTTACAGGATCTCCTGGTAAATATGTTGAACTTCCAAATACAATTGAAGGTTTCAAAGGTATATTAGACGGTAAATACGATGATATCCCTGAGGGTGCTTTCTATATGGTTGGTGGAATCGACGAAGTTTTAGCAAAAGCTGAAGGTATGAAATAATCATAAAGGCTAAAAATTATGGATACAATTAAATTATCTATAGTTACACCAAACGGTATGATATTTGACGGTGATGTTAAAACTGTAACATTACCGGGTAAAGAGGGTGAATTTGGAGTACTTCCAGGACACTCTTCTTTAGTATCATCTTTAACTGTTGGTGTAATAGTTATAGAAAGAGAAAATTCAACTGATGCTATTGCTATTAACTGGGGACATGTTAAAGTTAGCGAAACTGCTGTTGATGTTTTAGTTGACGGTGCGGTTTCTTTAACTGGCGGTGACGATTCAGATATCGCTGCAAACATAGATAAAGCTAAAGAGCTTGTGAACTCGGTTAAAGATGCTAACGTATCAATGGCTGCAGTTGAATCTAAAATAACTTCATTTGCGTAAGGTTAACGTTTGGATCTTATTTTAGATTATTTAGGAAATAGTAGCGCTATAACTTTGATAGTATTAGCGGTACTATCTTTCTATTTTATTGGAATTGTTTGGTTATTCTCTTATAGATACCAATCACTATTACAGATCTCAAAAGATGAAAAGAATGCTTTAAATCTTTTGATACAAACTCCTACGGATACATCATTTTTTTCAAGATTAAATAAATGTATCTCAAATCAAAAACCATCGGCAGAACTTTTAAAAGCTTGTGAAATATCACTTATACGTGATCAAAGCAGCGGTTTATCACCACTTGCTATTGTTGCTTCAACTTCCCCATTTATCGGATTATTCGGTACGGTAGTTGGTATTTTAGAATCTTTTGCTAAGTTCTCGACACAAAGTAAAGTTAGTTTTAGCGTAATCGCTCCTGCTATTAGTGAAGCTTTAGTTGCAACAGCTGCAGGTATTTTCGTAGCTATATTTGCATATACTTTTCATCAAATAATGAACAGAAAACTTTACGAACTAAATACATATTTAACGGCACAATCTCAAATCATTCTTTCAAGAAATAAATAAGGTACATTAAATGTACGATTTTAATGAAAAACCAGAACTAAACATAACACCTTTAGTTGATGTTATGCTGGTTTTACTTGCAATACTTATGGTAACTGCCCCTGTTATAGATTATGAAGAAAACATAAATCTTCCAAAAGGGAGCCAAAGTAGAAAAGTACAAAACGTACAAAAGATAAATATAGTTGTTGATAGAAAAAAATTCGTATACCTAAATAAAAAAAGGTATAAGATAGATAATTTCGCCGATGATTTCGTACTCTTTGCAAAAAACAAAGATAAAAATCTGCCCGTATATATTAGAGCGGATAAGAACCTTAAATACGATGACGTGATCTATGTGCTTAAAAGTATAAAAGAAGCGGGCTTTTTTAAAGTATCACTTGTAACGGACGGGTAGATATGGTTGTAAATGATAAACCTTTTGTTTATTCCGCTATATTCTCATTCTCTTTATACTTCCTTTTGATCTTTTTATTTTTTCTATATGTAAAAGGTTATGACGTAAAAAAATACGATGCACTAAATAACCAAACTGTTTTAGAGCTTGAACTGCTTTTTGATGAAGATGAAACACGAGTTCAAAAAAGGAAGATCAAAGAGATATTTAAAGATGAGATCAAGCAGGTTGATAAAGCTGTTTCAAGAAGTGCAAAAGACACTGCAAATATAAAATCCCTTTTTGCAAACGTAAAGACATCAAAAGATGTTAAAGTTGAAAAGCGGGATGTTTTGAACGTTCAAAAATCCCTTGTATCGAGTAGATATAGATCTAGATTTGAAAAAGAGAAAAAAACCGAGAGTCTAGATGTATCAAAGATACTTGATAATGTTGAGCAAAAAAGTAAAAAGATAGTGGTACAAAATACCAATAGCAACAACTATGATGAGTATTACTCAAAGATATATGAGATATTAAACCAAAGATGGAGTCCAAAGTATAAGATAAGCGGCTTAGCATCAACGGTTTTAATCACTATATATAGTGACGGTAGATTCTCATATAAGGTAACTAAAGGTTCGGGAAATCCTATCTTTGATAAGAATCTAAATAGTTTTTTAGAAAATGAAACTAGCAGAAATTATCCAAGCCATAATAAAGGTGCTTTGGTAAGATTGCAAGTAACTTTTAAATCAGAGGAATAGTAATGATCAAATACGTTTTATCGTTTTTAATGTTTATAAATTTTGTGTACGGTATAGATGCCCAACTAGAGATTTTAAAAAGAGTTTCCAATATCCCTACCGTAACGGTTAAAGCTTCACAAGATTGTACAGATACAAAATTATGTAGAGAGTTAGAGTATCTAATCAATAAAGACCTTGAGGTAAGCGGACATTTTAAAAGTGAGAAGAACGATCAAGTTATGATGTTTGGTGAAAGACCAAATATGATCAAACTAAAACAAAATGAGATAGACCTATATATAAATTTTAGTATAGAAAGAGATGGTGAAGGACTTATCTTAAACCTTAAGATGTTTGATACAAATAGTAGAAATGAGGTGTTAAGCAAAAGGTATAAAACATCAAAAGATGATAGATACCCGTTCTTAGCTCATAAAGTTGCAATCGATATAAACGACCATCTAAATGCTCCGTCAATTGACTGGATGGATAGGTTCGTGATCTTTGCTAGATATACTGGTGTAAAACAAAGTGAGATAGTGATAGCTGACTATACTCTTACTTTTCAAAAGACTATCGTAAAGGGTGGTTTTAATATCTTCCCTAAATGGGCAAGTAAAGAGCAAGAGGAGTTTTTCTATACTGCATATATAAATGGAGTGCCTACACTTTTAAAAGCGAATATCTATACAGGATCAAGACAAAGAATATTAAAAAGTGATGGGATGATAGTTTGTTCAGATGTTAGTAAAGACGGCAAAAGAATACTTGTAACTATGTCACCAAACTCACAGCCAGATATCTATGAGTATAATCTTATCACAAGAATGAAAACAAAGATCACAAGATATAAAGGGATAGATGTAGGTGGAAGCTATGTGGATAACGATACAAGAGTAGTGTTTGTTTCAGATAGACTTAGCAAACCGAATATCTTTGCAAAGGATATAAAAGGCAAGGGTGTAGAAAGAATGGTTTACCACGGTAGAAACAACAGTTCATGTACCACTTACAACGATATGATCGTATACTCAAGTCGTGAATCGAACAATGAGTTTGGATCAAACGTGTTTAACCTTTATCTAATCTCTACACAAAGTGCATATATAAAACAGCTTACCTCTTCAGGTGTAAATCAATTTGCTAAATTTTCTGCTGATGGGGAATCGGTTCTATTTATAAAAAGATACAATGGAAAAAGTTATTTAGGTATTGTTAGACTTAGTTACGATAAATCTTTTTTATTCCCTTTAAAAGTTGGAAAGTTACAATCAATAGACTGGTAAAGTTTATATAAGTTATGTTTTTGTATAATCGATACAAATTTAACGGAGAAAAATTCATGAAAAAAAACCTAATTTACTCAGCTTTAGTTTTGTTATTTATTTTTACTGGATGTAGTCAAAAAGATGTAGAGATTGATACTCAAGAGAGTGTTAATGCATCTAATGTTGATCAAATGTCAGGTGAGCAAGGTGTTGATTCAGAAGCAAATCTAGATCAAATAGATACAGTTGAACAAGGTGGTATCGGTGCGCAAGGTAGCGCAGATATGATGCAAAAAGATGTATTAGAGCCTGTATTGTTTGCCTTTGATAAGTTTAGTTTAACTCCTGAGATGTTAGACGTTGCACGTGATAACTCAAACAAGATATCAAATCTTGGTGAAGTAAGTGTTAAACTTGAAGGTAACTGTGATGAGTGGGGTAGTGATGAATATAACTATGCACTAGGTCTAAAAAGAGCAAAAACTATCAAAGATGTTTTAACAGCTGATGGTTTCAATACTTCAAATATCTCAATGGTAAGTTACGGTGAGAGTAACCCTGTTTGTACAGAACATAATGAATCTTGCTGGTCACAAAACAGAAGAGTAGATTATAAAGTAAACCCATAATATATGCAAAAGTATATATTTTATTTTACGCTTACGATCTCTTGTGCGCTCGCTCAAGAGATCTCTGTTTTCGGTGCAGGTGATCTAAACAGCGATCAACCTTACGGATTAAATCAAAACGAAAAAGAGATACTAAAGACCAAAAAAGATATCAATAAGATAGATGATAAGGTCAAGACCGTAAAATCTTCAATGAACTATATCAATGAAAGAATTGAGGGTTTAGAGTCTATATACGAAGGTGATAGTAAAAAACTTCATGAAACCGTTCTAAAGATGAATGAAGCGGTAAATAAGATCAATAAAAATGCTGAGGATATCAAACAGCTTATAGAAGCTGATTCAAACGTTAAGAACGTACTTACTCAGCTTTTAACTATGCAAGAGCAAACCTCTACACAAAATGCAGAAAACCTAAAAAATCTAAAACTTGCAATAGATAAACTTACACGTTTGGTAAACGAGATAAACAAAAACTATGTTTCTTCACGTGAACTAAATAACAATATGGATCAGTTTATCACAAAAAAAGAGTTTGAGGATTTTAAAAAAGCTGTTATAAAAGATCTTAGCTCTTTAGGTAAAGGAAGTAGTATATCTTCATCTAGCAGCAGCTCAAAGTTTAAGAGCAATAAGTCAAACTCACAACTTATAAAAGATGCTAGAGCTTACTTTAAAAAAGACTATTTTACAAAAGCAAAACCTATATTTTTAAAGTTAGTTGAAGAAAATTACCGTCCTGCAGAATCAAATTTTTATTTAGGTGAAATTAGTTATTATCGTAAGGATTATAAAACTGCTATAAAGTATTTTAAAAAGTCGGCTCTTTTATATGATAAGGCTAGTTATATGCCTAAACTTTTACTTCACAGTGCTATAAGCTTTGAAAAGCTTGGGGATGTTGAGAATGCATCTATATTTTACAATACCCTTTTGGATAACTATCCAAACTCTGCGGAAGCAAAAGAGGTTAAAAGAAATTTATAAAATTAAGATAAGGAAAATAAAATGTTAGAAAACAAAGTATTATCTATAGAATATACTTTAAAAGATGCGAACTCTGGTGAGCAGCTTGATACGAACGTAGGTAAATCACCTTTAGAGTTTATTACAAATAAAGGTCAGATCATCCCAGGGCTTGAGACTAAACTAATCGAGATGGCTGTTGGTGATAGCGGTGATGTTATGGTTGAGCCTAAAGATGCTTACGGTGAGTATAACGATGAAGCTGTACAAGCTTTACCAAGAGAGCAGTTTGCAGGTATCGATCTTGTTGAGGGTATGAATCTTTACGGAACAAGTGAAAACAACGAAACTGTACAAGTTACTGTTAAATCGTTTGATGATAAAGAGGTTACGATAGATTATAACCACCCAATGGCTGGAAGAACATTAATGTTTACAGTTGCTATACTTGCTGAAAGAGCGGCAACAGATGAAGAGATCCAAACAGGTGTTGTAGGTGGTCTAGCTGCTATGGGCGGTGGATGTTGTGGCGGCGGAAGCTGTGGTAGCGATCACGATCATGGACATAGTCACGGTGGAAGCGGCGAGTGTTGCGGTGGTGAAAAACATGGTGAAGATCATGAGTGTTGTGGTGGACACGATCACGATGCAGATAAAGGTTGCGGCTGCGCACACTAGTTACAAAAACTAAAACAAATATATACAAAACCCCTGTTTCATCTTGAAATAGGGGTTTTTATTTTATAATACGCAAATAAATTAATATAAACGGGGTAAGAATGAAAAAAGTAGCTTTTATATTTCCAGGACAAGGTAGTCAAAGTGTTGGGATGGGAAAAGATTTTTTTGAGAACAGTGATATAGCAAAAGATATGATTGCAAAAGCAAGCCAAAGACTTGGTATAGATTTTGAGAATCTTCTATTTGAAGAGAATGATCTTTTAGGTCAAACACAATATACACAGCCTGCTATTCTTTTAGTAAGTGCTATTGCTTTAGAGGTATTCAAATCAAAATGCGATATCAAACCTGAGTTTGTACTTGGACACTCTTTAGGTGAGTTCTCTGCACTTGTTGCAAGCGGTGCTATTGATTATCTAGATGCACTTGAGCTAGTTCATAAAAGGGGTCAGTTTATGGCTGAGGCTTGCGAGGGTGTTGGTGCAGGTATGATGGCACTTGTAGGTATGGCTGATGATGCGGTTGAGAGCTTAACTGCAAAGTTAAGAGAAGAGGGTAAAAAGATATGGGCAGCAAACTATAACCAAGACGGTCAAATAGTTGTTGCAGGTATAAAAGCTGATCTTGAAGCTACAGCAGACGAGTTTAAAACTGCAGGTGCAAAAAGAGCTATTGTACTTGATATGAGTGTTGCTAGCCACTGTGAGCTTTTAAATAGTGCAGTTGAGAAGCTAAACCCTTACCTAAACGATTTTATCAAAGATGGTTTTGATACTAGCGTTATCTCAAACGTAACGGCGCAAGCGTATAATACAAAAGCAGAAGCTATTGATCTACTTGGTAAGCAGCTTACTAGCCCTGTAAAATATAAGCATTCTATCGCAGCTAAAGCTGGTGATGTGGATATGTTTATTGAGTTTGGTAATGGTGTGGTTTTAAAGGGGCTTAACAGAAAAATCTGTAAAGATGTGCCGACAGCTAACGTATCTGACCTAGCTAGTTTAGAAGCAACATTAGAAGCTATAGCTTAAGACTTAAGTAAATAGATATCTTTCTTTGTAACTCTACGTTGCAAAGAAAAATCTATTCAGTCATTTACTACAAGTAAAATCCTTCATATCTTTTTCTTCACGCCTTGATTTCCTTTGAAATCTACCTATTTCTTTTAAGTCTTAGTTTTATTAAATAAATATATAATTGAACAAAGGATGATTGTTGAGAAAAGTTTATACATACAAACATATGTCAACTATCGCAGAACAAATGTTAAAACAATCTCATAGTGAACAAGAGTGGCATAATTCTATATCTGTAATTGTTTTTTGTGCTTTTTCTTTAGAAGGTTTTTTGAATCATGCTGGAGATGAGTTGATAGATGATTGGAATAATTTATTTGAAAACCTCAAGCCCAAAGCAAAATTGATATTTTTAACTGATAAGTATAATATAAAAATAGATTTTGGGAAAAAGCCATTTCAATCATTTAGAGTAATTTTCGAAATAAGAAACCAATTAGCACATCCTAAAACAAAAGAACACATTAGAGAAAGTAAACAACGGTTAAAAGTTAGTGATAATGAAGAATGGAATGCAGATAGATGGGAAGTATATGCAAACTTAAAAGAAGCAGAAAAAATTTTAAATGATACGAAGCAAATAATTAATGAATTGAGTAATAAGTTTCCTATTGAAAAAATACCTAGTTTTTTATTGAGCGAGCATATATAAATGGTAATTAGTAAAGAATATTTATTAATTTCTCCAATATATCATCAATAAGCTTCTGTGAGATTCTATATCCCATATTTTTAGCTATTTTCAAAAACTTTTTAACTTCATCTTTAGAAATATATTCTTTTTTTATATTGAGATATAACACACCCAAAAGTCCTAAGATTTGGATATTTAAATTTAAAGCTATTTTTCTAACTTTTTTTTCATCAATTATAAGTGGAAGTTTTTTTTCAAGTGCTAAGCTTATCGCTTCACTCTCGCCATCATCTAGCAGCATTTTAAGCTCATTTAACTGTTCACTCTCATTTATGGCTATTACTTCCATAAAGCTAGGCAATAAAAACTCTTTTTTATAGCTGATCTCTTCATACACTTTTTGTGGTATATAAACTTTTGAAAAAAGATTTTTAAGATAGTCAAGTTTATTAAGGTCGTTTAATATAATAAGAGTAGTGCTATCGCTTACTACAACCATTATAAAAAGCTGTCCAAAGTTTTTAAATCATCTTTAAAATCATAATCCACTATATCTATCCCCATCAATGAAAGAAGATGCATAGCTTTTTGTTTTGAGATATCTAAAGCTTTTGCCAGTTGTCCTAAGCTGATATTTCCATTTTTATACCCCTCTATCATAAGTGATGTTTTAAGACCATTTGAGAGTATAGTATCATCAAAAGACACTGCTATTCCTATAGGATTGCTTCTTTTAGTGATCATTGTGTATTGTTTAGATTCTAATGCTTTTGTTAAAACTGCAGGATTTACTTGCAGATCTTTTATACCTATGGTTTGCATAAATATCCTTTATACTTACTTTTGATAGTATTTTAACACACTCTAAAAATATTGTCAACTAAGCGGATGGTTACTTTACAAAGTAGTTAAAAAAGTATATAATTAAGTATTAAAATAAATACTAAATAAAGAGTTAAAAATGAAAACAATATTAGCAAACTATACGGCAAGTATCACAGAACTTAAAAAATCTCCTAGTGAACTGATTAAAAATGCAGGAAATGAAGCTATTGCAATATTAAATCATAATACACCTAGTGCATATCTAGTGCCTAGTCATCTATATGAAAAGATGATGGATATTATAGATGATTACAATCTAAGTCAAAAGGTTAAAGAGCGATTGAATGACGGAGAAGAACCCGTAAAAGTTGATCTAAATGAGCTATGAATTAAAATTTAAACCTCAAGCTTTAAAGGAGTGGAAAAAATTAAATTCTACTTTAAAAGATCAGTTTAAAAAGAAATTAGCACAGCGATTAGAAAACCCAAAAGTTCCAAAAGATAAATTGAGTGGTTTTGAAAATATTTATAAAATAAAACTGCGTTCAGCAGGTTATAGACTTGCTTATGAAGTTATAGATGATGAGGTAGTAGTTTTAGTTTTAACTATTGGAAAAAGAGAAAAAAACAAAGTTTATAATGATATTCTTGATAGATTATAAAACTATTTTATGCTAAAATCACACCATGAAATTTCAATAAAGGCAACTCCTTGCCTTCTTTAGAATTTTCTTCTTTAGTGGTTTTTTATAAATCACGTTAAAAGAAGTTATTATATTATACGGTTCCCTTAAAAAAGGTGAACCTTTTTTAAGGAAATATATATGAAACTAGCAATTATGGGAGCTATGGAAGAGGAGATAGAGCCTCTATTATCTTACTTTGGTGAGGTAAAAGTAACAGAGTTCGCAAAGAATAAATATTATGAAGTGAGTATGGACGGTTTAGATATCGTTATTGCATACTCTAAAATTGGAAAAGTATTTTCATCTTTAACTGCAACAACTATGATAGAGAAGTTTGGTTGTGATACTCTACTTTTTAGCGGTGTAGCAGGTGGTATCAATCCAAAGCTTAAGATCGGTGATTTAATAGTTGCAAATAGACTAGCTCAACACGACCTAGATATTACTGCATTTGGTCATCCACACGGTTATGTTCCAGGTGGTTCTGTATTTGTTCAAACTGACGATAAACTAAGAAATATAGCAGTAGAGGTTGCAAAAGAGAAGAATATACCTATTATGGAAGGTATTATTGCTACTGGTGATCAATTCGTTGCAAACGAAGATACAAAAGAGTTTGTTGCAAAAACTTTTGAAGCAGATGCTTTAGAGATGGAAGGTTGTTCGGTTGCCGTTGTTTGTGACGCACTTGAAGTTCCTTTTTTAGTGTTAAGAGCTATTAGTGATACTGCTGATATGGATGCAGGGTTTAACTTTGACGAGTTCTTAGAAACATCTGCTAGAACTTCTGCAGATTTTATGATGGAGATAGTAAAAAGATTAAAAGCTTAGGCTTTTAATCACTCCAATTTCTTCACTACTCTTTTATGTAGTTTTATATTGTACTTATCACTTTTGGGTGTGATAAATATATCTATGATAGCTATACCTTTTGTGATACTATCATCAAACTCATCACTTAGATTATCACTACAATCAAGCCTTTTAGAGATATATGAAAACTCTAATTTTATATCAAAAAAATCATCATCTACTACTAAAGTATCCATACACTCTTTACTCATATCATAAATATCTATTTGAGATATAAGGTTTATGCTCGATCTTAAATGGTTTAAAGCTTGAAAATATAGTAGGTTTTTAGCATCACTATCTTTTGATAGGTTTGAAAGCTCCACTATAAATATAGCAAGAAGTGAGAACAACGATACAAGAAATAGGGTTAGTAGTAATGAAAAACTTTTGTACATATAAAGATTATATATACTTTTCGTCACAACTGCGTCACATATTTTTTATTTTTAACTTCCAAAAGTAGGGTATATCTTTTACTATTAGGCTAAGTGAAAGTATATTTTCCTCATATTTAAATACTGCTAGAGATACATTGTTTAGTAGGATACTTCCGTTTAGATATAGAGTATTTTCTTTATACTCTAATAAACTGTTTGAAGCTATTTTATACTGCTCTTTTATCTCTTTTGTACCACTTTCTTCGAAGTTAATTTCTTCAGCGAATGAATCGTTTCTTATCTCATAAAACTTTATTCCATCAAAGGTTATAAGGTAGTCTATAAGATTTTCGGCTTTTGTATTTGGTGAGAATATAGAAGAGGAGTTTGAACTATTTAGATCAACAAATCTAGAGTAGTAACCTAGATCAAACAAGCTTGTATCATTTTGTTTAAACTCTATTTTATCACCATTAACTCTTAGATCAATCGCATTATCAAATATTTTATTTAAAAGTATATATGTTGAGGAGCTTTCAAGTTTTGCTATTTGGGTTTGGTGTTCATTTGAAAGTTTTTGATAAAGTGATTGTAGTAAAGTTACCGAGATAATAGCAACGGTTGAGACTATTAAGATAGTAAAGATAAGCTCAAGTAAGATCACGCCTTTTTTCATGGATAAGTCTTGCTTTGTAAACTATCTTGATTATAAGGGATATCGTAATATATCATAGTGAAATCTTTAGAAAAACTATATCTATTTAATGTAGTTCCATCAATATAGCTAAGGCTAGAGTTTTTAGCAAACTCAAGCACTATATCAGATTTTGTAGTATCAAAACTATCAAAAGAGTTTGATACGATCTCATTTTGAAGTTTTATAAGTTGGTTATGATTTTTAAAGTCGCTTGATTGATCAGATATATTTACAAATCCCGATATTGCAATGGAAAGTATGATTATTGAGCTTAGGGTCTCTAGAAGTGTAAAAGACCCTCTCATCTTATTTACCTAAGCAGAACTCGCCAAACATCTTATCGAGCATCTGTGAGTGCTCGTAAGGCTTTGTGATCGAGGATATCGCTTCAAGTGCACCTTGGACATGGTGACTAAAGAACTCCAACTCACCACTTTGTAAAGGTATATACGCTTTTTGTATCTCAGCTAAGGTATCATTTACACATTGAACCTGTCTTGTAGAGATCAAAGTGATATCATCACTGTGTTTATTTTGATCTAGCAGTGTTGTTATCTGCTCTATAAGAGTATCTATATTATCTTTTGTATTTAGATTTACTGCATTATCTATATAGCTGTGCTCTTGTATAAACTTCTTATCTAGATCACACTTATTTAATACGGTTACTATATGTTTATCGTTTTGCTCTTCTAGTAGTTTTAATATATCACTATCATCTTTATCAAAAGCTCTGCTATTATCAAATAAAGCTATGATGATATCTGCATCTTTTACAGCCTCAACCGATCTTTGGATACCTATCTTCTCTATCTCATCACTAGCTTCTCTAATACCTGCAGTATCAACTATTTTAATAATATGCGTCCCAATCTTTATAGACTCTTCTATAGTATCTCTTGTAGTTCCTGCTATATCACTTACTATAGCTCTTTGTTTATTTAAAAGTGCATTTAGAAGTGAGCTTTTCCCAACATTTGGTTTTCCTACGATCGCTACTTTAAAGCCGTCAATTAGACCCTCTCTTCTTTTACTTGCTTCAAGGGTATTTTGCAGCTCTTTTTTTATCTTATCTAGTTTATTCTCTATTTGTATATAGATATCCTCAGGTAGGTCCTCTTCTGCATAGTCGATGTTTACTTCACTATATGCAAGCATAAAAAGAAGATTCTCTTTGATATCATCCACAAAGCTTTTTAGTTCACCCTCTAGCTGACGTGCTAAAAGTTTTACCCCATCCTCGCTTCTTGATTCTATAAGTTTTGCTATAGCTTCTGCTTGGCTTAGATCTATCTTGCCGTTAAAGTATGCACGCTTGCTAAACTCACCTGGGTTTGCTATTCTAGCACCTTGTTTTATACATTCGTTCAAAACCATTGTAGATATTGCAATACCGCCATGGCATTGAAACTCAACTATATCTTCACCCGTAAAAGAGTAGGGGTTCTTAAAGTATATAACTAAAGCTTCATCTATTAGTTCATCATTGATATTGTATATCTTAGAAAGTGTTGCGTATCTTGTTTTAAATGTATCTTTTTTTGATATTTTTTTAGCGATCTTTAGAGAATCTGGACCGCTTAAGCGAACGATAGAGATAGAACCAACGCCGTTAGCGGTAGCTATTGCTACTATCGTATCATCTTGCTCTAACATTTAAGAGCCTTAGTTATGGTTTTTATATTCGTTTACTACTACGAACTTATCGCCTCTTTGGTTGGTTTTGATCGCAACATATTTATTAGGGAATCTATCTCTTAATTTTGTAAGTGCGATATGAACCAATATACCGTCAAGAGGTTTTGTTTTTGCTCCGCCGTTTTGTTCGATATTATCTATAATAGGCTCTAAATATCTTTGTATAGCTGCCTCTTGAGTTTGTAAGAACTCTGCAACTTCAAGCTTTAAAGTTAGCCCATAAGATTTATGAAGCCAGTTAAATAGTATATATGAAAGAGCTTTATATCTATAACCCTCTTTACCTATAAGAAGAGCAGAATCGTTACCTGTAAACTCGATATAGATTATATTATCCTCTTGAAGTTCAACTTTTATTTTATTGATATCGTAACATGAGTGTGAGAATAGTTCATTTACTTTATCCTCAATATCTTGTACCGTTGAGTTATCAACTATCTTTAAAGGTATATTATCTTTTCTATTCTCATTTGTGTAGAAGTTATCAAATATCTTCTCTTTAGGCTCAACTTTAGGATCGTTTCTATATTCTTTATAGAAATCTTTAGAAGGGGTTTCTCTTACCTCTTTTTTTGTTGAACCATCTATTCTATTTGAGATATCTTTTATCTTTACGTTCTTTTTGAACTTATTGTTGTTGTGATGGTTATCTTTTCTTCTTTTCTTTGGGTATCTAGTAGTAATAAGTTTAGCGCTGATAATAGCATTTCTTTTAAAAAGACCTAAAACTCCCTTACTACCTTGTTGAATAATAGTAATATCAAGATCTGTGATCGAGCACTCAAACTCTTGGGAAGCTAGCTCATATGCGTCCGCTAAAGTTTGAGCTTCAAAAGATTTGCTTTCACTCTTTTCCATCACTTATCCTTTTTATGTTTACTTTGTAAATGCTCTTCGTGTCTTTGAACTTTGTTTTGTTCAAACATTTTATTGATATAGTATTGGTGACTTACAGTAAATAGGTTGTTTATAAACCAGTATAGAGTAAGACCTGCAGGGAACCATAAGAAGAAGAACGTAAATATTACAGGAAGATATTGGAACATCTTCTTTTGCATCTCATCTTGGATCGTATTTGGTGTAATTCTTTGTTGTAAGAACATTGTAGCACCCATTAAGATAGGAAGTATAAAATACGGGTCCATCTCAGCAAGGTCATTGATCCATAATATCCACTCAGCACCTTTTAGCTCGATAGAGTTTAGTAAAACCCTATAGATTGCAAAGAATACAGGGATTTGAAGGATTATCGGAAGACAACCACCCATTGGGTTTGCCCCGTGCTTCTTATAAAGCTCCATCATATGCATAGAAGCTTTTTGGTTATCACCTTTGTATTTTTCTTGGATCTCTTTGATCTTAGGAGCAAGCTCTTTAAGACGGTTCATAGAAACCATACCTTTATGAGCTAGAGGGAATAGGATCAGTTTAACTAGTATTGTAAGAACAACGATAGTCCAACCCCAGTTTCCTACGATCGTATGTAGGTATTGAAGCATTAAGAACATAGGTTTTGCGATAAATGTGAACCAACCGTATTCGATAACGTCTGTTAGTTCAGGATTTAAAGACTCTAAAGTTGTGAACTCTTTTGGTCCCATATAACCCTTTAGTGATATTTGATCTACTGCATGGATAAATATCTCTGGTGATTGGTTTGCCGAAGGCATTAAAGATACTTGCATACTTTTATCAAAGTTATAAAGAACAGTTGCATAATATCTATCAAAAGCAGAAGCTATCGTTACACCTGTAAATGTACTTGTATTATCAAGATCTTCATCCTCAACTATAGTTAAAGTTCCGTCGTTTAGTTTTAATAGTGCACCGTGATCTGCGTACATATCAGCTATTACGTCAGGTCTAAACCCTGAAGTTACGAAAAACTCTAAACCGTTATTGGCACTAATATCAACATCATAGTGTCCATCAGGATAGAAAGTTAAAGTTTTAGTTACTGTTGCATTTGAAAGGTTTTGAGTAAGAACAAGTTTTTGTGCCCCACCTCTTACATCTAGAGTAGGAGTTGTTGCTACAACTTTTGTATTAAATGCTTCATTGTTTACCGCACGGTCTGCAAATCTAACCTCTAAAGGTCTTAATTGATTTAGATCAAAAAGATCGATCTTTGCACCCTCTTCAGTGATATATTGATGCTCAGTAAGTGTAACTTGTGCTATACGACCTAAAGAGTCAATCTTAATTACACTTTTATTTGTAGTAATTGTTGAGATGATATCATTCTCTTTTAGAGTCGTAGTTGGTACATTGTTCTTTACACTGCTAGTAGTTGCCGGAGTTACGTTTTTACCTGCTGGAGCACTTTGTTCTGTTTTTACTGCCGCTTGCTGCTCTTGTATCACTTTTTCTTGTTGAAGTTTAAGTTCCGCTTGTTGTGGTCTGATATATAAGAAGTCGTAGGCTAGAAAGAAGACGAAGGATAAAACCGTTGCTAAAATAATTCTTTTTTGAGTATCTTTTTTATTCAGATTGTTTTGTGTGTTCATTTTTTATATTCCCAATTTTTTGTAACTAAACATAGATTTTTATTTTTTATAGGTATATACCAATATTTAATATTTTTGAAATCTTCAGGCATATACGCTTTATGTGATCTTATCAAATAAAAAGGGTTTTTATAGCATTTAACTTTTGGATAATCAAATCCACCCTCAAATAGTTTATTACAAGATAAAATCCTCGTAATTGTAAAATAAATTGCCTTAAAGAAAGAATTATTCTCAAACTGCCATCTTGAATATTCTGAACAAGTCGGTATATATCTGCAGCTTCCGTAACTAAATACGGATAGATATTTTTGATAAAATCTTAAAATTTTATCTATCATTTATACAATTCTAGTCTTTTAAATGCAAAATTGAAGTCGCTGTTAAGAGCTTTTGGATCGCGATTTTCGATATTATCTTTTGCGACAAAGATATATGATCCGCTCTTTATTTTAGACTCATGTTTTAAAAAAAGAGCTTTTAGTCTTCTTTTTGCTTTATTTCTTTTAACCGCATTCCCCACCTTTTTAGAGGCTACAAAAGCAGCTTTTAGGTTTTTTGAGGGATTAAAAAAAGCGACAAAAGAATGGGTGTGCCATTTTTTGCCGCTTTTATAAAGCTTGTTGAACTCTTTTTCTTGATTTAGTCTGTGTTGCTTGTTTAAACAGCTAATCTTTTTCTACCTTTAGCTCTTCTAGCCTTAATTACTCTTCTACCGTTTTTAGTTTTCATTCTGATTCTAAAACCGTGTGTTCTCTTCTTAGGAGTATTATGTGGTTGGTACGTTCTTTTCATTTTAATATTTCCTTGCTATTTTTTAAGTCCGAGATTATATTTAAAAGTAACTTAAATTTAGTTTAGATTAAACTACGAGTGATTTTTTGCAAATCTATCAAAAACTATTTTAAGTTGATTATCATATCATAATGGTATAATCTTTCTTTTAATAAAAATAAAAATTATTGACTTAACCATTAGTAAACTATTTACTATATAATGGTATACTTCGAATTTTATAACCTATATTATACCAAGGAGTTTTGATGAATAGGCTTATTTCATCTTTCTTTTTTACTCTTATACTTTCAGTTTCTTTATATTCAGCAGATAGAAAACCCGCAAACATCAACGCCAGCGATTTTATAGACGAGTCTGCACTACACGATGCGGTTAGATCAAAAGAGCTTGTTATTATAAGATCTTTGGTTGAAAGAGGTGCAAATATTAATGCAAAAGATCAATACGACTTTACACCGCTGCACCTTGCAGTTAGAAATAAAGATATAAATACAACTAAATACCTAATAGAGCAAAAAGCTACTGTTGATACCTTTGATAGCTACGGCGATACACCATTAGTTGACGCAGTTAGAAACAACGATACAAATATCTCAAAACTTTTGCTTTGTAAAAAAGCAAGAAGAGACGTGGTTGATAGAAACGATATATCACTTTTAAACTATGCGGCAAAAAACCAAAACCTTTATCTTACAAAACTTTTAACGGTTGATTATGTTGAGCTTTACTGTCAAGATAGTTTGGGTGTCTCTATAGATAAGTTTGAGAATATCACACAAAACACTTCACCTAAGATATGTGGGAAGTTTGAAGGGTATGCTGCAGATACAAACCTTACTATAGTGAGTGATGATAATACAACTTTTGGACCATATCAAACAAAGATTGACAATAAAACTCATACTTGGTGCGTAACTATAAAAGATATATTGCCAAAAAATAGATACGATATAGATGTTACGGCTGTAGATTATGTAGTAAATACGGCTAATGCAAAAAGTGAAATATTTATATCTTCACCTATAGAGATAGAGATAGATAAGTATGAAAAAGCTATAAGTGCCGTATCTCCTAAAGTATGCGGTAGTATTAAAAACGCATATGCTAAAAATATTGATCTAAATATCACATCTGCAAATGATGAAAATATTAAATATGGACCGTTTAGTGCGCTTATCGATAATAAAAATAAAAGATGGTGCTCTGATATAAATACAAGCGTAGAGGAGGGTGAATACCTTGCTGATGCGCAAGCTTTAGATATAAGCGGAAATAGTTTTAATGCAAAAGGGAAGTTTTTTATAAAAACAACACTGGGTGTTGCAATAGATAAGGTTGAGATATTTAACGATAATACACCTAAGATATGCGGAACACTTATAAAAGGCGATATCACAAAAGTTGAGCTTAGTTTAAAAAATGAAGAGAATAGCTTTGGTCCATATGGTGCTAAAATAGATAAAGAAAACAAAACTTGGTGTGCGGATGTAGTAGATGAGCTTCCTAATGGGGATTATACTCTTATAGCTGATGCTTCAAATGAAAAAGGGGGCGAGGGTAGTGCCGAGGAGCTTACTAAGATATATCGTATTACAGGACTTTATGAAGCATTATATGAAGAGTTTGAGAACGATTTTTCAACATGGAACGCTGAGCTTGATAAAGATACTATGACATTTAGGTTTAAAGATCCTACAATGCTATTTAATCCTGGGCGTAGTAATATCAATAATAAGTTTGAAACGATCTTAAGTGATTTCTTCCCAAGATATGTAAAGATAGTTGAAGAGTATAAAAACCAAATAGAAAAAGTAAGAATAGAGGGGCATTCATCATCTGAACACTCAAAAGCGAATAACGATGAAGAAAGATTTGAACTAAATAGAGTATTATCACAAAATAGAGCAGAGTCTGTTATGGAGTATGCAAAAGCCTTAAGTGATGAGAGTGTAGTTCAAAATATTGCTTGGATAGGCAATACTTTTGAGCCTATTGGGATGTCTTATTCGAAACTTGTGTTAAATCTTGATGGAAGCGAAAATAAAGAGCTTTCTAGAAGGGTTGAGTTTAGGATCATCACAAAGCATATAGATGATATAAAAGCAGCAGATGAAGCAGTTGTTGAGCCTGAACTTCCACAAGAAGCTTTAGAAACTAATGAGCCACAATTGGGTGAAGCAATAAATGAAGATACATTATTGGATGAGAGTGAGCCAATGACTCAAGAGATTAAACTAGATGATACACCTGTAGAGATGAATGAACCTCTTTTAGAAGAGAGTGCAGGTGAAGAGCCTGCGATAGAGGATGCTATGCTTCAAGAGCTTATAGAGTTAGAGCAGCAAGCAGGGGAATAGATAAGACCTTCAGTTAATGCTGAAGGTTTTTTTATAGATAATATATCAATATATCTTGATATATTAATGTTTTTATGTTATGATTTTATCAAAAGGGGCTTTTATGGATATATTTTTAAAAACTATAGGTTCAATAAACGATGAGACCAGACTAAGAATACTTCATTTTATAGATATCAATAAAGAGGTGTGCGTTTGTGATATAGAAAACGCTTTTGATATGATCCAATCACGTATCTCAAGACATCTAAAGATATTAAAAGAGGGTGGTTTTTTAAAAGTAAGAAGAGAGGGAAGATGGGCTTATTATAGTATTCGTAAGCCCTTAGATCAGTTTAGACAATCTATATTAAAAGAGATAAGCCATATAGATATGGATATACCAAAACTTCAAAAAGGATGCAGTAATGATTAAAATAGTTTTTATAGCTTTAACGGTTTTAAGCAGTTTTTCTTTTGCAGATTTTTATAACTTAAATCCTGTAAAAATTACAAAAGATATTACGTGCGTAATTGGAGACCTTAACCCACCAACAAAAAAGAATAAAGGGTTTGTTTCAAATATGTGTTATATAAATATGGGTGATAGCTTGGTTGTTTTAGATTCTGGTCCAACATATAACTTTGCAAAAGAGTTTTATGCTTTGATGAAAAAAGAGTATCCCTCTTTAGAGGTTTCAGATGTGATCTTAACTAATTATCATGATGATAGAGTTCAAGGTGCCTCTTTTTTTAAACAAAAGGGTGCAAAGATACTAGGACACAAAACTATAAACGATGATATCACACAAAACCCTACAAAGTTTGATAGGATGAGATTTATACTTCCAAAAGATGTTTTACAAGGTACAAAAGTGATTCTTGCAGATACTTTGGTGGATGATGGATATACAATACAAGGGAGTAAAAAAACTCTTCAGATCATAAAGCCAAGTGAAGTGAGTGAGGAGCAAAGCGATATAGCGATCTATTCTAAAGAGGATAGTTTTTTATTTGTAGGAAATATAGTCTTTAACGGTAGACTTCTAAGCTATAAAAAAACATCAAATATAGATGGTTGGATAGAAGCTATAGAAAAGCTTGCAAAAATAGATGCAAAATATCTACTTGGCGGGCACGGTAAAGAGTATGATAAAGATTCATATAAAGTATCTTTGGAATATCTTAAAATATTAAGGGATGATGTAAGAAAAGCATATGATGAGGGTATTGATGTAATTGATGTAAAAAAATATGTTAAAACCAAAAAGTTCGATCATCTTAACTATTTTGAACAGTTAAATAGTATGAATATTACAACACTATACAATCAACTAGAGTGGGAATAGATCAATGTTAACGGCAAGTATAATATTTTTAGTAACCCTTATTTTTGTGATATGGCAGCCTAAGGGTTTGCAGATAGGTACTATAGCTATCATAGGTGCAGTGGCTGCACTTGTAGCAGGCGTTGTTAGTTTTAATGATGTTTTGATAGTTACAGATATTGTTTGGGATGCTACTTTAGCTTTTATAGGGATCATTATATTATCAATGGTTCTTGATGAGATAGGCTTTTTTGAATGGTGTGCAATAAAGATGGCAAAGCTATCACAGGGTAATGGACACTTGATGTTCGTATATGCTTTATTGCTTGGAAGTTTTGTTTCGGCACTTTTTGCAAACGATGGAGCTGCACTTATCCTTACACCTATACTGTTAGCAAAAATGAGAATCTTACAACTAAATACTAAAACCATTTTAGCTTTTTTACTTGCAGGTGGATTTATAAGTGATAGTGCTTCACTCCCTTTTGTGTTTTCAAACCTAACAAATATAGTTACTGCAAACTATTTTGATATAGGCTTTATGGAGTATCTATCAAATATGATCATTCCTTATATAGTAAGTACTATTGTTTCAATCATAGTTTTATGGATAGTGTTAAGAAAAGATATTCCTAAAACAGTTGATATAAGTTTGCTAAAAGATCCTGATGAGGTTTTAAAGAATAAAACTCTTTTTAAATTCTCTTGGTTTTTCTTAGCTTTATTGCTTGCAGGATATTTTATAGGTGACGGTTATGATCTTCCCGTATCTGTTTTTGCACTTGGAGGAGGCTTGATATTTTTAGCGATTGCTAGTTATACAAAGAGTGCTAGAGCTTGGCTTACTATCAAAACGGCACCTTGGCAGGTTGTATGGTTTAGTATAGGTTTATATATAGTGGTTTACGGTTTAAAAAATGCGGGACTAACAGACTACTTAACTTTAGTATTGATTGATCTTGCCCAAAGGGGTGATGCGATAGCTATCATAGGAACAGGCTTTATCTCAGCAGCCTTAAGTGCGGTGATGAACAATATGCCAACTATTATGATAATGGATATAGCTTTACAAGATATATCAAATGAAGCTTTGGCTTATGCAAATATCATAGGGTGTAACCTAGGACCTAAAATGACACCTTTTGGTAGTCTTGCTACGCTATTATGGCTTCATGTATTAGCTCAAAAAGGTGTGAAGATAGGTTTTTGGCAATATAGTAAATTTGGTCTTATAGTTACGCCACCTGTGTTATTAATAGTGTTGTTAACACTTATATAAAGGAAAGATTTTGAAAAAAGTATTAGTATTATGTACGGGAAATAGTTGTAGAAGTATAATCGCCGAAGCTCTTATCAATGCAAAACTTGATGGAGTAAGTGCTGATAGTTCAGGTGTAAGAGCAAGCGGCAAAGTAAACCCAAATGCAAAAAAACTATTGGAGCAAAAAGGTATCTGGAGAGATGAATACCATTCAAAGGTGTTAGATGAGGTTATAGATAATAGTTATGATCTTATCGTAACGGTTTGTAATCATGCAAATGAGACCTGCCCTATGTTTCCAAAACCTGCTCCAAAGATACATGTAGGGTTTGAAGATCCTGACGGTAAAGGTTTCGAAGCTTTTATAGAAACATATAAAGAGATAGAAGAGGTATTGCTGCCTCAGGTTAAAGAGGCTTTATTGTAAAGGAGTTAGTATGGGCTTAAGAGTATTAGTTTTTTTATTTATCGGTATAGCTTTATTTGGTGCTGAGCTTAAACCAAAAGACTTTGATAGATATTTAAAAGGTTTTGATCTTCAAGAGAGAAAAGATATGAAAATAAAATCTTTTGAGATGTTAAACCTTCTTGAAGAGGGGAAGGCAGTAGTTATAGATATACGATTTAAAGATGAGTTTAAAGCTTGGAATATGCCTTTTAGTAAAAATATCCCTTTAAATGAACTACCCAATAGATTAAACGAGCTTCCAAAAGATAAGCTTATCATAACTGCTTGTCCACACAACGATAGAGCAAATCTAGCGCGTATCTATCTTATGCTAAAAGGGTATAAGGTCAGATATCTAAGTGATGGTTTACTTAAAGTTGCCGATTATCTAAGGGGTGATAATGCGGTTGAGTTTATTGAAGAGCTAAATAAGGATAAATAGTGTTTGATTGGTGGGAAAGATTAGTTGATATCTTTGTATATAACTATTTAAATTTAGAATCATCATCAACCTTCGGTAGTGCTTTACACTTCTTTATCTACGATACTATTAAGATATTTATACTTCTTATTACGATCATCTTTGCAGTATCGTTTCTAAGAACATATTTTAATACTGAAAAAGTAAGAGCTTATCTGCAAGGAAAAAGTGAGTTTACAGGAAATATCTTAGCGGCACTTTTTGGGATCATCACCCCCTTTTGTACCTGTAGTGCTATCCCTTTGTTTTTAGGTTTTATACAAGCTAGAATCCCTATTGGGGTAACTTTTTCCTTTCTTATATCAAGTCCTATGAACAATGAAATAGCAATAGCTATGCTTTTAGGACTTTTTGGCTGGAAGGTCACTTTAATATATATAGGTTTTGGTCTTTTGGTTGCAATTATCGGCGGGTATTTAATAGGTAAAGCAAAGATGGAAAAATACATCTTACTTGATGTTCAACCTATGGAGGGTGAGCTTGATGAGGTGAAGATCGAGCTTAGTATAAAACAAAGGCTTAAAGAGGCTTGGGAGTATACAAGCGATATATTTAAAAAGATATATATCTATGTGATGATAGGGGTTGCAATTGGAGCCTTTATACATGGCTACGTGCCTGCTGATTTTATAGCTTCTTGGGCAGGTGGAGATGCTTGGTACGCTGTACCTTTAGCCGTACTTATGGGGATACCGATGTATTCAAATGCTGCTGGTGTTATGCCTTTGGTTGAAGTGTTAACGGCAAAAGGGATGCTTTTAGGCTCGGCACTTAGTTTTATGATGGCTGTAACCGCATTATCACTCCCTGAGGCTATGATTCTAAAAAGGATACTCCATACAAAGCTGATAGCATTATTTTTTGCTATAGTAGGTTTTGGTATCATTATGATAGGATATATGTTTAATATTATTTTATAGAGTTTGAGGAAAAAGTATGAAAATTGAAATTTTGGGAATAGGGTGTGCAAAATGCACCGAACTATTTAACAATGTAAAAACTGCAGTTGCAAAAAGCGGAAAGTTTGCTCAGATAGAAAAAGTAGAAGATCCAATAAAGATAATGGAATACGGTGTAATGAGTACACCAGGACTTGTAGTAAACGGTGAAGTTAAAAGCAGCGGAAAAGTTTTAAGCGTCGAAGAGATTCAAAGTTTCCTATAAGAGAAATGAAAAAGATTTGGTTCCTTGCTGAAGAGGTACACAGTTTCTTATAAGACAACTCGTTGTCTTCTTTAGGATTTGTTTCTTTAGTGATTTTTTATAAATCACGTTAAAAGAAATAAAAAAGATTTGGTCCCTATAAAATGGGACATTTTATAGGAGTATAAATGATTTTAGTTCTAAATTGCGGTAGTTCATCGGTTAAGTATAAACTTTTTAATAAGGACACTTTAGAGGTCTTACATAAAGGAAATGAAGAGGAGATCATCGACTATGGACTGGCATTCAATCATATATTTCAAGAACTAAAAGATAAAGGTTTTATAAAAAATTTGGATGATATTAAGATATTTGGTCATAGAGTTGTTCACGGTGGTGAGTATTTTAATAAACCTGTGATCATAGATGAGTATGTAAAACAAAAGATAGAAGAGCTTATAAAACTGGCACCTTTACACAATGGAGCAAATCTACAAGGGATAAAAGTTATAGAGAAGCAACTTCCAAATGCTGTTCAAGTAGCTGTATTTGATACGGCGTTTCATCAAAGTATCCCTAAAAATGCCTATCTTTATCCTATCCCATTAAGTTTTTATGAAGAGCATAATATTAGAAAATACGGTTTTCACGGAACCTCTCATAACTATGTTGCAAAAGAAGCAGCAAGGTTTTTATCTAAAGATATAGAAAAATTGAACCTAATTACTCTGCATCTTGGAAACGGTTCTAGTGCTACGGCCATACAAAACGGTAAATCTATAAATACCTCAATGGGGTTTACCCCTTTAGAGGGTTTAATGATGGGTACAAGAAGCGGCTCGATCGATCCATCTATTATACTTTATATGCATGATACTTTGGGTATTGATATGAACGAGATCAATAGGATACTAAATAAAAAAAGCGGTCTTAGAGGAGTTTGTGGGAACAGTGATCTACGAACTATACAAGATATGATCAATAATGGTAATGAAAAAGCACAGCTTGCTCTGGATATCTTTGTAACTCGTATAAAAGAGTTTATAGGCTCATACGCTATAGAGCTTGGTCATATTGATGCGATCGTATTTACAGGCGGTATAGGTGAGAACAGTTCTATGGTTAGAGAAAAAGTATTTGACAGCCACTTAGAGGAGTTTTTAAATACAAAGCTTGATAAACATCTAAATAAAACCGTTAAAACAAACTGTGATAAGATATCCGTGATCGATGCTAAAATACCTATATTGGTGATAAAAACAGATGAAGAGAAAGAGATAGCTATAGGTACAAAAAAAACTATTGAAAGTTTATAGTATAACCTTTACCTGAAATATTTTTTACTGTTTTTTTGCCCACTTTATTTCTTAGTTTATTTAGAAGTGATTTATAAGCAGACTCATTTACGTCATACGATTCATGCCAGATCTTATCTTGGATCGTTTTATGATCTAAAATATTATTGGTATTTTCAATCAATAGATCTAAAAACTCTTGTTCTCTAGGGGTTAGTTTAACCTCTTCTTGTTCAATAAATAGTTTTTTTGTTTTTAGATTGTACGATCTTCCGTTCTCAAAATTTAGATATAGTTCAGCATTTTTATATCTATCTTTTAAAGTTTTTGCAATAGTGTTCTCAAGCCTTTTTATATTTGTAATATTTATTACATTGGATAGGTTTGTAAACTCTTTATTTAACGTTTCGGATATAATGATAAATGATATGTTTTTTAACTCTTTTAGTGTTTCAGTAAAGTTATTAACAAAACTTTGATCATCTAAAGCAACTACCACTACATTTATGTTTTGGTTGTTATTTAGGTATCTAACATTATCTATGCTATCAATATATTTATGGTTATCAAACTTTGAGACTAAAGCACCATTAGAATCTCTTATACTTTTTTCTAGATCGATGAACATTATCTCCAAAGTTGAAATTATATTATCAATATAACTATTCAAACTCATTTTTAGTACCTCCGATTACAAAATGATATTATAAAAAAGTCTTACAAAAGTCTTCAAAATGACGAAATTTACTAAAAATGAAATAATTTAGTAATATTTTATAACTTAATGGTATAATTAGGTTCAAATAAAATTATAAAAGAGTATTAATGACTTTCATAGAGTTTAAAAAACTATTATTGGATGCGGAGATCACTTTACCGAAATTCAGTAATCTTATAAAAGTAAGTGAAAAGAACCTTCAATCGTATAAAAAGAAAGATGAAGTACCAAACGCTATCGCTGTTGCTGCAAAATGTTTTGCAGAGTTCAATATGAGAGAGATCGATTATCAAGAGATGATAAACGAGCTTAACCTTACTAAAAAAAGTAAAAAAGGCGCAGGTTTCTCATCTAAGAAAAAATAGCCTAAACTAAAAGTGTCGTTCCTATCGGTATATCCGATTTTTTCGATTCTTTTTTAATAATACCTATAGTATCGTCAAATAGATCTTTAGGTATATTTGTTTTTATCTCGATTATAGCAGAAGCTACACCAAGTAGTTTAAACTGTCTTACCTCACCAAATCTATCTTTTGTTTCTATATATCCCTTTGCTCTATCTTTTTCATTATATAATGATTGTGCCATATCCTCAAAGCTTTTTTGAATATGTGCTACTTGTTCGTAAACTTTATCATACTCTGTTTCTTTAAAAGATATAAAGAAGTCATCGCCCCCGACATGAGCTATAAATACATCACTATTTAGGTTCTTTTGTAAAATATCGCTAAATAGAAGTATGGCACGATCCCCTTGTCTAAATCCGTATGAGTCGTTAAACGGTTTAAAGTCGTTAAAGTCAAAATATACTAAATGGTAAACTGTGTTTGTATCGTTGCTAAATACGTTTGATAATAGATCTTCGATCTGTTTATTTCCAGGTAGTTTAGTTAGTGGATTTTGGTTTTTAGCGATCTCTAGGTTTCTATTGTATGATAATTTCAATAGATTGTTTAGATCGATAAAGCCGTGATATTGGTTGTTTTTAGTTATAAACATACCTGCAGTGTTATTCTCACTAATATTATATATCTCTAAAAGTTTATCTACTCCCCAGTTAAGTTCAGCAGATACGGTTTTGGTTATAAACTTTTTTAACCTTGTTTTGGAAGTATCGTTTTTTGCAATTGATAGACCGTATTGTGAGTATGAAAGCTTTTTAATATCTTTTTCATATATCACCCCTTGTAGACGGTTTAGATCATCCACTATAGGAACAAAGGTATTCATAATATTATCTTTAAAATATGTGAACAGCTGATGAAGTGATGTATCTATATTTAAAGGCTCGATATATTCTATCTTATCTTTATCCACCATATTAGCACGTTTTGATCTTTTATCTTGTTTGCTAAGATCTTTTATCTCTTGATAGCTTGATCTTATCTTTGTGATATCGATCTTTGGCTTTTGTATTAGATAACCTTGAATAAGGTCAAAACCAATATCTTTGCAGGTAAAGTATTCCTCTTTCTCCTCTACACCCTCGGCAATCACTTTGATCCCCATAATGTGAGCCATATTTATCACAAAAGTACAAAACAATCTTTTCTTTGCATCTTTTTGTATATCTTGTATATAGAATCTATCTAGTTTTATAAATGTAGTATCTGCATGATATAGTATTTGAAGTCCCGATACACCTGTTCCAAAATCATCTATAGCTATATCAAAACCATCACTTTTATATCTATCGATCATAGTGTTTAATAGTGATGTATCTTTTAGCGTTATTCTTTCACTTAGCTCAAAACAAATAGATTGTTTTTTAAGATCAAGTGAGCTAAGAAGTGTATCTGTATTGCCGTGTTTAAAATCAGGCATATATAAAACTCTGCAGTCTATATTATAAAATAGCTGTAAAGGTGAGTCTACGCTTATCTCTTTATATTTTAATAAAGCTTTTTGTCTTAGTTCAAGATCAAGCTGATAAAGTATACCGTCGTGAAATGCTTCATCAAATAGGTTTATGATAGAGTAAAAGTTTCCAGCTTCATGTACATTTCTTAGTAGAGCTTCAACTCCAAAAAGTTTACCGCTTTTTATATTTACTATAGGTTGGAAAGCAAATTCAAGTTTTGATACGATCTTAGACCATTTGTTATTTAACATATAAAGCTCTTTGTGATTTGATTGTGGAAAATTCTACTAGAATACGATAACTGTTTAGTTACAAAATAATTTGAAGAAAAAAGGAAGGGAGGGGAGGTGTTAGGAGATAAGATTCCCTTCCTTTATTTAGGTTTTAGTGTTTTTTAGAAAGTGCTTCTAAAGTTAATTTTTCTCTTTTAGATACAGATGCTCTGATAGATTCTCTTGTTGCATCTGGAAGAGGGATAAGACCGATCTCAGAAAGGATACCGTCTTTACCGATCATGTTTTCACTCATGAACATTTTTACATACTCACCCATTGCAGGAACTTTTTCTGCATGAGAGTTTTTGATGTAGAAGAATAAACTTCTAGCGATTGGGTATTTATGAGATGCAATAGTCTCAGGAGTTGGTAAATAACCCTCTACTTTAGCACCTTGGATCTTGTCTTCGTTTTCCATTAGGAATGAGTAACCGAAGATACCGAAAGCAGTTTTGTTTTTGTTAAGTTTTGCAACGATTAGGTTATCGTTCTCACCACTTGGAACATAAGCACCGTCAGTTCTGATCTCAGAATATTTTTTATATGTTTTGTTTTTTGTAGTTTTGTAAATGTTAGTATAAACTTTCATTTTACCGATAGTTTTTTGTAATACCATCTCTTCGAAAGCATCTCTTGTACCTGAAGATTTTGGTGGTCCGTATACTACGATCTCTCTATTTGGTAATGAAGGATCAATTTGATTCCATTTTGTATATGGGTTTTTAACTAGGCTTTTACCATCTTTACTTGGAACCTCTTCAGCAGTTGCAAGAGCAAGTTGAAGTTTAGTTACGTTGAATGGAGCGTTTGATTTTGCTTGAGCAAAAGCGATACCGTCGAAACCTACAACAGCTTCAGTGATATCTGTAACACCGTTTTTAGCACAAAGTTTGAACTCTTTAGTTTTCATTCTTCTTGAAGCGTTTGTGATATCTGGAGTGTTCATATCGTTACCAGCACAGAAAAGCTTCATTCCTCCACCTGAACCTGTTGATTCAACAACTGGAGTTGGGTATTTAGTAGTTGCACCTAGTTCCTCAGCTACAGAACTTGAAAATGGGTATACTGTAGAAGAACCAACAATCTTGATTTGATCTCTAGCACTTAAGCTAACTGTTAAAGCTGTAGTTGCAAGTAATGCAATAGCAGTTTTTTTAATTGTCATTTTGACTTCCTTTTTGTAATGTTGTAGAGGAAGTTTAACCAACATCTGTTACAGGATGGTTACAAATCTATAAGAGTTTTAGTAGATCACGATCCAAAGGTAAAGAGTGCCCTTGTCATCGGTGTAGCTAGCTTTTACACTTGCATCTTTTACAATGTTTTGAGATGATTCAAGAGCAACAATATTAAAAGTAGAACCTATCATTCTAGAGTTGGTATCAAGGGGCATTGGTGTTTGTTTTTGTAGTTGCGTTCTAAATAGTTCGGATAGTTTTCTTTTACCGTTTGCGATCGCACTTAATCTTTGTAGTTTTTTATTGTTTTGGTTTTGAGCAATACCTACTGCTCCGTATTTAACATCTAGGTTTGGATTAAATATCCAGTTTGGTACGCTCTTTTGAAATTTAACGCTTTTTTTAGCCGTATCGTTGTTTTTATAATTTTTCTTATTTGGCTCTTCTTTACTACTGCAAGATATAAAAAGAAGTGATATTATAACTAGTAGGGCAGTTCTCATATTGATGGTAAAAGGTGTGATACTACAACCCTATCATCAAACGGCATTTTCTTATCGTAGATTATCTGTGATGTTTCATCACCTTTACCTAAAATAAGCACTACACTGTTCTCATCAGCTATATCGATAGCTTTTTTAATCGCTTCACGTCTATTGATCTCAACTGTTACGTTTGATCTATCTTTGATACCTGTTAATATATCTTCTATAATTTGATCAGGATCTTCAAAGCGTGGGTTATCGCTTGTTACAATAATATGTTTGGCAAAGTTTGATGCAACCTGTCCCATCATAGGGCGTTTAGTTCTATCTCTATCTCCACCTGCGCCGAATACCACTATGATATCTTTATGGTTAAAGCTTTCAAAAATCTTTTGCATACCATCAGGTGTATGAGCAAAATCTACGATAACTAAAGGCTCTATTGATACTGTCTCCATACGTCCAGCAACACCACCGAAGTTTTCCACCTCTTCACAAATAGTATCTAAAGAGTGATCACTTACTATATCAACTGCTGCAACTGCCGCTACTAGATTATAGATATTAAAGATACCCATAAGATCAGAGCTGAAACTTACAGATTTATCGAACTTTTGTACCATTACATGGGTTCCGTTTTGAAAGCTGTAAGCTCCAACTTTATAAGTTGATGGATTTTCAAGACCGTAAGAAAAACCGTTTTTAATATTGTATTTTGCGCGTACTTCATCTTTATTGATAAGCTTAGGTGATTCATCCATAAAAAATGAGTTTTTAATATTGATATACTCATCTATGGTTTTATGATAATCAAGATGATCTTGAGTGATATTTGTCAGTATCTTTAATGCAAAATCAAGACCTTCGATCCTATTTTGATCTATTGCGTGTGAGCTTACCTCCATCACAAAATATTTGCATCCGTTTTGCATAGCCTCAACGATATGCTCAAAGTTGTTAAGTTGAACTGGAGTGGTTAAGGAGTAGTCCTCTATCTTTTTATCATTTATAAAAAAGCCTCTAGTTCCTTGCAAAGCAACCTTTTCACCAAGATCAAGCAGTATAGAGTATATTGCTGCTGCAGTTGTGGTCTTACCGTTTGTTCCAGTGATACCTATAATTTTAATAGAACTTAGATCGAAATGATCTTTTAGCTCTTTTGATTCTATAAAGTTATTACAACCGTTTGCTTTGGCATCATCTATATATTTTTCATTATGTTTTGAGACCACGAATATATGGTCTTTTGAAGCCTCTTTGGAGTTATCCGTTAAGACTAGATCATTTATTTTTATTTTCAACTTTGCTCTCGTCTAGTTTTTTATAAAGTTTTTCAATATTGCTATCGTATGAGAAGTACTCGTTAAAGCTGTCTAGATAGCTGTAAGCTGTTGTATTAAAACCGTTCTCTATTAGTTGTTCTACAAAATCAAAGAAGTCCTCTTTTGACTCAAGTGCAATTTTTGTACTAAACATAATATCTTCAAAAGCAACTCTAAAAGAGCCTCTATCTTTTACAAGATGTATAAAATCCTCGTATTGTATAGCTTCAAGTGATTCTATACTTTGAGTGGTGATATCTTTTAAGATCATCATCATCTTCTCTTGATCACCATCATAAGCTTCTATAAGGTCATAAACATATTGAACGGCTGTATCTTTATCTTCATCTTTAGCTATTGTTAAATAGTCGTATAAAGCTTGAGCTTTCTCTTCATTTTCACTTGCAATATCACAAAATATAGCATAGAGCTTATACTCTTCATTTGCAGGATCCGAAGAGCTTAAATGACCGAATAAAAATAGTGCTCTAGTATAATCTTTTGATACAAATGCACTGTGTGCATTATCGATCAACTCTTGAGTGTTTGACATATTTTATAACTCTTCTAATTTATTTTCCATACCCTGAGGAACATTTACGATCTCTAATTCAGGGTGAATATTTGATTTTAACTCTTTTTCTACTATATATTTTAGTGTGCTTCCACTTGCTGCACACCCTACACAAGCACCTTGTAATTGAACATATACTTTTCCGTTCTTTATATCTATCAGTTCAATCGCTCCACCGTCACGGGCAAGCATAGGCGCTATTTTATTTGTAACTATGTTCGATACGGGATCTTGAAGATCCTCATCACTAAACGGCATTACCATATTTATAAACCCTTTTTTTTCTTTTCTTTTATTTTAACATATGCGATGCCAAGAGCAGTAACCACTAGTACAACACCTACCGTTTGAAAAATGAATGTTAGTGTTACCGGTTCGCTCATACTATTTTACTACGCTTTCACATCTTTCACAAAGTGTTTCTTCACTTTGTGATTTATATTTCCAACATCTTGGACATTTCGCTTCTACCGCTTTATATATTTCAAAAACTTTTCCGTCTACTTCAAAGCTTGCTAGTGCGTTGTCCAGTTTATCATTTGATATTTTACTTACTAAAAACCAATCCTCTGCTATTGTCGGATCAAGTGCTAATATATCGTCACTATTCGTATAAACAATAAGCTCTAGAGTTGATTTTATGATCTTATCTTTACTTAAATTGTCTTTTATTTCACTAAATTTTTCTTTTGCTTCTAAAAGATGGGCTTCATTTAAGTTTAACGAAACCTCAGGAAGATCATACTTTTTAACATCAAAGATATTATCTACTCCCTCTTTTAAAAATTCAGGTGCGTATTCTAAAAGCTCATCCATTGTGTATGTTAATATCGGAGCAAGTGTACTTATAAGTGATTGTGCTATCATAGCCATTGCACTTTGACTTGCACGTCTTGCTTTATCATCTTTTGCGTTACAGTAAAGTTTATCTTTACAGATATCAAGATATACGTTTGAAAGGTCGGCAACTAAGAAGTGGTTTAATCTATTTAGACCACGGCTGAAATCGTACTCTTTAAATGAACTATCGATCTCATCAAACACTTTTTTTGCTCTATTTAATATCCATTGATCCATTACACCCATATCTTCAACAGGAGATATACTATCTAGGTCATTGATATTTGCAAGAAGGAATCTAGCGGTGTTTCTTATCTTTCTATACTGCTCAGCCATCTGTTTTAAGATACCGTCAGATATCTTAAGATCACTTTGATAATCACTCATTGCAACCCATAGTCTAAGTATCTCTGAACCGAACTGTTTTAGAACCTTCTCAGGTGCTACAACATTCCCTTTAGATTTACTCATCTTCTCACCTTTATCATCTACGGTGAAACCGTGTGTAAGGATATTTTTATAAGGTGCTATTTCACTTGAAGCAAGTGTTGTAAGCAGTGAAGATTGGAACCATCCTCTATGTTGGTCACTACCCTCTAGATACATATCTGCAGGGAAAGTTCCCGCATCATAGTTTCTACTTCTTAGAACTGCGTGCTGAGTTGAGCCGCTATCGAACCAAACATCAAGAATATCCATTGTTTTTTCTAAATGATCAGGGTTTAAACCGCTTCCAGGGTATAGTAACTCTTCTATGCTCATATCGTACCAAGCATCACAACCGTGTTGTTCAAATATCATAGCTACGTAGTTTAAAACTTTCTCATCATAGATGATCTCATCTGTCATCTTATTTCTAAAGAACGCGATCGGCACACCCCAGTCTCTTTGACGAGATATACACCAATCAGGACGGTTTTCTATCATTGTTCTAAGTCTGTTTGATCCGTGAGCAGGGTAGAACTTAACTTCATCTATAGCTTTTAAAGCGTTTTGCCTTAAAGTATTCCCTTTTTCACCGTATTTTTCATCTATAGCTATAAACCATTGTTTAGTAGCTCTAAAGATAATTGGCTTATGTGTTCTCCAACAGTGTGGATAAGAGTGTGTCATATCAACTTTTTTAAGTAATGAATCACCTAAAAGCTCTAAGATTCTATCGTTTGCTTTAAATACATTTACATTTACAAACTCTTCAGGGTTTGGTAGAAGTTTTTCCCTTACAACCGTATTATCGTATGTTCCATTTGCTGCAACTGGCATTACAACTTCAAGATCGTATTTTAAACCAACTTTATAGTCATCCTCACCGTGCCCAGGAGCTGTATGTACTGCACCAGAACCGCTATCCATAGTAACATGATCACCTAAGATTATCTTAGAGTCCCTACCGTTTAGAGGGTTTATTGCCAATGTGTTCTCTAAAGATTTTGGATCGATCTTCTCTTTTACTTCACCTTTTACAATTTCATCGGCTAAAAGTGTACCGTATAGTTTATGTGCAACTATATATCCGTCAGTCGTGATAACATAATCCTCTTCAGGGTTTAATGCCACACCTGTATTTGCAGGAAGTGTCCAAGGAGTTGTTGTCCAGATGATAACGCTCTCATCTCTATCTTTTAGCTTAAATGCAACGAATATAGATGGACTTACTTTATCTTGATACTCTACCTCTGCTTCAGCTAGTGCCGTTTGTGCAGCCCAAGACCAGTAAACAGGTTTACTTCTTTGGATCAATAGACCTTGTTTTGCAATGGCAACAAGCTCTCTATATATATTTGCTTCAAATTTAAAATCCATAGTAAGGTAAGGTTTTTCCCAGTCTGCGATAACACCTAGTTTTTTAAACTCATCCCTTTGTATATCTATAAATTTGCTTGCATGCTCACGGCAAAGTTCTCTGATCTTGCTTTTTGGAAGCTCTTTTTTCTTAGCTCCACCGATCTTCTCTTCAACTTTTTGCTCAATTGGAAGACCGTGACAATCCCAGCCTGGAGTAAATCTTGTTGATTTACCGTCAAAATAGTGATACTTAACAACTATGTCTTTTAATATCTTATTTAATGCGTGTCCGATGTGAGTATTACCATTAGCATATGGAGGACCGTCATGAAGAGTAAAGCTTTGTGCCCCTTCACGGTTTTTTTTCATCTGCTCGTATACTTTTGTATCATCCCACTTCTTATATCTTATTGGTTCGTTCTGTGGGAGGTTTCCTCTCATTGGAAAATCTGTTTTTGGAAGTAGTAATGTATCTTTAAAATCTACCATTTGTATAAACATCCTGTAATAAAAAATAGGCTAGAGTATATCCAAAACAATATTAAAAAACGATAATATGGGGATTTTGATGTTTGACTATATATTTAATAATAACGATTTAATTACATTAGAAGAGCTTTTAAAAGATAGAAATGAAACGATCACAACGGCAGAGAGTTGTACAGGTGGTTTAATTGCTAGTATGATAACTTCTATTTCAGGTTCATCTGAAATATTTAAAGGTGGCATAGTAACATATAGCAATGAGATAAAAGAGCAAGAGCTTGGTGTACTAAAAGAGACTATGATTGAACATGGAGCAGTAAGCAAAGAAGTGGTTACGCAAATGCTTGAGGGTGCAGCTAAAAAGTTTAGTGCAGATTATGCTATAGCTGTAAGCGGTGTAGCAGGTCCAAATGGTGGGACTGAAACAAAGCCTGTAGGAACGGTAGTGATAGGTGTGATAAATGCAAAAGCTAATATCATAGATATAGAAGTGTGCCATTTTGAAGGTGATAGAAAAAGTATACAAATGCAAGCTTCAAAAGAGGCTTTGAAAAAAGTTTTTAAATTTATTCAAAAAACTCTTGACATCTAGAAAAAATTTGACTATAATTCCAGTCCATTTTGAGAATGACAGGTATGACTCGTTAGCTCAGCCGGTAGAGCATCTCCCTTTTAAGGAGGTGGCCGTTGGTTCGAATCCAACACGGGTCACCATTTTTCATAATGGAAGTTCTTTTAATTTGGTCGATTAGCTCAGTTGGTAGAGCGCTACCCTTACAAGGTAGATGTCAGAAGTTCGAGTCTTCTATCGACCACCAGAATTTAAACAAATTTATCTAAAATGATGAATTTTTTAAATGAATAAAACAATATAAAATAAATGGCCCCTTCATCTAGCGGTTAGGATTCATGGTTTTCATCCATGCCACAGGAGTTCGAGTCTCCTAGGGGTCACCATTTATTCAAAGTGTGCGGTTGTAGTTTAGTTGGTTAGAATGCCTGCCTGTCACGCAGGAGGTCGCGAGTTCGAGTCTCGTCAACCGCGCCACTATGAATTTAAAATTTTATTGTTAATGACTCGTTAGCTCAGCCGGTAGAGCATCTCCCTTTTAAGGAGGTGGCCGTTGGTTCGAATCCAACACGGGTCACCATTTTGTCTGGCCCCTTCATCTAGCGGTTAGGATTCATGGTTTTCATCCATGCCACAGGAGTTCGAGTCTCCTAGGGGTCACCAGACACGGTCGATTAGCTCAGTTGGTAGAGCGCTACCCTTACAAGGTAGATGTCAGAAGTTCGAGTCTTCTATCGACCACCATAACCTTATAAAAGAGCAATTTATGCTTTTTTATAAGGTTATTCTTTTTTATGAATATCTTTATCTGGCGCGTGCGGTTGTAGTTTAGTTGGTTAGAATGCCTGCCTGTCACGCAGGAGGTCGCGAGTTCGAGTCTCGTCAACCGCGCCACTTCGTTTAAAAAATCTAATAATCTTTTAAGTGTGAATACTCTATTAAAGGCAAAGCTTATGCTTTGTCTTTTTTTTGTAGTGTGATATAAATAAAGTCCTTTGGACTTTATTTATTAAATGATGATGAGATTATACTCATAAACTCATCTTTAGTTTTTTTCTCTTTTTTAAAGATCCCTCTAAGAGCTGAAGTTACTGTTGTAGAACATATCTTTTCAACACCCCTCATCTCCATACACATATGACGAGCATCGATCACAACTGCGACACCTTTTGGTTTAAGATGAGTCATTAACGCTTCTGCGATCTGTTCTGTCATCTGCTCTTGTATCTGTAAACGTCTTGCATATACATCAACCACTCTAGGTATCTTTGAAAGACCAACCACTTTACCGTCAGGTATATATGCAATATGAGCTTTTCCTATGATAGGTAGAATATGGTGTTCACACATCGAATAAAACTCAATATCTTTTACAACTACCATCTCATCATTTGAGCTTGTAAATAGTGCAGCTTCTATAATATCTTTCGGGTCTTGTTTATACCCTCCACACATAAACTCAAAAGCTTTTCTAACACGGCTTGGAGTTTTTTCTAAACCTTCTCTTGACGGGTCTTCACCTATATGATCAAGTATATTTACAACTGATTCTTCAAATTTTTCGTTACTCATAGACCACCTTTTATTTTAATATAGTTCCGATATCCCATATCGGTGTAAATATTGCAAGTACCAGCCACAATATAAATAGTGCTGCAGATGCAATTAAAGCAGGTTCAAAAATAGTTATAAAGTTTTGTAAAGTGTTATTTAGTCTCTCTTTATATATCGTATCGATCTTTGATAAGGTTGCAACTAGATTATTGCTTTTTTCACCAGTATGGATAAGCCTTATCGTAAGGTCGTCAAATAGTTCACTATCCTCAAAGGCTTTTGAGATATTTTTTCCATCTTTTATATCTTGTTCAACTTTAGATATCCTATTGAGCAGATAACTATTTGAGATCAAACTTTTTGAGTTGTTCAAAGAGTCAAAGAATTGATGATCGTCTTTTAACAAAGTTGATAAACTAAAAAAGAAATTTGAACTATTTATAACCAAAAACATATTACTAACTAAAGGTATTTTTGTGATTAGAAATCTATCTAGTTTTTCTTTAAAACTTGTTGATTTTGCGTATAAAAGGGCAAATAAAAAGATAGCTATAAGAGATACGATAATAGTTATGATCAGGTATGAGTCAAAAAAATCTTTCATATATAAAAGGTATTGAGTAGATAAGGGTAGATCACCTTTATATTGTAGATATATAGTTTCAAATTTTGGAACTATAAAATTAAATATAGCGATCAAAGAGATAAACAAAGAGATGCTCAAGATCAAAGGGTAGCTAAATGATGCAATAAGTTTCTTTTTACTATTTTGTTTTTGCTCTAATAAAGCGGTTATAGAGTTTATAGATTGTTTTAGGTTTCCGTTTAGCTCACCTATTTTTATAAACTCAATAGTTAGTTTACCTAAAACTTTTTCAAAACGTTTTAGATCTTTATAGATATACTTTCCGTTTATAAGACTTGTATGAAAACTTTCAATTATCTGTGTGACACTTTTATCGTATCTATTCTTTTTAAGTATTGAAATAGCGTCTAGTATCGTAAGGTTTGAGTTTAGTATAATATTTAGTTCATAAAAGAAGTTATATATGTTCTTTGAGGAACTATATTTGAAAAAACTAACTTTTTGCTTGGATATATTGAGCTGTTTTATAGATATAATATTTGCTGGAACATTATTTATATTGTCTGTTATGATCTTTTTTAATTCACCATTTTGTTGATATATTATCATATAGCTGCTCATAGTTTGACCACCTTATATATCTCTTCAATAGAGCTAAGTCCATTATCTAAAATATCTTTTGCATGATCTTTTATATCTTTATATCCAAACTCTTTTGCATATTTTAGTATCTCATCCGTTGTAGAGCCTTTTGCAATCATAGTAGATGTTTTCTCATCTATATCTAGTATCTCATATAAGATAAGTCGCCCTTTATACCCTTCATAAGCACATTTTTCACAACCTTGTGGTTTATAAGTATTGCTTTTCTCATCAAATGTTTTACAATCACAAAGTCTTCTTATTAATCTTTGAGATATTATAGATTTTAAAGTATTGGCTATTAAAAAAGCTTCACTTTGAAGGTCAAGTATCCTATTGATAGTATTGATCGCACTATTAGTATGTAGTGTTGCAAATACAAGGTGTCCTGTTAGTGAAGCTTGCAAGGCTATCTTTAATGATTCCTCATCTCGTATCTCACCTATAAGTATGATATCTGGATCTTGCCTTAGGATATTGCTTAATACTTTTGAAAAAGTTAGACCTATTTTATTGTTGATAGATATTTGTTGAACCTTAGGTATTTTGTACTCCACGGGGTCTTCAACTGTAATGATCTTTTTATTTGTATTGTTAAGCTCTTTTATTATCGAATATAGAGTTGTAGTTTTACCGCTTCCCGTTGGTCCTGTGATCAAAATAAGTCCATTTGTATTTTCAATATTCTTTTTTATGGTTTGTAAACTGTTTTGATTAAATCCTAGATTTGCAAGTTTTATATCTAAAGGGTTGCTTTTAAGTATCCTTAATACTATCGATTCCCCCTCTATTGTAGGCATGGTAGATACTCTAAAATCGTATTTCTCTTCATCTAAAAATAATGAAAAACGGGAATCTTGCGGGATGCGCTTTAATGATATATCTAGGTTTGATTTTAGTTTGATAAATGAGCTTAATATATTTATAAAATCTTTTGGTAGTTTTATAAAGTGTTTTATAATACCGTCTATTCTAAAACGTATAGTTACTCCGTCATTGCAGCTTTCTACATGTATATCACTGCTATTTAGATCTAAGGCTATTTTAATCAATATATCTAAAAACATATCTATTTTAGAGTCTTGATCTTTTAATGAATCTATAGAGATATTATAAAGCTTTAGTTTAACATCAAAGTGTGATAGATGTTGAAGTATCTCATTTTTTGTAAAGTATAGTGCTTTTATTGGCTTATGTATCTGTTTTGCAAAAATATCACTATCTAGCTCTTTATAATAGGCTACCTTAGTATATAGTTCGCTCTCTTTAAAGGGGAGGGCAATATGATCTTTTAAGTGTTTAATATCAAATTTTGAAGCTAGTTTATAATCGATAATATGGTTATCAAGTTTAGTTTTCATTATTGATATCTTTTTGTAGATATAATATCTTTGTAGAATTATCTTTTTTAAGATAAACCATATTTTTTGATACCTTATCTATCTTATAACCGTTTACACTATCACCTATAAGATAAAATCTGTTGTTTATAACTATCTGATCATTTACTATAGCTTGGAGTTTTATATCTGCTTTATCTTTACTTTTTGCTAGTTTTGCTATTTGAGTTTTGATAAGGTTTTGTTCTTTTAATGTTTGGGTTTGTCTATACTTTTTTACAAATTTTATATTTATACTAAAATCAAACATATCTTTTTTTGAGGGTTTTATAAATAGTGAGTCTATCCTAGAGGAGGGTGAATAGTTTTCACAATAGTTTATATAGTTTAAAAGTGAATTTAGAGTTGAGTACCCTTTTATACCTATACTATTTTTTTGTATATTAAAGTCCAACAACTTTAGCTCTTTATATTTTTTTGCTTCAATCTCAATATCTTTTAAAACATCTATAATATTTGGGGGGTTTATTTGTGACCTTATAGTCTTAATATTGTTTTTTATATTTGATATATTTGGATTGCTATCCATCACGCTGTTTTGTTTATCTAAAAACAATAAGATATAACCAAAATAAAATACTATAGTTATTATCGTATATAATTGAAATAGTTGAAACCTGCTAAGGTTTTGAATATACTCTTTAAAATGCAACTTCTGCCTCCATTGAGAAGTTTTTATTTTTTTTATCAAATCCAAGTTTATTTATTTGAATCTTTTTTTTAAAGCTTTCTGTAAAATTAAGTAGGCGTAGTTTATCTTTTGAGTTTAGGAAAATATGTAGTTTATTTCTATTTAGATGTATCGAGCGAAGTTTTATATTATATTGTTTGATCTTGTGTAGTGTATCTATAACAACAGAGGTTTTATTAGAAGTTTTATCTATAAGGGATTGATATTGTTTTTGAAGAGCTGCAAGCGTTTTATTGTTTAGTGTTGAAGAATCTATCTCCTTTGGGCTTATAAAGTGGTAATGAAAAGCAAATATTGTTGTTAGAAAAAGAGTATAGCTTAGCAGAAGAATCGGTTTAAACCCTCTTTGTAAAGCTAGTAGTTTTGGTGTTATCCTATTTTTATCGTTTTCATACTCTGTTTTAAAATTTTCTATATCTTTATGGGAGAGTTGATATATCTTATCAACACCTATTTGATATCTTTTTTGTAAGTACTCTAAAATATCATCTTTAGAGATACTTTGAGAAAGCTCTTTAAAAAGCTTCATTTTGCCTTTTTCAAAAAGTGCAAAAAAATTATCGGCAAGAAAGAGTTCGTTTTTTGTTTTATCGTATATCTTAGTAAATATGCAAGGTAGGAACAAACTATTTGTTTTGAAGTTGTTTATAAGATATATCTCATATATCCCTGCATCTTTAAAATATGAATAAAAGACTCTGGAGTTATTAGATATTGTATGTCCCGATGACAAAAGGGTGTTTTTTAAAAAATCATTCAAATATTCTTGTTTGATCTCTTCTGTTGTATCTCTAGAGATATTTAAAATATGTTGATTTTGTAGGTAGTAGTGTTTGTTTGAGTTTGCCTTTTTATGAAGTTGTGTTATCATAAAAAGGCACTTTTATCAGTCTAGCAGTCTTTTTAGAGTGCCGTAAAGTGTTTCTATATCGGTTTTACCGATAAAACCTTCGATCCCTATAGCATCCATTTTTGTTCTTACCGCTTCTGTTGTCATACTTGAGTTTACTACAACAGGGATATGAGCTAGTGTTGAAGTATCTTTTATAACTCTAGCAACTTGAAAGCCATCAGCTTCAGGCATCTCGATATCCGTGATCACAACACCGATCTTACCGTGGTCTATATGATCAAGTCTCTCTATTAGTTCTGCACCGTTGTTATATATCTCATAGTGAAGACCTGTTTTGATAAAGAACTTTTCTAAAACCTCTCTAGCAACGTTACTATCTTCTGCTGCTAAAATAAGCTTATCTGAATTTATTTTTCCTTCAACAAATTTAGAGATATCTTTTGAACCGTCATCCGTCCATCCTATATCTCTTAGTAGTTGCTCTGCATTAAATACTGTACAAAGTTCGTTCTTATTTGCTACTTTTACATATGTAGTATATGTGATCTTAGAGTTTTGCTCCTCTGAGTGCTTTAATTCATCTGTAGTTTTTTCTACTATATCAAGCATATCTTTTATTAAAAATCCAACTTTTTTATGATTGAATTCACAAAAAATAATTAGATTATATTCTGATATAGGTTTAGCTTCATGTCCTAACCAGACATCTAGGTTTACTAAGGTGACAGGCTCCTCTCTAATAGTAGCAATACCTGCTACAATATTAGTATCTGTAGGTGTATCGTTTATAGTAACCTCTTCAGTGATAATAAAAGCTTTAACCTTTGCAATATTTATGGCATAAATACTATCAAAACCGGTATAAAATACCGCAAGCTGCTGAACATTTCTTAGATGCCCTTGAGTCATTTGCTCTACACTGCTGCCTATACTCATATTTGTCCTTCAAAATTAGATATATATTATAATTAAAATTTGTCTTAATTTTAGCCGATTGAGACTTAAAATTGTCTAATCTATTAGTTTTATATTAAAAAAAAGAGGGTGTTTTTTTATGAAACGTGTAATTAATTTGTAGTTTTAGATAATATTTTTTGAATTGCAACCGAACACATCGTAAGACCAAATGCACCCGTAACTCCGACAAAACTTCCCAGCTCTTTACATTTTGGACCCTCTGAAGAGGTTACTACTTTAAATTTTTTATTAAAATGATCTTTTTTTAGCTCATATTTCATTTTCTTTGCAAAGCTGTCGTTGTGCGTGTCCCAAATAGATTTATACTCTATTTGTGTAGGATCTATCCTTTTTGCACTTCCTGTTGTAGAGATTAGTTTTTTATAATACTTCTTTACGATCTCTATTTTAGGTCTTATATCATCTATTGCATCAAGTATCAGGTCGTATGAACTTAGATCGAACTCTTTGACCCATTCAAGGTCTATCTTTTTATTTATTGCAGTGATACCTGGGTATCTTTTCTCTAATGCATAAACTTTATGTTCACCTAAAGCTTCACTTCCGATTTGTCTATTTTGGTTTGATTCTTCAAATGTATCATAATCAACTATAGTTATATTTGTGATACCTGTTCTATATAAACAGTCAAGGGCAAAACTTCCAACTCCACCGACACCTAGAATTATGATTTTCGTATCTTTGAGTTGTTCAAAATTGTCACCGAAAAGTGTTTCGCATCTGGAGTATTTCATAATCTAGTCTCTTTGAAGTTCAATCTTTGGCGACCCCAGTATGATTTGAACATACGTTCTTGGGAGGAAATCCATAAACGAATACTATTACTATAAAGCTTAAAAAATCCAATAGGCATTAAATAACTATAAAATCGAGGTTTATATAAATTTAAAAAATGCTATAATCCTTGAAAAATCCAATAAACATTAATATATGGGTAGGCATAGGGTAGGCAAATAAGTGGCACAAAGATATATAAAATCTAATAAATATACGGGAGTATATTATGATGTTTTGTTAAACAATGATAAAGTTTATTATATCACATATAAAGATAATAGTAGGAAAAAGTGGTTAAAAATAGGGCTACATTCTGAGGGTATTAGAGAAAATTATTGTCATCAAAAAAGAAATGAAATTGTAAATAAATTAAGGCTTGGTGAAGTACCGGAGCCAGTAGCCAAAAAACTAAAAACAAAAACTAAAAATGATCTCCAAAAAATAGCTGATGAGTATTTTGAAACAAGAAAAGAGGGTAGTGCAAAGAATACTGATATTTCTATATTTAAAAACCATATTATCAAATACTTTGATGATATTGATTTGATTACAAAGCAAGATATTATTAAGTGGAAAAAGAGATTACAAGAGACTAAAGTTCAAAATAAACAGAAACTATTAAGTGATAAATCAGTTAATAATATCTTGAGCTTATTAATTACAGTAAATAGATATGCAATAAAAAATGATTTAACTACCAATGATTTTACTAAATATATAATTAAAGATGAGATTGATAATGCAAGAGAAAGGTTTTTAAGTAAAGAAGAGATCATAGAACTTTTTAATTATGTATCTAATGATGAAAAGCTATTACTTTTTTATAAATTAGCTTTAACAACTGGAGCAAGATTAAATTCAATTTTAACCATTAAAAAGCAAGATATAGATTTTACTCATAAACTTATTACTTTAAAAGATCATAAGAATAATACAACCTATAAAGGCTTTTTGAGAGATGATGTAATAGAGCTATTGAAAAATAGGGTAAATGGATTACAGCAAAATGAATTACTTTTTAAAAGAAATCCTCAAAGAAGATTAAGAGAAAAATTAAATGATTTGTTTAATGAGGGCATTGATGAATTTGATACTAAGAATAAAGTTGTTTTTCACACTCTAAGACACACTTTTGCATCACACCTTGCTATCAATGGTACACCTATTTTTACAATTCAAAAGTTAATGAATCATAAAGATATAAAAATGACTATGAGATATGCTAAATTAGCTCCTGATAGTGGTAGGGAATCTGTTGAATGTTTAGATTTTTAGGTAATTTACATTGTATTTTTCAGAAAATTAAATATTTATGAGATATAATTCTTTCGTGGTTCAGCTCCAAGAGTAACCAAGATCGTTGTTTTAAATTAATTTGTCCTTATTTTGGTTGATTGGTTAGAGGTACTCAATAACAGTCTAAACTATCGTTGTGGTTTAGCGGGGTAATGTGGAACTGGAATAAGGAATATGTAAAATGTTAGAGATAACAGGGATTATAGTATCAATAATATCCATAACAGTAACCATATATCAGATACTACAAAAGTAAAAAGATATATGGCTAATTAAATTTAAAGCTAAATGAAGCAAGTTTTGTACGTAGGAGGAAGTTGGAGCTTCCGCCAAACTAGAGCATTACTTGTTTCTCTTAAGACATAAAGTCTTACTTAAATTAATTTACACTAAATTAACTTCTATAAAACTTCTACATAAACATTATGTATTCACTTTGTCAATGCACAATTATAACAATATCTTTATAATGTGTCAAGTATTTCATGCCTTTATCTACATTTATTTACATTTATCTTAATTTATAACCAAAAAGTTACCACAAAAAAGCTCAAAATAGCTCTATTTTAAATAATGTAAAATATTATGTTTAAGTTTCGGAAATCATATTGTATTTTTTAAGTTTTATTGGATTATTTAAGGCTTATAGAACCTAAAAATAAGCGTTTTTCTTAAGGGACAAAGCCTTTGAAAACTGTTAAAATTATACGTATAAATAAAATGTATTTAGAGCTTTGGTAGGCTAGTCTGCTTTAGTTCTTTTCACTTGAAAAGCTACTAAAGCTCTAAGTACATTAGAAAGACTAACCTACCAAAAACTGTCTTTCAAAATTTACTTCCAAAAATCTAATATTAAATATGAAAAAAATCTACTTAAGTGTGGAGTATTAAATTCGTATTTGAAAAGGAGGTATTTAATAGCCCGTTACAAGATTGGCGTCCGAGCGAGCTATTACTATATAAATAGATTAAAATTATAACAAAATAAAATCAATTCAAACTTTATTAAAGATATTAAATTTTAAAAATCGACTTTAATGACGAGTATAAAATAATGTCTATTTTATAGCGGTAGAGTGATAGGACTGCAAGGTGTAAACCCTTATAAAAAAATACTTCACGAGAACAGAATGAACTGTTTGAAAATAATCACAGCCAACAGATAGACCAAATCAGCACCGTGTGAGGCAAGGAAAGTGGTACGATTCACGGTGGAGATGCCCGCTCAACTGTTTACAGTTGCAAGGACACCCCTATAAACTGATTAGCTAATATATGCTTTTAAAGCTAAACTATAAATGATTATAGTGCTAATTTTATAAAACAGTTTATAGGTTAATGGATAAGGGGAGCCGTCCAAGATATAATGTGTCGTAGATCAAGAGCTGAACAATGATCTACTAAAGTCGAAAGCATACCTATACGAAGTGAAACTTCAGGGATATAAAAGACAAACTTACCCTAGCTAAATTGTTAAATTCAATTTAGTCGATAGGGCAAGTGTCTCCGCACCCAACCGAGTATTGCTTAGGAATATCCCCTTTTTTAAATTATAGTGTATAAATTGAAAAATTTAAAAGGAGACACTGAGACAAAAAAGGTGGATTAATTTACGATATAGAAATATTTATATATAATTCGTTCATACCAATCTTAAGAAAACTCCTGTGGATTCACTACCCACATACTAAGAGGGGTTAAATCAAGGATGGCTTTTTAGCTGTCCTTTCTTACAATAGGGTTCATATTTTTAAATTGATTTATTATTACTAAGTTCTTCTCGGATCAATTTTTGTAACTCTTCTTGTGCAATTTTTTGTTCTTCTTTAAATTCATAAATACTAAAACTATCTTCATCTAGTACTTTTTTAGAAATCTTTTTAATATCTGCATTCATATTTTGGATAGTTTGATTTAATTGTTCTATTTCATTTTCTAATTTAGAAGTCTGTTTATTTTCTTTTTGTATTTCTTCAATTAAATAATACTTTAATGCTAATTCAATTTGTTCAATAGAAAAGTCTTTTATTAATTCAAGTCTATAAATTTTTGAAGTATTTTGTAATTCAATTAATTCTTCTTTAGAAAAATATTTAATTAAATTTAATATAGGTTCATTAGATTTTTTATATCTATAGTAAGATGCTTTACCAATTTTTAAAATTTTACAAATTAATTCAACCAATTTAAATCCTTAAATAATGAAACAGAAGTATAACAGAATTGAAATAAATCTACAATAGTATCATATAGATCAAATAAATATCAATTAAGTAATAAATAAGTTTTAAGTATGTAATATTTCAAATAGATAAAAATAGTATCAAATAGATAATATATTAAATAAAAAGGAGTAAATAGTATGAATGACTTCATTAAACAGCAAATAGACTTGATTGATTCAATAAATCCAAAATTCAAGAAAAAACTTGCCTTAAACCAAAAAGAGCTTTCTGAAATTTTGGGTTGTTCATCATCCACAATAGAAGCAAGACGAAAAGATGGCACGGGTATAGAGTATATTCAAATGGGTTCTAGAATTCTTTATCCAAAAGTAAAAGTAGCTGAATTTTTATCAAAAACAATTAAAACAACATAATGGAGAAAATAAATGAATGAAAATCAAGAGAAAAAAGAAAAAAGAGTATCAGTCCAGGCGTATGTTAGCGAGAGCATAAGAAATCAGATTATAGATAGAGCTTTACAAGAAAACTTTCCATCGGAATCCTCTTATGCCAGCATGTTGTTAAAAAAAGGTTTGGAAGCTGTTAAAGCTGAAGAAAATGGAAAAAAAGGAGAGAACCATGAGTAACAATGAGAGTTTAAAACAACAATTAAAAGATTTGCAAGCCGAATATATTGTGTTGTATTTCCAAAAACAAGCACTACAAGAGCAAGTTAAATCATTAACTCATAGCTTTAAAAATATTAATAATATGGTAAAGATTGTAAATGAATCAGTAATACTATTAGAGGTACAGAAATGAAAAATTTAGCTCTTTTTTGGGTAATCATATCTGCATTACATCTTAATGCTACAACTAACAATATGTACTATAGATACATTACGAAAATGGATGTTAGCTATATAGGTAACAATCAGCCTACTAACGCAAAAGCTGGAGAGGTTTGGGTTAGTAAAATTGAAGAGCAATATAAAACAAACTATATTGTTAAAAAATATGTTGATAACTCTTGGATTAATATTAAAACAATCCCAGTTTATAAAGAATCTGCAAATGCTAAAGTGAAAAAAAATATTTTAGAGAACTATAAAAGCGATAAGGATAAAAAAGATGGAAACTAGAATAAATAAGTTTCCATACTTTCTATGGCTCAATAAAAATATAGACATTGAGATTAAAGAAAATATTGCTATCTATAACGATAATGAAACTGAACTTGAGAAGGTTAGTACTTATGAGATATTAGCCCTAAAACATTTACCGGTATTTCTCATATTTTTTTTAACTTTCACTCTACCTGAGCCTAAAAATATTTTATTTGGATGTTTACTTTTTGGAGTACTTGCATTTACAATTTTTAAATATATACAGCATCTATTTAAAGTTATTGTTGTTTTAATGCTAGGAAGCTACTATCTAATCTATAAGAACTATGAAGCAGATATTGAACAAGTTATTTATACTGCATTTGAGATAGGTTTTATAACTATACTCACTTATGATATAAAAAATTTATACTATAGAGATCATTACTACTATATGAAAAATATATTTATTCCTTTTGAAGTTGCCGGTACTAGAAAATATCCAAGATTTTTAAAATTTTTAGCAAATATCAAAAATGAAAAAAAAGATAGGTTACAAGATAAAAAAGTAAGCTGGTTTAATTTTGCAATGAGTGGCTACTATGTAAAACTACATGAGGAGCTAAAATGAAACAGTTGTTTATTGTATTAGCTTTATATTTAAATCTAATTGCAGAAGATACTCAAGATATAAACAAGTATTTAACGGGTACTCCTACTACCGATTGTGTGAAAAATATTACACTTGAAAACTATATAAAAACGGCTATAGGTAACGATGGGAAAGAGAAACCTCTTTTTACTTTTATACTAGAAGGTGCAGATCTTTCAAGTGGACTACTTACATACAATGTATATAATGTAGATCAATCTTTTGAAACAGTTGCAGAGGGTATAAACAAGCCACTTGATATAATAAGTTTTAAAAATCCATCTTGTAATTTTTCTGATGTTAAAGAGGTAGATTATAATAAGATTGTAGAAGAAAATGGATTAACTAATTACTCAGATAGTAAATTAAATGCAAAGAATAATCAGTTAAATAAAGAGCTTCAAGAACTAGAGGATAAATACCTTGCAAAAGATTCAGAGTTTACACAAGTAGGAGATAAAAAGTTTTTAACTACTGCATCATATCTAGTTGCTTGTTTAACATTCAATGAAAAGATCATAGATATAAAAAAATCACTAGAGCTTAATAAGATTACATTAAAATCTGGTTATACGATATATCCAAATAATCAAATTGATAAAATTAAAAAGAGTACCGAATACACTACAAAAACTGTTTTAGGTGTGAAATTTGGAACGGGTGCTAGAACAGTTGAAACAAAATATGCTGATGTAACTCTTGATAGTATATCCGAGTATTTAAGTGATAATGTAATCTTGTATATATTTGATTTTAGAGCTAGATGGAATGATCTATTATTGAAAATAAAAACATTTTTATTTTTAACATTTCTTTTCCCGGCTGGAGCTTTATTATTAACATCTAAGATCACAAAGAAAATATCTAAAGTAAATGACTTTGATGATATTGCAGAAAAAGGATTAATGACAATAGTACTTTTAGTTATGTTCTATTTTACAGATGGTACAACTAATAAAGTGCAAGGTGCAAATGGAAAAGAAGAGAATATAAACATATCTAAGTTTCAAAAGTTTTCATCAAACTTCTTTGATAAATCAATGGAGTTTGCAAATGAAAGTTCAAATATGTTCTCAAGCTCTTATATTAATTTTAAAAGAAAGAGTGCCGGTTATCTTAGTGAACAAGAGATCATTAATATAATTGTAGATACAGCCGGATCAATACAACAACAAAAGAAGATAGAAGTTTTTTATGATGCTTGTATAAGAGATTGGGATATTGATAAAGTTCGATCAAGATTTGAGATCAAAACAAAAAAAGAGGTTATGTCATTTCCAAGTCCAAAACAATATCAAACCTTTATAAATGGTTCTCTTGTTGCAAACAATATCCAGCAGTTTTTAAATGAGAATATACCTTATCCGGCAATATCTCTTACCGGTTGTTATAAGATTGAGAGGGATTGGTTAGAACTATCAAAGACAATAGCTAAGAACCAGGAACAATTGCAAAAAGTTTCTGATACTCAAAAAGATGGTAAAGATCGAGAGCAGTTAATGAAAATTGCAAAAATACAATATCATACAACAGCAGAACAAGGATTTATCGCTATACCTCAAGTTGCAGTTACTAATATTGTCACAGATAGTTTAAATATGTTTGGTAGCAATAATAAAAATGAAAAAATGAAAGCTTATAGTGATAATCAAATTGAAATAGATAGTTTGAATGATGGATGGGAAAGTACTCAAAAAATATTCGGCTCACTTGCTTATATGATATTACCTGGAGCAAGTACGATAAAAGAGTTTATATCTGAAAACTTTAGTTCATTTGAAAAGATACCGTATTTTGGTAAACACTTAGCTAATATGGCTGGTACTCTTGGTTCAGTAACTATTATGGAAAAGATAGTTAATTATCTTCCTGTAATAGCTCTAAGTATGGCTTCTTTAATGGTAATAGGCTGGTACTATATATCGGTATTTATCTACTTTTTAATTAGCCCTTTTATTATAGTTTATGCACTAAGTCAAAGACAAACTGATACTATTAAAGATTTTTTAATTAGAGGAGTGTCTTTAGCTTTTAAACCGTTACTTATAATTTTATCTGTAGTTGTTGCAGTACTTGCAGTTGATCTATTCAATGATCTATCTATAATGATCTATAACAATAACTTTGGACTTCTTATAGATATTGTTAAAGATAAAACATCAATGGCAAATCCTCTTGATTGGTTCTTCATGTTCTTAAAAGGCTTGTTAAATGTTGGAGCTTCTATTGTAGCTACTCTATCAGCCTTTTATCTAGTTTTTAACGGTGCAGAGATGTTTTTAGGAATGTTTGGATTTAGAGATAGTGCTGTTGATGTAAAAGAGATAGTAGGTAATGCCGTTGAGAGCAAGGGCGGAAAATATAACACACCGGGAGTTTAATAATGTTAATTGAATTATATTTAGCTCAAGCAGTTGAGCCGGTTGGAGACATTGGAACATTTTATATAGAAACTGATGATGAAGAGGTAATTAAAGAGTTTAAAAAATATAAATGCCCTATGAGATTAGTTAAATATATGGATGAAGTACTTGAGAGTAATAAAAACGTGAAAGAGCTTGTAAAACTAAAGCCGGGACAAAAAATAGATCACTTTATAAATTTATCTCATATTTCAGATAAAAATTTAAAAGATGGTTTATCTCCTTTTATGGATGAGTATTTGAAACAAACTGATCACTTGGATGAATATGGAAATGAGATAGAAAAAAGTGATTTGACTGAAGGAAGTGATAGAGGATATGAGATGAAGCTTGATGATCTTATATACAAAAAATGAGAGCCACGAAAGCAGAGTTTTAATCGTGATTAAAAAAGCTTTGTGGAAACAAACGAAGTGCGTTAGTGTCTTTTTATTAACAAAAGATTCTTTTATTTTTAAAACAAATTTTTCTGTTAACAGAGTGTTGAAGTGCGTGCGTGTTCTAGTAGTAAATCTACAGGCACACACTTCAAACACAGAGACAAAATTTAAGACCCTTGTGGTCTAATTTTCTACATGTACCCTTTAGGGTGCTATGTAGCTACATAGCACCTTGTAGGTGCTTGTAGTTTTTTTCAACCCGCAAGGGGCATCAAAAAAGGAGTACTTTATGCGTAAAGGAAGTTTTTCTGTTGAGAGAAGATCATCAAATACCGACTATCATAATACAAGATTAAAGTCGCCTAAATATCTTATTGAAACAGATAAAAACTTTGATGGCAATTACTATAAAAAAAACTATGAGTATGATGAGTTTTTAGATATAGCACAAAAGTTATATCAAGAAACAGTTAAACAAAAAATGCAAAAAAAGCAAATTGAAAATTTATTTCAAGAAGCGGTTATATCTCTTGAAAAACATCATACAGAACATGATATATATTTACTTTTTAAAGATTTAAAAAAAGAGTACGGTGGACATGAGTTAATTAATCTTGCAATACACAGAGACGAGGGGCATTTTTTAAAAGATGGGATAGAGTTTTATCCAACCAAACATATACTTTTTAAAAATGGCAATTGGTATATTACAAAAGACTTGCAATATGCTAGAACAAATGAGGACTTTTGTATAAAAGTCGATATCAATCAATATGAAAAAGTTTACAATTATCATGCACACGCAGTTTTTAGTATGTTTGATTTAGATAAAGGCAAGAGTGCAAGAATGTCTAAAAAAGATATGTCGAGCAGAATAAAATTTGTAAGTGATAAGTTAGGTATGCTATATGCTCCTGGAAAAAATAGATTAGTTAAGAAACATATCAACCAACATAAACAGGATTTATCAGAACAAAGAAATATAAAAGTACAACAACTAGCAACACAAAAAGATTTAAAAGAAGAGAATAAAAAATTAAGAGCCATGCTCCAGGAACAAAAAGCATCACGCCCAGAGTATGCACAATTAGAACAAATCAATAAAGATCTTAAACAGAAAATCAAAGATAAAAATTTAACAATAGAAGATTTAAAATTAACTCTAGATGATTTTAAAAGCTTATTTAATGAAGAAAAACAAAAATTAGAGCTAGAGCTAGATAAACAACGTAAGGCTACAGATAGACAAGTTAATGAAGCTCAAAAGCTACTTAGCCAGGAGAGATTAAAAAATGATGAGCTAGTTCAAAAGGTTACAAAGCTAGAGCAAGAGGTATACAAATATAAGTCATGGTTTGAAGAGTTAAATAAACTTTTAACTAAAAAAATGAATAGTATTGAAGATATATATAATGCAGTAAAAAGTAAACTAAAGACCGGTTATGAAAATATATTTGAAAAAATAAATTCTGATACAAGTAAGTATTATGAAAAAAACTTTGGAAGTACTAATGATAAAGAAGTAAATGATAATAAGCCTACAAAATGGGTTCGTAAAAGGGATAAAAATAGATAGTTATGATTTATGCTAAGTTATTACAAATTAAGGTAATTTATCATAAATCACTTATAAATTAATCTAAATCATCATACATCAAATTAAATTATGATGATGTAAGTTAAATCATTTTGATTTATTTGTGACGTAAACGTGACGTTGATTTGATAAAATAAATGATACAAGGAGTATAAATGTTAATAAAATGTCCTGAATGCAAAGAAGAAATATCTTCAAATGCTAAAATATGTCCAAAGTGTGGAGAAAATCTAGTAGATGGATTGGCAATTTATTTTGAAAAAATAAGTGGTACTTTTATGGGCTTATTGTTAGTAATAGTAATAGCAATTGGTATTAATGGTATCTTTGAAGAAACAGATTTTGTTAATGAAAATAACCAAACATTAATAATGATTATAGCTTTTTCATCGTCCATTTTAATAATTGGGAATTTAATGTCAAAAATAGTAAAAAAGTATGGAAGAAAATTTGAAAAAGTTGATGGAGGAGTATATGACTACAGCGGTGAAAGAGTAATAAAAAAATTAAATAAAATAGCTATTCCTTTGATAGCAATAATGATAATTGCTGTTATTGTAATCAAGTTAAGTGAACCAGCTCAAAAAACTCAAAGTACAATAGGTATAGGGAGTACAATAAAAAATCATTAATTGGAAATTCCTAAAACTTACTTCTTATAGTTTTAGGGTATAGACAGAATAATAAAATCAAAATGTTACAACAAAATGAAATAAATGACAATAATTTAAAATGACTTAGTGTAAATTATAATGGTTCATTAAAAATTAAAATGATTTGTTATAAATGATTATAAGTTACAGTACATTATCATAATTTATTTTAATTCAATTTGAATTAAATAAATTTATAGCGGTTTAGGGGTGAGGTTATGAAAAAACTAAAATACTTATCATTTCTTCACTGCTATCTTTACCATTTTAACGTAGATCATCCGCTATTTTTACATAAAGTTTAATTTGCTTTTTAATTGTCTGGTCACTGTTTATTCTTTAGAAAAGAATCAAATTTAGATTAAATCAGATTAAATTAATGTAAATTAAAACGATTTATTTTGAATCACTTTTTTGAGCCAGTAAGTGACATATGATAGTATAACAGGAACTATTGGATCAATTATTTCAATCATAGTGACTCTTATCTCACTTTTAAAGTAGGAATAAGAGCTAACTAATCTTTAAAACAAAATCTAAAGCAAGTTAAAATACTATAGAGAGGAATTGCAGTCCTCGTTAAATATGGGCTTAACTTATTTCTATTTCAAAATACTATCTAAAAAATATTTTTTTGTCAAAAGGGTAGGCATAGGGTAGGCATTTGGTTTTTTAAAAAGCTTAAAAAAGCTCACTAGATACGATTATATAAATGGCGACCCCAGCTGGATTTGAACCAGCGTTCTCAGGAGGAAATCCCAATGTCCTTAGCCGCTAGACGATGGGGTCATATTAAAAGGGGTATTATATAGAAAAGTAGGTTGATTTTTACTTAGGGGAGTTTTGCTGTATCCAAACCTATGGGGCTCAAATCTATCTATAATCGCGCACTTTAAAAGTATTACAGAGTAGACAAAAGCCCCATAGGTTTGGATAACTTTTTAGTTTTTTACACGTTCCGCAGTTAGTGTTATCTCCTCTTCTATAATCTCTCTTTGAGATATCATCATTTGAAGGTTTTTCTTTAACAGTTCTCTATCTTTATAAGAGTCGATTATAAACTCATATAGTTTTGGTCGATTTTTCTTCCAGTTGTGTAGAGTTGTCTTATTTACGTTAAGTTCATTTTCTAGTTTTCGTAGGCTTGGAGCAGTCATGTTATCCTCGTTATCATATTGTTCAATTATTTGGAACAAGTTTTTAAAAATTATAGATGAATTGTACAATATATTGGAACACATGTCAATACTTTTTTGAAGAAATGTTCAAATTATTGGAACAAATTTAAAAATTTAGGAAAATTTAAACTTTCAAGCTTTGATTTATTCTAAAGTACACCTTTTGTAAAATACGCAATGACTAAAAAAGTACAGAAAGATATTATTTATAATTTAAATTTTTTAAAGTCCTGTGGTTACGACTATATGGCGGATATTAAACTTAATGAGAGTGATCAAAGAGGTTTTGATCTGCCTGAAAATATAGATCAGCTGGCTGATATTGCAAAAGAGTGCAGCTTATGTGAGCTATCAAAAAGCAGAACAAATGTTATATTTGGTTCAGGGGATATTGATTCAAAGATTATGATGATAGGTGATTTTCCTAGTATCAGCGAAGATGAAACGGGAAATATATTAAGTGGCAAATATGGGCAGATGGTAGTAAATATTGTAAATAAAGTATTGATGTTGCCTATACAAAAGGTGTATTTTACTAATATATTTAAATGCAAAAAAAGTAGTTCAGAGATTAGTAAAAATATGCTTCATAGCTGTACACCGTATCTTCATCAGCAGATAGATATAGTAAAACCTAAAGTGATAGTTTTATTTGGAAGTGAAACATATAGATATTTTTTTGAAAAAAGTGATACGAATATAAATATTATATACGGTCAGTTTGAAGAGTATAAAGGGATCAAAGTGTTAACCACTTACCACCCTAGTTTTTTAGTTAGAAACCCATCATATAAAAAAGATGTGATGAGTCATATATTAAAAGTTAAAAGTTTTTTGGAGAATTAATGAAGTATATAAATATATTTTTTATAATATTGATACTATTTGCAGGTTGTGCAAAACAGCAAGAGCAGATCATAGAGGTTGATGTAACAAAACCGAATATTAAAGATAAAGATCAAAAGATCTCTTTTTTTGAAGAGAATGGAGTTATCAAGGTTAGAAAATCTTATCAAGAAAAAGTTGATAAGGTTCCGCTAAAAGAGGAGCTTGGTCAGCAAGAGGCGGAGGAAGGTTTTAATATTGCAGTGATATTCCCTTCACAAATAGTGGGTAAATATGCAGTTGATGGAGTGAACTCTATAATCTCTTACCTTTTACATAAAGATGTAGAGTTTCAACTAAACACTTACGATTGTGTGAATGAGATGTCTGAGAATATTACAAAGATACCTCAAAATATCGATCTAAAAAAATATAAACATATAGTATTGTTTGTTACAAAAGATGGTTTAACTGAGTTTATAAAATTAGAAGATACTAAGCATCTAAAGATATATGCACCTCTTATAAATAAAAACGATGTTTTAATCGATAATGAAAATATAGTTTTTGGCGGTATCGATTATAATAAACAGTTTGAGGTATTAAATACTCTTTTATCTGATGATGATAATCTATCTGAGTTTCACGACAGCGTATCTTTAGGGCAGATTTTATCTTATAAGTTAGACAAACTGCACGCTTTAGATTATAAGTTTCAAAAAAGGCTTAAAAGGAACAATGTTGATTATGAGAGTTTTTTAAAAGAGAACACTCTAATCCAAAACACAACTATCTTTTTAAATACACCTATAGTTCAAACATCTATACTTTTATCTCAAATGAGAGCATATGAGGTTGAGTATCAAAAACTTCTATCAACACAGATAAACTATACACCGCTTATACTATCTTTAACGCAAGTGGATGATAGAAAAAATATGATCATAGCAAACTCTATAGGGCAAACTGATGAAAAGCTGATGGAGTATGGTGCTATTTTAAATACCGACTTTAAATACAACTGGGTAAACTTCTCTACACTTGTGGGGATTGATTATCTTTTAAACGATAGATACGGTGTGCAAAGGGAGTTTACAAATAAGATTATCGATAACCAAGTGGAGTTTGAGATATCTTTATATGAGACGGGATACTATTCGTTTAAACCATATAGAGTTGTTTTAAACGAGGATCAAAATAGCAGCGCTATTTTAGATCCAGTCAGTGAGTAAGATACCGAAGCTTAGCTTATTCACTTTATCGTTATAATCTATTAAACTCTCACCGTAACCGTAAAAATACCTTACGATAAAATCAAAGTTTTTATTAAAAGATGGAAACGAACAGTCGATAACTACGTTTCCTCTGCTTGTATCGTAATCCAAAATATCGTTTTGGTGCGAAAGCTCTAAAGAGTATTTATCCTCTTTATATTTTATAAAATATTTTTGTTTCCCAATATAAGCTTCAAGATCAGGGTTATCATCACCTTTTGTAGAGCTTGCACTAGGTTTAGGATCTTCATCCCATCTATTCCAAACCGTTGCACCAAAATATATCTTATCTTTTTTAAATACCATTAAAAGATCGTTTCTATTCCAGCTTCTTGATTTTGGAAGATCACTACCGTTTGATTGGTGCGAGATTGTTGCTCTAACTTTTGTAAGATAAATTGAGCCTAATTTTTTCTCCATATCCCAATCCATAAATATCTCAGGCATATAGTTTGTCTCTCTAAAAGGTGAGGAATGCTCATTATCAAACACCTGCCAATATGAGTTTTGGGTATATGCCCCATATAGTGTTCCGCCGCTTTTCAAAAAGTTTTTATATAAAGGTGTTTTTATACTTATTTGAAACTGTGCTTCGTTTCTATCTCTTGCATAAGATACACCTGCTGCGTCAACTGCAGCGTGTTCATATTGATCGTGACCAAAAAGCATTATAAAGTTTTTCTTATGTCCCATTAGGTTGAACATATCTTTATCTTTTGAAAAATCATCGTTAAACTCTAAAGAGTTCACATATTCGCTTAGATTTTCCAGTTTCAAGCTATCACTCATATTTGCATCAAGTATCTCATCTGTCATCTCTTGTATATCTTTTGATATTTGATCAAAGAAAGATTCATCTTCACTTTTATTATCTGCATAAGCAAAAGTACAGATCAAACTTATGATCAGTAGATATTTTTTCATTTTCAAATTCTCCGTGTTGTCATTTATTTGTCAATTCTAGCAGAAATAAAGTAAGTTTTAGATATAATCGCGACTAATAATAATTATTGAATACCAAATAGTAATAAAGGAAAATTTTGAGAACTCATTATTGTACCGATGTAACAGAGAAGAATATTGGGGAAACGGTAAAGGTCGTAGGTTGGGTAAACAGCAGACGTGACCACGGCGGTATCGTTTTTATCGACTTAAGAGACAAGGGTGGACTTGTTCAGCTTGTATGTGATCCTGCGGATAACGAAGAAGCATGGAAGATAGCAGACAGCGTAAGAGACGAGTTTGTATTGATCGCTGAGGGTAAAGTAAGAGCTAGAGGTGAAGGGCTTGAAAACCCTAATCTTGTAACAGGAAAGATCGAGATAGTAGTTGATAATCTTGTGATCGAGAATAAATCTAAGCCGATGCCTTTTGAGCTTGGTGATGAGAAAGTAAATGAAGAGATCAGACTTAAAAATAGATTCTTAGAGCTTAGAACTAAAAAAAGTTACGATATCTTCAAACTAAGAAGTACGGCAAATATAGCTGTTAGAAAATCTTTAGATGAGATGGGATTTTTAGATGTTGAAACACCTATCTTAACTAAATCAACTCCAGAAGGGGCTAGAGATTACCTTGTACCTTCACGTGTACATCCTGGAGAGTTTTATGCATTGCCTCAATCTCCGCAGCTTTTTAAACAGCTATTGATGGTATCTGGATTTGATAGATATTTCCAAATAGCAAAATGTTTTAGAGATGAGGATCTAAGAGCAGATAGACAACCAGAGTTTACTCAAATAGATGTTGAGATGAGCTTTTGTGATCAAGAGGATGTTATAAAGGTTGCTGAGAAACTTATTTGTGATACTTGGGAAGCTTGCGGAAAAGAATTACCGACAGAGTTTCCAAGAATGACATATAAAGAGGCTATGGAGAAATACGGTAGCGATAAACCTGATATTAGATTTGGTATGGAGATGGTTGACGTTATCGATATATTTGCAAGAAGTACAAACGAGATATTTGCAGATATCGCAAAAGATAAAGCACACAATAGAATCAAAGCTATTAAATGTCCAAATGGAGATAATATCTTCAGTAAAAGACAGATGAAAGGTTTTGAGGATTATGTAAGAAAGTTCGGTGCTAAAGGACTTGGATATTTCCAAATGAAAGAGGATGGTCTTAAAGGTCCACTTACGAAATTCTTTAGTGAAGAAGATCTTGAAGAGATCATCAAAGTTACAGAGTTAGAGATCGGTGATGTTGTATTCTTCGGTGCAGGGCATAAAAAAGTTGTTTGGGATTATATGGGAAGATTTAGACTTTTCTTAGCTGAGCAAATGGGTCTAGAGTTCGGTGAAACTTATAAGTTCCTATGGGTTGTTGATTTCCCTATGTTTGAAGTGGAAGAGGGTAAAATAAAAGCTCTTCACCATCCGTTTACAATGCCAAAAGATCTAAATAAAGAGCATATTGAAGATATCGACTCAATTGCATATGACCTTGTACTTAACGGTACAGAGCTAGGTGGAGGAAGTATTAGGATACATAAAGAGAATATCCAAAAAGAGGTATTTGATCTAATGGGTATCGATGAAGAGGAAGCACAAAATAAATTTGGTTTCCTTCTGGATGCTCTACAATACGGTGCGCCTCCGCACGGTGGATTTGCAATGGGATTTGATAGAATGATAATGCTTCTAGCAGGAACTGATTCTATTAGAGATGTTATTGCATTCCCTAAAACACAACGTGCTCAGTGTCTAATGACGCAAGCTCCTAGTGAAGTTGACAATGAGCAGCTTAAAGAGCTAAGTCTTAGAATTAGAAAACAGGATATATAAACCTGTTTTAATGAAGGTCGTAAGACCTTCCAACGATACTTGGAGTAATTATGTTACTTATAAAAGATATTGTATTAACGGATAATATTTCCGTTGAGCTTCACGATACTCTTGAAGATGCTATCAGAGTTATGTGTGAAAATAAGCAAGGTGTCGTTGTTGTTATATCAAATAATATCCCAGTAGGTGTTTTAACCGAAAGGGATATTTTACATATAATAAACACAGACGTAAACTACAGTTCACAAGTTTCAACAATATTGAACTTGAGAAATCTAATAACCGTAAACTCCAAAAGAACAATAGAATATGCTCTTCACCTTTTAATAGATAATAATATTAGAAGACTAGTAGTTGTTGATGAAAAGAATACTTTTGTTGGTATAATAACTCAAGATATGCTCATAAAACATCTAGAAGAGGATAGTTTCCAAACAAATCTGATAATCTCACATTTTATAAAATCACCAAAATCTATAGTATGTGTCGATAGTAAAAGTAAACTAAGAGATGCATTTGAGATAATGAATGAGAACAATATAGGTTCAGTAGTTGTTCAAAATGAACAAAAAGAGCCTATAGGGATAGTAACTGAAAAAGATGCAATATATTTTGTAAATGATAAGGGTGATCTAACAGCAGATGTAACAAGTGTAATGAGCCATCCTGTTGTATGCGTTGAGGAAAACGATAAGGTAAGAGATGTTGTTCTTTTAATGGAGCAAAAATCGATTAGAAGGGTTTTGGTCGTAGATGAATTATCACAACCCAAATCTGTACTTACCGTTAGAGATATTGCTCAAAATCTAAAAGGAAACTATGGACACCTATTAGAGATAAAGCTTAAGAACGTAAAAAGAACACTAAACTATATTGGTGAGTCCATATTAGAGATCGTTGAAGATAACAACGAACAGGTTATTCAGTGGATGAATGAAAAAGCTGTTGAAAACTTTGGAAACCTTGTGGATAGATCGATAATAGAGCTTATTAAAAACGATCTTTGGAACGATATATATGAAAAGGTCAAAGATCTTGGTAAATGTGAAAAATGTAAGATCAATATAAGAGGTCTTCATTTTGAGATGATGTGTTCATACCATTATATAAAAAATAAAGAGACGCTACTTATTATATTAAGAGATATCTCAGAGTTTGAAAACGCGATTATAGATGCAAATAAAAAAAGTGAAGATCTGGTAAAAGAGATAAATATCCTTCAAGGTGTTATCGATCAGCAAAACAATATAGTATTGGTAAGTGACGGTACAAATATAGTCTCAGCCAATAAAAAGTTCTTTGACTTTTTCCAAGTTGAGAGTTTAGATGAGTTTAAAAAGGTACACAACACTCTACCAGAAACATTTATCTCCCATAAAAACTTTTTTAGCCCAAAAGAGGATGAGAACTGGATAGAAAAGATCCAAACATTAAGTCCTAAGGATAGGGTCGTATCTATAGTAGAGCTTCAAAGTGTGGAGCCTAAAGCTTTTACAGTTCAGTTAAATAAATTAAGCTCAGATGAGAGAAACTATGTTATTACATTAACCGATATCACGGATATAAAGATAGAGTCTCAAAAGCACTATTTTAATGCAACTCACGATGCACTTACAGGTATCTACAATAGAGCATACTTTTTAGATGCTATAAAAGAGGAGCTTGAAAAATCAAGAAGATACAAATCTATATTCTCTATAATCCTTTTTGATGTGGATTTCTTTAAAAAATTTAACGATAACTATGGTCATCTAAAGGGTGATGAGGTATTAAAAAGATTGGCAAAAGTGATAGATGATAATATCAGAAAGAGTGATGTTTTTTCAAGATGGGGAGGTGAAGAGTTTATTATACTACTTCCAGAAACATCTTTGGAAAAAGCTGAACTACTTGCGGAAAATCTAAGAAAGAGACTACAATCCACAGAGGTAAAAGGTGTGCCTAGAATTACGGCAAGTTTTGGTGTTTCTCAATTCGCACCAAAAGATGATAGAAATACACTTATTAAAAGGGCTGATGAAGCATTATATAATGCAAAAGACTCAGGTAGAAACTGCGTAAAGTCTAAATAAAAAAAGCCTAGGTGATGATCACCTAGGCTTTTTAGAAGTTTGTTTATTTTAACTTTAACTATGCGTCAAGTAAACGATCTTGCATCTTCTCGATAGCTTTATTCAGGCTGTGAGTATCAAGTCCGTAAGCTTTAGCTTTAGCTAGACCAAGCTCTACGTTTTTATCACTTAATGGATTAGTTACATTACAGATAGTTTTTACTACGCTAAGTATCTGAGCTCTTTGCAGATATTTCTCAGGACACTCATCTATATTATCAACATATTCGATAGCGTTGATAAGGTTTTCGTTTAAGTTCCATTTTTTAAAGATAGAAGCAGTAACTGAAGATGTAGTAATAGCTAGGTACTCTTTTTCAACTTTAGAGATATCTTCCGCAGATTTTACGGCGCTCATAAAGGCATCTTTTTTACCTTGCTCTTTAATGATATCAGAGATTATGAACTTACCTGTTTCTTGTAAGAATACAGGAAGTAAAAGCTCCTCTTTAAGATCGTAGTCGATTTTTGATACCCATAAAGATAGAAGGTTTGATCCCATATTAGCTATCTCAAGGAACTCATCACTACCTATACCGTATGCACCAAGATCAGTATCGATCATATTTTTAATACTACTTCCAAATGCGATTGAAAGAGTAAAGTTGATACCTAAAAGATTTACTGCACGGCTTGGAGTCTCAACGCTGCTTCTAAATCCGAACATTGCAGAGTTTGAAACTTTAAGTAGTGTTGCAACTATTAGAGGATCTTGCTCGATAATACTTACCAATACAGTAGGCTGTTTATCTGGTGACTTTTTAAACTCTTCTAGCTCAAGTACTGTTTTTGGTAGAGGAGGCAAAGAGTCGATTTTTTGAGCTAATAACATATCCATATAAAAATTTCCTAGACTGAATTTATTTTAATAGCCATTATACTTTTATTTATCTAAATGATTGTTTAATTTGGTATAATTCAAACAAAAATACAAAGAAAGATATATTGTTTTTACCTACAACTAAAGATGAACTTAACACACTTGGCTGGGAAGCCCTCGATATAGTACTTATAAGCGGTGACACCTATATTGACTCGCCGTATAACGGTATGGCAATAATAGGAAAACTACTATTACAGAAAGGTTACAAAGTAGGTATCATTGCACAACCTGATATAAATAACGAAAAAGATATTACAAGACTAGGGGAGCCAAAACTCTTTTGGGGTGTTAGTGCGGGCTTGGTTGACTCAATGGTTGCAAACTATACGGCACTAAAAAAATATAGAAATAACGATGATTTTACCCCGGGAGGCAAGAACGGAAAACGCCCCGATCGAGCAAGTATCGTTTATACAAATTTGATAAGAAGATATTTTAAAGATACGGCACCAATAGTTTTAGGTGGAATAGAAGCCAGCTTAAGACGTGTAGCGCATTACGATTTTTGGAGCAATAAGGTTAGAGGCTCAATTCTTTTTGATGCAAAGGCCGATTATATAATTTACGGAATGGGGGAGCGTCCTGTAGTTGAACTTGCTAAGGCTCTAGAAAAACAACAAAGTGTGCAGAGTGTGCGCGGGGTTTGTTATATCTCAAAAGAGAAAAGAGATGATTATATAGAGCTTCCAAGCTTAAAAGATTGTCAAGATAAAAATGATAAATCAAAATTTATAAAGATGTTCCATAGTTTTTATAACAATAATGACCCTCTAAGCTCTCGTGGGCTTTATCAAGAGCATAATGGACGCTATCTTATACAAAATCCCCCTGCATTTTATCTAGATGAGAGTGAGATCGATAATGTGTATGATCTTGATTATGAAAGAGAAGTGCATCCGTTTTACGCAAAAGATGGTAACGTAAAAGCGATGGATACTATACGCTTTTCTATCACAACCCATCACGGCTGTTACGGGGAGTGTAATTTCTGTGCTATCTCTGTTCATCAAGGAAGAACTATACGAAGTAGGAGTGAAAGCTCTATTTTAAAAGAGGTAAAGAGTTTTACCGCTTCACCTAAATTTAAAGGGATAATATCTGATGTGGGTGGGGCAACTGCTAATATGTACGGTTATGAGTGTGATAAAAAACTTAAAGAGGGTGTATGTGAAGATAAACGCTGTACAGGCTTTAAGATGTTTAATGCAAGCAATCGCAACCCCAAACATAACGACTTTAAAATATGTCCCGTTTTAAAACCAAACCATCAAAGAAATATTAAACTTTTACAAGATATTCAAAAAGTAAACGGTGTAAAAAAGGTGTTTGTAAACTCTGGGATTAGATACGATCTTATAAATGAAGATAAAATTTATGGTGAAGAGTATCTAAAGCAGATCACACAAAACCACGTAAGCGGTCAGATGAAAATAGCACCTGAGCATAGTGAAACAAAGGTGTTGAAATTTATGGGAAAACCAAGTAAGGATGTTTTGCTTGATTTTAAAAGAAAGTTTGAAAACCTTAGCCAAAAAAGCGGTAAAAAACAGTTTCTTACTTATTATATGATAGCCGCACACCCAGGATGCAGCGAGCAAGATATGAAAGATCTAAAAGATTTTGCAAACCGTGACCTGCGCTTAAATCCCGAACAGATACAGATATTTACACCCACACCTTCAACCTACTCAACGCTTATGTATTATACAGAGCTTGATCCATGGAGCCTAAAGCCTATATATGTAGAAAAAGACCCTATGAAAAAACAGCGTCAAAAAGATATAGTGGTAGCAAAGCAAAATTTTTCAAATAATAGAAGAGCTAGAAGATAGATATAAAAAAGGGCAGTTAAATAGTAACTGCCCTTTTTCTTTGAAGTGTTTAAGATTACGAAAGTGCGTCGATCATATCTTTTGTAACATCTGAAACATCTTTTGTTCCGTCAAGCTCAACAAATACACCCATTTTTGTATAAAAATCGATTAGTGGTGCAGTTTGCTCATGGTATGCTCCAAGTCTGCTTTTTACAGTTTCAGCATTATCATCTTTTCTGATAATTAGCTCACCACCACAGTAATCACATACATCTTCAACTTTTGATGGGTTAAATTCAACATGGAAAGATGCTCCACATTTTGAACAAACTCTTCTTCCCGTGATTCTTCCAACGATAAGCTCATCAGGTACATTTAAAGAGATAACCTTATCTAAGCTGATGTTCATAGTTGCCATTAACTCTTTTAAAGCTTCCGCTTGCGCTAAAGTTCTTGGAAAACCGTCTAGGATAAAACCGTTCTTACAGTCATCTTCAGCCAGTCTATCTTTGATAATACCAATAATTGTTGAATCAGGCACTAGTTTTCCTGCATCCATATATTGTTTTGCTTCCATACCCATTGCAGTTTTATCTGCAATCGCAGCTCTTAAAATATCACCTGTTGAGATTTGTGGGATATTGTATTTCTCAATTAAAAATTTTGCTTGAGTTCCTTTTCCAGCTCCCGGTGCTCCAAATAACATTAAATTCATAGTATATTTCCTTAACATTCTTTTTAGTGAGCGTATTGTAGTAAAAAACCATTTAATATCAAATAAACAATCTAACTAAGAGTTCAAATGAGTTTTGCTACAATTAAATTCCAAAACGATGAAGGATATAGATGAAAAAACTTTTTTTAATTATCGGTGCTCCTGGAAGTGGTAAAACAACCGATGCAGAACTTATAGCACAAAAACATTCAAATATTACACACTATTCAACGGGAGATATGTTCCGTGCTGAGGTTGCTACGGGAAGTGAACTGGGAAAAGTATTAGATAAGATAATGAGCGCAGGAAACTTAGTACCTATCGATGTTGCTATAAAAACAATCTCAAATGCAATTAAAAAAGCACCAAACGATGTGGTTATAATAGACGGTTATCCAAGAAGTTTTGAGCAAAGAGATGAGCTTGATAAATATTTACAAACAGATGATGAAGTGGAACTTGTAAATGTTATTGAAGTTGAAGTTAGTGAAGATGTGGCAAGAGATAGAGTTCTTGGACGTTCACGAGGAGCTGATGATAACGAGGAAGTATTTAATAATAGAATGAAAGTATATATTGAACCTCTAGCTGGTATTCAAGAGTTTTACTCTTCAAAAGGTTTATTAAAAAAGATCAATGGTGAGAGAAGTATCGAAGAGATCGTTGAAGATATGGACAAGTTTATACAAAGTAAGATATAGATGAACTTTTATTCTGTAATTATCGGTAGTGAACTATTAAACGGGCGTAGAACTGATGCACATTTTGCCTTTTTAAACGAGCAGCTTTTAAAGCGCGGCTGGGAGCAAAAAGCAAGCTTTGTGATCAAAGATGAGCCTAGTTTTATAGAGGATGTTTTTAGCTTGGTTAAAAACGATCCAAACTCCGTAATGTTCTCTTTTGGCGGTATTGGAGCAACGCCTGATGATTATACAAGGGAGTGTGCGGCGAAGGTTTTTACAGATGGAAAGATGGAGATAAATAATGGAGCAAAAGAGCTTATAATAGACAAGTTTGGTGATGAAGCTTATCCACATAGAATAAATATGGCAAATCTTCCGCTTGAGGCAGGGCTTTTAAAAAATGTGGTTACAAATGTACCAGGGTTTTATCTACAAAAGCGCTTTTTCTTTGTACCTGGTTTTCCATCTATGGCACAAAGTATGATACTTGAAGCGTTAGATAAATACTACCCGCTAAACCAAGTAAAAACAAGACTAACTTTAAAAGCGCAAGTTAGTGAGAACGAGATTATCGATACTATGAAGCGTATTCCATCAAATATAGATGTATCATCTCTTCCTCAAATTGCAGGGGATAAACGCTTTGTGGTGATATCTGTGGCAAGTTACGATAAAGATGAAGCGAGTAAATATTTTAATATGTTTATTGAGTTTTTTAATTCACGAAGTATAAATTATAAAGTAGGGGAAGACAGCTAGACTTTGTCGTAATAATTAAGTCCAAACTTCTCTTTTAAAAATACAAGCAGATCCTCTTTCCCGCTTCCTGCAAAACTATTCTCTAAGAATCTATTGATACCCTTGTTGTCATGCTCAAAAATAGGCACTATCTTTATCCCCGTGATCTCAGAGAGAAAGTGTGAGCGATCATCACCTTCACCCTCGTAGGCATGGTGTAAAATAGAGCGTGAGAAGTTATTTAAGATATGGTAGTAGATATGCAAGAACTCTATCTCTTGAACCTCTAAACCGTAAAGGTGTGTTACAAGCTTGCCGTTATGGGTCACAATCTGTTCAACCTTATCAGGCTTTACCCTTACCCCTATCTCTTCGTGAATCTCTCTAACTAAAGTATCAAGTAAAGGCTCATTTTTTTCAACAGTACCTCCTGGAAAGCCGCTTCGTCCGTCCCATCGATCTATCATAATAACAGCAGGGCATTTAAGGTGTCTAAAGGAGTTATCGAAATATCTCCATGGAGATATCTCTTTTACGTATATAGCTAAAAATACGGCGTTTTGTTTATTTGGAACTATCGTACCAAACGGCAGGCGCTCTACGCTCAATTACCACCGCCGTGGCATAAACCTTTATAGTCGGTGTTTTTGATCTTTTCTAAATAAACAAGAGTGTGTTCTAACACTTTTTTCTCCTCAACTAAAGGCTGCATCAAGCTATTTTTATCTGTTAAAGAGAGCTTTTGATTCTCTACTAAAGCCATAACCTCTTTAGATATCTCAGCAACTCTTTCATTTATAATATTTATCATTTTCATAAATCGATTTTATCAATTATATAGTTAAATACAGCTCATTTAATTATTCATAATGGATTTTTGTAGTAGTATATAATTAAAGAATAATGAGGTTATTTATGGGCATAGAGAGTTTGAAAATATTGATAGTTGATGAGAATAAAAGCTATCAAGAGAGCGTTTTAGATTACTTGAATCCTAAGTTTTCACATATTGATGTTATAGATGAATGGAAAACAGGTTTAGATTATTTAAAAGACAATTCTCCTGATATAATGATAGCTGATCTAAACTCCAATGATATTGATGTATTAAACCTATTAAAGCGTATAAAAAATACAGACCCAAATATGCAGATAGTTGCAACTTCGGCAATGTTTGAAGTGGATAGTCTTCTTGAAGCTATCCATATTGGTATAACTGATTTTATACCAAAACCGATAGATTTTAAACTACTAGATGAAGCAATAGAGAAAGCTATTGCCAATATAGACAATATAGCACCTCAAAGTAAAGAGATAAAAACAATTGGTGAAGATATCTATAATGTACTTAGGTATGTGCTAGAGCAAAGTGATCAGTTCGAGTTTACAAACTACTATAAGGGTGTACCGATATCAAGAAATGGTAAAGTTCTTAGTGTAAATGAAAAGAACGTAATAGAGATCAAACTTGATAATGTACAGTTTCAAGCACTTCTTTTTGAAAAATATATAGTGTTTGAGAGTAAAGATTCAAAAAAGATATTTATCGCTAAACTTTTTAGTGCCAATCAAAAAGAAAGAACTGCTAAATTAAAAGATCTTAAATATATGCAATACTCACCAAAAAGAAGGGTTGATGTTAGGGTTAATCCTGATGACAACTTTAAACTTGTAGTTATAAAAGATAATGTTCCATATAGGGTAAATGTAAATAATATCTCTGTGAAATCTATATCTTTTGATTTTACTACAACCAAAGAGAGATTTAATATAGATGATCAACTTTTATTAAATATAGCGATCTATAGAAAAGATGCTATTCAGCAAAAGTATAAATCTGTACTCAAGTTTGAAACAAGTATCTATAAAGTTGTACCTAAAATGAACGGTGTAAATATAGTTGTGTTGTTTAACTTGCCTCATGAGGATAGGGATAGTTTATCTAAATATATCTACCAAAGGGAAGTTGATATTGTTGCTGAGTTTAGAGAGCTTCTTAGAAAATCTGTCGTAAACAATAAATAAAATATCTATTGTGTTTACTGTATAGCGGTAGTTTTAAGCTTTAACATCTACCAAAGAGTTTGATGGAGTATTTTTCACACTTCCGTTTGACTGGTAAGCCATAGGTACCGTTTGGTTTTGAAGCTGTTCAGCCATCTTTGGATCAACAAGATTTAGATTGCTACTTTGTATCGCAACTTTATTTGCTACAGCTGCTTTCATCTGCTTTTCAGCTTGAGCAGCTTGCTGATGCTTTGCATTTAAAATAGGCGACATACTGTTTTGTACATTCATTTCATATCCTTTATTTGACTATTCTACTCCTATAAAACTTGCGGATATATTAACGCTTTGATTTAAAAATATATATTTATTTGACATATTCTCATTAATATCTTAAAATACGAAAAAATAATGGGTATCTTAGATATTTTAAAGTGCCCTAATAAAGGAATATAATGGAGCAATTACCAAATTGTCCTAAATGTGGAAGCGAATATACATATGAGGATGGAAGCTTATTAGTTTGTCCTGAGTGTGCTTTTGAGTGGAACCCAAATGAGATCGGTGAAGATGAAGATGAGCTTGTAGTAAAAGATGCAAATGGAAATATATTACAAGATGGAGATGATGTAACTGTTATAAAAGATCTAAAAGTAAAAGGCAGCTCTTCAGGTATAAAAGTTGGTACAAAGATCAAAGGTATTAGACTTGTTGAGGGTAGCGACGGACACAATATAGACTGTAAAGTACCGGGTGTAGGTGCTATTAAACTAAAACAAGAGTTTGTAAAAAAACAATAATCTTCTTAAAAGGGGCTCTAGCCCCTTTTTATACTTCAACCCCTTTTTTTAATCACAATCAACTTTATGCTAAAATAGTTTATGAAAAAAAATATCAAAAGAACTGCTTTTGCAAAAGATAGCAACTCCCCTTTAGCAGAGCTTTTCTTAAGTACTAGAGATTATATAAAGATTTGTATAGGCAACGGAGTAAAAGAGAAGTTTAGCGAGAACATCACTTCATACTTTTCAAAAGAGGGAGGTTTTTGCTATTTAAAAGCATATGACGATTATATCCATATTGGTTGGTTTAGAGGCAGACATTTAGATGATAAATACTCTAAACTATTCGGTAAGGGAAAAACTATACGAGGGCAAAAAGTTATAAAACTTGATAAGCTTACAAGAGATGCTATAAGAGACTATGTGCAACAAACATTGATATTTTTAATAGAGCATAATGAATTAATGAAAATGAGAAATATAAATAAAAACTGAAATTTTAGAAAGCAAAGTATCTATTTAGATTTTATTCTCAAGAATAGTTATATATTGATTTAGTTATAATCTTTAAATTATAAATTACACTAAAAACAGTAATTATGTAAAGTCCCTTTAAAATGGGACATTTTAAAGGAGTATTTATTATGCAAACACTTACTATAAATATTCAAAATGAAACTTTAACAGAAAAAGTTTTATGGATGTTAGATCATTTTAAGAATGATGGTTTAGAGATAGTTGAAAAGCAAGATTTAGAAGATTTAAAACTATTAAAAGCCACAAGAGATGAGGAAACTATATCTTTTGATGAATATTTAAAAAATGAAGATTGAACTTAGAAAAAGTGCAGTAAAAGATTTAAAATCTATATCTGAGCCTTACAAAACTCAGATTCATAATAAAATACTTGAGCTAAAAAACTTTCCAGATATTCAAAATATCAAAAAACTTACAAACTTTGAGCCTGCGTATCGACTTAGAGTTGGAAATTATAGAATACTATTTGATCAAATTGATGATACTATAATTATCGGTCGTGTTTTACATAGACAAAAGAGTTATAAATGAATGAAACTTTCAGGTCTCTTGACCTTATCAACGACAAATATGACGGCGTGATAATCGCACAATTTCCAGATGATCTAAAAGAGCTAAAAGAGGAGCTTATCTATCTATTTGATCACTTAGAAAAGAAAAAACTTCTATGGATAAAACTAAGTATAAAAGATTCCCATCTAATCCCATTACTTACGGAGTACGGTTTTGTATTTCACCACTGTAATGAACTTGATATCACTTTGGTAAAAAAGCTTATAGATGATCCCGTGATCCCTACAGCTACAAACCATACTCTAGGCGTAGGAGCCGTGGTTTTAGACGGCAATAAACTACTTGTGATAAAAGATAGGTTTTGGCAAAAATATAAACTTCCAGGGGGACATATAGATGATAGGGAAAATATCTCAACTGCATTGATCCGTGAGGTTTATGAGGAGACAGGAGTAAATGTTGAGTTTGATTCTATTATATCATTGGGGCACTTCTCACCAGGACAGTTCAATGAGTCAAACCTTTATGTGGTTTGCCGTGCGATACCTTTAACAAAAGAGATAGATATCCAAGATACAGATGAGATAATGGAAGCAAAATGGCTTGATGTGAATATCTATTTAGCATGTGATGAGGTGCACCCATATAATAAAAAGATCGTAGAAACAGCACTACAAAACGGCGGTTTTAAGATAGATACCACAAAAGACCTTATCACTAAAGATGATGTAAAGTATGAGCTTTTTTGTTAAGATAGTGGAAGCTCTATAAAGAATTTTGCGCCGTTTTTAGTATTTTGTACATATAGTTTACCATTTAGGTGTTTCTCTATAATATTTTTACTCATATAAAGACCTATACCCGTACCTTGGCTTTGATGTTTAGTAGTAAAATATGGATCAAATATTTTAGTTAGGTATTGTTCTGGTATACCTCCTGCATTATCCTCAACAGATATAAGAGCTGTATTTTTTTGTTTGATACAAGATATTTTTACCCATTTATTCTCTATATTGTTTTGTATAAGGGCATCTTTACTGTTATTTAGAAGGTTGATAAGTACTTGTGAAAGTTCCCCTAGCACTATTCTTATCTCTATAGGATCATCTACATGAAGCTCTTTTATTAGTTCGATATGGTTGTTCTTTAATGAAGCAGAGATGATATTTAACACCTCTAAGATCCTATCTTGTACGACTATAGTTTTAAGCTCGCGTTTCTCTTTTATAAAATCTCTAAAATGATCTATAGTATCTGAAAGGTGTTGGGTGGTTTTATTTAGAGTATCTAGGTTATCCATAGTCTCTTTTTTATCCAGTTTATGCTCATATTCAAGTTTAAGTCTTAAACCTGAAGATATTGTACTTATAATACTTAAAGGTTGTCTCCATTGATGAGCTATATTTCCTATCATCTCTCCCATTTGTGCAAATTTTGATTGCTCTAAAATCTGTATCTCTTGTATCCTATTCTTTTCTATCTCATCTTTTATTTTTATCTCAAGGTTATCATTAAGCTCATTTAACTCTTTTGTTCTTTTAGCTACTTCATCCTCTAGATTTTCATTTAAATTTTTAAAAGTATTTGAATAGCGTATAAACTCTTTTTTTATCCTATTTGATAGTTTAAGAGATATAGCAAAAGTGGCAATAATGATGATAATAAAGACCATTGAAAGGTGAGTATAAAGCTCTACAAATTGTTTCTTGTATTTCTTTTTTTCCTCTTCTATGATCTTAGATATATCATCAAGATAGACACCTGTACCTATCACCCAGTCCCATTGAGGCAGAAGTTTAATATATCCTATCTTTTTATAAAGTTCATTTTGTTTAGGCTTTTCCCAAAAGTACTCTACAAAAGTTCCTTGGGGGTGTGCTAAAGCTTCTTTGACAAACATTTTTATTCTGGTTTTTGCTTCTATGTTTAGATATTTTTTATTTTCATCGATTAAACTCTCTCTATAAGGATACATTATAAGGTTGTGTTTTGTATCGTTTATCCAAAAGTAACCGCTGTTTCCATATCTTAAAAGTGATGTTTTCTCTACAACTTTTTTTTGAACAGATTTTTTTACTTCGTCTAGATAGTCACCTGTACCTATCACCCAGTTTAGCTCAGGTATTAGTTTTACAAAGACTATTTTTTTATACTCTTTATCTTTTTCTTGATTTGGGTTTACGAAGTATATAGAAGTGTAGCCTTCACCCTTTGTATCAACTATTTCATCATAAAGTTTAATAAGAGTTTGACCCTTCTTATCTTTAAAGTTGCTCATATCTTTACCGATAAATTTCTTTACAGGGTGTATCACTGATCTTTTATTATCTCTATCATATACAAGGTAGTAGCCTCGTCCATCAAAGAACCTTATTGGTGCAAGTGCAATAGATGCTAGCTTTTTTAGCTCCTCTTTGCTTTTTCCTTTGTTCTCTTTTATAATATTTTGAACAATATCTACTGCTTCATATATTCTATTTTTTATATTGCTTTTTAATGTTTCTTCGGTACTTTTGACATCTAGTTCAATCTGATCTATCAACTGAAGAAGCTGTTTTTTTGAGTAGTCTTTCTCTTTGTTGATAAGCTTTTGTTCAAGTTGTGAGAGTTGCTCTTTTTTATAGTTTTCCATAGATGAATATATAATAAACGAAAAACTAAAAAGAATCGCTAAACTCAGGAAAATAGGGTATAGATATATATTCTTCTTTATCTTTTGAGCAGACTTTGATATCTCTTCTTTATTAGCCATTTTTTTCTCTTAATATTTTCTATTGATAAATTTTATCATTATTAAATATAAATATATATTATAAACTGTACGATTTAGGAAATAAACAAAAGTTTATGGCAAGAAAACTTTTAGTAGAGTTACGAAAAATTTTAAGGAACCAGATGCAAAATATTGCAATATTTGCTTCTCACAACGGCAGTTTTCTCGACACTTTATACAATGCAGGTAAAAACGATCTTTTAGATATAAATATCTCTTTCGTAGTTTCAAACAATACAAATGCAAATGTAATAAAAAAAGCAAAAAAGTATAACATACCAAACTTTGTATTGAACGATAAGGTATGTGATGATGTAGAGGTAGAGCTTTTAAACCTTTTAGAGCACTATAAATGCAAGTTTATCGTACTATCTGGATATATGAAAAAGATACCTGTTTCTCTTACAAATAACTTCACAATCATAAACTCACATCCTGCACTATTACCAAACTACGGCGGAAAAGGGATGTATGGAAGATTTGTTCATGAAGCGGTAATAAAAAACGGTGAGAAACAAAGTGGGGCTACTATACATTATGTTAGTGAAAATTATGATGAAGGTGGTATAATTGTTCAAGAAAGTTTGGATGTATTATCTAGTGATACCCCTGAATCTTTAGAGACAAAAGTAAAAAAGTTGGAGCAAGAGTTGATAATAAAAGCAATTAAATGTTTGAAATAGCAGAATATATTGGGATCATAGCTTTTGCAATGAGCGGCTTTTTCGTAGGTGTACGAAATAAGCTTGATCTTTTAGGTATTTTGATCTCTACTTTTCTTACAGCTCTTGGCGGCGGTATCGTTCGTGACGTTATAGTTGATAGAACACCGTACACATTTTCAAACAATATGCCAGCACTTATAGTTCTAGCTTTGATGATCTTACTTATTTTATTTAGATTTCATAAAAAAGATTCAATAGAGAACAAACCTATCTTTATACTCAGTGATTCTATCGGCTTGGTCTCTTTTAGTATCACGGGAGCTTTGATAGCTTTAGAGCACGGTTTTAACCTTACAGGCGTGTTAGCACTCTCTTTTATCACTGCTGTCGGCGGTGGTATTGCAAGGGATGTGATTATCAACGAAGTGCCGTTTGTATTTAAAACAGGATTTTACGGAACTGTATCTTTACTTGTAGGTTTAAGTTTCTATATTTTACATAACTTTGATCTGATAAATTTTTATGCAATGCTTATCATATTTGTATCAGCAGTTCTCTTAAGACTTGTTGCTTTTTATAAAAAGTGGTCTATCCCCTTACTTTAATCCCATATTAACCTTTATTCTTCCAATACAATAAGTTTATAATTTGTAAATTATTGAAATTACTATAAAACTACATCACAATTACATCATATTTATGATATTATTACACAAAAATTACATATTAGTGTTTTTTTAAGTTTGTTTTGTTAATTATTGATTTAAAATAACATTAAGGATTGTATAAAAAATATACTCACAAAGGGGAGAAAATGTTCAAGAATATGACGATAAAGATGAAACTTATAGCATCTTTTATGGTAATAGTTGCATTAATAGCAGTATTAGCACTGTATAGTACATACGCAATAGGTGAATCAAATGATGGTTTTTCTAATTATAGAGATAAAGCAAGAGATAGTGTTTTAGCAAGTGATGTACAAGCTAATATGCTTATGGTTAGGATGAATGTTCTAAGCTATTTAAGAATAAAGACTAAAGAGAATATTGAAAATTTCAATAAATATTTTAATCTAACGGTAGAGTTTATAAAAAGTGCAAAAGTTGAGATAAAAAATGTGGAACGTGCACCTTTAGTGTTAGAGATCGAAAAGATACTGAAAGATTATAAAAGTGAATTTGTCAAAGTTACCGGCTATATGGATAAAAGAGATGATATCGTAAACAATAATCTAAATGTAACAGGTAAAAAGATAGAACAGCTTTTAAGCTCTATAATTAATAGTGCTCAAAGAGATAAAGATACTCAAGCAGCACTTGAAACTGCAAAAGGTTTAAGAAATCTATTACTAGCAAGACTTTATGTAATGAAGTTTTTAGATACAAATAGTAAAGCTGAGTATGATAGAGTTAATACTGAGTTTGCAGAGCTTGATAAACTTTTAATAAGTATTAGATCTCAAATTCAAAACCCTACAAGAAAAGCTCAGCTTAGAGAAGCGATATCTTTAATAGCTAAATATGAAAACGGTGTAACTGATATATATAATACTATCAATATAAGAAATAAAAGTATAGATAAACTAAATACTATGGGACCAGCAGTTGCAGAACTTGCAGATAAAGTAAAACTTTCAATTAAAAATGAACAAGATAAGATTGGACCTGAAGTTGCACAACTAAATAGCAATATTCAAACTTTAGTTACTACTATCTCTATTATTATACTAGTAATAGCAATCTTACTAGCAGTATTCCTACCAAGAGATATCACAAGACTTATCAATAGTTTCCAAGATGGATTGTTAAACTTCTTTAGATATTTAAATAAAGAGACAACAGAAGCAAGACTTCTTAAAATAGATGGAACAAACGAGATCACACATATGGCAGATGTGGTAAATGAAAATATCACAAAAACTAAAAACCTTTTAGAACAAGATGCTATATTAATAGATGATGTTAAAAGGGTTGTTGCTATTGTAGGCGATGGAAAACTAAATGAGAGAATAGAAAAAGATACTCAAAATGAGGGTCTTCAAGAGCTAAAAGTGATCTTTAACGAGATGCTTGATATCACAAGTAAGAACGTATGTCAAGATATTAATAAGATCAACGATCTTCTTGCAAAATACGCTAAGCTTGATTTTAGAGATAGAATTCAAAACGATAACGGCGGAGTTGCAAAAGGACTAAACAACCTAGCAGATATCATAAATGAGATGCTAGTTGAAAATAAACAAAACGGACTAACCCTAGAGGATAGCTCAACAGTATTACTAAAAAATGTAGATACCTTAAATAGAAATTCAAATGAAGCAGCAGCAGCACTAGAAGAGACAGCAGCAGCACTAGAAGAGATCACAAGTAATATCACAAATAATACAGATAATGTTGTAAAGATGTCTAACTATGCAAATGAATTAAGTACTTCTGCTAATGATGGACAAAAACTAGCACAAGAGACAACAATATCTATGGATGAGATAAATGCACAAGTAACAGCTATCAATGAAGCAATATCTGTTATAGATCAAATAGCATTTCAAACAAATATCTTGTCTCTAAACGCAGCAGTAGAAGCAGCAACAGCTGGTGAAGCAGGAAAAGGATTCGCAGTAGTTGCAGGTGAAGTAAGAAACCTAGCAGCACGTTCAGCAGAAGCAGCAAGTGAGATCAAGTCTTTAGTAGAAAATGCAACAGTAAAAGCAAATAACGGTAAAACTATAGCTGATAAGATGATATCAGGATATAATAGCCTAAATGAGAATGTACTAAAAACAATGGATCTTATTAAAGATGTAGAGATGGCTTCTAAAGAGCAACAAAGTGGAATCGAGCAGATCAATGATGCAGTAACAAGCCTAGATCAACAAACACAACAAAATGCAATGATAGCTACCCAAACAAATGATGTAGCACTACAAACAGATGAGATAGCAAAACTAGTAGTATCTAGCGCAGATGAGAAAGAGTTTAACGGAAAAGATAGCGTAAAAGCTAGAACAGCAAATACCCAACAAACTCAAAAAGTAGATACAACTCCTAAATCTACTCCTGCTAAAACTGAAACTAAAAAAACATCTAAAGATACAAAAAAAGTCTCAAAAGAAAAAGCAAAGGTCGTAACAGAACAAAAAACTGATGATGACTGGGAAAGCTTCTAAATTTACTAAATAGATAGGATAAGAGTATAAAACTCTTATCCTATCTAGATTATTAATTATTCAAAATTTATTTTAATATCTCACAAAAAAACTTATAAAACAATTTTTTTGCAACTTTTTAGAAATTTTTACGAAACTTTTTCACTACTTTTTCACTTTTTTCATATATGATTATTGAAAAATAATGTAAATGATGATGCATTATAAATAGGAGGGTATATAGTTATTTAGGTAATAAATTTATATATTTTGTTATTAAAACATTTAGTTAAGAAGGAGAGACAATGTTTAAAAATTTGACAATTAGGATGAAATTGATTTCATCTTTTACGGTGATAGTTGCATTAATAGCAGTATTAGCACTGTATAGTACATACGCAATAGGTGAATCAAATGATGGTTTTTCTAATTATAGAGATAAAGCAAGAGATAGTGTTTTAGCAAGTGATGTACAAGCTAATATGCTTATGGTTAGGATGAATGTTCTAAGCTATTTAAGAATAAAGACTAAAGAGAATATTGAAAATTTCAATAAATATTTTAATCTAACGGTAGAGTTTATAAAAAGTGCAAAAGTTGAGATAAAAAATGTGGAACGTGCACCTTTAGTGTTAGAGATCGAAAAGATACTGAAAGATTATAAAAGTGAATTTGTCAAAGTTACCGGCTATATGGATAAAAGAGATGATATCGTAAACAATAATCTAAATGTAACAGGTAAAAAGATAGAACAGCTTTTAAGCTCTATAATTAATAGTGCTCAAAGAGATAAAGATACTCAAGCAGCACTTGAAACTGCAAAAGGTTTAAGAAATCTATTACTAGCAAGACTTTATGTAATGAAGTTTTTAGATACAAATAGTAAAGCTGAGTATGATAGAGTTAATACTGAGTTTGCAGAGCTTGATAAACTTTTAATAAGTATTAGATCTCAAATTCAAAACCCTACAAGAAAAGCTCAGCTTAGAGAAGCGATATCTTTAATAGCTAAATATGAAAACGGTGTAACTGATATATATAATACTATCAATATAAGAAATAAAAGTATAGATAAACTAAATACTATGGGACCAGCAGTTGCAGAACTTGCAGATAAAGTAAAACTTTCAATTAAAAATGAACAAGATAAGATTGGACCTGAAGTTGCACAACTAAATAGCAATATTCAAACTTTAGTTACTACTATCTCTATTATTATACTAGTAATAGCAATCTTACTAGCAGTATTCCTACCAAGAGATATCACAAGACTTATCAATAGTTTCCAAGATGGATTGTTAAACTTCTTTAGATATTTAAATAAAGAGACAACAGAAGCAAGACTTCTTAAAATAGATGGAACAAACGAGATCACACATATGGCAGATGTGGTAAATGAAAATATCACAAAAACTAAAAACCTTTTAGAACAAGATGCTATATTAATAGATGATGTTAAAAGGGTTGTTGCTATTGTAGGCGATGGAAAACTAAATGAGAGAATAGAAAAAGATACTCAAAATGAGGGTCTTCAAGAGCTAAAAGTGATCTTTAACGAGATGCTTGATATCACAAGTAAGAACGTATGTCAAGATATTAATAAGATCAACGATCTTCTTGCAAAATACGCTAAGCTTGATTTTAGAGATAGAATTCAAAACGATAACGGCGGAGTTGCAAAAGGACTAAACAACCTAGCAGATATCATAAATGAGATGCTAGTTGAAAATAAACAAAACGGACTAACCCTAGAGGATAGCTCAACAGTATTACTAAAAAATGTAGATACCTTAAATAGAAATTCAAATGAAGCAGCAGCAGCACTAGAAGAGACAGCAGCAGCACTAGAAGAGATCACAAGTAATATCACAAATAATACAGATAATGTTGTAAAGATGTCTAACTATGCAAATGAATTAAGTACTTCTGCTAATGATGGACAAAAACTAGCACAAGAGACAACAATATCTATGGATGAGATAAATGCACAAGTAACAGCTATCAATGAAGCAATATCTGTTATAGATCAAATAGCATTTCAAACAAATATCTTGTCTCTAAACGCAGCAGTAGAAGCAGCAACAGCTGGTGAAGCAGGAAAAGGATTCGCAGTAGTTGCAGGTGAAGTAAGAAACCTAGCAGCACGTTCAGCAGAAGCAGCAAGTGAGATCAAGTCTTTAGTAGAAAATGCAACAGTAAAAGCAAATAACGGTAAAACTATAGCTGATAAGATGATATCAGGATATAATAGCCTAAATGAGAATGTACTAAAAACAATGGATCTTATTAAAGATGTAGAGATGGCTTCTAAAGAGCAACAAAGTGGAATCGAGCAGATCAATGATGCAGTAACAAGCCTAGATCAACAAACACAACAAAATGCAATGATAGCTACCCAAACAAATGATGTAGCACTACAAACAGATGAGATAGCAAAACTAGTAGTATCTAGCGCAGATGAGAAAGAGTTTAACGGAAAAGATAGCGTAAAAGCTAGAACAGCAAACTCTCAACAAAGTAAAAAAGTAGATACAACTCCTAAACCTACCCCTGCTAAAACAGAAACTAAAAAAGAGGATAAACCCTCAATTTCAACAAAGCCAAGAACAATAACGGCTGATAAATCTAATGATGATGATTGGGAAAGCTTCTAATCAAATCATTCTAACCAAGAGCTTAAGGCTCTTGGTTTTCCTAAGTAATACCCTTGCCCATATGTTATTCCTATAGCTCTTAACTCTTCGATATCTTCTTTTGTTTCCACATACTCCGCAACGGTTTTTTGCCCTTTAAATGAAGCGATCTCTTGAATATATTTTATCACCGCTTTATCGGTTGGATCTTTATGCATATCTTTTATAAAACTTCCATCTATTTTCACTACGTCAAAAGGCATACTTTTTAAGTATTCAAACGAAGCCATACCAGTACCAAAGTCATCAAGAGCAAGACCTATTTTTTTACTTTTTATCCAAGATATAAACTCGTTTGCCATATTAAAGCTTCCTATTGCAGAGCTTTCCGTTACTTCTAGTTCAAGTTTTTCCCAAGGAAAATCAAAATACTCTATCGCCTCTTTTACCTTTGCTTGAAAGTCTGGGTTATTAAGGCTTGAGCCTGCAAGGTTTATATGTGCAGAGTGTAGTTTTTCTATATGGGCTCTATCTTTTGTAACAGTTTCTAAATATGTCCAAAGCACCCATATATCTATCTCGCTCATAAGCTGATATCGCTCAGCTGCAGGTAAGAAATTATCAGGGGGTATAAAGTTGCCGTCTTTGTCCCACATCCGTATAAGTATCTCATAGCCCACTTGATCGCTCTCATATTGCAGGGGCACAATATCTTGAGCAAAGAGCTCAAACCTAGCAGGACCGTTTCCAAGAGCTTCTTTGATTAGTTTTGCAGTTTCTATCTCAATAGAAACTCTTTGTAGTGTTTCATCACTTGGATCATAGATATGTGATTTGTTTCTACCTTTACTTTTTGCAGTATAGAGGGCAGTTGAGCTTGCTTTTAAAAGCTCTTTTAGAGTGTATTCAAAAGGTTTGAAAAACACTAAAGAGATAGATGCAGATACGCTAAATGTTTCGTTGTTGTGTGAAAATCTAAAGTCCCTTAACCTCTCTAAACTTTTCTCTAAAAGTTTTTTCCCATCTTCAAAGTTTGAGCTTTGAAGCAGCACCATAAATCCGTCACCGTCAACCCTTGCAAAGAAACAATTTTCAGGTAATATACTTTGATAATGTGTAACTACCATCTTTAAAAGTTTATCTCCTGCTTGGTTCCCTGCTGAGTCATTTATAAGTTTAAACTGATCTAGGTCTATATAGAGTAGAACACTGCCTTTGCTATTCTCATCTTTTAGAGCTTTTTGTAGTTCATCTTCCATAAAAAATCTATTGTAAATATTTGTAAGCTGATCGTGTGTAGCTTGGAAGTGAAGCTGTTTTGATGACTCTGCTATTTGCTCCATCTGTTCATTAAAACCGTTAAAAAGCTCTTTTATCTCGTTGTTAGCCTCTGTTTCAACTTTTACGATCTTATTGTTTGTTGGCTCACTTTTTTTCATCGCTTCGATCAGTCTAATAAAAGGCTGGGTATAGCTTTTACTTAAAAAAAGACTCAAGAACAATCCAAAGAGCAGGGCAAAAGGAAACACTGCTAAAATCGTATAGCTTATACTTTTTTGTTTCTCTTTAAAAGCTGTTAGGTCTATATCTAAAAGTGTAAAACCAAAGTTAAAACCTTCGATGCTAAGATCGTTTTTTATAAGCAGGTTATCATCTGTAAATATTGAACTTTTCTCAATAATAGTATCTTTTTTTAGATCTATATTTGAGGTGTCTTTATATCTATAGATAGGGTTTTTCGCTTCATCATAAAGTACCATACCGCTTATTTTTTTAAATGCCGTCAATCTAAAAGTGATATCGGAAAGCATATCGGCACTTGGTGAGAGAAAATATTTTAAAAGGTCGTTATTAAGTGACTGTGTAATAGCTTTAGCTTCTATAACTGCATTTTGTCTATTCTCTTTTTGCTGGATGTTTAGTATCACTAAAAGTGTAGCAGCTTCAACAACCACGACAATAAGAGATATTATGATGATAAGTTGTATCTTTATACTAAATCTATTCCACATAGTAGCCTACTTTTTTGTTTTGTTTATAATAGGAAGATTAAAATCATTTCCCCACTCTTTCCAAGAAGCATCGTAGTTTGCCACATCATAGCCAAGCTCACGCAAAGCAAAATAGTTTGTGGATGATATACGCCCAACCGCACAATATATCACCACTTTTTTATCTTTGCTTATATCTTTATATGTCTCTTGCAGTTCAGACAAACTTTTTAGTTTTGCAATAGAGCTATTGTTTGAGATATTGTGACTTGCAGGTATATGTATAGCTTTTGGGATATGCCCGTATCTAATAGCAGATGATTCTTTACCTATATATGCATTATATTTTCTTGCATCTATTATTACTTGTTTAGGATTTTTCGTAGCGATCTGGGTGGTGAACTTTGTAGCTAGTCTTTTATTGTTTATAGAGGCTACATATGAACTTTTTTTAGGTTTAGGGGTTTGAGTGGATATAGGCAGGTCAAGTGTTTCCCACTCTTCAAATCCTGCATTTAAAAGTTTTACATCTTTAAAGCCGTAAACCTCCAAAGTCCAAAAAAGTCTTGAAGCATCAAAATAGGTTCCATCGTCATATACTGCTATTTTATCGTTGATATCAAGTCCAAGTTCCCTTAAAATACTTTGCATCTTATTTGGCTCTGTGATCTTACCGTTTACAGATTTTTGTTCATATGTTAGGTTTATAGGAAGGTTTAACGCACCTTTTATATGACCCAAGGAGTATTTCTCTTGATCTCTTACATCGATCACTTTATAAGAGTCTATCTCTTTTAAAAGCTCTTGCGGCTCAACTCTTAGATCTTGCGCATTTAGATATACAACACTTATTATAAAAACTACTACAATATAGATATACCTTTTCATAGTAAACTCCTATTTTAGTATTATTACTCTCTTAACATCACTCTTTCTTACTTTTTATTTTATCCCTTGGTATAAAGTCCAATACGGTAGCATTTATGCAAAACCGTCTATGTCCAAACTCATCAAACACGTGCCCAAGGTGAGCACCGCTTCTTTTTGCCAACACTTCGGTTCGAACCATTCCATAGCTTAGATCCTCTTTTTCAACTACTGCTCCATCTACCGCTTTATAAAAACTTAGCCATCCAGTACCTGAGTTGAACCTATCTTTTGTGTCAAACAATATATCGCCTGAAAGCTTATCTACAAACACACCATCGGGTGTATTTTTAAAGATATCATACTGCTTGCAAAATCTAGAATCAGTACCCTTATTAAACGCAACCTTATAGCTTTCACTTTTTTCACCAAGTTGAAAAGAGCCTAGAGCTTTATAAAACTCTTTTGAGTTTAGATACCCTCTATGGGCAAAAACTTCATCTCCATTCTCTATAAAAAGTATGGTCGGTGTAGCGTCAAGCTTTGTTTTTATCTTAAAACCTTTTATACTTGATGTTGTAGCTGTTCTAAGTGAAAGTGTTCCTTTGTATTTTGAACTTACATCATTTTTAAACATCTCACAATATGGACAAAAACCTTCGGCTTCTATGACAAGTATCTCTTTACCACCTAAAGGTTTTATCGCATCAATCTTTTTTTTGATATCTTTTTTAAACTTAACTCCAGTGGCATGATTTGGACAGTAGCCGTTAGGGTTGTTCTTTAGATAATCTTGGTGGTAATCTTCTGCTTCATAAAACTTTTTTAAAGTCTCTATTTGAGTTACAATCTTTCCAAAACCGTGCTCGTTCAATAGTGTTTGGTATTTTGTTTTTGTGGAGTAGGCTATATTTTTTTGGTTTTCATTTGTATAGTAGATAGCACTTCTATAGTTGTTGCCAAAGTCGTTTCCCTGACGGTTTAACTGTGTTGGATCGTGCAGTTCCCAAAACGATCTTATAAGAGTACGTGCATCAGTTTTTGTAGTATCGAACTTTACTAAAACACCCTCAGTATAGTTTACAACCCCGTAAGGGTTGTCTTTGCCGAGCCCTCTAAACTTAAGAACTTTCTTATAAGTTGGGTATGGATAGTTGCCGCCTACATATCCTGACTTTACGTCTATAACACCGTTCATACTCTCAAAGTGTTTCTCTACACCCCAAAAACATCCCGCTGCAAATACTATTTCGGCTATCATACCAACTCCTTATAATATTTGAAAATATTATAATATAAATCTATACGATTTAAGTAGAATTTTGAAACTAATTGGAATATAATAGGAAAATATAAAGTTAAGAGGTAACATAGTTAAAATCTTATAGGAATAAAATAGCTTACTATAAATCTTTCATCATCATCCAAAAAATGGTTCTTTTCATATATCGCGTATGAGGGGTTTGTTGTGGTTTCATATCCGCTTTGTAAAAGCCATTCAAAATATACCCAGTGCATAAATTTCAATATATCACCGTATTTTCCGCTAAAATCAAACCTTGCATAAACTCCCTCGGGCATCATTAAAGTTGGAAGTGAAGCATCTTTGATCTCTTCATCGACTATGATACAAGCGTTGTATCTACATTCATCTAGAGGGGTAACTGTAGGGTTATCGTGGTGTAGACCCACTTGTGTATAGTTTTTTATATCGTTACATAAAAGCCAAGTTTGTAGCTTTTGCCAGGTGTTTTTTATAGATCTGCCGTAACCCTTATGTCTTATATAGTAAGCTTTACGTGAGGGCATCTTTACTATTTTTGGGCTAAGGTGAGAGAACTCTACATCAGCTAAACTTGCACTTTTGGATTTTGTGATGATCTGGGTTACAAACTTTTTATATCCCCCTTTTCTCCACTCTTTTGGGGTCATTTCAAACTTTTGTTTAAACACCCTTATAAAAGCACCTTGTGAACTATAGCCACACATTTTTGCTATATCTGTTATGGTTGAATTTTTATTTGTAAGTAATAGACTTGAAGCTTTTTGAAGCCGTATCGATTTTATAGTCTCATATATATTTTGACCAAACTCTTGTTTAAAGATACGGTGCATATGAAATTTGCTTATATTAAGGTCTATACTTAACTCATCTAGGTTTATATCGGTGTCGATATATTTATAGATATAGTACATAATATCATTAGCTATTTTTGTATGTTTCTCAATAGTATCTTTTTTCATAAATATATTATAGCAATAATTTTAATAGCTTTAAGCAATAATAGTTAATTTTTCTAGCAAATTCTATAAAGAATAAAATCTTAAAAAGTTCTATAATCTCATCAAAATTAAATATGTAATATTTCTAAGGACAAAAAATATGAAAAGATCATTTATTAGAGAGATATTAGAATCTATCGATGAAAGTACGATCTCATTTGCTGGCGGTTTGCCTGATGAGAGTTTATTTCCTATGGAGGAGCTTGCAAAAGCATCTGAGAAAGTTTTTAAAAATAAAAAACATTTTCAATATACGGTAAGTAACGGTATCGCGCCATTAAGAAAAAAAATAGCTGAGTTTTACAATAGCGAAGGGTTTGAGACAAAGCCTGAAAATATCTTGATCACTACGGGAAGTCAGCAAGCGCTTTATATTATCGCAAAATATTTTGAGCATAAAGATATAGTTATTGAAAAGCCTTCATATTTAGGTGCCGTAAATATATTTAAAATGAACAGCTTAAATATGCAAAGTGCTGTTTTAGACTATGACGGTATTAAGATAGATGAGTTTGAAAAAGAGTATAAAGATGCAAAACTTGCTTATTTGATACCTGATTTTCAAAACCCGAAAAGCTCTATCTATTCGCAAGATAAAAGGGAAACGATAGCCGATATCGTTAAAAAAGAGGGTGGATATATTATCGAGGATGCTCCATATAGTGAGCTTTATTTTGAGAAAAAGCAAAAAAGTATAAGCTCGCTTATCCCAAATAATAGCTTCCATTTGGGCTCTTTCTCAAAGACCTTGATCCCAAGCCTTAGAATAGGATGGGTTAGAGCAGATGAAGATATGATCACAAGACTTACTCAGATCAAAGAGACTATCGATCTTCACAGCAGCGGTATATCGCAGTATATCTTAGATGAGTATCTAAATGATATGTCAAACTATAAAGAGCATTTAGAAAAACTAAGATGTGAATATAAAAAGAAGATGGAGTATTTTAGCGTTGTTTTAAGACATATCTTGCCTGAGTTTGAGTTTGAAGAGCCAAAAGGGGGAATGTTTATCTATGGAAAACTTCGCGGTATCAATACCTACGAGTTTGTTTTTGAAGCTATTAAAGAAAAAGTTGTTTATGTTCCTGGAAGTGAGTTTTATCTAGATGAAAGCGAGTGTGATGAGATACGTTTTAACTATACACATTCAAGTAAAAAAGATATTAAAAAAGGGATCAAAAGATTGGCTAAGATGTTAAAAGAGAGAAAAAATGAAAAAGCTTAAAGATATGGTTTTTGTGGTTGCGGGTTCATTTTTTATAGCTTATTCAACTGTTGCATTTTTAAACCCAAATAGTGTGATCACAGGTGGTGGAGTTGGACTTGCCCAGCTGTTTTATGCAGTGTTTCCTGTTGTAACTTTAGGTTCTTGGATAGCGATCATAGCGATCCCTTTGATACTCTTAGGGATGAAATATTTTGGTAAAGCATTTGTGGTAAAGACCTTTATCAGTATCGCTTTGATATCACTTTTTACCGATATATTAAAAGAGTTTGTTCAGCTTGAGCCTGCAACCGATGAGACCATTTTAGCCTCAATCTTTGGTGGACTTCTTATCGGTCTTGGAGTAGGACTTGTAATGCTTGGTCGCTCTTCAACAGGGGGAACTACTATTTTAGCCGAAGTGATCGCTTTAAAAAGTAGATATAAAACCTCGCAGATCATTTTAGTGATAGATGCATTTATTATGTTTGCTTCTATCTTTGTGTATGGAGATGTTGAAAAAGCTTTATTTAGCGTAATAGGAGTATATGTAACCTCAAGGGTTGTTGACCTATTGCTTTCAGGTAAACCTGCACAAAAGACCGTAAGTATTATTACAAATAATGCAGAAGCTATGGGAAAAGATATATATGAAAAACTTGATAAGAACGGTACGATCTTAAAAGGGGCACATATAAACCAGCAAGCCTCAAGAACACTTTTAATGCTTGCAATAGACGTATCAAGACTACCAAGCCTTTATACAATTGTAAAAGAGCACGACCCCGATGCTTACCTTATAGTTCAAGAAGCAGCGGAGCTTTACGGAAGTGAACTATAAGGGTCGAATCGACTTTTATAGTTTTAAGATTATGATATAATTATAAAAAACAAAGGATCAAACAATGAGAATAATAGTTTAACTCAAGGATAAAATCTACACACTAATTATCCTTGATATCTACTGCACACGATCAAGGAAATCATATGCAATATTTAAAACTAAACAATATATCGTTTAGATACGATAATACAAATAATCAAATCTTTTCAAATCTAGATATCGACTTTAGCAAGGGTTGGAGCTCTATAGTTGGGCAAAACGGTTCGGGTAAGACCACTCTTTTAAAGCTTATTGCAAAAAAACTAAAAGCTCAAAGTGGAACTATTAGCGGTAACGAACTGGTTTACTACTGCGAGCAAAAAGTTGAAGAGCTGCCAGAGGGTTTTGAGGAGTTTATCTATACTTTTAATGCTAAAACATTTAAAATAAAAGATCTACTAGGGATACAAGATGAGTGGCTTTATAGATGGGGAACTCTTAGTTTTGGGGAGCGAAAAAGGATACAAATAGCTGTGGCTTTATTTAGCGAGCCTGATATTTTGATACTCGATGAGCCTACAAATCATTTAGATCACTCTACAAAGCAAGTTGTGATAGAGACACTAAAAGAGTTTAAACATATAGGGATAATCGTAAGTCATGATAGACAGCTTTTAGATACACTTTGTACAAACACTTTTATAATAAAGAACGCCAATGTTTTTAGGTATAAAACATCTTATAAAAACGCTATGGATGAGCATATAAAAGAGTTAACAGCTTTGCGTAAGGAGTCAGAAAACCAAAATATAAGAATAAAAGCTTTGCAAAAAAATATACAGCTTCAAAAAGAAAAGGTATCAAAAACCAAAAGCCGCCTGTCTAAAAGGGGAGTTGATAAGCATGATAGCAGTACAAAAGAGAGGATAAATCTAGCAAAGTTCACAGGACGCGATCAAAACGATTCAAAAAAAGTGGATACTCTAAATACAAAGTTTGAGCAGTTAAATGCAAAAAAGATAAAGCTTGATAAAGAGTATAAAAAAGGTGTAAGTATAGAGCAAAACTTACAAAGGGGTATTTTCCCCATAATTTTAAAAAGCGGTGAACTACAAATGGGAGAGAATAAAACTCTAATCTATCCAGATATTGAAATAAACAGCGGTGATAAGATAGCACTACTAGGTGATAACGGTTCAGGTAAAACCACTTTTATACAATATCTACTCTCAAAAATAGAACAAAAAGAGCTTTTATATCTGCCCCAAGAGATAGATGATACTTTAGCTAAAGAGTTGTTTGAAACCATATCTGAGCTATCAAATGAGAAAAAAGGGGAGCTATTTACTTTTGTGACCAGATTATCCTCAAATCCAAAAACATTACTTGAAAATGAACAGCCAAGCCCAGGGGAGCTTAGGAAACTTCTTATATCTAAAGCTTTACTTGATGGGATATCTTTAATAGTAATGGATGAACCTACAAACCATATGGATATAGATTCTATCATCTCAATTGAGGAAGCTTTAAAAGAATACGGTGGAACTATTTTGATGATAAGTCACGATAAAGAGTTCGTAAAAAGTATTTCTCATACTATTTGGAGTATTGAAAATAGTCGTTTGAAGACTTTGTAATATAGTTGTGACATAGCTTTGGTACAATGTTTTATTAGATATATCTATATAATTTAAGTTAAATATCTATATTTTATAGAGATTATTATTAAATTATAGTTTTTTTGTGATATAATCGAAATATAGAAAATAGCTAAAGGATAATATATGTTACGATCAATACTTCAAGCGGTTTTTACCTTGGTATTAGTTTGCGGTTTTGCAAATGCACAAAGTGATGGTTCTCAAAATGTTATAGATATAGTTGACTATAGATTTAATACTATAAGAGATGATCTAAATAACGATATAGGCAAGATAAAGTCTGAGCTAAATAAGATAAAAGAGGTGCAAAACAATACTATTGAAAAAGAGATAGGTAATATAGATAGATATATAATCGAGCTTGAAAATAAACTCTTGCAAAGTATAGCCGATAGAGAAGCTTTTGAAAAAGAGTTTCAAGAGGATGTAAAAAAATACAATACGCTTGTAGTAAGACAAGACAATAAAATAGACAGCATAAGTTCAAGTATAGCTTTTTGGGCTTTTTTTGCTGTTCTTTTAGCAGTAGTATTATCTTTTGTAATTGCTAAACAATATGCTAAAAAGATAAGAGAGGATGCTGTTAAAGAGGTTGATGATATGTTCAATAGATGGATAATGCAAAGAAAGACAGATGAGTATCTAGATAGTGAAAACCAAAAAAATGAAAATGATGAGCTAAGTGAGAAGCTTGATTATTGGAAAAATAAATATCATGAGTTGAAAAACGATGATGAAAAATTGCTTGAAGAGTTTAAAAAATGGTCTAAGAACATAGATGATAAGAAAATGAAAAATAAAGTAAAAAAACATATTAAAAAGATCACTAAAGAGGATCAGTAAGGCTTGCCTTTACTGATCAAAGTGTTTATTGCTTTAGATTTACAAGATATGAAAAAGGGCAAAAGTAGTTACAAATGAGATAACTATACCGTAGCCCAATATAGATGAGCTAAGTTTAGGTGCAAGTCCAGCCATAGATGCCATCGCTCCTGCTGTTATCATTGGTGCCATTCCTGCTTCCATAATCGATACTGCGGCAACCTCACTATCCCATCCAAATATTTTACAAATAAGTATAGCCGCCATCGGTGAGATGATAAGTTTGATAAAAAGTGAAACACTAAAGGGTTTTATATCATCTTTTTCAAGTTTTAATTTTAGCTGCATCCCTACGGCTATTAGGGCAAATGGCACTATTGTAGCCGCTAATATTTGAAGTATACTTTGTAGAGTATCGGTATAAGAGATATCTTTTAGCATAAAAGCTATTAGTAAAAATACAAACGGCGGAAAAGTAAAAAGTTTTTTTAGCAGTATCTTTAGGTTTAGTTTGGTCGTACTTGAATAGATCGATAGTATAAAGGTTCCATATATTGCCAAAGCTAGAAATGTTCCAAGCTGATCGTAGATGATCACGTAAGCTAAAGCCTCTTCACCGAAATATGAACTAATAATAGGTATACCTAAAAATGAAGTGTTTCCTAAGGGTGTAACTAAAAGTAAAGCTCCAGTAGTCTCTTTTGAAAAGTTTAGATATTTTGATACTAAAAACACCAAAACTGCACTTATAGACATAACGCTCCAAGCTATCACCATAGGTATCACTGCATCAGTCGAAAAGTTAAGTCTCGGTATCTGCAAAAGTATCATAGCAGGGAGGGAAAAGTATATAACGAACTTGTTTAGGTAGTTTGGAGTAGCGGGGTTGAAAAGTTTAGTTTTACTAAATATATATCCAAAAATAAGATATATAAATATAAGTATAAAGTTTGACATTTATACTATCTCATCAACCTCAAAACTGTAATAATCCTCAATAGAACTGTAAGTAAAGTCTTTATATTCACTAGAGACTATCTCATAGTTCACTTTTATAAGCTCATCGTTTAGACTGCTGATAGTATAATCTAGCTCCTCTAAATGGGGGAACATCTTTACAACATCCTCTACATTTTTCTTATTAAAAAAATCATCTGGGTTAAAACTCATGTCATTTCCTTTTATATTGTAATTATAATACACTAATTGTTCCTTTACGGTTAAGTTATAATTTTATATAATCTTTCTATGAAATCTCAATTTGAAATAAACGATAAAAATATTATAAAAGATATCCTTCAAAGTACAGACTACGGCACCTTAGGGCTGTCAAATGAAAACAAACCATACAGCGTACCAGTTAACTTTGTCTATATCGATGAGACTATTTATTTTCATGGAAGTAAAAAAGGTAAAAAAGCTGAATATATAGCTTCAAACCCTTTTGCTTCATTTAGCGTAGTGGAGCCGTACTCTTTGATACAGTCATATTTTAGCTCAAATGAAAACCTAGCTTGCCCAGCAACGCACTTTTTTAGATCGGTATCTATTGAGGGGAGTGTTAAGATTGAAAAAAATTATGCCGCAAAGGTATATGCTCTTGAGTCTTTAATGCAAAAACTTCAAAGTGAGGGGAAATATATACCGCTTGATGATGAGGTTTATGAAAGTATGATAGAAAAAATAGAGGTTTTTAGACTAGCTCCTACTGAGATAAGGGGTAAGATAAAACTTGGACAGCACCTTCCTAAGGATAGATTTGAAATGATCTTAGATCATCTTGACAAAAGAGGAGATGATCTAGATAAACAAACTGCTAGATTGATGAGAGAGAACTATATAAAATAATAAGCTACGTCGTTACTCTAAAATTATTCTTTAAGATTTACTTTGAACTTTTATGATAAAATACCACCTTTTTATTATAAACGGCCGATTAAAAAGTAAGGAGAAAATATGAAAGTATTATTGATAAAAGATGTAAAAAGTTTAGGAAAAACCGGTGAGGTTAAAGAGGTAAAAGATGGATACGGAAAAAACTTTTTGATCGCAAAAGGCTTCGCAAAACACGCAACTGAAGATGTTATAGCAGAGTGGAAAGAGGAGCAGGCAAAACTAAAAGCTATAGAAGAGGCTGAGATAAAAGCAGCTAAAGAGTTAAAAGAGAAAATAGAATCTTCAAAATTCACTGTAAAACATAAAATTGGAGCAAACGGACACTTAATAGGAAGCGTAACAAATAAAGAGGTTAGCGAAGTGTTAAAAGAGGTAGGGATCGAACTTGATAAAAAACAGATACACCTTGATACTAAGATAAAAACTCCTGGTATTTTTGAAGCTGATTGTAAACTAGGGCATGCAATTCATGCTAGTGCTAAGATAGATGTTATCGGAGAAGAATAATGTTTGATGCAACCACCATACTTGCTTATAAAAGCGAGGACGGAAAAGCAGTTATCGGAGGTGACGGTCAAGTTACTTTCGGAGATACGGTTCTAAAGAACAATGCTACAAAGATTAGAACACTTTATAAAGATAAGGTTCTAGCTGGTTTTGCAGGAAGTACGGCAGACGCTTTTAACCTTTTTGATATGTTTGAAGAGCATTTAGAGACAACAAAAGGTGACCTTTTAAAAGCAGTTGTTAGTTTCTCAAAAGCTTGGAGAAAAGATAAAATGCTTAGACGTTTAGAGGCTATGATGCTTGTTTTAAATGAAAAGCATATCTTTATTTTAAGCGGAACTGGTGATGTGGTTGAGCCTGAGGATGGTTGTCTTGCTTCAATTGGAAGTGGAGGCAATTTTGCCATAGCAGCAGCTAGAAGTCTTAAGAAGCACTCTAGTCTTGCTCCAGAAGAGCTTGTGCGCGAATCACTTATGATAGCTGGAGAGCTTTGTATCTACACAAACCAAAATATAAAACTATTGACACTAAATAACGAGGATACTAAATAATGGATATGACTCCAAAACAGATCGTAAAATATCTTGATGATTATGTTATAGGACAAAACGAAGCAAAAAAAACTATAGCTTTAGCACTTAGAAATAGATATAGAAGAATGCAGCTTGATTCTGAACTTCAAGATGAGATAATCCCTAAGAATATTCTTATGATAGGAAGTACAGGTGTGGGTAAAACTGAGATTGCTAGACGTCTTGCAAAGATGATGAGCTTGCCTTTTATCAAAGTGGAAGCTTCAAAATTTACAGAGATAGGTTATGTTGGTCGCGATGTTGAATCTATGGTTAGAGACTTAGTATATGAATCTGTAAATCTTGTAACGAAAGAGTATGAAGATAAAATAGAGGAGCAGATAAATCAAGAGGTTATCAAACAGATCGTTGAGATACTGGTTCCTCCTCTTCCAAGTACGGCAAGTGAATCTGCAAAAGAGTCTTTTATCAAAACATACAATACAATGGAAGCTAAAGTTGTAAACGGTCAACTTGACGATAAAGTGATCGAGATAGAACTTCCAAAGAAAACAAAGGTTGAGATCATAGACAGCAACCTTCCTATGGATATGAGCTCTGTTCAAGATAGTTTAAATAAGATGCTTGGCGGACTAAATAAAGAGAAGATCAAAAAAGAGGTTAAGATCAAAGATGCAAAGGTTTTACTAAGAGGTGAAGCTAGTGAAAAACTTCTTGATCATGAGTCTATTAAACTTGAAGCTCTAAGACGTGCAGAAGATGGTGGTATCATCTTTCTTGATGAGATCGATAAGATCGCTGCAGGTAAAGATGGAAGAAACTCAGATCCATCTAAAGAGGGTGTTCAAAGAGACCTTTTACCGATAGTTGAGGGAAGTTCTGTTCATACAAAATTTGGTCAGATAAAAACAGATCATATTTTATTTATAAGTGCAGGTGCTTTTCACGTAAGTAAACCTAGTGATCTTTTACCTGAACTTCAAGGAAGGTTTCCTCTTCGTGTAAACCTTGACTCGCTAAAAGAGGAAGATCTATATCTTATCCTTACAAATACTAAGAACTCACTTTTAAAACAATACACTGCAATGCTTGGTGTTGAGGGTGTTGAACTTAAATTTGATGATGAAGCGGTTCGCGCGTTTGCTAAACTTAGCGTTGCAGCAAATGAGAAAACTGAAGATATCGGTGCAAGACGTTTACATACTGTTATAGAAAAGGTTATAGAGGATATTAGCTTCGATGCCGATGAGCATAAGGGTGAGACGATCACGGTTACAAAAGAGTTAGTACAAGAAAAACTAGAAGATATAGTTGAAGATGAGGATACGGCAAGATACATTTTGTAATCAAAAAAACTAATAATTTACAATTTATAGTTTTTTATGTATAATTGATGTAACGTTGAAAATGGAGATATAAATAATGAAAATAGTAACTTTTACAGATTTTGGTGATGACTTCGTAGATAGTAAACATGAGCTTTGCCACTTTGAAGTGGGATGCGGTGAAAATAGTGCAGATGTATTAATCCTAGATATCACTACAATTTTTGATTATGAAGAGAAAAAACACGATGTTATGAAAGATAAATGTGTTTCTATTGCAATTATTGATGATCATGAAGATTACGATGCATTTAAAAATTTCGGGATAGATGCCTGGATAAATAGAGAGGATCTAGGTGAGTTGAACGGCTTACTAAATCTTGCTGAAAAAAGGTTTCTTTCTTAATATATGTCTCCGATAATTGACACACATTGTCATCTTGATCACGAAAAATATTTCGATGATATAGATGAAGTTATAAAGCAGGCGCAAGAAGATGGGATCGAGCAGATTTTGATCCCAGGTGCCGATCTAAACGACCTCCCAAGAGCTATAGAGCTTAGTGAAAAATATGAAAACATCTACTTCTCTATAGGTGTACACCCATACGATATAGATAACTTCCAAATTGAACTTTTTGAAAAATATGTATCACACCCGAAATGTCTTGCTATAGGTGAGTGCGGGCTTGATTATTATAGGCTTCCAGAGAATGAAGATGAGAAAGAGCAGAATATCAAAAAACAAAAAGAGGTTTTTATAGCTCAAATAGAGTTTGCAAAAAAGGTTAAAAAACCACTTATCGTTCATATTAGAGATGCTTCAAACGATAGCAAACAGATACTTTTAGATTATAATGCAGGTGAAGTTGGCGGAGTGCTTCATTGCTTTAATGCCGATGAGCAGTTGTTAAGCTTGGCAGCGCATAATTTCTATTTTGGAATAGGGGGAGTGCTTACTTTTAAAAATGCAAGAAAACTGGTTCAAGTGCTGCCAAAGATACCAAAAGATAAACTTGTACTTGAAACAGATGCACCATATCTTACTCCACACCCTTTTAGAGGTGAAAGAAATGAGCCAAAATACACCAGTTATGTAGCTAAAAAAATGGCAGAACTTTTAGATATGGAGTATGAACAGATCAATTCTCTTACAACTACAAACGCGAAAAAACTATTTGGTTTTTAACCTATATTGCGGGGAAGTTCGATAAAGAACTTTGCTCCGCTTTGGGTGTTTTGTACGTAAAGATTCCCTTTTAGGTTTTTTGTCACTATCTTATGGCTCATATATAAACCTATTCCCGTACCTTGACTTTTGTGCTTTGTTGTAAAGTATGGATCATAGATCTTAGGGATTATCTCTTCGGGGATACCGCCGCCGTTATCCTCTATACTTATGATCACTTTATCACCTTGATCTATCACCTCTATATTTACAAATTTCTTTGCTTGATCTTTTGATATTAGTACATCTTTTGCATTATTTAAAATATTTAATATCACCTGCGATAGCTCACCTGGTATAGATTTAAGTAAAATATCGTGATCTGCTTTTAAACTGATCTGTATAAAGTTGTTTTTGTAGCTGTCTTTGACTATCTTCATAACCTGCTTTAGATTGAATATAAGGTTAAACTCTTTTAGCTCCTTATCCTCTTTTATAAAATTTCTAAAATCATCTATAGTGTTTGATAAAAACTTAGTGGTATCAACTATGATATTTATAGATGAGTTAAATATCTCATCGCTTAAAATATTAAACTCTTTTTGCATCTTCATTCCACTTGCAGCCGTTGAGATAGTTGAAAGAGGCTGTCTCCATTGATGGGCTATATTTCCTATCATCTCACCCATTTGTGCTAGTTTTTCCCTTTCAAAAAGTTGTTTATCTTTCTCTCTATTTTTTTCAACCTCTTCTTCAACTCTTTTCTCAAGGTTTTTATTTAGCTCTTTAAGTTCAGTTGTCTTTTTAGATACCATATCTTCAAGATGGTTTGTTAGATACTCTATCTGCGTGATATCGTTAAAAGTAACTATCTTAATGCCTTTTTTGATATCAAAATCGCTTATATGTGCCGTAAATATATGTGGTTTACTATGTAGATCTAGTATTTTTACCTTATTTGATCTATCTGTATGTTTACAAAGGTACTCTGTCCATATCATACCCTCCATATTTTTTTGCAGATATTTCGTATCTTTATCAAAAAAGTCACAGACGCAAGAGCTGATCTTTAAAAACTCATCTAAACTGCTCTTTTCAAAGAAGTTTAAAAACCGTTTATTGCAATCAAGAAGTCTTTTTCCGTTGGTCATTATCACTAAAGATTCTTGTGAATCTAAAATATTTTTAACCTTTTTTTTCTCATCTTCGATAAACATCGTATATCTTCTATTGTAAACAAAGTAAACCATAAATAGTATGATTATAAATATCCCTATAAAATAATACAACCTTTTTATTCTATTCGTTTGCAGCTCTTTTTCAATATTTCCATCTTTTAGTTTTATGATCATTGATGCTTGATCTTCATTGTTTAAGGGTAGTTTTGCAGTGTAATAATACTTAATCCCCTCTTTGTAGCTATTTGATGTGTTGGGATCGAAATCTTTTATAATACTAAATATCTTTTTTTCTGTTTTAAGATATCTGCTCCACGATAGTGAATCATCTTTAGCTTTTATAATAAAACCGTCTTTATCAACGATACATATCTGGTAGCTTGATGATTTGATAAACTTAGTCAAAAAATAGTCTATATTTACATTTATGATCAATATACCTTGTTTTTTATTATCTAAAATTACTGGAGTTCCAATACGTAAAGTGGGCTGGATAGGTTTTACTATTTTGTTATGTTCTATATTAAGATCGAGTTTTGAATACCAAAGTTCACCTTCATTTTTTTCTAAAGTATCTTTAAAATAGTAGCGGTGTTTTTTATTTTGAAGTTGATCACCTGTGACCATAATATAGTTGTTTTTGATCTTTTCTACACGTATCTTCTCATCTCCGTTTAGATCGATATATCGCAGCTGGAACACTTCTGGAAAAGCTTTGATAATAGATAAAAACATATGCTCTGTGATATCTTTGTTGTGTTTTGGGGAGTTTAGATATGCTTTGAAATACTTATTATCTTTTATACCTATAAGTATCATATTTAGTTTTGCTATATACCCTTTTAGCATATCGTTCTTTTCATCAGATTTATATTTTGCTTTTTGGATAAACGATTTTTTTATCAGCCTTTCATCCTCTTTTTCTAAATAACTAAAAAAAGCCGATGATAAAAAAACAACAAGGAAGATAAAAAGAAAATATATTTTAAGTTTCATAAACTATCCAAAAAATTGTTTTTATAATTTTATTTATGATTATTATAACATATACAAATTAAAGACACTTAAAGTAAAAGTGCCTATGCTAAGTAGTTTCTAAGCTATTTCTTCAAAAAAATACGCTAATATAGAGCCTTTATAAATTTTATGATTAGGATTTTATTTGTTTAGATTTGCTTTTTTATTAATATTTGCGGCTTCGTTACTAAACGCTTCGTTAGTAAGTAGGAACTTTTTAGATAACGATCTTAAGGTATTACAAGACCTTGATATCGACAGCACGTTTATCACCGATTATAAACTTCAAGAGAGATATAAAAGAATAGTCTATTCAAAAAATAGATACAAAGACCACCTAAACGACGCCTCTTTGTTCGTACCTGTGATCAAAGAGATGATAAAAGACAACGGCATACCTGACGCCTTTCTTTATCTTGTAATGGCAGAATCAAACTTCACTTTAAATGCAAAATCAAAAGTAAAAGCAATGGGACTTTGGCAGTTTATGCCAGGAACCGCAAAAATGTACGGACTTAAACAAAACCTATATGTTGATGAGAGAATGGATATTATCAAATCAACAAGATCTGCAATAAAATATCTTAAAAAACTTCATAAGCAGTTTGGTAAATGGTATCTAGCAGCTATTGCTTATAACTGTGGTGAGGGTAGGGTAATTGAAGCGATTACTAGAGCTACATTGGATATGTATTACCTTTACGATAAAAAAGGGTACAAAAAAGACCCTAGAATGAAAAAATATAGAGAGATCATAAGAGAGTATCAAGCAAAAAGACTTAAATTTAGACACCTTTATAGAGTCTATAAAGAGGTTAAGAAGATGAAGTATAAGCCAGGGATTAACGAACTTTTAATAGTTCAGCCTAACCTTAGCCGTCAATACCTTCCTAGTGAAAGTCAAGATTATATAAGAAAGATAATCTCTTTAGCACTACTAAACAACAGTAACTATTTCCTAGATCATGATAACTCACACCTTTTAAATATGGGTATGCTTTCACCTATAGCTTCGGTTTCTGTTAAAGGTGGAACTCATATTGAAGATATAGCAAAGGTTGCTGGGCTTAAAAGAAAAGAGCTTTTAGCATTAAACCTTCATATCAAACAAGATATTATCCCGCCGTATGAGAAGAGCTATGATATCTATATCCCTTACTCTACGCTTACTAGATTTAATAAAAATATAGTAAATATGAAACCTAGCAAGTATTATGTTCATGTTGTAAAAAGGGGTGAGTCTTTAGCTTCTATAGGTAAAAAGTATAAGCTTCCATATAGGATAATCAAAAACTTCAATAAACTAAGAAGCAACCTATTGAGTATAAATCAAAAGCTTATAATACCTTTGGGTAAATCAAAACTTCCAAAACCTGATACCGACTACTTTGTAAAAGCAGGCGATACTTTGGCAAGTATAGCTAGAAGCAACAATATAAAACTTGCAAAACTTATGAAAGATAACAATCTAAAATCAAGTTTTATTAGAATCGGGGATAAGTTAGTAATTAAATATGATTAGAAAAACAGTTTTATTCGGTTTAAGTATTGCGGTGTTCGCTACACTATTTAGTGGGTGTATACAAAGAAGATATAGTGATGATGGTGGATATTATTCAGGACGTTCATCTAGCTATTCGACCACGAAAAGATACAGCGGTACGACAAATAAATACAAAAATGGCAACTATCCAAGCTACAACGATACATCGTTCGGGTCTATAAGAAACTCAAAAGCTATGCATAGAGCAACAATGCGCCCTTATACGATAGCTGGAAAAACATATTATCCATCAATGGCTTATGTTGGTGATGAGCTTAGAGGTATAGCATCTTGGTATGGACCAAACTTTCATGCAAAGAAAACAAGCAACGGTGAGATATATAATATGCACGCTATGACGGCGGCACATAAAACTCTGCCAATGAACACTATTGTAAGGGTAGATAACCTTGAAAACGGTCTTAGTACGATTGTAAGGATCAATGATAGAGGACCATTTGTAAGAGGTAGGATAATCGACCTTTCAAACGCAGCGGCTCATAAAATAGATATGGTTAAAAAAGGAACGGCAAGGGTTAAAGTAACTATCCTTGGGTTTAACGCTAAGATTGCTACAACCAAAGAGGAGCGTGAAACAGGTGCAACTGCAGGAGAGTATTATATCCAAGTTGGTGCATTTAGAAGAATGGAAGGTGCTAAGGCTACTAAGAGAAAATTTGAGCTTGTATTGGATAGTAAATACTATACAGAGATCAAAAAGGGTGAGTATAAAGGTGAAGCTATCAACAGAGTGTGGATAGGTGGATTTAGAAGTGAAGATGAAGCGAACGACTTCAAACACAAAAACGGTCTTGATACCGCTATGATAATAGCAAAATAGATAAGGATTTAAAGTGACGAATATCGATAGAAAAACAAAAGAGACTGATATCAAGTGTACCCTTGATAAGAACGGGCAAATAACTACAAAGATCGATACAGGTATCGGTTTTTTTGACCATATGCTTGAAGCTTTATCTAAACATAGCGGTATAGCTATAGATATATCTTGTAAAGGTGATACCCATATAGATGACCACCATAGTGTGGAAGATTGCGGTATCGTTTTGGGTCAAGCTTTAAAACAAGAGATATTCCCTATAGAAAATGTAGAGAGATACGGTAATGCAACGGTTGTGATGGATGAAGCTGCAACTACCTGCGCACTTGATCTTAGCAATAGACCTTTTTTAGTTTATGAGGTTGAAGTAGTAGGAAAAGTAGGAAACTTCGATACGGAGCTTGTTGAAGAGTTCTTTCATGCACTTGTAATGAACAGCGGTATTACTTGCCACTTGATCATGGATAGAGGTAGAAACAAGCACCATATCCTTGAAGCAACTTTTAAAGCTTTTGCAGTGGCACTTAGAAGAGCATTGGCTGAGAATAAAAAACTGGGAGTACCGAGCACTAAGGGTGTTCTATGATAGAACTTATAGTACTTGATGTTGACGGTACTTTAACAGACGGAAGTATCTTTCATACAAACAACGGTGATGAGCTAAAAGCCTTTGATGTAAAAGACGGTTTAGGTGTTGCTTCATGGACAAAAAAACTTGGGAAAAAAGCAGCGATAATCACTGGAAGAAAATCTAAACTTTTAGAAAAAAGAGCTCAAGAGCTTGGTATCACACATCTATATCAAGGTGTAGATAACAAAGACGAGATACTTCAAGATATACTTGATAGAGAAGCTCTTCGCTGGTCACAGGTTGCCGCGATCGGTGATGATCTAAACGACTACAAGATGCTTCAAAAAGCGGGACTCTCATTTGCACCAAACGATGCAAGCCATTATGTAAAAGATATAGTAAAAGTGGTTTGTAAATCAAACGGTGGACGCGGTGCAGTAAGAGAGATGATAGAGTATATCTTTAAAGCTCAAGATCAAGAGGAAGAGTTTCTCAAGCTATGGGTGTAAAACTTTTTATCTATACGCTATTTCTTTTATCGATAGGTGCATATTTTTACGAGGTTGAAGTAAATATAAAGCAAAAAGAGAAAGAGGAGCGACCTATAGTAACATTTGAAGATGCTACTATGTACGTAATAGATGAAAAAGAGGTGCAAAGGATAGTACAAGCCAAAACAGCTTTGATCTATAACACCAAAGAGCAACTTTACGATGCTATAATCGTTGAGCGTACCGTAGATGATCAAAATGAGGTTACAACAGATAACGTAAGAGCAAACTATTTAGAGAAAAAAGATAACCTTGTAAAGATGATCGGCGATATAAAATACAATAGGGGTACATTTTTAACATTAAGCTCTGATGAGCTTTATTATGATCTAAATACAAAGATAGTGTATAACTCACACCCTTTTGATCTTATGTATAATGGTCAAAATATGAAAGGTAAAAACCTATTTTATGATGCAAATAAAAACTTTTTAAAAGCAGATAAGACTTTTTTTGAGATAGAACTAAACGGAGATAATAATGAGACTAAGTAGATATATTCTTTTAACAATATTTTTTATAACTAGTATATATGCAGATAAACTAATAATTGATGCAGCAAAATTTGAACTAAACGAAAAAGACGGATCAACAATCTTTACTGGGAATGTAAAGATGAAAAGAAACGATGATAGGATAGATGCACAAAGGATAGAGGTTTATACCACTGAGCCTGATAAAGATGGTAAAAGGGAGATGAAAAAGTTCATCGCAACAGGAAGCGTTTATTTTTCAGTTTATACCAAAGGAAGGTTCTATCAAGGTAAAGGTGATAAACTTATCTATAACCCAAAAGATCTAAAATATACTATTATAGGAAACGGTTTCGTTGAAGAGAAAACCGAAGGTACAAAACTTTACGGAGAGATAATATATCTAGATGAGCTTAGCGGTGAAGCTAGAATAAAAGGTAGTAAGAAAAAGCCTGTAAGGTTTATAATGAACCTAAAAGAGAAAAAAGAGAAGTAATGGCTTATAAGATAGTAGAATCAACCTTTTTAAAATCAGCTCAATCTATAACAGATTCACCAAGTCCTGATATGGCTGAGATAGCATTTCTTGGAAGAAGTAATGTTGGTAAAAGCTCACTTCTAAACTCACTTACAAAAAAGAAAACATTAGCAAAGTCATCTTCGACTCCGGGAAAAACCCAGCTTATTAACTTTTTTGATATTAAGTTCAAATCGCAAAAAGAGGAAGAGGTAAACTATCACTATTGTAGATTTGTTGACCTTCCTGGTTTTGGTTATGCAAAGGTATCAAAGTCTTTAAAAAAAGATTGGCACCATAACCTTACAGGCTTTTTGGAAAAAAGACCTAACTTACAGATATTTATCCATCTAATAGATGCAAGACATCCAACACTTGATATCGATATATCAGTTGATGATTTTTTAAATGAGATCAAAAGGGGTGATCAGATAATTATAAACGCTTTTACAAAGATAGATAAACTAAAGCAGAACGATCTTGCTAAATTAAAGCGTGAGTATCCGCAAGGGATATTTATATCAAATCTTAAAAAAAGAGGTGTAGAAAAGCTTGAAAATGCTATAGCATCTTATCTTTTTGGAGCAAGCGATGAACCTGAGCTTTGAAAAACCGACATTAAGCCAAATTCCTGAGATGCAACAGGTTGTATTGCAAGAGATACAAAACGGGATCATCTTAAATAGAAGCAATGATGAGGTTGCTACAAATATAAGATCATATACTATTGTTAGATTTGAGGGAAATATAATCGGTTTTTGTGCTCTTCATATACATAGTATGAACTTAGCTGAGATAAGAAGCTTGGTTATAAGTGAGGAGTATAGAGGACAATCGATAGGTCAAAAGCTTATAGATGTTGTACTTAAAGAGGCAAAAGCTTTAAACGTATCGCAAGTGCTTACCCTTACATATAAACAGTCTTTCTTTGAAAAACTAGGCTTTAGAGTGATAGAAAAAGAGTCTATCCCAGAACATAAGATATGGGCGGATTGTATTAAGTGTAAACACTTCCCTAGATGTGATGAGATATCATTGATAAAAGATGTAGGATGACTAAAAATCTATTTGACAACCCTTTTTATGTAATACTACTTTTTTTTATCGTAACTTTTTTAAATATCATCTTTAGTGTCCATTTTATACCTATTATTCTTGCTGGAGTGGTATTTACGGCATTTATATATGTGTATGAGAAAGAGTACTACTACTCTTTAGCACTAACCGTAGTAACTTTTTTTGTGATAGAAAGTTCCCAAGGGCTTCCACTATTTAGCTTATCTTTGCTTTCATTCTTGATCTATATCTTTATAATCCCTAAACTAAAACAGCTCTTCTCTTTAGGCGAGCTTGATCTATTGCTTTTTGTATTGATATTCTATTTTATATTTTTAGTCCTATTTAGTATAATAAAAGGGTTTAGTATCTCTGTGATACTTAAGATATTTCTAAATATATTTATTGACCTAGTTATAGTGGGAGTGTTGTTCTAGTGAATCTACGATTAAAGATCATAATCTATTTTATGAGTTTTATAATGCTTATACTGCTATTTAGAGTATACTCCTTATCTGTAAAATCAAATGAGTATTATGAGCGTTTATCTGTACAAAACTATGTAAAAAGGGTGTATAAAGCACCTATAAGAGGTATTATAAAAGATAGAAACGGTGAACCCCTTGCTATTAATAACCTAGGATTTAGCATAGAGGTAAAGCCTCACCTTGAATCAACAAGAACCATAAAAAAACTTCACCGTGTGTGTGAGCTTATAGCAAGCCAGTTTCCAGATAAGTTTACAAAAGAGGAGCTGCTTGAAAAATATAAAAAGAACAACTCCCCTTACAAGCATGATTTTGTTGAGCTGATAGAGTTTATACCTTATGAGGAGTTCTTTCCTAAGTACGTACTTCTAAACAGCAACCCTGAGCTAAAGATAGATACTGCTACAAAAAGGTTCTATCCATATAAAAGTATAGGTGCACATATCTTAGGTTATACGGGAAGAGCAACACTAGAAGATATAAAAGAGGATATGACGGTAAAATACACACATATCCTAGGAAAGAGTGGTTTAGAGAAGTTTTATAATAAAAAGCTTCAAGGTAAACTGGGATATAAAGATGTTAAGGTAAATGCTTTAAATGAAGAGATAGAGGTTCAAAACGAAGTATTTCCATCTGCAAATAATAATATAGAAACAACCATAGATATTAGACTGCAAAAGTATGTACATGAACTATTTGGTGATAAAGCGGGAGCAGTGGTTGTTATGAACTCCAATAACGGTGAGATATTAGCCGCTGGAAGTTTTCCTGAGTTTGACAATAACATCTTCGTAAACGGTATATCTCACCAAGAGTGGCAGAATATTCTAAACGATTTTAACCACCCTTTTACAAACAAACTTGTAAACGGTCACTATCCTCCAGGATCGGTTATAAAAATGGGAGTAGCTGCAGCTTTTATGGAGAGTGGTCTAGGGCGTAACTTTGAGGTTTATTGTACAGGTGAGATGCCTTTAGGAAAAAGGAACTTTAGGTGTTGGAAAGAGGATGGTCACGGAAGAACAGGTTATACAAAAGCACTGCGTGAGAGTTGTGATGACTTTTTTTATAAGGGTAGTCTAAAAGTTGGTATAGATAATATACACCAAACCTTAGATAAATTTGGTTTTGGTCACCCCACAGGAGTTGATCAAGTAAATGAGTTTAGGGGAACAAACCCAAATAAAGCTTGGAAAAAAAGAAGATATAAGATGCCTTGGTATGTTGGTGAAACGGTTGTATCATCTATCGGTCAAGGGTTTATTCTTGTAACTCCTATGCAGGTTGCTAGATACACCGCTGCTCTTACAAATGCAGAGCTTCCTACTCCGCACTTTATAAAATCAGAAGAGCTAAACAACCAAAAACAGCCTGTTGAGATAGGAAAAAGGGAGCTAAAACTTCTTCAAAAAGGGATGTATCAAGTTAGCTATCATCCAAACGGTACAGCATCAAAATATATAAGAAGTAAGATAAAGATCGCAAGTAAAACAGGAACGGCGCAGGTCGTATCTATCCCACAGTCTGAGAAGAAAAGGATGAAAGAGCATGAACTTGAGTACTTCCAAAGATCACAGGCTTGGCTTACAACATATGCACCTTTTGATAACCCGCAGTATGTTATAACTATTTTAGTTGAACACGGAGGACACGGAGGTAGTGCCGCAGGTCCAATGGTTGGTAAGATATACGATAAACTTCTTGAGCTTGGGTATATAGAAAAATGAAAATTTACCAGCAGGAGATAGTTTTCTCAGCAAAAAGAAGAGGTTTTCACCTTGTAACAGATGAGGTGCTTCAAAAAATAGATATCAAAGATATAGAAGCGGGCACTATAAATATCTTTTTAAAACACACTAGTGCCTCTTTAAGTATAAATGAAAACTGCGATAGCAGCGTAAGATCTGATATGGAAAACCTTTTTAATGATCTATGTGATGATAAACCTTACTATGAACACACATATGAGGGTAGGGATGATATGCCTGCACATATTAAAAGCACTATGATCGGATGTAGTTTGACTATCCCAATAACTAACGGTAAACTAAATATGGGAACTTGGCAAGGTATCTATTTAGGTGAGCATAGAAACCACGGCGGCAGTAGAAAAGCTGTCGTAACTATTATTGGTGTTTAAAACAAAATAAAGTTACTTTATTTGTGATCACATAACATTTATAAATAATAGTTACAACACTACTAATTTTTATTATATTAAAAAATCCTCCAAATAGCTTAATTAATAATTATATTTAATATAAAACTAACAAATAATTAACACTACAGTTTTATAATGACAGCTATCTTTTTACAAGGAGGCTTTATGGATATAATAGGGCAATTTCCGTTGTTTTATTTTCCTGAGTATGGAAGCGCTTGGATGATGGGTGTCACGGGCACCATTCACATCTTAGCATCCCATACTTCTGTTGGTGCTGCAATGCTTTTCGCATTTTTGGCTTATAAAGCATATAAAGAGGATAGGAGAGATCTATATCCGTATATGAAAAAGTACGGTATGTTCTTGTTGATATTCTCTTACGTTATAGGTTCTATCACTGGTCCTGGTATCTGGTACACGGCAACCGCCGCAAGTCCGCGGGGTATTAGTGCATTGATACATAACTTTGTTTGGGTTTGGGCGACCGAGTGGGTGTTTTTCGTCTACGAGGTTATAGGTGTGTTCGTTCTGGTCTATTTTATAGATAAGATAGATAGAAAGACACACTTAAAGCTCACCTACACTTTTGCTCTAGCTTCGGTGGGTACACTTGCACTTATCATCGGTATCATCAGCTTTATGATGTGGCCAGGAACTGACGCATTTTATGCAACGGGAAGTGCCAGCGATGCATTCTTTGGTATAAATACATTTCCTCATATGTTCCTAAGAATAGGGTTTATGATAATGATGTCTGGTGTTATCGGGCTTGTGATCTCTAGTGCTATAAAGAAGGATAATGCAGAGCTTTCAGCAGAGCTAACCAAAAAAATGGGTTATATCGCTATGCTTGGAGGTTTTCTAACAACATTCTTCTTTATGTGGTATATGGGTACACTTCCAGATAATGCACACGCTGTGTTTAACGTAACCAAAGATGCTGTTATCCAAAGCAGAATAAGTTTAATGGTAGTTTTTTCACTATATTTCCTTTTAGCGATCTTAAAACCAAGACTAGTAAACACAACTTTAGCTTCGGCAATGATATTTGTGATCTTAATAGCAGGACTTTGGCCAGGTGAAAAGCTTAGAGAGTCTATGAGAAAACCTTATGTTGCAGGGCAGTATATCTATTCAAACCAGATCATCAGCCGTGACGTTGAGGGTAAAGGGATAAAAAGTGAACTTCCTATCATAGCGGAAAAAGGGCTTTTACAAGTTAACCCTTTTGTTCCTGAAAATCTAAAAGAGATCACGGATGAGAACAAACTTGAAGCGGGTCATCTTCTAGCTAAGATGTCGTGTTCAAACTGCCACTCTTTAGAGACTACGGGTGTATTTAGACCTATGAAAGATAGACTAGCAGGTATGGATAAAGAGGGTATAAAAACCATTCTTTACTCTATGGGAGAGGGGGCATTCCCTTATATGCCTAAATTAAAACTACCGGAAGCTGAATATGATGCGATAGCAGAGTATTTTGCATCTTTGAAATATTAAGGAGGAATTATGGACGCATCGGTATTAATGGCTCTTAGAGACCCTGCAGGGGTTCCTTTCTATCCTGTAGTATTTCAAGCACTTTATATCTTAACTTGGGCGCTTCACGCGACTTTTGTACTGTTATCTTTAGGCTCTATGGGGCTTTCACTTTACGGTACTATGAGACAAAAAACAGACCCAAACTGGAAGATACTAACCCCGCACCTTATCCAAACGGGTAAGATAAGCGTATCTATCTTGATAGTTTTGGGTGTTGCACCGCTACTATTTACGCAGGTTATTTATGATCCTAACTGGTATGTGGCAAACACTTTAGCTGGTATGTGGGTATTTATCTTTATCTATTCACTTGTAGTTGGGTATATTATGTATTACTGGTACTACTATGCAAACAAAAAAACAGAAGGCGGGGGTAAACTTATAGGTATCATCTCTTTTGCTATTTTAGTGTTTGCAGGTATCTTAATGCATAACTTTGCGGTAACATCTATTATGCCTAACGATTGGATGAATATGTATGCTCCAAACGGTGTAGTTGACAACAGCGGTTGGACATTTAATATGGATCTTGCAAGACTTGTATTTATGGTGAGCTTAAGCATCCCAGTTGTGGGTATATTCTTACAAAACTACAGCAGGTTCTTAAGTACAAGAGAGGATTTTAGCGAGAGTTTCGTTGAATATACAGCTTCACTTGGAACTAAGCTTGGTGTAACTGGTCTAATCATCAGTGCCGTAGCTTTTGTGGTATGGATGATGAAAGTAGGATACTTGACACACTCTTTAACTATTGCTACGGTAGTTGGTGTACTAGCTTTACTTTATATGACTTGGCAAAACTCGAACAGCTATATCACTACGGGAGTTCTTGTGGTGGTTGCACTATTGATCTCAGGGATTAGAGAGCTTATAAGATTTGATCTTATGGCTGCTTTAGGTTACAGTATCTATGACTATCCTGTAAACTTAGAGATTCCGTCTATTACTATGTTTCTTCTTACATTCCTTATCATGGGAGGGATAGGTGTAGCTTATCTTCTAACTATGGCTTGGAAAGTTGGTAAGAACCAAGGTGTATTTGACGGTACTAAAGATGTTGCAGTGACAAGACTTGGTAACTATACCATAGCTATAATGGTTGCTTGGATGGTGATCTATTTTGGCTGGGGTATGGCAATATTATTTAACAATATACTTTAAACGAACACACGTTTAAACAAGTATGCCGAGGGGTTTCATACTCTTCGGCTTTTGTATTTTCTAATACTAACCTGTGGAGCTTGCTTTGAGTGGAATAAAAATACTTTTTTTAGAAGATGATACCTTGTATCAAGAGAGCATAAAAGAGCTTTTGGAGGACGAGGAGTATATCGTTGAGACCTGCACGAATGGACAAGAGTTTTTAAATAAGATATTTGACGAGGTTTATGACCTTTATATAATCGATATAAACGTATCTTTGATAAACGGTTTAGAAGTGATGAGGGTGCTTAAAGAGTACGATGATAGCGCTATGAAACTTGTCTTGACCTCATATCCCAATAGTTTAATAAAGTCGTTTAAATACGGTTGCGATGATTTTTTAAATAAGAACTCCGATATAGATGAACTTCTACTTCGTATAAAAAGCCTTATAAAAAGAGCTTACAATTCCCACAAAGAGTTTATAAGAATAGCCAACGATCTTGATTATGATCTATTTCATAAGATACTCTATCACGGTAAAAAGATGATAGACCTTGAAGACCGCTCTATGCTTGTACTTGATTATCTAGTTAAAAAGCGCGGAAAATATGTATCTAGCAGTGAGCTTGAAAAAAACACCTACCCAAGCAATAGCGAGTCAAAATCAAACGTAATACGCTACCATATCTGGAACCTTAGAAATGTGTTGGGGAAAGATATTATCGAATCAAGGAAAAATTTCGGTTATCGATTAAAGCCGCTTGAAGTATAGAGCGGCTTTAACTGTCAGATCAAAAACTTAGGAGGAGATTAATCTAACTTGAGTATTTGGCTGATACAAGAAAATTATAACGAGTATCTGTTAATCATGTGTTAGTTGTTTTGTATATTTTTTATTAAATCTATAAAATTCATATTAGAGTTTGTCTAAAATCTCTAAACCTCTTTTAGCATCACCTTTAGAAGATCTTGATTCAAATCTTGTTTTTGCATCAAAGCTGTCAATAGCCATAGTTGAAAGCTCATCTAAAAGTTTGTTTACACTAATATTTTGACTTTTTGCTAGTTGTTTAAGTCTTTCATATTTGGCATCAGGCAGTCTAAATGTTACGGCACTCATCTTTTTATCCTTTTTTCTAAAAACTATTTAAACCTAATTTGTAAATTTAATTTAAAATATAAATTTCCATTTTCTTGATAGATACTCCCAAAACCATTTCTTGAACTACTAGGTGTATCTAATTTTGTGTTATTGATTAAATAATCTTGAAACTCATTGCGGTTATAAATATGATAACATACTAATTCACCATCTTCTTTTACGATTATATATCCGCCATTAGCGTCATATTTCCCTGTCCATTTCGTTCCCGGTGTCATACCAAGTGCTGCATCTGTAATGTAATTTTTAATTTTGTATTCATAAAATGGATGTTCTGCTGTTTTATCATAGTGGCAAGGATTTTTGCTAGAAACAATATTTAAAATTTCATTTAAGGTAGTTGCTTCACCACTATAATAAATTTTTAATACTTCACCTATAATATTTGGGAATAAACTGTCAATCATTATGAGGTTTTGCTTGAAGTTATTATCATCCATATTATTGTATTTAAGAACACAACCGATTTTGTTTAGTTCTTTAACTCTTTTTTTAATATCAGCCTTTCCTCTTGCGTTTACTAAACTATTTATTCTATTAATTTCTTTTTCTGTGAGGTTTACAGTATTTTCAATACTAAAAACAAAGTTTGTTTTACCGCTTGCATTTATTATTGTTGAACTATTACCTAAATATGATTTAATACTAAAACCCAAAATAGGCTTCATACCTGTATTAATATCATGTACCATTATAGTAATATCTCTTTTCTCTTTCGATTTAGCTTTTAGTTTTGTTATTTTAATTGATTGTAAAAAGTTAATAATATCAGGAAGTTCAAAAGCACCTTTTTTTGATTTGTTTTCATTAATTTTATTTAATAAATTGAGTGATTGTTTTTTAAATTCTTCTATAGGTAACTTCATAAGTTCTTCACCATTTTCTTTACAAACATTTATCGAATCACCTATATAGTATTCTAAATTGCCATTTGGTTCATCTTTTAAAATTTTAATAATAGGGTAATAGATATCTTCAATTTTATTTAAATTTGCATCTGCAGCATATAGTTTCCCATCTGCTAATAGTTTTAAAAAAGTATAGACTTCACTCCATTCTCCTTTATTTAATGCCATTATGCACCTACCGCAATTAATGTACTTTGGTTTTCATACATATTATTTATTTTATTGATTTTTTCAGTCTTATTTTTTAAATAAATCTCATCAAGTTTTTCTATGATTTGTTCTGCTATTGCATGTATTACAGGAACACTTACCGAGTTTCCAAATTGTTTGTATGCCTGGGCATCGGAAACAGGTATTTTAAATGTATCAGGAAAACCTTGCAGTCTCGCCCACTCCCTAGGGGTCATTTTTCTAATATATTCCTTATTAATTTCACCTTTTATATTAGTTTTTGGAGTAAAATCGGTAAGTCTTTTATCAATGATAAGATTTCTTTCTTTTCCCATTCCTCCTACTACAAGAGTATTTGCTATATCTTTATGTTCTAAAATTTCATAGCCAAAACCATTTCCTTTTTCTTTATGTCTTGCTTTATGATTTCTCAAAGTTTTTAGATAAGTGTCTGATAAGTAATATTTACTACTAACTTCCTTTTTTTCCAAAATATTTTTTATACTTCTTGTTAATTTTTTACTTTTGGGAAACTTGAAATCAACTTCTTTTTTAAAACCCACTATATAAATTCTATCTCTTTTTTGTGGAACATTGAAATCTTTTGCATTTAGTATTTGATGAAAAACTGTATATCCTAATTCATTTTTTAATACGTTAAGGATAGTATTAAATGTTTTTCCTTTATCGTGATTAGTTAATCCTTTAACATTTTCAAGTAAAAATGCTTTAGGTTGTTTTTCTTTAATAATACGAGCTACGTCAAAGAAAAGAGTTCCCCTTGTATCTTCAAAGCCTCCTCTCCTACCTGCTATAGAAAAAGCTTGACAAGGAAATCCTGCTAAAAGAATATCAAAATCTTTAATTTTTTTAATTTTATCTTCATCTAATGACGTTACGTCGCAATGAGGATTATCTCCAAAATTTTCTTCATAAGTTTTACAAGCATAAGTATCTATTTCGGCAGAAAACACATTGTTAACTCTATAAGTTTGTTCAAACCCTAGTCTGATGCCTCCTATACCGGCAAAAAGATCTATAGTTTTATATTTACTTTCCATAAGATTCCTTAACTTTTTCAATACATTCGTTTATATTAGTATTTTATATTTTATTTTTTGCTCTTTGTATCTATTGGGAATTCTATCTAAATATTTATTGTTATCGTGTTAATATTTCAAATTGTAATATTTTATACTAATAGAAGATATAAGTAACATTATTATTTAAAATTATCAAACACCAACGGTGATTTAAATTCCATACTTCTTAAATGCTTAATAATAGTTTGCAGATCATCTATATTTTTCCCACTCACTCTTATCTCATCCCCTTGATTTACAGCCTTAACCTTTAGTTTTAGCTTCTTTATCTCAAGCTGTATTGTCTTTGCTTCATCCGCTTTAATAGAATCAACGATAGCATATACATATCTTCTATTTCCACCTGAACTGTCCTCTTGTCTAAGCTCTTCAAGTGAATTTATAGAGATACCTCTTTTATTCATTTTAGAGATCAGTATCGCATATATTGCATCTATTTTATTATCGCTTGATGATATAAGTGTGATGGTTTTTGCACCTTGGTTAAAGTCTATCTCTTTTGTTAAGCCTTTGAAGTCGTATCTATTGTCAACCTCTTTTTGTGCTTGTATAACTGCATTTTTCATCTCTTGCAGGTCTAGTTTTGCCGAAATATCAAATTGGTGCTCTTTTGCCATTTATTATCCTAGTATATTAAATTTTATCAAACTCTGAAGGTTCTGTATCAGGCACTTTGTCAAGTGCTTTTAAAAACTTCTCTTTTGAGCTTCTATTTGCTCTTTCTTGTAAATAGCTCTCGGTATTTAAAGATGATATTTTTTCTGCAACTGCTGTTGCAATAAACTGGTTTAGAGAAATCTTATCTTGTGAGGATAACTCTTTTGCAAATTGATAAATCGAATCTGGTAGTCTTAAACTTACTGCTGCCATTATAACTCCTCTAATAAATTTAGAAACTCTTTTACATTTAATACCAATATATTAAACTTTTGTGCTTCTTCAAAATCTTTTTTATTATGTGTTATGATCATAGCATTTGCTTTAACCGCCAACTCTAAGATCATATCATCTTTTATATCTTTTAAAATAGGTCTCCACAAATAATATATCTTATGGTGAGATGATATACTACAAAGATAATCAAGTATATCGTTTATAGATGTTTTATCTATAGTGAACTTGTCTCTGTGAAGTACATCTTCATACTCTTTTATCAATGGTGTAGATACAACTAACTCTATCCTATCATCGTCTATCATACTTAATAGTTTAAATGAGGCACCCCTTTTAGATAGTAATGCTGTTATTAAAATATTTGTATCTAATACTATTTTATATTTCATAATGGTAGTATATATAATATCATATAAAGATAACTTTAGATATCAAAATTAAAAAATCTTGTTTTATATTAAATGTGAAAGAGTAAGAAACACGAATGTTTTATTAGTGTTTCTTAAATTGTTAGATCGCTTTTGAATTATCCATTAAAACTGGGATAAATATAAGTGAAACGATAACTGCCGCTACTGTTCCTGAAATAAGTGCTACACCAAGACCGCCAAATATTGGATCTGATGCAAGTAGTGCAGAACCGAGTATTATAGCGATAGCCGTTAAGATAATAGGTTTTGCTCTAGTTGCTGTTGCTACAGCGATTGCGTGTTTCTTTTGAAACCCTTTATCACACATAAGTGATTTTGTAAAGTCCACTAGTAGAAGTGAGTTTCTTGAACTGATACCCATTAAAGCGATAAATCCTATAAGAGAGGTTGCCGTTAGGAAAAATGTCTCTGTAGTAATAAGGTCAGCCACAAAGTGTCCTATGATAACGCCTATTATAGATAGGAAACTTCCAGCTAAGATAATACCGCTGATCGCAAAGCTTTTATAGTATATAACAAGAAGTAAGAATATAAGCACAAGTGCTGCAATAAAAGCACCACCAAGATCTCTAAAGGTATCAAGGGTAACTTTCATCTCCCCATCCCATCTAAGAAGATATTTTTCACCACTTGCTTTATCTTTTAGGTGTAGATCAAACATATATGTTGACATCCCAGGCTCTTTAGTTACCTCGTATTTATCGCTAAACTGCTCTATCATCACATCTCTAGCTTCTAGTAGTGGATACACTTGTGAAACCATATCTGTTTCAGCTATAACGTTTACCATAGTGCTTAGGTTTTTATGCATAATAGTAGGGTTTGAATTTACCTCTTTTATCTCTACCACCTCTGTTAAAGGTATCATCATACCTTTTTGGTTCATAAGGTTTAAACTTGATAGTTTTGCTCTTAGACTCTCTTTTGTGTTTGCGTTTATCTTTTGTGAACTCTCTTCAAGAACTAAGAATATACCTATTTGATCGTTGGTGTTCTTTGGGTTCTTAACGGCTACTTGCATACCCTCAAAAGCAAGATAGAGTATGTTTTTTACCTGCTCTACGGTTAGTCCGCTTCTTGATATCTTCTCTTTTATAGGGTTAAGCTCATATTTTTTATATATCTCGTCTGTCATAACATCAACGTCAACTAGACCTTGCGTCTTTTTTAAGATATCTGCAACTTCATAAGATAAAGCTCTTATCTTATTGTTGTCTTTTCCATGAACCTCTACAACTATTGAAGCAAGAGTAGGGGGACCTGCAGGCATCTCTATCATTTTTATGCTGGTATCTTTTACGATAGGCTGACACTGTCTTTGTAAAACAGGTCTTAGTCTTTGAACCATATTAAAAGATTTCTCATCTCTATCGTGTTTATCTGTAAGGTTTACTACGATCTCGGCATTGTTTTCGCTCATCTTCATACCGCTTCCCTTTACAAGACCAGCATAATCAAGAGGTGCACCTTGACCTAAGAAAACCTCTATATTTACGATCTCTTCCTCTTTGCTAAGTATGGAGATGATACAAGATGTTACGCTTTTTGTCTGCTCTATAGAACTTCCGCTTGGCGTATCTACATATATTGAAAAGGTGTTTGCACTTTTTCCAGGAAGCATCTTTGCTAAAACTATTTTAGTAGGAAGCATCATAACAGAAGCTGCTAAAGCTCCTAGAGTAGCAAGGATTACGATAAGCTTTTTTGAGCGGTCGTTTAGAACCTCAAATATAAATTTCTCAAGCTTTTTCATCTAAATGCTCCCCTTTTACAAAGTGATGGTGTGCACCGTCACTACTTCTTTTTAATAGTTTACGGCTTAGATAAGGCGTAAAGATATAAGCAACTACCAGCGAAGCTAAAAGTGCAACTGGAACGTTTAGAGGAATAGGTTTCATAAACTCACCCATCATGCCCCCAACAAACGCCATAGGAACCATTGTAAGGATAATAGCTAAAGTTGCTATATTTGTAGGCGCTCCAATCTCATCGGTTGCTTCAACTAAAAGTTCATCTATATCTTTGCTTTCGCTTTCGTGTGAGTGGAAGTGTCTATGGATATTCTCTATCACGATAATTGCTGCGTCCACTAAAAGACCCAAAGATAAAAGAAAAGCAAAAAGTGTGATACGGTTGATGGTCTGATCACCTAGATATGCCACAAAAAGCGTTACTGCTAAAATAGCAGGAACCGTGAAGGTAACTATCAATGACTCTTTCCATCCAAGGAAAAATACAAGCATAACTGCAATGATAATAATAGTGATCACAAGGTGCATCACAAGCTCGTTTACAGCTTCATTTGCTCTATCACCGTAGTTTCTTGTGATTGTATAACCTATACCTGCATTTTGCAGTTCATCTTTATACTCTTCAAGTTTTGATACCGTATCGTTTGCAACAAATACTGCGTTTGTTCCACCAAGTTTTGAGATACTAAGTGTGATCTGATCTTTTGTTTGAAAAACGCTTTGTTTTTCAAGTATCTGCGCACTTTGAAAGTTTTGTATATCTATACCGCTGTTTACCTTTGCTACGTCTTTTAGGTATATTGGGCTTCCCATATATTGTGCAACTATTAGGTTTTGTACATCTTTTACACTCTCAATTGCATTTTTTACACCAAACACTACAAGTTTATTATCGGCAGTCTTACCCTTTACATCAGGAACATTTACCGCAATAGATTTGATAGCTTGCATAATCTGACCTAAAGATAGGTGGTATCCTTTTAGTTTGTTGATATCAACCTCTACATTGTACTGCTCTTTATTGGCACCTTTTAGGGTTGTTTTTGAAACATTTGGTATTGCGTTTATATCTTGTTGTATCTGGCTTACTTTTTCAAATAGATCTATTTTTGATACATTTTCACTCTTAGGGTAAAAAGCTATATTTACGATAGGTATATCGATATCTATATCAAAAGGTTTTACTAAAGGCTGCATCATACCTTGGGGCATCTGATCCATATTTTGCATAACCTTATCGTAAAGTTTTAGGTTAGACTCTTCTCTATCTTCACCTATATAATACATTACGTTTACGATACCTGCATTTTCTGTACTGATACCGTAGATATGCTCTATCCCTTTGATCTCTCTAAGTTTTCGCTCTAAAGGCTCAACTATAACCTTTCTAACCTCATTTGGACTAAGCCCAGGTGCAGGCACTATAATAGTACCGCCGCTTATAGCTATCTGCGGGTCTTCCTCTCTAGGTGTTATTTGAAGTGCTAAATAACCAATGATCAGTAAAAAAGCCGCTAAAACTGCCGTTAGAGGATTGTATAAAAAAGTACGGGCAAGTTTTCCGGCATAGTCCGTAACTTTGATATGCTCTAGATTTCGTTCCATCACTACCTACTTTATGATAACTTTGGTGTACATACCAGGGTATACCTTACTGTTTGAATTAAATCTGATCTTTGCGGTAAAAGTATGGGTCATAGGGTTTGAGCTTGGGATTATAGCAGATATAGTACCCTCAGCCGTAAAGTTTATAGATGGTATCTCTATATCAACTTTTTGTCCAACTTTTACGTTCTTTAGATCACCCTCGGCGATCTCTGTATTGATTTTAAGTGAAGCAAGGTCTGACAAAACTATGGCAGGCATTCCAGGTATTGCCATCTCACCTGCTTTTACCATCTTTTTGATTACAACACCATCGTTTGGTGCAGTTATTTTTAGATATTGGTATTGGTTCTCTACCTCTTTTAGTTGTGATTTTGCAATATCAACCATATTTTTAAGGTTCTTTGCTCCTAGTTCTAACTGCTCAACCTCAAACTTAGATACAAGACCCTTTTCATAAAGTCTTTTAAATCTCTCATAGTTTCTTTTTACATTGATATATTGGTTCTCATACATCTGAACAGCTAAGGTAGCTTGTTGCTTTTTACTATCTATCTCGATCGAGTCGATCTCATATAAAAGATCACCTTTTTTAACTTGGCTTCCATCGTTTACGTTAACGCTTTTTACAAACCCCATAAATCTGCTTGTGATATACTTTTCATTGTCCGATATTACGGTACCGCTTAACTCTAATACGTTTGCAAAAATAGTTGTTTGCAAAAGTAGTAGAGGTAATAAAAACTTGATCATTTTACCCATTATCCCTATCCTCTAATTTTCTAAAGACTCGCCAAGCGAGAGTTTTAATTGTGCCGCTGCTACGGTCACATCATATTTTGACATAATCACTTCTGCGCGTGCTCTTTGTGCGTTTGCTTGCTGCATCAAAAGGTTTGACATATTTATAAGGTTGTTCTTATACATCTCTTGTGATTGAAGCAAAACCTCGTCTGCTAGATCGTTTGCTTTGATCTTCTCTTTTAGTATCTTCTTTTTTGTTTCAAGATTTAAAAGGTTGTTCTCAACCTCTAGTTTGATACCATCTTTCATATACTCATAATAGTAGTTTGTTTTTTGGTATTCTATCTTTGCTTTTTGTTTTGCAGTACTTATCTTTAAACCGTCAAAAAGTTTATACTCTAAACCTACCGCCATAACATAATATGACTGATCTTCATTCATAGATAAAGACTCTTCATTATAACCGTACTCTACATGAGCTCCAACCATAGGGTAGTTTTCCGCGCCTTCAAAGTCTATCTTTGTTTTCATGGTTTGTGTGTTTAGCTCCATCCAGTTATAATCGTCTCTATTTTTTATAGCTTGGTTTTGAAGCTCTTTAAGCTCTAGAGCTTTTGGTGATATGGTTATAAACTCTCCCACATCATCTATTTGGGTATTTCCTGTTAAAAATCTAAGATAAGCTAATGCTTGGGAGTATCTATTTTGTGCCTCTTCATATTTTGCATTTACACCCACATCATATACTTGTGCTTGCTTTACATCTATTCCAGTTACCAGCCCTTCATTTAAAAGCTCGCTAGCAAACTCAACAAAAGATGCAGTTGCCTCTTTAGCTTTTCTTGTAGCATCGATAAAATATTTTGCCGCAACCGCTCCATTGTATGCTTTTAAAACATCTAATCCTAAAGCTTTTTCATCATATCTATATTTTGCTTCGTTTGCTTCAACTTGAAGTCTTGACATATCTTTAGCAGAGCTTAGTTTAAAGCCTGTAAATAGTGGAAGGTCATATGATAGTTTTGTTTCATAGTTTCTATATGCTTCAGGCTCATTTAGTTCGTTGGGTTCGTGAGCGAGAAGATTACTTCTTGTTGAGTTGTATGTTGAAGAGTTCATTAGTCCGCTCATATTATCTATAAAATAATCAAAACCAAAGTCGCTAAAAGTTGCTCCCCTTTGAGCCATCTTCATACCGAACACATAACCTGCATGGTTGGTCTTAGACCAGTTTTCATTAAACTTTAAGGTACCAAAATCGTACCCTTTAGCTTCTCTTAGGTCTTGTTTGGCTTTATCTACGGATAGCTTTTTTGCTTTAAGCTCTTTGTTGTTTTGCAGTGCCATAGTTAAGGCATCTTGGAAATTGATCTCAAATGAAAACAGACTGATAGGAAGTATTAAAAATAGTAATCGTTTATTTATCAATTATCTATCCTTTCTTTTCAAGTAAGGGCAGATTTTAATTAAATTAATATAAGAAATAGATTAAAGTTTTCTTAACCCATCTTATCATTACTATAATTAAAAATTATGATACACAATTGTATAAAGCTTTTTCAACCCTGTTTCTACCCCGTGTTTTAGCAAGGTATAACGCTTTATCAACCTTTTCAAAAAAAGTAGCTTTGTTCTCATACTCTTCATATGTACCTACACCGAAACTTGTAGTCATATTACCCACTTCTGTAAATTGGTACTGCTTTATAAGAACTCTTAGTTTTTCTGCGAACATAACGGCACCATCTAGTGAAGTTCCAGGAAGAAGTATCACAAACTCCTCTCCACCCCATCTAGCAAAGGTATCTTGTATCTTAATATTTTTTGATATCAGTTCGGTTATCTCTTTTAAAATATCATCACCCACTTGGTGACCGTAAGTGTCGTTGATATCTTTAAAATGGTCTATATCAAAAAGTATCATACTTAGTTTTTGATCATTATTGTTGACGTTTTTTAACTCTTGTGAAAATATCTCTTCAAATTTCATTCTATTGTAAATCCCTGTTAGACTATCAAGAGAAGCCTGCTTTTCTAAAATAGATGTCATTGAGTAAAGCTCTTCAACTTTGTGTTTCATAGCTTCGTTTATATTTCTTAACTGCTCTTTTGTATCTTCAAGTTCAGTTATATCGTGTCTAACGGCAATATACTCTATAATATCACCATCAACATCTAATATCGGTATAACAGTTGAATCAACAACATATTTTTTACCATCTTTTCTCATATTTGTAACAACACCGTGCCAAGGTCTTTTTGACTTTATAGTGTCCCATAGGTCTTTAAAAGCTGATGGATCCATACTAGGGTGTCTTATGATATTATGGGGTTTTCCTATAAGCTCATGCTCTTTATACCCTGATATCTCACAAAACTTATCGTTTACATATGTGATGATACCTTTAGGGTTTGTTTTTGAAACGATATTGCTAATATCAACCGCTCTTTTATATTCATTTAGAAGATTTGAGTGCTCACTTTTATAATCCATATCGCTGTCTTGTATCTCTAAATAGTTTTCTGTTAATGAGTTTGCTATATTTAAAGATATATTTTCAAGCTCTATCTCTATACTTTCAGATAGATATCCATTTTTATAGATGAAATACTCAATAGAAGCTTTTAGTTTTACTATAAGTGTAAATAGTTCGGCGATACTAATATGGTGGTTATTTAAAAGTTTTAAAAAGTTAAGTCTAGCTTCACACTCTGCAACCGTTAAGTTCCACTCTATAATACTTATAAAACAATCACAAAACTCATAAAATATCTTAGTGTTCTTCTCTACAATAGGTAAAGAGTGTTTATGTAAGATATTTTGAACTTGTGATGATTCCATCCAATGTTCTATGATACTATTTCTATTTACCCTTAGAAAATGTGCGAATTCTGAAACGTTTATGATTTTTGATAGCATTTTACCACCTTTAATTTTTGTAAAAGAGCTAAGAAGTATAGCAATTTAAAGCTTTATTCAACAATGAATTAAAAATAATTGTAATATTTTAGTTATTTTATTTTTGAATACTAATCAAGTTTAAAGTATAATATAACATAATATTGACAACTTATATATTTGGAGAGATATGAAAAGGACATCATTAGCAAAAAAATTCAGTTTTATATCGATAATAATATCGATCGTAACTGTTGTAGTAGCGTTTTTTATACTTGATACGTATAAAGGTAGTATGGAAGAGGAGATCTACCATAACGTAGAACATGATCTACAAGATCAAACTCAAAGTGAACTAAAGTCAAAATTTGACGTAGGTATATCAAATGCAATATCTATATCAAATGATGGAATAATCCAAGAAGCTTTGGCAAGCGGTGATCGAGGTATGGCGATAGGTGCATTAGATGAGCTTTCTTTAAAGATGAAGAACAATACACCTTTTAAAAATATCAAGGTTCATCTTCATACTAAGAACAACCACTCTTTTGTAAGAAGCTGGAAACTTAATAAACACGGTGACGATCTTAGTTCATTTAGAACAAGTGTAGTAACTGTAAATAGTACGAAGAAATCTGTCAATACATTTGAAGTGGGTAAAGCAGGGCTTAGTATAAGAGCCGTAGTGCCTATATTTTTTGGAAAAGAGCATGTGGGTTCTTTAGAGTTTATGCAAGGGGTTAATTCTGTAGCAAAAGAGTTTGATAAACACAAAGATGCTTTTATACTTTTGATGGATGATTCTGTTACGGTAACTCAATTTGAGGAAAAAAATAAACTTCAAAACTATATTATCTCTCAAAAATTTGTAAACAAAGAGTTTTTAGCAGATGCTAGAAAGATCGATCTTAAAAAGATGATGCAAAACGGCTATACTTTTGATGATAAATATTTTTACACCTATGTGGATATAAAAGATTTCCAAGGTAAAAAAGTTGGTATCGCACTAGTTGGAAGACCTTTAAGTATAGTAAATGCTGCAATTGATAAAACCACTAACCTTATCATCATTGCTCTTATTATACTAATTGCAGTGATCTTAATAAACCTTGCGGCATCGTTGATCAATATGAGATCTAATATTATCAACCCTATAAATAAACTAAAAAAATCTATAGATGCAGTTAAAGATAATAGTCATGAATCAAATGAGATCGAGGTTTTAAATAATGATGAGATCGGTGATGTGGTAACAAGCTTTAACCAATATATCCATAGTATAGTGGACGGAGTTGATAAAGATCAAATCGTAATAGATGAAGCTAAATCGGTAGTAACAAGAGCACAAGCAGGTCTTTTAAATAGTCATGTTAAAACGCAGGCTTACTCTGACGGTGTTAACACTTTAGCTTCAGAGATCAATAAACTAATTGTAACAACACAAAAGAACCTTGATGTATTGGCAACTACGCTTGTTGCATACAGTAATGCCGAGTTTAACTATGAGACAAAACTTCCTGAGGGTGTAACAGGTGAGATAGCTTCTATTTTAGCAGCTGCACAAAATACTGGTGTAACTATGTCGGGTGTTCTTGCGATCGTTGATAACGTAACTAAGCAGCTGATATTTGATGCAGAGGATCTTAGTAAATCAGCAGGTGTATTAAGTAAGTCATCAAATGAACAAGCTGCAGCGCTTGAGGAGACTGCGGCAGCTATCAGTGAAATAGTTGATTCTATTAAAAACAATAGTAAAAATGCGATAACTATGTCAAACCTTGCAAAAGAGCTTGGTAACTCTTCCGTTGAAGGTGCAGAACTAGCAAATAAAACATCTGAATCTATGGATGAGATAAGTGAACAGGTAAATGCGATCAATGAAGCTATAAGCGTGATTGATCAGATCGCATTCCAAACAAATATCCTTTCACTAAATGCAGCCGTTGAAGCTGCTACTGCTGGTGAAGCAGGTAAAGGTTTTGCCGTAGTTGCACAAGAGGTTAGAAACCTTGCTTCAAGATCTGCCGAAGCAGCTAAAGAGATCAAAGACCTTGTAGAAAATGCAACCTCTAAAGCAAATGACGGTAAGAAAATATCTGATGATATGATTGATGGGTATAACCATCTAAGTAAAAATATCGATGAGACTACTAAACTTATAAATGAGGTAACAAAAGCAACCGCAGAACAGCAAGACTCTATGATACAGATCAACGATAATGTAACACAGCTTGATAAGATGACCCAAGAGAATGCGCATATCGCTTCATCTATCGATACAATGTCACACGAAACGGAAGTTCTTGCTAAAAAACTAAAAACAGCCGTAGATAGAACTAAGTTCTTTGATAAATCAAAAAGAAGGGTTTGTGACCCAGATCTGATGTTTGATCTAAATAGATTAAAAGCAGATCATATAAACTTTAAGAACGTTAACTTCCATAAGTGTATAGATGGTAAAAGATTTAGAGTAACAGATCATCACTCTTGTAATTTCGGTAAATGGATATATGCTCACGATGATCATCCTGATTTTTGTACGGCACCACACTGGGAAGAGTTAAAAGAGGCTCATAGAAACGTACATATGATGACACAAGATGTTGTTGATCTATATGCAGGCGGTTATGCCAACGGTCAAGTATTTGCAGTATCTGCAAATGTTGAAGAGAATATGCAAAAAGTGTTTAATCTTCTTGATGAGGTTAGAGAGCATTATTGTACCGTGCAAAGAGAAAAAAGGGGATAGGCTATGTCAAAAGAAACATTATTACAAGAGGACTCTTTTTTAGTAAGTGAAACAGATGCAAAAGGTAGGATTATATTTGCAAATGAAGAGTTTTGTCAAGTTGCCGAGTATGATCTTGATGAGCTTATGGGAAAACCTCATAACTTAGTAAGACATAAAGATATGCCGCGCGCTGCATTCAAAGATCTTTGGGAAACGGTTCAATCTGGAAAAGTTTGGCACGGTTATGTTAAGAATGCTACAAAATCTGGTGGATACTATTGGGTATTTGCTACGGTTTATCCATTTAAAAATGAAGCAGGAGAGCAGTGTTATCTATCTTGTAGAAGAAAGCCTGCACGTGAAAAAGTTGAGGAGATGATTGCACTTTATAAGACAATGAACTAAGAGATGAAGGATACTTCATCTCTTATATTTTTATAGTGAGAATTTATTTTTAAGTCTAAAGAAATATATGATCGTTTTATACTGTATAAATACAAACGGAAGCATCAATATAAAATAAGCTATTGAAAGCTTTGGAACTATACCGTTAAATGCAAGTCCGAAATTGATGAAGAACATCCCGAAAACGAAAAATGCAACACCAGGACATATCAGAGCAAAAGATACAGGTGATTTTTTCTCACCGCTATTTATAAACTCTTCAAAATAACCTATTCTTTTCATAACCATATAACCTATCACACCAAATATTATCTGAATAGAAAGCACAAAGCTTGTTAGCGTAAATAAAGATGATTTAGATAAAGGCTCATGGAAATGGTGGTCAAGTCCAAAACTAACTCTAATAAAAGTGATACCAAGAAGTGTCAGTATTGGTATAACGATCCATAAAGACGGGCTTGCTTCATTTCCTATACCGTGTTCGAACATATTTTTAAAACCAAATAGTATCTTCATAAGCAATAACATAATAGCTATAGCACTAAAAAATATTGCACCGAAAATTCCAAGAGCGTTTATTTCTATATGGTGGCTCATAGCTCCTGGAGCTGCAAAACCTACTGCTATCATAGAAAATGCAAAGATAGATATCATTTGAGATAGGTTGTTGTTCTTTGTAAAGTCAAAATCACCTTTGATAAGTAGTCTTGAGAAATACTCAAAGAATATTTTTAAAGCATAATAACCGTTTATTGCAAAACCTAAAAGTGCAAAAGGGAACATATATTCAACTATGCTCCAAAGTCCAGGAACAAATACTGCACCAAGTACAAAACAAACATTGATAGTCATAGTAAATGTTAAAGGCAGAGCCATTAAAGTAACTTCAGCATTTGAGTTTTTCATTGTCTCATAAGCATCTGTTTCTTTAAACGCATTGTATTGTTTGATGTTCCAGATAAGAAGTTTAAAGTGCCATACTGCAAAAGCTATAATAAACACTAAACAAAAAGCTGAAAGAAACGACAACCAAGTACCTTTAAGAAGTACAGGATAAATAAATTCAAATGTTGCCATAGGTACACCCTCATGAGGTACCATAAACATTAGATACATAAAAAAAGAAACCGATAATCCACCCGCTCCAAGAGCAGCTAAATAGTACATCGGCGTATAGTTTTCTTTTAATAACATTAAATCCTCCGTGTAAATTTTTTGGAATGCTATCAAAAGAAAAATAAAATATATATTATAAATTGGTATTTTCTATAAGAAATATAAAAAAAGATTATAGAACTTTAAAGTAAGTTTAATTTTATCACTTAGTTGTTTTTCTTTTTTCATAACCTTTATGGATATATTTTAATAGAGGTACCTTGTATCTTAAAAAAACGAAGTGCTTGATGATATATCCGATCAGTCCGCTTACTTGTACTTTACCGTATAGATCGCAAGCCGCATAATAGCCACCTAGTGCTATAAGTGTACCCTCTAGTTTAGGATCGCAGGCTAAGGGCTCTTTACCCTCTATCATCCTTAATATATTTCTTGAAGCTCCTTTACCGCTTTCTCTTGCAATAGTAACGTTAGGGGGTTGTATCTCACCTTTTATATTTTTTACCTCTGCGATATCTCCTATTGCAAATACGTTCTTATACTCTTTTGTTTGCAGATATTCATTAACAACAATCTGCCCCTTTTTATTCTTGCTTAGATTTTTAAATGTTTCACTTATCCTTGCTGCTTCTATACCGCCTGCAAATATAACAAATGAGTATCTTATTTGGTTCTTATTATCAAGGTAAAGGTACTCTTTATCTAAAGAGCTCATATGGGTGTTCTTTATAACATTTACACCAAGTTTTTTTAACCTTTTTTCAGACATCTTTATAAGTTTTGGATGAAGTCCTGGAAGCACCGTGTCTTTACTGCTTACTAAGGTTATCTTCATCCTTTCGCAGGCAAAACTTCCCCTTTTAAAGAATTTATGTGCATAGTATGCCATCTCAGATGCTATCTCAACACCAGAAAGACCTGCTCCTATAACTGCAATATGTGTGTTGTCACATTTTTTACCCTCATCCATTATCTTATTGAAAAGAGCATTCTCAAAACTTTGTTTAAAATACATTGCTCGGTGCAGCTTTTTAAGATCATCTGTATTTTTAAGACCCTCTATACCTTTGGGAAAGTTTGTTCTTGAACCTGCTGCTATGATCAGATAGTCGTATTCTAAAGTTTCGTTCTCTTCCGTGTATATATTTTGTTCGTCAAAATTTATATCTGTAACTCTTAGGTTTTTAAAAGAAAGATTTGGATGATCAAAACCTGCACAAAGACTAAAAAGATCGATAGTTACATCTGCAATATTTGATTTATTTGCAATAAAATCATAAACTTCAGGTTGTAAGTGGTGATATGTATGTTTATCAACCAAAGTTATACTTATATCTTTGTTCTTTGATAACTCCTGTATAGCATAAACTCCGCCGTAACCGCCGCCGATAATAACTACTCTTTTCAAAACAAGCTCCATATTTTTTTATTAGTTTAGCATAAAAAAACTAGAAAACAATTACATTAAAAATAGCTCTATAATAATTATTATAAGAAAATTTAATATACTTTTAAGCTTTATATAATTAAGTAAAACTTATAATCAAAAAATCTTAAATATAAGGAAAGATTATGGCAAGACTTGTTGTTTTAGGCGGTGGAGTCTCAGGTCATACGGCTGCAACGTTTGCGGCAAAATGGCTAGGTTCTTCACATGAAGTTGTTGTAGTAACACCAAACGCTAAGTGGAATTGGATCCCTTCAAATATCTGGGTTGGTGTCGGTGAGATGAGTAAAGAGGACGTTACTTTTGACTTAGCTCCGGTATATAAAAGTGCAGGGATAACATATAAGCAGGCGAAAGCTTTATCTATCCATCCTGAAGGCAAGGAGGGCTTAGATAAGTCTTTTGTAACTATTGAATATACGGGACAAGATAAAGTTGGAGAGAGTGAAGAGGTAGAGTTTGATTATCTTATCAATGCAACTGGACCTAAACTAAACTTTGGTGCAACCGAAGGTCTTGGCATAGGAAGTGAACTTGGTGATCATACTGTTTCTGTTTGTACGGCAGATCACGCAGAGCATGCTTCACATGAACTTGCAAAATGTATTGAAAAAATGAGACACGGCGAGAGACAAAAGTTCTTAATCGGTACTGGACACGGTATGTGTACCTGCCAAGGTGCAGCGTTTGAGTATATCTTTAATATTGACCATGAGCTTAGAAAAGCTGGTGTTAGGGACTTTGCAGATATCAAATGGATATCAAATGAATCGTTCCTAGGAGACTTCGGTATGGGTGGTCTTCATATGAAAGTGGGTAGTTATGTTGTAAGTTCTAAACTGTTTGCAGAATCACTTTATGCAGAAAGAGATGTTTCTTGGATAATCGGAGCACACGTTAATAAAGTAGAGCAGGGTAAAGTTCATTATGAACTTCTTGATGGTTCTATGCATAGTGAAGAGTTTGATTTTTCTATGCTTATCCCTCCTTTTGCAGGTGTAGGTCTAAAAGCATATAATAAAGCGGGTGAAGATATCACAGATACTGTATTTGCACCAAATGGGTTTATGAAAGTAGATGCTAACTACGCAGCAGGTGCTTATGAGAATTGGAAAGCTTCTGATTGGCCTACAACTTATCAAAATCCTACATATAAGAACCTATTTGCTTGCGGTATCGCATTTGCTCCACCTCATATTATCTCAAAACCTATGAGTTCGCCAAACGGTACACCTATCAATCCTACACCGCCTAGAACAGGTATGCCTTCAGGTATTATGGGTAAAGCTGTTGCAGGAAGTATTTGTGATATGATAAAAGGTAAATCAGACACTCCTACACATAAAGCTTCAATGGCTGAAATGGGTGCTGCTTGTGTAGCATCAGCAGGTAAGGGTGTATTTAGCGGACAAGCTGCTGCTATGACTGTTTACCCTGTTGTTCCTGATTTTGAGAAATATCCTGGAACAGGTAGAGATACAGATTATACATTCGGTGAGATTGGTCTTGCAGGACACTGGATCAAGCATATATTACATTATCTATTTATGTATAAAGCTAAGTTAAATCCAGGTTGGACATTAATACCAGAATAAAAAAGGAGATGGATAAGATGAAACAAGAAGAGGTAAATTTCGGCAAAAATAGAGAGTTTAATCTAACAATGATCCCTGGTAGAGGAGCAAGATTTTTAAGAACTTGCAAGATCTATCAATTTATTAGATTTATCATAATCAATCTAAAAATGATCGTAGTAGTTAGTAAAAGTCACTAACTATAGATCGAACTTTTTAAAAGGGTAGTATTGAAAGATACTATCCTTTTTTATTTATATTGATTTTAGTCGATCTTGTTCGATTGAACTGAATATAAAATCACGGAAATAAAATGGTAAGAGATATTATAAAATACCCCCAAACACCAAGTAAAGAGTTTAATGCTCCAGTTAGAGCATTTGATGAGAAACTTATAGAGCTATTAGATGATCTTAAAGATACAATAGAAGCAAATGATCTTGAAGCTTTAAGTGCTTATCAGATAGGAAGCCCGTATAGTGTTATCGTGGTTAAAAAAGATGGTGAGTATCTAGAGCTTATCAATGTAAGGATATTGCAATCAAGCGGCAAACAAACTAGCGAAGAGAGTACTGCTTATTTTCCAGAACTAAGTGCAACGGTTACAAGGGATAAAGAGATAAAACTGATGTATGAAGATAGAAGAGGTGAGCAAAAGTTCTTAGATGCAAAAGATGAGTTTGCCGTATTGCTTCAAAGAAAGATAGATTATAATTTTGGTGCGAACTTTAGGTTTCGTCTTGATGATGAGGAGAAAGAGAAGCTTGATATGAGACTTACTTATGGTAAAGACGTGCTTTTAAACGATACCTGTCCTCAAACTTTTCAAAGAGATAAGATACTAAAAGTGATCAATATCTTGCTTCTTGTGATAGTTGCAGGTTTATTAAGTAAACTGTTTATATCTGATGATATCGTACCTACAGTTGAAACATATATGAACTATACTTTTGTTACAACTTTAGTTGTACTTGTGATCTATTTTTTTTATGCTCAATATGAAGGCTCAAAATATACATCTTGTACATCGTGCCAGATAGGTAATATCATAGGTATCACCGCTTTGCACTTAGTTAAACTTTTAGTCTTATTTGGAATTTTTAAACTGATGTTCTAAGAGTACTTACTCTTGGCTCTCTTCATTTTTAGAGTCATCTTTTAGTTCAGGTTCCTCTTTTTTAAACTTAGGGAGAATTACCGTATAAACGAAAAAAGAGAATATTATAATAAGTACAGCAGCTGCAAAGAACATCGAACCACTGTTGTTCTCTAATTGTTGTGCTATAACCATCTCTGCAGGATTTACTGGTGGGTTTTGCATTTTATTTCCTATTTAAATTTTTGTAATTTAATCACAAGAGACCTTGTTTCTTCCTGATTCTTTAGATTTATATAGAAGTTTATCTGCTTGTGAGTATATCTCGTCTTCATCTATTATATTGTTTGCTTCTTTGCAGACAAGACCTAAAGATGCTGTTACAAAGTTTGAACAAGAGCTTGTTTTATGCTCTATTTTTAGCTCTTCTATATTTTTACGTATTGTTTGAGAAAACTCTAAAGCTTTCTTTTTATTATCTGTTTTAAAGATAATACCAAACTCTTCACCACCTAGTCTAAAGCAATAGTCATCTGCTCTATTTAAAGAGCTTTTAATAGTTTGTGCAACCTTTATAAGAACCTCGTCACCCATTTGGTGACCGTATGTATCGTTGTATTGTTTAAAATGATCTATATCCATTATTAAAAAGCATAGCAGTTCATTATTTCTTTTTGCACCATTTATCAGTTTTGGGAACATATCATTAAAATATCTTCTATTGTATATATTTGTAAGACCGTCAGTTATTGATATCTCTTCAATGATCTTTTTATCTGTTATATCTTGACGTATAGCAGTATAGCCTGTTTTATTTCCGTAGATATCGTAAGTAGGTGATATAGTGGCTTTTACCCAATAAAGTGAGCCGTCTTTTTTAATGTTTTTAATCTCCCCAGTCCAAGTCTTATTGGCAATTATCGTATCCCACATCTCTTGATAAGAGTTTGTTGAAAGATCAGGATGTCTGATAATTCTATGGTTTTGTCCAAGAAGCTCATTTGGACTATAACCGCTGATCTTGCAAAATGCTTTTGATACATGTGTGATATTACCCTCTAGATCGGTTGAAGATGTTATGATATTTTGATCTATAAGATCAATATACTCTTTAAACTGAGCCTCTTTAGTTCGTACTTCCGTTACATCTCTAGTTGATAGGAGTATCCTTTGTTTATCAGGCATTAAGGCTAAGGACATATTTACTATCACTTTTTTACCATCTTTCACAACACAGGTTTTTTCAAAGTTTTCAACAAAACCTTTTTGTATAACATCTTCAATAACTTTTGTAGCTTTTTCAAGATCTTCTTCGATACTAAGTCCTGTACAACTTTTTGTTTTAAGCTCTTCTTCTGTAAATCCTGTCATCTTTAGGTATGAATCGTTGAAAAATAAAAAGTTTGTTTCAAGATCAACCATCGCAAAACCGTCTTTTGTGGTATGAAAAATCGTTTCAAGCTCTTTTTTTTGATCTTGAAGAGTTTTTTCTAAAAGTGTTTGTTCTGTTATATCTCTAACAGAAGCATAAATATACTCTTTATTGTCGATGATTATCTTAACACTTGTGATCGAAGCATTGTAGGTGCTGCCGTCTTTTCTTTTATGTTTTGTTTCAAAACTTATAGGTTCCGTACCTAATGTTTTAATAAGCTTGAGTATCTCCTCTTTGGTATTTGATATATCCCAATCCGTAACGTTAAGATTTTTCATCTCATTTTCACTATACCCAAGCATTTTACGTGATACTTCACTATACTCTAGAAGTTTTCCTTTTGTATCTATGATAAATATACCGTCAGATGCAAAGTCCATAAGTTTTTTATATTTACCTGAAAGGGCTAAGACCTGTTTATTTGAGCTGCTAAGTTTTTTATTTATGTTCTCTATAGTTTGTATGATCTTTTCAAAACCTATATTGATCACAAGTACAAGTACACCAAGTAAACCTACTAAAAGTATAATAAGCTTTTTAACAGTATCTTCAAAGTTTGACATTATAGAAGTGATATCGTGGAAAAATACAGCTTTTGCACTTATATTTCGGTTATAATCAAGTAGGTTAAAAGTGTAAACATTAAATGTTTTATCACGGTAGTTTATCTCTATATTCTCTTCAAAATTATAGTTCTTTGGTAGCTTATGTACTAGACTAGTATCATCTAAACCGTTATATTGAAGAGTATAGTCTTTAATACTTAGGTTGCTGCTCTCTTTATACTCGATGATCTTATTCTCTTTTACAAATAAAGCCCCTTTGATATTTGAAAAATAATCCATCTGCGCAAGTATCTGATCTGGTCTGCTTCCAAACTCCACAGAACCTATATATTTGTTTTGATAAAAAATAGGTATAAACTCTCTATATGCAAGCATATAGATACCTGCTTCAAAACCGTTAAGGTTTTTTCTTTCTTTGTGCATGGCAGCTGCCATTGCTCTTCTATTTGCTATATTATCACCGTATTTATCAGGCTTATGTACTCTTAGGAAAGATTCACCATTTGGCAGGTGAAAATGCATTATCTTAAGATATTTATTCTCCTCTTTAAGGGTATCGAACTGGGGTTTGATAAGTTCAAATAGTTTTTCTCTATCTTTATTGTAAAGTAGCTCTTTTACCCCTTTTATATTTATGGCATTTTTTAATCTATATTTATAAAAAGACTCATGTCTTTCTAGTATCTTTTCATAAGAGCTTTTAATATTTTGATAATACTCATCTTCAACTTTTTCAAGCTCATTTTTTTGGTTGATATATATTGTTACTATTAGTATAAATGAGAACAGTACCAAACTTATCATAACAAATAGTAAGGTTTTATTTTTGGCACTTAAGTGTTTAAACATTGTTTTCCTTGACATAATAATTATAAAGAACTAATTATTATATTTCTCTTATTATTTATTTTTTTAAACCGTCAAAACTATCTTTTATCTTTAAAAATTTATCTTGATTTTCAAAGAAAAGATCTATCAGTTTTGGATCGAAATGCTTACCTTTTTGCTCTTTAAATAGTTCAAAGATACTTTCAAGATCCCAAGCTTTTTTATAAACTCTATCGTGTCCCAATGCATCAAATACATCTGCAATAGCAGTAATTCTACCGAATATATGTATATCATCTTTACTTAAGCCAAGAGGATAACCGCTGCCATCCCATTTCTCATGATGAGAGTATGCAACAACGGCAGATGCTTTTAAAATATCTCTTTTTGAGTGTTTTAGCATCTCATAACCTATCCTTGCATGGTCTTTCATCACTTCAAATTCTTCAGGAGTTAGTTTTCCAGGTTTATTTAAAATATTATCAGGAATCCCTACCTTACCTATATCATGCATAGGGCTTGCTTGCTTTAATAGTAGCGCTTCTTCTTCACTAAGTCCGTAAAGTTTTGCTAAAAGATAGGAGTACTCTGCGACACGCTTTACATGATCTCCTGTTTCTTTACTTCTTGTTTCACCAATTGCACCCATCTTTTCCACAACCTCTTTTTGAGTGTTTATGATCTCTTCGTTTAGTCTATATATATCCGTTACGTCAAACATAATCTGTACATATTCTATTATTTGCTTAGAGGTGTTCTTAATAGGATAAAAAAGAGTATTTGTAATAAACTCATCACCTGTTTTACTAATATTTGTCATTGTTTCAAATACTATTTTACTCTTTTGAAGCTTCTTTTGTATCTGTATACATCTTCCTTCATCTCTATGTTTTTGATGTCTTATCTCTTCACAGTTCTTACCTATAAGCTCTTTCTTTGCGTAACCGCTTAAACTTACGAACTTATCGTTTACGAATTTTATTATATTGTTTGTATCTGTTTTGATAACTGCTGTTGCAAGGTTCATGGCCTCTTCGAACTGTTTTATATAGTTTACGTTCTCCTCTAAACTCTCTTGGGAGCTAAGTAGTTCGCTTTTTAATACCTGTTTATACTCTTCAAGTTCAGTTACATCGTTTCTAATACCTATATATTCTTTTAGTGAGCCGTCTTTATTATATATGGGTGCTACTTCGGATACTACATAGTAGTTGCAGCCGTTCTTTTTTCTGTTTTTAACCAGACCTTTCCATATCTTACCTGAGCTTATGGTATCCCACATCTCTTTAAAGACGGAAGACTCCATACTATCATCTCTTACTATATTGTGCGGCTTGCCTAGAAGCTCATCTTTTGTAAATCCTGATATATCTTCAAAGTTCTTATTTGCATAAGTGATCCTCCCTTTTGCATCCGTAGTTGAAAAGATAGATGCAGATTCAACGGTATTTTTGAATTGCTGAAGATAATAGAGATTGTCATCAAGCTCTTCACTTGTTTTTTTAAGTAAAGTTGTTAAGGCTCTTATTTTTATGTCACCACTGCTTGCATCAATATTCTCTTTATCGTAAACTATCTGTTCATTTGCACTATTCTCGTTTAATGTTACATATGTCGTAGTGATATTTAATAGACTGTTTTCACAAGATGTGTTGTTATGGAAAAACTCTCCATATGTTATAAATCCTACACTTTCACCTATATTGTTAAGTGTTTTTAGCTCTTTATTTAAAAAGCTGCCTAGCATCTGGCGTCTAGAACCACAAGTGTAAATATAGATAGCTTCGTTTTTATATTTATTGGTTCTAAGAAGATGTTTTGAGTTTTCCTCCTCTATATGCTCGATATTTGCATAACCAAACTTCACCTCTATACCTTGAGGTACATCTCCTGCAAATGTTATACTTCCCTCATCTTCATCATATGCCACCAAGGCTCTAGCAACATTTGTACCTTGAACCTTAAATACTATAGGGAATTGTATACCGTAAGCTAAAAGGTTTTGACTTACTGCTTTTCCAAGATAGTGCTCATACACTTTGATAATAGGTTTATTATCTATCTCATAAACTTTAGAACCCTCTGATCTTGTAACGATCATAGACCTGCCTATAGTCTCCCAGTTAAAAAGATAATCAGTAGAGATCTTTAGGGTTTTTGAATCGATAATAGCAAACACTATATCGCTATCGCAGTGTTTTGAGGATGTTACTATACACTCTTGAAATCGAAAATCATCACCTGCATTACCGCCTACTATCACTATATCTGGATATTGGCTTGTAAGTTTTTTTAAAAGTAAAGATGAATCTATCTTAAATGTGTTTGCAAAAGCGATTATTAGTTTAGTATCTTTATTGATATGGTTTGTATTTATATCAAGTAAAATATCATCGATTGATTTTTTACAATAACCTAAGTCTTTAGTAGTTGAGTTTTCAAATATGGAAAAAGATATGATTATTTCATCATCTATAACCTCTCCGCTATTTACTATACCTGCAGTTGAAGTTATAATAAGTGAACACTTTGGAATAAGCTCTTTTAGAGTATCTCTAAGCTCTTTTATCTCCTCTTTTTTTCTATTTGAGATAAATATTTGTATCAACACGGAGTTAGAGTTTTCTATACTATGTAAACTTATAAAATCAATTAGATCGTTTTTTGTAATATATTTGTAGTTTAATAATCTCATCTGCTTTCCTCAACATAATACTATGGTTATTATTTAAATTAAAATGTTTTAATTCTACAATAAAATTTATTATTTTGCGTAAAAAAATTATATTATTTTATAAAAAATGTAAAAAAAAAGTAATTAAATATAATTTTCAGTTTTATATTATTTTTAATTATATAAAATGGTATTGATTTAAATATTGGAAAAAATATGAAAAAACCGTTTGCCGTATATTTTTTATTGATACTATTATTGATAACCGTTGCAATAGCATACTATTCTCATACCAGTTATACCAATAATGTCAAAAATAGGTATTTGAGTTTGGCAACAACACTTCATAGTGAGACAAAAATACTTATAGAACAAAAACAGCAGTCAACACTACTTGTAGCACTTTCATTGGCAAGAGACTCTAATGTCAAATCGGCTTTATTATCTAAAGATTATTCTTCTCTTGATCTAACTAATATTTCTAATTATTATGCTTTGTTCTCAAACTTCAAACATATCTGGGTACATCTTATTACAAGCGACGGTATTAGTCTTTTTAAGAGTTGGACGGATAGGAAAGGGGAGAGTATCTTAGATATTAGAAAAGATGTGAAAAGATTTTTAAAAAGCCCTATAGTTACATCTGTGATTAGTGTTGGTAAATATGATATGACGATCAAATCAATGGTGCCTATATATGATAAGAACCGCTTTCTAGGTTTGTTTGAGGTTATTACTAAAGTTAATTCTATTGCAAGGAATCTAAGCAGGCAAAAAGATACTCTGCCTATAGTCTTAACCGATAAAAAATATAAAAAACAGTTAATGTTTCCATATACAAATACTTTTATTGATGATTATTATGTAGCGAACATAGATGTAAATCCTGAGATATTAAGCTATTTAAGTAGTAAAGATATTGAATCTTTAGTTAAAAGCGATAAAGAGTATCACCTTATTGATGATTATTTTTTAACAATTTATCATCTAAAAGATGTACATAACAATGAGATGGGATACTTTTTTATTTTTAAAGATATGGATAAGATTAGTTTAAAAGATCTAAAAACAGAACACTATATTTTTGTATTATCTTGGTTCTTAATAATAGCTATTATCTTAATGATACTTTTTTATACTGTAAGTAAATTTTATACTGATAATCTGCAAAATGAGATAGATGCAAAAACAAAAGAGCTTAAAGATATCAATGAACACTTAGAGAGCAGAGTTGAAGAGGAGCTTGAGAAGAATAGGCTTAATGAAATGAAATTGATTCAAAACGAAAAGCTTATTCAAATAGGTTATATGTTTAAAAATATAGCTCACCATTGGAGACAGCCTTTATCTTTTATCACTACTACTTTAAGTGCTTTACGGTTTCAAGTAGAAGCTGGAAAATACTCTAAAGATGATATTGAGAAAGCTATAAACTCATCTATATCAACAGCAAAAGAGCTTTCAAACAATATAGATTTTTTTGCAAGTTCTTATGCCGAGGATAAAGATAAAAGCGAATATCTTTTACAAGATATTATGGATGAATCTATAAAAATTTTAGAGCCTCAATTGGTATCCAACGATATTGTGGTGATCAAAAACTATAGTGAAGATAGTATAAGAATCGATTTTTCAAAAAATAAGCTTATAGACCTCTTTTCTACTTTTTTACATAACTCATATGATGCTTTACTAAATACTAAAAAAGAGGATAAAAGGATTAAAGTAGTTATATTAAAAGATTCTCAAAGTGTAATTATAAGTTTTGAGGATAATGGAGAAGGGATAGAGGATAATATAAAAGATAAACTATTTCAACCTTATATAACCACTAAACATCAAGCTAAGGGTGTAGGGCTTAGTTTATATATAGCGAGAAATATTATAGTAAATGAGCTTTACGGTTCTATTGAGCTTGAAAATGAGGCTGAATATACCAAATTTATAATCACAATTCCAATCAATGAGTAAAAGGGAAATCTAAAGTTCTTACTGCCAAGCCTCTAAAATTATTTAAAGGCTTGGAGTTTGTATAAATGGTTTTTAAAAGCTATCCCACTCTTCATCATCGGTATTTGATTTTATCTCTTTTTGTACAGGTTTAGCAGCTTCAATATCATCTTTTGTTTGTGATCTAGGGTGTGAATGCATATCTTTTATTCTACCCTCAATCTCTCTTTTTTCTTGACCTTTATAATCTGCATCGATCTGTTTTTTTCTTCTATCTTGATCATGTTTACCTAAAAACTCTTTTTCATCTGCATCTTCAACGATCTTATCAGCTATAGCAGATGTAGTTTGTGCAATACCCTCAGCGTGTGAAGCAACACTTGCATTTTCTTGAGTTTGTTTATCTAAAGATGTGATAGCATCATTGATCTGAACTATACCGTCTTGCTGCTCTTTAGATGCTGTTTCAACATCTTTGATAAGGTCTATGGTTTTAGATATATTCTCATTTAGTCCGTTATACCCTTCGATCATCTTATCTGATATAACTTTACCTTCGTTTGCTTTATCTGTAGCGTTTTGTACAAGATCTTTGATCTCTTTTGCTGCTTCTGCACTTCTTGCCGCAAGGTTTCTAACCTCTTGTGCAACTACGGCAAAACCTTTACCAGCTTCACCTGCTGTTGCCGCTTCAACTGCAGCGTTTAGTGAAAGGATATTTGTTTGGAAAGCGATCTGATCGATTACAGTAATAGCTTCGTTAATAGCATTTACTTCATTGTCGATCTCGTTCATAGCACTTGTAGTTTGTTGAGCTAGTTTTTCACCTTCGTTTGAAGAGCTGCTAAGTTCATTTGCATAACCTGCCATCTTAACAACATTTTCAGTATTGCTTGCGATATTGCTTGTAACCTCCTCAAGTGCAGCGGCAGTTTCCTCTAACGATGCAGCAGCTCTATTTGAAGATGAGCTAAGTTGTTGAACGTTGTTTAATAGTTTTTGTGCAGAATCGTTAAGCATAACACCGTTTCTTTTATTTCCTACAAGCATTTTAGTGATAGCATCTATAAGAATATTTATCTTATCTAAAATGATAAAAAGACCACTTTGCTCTTGGAATATCTTTGGATCTAGTTTTTGTAAATAATCACCATCCGCATATTTATCTAGTACCGGATATGTTGACTTGATATTTTGTCTAAGATTAGCTAGTCCAGCATTTAAAGTATCTTTTAACTCTACAAGAGTAGGGTTGCTGCTTGATGCTGTTATATCATCGTCAAACCAACCGTTTCCAAGTTTTTCAGATATCTGCTTAGTGTTTTGAAGAAGCTTTGCATCTTCCTCTAAAGAGCTTTTTATCTTTTCTATATTTTGATTGATAGATTTTGCCATTTGACCAAACTCATCTTTTGAGTGTAGATCGATATTTTGTACGCTATTTGATTCTCTATGTAAAAATTTAAAGAAAGAACCAAGTCCTGTTTGTACCTTATCTAAGCTTTTTGATACAGAGCTGATTATCATAAGTGAGATTATAATGATCAAGATCAAAGCTACTATAGAAACTATAATAAGGTTTGTGATAATAGCTTTATTTGCTTCTACGTAGATCTCTTTATAAAGTGTATCTTTTTTCTTACTTGCATCTCTATAAGCTTTAAGTTGCTTTTTTAAAGGTCTCCAAGTAGTAACGATATGTGTGATAATATCTTTGTCTGTTAGATTACCAGACCTAATCTTACTAAGAAGCGTTTGCAGATCGCTATTATATGCGTTATAAAGCGGTATTATATTGAACTTTTTTACACCTTGACTTACTTTTGTATATTTCGCTTTTTGTAGATTTTCTATATTTTTTTTCATAGTTACTACTGCATTTTCAAGGTTTGCCAAAGTTTTTTTATCTTTTGGATCTATATACATACCTCTAAGTGCAGATGTTATTTGTAAACCTGTAGTTAATGTTCCAACAACATTTCCTCTAATTTGAATAACCGTTTGTAGTTTTGTAAACTGTTTTTCTTGTTTAGTTAAACTACTATCAATAAATATGATCACAGAAACAAAAATCACAATGATCAAACCGACTAATGAACTTAATTTTGCTTTTATACTCATATCGTTTAACATGAGACCCCTTATATGTTTATTTGCTGGAATTATAACATTTATACGATTTACTTATTGTTAATTTTTTAATTATTTTTAGGAATATTTTGTAACCGATTTATTATATGATAGTTGCTTAGATAAGTTTTATATTATCGTCATTTAAAGGATTGGGCTAGGTTACCTATGATCAAGTGCCAGCCGTCTATTAGGATAAAGAATATGATCTTTATAGGCAAAGATATCATAACAGGTGGAAGCATCATCATACCCAGACTCATAAGGATAGAAGCTACAATAATATCTATAACCAAAAAGGGTAGGAAGATCAAGAAACCAATCTCAAATGCAGTTCTAAGCTCACTTACTACAAATGCAGGCATTAGAAGTATAATAGATACATCATCTATATTTTTTGGGTTTTCTTCATTTTTTATTCGATAAAAAAGTGCAAGATCGTTCTCTCTTGTGTTTTTTATCATAAACTCTTTAAAAGGTTTAACACCTCGCTCGAACGCTACTTCATAGTTTATCTGCTCATCCATATATGGTTTTACACCGTTTTCCCAAGCAGCCTTACCGTAAGGCTCCATAATAAACATAGTTAAGATAAGAGATAGAGAAATAATAACTTGGTTCGGCGGTGATTGTTGAAGCCCTAGAGCTTGTCTTAAAAGTGAGAACACGATCACAAGTCTTGTAAAGCTTGTAACCATCAATAAAAGCGTTGGTGCAAGAACAAGAAGAGTAAGGATTACAGCTATATTTATAGTACGTACAAATTGTGCAGGCTGATCGATCGCAGCAACGGATAGGTTTACCATAGGTGCATCAGCACCGTTAACACTTGTTAGAAATATTAGAAGTAAAAGTAAAATAGATTTATTGAACAAGTTTATCCTAGCTTCGTTTTTGATTTGGATAATATCATAATATAGCAAAATAGAAAATGAAAGTTAATTTTGTTATAATCGATCAAATAACTTTTATAAGGTTTTTTATATATGTTTAGAACTTTTTTAAAAATAACTTTGATTGTAAGTGTATTGTCTGTTTTCTTATACGGCGATAGACTAGATGATGTAAAAAGAGTAGGTGTTTTAAAAGCGGGTGTAAAATATGATTTTAAACCTTTCGGTTTTAAACAAGACGGTAAGGTTGTAGGTTTTGATATAGACCTTTTAAAATATATAGCTACAAAGTTAAGAGTACGACTAAAACTTTATCAAGTTACATCAAAGACTAGAATACCTATGGTAAAAGCAAATGTTGTTGATATCGCTGCAGCGTCTATGACACATAAGCAAAATAGAGATATCGCTATCGATTTTACTATAGACTATTTCTTTGACGGTCAATCTATACTTGCTAGAAAAGATGCAAGAGAGAAAAGCTATAGAGATTATGTTGGTAGAAAGGTTGGTGCTATAAAAGGTTCATCAAGCGGTATGAACTTTTTTGAAAAAAATCCTAAAGCCGATATGGTTTATTTTGTAGGGTATAATGATGCACTAAAAGCTTTAAGAAGCGGACAAATAGATGCTATCACTACAGACTACGTATGGTGTAAAACACAAGCAGACGATAGTAACGGAGCATTTAAGACCGTTGGGGGTACTTTTACTTATGAGCCTTACGGAATGGGTGTACCTGAAAATGAATCAAACTTTAGAGATATCATAAACTTTGCACTACAAGAATCTGTAAAAGATGGAACCTATGAAGAGCTTTATGTTAAATGGTTTGGAGAAAAACCTAAAAGATTTCCTCCAGTATGGCCTAAGTAAAGAGAGGTTTATATGGTTTGGATTTTAGTATCATTATTGGTCGTTTCTATTGTTGTCAATATTAAACTATTTTTAGATCTTCAAAAAAGAAAAAGATTATGTAAAAGTCTTGAAGAGATCGCAACTACGGATCACCTAACGAAGATAAACAATAAATATAAGATAAAACTTGTACTTAAAGAGCAGATGGCTATAGCAAAAAGATACAACAGGTATCTAAGTATTATTAGGTTTAGTATAGATAACTTTAATGATCTTCGTTTAAAGTACGGAGAAGATGCTTGCAATGAGGTTATCCAAGATATAGTTGAGCTTGTTACCAACGATATACGTTTTAGTGATGTTCTTGGGCGCTGGGATGACAACGGCTTTATAGTGGTACTTCCTGAAACAAGTTTGATACATGCCGTTATGCTAGCTGAAAAGCTTAGACAAAAAGTTGAAATATATCAATTTACAAAAATAGAAAAACTAACTGCTAGTTTCGGTGTTTCGGTTATGAACGATAATGACGAGCTAGAAACTTTTGCCGCAAGAGCGCAAACAGCATTAAATAAAGCAAGAGATGTTGGAGATAATAAGATAGAAGTGATATAATAATCAATAATGTAACTATTTTGAAACATTTATTGGTTATAATATCATATAAAAAAGAAAAAGGTTGTTTGTGTTAAATATTGTCTCTTTAACAGTTTTGCCCTTAGCGGCATTTTTTTTGATCCCTTTTACTACTAAGCTATTAAGAGACTATATTTCGGTATTTGCCGTTCTTGTCTTAGCCTTTATTAGTATCAATATATTTATATCTCAAGAGTTTGTTCATTTTAGCTTTTCACATATTCTGCATTTGCTTTTATTGCTGCTTGATGTGGTTGTAATTGTTTTCTTTTTAAGTAGAGGTATAAGTGAAAATAATAAAAAAGTGAGTATCCTAGCCGCAGTTCAACTTATACTTTATGCACTATTTATATTTTTAGAACCAACTATCTCATCACACGATGTGATTATCGATAAGGTATCTTCAATTATGATGCTTGTGATCAATATAGTTGGAGGTATCATAATAATATATGCTCTTAAGTATATAGAGGATGAGAACTTTTCAAAGTTTAAAAAGAATGTTTTTATAGCCTTGCTTTTCTTCTTTTTAAGTGTTATGAACCTGATAGTTGCAACTAACTCTTTAGAGATATTCTTTTTATGTTTTGAGCTTACAACACTTTGTTCATACCTTCTTATTAGATATAGAGAGGATGATATCTCAAAGCAAAATGCTCTTAGAGCTTTATGGATGAACCAAATAGGTGGTGTTGCTATCTTGGTCGTAATGGTTCTTTCAACTATATATTACGATAGCATATATTTTGATGTATTATTAACTTCAATAGAGCCTTCACATATCTTTATAATTGCAATACTTACATTAGCTGCTTTTGTAAAGGGTGCATCGATACCGTTTGAGAAATGGCTTTTAGGAGCTATGGTAGCTCCAACACCTGTTAGTGCTATACTTCATAGTGCTACAATGGTTAAGATAGCTCCATATCTTATGCTTAAAATATCATCGGTATTTACACCTTTTATGAGTAGTCTGATAGTGCTTTTAGGAATGTTTGTGTTTATGGGCGCTTCTATTATGGCACTTAGCCGTGATTATTTTAAAGAGATACTAGGTCTTTCAACCGTTGCTTTGCTTGCTTTTATGATGGCAATAGCTGCAATAGGAACTCCAGAGGCTATAAATATTTGTTTGATAATGATAGTTTTTCATGCGATCTCAAAAGCTTTACTATTCTTACAAGCAGGAGTTTTAGAAAAACAGTTTCATTTTAAATATCTAAGCGATATAAACTATCTAATAGATCGCTCGCCCTTAAGCGTATTTATGATCCTTATAGGTTTTGCTTCACTTACGCTTCCACCCTTTGGTGCTTTTTTAGCTAAGTTTTTTTCTATAGAGCTTATGGTAAAACAGATTATGATAAACCCTGTTTATATCTTCTCTTTTATCTTTATGATAATCGGTTCGGTTGTACTTACACTTTTATATTTTAAAGTTATCACAAAGATGTTAAGTAATAAAAATATAAATGAGGATAGAAGTGTTGTAAGAGTTTATCCACTTTATAAATACACTTCACTATCTTTATTTATATTACTTCTTGTGGGTATTGCTATTAGTTTTGATTTTAACACTTTAAGCCCATATCAAGTGATATTACCTACTATCTTGATATTTGTTGTACCTATTATCTTATTCATCTTACGATCTAAAGATGTAAATATTGTAAAAGAGTATAACTGTGGTGAAAAAGATGAGGTTGAGATAGGTGCATTTTACTTTGATATAAAAGAGAAGTATCTAAATAATATAAAATATATATCGCTTAGTGCTATGGTATTTTTAGTTCTTGGGAGTTTGTTTTGGTAGAGATCATTTTAATTGTTCTAGCTCCCGTTATCGGCGGCTTGATCTACGGTGTTGAAAGAGTTGTTAGAGCAAGGATGCAAAATAGGATGGGTCCACCAGTACTACAGCCTTTTTACGATATGTATAAGCTTATAGATAAAGAGCCTTTTTTGGTAAACAACTATCATGTTATATTTGGTATCTTACACTTTTTAACACTGTGGGTTGCCGTAGCTTTAGTGATACTTGGCGGAAACCTTCTTTATATAGTGTTTATCCATCTTCTTGCTTCAATATTTATAGTTCTTGCAGGTTTTAGTGTAAGATCTGTATTTTCTCATGTAGGAGCAAATAGAGAGCTTCTAACTATGATAGCTTATGAGCCGATATTGATACTGATCGCGGCAGGTTTTTATATCTTAAACGGAAGCTTTAGTATTGAAGCTATTAGATTAAGTGAAACTTCAATAGGTACATTAACCCTTTTATTTTTAGCCTTTTTATTAATAGTGCCGATAAAATTAAAAAAATCACCGTTTGACGCAGCAGAAGCACATCAAGAGATAGTAGGCGGTGTAGAGATAGAGTATAGCGGAATATTCTTTGAGTTTGTGTATATGGCAAAGTGGCTGGAGTATGTGTTTATATATCTTTTGTTAACACTATTTGCAGGAAGCAATCTGCTTTTAGCTTTAGCTCTTGTACTGGTTGTTTTCTTAGGGGTAAACCTTGTAGATAATGCAACTGCTAGGGTAAAGGTTGAACACCTTGTAAAGATCACTCTAGGCTCAGGGATCATCTTAGGATTTATAAATTTGGCGGGGTTATATGTTTAAGTTCTCACAATATAGAAAAAAATCACCTTGGATACTGCACTATAATGCAGGTAGCTGTAACGGATGCGATATAGAGATACTTGCCTGCCTTTCTCCAAAATACGATCTTGAGCGTTTTGGGGTTATAAATACTGGTAATCCTAAGCAATCAGATATCTTTTTAGTAACTGGTCCAGTTACTTTTAGAAGTCGTGAGAGGGTTGTGGAGCTTTATACTCAAATGCCTGAACCAAAAGTTGTGGTTGCGGTTGGAACCTGCACCTGTACGGGTGGTGTATTTAGAGGGATGTATAACGTTGAGGATGGTCTTGATAGATATATCCCCGTTGATGTGTATATCCCTGGATGTGCCGCTTCACCTGAGCTGATAATGGATGGTGTTGTAAAAGGTCTAGATATATTGGATAAAAAAACAAAAGAGATGGAGAAGCCGCTAAGATTATTTAAAGAGCCTTTTGAAAAAGACGGTTCTTTAAATAGAAGAGATACGGCACTAAGGATAGATAATGCAAAAGATTGAGACAAGCCTAGATACTCTTTTAAAAGATCTAGAGGAGTTCTATGATTATAAGGTTTGGGAGTTTATGACCCTAAACGGCGTAAAGATAGATGAACAAACAACCGAAGTGCAATGGATATTCTCTAAATACGGTGCGATAGATGAGAGTGTTATATTCTTTACGAACGTAAATAGCAGTGATACTATACCTTCTATAGTTGAGCTTATCCCATCTGCTATCATCTCACAAAGAGAGCTTGTGGATATGTTCGGTGTAGAGGTAGAGGGAAGTGAAAAAGGGCTTTATCTTGATGAAGACTCACCAAATGCACCACTTTCAAGTTGTGGAATAGGGATCGTAAAAAATGGCTAAGAAAACAATAAATATACCTTTAGGGAGCCAGCATATCTCTTTGCTTGAGCCTATTAAGTTTAAGTTTGAGTGTGAGAATGAAAAGATCATAGGTGTTGACAGCGATGTTGGTTTTGTACATAGAGGTATAGAACAAGCTTGTGTTACAAAGTTTAAGTACGACTCGATTGGTTATGTTGTAGCAAGGATTTGCGGACTTTGTGCTATTACCCACTCTTTAGCTTATACGACTGCGGCTGAGAGCTTACTAGAGGGTGAAGTAACTCTAAAAACAAAATACCTAAGAATGCTTTTGGTTGAGCTTGATCGTATCCATTCACATATGCTTTGCCTTTCACATACGGCAGAAAATGCAGGTTTTGAAGCTATGTTTATGCAGATCATGGGAGATCGTGAGCCTGTGATGAGTCTGCAAGAGAAGATAACTGGAAACCGTGTACAGTTTGATTATATCTCTATCGGCGGAGTAAATAGGGATATCACAAGTGAGACGGCAAAAGAGATCAAAGATACTTTACAGTTAGTTAGAAAAAAAGTGGAAGAGTATATAGATGAGTTTAGCAACAACTGGAGCTTATCTTTAAAATATAAGGGTATCGGAGCTTTAAGCAACGACGAGGCGTATAGATTTAATGCTATAGGACCCTTAGCTCGTGCAAGTGGAGTTCAGACCGATGTTAGAGCAGAGAGTGATTATCTTCCATATCAAGAGATAGGCTTTAAGATGCAGATAGCTGATGGTGGAGATATCCATTCAAGAAATATGATAAGACTAAACGAGATGTTAAACTCTATAGAGATGTGCGAGAATATAATAGATGGTATGCCTGAGGGTGATATACAAACTAAACTAAAAGGTAAGCCTAAAGGTGAAGCTTTAATTAGACTTGAAGCACCTAGGGGTGAGTTGATGTATTATTTAAAAGGTGAGGGTAAGCCTATACTTAACCGTGTACGTATCAAAACACCAACTTTTGCATCAATTCCTGCGTTTATAGAAGTGTTTAAAGGCTCTAACTACGCTGATGCTCCTGCGATCTTAGCATCTTTTGATCCATGTATGTCGTGTACGGCTAAGTAGGATAAAGAATGTTTAAGTCTATTAGCAAAGCTTTTAAAAATCTTTTTAAAAAACCGCAAACTATAAATTATCCGATAGAACCCATTGAAAAGCCAGAAGGCTATAGAGGGCTTATAGAGTATGGAGAGGAGCATTGTATCTATTGCTTAAAATGTGAAAAAGCCTGCCCTCCTGGAGCTATACTATTTGTACATACAGATAACCCAAGTCAAAACGAGAAAAATAAAAAATCACAAAAATATGAATACAATCCACACCTTTGTATCTATTGTGGTGAGTGTGTAAGAGCTTGCCCAAAACCAAATGAGGCTTTATGGCAAAGTGAGAAAAAACCTTGGATAGGAATAAAAGAGGATAGGGTAAACGATAGTTGGTTTGAAACAGAAGCCCTAAAAAAAGGAGTTGAGAAATGAGAGTTGTAATTGTCGGCGGCGGAATAGCTGCAACATATCTAGCTAATAATATTAAAAAACAAGATAATAGTGTTGAGGTGCTTGTTGTAAGTGATGAGAAATATCCACCGTATGATAGGATACACCTATGCAGACTTGTTGATGATAAAGAGGATGTGGAGGGGATAAAACTTCCGCTTGATCCTACGGTTAGTTTAGAGCTTAACCAAAAGATAGTAAATATAGACACCGCTAAAAAGCAAGTGTTCTCACAAAACTCTATGTTCTCTTACGATAAATTGATAATAGCTACAGGTTCTATCCCTGTCTCACTTTTTGATATAAACGGTTTAAAGAACGCAAGCGTATTTAGAAGTGCAGATGATTGTAGGATCATCAAAGAGTGCTCTACTGGTAAATGCTACAGCGAAATAGTGGTTGTGGGAAGCGGACCTATAGGCTTAGAGCTTTTAGAAACTCTAAATGAAGTAGAGCAAGCTAGAAGTATCACTCTTTTAGTAAGAGGAAAACACCTTTATGATAAAACACTATCGACTGATTCTATTAAATTAATTGAAGAGTGTTATTTAAAATCGGGGAAAATTAAAATATCTTACGAAGATCAGATAGTCGATAAGGTTATAGAGAACGGCGAGATCACAAAACTTATAACCAAAAAACTTGAGATCGATAATCCTTTCTTGGTGTTCGGTGTAGGTATTAAGCCGAATATGGATGACTTTAGAGAGGTTCTAGAGTGTAATAAAGGTATTTTAACGGATAACTTTATGCAAACATCAAGCCCTGATATCTATGCGGTCGGTGAGTGTGCCGAAGTAAGAAACTTTAACTTTGTAGCGGGACACGTAAAAGAGTGTACTATGCAAGCTGACGTAGCTATAGCACACCTTTTAGGTGAAGCTAAAAAAGGTTTTGAGCTTGAAGTAGCCGTTGATATGCTAAAAGCTGAAGAGTTTGATCTTGTTGAGGTTAGATCGCCTTTATTTGACGATGAGTTTGAAAAGGTTCTTATCACCTCTAAAAAAGATAATAGAATAGATGAGTATTACCTAAAAGACGACAAACTTATAAGATTTATCGGTATCAACTCGAACGTTGATATAGGTTATGTTGAAACGCTTATAAACGACGGCGATGAGGTAGATATAAACTATCTTTACCAAAATAGACTTATAGGGGAACGCGGTAGGCTTATCTGTTCATGTGAGCATATCTACCATCAAGATATTATCGATATCGTAGTTCAAAGCGGTATAGGAACTTTTGCGGAACTAAAAGACTTTAGCGAAGCTGGGCGTGTGTGCGGTAGATGTAAGATAATGGTCGAGGACGTTATCAAAGAGGCTCAACCGCTTATCGATCCTAATATGCCAAGAAAATCTCCTGAAGATATTAAAAGGGAGCGTGAGATCGCCGAGGTGCAAAAACGTATAGATAAATTTAACGCACTTCACCCAAGAAACAACCTAACGGCAGAAAACCTAGAATCAGCTATGGAATCGCTTGATATTGGAAAACACGAAGTAAACAGCTGGATATCTATGGTTACAGCAAATATGCAGTTACATCCAAGCTTTGAGCAGGTTGTAGGTGACGCGGTAACGAACCTAAATAAAGTGCCTATTATATGGCTTGAACTTGCAGATTGCAGCGGTAACTCTGAAGCGTTTATCAAATCAACAAACCCAGCAGTTGAAGACCTTATTTTTGATTATGTAAGTTTGGATTACCATGAGCTTATAATGACTGCAAGCGGTGATCAAAGTGAGACTATTTTAGAAGATATCATCACAAACCAAAAAGGGGAATATATCCTTATAGTTGAGGGTGCTATTCCTATGGCGATGGATGGTAAATATCTTAGAATAGGACCAAAAGGTGAAACAGGTTTAGAGCTTTTACAAAAGTGTGCTAAAGATGCGGCGCTTGTACTAGCCGTAGGAAGCTGTGCGTTAGACGGCGGTGTGATCGCTGCAGCTCCAAACCCAACAGAGGCTGTAGGGGTTGCGGAAGCTCTTAGTAGAGATGATATTATAAATCTTCCTGGATGTCCGACAAATCCAACAAATATAGTGGGAACTTTACTTTCATATTTAATGTTCGAAGAGCTTCCTCCGCTTGATAAATTTAACCGTCCATTATGGGCTTATGAAGGTAGAGTTCATGATAACTGTGAAAGACGTGGACACTACGAGCTAGGCGAGTTCGTAAAAGAGTGGGGTGACGCAGGTGCTAAAAAAGGCTGGTGTCTATTTGAGATGGGTTGTAAAGGACCTTATGCGAACGTAAATTGTCCTACAATGAAATTCAATAAAGGTACAAGCTGGCCTGTTCAAGCAGGACACGGTTGTATGGGTTGTACCGAAGTTGGATTCTTCGATAAATTTGCAAATGAAAGAAAATATGATGAAAAAGAAGTTGAAGTGGAGGGTGTAGAATCATGAGTTTAAAAAAAGTTGTAATAGACCCGATCACAAGGATAGAGGGGCACTTAAGAGCGGAAGTTGAAGTTGATGAGAACGGAATAGTTCAAGAAGCGTATGTAAGCGGTCAGCTTTTTCGTGGTATTGAGATAATTCTAAAAGATAGAGACCCTAGAGATGCAGGGCTTATGGCAGGGCGTATCTGTGGAGTTTGTACAAATTCACACTTTAGAGGTGCTATACAAGCCGTTGAGGATGCATATAAACTAAATGTACCTAAGAATGCGGAGATCATTAGAGATCTTATGGCGATGGCTTTGTTTATCCAAGATCACGTGGTGCATTTTTACCATCTTCATATGCTTGATTTTGTTGATGTTACTTCTGCACTTGCGGCTGATCCTAAGCTTACAAGTAAAGAGGCGCATAAATACCACAATAAGCCTTTTAGAAACTCACACTCACACTATGAGGATGTACTAGCTAAACTTAAAAAGTTTGTAGATGCCGGTAAACTTGGACCTTTTTCAAACGGATACTGGGGACATAGCGATTATAAGTTAACTCCAGAGCAAAACCTTATCTTGGTTTCACACTATCTTGAAGCTTTGAAGTTTCAAACAAATATCTCAAAAGCAGTTGCGATATTCGGCGGTAAAACCCCACACCCTCAAAGTTTGGTAGTTGGTGGTGTAACAAGTGTTGCAGATATGTTAAATCCTCAAAGATTAAATGACTATATCTTTATAATTAAAGAATCTAAAGAGTTTATAGACCGTGCTTATCTTCCTGATATGAAACTTCTAGCAATCGCATATCGTGACGAGATAAAAGCTGGAAGCGGTAGAGCAAACGGTAACTTCCTAGCAGTGGGCGGTTATAAGTTTGAAGGTGATCAAAGACTATTTTGTAACGGTGTTGTTTATAACCATGATTTTGCAAATATCGAAGAGTTTGACGAATCAAAGATAACCGAAGAGGTTGATAGAGCTTGGTATGATAATGAAGATACGGAGAAGCCTTTTTACACAGACCTAAACGAGGACGGTAGTTTAAAGACCGCAAAGAACGACGATAAATACTCTTGGGTAAAAGCTCCTAGATATGACGGAAAAACTATGGAGACTGGACCGCTTGCTAGGGTGCTTATAAGTTATTCAAAAGATAATGAGCTTATAAAACCGTTCGTTGATGAGTTCTTAAAAGATACGGACCTTACACTTTTTGATCTTTCTACTACAATAGGAAGAAACTGTGCAAGAGCGATCGAGACCATCTATGTATGTGAATATATCTTTAAACTAGTAAGCAGGTTAACTCAAAATATCAAATACTACGATACGGATACTTGGGGAAGATACAACTTCAACGAACTTCCTGAAGATAGTAAAGGAAGAACCTTTATAGAGGTTCCTAGAGGGGTTCTTAGCCACTTTGTAAATATCAAAGATCAAAAGATATCAAACTACAGCGTTATAGCACCTACCACTTGGAACGCAACGCCAAAGAACTATGACGCACTTAGAGGTGCATATGAAGAAGCACTTGTGGGGATTAAAGTTGTAGATACCGCAAAACCTTTAGAGGTTCTTAAAGTTCTCCACTCTTTTGATCCGTGTTTAGCGTGTGCGGTTCATATTATCGATACTAAGGGTAAAGAGCTTAGCAGATATAAGATCAACGTCTCATAATATTTTTAAAGTATTATGAGAATTGACCTGCGTTTATAACTAAGTTTGGATAATTTTTAAGTAGTTGTTCTTCACGATAATTCAAACAAAATGCATTTATATTTGCGAGAATACTATTCTTATTAATTAAATCTATATTTCTAGAATTTTTAGAAATAGATATATAATGGTTTAGAATATCTTCAAGAGATACATTTAAATGTTGTATGCCCGTTGAGAAGTGTAAATTTTCCTGTTCAAGCATACTTCTAAAAAAATTGTAATCATAATCGTTGATATTTGTATAAAAAAGATTATTCTTTTTTTGTTTTAACATTATAAAAAATAGGATAAAGGCTAAATGTATCTTTTCTTTTTTATCCCAAGTCAATGTTATATTTAAAAGCATATTTATCGATTGTTCTATATCTCTAAGTGAAAGTTCAAAAGAGTTAGATAATAGTTGAAATAGGACTACATTTAGATTTTTTTCAGGATGATAATTTTGATTTAATGGATTAAAAAATATTTCATTATCTTTTAAATCTTCCAATAAATACTCACAGTATTTATATCTATCAGGCTCTTTTAAAGTGTATTCTTGATGAAAAAATCTTTTTAGATATTTCTCTGAGGCAAAGTTTTGACCGTATACAGCATTGATAGAGTGTGATAGCTGCTCTGAATCTGTTGCTATTATAAATATAAGTTTGGGTATATCAAAGATATGTTTAATATTTTCAAGTAGTTCTATAGCGTAGTTTGGTCTACATCTATCAAGTTCATCAATTAAGATAAATAAGGGTAGTTCGTTTTTCTTTTTAATTTCTTCTAATAATGAAGATACATTTTTTTCAAATTCTATAATACTTTGTTTTAAATTATTATGTTCTTGTAATGCTACTTCTGTAGCCTTGCTTACTAGAGATGATACTGCATTTTGAATTTCATCTTTAGTTGTGTTATCTGTTTCTTCAGTTTCTTCATCTTTTGATTGTTCAAGTAATTCTTCTATGGAAAAACCAGTACCCTTTTTTGCTAGAATTGACAAAATTAAAGGAAGAGAATTTTTCCATGTAACTTTAAAAATTGATTTTGCATTCTTACTTTTATCTTGATATTCTTTTAAGTCATCATCTATTTGTGCCATAAAAGCTAAAAGAGGCTCTTTAGTAAAATCGTTTTTCCAGGTATCAAAGTAGATAACTTTATGTTTCTTTTCTAAATGTTTTTGCATACTTTTTAAAAAGTATGTTTTACCTTGACCCCATTTTGCATTTATATTAAGTATAAATGACTCTTCGGGCTTTAACTTGTATCTATTTAGTAGATATCTTGTTAAATACTCTATCTCTTCGGTTCTATTTAGTTTATCTTCTTGTAAATTCATTTTAAAAATCCTATTTTCCCATCTGTTTTACTTGGTATAAACTCTTGCTTTTTTATAAGTTCAGTTAGTATCTCCATGATTTTACTATCTACCTCTTCCCCTTTAGATACTCTAGTTTCAAGGGCATCTATTTGTTTTGCAAGCTCATCATGAGTAAGTGCAAACTTTCTTATCTCAACGAAAGTTCTCATTATCTGGATACTTATATCTATAGCGATTTTACTTTTTAATACGGCACTTAACATTGATATACCTTGCTCCGTAAATGCAAAAGGTAGGCTTCCACCTAAGTGTTGTTTTGAAGGTATCGCATTTTGCGATACCAAGTATTCAACCTCTTCATCTGTGAGTTCAAACATAAAATCATCAGGAAATCTTTCAATATTTCTTTTTACTTGCTCTTTTAATCTTCTAGTTTCCACTTGATAGAATTTTGCTAGGTCTCTATCAAGCATAATACTTTTATCTCTTAGTTGAAATATTTTAGAACTGATCGATTGAATAGGTATATTATCCATAATAAACTCCAAGTATATTTTAGAATTTTATATTAAAGTTTTAAAAATAGTAAAAAGTATTTCAGATTGCAAGGTTTATATTAACAAAAATTCGTCACATATACGTCACAGTTTACAAATAAAATAAATTAAAAAGTTTTATATGCTATATAACAAAACAATAACAATTATTCCAATATAGCTTAACCAACAAATTGTTATAATATTCCAATCAATTAAAAAGGACAGTAATGAACCCAAATGCAGGTAAATTAGCACCAAAAGAGATATTAGAAAATATCCCAAGCCTTATTAGTAAATACTATTTAAACTACCCTGATGTTGAAGATAAAGATCAACTGATTAGCTTCGGTACTTCAGGACATAGAGGAACCTCTTTAAAAAATAGTTTTAACGAAGCTCATATTATGGCAGTAACTCAAGCTGTTGTGGATTATAGAAAAGAGCAGGGGATATCAGGACCTTTATTTATAGGTATGGATACACACGCTTTATCTATCCCTGCACACAATACGGCACTTCAAGTTCTAGCTGCAAATGATGTTGATGTGTATTATGCTATCAACTTTGAATATACGCCGACACCTGTAATCTCACACGCTATCTTAGAGCATAAAGGTAGTGACGGTATCGTTATCACACCTTCACACAATCCCCCGAGTGACGGTGGTTTTAAATACAACGGACTTGATGGAGGTCCAGCTGATGTTGATATCACAAGCTGGATCGAGCAAAGAGCGAACGAGTATCTAAGTAATAACCTAGAGGGTGTGATCTATCTTGATCTAAAAGAGGCTTTAGAGCAAGAGAATATCAAAGAGTATGATTTTGTTACACCTTATGTAAGTGATCTAAAACATGTAATAGATATGGAAACCATAAAAAAAGCTGGTCTTAAAATAGGTGCAGATGCAATGGGTGGAAGTGGTATGAAATACTACCACGCTATTAAAGAGATGTATGATCTTGATATTGAAGTGTTCCATGATACTGCTGATTTTACATTCTCATTTATGCATTGTGATAAAGACGGTAAGATAAGAATGGACTGCTCATCACCTTATGCGATGGCAGGACTGATCGAGTTAAAAGATAAATACGATATCGCTTTTGGAAACGATACTGACTTTGATAGACACGGGATAGTAACAAAAAGCAAAGGGCTTTTAAACCCAAATCATTATCTAAGTGTAGCTATAGATTATCTAAGCAAGCATCGTGGGTTTGAAGATCTAGGGATCGGTAAAACACTTGTAAGCAGTTCTATGATCGACCGTGTTGCACAAGACAACGATAAAGAGGTTTTAGAAACACCTGTAGGGTTTAAATGGTTCGTTAAACCTTTGGTTGATGGTAAAGTGTTCTTCGGTGGTGAAGAGAGTGCAGGGGCTAGCTTTTTAAGATTTGATAGAAATGTTTGGAGCACAGATAAAGATGGTATTATCCTAAATCTTTTATCTGCAGAGATATTAGCAGCAACACAGATGGATGCGGGAGAGTATTACGATACATTAGTTGCAAAGCACGGAAACCCAATATATGCTAGAATCGATGCTCCTGCAAATAGCGAGCAAAAAGCAAAACTAAAAAGTCTAACACCTGAAGATATTAAAGCAGATACCTTAGCTGGTGAGAAGATAGAGTCTATCTTAACAACGGCAAGCAATGGTGCAAAAATAGGCGGCCTTAAAATAAATACCGCTAATGGCTGGTGTGCACTTAGACCATCAGGAACAGAAGATGTTTATAAGATATATGCTGAGAGCTTTATAAGTGAGGAGCATCTAAAAGCTATACAAAGTGAAGCACAAGAGATAGTTAATTCACTATTTTAAAAGAGGGGGATTTATCCTCTTCTAGCTTTTTAGTTTTATTGTAAAACAAGCTCCGTCGTTTTTATTTTCTACATTAATTTCGGCATTTATCCTTTCAAGAACCTGTTTTGTCATATAAAGACCTATACCCGTACCTTTACCTTCCTCTTTTGTAGTGAAGTTCGCTTCAAAGATATTTCCTATCACGTTTGAAGGTATCCCCCCTGCATTATCTTGTATCTCAATTTGCTCTTTATCTATAAAGATAGTGATATTTTTCTCTTTTATTTTGTTTTCTTCAAAAGCATCTTTTGAGTTATTGATAAGGTTGATAAGTACATGTTTAAACTCATTTTCTATACCGTCTATATAAAGCTCATGGTTTACTACGGTATCAACTAAGATATTGTTTTTGATAAGTTCATCTTTTAAAAGAACTTGCACACTTTTGATAGTTCTCTCTACATTAAATAGTTTTGTTGTTTTATCTGGTCTTAAAAACCCTCTAAACTCATCAAGTGTACTCTCCATATGTGATAGTTGTGCATAGATATGTTCTTGAAACTCTTTAATGCCCTCTTTTGTAACTTTTTTATCAAATAGAGATAGAAACTCTGTTCTCATCTTTATCACTGCTATAGGCTGTTTCCATTGATGTGCTATGGCATCTATCATTTCACCTAGTGCAGCGTGTTTTGATTGTCTAAATATAAAGTTGTCTTTTTCTCTTAGTTTATTAAGGCTTATCTCTATATCTCTTACTAGTACTATTATAATTATAAAGAAAAATATAGTTCCAAGAAGTATCATATAGAAATTGCTTTGTATCTTTTTCCTTTGAATATAGGCTTCTTTTTGCAATATCTTAAGGCTTGCATCCAGCTCTTTGATAATATGTACGCTTTGTATATCCATTATCGCTTTTTTTAGTTTTGGAAGCTCTTTATAAAGCAGGTCTATATGTATAAAGTTTAAAAGGTATTCATGGCTTTTACTCTTTGTAGAATCAAAATATTTATAAAGCTCATACTCTAAATCATCATCTTTAAGCAGGTTGTTTTGCTGGTACATAAATGTTGTAAGAAATCTTATTAGGTTTTCATTATATATATAGTCGTATTTTTTAACCATCGATAATCTTTTATAGAGTATAGATAAAGAGTTTTTGATCTTAGAGTTATTTTGTAAGAAATCATCTGTTTTTACAAATAATAGTTTTTGTATATCAAGTATTTTGATCAGTTTTGCGTTTACTTTAGGATAAAGCGTTTTTAGCTCTTGGTCGCTTTCTATTTTATTTTTTAGTGTTAAGAAATCTTTATAGTTGTTTACGAACTTATCGTTATTGAAATGTAGAGATATTATAGATTCATTTATAAGACTATTATGTATAAAGGTGTTTTGTTTAAGTTTATAGATCGTATTAGTGATATGTGAATAGGTATTATGAAACTGGTCAAGCTTCTTTTTAAAATCAACTGCAAGTACTAAGATAAATATCATAGATAAAATGATCACACCTAGTTTTAAGTTCAACTTCAAACTATTGATCCTTTTTAAAAGTTTTAGGTATCTCGCCAGTAAGTGTTTTTAAAAACTCTTCGATCTCGTCTATCTCATTATCTTCTAACACTATACCTACATTATGATAGCTCATCATCTTAATAGCATCTTTTAAGCTCCATATCTCACCGTTGTGAAAATATGGTGCGGTTTTATCTACGTTTCTAAGACTTGGTACCAAAAATACCAACCTATCTTCTTCATTTTTTGTAACGCTATATCTATCTTCCCAAGCACCGTTTGATTCATCTTTTTCTATTACCGAGCCAAACTTTTGAAATGAGTTTCCGCCGAAGATGATACCGTTATGGCAAGATACACAACCGTAAGTGATAAAAAGTGCAAGACCTTTTTTCTCTTTTTGTGAGAGTTCAAGCTCCCCTTTTAGGTATTTGTCAAATTTAGAGTTTGTTGATATAAGAGTTTCTTGAAACTTTACAAGTGCATTTAGCATCAACTTAAAGCTCGGTTTTTTATTGTATGCTTGTTGAAAAAGCTTTTGATATTTTGGTGAACCTTTTAATCTTTTTTCGATGGTTTTTTTATCGTTTGCCATCTCATGCGGGTTAAAAAGAGGTCCGTCAATAAGCTGTTGCTCCAAGGTTTCACTTCTGCCATTCCAAAAATACCTTTTTTTATATGGCAGGTTAAATACGCTTGGGGTATTTATATCCCCAATTTTACCTTGATCTCCTATACTAAACGGCTTATTATCTGCACCGTAAGTATGGTGGCAGTTAAAACATGAGATATCATTGTTCTTTGAAAGAAGAGGGTCGTAAAAAAGCTCTTTTCCAAGATCGATCTTTGGGCTGTTTTTTATCTTTACATCAGGCAAAGCTTTAAATAGCTCATTTGAGTATAAAAAAGCAGCTAATAAGATCAATCCTAGAAAAGTTTTCATTATCTTAACTTTATCCCTTTTACTATCTCGTCAATAGAATCTGTTAGTATAAATCTATCAAGATCGTATTGGCTGATAACTTCATTTTTTAGTAAGCTTTTTTCAATAGACCAGATCATCGGATCCCAAAAATCCTTACCATACATATATATTTTTATATAATCAAGCTTATTGGTTTGAAGCAGCATAAGCACCTCAAAGAACTCATCAAGTGTACCAAAACCACCTGGAAACACTACGATAGCATCACAAAAGTTAAAAAGCATATATTTTCTAGAATAGAAGTGATCAAACTTATACTCTTTTGTAATATATTTATTGCTTTTTTGCTCCATAGGAAGGTGTATCGTAAAACCTACTGATTCAACACCTCCTGCTTTAAAAGCACCTTTATTTGCAGCTTCCATTATTCCACCGCCACCGCCAGTTACTATATCAAAACCTTTTTTTGCCAGTTTAAAGCTAAGATCTTTTGCCGCTTTATAGTATTTGTTGTCTTTTTTTAATCTTGCACTTCCGATAAAAGTTACACAAGAAGAGAGGTTTTTACCTATTTGGTAACCCTCTTCAAACTCTTTTATAATATGCTTTAAGTCAGCCTTCTTCCCGTTCAATCTCTAATCCTTGCTAGTGTTCCTATCACTACGTTTAAATTTATAAAATTGATATTTCCAGATTGTTTCATTGTTTTATAATCGTATAGGTAAATATCGTATCTCTCTTTGTAAATATTTGCAAAGTTCTTAAATGCATCCTCTATCGTTTCATTATCACGTTTAAAGTGCATAACCTTATCGATGATCTGAGATGTGACCTCGATAGTTTTTTTAAGCATTCTGTTTTTTAATCTCTCTTCCCATTCATTATTTGCTTCAAGCTCCATAATGTATTGGTTTAGCTCCAATATACCAAGCTCTGCCGTAGTTGTAGCAAAAAGGTTCGCTATCTCAACAAAGTCGTGCTTTACATCCTCTTTTACTTTGATGATAGTTGTAAGCATTCTAATATAATCTATCATTGAGAAGAACTTATTGATCATTGGGTTTTTACAAACCTCTTTTACTTTTGTATTTGCAGATTCTAAGAACTTCTCTGTTGAAACCTTATATTCGTGTGCTCTTTCAAAGATCAAAATAGCATCTTCACCGTGCTCTACAACCCATGATGTTAAGAAGTTAACCGTGTCTTCAAGTTCTAAAAGAAGCTCGTATTGTTTTTTAGCACCCATTATATAGTCTTGTCTAAACAGCTCATGTCTTATATCGTTTGCAGAGATTATATTATCTAAAACGATAAAAGATTTTACTTTTAACATAAACCTTTCAAACCCTAGCTTTTTAAAGTCATGTATAAAAGTCGCACCTTGAGCATTGATAATAGCATTTGCTATGCTTGTTGCTATAATATCATTCTTTAAAGGGTGGTTTCCAACCTCATTTGAATAAACTATATCAAACGATTTTGGGAAATATTTATATAAGAAATCCTGCGCAAGTTCTGATTCTAAGAAAGCAGTATCTCTCATTATCCTGCTTTTTAAGAAGATTTTTGAAAAAGATAAAAGTACCGATAAATGAGGTCTAAGAATCGTTTTTTGTTTTGTTAGAGCTTTATCAAACTCACTAAGCGTAGGTATCTCATACTCTTTTGCCACAAAGCTGTCTATATTATCCTCTAAAACATTGATCGTATCTTTAAACTGCTCTAGCTCCCTTTTACTTCTAAGTTCATCCATTGAAAGAGCCAGAGATTGGAAGTAGTTCGTCCAAAGAACTATCCTTTCTATTTCCGGCTCAAGGTTATGTAGCACCTCTAAACGGTTCTCTTCTGAGATAACGCTTTTTTTAATAAGAGAGTTTAGTATGATCTTTAGATTTACCTCATAATCTGATGTATGAACACCAGCAGAGTTATCTATACTATCGGCACTTATCTTTCCGCCCCTTTTCGCATAATCAACCCTTGCTTTTTGTGTAAACCCTAGATTTCCACCTTCACATACAGCGTAAGCTTGTATTTGGCTTGCATTTACCCTAATAGATTCATTTGGTTTATCACCGATTTGTGAATCGCTCTCATCTTCACCCCTAACGTAGGTTCCAACCCCTCCGTTAAATAAAAGATCGGCTTTAGCTGTTATAACCGCGCGACTAAGTTCAACACCGTTTACTACATCTTTTTTGATATTAAGAAGTTTTTTGATCTCATCGCTTAGTTTGATGGTCTTATCGGCTTTTTTAAATATACCGCCGCCTTTGCTTATAAGTTTTGTATCGTAGTGTTCCCAACCAAGAGCGTTATCAAATAGTCTTTGTCTCTCTTTAAATGATTTCGCCATATTTGGCTCTGGATCTATAAATATATCTCTTGAACTGATTGCGGCAATTAGTTTAAATTTTTTGCTAAGTTGGATACCGTTACCAAAAACATCCCCTGCAGGTGAGCCTATACCTATAACAGTGATATCTTTTTGTTGAATATCCTTATCAAGCTCCAAGAAAAATCTCTCTGTAGATTTAACCGAACCTTTTGCAGTGATACCCATATCTTTATGGTTAAAACCTTTACTTCCACCACTTGCAAAGGCATCGCCAAGCCAAAAGCCTCTTTTGATACTAATAGCGTTTGCTACATCACTCATTGCAGATGTCCCTTTATCTGCCGCAACTACGAAGTATGGATCATCACCGTCATAGTTAACTATTTTTTCATTTACGATAGCTTCTTTACCGTCTAGGTTGTCAACTACATCTAAAAGAGCGTTTATAAATGTAGAGTATACTTCAACAAATCTCTCTTTTGAGACATGTTTCTCTTTTATATAAAAACCGCCTTTTGCACCTTCTGGGATAATAACTGAGTTCTTACTTCTTTGAGCTTGCATTAACGCTTTTATCTCATTTCTATAATCAAGCTCTCTATCGCTCCATCTAAGCCCACCACGACTTACTTTAGTACGTCTAAGGTGAGTTCCTACAAAGTTGTTATGGTAAACGAACGTCTCAATAGTAGGTTGTATCCCTTTTAGATGAACTAAAAGCTCTTTTACGTTTATCTTTAAAGCTAATGCGTATTTGGTAAAAAGCCCCTCATCGTGTAAAAAGAAGTTTGTTCTTGTCATAGCTTTTAAGATATCGAAAAATACGTTTAGTATTTTATCTTCGGTTATTCCATCTACTGTTTTTATCTCTTCAGATATAGTTTTAGCTAACTTATCTAATGTTTTCTCTCTTTGCTTTTGGTTTGGATCAAACTTCGTATAGAAGTAGTTTGTAAAAAGCTGTGCGATCTTTGGATAAGCTATGATAGCTTTTCTAATAGAGATCAAACTTTGTTCTGCTAAAAGCTGATCTTCATATGTGATAACAGCATCTAAAACTCTTATATCGTGAGGGCTTAGGTTTGCTAAAAGTGAAAGTGAGTTTAGTCTTGAGTTTATTGTTTCTGATCTTAGAACAGATTCAAGAACCGCTTTTATACTATCTTTAACGCCGCTAATATCTACGCCCTTATTTAGGATCAAGAAATATTTTCTTCCATATATCTCTAAAGAGTCCTTTTCAACAACATATGAGAATTCACTATCTATTTTAAATCCGAAGTTTTGTAATATCGGTATATAGTCAGAAAGGGATGATCTTGATGTTGAGTATATCACTATCTCATCTTTATCATCTATTTTATCGACTCTTGCAACTACACCGTGAGTTTTTAGGTTTGCTATAAGCTCAGGCGTTATTTTATCTTTTTCTATGCCTATATCGGCACAGCTTGATTCTACAGTTATATCTGACATATTAACCTCTTTTATTTAATTACGATTTGATTTCTACCGTTCTGTTTTGCATCATAAAGAGCTAAGTCGGCAGTTTTTATCATATCGTCAAAGTCTTTTCCAAAACTAGAAGTAAGACCTATAGATATAGTATAGCTAAAATGTATTTTATTCACGGTTATAACATTAGTATGTATATACTCTCTTAGGCTCTCTAGTCTCTTTTTTACCGTATCTTTATCTACATTGTTGAACAATATACAGAACTCCTCTCCACCAATTCTTGATATAAGGGTATCATCCCCAATTTGCTTTTGCATAAGCTTTGAAAGCTCTTTAATAGCGACATCACCTATATCGTGTCCGTAAGTATCATTTATGTTTTTAAACTTATCTATATCTAGTATTGCTGCACAAAAATTATTTTTATCTTTTTTTGCTTTTTTATACATATCTATACCGTTTTCAAAAAGGTATCTTCTATTAAAGAGTCCAGTCATAAAATCTTTATTTGCTCTATCTTTTACTTCATTGAAAAGTTCAAGGTTGTTAAGCTGTGTTCCCATTCTAGCAACAAGCTCCTCTTCGCTAAAATCTTTACTAAGAAAGTCGTTCGCACCATATTTTAAAAAGCTTGGTATCACTTCTTTATCTGCTGCACCAGAAAGGGCTATGATACTTATCTCATCTTGTTTATACTCTTTTCTTATCTCTGTGGTAAAATCTAGACCATTCATACCATTCATAATATAATCAACAAAAACAATATCTATATCTTGATCTTTTTTTATGATACCTAGAGCCTCTTCACCACTGTTTGCAACAACTGTTTGAAGGTTATATCTTTTACATATATTTTCTAGTTTAAAAGCAAAGGTTTTTGAATCGTCCACTATCAAAGCTTTGTGGTTTTTGTTGTGTATATATCTATATGCAAGATTTGTTGCTTGCTCTATTGCGTAGCTTCTATCTTTGATAACATAATCGATAATCCCTTTTTGTTGTAGTATCTTTTTATCTATAGAGTTTTCATTTCCAGTTAACACTATAATCGGTATATTGAACTTCATTACAAGATCAACAACTTCACCGTTTGGAGCATCTGGTAGATTTAGATCGAGTAGGGCGATATCGAAATGTTTAAATTTATTTAATCTTTCTAAACATATTTTTCTACTATCTGCTAAGATCACCTCACATTCAAACCTATTTTGAATAGCTTTTGCAAGCCTTGCTTCTATAGTTCTGCTATCATCGACTATCAATACTCTTTTCATACCTCTACCTTAAAAATAATATTTGACAAGATTATACCATTTTGATATTTAGAAAATGATCAAGAAGTAAAAAAAGTGTAATTTTTTTGATTATTAGATTAACATTTTGTTATTAAAATTGGAGTATAATTAACTTATGAAAAATATAAAGCTTTTTAATAATAGATTTTTGTTTTTTATTGTTTTGACTTTTGCCCTAGTAGTGGTAGGTAGGGTGTTTTACGTCTATACTACAACAAAGTTACAACAGAATCAAAATGTTAAAAATGAAGCAAGTTTAATGACAGATTTTGCTCTTTCTCATAGAGAATATTATATCAATTTATATGAAAAAGGGACGATAGAACTTAATGAAAAAACACTTCCGGGTCATCCTGTTTTTAGTACAAAACATATAACTGATAAGTTTTCAAATAACAATAATTTCGGTGTGGTTATTAGAACCGTATCGGAACAAGCTAGAAATCCTAAAAATATAGTTGATGAGGATGAACTAAAAGCGGTAAAGTTTTTTAGAGAGAATAAAGAGCAAAAAGAGTATTTCACTTTTGATAACGACGAGTATTTTCAATATGCAAGGCCTTTATGGGTTAAAGAGAAATGTTTAAAGTGTCACGGTAAAAAAGAGGAAGCTCCCGATTTTATAAAAAATAGATACACCAATAGCTACAACTATAAAATAGGTGAACTTAGAGGTGTTGTAAGCGTAAAGATACCAAAAGCCGCGCAAGAAGAGCTTGGGATGAAAAGGTTCTATACATTTATCTGGTATGATATCTTTATCCTTGCTGTTGTGCTTGGTTTGATCTATAGTATCTTCTTAAGAGCTAAAAAGATAAATAAGGTCTTAGCAGATAGTATAAAAGAGAAAAGCTCAGAGATCACAGTTCAAAATCTTTTCTTAAGCAGTTATATCCAAGCTTTAGATAAAACTACGGCACTTATAAAAACAGATCCTGCTGGTACTATAATCTATGCAAACGATAAGTTTTTAAAAGATACGGGCTTTACTAGAAACGAAGTGATAGGAAACAATCCAAAGATCATAAGACACCCTGATACAAAACCTGAAACCATAAAAGATATGTGGGAAACTATAACCTCAAAAAGAACTTGGAGCGGAATAGTAAAAGGGCTTAGAAAAGATAAAACCGTATTTATTAGTAAAATGTCTATTGTTCCCGTACTTGATGAGGATGGTGATATCGTAGAGTATATAGCACCTCGTACAGATATAACAGAACTTGTAAATAGTAAAGATAAATTACAATATATGCTTATAACAGATAGATTGACAAGCTTTCCAAATAGACAAAGATTGATCAGTGATATAAAAGAGACAATGGGCTCAGTACATCTTGCACTTATAAATATAGATAGATTTAAAGATGTAAATGATTTTTATGGACATGAAACAGCAGATAAACTTCTAATCGAGATAGCGCAGTATTTCCAAAAATATTATATAAACGGTACTATCTATAAACTGCCAAGTGATGAGTATGCGATACTTAGTGAGCAAAATATAAGTAGTGAAGAGTTTTATAAGATGATAAGCTCAATGCTTAAAAAAGTGGGTGAAACAAGATTTACTGTTAATGGAAACAATATTTTCTTATCTTTTAGCTGCGGTATAGCTTCAAACGAAGAAGCACTTATGGTAAAAGCAGATATGGCTCTTCAGATAGCTAAAGAGGATAAAAAACATATTATAGTTTATAGTGAGTCTTTAGATATATCTAAAAAGATCACAAAAAATATAGAGGGTGTGGCACTATTAAAAGAGGCGATTGAGCATGATACTATTATCCCTCACTTCCAGCCAATCTATAATATTAAAACAAAAAATATAGAGAAATACGAGGTTCTTGCTAGAATAATCAAAAAGAACGGTTATGTGATAGCACCTATTAAGTTCTTAGATATTGCGATGAGGTCAAAACTATACCCTTATATCACCAAAAGTATCATCTCAAAATCGTTTGAGTTCTTTAAAGATAAACCGTATGAGTTTTCTATAAATATCTCATATGAAGATATAAAGAACCCTAAGACAGTTGATTTTATTTTAGAAAAACTTCAATACTTTAACTCACCTCAAAGAGTTGCTTTTGAAGTGTTAGAGAGTGATAAGGTTGAGGATTATGAACTATTTAAACAGTTTATCACAAAAGTAAAAGAGTATGGGTGTAAACTAGCAATTGATGATTTTGGAAGCGGATATTCAAATTTTGCAAATCTTTATGAGCTTAATATAGACTACTTAAAGATAGATTCATCACTAGTAAAATATATTAAAAATGATGAGAACTCAAGAAAGATAGTTCAAACTATTATAAACTTTGCAAAAGATATGAGTCTTGAGACAATAGCGGAGTTTGTTGAGGATAAAGAGAGCTTGGAGCTGCTTGAGAGTATGGGTATCGATTATATTCAAGGGTATTATATTGGTAAACCTCAAGATTGTCTAAGAGAAGAAGATGATCAAAGATAATAGTATTAAATACTATGCTTTAACGGTGATTGTTCCCGTTATAGGTATATTTACTGTATTTACTTTTGCTTTTATGTATATACATAAAGAGAAGTCTCTTATTAAAAGTGAACTAAAAGGTCTATACCAAATAGAGTATTTTCAAGAGCTTGTTTTTGATATACAAAAGATAAGTATATCTCATAGGATCGCAGAGGATAAAGATAGTATAGATGAGCTTGAAAAACAACTATTAAAAAAATTGAAATATGTCGATAAAAATATAAAGTTAAAGGTTAGTTCAAAACAACTAAAAGATCAGATAGATATTTTTATAAAAGATGTGAATATTTTTTTAAATGTTGATATAAAAGATAAAGTCTCTGCCTGTCATGATATCTTTAAAGATCTATCTAGACTTTTACATATGATATCTTTTGACTCAAAGCTTATAAGCAACTCAAACGTTAAATCACACCTTTTGATAAAGTCGATTATCATCACTCTACCACCTTTAATAGAGCACAACAGCCGTATAACGCAGATGATGGTTGATAAGCAAAAAGATTCAGATATATTAATAGAGCTTGCAAAGATAAACGATAGACTAAATATGCTTAGGCTAGATATGCAGATGATAAAAGGCTCAAAAGAGTTTAATATAGTAAATACGGTTTACAATAATATGTTAAGTTCTCAAAACTCTACGGAGCTGTTTATTCAAGAAAACTTCTTAACAAAGAAAGATATATCTTTTAAAGATATCATTAACCTTACGCAAAACAATCTTGGGTTTATAAAGCTTATGTACCAAGAGGTTATAAAAGCACTATATAAAAACCTTGAGAAAGAGGATAACGGTAAAACCAATATTCTTTATTTTATAGTGATTATAGGTTTATCATCTATACTATTTATCTTGTTTCTAAACTATAAGTTCTACCAAAAAAATAAAGAGCTGCTTCAAACTATGAAGGGGATATCTATAACAGATAGTATGACAAATATCTATAATAGAAGATATTTTGATGATATATTCCCAAAACAGCTTTTTGTTCATAAAAGAAATAGAACAAACCTTGTGTTTATTATCTTGGATATAGACTATTTTAAACAATACAACGATACTTACGGACATAAAGCGGGAGATGATGCCTTGCAAGCTGTTGCACAAACATTAAAACGCTCTTTAAAAAGAGCAGAGGATATGGTGTTTAGACTTGGTGGTGAGGAGTTTGGTGTTATCTGCGGTGATATGAATGAGAAAAAAGCTGAGATATTTGCAAATAAACTTAGGATGAATATCTTAAATATGAAGTTAGAACATAAAAAGAACACCGCATCACCTTACCTTACGATCTCTCTTGGTGTAATGGTGGTTGAGCCTTATTTTAACTATGAGAGCGACTTTATATATAAATTTGCAGATGATGCTTTATACTTTTCAAAAAGCAACGGAAGAAACCAAGTTCACCTTTACGATAAACATAAAAATAAATCCAAATAAAACCTTTGCCATAGCTCTTTATCTCGTTTAGTATTAAAATTTGATACAATCTTTTTTTAAAATATTTATGGAGTGCTTATGCAGTTTTTTTCATCGGTCAGTTTTTTAGATCAATTCACCCCGGTTTCTATATATTATAAGATCAAAGAGATGTTCAAAGATGAGATCACTTTTCTTTTTGAGAGTAGTGTGAACAGCGAGGATGGAAACTTTAGTTATATTATAATAGGGGCACGTGAGAGAGTATGGCACAAAGATGGAAAAAGCTTTTATAAAGATGAGAGTGGTGAGACTAAAGAGATAGATTCAAACCCTTTTGTATTTTTAAAAGAGTATTATAAAGATATAGATAAATCGATATATAAAGAGCAGGCAGATAAGCTTGGAATAGGGCTTATAGACGGTTTTATAGGAAATATCGGTTACGATATGGTGTGTGAGTTTGAACCTGTACTAAAAAAATCTATGGCAAAGTTAGAAGATGAGATAGGTATAGCAGACTTTGATCTTATTCGCCCTAAGATAGTACTTGGTTATTCACATAAAACTTCAAAGCTTGCAATAGTTAGCTCAATGGAGCAGATGAAAGATCATATTCCACTTATAGAAAAAGAGCTTCACGGCTCATATGAGAATATCCCGTTTAAAAAAGCTGAGCTTTTAGATGAGGGTTCATTCGCTTTTTCAAAAGAGAAGTTCTTTGATATGGTTGCAAAAAGCAAAGAGATGATAAGAAGTGGAGATGTTTTTCAAATACTTATGGCAAATAGATTTACGCAACGTGCGAAGGTTGATCATATCAGCTTTTATAGAGCACTTAGATCAAAAAACCCATCTCCTTATCTTTATTTACTTCAATATGAGGATTTTACCATCGCAGGAAGTTCACCAGAGGTTATGGTAAGACTAACAGATGGACATATTTTACTTAGACCGATTGCTGGAACTAGAAAAAGGGGAAAAACTCTAGATCGTGACCTTGAGCTTGAAGCTGAGATGCATAATGATCCAAAAGAGAGAGCAGAGCATATTATGCTTATAGACCTTGGTCGTAACGATGTTGGACGTGTTGCAAAGAAAGGGAGCGTTAACGTTACGGATATAATGAGAACAGAGAGATACTCTCATGTTATGCATATGGTAAGTGATGTTGAGGCGATACTAGATGATAAATACGATATGTTCGATCTTTTTGCTTCAACATTCACAGCAGGAACTATGACGGGAGCTCCTAAGATAAGAGCAATGGAGCTTATTGCCCAGTTTGAAGGGCTTAAAAGAAGTTTCTATAGTGGAAGTATAGGGTATTTTGGATTTGATGGAAATATGGATAGTGCGATCACAATTAGAACAACTTTAATAAAAGGTGATAAACTTATTTTCCAAGCAGGTGCGGGAGTTGTAGCAGACAGTGTTCCTGAGCTTGAATATTTAGAGGTTCAAAATAAACTTGCAGCAAATATAGCTACACTTAAAGAGCTGTCTTAAAAAAAGCCTTTTTTATGAAAGGCTTTTAATCTTTTTTATCTTTGTGAAACTTTATCACAAATGAAGCACCTCTATAGTGTTTATCTTTATATGTAAAGTTTTCGTTAAATACGCTGATAGTTGCATTGTGTCTTTCCCTTAATATCTTATCAGCCATTGAAAGACCAAGCCCAGTACCTTGCAGTTTATTCTTTGTGGTAAAGTAAGGAACAAATATACGCTCTAAAATATCCTCAGGTATCCCGCCGCCGCTGTCTTTTATAGTTAGTTGAAGGTTATCGTTGTCTATCTTTTTAGTGCTTATAAATAGAAGTTTATCCTCATCCTCTTGCACCTTTTCTCTTAATACGTCTTTTGCATTGTTGATGATATTTATAAGTGCTTGTTGTAGTTCGTTCTTATTACCCTCTATCATAATATCATCTTGAAGATCAAGTACTGTTTCTATAAAGTTATTGCTTAGTGCCGATTCTATAAGACTTATGGAGTCTTGAACCATATTTTTAACACTAAGCTGTGAGTAATCCTTATTACCTCTTATAAAGTTTCTAAAGTCATCTATAGTTTTTGATAGATACTTTGCTTGTTTTATAACCGCATCTGAAACCTCAGTGATCTCTTCAGTACCTATCTCTATTCCAAGCCCAGTCTTAACCTTAAGACCGCTGATGGCAGTTGTGATCACGCTTAAAGGCTGTCTCCATTGGTGAGCAATATTTCCTATCATCTCACCCATTGATGCAAGTTTTGCCTGCTCTTCAAGTGTTTTTAGTGTCGTAACATCTTTTATAACGAATAAGAATCTTTGTTTATCTGGCATTAGAGTAATTGACATATTTAAAGAGATTCTAGTATCATCTTTTACTATAGCAGTGATCTCATAGTTTTCTATATGACCTTTCTCTATTACTGTTTTAAAACCTTTTGTTATCTTATCGATATCTTCACTACTTACTAGTTCTAAGAAGCTGGTTTTAAATAGATCCTCTTTAGTTAATCCCGTTATATCAAGATATGCATCGTTAAAGTCTATAAAGTTAGTTTTTGTATCTGTTATAACTATACCATCTTTTGTATATCTAAATATAGATTCAAACTCTAGCTTCTCTTTTATGATCTGCTCTTCAAGTTTTTTATTTTTATCTATATCGGTATGGGTTCCAAGCATTCTTATAGGATGAGAGTCTTCATCTAATATAACTTTTCCTCTAGAGCGAATCCACTTATAGCTGTTGTTTTTAGTACGCATTCTGATCTCTATTGAGAATATATTATTCTCAGGGTCCTTAAAGTGCCTATTTAAAGCCTCGTCTATCATATTTTTATCATCATCATGTACAAGTTCAAAAAAACTGTTGATATTGTTGCCAATATCGTTTTTGCTAAAGCCCAGCATACTTTTCCATCTATCTGAAAAGTAAGCATGATTATCGTTTAGACTCCAGTCCCAAATACCGTCGTTTATACCCTCAAAAGTGAGTTTAAATCTTGTGTTTAACTCCTCTAGTTCTTGTGTGGACTCTTTGATCCTTTTAACCATTTTATTGATGGTATAGCTTAGATTTAGCATCTCCTTAGTTCCGCTGTGAAGCTCAATATCTTCTTTAGGTAAACCCTCTTTATCACTATTTGAAATGGTATCTATTATCCTTGATATAGGGTTCAATACCAACAGATATAAGACGAAATATAGTAAAGAGATCATAACTGTTGTGATAATCAGTGTAGTGATCAGGTTTCTTTGGATCATTGTACACAGTTCATCTTTTATAAACTTATCTGAACTATATATGGTAACTATACCTATCTTTATGCCGTTTTCGTTTATGATATCTTTTTTTTGTATTAGTGCAGAAGAGTTTTTGATATCTAAAAGTGTGCTCTTTTTAGTATCAAGGTTTATTATATTCCAACTTTCATCTCTTATTTTTCCTACTATATAAGTGGTTTCACCTAGTATTTTTCCCATATTAAAGTCTTCAAGAACTATAGCCATAATACTTTTATGACCCATTTCGTTCTCTATTATCTTCTCATACTCATTGATCTGGTATGACTCTATAAAATGGACAAGTGTTTTTTGTAGTTGTATAATGCTTGTGTTTGAGTTGTATCTTATCTCATTTTGAAGTTTTTGTTTCCCTGTTTCGTAGTTTATATACGATAATATGAACATAGATATAGATATAATAGCTACTATACTAAGGCTTATGATCAAATATAGGGAGAATCTTTCAGTTTTTATCATACTAGGTTTACTCTTCTATACCCAATACATTCTTTTTAATGATAGGTAGTTTGCTATCTATATTATCTTGTGATATCGCTAAAATATTAAGCTGTTGTACCTTTTGTACCTTTTCACCCTTTAGGTGTTTATCTAAGCTTTCAACTGCCATTTGACCCATCAAATAAGGCTGCTGCATAGCTGCACCCACTAATATACCTTGAGGTATAAGATCTAAAAATATTGGTTCTGCATCAAAACATATAAGAAGTATCTCATCCTCTTTACCGCTTTTTTTAATAGCATCTAAAGCTCCTAGATATTTATCTGAACCTTGCAGCCATATAGCTTTTAGATTAGGATTCTTTTTGATAAGCTCTATAGAGTGGTTATATGTTTCAATATATGAGAAGTCAACTTGTTGCAGTATCCCAGCACCTTTTATTCCAGCTTCATCCAAAGCCTTCATAAAACCTTTTGTTCTAGCTTTACCGTTGGCTCTTTTTTGTGGAATAGATACTATACCGACCGTACCGTTCTTATCCCATCCAAGCTCTTGCATTTTTTTTACAAGTACTTTTCCTATTTGGTATGCACCCTCTTCATTGTTTGAAGAGATATAAGATACATACTCTCCACTATCTGTACCGATATCTGAGATGACCACGGGTACTTTAGCCTTTTTTGCAAATTTTAATATACTTACAGCAGTTGATGAGTTGATAGGTGAGATTATAAGGCCGCTTATATCATCGTCTAAAATATTGATAGTGTTTTGCATCTCAACTTTGATTATATTGTTTGAACTATATACTTCTATCTCATATCCAAGCTCTTTAGCTTTTGTTTTGATCCCCCTTGACATTATCTCCCAAAAAGGTATTGATATATCTGATACTATATATGCTATCTTTTTAGTATCTGCTTGAAGAGTTGTAATACCAAATAGTATAAATATGCTCAAAATATATTTTAGTGTCTTCATAATTGCTCCTTGGAACCAAACGGGTGATCTATAAAAAGATATAATATCTAAATATTGATAATATATGAGTAATAAAGTAGTAATATTAGAAAGTTATTTACAACTTGGGTTTATTAGTAGTTTTTTTATATTGGAGTCTTGCGTAAGCTCTAAAGCCTTTTTGTTTTGTTTGTTCTTTATATTGATATCGGCTCCCGCGCATAGCAGCATATTGATTATTATTTGATTTTTATTTCTAACTGCATCCATTAAAGGTGTATCACCGAAATCATCATACGTGTTTGTATTTGAGCTGTATTCCAAAAGAAGATTTACTATCCCCTCGTCATTTTTTCTAACGGCAAGGTGTAATGGGGTGTAGCCTTGCATATCTTTTTGATCAATTGTTTTATTTGAAAGTGAGAGCAGCTGTTTTAGCTTTAACATATTGCCCTCGCGCACTATATCGTGAATATTTTCTTGTGCAAGTATCGATATGCTAAATATAAGGATAATGACAAGATATCTCAACTTAATACCTTATATTAAAAGATATCATAGATTGTGACCTTTCATATGCATATAGGTCAATATTTGAGCTGTTCTTTTGTTTGAAATATGAGATGATCAAACTGCTGTTGTAAAGGTTTAGATCATATATAAAGTTCAAGCTACCTATTAGGTTGTTCTCCTCTTTATCGATAGTAAATGCATCTTCAGCTTCCGCGTAAGATGTGGTAGAGTAGTTTACATTACCTACAAAGAAGAGCCTTGTAAATATAAGATCAGTATAAGCAAGACCTGCACCTATACTTGTAAAACTGTATATATCGTTCTCACTTTCGTTCTTGTTAAAGAAAGTAGTGAAGTTCACATTACTTGTTTTATCGTTTAGTATCTCTGCACCGTAAGTAAGTCCGTAAGTTATACCATCTTTACTTGGTAATAATCTATAACTCTTTTTATCGATATTTAGCTTTAAAGAGTATGATAAAGTTGGAGATATACGTTTTTTAAAACTTGGATTAAAGGATATATATTTTAAATAGTATCCGTCACTACTTCCCATATCTATCTCTGAATAATTTAAAGGAACCATATACATAGTCTCATCGCTAAAAAATACAGGTCCTGTTGATACAGTATATGATGTACTGTCGTAATCGTTTTGCTTATCATAATCTATTTTATTAAAGCTTAATGATGATTTCAATAAAAAGTGTTTGAATTGGTTGTATAGAGTTGCATCAGCTTTAAAAGTATTTGCATCATCCTTAGTCTCTTTGGCATCGTCTGAAAGTGTAAAGTCTATATCGTACATAGTGATAGTATCTATATTTGGACCCACATTTACATTTGAGTCTTTTAGATAACCTATTGAGGCAAAAAGGTTATAGTTCTTTTGGTTTGAAAGCTGTTTTTTTAGTTTATAGTTTTTTATATTTGCTTCAACCTGTGAGGGTATCTTTGCCGATCTTACTATTAAGAACTGCTCATCTGCCTTTTCATATTGTCCGTCATCGTAATATAAAGCGGCAAGATCAAGTCTTATTCTATGTGCATTTGGATCTATATCTATAAGCTCTTCAAAAAACTTTATAGCGTTCTCTATATCTCCGTTTTGTTTTGCACTATTTCCTAGTAAAAAAAGTGTTTGGTTATTGAAATTGTTTTGTTTATAGTTTTTATAAAGCAGATCGTACGCTTCTTGCGGTTTATCATCCATTATAAGAAGGTTGCTTTTTAGATGTACCTCTTCAAGATTAAGAGCAGAACTCTCTTGTATAAAAGAGTTTTTAAAATCGCTCTTTAGTTTATCGTGTGCCTCTTTAGCCTTTTCAAGGGTAAAAAAGTTTACAACTTTTACTGCTATATTATCATCATTTGTTTCTAATACCACATTTTGTTTTATACCTTGAAGTTGAAGATACTCTTTTAGTGTTTTTTGATACTCTTTTGCTTTATTTGATTTATCCTTAGCAAAAGAGGTGATAAATATATTAAACCTAGTATCAGCACTAAGCGTGATGGATATAATAAGTAATAAAGCAAGCGTTTTTATCATATATTATTGCTTTTGGGCTGCAAATGTACCGTCTGCCGCACTTTGGCTGCTATTTTCAATTGTCCAAAGTCCACCAACAGCCGATGCATTATCTCCGTAAAATGCTCCTGATATCTGACCGCTTGTAACATTTGTACCACTCAAACTACCGCTAAAGGTAACTCCGTAGTTTTCCCTTGTCATTGTTACATTGTTAAGGTTCGTATTTGCAAAGTTATCTACGTTGAAAGTACCGCTCATAGAGTTGCTTCCAAAGTTAGCTGTTAATGATGTAGTACCGCTTAGATTAGCTCCAACCAGTGATGCATTGTTTGCATCCCTTATGATATTTCCCGTAATATTTCCAGTATATGTTGCTGAACCTGATTGTGGAACATCGCTTGCAGGAGTTAAGATACCAGATATCCAGTATGATCTACCCTCATAAGTTGTTCCGCTATAGTCTGTTTTGGATTCACTCGTATCGTTTGTAACACCCCAGTGTCCCCAAGATAGATAATCGCCGTAACTACCGTCTATTGTTGAAGTGGCAGTATTTTTAGTATCTTTTGTGATAACCCTTTGTCTAGTTGAGAACTTATCTGTTGTTTGATTATAGAAGTTCGTTAATGTTGATTTATAATAGATGTTTTGATCTATATTACTGCTTTCAAGGTCGTTCTCATATCCCGTATCTATTCCAGTACCCATATCTTGTGTATCTATTACTGCAGGCTGGTTGTTTTGAACAACATTCTCTTTGGTATCATTAAGACGGTTATTAAAACTATTTGCAGTATCTTGATCTATATTGCTCTCAGCTTCATTCTCTTTAGCTCCTGATTGATCCTCTAAAGCATCTATATCATCTTGTGAAGCTTTAACCGCAGGTGTAGGCATACCGCCGTTTTGTATACGTGTGATCTCACCTTGGTATACATCACTCCAACCGTTAGCGTTTTGAACCCTGATAGCACCCTCGGTACATATCACTTTCTCATCGTTTTCACCCACTTCTATAAGTATAGTTGTCCCTCTAATACCGATCGATGCAGATTTGGTTTTTAGTTTAAAACGATCAGGGTTCATTTTTCCTATTTTCCCTGTCATAGATTTAAAGAAACCTTTTTTAAGACCAAAATTAACTTTTGGCGGTTTATTGGCATCATTGATATATTCATCGATAGAAAAAGTTGAGTTATAACCCACGGATACGATAGTGTTATCTGTAAATAGAAGTTGAGCTCTTCCGTCTTCCATGGTCTTAATAATATCTTTTTGTAGTATTTGAAAATCTTTAGAAGCTTTTAGTGTTTTATTATCACGAAGGATATCAACCTCTCCGTTAAGTGTAGTGATCTTTGCAATGTTTGCAAATACAATTGTGGAAAAAAGTAGTAGTAAAAGTATTAACCGTTTCATGATAGACTCCTTGTCTTATCCCTAAATATATTTTACAAAAATAACTATTCTAGTTTTCTTAATTTTTCAACTAGTTTTTGCTGCTTCACATTTATATCATCTTCACACTTAGGGTTTTGCATAAATAAAGCCGCATCGTATTGTTTGTTTAGGGATATAAAATCCATAACACTTTTATTTTCATTGTTCTTTATGGTTTTATCGGCACCCTTGCAGATAAGTAGTTTTACTATATCCATATTGTTGTTTCTAGCACCGTCTATAAGAGGAGTATCGCCAAAATCATCAGTAGTGTCGACTCTAGGATTTTCCCCTAAAATATATTTAACCATCTGTGTATCGTTCTTTCTAACAGCTAAGTGTAAAGGGGTAAAGCCAAATTGATCTTTTTCATTTATAAACTCTTTATACTGTACTAAAAGGTGTTTTAATATATCAATATTATCACTCCTTACGGCAAAATGTATCTCGTAGTTATAACTCTTTGCGTTTAAAGCCGATAAGGTGATCACGGCGAAAAATAATAAACTTAGAACTCTTATCAATTATTATCCTTTTGTGGTATGTACGAACACACCGTTAAAATCTTTAGGCGGTTCATCTATATAGTGCTCACACCTATCTATATATATCTTATAGATGTTTTGGTTGGTTTTATTTTCCCAAGTATCTATCTCTTTAAATATTTTTAGGGCATCACTAAACTTTGCATCTTGGTATAGTTGCACACCCTCATGGTAGTATTTTAGCTCTTTTATAAGCTGATCTCTAGATACATCATATAGTTTAGGAAAAGAGTCGTCTCTGTTAAAGTCATGCACCTGCCATATCTTAATAGGCTCTGTTTTACCTTTAACAGTTACAAAGTCAAGCAGTCTATAGATATATTTTTCTTTTAAAGAGTTTTTTGTATAGTCTGAGATATTACATTTTGAGTTATAGAACTTACAAAGTGATTCAAGTCTTGAACCGAGATTTACCGAGTCACCTATAACCGTATAGTCACTTCTTTTTGATGAACCCATCTCTCCCACGATAGCTGGACCCGTATTTAATCCTATACCAATATCAACTATAGGTATGTTTTTCTTTTTACTCATCTCAACTACTGCTTTAAAGTTTGGATCTTTTGCAAGTTTTTCATTAAGCTCTTTTAGATAATGAAGTTGCTTTAGTGTTGCACCCAAAGCTTTATCAGCATGGTTTGGCACATCTGCAGGAGCGTTCCAATATGCCATAATAGCATCACCGATATATTTATCGATAGTTCCTTGCTCTTGGATAATGATATTTGTCATAGGCTCCATATACTCATTTAAAAAGTCAATAAGACGTTTAGGATCGTGGAACGCTTCAGAGATATTTGTAAAGCCCCTAACATCACTAAAGAAAACCGTTATCTCTTTTTCCATAGCTTCAAACTTTTCATTTTCTAGGTTATTTAAAAGTGAGTTCATAACATCAGGAGATACTTTGGTCGCAAACTTTTTCTTTATCGCTTCTTCTTGACGTATCTCAAAGATATAGTCCATAAAAGTTGCAACGATATTTGAAACAAGTACGGTCATGATCGGAAAGACAATATTGAACTCTAACAGATGTTTAAACAGCAGATAGTATGTGGCATAAAACACACCTATGGACATCACTACAAAAACTATAGGGTTTACCCAAAACGGTGTAAATGTTACCATCATAGTTACTAAAAAACTTAGTATAAAGATTGTAAGTATCTCTATACTTTCAAGCTCTGAAGGTTTTGTTAGAAAATCACCGTTTAAGATATTATCTATTACGTTAGCGTGTACTTCAACACCAGGGAATACAGCTTCAAAAGGGATAGCTCTAAGATCAAGCAGACCAGCAGCAGAAGTTCCAATTAAAACCGCTTTACCCTCTATAGCCTTTGGATCGAAGTTACCCGTATAGATATCATAAGCAGAGATATAATCAAAGGTTTTCTCTTTTCCTCTAAAGTTAACTAAAAGGCGTCCATATCTATCTGTAGGGATAGAGAAATCACCAATTGTTACCTTTGCAACACCAAGTTCGTTATAATCTATATAAACCTTATTTATACCAGTGCTTGCACGTATCATCTCTAAAGCTAAAGATGGATATATCTGATCTTGATAACGTATGATCAAAGGTACGCTTCTAATAACTCCTGACTCATCTGGGATATTATTGAAAAAACCGCTTGAGTAGGCATTGTTTTGCAAAATATCGGTGTTTAGTATAGTTCCTTTTGCATTGATAAGATAGTCCTCACCAAGCTGACGGTTTCTTTCTATAAATATTGCAGGTATCTTCGGTGGGGTCTTTTTGATAAATTTTTCATCTTCAAGCTGAAACTGATAACCTAGAATTGTAGGGGAGTTTGCAACCATATATGCAAACTCTTCATCATAGTCTGGAATCCCTTCAATGGGACGCTGAAACTTTTTAAATACTCGATGGGGAGAGCTGTTGTCAACTTCAGCGAACACGATATCGAAACCGATAACTCCAGCACCTGAGTTTCTAAGGTTTTGTACAACGGTTGCAAGTATGTTTCTAGACCAAGGCCATTGACCAAGCTGATTTAACGAAGCCTCGTCGATATCTACTATTACAACCTGTTTAGAATCAGGTACTTCACCTCTAATGACAAACATAAGATCACGGATATTTCCATCAAATTTTTCGTGAAGTTGCGGGAAATAGATATATATTGATGTGATAAAAATAGATACTAGTAAAGAAGCACCCGTATATACTAAAAATTTACGTAGTATCTTATGTTTAAACATCTTTTATATCCTAATTTTCCTCTTCATTATCATCACTTCTTTCACCTTTTTTTCTTGCTACAATATGTATAGGTGTACCCTCAAAACCTATTTGATCCCTTAAAAAGTTTATCAAATATCTTTTATAACTAAAGTGCAGCATATTTGGTTTGTTCATTATCAATGCTATTCTAGGAGGTTTTACCTCAAACTGTGTTGAATAGTATATTCTTAGATAGTTACCATTAGGACTAGGTAAGGAGTGTCTTCTTATAGCCTCTTCTATAGTTGCGTTTAGTATAGAGGTTGATATACGTTTTGAATAGTTATCATAGATTTGAAGTATTTTATCTTTTAGTTTATCAACACTTCTTCCTGTTTTTGCAGATACTGCAACAATAGGTGCATAATAAAGGAACTTAAACCTTCTTCTAACCTCTTCGATAGTTTTTTCATAGCTCTCTTTGTTCTCATCCCATTTATTTAAAACTATAATTGTTCCAAGAGCGTATTGATCCATAAGACCTGCTATTTTCTCATCTTGGTCGGTGATAGGTTTACTTGCATCTATTACAAGAAGTGCAAGGTTTGCTTTATCAAGCATCTCTTTTGTACGCATTAAAGCGTATTTTTCAATACCCTCTATCTTTCCTCTACGTCTAAGACCTGCCGTATCAACGAAAGTGATCTGCTTATTTTCATAGAAAAAAGACTCATCAACAGGATCGATCGTAGTTCCCGCAATAGGGCTTACAACAGAACGCTCTTCACCTAAAAGTGCATTTAATATTGAGCTTTTACCAACATTTACTTTTCCGATGATAGCGACTTTTATTTCGTTGTCCTCTACCTCTTCGTTTATATCAGGAAGCGGGTTTAAGAACTCCTCTAAAGACTCATCCTCATCATCAACTACAGGGATAAGCTCTTTTGGTGAGGGTGGGAGCTGGTTATAAATCCATTCAAATAGTCTTCTTGTACCACGGTTATGTGAAACAGAGATACCGAACATATCATCCTCATCTATACCAAACTCGTAAAATGCCCAAAGTCTCTCTTTTTCATTATCGTTATCTATCTTATTTACGATAAGAGCAAGCTTTTTACCAAGCTTATGAAGCTCATAAAAAAGCTCCTTATCTTTTTGATCGGGAAGCTTTTTACCGTCAACCATATATAGTATGATATCTGCTTCTTTTGCTACTTCGATAGCTTTTCTTTTTACGTTTGAGAATATTTCATCGTTGGTTTCGTCGATCCCTCCCGTATCAAGCATTAAAGCTTCACGGTCTAGTATCTCAACCTCATGCTTTCTAATATCTCTTGTTGTTCCAGCAAGATCACTTACGATCGCTATTCTTTTTTTAGCAATTCTATTAAAAAGTGAACTCTTACCCACATTTGGTTGACCAACCAATGCAATCTTTTTTAACATTTAAATCATTTCCTTATCTTTGATTGTTTCAAAATTTTTTTCGTTTTCTATATATATCGATCTGCTCGGGAATGCAAAACTTGCACCGTTTTTCTCAACTATATCCATTATCTTAAGGTGTATATCCTCTCTTACTTGTAAGTATTCTGCCCAAACCGTTGTTGTGGTAAAGAAATAGCAGAATATATCCAAAGAGCTGTTGTTGTATTCGTTGAAATGAACCATTATAAGATCTTTATGTATATCTGGATGGTTGTTTAACATATCTCTTATTTCATCAACTATATTTACTATCTGCTCTTTTGTCGTAGAGTATGTAAGCCCTAGGTTTAACTTGATACGCCTTTTGCCCATTTGTGACCAGTTTAAAATAGCACTATTTGCTAATATTGCATTTGGTACAGTTACAAGAGCTTGTGCAAAGGTTCGTATACGGGTTGAGCGTATCCCTATCTCCTCTATGGTTCCTTCCACATCTGGTGTCTTTACCCAATCACCCACTTTAAAAGGGCGGTCTGTAAATATCACAAGTGAGCCAAAAAGGTTAGCCGCCGTATCTTTTGCAGCCAAAGCAAAAGCCATACCAACTAGACCAAGTGAAGCAAGAAAACCGCTTATATTGTAACCCCACTCTTGAAAAACCGTTACTATTGCAATCGCTATGATTATAAATCTTAAGGCTTTGATCAAGAACTTTGCAATATCGTCGCTTAGTTCACGCCCGAACTTCTCTGTGAACTTGTGGATAATATGTGACAATGGAGTGATAATATTTAGTAAACCCCAAAATACAGATATAGCAAAACCTGAGCGGATCATATTTCTCATAAAGTCCTCAAGCCCTTCGGGCATTGATACATAGTTCATGGCAAAATGAAGACCTAAGATTATAAAGAAAAAATCAACGGGCTTTTTTAAAACCTCTAATATCTTATCATCTACACCGTTCTTTGTTCTTTTTGTAAATTTTTCCGCAAAATAAAATACGAATTTTCTAAGGATCACCCTAAATAATTGGAAAAATAAAAATATACACAGTGCAATAATATAATCCTCTAGGGGATTATTGAATATAACCATTTGAGTCGTACCTTTTTAAAGTTTATAGATAATTCATCATTATATCCAATATAAGCAAATAAACTAATAATATGGCACTTTAATAGGTGTTTTTTATAAAAATTGCAATACAATTCGCCCCATGATGGAAGATAATATAAAAGACGGTATAAAATATATGCTTATAGCATCGCTACTTTTTGCTTTTACTGGGGCTTTTGCAAAACTTTTAAGCCAAAGTGTCAGCTCGGTTGAAGTGGTGTTTTTTAGAAATGTGACAGGGGTTGCACTTGTACTTTTTTCAATTTACCGCTCCCCTTTAAACCAAAAAGGGGGAAAATTTGGACTGCTTGTATTTAGAGGTTCCATAGGTTTTCTTACACTTTTAATGTATTTTTATAATATTGCCGAGATATCACTAGCAGAAGCGCAGACTTTTTCAAAAACCTCACCTATATTTACTGCGATATTTGCTTATATATTTATAAAAGAGAGATTGTCTTTATTGGCTTGGAGCGGTATCTTTATCGGCTTTATCGGTATTATGTTTATAACAGGATTTGATCCAAGTGGTTTAAGTAAAACAGACTGGCTTGGGATACTAAGTGGAGTAGGGGCAGGGCTTGCTTATACTTCTATACGTGAACTTAGAAAATATTACGACAGCAGAGCTATAGTTTTATCTTTTATGGGGATAGGAACTATAGGTCCGATTATACTTATGTATATGGGTGAATACTACAGCTCTACAACTTTTGATTTTATAGTTGCACCTTTTGTTATGCCTGAAGGTATCGCTTGGTTTTATATACTGGGTCTTGGTGTTTTTGCTACATATTCACAAATATATATGACTAAAGCGTATTCACTTGCAAAAGGTGGTATAATTGGAACAATTAGCTATACGAATATTATATTCTCCATAGCTATAGGTATGCTTTTAGGGGATGCTTTTCCTACAACGGCGGTACTTATAGGTATAGCACTTATCGTATTTAGCGGTTTTTTAGTTGCTAAAAAATAGATACGGAACACTCTTAAAGGAATTATAGATGAACTTGGACAAGGTTATTTCTGGTTTTTTCATTATTTTGGCGATGACGATAAACTTCGGTTTTGTATATGGTGAACCTCTTGATATTGCAATGCACAGCAAATATGAGCTTTTTGCCGCAATCGTCGTAAACTTAATAGCAACTGTTCTAAAACTAGGTGATAGAACTCAGATGGGTTCGGTTCTTCTTGCAACAAGTCTTGTTGCCGACTTACAACTTATAGCAGCCGCTACCGTTTGGGCTATTTGGGCTGATGTGGCTCATACTGATCCTGAGGTTTTCGGTCTTATAGTTTCACTTTCAAGTGGTGCATTGATAGCAAACATCACATCGGTTGTTCTTTATATCGGTGAGACTATCAAATCTAAGCGTTAATTATCTAGCTAGATTAAGATATCCAAGTATGATAGGTTTACTTCGTGAATAGCAGCTCTTTATGGATCGTACTACAAAGGATGAGAATCCCTTTTGTAGTGATAGTTGTTACATATAGTATTGCCGTTATCGGGCTTGTCTCGATTGATGGAGTAGACTCCCAAGGTAAACCTTACAATATGAGCATATTTGATGCTTTTTATTTTGTAACATATACTGCTACAACTATAGGTTTCGGTGAAGTTCCATATGAGTTTACTTATGATCAGAGGCTTTTTACATCATTTGCTATTTATATCACGGTTCTCGGATGGTTTTACGGTATAGGTTCATTAGTATCTTTACTTCAAGATAAACTTTTTTTAAGTGAGATATATAAAGCAAACTTTAGAAGAAGCGTAAAGTCTTTAAAAAAAGATTTTATCATTGTACTTGGGTATAACTATATCACAAGTGAGATCATTAAAAAATCTATGGAAGCGAATATGAGGGCTGTTGTAGTAGAGCGAGAGAAAGTAAGAGCGGATGAGCTTATCTTAGAGGGCTTTACACCGTCTGTTCCGGTTCTTGTTTCAGATGCTCATAGCTCTGTTGCTTTGGAGATGGCAGGGATCCATCAAAGAAACTGTAAAGCAGTTGTTTCACTTTTTGAGGATGATGAACTAAACCTGCGTATAGCACTTACTTCAAAGATACTAAACCCTCATGTAAAACTTGCTATTAAATCAACCACTCAAAACCACACGGAGAACCTAAGAGATATTGGAGCTGAGATCATTGAGAACCCTTTTTCTATCATCTCAGATCAGATACAACTAGCTCTTAAAGCACCTACGATTTTAATGCTTGAGAAATGGCTGTATCAGATAGACAACTTAGATGCTCACCCAATGACCTTGCCACACGGGAAATATGTAGTGTGCGGTTTTGGTAGAATGGGTAACAGCTTATATAAAGTTTTAAATGAGAACGGTATTGATACTGTGTTTTTAGATATAGATCAAAACGTATTGATGGACTTTAGAAATAGGTGTGAGAATATCATCATCAATAATGCAGATGATAAACAAAACCTAATAAAAGCGGGAATAGAAGATGCGGTAGCTATCATAGCAGCTACAAACGATGATACCACTAACCTTTCTATTTTAACAACAGCAAAAAAGATAAACCCTAAGATAGTTACTATAGTTAGAGAAAACGAGATAGTTGACTTCTCTATCTTTGAGAACTCACACGTAAACCATATCTTTATGCCTTCAAAGATACTTATATATAAAACCACAAATGCACTTGTAAATCCTATTTCAGATAAAATGGTTAGAATAATGGCTACAAAAGATGAAGCTTGGGGGCAGCACTTAGCATGCGAGCTAGTACAAAAGATCAGTATAAATCCTATTATCTTAGAGCTTACTCTAAATAAGAACGAAGCTTGTGAAGTTGTAGAGTATCTTGAAAAAGAGGAGCATAGTTTAAAACTTGATGTTTTTCTAAAATCAAGAAGAAATAGAAAACAACACAATAATGTAGTGCCTTTACTTATTATGAGAAAAGATGATTGGATACTACAGCCTGAGTGGGATGAAGAGATAATGATAGGTGATGAGATACTATTTGCCTGTGATGAAAATGCAAAAGAGGATATAGAGTATATAGCAAATAACTGGTATGAGTTTTATTATATAGTTACGGGCAAAGAGAAGAACTATATACCGTTCTTACATAAAAAGGAGATATTTTGATACTATTAACGGGACCTTGTGTTATAGAAAATAGAGATAACATTATGAGAATAGCTGAAGAGCTAAAAGGCTTAGCGGAAGATAAACGTATAGATTTTTATTTTAAAGCCTCTTATGATAAAGCAAATAGAACAAGCTTAGATAGTTTTAGAGGGCCTGGACTTGAAGAGGGTTTAAAGATATTGCAAGAGGTAAAAGAGCAGTTTGGATATAAACTAATAACAGATGTTCACGAAACATATCAAGTGGCACCCGCTGCTGAGGTTGTGGATATAGTGCAGATACCTGCTTTTCTTTGTCGTCAAACAGACCTTTTAGTAGCTGCTGGAAAAAGTGGAGCTAAAGTAAATATCAAAAAAGGACAGTTTTTAGCGGCAGAGAGTATGAAACATCCCGTTGCTAAGGTTATGGCTTCAAAAGGTATAGATGAGGTTGGTTACGATATCTGTAAAGATAACGGCGTTTGGCTTTGTGAAAGAGGTAACGTGTTTGGTTACGGTGCTTTAGTGGTTGATATGAAAAACCTAATAGCTATGAGAAAATATGCTCCTGTTATCTTTGATGCAACACACTCTGCACAAGTACCAAGTACGGGTGATACAACAGGTGGAAATAGCGCAGTTGTACCTTCACTAGCAAGAGCTGCCGCGGCTGTAGGTGTAGATGGTTTCTTCTTTGAAACACACTTTGACCCTAGCGTTGCACTTAGTGATGGACCAAATATGTTACAGATAAAAGATCTATATAAAACCGTTGATCAGATTTTTAAGATACAAGATGTACTAGAGGAGAAATGATGGAAAAAAAATATATAGCTATCGTTGATGATCAAGTTGATGTTTTAAATATGTTAAAAAGACTTCTTGAAAAAGAGGACGGTTACTATATTGATATTTTTTCTAAACCTCAAGAAGCTCTTGATAACTTAAAGATCAGAGACTATGATCTTGTACTTTTAGATATTATGATGCCGCAGGTTAGCGGGCTAGATATCTTAAAAGAGATAAAAGAGCATAAAGAGGATATAAAAGTGATAATGATGACGGCTCATTCAACACTTAACACCTCTTTAAAAAGTGATACATACGGAGCAGATGCTTATTTGGAAAAGCCGTTTCACTCTTTGCTAAACCTCAAAGAGACTGTAAAACAGCTTCTCTCAGAGGGATAAAAACCAAATTTAGGTATAATTCCCACCATATTGAAACATACAAGAACAACACGTTGTTCTCTTTAAACATTTAAAGGAAAATAATGAATATCGTAGAAGGTAAATTAAGACTTAAAGGTGATGAAAAGATCGCTATCATAAACGGTAGATTTAACCATATCATCACAGATAGACTAGTTGAGGGTGCAAAAGATGCATTTGTAAGACACGGCGGTGATGAGAAGAACCTTGATCTTATTTTAGTGCCAGGTGCATTTGAGATACCGTTTGCACTTAAAAAAGCACTTCAAAGCGGTAAATACGACGCAATATGTTGTGTTGGTGCGGTTATTAGAGGAAGTACACCACACTTTGATTATATCTCTGCTGAGGCTACAAAAGGTATTGCAAGTGCAACTATGGAGTTTGGAAAACCTGTAAGCAACGGTGTACTTACAACAGATACAATCGAGCAAGCGATCGAGAGAGCTGGAAGCAAAGTTGGTAACAAAGGTGCTGAGGCTATGATTACTATTATCGAGATGCTTGATCTTTACAGCGAAATGGATAAATAGTATATGGCTACAAGAACTCAGGCAAGAGAGTCGGTTATAGGTCTTTTATACGCTTATGACCTAGGAAATGAAACTATTGCAAAATTTAGCGATGAGATACTTGAAGATAAAAAGATCAGAAATAAGCAAAAAGATTTTGCACTAAACCTTTTTAACGGAGTTATCGATAATATCGTGGCTATAGATGAAGAGATCAACTCTCACCTAAATGATAGAGGGATAGAGGGTATCGGTTCTGTTGAAAAATCTATTTTAAGACTTGCGGTTTACGAGATAACTTTTTCAAGTCTAGATAAACCCGTAGCTATAAACGAAGCTATTGAACTTACTAAAAAACTTGCAGGCGATAATGCACCTAGATTTATAAATGGTGTGCTTGACAAGGTTGAGAAAAAGGGTAAATAGATGCAGCTTTGCGTTTCCCTTGATCTTCCAAGTGCTAAAGATAATATAGAGCTTGTAAAGAAGATAAAAGATTTTGATATCTGGCTTAAAGTTGGTTTTAGAAGTTATATACGTGATGGAAAAGATTTCCTTGATGAGCTTAAATCTATAAACCCAAACTTTAAGATATTTTTAGACCTAAAACTTTACGATATCCCAAACACTATGGCTGACGCGGCTGAAGAGATAGCAAAGATAGGCGTAGATATGTTCAACGTTCACGCAAGTGCAGGAAAAGCTGCTATGTGTGAGGTTATGGATAGATTAAAAGGTTTTGAGAAAAGACCTTTAGTGCTTTCTGTTACTGCTCTAACAAGTTTTGATGATGAAGGCTTTAGCGCAGTTTACAACGACACTATAGAAAACAAAGCAGTACAGTTTGCAAAAGATACATATGAAAGCGGTCTAGATGGTGTGGTTTGTTCTGCATTTGAGAGCAAAGCTATCAAAAATAATACGGCTGAAAGCTTTGTAACATTGACTCCAGGTATTAGACCTTTTGGTGAGAGTGCAGGGGATCAAAAGAGGGTAGCAGATCTAAATGAAGCTAAAAAACAAAGCATAGATTTTATAGTTGTAGGGCGCCCGATTTATAAATCTGAAGACCCAAAAAGCGTAGTTGAAAAGATTTTGAAAAATATTTAAATTTTTAAGTATTTTTTCAACTACATTTCCATATAATTTCAGTCCTTTAACGGACACACGGACAGGTGGGTGAGTTGGCTGAAACCACATCCCTGCTAAGGATGCGTACTGGTAACGGTACCGAGGGTTCGAATCCCTCCCTGTCCGCCACTACATTTTTTCAAAATAAATCAATTTTCTAAACCATCTTTGTTAAAGATTTCTGCTTCAAAGCAAATATTTTATTCACCAGTTTATATCAAAAAATAATTAAATTCCTAAAATTTATAAAAAATGTGACGCAATTGTGACGCAAACTCGATAATATATCTATGACACATAAGTTACGCATAATTAGATATTATTATTTATTATAAAATTTAGGATACTATTTGAAACTATTACATACATCTGATTGGCATTTGGGACAAAATTTTATGGGTAAAAGTAGGCTGGATGAACATGCTGCTTTTTTATCTTGGTTAGTAGATCTTATTTGTGAGCGAGAGATTGAATTATTACTTGTATCTGGGGATATATTTGATACAGGTACTCCACCAAACTATGCATTGGAACTTTACTATAACTTTTTAAATGAGCTTTCACATATAAAGACTTTAAAAACTACAATTATAACAGCTGGAAATCATGATTCAATATCTACATTAAAAGCACCTAAGCAACTACTTAAAGCACTAAATGTTTATGTTGTAGTAAATGGCGATGAAAATGAAAACATAATTATCCCTATAAAAGAAAAGGATGAAACTAAAGCAATAGTTTGTGCAGTTCCATTCTTGCGAGATAGCGTTATAAGACAATCTCTTGGTGGAGAAACAGTAAGCCAGAAAGAAAAATTTGCAAATGATGGTATCAAAACCTACTATGAAGATGCATACAAAAGAGCAAAAGAGTTAGACTCAAATGCACCAATCATAGCTATGGGACACCTTACAACTGTAGGAAGTAGAACAAGTGAGAGTGAAAGAGATATCTATATCGGAGGTACACTTGATATTGGTGGGGATTATCTAGCTAATATGTTTGATTATGTAGCTTTAGGACACTTACATATAAACCAAACAGTTGGAAACGATCATGTAAGATACTCAGGTTCTCCTATACCTCTAAGTTTCTCAGAGTCAGAAAATGCTCAAAAAGTAAATATTGTAACTTTGAAAAATTCAGATTTAAAAGTTGAAGAGATCCCAGTACCGTTAAAGAGAAAACTACAAGTTATCAAAGGCAACTTGGAAACTATAAAAGATGAACTAAAAAAGGTAGAAGATAAAACAACTTGGATAGAAGTTCATATCAAAGATGATAACCCAATGTTTGCAAATACTGCGATTAGAGAACAAGCCACAAAACTAAACCTAACAATTCTAGCTGTTAAAATAGAAAAAAGCGAAAAGCAACTGCGAGCAAAAGAGCTAAAAGCTATAAGTCTAGATGAACTTAGTGTAAATGATGTATTTAAAAAAAGATTAGAGCAAGAAAACATAGAAGACAAAGAGTTCAAAGAACAACTAACTCTTAGCTTCTCACAAGTGGTAAGTAATCTTCACGAAAGTGAGGAACAAGTACAGTGAAAATACTAAAAGTAAAACTATTAAATATAAACTCTTTAAAAGGGGAGTTTGAAATAGACTTTGGGGAGTTTCTAAAAGATGAATCACTTTTTGCTATCACTGGATCAACAGGAGCAGGAAAAAGTACAATCTTAGACGTAATTACTTGCGCACTATATGGAAGAACAGCACGGTTACATAATCCAAATGACCTTATGAGTAGACACACAGGAGAGTGTTTATGTGAAGTCGAATTTGAAATCAAAGGCAATACTTATAGAAGTTCTTGGAGTCAAAAAAGAGCGAGAAAAAAAGCTGATGGAAACTTCCAAACTGCCAAGATGGAGATAGTAGATTTATCTACAAATAAAATACTTGAATCAAAGGTGCGAGAAGTTCCAAAACTAATAGAGCAAATAACTGGACTCGATTTTGATAGGTTTGTTCAATCTATGATGTTAGCCCAAGGTTCATTTGATGCTTTTTTAAAAGCTAAAGAAAATGAGCGCTCGAACCTATTAGAAAAGATCACGGGAACATATATCTATAAACAAATCTCACAAAGTATTTATGATACATACTCGAGCAAGAAAAAAGAGATAGAAACTGATGAAATAGCACTAGGAAGTATAGAGTTACTTGATAGTGAAATAGTAAAAGAAAAAACAAAAGAGTTAAATGAAAGTAAAAAGCAAAAGCAAGAACTAGATAAAAAAGAGAGTGAACTAAAGAAAATATCAACTTGGCTAGATACTTTAAAAAATCTTGAAAATGACAATATCAAATATGTCAGTGAGTTTGAGCAAATCTCAAAAGAAAAAGAGGACAAAAAAGAGGAGTTCCTAAAACTAGAGCTTGCAAACAAGGCTCTAAGAATACAGCCAATAAACCAAGAGAAAAACCAACTCTCAACAACTATAGCAAATGATAAGCAAAGATTAGAAACGTTAAAGCAAGAAAAAGAAACTTTAATAAAAGAGATAGAACTAAAATCAAAAGAGCTTGAAAGTTCAAAAAAAACTTTAGAAAAAGAGAAACTTTTATATACACAAAACTACAACAAACTAAAAGAGGTGAGAGTTTTACAAACACAAAGTGAAAGTAAAGGTACTCTCAATATAGAAAAGAGTAAAAAAATCTCAACATATCTACAAGAGTTATCAAAACTATTTGAAGTAGATATTCAAACACTTCTAAATGATGAATCACAACTGCAAAGCTACTATGAAAGCTTTTTAAACTCAATAAATGCTTCAAAAGAGCAACTAAATAAACTTTTAGAAGAATACAAAATTTGTGAGGAACAAACAAAAGATATAAACACAAAAGAAAACAACACAAGAGCCAAACTAAAAGAGATAGAAGCACTTCTAAAAGCACTAGAAGATTATGAAAAACTAAACCAAGAACTAAGCCAAGAACAAACAAATATACAAGAATATCAAGCACAAATAGAAGTACAAACAAACTTAAACAACGAAAAAACAAAACTAATAAACCAGATACAAGAAACATTATCTTCGCTAAAACAAACAAGAGAAAAAGAGCTTCTTATCAAAAACTATGAACAAGATAGAGCCAAACTAAAAGATGGCGAAGAGTGTTTCTTATGTGGTTCAAAAGAGCATCCATATATCAATCATAGTGTTTCTATAGATATAGATAAAACTACCCAGAAAATAAAAGAGCAAGAAAACTATCTAAGTGAGCAAAACAAAGAGCTAAACCAAGCACAAATAAATCTAGCAAGGTTAAGTTCAAAACTTGAATCTTCAAATCTAAACTTACAAAAACAACAAACAACAAAAGTACAAATAGAAGAGTTCTTCCAAGCAAATAGTTTCAAAATAGAGCAAGACTCAAAAGTAAGCTTGCAAGAACAAAATGAAACAAATGAAGGCAAGCTAAAAGAGTATGTACTTTTAAGAGAGCAAAAAGAGAAACTGCAAGCTGGGAAAGAAAACCAACAAACAGTAGTAAATATCCTTGTGCAAAAAGAACAACAAATAAAATCAAACATCAAAGCAATAGAAGAGTTAAAACAAGAACAAAAAGCTTTAAACAAAGAACTACAAGAGTTACAAGCAAAAAGCAAATCTATTTTGGATGTGCCAAATCTAGATGAGTTTGAACAAACTATTCAAAAAAGTCTTGATAGTGTTTCAAAACATTATACCGATTTGCAAACATATCTTTCAAGTCTAAAATCAAAAGATGAAGCAACCACAAAACAAATAGAACAACTAGTACAAAAACAAACTGGGGACAGCCAAACACTAGAACTACTAAATGAGCAGTTTAACAAAGCACTAGAAGAGTACGGCTTTAGTTCATATGAAGAGTTTGAAAAAGCAAACCTAGAAAAAGAGCAGTTTGAAACCCTATCAACTCTATGTAAAAATATAGAAGAGAAATACTCACAAATACAAACACTCAAAACCGATACAGCCAAAAAACTAAAAGAGCATAAAGAGCAAGAAAAAGAACTAGCTTTAGATGAAAGAAGCCTAGAAGATATAAACAAAGAGCTACAAGACTTACAAAACACTATAGACAAACTTCAAGAAAGTATAGGAAGCCTTTCAAAAGAGTTAGAGATAAATGCTTCAAATATGAAAAAATCAGAAGATAAAATCAAAGAACTTGAAAAGAAAAAAGAAGCCTCAAAAGTATGGGTAAAACTAAATGAGATGATAGGTTCAGCCACAGGAGACAAGTTTGCCAAATTTGCCCAAGGTATAACCTTAGATCAACTAATCTACCTAGCAAACAAACATCTAGAGATACTTAGCCCAAGATATGAACTACAAAGAGCCACAGACTCTAATAAGCTTTTAGATATAGAGATAATAGACGGCTTCCAAGGAGATGCGATAAGAGGTGTAAATACACTCTCAGGGGGAGAAAGCTTTATAGTAAGTCTATCGTTAGCATTAGGACTATCAAGTCTAGCAAGCCAAAAGATAAGTATAGATTCACTTTTCCTAGATGAAGGGTTTGGAACATTAGATAGCGATAGCCTAGAACTAGCACTAAATGCACTAAATCAGTTACAAAGTTCAGGAAAGATGGTAGGTGTGATTTCTCATGTGGAAGCACTAAAAGAGAGAATCCCATTGCAGATAAAGGTTGAGCCTAAAGGTGATGGGACGAGTGGGATTGTATTATGAATGAATTGATGATTGATGAGGATATAAAAAATAAAATCTATACAATAAGAGGTATGCAAGTGATGCTAGATAGAGACTTAGCATCACTTTATGGTGTAGAAACAAAAGTATTTAATCAAGCTGTTAAAAGAAATATAGAAAGATTTCCTGAAAATTATAGATTTCAATTGAGTAAAGAAGAGTATGAAAGCTTAAGGTCACAAATTGTGACCTTAAGTTTAAATTCACAAGGAGAATGGGGAAAACACACTAAATATTTACCTTATGTGTTTACAGAACAGGGTGTATCTATGTTAAGTGCAGTTTTAAAAAGTAAAATTGCAATTGAAATTAGTATAAAAATCATAAATAGTTTTGTAAATATGAGAAAAGTTATCTCAAGTAATAGTTTGATATATCAGAAACTAGATGATTTAGAGAAAAAACAAATTTTAAATGATGAAAAGTTTGAAAAATTATTTAATGCTTTAGAAGATAAATCTTCAAAACAAACACAAGGGATATTTTACGATGGACAGATATTTGATGCATATAGTTTTGTATCTGATTTAATAAGAAGTGCTCAACATAAAATCATCTTGATAGATAACTATGTGGATGATAGTATCTTAACACAGTTTTCCAAAAATCAAAATGTAGATGTAATCATATATACAAAAAATATATCAAAACAACTAAAACTAGACCTAGAAAAATACAACTCCCAATACAAAGGAATAGAGATAAAAAGATTTGAAAACTCACACGATAGGTTTTTGATACTTGATGGTAAAGAAGTTTATCATATAGGTGCTAGTTTGAAAGACTTGGGTAAAAAGTGGTTTGCCTTTTCAAAGTTGGATATTAGGAGTTTTGATATTTTGAGTAGGTTGGAAAAGTGATATCAGGAAAAATGGTAGGTGTGATTTCCCATGTGGAAGCACAAAGAAAAGAATTCCATTGCAGATAAAGGTTGAGCCTAAGGGTGATGGGACGAGTTTGTTAAATTTAGATTAGAAGGAGTAAGGATGGAAAATATAATTAGAGAGGCAATTGCAAATAAGCAATTATTAGAGTTTGTTTATAACGATAAAAGAAGAGTTGTAGAGCCATATACATTTGGTTGTTCACATAGAGGAGATTATACACTAAGTGCATTTCAAATTGAGGGAGGAAGTAATTCTTCTAGAGATTTAGGTTGGAGACAATTTATTCTTGAAAATATTGAAAGTTTAGTTATATTAGAAACTAGTTTTAATGATATAAGAGATGGATATAATCCTAATGACTCAAGAATGAGTGAAATTTATATTACTATATAATAGGAAACACATGGAAAAGCTTAATATTGAATTAGAAAATTGTTATGGAATAAATAAATTTAAAGAAGAATTTAACTTCTCTAATACAAAGTGTAAAAATATATATGCTCCAAATGGTTTTATGAAATCTTCATTTTCAAAAGTTTTTATTGACTTAAGTAAGAATAGATTACCCAAAGATGAAGTTTATCCTCAAAGAATAACAGTTTGTAATGTAAAAGATGAAAATCAAAACGAATTAGTTTCAGATAATATATTTGTTATAGAGTCGTATAGTGATACATTTAAATCATCCAAGATTTCAACTTTGTTAGTGAACGAAGAATTAAAAATAGAATATGATGATATATATTCAAATTTAGAAGAAAAAAACAAAGTAATAATGGCTAATCTTAATAAAAAAAGTGGTGTTTCTAAAGTTAATATAGAAAAGGAAATTTTATCTTTACAGATTAATAGTGCACAAACTATTTTAGATTTTTTTGATTTTATTAAAACAGATATTGAAAATATGTCTAGCCCATTTATTGAGAATGTTAAATATAGCATTATTTTCAATGATAAAGTAGTAAAATTTTTTGAGACTCCTAGTATGAAAGATAATTTACAAGAGTATATAGAAAAATACAATAATCTAATTGAAGATTCTGAATATTTACAAAAAGACTTTACACATAATAATGTATCAACAATTTCAAATACTTTAACTAAAAATGGTTATTTTAGTGTTTCTAATAAACTTAAATTAAAAAAGAATAGTGGTGATTATATTGAAATTGATACAGAGGAAGAGTTACAAACATTAATAAATACTGAAAAAGAGCAAATATTAGCTAATAGTGAACTACAAACAATATTTGAAAAGATTGATGTTGCATTAGAAAAAAATGCTGAATTGAGAAACTTTAGAAAACTAATTGAAAGTAATCCAGAATTAATAGTAAGACTCAACAATTACCGAGCATTAAAAATTGACTTGTGGATGTCCTATTTAAAAGAAAATGAAGGATTGATATTAGAATTACTTGATTATTATAATACTTCTAAAGATAGGTTAAAAGAGATTATAGAAGAAGCAAAAGCTCAAGAAACTGAGTGGAAATTTGTTGTTGATCAATTTAATAATAAATTTAATGTACCTTTTAAATTAAAAGTTGAGAATCAAACAGATGTAATTTTAAATGATGAGTCTCCTAGTATTAAATTTATTTACCATAGTAGAGGTGAAGATAAAGAAATTGATGATAAGAAATTAAAGTCTGTTTTAAGTACAGGTGAAAAAAGAGCTTTATATATTTTAAACCTAATATTTGAAATAGAGGCAAGAAAAAAATCTGGAGATGAAACGTTATTAATTGTTGATGATATAGCTGATTCTTTTGATTATAAAAATAAGTATGCAATTATAGAATATTTGAAAGAAATATTAGAAAGTGATATTTTCTATATGATTATATTAACTCATAATTTTGACTTTTTTAGAACAGTTCATAGTAGATTGAATATTGATAGAAATGATTGTTTTATGACATTAAAAAATGATTCTGAAATTAAATTAGTAAAAGCGGGGTATTTAAAGAATGTATTTAACTATTGGAAAACTCAAATTAATAGAAATAAGTCAATTTTAATTGCCTCAATACCTTTTGTAAGAAATTTAGTAGAATACATTTTAGGTGAGGAAAGTCAAGAATATAAAACTTTAACATCTTTACTTCATATAAAGGAAAATATTACCCAGCCTCTAGAAAATACAGATACCTTAGACTTAAATAATTTGCAACAAATATTTGAAATTGTATTATCAAATCAAACATTTAATTTTGGTAATACAAATATTGTAATAGATGAAGTTTTTAGTGAGGCAGAAAGAATTACTCAATTGGCTGAGAATAATGACTTAGAAAATAAAATAACTCTTTCTATAGCTATTAGGTTAAAGGCAGAAAAATTTATGATTGCAAAAATTAATAATACTACTTTCGTTTCTGAGATTGATAGTAATCAAACATTTGAATTATTCAATAAATATAAGGAAATGTATCCTACAGAATATAACAATTTAAGAATATTAGGACAAGTTAATTTAATGACTCCAGAAAATATTCATTTAAATTCTTTTATGTATGAACCAATTCTAGATATGTCAGATAGGCATTTAATTGAATTATACAATAATATAAAGGCTATTTAATGGCTAGTCAAACACGTTTAGATAATTTCAATAATTGGCCAAAAGTAAAATTATTTGATGCTGAAATAACATTCAATAATAAACTAAAAGAATTTGAGTTTAAAGAACTTTTTAAACCTTGTCAAATAAAAAGTAATAATGATAAGAATATACATATAATAATTTCTTTTTTATTGGATATGGTAGACAGCTTGCCAAAAAGGCCAGATCATTCTTTTGATTGGGCATGGAAAGCATTTGAACATTTCTTAACACAATATTCAGGTGATAATTTAACAAATAGCTTACGTATTGTTGTGGAGGGAAAACTAATACCAATTCTGTCAAATCAAATACAAATAAATAAAGTATTATTTGAATTAATTCAAAATATACCTCTTCAGTCATGTGAATATTTATTAAAAAAAATTCTAAAAGATGGTCCTTATGAATTAAAGGAAGAAAAAGATAATTTTAAGCCTTTTACTGGAAGATTAATAACTAAAAATGGAAATAAAAAAGATATAGTAAATCCTAGAATACAAAAACTTTTTTCACATATATATGTAAATTTTAATTTTAATGATAATGAACAAAGGCGAAATGCTGCACTGCTTATTCGTAAGTCTTTGCAAGGAAAAGAAATAAGTTTAAAGAAAAAGACTGGAGATGTTAAAATTAAATTAGAAAATAATGATATTTTATTAATATTACTTAGCGGATTAACTTATAGTTTTAGAAATGACAGAACACATGCTGAATCTATTTCTCCATTTAAAAGTAGTACTGCAAGAATTAAAACATATGCACATTGCTGGTTTCTTTTTTTATTTATATATGAAGTTCTAAATATACTTCTAATGGATTCCAATATGTTAGAAAATAATCATAAATTGGCTGAAAATATAAAGTTAAATACTGATTCATTTACTAAGTTGTTTAAAAGTCAATTAGGTAAATAAATTCTGGAGAATAAATTGAGATTATCTAAATCCCTCTACACAAAAGGCATCCAATGCTCAAAAGCACTTTGGCTTAAAAAATACAAACCAAGTGTTTTAACACCACCAGATGAGCAAGCTGGGGCTATATTTGAAACTGGAAATATAGTAGGAGATTTAGCTCGTGAGCTTTTCCCTGATGGCAAAGAAGTACCATACACTACAAACTATGATGAGATGATAATTACTACAAAAGAGTGGTTAGAGGAGGGTGTATCAAATATCTATGAAGCTACTTTTAACTATGAGGGCATACTTATCATGGTAGATATTTTAAAAATAGAAGATGATGGTGTATATATCTATGAGGTTAAAAGCTCAACTGAGGTAAAAGATATCTATCTTCATGATGTATCTATTCAGTATTATGTTTTAAAAAACTTAGGTTTTAGTATCAAAAGTGCAAGTGTAATACATATAAACAATGAGTATGTAAGAGGTGAGAGTTTAGAACTAGACAAACTATTTAAAATAGTTGATGTCACAAGTGAAGTACAAAACCTACAGTCAAATATCCCAAGCATATTAAAAGAGTTTGAAACTTATCTTGAAGATAAAGAAAATGAGCCAGATATAGATATAGGAAGTCAATGTAACAAACCTTATGAGTGTGATGCTAAAAACTACTGCTGGAAAATACAAAGACAAATTCCAGATTATTCTATATTTAATATTTTTAATCTAGGAAGTAAAAAGCAAGTTGAATTGTACAATCAAGGTGTCATAGATATAGAAGATATCCCTGAAGATTTTGATATGACGGCAAATCAAAAACAAGCAGTGGAAAACTACAAATCAAAAGTAAGCTACATAGATAAAGAAAATATTAAAGCCTTTTTAGAAAACCTCACATACCCAATCTATCACTTAGACTTTGAAACCTACCAACAAGCAATACCTCAATACAAAGGTATAAAACCCTTCGAGCAAATCCCTTTTCAATACTCACTTCATATAGAGTATGAAGATGGTACGCTAATTCATAAAGAGTATTTGAGCGAGGATAGTATAGATAGCAGATATGAGCTAGCACAAAAGCTATGTGAAGATATTCCAATTGATGTTACAGTATTGGCTTACAATATGAGCTTTGAAAAAGGTGTGATAAAAAGATTAGCAAATCTTTTTCCTGATCTTAGCACTCATTTACTAGCCATAAATGAAAATATGCAAGACCTAATGACCCCTTTCCAAAAGAAATGGTATGTAACACCAAGTATGCAAGGAAGTTACTCTATCAAGTATGTATTGCCTGCCTTAGTCCCAGAGTTTGAAAAAGCCTACAAAGAGTTAGATGGCGTACAAAATGGAAGCCAAGCTATGAATGCCTTTGCAAATCTTTCAAAGCTAAAAGAGGAAGATAAAGAGAAGATGAGAACTTCACTTTTAGAGTATTGTAAACTTGATACTTTGGCTATGGTGAAAATATTGGAAAATTTAAAAAGGATTTAAATGATCTCTTCAATTAATCCAAAAGAGTTTATAAAAGTTCAAAATGCTGGTAAAGAACATATAATAGAAGCTTTTGCAAAAGGTGGAATAGATTTTAATGATGATGGAAGTGAACTAGACAAAGAAAAACTAATAGAATTTGATGTTCTTGATTATGATGATTATTCGTCTATGCTACTTCCGAGTGAATCATACAGTGAGCATCTAAAAACTTATACTGATGTTAATATCAAAGATATATATGATAAGCAAAAGATTATTAAAAGGTTAAGAGGTATTATTGCTGAGAGACGAAAAACTTATGATGATTATTCATTAGAAGTGAAAAAAATAAATAGTACTCTAAGAGCTATTAAAAACATAATAAATAAAGCTATAGCATCACTTAATGAAAAAGAGATGAAGTTTAAGGCTGAAGTTAACTTAGAGGTTAGAAAAATCAACTTAACTTTATGCAAAGAAGATTTGGTATCGCTGATTGAAGCAGTAAATAAAACTGATGAATTTTTACATGAGCATTATCCATTTTTTGTAGATGAGCTAGATGAAAACTCTATATCGCATTATATAAATATGTTATCACATCATACCTATTCAGCTAGAGAAAATATAGATAAAACTTTAAAAGAACTCTCAAAATATCTTATACATATAGAAAAAGAAGCTAAAAAAATTGAAAGGTTAAATCATCTATATAAATTAAAAATTAATGGTGAGCTATTTGAAAAGTCAAATATAGAATATGTATTTTTAAATATAAAAGAGCGTAGTGAATCTTTTAAATTAAATCAATTATATGAAGATGATGAAAGATTAACAGATGAATTGATTGAATATGTCAAAAAGTTAGATGAGCACGTACCAAAGATTGAAGATAATCCTGATATAAGACCAGAGCCGATAAAAGAAGAAAGAAGAGTAAAAGAAAAACCTATACTCCCAACTAGAGTTGCATATAGTAGCTTTAAAAAGCAAGATCTTGACTTAGCATCATTTTTGATGAAAAAAGATTTAAATAAAAAGAACTTTATTTCTATCTTTGTTAGAATAGCTATGCAGTATTCGATTTATCTTAATGTATCAAAAGATAATGTAATTATTCATAAGGGAGTGAAGTTCCCTCATATCACAAATAAAAGGTAAAAGATGCAAATATCACAAATGGTAGAATATAAAGGTGTAATGCAAGTAATTGAAGAGTGTAGAATGAATGGTAAATTTATCAATGAGAATAGCACTGATAATAGAATATGTTCAGCATATAACTTTATATCACAACATAGAATAGATGTAAGTGACTTTTTTAAAACCATTGGATATATATTGATAAGTGATACAGGCTTTTACTATTTTACACAAGATGATTATGAAGTAGTTCCCAAAAGTTTTCTTAATAGTTATGTGGATTATATTGATATCTATAGATTTCTAAAAAGACTAAATGTTGATATTAGTTCAAGAAATGGTAATGAACACTATGCAAGTGATATGGAAAATAGACTAAATAAAGATATTGAGCTTCAAGCAATGATCGACAAGATGAGCTTTTTAAAAAAAAGAGCTACAAATAGAGAGGCTATTGATTCTATTATAAAAAGAATGGTTGATGATGGTTTTGCTGAAAAACGTGCTGAAAAAGAGGGTGTTTTTGTGATAATGAGAAGTTTTAAGCATATAGAAAATGCAATCGATGAGGTTATATATGAGCTACAGTAAACTAGGATTAAAAGAGATAATATTCTTAAATAGTGGACACTTTAAAGATGAAAGAATAAAAGTAGATGACTTTTCATTGTTACTTGGTAGTTCAGGTGTGGGAAAAACAACAATACTTGGAACAATTTTATACTTTTATATTCTAGATGCTAAAAAAACCTCAGAGAAAAAAAGAGATGAAGATTTTTTAACATGGCATTGTAAAACTGATTATTCACATTTAATATATATTTATGAAAATCATCTCGGTAGAAATATGTTAATTGTAAGTAAGGGTAAAAAGCATACATTTGTAAATATCAACTCATATAAAGATGAACTGGAGTTACTTTATAAAGATGAAGATAAAAACTTTTTAAATCTAAGTGAGATACTTGAACGATGTGTGCAAAATGATCTATACTATTATACCGCTTCAAAATTGACACTTTTTAAAAGGCTGATGACAAAAATGGGATATAAGTCTTTACCTACAAAAGATAAGCCAGATATTGATTTTTCATTTTTTGAAAAAGAGGAAAATGTTGAATCGTTTGGTAAGTATTTATATAGTATTTATGCAAACTCAAGCGCGAAAGATAAAGATATAAAAGATATGCTTATATCATTAACTGATGAAAAAGGTCGTTATATTGATTTGCATGATTTTAAAGATAAGTTAAAAGAAGCGCTTTTAAATGTGGTTCATTTTGATAGGGTTAAATCTTTAAAAAATAAGATATTAGAACTTGACGATAATATGGAAAACTATAAAGGCTTAAATGAAGAGATATTAAAGTTAGAGTCTCAACTTGATAATCTACTTTTTAATACACCAAATGCACTTGATAAACTACAAGATGATTTGGCTATAAAAGGTAATGATGAGCTAAAATTAACACAGAAGCAAAATATTCTTAAAGAAGAGTTTGAAAAAAAGAGATCAAATTTAGATATTGAAATTTCAAATATTATAAATAAAGTTGAATCATATGAAAATGAATATAATACTTACAAAAATAAATATCATATAGATACAAAAATACAACTTCAAGCTAAAGAAGAAGAACTTGAAACAACATCAGATAAACTAGGTATACAAATAGCTGCAATTAATTCAAGTATAGAAGAGATTGATAGTAAAGAACAAAAACAAATTTTAATTGCTAAACAAAAACTTGATGGACAAAAAAGTGATGAAAAGAAAGAGCTTGAATCTAAAAGAGATATATTATCACAAGAACTAAGTGATTTATTAGAGAATAAAAATAGTGTATTTGAAGAAGCAACTAGAGAGCTTGATGGTGAAATTAAAATAAAAGAGGATGAATATAATCTATTAGATAAAGAGCACAGTAATAATATAATTAGATTAGAAAATCTCCCTAAACAAAATTTAGAATCATCATTGAGTATTAAATATGGTGAAGAGATAAAAAGACTAGCTGAAGAAAAAAAGAATATTGATAATATGATTTTAGAACTTCAATCACAAAAAATAAAACTTGAAGAGGAAAAAGAGTTTAAATTAAATGCTTTGAGTGAAAAACTTGCAAATGAAGTTAAAACTTATGAGTTTAAAAAAGATACTTTAGAGACTCAAATAAAAGATATTAATGAGATGATGAAACTTGATAGGGAAAATTTATTTGCTTATTTAGAAAATAATGATGTACCTAATAAAAATCTTTTATTATCTACTTTAAATAAAGATATTTTATTTAGTGAACTTGGATTTAAATTTGAAATAATAGATTCTAGTGATACTGTCTTTGGATTAAAAGTAGATGGGCAGTTAGATAAACTATCTAAAGATTTTGATTTGATACAGCTTGATAATAAGAAGCAACGACTTTTAGAAGAAAAATCACAATTAGCTGCATCCCATACAGTTACATATAAAAATATCGACGCTGATATTAATTCTACTGGAAATAAATACAATAAAAATATAAAAGAGATTGTAAGAAAAATAAATCCACTTGAGAGTAATTCAAAAAGATTTGAAATAAATATTAAAAATGAAGAAAAAGCTCTTGAAGAAGAAATTTTAAGACTTAAAACTAATAAAGAAAAAGAGATATTAAACTTAAAAGTGTTGAATGAATCCAATGGAAAAATACTCAAAAGTAAATTGGAATATCTTGAAAAAATTAGACAAGAGAGAGTAAAGTTATATTCAACATTATCTGAAGAATACAATTTAAAAATACAAAAAGCTAAAAGTGATATTAAAATATGTAAAAGCTCATTGGATAGAATTGATAAAAAATATGAAAAGCTTTTAAGTGATGCAATCCAAGTAATCAATACAACTTTTAAAGATATAAAAGAAGCTAAGGGTATAGATGTAGAAGAATTAAAAAATTTAACTTCTCAAAAAAGTGAAGTTGAAAAAAATCTTGAAGCAATAAATAAAAATAGAGCGCTTGTAGAAACTTTCAAAGATAAGATTGAGCCAAACTATAAAAGTATTTCTGATCTAAACCTGAAAAAATCCACTTTACTAAAAGATAAAGAAGAGGTAATTGCTTATTATTCAAGTGAATTAAAAATATTAGAAAAAGATATTGAAACAATTAAAAAGAAAATAAATACACTAAAGTATAAACAAGAGATGTTTGAAGCATTTGAGAATAAGTGTAACGATTTAGGTATTAGAAACAATAAAGTAAATATACCATTAACTCCAGATGAAATAGATGAACTTTTAGAAAGTAATCCAAATAGTGTAATAGAAAAATATGAAAATACTATTACCAATGAAAAATTATTGAAGTCAAATATTATGAATAAAACTAGAAGTATTGTTGAAAAAATACCAGAGGGTAATAGTTTAAATCTAAAATCGTTAAATAGTTTAAATATGTATGATGATGAGGATATAGAGCAATATATGGTCATAGCTAAAGAGTATGTGGACTTTATTAAAACTAGGTCGGATGTGGAAGGAACTAATTTTCAACTTAGTAGTTTAAGTAACAACATCACAAATGAAGTTGAAAGGTTACACTATATCAAACAATCATTTAATAGTGTTAATAAAAGTATCTCAAAGATAAATTCAACTATTCGAGAGGGTATTAAAGGTATTAGTGTAATTGAACATATTGAATTGAAATTTGTAGAGACTGGAAGAGATGCAATTGTAGGTAAAATAGAGAATCTAAGAAGTTTAACCAGTGAGAATGTATTGATAGTAAATGAGCAAAGTCAAAGGGCAGAGGATTATAAAAATGAGCTAATATCTAAGTGTGATGATTTAGTGAAAGATATAGAGAAAAACTATCCTTTAAAAAGTAGAATCACAGTATCAGAAATAAGTACATTGTCATTTGATGTTAAAGAGAATGATTCTGAAAGAACAGGTGTTAAAACTTTAGATAATCTAGGTAGTAATGGAACTACTATTATGGCAAAAACAATTATATACACCTCACTATTAAGACATGTTACATCATCATTTAATAGCAGTGCAGAGGTGCAATTACATTGTGTCTTAGATGAAATAGGACAGATATCAGCAGATTACTTTGTGGAGTTAATGCAATATGTAAGAGATCTAGGTTTTATATTTATAAATGGTACTGCTGCCAATGATGATGATATGATCAGTGCATATCCTTTAATCTATATGGGTGAAAGAGTTAATGCAAGTGAATCAAGAATGAATTTGGTTGATGCAACGGATATAGCACTGGATTGGGAATGAAAATAACACCAAAACAATTTGAAAAGATAAAAGAACTTATTCAAGTAGGATTTATAAAAAAATCAGATATTAGTTCTAATAAGTTAATTAATGAGCTTATTAATTGCAATGCAATCACTAAAACAAAAAAGCCTGTGAATTTATTGGTAAATAATGAAACTGCAATCTATGGTTTTTTAAGAAGATGTGGCTATAAAGTGTTTAACTTTGATGATTTAGAGTATTTTATAAATGAAGATAGTGAACCAAAAGATAGGATAGAAATAGCTAGTAAAAATAATAGTACTAAAGATAGAGATTCAAAAAGTTTTAATGGACTTATGGTATCTGTATTTCAAGATATGGAGATTTTACTAAACAATAAATCTTTTATATTAAAAGCTGAGAATGGAGTTGGAACATTCTTGCATTATACAAATAAAATTACAATTGCAAGTGATGTTATAGTAGTTGGTGTAGAAAATCCTCAAATAATATGGAATATAAAAAAATTTAGACATTTATTTGATGAAAAGAAAAAGTATATTTTTATATCTATGAGCGAGTATAAAACTAACTACCAATATAGATGGTTACAGGAATTGCGAAATGAGTATATACATTTAGGAGATTTTGATCTAGCTGGAATAAGTATCTATTTAAATACTATATTGCCTAGATTAAAGAATTGTACCAAATCAACTTTTTTGATCCCAGATAGTATATATGATTATATAAAAAAAATAGACTATAAAAAAGACTTTGAAAATCAATTGCAATATATTGATATTAAAAGTAAAGATAAAGACTTACAAAAACTTATTGACTTTATAAAAAATAGTAAAATAACATTGGAAAGTGAGCAATTAGCAAATTTTAAGAGTTAAGTTAACTAGAATGTATTTATAAGAAAGAATTTGAATAAATATGTCAGCTGATAATGATAACTTTTACTTTACCCATCAAAATTAGCAAAAGCGCTTTCAACATTTGGGATACTTTTATAGTGAGTAGGTGTTAGTTTTACGCTCTTTGTTTTAAGGTCACACACGGCAAGTCTAAAGCTTGCACCCATAAAAGGTTCAACCACACAAACTATCTTATCACCTATCTGTCTTGTGGTGTGAATAGTGCCTTGAAGATTATGAAAAAAATATTTTGGGTAGCTTAGGGGAGTTATCTCTACTATATCTATACTCTCTTTATTTTCCAAAGTTTGCATTATGAGCATAGCATCTTCGTAAGTATCGAACTGCACGCACCAATCATCAAACTTTTTATTAAAATGTTCTAGATCTTCATCTAGAAATCCACCAGCTAAAGATTGTAAAGCAAAAATAGACAAGATACACCTTTTTATATATGATTTAAAATGCAATTTTAACATATTTTACTTTTAGAGTATTTGAGCATAAAAATGTTATATTTCACTCTTAAAATATTTAAAAGGCACTAGCAAATGGCAGAAGAGATAAAAGATAAAGCAGATGTTTTCGGTGAGGTTTTTAAAGATATAGACCTAAGCGGAGCAAAGATATCAAATGCGGAGTTTGATGACTGTACTTTTATATCTTGCAACTTTAGCGGTGCATTTTTTCACTCATCTATTTTTAGAGAGTGTCGTTTTGAAAACTGCAATTTAAGTTTGATGAAACTAACCGATACGAAAATAGGAGATATCGACTTTATATCTTCAAAGCTTAGCGGTATAGATTGGACTATGTGCAACTGGGAGAGTCTGCTTAGCTCAGAAGGTCTTAGGTTTGACTCTTGCGTTTTAGACGGCTGTAACTTCTTTGGCTTAAATATTGAAGGGCTTATTTTAAAAGAGTGTTCGGTAAAAGATGTTGATTTTCAAAATGCATCACTTAAAGGTGCCGATCTAAGGCAGAGCGATTTTGAAAATAGTATATTTGAAAATACACATCTTGAAAGTGCAGACTTTACTGAAGCAAAAAATATCTCAATGAAGATAACGACAAACCATTTTGGCAATACAAAAATAGGTCATTTTGAAGCATTAGGGTTGTTGGAGTTTGAAGGGATTGTAGTAAAATAGAAAAAAACCGAGATAAGACTCGGCTTTTAATTGTTGAAGTTAAAAACTAAACTGTTTCTACACCCATCGCTTGTTCACCTTTTCTACCCTCGCCGATAGTAAAAGTTACTTTTTGTCCCTCATCTAACGATGTTCTACCGTAACCGCTTTTTTTTACCTCTGAATAGTGAACAAATAGTTCTTTGCTTCCGTCTTCAAGCTGAATAAAACCGTATCCTTTTTCGCTATCAAACCATTTAACGGTTCCGTTGTATCTAGTTTCCATAGATCATTGTCCTTTGTATATATTCTTCATTTTGAAGTTTGAAATAAAGTAAAAATCTGTTTTCTATATTTTGATTGTTGTACTTATATGGTATACGGTAAGCAAAACACAGAAGAGAACAAATTATTCTTTAAGCTAAACATTGTATCTGAATAAAAATATAAAAGCAAATATTTTTGCTTAACCTTTTAGCCATTCATAGTAAGCGTTGGAATTCCATTCATGAGAAGACTCTGGATGTGTGTTTGTAAACGTCGGTATTTTGGAGGTGCAGCCGCTTGTAAAGTAGATAGTACATACAAGTAAAATAGACTTTTTAAATTTTAATATTTGTTTCAAACTATTATCCGTTTACTAATTTTGAAATATGGAGCAATTATAACATATTTTACAGATTTTTTGTTTTTATATGATATTAAATTGTATTTATTTTATGCTAGAATTCGTTTACTTAAGTATTTTATGATCGGAGCAGAGTATGATATACGATTTTTGGAAAGATTACGAAGAGCTATTGCCTTTTGATCAGGCATCTTTATTGGACTATCGTTTAGATAATATCGCTATTAAGCTGAATACATTTTTTCAAAGGTTGATAATAAGAAATATAGCAAAGGGAAATATTAAGTTTTATCTAGCGGGCTCATGTTTAAAAGCAGATACGTTTAGAGACCTTGATATGTTTTTCCCATCAGATGAAGATAGACTCTTGCTTCATAACTCTATGAACCATGATTATTTTGAGTATGAGAACAACTCTTATACATATAGATACAAAAACGAGCTTTATCAATTGGTATTTAGAGAAAAATATAAAGGTGCTACACTTGAAGAGCTGGTTGACGGTTTTGATTTTGATTCTACTAAGATAGCTTTTGAGTGTAACTACAATATTAAAAAAAGACTTTTTACGATTGAAAAATGTGATATGAGAATAGAGTTTATCAACTATATAAATACAAGGGTAAACAACCTTTCAAAGATGAGTGTAAACCCATTTGTTTCTTTGCAAAGAGCGATCTACTTTTTAAGAAGAGGTGATGATGTGCCTTATGATTCATTTCTAAAGATATGCTCAAAAATAGCAGACCTAAAGATAGAAGAGAACCAAGATCGATCGATCTATTTTAAAAATCTACAGGGTAACCCAAATAAACTAGGAAATATAAAAGATGCTATTACACACTATGTGCAGGAGCATACAAACCACGACTAAAACTTTTAAAGGGGCAGGGTGATCCTAAACTTTGCACCTTTGTATTGTTTATCCATATAGGTGTATTCCTCATTTGTAGCTTTTATCGTTCCACCCATATTTGTTATGATATCTTTTGTCATATGAAGTCCTAGTCCTGTACCTCTAGAGTCGTTTTTAGTAGTAAAATAAGCATCGAATATCTTATCCAAGACATCTTCGACAATACCTCCTGCACTATCTTTAAACTCGATTATCACAAACTCCTCTTTTATATGCTGGCTTATAAATACGAACCTGTCTTCCTCTTTTATACCGTTATCGTTAAATGCATCTTTGGAGTTGTTGAATATATTGATAAAACATTGTATAAGCTCATTTGGATAGCCGTGAAGGTTAATATTCTCTTCAAGGTCTAATACAACATGAATATGGTGGTTTTTTATACTGCTGTCAACTATTTTGATAAAGCTATCAGTATTGTTTTTCAAAAGAAAATCAACGGCTGTTTTGTCACCTCTTATGAAGTTTTTAAAGTCATCTATAGTTTGCGATAGGTATTGGGCATTTTCATTTATGCTATCTAATACTTTATTGAAGTTATCTTCCGTCATTACACCAAAAGATTTTTGCATCTTTAAACCTGTAGCTCCTGAAGATATCACACTTAGAGGCTGTCTCCATTGGTGAGCTATATTTCCGATCATCTCTCCCATAGCTACTAGTTTTGATTGGTTGCTAAGCTGTATCTCTTTTTGCAGGTTCTTAGCTACCTCCTCTTTTACTCTCTCTTCTAAGTTAAGGTTTATATCCTCTAAAGCTTTATGCTGTGTAAATATTTTGCCTATAAGATAGTATACGATCCCCCAAGTAATAAGTGCTAATACAATTAATAAATAAATGAAATTCATTGTATCATTATTTATTATCTCAATCGATTCTGCAACATTGCTGATAGGAATAGAGACCCTGATACCTCCCCTTATATCACCAACCTTATAGTTGTGTACTGCATGACACTGTAAACACTCAGGCTCGGTATTTAGTTTTCCTATAAAGTCAAACTTATTATCCTCTATTGAAAGTTTGTAATAATATTTCTCATCTTTATTTTTATTAAAATATTGTAAACCCTCTTTTTCAAAAGCATCCGCTTTATTTGATGGGTTTATAGGATCTAGGCTCGTGATCTTAAAATAGTAATTGCTTCTACTATTCGTGATCTGTGAAATTTGCTTTGTCATCCAAGCTGGATTTACTTTAACAAAATTATCCCCTTTATCATTTTTCATCACATTATCTGGAAGATAAGGGTTTGGTTGGATATTTTCAGTTTGCTTTACATAGACTCCGCCGTGGGTACTATTCCAAAGTCTTATCATCACCATATTGTTAAATAAGGCCTTGGCTTCATTTAAAAGCATTAGTTTTTTATTTTCAATAATTCTTTTTGAAGAACTATCGATATGTAGTATCATAAAAGTTGTAATTAATAATATTGATAAACTTGTTAATGTTACAAGGTTTATTTTAGTTATTTTTTTCATATCTTATCTTTTATTTTAACTTGACACATACTAAATATAATACAAAAAAGTTGCGCAAAGGTCTCTAAAGTATAATTTATACTTATTTAAACTTATTATTAAGGCTTATTTTTAGGCATTTGTTGAAAATAGTATGTATTAATTGTATTTTTAAATATGAATTTTAATAGTTGTAATATATACTTTCAGAAAAGAAATAATGAAATTATTTTTTAATTGTTTATTATTGTTGTTTTACTTGTATAGATAGAACTTAGTTAAGTCCTATCTGCTCACACACTTTAAAATACTTTTTAGTACCCATCTCATTTTTTACTCTATCTTTTTGGGCTTGACATGCCGAACAGTTACAATTCTTTGGAAGAATCATTAAACTTCTCTCTAACTCGTTTGCTGGTGTAAATGTTGTTGTGTTCATTTTATTTCCTTTAATCTTCTTATATGAAAATTATAAAAATAAAAAGTGAAGATGTAGGAAAGTTGTAGTGAAGATATAGTGAAGATTTGAAATTTATAATAAGCTATGTATTAAATCACTATACATGATACTTGACTTGTATAGACAAACAGTAATCCAATTGTATATATCTTTTTTTATACTTCTATCAATAATAAACAAAAAGGAAAAGGTTTGTCTGAAAATTCAAAGCAGCCGAAGTATATTCAAGTGTATGAAAAGCTATTGGAAGATATTGAAAACAATCGATATAACTCATCTTTGATGTTGCCCTCAGAAAACGAACTAGCTAAAGAGTTTTGTGTAAATAGGCATACCGTAAGGCAGTCGTTAAAACTTCTTAAAGAGAAAGGTGTGATCTATTCAAAGAAAGGAAAAGGGTATTTTATATCAAATATCTTACTTTCATATCCTATTACCGATAGAAGCTCTTTTACATCTAAGATTTTAGACCTAGGGTACGATCCTGAGTCAAAACTTATAAGAGCAGGAATTGTTGAAGCAAACTCAACTATTGCAGAAGCATTAGGTATAAGTAAAAAACTAAAAGTGATAGAGCTTGTTATATTAAGATGTGTAAATGATATACCACTTACGGTTTCATACTCTTATCTTGATGCATATCTTTATAAAAATATTATGAACCATTTAGATATCAAACCTTTCTCTTTATATAAACTATTAAATAGTGCATATAGTGATCTAAACACTACAAAAGATTCAACTATATTTCACTCTGTACTATCTACAAGTGAGCAAAGTGATCTTTTGATGATACCTTACGGTTCACCACTGCTTTCAACTACAACAGTTTCTAAAGATCAAGAGGGCAATAAAGTTTTGTTTGGTACGGCATATTTTAGATCTGATATTTGTAAGATAAAAGTTGATCTTCATTAAAAGGAGTAGATGTTTTTGGTTTGCTAAATATGGGAGGATAATAGCTCATGATGTTTTCCGCTATACCGAAACAATAACAAACCGATCTAGGTAAACATAAGATAAAAAGGAAAAAGATGAAACTTGTAAGAAAAATCGCAGCGGCAGCTTTAACTATAAGTTTAGCTGCTAGTTCTATGTCGGCTCAAGAGAAGTGGCCTGAAAAGATTGTTTTTAGCGTAATTCCATCAGACGGTGCAAGCTCTACGACTGAGAGTATTACACCACTTATAAAATTCGTTGAAAAGATGGTTGGTATTAAGATCGATCTTAAACTTGTGGGTGATTATGCAGGTGTGATCACGGGAATGGAGCATAAGCATGTTGATGTTGGTTACTTTGGACCAAAATCTTACGTAGAAGCTGCAAAAAGAGCAAATGCGGAAGTGATAGCAGTTCAAGTAGATGCAAAGTCAGGATTACCTGGATATAACAGTATCATTATCACTAAAAAAAGCAGTGGTTTAAAAACATTAGAGGATCTAAAAGGTAAGAAGTGGGCGTTTACATCATCACATTCAACTTCGGGTACTTTAGTTCCAACTGTAATGTTTTCAAAAAAAGGGATAGATCCGCAAAAGTATTTTTCTAAAGTGGTTTATTCAGGTGGGCATGAAGCTTCGGTACTTGCTTTGATTGCAGGAAAGATAGATGCTGTATCAACGGGAACTATACCTTTTAGTAGAGGTGTTGGAAGACTTTGGGAAAGAGAAGATTTTAATGTTGTGTGGACTTCCGAACTTATCCCAGGTGCTCCGATAGCTGTTAGAAAAGATCTGCCAAACTCTTTAAAAATGGCACTAAAAGGTGCATTTCTTTCTTATAACGACCCAGCGGGTCTTAAAAGACTTAAAAACAAAGGTTATATAAAAGCTGACGATGCTATGTATAATCCTGTTAGAGAGCTTATAGAGTTAAAGAAAACACTAAAAAATAAAAAGTAGGAACTATCCTACTTTTTAAAAGATAAAACTACAAAAATCTGCTACAAAAAGATATTTAATAGATATACTATTTTATAATGGACTATAAAAAAAGAAAAGATAAACCAAAAGCCTTAAAAAAAAGAGATCTTAGTTTTGAAGAGTTCGATGATAATAGATTAATCGAGATGGCATGGCAAGACAGACTCCCTTTTGATATTATATATTTACAATACGGACTTAGTGAAAACCAAGTAAAGAAAAAGATGAGAACCCTTATAGGTGCTAAAGCCTATAAAAGATGGAGGCGCAGGGTTCAAGGAAGAGCTACAAAGCATATTAAAAAATGTGAACACAAACCAAGAAGATTTCAAGGTCCTTGGTAAGGAGAGATAATGCCTGATATTTCAACAATGAGAAAAGAGTACACCACTAAAGGTTTAAGAAGAAAAGATTTAGATGAAAACCCTTTTAAGCAGTTTGAGAAATGGTTCAATGAAGCAGTTGACGTAAAGCATATAGAACCAAATGCATTTACTTTAGCAACTGTGGGCAAAGATATGAAACCCTCACAAAGAACGGTACTTTTAAAGATGTATGATGAGCAGGGTTTTGTATTTTTTTCAAACTATGGAAGTAAAAAATCAAAACAGATAGATGAGAACCCCAATGTTTCTGCACATTTTGCTTGGCTTGGACTTGAAAGGCAGGTTAGAATAGAAGGGGTTATAGAAAAGATATCAAAAACAAAATCTTTGCAGTATTTCTTAAGCCGCCCCAAAGGGAGTCAAATAGGTGCTTGGGTATCGCACCAAAGTGAGGTGGTAAACTCAAGGGTTTTGCTTGAAGCAAAGTTTGATGAGATACGAAAGAAGTTTTCAAAAGGGGAGATACCTTTTCCATCTTTTTGGGGAGGTTATATTATAAAGCCTGAGTTTTTTGAGTTTTGGCAAGGTGGTCATGATAGGCTTCACGATAGGTTTACTTATAGTTTAAACGATAAACAAAACTGGAATATAAATAGGCTTGAGCCTTAAAACTATAAAGATACAAAAATCTGATACAAAACGTTATTCTAATCTTATAAAATAAAAGAAAAAGGATTTAAAATGATAAAAGATATTTTATATACAGGGATCGGAGCAGCAGCTGTTTTTAAGGAGAAAGTAGAAGAGGAGGTTAAAAAGCTTGAAAAGAACGGTAAACTAAAAACCGATGATGCAAAAAGCTTTTTAGAATCTATAGAGAAAAAGGGTAAAGAGGAAGAGGAGAGATCGAAAGATAAGTTGAAAAGCCTGTTAAAAGAGGTGATCGATGAACTTGGTATCGCTACAAAAGATGATATCCAAAAACTAAAAGAGGAATTAAAATAGATATTTTAAAAAAAATAAGGTTCTATTCTCCTCTTAGAGTATATAGGGTATCACTTTTTTTACTTACCCTTTTTTTGATAATCAAGAAAAAAGATAGATTTCTATTTTTTAAACCTTTGAGAGCTAAAAAACTTAAAAGAAATATTATACTTTTAGGTACCAGTTTTATAAAACTAGCACAAGTTTTAGCAACTAGAGCTGATTTTTTCTCTAGTGAGTACCTTGAAGAGTTAAAAACACTTCATGACCAGATACCACCTATGGATAAAAAGAGTTTTGAAATAGTTTATAAAAACTCTTTTGAAAAAAAAGATATATTTAAAGAGTTTGAGATAGAGCCTATAGCTTCCGCTTCTATAGGTCAAGTACATAAAGCTGTACTTAAAGATGGATCTAAAGTAGCCGTTAAACTTAGAAGGTACGGTATCAAAGGGCAGGTTACAGCTGATATAAATATTTTAGGTTTTTTCAATAAACTATTTGCACCTTTATTCTCTTTTTATACAAAAAACTCTATCGATGCAGTTATTGATGAGTTTTCAAAGATGATACTACAAGAGGTGAACTTTAGCGTAGAATTAAATAACCTGCAAAAATTCTCTTATGTTTACAGTGAGAGTGGTATAAAGTTTCCTACACCATACTTGCCTTACTGTTCACAAAGTGCAATAGTTATGAGTTTTGAAGAGGGGTATAGGTTTGATGATAAAGAGGCGATCTTAAACAACAATATAGATTTTAAAACAGTTATATCTAAACTTGTGGATTTTTATACTACGCAGATGCTTATAAAAGGTTATTTTCATGCCGATCCACACCCTGGAAATATACTTATCACAAAAGATTCACAAATAGTTTTTTTAGATTTTGGAATGGTAAAAAGTGTTCCAAACAATATAAGAGTAGCAATAATAGAGCTTATAAAAGCTGCCAATGAACAAGATTATGAGAGTTATATTAGTGCTAGCAAAAAACTAGGAACTATAGGGTATGAAGCTCCAGTGAGTGAACTAGCAGAGTTTACATCAAAGATGTTTGATATATTTTCAAACGATAATCTAAATAGTGAATCTATGCAAAAACTAGCATTTGAAGTGATGGAAACAAGTAGAGGTTTCCCTTTTAAACTACCGAGCGATGCAATATATATACTAAGGGTTAGTGCAATTATTGAGGGGCTTGGGACAACTTATATTGAAAACTTCAACGGTGTAAAAGATATACTTCCGCTTTTGCAAAAAAATATTCCAAAAGCACTTGGTGCAAACGATAGTGTTGTAGAGACGTTAATAGATGAGATAAGCGATATACCTTTTATAGTAAAAGATCTAAAAACAACTATAAAAAAAGCTAGTGAGGGTAGTTTAGAGGTTGAGATATCTAAATATCAGCTTGAGTATCTCAAAAAGGAGATACGCTCTTATATTAAGCCTATTATCACAGGTTTTGCATTTATCTTTGCAGGGTTTTTTACTGTTTTTCTAGATATGGGCTTAGAGTGGCTTTCTATTGTTTTATTTGTGTTTGGTTTTTTTAAAGTGTTGTATAGATAAAGCAGTAATCTAAGCGCTGTAGCACTCAAGCTCAAAATCTGATTTTACTGCTTCTATCACATCGTTTACCTGTCTTAGTAAAAGTTTATTTTTAATATTGTGTGTTAGCTTATCTAAGTTTTTTAGCATAGGGCTGAACTTCTTTACAGCTCCTGGTACTACACATACATCCGTGGTGGTTTTTGCTTTCATTGATATAAATGTCAATACAAGCTCTTGGTTTCCTAAAAGTGCTGCGTAAGTTATAGGAAGTATCCCATAGTTATCAGGTATATCTTTAATACTTGAATCGATGATATTTATGATCTTTACAATATCTCGGTTTCCTTTCCAAACAGCAGAGTGTACAACGGTTCTACCTAGCTTATCTACTATGGTATAATCAAATTTAACTATTCTTATTAATGTTTTGAAAAGTTTTATATTACAAGGTGTTGTAGCAACTATTTTACTAACTGCGGTCCATCCTGTTTCATCTTGTCTATTGTGGTTAACCTTCGCACTTATTAAGATACTAAGCGCTCCTTGAATATCTACGTTCTCAACATTATCCTCAAACACTTTAACTACATATTCAAAGAAAAGGTTATGACCATCTTTATTTAGTTTATGTATATCAAGACCCTTATTTGCATATAGATAAAATAGCGGCGTATTGTGATACATCAAAGGTTTATAAAATAGAGGATTTCCCCTTGAATCTAAAAAGTTTAGATTTTTTTTATAGTATTTTAGTAAAGCTCTTAAAGTGTTTGTATATTGTGCAACTAGGTGTTTTGGGTCTATATCTTTATCCCAAAGTTCTTGGGGGTATTTTGTTTGTAAGATTATATCGTTGATCTCTTCAAAAAGTGTTTTGTTCTCAATGCTTTTTATGGTCGGATCTGCTTTATGTTTTAGAAGCTCCAAGGTTAGGTTAAAACTTTTTGTACCTTGATATACTGCAATCGCTAAAGCTGTTTGTTTTTTATGGTTTTGTATATTCACGTCTATTTTTAGATCAAGTAGAAGTTTGGTAAGCATCTCATCGTTTGCTCTTATCGCTTTAAAAAGTACGGTCTCGTTTTTTATATCAACAGCATTGATATGAAGCCCTTTTGTTACAAGCTCTTTTATAATATACCTTATACTTTTTCTTTTCTCTTCATCCTCATTGTTCTTTAGTGACAATAGTTCATTTACCAAGCTCATTAAAATAGTTTCATTATCTCTAAGCTGAGCGTTTATATTAAACCCTTTTTGAACGGCAAAGTTTATGATCTGCAGACCCTCTATACCGTTTAGAGCACACTCATATAGAAACGATCTACCGTGTTTATCTACCATTGTAGGGTCTGCCCCTTTTGCTATTAGTTTCATAGCAAGATTTGGGTTTTCCCTTACTGATTTATGGTTGAAGACAGAGCTTTGATCTATGGCTATATTATTTAGTTCAAGTTTATCAAACTGTAGTAAAAAGTCTAAAAAATCTTCGTTGTTATAAGATAGGGCATCATAAAGTACGTTTCTATTTTGGTTATTTACTATATTTATATCTGCGCCGTGCTCGATCAATATTTTTGCCATTTCGTGGTCACCTAGTATTACACTGTCTTGAAGCACGGTTCTACCAAACTCGTTCTTTTTGTTAAGGTCAACCTTTATCTTTTGCAATAAAGCTCTAACTACTCTATGGTATTGATTGTTTATAGCTATATCAAAAGGTGTAACACCACCATTATCTTTGATATTTGGTTTAATATTTTTAGATAAAAGCCATAAAGCGTTTTGCAGTTTTTTTGATCTTAAAACTATATGTAAGAAGCTCTCACCGTTTTCATTAAGATGGTTTATATCAACACTTTTATCATCAAGCATTTTTTGAAGCAGTTTTATATCGCTTTGTTTTTTTAAAAGTTCGTTTGTAAATACACTAAGTGGCGTATTATCCGCTCTAAATAGTTTTTTAAACAATTATCATTCCTATATGTTAATCAATTAAATTAAAATAATAATAGTATTTTATATCTATAAATAGCCTTAACTGGGACTTTTAAGTTAAATAATAATTTATTTTACTATAAAGTAATCATAGTGTAATGAGGTTTTAAATTGGTTTTTTTAGGATAAAATCTCATACTATTTAGGTATAATATCGTATATTTATTCATAAAGAGTTACATTGGAAAAGATAGTAAATACCCACCTAGTATGTGAAAAGTTTTCGGCAGATATTTTTGAGCATTTAAGTCAAAGATATAAAACAACTAAATATAAAGATATTATAGTTATCGAACTTGAAAATGACGGTGTTATTATAGTGTTTATGTTTGGTGTTTATATCTCTTGGAATGTTGATTTTGAAACTACAAAATTCTTTGAAGATTTTATTTTATCTATGCAGATCGAGTCTTTAGAGAGTGCTTTAATGGAGAAGTTTATCTATAAAGTAGAGAGTGAGTTTAAAATGAACTTTGATAAAGTGATCTTAAACGATAACTCTATTTTAACAAAACTTGCCATATCAACATCTCTTGCGCAAAATATTAAATTAACATTTTTTGAGAACTTTATACAAGATACCATAGAGAACAACTCTGCCATACCTATAGTTTTAGCAAAAACAGGCAAAATAGCTTTAAGTAGAAAAGAGATAGCTAAAAAGATAGGTGAGCTTTTTTTAGTAAAAAGCAAGATAAATCTACACTACGATCTTTTAGATACACCTGAGTTTTTTTGGGATTATCCTGAGTATGAACTGCACTATGAAAAGGTAGCAAGATATCTAGATGTAAAAGCTAGGGTGGATGTACTTAATAAAAAGGTTGAGGTGATACAAGAGCTTCTTGATATGTTGAGTAATGAGCAAAACCATAGATACTCATCTTTGTTGGAGTGGATCATTATTATACTTATCGGTGTTGAGATAGTGATGGGTCTAGCTGAACATATTTTTTAAAGTGTTTATACTCTAAACTTCTCAAAAAGCTCTTTTTTATCGCTTTGTATCTCAACTTGAGCATATACTCTTTTTTTAAATTTTAGATATAAGATGATCTGCAGATAAATTCCTATTAACCCTATGATACTTAGATATATTAAAAGATAGTAAAAATCAAGCTCTAAATAGTCAAAGATCATAGAGCTAAAACTCCCAGCAACTATTGCAGAAGATATCATTAGCGATCTAAGGATAAGATAGTCTTTTAGTTCAATACTCTCTTCTTGCATAAAGTCTGTAGTGTGTATCCTTGATATCTCAAAAGTGATACCTTGTATAGTAAATATTGTAAGTATCACATAAGTAAAATAAAGGATTGAATAGTCGTATATCATATAACAAAAGATCTGGACTATATCTAAAAAAATAGCAAAAAGGTAGATATTGTATATCTTTATATTTTTAAATACAGGTTGCAAAAAACCATCTAGTGCACCTATAAGCATAAAAAAGCTTATCATAAATACAGGCAAATAAGTACCTTCAAGTTTTGTGATAAACGGTATAAGGGTCCAGTCTATATAAGTTACTAAAAATAGTGTGATAGATTGAACTTTTAAAAACCTGCTTTTTTTGATCTCTTGAAACAGGCTGGAGTAGTGTTGTAAAGGCATTTTATATCCTATATTTAAAATGGCGAATTATACATCTTTTTTTGAATTTTGCGGCAAAAATTTATATATTTTCTTTTAGTTTCTCTTTGTGATATAATTTTGAAAAAAAAGGCTTAGGATGGCTTTGTTTATAAAAGCACTTATAGGTGCGGTTATGGTAGTACTTATGGCACTTTTAGCAAAGACAAAAAACTACTATATAGCAGGTCTTGTACCTCTTTTTCCTACCTTTGCGATAATTGCTCATGTGATAGTTGGAAGTGAGAGGGGAAGCAGTGATCTTAAAACCACGGTGCTTTTTGGAATATTCTCACTTATACCGTATTTAGCTTATCTTATAAGTGTTTATATTTTGGCTGAAAAATATAATCTATGGCTGAACCTGTTTATCTCAACTGTGGTTTGGTTTATCTTTGCGGCTATTTTGATACTTATATGGAAAAGGTATATGATCTAGTCTTTAGTTAACATTTTTTTAATAGCTTGTGCTAAGAGCTTGGTTTTCTCTTTATTTGCAAAGATATTTTTTAGATCATCGTAATAGTGCTTAAATCTTTTTTTATCTTCGGGAGCTAACTCCTTTTGATCTTTGATCTTTTTTTCATATTCACCGAAATATTTACTATATCTTTTATCAGCCATACTCTTTTTTCCTTTTTTTCATTTTATAATATTTTTATTAAATTTAACACGCGTCAAAATATAAAACCTCTTTTTTTGTTAAGGTTGTAATATTGATTATTAAAGGATATTAGATGCGGTTCATACTTAAAAGAGATGGTTCAAAAGAGGAGTTTAAAGCCTACAAGATCGAGGATGCGATACGAAAAGGGTTTAAAAGTGTAGATATTATTTATGATGAGAACATTTTTTTTAAAGTGATAGAAGTGATCGCAAAAGATGATCTAAATACTGTTGAGGATATTCAAGATATTATAGAAAAAAATCTTTTTGAACTTGGATATTTTGAGGTTTTAAAATCGTTCGTTACATATAGGTTTTTACATAAGATGCAGCGTGAGCATGTACTTGGTTTAAATGAGGATACAACTTATGTAAACTCAAGTCAAAGTGTAGAGGAGTATATCAATAAAAGTGACTGGCGTATAAATGCAAATGCAAATACAGGGTATTCAAACTCTGGGCTTGTAAATAACCTTGCAGGAAAACTCATAGCAAACTATTGGCTTGATAAGGTTTATTCAAAAGAGGAGGGGTATGCACATAGAAACGGTGATATCCATATCCATGATCTAGACTGTCTTACTGGGTATTGTGCAGGTTGGAGTTTAAGACAGCTTTTAAATGAAGGCTTCAACGGTGTAAGAGGAAGAGTTGAGAGCAGGGCACCAAAACATTTCCGTGAAGCTTTAGGGCAGATGGCAAACTTTCTAGGTATTTTGCAAAGTGAATGGGCAGGAGCACAAGCATTTAGCTCTTTTGATACATATCTAGCACCTTATGTGTTTATAGATGATCTAGAGTTTAGTGATGTGAAAAAAGCAATAAAGAGTTTTGTATATAATCTAAACGTACCTTCACGCTGGGGACAAAGCCCTTTTACAAATATTACAATTGATTGGAGCGTACCAAGTGATCTTAAAGATCAGATACCTACATATGAGGATAATCACCTATTTAAAAACTTTAGCACTGATAAAAAGCTTCTAAAAAAAGCAAAAGAGCGTGGCGTTGATGCTTTAGATAAATTAACATATAAAGATTTTCAAAAAGAGATGAACCTTATAAATAGAGCATATTATGAGGTTATGACAGAGGGTGATAAAACGGGTCAGCCTTTTACTTTCCCGATACCTACGGTAAATATAACAGAAGATTTTGATTGGAACGGTGAGAATACCGATATATTATTTGAAAATACTGCAAAGATAGGTTCAAGCTATTTTCAAAACTTTATAGGAAGTCAGTATATTCTTGATGAGAACGGTGAGAAACAAGAGAATCCCGATGCTTATAAACCTGGAGCTGTAAGAAGTATGTGTTGTAGGTTGCAGCTTGATCTAAGGGAGCTTCTAAAAAGGGGTAACGGACTTTTCGGTAGTGCAGAGATGACTGGAAGTATAGGGGTAGTTACAATAAATACTGCAAGGCTTGGATATCTATATAAAGCAGATAAGACAAAACTACTTAGTGAGATTGAAAAACTGCTTGATATAGCTTATAGTACATTGGAGAAAAAAAGGGTAGTTGTAAATAGACTTTTTAATGACGGGCTTTATCCATATACAAAGCGTTATCTAAAAAGCTTTAATAACCACTTCTCAACTATAGGAGTGAACGGACTAAATGAGATGATAAGAAACTTTACAAACGATAAAGAGGATATATCTTCAGCATTTGGTGAGCAGATGGCTGAAGAGGTATTGGAGTTTATAAGAGAAAAGATCAAAACTTACCAAGAGCTTAGCGGTAACCTTTATAATCTTGAGGCAACACCTGCTGAAGGTACGACTTACCGTTTTGCAAAAGAGGATAAAAAACGCTATCCAGATATCTTACAAGCAGGTTTTGGAAATAATATATACTATACCAACTCTTCACAACTACCTGCTGATTTTACAGATGATCCTTTTGAAGCACTTTTCAAACAAGATAATCTGCAAATAAAATATACAGGCGGTACGGTTATGCATCTATATATGGGTGAAAGGCTAGAGAGTGTTGATTCTACAAGAGTGTTTTTAAAAAAGGTTATGGAGAACTTTAGATTACCGTACGTTACATTTACACCTATCTTTTCAGTTTGTCCAAAACACGGTTATATAAGCGGGGAGCATCAGTTTTGCCCTAAGTGTGATGAAGAGATCATCAATGAATATCAAAATTGCGGTTAAGGAGAAAAAATGGATACGCAAAAGATTTTAGGTGAAAACCAAGACAAAAGAACAAAGTGTATAGTTTATACAAGAGTTATGGGTTACCATAGACCTATCGAGAGTTTTAATATAGGTAAACAAGGTGAGCATAAGCAAAGGAGATATTTTGTGGAGAAGCAAAAAGATAATTAACTCTATAAGCCCTTTTACACTTCTAGATTATGAGGGGCATACATCCGCTATACTTTGGTTTAGCGGGTGTAATATGCGCTGTAGTTATTGTTATAACCATGATGTTGTTTTAGAACCATCTCAATATAGTTTTAACGATGTGGAGAGTTTTTTTAAAACAAGGCAGGGGCTTTTAGATGCCGTTGTATTATGTGGTGGGGAGCCTACTCTTCATAAAGAGCTGCCTAGTATAGTAAAGCATATAAAAGAGATGGGCTTTAAAGTAAAACTTGATACTAACGGTTCAAAACCGCGCATGATAGAGAAACTTATTAAAAGAGATGAGGTGGACTATTATGCTTTAGATTTTAAAGCACCGGAATCTAGTTTTAAAGATATTACAGAATCAAACTTGGAGTTTGAAGATTTTCTAACTTCTCTTTTATATCTTATACATAGTGAGGTTGATTTTGAGCTTAGAACAACTTATCATAGTGGACTGCTTAGTTTAAACGATATATATGAGATACTTGAACTATTAGAAGAGCTAGGGTATAAAAAAACATACTATATACAAAAGTTCGTAAATAGTTTTAATACCATGGGCTGCCTTCCAATAGCTACAAACACTATAGATATCTCTGCTATTTTAGATACCAGCAGATACTCATTTGATATAAAATACAGAAATCTTTAGACTTTATATAAAACAATTTAAGAAAAAGTTTAGCTAAAAATTTGACTTGTGTTAAAAAAAATTCTTATCTAATATATTATACTTATGAATAATTATTATTAAGGAGAAATTATGAAAAAATTAGTTTCAGTAGCAGTAGCTGCTGCAATTGCAACAACGGGTGCTTTCGCAATGAGCGATGCAGGACTTATCAAAGATGCTAAGAATGCAGGATTAAAACCGATCCCAAGATCACAACTAGAGATATTAAAACTAGTAGATAACCCAAAGAACCCAATCACAGATTGTAAAGTAGAGTTAGGTAAAAAACTATATTTTGATCCAAGACTTTCAAAAAGTGGACTTATCTCATGTAATACGTGTCATAACCTAGCAATGGGTGGTGTTGATGGTGTTGGTGCAGCAGTTGGACATAAATGGACTCCAAACCCAGCTCACTTAAACTCACCTACAGTATATAACTCAGTACTAAACCAAGTACAATTCTGGGATGGTAGAGATCCACACCTAGAAGCACAAGCACAAGGTCCAGTACAAGCTGGTCCAGAGATGGCAGCTCCAAAAAGCTTAGTTGTAAAAAGAGTTACTTCTATGCCTGCTTATGTAAAAGAGTTTAAAAAAGTATACGGTCCTGATGTAAAGATCACTTTTGAACTAATCACAGATACAATCGCTGTATTTGAGAGAACTCTTATCACTCCTTCAAGATTTGATGCATTTATGCATGGTAATACAGGTGCATTAACAAAAGCTGAAAAAACAGGTCTTAAAGTATTTATCGATAAAGGTTGTGCAACTTGTCATAATGATATAGGACTTGGTGGTACAATGATGCCTTTCGATGCTTCAAAATATGATCTAAACGTTGGTGGATTTACAGGTACTAAAGATGGTATGATCAAAACACCTACACTAAGAAATATCGAAGAGACTGCACCATATTTCCATAACGGTAACGTATGGAGCTTAGGTCAAGCAGTTAAACTAATGGGTGATATCCAACTTGGTATGAAATTAAGTGATAAAGAAACTAAACAAATCGTTACTTTCTTAAAATCATTAACAGGTAAAAAACCTGATGTTTCATATCCACAACTTCCTGTTATCACAGAGAAAACTCCTAAGCCTGATATGAACTAATACAAAGAGCCCCTTTAGGGGGTTCTTTACAACACTCTTTAAATATACTTAATTTAAGTAAACTCTCAACTTTATAGTCTTAGCTTATAATAATCTTAACTAATCATAATAATAATATCTATTAAAGGATAATTATTTTCCTTTAGTATATAATTACACTATCTTTTTTCAAAGATAAGAACATTCTTTGTTCACTTTATAATTTTAAAGGATAGAAAATGGCTTGCGATACAGGTGCAAAACCAATCGAAGAAGTTGAAACAGTTGTTTCAAACACACAAAATACAGAAATTAACAAAAAGGAAAAAAATATGAGTTCATCATTAGTATTAAGAAAATCACCAGAATTTAAAATGGATGCGTATAACGCTGCAACAGGTCACTATGAGACAGTATCAAGTGAAGATTATAAGGGTAAATGGACAGTAGTTTGTTTCTATCCTGCTGACTTTACATTTGTTTGTCCAACAGAGATCGCTGCAATGAACGCTAAATATGATGAGTTCCAAGAGCTTGGTGTTGAGATCTTAGCGGTATCAACTGATACAAAATTCTCTCACAAAAGATTTGTTGAGACTGAGCCTTTATTAGCAGGATTAAAACTTACAATCGGTGCAGATCCAAAAGGTGACGTATCTAGAGCGTTTGGTGTAATGATCGAAGAGGAAGGTATTGCTCTAAGAGGTAGATTTTTAATCAACCCAGAGGGAACTGTTGTAGCTCAAGAGGTTCAAGCACCATCAGTTGGTAGAAATGTAAATGAGTTCTTAAGACAAGTAAAAGCTTGGCAGCATGCTGAAAAAACAGGTGAGGTTTGCCCTGCAGGTTGGGTTCCAGGTAAGAAAACACTTCCTGTAAATACTGACGTTGAGCAGATGACTGGTAGAGTTGGAGATTATATCACTGTTGAAGAGATAATGTCTTAATTCTTTAAATATAAAAGAGTCCTTAGGGCTCTTTTATAAGTTAAATTACAAGAGGTTATATAAAAGTTTTATAGATATTATATAACTGCGGTCAATTCCTTTAAAAAAATGTTGCTAATTTTTGACCGCAGCTATATGATATTAATAAAGGCAGCAGATGAACGGTTTTTTGATCATTGGTGAATCTATATCAAATAGAAAAACATACGATAAACTTTTACAGTATTGTAAAGACTATAGAAGAGTAAGAGCTTTAGATGATCTTAAAAGGGTCTTTGAGGTAAATAAATACGATGTTTGCGTATTGTTCGAGAATAAAAAAAGTGATGATGCTAAAAAACTGTTTAGATATATAATAGATAAAGATAAACAGCAAAAAATACTTGTTATTCAAGAGAAGGTGAATAACTGCTTTTTTGATTATAACTGTGAATATTGTAATCTAGATCATAATGTAGTAACTATAAATGACCAATATTGTATGGAAAATATTATAACAATATTGGAAAACTTCCAGTTTAATAGCTGCCAAAACCTTATAAAGAACAATATCTCAACATACCTAGCTACAAACCCTTTCTTTAAAGGATTAAATAAAGAGGTGATATCAAATATAGCTCAGATAAGTGCTTTAAAACATTATAAAAAAGGTGAGATAGTTTTATATGAGGGTGATAAAAGTGATTATTTTTACTTTTTAGCAAACGGCAACCTTCAATCGTATATAACAAAACCTGACGGTACTCAGATCGTCTTAAGAGACATATCTTCACCATCATTTGTCTTAGAAAGCGATATTATCGAAGATACACCCTTTAGATCATCTATAAAAAGTATATCTTCATCTTTAGTAGTGATCATACAAAAAAACGAGTTTCAAATACTTATGGAGCAAAATGTAGCTTTATCAAATATAGTTCTATCATCAATGAAAGAGGATATCCTTTCTTTAAAAGAGATGATATATAAAAATATGGTCTTAAACACTTCACAAAGAGTGGCGGCAGAGATATTAGAAAACCCTAAACTATTGCAGTATAAAAACAAATTTGATATATCAAACGACCTAAATATGGCTCCTGGAACTCTTTCAAGAGTTTTAAAAAGCTTTAAAGAGGAGAAGATATTAGATAGAAAATCTTATCTTATAGATAAAGAGAAACTAATAGGAAAACTTTTAGAATAAATTATGCAAAAATTGATTTAAGTCATAGAAAAAAATTGTTTTTTAATATAAAATTTCATCCGAATCGACTAAAAACCGATATACTCTCTCCTCCTTTATATTGGGTTTTTAGTTGTTCTTATATATATCTTATTTTGTAACATTGTAGTTTTTCTAAAGCACATAGTTTTAAGATTTTATACACTTAGAGAAATTAGATAGTTTTTTAAATCCTTACTGATAACTTCATATTTATTAAAAAAATAATAAAAAAGTGGATTTTTTCTTACAATTATTGTATTCAAAGGCTTTATAAAAGAGTTATTTAAATTTAATTTAAATATTATATGTATATTAAAATCTTATGACAACAAAAAGTATACATTATGAAACTAGATAAAATCAAAATTAAAAAATTTCTTAAAAAATTATCTTTTTACACTTTTGCAGCATTAACTATTGGTTTATTGGTATCTATATTTAATATTTTTAATCCAAGTGTAGTAAAAAGCTTTGATAATAAGATCAAAGATTATATGTTCTTAGCAAGAGGTGTTAAAAAAGACAGCGAAAGCGTTATCATAATCGATATTGATGAAAAGTCGTTAAAAGAGCTTGGTCAATGGCCTTGGTCCAGATATAAAGTAGCAAGACTTTTAGAGAACCTTACAAATGCAGGTGTAGGTGTTGTTGGTTTCGATATTGTTTTTGCCGAAGAGGATCAAAGCTCACCCCATAAGGTTTTAGATGATCTAAATATAGAAGCTGAGAATGTACCTGATTATGATGCTATCTTAAATCAAACCGTTATGAACACACCTACGGTTTTGGGTTATCAATTTGAACTTGAGGATAAAGATTATATTAAAAAAGAGGAGCTGAATATCCCTGCAATTATTGTTGAGCGCAATAAGAGTGCGGGTGAGGATATGCTTATAAACGCTAAGGGTACTATTTTAAATCATAAGTCTTTACAAGAAAGCGGTTATACAAGCGGGTTTTTTAACAATATTCCTGATGATAGCGGGATTGTAAGAAGTGTACCTATGGTTATAAGGTATGGTGATCAACTTTATCCATCTCTAGCCTTAGAGATCATAAGAGCTTCAAGCGGTATCAATAAAGTGTTTGTAAACTATAGTGAGCTTGGTGTAGAAAATATCCAAATTGGTGATTTTAAAATACCAACCGATAGACACGGCCGCTTAATCGTAAACTATAGAGGCCCTACAAAAACATTTAAATATATCTCTGCACTAGATATCTTTAAAGGTGATTTCGATCCTGCACAAATAGAAGGGAAAGTCGCTATTATAGGTACATCTGCAGCAGGTCTAAACGACCTTAGGGCTACACCTTTTGAGTCAATATATCCTGGGGTAGAGGTTCATGCAAATGCTATAGATAATATCTTAACGGGAGATTTTCTTTCACGTCCAAACTGGGTGGACGGTGCAAACCTTATTATAGTGTTTAGTGTTGCACTTTTATCTGTACTACTAGTAACATTTACACCGTTTTGGTTTAACCCTATTGTACTTATATCTTTCATAGCTTTAATACTATTTGCAGGTTTTGAGATACTGTTTGTATATGGGATCATCTTAGATACCTTCTTACCTCTTATGACCGTGGTATTAGCTGTTTTAGTAGCAACATTTATGGACTATATGTTTGAAGTGAAAAACGAAGCACTTATAAAGAAAAAATTTGCTTCAAAGGTTTCTCCTGAGGTAATGGAAAGCTTACTTCATGATCCAGAAAATAAAGCTTTTGCTGCAATGGAGAAAGAGATAAGCGTTTTCTTTAGTGATGTAAGAAACTTCACAAATATATCAGAGTCTATGCCAAACGCAAAGATATTGATTGAGTTTATGAACGAATATATGAACCCTATGACGCAGATAATCATCCAGCAAAAAGGTACGGTTGATAAGTTTATCGGTGATGCTATTATGGCTTATTGGAATGCTCCTGGGGATGTACCTGATCATGCGGAAAGAGCTGTAATAGCTACAATGGAGCAGCTTCACGCCTTAGATGAGCTAAATGCTAAAATAAAACAAGACCCTAGGTTTGTAAATACGGTAAAGATGAGCGAGAGAAACGGTGTGGAGCCTATAGATATAGGTATAGGTATAAACACGGGAACGGCCATCGTTGGTGAGATGGGTAGTGATCAAAGAAGTGACTATACCGCTATTGGTGATCCTGTAAATCTTGGTTCAAGGCTTGAATCACTTTGTAAATATTATAACTCCAAATGTAATATATCAAATTTTACAAAAGCAAAACTTCAAGGGGATTATATCTATAGGTTTCTTGACCTTGTAACGGTAAAAGGGAAAAGTGAGCCTATTGAGATATGGCAGATTCACGACTATGATAGAGATGAATCTATGCATAAGCTTTATAGTGTCTCAAAGCAGAGACTACAAGAGGAGCTAGAGCTTTACCATAAAGCGATATCTTTATATAAAGAGGCTTCTTTTGATAAAGCTTTAGAGATATTTAAAGAGATAAACGAGTGGGAAGATAAGACAAATAAAAATATCTATAATATCTATATCGAGAGGTGTGAACATTATATAGAAGAGCCGCCAAAAGATTTTAACGGAGTATTTAAACATACAACTAAGGGATAAAATTACAAAGGGAAGAGGAATGATAAGATTAGTTTTTACAAAAAAAAGAGCTTTACTGTTTTTAGCTTTAAGTACTGTCTTAAGTGCAGCACCTATAGATACCGTAAACACATCAATTGCGCAAAATGTTTTAGATGACAGTTTTACAAACACTTATAAGAAAGCTTTGGTTAGATATACCAATAAAGATTATAAAGAATCGTATGATATGTTTTATAAGCTTTTCAATCTCAAACCTAACGATACCTTAGTGAACTACTATCTTGGACGTTCTGCTTTTGAGCTTAAGATGTACGATGATGCACTTTTAGCTTATGAAAGAGTGTTGTTTGAAGAGCCTAAAAACAATAAGGTCAAACTAGAGATCGGGCGTACCTTTTTCGAACTTAAGAACTATAAAGATGCAAAGAGATCGTTTCTTGAGGTAAAAAAAGATCCGAAACTACCAAAAGATATAGAAAATGTGATAAACGTATATCTTGCTATGATAGATCAAAATACCACAACGCATAGAGTTAGCGGTGTTTTAATGTTCGGGCTTAGTTATGATTCAAATATAAACAGCCGTTCAAAATACGATACTTTTGATAATGTTTATATCCCAGGGTTTAATTTATATGCGAATATGAGCAATACCACACAAGATCAATCAGCACTTTACAATCAAGAGGTTGGTGTCGTATCATATGTTTATAAGCTAGATGATACCATGGATACAAAACATGATGTTTTGCTTTTCAATAAAGATAGTTTTGTGTCCAAATACAACACTACCGATGTGGAACTTATAGGATATACACCGTCGATACAAAAAAGATATTCAAAGGATATAGTTGTTGATTATGCTCTTTATATGGATTCTATGTGGTATGGAGGTGATAAGTATCTTCAAACGATCGGTATAAATCCAAAGGTAGATTATATATATGATCAGACAAATAAGATAAGTGGATATTTTAAGTATCAAGATAAAGCGTTTCAAAAATCATCCGATAAGGGGAAGAACAGCAGATATTATGAGCTTTCAAGTACTTGGAGCCATATATATGATCCAAAGCTTTTATTTAATACTGCAGTTACTTTAGAGCATGAAGAGAAGAAAAGCGGTACAAGAAGCGATATAGATTATAGTGGTATCAAAGGATCATTTAGTGCAACATACACGCTTAATGAAAAGATAATACTTACACCCAATATCGCATACAATATCTCAAAATATAAAGATCAAGATATTAACTATTTAAAAAAGATAAAAGATAAGGAGTTAAGAGCAGGGTTATCCGGAGTATATATTTATGCTCCTCAATGGATAGCGCAAGGTATTGTCGGATATACACGTCAAGATTCAAATATAAAACCTAACGAATATGATAAATATAACTTAGGTATCAATATAATAAGGCAGTTCTAATGAGACATTTTCTTTTAATAGTATTGGTTTTTAGTATCAGTGTTTGGGCAAATATAGGAAAGATCACGGCGGTTAAAGGTGAAGTGTATATCGTAAGAGACGCTCAAACCCTTAATGGTATAAGCGGCTTTATACTTGAACGTAACGATAAGATCACAACAAAAAATAAGTCTAAAGCCTTAGTGTTATTCAACGATCAAACAATGATAACACTTGGAAACAACACTACATTGGCAGTTAATGAGTTTGTGATGGATACCGCAATACCCTCAAACTCAAAAACCAATTTTGGCTTTACAAAAGGTATATTTAGAACTATAACTGGAAAAATAGGAAAGATGAACCCTAAAGGTTTTCAAATAAAAACAAAAACAGCTTCTATCGGTATAAGGGGAACCGTGCTTGATACATCTGTTAGGATTTTACCTAACGGCGGTGAGCAGGTACAAGTTGCATTCTTACAAGGGCATGGGGTGATCACAAGTAATATCAGCGGTGTAACTACACCCGTAAATACAGGTGAGCGTGCAGATATGGGAACTGACGGTAAAGTTGAGGTGAAACAAGGGGCACTTGAATCAACTAAAGAGTTAAACGATGATAATAAAGAGCTTCAAGAGGATGAGGGCACTGATGAAACAGGAGAAGCTGGAGATACAGGAGAAGCTGGAGATACAGGTGCGCAAGCTGAAAATCAAGTTAATGACACTCCTGCAGAAGGTGAAGCTGCTCCAAGTGAAACACCACCTGTAGTGATAACTACCCCTGAAACTATTCCCGAAGCTCAAGATATAGTCTCAAATACTCTTCCAAACTTATCTATAGGATCAATAAGCGTTTCGGAAGATATTATTGCTACTATTAGATTAAGTGCATATGATAGTGACGGAGATACTTTAAGCTATTCTATAAGCTCAAATCCAAGTCACGGAACAGTTACTATCAATTCAACTACGGGAGAGATCACATATGTGCCAAATGCAAACTATTTTGGTAATGAATCGTTTAATATTACAGTTAGCGACGGTACCGATTCAGTTACTCAAACCATATCGTTTACTATCGCATCGGTAAATGATCTTCCTACTATTTCTCTTTCAAGTGCAAGTATAACTCTAAATGGAACCACTTCAGCATCTTTAACATATAGCGTGTCTGATGTTGAGGATGGAGCAAATGTAACCGTTAGTGCAAAAGCAGATAATGGAAGAGTTTTAACTGAAAATGGAACTTTTGTATATACACCAAACTCAGGTTTTACAGGAAGTGATACGATCACTATTACATTAACCGATAGCAGCGGTGGTGTAAATGTTTATACCGTAAGTGTATCGGTTGAGGGTGCTAGTGGTTTGATATTGGTATCAGTTAACGGAGAAACACTAACAGAAGCCGATGTTTCAACATATACAAAAACTGTAGTAGGAAGTGATACTTACTTTGAATACGGTTTTTATAAAAGTGATAGCACGACTTATCAAGCATTTTATGTAAAAGGGGATGTCACACCAACTAGTGTAATTGACTCCTATATTACAAACAGCCAAACAGCAACTTATCAAACAAGTATAGCTGCTATAAGAGGTACCCAAGATTTTACAGGTAGTATGAGTTTAAATATGTATTTCGGTTCTAAAAACTTTACGGGAAATATAAGTATTCAAGGTTTAAGTGCTGCTATTCAAAGCGGTACTATTACAAATACAGGTTTTTCTACAACTGATATAGTTCAAAATAATGGTGATGTTCAAGTAACAGGCGGTGCGTTAAGCGGTAAATTCTACGGACCTGCTGCTAATAGTGTAGGGGGACAGTTTTATATAACAACGACAGGTGATAGGTACTATGGCGTTTTTGCAGGTAATAGAGAATAAATATATTTATTACTTTTTGGATAAAATTGAATAAAAAGTGATGTTAAATGAATTAAGCTGTTGCAAAACATACATTATTGAGCATATTGTCTCAGAAATGTATCAAATAAGCTTATATTAAGGAACCAAGTTTATGAAAAAGAGTAAAATATGTATATAGAGAGAAAAGAATGAGGTTATTTGGTTTAATGAAAAAGAAAAGTTTGATGTTGTTTCTCTCTTGCAGCTTGGTTTTACAAGCTTCATATATCCCAAGGGAGAAAATAGCAGAGGATAAAAGAGTTTTACAAGTCTCTAGTTGTTCAAACAGAGCATGTGTAATAAAAGCCGAAAAGGCTTTAAAAGATGATAAGTACCATATAGTACAAATAGGAAGCACTTACGGTATCTATATCGTCAATATAGAAAGTGAGGAAGAGATGGAACTTTTAAAGAAAAGATTCACAACTCCTTTTTCAAATCCTATCGAGAGGAAAGCCTCAAATTTAATAAAACAAAAAGATAGTGCAAAAAAAGTACAAAAACATATATTTAAAATAGAGCGAAACCAAGACGCTACTGCAAAAGTTGAGAAAAAATTTATAGTAGCATATAAAAATCCCCATAAAGATAGCTTACAAACAGGACTTATAAAAAAAGACAGCATTTTTTATCTTGAGGGGTGTTCTGTAGATGAGTGGTGTAGAACTAGACTTGATAAAGATTATGTACAACAGCAAGATATAAATATCACAGATGAAGTGTTTGATCTATCAACATTTATAGGTAGATATAAACAAGCACTAAAATACTTTAAAGATAAAAAATATGAAAAATCTTATCAGCTTTTAAAACAGCTTTTCAATGAAAAACCAAATGATAAAAATATAAACTTCTATCTAGGTCGTACTTCATATGAAACAAAAAGATACGATGAAGCTATAACAGCTTATGAGAGATTTTTATTTGAAGAGCCTGATAACAGTAGAGTTAAGCTAGAGATGGCAAGATCGTACTATATGGATAAAAGCTACAAAGAGGCTAAGAAACTTCTTTTAGAGGTGCAAAAAGATCCAAATCTTCCACCAAAAGTTAGAAAGGTGGTGGAGTTTTATCTAGCACTTGCCGATTCTAAGATAAGTAAACACTTTATCAGCGGGATATTGATGCTTGGTGCTAACTATGATTCAAATATAAACAGCAGATCAAAACATGATACTTTTAATAACGTATATTTTCCTACATACGATATATACCTTAACCTTAACAACTCAACCCAAGATGCAAGTGCTTGGTATAACCAAGAGGTGGTTTTGGTTAACTACTTTTATAAACTTAGCGATACTATGAAAAACAAACACGATGTTATGGTTTTCAATAAAGACAGTATAGATTCAAAATACAATACAACAGATGTGGTCTTACTAGCATATACCCCTGCGCTAAGCGTACAACATAATGAACGCTTAGTTGTGGACTATGCTTTATATACTGATATCTTATGGTATGGAAATCAAAAATATCTAAAAACAATAGCGTTAAATCCAAAGATACAATATATATATGACCAAAAAAATATTTTAAGCGGTTATTTTAAATATCAAAGTAAATCTTACGAACAAAGTAGTAATAAGACAAAAGACAGCTACTATACTGAAATAGCTGCAAACTTAACCCATATCTATAGTAAACAGCTTATGCTTATGCCGTCAATCGTTTTAAAAAATGAGGAGAAAAAAAGCGGCAATCAATCAGGGGTTGACTATAGCGGTTTAAAACTTGGTTTTGGTGTAAACTATATATATAAACCGACTTTGTTCTTTGCTCCTTCGATTTCATACAATTACTCTAAATATGGTGATAAAGATCCTAGCTATTTAGTTAATGAGGAAGATAAACAGTTGAAACTTGCACTTGGTGCAACATATGTGTATGCTCCAGAGTGGATCTTTCAAGCGACTACCGATTATACTTATCAAACATCTAATTTACAAACAAAAGAGTATGATAAATATACCTTCGGTGTAAATGTTATAAGGTTGTTCAAATGAAAAAGATAATTTTACTTTTATTATTAGGTTTTACATTTATTTTTGCAAATGTAGGGAAGATAACTGCAGTAAAGGGTGATGTATCTGTCTTAAGAGACGGCGGGACAACTCCTGCAAAAAGTGGATTTATATTAAAACTACAAGATAAGATCGTAACGCAAGATAAAGCAAAAGCTCTTGTACTATTTAACGATAATACATCTATAACCGTAGGTAAAAACTCTACTTTATCGGTAAATGAGTTTGTTATGGATCTAAAAACACCTTCAAACTCTAAAACAAATTTTGGTTTTGGAAAAGGTGTGTTTAGAACTATCACAGGTAAGATCGGTAAAATAAACCCTAAAGGTTTTAAGATCAAAACCAAATCTGCTTCTATCGGTATTCGTGGTACTACCCTTGATACTTCGGTAAAACAGCTTCCAAACGGAAAAGAGCAAGTAGAGGTTGCTTTCCTTGAGGGTCGTGGTATGATTACAAATAATGATACAGGTGTAACAACTCCCGTAAATACAGGTCAAAGAGCAAGTATGTCACCTACAGGTGAAACACAAGTTGAGCAAGGTGCACTTGATGAAAGCGGCGGCTTGGATGAGGATAGTAAAGAGCTAGAACAAGAGCAGCAAGCAGGCGGTGATGACCAAGGTGGTGACGGAGACAACCAAGATGAGGGTGATGACGGAAATGCCGAGGAAGACAATGGTGACGAAGACAACCAAGATGGCGGCGGTGAAGGGAATGTCGAAGATGATAATAACGATCAAGGTGATGATGGAAAAGGTAAAAAAATGATGATGACGGAGGTCCAGACGGTGATCCAGACGGTGATCCAGACGGTGATCCAGAGGGTGGTCCAGAGCCAGACCCTGAACCAGAGCCAGACCCTGAACCAGATCCAGACCCTGACTTTGGAGGTGGTGGTCCAAATTTTCCTGACGTACCAGGTCTTCCAAATGTTCCTGAAGTGACAAATAGTGCACCTACCCTTTCAGTTGATAATGTAACGGTAGATGAAGATAACACAGTAGATATTAGTATTACGGCGTTAGATTCAGATAACGATACCTTAACTTATTCTATTACGGAAAGCCCTTCAAACGGTACGGCAACTATAGACAGCACAACTGGAGCTATCACATATACTCCAAATGCGAACTATTACGGAAGTGATACTATTACCGTAACTGTAAGTGATGGAAGTGAAAGTGTATCTCAAAAAATCACTATTTCGATCACTTCTATAAATGACCTTCCAACTATTAGTATATCTGAAAGTTTAAGTATAGATGAGGATACAAGTGGAACTTTAACCTTTAGCACATATGATGCGGATAATGATAGTGTAAGCATAAGTGCAAGTGCGCAAAACGGTACAGTAACAGTTTCCAACGGAACTATTATATATACTCCAAATAGCGGTTATAGCGGTAGTGATACTATTACAATAACTATCAGCGACGATTCAGGTACAACAATAACAGAAACAATAAGTGTAACTGTAAACGATGTATCTACAAATGTTATAGCACTCTCCCCTATAGGCGAAGAGCTTGATCTTACAAATGTAACAAAAAGTACGGTATGTGCTGATGATGGTAGTTGTGATCATTATAGTACATATATGGATTACGGGTATATTTTAGATGCAAACGATAATCCAGTTGGAGCTTATGTAAACGGTACATTGACACCGACAGCAGTTATTGATTCATATTTAGGAACTTCTGCAGTTGGAACATTTGAGGGTGGAATAGCAGCTTTTAATAACGGTAGTCAAGTAAGCGGTACTATAGGTCTAACTATGGATTTTAATAGTGCTACATTTAGCGGAAATATGAATATCGGTAACGGTGCGTGGCAAGCAGATATAAGTAACGGTAGTATAAGCACTTATGGCTTTAGCAGTTCAAGTATTAGTGGTACTAGTGGAGAATATACGGTAAACTCAGGTTCTTTAAGCGGTAAGTTTTACGGTAATACTGGAGAACATGTTGGTGGATCATTCTCTTTAGATACAAGCAATGGTGCGGTAAACGGTGTGTTTGGAGCTGGAATTAAAACTGGTACAACACCGCTACACTAAAAATGATAAATTATTGTAAAAGGAGCTATTATGAAAAAGTTTAGTTTTCTAAAAATAATAGCTGTAGTTTTAGTTTTTATAAATATGTTATTTGCCGAAACAGTAGTACCTTCTACTGTTTCACTTCCTATAGGACATCCACAACTTGGTGTAGGGTATGATCATTCAGGCGGTGTTACTTTTGACGGTAAACTTTATATGTTTGGTGATAACTCATCTTATGAATTAGGTGATGGTACTACCACTTCATTAGCAACTCCTACACAAATTGGAAGCGATACTAACTGGTATCATGTAAATCCAGGTCGTGAGCATACAATTGCTTTAAAACAAAACGGTACTATCTACTCTTGGGGTACCGATCAATACAGCAACGGTGCTTTAGGTACAGGCTCGAATAACTCTCCAAATATCACCCAAATAGGAGTAGATAGTGACTGGGTTCATATAACCACAGGGTATTATCATACTTTAGCTTTAAAAAGTGACGGAACACTTTGGGGCTGGGGGCAAAATAGTAACGGGCAACTTGGTAACTCTAGTACTACAGATGTATCAACTCCTACACAAATTGGAAGTGAGACTTGGCTTGATGTATCAACGGGGTTTGGCGGACAAACTATTGCTATAAAAAGTGACGGAACACTTTGGGGCTGGGGTAACAATAACCAAGGACAAGTCGGTAACAATACTCAAACAAATGTTAACTCACCAGTACAGATAAGTATGGATACAGATTGGAAAAAGGTAGTTGCAGGGGGTTATCACTCATTTGCACAAAAATCTGACGGTAAGGTCTATGCTTGGGGACTTAATTCCAGTAATCAATTAGGTGCTAGTATAGGTAATCCTATTAAGGTACCTACACTAATCAGTAGTTTGGAAAACGCAATAGATATAGGACCTGGAGCTTATAATACATATTTTGTAAAAAGCGATGGAACACTCTGGAAAAATATTGGACAAATAGGTAGCGATACAGATTGGCTTCGTGTAAAAACGGGTACATCAGCAGATTCTATAGGATTAAAACGAGACTACACTTTATGGAATATTGGTCTTTCTTCGCCTACTAAATATTCAAGCTGGCAAAGTAGTACTAGAGATTTATATGTTAAATCAAACGGTGGTGTTGTTCAGTTTGATGGAGATGATACTTTTATCAACTCAGGACTAACGTCACTTGAAGGAGACTTTACTATTGAAGCATGGATTAATCTAGGCACACCTGATGTTTCGACAGATGATTTTTTCATTGCATCAAAACACACCTCTGATGGTTCAAGTAATTCATTAGCAGAGTTTTTTCTATATGTTCAAGATTATGATAAATTAAAAATAGGTATGGGTGATGGTACTACATCTATCACTGCTTCAAGCACTAATAGTATTCCTTCTAGCCAATGGTCACATATTGCAGCTACTTATGATAGTAGCACTCTTAGTGTTAAACTTTTTATTAATGGTGTTGAAGAAACGTTGAGTGGTACATCGACTCTTTCATCTTCTAGAATTACTGGTTCTCTTCCTCTTCAGATAGGTAGGTACTATAATGGTGGATATGGTTTTGCAAAAGGTATGATAGATGAAATTCGTATCTGGAATACATCAAGAACAGCTGAAGAAATTGCTGAGAACTATAATAAACAGCTTAGTGGAAGCGAGAGTGGACTAGTAGCATATTATAATTTTGATGAGAGAGCAGGGTATACGGTTTATGATCTTACTTCAAATGCTAATGACGGTACTATTAATGGAGATGTAAAAAGGATAAACTTTTTAGGAAACGGACTAAGTTTTGATGGAACTGATGATGCAATACAGATAACTAGTGATCCATCTATAGAGTTTAGCGGTGATGATGATTTTTCAATATCAACTTGGGTTAAAACAGACTCAACAGAAACACAAACATTTATAGAAAAGATTATTGATAGCGGTTCGGGACCTTTTGTAATATGGCTTCAAATGATAGATGGAATTGTTGATTTTCATACTGGTGAAAATGGTGTTGGATGGGAGAGTTTACTATCTACAACACCTGTCAATGATGGAACTTGGCATCATATTACAGTTACAAAAGAGGGGAATACTAAAACAATATATATTGATGGTATAGAAGAGAACTCTATAGAAGCTACAATGGGAGGTACCGCTAATACGGCAGTATGGAACATAGGTTCTATACGAAGGGATTCTGCTCAATATTTCAACGGAAACATGGCAGAAGTATCAGTATGGCGTAAAGCTTTAAAAGCTGATGAGATAAAAAAGCTGATGTATAATGTAATAGATATAACAGATACTAATCTAGCAGGATACTGGCCATTAAATGATGGTGGAGATACAGGAATAGTAAATGATCTTAGCCTAAATGGAAATGATGGGAATATTACAGGTGCTACTTGGATAGATAACGCACCAACAATCTATGGAAATACCATATATACAAGTGAAGATATATTGACTAGCCAAACACTAACAATAGATAATAACACAACAGATATATTAAGCTATGCCTATAACGGAACACAACCAAGTGAGATACAATACCTTAATGCAGACCTAGGAAACTTCACCTATGTAAAAGATAGCTCGGGTAACTATAGCCTAGATTTTGCAGGTATAGATAACGGCGCAACCTTCTATCAAAGTATAGATGTAAAAGTGTATGAGACACCTTTTATAGATATAGTTATAAACCTTAATGGACTTGATGTAAGTGATCATAATGTAACAAGCATAACCCTAATAGGAAATGATGGTAATACAACACTAAACGGCTCTGTAGATACTTGGAGTGGAACTATACTAAAAGGGGACTATAAAATAGCCTTTGAAACAGATGATGGTATAGTATGGTGGCAAGATAATGATGGATTTATAAACCAAGATAGCTCTTACTATATAAACATGAATAACTCAACTACATATACATATAATGTAACTCCATACTACTGGGAGAAAATTCCTGAGATAGTAAATATATTAAGTTCTCAAGAGGATTGGAAACAATCTTTAAATAACTTTCTGTATTGGGATAGCAGTATCACCCAGAATAATTCAGGAAGTTATGAGAGTGTAAGTATAAATAAAATAGCAGGTAATCTTTCTGCCTTTGAGATATACCAATCAAGTGAATCGGAAACTTACCATGAGATAAGTATGCAAATAGAGTTAACTAACTTTAGTGAGAATGCATACGCAGGAATATATCTATATGATATCTACGGAAGCTATGTAGCACTTTTATTTAATGAAACGTTCGCTTATGCTTTAAGTGAGCATTATGAAGGTGCATATGATAATGAAGGTATTATCTTAGAATATGATGATACTAAACCCTTAAGCTATACAAAGCTAAACCTAAATATCTGGATGTTTAATGGCAGCGTTTACTTTAATATAACAGATACCAACGATAACCAAATAGGTAGAACTTTACGCTTAGAAGGTATAAGCTCCTTTAACTCATATAACCTTTATGGATTTATAGATGATACAAGTAACAGTGGACCTGAAAATGTAGAGTTTAACTTTTATGGAGCTACAAAAACATTAAGTAATAGTGCCTTAACATTTAAAGCCCTAAAAAGACTCCCTTTCGTAGAGTTTAAAATAGAATCAAGCGCATATGAAGGTGCAACAGGACTTATGAACCCAAGCGGAGAGGTCTGGTTCTCATTTGAAACAGATAGCTATGGTGATAATGGAAGTTACCTAAACTATAGAGTATCTCAAATAAACCCTAAAGATACAAAGGTCTTAGAAGCAGAACTTGAACTAAGTTATCAAGGTAAAGTAAGTAACGATAATAAAAGTGTGTTTGATATCGATATAGCAGGAGACTATACTATCACCATACCTGATGATAACGGTGTGCCTGATGAAGAGATAAAATATATGGGTGTTGTAGATGTTACTGCTTTAACCGAACAGATGCAAAATGCAGGATATAGCGGAGCAAACCTAAGCTCACCTTCGCAAGGATATATACTATATAGTAAAAGATTGAAAAATAGCTGTAGAGTTTATAATGGAGATACCTCTACAACCTACGGTAGTATAGCTGATCTAATAGCTGATCACCAATATAGCAGTGATAGTCCACATTATGTAAATCAGCTGCTTGAAAATAGATACTTCCCAGGAAGAGTAATGGCATTTTCTGAAGGTTATGATCCAGCAGATACAAGCGGTTACTTAAGTGAGATAGATCTATCTGACCCAAGTAGTTCAAGCGTTATAGATGCAGGTACTTGGAGTATAGTTGAAGATGTAGAGTGTATAAATGAGAGTGATGGAAGTAGTATAACACTAGATATTATAGATATAGAAACAGATCTAAAAGGGTATGAGTATAGTGATGTAGGTTATAAAGATGGTGTAAAATATTATGTTGAATATAATAAAGCAGGTGATACTTACGCAATATATTTCTATAACTCTTCAGCTATAGAAGAACTTATAAGTGAGTTTAATATACCTAAACCTATGAAAGATAAATATATAAATGATGTATGGACATACTTCTCTCTACCTTCAAAAATGACACTTTGTAGAAGTGATATGCTAAGTGCACTAAGTGATCTAAATATATGTAATGATGAGGACACTATAGATGGCGTATTTGGAAATGTAGATACCGTGCTAAAATATACAGGATACTGGAGCTACTGGGAGCCAAATTTAAGTAATGATTATAATATGGATAAATTTACTACTTTAAGTAATAAAGAGGGTATCTTAATAAAAATATCAAGCCCAATAACACTATCAGTACCATATGATATATACGCTCCAATAGAGACAGAACTAATGGATATGAGCTTAACAGGATGGTACCTAGCAAGTTCTCCAATATCATATACAACTTCACAAATGGAAGATATGGTAGAGGATCAATCAAAAACATTAAGATATATGCTAAATCTAGAAGGAAGTGATTGGAGTGTATTTGCACCTTTCGATAATGATAGAGTAGATAGTGCACTTCCTAGAATGGATAAGATTGATCAAGACCAGTCTTTCTGGATTTATGTGGAGTAGAAAAGTAGAGTAAAAGTTTTTACTCTACTTATTTTTTTAGTTCATCAAGCGGTGTTGTTGCATCGTTATTTAAGTTTGGCATACCTAAAGCTACCGAAGAGTTATCGTTTAGTTCACCTGATTGTGTTGTAGATGTTTGTGATTCATCTATTGCCGAAGATACTCTATCTGCAAGATCTTGTGTAGTACTTGTACTTGAAGTAGATGTAGTAGCAGTGTTTGAATCAGCAGAACCTCCACCACCTCCACCTCCGCAGGCACTTAGAAAAATTGCTAAAGTTAATGAAAGAATTGATAGTTTTGTACTCATATTGAACCCTTTTAGTATTCAAATTCCATATTCTGCATAGCATGCAGTATCTGTTCAGCTGTCTTAAAGTCGATGATCTTTTCCCAAAACTCGTCACTTTCCTTTAATGCATCGTGGAACTGTTTATCCATCTGTTCATCAAAGAATTGATCCATAATGATCTTAGATTGAGTGGTTTGTATAAAATCATCCAATTTCTTTATATTATCATAAGAAGCAGTAAAATCATCTAAAGCTTTTAACATAGATTGGATTTTAATATTCTCTTCAAATATTGAGAATAGATGCTCATCTCCGTGATACTCTTTTAAAATATGGTACATAGTTTCAAAAACTGTCTCAGGATTTATTTGAAGGTTTAGTTCGTTTAAAACCTTTTCAGCTTCATTGCTATCTTCTATTATTGAATGAGCTATATATAAAATTGAGATATTATAATAAAGATCATACCTTGCTAAGGTATCAACTATCTTTCTATGTGTAAAGTAGTTTAGTATAGCATGGTTCATATCCATATTTTCGTTGTTTTCAAAGCTTTCCATTATCATAGATTATTCCTTTTATTTATTCCTTGTCATTAATAAAATATTATCATTTAGATACTTAAAATCATAGCCGCTAAATAAAAATAACCAAAACTTCTGATATAATCGCTTTATGAATATTTCTAAGATCACATTTAAATCTATTTGGCACTTAGTGTTAGAGAAAAGATCATACCTTATATGGGGGCAGATAGTTACTCTAATAGCTATATTGGTTTCAATCCCTATCCCTTTAATGCTTCCCGTGCTTGTAGATGAGATACTTTTAAAAAAGCCTGATCTTTTTGTAAATACTATCGATACTCTATTTGGAGAGGGAACACCTTTTTACTATATAGCTATAGTAGCTTTTGCCGTTATATTCTTAAGGGTGAGCCATTTTCTTTTAAGTGCAGTTATTACAAAGATATTTACAAAGATTGCAAAATTTGTTACATTTGAGATAAGAAGAAAACTTTTAGAGCATCTAAAACTAGCTTCAATCAGTGAATATGAGTCTTTAGGGAGTGGCGCGGTTGGTGCAAACCTTGTAACAGATGTAAACACTTTAGAGGGTTTTATCACAAGTGGAGCCAGCAAATTCGTATCATCTATGCTTACACTTTTAGCTATATCTATAGTGATGATACTTATAGATCCTATTTTAGGATGTATGATCTTAGTGATACAGCCTATTGTGATATTGATCTCAAAAAGGATATCAAAAAGTGTAGGTGGGCTAAAAAAAGATGAAAATAAAGCAGTAGAGGATTTCCAAAACAATATAAACGAAACCCTTGATCTTTTCGGGCAGATAAAAGCCAGCAATAAAGAAAACTACTTTTTTAATATCGCTAAACAAAAAGCAAAGAAGATACAAACGACCTCAAATGAATACGGATATAAAAGCGTGGCGTATGAGCGTTTTTCATTTACTATATTTTTAGTCGCTTTTGAGATATTTAGAGCAACTGGTCTTATTTTGGTTGCATATAGTGATCTTAGTATAGGTATGATGTTTGCAATGTTTGGTTATATTTGGTTTATAATGACACCGATACAAGACGTATTATCTATACAATACTCTTACGCAGTCGCCTCAGGAGCTTTAGAGCGCATAAATAAGATACTTGATCTAGAGCTTGAAACGAACGGAAAAGAGAATCTAAAAGTACAAGAGAATGCTTTAGAGATAAGTTTAAAAGGTATAGATTTTGAATATATAAAAGATAAACCTATTTTAAAGAGTATATCTTTTGATATAGAGCCTAGATCAAAGATAGCTCTAATAGGTGCAAGCGGAAGTGGTAAAACAACTCTAGCACAGATAATATCAGGTTTTTATGATAAAAAGAGCGGAGCTTTAAAATATAATGGTGTCGATGTAGAGAGGCTTTTAAAAAGCTCTATACGTGAAAATATATTTTTGATCCTTCAAATGCCTATACTTTTCAATCAAACCTTGCGTTTTAATATCACAATGGGTGATGAGAGTATAAGTGATGAGAAGATAATGCAGGCTTTAAAGATAGCACAGTTAAAAGAGATGCTTGATGATATGCCAGATCATCTAGATACGATAGTAGGAAAACACGGTATAAAACTTTCAGGCGGGCAAAGACAGCGTTTATCTATTGCTAGAATGATCATAGCTGATCCTGCCGTAGTGATATTTGATGAGTCAACATCGGCACTTGATGTTCATACCGAAGCAAAGCTTTATAGTGACCTTGTGCCGATACTTAAAGATAAAACCGTTATAACTATAGCGCACCGTTTAAGTACGGTTAAAAAAGCAGATAAGATATATGTACTTGATGACGGAAAGATAGTTGAGTCGGGAACTCACGATGAGTTGGAGTTCAATGAGGGACACTATACGGAATTTTTAAAAAAGCAATTGATTTGAAACCCTTATCGGTACATAAGTAATTATTGAATATAATCCCAAAAAATATAATAAAAAGGTTGGTAGATGCTTGTAGCACCTTCAATATTATCAGCAGACTTTGGAAAACTAAATGAAGAGATCACGGCGATTTGCGACGGCGGTTGTGATCTAATACACGTAGATGTAATGGATGGACACTTTGTACCAAATATGACCATAGGTCCTGTTGTGGTAAGCTCTGTAGCAAAGATAGCTACAAAACCGCTTGATGTGCATTTAATGGTTGAGGACAATAACTTCTTTATAGACCTTTTTGCACCTTTAAAGCCAGAGTATATCTCTTTTCATATAGAGAGTGAAAAACATCCACATAGAATTATCCAAAAACTAAGAGCTTTAGATATAAAGCCTGCGATCACTCTAAACCCTCATACTCCACCTGAGGCTATTGAGTATTTGATAGAAGACCTTGATATGGTTCTTTTAATGAGTGTAAACCCAGGTTTTGGTGGTCAAAAATTTATCCCTAGCGTGGTTGAGAAAGTAAAAAAACTAAAAGCTATGATAGAAAAAAGAAACCCAGCATGTCTTATAGAGGTTGACGGCGGTGTAAGTGATAAGAATATAGATATCTTAAAAGAAGCTGGAGTAGATGTAGTAGTTGCAGGAAGCTATGTATATGGTAGTGAAGATTACTCAAAAGCTATAAAGTCTCTACAGGTATAATATGAGAGTTAAGATCTGCGGTATAACAAACCTTGAAGATGCATTAGATGCAATAGATGCAGGTGCGCACGCTCTTGGATTTGTTTTTTACGAGAACTCACCAAGATATATCACTCCTAGTGAAGCAGGAAAGATAACTAGTCAGCTTCCACCATTGGTTCAAACTGTAGGACTTTTTGTAAACCACTCTATTTTAGAGATAGATGAGATATGTGAAATAAGTAAGGTTGGACTCGCTCAGATACATTTTGATGGGGATGAACATATCTATAACAATATAAAAGTGAAACATCTAAAAGTGATACGTGCAGAGAAAAAAGAGGATATCTTAAGATATAAAGATGAGTATAGACTAATAGATGCTTTTGTACCAAACTACGGCGGGGAAGGTAAAAGGGTAGCTCTAGAGTGGTTTGATGATGTTGATTGCTCTAAGATCATACTTGCAGGAGGACTTAAAAGTTCAAACCTAAAAGAGCTTGAAGAGTATGGATTCTTTGGCGTAGATGTAAGCAGTGGAGTAGAAGCATCTAAGGGTAAAAAAGATAAAAAGAAGATGGTTGAGTTCGTAAAGGCAGCTAGTGGGTTACAAAAAAAGAAAAAAACAGCAGATAAGTAAGATCGATCAGATCACTGCTATTTTAAATAAAAGAGATCTACCGAAGGATGAGTTCTTAGACCTTTTAATGAACAGCGAAACTTTTTTTGAAACCCCTGAACTTGAACTTGAACTACTTTTCTCAAACGGTTATCCAATAGAGATCATAGATGATACCGTAAAACTAAAAACCAAATATACAAATTTTAACGATGATACCTTTTGCATAGTCGATATTGAAACAACTGCAGGAAACCCAAAAGATGGACAGATCATAGAGATTGGTGCCCTAAAGGTTAAAAACGGACAAATAGTAGATGAGTATGAGTCTTTAGTAAGCTGTACAGAGGTTCCTGAACATATACAAAGACTTACAACTATTTCAAATAAGATGCTAGAGGGTGCACCTAGCTTACAAAGTGTACTAGAAGAGTTTAAAATATTTTTAGACGATAGTGTATTTGTTGCACACGATATTAAGTTTGATTATAAATTTATCTCTGAATCTTTAGAAAAGTTTGATCTAGGTAAACTAGAAAATAGAAAACTTTGTACAATTGATCTAGCCAAAAGAACTATCGATACACATAGATACGGTTTAGAACATCTAAAAGACCTGCTTGAAATAGATATAGAGCAACACCATAGGGCTATGTGTGATGCTAGAAGCACTTTAGAGGTTCTATATAAAAGCTTTAAAAACCTTCCAAATACTGTTAAAACTACTGAAGATCTTATAAAATTCTCAAAATCACATAATGTAATAAATAAATAGTTGTGACGCAACTGTGACGCAATATTGCTACAATAGTATATTTCTTCTTTTAGGAGTATTTTATGAAAGCATTATTTATCTTATTTGTATTGTTAGGTTTGATATCTCAAGGTTATGCTAAAGATGATACAGAGGCTACGCTTATCAAAGGTTTTACAAAGTGGCAGGCTAATAGGATCGAAAAGCTTATTATCGATGAGGCTTTACAGAGCACTTTTGAAAACCCATACGTACAAAAACTATTTCCCTATACTAAAAAAAATGCTTTAAACCATTATGGAATCTCAAGTGAGAGATTGATACCAATACTTCAATATTATATAAAAAAAGATATTGAACTCTCTAAACGTTTTGTTGAACAGTGTATACCCAATAAGTTGGTATCTATAGTTGAAGATAGTAATAACACAAATGATTTACAGACAAAATTAAACGACTTTATAGATTCTCTAAATAAGTTTAGTGGAAGTGAAGATAAAAACTCTACAATTGCCGATAACTTTTTAACAAAAAACGGAGCTTGCGATAATAATGCAAGCTTTAATAAAACCAAATTCAAAGACTTAATAAAAACAGTGTTGGATGAGAGTTTGGATGATGAAAAAAAAGAACTAATAAATAAAACCATTGTAAAAGTTGAAGAGTTAATAAGCAAAATAAAAGAGAAGAAACAGGAAATTAAAGAAATAGAAAAAAAACTTTTTGAATTAAAAAAAGATCTTTCTAAAGATATTGATAAGAGAAAACAACAGCTTACAGCTTTAATAAAGGAGTTAAAAAAATTAATAAAAAAGGATGAAATAGATAATGAAGCACTTTTAAAAGATATAAATTATTTTGTAAATATACAAATACTTTTTGAAGAGAATCAAGAGACTATAAAACAACTGGCACATATTTATAAAGATTTTCAAGAGGTGTTTAATGATGAAGATCAACCTTATACAATCTCTTTTTATAAAGTATTAAAGATCATAGAAGAGGTCTCTACATTTGATATAGAAAATTACAATCAGTTTGGTAAACTTAGAAATGTAGGTTTATTTTTAGCCGAATTAGCAGATGCATCTGATAAAAAAGACCCTGATCTTGTAGCAGATATTTTAAATAGATATCTAAGTGATGATGATGCGTTTATTAAAAAAAGAGACAACAATGCATTTATTGTATTTAAGGAGGATAGTTTAGAAGATAAACTAAAATCTGATAATTCAATTTTTCAATCGCCTCAAAAAGGTATTGTATATATATCTTCATATTACGGTTTTGCTTATAGAAATAACGATGCTATAAAGTTTGATAACGATCGAACATCGCTCTTTATACCTTTTGGTCCTGTAGGTTTAGAGTTTAAACTTATCTCTTTTAGAGATTGGTTTTCTATATTGTTTAACTACTCACCTATAGACCTTGGAAACTATATTGCAAAAGAGTTGGATGATGAGGAGTATGATGCAAAACTTGATGATATTGTTACTAAGAATATCTTTTTCTCATTCTCTTTAAAAAAATATCCTGTTGCCCTTATAGTTGGAAGAAATATCAATGAAGATAACGACTATATATCTATAGCATACGATCTTCCTATATTTACCTTATGGTAGGCTATCTAAAAAGATCTTGAGGATTTATATGTTGTGAGTTTTTTGTGACCTGAAACGTAAGTTCGTCATTTATTCTTCCTACAACATAACCTTTTGGTATCCATTTACCTACACGAAGAGTAGGAGATATCTTATCTAGGTGTGAGAAAACTGTATGTATTCCGTTGTTATGTCTTACGATCACAACATTTTCAAGCATTCCTGAGTTGGTTTTAGCATAAGCAACTTTCCCTTGAAGAATATTGTAAACCTTTGCATTTGGTGTTTTTGTTTTTAAAACTATAGACTCGTTAAAAAGTTTTATCTTATAAACAGGGTCATAGTATTTACCAAACTTCTTTTCTATAGTGTATGATTTTAAAGGAGCTATAGTTTTGCGTCCTCTATATTTGGTGATCTTTACACCTTTTGTGGATGAGCCTAACTGTCTAACGTCAAGATCAACTTCATCTATCATCCTTTGAGATGTTTTATTTTGATGTGTTTCATTTCTTTTTGCTTTTTTCTTTTGCCTTGCTAGTGCTATTCTCTTTTGTTTTAGCCTATATGCAGCTTCTTTTTCTATCTGTTTTTTCTTTAAAATATTTAGGTCTGAAAGTAAAGAGGATAGGGCGCTTTGTTTTTTTACTATCTGTGTTAGCTCTTTTTGGTATGCTTTGTGTTTTTTCTCCAAGCTTTTAATAGCACGTGACTGCTTTTTCTTTAGTGATAAAAGTCTCTCTTTTTTCCTTTTTGCATCACTTATATATTTTTTTAAAGAGTCTATCTCATTTTCATTTTTATTTTTTGTTTGAGATATCTTTAGGTATTGCATATCAAGATCTACAACTTTCTCTTTTGAATCTACTGCTAAGATAGTATATATCTCTTGCTCGCTTAGCTCTTCAAAGGTAGTTTTGGAAGCAAGCTTGATAGCAAGAGCAGAGGAGAAATCATCGATGATAGTATTGATTATAATGCTCTCAACATCTTTTTTCTCATTTAAGATATCCTCTTGAGTTTTTGAAAGGTTTGAGAGGTTGTTCTTGTATTTTAAAAGTGTTGAGCTTTTTGATCTAAGCTGTTTATCCACTTTATCTATATCTCGCTCTATATCATCTAGCTCTTTTGATTCACGCTCTATTTGACGCGCTAATATCTTTACTTTCATACTTGTTTTTTTACTTATCTGTTTTTTTTGTTGTAGTATCTTTTTGTTTTTATTGATCTTCTCTATTGTATCTTTAGATGAAGCAAAAACTATTGTATGAAGCGCAATGATTAGGATTAAGAGTTTAGTCTTCATGAGAGCCTATGTTTAAATAGTACACCTAAAATAGCTAAAATAGATATTGAAAACGATAGAACTGCGATCTTAAATATCACAAAAACAATATTGAAATCTATCTTTATGATCTCATAAAGATCCTTATCTATTAAAGCACCCGTATTTGTGGTAAAGATTATAAGCGCTATCGATACAATGATAAGTGATATAAATGAGCTGTTTAGTGCAAGTTTTATCATCGGTTTAGCACTATATATTATAGATGCACCGTGAAGCTGCATTATAGATATCCTCTTTGCATGCTCAAAGAACCATATCTTGATCTGTTTTGAGATGATAAGGAATGAGAATACTAAAGAGATAAAGAATATAACAACTACTATATTTTGTATCATAGATAAAAGTGAATATATGGTTGTGTGATCTTTTTGAAAACTCTCCACCCTTTTTATGTTTTTAAATGTTTTTAGCTCTTTTATAGCAAGCTCAAGTTCACTTTTTGTAGGGTATCTCTCCAGATGTATCTTATAAAAGAATGGAAGCTTTTTCTTTAAAAGATCAAGTGAGTTTGGAGATAGCTTATTTCTAAAAGATTTGATAATATCCTCTTTATCTAAAGTCTCTATATATTCTATATCAACTCCGCCTACGGATGAGACGCTTTCTTTATCAAAAGGTGTATATGTAACGATCACTATTGAGTAATCTTTGCTTATCCTATTTTCATAGTTTGCTACCACATCGTTTAGGATTATATATATTAAAAATGAAAAAAGTACTGTTAGAAGCGGTAATACGAATGAAAAAAGATTTTTAAGATACTTCATATATTATCCCGTCCTCGATCGATAGTTGTCTAAACTTTAGTCCTAAATTTTTAGGAACTCTATGTGTTACAACTACAACCGTTATACCAAGCTGTTCATTTGCACCTTTTAAAAGGTTCCAAACCACATCGGCAGAGTAGTCATCCAAGTTACCAGTAGGCTCATCTGCAAGTATTATCTTTGGGTTGTGTGCCAGCGCGCGAGCAACAGATACACGCTGCTGTTCACCACCGCTAAGCTCTTCAGGATGGAAACCTGCACGATGTGAAAGCTTAACGTGGCTTAATAGTTTTTTTGCCTGCTCTCTTGATACCTCTTCTGAGTAGCCGTTTATCTTTAGAGGAAGCATAATATTTTCTTCAATAGTGTATTCGTTGATAAGTTTAAAATCTTGAAACACTATCCCTATATCTCTTCTAAGTGATCTAAGGCTTTTTGATGATATTTTATGAAGGTTCATTCCATTTATATTTAATGAACCGTGTTGGATAGGGATCTCTCCATAAAATGATTTTAGAAGAGTAGATTTACCGCTCCCACTTGAGCCGCCTATAAATATAAATTCGTGGTTGTTTATAGTAAAGTTTCCTTTTTTGATTACGAACTTATCTTTATTGTAAGATAGGTAAATATCTTTTGCTTCTATCATCTAGCATAAACCTTTTAGGTATTCATTTATAAATTTGTGTGCCTCTATATTTGCACTTGTTGGTATCGGGTTTTCTTGAAAATAGTTGATACCATTTTTGCTAAAATAGATAAATTTACTAAGTGGTCTATTAAAGCTTCCAAAAGTAAGCTCAATTAATCCGCTAGTATCATCTATTTCGTAAATATACTCAAAGTGAACGAAAAAATCTTTAGTCGTTATAGGTTTTTTCATCCCTATTTTATCTTTTATCTTTTCAAATTTTATTCCCTTATCAAAAAAGAAATCTTTATTTAGTATCTTCTGTTTGGAATTAAAATCACAATATAGTTTAAGATCGTATATCTTTTTTTCTTGTCTTAGCCATCTATCTTCATATTTACTTGTAATTGCAGGGTTTTTATTGATATCTATCTCAATATGTCCTTGCATAAGTGAAGTAAGAAGTCCAAGAGAGTATTGAAAATAGTTTTCGCTGTCGCTTCTAAGCTCTAAAGCACCGCTACTATTTAATACCCTTAAAGACTCCTCTACGAACTCTGTGCTGTAAACTCTTCTATGTGGCTTTTTATCCCAAGGTACTGGAAAGTGAACATATATCTTACTAACTGAGTTTGATGGTAAGAACTCCATAAAAAGTCTTGCATCATAGTTTAATATCAACACATTTGTTATATTTTGAAGCTTTATTTGTTTTAAGACCTGCTCAATTGATGGAAAATGTATCTCTATACCTATAAAGATAGTATCTGGGTTACTCTTTGCTTGGTGAAGAAGATGTCTTCCGCTTCCAAAACCTATCTCAACTGCAATATCTTTTGTGGTCTTAAAATCGTTTACAAAATAGTTTATATCTTTTAGGTATTCCTCTTCAGGTTTTACCTTTGTTTTATTGATAGTGGTGTTTGAGAGTATCTCTTTTGAGTCTGTTATCTTTATAAAGCTATTTAGTGCAGTTTTAATATAATCGTTTGGTGTTACACGAGTAGCTTTATCTGCTTTTATTATAAACTTATCTTCATGGTTTTTTAGCGTTAGTAAGAAATCTTTATTTTTATATTTTACACCGATCTTATCTTGGTTCTTACCCTTAGAGTGAAAGGTGAAATCCACACCCTCTATTGATGAGGGTGTAGTTAATTCTTTATTCTTTTCAAAAATAATATGAGGCACTAAACAAACCTTCTAGTTTTGTTGAGGAGGAGTATCATCAATAGGTTCAGGTTTCACCTCTTTTGGAAGCTCTAGCTCTATTTTAGGCGTGATCTTTGAAGTGATATTAAACTCATCAACTGCTTGGATAGAATAAGAGTATTCAACATTTGATTCAATATCTTTATCTTCGTATCTATTTCCTCTAATATTTATAAACTTTATTGTTTTATTGTCAAAAAAGCTTTTTGAGATAGTTTTATAAACTATATACGACTTTGCTCTTTTATCACCCTCTTGCCAGTTTAGTATCACTTTTCCGTTTTGAATTTGAGCTAAAGTGATAACAGGCATTTTAGGTTTTGGAAGTGTTTGTCCCATCGCCGCTGTGATATTTAGGTTTGTCTCTAAACCATCTGCATCTAAAGCAGTGACTTTATAAAATACTTTCTTACCGTCTATATTGAACTTATCTGTAAAGTCGTTTGTATCTTTATTAACCTCATTTACAAAATCATAGCTTGCATTCTCAAAATTGCTTCTATAGATTCTATATTTAATAACATCTTTTGTAGGGCTAGGTGTCCATTTTACATATATCTTTTTAGGTATATGTTTTGTAGCAGTTATATCTGTTGGAGGTATAGGAAGCTCTTTTGTTGTTGCTTTTACGCCAAGGGTTGGTTTTGAGTATGCACCGTCAAACGTTAGGGCTTTTACTCTGTAAACATAAGTGGTGTTATCTTTTAGTTCTGTGTCTATATATTCAATATTAAATCTATTTTCAAGTTTTTTTATAGGTTTCCATCCAAGGTTTCTTGAACCGTTAGGGATAAGTTTTTCAACTATATAGTGTGATACGCTTGGGTTTGTATGTGGTCTCCAAAGAACTTTTACCTGCCTAGGTTGACTACTAAGTGCTTGGATAAATGCAACAGGTTCAATAGTAGGAAGTGTAGCAACTTGGATACTTTCAGTTGCTTTTGATTCTTGATCCTCTTTATTTGTAACTGCTATTGCGTATGTATACTCTGTACTAGGGGAAAGTCTCCCGTCCACATAGTGTGAAGAGAATCTATTTTCAACATGATCTATAAGAGTTAGTTTTTTATCAAGATCTCTGGTATTTACCCTGTAGATGTTATATCCCGTTGCCCTAGGATCGCTTACAGGTTTCCACTCTAGTGCGATCGATGTGATATCGCTGATATATTTTATACTATCTTGCTTAACAGTTTCAAGCGTCGTATCAACTTTAGGTTTTTTTGGTGATGTTAGTTTGTTCTTTAAACTACAACCAGTACTCAGGATTATCAAAAGAAGCAATAAGCTTATCTTGCCGTATTTTATCATCTATAACTCCAAGATCTTCGAAATTTGTATTTATAAAGTCTTGCATATCATCAGGCAGTTTAGCTTTAAAGTAAACTGTTTCTTGAGTGATCGGATGAACCAAATATAAAAGATATGCATGCAAATAAAACCTAGATATATTATCTAAGGAGCCCTTAAAGCCATATAAAGTATCCCCTATTATATGACGGTTTATAGAGTTTAGATGAACCCTTATCTGATGGGTTCTTCCCGTAAATAGTTTACAAGCTATCAGCTCATATTTATTACTCTTAGAGTTTGATATCTTTAAGAACTTTGATTTTGCTTCCTTACCGTTTGCAACAATTGCTTGCTGTAATCTATTTTTTGGGTTTCGTCCAATCGGTTTTTCTATGCACATATTATCTTTTAAAGGTAGATCGATCAGAGCAAGATAGTATCTTCCCATAGACTTATCTTGAAGCTGTTCTGAGAGCTTGACGTGAGCTTCGTTGGTTTTTGCTACTACCATTAAACCGCTTGTTCCTTTATCTAAACGGTGAACTATACCGTGACGCTCTTCACCGCTTATGGTTGATAAGGAGATATTATTATGTTTTAGCCAATCTACAAGTGTTGGGTCGTTTACACTTGGAGCATCGTGTACCACCAAGTTTGATGGTTTATTTATGATCAATATATGCTCATCTTCATATATCTTTTGTACGTCGAAATCTATATCTTTGGGTTTTGATTGTTCAGGTACGGGAAAGCTTACCGATACCTCTTGATCCTCTTTTAGTTTATAGCCTGTTTTTATAATATTTTGATCATTAACTTTTACAAAACCTTTTTTAATAAGTGATTCTATTTGATTTCTTGTCTCTTCAAGGTTTTGAGATAAAAATTTATCTAGTCTTTCAACCCTATCTACAATAAACTTTTTATCCATTTTTTGCTACTCTATCGTATGAATTTTTTCGATAAAAGAATATTATCACACTTTGATTTTTTACTAATATTGTTTATCCTTCCTTTAGTGCTTTTATCATATATATTGATAAATGATACGAATGAGATTTTAGCATATAAACAATTAATATATTTTAGTGTTAGTCTTGGCGTATTTGTAGTTATATTCTTTTTGCCCATTAGAAAATTTATAAGATGGGTCGTAGTGTTTTACTGGATAGGGATACTTCTTCTTTTAATGGTAGAGTTCGTAGGTGTTACAAAACTAGGAGCTACAAGATGGCTTAGTTTGCCGTTTTTTAATATGACCATACAACCCTCAGAGCTTATAAAACCAGTATATATCTTAATGCTTGGTTTTTTGATACATAGTAATCCACCGCCACCTGAGGGTTATAATGTAAAACAGTTCTTATATCTATCAATCTTTATCTTGGTACCGTTTTTTCTAATAGCTAAAGAGCCTGATCTTGGAACGGCACTTATTATGCTTTTGGTTGGTTACGGGATACTTTTTATAGTTGGAGTTCAAAAAAAGATATGGATAACAATAATTTTAATAGTTGGTATATCTTCACCTTTACTTTATACTTACGTTATAAAAGATTATCAAAAAAAGCGTATCAATGATTTTATCAGTAAAGAGCCTAGCTATCACGTTCAGCAGTCTATTATAGCCATAGGTTCAGGTGGTCTTGCAGGAAAAAGTGCAGATGATGCTACACAGACACAATTAAAGTTCTTACCTATTGCTACTAGTGATTTTATATTTGCTTATTTTGTGGAAAGATACGGTTTTATAGGTACGCTTGGGCTTATATTATTGTATTTTTTACTAATACTTCATATCCTATCTATCAACTTTTACTATAAAGAGGATTATCTCTTAAAGGTGTTTGCCTCTGGGCTGGCCTTGCTCATATTTTTAAATATGAGCGTAAATATATTAATGGTGATAGGTTATGCCCCCGTTGTTGGATTACCTCTACCACTATTTAGTTATGGGGGAAGTTCCTTTATAAACTTTATAGCGATAATTGCGATACTAGAAAACCTTATCGCTTTTAGGTTTATGCACCTTTATGATTTTGAGAGAAAATTATAGTTTAAATTGTTTTTAGTATAATACAAAAATTTTATTCAAAGAGTTGAAGTGGTTTCAAAAATAGTTTCATTAATAGTTATAATCTCCGTTATAGTTATAATCTTCGTATCTTTATCTTCAAAACAAAACATGGTAGTTGTATATGAAGGCAACTTAGAGAAAAAACCTGTAGATATAGTTCTTGGACATTTCCACGATAGTGACTGTGGTATGCCTGTAGAGGATATCAACTATGCTTCGCAAGTGATATCACGTACTGGAAAAACTTGGTTTTTTCACGATCACGGCGGTATGGCACACTGGATGCAGGATAAAGATTTTAAAGATGATCTTGTGATCTGGGTTTGGGCGATAGATAGCCAAAAATGGATAGATGGAAGAAAAGCATACTATACATATAAAGAGGAAACACCTATGAGCTACGGTTTTGGAGCTTATGAGAATGAAAAGAGCGATACTATTGATTTTAACGAGCTTTATTTAAGAGTTCTTAGAAATGAAACCATACAAGATCCATACTATAGAGGAAAGATACTTGGAGGGAATTAATCTAATATCAATCATCACCATAGCTTTTTTAGCTTCATTTGGCCACTGTATCGGAATGTGCGGCGGGATCGTTATAGCTTACAGCAGTACGAAAGTGGATTCAAAATGGAAAAAAGCCACACAAAGTATAGCTCACCTGTTTTACTCTTTTGGGCGTGTTACAACATATATGATACTCGGTGCACTTTTTGGTTTTCTTGGCGGGGTTGCTACGTTTAACAATATCGCTAACGGCTCTTTACTTATCTTTGCAGGTGTTATAATGTTCTTTGCTGGGCTTTCTTTAATAGGAAAGGTAAAGTTTTTAACTATTATAGAACACTCAATATCAAAAAGCGACTGGTATCAAAAGAACTTTAAACAACTGCTTCATAACCAATCACTTTTTAGTTTTTATATCTTAGGGATGTTAAACGGTCTTCTTCCTTGCGGTATAGTGTATTTCTTTGCAGTAACTGCAGCAAGTACAGGAAGTGCTTTTTGGGGTGCTATTGTTATGATGATATTTGGACTTTCAACAATTCCTGCACTTTTCTCTTTAGGCTTTTTTGTGGGTATCTTTAAACAAAGCGGTTTTAGAAATATTATGATACGTCTTTCTGCAATAGCTGTTATACTTTTTGGTATTTATACTATCTATCAAGGGTATGAGTATATTAAATATCCTCAAAAATGGGTTTATGAGTGTTGCGAGTTTGATCCAGAGCAGGGAAAAGCAGTACCTAAAGCTAAGTCACCTTTTTAAGGGCAGGGCTTAGTAAAGAAATCAAATTTAAAACCGTTATCTTCGGGGTATTTATATAGATTATACTTTTTCCATACTTGTGTGCATATTGGATTGCCGTTCTTATAACCTTTTTTTGCAAAAGAGTGAGCTCTTCCAAAGTTTTTCCAAACACCTTTACCGTTTACATACATAAAGGCTAAATGACACTCTGCACTCTCATAACACTGTTTTGCAGAGGCTTCAAACCATTTTACAGCCTCTTTATAATCTATCTCAACCACACCCAATCCATAGGTGTAAAACATCCCTAATCTATTTTGTGCCCCTGCGTGACCTCTAATGCCAAGCTCTAAAAATATATCATATGCTTTTTTTATATCATAAAATCTTTTATTTTTACTAGAAGCGTATATGATAGCTAGATTGTATTTTGCTTGATCGTTCTCTAAGAGTGCTGCTTTTTGAAGATACTCTACTGCTTGTTGAACTGAACGCGGAAGATATTTTCCCTCATAGTATAATTTGCCTAGATAAAGTATAGCATTTGAGTCTCTTTTTTGTGCAGCTAAAAAGTATTGATCTAGTGCTTTTTTTATATCCCCTTTTTGTTCATAATCTTGTGCTAATGTGAAGTGGTCTATCTCTTTAGATAAAAGGGGAAAAAATAATAGTATAAGTATTAAAAATATTCTAATCAAAATTGTCCTTGCAAGTTATTCACATAATCTTTTTTTTTAAAATAAAAAAGCCTAAAAAATAGAGCTTTCTAAAAAAAATTATATGTGAAAAATGATAAAAATGTGTTTAATAATAATGAAAAATTTTTAAAGTTAAATCTTACTTAATGCCTATTTTACGGGCTTTAGAGGATGTTTGATTTTATATAGATTTAAGCTTTTTATGAAATTGAAACTTGAAAAAATATTATGTAATTTTGAAGTAACTTTTTAAAAACCTTATGTGAAAAGAGTGTGAATAAGTGGGTTAATCACTTGTGAAATGGTTAATTATAAGCTGGGAGTCTTTCTCATTTAAAACTGTTTTCAACTCATCTAGATTTGCTGTAGAAATTGCTTCAAAAGTACCGAAATAATTGAGTAGTTTTTTAACTTTTGCTTCACCTATCCCATGCAGCTCTAAAAGTGAGATTTTTTTATCCTCTTTACGTTTTTGCTTTTTATGGAAGCTTATTGCAAATCTATGTGCTTCATCTCTTAATCTTTGGATAAACTGTAGTCTTGCATCAGAGGTTATTAGATCATACTCTTTTTCTCTTGAGTGGATTATATCTTTTGCCGCTCCTTTTGCACGGTGTGCTTTGGCATCAATTTTCTCTTTTGCTATTGCAATAAGCTCTATATTTACCCCTACCGATTCTAAAATATCGTGCGCAAGGTTTAAAAGCGTTGAACCACCGTCAATTACCCAAACATCAGGCGGCGGGTTTTTATCAAAGCTAAGAGCTCTTTTGGTTAAAAGCTCTCTCATCTGTCCATATTCATCTTTAGCTTCAAGATTATAGTGCCTATAGTCTGTTTTTTGAAATTTTTCATCCCAAACAACCATTGCGCCAACGGTAGCTTGGCCCATCATATGCGAGTTATCAAATACTTCAAAGCGGTAAGGTGTGGTATCAAACTCAAAAAGCTCTTGCAGCTCTTTATATATATCTGTATTGGTTTTAAGTTTATCGATCCTTAATAGCTCATCGCAGTTATTGAGTGCAACCGTGATAAGATCTTTTTTCTTTCCGATCTTTGGAGTTGTAATATTTATCTTTTTATTAAATTTATTTTCTATAAACTCTACAACTTCATCATGCTCTTCGATCTCGTGTGCCGTTAATATCTCTTTTGGAACGATAGGAAGCTCTTGGTTATAGTAGTTTATCATAGCTCTTTTATACGCTTCATCAAGATCAAAATATTGATCAGCTTTTATAAAGTCGTTACTGCTTGAAGCGATTCTACCTTCTCTTATAAAAAGGCGAACGATCACGGCTCTATCATTACCAGTTTTTATTGCAAAAAGGTCTATGTCTTGGTTATTGGTAAGATCTATTGAAGATGTTATCTGCGATTTTTTAATAGTGCTTATTCTATCTCTTATCACCATCGCTTCTTCGAATCTAAACTCACTGCTAAACTGCTCCATCTTTTGGTTGAGCATATTTAAAATTTTGTGTTTGCTATACACATAACTTAAGGCTTCATCCACCAGCTTTTTATAATCATCTTTTGAAATTTTCCCTTCACAAGGAGCTTTACATTTACCTATTTGGTAAAAAAGACACGCTTCATTTCCTTTGATACAGCTTTTTTTCTGTACAAGGGGAACTATCTCATAAATACTATCAACAATATCTCTAGCTCCGCTTGAATATGGGCCGAAATATTTGATGTTTTTCTCTTTTATGATCTTTCTTGTGATATCTAAACGGGGAAAATCCTCATCAAGGTTTACATAAATATAGGGGTATGTTTTATCATCACGCAATAAGATATTATATTTTGGTTTTAATTGTTTAATTAATGAGTTTTCTAAAATAAGGGCATCGTTCTCGTTTTCAACAACGATATATTCTAAGGATACAACTTCGCTGATCATCTTATAGATACGAGGCCCCAGCTTATCTGCAGGTGCTAAAGAGGGTGTAAATCTAAAATAGCTTTTTACTCTATTTTTTAATGATTTGGCTTTTCCTATATATAAAAGGTGGCCGTTTTTGTCGAAATATTGGTATACGCCGCTTTGGTTGGGAAGCTTTTTTAGTTTTTCAAGTAAATCCATTGCTGGAATTTTAAAGTAAATTTTGTTAAAATTAGATTATCTGAGCAGTACGGGATTTCCATGTATTTGAGGGTCCGATACTGTTTATATGTGGGCGATTTTGCTTAAATGTGTGCAACACTACGTTTGATAGAGTTCCTGATTTGAAAGCTTAGCCTTACAGTCGTTGGCTTTTGTGGGCCATTTTGATGGTTAACGTCTGCTCGGATGATTTAAAAGGGCACTTCTTAAGATCCTTTGGGGATTTTTAGAGATGCCCTTAATTTTTATATATAAATTTTTAAGGATAATGATGAAGATACTTATTTTAGGTAGCGGGGGTAGAGAATACTCAATAGGTCTGGCAATAGCAAAAGAGAATCAACACGAAATATTTTTTATGCCGGGTAACGGAGCAACCGATAAATTAGGTACTAATATAAATATAAAAGATTATAATGAGTTAGCGTCTTGGGCAAAAGAAAATGAGATCGAACTTACTATCGTAGGACCTGAACAACCTTTAGTTGAGGGTGTTGTTGATATCTTTAAAGAAGCGGGATTAACGATATTTGGTCCAAGTAAGGCTGCGGCTCAGCTTGAAGGATCTAAAGTATATATGAAAAATATACTTAAAAAATATAATATCCCTACGGCCGCATTTATAGAAACATCAAGTAAAGATGAAGCTTTTGCATTTATCGATACTATGAGCAAAACTCCTATCGTTGTAAAAGCCGACGGACTTTGTGCGGGAAAAGGTGTGATTATTGCGAACTCTAAAGAGGAAGCAAAAGAAGCAGTAAATGGAATGCTTAGCGGTGAAAGCTTTGGGGAAGCTGGAGCTAAAGTGGTTGTTGAGGAGTATCTTGACGGTTATGAGCTTTCTATCTTTGCGATTTGTGACGGGGATAACTATAAGGTTTTACCTGCTGCGCAAGATCATAAAAGGGTAGGCGACGGTGATACAGGACCAAATACGGGAGGTATGGGAGCATATGCACCGACACCTTTAGTAAATGAAGATATCTATAAAAAAGTTGAAGATAGAGTTATCAAGCCTACATTAGAGGGGATGAAAAAAGAGGGAGCTCCTTTTGAGGGTGTGCTTTTTATCGGTGTAATGGTTGTGGACGGTGAGCCGATCATCTTAGAATACAACGTGCGTTTCGGTGATCCTGAGTGTGAGATACTTATGCCTTTACTTGAAACTCCAGTAAGTGAACTTTTCTATAAAGGTGCAACAAAGCAGTTAGATAAACTTGATATTAAGATCAAAGATCAATATGGTGTTGCAGTTGTAATGGCAAGTAAGAACTACCCTTATAGCAGTAGTGAACCTGCTGAAATTATCGTGGATGAGATCGTAGATGAAGAGCTAGCGGCAAACTCACATATCTCTTATGCTGGTGTAGCAAAAGAGGATGATAAACTTTTTGCAACAGGTGGAAGAGTTTTATTATGTGTAGGTTTCGGTGATTCTATTAAAGATGCACGTGATAGAGCTTACGCACTTTGTGGACAGGTGCACTTTGCAGGGAAAAAATGTAGAACAGATATAGCGTATCAGGCACTTCGATGAATCAAAACGAGAAGAGCAATATAGATACCGATAACTTAGAACTTGCCTCTATGAGGTCAAGGATTAAGTCTTTTATCATAGATGATCTATTGATCACTTTATTGGTACTTATAATGTTTTGGGATCAAGTAAATGGATCAAACGGTGATTTTTTACAGATTATGATCATCTTAAATCAAGCAGTTTGGGAAGTTATGCTCTTAAAGTTTATCTACCAAACTTTCTTTATTTGGTATTACGGTGCAACTATAGGTAAGATAGTAGCTAAGATCAGAGTAATAGACTATGATAACTATGGTAGAGTTACTCTTATAAATGCAATGGTTAGAAGTGCAAGTAGAATATTGAGTGAGATATTCTTTTATATAGGTTTTATAGTAGCCAACTTTAATGATGCAAGACAAACTTTTCACGATAAGTTCGCAAAAACATTGGTGGTAAATGCTTAAAAAAGTATTAATACTAATTTTATTTAGTATAGCTCTTTTTGCACAAGAAAACTACGATAATAATACAACGGTAATAGATTCCGATAGGTTTCAGCTTATAGCAAAATCTGTTGATAATAGGCAAGGTAAAGTTGTAGCAAAGGGTTCGGTTGTTTTAACTACTCCTAAATATTATATGATGGCAGATGAGTTTTATTTTGATAGAAAAAATGAAGTGGCCGAGCTTTTTGGTGATGTTGTTATAATTCAGCATGGAATATCAAAAATATTTAGTGAATATGCCTATATAGATTTTAAAAGTGATATAAATAAGATAGATCCTGTACTTTTCTTTGATTTTCAAAATAGTATCTGGATAAATTCAAAACGAATAGACTCTAGTCCAGGTAAACAAAACTTTGATGCATCAACAATATCAAGTTGTAACTGTAATAATCCAGCTTGGAGCATGCGAATATCTAGTGGGATAAACGACACGGACAATCAATGGATGCATATATTTAATATGAGACTATATGTGCAGGGAATACCGATATTTTATTTACCATATTTTGGTTATCCTACCGATAATACAAGAAGAACAGGTTTACTAAGACCAACTATTGGATACTCAGATGATGAGGGTTTTTTATATGCTCAACCAATATATTATGCACCCGCTGATAATTGGGATATAGAAGTTACACCTCAACATAGAGCTAGAAGAGGTGACGGTATATATACTACTTATAGATATGTAGATTCTTATTATTCAAGATTAGATATGAAAGCAGGTGTATTCAATGAGCAAGATTCTTATAAAGCTATACATAATTTAAGAAATGAAAAGCATTACGGCTTTAATATAGGTTATGATAGAAGTAATATTTTTGAAAATACATACACAAATGATGAATTGTCTATTTGGATTGAATGGATGAATGATGTTGAATATAAAAATTTAGATAATGATAACTTTTCATTAAATGGATCTCTTTCAAGTTATGGTACAAGTAGAGAATCCCATATTAACTACTATTATGATTTTGGAAGTTGGTATAATGGTATATACTTTTCATATTATTTAAATACAGCCGTTGAGGATAATGGAGGCACTTTACAGCAGTTGCCACAGTATCAATCACACCTTTATACAGATTCTTTTATTTTTGATAAACTAACTTACTCTACAGATTTGCTATATACAAACTATACAAGAGAGGAAGGGATAACTGCAGTTAAAACCGATCTTAATATACCTATTGGATATGAGTTTTCTTTATTTGATGATTATTTGTTTTTAAAACTTAAAGAAGATATGACTATTTCAAATATCCAATATGGACTTGAAGAGGATCAATATTATAAAGATGGAAATTATATTAGGTCAAACCACCAAATGTCACTCTCTACAGATCTAATAAAACCTTATGCTGAGATTGCACATGCAATAAATTTTGGAATTGATTATACTGTACCTGAAGTTTATGAAAAAAGTGGAGATATATACGGGGTTACTACTACTGACGGTACTTTATCTTCTTTTTCATTTACAGAGTCTCAAAAATCATTAGCTTTAAAATTAAAGCAATACTTTTATGACATTCAATCTAGTAGTTTATTATTAACTGAGTTTTTAACTCAGTCCTATAAATATAAAAATGATAAATATGTTGCCACAGACCTTGAAAATCAATTATCATTTAATTTTAATGTAGCTAGTGTTTCAAATAGTATTTCAAATAGCGTAGTTTTTAATCAAGAAGATCAAGAGTTTGTTTTGAGTTCTTCTGCATATTATGCAAAAAAAGACAATTCAGGTTTAAAAATAACTCATTATAAAAGTAAAAGTACTCCTAATACTAGTTACGGTGATAATGAAAGTATGACCATTTCAGCAATTTGGAATTTCAATAAGTATACTATGACTTATACAGATACTTATGATATTTTAAATAAAATAAGTAGTGAAAAAAAATATAAGTTTGATATTGATGAGAAATGTTGGAATATCACTTTGATGCTTCAGGATGCACTTGTTGCTTCAGCCACTACTACATCAAATGCTAGAAGGCAAAATACTATTAGTTTTTCTTTTACATTTAAGCCATTAGGTGGTTATGGATTTTCAAGAAAAATGGATGAAAGAGAAGAGTAGATGATAAATAAAAAAGGTTTACTTTTTAAAAATAGAGAAGATGCAGCTTTACAGCTTATAGATGTTCTTCCTATAGATATGATGCGTCTTGAGGAGTGGAACGTAATAGCTACTTCACCAAACTCTATAGAGATAGCAACAAATGTTGCTGAAAAGATAGGTGCAAAGCTAGATTATCTTCATAGTAGTAAGGTTTTAGCACCTGAGAATAAAGAGTGTGAAGTAGCTATCGTAACAGAGATAGAAGAGGTCGTGATCCACGAAGAGCTTATTAAAGCTTTTGATATAGATCTAAAATATGTATATGCTAAAGCGCAAGAGAACTATAATCTAGAGGTAAAACCTTTTTTAAAAGAGTTTAAAGATAATAAAAAACTTGACAACTTAGATGGTAAAAATGTATTATTGGTAGATGAGGGTTTAAATACGGGGCTTACAATGATGGCTTGTATTAAAACAGCCATAACATTAGGTGCTAAATCAGTTTCTGTGGCCGTTCCGGTTGTTCCGGATATTACGGTTAACGATATTGAATCTATTGCTGATGATCTATATTATGTGTATCATCCCTCACATTTTATCAATATCAGTTTTTATTATGATGAGTTTGAAGATAAAACGATCAATGAAGTAAGAAAAATATATAAATAAGGAAAAGTATGTCAACAGTATGTGAATTTGAAGTTAATAATCAAAAAGAGATTTTTGAGTTTGGAAAAGTAGCTAGACAGGCTAACGGTTCGGTTATGCTTAAAGTTGGTAAAGCAGTTGTTCTAGCAACAGTAGTTTCAGAGCTTGATAATCCAGTAGATGAAGATTTTACACCTCTAACGGTTCAGTATATTGAAAAAACTTATGCGGCAGCTAAGCTTGCTGGTGGGTTTATAAAAAGAGAGGGTAAGCCAAGTGATTTTGAAACATTAACTTCAAGAGTTATAGATAGAAGTTTAAGACCACTTTTCCCTAAAGGGTATAGATACCCTACAACTATAACTGTTATGGTTCTAAGTGCAGATAAAGATGTTGATATGCAAGTTGTTGCATTAAACGCTGCATCTGCTGCATTTTACACTTCAAATATTCCTGTTAAAAAATCTGTATGTGGTGTAAGAATAGGAAAGATAAACGGTGAACTTGTTGTAAATCCTACAACTACTCAAATGGAAGACTCTACTTTAGACCTTTATGTTGCAGGTGCTAAGAGTGAACTATTGATGATAGAGATGAAGTCTATAGCTAGTGAAGAGATGGTAGAGGTTGATATTGAGGCTTTTTCTAAAATACATAGTATGAATGAGATGAGTGAAGATGAACTTGTGGAAGCTATTAAACTTGCAAGTGATTGTATAGCTGAAGCTTCAGAAACTTATGAGAGTGGTTTTGAGTCTGTTTGTAAAGAGCAGCAAGAGGTTGAGCTTTTCACTTATAGTGTAGAGGAAAATATTATTTCACATGTAAGAGACAACTACTCTTCAAATATTAAAGAAGCGATTATGCAGCTTGCAAAAAGTGAAAGAAGCGTTGCGCTTAAAAATGTTGCAAAAATCATTATTGAAGATAACTATTGTAAAGAGAATGAGATAGAGTTTGATGATATCTATGAGGCTGTAAACGTAGTAAAAAGAGAGCTTGTTAGAAAATCTATTGTTGAAGATAGAGTAAGAGCAGATGGAAGAGGGCTTAAAGATGTTAGGCCGATCTCAATTGAAACAAATATCTTACCTAGTGCACACTCATCTTGTTTATTTACAAGAGGTGAAACTCAAGCTTTAGTAGTAGCTACTTTAGCAGGAGCAAAAGATGGGCAGATGTATGAGGTGTTAAGTGAAAAATCAACAAGAACAGAAAACTTTATGGTTCACTACAATTTCCCAGGATTTAGTGTTGGTGAAGCAAAACCTATATTTGGTGTTGGTAGACGTGAACTTGGACACGGTAACTTAGCTAAAAAAGCACTTGAAAGCTCGATCGATCTAGATTTTACAGATTCTGTAAGATTAGTTTCTGAGATATTAGAATCAAACGGTTCTTCATCTATGGCAACAGTTTGCGGCGGTTCACTTGCACTTAAAGCAGCAGCTGTTCCAGTTTCATCTTTAATAGCAGGTGTTGCTATGGGTATGGTCGTTGAGGGTGATAAATACGCAGTTCTTACAGATATTATGGGTCTAGAGGATCACGATGGTGATATGGACTTTAAAGTTGCAGGATCAACTAATGGTATCACGGCACTTCAAATGGATATTAAACTTGGAGGAATTGAGCTTGATGTTTTAAAAGAGGCATTATTGCAAGCAAAAGAGGGTAGAGTTCATATCTTAGGAATTATGGAAGAAGCAGCAGCTGAAATTGTTCCTAGTGAAGCACTTCCTTTAATAGAACAATTCCTAATCGATCCAAAAAGTGTAATGGCAGTTATTGGTAAAGCTGGCTCTGTAATTAAAGAGATAATTGAAAAATTTGACGTTTCTATTGATCTTGACCGTGATACGGGTAACGTAAAAATAAGCGGAGAGAACAAACAAAATATCCTTGATGCAAAAGATCATATTAAAAATATATCTTCAAATGCAAATAAAAGAACAAATAAAAATATAGACTTTAATAAGGTTTATAACCTTGATGAAGTTCTAAAAGGTAAGATCGAAAGACTGGCTGACTTTGGGGCTTTCATATCACTTCCAAAAGGTGGTGAAGGGCTTCTTCATATCTCTAAAATCTCTAAGCAAAGAGTAAATAATATTAAAGATGTGCTTAGTGAAGGTCAAGAAGTAGAAGTAAAAGTTATAGGTGTTAAGAAAGACAGAATTGAACTATCAATGGTTGATCTAGGTTAAAATAATCAATTTAGGATAGTTTAAAAATGTTTAATGTAATATAATGGTAAATATTTTTAATAGGGATTAAGATGGCAAAGCTTTTAATAGTTGATGACTCAACAATGTTGAGGGATATGTTGAATTATGCTTTAAACGAAGGTGGCTACAGCGATGTTACGGAAGGTATTGATGGTGTTGATGGTTTAGAGAAAGCCAAAGCAACAACATTCGATTTAATAATTACTGATGTAAATATGCCTAATATGGATGGTTTAACATTGATTTCTGAACTAAGAAAGCTACCTCAATATGCTTCAAAGCCTATTTTGGTTCTTACGACTGAAAGAAGTGACGAGATGAAAGCTAAAGGTAAAGCTGCCGGTGCAACAGGTTGGATCGTAAAACCTTTTGTTCCCGATCAATTACTAAAAGCTGTTAATATAGTTCTTAGCAGATAGTAAAATTAAATAAGAGTCAAATAAAAAGGAATAGTAATGTCTGGTTTTGATATATCACAATATAGAGAGATGTTTTTAGAAGAAGCTGAGGAACTTTTTGAATCAGCAGATAATGTTTTACTAGAAGCAGAAAAGAACGGTACATTAACAGATGATGAAATGGGACAACTGTTCCGTGATGTACATACATTAAAAGGTAGTGGTGCTTCAGTTGAACTTGCATTGTTCGCTGAGTTTACCCACACCGTTGAAAATATGATGGATAAACTTAGAAATCATGAGATCGAGTTTATACCTGAAATGGCAGGAACATTGATCGATGGTCTAGATGTTATGAAAGAGATTCTTCAACTAGAAGCAGGTGAAGAGTTAGAAAGAGATCAGTTTGAAGAGATGACATCTGAACTATTAGAAATAATGAAAGGTTATATCTCTGGTGAGGGCGCAGCAGCTGCTGCTTCTGCTCCTGTTGAGAGTGCACCTGCTGAAGAAACTATTCCTACAGTAGATGCATCATCTGATGAGTCTAACAATATAGGTTTCTTTGATGATGATCTAGAGAATCAAAAAGGTGCAAGCAAAGCATACGGATTTTTTGCAGATGACGATAAAGACTCTGATAGTTACGGTTTCTTTGATGATGAGATGCAAGAGGCTAGTAAGAATGCACCTGAGCCTAAGATGAATGAAGATGGTGAAGATTTCGGTTTCTTTGATGAAGTACCTGCTATCTCTAAAGACTCTAAGATAGAACCTCAAACATCATCTACTCCTAAAGCTGAAGAGGCTGCGCCTGCTAAAGCTGCTGCACCAGCAGCAAAACCTGCTGCGGCAAAACCAGCAGCAGCTAAAAAAGGTGGAGCAGGTGAGAAAAAATCTGCTGCTACAAATAATATTAGGGTTAACCTTGATAAGATCGATAACCTTATGAATAGTGTCGGTGATCTAGTTATCACAAACGCTATGCTTACACAGTTTGCTACAACTATAAGTGAAGCAAAAACAAGAACAGCAGTTCTTGAAAGACTTGATCTTTTAGAGAGACATATTAGAGAGATGCAAGATTCTATTATGAGTATTAGAATGGTACCTATGGAATCTATCTACTCTAAATTCCCTAAAGTTGTTAGAGATATATCTAAAAAACTTGGTAAAAAGATCGAGTTTAAACATGATGGTGATAGCGTTGAGATCGATAAAGCTATGATCGAAGGTTTAACAGATCCATTAATGCATATTATTAGAAACTCTCTTGATCACGGTTTAGAAACTCCAGATGAGAGAAAAACTGCAGGTAAAAATGAGATGGGTACGATCTCTATTAGTGCAGAGCAAGCAAACGGTCAAATGATCATTACAATTGCAGATGACGGTAGAGGCATCAATGTAGAGAAAGTTGCACAAAAAGCTTTATCAAATGGTCAAATCGATGAAGTTCAATTAGGTCAAATGAGCGAAAATGAAAAAGCAATGTTGATCTTCGGTGCAGGTGTTAGTACGGCTGATCAGATCACAGATATCTCAGGACGTGGTGTTGGTATGGACGTTGTTAAAACAAATATCAATAAACTAGGTGGTATCATTAAACTTGATACTGATCTAGGAGTTGGTACAACTATCACTATTATGTTACCTCTTACTCTTGCAATTCTAGACGGTCTTGATATTGCAGTTGGAGATAGAAAATATATCTTACCTCTAAGTGCTATCGTTGAGTCGTTACAACCTACTTCTGATATGATTAAAAGAATCGGTGACGGTACACAAGATCTATTGATGTTAAGAGAAGAGTTTATACCTGTTGTTAGACTTCATAAACTATTTGGTATTGAAGCTAAACATGTAGAACTTGAAGAGGGTATGCTTATAGTTGTTCAATCAGGTAATATGAAGATAGCTCTATTTATCGATGAGTTCTTACACCAACATCAAGTTGTTGTTAAGCCTCTTGATAAAAACTTTAGAAGTGTTGAAGGTATCGGTGCTGCAACTGTTAGAGGTGATGGTAGTATCGGTCTGATCTTAGACGTACTAGGGATCATAGATGCACAAAAAAGTGTAGACGCAACAAACTATAACGTAAACAATAATAAAAAAGCATCTTAATTTAAGAATAATGTATGGTAAATACTTTACATATTCATGATAGAGTAAAATCTATCCTTTATTCTCTTACGGGCATCACCCTAACAGAGAATAAAGATATAATGATAAGCAATCGTCTTCAAAAGCTAAAAAGAGATACTAAGTTTGCGGGTGATATCGATGAACTTTTGGAGAAGATAAGTGAGGGTGAATATCTTACAGAATTCATAAACTCATTTACTACAAATAAAACCCATTTTTTTAGAGAAGAGTTTCATTTTACAGATCTAAGAGATAGGATATTAAAAGAGTTTGCACAGAGTGGTCAAACTATCCGTATGTGGTGCAGTGCATCTTCAACAGGTGAAGAGCCTTACTCTATGGCAATGACTGTAAAAGAGGCTAGTAAGCTATATAATACAAATATAAGAGCTTCGATCATCGCTACAGATATTGATACTAACGTACTTCAAAGTGCGGCAAACGGTATATATAGGTTTTCAAAAAGCTCAAAAGAATTTCCAGATTGGATAAGACCTCAAGAGTACTTTAAAAGAAGGGTACAAAAAGGTTTAGCAAGCGAAGAGATATTGATAAAAGCAAATGATGATCTAAAGGCTATGATAACATTTGCAGAGAACAATCTAAATAGTGAAAGATACCCTTATAAAGATAATGAGTTTGATGTGATATTTTGTAGAAACGTATTGATATATTTTTCAACAGATGATCAAAATAAGATATTAAAAAAGCTATTTAAACATTTAAAAATAGGCGGTACATTGTACTTAGGACATTCTGAGTCACCACAGGACCTAATAGGTTATTGTGATAGAGCAGGTCAGAATATATTTGTAAAAACGAGGGAGATCTCTTGATCACCATAGGTCACAAAGATGGAAGTATAGAAAAAGCTTCAAATTCAAGATTTACACAGCAGATAAAAGGTATGAATGCTCATACCGTTATAGGCGGAGAGTTTGCAGTAGGTGCAGATAGTGAAGGTGTGGCTTTTAAAACACTTCTTGGATCTTGTGTGGCTATTATGTTCTATGATAAAGTGCTTAAGATAAAAGGGATGAATCACTTTTTACTACCAACATCATCTAGTAGTAATGATGATATGAAATACGGTTTATTCTCAGTGGAATCTATGCTGAATGAAATGTATAAACTTGGGTGTAGAAAAGAGAATATGTCTGTAAAGATATCTGGAGGTGCAGATATTATGCAGCTTGGAAGTCTTGGCGCTAGTATTGGTCATAGAAATGTTGAATTTGCAAAAGATTTCTGCAACTCTGAGGGTTTTCCTATCATATCTGAACACTGTAGAGGTGAACATGGTAGATTGATTTTAATGGCGGATAATTTTCAAACATTTATCAAAGTTACTCAAAAATCTGATACAGATAGTAAAATTGCTCAAGATGAAAAAGCATTACAAACAGAGATCGCAAAAGCTCCTGTTATCAAAGAGTATGTTGGCGGTGTTGATCTATTTGGTGCTGATGATTCTGCGGTTGAACCTCAAATGGAAATAGATCTATTTTAATTAAGGCAGGTGAATGTATACGGTTTTAGTGATTGATGACTCCCCTTCAATGAGAAGAGTTTTAAAAGATATGATAAACTCCATTGATGAATTTGAAGTTATTGCAGACGCTATGGATGCTTACGATGCAAGGGAGAAAATCAAAAAGTATGAGCCTGATCTAGTTACGATAGATGTAAATATGCCTAAGATGGATGGTGTAACATTTTTGCGAAACCTTATGAGACTTCATCCTATGCCTGCTGTTGTAATATCTAGTGAGGGTGCAAGAGGAAACGATATCTTTGATGACGGTGCCGTTGGTTTTATCGCTAAACCTGAAACGGGTGAGTCAATGAGTATGTTTTCAGATAGGATAAAAGATACACTTTTAAACCTAACATTCTTACTTAAAAGATATACTTTAAAAAAACCAAAACCTACCGTAGAAGTTAAATCACATAAACAAACACCTGAACTTGTAAATGGTGTAGAGAGAAAAGTTCATCCAGATGAAGTTATGCCTAAAAGACCTGCATTGATGCCAGGAAGTAAAGTGATAGGTATAGGCTCATCTACAGGTGGAGTTGAATCGCTTATAAGGGTTTTTCAAAAGCTTCCTGCAGGACTTCCTCCTATTATAATGTCTCAACATATCCCTTACGGTTTTTCAAACTCTTTTGCAAATAGATTAAATGCAAGCAGCGATCTTGAAGTAAGTGAAGCAAAAGATGGTGAGATACTTAAAAAATCACACGCATATTTAGCTCCTGGAAATATGCACCTAACAATAGAGAAAGTTGGTAGCGATTATAAGATCAAACTTTTAGATGAGATAAAAGTAAGTCGTCATAAACCAAGTGTTGATATGATGTTTAGATCAATGAACAACACTGTAGGCGGTGGTGCAATGGCTGTTATGATGACAGGTATGGGCGATGATGGAACTATTGGTATGAAAGAGCTTCACGATAACGGTGCTTATACCGTAGCACAAAATGAAGAGAGCTGTGTAGTTTTTGGAATGCCTGCAAAAGCTATAGAAGCAGGAGCGGTTAAAGATGTAGTTCATTTAGATGATATTGCCCAATATATCATTGAGTTTTCTAGCGGAAAGAGAAAATAGAACTTTTAAACTCACCTATTCAAAAGGTAAATTTCAACAACTATGATATATTTGTAAAAAGAGATGATCTTTTAGATAAAGATTTCAACGGTAATAAAGCTAGAAAGTTTTTATATTTTTTAGAAAAAGATCTATCAAATATTAAAAAAATAGTATCTTTTGGATCTTCTCAATCAAACGCTTTATATTCACTATCTGTTCTAGCAAAGAATAAACAAATTGAGTTTGACTATTATGTAGATCATATAGCTAGCTTTTTAAAAGAGAACCCAAGTGGTAACTATAAAAACGCTATACAAAACGGTGCAAACTTTATAGAACTTGATCTAAAAAAAGAGAAAACTCTTCAAGAGTATATCTATGAACAAAATTTTCAAAACGATACTTTAGTGATAGAAGAGGGTGGTAGAGTAAAAGAGTCAGAGTATGGTATAGCAAAGCTTGCTGATGAGATAAAAAGCTGGGCAAAAGAGCAAAAGATAGAAAAACTAAATATCTTTCTACCAAGCGGTACTGGAACTACGGCACTTTTTTTACAAAAAAATATAGAGTTTGATGTTTATACTTGTGCTTGTGTGGGTGATAAGGAGTATCTAAAAAAGCAGTTTTCTATGCTTGAAAATGATGAGAAGTTTTACCCTAAGATCATAGATACACCTAGAAAATTTCATTTTGGAAAACTATATAAACAAAACTATGAGACATATAAAGATTTGATAGAACAAACAGGTATCGAGTTTGATCTTTTATACGATCCTATAGGCTGGCAAAGTTTAATAGATGGATTAAATAGAAACACTATAGATAAAAAAATACCTATATTATATATACATCAAGGTGGAATTAACGGAAATGAAACTATGATAGATAGGTATCAAAGAAGATTTTTGTGATCAATTGGATATAATTGATCTTTTAATGATAAATTGTTTGGTGGAAATTGATGGATAAGAAGAAATATTTATATATTGATAAAGAAGCTATTGCAACTTTGGCAATGGCAAAGAATGGATTATTGTCTCCTGTTGAAGGTCTTATGAATGAAAGAGATGCAAAAGAGGTTGATAAAACAGGTAGATATAAAGGGAAGCTTTTCCCATTCTCATTCGTACTTGCACCAAACGGTAAAACAAATGAAAAGGTACTAAAGTCTGCAAAAAAAGGTGATATTTTACACCTATTTTTTAAAGATAAAGTATACGGTACTTTAAAAGTTGATGAAGTATTTAAGATAGATAAAGATGAGAGAGTTAGAAAGATCTACGGTACAAATAACCCTGAACACCCTGGGGTTCAAGATACATATAGAAGACTTGGAAACTACGCAGTGTGTGGTGAGTATGAAGTTGATTTTGAAGATATAAAAGATCATAAAGATAAGATCAAAGAAGCTATAGAAGACACCCAACCCTCAAGTATATCATCTATGATGTTAACAGCTCGCCCTTTTCATAGGGTTCACGAAAGAGTTATTAGAACAGCATTTGTTAAAAGTGATCTTTTGATACTGTTTGTTCAAAAACCTTTTGTGGATGATATTATCTCATTTGAAACAAAATTAAAAACACTACAATATTTTGTAGATAATTATCTGCCAAAAAGCAAAGCAGTTGTTATACCTTTAGAAAATACTTATATTTTCGGTGGATTTAACGAGCTTGCACTTAATGCGATAGTTGCAAAGAACTATGGTGCCGATAAACTTATAATGGGACAAAACCACGCTGGTCTTGGTGCTTATTATGATGAGTCGCACCATCTACACTCTATTGTAGATACCTTAGGTGAGATAGAGATCGAAATAGAGATCATAAGTGAATTTGTGTATTGTGATCAATGTAAAACACTTGTTAGTACAAATGCATGTCCACATGGTAGCCACCACCATGTAAAGTATAATAATGAAGCTATTATAGGTCTTCTTGAACTTGGTATCTTACCACCTTCGATATTAATGAGACAAGAGATATCATCTATTATCTTAAGTGATATGTTTCCAGAGCGTCTTCCAAAATTAAGAAAGATACATCAATATCTTGCAACCTCAAGTGGTCTTATAGATGACTTTAAATCGGAAGATTTCTATAAAGGTTTGATGCAGCTTTATAAAACATCATCTCTAACCTAAAGGCTAAAAGATAAACGAGAAAGTTTTAAGACTAAAATATATTAGAGCCTTAGAGAAATTTGCAGGGCGTATAGTAGCACTTTTAAAAAAAGAGGATACTAGCTTTGATGAGTTTTGCCAAAAGGTGAACGGTTTTAATGAACAGCTTTCATATACAAAAGAGGTAAGGTTAAACTCTGAGTATTTCCAAAAGCTTATAGAGTTTAAAAATCTTGTTTTAAACACAACACTAAAAGAGATAGATGATTTTAGCGAAGTTCAAGAGTATCTATTAAAAGAAGCAAACCTTTTGCATAAAGAGAAAAATAGATCAAGCTATAAAAAAGATAAACATAAATCAAAAAAGTTCAACGATGGATACTACTAAATCTTTTAACCTTAGCGGGGTTCTTAAAAGGGTTTTATACTTTAATGAAGAGAACAACTACACCATAGCCGTTTTAGATAACGGACAAAAGATATGTGGTCAATACTTTGATACGGACCTTGAAAAACTTGTGGGTGAAGAGATTCTTTTAAACGGTAACTGGAGCAACCATAAAAAATACGGTGTACAGTTCGAGTTTACAACTTTAGAGATCAAAGAAGCGGAGCTTTATTTTTTCCTTACTAAAATAGTAAAAGGTATTTCAAAAAAACTAGCAGCGGAGCTTACAAAAAAATACAGCGATGAAGAGCTTGTAGAGATACTTGATAACACCCCTTCAAAACTTTTAGAGTTCAAGGGAATAAAAGAGAAGAAACTTATATCTATAGTTACAAGCTGGAACAAGTTCAAACACCTAAGGGAGCTTGGCTCTTTCCTCTCCCAATACAGTGTAACTGGAACTCTTATCAATAAAATATATGCCGAGTTTAGTGAGGTTGAAAATCTTGTAGAGAAGATCAAAGAGAACCCTTATATGCTGATACGAATAAAGGGTGTTGGATTTAAAAGAGCAGACGAAATTGCGGTAAATCTTGGACTTGATAGAAAAAGCGAGTTTCGTATAAGTGCTTGTATAAACTATACTTTAAAAGAGTATTGCGAGGCTAACGGAAATAGCTCTATCTCAAAAGAGAAACTTTTTTCACTTTTAAACAATGCTTTAAACTTTCACAATGAAGATGAACTATACCAAAATTGCTTAAATGATATGCTGGTTTCAAACGATATATATGAAACGAAAAAAGATAGATATACACCTAGTATGCTTCATTTTGCAGAGACTAGAATACTGGAGTTTTTTAAAAATAGAAGAAAAGATAAAAATCAAAAGATAGTCTCAAACTTTGAAGAGTATATAGAAAAAAAAGAGCAAAGCATAGGTATAAAGCTTTCTAAAGAGCAGAAAAAAGCGGTTGAGTATATAAATGACGGTGAGAAAACAGTATTGCTTGTGGGTTATGCTGGAACTGGTAAATCAACCTCAAGTAGGGCTATCTTAGAGCTTTTAGAAGAGAGATACAGCTATGATGATATTATCTGTATTGCACTAAGTGGTATAGCAGCACAAAGGATATCTGATACTACGGGATATACAAGTAGTACCATTCAGTCACTTCTGGTTACTAATAAAGAGAAAGACTATTTTCCACAAAAAGTGATTCTTCTTGATGAAGCATCTATGGTAAATAGTGTGATGTTTTATCAGGTTATCTCAAAAATAGATGATGATACTATTTTTATAATAGTGGGTGATGATGGTCAGCTGCCTGCTATCGGTGCGGGGAATATCTTAGAGGATTGTATCAACTTCAACCTAGCACCTATATCAAAACTTACAAAGATATATAGACAAGATGAGAACCAAGCAATAGCAGTTATAGCAAATGAGATAAGAAAGGGCGAAGTGCCTGAATATAATGCTAAATATGATGATTTTTCTTTTATAGATGTCTCAATTGATAACTATTATGCTATAAAAAATAGTGTAAGCGGAAGTGAGCTTGGAACACTTAGAGCTCAAAATACTGCAAGGATATTAAATAGGATAATCCAAGTAGCAGGTTCATATATAAAAGAGCTAAATCGCCTTTTAAAAGAGAAAGAGATAGGAAAATATCTAACCCTTTTTCAGATAATCACTCCAATGAAAAACGGTACACTAGGTGTAGAGAACCTTAATATGGAGCTTCAAAAACTATTTAACTCAGGTAGAAAAAAAGCATATCAAACAAAGAAATATGAGTATAAACAAGGTGATAAGGTTATACATACTAAAAATGAGAATATGAAAGTTAAGACCATGAAGATGTATAAAGAGGGGTATGAGGATAAGTTTGAAAAAAGAGTTTTCAATGGAATGCTTGGTATCATCATAAAACTTGATATGGAAGAGAGGGAGTGTATAGTTTTATACCCAAATGATGATATGGTTGTATATTATGATTTTGACCAGCTTGATTCACTTCTATCTTTAGCGTATGCTCTAACTATACACAAGACCCAAGGTATGGAGTATGAGAACGCGCTTATCCCTATGACATTCTCACATTATATTATGCATAATACCAAGCTTTTATATACTGCGATCACTAGAGCAAAAAAGATGTGTTATATAGTAGGTGAAGAGGAAGCTTTGGTCAGTGGATGTAAAAAAATAGAGACAACCAAACGAGAAAGCGTGATACAAGACCTTATGGAAGAGGAAAGTTTATAACACTTGTGTGAGATTTACACAAAATTTAGCTCCCATAGGTTATAATTAGAATGTTAAGACAAAGATAAAGGAGATACTATGAACACTAGTATTGTAGGAAGACACATAGACCTTACAGAGGCTATAAAAAACCATATAGAAGCTTCAATTGCAAGTTTCGAAAAATTTAATTTAGATATAATTTCTGTTCATTCAATCGTTGAACAAGCTGAGAAAAACGGAAAACATACTTTTACATTTGAGTTTACTATAAATGTTCCAAATCTAAATACTATAGTTATTAAACAAAAAGATAAAGATCTTTACAGTGCGATCGATATCGCTGTAGATAGAGCTTCTAAAAAACTTAGACGCCATCATGATAAGATCTCTTCTCATAAAGCAACAAAATTTGCTGAAGCTGCTGAAGAGTTCCAAGATGAAGTTGCAAATGAACTAGAAGCTTTTGAAGACGTAATCGTACCAGTTAAGTTAGAATCTTACAAACCTGTAGATATCGCAGATGCATTAGAAGAGTTAAAAGCTAATGAAGAAGCATTTAAAGTATTCTACGATAAAGATGATAACTTAAGAGTTTTATACAAAATGTCAAACGGACAATTTGGTCTATACTAATAGCTAAATATAAATCACTCAAAGGGGAAGCAAATAGCTTCCCCTTTTTTTATGCTTGATTTTTAACAATTTGGTAACAATCAACAATATATAACTTTAGCTATTATTAGTTATAATTTAAAATTAAGTATAAAGGATTTAGGATGAGAGCTTTTAGGTTATTGATTTTATCGTTGTTTGTGACATTTTTGTATGCTGCAAAAGATGTACCTACTATTGTCACTATTGACTGGCTTAGTCAAAATATTGATAATAAAATGCTGGTTCTAGTCGATCTTCGTTCAAAAGATGAATATATAAAAGGACATATTGAAAATAGTGTTAATATTCCAGGGCTTAAAAGTCTTTTTGATGAAAGTTTTATGATGCCGAAACTAGATTTTTTAAGTGATCTTTTAAGTGATGCAGGAATAGATCATAATTCGTTAGTCGTAGCTTACGATAACGGTGATTTTATATGGGTAGCAAGATTTTATTGGATACTTCAAACTCTAGGGCATAAGAATGTAGGTTTATTTAAATACGGTTACGGAAATAAAATAGAAGATAATTTTACCGTATCAAAAGATATATATACCACAAAGAAAAGAGTTTGTTATAAGGGTAGATAACAATAAGGTTCAAACTAAACTAAGCACTCTTCTTTCTATAGGTAAAAAAACTATAATAGATGGAAGAAAAAAGTCTCACTATGATGGTAAAGAGTCTTTAGCTAAAAGATACGGACATATTCCTACTGCAAAAAACTATGCTTGTACTCAAAATTATCAAGTCACAAAAGACGGGAACATAATGAAAGAGTGGAGTGAACTAAAAAATATATATAAAGATATTCCTAAAGATAAGGATATAATTCTTTATTGTGACGGCGGTGCAGAAGCTGCACTTAATTATATAGTATTACAAGAGCTTGGTTTTAAAGCTTCTGTTTATGATGGTTCTTGGCTTGAATGGGGGAATGATCCTTCCGTACCGATTGAGAATCCTTCAAATATATAATATAGGATAAAAGTTGAAATATCAAGGCTCCATTAAGAGTAGACTTACATCTATAATACTGCTTGTAACTATTTTAACTAGTATGGTAAGTTACAGTAGTTTTCTTTTTTGGTATATGGATGAACAGTATGAAAATACATTGGAAAAGTCTAGAATAGCGGCTCTTGTATTGGGACAAGATATTGCAAAGCTTACCTTGTTAAATGATCTTTCCGCAGCGGCTGATATTTCAACTAAATTAAAATCTTTTGTACATCTTGATAGAATGGTTCTTTATACATTAGATAAAAAGCCTATATATCAATATAGTAAAGATAATAAAAATTTTGAAGTAGAACAAATTGATAATCTTGATAATAAGATAATGATCTCATTTGATACCTTGAAACTTTTTATGGACGCCAGTTATCAAGGTACGAGTTTAGGTTATATTTCTGTTAAGTTTAATATAAAAAGTATAATTGATGTTGCACTTGAAAATATTTATATGGCTATTTTAATCTTGGCCGTAATGTTTAGCGTATCTTATTTTTTATCTGTTTACTATGCTAAAAAGTTCACTCAACCAATATTAGGATTAGTTAAATTCCTAGAAAAGATCGAAGTAACAGATTCATTAAAACATAGAGCCCAAACCAATGAAAAAAACGAATATGGAAAACTTTATGATGAAGTTAATACTATGCTTGAAAGAATGCAGAGCTCTCAAGAGGCATTGAAGATCGCTGCTGTTGCTTTTGAAACACAAAGCGGGATGATGATAACCGATAAGGATACAAAGATACTTAGTATCAATAAAATGTTTACAAAGATAACAGGTTATGAGCATGAAGATGTTATAGGTTTAAATCCATCTATTTTAAAATCAGGTATCCATAATGAAGATTTTTATAGAGAGATGTTTATCTCTTTAAAAAAATATAATTATTGGAGCGGTGAGATAAAAAATCTAAAAAAAAGCGGTGATATTTTAACAGAGCATTTGATAATACAAACGGTACTTGATGAGAATGCACAGATAGCGTACTATGTTGCTTCTTTTGTAGATCTTACTGCTCAAAAAGAGGTTGAAGAGATATTAAAAGAGAAAGAGAATCTTTTGATTCATCAATCAAAAATGGCTGCGATGGGAGAGATGATAGGTAATATTGCTCATCAATGGAGACAGCCTTTAAGTGTTATTACAACCATCTCAACAGGGATGATGCTTGCTAAAGAGATGAATATAAAAGATGATAAAGAGGATCAAATACAACAACTAAATTCTATAAATGATAATGCTCAATACCTTTCGCAAACTATAGATGATTTTAGAAATTTCTTTAAACCAAATAAGGATATTAAAGAGTTTAATTTAAAAGAGAGTTATGAAAAAACATTTAGGCTTATTAGTGCTAAGTTTAAAAATCTAGAGATAGATATTATTGAGAATTTGCAAGATATAAATGTGTTAGGTTTAGAAAATGAACTTATGCAAGTTATAATGAACCTAATGAATAATGCAAAAGATGCATTAGATACAAATGATAACAGAAGAAAGCTCATCTTTGTTGATATATTAGATGATGATAAAAGAGTATATTTTAATATAACTGATAATGCTGGCGGAGTACCTGAAAATATTATAGATAGGATTTTTGAACCTTATTTCACTACAAAACATAAAGCTGATGGTACTGGTATAGGTTTATATATGTCTTTAGAGTTGGTGTCAAAACATATGAACGGTGATCTTGAAGTTAAAAATAAAACATATTGTTATGAAGATAAAGAGTATAAAGGTGCTTGTTTTAGTATTAAAATACCAAAGATTCAAAACTAGTTTTAAAATTTTTGTCAAGAATTGACATTTTTTAAAATTAATGTAATTAAAAAATCCTATAATTATAAATAGTTTTTAAATTTACAAGGATTTTGGATTGAAGTTTATACTGTTGGCTATATTTATACTGTCTAGCTTTTTAAATGCAAAAGATTATACAAGCAATAAAGATGCACAAAATTTTATAGATATGATGGTTAAAAAGCATAACTACAAAAGATCGTATCTTGAAACACTATTATCTGATGTAAAACTTCAAAAAGTACCTTTAAAGATATATTCACCGTTAAAAACTATCAAAAGACCTAAAGTAGAGATGCCTAAACACGGTGCTTGGGATAGATATGTTAAATATAAAGTGACCAATAAAAGAGCGCAACAAGGTGTGTCATTTATAAAAAAATATAAGAGCACATTTAATGAAGTTGAGAAGAATTTTGGCGTACCTAAGGAGTATATAGCTGCTATCATAGGAATAGAGAGCTTATATGGAAAAAATGTAGGTAAATATCCCGTATTTGATACTTTAGCAACTCTTGCTTTTGAAAAGAATAGAAGAAATAAGTTCTTTACAAAACAGCTTGAAGAGTTTATAAGACTTATGTATAAATATAAGATAGACCCAAAAGCAGTAAAAGGCTCATATGCAGGAGCTATAGGACTTGGACAGTTTATGCCTAGCAGTTATAAACATTTTGGTATAGACTTCAATAATGACGGAAGAGTGAGTCTACTTCACCCACAAGATGCAATAGCAAGTATAGCAAACTATCTTAAAGAGCATGGCTGGGAAACAAATGAAGAGGTTGCTACTAGGGTTTCATATGAAGGTCAGAGGTTTGAAAAGTATAGAACCGGCTATAATAAAAAATACCATAGAAAAGAGCTAAAAGGGATAAGACCAAAATATGGTAAGTGGGATTATCACGATAAGGTAAGACTTATAAAACTAAGCTGTGCAAACTACGATGAGCTATGGTATGGAGCTAAGAACTTTTATGTTATCACAAGATACAACCATAGTGCATATTATGCAATGAGCGTACATAAACTTGCTCAAAAGATCAAGAAAAATCTTCAAACTCAAACTTATGCAGTAAACGATCTTAAACAAAACAGCATAAACAACTAATAGTTAACCTGCGTAAAAGCATTATAAACTTTAAAAAGCTATAATCCGCCTATGAAAAAATTTAAAGTAGATAGTAAATATTCACCTGCAGGAGATCAGCCTGAAGCTATAGAGAAACTTTCAAGCTCTATACTAGACGGCAATCAATACCAAACACTTTTAGGAGTTACTGGAAGTGGTAAAACCTATACAATGGCTAAAGTGATAGAAAAGACACAAAAGCCTACACTTATTATGACCCACAATAAAACCCTTGCCGCACAGCTATACTCTGAGTTTAGAGCTTTTTTCCCAAATAATCATGTTGAATATTTTATCTCTTATTATGACTATTATCAACCTGAAGCGTATATCCCAAGGCAAGATCTTTTTATAGAAAAAGATAGCTCTATAAATAGTGAGCTGGAGCGTTTAAGACTTAGTGCTACGGCAAGCTTACTTAGTTTTGACGATGTTATCTGTATAGCTTCTGTTTCAGCTAACTACGGTCTTGGATCACCTGAAGAGTATAGTGCTATGGTTCAAAAGCTAGAAGTTGGGCAGGATTATTCCCAAAGAGAGCTTTTACTTAAACTTGTTGAGATGGGGTATAAAAGAAACGATAAGTTCTTTGATAGAGCAGACTTTAGGGTAAACGGCGATGTTATAGATATCTTTCCTGCTTATTTTGAGGATGAGTATTTTAAGATAGAGTTCTTTGGTGACGAGGTTGAGTCTATAAAAAAAGTTGAGTATCTAACTAACAATATTCAAAAAGAGGTTGACACGGTTACTATCTACTCTGTTAACCCTTTTGTAGTATCAAACGATAAGCTTGCCGTGGCTATAAAAACCATAGAGGAAGAGCTTGATGAGAGGTTGAAGTTCTATGAAGAGAACAATAGAGTTGTGGAGTATCAAAGGCTGAAGCAAAGAACAGAGTTTGATCTAGAGATGCTTGAATCAACAGGTATGTGTAAAGGGATCGAGAACTACTCACGTCACCTCACTGGTTTAAAGCCTGGTGAAACACCTTACTCCCTTATAGACTATTTTGCCGCAAAGCACAACGACTATCTTTTGATAGTGGATGAATCACACGTTTCACTACCTCAGTTTCGCGGGATGTATGCAGGAGATAGAAGTAGAAAAGAGGTGCTTGTGGAGTATGGTTTTAGGCTTCCAAGTGCACTTGATAATAGACCTTTAAAGTTTGAGGAGTATATAGGAAAAGCACCCCACTTTTTATTTGTAAGTGCAACACCAAATGAACTTGAGCTTGATCTATCAGCTACTGTTGCAGAACAGATCATAAGACCTACGGGGCTTCTTGACCCAGTGATCGAGATACGTGATAGCGAGTATCAGGTTGAGAACCTGCATGATGAGATCAAAAAAGTGTGTGAGCGTAATGAGAGGGTTTTAATCACGGTTTTAACCAAAAAGATGGCAGAGGAGCTTAGCTCATACTATGCAGGGCTTGGTATCAAGGTGAAATATATGCATAGTGATATTGATGCAATCGAGAGAAACCAGATCATACGTGCACTGCGTCTTGGTGAGTTTGATGTACTTATAGGTATCAACCTTTTAAGAGAGGGGCTTGATATTCCAGAGACGTCACTTGTAGCTATTTTAGATGCAGACAAAGAGGGGTTTTTAAGATCTAGAACAAGTCTTATCCAAACAATGGGTAGGGCGGCAAGAAACTCAAACGGTAAGGTTATTTTATACGCTAAAAAAGTAACAGACTCTATGCAGTTTGCAATAGATACCACAAACCATCGTAGAGAAGTTCAGATGGAACATAATAAAAAGCACGGTATCACACCTCAAACAACCAAAAGGGTGCTTGATGAGAACCTAAAACTTGAAGAGTACGATGATGTAGCTCTTAAAAAACAAAAGCTTGAAAAGATGCCTGCAAGTGAGAGGAAGAAGATACTTATAGAGCTAAATAAAAAGATGCAAAAAGCCGCAAAAGATCTAAACTTTGAAGAGGCTATTAGACTTCGTGATGAGATAGAAAAGATCAAAAAGATATGAGTTACGAATATGTGATAATAGGAGCTGGAATTGCAGGGTGCAGTAGCACTTATTTTCTTTCAAAACACAGCAACTCAGTTTTACTAATAGATAAAAATGAAGATATAGCAGATGGGGCAAGCGGGGCAGCGGGAGCTTTTCTTTCACCGCTACTTGGAAAACCAAATAAATTTAAAGATCTAGTAACTGACTCATTAAATTTTTCAACAAATCTTTATAAAGAGCAGTTTAGCGATAATATATCAAATTGCGGGGTTCTAAGGATTCCAAAAGATGAGATAGATGAGCAGAAGTTTCAAAGCTATAAAGATAGTATGGACTTTACATATGAGAAAAAACATAATGGATATTTTTTTGAGATAGGGAGTGTTGTAAGCTCAAAAGAGTTATGCAAAGCTTTGGCAAATGATGTTGAAAAAAGATTAAATTATAAAGTTGAAACTTTAGATTTTAAAGATGATACTTGGGTTTTAAACGATGATATAAAAGCAAAAAATATTATCTGGTGTACAGGTGCTGATGTATCACTTATAAAAGAGGAGTATCTAGGTATCAGACCTGTTTGGGGTCAAAGAATAGATGTGGAAACAAAAAGCGAATTTAGTCATAACTACCATAAAGAGTGTTCTGTATCAAGATCGTTTGCAAGTTTTAAAGAGGGTATAAATATAGTATCTATAGGTGCAACACACCATAGAAACGTATTAGAAAAAGAGATAAGCGAAGATGATACAAAAGAGCTTTTAAAAAAAGCAGCAGATATTGTAGAGCTTGACGGCTGCAATGTAATAAAACATTACGGTGGAGCTAGGTCTTCAAGTAAGGATTATTTCCCTATGGTGGGTGAGCTTATAGATTCATCTAAGACTCTAAATGAGTTTCCATATATGAGAAATGGAACACATGTAAATGAAAGTAGATTTAGTATGTATCCAAATTTATTTGTTTTAAATGGAGTAGGGGGAAGAGGATTTGTTCTATCTCCATATCTAGCAAATGAGTTAGTTAAACATATTGTCGAACATAAAAAACTAAGTGAAGATATTACAACAAATAGATTATTTAAAAGGTGGGTAAAAAGATGATAGCAAATACTATTAAAATAGTATTTTTAAGTATTATAGGTATGGTTGCACTTACATATTTAGTCGCTCCTAAACCTGAACAGAAACTTGAAACAAAAGATATAAAACTAGATATAAAGTATATGCCAAACGAGTATAAAATAGTAGGCGATAGTAAGATATATACAAAACAAGAGCTTTTTACAAAAGGTGAAGAGTGCTATTTAATAGTTGGTAACCATGAAAGCTTAGCCGTACTAAACGATATAAAAAAGTTTATAGATACTAATAAAAAGATAATACTTGTTGCAAATATTTCATCTATCCCTTGGGCGCTAAAAGAGTTTGCTATAGAGCCTACTTTGGAAAAGTTTATGGAGGGTCGCGATATAAAGATGATCTTTGATACTAGAGGCGATGTGATATACTCTTTAGCTTTAAAAGACACAAACCCTTTAAACTATATCGTATATAAGATAGAGAGAAGCGGTGCCATTAAAAACCTATATACAGGTAAAGTAAAAAGTGGAGCTTTAGACGGGCTTATGAGTGATGAAGAGAAGCAAAAGGCACTAGAGCCTATTTTGACTTTTCTTTAAAAAAACTGTATAATTCGCATCTCAATTTTCGACTATGGGGATGACTTGGTATCGATTGGAATAGCGAGGATTGGTTGCATGTCGGTCTGGGCATATCGTTAAACGGCTCACATAAATTTAGACGCAAATAATACAAATTACGCTCCAGCTTACGCGCACGCTGCGTAAGTTATCAAACTTAGCTCGCCTAACGGCTTGAGCATTGGAGGCTTCCGCTACTGATTCTATCTAAGTAGATTATGGAGGCTCGACCCTGATAGATTATCTTTTTGGAATTGATCGATCCATAAGAGACATTTTAGATCTTAGCTTTATGGTTGCTTTGGAAGTTGTGCTGCTATAGAGTGAAATTTTACAACTTTGCTAAACATGTAGACGCCGGTAGTAGTTATTTTAAGACTGGAGTTCGACTCTCCACATCTCCACCAATTTTCTTATTTTTTTGACATAGGTCAAATTTTCACTGCTTTTTCACTTTTTTTCTATATTATTTCGCCGACTATTTTCACAAAAAATTCTACAAATAGTCTATATCAATATTATTTTGGAGTAATTAATGAAAAAAAGAACTTTAGAGTTTAAGTTTATGATGCTTATATTGCCTATTAGTACGCTTATACTTATACTTGCATTTATCTTTTCTGAATATAAAAAGAATGACCTATTAGAGTTAGAGCTAAAAAGGGTTAAAAAAGATATTATTTTCAACCTTGATCAAAAGTTTCAAAAAAAGTTTGACGTGGGGCTTACAAATGCAGTATCTTTGACAACTAACCTTGATATCAAGCAAGCATTAAAATATAAAGATAGAACTAAAGCTATAAATGTTTTAAAGTCTATAGGTGAACAGTATAAGAAGAACACTAACTTTAAAGGGATAAAAGTTCATATTCATGATAATGAACTAAACTCATTTTTAAGAAGTTGGAAGACTGATAAGTACGCAGATAGCTTAAGTTATAGGGATAGTATACAAAAAGTTCAAGCGCAAAAAAAATCAAAGGTACTTTTAGAGCTAGGTAAAAGCGGTTTATTTATCAGAGGTATAGTGCCTATCATAGATAATGGAGTGCTACTTGGAAGTTTAGAGTTTATGCAAGGTGTGGGCAGCGTAAGTAGAGACTTTGAAAAAGAGAACAAAAGATATCTTATGCTTTTAACTCCAAAAGCTTTAGAGATAGCAAAAAGTGCAGCTAAAAATAAAAAGATAGATAGGTTTGTAGTATTAAACAATAAATATTTCTCTGATAAAACAATAGAGTTTGCAAAGTCTATTGATTATCAAACACTTTTTAAAGATGGAATATATGTAGGTGATAACTTTTTTTCAACATATAGTGAAATAAAAAACTCAAAAGGTGAGGTGATAGCATATAATATCATCGGTCAGCCATCAACTTTTTTAGATGAAAAAATAGAAAACTTAAATGGTCTAGTATACACTTTTCTTGGAATAATGGCGTTGATAGTTATTATGATAAACGTAGCTGTAAGTCTTGGATTAAAAAAGATCATATTAAATCCTTTAAAACAATTAAGCAACGGTTTAGAGGTGTTTTTTAAATTTATTAATAGAGAAAAGACAAGTGTACATACTATTGATATAACAACTAATGATGAGATCGGACATATGATCAAGGCTATAAATAATAATATCAATAATACAAAAGAGAGTTTTACAAAAAATAGTGAAGTGTTAAAGAACACTTCGTTAGTACTCAACAAAATAAAAGAGGGTGACCTAACACAAAGAATTGAAGAACAAACCAGTGACCCAGAGCTTGAAAAACTAAAAATACTTATCAATGATATGCTTGAAGAGTTAAATAAAAATATCGGTACGGATATAAATAAGATATTGTATGTACTTGATAGCTTTAGTAAAGATGACTATACTCCTAATATAGAAAATGCCAGCGGAAAAATAGAAAAAGCCGTAGTTGAAGTAAGATCAACATTAAATACAATGCTTGTAGGAAATAAACGTTTAGGGCTTATACTTCTTCAAAATGCAGATGAACTTACAAATAGCGTAAACTCTTTATACGATTCATCAAACAAAGAGGCTGCAACTATTGAAGAGACGGCGGCTATTATTACTGAGATATCAGACAACCTGCATAGTACTGCTACAAATGCAAATGAGATGTTAAAGCTTGCACAAGAATCAAGTGAGTCGGCAAACTTAGGAGAACAGCTTTCACAAGAAACAACAAAAGCTATGGATGATATAAATGAAAAAGTAAATACTATACATGAATCTATTTCTATAGTTGATCAAATAGCTTTCCAAACAAATATCCTTTCGCTAAACGCTGCAGTTGAAGCGGCTACAGCAGGTGAAGCTGGAAAAGGTTTTGCAGTTGTTGCACAAGAGGTAAGAAACCTAGCAGCAAGATCTGCTGAAGCAGCGGCAGAGATAAAGTCTATAGTTGAAGCGGCTACAAATAAAGCAAATGAGGGTAAAAATATTACAAATAAAATGGTAGAGAACTTTACGATTTTAAATGAAAAGATAACAAAAACTACTCAGCTTGTAGAGGATGTAACCCAAACATCAAATAACCAACTAAACGTAGTTCAACAGTTAAATGAAGATATGAATAGAATAGATTTATCAAGTCAAGAGAATGCAAATGTGGCAGGAATCGCAAATCAAGTTGCGGTTGAGACTAAAGAGATTGCTAACTCTGTAGTTACAACAACCAATTCACACAATTTTGATGGTAAAGATGATATCCAAATAAGATCAAATATCAGAGATGAAGATTTTACTGGCGGAGAGAAAAGAAGAGTAATGAAAGTGGTATAAAATTTAAACAAAGGGAAAACTTTTAAGTTTTCCCTTTCGTTAAATATTTAAAAAAACTATAATCTTAAAAGATAACCAAAAAATTATTCGCTATAATTATCTTAAATAAAATAAATTGGAATAAGTTGGATAATAAATTATTAAAACTTAGAATTATACTTGCATCTATATTATTACCGTTGCTTATAGTTACTTATTTTTTGGTTAAAAAAGTTTCAGACAGTGATATCCAAGTACAATTAAATACTATTACCCAAAACCATATTAGAGCTTATCAAAGATCATATAATAACTATAAAGAGCTATCTTCAATACTTTATACTGGATTATTGGGCAGGGCACAGTTAAAAAATAGACTATACTCTGTAATAAATAAAAAAGATACCGATATAGATACGATAAGAAAAGATATATACAACGATCTAAGTTTTAGATTTTCTCAGCTTACAAAAAAACATATTACAAGTATAAATATAGTATTGCCCGATAACACTCTTTTTTTAGTGATGAAAAGTCCTAAGAAGTTTGGACATAAACTAAGTAAGTATAGATACCTCCCTTTAGAGGTAAATAAGATAAAAAAACCTATAGATAGTTTTGAAACAGGAAAAAGGGGAAGCGGTTTTAGGTTCTCATATCCTATGGAATACAAAGGTAAATACCTAGGGCAGATATGTTTTACTTTTGATGCTGCTGCAATTACAGCAAATATTATGAGGGACTTTAATGTATTTAGCAACTTTTTTATAGATGCACAATATATGGATGAAAAGTATGTTAAAAAAACTAAACAATATTTTGAATCACACTATAAAGGGTATCTATTTGATCAAAGGGTTTTAGATACATTAAAAAAAGTTGCCATCAAAGACGTTTACCAGCTTATGCCAAGTAAAGAATCAAGAGATGATATTTATAAAATGTTTTTGCAAAATGGAGCAGGCTCTACATATGATAGAGAAAAAGACTATACGATCACCATAATCCCAATTATCAATAAGATATCTAATAAAACTCAAGCTTATCTGGCTATTATGGAAAAAGCAGATGCTATAAAAACACTTGAGAGAAACTATGATGTGATATTACTATTGTCTATTATTTTAGTTATTGCTATTTTTATTATCATATATTTTATATATAGTAAGATATCAAAAGATAAAGAGCAGTTGATAATAGATGCTATTAGGGAAAAACAGATAGTTGAACAGTCAAAACTAGCAGATATGGGAAATATGATAGGAAATATTGCTCATCAATGGAGACAGCCTTTAAGTGTAATAAGTACTCTTGCAAGCTCAATGAAGCTGAAAAATGAATTTGGCATGTTGAAAAACGAAGAGATAACTGAATATACAGATAATATAGTTAACCAAACCAAATATCTTTCAAACACTATAGATACTTTTAGGGATTTTGTAAAAGAGAAAAAAGAGTTAAAAGAGGTGATTTTACAAAATAGAATAGATAAAGCTATAGAGATCACAAAAGCTTCTTTGGAGAGCCACCATATAGAACTGATAAACAATATAAACTACGACAAACCTATTAGCTTAGAACTTACGGTCGGTGAACTTGTTCAAGTATTGATAAATATAATAAACAATGCAAAAGATGCGATAGTTGAAAACAATATCAATGATGGATGGATAAAAGTAGAGTTAAACCGTTTTAATGATAAGGTGGAGATCACGGTTGAGGATAATGCAGGCGGTGTACCTGAAAATATAATTTCAAAGATATTTGATCCATATTTTACTACAAAACACAAAAGTTTAGGAACAGGACTTGGACTCCATATGAGCTATAAAATTGCTACAGAAAGTTTGCACGGTAGATTGTATGTAAAAAATACCGATAATGGAGCTAAATTTTTTGTGGAGATACCTTTAAACAACATATAGTAACTGTTTCAGCCTAGGAGTTAAAACACAAGAAGGAGGCTGTATAATGGATCACAAAAACCGAAACAATTACTATAAATGAATATTCATTCATAATATTATCAGCTTTAAATTTAAAGTTTTTTTAAACCTATAAACAAATCTAAAATCTTTTAAAGATAAAAGCTTAAAGATGTAATTATTACTAACTAGTAATAAAGGAGTTGTTATGTATCTAATATTTGTATCAAGTTTAGTTGAAAATAAGAAATTGGCACTAGAGATTGCCTCGGTATTTGATGATATGGAAAAAGATTATGAGATAATAGATCTTGTAAAGCTTGACCTTCCTATTTACGATTCGTATAAAGAGGAGCATTTTGGTATACCTGAAGTTGTAAAAGATCTAGCTCTTAAAATGCAAAATACCCAAGGGTATATTTATGTTTCACCTGAATATAACTACTCTATACCACCTGTTCAAACAAACGCGATAGCTTGGTTATCAAGAGTTGGGGATGATTTTAGGTCTTTATTCTCTTTAAAATATATACAGCTTGCAACTCACAGCGGAAGCGGAGGACAAGATATATGTAATGCTATGCGTACACAATTTACTAAGTTAGGCTCTTTTGTAATGCCAAGAGAGATAATAGTGAACTATCAAAAAAGCTTAGATAAACAAAGTTTAAAACATATCTTAGAACAGTTTAGTGTGTGTTGTTAAGTAGCTGGATTATCTATATTTTTGACTTAAGTTAAACTTTTTAATTAAAATAATAATACAATAAAGGATTATGAAAACTCTATTTAAAATCACCCTGATCTTATTAAGTGTTTTATTCTTTGCTGCTTGTGAAGAAAAAAACGATAAAGCTTATGAAATAGAGTATGCCAAAACACCTTCATTTGATAAAAAAGTTTATATTTTCGGTGTACACCCTTTACATAATCCGCAGAAACTATTTGAGATATATCAGCCTTTGGTTGACTATATAAACAAACATCTTATAGATGCAAAGCTTAAGCTTGAAGCATCAAGAAACTATGCAAGCTATGATAAAAAACTATTTAGCGGATATTTTGATATATCTTTACCAAATCCTTACCAAACTGTTATAGCTTCTGATCTAGACTATAATATCTTTGCTAAGATGGCAGATGATAAGAACTTTAGAGGGATCATTCTTGTAAGAAAAGATTCAAATATAAAAGATATAGCAGATATAAAAGGAAAGGCAGTAAGCTATCCTGCTCCAACGGCACTTGCTGCAACTATGATGCCTCAAGAGTTTTTATATAAGAACGGTATAGATATAAATAAAGATATTAAAAATTTGTATGTTGGTTCACAAGAATCATCTATAATGAATGTATATCTTAAAAAAAGTGTAGCAGCTTCAACTTGGCCTCCACCTTGGATCGCTTTTCAAAAAGATAGACCCGATATAGCAAAAGAGCTTACTGTAAAATGGGAAACGCAGCCTCTTTTAAACAACGGACTGGTGGCAAAAAAAGATTTTCCTAAACATATTTTACACACAATAAAAACCTTGATATTAGACCTTCATAATACACAAAACGGTAAAAAGATACTTGAATCTATGGAGTTAAGTAGATTTGAAAAAGCAGACTATAATACCTATGATAAAGTTAGAGAATTTATAAAAAGATTTGAAAAAGAGATTAGGGATATAAGGGTTCAAAAGTGATAAAACGGATAAAAGATTTTTTTACCTCATCTATAAGAAGAGAATTGATCATAGGAATTGCAACTGTGCATACGGTGATTATGAGTGTATTTATTATATATTTAGTTGAGAAAGAGAAAAATTTTTTAACTCTTCAAAACCAAAAGAAAATAGAGGGTATATCTAAAACCTTGGCTATAAACTCTACACCTTGGGTTTTATCAAACGATTTTGTCGGTTTAGAAGAGGTTGTAGAATCTATCAAACATTACCCAGGTATTGAGAAAGTTCTTATTTTAAGTCCACAAGGTCAGGTTTTGGCACACTCTCAAAAAGAGTATATAGGACAATATATCTCAGATAGTATCAGCACCTCTTTTTTAAAAGGTGATATAGTTACCAATATAGTTTTTGAGAATAATGATATTATAGATTCTGTATCTCCAATACTTAGAAATAGACAACATATAGGATGGGCTAGGGTAGTATTAAATAAATCCGATATCAACCAAGGTATTTATAATGTAAAAGTTGACGGTATTATTTATACTATCATCGCTATTTTAGTAGGTATGCTCTTTGCATATATTATCGGTACCAATATGACCAAAAGTATCTACAAGGTTATAGATACTATAAAAAGTACAAAGCGCGGTAACCACTCCACTAGAACCAATCTTAAAAGAAACGATGAGATAGGTGTTTTGGCAAATGAGTTTGACCTAATGCTTCAAAAACTTTCAGATCAACATACATTTTTAAATATCATTATAGATTCTATACCTGATTTTATATTCTTTAAAGACTACCAAAACCAAAATGGAAAATATATAGGGTGTAATAACGGTTTTTGTAACTTTGTTGGAAAAGAGAAAAAAGATATAGTTGGTAAAACAGATTTTGAACTTTTTGATAAAGAGGTTGCTGAGTTTTTTATCGAAAAAGATAAACAGATGCTTGAAAATAGAAAGCTGCAGCACAATGAAGAGTGGATAACATTTCCAGATGGTACAAAAGCACTTATGGATACTTTAAAAACACCATTTTATGATGCTGACGGAAAGCTTGTGGGTGTTCTTGGAGTTAGCAGGGATATCACAGAGCGTGATACCATACAAAAAGAGCTAGATGATAAAAATAAAGTGATCTTTGAACAGGCTAAGCTAGCTTCAATGGGTGAGATGATAGGAAATATTGCCCATCAGTGGAGACAGCCTTTATCTATGATCTCAACTATTGCAAGCTCATACAAGCTAAAAAAAGAGATGAATAGTATTATAGATCATGAAGACCTTATAAACGAGATGTCAAAGATAGTAAACAATGCACAGTATCTATCAAGAACCATAGATGATTTTAGAAATTTTATAAAAGGTAACTCAAAAATAGAGAGGTTTAACCTTAAAAACGACACTAAAATATTTTTGCAGCTTGTTGATTCAACCATAAAGAACAACGGTATAGAGGTTATAGTTGATCTTGAAGAGACAAAAGAGCTAAAAGGTTTTCCAAATGAGCTTATACAGTGTTTTATAAATATCTTCAACAATGCAAAAGATGCATTAAATGAAAATAGGGATAGTGAAAAATATGTATTTATCTCAGAGAAAGTTGAAGAGGGCAATATAGTGATAAAATTCCTTGATAATGCAGGAGGGATACCAGATGATATTATCGGCAGGGTATTTGAGCCTTACTTTACTACAAAACATCAAAGTCAAGGAACGGGTATAGGGCTGCATATGACCTATAACCTTATAACGCAAGGTATGAAAGGTACGATTGGTGTAGAGAACAAAGAGTTTACTTTTGACGAAAAAGAGTATAGAGGAGCAGAGTTTACTATCACGATACCTTTTATTACTTAAATGCTTATCTAAGTAGAAGTTGAATATCAAGATATATTATCCCTTTATCGGATATGGTTTGTAAAAAACTTATATCTTGATCAACAAACCCCTCATATCTTCTCTCATTGTCTTTAAACTCGTATAGTTTTATACTATAGCTGTTTTGTTTACTTGGCAGGCTAAAGTTAAAGGTGTTGTTTTGTTTATCAAAACTGTAGTTTATCACCATACTCTTATCTGATACCTCCAAAAGCTGAGCACTATCATCTTCTATCTTTACACTTATATTTAAGGTTTTTGGTTTATTTAATATATTTAGCGTATATTTAAATGTTTCTATATTTAGTTTAAACATTATATATAAAAATAAAATGATAAATAGTGCAATAGCTGTTTCTATCAATATATCCCCTTATATCTTATCTAGTATAAAGTCCAGATGCTTTGTAGATAGTGCTCTTTTTAGGTATGCTAAGATATATGTAGCTTTTGTTATATAATACCTTGGGCGCGGTTTTTTTGCTTTGATGATCTTCTCTACCACTTTTGCAACCTCTATAGCTTCAAGGTTAAAAGGAACATCGCTTTTATTTTGTTTTAGGCTTGCTTCGTAAAGCTCTTTAAACTCGCTATTTTCATAGTTTACACTTTGTTTAAAGTTCTTTATAGCATTTTGTCTAAACTTACTTGTAACTGGTCCCGTATTTAAAATAGATATATCTATATTTGAGCCTCTTAGCTCCAAGCGCAGTGTATCGCTTAAACCCTCTATTGCATATTTTGAAGCGTTGTATGCACCTCTAAACTTTAAAGATATAAGACCTAGAACAGAGCTGTGTTGTATGATCTTACCGTGACCTTGTTTTTTCATTACTGGTATTATCTGTCTTGTAAGCTCATGCATACCAAATACATTTGTCTCAAACTGCTCTTTTAGGTATTTTGTCTCTATATCTTGCAAAGCTCCTATTTGACCGTAACCTGCGTTGTTAAACACAACATCTATCGAGCCTGCTTTTTGAAGTATATATTTTATGGTCTCACTTATAGTGTAATATTCTCTTACATCTAAATATCTTGCATCAAAACCCATATCTTTAAGCTCTTGTACATCGTTTTCATCTCTAGCCGTAGCAAATACCTTATAGCCTTTGTTTTTAAGGTATAAAGCTGTTTCAAGTCCTATACCTGAAGAGCAGCCTGTGATTAAAATATTTTTCATAAATGATCCACAATTAAATTTTTGGTATTATATCGAAAACAATATTTGGATAAAAATATGAAGAAGGTTATTATATTTAGCGGAGCGGGACTTAGTGCTAGCAGCGGTATCTCAACTTTTAGAGAAAGCGGTGGACTTTGGGACAACTATGATATCGAGCGTATTTGTCAAGCTGGATGTTTAGATTGGAACTATGATGAGACCATACACTTTTACAATATGAGGCGAGAAGATATAAAAGATAAAGAGCCAAATAATGCCCATAAAACAATAGCCGAACTAAAAAGAAAATATCCAAACAATATAGAGCTAATAACACAAAACGTAGATGATCTTTTGGAGCGAGCAGGGTGTGAGGATATCTTACACCTGCACGGTTTTTTACCATCGATTTGCTGTATGGAGTGTGGAGCAAAGGCAAATATAGCTTATAATAAGCAAGATGAGACAAACGGCACTTGTAACTCCTGCGGTGGCAAGATGAGACCAGATATTGTATTTTTTGGTGAAGCTGCACCGATGTATAGCGTAATGCACTCTAAACTAAACGATTGCGATATGCTAGTGATCATCGGTACAAGCGGTTATGTTATAGATGTAAACTTTTTAACCCAATACGCAGATATATCTATACTTAACAATTTAGAGCCAAGTGAAGCTATTTTGGAAGATGTGTTTGATAAGATATATTATGAAGACGCTGTAAGTGCAATAGATAAGATAAAAAAAGATATAGAGGAATACCTTGAGAGATAAAGAGTTAAAAGAGTTACTAGATATTGAGGTTAAGAGCAGAAACTGTGAAGGGGAGCTTTGTTTTGATAGACCAGATCCCCTTTTGGTAGCTTCAAAATATAAAGATGAGTATATCTCTTTATTGTGCGGTTTGTTTGGTTACGGTAAGGCAAGCTTGATAGTTCAGTTTTGCAACTCTTTACCCTTTGAACTGCTTGATAGTAGTGAAGAGAGGATAAAAAAAGAGCTGGCTGGATTTTACTATAGGTTTCAAAACGCTGATGACGTTATAGCTATATTTATAGCTCTTTCCAGACTTAAAAAAGAAGCTTCGCTAAACGATATCTTTGTAAAGTATTATAAAAAAGAGAATAGTGTACTTGAAGCGATAGCAGGATCAATTGATATCATATACGATATATATAAACACGACTCTCAAGGTTATAGGTTTTTAGTAGGAAACCCGCCAAAAAGAGATAAGAGCGGATTTATAAAAGAGATAGGAAACGCTCCATATAAAAGATGGAATATGTTTATAAGATGGATGGTGCGTAAAGATAACCTTGATATGGGATTATGGAGCGGGGTTGATAAATCAGACCTGATACTCCCCCTTGATACCCACACTTTTAAAGTATCGCAAAAACTTGGACTTCTGGATAGAAAAACATACGATCTAAAATCTGCACTTTTGATCACAGAAAAACTAAAAGAGTTTGATAGACACGATCCTATAAAATACGACTTCGCTTTGTATAGAATAGGGCAGGAGAAGATCGTATAGTTGTGACGCTAGTGTGACGAATAATGGGTATAATTTGTAAAAAGAGTTAAAATGAAGAAGAGTAGCTTGACCACTTTTATTCAGCAGTTAATAAAATAGTAAAGAAGAAAGATAGAGGGTAAGGTTATCATTATCACCTGACCCTTTTATCCCGAGAATAAACTTTTTTGATTTTTCTGAAAGTGAAAATGAATGATTGAATTAATACTACTAGTAACAATATTATGTTTATTTATTTATATTATATTTCTATCCATACACATGTCTAGAATGATGTATTTTAATAAATCTTTTAATAAAAGAGATTTATGGTATACAAATTTTTTTAATGATATAGAATACAAAAAAAGTTTAAAAAAAATATATATTGATACAAATAAAGAAAAAGAATTTGATTCATTTATAAAAGAATATAGTAAAATTAGAAAAAAGTTGTATATATTTATTTTTATATTATGTATATTAATTATATTTGTTATTATTAAATAAAGGTGTCAGTTGCCACCTTAAAAAACCGTTAAGATATAAAAACAATAAAGGGGACAGGTACAATTAATTTTTTGTTCTTGAAAGGCTTTTAGCCTTTCGCTTATGTTACTTTTGTATTGACAAAAAGTAACCAAAAACAACCACGTTTCGAAGCCTATCTCCGATAGGTTCCTAAAAATTATCAATATTGTTTTACTTGCTTGCGGAACTCGTTAAAAAACTTTCATTTAGCAACTTTTTTAACTCAATCAGTCCTCAGCTTGTTACGTAAAAAATATCTCAAATTTTTAGCTTCTGCAAATGTGGTAATCCTGTCGGCAATATTAAACTTCCAATTTAAAGAAAAAAATTCCACCCTGTTAAAATGCCAAGATGGAGTAAAATATTTACGAATTAGATTGCAAACACAATCTTAGTTTTGTAGAGGTAGCAAGATAAAAGGGAATTAAAAAATAAGGGTCAGTCGATAACGATAAGCCAAAAAACTCTTATACCTCTTTTAATATCTTCTCCAGTTTTTCCCTTTTAAAGGGTTTAACTATATATCCAAGTGGATCGCTTGCAAGTATGCTTTGAGCCGTGGTATTATCAGAATATCCGCTTAGGTATATCACTTTTATATCTGGGTATTTAGTTTTTATCTTTTGTATAATCTGCATACCATTTAGGGAGCTTTCCCCTAGGTTTATATCCATAATAAATATATCAGGCATTGGGTTGTTGTGTAAAAACTCAAACACCTCCATATCGTTTGATAACATATCTACAACATCATAGTTTAGGTTTATAAGAGTTTTTTTAATATCTAGTGCGATTAACGCTTCATCTTCAACTATCAATGCTTTCATAAATATCCTTTTTTTTAATAATAAAAAAAAGATAACTGAAAAACAAGCTTCTAAAATACGATAAAAGGACAATTAAAAGACATTTATCTGTAATAATAACAATAAATAATCTATAAAAGGATGTTTCTATGTATGTTACGGATCAAAAGCTTTGTTACATCTCGAAACAGTTTAGGCATAAAACTAGTACATTAAAAGAGATGTTAGCAGGTAAAAGAGGATATAAAAAACAGATATATGCCGTGGTGATATGCAGTTTTGACAAAAGTTTTATAAATGCTATAAAAGATAAAGAGCCTATGGAGTTTATAGAGGGGATCGAGTATCTAAACGATAAAAACATAAATGAGTTTTTCGGTATTGCATCATATCAAACAAAAAGGTGGGATAGTGAAGAGAAAGCACTTCTTTTACAGTGTATGTATCATACCCCTGTTTGTTATATAAAAAACAGGATAGATGTATTTAATCTATGGTGTGATAGTTCAAAGGACTATAAAAAGTTTTTCCCTAAAAGCAAGCCTAAAGAGGAGGATTGCAAGAAGTGTGATTTTATGGAAGATTGTAAGGTTGTGTACTAATAAAGTAAATTAAATATAGAAGTTTTTATAATTAAATCTTCAATAAATAATCTTTATGTTAAAATCTTTTAACTAATCATTTATATTAAAAGGGTTTTAATGCAACTGCAATCTATAATAGATAAACTTAAGCAAGACACTAAGTCTGATAGAGTAGCCGTATGGGTTAGATCGTACGATAACTATAAATACCTTTTAAAACCTTTCTATATGGAGGGTGTAGAACACAACCAGTTAAACAGCGACTTTTTAAAGATAAAACTAATAGATAATGACGGTAACGGTCAGCTTGTATTCGATACCCTTAAGCTAGGCCGCCCGATGGTTCTAAACGGTAAATCACAAGAGTTTATCAACAAAATAGAGGGTCGCCTTAAATACGACGTAAGATCAACTATGCTTGTGCCTATTAAAACTTGTAATACTATTATAGGTGTAGTTCAGTTCTTTAATAGTGAAAATGGAAAATATACATTTGCAGATACAGTAAACGTAGATATAGAGCCTTTAAGTAACCATGTAATAGAAACCTGCGAGTTTATCGACTGGGATGGTGAGATAGAGGTTGCACTTACGCTATTTACTATGAAAGCGGAATATGAGCTTAAGACCATTTGGCAGTTTATAAGTATGCTTAGCTCAATAGATGAGTTTGAAGATACTAAAGAGGGAAGAGACGAGTATAGAGAGAAGATCTTTGAGGTTTATAATGTAAAGATCACTTCATATATATCAAGATTTGAAAGCAACCTTCATAGACTTCGTGATATCGCAAATAAAAAGATCAAAGATGTTGCAAGATACCTTGAAGATACTTACGGTATGCCAAAACCCCAAACAGTTCAAGCCCTTGAAGAGAAGTATGAGGATATAGCTATCAACTTTGATTTTCTTGCTAAGAATATGGAAGCTTTAAAGGTTTACCTTGATGATCATATAGAAGAGGATAACCATGAAAAAGAGAGTATCCTTACAATAGCAAGTTCGGCTAATAATATAATCGAGTTTTATCATAAAACAAAAGGTTCACTAAATGTTATAAGAGTGGACGTAATAGACAATATGCTTAACGATATGGGTGGTGAGCCTTTTGTGGATGAGTTCTTGGGTATTATAGATGATGAGAGTGAAATGGCAAGCAATGTTGCTATTCAGTCTAAGATAGAAGAGTCTCTAAAGCAGCTTATCAAGTTTAAGAAGATAATGAGTGGAATATCATACTTTGGTAACAATAGCGGTTTTGCATACTTTAAAAGGGAACTTACATACTTTAGAGATCTATTTGAGATATTTAAAGATGAGAAGTTCGATAACTTCTTCTACAACGGTAAAGAGCATAAGCTAAATATTACAGTTGATATTATCAATAACCGTATAATTAAAACAGATGCCTTTAAACTAGAGCTTGCTTTAGAGGCTATTTTAAATAATGCTGCAGAAGAGCTTGCTTTAAAAGATACTATCGACCCTGAGTGTGAAAAGAAGATAGATATCATAATAGATAGTGATGAAGAGAATGCACATTTTAGGATCAAAGATAACGGTCGAGGAATCAAAGAGGAGTTTCAACCATATATCTTTGGTAAATATGAAACTTTTGGTAAACAAACAGGTGCGGGAATAGGGCTTACTATAGCAAAAGATGTTATAGAAAACGGTCTATGGGGAGATATAAGCTTTACAACTAGCGAAGATGGAACGGAGTTTGTAGTTACACTACCTATATAAGCCCCTAGATGTCCATAACCATAAAAGAGCTTGTTTCACAAAACATAGCTAAACTAAAAGATATTACCGAGACTCCAAGAAAAGAGATAGAGCTTTTTATAGCTCATACTCTTGGTATAGATCAGCTTCAAGTAAAGATAAACGATCATAAACTTCTTAGTTCAGAGCAGATAGAGACTATCGAGAGTATGATAGATAAACGCTCTACCTCTTATCCTTTTGAGTATATAGTAGGTTACGCTTCATTTTACTCTGAAGAGTTTTTAGTGCAAGATGGCGTACTTATCCCTAGACCTGAAACGGAACTATTGGTCGATGAGGTGTTAAAGCTTTCACAAAAAATAAAAAAAGATACTATCAATATAGCTGAGATAGGTACTGGAAGCGGTATCATCTCCGTAATGCTTGCAAAGCTTATACCAAACTCTAAGATACTAGCTTTAGATATAAACCCTAAAGCACTAAAACTAGCTAAAAATAACGCTATAAAGCATAATGTAGATGCTAAGATAGAGTTTAGATATAGCGATCTTTTGAGTGAGGTGGATGAAAATATAGATATCTGCGTATCAAATCCACCCTATATCGCAGATGATTATAAGCTACCTAAAAACGTTGCATTCGAGCCATCAAATGCTTTATTTGGTGGAAGTGTAGGTGATGAGCTTTTAAAAGATATTATCGATCAATGCACTCAAAAAAATATAAAGTATCTAGCCTGTGAAATGGGATATGATCAAAAAATACCTTTAACTAACTATATAAACGATAACTATCAAGCGCAGCTATTGGAGTTTTATAAAGACTATAGCGGTTTTGATAGAGGTTTTGTAACTATTTTCAAATAAAAACAATTTTTCCCTTTTTAGAGTTTTACTTTTGATACAACTTTTGATAAAGTAATATAAGAAAAAGATATAAGGGTGTATAAAATGGATAATAGATATGAAGTTCTTATAGTTGGCGGTGGTATATCAGGAGCTGCACTTGCATATGAGCTTTCAAGATATACCGATATAGAGTCCATATGTGTTCTTGAAAAATATGAGGGCTTAGGTACACTTAATACAAATGGTAGAGGAAACTCCCAAACTATACACTTTGGCGATATAGAGACTAACTATACCCTTGCAAAAGCTTCTATAACCAAACAAACTGCAAAGATGGTAGAGAAATACTGCTTACAGCATAAACTTGAAAATGATGTAATATTTTCACACCAAAAGATGGCTTTAGGTGTAGGGGATAAAGAGGTTGAGTTTATGCTTGAGCGTTATGAAGAGTTTAAAGAGCTTTTCCCTAACCTTCAAGTGTGGGATAAAGAGCATCTAAAACAGATAGAGCCTAGACTTGTATTTGATGAGAACGGTAATGAGCGCCCTGAAACAATCGTAGGTGTCGGCTCGGTCGGTGAGTGGACGACGGTTGATTATGAGAAAATGGCAATAAGTCTAATAGATAATGCTAAAAAAGAGGATGGAAAAACCGTTGATCTTTTTACTAACTCTAAAGCTGATAAGATCAAAAAGGTACAAGATGGTACCTTTGAAATAAAAGTCGGTGAAAAAACTTACTTTGCAGATTTTGTGGTTGTAGATGCAGGAGCACACTCGCTATACCTAGCTCATAAGATGGGTTACGGTTTAGAGTATGCTTGTTTGCCTGTTGCAGGAAGCTTTTATATGACTAACCAAAAGATACTAAACGGTAAGGTTTATATGGTTCAAAACCCTAAACTTCCATTTGCCGCGCTTCATGGTGACCCTGATATCTTAGAGGGTGGACTTACACGTTTTGGACCTACAGCTTTGGTTCTACCTAAGCTAGAGAGATATAAAAGTGGAACCTATATGGACTTTTGGAAAACACTTAGGTTTGATGGTTCTATTGTTAAGATATTTAGTGATCTCTTAAAAGACAGCGATATAAGAAACTATATATTTAGAAACTTCTTATTTGAGATACCTTTTATCAATAAAAAGCTTTTTGTAAAAGATGCAAGAAAGATCATACCAGCGCTTAAAGAGACTGAGATAGAGTATGCAGAGGGTTTTGGTGGAGTTAGACCTCAGGTTCTAAATAAAAAAGAGAAAAAACTAATGCTTGGTGAAGCCTCAATAAATACAGGTGAGGGTATTATCTTTAATATGACGCCTTCCCCTGGCGCTACAAGCTGTTTAGGTAACGCAAAACGTGATGTGATAAATATAGTAAAGTATCTAAATAAGAACTTTGATCTAGCAAAATTTGAAGATGAGTTAATAGAGCAAACTATACCTCAAAGTAAGATAGATGAGAAACTACAAGCTAAATATGTATCAAAAATAAGAGAAGAGATACATGAGCATGAAAAAGAGTATTATCAAGAGATAAATGAAGGTCAGGAGCTACCAAGCTATTGGGATAAACCATATAGCCCTTGGAGAAATAAAAGGGATCATTGGTCGTTTTAAGTGCATAAAAAAAGGCTGAGACAAAAGTCCCAACCTTTTTAGAAAAAGTAAATTATTTACTATACAAATGAGATAAAAGCCATTTGTGTAGCGTCACCTCTTCTGATTCTAGTTTTAGTGATAGCTGTGTATCCACCGTTTCTAGCTTCATATTTAGGTGCAATTTCGTTGATCAGTTTTTTAACTGAATCTTTATCTTGAAGTGCTGCAAATACAAATCTATGTGTATTAAGGTCAGCGTTTTTTGATTTTGTAACTAGTTTCTCAACATAACTTCTAAGCTCTTTTGCTTTTGGAAGTGTAGTTTCGATCTTCTCGTTGTTTATTAAAGCGATAGCCATGTTCTTTAGTAACGCTTTTCTATGAGAAGATGTACGATTTAGTTTTCTATATCCGTGCTTATGTCTCATCTTATTAACCTTTTAATTGCTCTAGCTTTCTTCTTAAAGCCGATGCTATATTTTCTGGAAGTGTTTGATCAACAGGGTAACCTAATGAATCAAGCTTATCGCTGATCTCATCAAAAGATTTTTTCCCTAGGTTTTTAATATTTTTCACTTCTACTTCACTCATAAGTACTAATTCACCAAGAAATTTTATACCGGCTCTATCAAGAGAGTTAAAACTTCTAGCACTTAAGTTTAGATCTTCAACTTTTTGAATAAGTTCATTTAGATCTACTTGTTCATCTGCAGAGTCAACAATTGTTGCTTCATTTAAATCAAATACTTTATTGAATACAGACATTTGGTTATACATTGTTGAAACAGCTTCTTTGAACGTATCAACAGGACTTATTTGACCATCTGTTTCAATAGTAAATACTGCTTTCTCAAAGTTTGGATTGTCTTCAACAAGCATTTTTTCGATTGTATAAACCGCTTCTCTAACTGGAGAGAAGAAAGCATCTAATGGAATATACTCGTCAGATATCATATCTCTGATATCTTCACTTGGCATATATCCAACAGCTTTTTGTACGATTATTGAGAACTTAAGTTCACAATCGCTGTTGATAGTACATAGGTGATCCTCAGGATTCACAACTTCGATCTGTGCGTTTGTAAGGTCACTACCTTTTATCTCACCAGCTTTATTAAATACATAATCCACTTCGATTTGAGACTCATCACCTTTGATCTTAAATCTTAATTTCTTTAAGTTGATAATGAATATTGCAACATCTTCAAGCATACCTCTTACTGAGTCAAACTCGTGTGTTGCACCCTCAATTTTAACAGCGATAGGAGCATAACCTACCGAACTGCTCATTAAAAGTCTTCTTAGCGGGTGAGCTAAAGTTATAGCATACCCACTTTCAAATGGATATGCCGATATTTTAACAGTATTTTCATTGATGTTTTCAATCTCAACTTCTGTAGGTAAAAACGGTGCTTCTGTAAATTTTTTCATACTTACCCTTAAGTTTATTATTTAGAATATAACTCTACGATTAGTCTTTCTTCGATCGGAATAACTACCTCTTCTCTTGAAGGAACTCTTGTAAAGATCCCTGCCACTTTGTCTTTATCTACATCAACCCAGTCAACCATACCAGTTTGATTAGTAAGTTCAAGTGATCTAACAACTTGAGGGTTAGTTTTTGACTTCTCTTTTATCTCAACTTTATCACCTGCTTTTACGATAAATGAAGGGATATCCACTTTTTTACCGTTAACCATTACGTGACCGTGAGTTGTAAATTGTCTAGCGTTAGCTCTAGTTGTAGCATAACCCATTCTATAAACAACGTTATCTAGTCTTTGCTCGATTAGTGCAATAAGGTTTGCCCCTGTATTACCTTCTCTTCTAGCTGCTTCTTTAAAGTATTTTCTAAATTGTTTTTCAGATACACCGTAAAGTATTTTAGCTTTTTGTTTCTCTTGAAGCTGCATACCGTACTCTGATAGTTTACCTCTTCTTTGTCCGTGTTGACCCGGAGCGAATGGTCTTTTTTCTAAAGCACTTTTACCGTTAAGTCTTCTCTCACCTTTTAAACCAAGGTCAGCGTTAAGTCTTCTTTCTAATTTTTCTACTGGTCCTCTATATCTTGCCATCTACTTGCCCCTTACACTCTTCTTCTTTTTGGAGGTCTACAACCGTTGTGTGGTAAAGGAGTTACGTCTTTAAACCATTTAACAGTGATTCCCTCGATTGAACCGATAGATTTTACAGCTGTATCTCTACCTGATCCAGGTCCTTGAATTTTGATACCAACATTTTTGATACCGTGTTCCATAGCTTTTTGCATTGCATCTTCAACTGCTGCTTGTGCTGCGAATGGAGTTGATTTTTTGCTTCCTTTGAAACCTAGGTTTCCAGCAGAACTCCAAGAGATAGCGTTACCAGCATTGTCAGTTACAGTTACCATTGTGTTGTTAAATGTTGCTGCGATATGAACTACACCGTCTGCAATATTTTTTCTAACAACTTTTTTCTTAGTTACTTTTCTTTTTGCCATATTTTATCTCCAATTACTTAGCAGCCGCTGCGCCAACAGTTTTCTTTTTACCTTTTCTAGTTCTGGCATTAGTTTTTGTCTTTTGCCCTCTACAAGGTAAACCTTTTCTATGTCTAAGACCTCTATATGAACCTAAATCCATAAGTGCTTTAATATCCATAGCAACTTTCTTTCTAAGATCACCCTCAACCATATAAGTTTTTTGGATCTCTTGTCTGATAGCAGCAGCATCATCTTCACTTAATTCGTGAACTCTTTTGTTGTAATCGATTCCAACTGCGTCAAGAATTTTTCTTGATGTATGTAAACCTACTCCGTAGATATAAGTTAAACCATACTCGATTCTTTTTTTCTTTGGTAAATCAACACCTGCGATACGAGCCATTGCTTATCCTTGTCTTTGTTTATGTTTTTTAGTTTCGCAGATAACTCTTACGATACCTTTTCTTTTCACGATTTTACATTTATCGCACATTTTCTTAACCGAAGCTCTTACTTTCATGTAGCCTTCTCCTGTTTGATTTTGCACCAAATTTAACAGGCATTTATCGTTTTATTGGATATTTGGATATCCGATGATATCCGCCAAATCTTTGAGAAAATATAAATATAATTTATCAAAAACTTCATTTGTTGTTAAAAATGGAGCTTGGATTTTACCCAAATGTATCTTAAGATTAAATTAATGTTAAGTGTTTCTTATAATATTTTGTAGATCATATAGATAAGTACAACCGAGTACATAATCACATTGTATTTTTTAAATGAGCTAATATGTGTTTTGTTTTTTGTTTTTGTTCCATAGTATACACCTATAAGTGAAGCGATACCTACTATTAAGCCTTCACTAAAAAGCATTTGATCGTGCAAGCTAAATGAGATAAAACCTGATATTGAGCTAAAGATCACGAAAAATAGTCCTAAAGCCGAAGCGTGTTTTAGGTTGTAGCCAAGATATGCCGCTAAAATAGGGGTTATCATAATAGAGCCACCCACACCTATACTCATAGCAATCATACCTACGACTAGACCAAGTAAAATAAGTATATAAGGGTGGGTCACTTTTGGTAGTGAATCATCTTCTGCTTTTGTTTTGGTTACTGCAATTTTAAATAGTGTAAATACTACAATAGCGGTAAATAAGTGCTCTAAAAAAGATGATGATACATTTGCAACTATAAAGCCGCTGATCATTCCACCTATAGAGCCTCCAAGACCTATCAAAAGACCGTCTTTAAAAATAGAGCCGTATTTTTTAGAGTTTAGGTATGAGCCGTATAGTGAGCTAAATACCATCTGCATAATAGATATAGCAACCGCTTCTTTCATATCAAAACCGATAAATAAAAGAAGTGGAACTAGTATGGTTCCACCTCCGATCCCAAAGAAACCGGACATAAATCCAACAAAAGATCCAAATACTATAAGCTCTATTATCATCTACTCTTTATTTTCTTTTGTATCCATTGCATTGATGAAGTTTTCATATATCATCTCTAGTTTATGATCCTCTTCACTTAGATCAATTCCATCATGGTCGTTTAGTGCGTGCTCAATCACCGCTACTCTTTTTAAAAGATAGCTAAACATCTCTCTTGAAACATCGGGAAGGTCATTGTGATCTAGAAGTCTCTCATCTTTACAGTCATCATCTTTTCTTGTAACTATTCTTGCTGGAACTCCAACTGCAGTTGAGTTGCAAACCACATCTTTTATAACTACTGAGTTTGCCCCTATCTTACAGTTTTCACCTATTGTGATATTTCCAAGTATCTTTGCACCGCTTCCGATTACGGTGTTTTTTCTAATAGTAGGGTGACGTTTTCCAGGGTTTAAACTTACACCGCCAAGAGTTACCCCTTGGTATATCAAAACATTATCTTCAATTACAGAGGTTTCACCTATCACAACACCAAAACCATGGTCTATAAATACACCGTCTCCTACAGTTGCTGCAGGGTGGATATCTATATTTGTAAAGAACTGACTTATACCGCTAACCATTCTTCCTAGAAACTTCCAGCCGTTCATATATAGTTTATTTGCTATTCTATAGTTTACCAAAGCCCATACTCCTGGGTAGTTAAAAAATAGCTCAAACCCTGAGTGTAGTGCAGGGTCGTTCTTTAGCGGAGTTGCAAAATCGTTCTTTATCTGTTTTAGTAAGCTCATTTAATTCCTATCTTTAGATAGCCGTTATCGTTTAATATCTCTTTTAGCATCGATAACAGCTTTTTATCTTCTAGTTTATTGAATAAGTTATTCTGTACATTTTCCATACCGTAATCTAGATCTTCAAGTATATCGTATATGTTTTGTGAAGGGATAAAATCTTGAAGCTCATATTTATCGTTTTTGAAAATAACATTTACCTCTGAAGGGTAGCTAAATAGATTGTGTTTCATCCCTAGTACATCTTGATAAGCTCCAACTAGGAAGAAACCTAAGAAATACTCCTCTTTTTCAAGATCAACATCGTGCAGATATAATGGACGCTTTGGATCAAAAGGTATCTCACCGTCACTATCGCAGGTGATATCCCAAAGTGTTGCACTTCTTGTTGCTTTTTCATCAAGGTGGTGTATAGGCATTACGGGAAACTCTTGATCGATTCCCCAAAAGTCAGGCAAAGATTGAAATATAGAGAAGTTTAAAAGATACTTCTCTTGTATCTTATCCTCAAGCTGTTTTAGCTCTATATAATCCTCACGTGAAAGTAAAGAGATAGCTTTTTTGATAATAAGCTGTGTTAAGATCTCTGCATTACTTCTATCTTGAAGATCGATATACCCTAAAGAGAAAAGTGTAAGTATTGACTCTAAGTGCTCTAGGGCATCATGCATATACTCCCTTGCGGTTTTTTTATTTATAGAGTTATATAGATCGTAAAGCTCTAAGATCAAAGGTGGGTCTGTAAGAGGGGTTTCTTCATTTAGATGTTTTATCTTTAGGTTCTCTAGCTCATACTCTGAAGAGAAAAGCTCTAGCACTGGAGTGATTATAACCGTTGAAGGTGCAGCTATAAAACGACCTGATTCTGTGAAGATATTTGGCTCTTGTACCCCTTTTTGTCTAGCAATATCTTTTAGTGTAAATACTACATCGTTGCTAAACTCTTCAAGTGAATAGTGCTTTTGTTTCTCAAATTGGTTGTACTCAATCCCTAGGCCACCACCTATATTTATGTTTTTTAGATTTTCTGCTCCCATACTTACAAGCTCTGCATAGATATGTCCTGATTCTTTTAAGGCTTTTTTCAAAGGCATGATAGATGTCATTGCCGAGCCGATATGAAAATGGATCATATATAAAAATTGTATCATAGAGTATTTATCTAAGGTTTCAAAAGCTTCAAGTATCTCTGTTGAGCTTAGTCCAAACTTTGAATCGATCCCGCCACTTTTTGCCCATGCACCGCTTCCACTGCTGTGTAGTCTTACTCTTAAACCTATATTTGGGCAGTACTTTTTATCAAATTCATGGTAAACGTCGATTATAGTATCAAGCTCGTTAAGTCCCTCAAGGGTAACGGTAATACTATAACCCATTTTTACAGCCATAAAAGCAAGCTGTATCATCTCTTTATCTTTGAAACCGTTTACTGTAATAGGAGCATTTAGGTTTGTGTAGGTCATAGCTAAAATAAGCTCTGCTTTACTTCCAGCTTCCAAACCGTAGTTTAGCTCTTTGCTTTTCTCTACCATTGGAAGAACAAAGTTAGGGAATTGGTTTACTTTTAAAGGGAAAACCGCATTAAAGGTTCCGTTGTAGTTATAGCATTTTATAGATTTATTAAATGTGCTATAAAGAGTATTGATCTGTTTTTGTGTAATATGTGGAAACCTAAGTACTAACGGACCTTTGTTTCCTTCACCTCTTATTTGATTTACTATATTTAATAAACTTGGCTTATCGCCGTGGTTTATCTTAACCTCACCGTTTTCAATGATAAAGTTGTTTTCGCCCCAAATATCTAGACCGTAGTTCAATTAAAATTCCTCTAATGAAATTGTTTGCTCTTCTTTCGTATTTAAGTTCTTAGTCCATATTGTATTGTTTTTTAGTTCATCTTCACCTATAAGTGCAACAATAGTAGCACCTTGTTTCTCTGCATTATTTAAATGTTTTGTAAAACCTCTTGGTTTATACTCTATTATAGTGTTTAGCTCTTCTCTTTTTTTGATTCCCGTACTAAATACTTTATCTATAGCTTCTTCGTTCATTGCACCTATATATAAAGTATCTTCTTCTTTAAAGTTTGGTTTGATAAGCTCTAAGAGTCTCTCAATTCCTATCGCAAAACCAACCGCAGGAGTAGGGCGACCATCTAAAAACTCTACAAGTCTATCGTATCTTCCTCCACCAGCTATTGCACTTTGTGCACCGATATCATCACTTACAAACTCAAAAGCTGTTTTTGTATAGTAATCTAAACCTCTTACTAAGTTTGTATCAACCTCATATGTTATGCCGTTTTTATCTAATATGTTTTTTAATGTATCAAAGTCCGTAGAGCAGCTCTCACAAAGGTTATCTGTGATCTTTGGTGCATCTTTAAGCTCATTTTGACAAGCTTCATTCTTACAATCAAGTACTCTAATAGGGTTTGTCTCTATTCTTCTATTACAATCTTCACAAAGTTTCAACTCTTTTAGGTGAGTTATAAGTTTCTCTTTGTATTGAGGCATACAGTTAGTATCACCTAAAGAGTTTAGCTGAAGTTTATATGTGATACCAAGAGCTTTTAAAATAGCATCTATCATCATAATGATATTTGCATCTTCATATACTGAATCTACACCAAATGATTCACAACCAAACTGGTGAAACTCTCTAAGCCTTCCTTTTTGGGGTCTTTCATATCTAAACATAGGACCGTGGTAGAAATATCTTTTTATACCGCCTGCTCTATCGCTTTTTGCTTGGATAAAGCTTCTAACAACTCCAGCTGTTCCTTCAGGGCGAAGACATACGTCATTTTCACCTTTATCTATGAACTGGTACATCTCTTTACCAACAATATCACTGCTTTCACCTACACTTCTTTTAAATAGTGCTGTCTCTTCAAGTAGCGGTGTTTCAATATATGTAAAACCGTATCTTTTAGCGATCTGCGTACAAGTGTCTATAAAGTAGTTAAATAGTTTAGAGTCATCGTTTAAGATATCTTTCATACCTCTTAAAGATTGTATAGCCATAGTCAATTTATCCCAAGTAATATTTTGGGTGATGATATCTAAAAAGTTGTAAAAAAACGGTTAATCTGTTTCTTTGGTAGTATCTTTATTTTTTTGTTGTAATTTGTCTGATATTTTTGCAACTAGATATATAGCAGCGAAAAAACTAATACCTAAAAGTAGTATCTCCATTAAAGCTTACCACTTAAATAGGTTTTTTGTCCAGAAGTTATCTGTATAGTCAGCGCCGTCAACATCACCGCCTTTAAGTGCGTTACCTTTACCTATAAGAGGATTTCCTACAAAATGCATATTTTTTGCAGAATCAGGTTTTAACATACTAAAAGTTGTTAATAGTCCAAAAAATAGAACTATAGCTAGAACAACCTTGGTTGCTTTTCGTTTTGTTTTCTTTACTAGTTTTGTAGATTTGTTTTTCATATTTATATTTTTCTTTGATGGTACCGCTAATCGGACTTGAACCGATACGAGCAAAGCTCACCAGATTTTGAATCTAGCGTGTCTACCATTCCACCACAGCGGCACTTTTAAGGGTCATTCCCACCTTAATTCGGAGTGGAATTGTATATTAAATATGCTTATTAGTCACTTAGTCTAATGCTTTAAGAGTTAGATTTATAAGCTCAAAGTTTATTTAAAATAGGCATAAAAAAAGCCCAACCTAAAAAAGGTCGGGCTTTTAGATATAAAAGTTAGCGATTACTTAGCTACAGCGTCTTTTAAAGCTTTACCAACTTTAAATTTAGCTACTCTAGTAGCAGGTACTTTAACCTCTTTACCAGTTCCTGGAACTCTTGCAGTTCTTTCAGCTCTATCAGCTGTTGAGAATGTACCAAAACCGATGAAAGATACAGAATCACCTTTTGAAAGTGCCTCAGTTAATGTATCTAATGCTGCATCTACTGCACCTTTTGCATCTTTTTTTGATAAACCAGCTTTTTCAGCTACTGCGTCTATGAATTCAGCTTTATTCATATTGAAATTCTCCTTGTAATTATTTAAATATGTTAGAACTTTATACTAACTAACCTTTAAAATAGCTAAATTTAGGTGCTTGTAAAGCTTATATTTATAGTGATTATATAATTTTTATTGATTATTGTTAAATTTATATCAAATTTTTATATTTTTTGCTAAAATCTTCTTATGGAAAACTATTTCACATATACAATCGATGGTGAAGAACCTAAGCCAGATCATACGGTAATACAGAAAAAAGAAAAAGCTATTTATGAGATAAGTTTAGAGTTTGAAAAACATAATGTTGTACTTTGGAGCGTATTTAAAGAGAGTGATACTTTTGAGTACGTAAAGTTGTGTACCGTAACTAAAAATGCAAATGGAACACACAGTTGGGTATGGTTTATGTGATCAAAAACTCTTTTTATTTGCTAGGTCGATCTTCTTTATAAGTTCATTTGTGACGTTCTTATAAAGAAAAGAGAAACTGTAAGGTGTTTCATCAAAGGCTTCAAGAGCTAGTTGAAAAGCGATTACTGTTGTAGGTTTATTTGTTTTTATGGTCGCAGTACGTCTCTCTTTAGTGATTGCTGCAAACTCACCAAATATCTGCCCAGGTTTTATAAGTCCAACTTTATTTTTACCTACACTTACCCTGCATTCACCGTTTAACATAAGATAGATAATTTCATCTTCACCACCTTCATATATAATGGTTTCATGCTCTTTAAACTGCATAAAGCGAACGTTTTTAACAATAGCTCTAATATCTTCGTTATCCATATCTTTAAAAAATGCGATACTATCTTTAGAGGCTATAAGTTTTTCTGTTGTTTCATCATATGAGAAATTGTTTACTTTTGTTCTTAATGCTTTAAGATAAGATATCTCCTCTTTTTCATATTTAATAAATAGATCATCCTCTTCACATTTAAAATCCATATGCATAACTGTTTTATTTGCATTTATATTTCTAAGGTGATAAATATTTAAATAATCTTCTGTGTTGTTTACATCTTTATATCCTGTGGAGAAAAGATATTTTACGATCTTTTTAGAAAAAAGTGCATGTTCCCATATTAAAAGGTCAAAGAAGTAAAGTTTTGTGTTTAAGATAGCAACCGTTCTAAGCTTGTTCTCTTTCATATATTTTGAGGTGTGATCCCTAAACTCTTCAAAACTCTCTTGAGCTTGGGGATTTTGCTCTTTATATATCTTATAGTATTTCATCATTATATTCTCATCACCTATCTTATCGAATAGTTTGATAAGTGAAACGATATCTATATACATTCTTTTGATCATATCGTTTTCAAAGTTTCCGTCAAGAAAACTAAAGAGTTTAGCAAGATACAATATATTATCTTTGATACTTACATACTTACTTATAGGAAGCTCTTCTAGAACTCCTGTAGTTTCGTCTCTATGGTATCTTAATGTATCTAATAGTGTTGCTAAGGTATTTTTTATAAACTCTTCCATGGGCTACAGTATATCTATAATTCTCTTTTATATCTGTTAAGATTTTAGACCTGATCTCATGGCAGATATAAGCTTTTTGTCACTTTTTATATCTATAAAATACTCTAAAGCTAAAACACCTTGGTATAAAAGCATATCCTCTCCATCTTTATTTGGTTTATCGTATTTTGTAGCTAAAGCTAGAAAAGGTGTTTGTTTCCTGTATATACAGTCTATGGCAAATTTTGTATCCTTAACTAAAGGCTCTAATATATCAAGCGGGGCAGGGTAGAGCTCGTCATTTAATCCTGCTGTTGTAGTGTTGATCAAAATATCAAAACTATCTTTTTTAAAATCTTCCCAAGTGTAACTTTTACACCCAAGTTCTTTAAAAAAGACAAGTCTGCCTGCACTTCTATTTAGTACGCTTACCTCTATCCCTTTCTCTTTTAAAGCAACAGCTATAGCTTTTGCCGTTCCACCAGCTCCAAGTATAAGAGCTTTATCGATTTTACCAAACTCCTCTATAGCCATCATAAATCCAGGAGCATCGGTATTGTAAGCTATCACTTTGCCATTATCGTTTATATAGGTATTAACTGCACCAATTTTTTGTGCAAGTCCTCTTACTTCATCAGCTTGAGCGTACGCAGTCTCTTTATGTGGAACCGTGATATTTGCACCTTTAAAGCCATCTTGTAAAAATACATCTTTTAGTTTCTCACCCTCTATTAGATGAGTTTTGGTATATTCACCATCTACACCTGCTGCTTTTAAGCCTGCATTTTGCATAGCAGGTGATTTTGAGTGTTTTATAGGATCGCCGAATATCGTAAATTTAAGCATCTATCATACCTCTCATTTCATCTTCTGTTAGTGTAGTTACGCCAAGGCTTACCGCTTTATCGTATTTACTACCTGCATCCTCGCCGTATATCACAAAGTCGGTTTTTTTAGAAACACTTCCTGAAACCTTTGCTCCAAGTGCTTCAAGCTCTTTTTTTATCTCACCTCTACTTTGGCTCATAGTTCCTGTTAATACTACTGTTTTTGTTTTAAAAGGGTTTTCCTTTGCTTCTACTTTCTCTTCAACTTTTGGGTTTATAGTGTCAAAAAGTTTTTGTATCGTTTCACGGTTTACTCTAATAAACTCTAAAAATGAGTTTGCCATCTCTTCACCAAAACCATCAAGTGATATTAGTTTGTCGTAATCTACATCTAAAATATCAAGACCAAACTCCAAGCTTAGCTGTTTGCTTGCTACTTCACCGATATGCTCTATTCCAAGTGAATTTATCACGCGGTGAAGTTCACTCTCCTTTGTTGCCTCAATTGCATTTAAAAGGTTGTTTATCTTTTTATCTTTAAAGCTTTCTAGTCCATCTAGGTCTTCATACTTTAAAGAGTAAAGATCTAAGATATCGTATATCTTTTTCTCTTCAACCAGTTTTTCAACTATCTTATTTCCAAGTCCATCTATGTTCATACAGTTTTTGCTTGCAAAATAGATTATTGAGTTTACAACTCTTGCAGAGCACTCTAAGTTTTGGCATTTTATCTGCGTGCCTTCATCTAAAAGCTCGCTATTACATCTAGGACACTCTGTAGGGCGTAAGATATCTTTTTCATCTCCATCTCTTCTATCACTAAACACTTTTGTGATCTTAGGGATGATATCACCGCTTTTTATTATGATAACTTGATCATTTATTTTAAGATCAAGTCTTTCTATCTCATCAAAGTTATGCAGTGTTGCACGACTTACCGTTGAGCCATCTATTAGTGTAGGCTCTACAACCGCAACTGGTGTAACAATTCCTGTACGACCAACTTGTAAAATGATATCTTTTAAAGTTGTTACCTTTTCAACTGCAGGGAACTTATAAGCACACGACCATCTTGGGTATTTAACCGTATAGCCAAGATCATCTTGTGTTTCAAGTGAGTCTATCTTTGTAACCATACCATCAAGCATCATTGGGATATTATCACGCTCTTTTATAACTTGATGGTAAAACTCCTCTATCTGCTCTATAGTCTCACATTTAGCTCTCATTGGAGGTGCTAAAAAACCAAGAGAGTAAATAAAATCCATAACCTCACTACTTTTTGTAAACTCTAAAGAGTTCTCACCAACTCCCCAAGGGTAGAAAAATAGTTTTCTACTTGCCGTAATACTAGGGTCAAGTTGTCTTAAACTCCCAGATGCAGCGTTTCTAGGGTTTGCAAAAAGTGCTTCACCGTTTGAGGCACGTTGGGCGTTTATTTTTTCAAAGTCATCTTTTTTTATCACTATCTCGCCGCGTATCTCTATAAGTCCGTCGTAAGCTATCTGTAAAGGTATAGAGTGGATTGTTTTAACATTATTTGTTACCTCTTCACCCTCGCTTCCGTCACCTCTTGTGATAGCCTGTTTTAATACACCGTTCTCATAGATAAGGTTCATACTTGCACCGTCAAATTTTGGTTCACATATAAAGCTTAGGTTCTCTTCAACCTTTTTTGCTCTATTTATCCAATCATTTAACTCCCCAGTGTTAAATACATCCTCTTGCGACCACATACGGCTTAAGTGCTTTGCTTTGTTAAAACCTTCTAAAACAACTCCTCCAACCCTTTTGGTAGGTGAGTTTGGGTGTGTATGGCTTGGGTTGCTTTGCTCATATGCTAAAACCTCACGGTTTAGTTTATCGTACTCTTCATCACTTGCTATGGGGTTATCTTCAACATAATAAGCGTGAGCCCATTTTATTAGTAGATTTACTTTTTCGTTATATTCGTTTTGTGTCATCAATATCTCATATTTTTTCTTGGTATTGTATCAAATTGGGTATAATAGTGCGATGAAAATATTTACAAAATATAACGATACCAACTATAAAGATTCTCTTTTAAAAGAGGTGAAAGGTTTAAACCTTTTAGGTGCAAACCTAAACGATATAGATAAACTAAAAACACCTAAAATAAGAAGCGTAAATGAAAAAGAGCTTCAAAGTGAATATATAGAGTCCTCTTATGCTACAAAAGAGCTTGTACGTGATCTAGGATTTGGGCTTGCAAAGCTTCATAAGAAAAGATTTGAAAACTACGGCTTAGAGTATGATAACTATATAGGTTTAAATCCTCAAAAAAATATATTATCAAAAAACTGGGGAGAGTTTTTTGTTAAATATAGGCTAGGGTATCAGGTATCACTTATATCAGATAAACCTATAAAAAGAAGATTTGAAACCGTACTAGCGGCAATGGAGTCAAAACTAACTCAGTTTTTAAATGATACTTGCGAGCATTCAAGTTTAGTTCACGGTGATCTTTGGAGCGGTAATGTTCTCTATTCACCATCTGGTGTTTACCTTATAGACCCTGCTGTATATTTTGCAGATAGGGAAGTGGATATTGCTATGAGTGAGATGTTTGGCGGGTTTAATGAAGAGTTTTATAAAAGTTATAACGAAAACTACCCTTTAACTAAATTGTATAAAAGTAAAAAGATCATCTATAACCTTTACCATTATCTAAACCACTATAATCTTTTTGGAAGTGGATATTACGGTTATTGTGAAGATGGCTTTACTTTTATAGAAACAAAACTTTAATACTCCTAACGGTTCAGATATTGCATATTGGATGAAGTATTATAAAAAAATATAAATTGTTTGGTATAATATCGACCCAAAAAATTTAACGGAGAGATTATTGAGTTATTTAGATATATTTATAATCGGTTGGAATTTAAATGCACTAATGTTTGTATTAAACCTTTTAGTAGCTATCTTTACAGCAAAAAGAGCCGATATATTAGAGATGAGAAGGGATAATGAGATATTGGGCAAGCTAAAAAGCGAGTTTGATCAATACTATCCAAATAGAAGATATGAGGTTATCGTAAGCTATTTTATACCTTTTACCGCATTTTTTAGAACATCATTTAGACTTATTGAGATGTTTTTGTTTTTTGGTAAGAATAAAGGCAGTAAGCTTGTAGATTTTATGATCTATAAATATAGCTCAGATATAGAGAAAGCTAAGTCGGAGTAACAGCTTAGCTTTTTACAACAATATTTCCAAATCTTTTTAAAAGGTTTGAAGCCTCATTTGTATCTTTTGTATTTTCCAAAAGCATCTGTATTTTTTCTTTTGTAAACCCTTTTTCTTTACCCACCTCTTTTATATATGAATCCATAATATCTTTATCGAATTCAGGATGAAACTGTACACCCCATATATGTTTACCTATTCTAAAAGCGTGGTGAGGGTCATGTTGATTTGAAGCAAGTATGATAGAGTCTTTTGGAAGGCTTAGTGCACTTTGGGAGTGGATAGTGTGAGCTTTAAATATACTTGGCATATCACAAAAAAGTTCATCTTTTTTAGCTTCATCGTTTAGGCTTATATCTACCGTTCCTATCTCTATCCCTTTGGGATGGTAGTCTGAAACTCCCCCTAAAGCTTTTGCTAAAAGTTGATGACCGTAACATATAGCTAAGGTTGGAATTTGGTTTTGTACAATATCCATCAACCACTTTTCTATATTTAGACTCCAAGATTCCTCTTCACTTACCATAGAGTGTGAACCTGTTATAACTATACCGTCACAATCTTTGCTGTTTGGTAGAGCATCATTTTTTTGAATATCTACTATTGAGATATTTAGGTCTTTCGTATCAAGTTTATCTATGATCCAATCTTCAAAGTCTTTATATAAGGCCTGTGTAGTATTAAAGGTTGAACCTGTTTTTATAATATATATGTTTTTCATTACTAAAATCTAGCAACTATATCTTGAACTATTTTATATATGTTCTCAACCGATCTTATTTCGCATCTCTCTTTATGTGAGTGTGGATTAAATATATTTGGACCAATAGAGGCAACTTTTATATTTGGAAACTTATCTTTAAATATTGCACACTCCAGCCCTGCGTGTATAGCTTCTAGAGTGGCATTTGAGTTGTGTATTTTATATATCTCTAATACACTGTTGGTAAACTCATTTATATCTGGTTTCCAAGCTGGATATTTCCCTTCTGTAGAAGTCTCAAATCCAAAGGCTTGAAGTAGGGCAACACTCTCATTTTTGATATCTTCTAGCCTTTCATTTTCCATACTTCTAGCACTTAAACTAACTTTGATACCCTCAATTTCTGTTTTTATTTGAGCTAGATTGATAGAATCAAGCACCACACTCAACTCTTTATCATATCCTCTAACACCGTGAGAAAAGGTGTATAAAAAGTTTAATATATTATCATCATATATATTTAGGTGTTCAGACTTTTCATCTATTTTAACTATTGTCATATTTGGATGGCTTGGCTTTGGCTCACTTTTTGAAGCAAATATTGCCTTACACTCTTTTGGTATGGAGTTTATTCTCTCACCACCGTTTATATCAAGCAGTTTACCCTTGCACTCTTTAATGGTTTTAGCAGTAAGTTTTATAGCATTTGGTATATTTTTATCTATATCAACACCGCTGTGTCCACCGTCTAGATCTTTGATCTCTAACTCAAACAGATCATAACACTCATCGTTTTTAATAATTGTTTTTTGAGTATTTGTACCAAATATATCAACACCACCTGCACAACCTATACATATCTCCCCCTCAGCTTCACTATCAAGGTTTAGCATATATTTTGAACTTAGTTTAAACTCTATATCGTTTGCACCAATGAGTCCTATCTCTTCATCGGATGTAAATAAGAACTCACAATCCTTACCTTCACTCATAAGTGCTATCATTATGGCGCAACCCATACCGTTATCTGCACCAAGTGTTGAGTTTTTTGCTTTTAAAAATCCGTCCTCTTCAATGATCTGAGGAATTTTACCATCCTCTAGGCAGACGATATCGTAGTGTGATTGTAGTGATAATACGGCTTTAGAATCGGCTTTTTTACAAAGTATATTATTAACCTTATCAACATAACACTCATAGCCGTAAGTTGATGCGGTTTTTTCTAAAAATTCTATAAATGGTTTATGTGTTTTACTGCATCTAGGTATGCTAGTGATCTCATAGAATATTTTAATTATTTTATCCATTATTTTTCCGATTGTTAATTTTTTGAAGTATACCATTTAAATATTTGAGGTTTGGTAAATAAGTATTTTGAACTCTTTTATAATAATTAAATTTATGATTGAATAATAAATTATTTTATCGGTTTTTTGTAATTACATTGTAATTGATCTAAGTTATTATTCGGGCAAAAATAGGACATAAAAGGATATAAATGGATTTTTTAAGAAAATTATCTATTAAGTTTAAACTGATAGGATTGATAGTGGGAAGCTTGCTTGTCTCATCATCAGCGATACTACTTATTAGTACATTTGAGAGTGTGGCTCACTCTAAAAAAGAGAGCTTAGAGAAACTAAACTCTATAACATCATCAAAAAAACACCATCTTGAGGATTATTTTAAAAGTATTGAGGGCTTGATAGTTGCTACTGCAAATAACTCAGGTGAGCCCTTATATTATATGGCTAGATACTTTAAAGCTTTAGAAGCTGATACTACAAACGAGATGAATATAGTAAAAGCCGATGTAAATATGATGAGAGCTAAACTATTAGAGCATTATAAAAACTCTTATATCGAAAAAATAAATTATCATCTAGATGGTATACCTCAAAAAAGATCTGCCGAGGAGTACCTGCCAAAATCAAATAATGGGATTATTGCACAATACCTTTATATAGTTGAAAATGAAGCTAAAGTTGGTGAAAAGAACTTAATGATAGAATCAAAATCTTACACGACACCTTATACTTTAAACCATGCAAAGCACCATGAAAGTTATAATACACTATTAAACAAATTTAACCTATACGATATATTTTTAGTGGATAAGAAAGGAAACGTTGTTTACTCAACATTTAAAGAGAAAGATTTTGCAACAAATCTAAACAGCGGTCCATATGCAAACAGCGGTTTAGCAGCTGTAAATAAAAAAGCATCATCCCTTAAAAAAGGTGAGATAGTATTTGAGGATTTTAAACCATACGAGCCTAGTTATAATTCACCTGCATCTTTTATAGCAACTCCTGTATTTAGAAAGAAAAGATATGTTGGGAATTTAATAATCCAGTTTCCAACCAATGTTATAAATACTATTATGAACTTTAACGGCAAGTTTGAAGAAGCAGGTCTTGGAAAAACAGGTAATGCATACTTAATAGGAAGCGATCATAAACTTAGAAACGATTATAGATTTATTGAAAAACTTAATAATGAATATGTACAAAATGCAAAAACTACAATATCTATTTTTAAAGTAGATACTCTATCAGCTAAAAAAGCTTTAGCGGGTCAAAAAGGTCATATCCAAACATATAACTTTATGGGTGATGATGTACTTAGTTCATACGATTATATAAATGTTTTTGATCAAAAATGGGGGATAGTGTCTCAAATAGATACAGATGAAGCATTAGCAGATATCCATTATCTAAATAAGGTTCTAATAGCAACCGCTTGGGGTGTATTGTTTATAATCGTTCTTGTAACACTATATACTCTTCAAAATACGATAGTAAGACCACTTAAAAAGTTTGAGAACGGTCTACTTGGATTTTTTAAATACCTGAACAATGAAACTAAAGAGGTTGAGTATCTAGAAGCTAAAAGGTATGATGAGATAGGTGATATGTCAAGAGAGATCAATACCAATATCAAGATCATCCAAGATAGATTAAATGATGATAGGATGCTGATAAATGAAACTATTAGTGTATTATCAGAGTTTGAACAAGGTGATCTATCTCAAAGGATAACTAAAGACTCATTAAACCCTTCGTTACAAGAGCTAAAGAACGTACTTAATAATATGGGTGATAATTTAGAATCAAATATAGACAATATTTTATCAATTCTAAACCAATATACACACTATAACTATCTAAATAAGGTTGATACGCAAGGTCTTAAAAAACATCTTTTAGATCTTGCTAAGGGTGTTAACTCTTTAGGTGATTCAACAACGGATATGCTTGTAACAAATAAGACAAACGGTCTTAAACTTGATAAGAGTTCAAATGTTCTACTTGATAGCGTAAGTATGTTAAGTAAGAACGTAAGTGAATCTGCTGTTTCTATTGAGCAAACCTCTGCAGCTTTAGAGGAGATCACAAGTAATATCCAAGCAAACAACCAAAATGTTGAGCAGATGTCTGTTAACGCTAAAGAGATTACAAGCTCTGTTAATGAGGGGCAGTCATTGGCAAATGAGACAACTTTAGCCATGGATCAGATAAATGAAGAGGTAAATGCAATAAATGAAGCGATCAGCGTGATAGACCAGATAGCTTTCCAAACAAATATCCTTTCGCTAAACGCTGCTGTTGAAGCGGCAACGGCAGGTGAAGCTGGTAAAGGTTTTGCAGTAGTTGCAGGTGAGGTTAGAAACCTTGCGGCAAGGTCAGCAGAAGCTGCAAGTGAGATAAAAAATATAGTTCAAAATGCAACATCTAAAGCAGATGAGGGTAAAGTTATAGCCGATAAGATGATAAAAGGTTATTCTGGACTTACACAAAACATTAGTACAACAATAGAGCTTATTAACTCAGTCTCAACAGCTTCAATTGAACAGCAAAAAGGGATAGAGCAGATAAACGACTCAATCGCACAGCTTGATAGAAAAACACAAGAGAATGCTTCTGTTGCTGAAAGCACTAACAATATTGCGAAAGTTACAGATACTATCTCAAAAACGGTTGTTTATAATGCAGACCAAAAAGAGTTTCATGGAAAGAACGATATAGTGATCGAAGAGATCGATTATACTAAAGGTGATAATAAAAATATTGGTTCAAAAAGTAAAAAAGTAGGGGAGTGGGATAAGTTTTAAAAAGCTTTAGGGATTATTTCCCTAAAGCTTTGTCAGCGTATTGATATCCAAGATCGTAAGCTTTTAAGTTAAGTTCATGAACCTTTGCAGGTACTTTTGAAAGCATAACCTCTTTTAACTTCTCTTTATCAATAGCATCCATAAAATCGTTTGCAATTGCAAGTGCGATAACAGATTGAGTGATCACGTTACCAACTTCCTCTTTAGCGATAGTAATAATAGGTATCTCAACGATATTCCATTTTTTTCTATCTTCATCTGTTGGTTTTACCAAGTTTGGCTCAACCACGATAGTACCACCCTCACTTACACCGTTCTTAAATAGGTCATAAGACTTTTGTGCAACTGAAAGCATAAAATCTATCTCACCGTCATTTGCATACGGATAAAAGATCTCATCATCATCTAAAGTGATATCAACAACTGTAGGACCACCTCTAACTTGCGATGTATATGTAGCTGTTTTTAGCCCATATCCACCTGTTTTGATCTTAGCAGCAGCGAAGATCTCACCTGCAAGAAGTACACCTTGTCCACCAACACCTGTAAATCTCATTAATGTTCTAGCCATTGTGTATCTCCTTATATCTTTTTCTTAAACTCATCTTGTGTTACAAGACCACGTTTACCTTGCTGAGCCGCTTTGATATCTTCATACATATCACAGTATTCTCTAGCTTCTTCATCATGCTTTAATACACCTGTAGGGAAAATATTTAATTGCTCTTCAGGTGAAAGCTTATCATATTTAGCTTTTGGCATAGTGATCGAATCGATCCATTCTAAGTTCACCATAGCTGAGTTCATTTTGTTCTTTCTACCAAGATTAATATGGCAGTTAGACATAATATCAAAGAAAGAGAAACCTTTATGTTGGAAACCTTTAACTAGAACTCTCTCTAGCTTTTTAGGATCAAGCATAGTCTCTCTAGCAACAAAAGATGCACCTGAAGCAATAGCTAGGTTAGCTGCATCAAAAGTTGGGTCGATATTACCCGCTTTTTGTGAAACAGTCCAGAAACCTTGTGGAGTTGTTGGACTTGTTTGAGAATTTGTAAGACCGTAGATGAAGTTATTGATAACGATCATATTGATATCGATATTTCTTCTACATCCGTGAATCGTATGGTTTCCACCGATTGCAAGTGCATCACCATCACCAGCAACACAAATAACGTGCTTATCTGGATTTGCAAGCTTAACACCTGTAGCCCAAGCTACTGTTCTACCGTGTGTAGTATGGATAGTGTTGAAATCAACATAAGAAGAGAATCTTCCCGAACATCCAATACCTGAGATTACACATACATCGTCTTGATCCCATCCACATTTTTCAATTGCTCTAATAACGGCTTTAAGGATAACACCATCACCGCATCCCCAACACCAAAGTGTCGGCATTTTTTCAAGTCTTAAATATTTATCGTAATTATAAGCCATCTTAGAATACCTCCTTAACTTTCTCAACGATCTCATATGGAGAGATAGCTCTACCGTTAACTTTATAAAGTCCTTCGATATCTAATCTTCCTGATACTCTTTCTACCTCTTCAGTGTATTGTCTAATATTTAACTCAACACATATAACATTTTTAACCATATCTGTAAAATGTTTAATTCTTTCAGCAGGGCTTGGCCATAGAGTAATAGGTCTAAATAGACCAGCTTTGATACCTTGCTCTCTTAAGTGTCTGATCGCTTCTTTTGCAGAAAGTGAAACAGAACCGTAAGCGATGATCAATACTTCACCATCTTCACCGTTAAAGTCATCAAGCATAAACTCTTCGTTTAGCTCTAACTCTTCTGTATGGTTCATTACTTTATCTTCAAGTCTTTGAATAAGTTTTCTACAAGTTTCGATCTCTTCAGTTGGGAATCCCATAGCATCATGGTGTAGACCCGTAAAGTGATATCTGTAACCTTTAAACATAGGGTTTAATACAGCAGGCTCATCTTCATCAACACCGTAAGGTCTATAATCTTCAGGTGCACCGTCAAAAGTTTTTCTAGGTACTATACTTTTTTGAACCTCTTCTAGTGTAGGTATCATCGCTTTACCGTGCATATGTCCTAAAGTCTCATCTGTTAGAACGATTACAGGCTGCATAAATCTGTCAGCTAAGTTGAACGCTCTTACAACTTCAGTATAACACTCTGCTAAGTTACCAGCACATAAAGTGATCGATCTATAGTCACCGTGACTTGGGTTTCTAGCTTGTCTAACATCCCCTTGAGATACACGTGTAGGAAGACCTGTTGATGGACCACCTCTCATAACGTTTACAAGAACTAAAGGAACCTCTGCCATTTGAGCAAGACCTAAGTTTTCCGCTTTAAGAGATACACCAGGACCTGAAGTAGCAGTTAGTGCTCTAACACCACTCATTGCCGCACCACATGTTGCAGCGATCCCTGCGATCTCATCTTCCATTTGTATTGCTGCACCGCCTGACTTTGGTAAAAGGTCAGATATCGTATGCATCACCTCACTTGAAGGAGTAATAGGGTATCCTCCAAAGAATTTACACCCTGCATCAACTGCAGCAATCGCCGCTAAGTCGTTACCAGTTGAAATTATTTCTCTAGTTTCCATTATTAACTACTCCTTATTTTCCGTAATTTACAGGTATTCTATATTTATTGTCTATAATAGCCTGAGCTCTCGCTTTAGCATCATCCGTTAATTTTGCAAATTTAAAATCTTTTTTATCTGCAACATATATTGCAAAGTCTGGACATGATAGTTCACAATCATTACATCCTATACATGATTCAGGTGCAATGATATCTACCATAGCTCCTAATGTTGAACTTGGTTCTGGTCTCATAGATAGAACGCCTGCCGGACAAACTGACACACAAATATCACATGCTTTACATCTGACTTCATCTACCCATACCGGAGTGTTCTCAGGTGCTTCCATAACTGCCATATTTTCTCCTTTGATTTAAGTATATTGAGATACTCTCATATATTACATTTAAAAGAATATCCTAAATGTTGTAATACTTATTTTAATTAAAATGTTAATTGATAAGTTTGCTTTTTGATGTTACCAATTGAAGCACATTATTTTACCCTTTTTGTTATAAAGGCTAGATTTGATGGATTTTATTGAAAATGAAACTCATTTTGTAACAAAACGGTATTAATTCTTTAAATATTGTGTTATATCAATATTATCTATTTGATCACTTTGAAGATAATCTTTTGCATACTCTTTATAGATACCTGATCCTAAAAAGAGTTCAAATATATCTTTATCTATATGCTGATCTTTTACCATAAAGCTAAGTATCTTTATTGCTTGGGAAAGTGTTTTTGCCTCTTTATAAGGTCTATCGTGTGCAGTTAAAGCTTCAAATACATCAGCAAGCGCTATTATTCTAGATGCAATTGGCATATCTTTTATAGTTAACTCTCTTGGATATCCCGTACCGATAAGTGTTTCATGGTGTGCTCCTGCAAAAAGTGGAACGTTTTTAAGGTTTTTTGGAAAAGGAAGATTCTCTAACATTTGTATGGTCATAATAACATGTTCAGTGATCTTAAACCTCTCTTCTTCACTTAATGTTCCACGCTCTATCATAATATTGTAAAGTTCCCCTTGGTTATAAAGGTGTTTTGGAACAGGTGTTTTAAACCCTTTTTGTTTATATTTTTTGAAGTTGAAATCTTCTCTAGGGATAATATGTCTAGCTTTATCGCTAAGAAGTTTCTCTTTTTTAGGAGTTGTAGGTTTTTCACTTATAACTCGTTTTTTCTCTTCATGAGCTAAGCCTAAAGTATCGTCAAAATTTCTTGTCCAAGTGATATCTGCTATTTTTTGTATCTTCTCTTTTTTATCACTATCCATAAACTCTGCACCGATATTAGCCTCAGCCACTAGTTCAAATTTTTTTATTAGCTCTTTATGTTCCTTTTCAAGCCATTTATCTACGACCTTTGGATCATCGCCGTTTAGTTTTTTGTTTAGTGCTTCTATCGTAAGGTCTCTATGTACCACTTCAAACCTTGTTCGCACTTCATGTATTCTATTATAGATGGTCTCAAGTTTGGTTGCTTTATCAACTACGTACTCAGGAGTTGTCACTTTACCACAGTCGTGCAGCCAAGCAGCTATATCCAGCTCTCTTAGCTCCTCATCACTATCCATCTTAAAATCTTTAAAGATACCATCTTGTGATCTATTTGCCTCACGGGCGATCATCATGGAAAGCTCTGGAACCCTGCTGCAGTGTCCACCGGTGTATTTTGATTTAGCATCGATAGCACTTGCTATTAGTTTTATAAAAGACTCCATAAGATTTTTTTGTTCATCTTGAAGTTTTTGAACCTCTTTAAGTCTTTTTTGAAGTTCGTCATACTCTTGGCGCTGTCTTTTATCTGAGCGCGCCATTATTTTATCTTGACGTTTGATATCCTTTTCAAGTTTATCGATCGTTCTTGTAAAGTTCTCTTTTAGAGTTTGTATCTCTAAGATAAGTCTATTATCTTCTTGTGACATCTTATTGGTTCATTTTCCCTACGGCACAAGAAACAAAACTTTTAGCTTTAGTTTCAAGAGTTCCAAATGTTGAGAGCTCATCTGTTGTTAGTGGATAACCGATTGATCTTAAAATCTCTTTTAAAGAGTCAATTTGATCATCTTCAATATCTAAAGTTATAACTCTAGGCATCTTTTCAAGATCAACTTCAACTTCACCGAACTTCTCTTTTAGTTTAGTCTTTAGCGTGTTTGCACACCCGCCGCACTTTACGTTTTGTACTTCAAAGTTTTGTTTCATATAAAACCCCTTATATAAAAAAATTTTATTTAGTTATAATACCATATGGAATATTTGGTTTTACTTTTTGTATCTTTTTTGTCAGCTACATTCATCCCCATGGGAAGTGAAGCTTTTTTTATATATTACCTATCTCTTGATATAAGTTTTTTATTTTTACTTCTAGCTGCAACCTTAGGTAATACCTTAGGTTCTGGAGTGAACTATTGGTTTGGATTAAAAGGGGAAGAGTATCTAGTAAAAAAGAGATTTCTAAAAGAGAAAAAGTTAAAAAAAGCAAAATCTTTTTTTGATAGATACGGGGCTTTTACATTACTATTTTCATGGGCACCTGTATTTGGAGATGCATTTACTTTTATAGCAGGAGTTTTAAAATATGACATCAAAAGATTTTATTTGATAGTTGCTTTTGCAAAGTTTGCAAGGTATCTATTTGTGGGGATAGTGTATTTATATTTTAGATAAAAAAAGGGAAGCTTTTGCTTCCCTTTTTGTTTTGGGAGAGAAAATTTATTTTGTTAAAACTTCTTTTACAGCTTTACCGATATCAGCTGGACTTACTACAACTTTAACACCTGCAGCTTTTAAAGCTTCCATCTTTTCAGCAGCCGTACCTGCACTTCCACTTACGATCGCACCTGCGTGACCCATTCTTTTACCCTTAGGTGCAGTTTGACCTGCGATAAAAGCAACAACAGGTTTAGTGATATTCTCTTTAATAAAAGCAGCAGCTTGTATCTCAAGATCACCACCGATCTCACCGATCATTACGATAGCTTCAGTTTCAGGATCTGCTTCAAACATAGGAAGAAGTTGTTTATAGCTTAGTCCAATGATAGGGTCACCACCGATACCTACAGCAGTCGTGATACCGTAACCCTCTTTACATACTTGGTTAGCTCCTTCGTATGTTAGAGTTCCTGACTTAGAGATAAGACCAACATTTCCTTTTTTAAATATCATACCAGGCATAATACCTATTTTACACTCTTCAGCAGTGATAATACCAGGACAGTTTGGTCCAATTGTTTTCATACCGAACTTATTTGCGTGAGCTTTAGCAGCTTGCATATCACGTACAGGAGCACCCTCAGTGATAATAACAGCTAGCTCAATTCCTGCTTCAGCTGCTTCCATAACCGCGTCTGCAACAAATACAGGCGGTACGAAGATCATGGAAACTGTAGCACCAGTGTTTTCAACTGCCTCAGCAACTGTATTGAATACAGGCTTTCCTAAGTGCTCTTGACCACCTTTATTTGGTGTAACACCACCAACAATATTTGTACCATATGCGATACACTGCTCAGCATGGAAAGTACCCTCTTTACCTGTAAAACCTTGTACGATAACTTTTGTATCTTTATTTACTAAAATTGACATTCTATACTCTCCTTATGCTTTCTTAGCCGCTTCTACAGCTTTTGCAGCACCGTCTGCTAGGTCAGTTGCCGCGATAACGTTTTCAATATTTGCATTTTGTAAGATCTCTGCAGCTTCTGGTGCATTGGTTCCGTCAAGTCTAACGATAACAGGTACATTTACATTTACCATCTTAGTTGCTTCTAAGATACCGTTTGCAATTCTGTCACATCTAACGATACCACCGAAGATATTTACGAAGATCGCTTTTACTTTAGGGTTCTTTAGGATAATCTCAAAACCTTTTGCAACAGTTTCAGCATTTGCTTTTCCACCAACATCAAGGAAGTTTGCAGGAGTTCCACCCATATAGTTAATAGTATCCATAGTACCCATTGCAAGACCTGCACCGTTTACCATACAACCTATCTCACCATCTAATGATACATAGCTTAGACCGTATTGGCTAGCTTCTCTCTCATCTGGATCTTCCTCTGTGATATCTCTCATATATTCTATCTCAGGGTGTCTACCTAAAGCAGAGTCATCAAATCCCATCTTTCCATCTAGTGCAATAAAATCACCTGCACCTGTTCTAATTAGTGGGTTGATCTCGATAAGCTCAGCATCGTTTTCCATATAAACTTTAAACAGCTTTGAAGCGAAGTCTATAAATTTAGCTTGCTCTTTTTTATCTGTGATACCAAGTCCAAATACTAGCTCACGTCCGTGGAAACCTTGGAAACCGATAGCAGGATCAACTGCTACTTTTACGATCTTATCAGGTGTCTCTTCAGCTACCTTTTCGATCTCCATTCCACCCTCAGTAGAAGCCATGATCACAGGCATCTCTTTAGCTCTATCTAAAACAACACCTAGGTAATATTCATCTTGAATATCAGCTCCCTCTTCAATATATACCTTAAGAACTTTTTTACCCTCAGGCCCTGTTTGATGTGTCACAAGATTCATATGAAGGATCTCACCCGCATACTTTTCTACTTCAGTGATATCTTTAGCTACTTTTACACCACCGCCTAGACCACGTCCACCTGCGTGGATCTGAGCTTTAACAACCCAGATGTTTCCTCCAAGTTGATGAGCTGCTGCTACAGCTTGTTGTGGTGTATTTGCTACAAGACCTTTTGGCGTAGGTACACCATATTTAGCAAAAATCTCTTTTGCTTGATACTCATGTATATTCATATTTTCTCCCTATAAAAATCACTTCTGCAATTATAACTTTGTTTATAATAACTATACATATTTTATGTTGTTTTTTTGAGTTAAAAATAAAAAGTGTATCGAAAATAAACAAAATATATAAAATATTAATATTATTGTATAAGAATAATAGTATAGCAAAAAGTTGCTTTTATCCTTATTTTCATAATAAAAGCCCATTTTTAGGCTTTTATAATTGAAAAATTAAATCTTTCATATAGGATGTAGCTATAAAACTTATAGTTGTACCAAATATTTAAGATTTATAATTATACTTAGTATTTGTTACATAAGGTATCAAATCTATACCATTGAGGCAATATTGATATATTTATCATACTCTTTTTCACTTAGCAGTTTAAGCTTAAGTGCTGCTTCTTTTAAAGTGATATTATTCTCATATGCATATTTTGCAATTGATGCAGCTTTTTCATAACCTATATAAGGTGTTAAAGATGTTACAAGCATTAAGGAGTTTTCTAAATGTTTTTGGATCATCTCTTTATTTACTTCTAAACCTTTTATACATTTGTCGTTAAAAGAGTTTATTGCATCACTTAAAAGGTTAATTGATTGTAAAAAGTTATATATAATAAGAGGTTTAAAAACATTAAGTTCAAAGTTTCCTTGACTAGCTGCAATTGCTATTGCCGTGTCGTTTCCCATCACTTGAACCGCTACCATTGTTAGTGCTTCGCTTTGTGTAGGGTTTACTTTTCCAGGCATTATAGAGCTTCCAGGTTCATTTGCTGGTATTTTAAGCTCTCCGATACCACACCTTGGTCCTGATGAGAGCCATCTTATATCGTTTGCTATCTTCATAAGATCACTTGCTAAGGTTTTTAATGCACCGTGAGTAAATGTGATAGCATCGTGTGAGCTTAATGCTTGAAATTTATTAGGTGCTGTTTTAAACTCTATATTTAACTCTTTACTTAGTTGCTTGGCTGCCATCTCACCTAGTTTAGGATGGCAGTTTATACCTGTCCCAACTGCCGTACCACCTATAGCAAGCTCTTTTAGATATGTTGAAGAGTTCTCTATCATAGTATATGATTTATCAAGCATATCTATATATCCGCTAAGCTCTTGCGCTAAACTAAGAGGTGTAGCATCTTGAAGATGGGTTCTTCCTATTTTTACTATACCTTTAAACTCCTCTTGTTTAAGTTCAAATGTTTGTTTTAACTTTTGTATCGCAGGCAGAAGTTTTGTTTTGATACTTACTAAAGAGCTTATATGCATAGCTGTAGGGAAAGTATCGTTAGAGCTTTGTGATCTATTTACATCATCGTTTGGATGAACTGCTTTTTTAACTCTAAAATCAAATCCTAAAATCTCGGTAGCTCTATTTGCTATCACTTCATTTATATTCATATTGGTTTGGGTTCCAGAGCCTGTCTGCCAAACAGATAAGGGAAAATACTTATCAAACTTACCCTCTATGATCTCTTCGCAGGCTTGAACTATGGCATCTTTTTTTTCATCTGTTAAAAGCTTTAATCTATTATTTACAAGTGCGAGTGATTTTTTAAGATAAGCGTATGCTATTATCATCTCATAAGGGATCTTTTCAGTTCCGATATTAAAGTTTTGTATAGATCTTTGTGTCTGTGCTCCCCAGTAAGTATCTATAGGGACATTTATCTCACCGATACTATCTTTTTCTATTCTATAAAGCATAACTATACTCCTTTGGAGATATATGAATTATTGTAAAAGATATTGAATTAAATAAAGATTTAGATTATAAGTTAGTTGGGAAGTAAAAGAGATTTTACTCTTTTACTTCATATTGTTCTCTACCCATTTGGTAAAGATCGTTACCGTATGTATCGTTTATAACGGTAACAGGAAAGTTTTCAACTTCAAGTTTTCTTACAGCTTCAGGGCCTAGTTCAGGGTAAGCGATAACTTCGGCAGATTTTATCTGTTTTCCTAGAAGTGCACCTGCACCCCCAGTTGCTCCAAAATAGATACCTGAGTATTCTTTACAAGCATCTTTAACATCTTGGTTTCTTTTACCTTTTCCTATCATCCCTTTTGAACCGTGTTTTAACATAGTAGGGCTGTAGCTATCCATTCTATAACTTGTTGTAGGTCCAGCACTTCCTATTGGATCACCTGGTTTTGGAGGAGTTGGTCCTACAAAATATATTACGCTTCCCTCTAGGTCAAAAGGAAGCTCTTCACCCGCTTCAATTAGATCAACAAGTCTTTTATGTGCAGCGTCACGAGCAGTATAGATAGTACCGCTTAGATATACTATATCACCAGCTTTTAGCTCTTTTGTCTGCTCGGCAGTTAAAGGAGTTGTTAGATTATATGTTTTACTCATTTTATATCCTCTTAAAATGTCCCATTTTAAAAGGGGACCAAATTTATTTTATCACTTCTTTTAACAGTGGAACAAAGTTCCACTTAAAGAAGCAAATTCTAAAGTGTACAACGAGTTGTACTTAGATAACGATATGTGTATGTCTAGAAGAGTGACATTGTACGTTTACTGAAACTGGTAAGCTTGCAATATGGCAAGGGTTTGATTCAATATGAACAGCTAGAGCGGTTTTAGTTCCACCCATACCCATAGCACCGATACCAAGTTTATTTATCTCTTCTAATATCTTATTTTCAAGTTCAGCCATCTCACTATCTTCATTTGTTGAGCCTATCTCTCTAAAAAGAGCATGCTTTGAACTAATAGCTGCTTTTTCAAAAGTACCGCCGATACCAACACCAACAGTTATAGGTGGGCAAGGATTAGGTCCAGCGTCACTGATAACCTCTTTTACAAAAGCTACGACACCATCTTTTCCTGCTGCAGGTGGAAGAACTTTTGCACGAGATACGTTCTCACTACCGCCGCCTTTTGCTGCGTACTCTATCTCGATCTTATCACCTGCAACTATATCAAAGTGGATAATAGCTGGAAGGTTATAACCGATCTTCTCTTTTAAGTTTGCACGTGAAAAAGGCTCACATGTACTTGCTCTAAGATAAGCATCGGTGTAACCTTGCTCTGTTCCTTTATTGATAGCATCTCTTAAAAGACCGCCCTCAATTTTAACTTCATCACCAACATTTACAAAAAATACGGCTAATCCAGTATCTTGACAAAGAGGTCTTTTCTCATCTTTTGCGATATTTGCATTTTCAAGTATCTGTCTGATAACCTCTTTGCTCACAGGAGATTTTTCAGTCTCCATTGCATTTTCAAGTGCATCGTAGGCATCTTTAGGAAGGTCGGTACCGCAGTGAACGATAATATCCCTAACAGCCTTTACGATATCATCAAACTGTATAGTTCTCATTATTTACCTTCAAAAAACTTATTTGTATGAAGAGAGTCTATTAGCTCTTGCACAGAAGAAACAGATTTAGAGAATCTTGAAGCTTGATCTTCATTTAGGTTAGCTTCAATAACTTTCTCTGCTCCATTAGCACCAAGCATAACAGGTACGCCGCTTACAACATCGCTGTAACCGTATTCACCCTCTAGCATCACTGCACATGGATGGATCTGTTTAGTATCGTTTAGTATCGCTTCAACCATAGTTGATGTAGCTTTTGCAGGAGCGTAATATGCACTTCCCGTTTTAAGATATTTAACTATCTCTGCTCCACCGTTCTTAGTTCTTTCTGTGATCTCGTTTATCTCATCCCAAGTTAAAAGATCAGTTAAAGGAACACCCGCAACTGTAGAGAATCTTGGAAGAGGAACCATATCATCACCGTGACCACCCATAACAGATGCTCTAATTTGACCTGAACCGTAACCAAGCTTTTCAAATATAAAGTGTGCCATTCTTGCACTATCAAGTATACCAGCCATTCCTACAACTCTGTTTCTATCCCATCCTGTCTCTTTTAGTGCAACATAAACCATTGCATCTAAAGGGTTTGATACAGGAACAACAATAGCTTCAGGAGCATAAGTTTGAACATCTTTGATCACATTTCTCATGATCTCCGCATTTGTTAAAAGAAGATCATCTCTACTCATACCAGGAAGTCTTGGACTACCAGCAGTAATTACAACTACATCACTATCAGCTAGATCCTCAGCATTTTCAGCAGCACTTACCACGGTATGCATTCTTGCAGCATTTGCAGCTTGCGACATATCTAGTGCCATACCTTTTGCTCTATCCATTTTATTGTCTCTTAGTACAACATGGTGAGCCGAACCTTTCATAGCTAAAGAATATGCTACAGTAGAACCTACGTTACCGGCTCCTATAATTGCAACTTTTTTACCTTTCATATTACTCCTTTTGATAGATAAAACTACAAAACTTTAAGACTAAAGCTAAAACTTTTATTCTAAGCACTTGCTTTAATCTTAGTGGTTTGTAGTTTAACAATTTAATAGAACAAAATAACAAATTAGTGCTAAATATATGTTTATTTTGTATCAAAAAAACACTACGGTTTCCAAAAGGTAACATATAGTGTTTAGAAAAAAAAAGCTAAGTGGATATCCACTTAGCTTTTTACTTAACTAAGCAGCTTTATTAGATGCTGTCAATTATACTATTTAGAGTTGCAGATGGTCTCATAGCTTTTTCTGCTAACTCATCGTTTGGATGGAAGTATCCGCCGATATCTTGAGCTTTACCCTCTACAGACATTAACTCTTCCATGATCTTTGCTTCATTTTCAATTAGAGCTTGTGCAACTGGTGCAAACTTAGCAGCTAATTTAGCATTTGAAGATTGCGCAAGTGCTTTTGCCCAATATTGAGCTACATAGAAGTGAGAAGCTTTGTTATCAGGCTCACCACATTTTCTTGATGGAGCTTTATTGTTTGATAGGTATCCATCATTTGCAGCATCAAGTGCAGCTGTTACAGCTTCTAAATCATCAGAAGAGTGTTTTTGTGCTAAGAATCTTAAAGATTCTGCTAATGCTAAGAACTCACCAAGTGAATCCCATCTTAAGTGACCCTCAGCCAAGAATTGGTCAACGTGTTTAGGAGCAGATCCACCCGCACCTGTTTCATATAGTCCACCACCAGCAATTAGAGGAACTATTGAAAGCATTTTAGCTGATGTTCCAAGCTCTAAGATTGGGTACATATCTGTTAAGTGGTCTCTTAATACGTTACCAGTTACAGCGATTGTATTTAAACCTTTTCTGATTCTTTCATTTGTGAATCTTGTTGCATTTGTAACGTTCATAAAATGAATCTCTAATCCAGAAGTATCATGATCTGCTAAATATTCATTTACTTTTTTGATAAGTTGTGCATCGTGAGCTCTATTCTCATCTAGCCAGAATACTGCAGGAATCCCTTCAATTCTAGTTCTTTCAACTGTTAATCTTACCCAGTCTCTAATTGGAATATCTTTAGTTCTTGCCATTCTCCAGATATCACCAGCTTCACACTCAAATCTCATTAGTTCTGTACCGTCTTCTGTAGTAACAGTAACAGTTCCAGCTTCGCTTAGTTCAAATGTAGTAGGGTGTGAACCGTACTCTTCAGCTTTTTGAGCCATAAGACCGATATTTTGCATAGAACCCATTGTAGTAACATCATATTGACCATTTGCTTTGATATCTTCTAACATCTCTTCATGGAACATAGCATAAGTAGAATCTGGAATAACAGCTACTGCTTGATCAGCTGCATCAGTTCTATCCCATTGTTTACCACCTTCTCTAATTACAACTGGCATAGATGCATCTATAATGATGTCGTTTGAAGCGTTGAAGTTAGTTTGACCTTTTCTAGAATCAACCATAGCGATTCTTGGAGCATCAGCATCAACTACAGCTTGGAATGCTGCTTTGATCTCAGTTTCTTGTGCATGACCAGCGATTTTCTTTTCAAGGTCAGACATACCAAGATTTGGGTTTACACCAAGCTCTTTGAATGTATCTGCATATTTTGTAAATACCTCTTCAAAGAAGATCTCAAAACCGTGACCGAACATAATCGGGTCAGATATCTTCATCATAGTTGCTTTTAAGTGTAAAGACCAAATAAGACCTTTTGCTTTTGCATCTTCAATTGTTTTTCTATAGAACTCTCTTAATGCTGCAACAGACATAAATGTACCATCAAGTACTTCACCTGCAAGTGCATCAATAGTAGTTAATGTGTTACCGTTTAAAGCAATAGTCACTTTTTGATCTTTTTCTGAAGTAACAGATTTTTCATTTCCAAAGAAATCACCGTTTCCAGCCATATGTGCAACATACGCTTGGCAGTTATCATCAACTGGCTTTAATCTATGTGGATTGTTTTGTGCAAACTTTTTAACCGCTACAGCAGCTCTTCTATCTGAGTTACCCTCTCTAAGTACTGGATTAACAGCAGATCCTAAACATCCGCTATATTTAGCTTGAATAGCTTTTTCCTCATCATTGCTTGGGTTTTCAGGGTAGTTAGGGATATCATATCCTTGAGCTTGAAGTTCAGCGATACAATCTTTAAGCTGACCAACTGATGCAGAGATATTTGGAAGCTTGATAATATTACCATCTTCTTGTAATACTACTTCACCTAGTTTTGATAAGTTGTCTTCAGCTAGACCTTGACTTGCTAAAACTCTACCAGCTAGTGAAATATCACTAAGAACTACTTCTACTCCTGCTTCTTTTGTAAAAGCATTTACGATAGGTAATAAAGAGTAAGTTGCTAAAGCCGGTGCTTCATCAATTTTTGACCAAATGATTTGTGCCATTATTTTCTCCTAAAAGGTTTAATTTATTTTATGTTTGATAATCATAACAGATAAAAAACGAATATGGTTAAATTGTAAGATTAATAAACAAATCTTTTTAATGTGTGTTTCGTATCGAAACAAAAATTATATGAAGATGTTACTTTATGGACTCCCATATATCTTTGATACTTTTCTTCTCTTTTGTATCGGCGGTAAATATAGACTGCTCTTGGGTAACTTCTTTTTTAACCTTTTGCTTTTTAACAGGTTTTATTTTATCAAGTACACTCTTTTCTTTATCTTTAATAGGACGCTGTTTTTCAACTATACGCTTGTATTTCACGGTCTTTCTTACTGTTTGATTATGTTTTTTAAAGTTTTCGCTAAAGATATGCTCACCGCTTGAATAATCTTTTGTAAAGTATAGATAATTTGTCTTTGAAGGGAAAAGTGCAGCTTTTATTGCATCAAATCCTACTGCACAAACAGGGTGGGGCGGAAGACCTTTTATCTTATAGGTATTGTAACTACTTGTATCACTTTTTATCATTTTTGATGTTACTTTATCGTGTGAGTATATACCGTAGTTTAAAGTACCATCCATCTGTAAACGCATATTTTTCTTTAGTCTATTATGAACAACGGAAGATACTAAGCTCATCTCATCGTTTGAAGCAGCCTCTTTTTGTACTATTGACGCTATTGTTAGATATCTATACCATTTCTCTTCATTATACTCACCAAATATCTTTGTACTAAACTTTTTATATACATTGTTTGAGTAGTTGATAAGATAGAAGATAAGATGCTCTTCATCCATACCTATAGGAAGATGGTAGGTTTCAGCTAAGATATTACCGTCATCTTTTATCTTTAGTTTATTGTATGTCCTATATAGTTTTTTATATGATAGATTTAGTTTAGCTGAAAGCTCTTTTAAAAAGAAAGGGTAGGTCTCTCCAGGTATTAAAGTTATACTTTTAAGTGCAGCTTTTGAGGTTGTAAGCTTATATAAAAAGTCGGCTTTGCTCATCTTATTGCTTTTAAGGTCTATCCATCCGCTTTGTGGAAAACCTAGAGCTACGACTATAACTTTATCCAAAAAGTTCATCTCAAAGCCTCTTTTATCTAAATATGATATAATATAACTTGTAGTCCCTTTTGGTATATGTATAACTTTTGTAGATTTTAAACCGACGGTGATATACGATAGAACAACTATAGTTATAACAAGGAAAAACTCTATAATGTTAAAAAAAGTAACAATCTTTTTAGCTCCACTTGTTTTAGTTGTTGCAGTATTTTTCTTATTTTTAAAAAACGGTATCAAACTAGATAATCTCACCTTTTCAAATGTTAAATTGTCGCAATTGTATTTAAAATTAGATAAAAAGCTAATATTTACAGCAAAGCAGATAGATGTTTTAAACGACGATAAAGAAAAAGATGATTCTAAATTCGACCCTGAGATCATTAGAACTGTTTTAAAATCTTTAACTCTTTTTGAAAATATACGTGTAGATGATATATCCGTATCTGGTGAGCATATATTTTTAGAGTTTAAAAACCATCTTTTAAGTGTAAAACACGGTGAGGGTTATTTAAGTGTAAAGTTCGATCTTGGAGATAAAAATATAATTATCAGTGTTGATTCTTTTATACAGCGTTTTGCTTCCGATCTAAATGCTACTATCACAGTGCATAAAGGTAAAAAAGATCTTTTCTTTACAGACCCAGATGTTGATATTAAAGCTAAGTTCTCAAAAGGTGATATAGTTTTAAACCTTGATGGAAAACTACACAAAGATGTTTTAAGCTATAGTATAAGTTCAAACGATATTAACGATATAAGACCGATAACACAATATCTAAGCCTTGAGCCAGACATAAGAGAGCTTCTTGATAATAGACTAAGATTCTCATCTTTAAAGATATCTCAGCTAAAAGGCTCTCAAAATATAAAAGAGCTTGATAACTTTAATATATCCTCTATCGATGCCGATGTATCTGTAAAAGATCTATCATTTAAGTATGAAGACTATCCTAAGATCGCACAAAAAAGTATTGATCTAGCACTAAAGAACAACGATCTTTTTATTAATTTTAAAAACGATCAAAAAAAAGATGCACTTAGCTTGAACGGTACGCTAAAAGGCACAACAAAGATAAAAGATATAGCTTTTAGCGGTGATATATTTTATAAAGATATGATACTTAAAAGTTTTGTAAACTATAAGAACGATAAGATAGAACTTGATATATCAAGTAATAGATTTAGCTCAATAAAACCTATCGAAGATATTGTAGAGTTTCCAAAAACCATAAAAAAATGGATCATCACAAGACTTGATGCAGAAGCTTTTAAGATAAACAGTTTTACTGGAACCATTGATCCAAACAATATAAAAAGATCACTAAGTACTCTAAGGTTCAAACTCCAAATAGACGGCTTAGAGCTTGATTTTAATCCAAATAGAGCATACCCTTTACAAGGTGATATCGCATATCTTGATTATGATGGTACCGATCTTGATATCACTTTTGATGATAGCGTACGCTCAAACGATGTTGACCTAAAAGGGAGTAACGCAGTTATATATAATATGCTTAGCTTTAACGGCGACTCTGGTATTAAGCTAAACCTACAATCTATCTCAAATGTAAACGAAACATTGGTGAGAGTTGTAAGCTCATACGATATAGATATTTTAAAGAGCCTTGAGTTGGCGCAGACAAAAGGGAAAAGCGATATAGTAACTATTATAGATATCCCTTTTAGCGATAAACCTATAGATGTTTATGTAAAGCTTGATACACAAAATGCAGTATTTAGTATAAAAGATAACCCAATAGATTTTTCAAACTTTGATTTTGAATATAAAGATAAAGCTGTACATATAAAAGATACGGCTGCTCACTTTCAAGGTGTACATGCCGATATAAAAGATATACTTTTTGATATAAAGAACGAAAAGTTAAATGTTGTAGTTAGTACCTATGATGATAACAAAAGCTTTGCTATAGATATAACAGATAAAGCAGATTTCAAAACAGGAAAACTTCAAGGCGAGTTTATTATAAACCATGTATATATAAAAGATATGCTTGAAGTAAACTATGAAACACTAAAATACAATGGTGTTGTAGATAGGCAAAAAGATCTTATAAGTTTTAGTGTGCCTGCTTTAAAGATAGATTATAAAAAAGAAAAAAACGATAGAACACTAGTTTTTAATGATATTTTGATATTTGAACGTTTTGTAAAACCTCTAAGGGATGCTAAACTTAGTAGTTCAAAATTAAAAGTGAGAACAAAAGATTTTAATACTATCGGTGTTGATCTATACCTAAAAGGTGAGCTAAAAGAAAAACAAAACTATCAACTAGCTGTAAACTCACTAGTGGATATAAATAGCTCGCAAGTAAAAGGTGAACTTGATATTCAAGCTTTAGAGTTTGAGGATATCTTTGATATAGAGAAGCTAAAGCTCCCTTATAGTGTAAACTATAAAGATGGTATTTTGGCAAAACTTCCTAGCTTTGGAGCAGAGTATAAGTTTCAGAATGATCTTCACACTATTGCTATAACTAAGCTTGAAAAACTAGAACAGCTTTTAAAACCTTTACAAAAGCATGAAATAGTAAAAGGTAGTGTTCTAGCTACTACAAAAGATTTTAAAAATATTAAAGCTGATCTAAATATAGACTTCTTAGAGTTTGATATCTTTAAATACGAGGTGTTTAGCAAAGAGGAAAAACTAGACGGCATGGAGTTTTTTGTAGATATTAGTGATCTTAAAACAGTAGAGATAAAAGATAAGAACAATATGCTTTACTCAAAGATCAATATAACTGAGCCTTTAAGTATAGACCTTGATATAGATGGACTAGGTATAGTTTATAAAGATAGCAACACTACAAAAGAGGAAAAGAGCGATACAAATACTACAGAGTGCAACTATATAGATATAGACCTGCCTAAGATCAATGCTAACTTTAAGAACGGATATCTAACATACAATAAACACTCACTAATATATGATGAGTTAAATTTTAAAGCACATGATGCTTATCTTGATCTTAGCCTTGATAGAAATGACACAAGTTTTAATTTCAATATAGATAAAGAGAAAGTGGCTATCAAAGCTGATATGCTTGATAAGGTGTTTATAAATAACCTTGCGAGTACAAATATTATAGATGACGGTACGCTTAATCTAAATCTTGAGGGAACTCAATGTATCTTGGATGGTACTATCATTTTAACTGATGTAACAGTTAAAGATATAGCTATCTTAAATCAAGTATTTTTAGTGATAAACGCTGCACCTGCTGCACTAAATCCTTTTTTAATACTACCGAGTGCATATAGACTTGCCGCGGATGGAGCAGGGCTTGAAGCTTATCAGATCAAAGGTGGATTTATGAAGATAAACCTTAATAGATTTGAAAATATACTACATATAAAAGAAACAGAGATGGTAAGCAGTCATAATGATTTTAAAGGCACGGGTGATATATATTTGACTCCTGGATTAATAGATGCAAAAGTTGATGTTGTATTTATGAAAGATTTTGCAAAGATCATGAGTTATGTTCCTGTTGTCGGGTATTTGATATTAGGAGATGATGAATCAATCTCTTATAGTGTTGATATTAAAGGATCTTACAGTGATCCTCAAGTGAGCACACATATGGTAGGGGAGACCATTATGGCTCCTGTAAATATCTTAAAAAGGATCATCACTTATCCTGCAAGACTTATTGATAAAGCAGTAGGTGATGGAAGTGATAATAATAGGACAAATCCAGATCCAGATATAATCTTTAGAAATGAGGATATGGAATAGTTAAAACTCAAATCTTCCGCTTGTCCAAAAGATATCTGATAGTGTTATCTCTTTGTTCTCTTGCTGTTTATGATTTGAGCTTGATCCCGTAAAAATATTACCAGCAACATTAAAACTAGTGTTTTTTGTAGAGCTGACAATATTTATAAACAATGTAAAAAAAGATAGAAATAGTATAGAGATGATTATATTTTTAATTGTTTTTCTCATATTTTCCCCTTTTCTTAGGGGTCTTAAAAGATCGAAGTAGAATATGCAACCTGGCGATCTTGTCTAAGACCCATAGTTTTCCGTCCTTACCTCACGATAAGTTTGGCTAGTTTATTTTTGTATTATATAAATTTTAGCTTAAATTTATCTTATATAAAATATTATTTATAGACTAAACTGTTAAGTTTAGCCCATTGGATACATTATTTCTGTTTGAATACTCTCGATCTCCTGCATTAGTTCAGGTGTGATCTTAAATGATAGTGCCGCTAAGGACTCATCTATTTGACTAAGTTTTGTTGCACCTATAATTGTTGAAGCCACAAAATCAAAATACATAGAGTATGCTACTGCTAAAGTCACTGGTGATATGCCGTATCTCTTAGCCAGCTCCATATATCTTGCAGTTGCTGCTAAGGTTTTATCGTTTACAAATCTACTTGCTTGCGCTCTTACTCTTGCACTATCGTTTTTTAGATAGCTTGAATATCTTGCATCATCAGGATAAAATGTTCCGTTGTACTTACCGCTTAGCACTCCCCCTGCAATAGGGGAATATGGAAGCAATGATATTTGCTCCTCTTTACAAACTGCAGCTAACTCATCTAAAAATCTAGGATTATTAAGTGAGAAGTTGTTTTGTATAGACTCAAATCTACTTAGCTTCTCATATTTAGCTACTTCATTAGCTTTTGTAAGACCATAAGCCGTATCGTTAGAGGTTCCTATATATCTAACTTTCCCCTCACGTACCAGCTCATCAAAAGCTCTTAAAGACTCCTCTTTTGGTATAAGTGTATCTGGCCAGTGCATTTGGTAAAGATCGATATAATCAGTACCAAGTCTTTTTAAACTTCCCTCTATAGCTTTTTTGATATGAAATCTATCTATTGCAGTTAGTCCATGACGAATAGGTGGTACGAACCAACCGTTTGCCGCACCTGCAACTTTGGTAGCAAGGATTATGCTCTCTCTTGGTTTGCTTTGCATCCATTCACCAAACCACTCTTCGGTTCTTCCACTATATGATGCTTTTGGAGGTACTGGATATATCTCTGCCGTATCGTAGAAGTTTATACCTTTATCGTAAACATAATCAAGTATCTTAAAAGCTTCCTCTTTAGAACAAGAACTTCCAAAGGTCATAGTTCCCATACAAATAGGGCTTACTCTTAATCCTGTTTTTCCTATATATCTATGTTTCACGGTAGTATTTCTCCTATTCGTTTCTTAGTACATCAAGTACATCTATCTTGGTTGCTTTATATGAAGGGTAAAAAGCAGATAGATAAACTATAACTATCGAGCCTATGATAATAGAGATAAAATCTATAGATGATAACTCTAAAGGTAGTTTTGATGTTCCGTAAACATCTGCAGGCAGCGATATGATATCGAAATTGTCAAGGATAAATATACCACTAAATCCTAGAGCGATACCTAAAACAATACCGCTAAATCCTATGATTAAACCAAGTTTTAAAAAGATATTTTTTACCTCTTTCCCGCTTGCACCCAAAGATAGAAGCAGGGCGATCTCTTTACGTCTACTCATCACCGTCATTAAAAGTGAGCTGATGATATTTAAAGATGCTACAAGGATGATAAGCATAAGCACTATAAAAAGTGCTTTTTTCTCCATCTCCATCGCTGCAAAGAAGTTACCGTTTTGCTGCCACCAGCCTATAGCTCCAACCTCAAACTCAGGAAGTGCCTTCTTTATCTTTTTTATATCCTCCATAGGGTTTGGTGAGTAAACATGTATACCGTCATACTCAAACTTATCTTTTTTTAAAAGTGTTTGCAAGGCTTCAATAGATGTGTACATATAAGCTTTATCGTAAGCGTTCAGTCCTGATCTAAAACTGCTTTTATATGTAAACCTTTTCATCCTTGGCATCATAGAAAAACCGCTTGGGTTTAGGGTGGTAAAATATAGTGTGATTTTAGAGTTCTTACCTACAAGGTAGATACTCTCTTTTATCCCTTGACCTATGATAAGATCATATTTACCCATTTTTACATCTTTAGCGGCATCTGCATAAATAGAGTTGATACGAGATTCATCCTCTTGGTTTACACCAAAAAGTATCCCTCCGCTCATCTCATCACCGTTTTGGATGATAACTTGCGATGAAAGGTAAGGTGAGAATTGAAACTGTGGGAACTCTTTTTTTAGATTATTTAAAAGCTGTGTATTAACCGAGCCTGAAAACTTAGGGTAGATAGAGATAGGGTAGTTCATAATAAAGAGCTTGTTCTCAAACTCTTTTTGTGTTCCATTCATAATAGCCATCGTGACTATCAAGACCATTACACCAACTGCTACACCTATAAAAGCAAGTATAGCGGTGATGGTGATAAATGGATTTTTTTTATCAAATCGTAAATATTTAGAAACTATAAAGTTAATAAGTTTTTTATTCACTATTGAGCTAATACCCCTCTTTTTGGTCCGCTTTTTCCACAACATTGTTTATATTTTTTACCGCTTCCGCAAGGGCAAGGCTCGTTTCTTGCTATCTTTTTCTCAACGGCAGGAACATTATCTTCAAGGTTTGTTCTGATGTTCTCGTTTTGAGCTTCCATCTCCTCTCTCATTTTATCAAGCATCTCTTGATCTCTTCTTTCATCCTCTTCACTTCTAAGTTGAACAGTAAATAGAACTTTGATGATCTCATGCTTAATATTTCCGATAAGCTCGGTAAACATATTATAGCTCTCTTTTTTATACTCAACTAAAGGATCTTTTTGGTTATAACCTCTAAGCCCGATACCAGTTTTAAGTGTATCCATTGAGTATAAGTGTTCTCTCCAAGCGTTATCTAGGATTTGAAGATAAAGGATTCTCTCTATCTCTCTTATCTGTTCAGGTGCTGCCACATCCATTTTGATATTGTATCTGCTTGTTAGATCATCAACCAAGAACGCTTCAAGCTCTTCAAAGTCTTTATTTTCAAGCTCAGATCTTTCCATATCGAAACCAAGCTCCTCTTTTAGTGTTGCTATAAGTTTGTCAATATTAAAGTCTTCACTAGGCATACCGTCGTAAATCTCACAATTAGCTAGAACGGTAGTGATATATTCGGCTCTGTTCTCATCAAGTTTAGAAACTATATCAAACTCAGGGTTTAGAAGCTCGTTTCTAAATGAGTATATAACCTTTCTTTGTTTATTTGCAACATCATCATATTCAAGTAGGTGCTTTCTACTCTCAAAGTGCATAGTTTCAACTTTTTTTTGTGCATTCTCAACGGCTCTTGTTACCATCTTTGATTCTATATGTTCACCCTCTTCGATACCTAAACGGTTCATAATTCCAGCAATTTTATCACTTCCGAATATTCTAAGAAGGTTATCCTCTAAGCTTAGATAGAACTGTGACTCACCAACATCACCTTGACGACCTGAACGACCTCTAAGCTGGTTGTCGATACGTCTTGATTCATGTCTTTCCGTACCTATAATAGCTAGACCGCCAAGCTCTAAACACTCATCAGGAAGTTTAATATCAACACCACGACCTGCCATATTGGTGGCAATAGTAACAGCACCTTTAAGACCTGCATCTTCGATGATCTTACCCTCTTTGTCGTGTTGCTTTGCATTTAGTACTGTATGAGGAACTTTTTCTGCTTTTAGAAGTTTATGCAGGTGCTCAGATTTTTCAATAGAAGCTGTTCCCACAAGTACAGGCTGACCTTTTTCGTGAAGCTCTTTGATACGTTTACAAACCGCTTCAAACTTCTCTCTTTCACTTTTATAGATAAGATCGTTTTTATCGATTCTTTGGATAGGAAGGTTTGTTGGAATAGAAACAACATCAAGGTTATAGATCTCAGCAAACTCAGTAGCTTCTGTTTGAGCCGTACCAGTCATACCTGCAAGTTTATCGTACATTCTAAAGTAGTTTTGGAAAGTGATATCTGCTAAGGTTTGAGACTCATCTTGGATCACAACTCCCTCTTTAGCTTCTAATGCTTGGTGAAGACCGTCAGAGAAACGTCTTCCCTCACTTAAACGACCCGTAAACTCATCTACGATGATAACTTCATTGTCTTTTACTACGTAGTCTACATCTCTTTCAAAGATATAGTTTGCTTTTAAAGCTTGATCAAGATGGTGTGAAAGCATTGCATTTTCTAAAGAGTAAAGGTTATCAACCTCAAAAAGCTCTTCTGCTTTTATAATCCCCTCTTCAGTAAGTAAAACTGATTTGTTCTTTTCATCTACAGTGAAGTCACCAGTATATTGAGCTTGCTCATCAGGCTTTGTAGCTTCAATCTTTTCACCACGTTCTAGCTTTAGAGCTATCTCGTTTGCTTTTGTGTAGTTTGCACTTTTTCTATTTGTTGGACCACTGATGATTAATGGAGTTCTAGCTTCATCGATAAGGATCGAGTCAACTTCATCAACAATTACAAAATGGTGGTAACCTTGAACTTTCTCATCAAGGTCGTATTTCATATTGTCTCTTAGATAATCAAAACCAAACTCATTGTTTGTTCCATATAAAATATCTTTTTGGTATTGTGCTTTTCTTTCCTGCTCGTCGTGTATATCACCAGTGATAACACCTACGCTAAAACCAAGATATGTATATAGCGGCTCAAGCTCTGTTGCATCTCTTGTTGCAAGATAGTCGTTTACAGTTACTACGTGTACACCTTTTCCAGTGATAGCGTTAAGTATAACAGGAAGTGTTGCAACTAGTGTTTTACCTTCACCTGTTTTCATCTCTGCTATTCTACCGTCGTTTAGTACCATACCACCGATAAGCTGAACATCGAAGTGTCTCATCTTTAAAGTACGTTTACTAGCTTCCCTTGTGATAGCAAATACATCATTTTGTATCTCGGAGAGCTGGTGTTTACCCTCTCTTACATAGTCTCTTAAATCCCAGAATTTACCCTTTAACTCTTCGTCACTTAAATATCTGTATTTCTCTTCAAGTTTATTGATCTCTTCAACTCTTTTTGCGTATCTCTTGACCTCTTTGTCGTTCTTAGTTCCAAATATCTTGGCAAATATGTTTATCATTTAAGCAGTTCCTTTATTACTATCATTTACTTTCATAGCAATTTATTAAGTGTGTATAGTGTAATATGTCGCGATTATATTATAAAAAGGTTTAATATGAGATTTATCGTAACGTTTTTTTTGATTACAATTACACTTTTAGCAAACGATCTAGCGGATTTTAAAACACTTAGCGGAAACTTTACACAAAAGGTTACAAATTCAAACAACAACACTATTGAGTATAAGGGTGAGCTTTTCTTAAAGCAGAACAATATCCTTTGGAAGTATAAAACACCTATAGAAAAGAACGTATTTATAAAAGATAGTTTTGTAATAGTGGACGAACCTGAGATAGAACAAGCCGTATTTACAAGTGTGAGCAATGAACTAAACCTTATAAATATGCTTAAAAAAGCAAAAAAGATAAACGACTCACTTTATGAAGTGAAATATAACCATACTGTTTATTCAATCATTTTAAACGATAAAAAGCTTTCAAAAATAGAGTATAAAGATGAGATGGATAACCGTATATCAGTAGAGTTTAAAGATATTAAAAAAGATATAGAGATAAACGATAGTATCTTTGCTTTTACTCCACCGTCACACTACGATATAGTTAGAAAATAGCTATTTTTTAACTGTTATAGGTGTATCTTTTACACCTGCATAAAACACTACTATAACAGCGTCACTCTCACCGTTATTTACACCGTAATGCCATTTATTTACCACTTCCACTATTGGATCACCAGCTTTTAGTTCAAGCACTTCATCTTTAACTGTCGTAACCGTAAGCTCACCTTTTAGAAGTACTCCTGCGTTTATAACAGGATGTTTATGAAGTTCAAGCTTTGTTTTAGCGGGTATGGTTATCTTTAAGATAGTTATCTCTGGCTCCCCCTTTGGATAGCTTTGTAAAGCAGTACCATCCCAGCTTTTTGTGGATTGTACAAGTTTTTCAACTTTTAGTTCAGATGAAAATAGTGCGGTGCTTATTAAAAAAATAGTAAATAGTAGTTTCATAGGTATCCCTTTTGTATTTGAAGTAAGTTTATCAAAAGAGGGGTTAAGGTTTTATTCTTTTCATTATTCCCCTTTTTTCCTTGAAAGACTTTTAGCATTTTTGTTCTTGAAAGCCTAAAGGCTTCCGCTGTGCTACTTTTTTGTCGAAAACAGTACCTCAAAAAGCGACCACGTTTGTCCTCGTACCTGTGGGATTTCATCAAAGCCTATCTTCGATAGGTTCCTAAAAATTATCAATATTGTTTTACTTGCTTGCGGAACTCATTAAAAAACTTTCATTTAGAAACTTTTTTAACTCAAACAGTTGCTACCTTAAAAAATAGTAAAAAAACACTTAGTTAGATTTATATTTTAAAGGATTATATGTTTGATTATTTTTGTATAAAGAATGAGCGATTATAATTAACTTTCTCATTACTGCAATTTGTGCCACTGTAGTATGTTTACCATTGTTTTTTAATCTTGTATAAAATAGTTTTATCTCTTCGTTAAACTGTATTGATACTAATGAAGCCATAAATAAAGTTGATCTACATATTTTAGAACCTGCTTTTGATATCTTTGCTTTCTTCTTTAATGATGTACCCGATTCCTTACATATTGGGTCTAAGCCAGCTAAAGATATTATTTCCCTTTGATTTGCATTTGGATATTTTATAAAGTGATGTAAAAGGACTATAGCAGATAAATCTCCTATACCTTTAATTGATTTTATATTATTAAAAGCTTGATATAAGTTTTCATCTTTTTTTATTAAATCGATTATCTTTTTAATAATCATTTTTTCTTTTTTTTCTAAATTTAAAATCTCTTTTTTTAGCTCTTTAATCACTATAGAAGATTCAAACTTTGCTAATAAAGCTTCTAAATGATTTTTATTTTGAAGCTTTTGTTTAGTTAGTAATCTATAATAAGAAACTAACTCATTTAACTCTTCAACAAGCACATTGATAATGGGAACTTTGATATCCTCTTTTAGAGCTATAGATTCCATTTTAGATAATACTCTAGCATCAGTTAAATCTGTTTTATTTCTCTCTCCTAATGCTTTAGAAAAGTTAGAACTCTGTTTAGGGTTTACAATAAAGCATTTAATTCTATTTTCGCTACAAAAATATCTTAATGTAGTAGAATAATTTGCAGTTGGCTCAAATATAAATGCTAATTTATCGATATCTTTTTGATATAACTTCTTTAACTTTGAATATAAAGATTTTATAGATTTTAAACTATTATCAATAACTAAATCTAAATCGTTTTTTGGAATATATACATTTATAGTTGATTTACTAATATCTAATCCGATAGAATACATACTTGGAACCTTTGTTTTAATATAAAGAGTTCGTTAGAGTAGGATCAAATCCTACTCGATAATTTATTTATACTAAATTTAGACTCGTAAAATACGAACTAGTTAAAACTGTTCTTGTTGCTACTCAAATTTAAAGTATAACTATCAAACTGTCTGCCAAGCTAACCAAAATTATTTTAGTTGCTTTGTCCTCAACTCAGATATATTATCTTTATGAACTCTATGAAAATATATTACTATATTTTCAATATTTATATTATACGAGTCCTCAGCTTGTTACGTAAAAAATATCTCAAATTTTTAGCTACTGCAAATGTGGATTGCCTGACGGTGAAGCTAGCTACCATAGAAAAAATTCCACCCTGTTAAAATGCCAAGATGGAGTAAAATATTTATGGAGAAAAGGTTTAACTGTTTAAGCAAAGAAAAGAGCTAAATGCTTTTTTCTTTGTGAGTTTTAAACCGTAGTAAATATTTTATGGAAGCTTGGGAATACATTTTATCGGGTGGAAGAGTTTTTGCCTACTTTTTACGGATAAAAAGTAGGGGCATTCATCCACGAATTAGATTATAAACACAATCTTAGTTTTGTAGAGGTAATTACTTTAATATATACTTGCTAAATTTCTTTTAGCTTTATTATGAATTATTTATTAAACTATATTAATTTATAGTCACAAAACCATTAAAATTAAAAATTTCTTACTATTTTTACAAACAATAAAAACAATAAGATAGGATTTATAATTTTTTAAGTATAATTTATCCAATTATATTAAAACTAAATAGGAGGTAATGTATGGAAAATATATATCACGCACAAAATAACACTGTAAAGTTCAAAACTACGCTACTGCTCCTATCTCTCCTTAATCTCCTCAAGTAAGATTTTAAAAATTTTTCGTTTTTCAACCATCGGTTTTGTAAACTATTACATTAAATTTACTATAATACATACAATAAATAAAGTAGGATAAAATGGATAATAAAATTATAATATTTGATACGACATTAAGAGACGGTGAGCAAAGTCCTGGTGCTTCAATGAACACGGACGAGAAGATAAAGATAGCTGCTCAATTACAAAAGTTAGGTGTAGACGTTATCGAAGCTGGATTTGCTGCAGCAAGCCCAGGAGACTTTGACGCTATATCTCAAATCTGTCAGGTCGTGACAAAAAGCAAGGTGTGTTCTTTAGCAAGAGCATTGGACAATGACATCAAAGCTGCAGGTGAGGCTATAGCAAAGGCAAACCATAGAAGGATACATACCTTTATAGCTACAAGCCCTATACATATGGAGTTTAAGTTAAAAATGACTCCTGATCAGGTTATTAAAAAAGCAGTTGATGCGGTAACTTATGCAAGAACTTTTGTGGATGATGTTGAGTTTTCATTAGAAGATGCGGGAAGAAGTGAGATATCTTTTATGAAAGAGATCACTGCGGCTGTTATTGAAGCTGGTGCTTCAACTATCAACTTACCAGATACAGTTGGGTATAGATTTCCAAACGAGATATCAGCGATGGTAAAAGAGATGGTGGATTTCGTTGATGGTAAAGCGATAATCTCTTTACATAACCACAACGACTTAGGTTTAGCCGTAGCTAACACTTTAGCAGGTGTTGAAGCTGGAGCTAGACAAGTTGAGTGTACTATAAACGGTTTAGGTGAGCGTGCAGGAAATGCGGCGATGGAAGAGATCGTAATGGCATTAAAAACAAGAAGTGATTTATTTAATACACCTTTTGAGATGAATATCAATACAAAAGAGATATACCCTACGTCTAAATTGGTTTCTGCGATCACTGGAATAGAGCCTCAACCAAATAAAGCGATAGTGGGTAAAAACGCATTTGCACACGAAAGCGGTATTCACCAAGATGGTGTATTAAAACATGCTCAAACTTATGAGATAATGAGTGCAGATGATATCGGTTTAAAAAACAATGATTCTATAGTGTTAGGTAAACACTCAGGTCGTGCGGCATTTAAAGATAAGATAGAGCAGTTAGGTTTTGACGGTTTAGCTGATGAGGACTTAAATAGAACATTTGAGAGATTTAAGGTCTTAGCAGATAAGAAAAAAGAGATTACGGATGATGATGTTAGAATGTTGATAACAGATGAGACTGTAAGTAACTCTAAGAAAACATTTGAATTGATCTCTTTACAAATAGCAGACTGCTCAAACGGAATTCCAAGTGCAGCGGTTTGTATCAAAAAAGATGGTGAAGAGATCATTGATGCAGGGATTGGAAACGGTACTATGGATGCTATCTTTAAAACTATAGATCGTATCACTGGATTCCAAGGGGAGTTGGTAGATTATAAGGTAAAAGCCGTAAGTGAGGGTAAAGATGCCTTAGCTCAGGTTACTTGTAAGGTTAAGTTCAACGATCATAACCCTGCTATGATAGGGCACGGTTTAAGTATAGATACGATGGTAGCGAGTGCTAGAGCGTATTTAGGAGCTTTAAACAGTTATTTACTAATGAAAGACAGGTTGTCAAGTAGCCAACAACACCAAGTATAAAGGGGTAAAAAGCGGGTTTAAAGCCCGCTTTTAAAATATGAAAAGTCTAATCATCAGCTTGGCCTATTTTTTAGAGTCAAGTCAAAACTACTATAAGATCAAACATACGGCCTTCCAACTTCTTGAAGACCCAAACTATAGATATAAAAAATATTTCGATTTCTTTATGATATTCTTAGTGCTTAGTACTATTGCTATTATGATATATGAAGTAAACCATAAACAGCTTGAACTTCTAAACGACTTTGAGATATTTGCTATCGTGATCTTTATAATCGAATGGCTTGGAAGACTTTGGACCGTTACGCATATGCATAAGCAGATCATAACGGACTATGAAAAAGCACAATTTCTAAACCAGCCCTATAGATTAAATAGATCGATAAGAAAGATATTAAAACAAAAGTTCAAATTTATTATCTCACCTATGTCTATTATCGACCTTTTAGCTATCCTTCCGACATATAGACCACTTAGAATCCTTAGAATTCTTATGATATTCAGGCTTTTCAAACTTTTAAGATATACAAGCTCCATAAATGAATTTAGAAGGGTTTTTGTAGAGAAAAGGTTTGAGTTCTTTACACTTGGGCTTTTATTTTTTATAGCGGTTGTATTTGGCTCAACTATTATATTTATATTTGAAGGCGCAGGGGTAAATGAAAATATCCATACATATTTTGACGCAGTTTACTGGTCGGTTATAACCATCACAACTGTTGGTTTTGGTGATATTTCTCCTGTTTCTACTCCTGGGCGTATAGCTACACTTTTCCTTGTGGTCGGTGGTATGGCTGTTATCGCTTTTTTTACCTCTATTGTTACTACGGCACTTCAAGAGAAACTTCAAATGATAAAAGAGGAAAAGTCAGTAGGTGAAGCAAACGCTATGAGAGATTTTATAGTTGTTTGTGGTTTTGGTAGGGTTGGAAAGGTTTTAGCAGAACAACTTGATAGTGTAGGGGAGAAGTTTATCGTTGTGGATAATGACGATAAACAGTTTCAAGATAGTAAGTTTCTAAACTATACCACCGTAAAAGGTGATGCTTCAAGTGTTTCATTACTTGAGAGCCTTGGGGTTGAAGATAAGGTAAAAGCCGTGATCGCATTATCAAGCAGTGACTCTACAAATCTTGCGATAATCCTTACGGCAAGATCTTTAAGTGCTAAGGTAAATATTATTGCAAGGGCAAACAATACGCAAATAGAGAAAAAGATGTATTTAGCAGGTGCAAATAAAGTGATCCTTACAAACGATATAACTGCGCTTGTTGCTTCTGAGTATGTGGGGCAGCCTGTGGCATTTGACGCGATAGATGATATCTTGCTAAATGATAAACATGCAGTTATGGAAGAGGTTGAGATACTTGAAAACTCTATGTTTGTTGGTGAAGCTTTAGAGAAATTAAATTTTGATGATTTTAACCTTACTTTGATAGGTATAGTTTCAAAAGATGAAGAGGATAGCTTTACATTCAACCCTGATAAAAAAAGTTATGAGATAAAGGCAAAAGATATTTTGATAGTGATAGGCTACAACGAAGCTATTATACAGTTTAAGTCAAATATTCTTTCTCGTAGAACTAAAATATTTAAAAGAGTGACAAATGGAAAAAAGTAGAGTTATAATATACAGCTACAACCATATCTCTGAACAGATCGCTCAGATACTTACAAAAAGAGATTATGAGATACTTATCATTGAAGATAAAGAGGAACGCATAGAGCAAGCTAGAGAAGACGGGTTTAAAGTACTGAACCTATCTTTGATGGAGGATGACGAGCTTGAACAGATCGATCTGCATGATAACAATCTAAAAGCCTTTTTTTGTTTAAATGAAGATAAGAACAATAATCTCTTTGTAACCCTTAGTGTAAGGAATTTTAATAAGAGTATAAAAATAATCTCGTTATCATCCGATGTCGATAATAATAAACCGCTTCTTTTAGCTGGTGCCAATAAGATACTAAACCCTTATGAGATAAGTGCTTTTAGGATATTTAGGCTTTTACATAAACCTTATATTTTAGATGTACTTGATAATATTTTATTTAGTAAGTCTGATATAAATATAGAAGAGATTACAGTTAGAAAAAACTCTATATTTGACGGTATACTTTTAAGTGAGCTAAATAAGGTTAAAAAAGGGAATATCATAATCTTAGGTATCCAAGATAAAGAGATAAGCGAAAAATTTATATTCTTTAGTGCTGGTATCAACCATAAGATAGATGAGGGTGATACTTTAGTTCTGCTTGGTAGACCTACAGAGCTAGAGAAGTTTAAAGAATCGATAGATCATATAGTTTAATAATACACAAGAGGGAGCTTTATGCAGTTTAGTTTTTTTCTAAGACTTTTAAAAGAGTCTTTTCGTGACCTGCTGCCGATAATCGTAGTAATTCTATTTTTCCAGTTGGCAATAATTCAAGCCGTACCGGATACATGGCTTTCAACAACGATCGGACTTATAATTGTTGGTTTTGGTCTTGCAGTATTCTTGCAAGGACTTGAGATAGGGATATTTCCAGTAGGTGAAGGGCTGGCAAAAGATTTTGCCGAAAAGGGTTCAAACTTTTGGGTAATGATATTTGGTTTTATGATAGGTTTTGGTACAACCATTGCTGAACCAGCGCTAGCCGTAATAGCACACAAAGCTGCAGCAATAAGTAGCGGTAGGATCGATGCAGACGTACTAAGATATGTAGTCGCTCTTTCTGTAGGTTTTGCGATACTTTTAGGTGTATATAGGATCATTAAAGGGCATCCTATACACTACTATATCATTGCAGGTTATTTAGCTGTTGTAACAGTAACTTTTGGTGCACCTCAAGAGATCATAGGTCTTGCGTACGACCTTGGTGGAGTTACAACATCAACCGTTACAGTTCCACTTGTAGCAGCACTTGGTATAGGGCTTGCTTCAACTATCAAAGGAAGAAACCCTGTAATTGACGGTTTTGGTCTTATAGCATTTGCTTCACTTACACCAATGATATTCGTACAGGTTTACGGAATATTCGTATATAACTTTGTAGAAGCAAAAGAGGTTGCAGAAGTTGTTATTGAAGCTAAGGTTAGTGAAGTAGCGACTGTAAGTATCGCTTCTATTACGACTGGAATTGTAAATGTTGTAAAAGATGTACTTCCTATCTTGGCAATTATCCTTTTCTTCCAATATGGAGTTATCAAAAAGAGCATACATAATCTTCAAACCGTATTTATAGGTTTTATCCTTGTAATTATCGGTCTATATGCATTTATCCTAGGGTTAGAGCTTGGACTGTTTAGTCTTGGTGAATCTATGGCTTATCAGCTTACAAAGATGGATTCAGTCTATATCATCTATGCTTTTGCTTTTGCTATTGGTTTTTCAACTACAATGGCAGAGCCTGCACTTATGGCGATCGCTAAAAAAGCAAAAGAGATAAGTGACGGTAAGATAAACGACCTTGCTTTAAGGATATTTGTTGCAGCAGGTGTTGCTATAGGTATTGCACTAGGTTCATTTAGGATAGTTGATGGCGGACATATTCACTACTATATTATAGTTGGGTATATGATAGTTATAATCCTTACTTACCTATCACCTAAATATATTATCCCTATCGCTTATGATAGTGGTGGGGTTACAACATCAACTGTAACTGTTCCTTTAGTTGCAGCTCTTGGTATCGGTCTAGCGACAAATATTGAGGGAAGAAGCCCGTTAATTGATGGTTTCGGTCTTATTGCATTTGCTTCACTTTTCCCTATGATTACCGTTATGCTTTACGGTTTATATACTGAGAGATTTGGTGTTAAGAGTGATAGTGATATTGAAGCGTTACATGAGGTTAAAGAGGTATCTGAACTTGATGACTTTAGAATGGCTCATGTTAATGTTGATGCTACAGAAAAAATGCACGCACTTGATCTTAACTTTAGTGCCGTTGTGGTTATTGTACCGCAAGATAAAAAAGATGATGCTATCGATGCGGCGCGTGATGCAGGTGCTACAGGTGTTACACACTTTAGAGCACACGGTATGGGTCTTGGAGAGATGGATAATATCTATAGGATATCACAAGAAGCTAACGATGAAGTATTATTATTTATCTTACCTGAGATGTTAGTAGAAAAAGTTCTTCAAGGAATAATACATAGACTTCATATTACAAGTACGGGTGACGGTATAGCATTTGCCGCTCCAATTTCACATATGAAGGGTATATCCCTAAGACAAGAGCATATATTTGAAGAAGAGATCGAAGAGGTTGCTTCAAAAGACGAAGAAGTTCAAAATAAGTAAAAATTATAAACCGAAATATATAAAAATTTCGGTTTATAATACATAACTTTGACAAAAATAATTATTTTTGCTAATATTACGACGTTGATTTAATATAAGGAATATTATTATGTTAAAAATGATTAAGAGTTTAAGACAGCCTTCTAATGCAAAGCTTCTAATTGTAAGTAGTCATGTAGAGCTTCAAAACGAGATGTCAGAGTATTTCAAAGAGTGTAAATTAGTTAGTAGTAGTACAAATATTATATCTGAACTTGAAGGTAATAGGTTTGATCTTATCATTCTAGATACTAAAGTTGATGATATGAGTTTTGTAGAGGTGTGTGCGTTATTGCATAAGTATGCTGCTTCAATACCGAAGATAGTAGTTTCGGATGATGATAATGAAGAGAATATAAAAGCGGCAGTAAACTTTTCTGCTTATGCTTTCCTTTCTAGGCCTTTAAATCTTAAAGATCTTACATTAAGTACTATTATGTGTCTTAACCAAACAAAAAGGGGAGACAAGTACGAGTTTGCAGAAGGTTTTTATTACGATAACTATAGAGAACTTTTCTTTGATAAGTACGGTAAGAAGATAGAGCTTACAAAGCTTGAATATGGTCTTTTAAGACTGCTTCTTGAAAACGGAAAAGAGATAACAGATTATGATGATATACAAAGAGTTGTATGGAAAGGCAAAAAAATGTCTGTATTTACAATGAGAAATGTTGTAAATAAGATAAGACAAAAAATGTATTACGGAATAATCAAAAACCATTCTAACAAAGGATATACGATTGACAGTGTGATCTACGATAAAAAGTAACTGTCAGATATAAGTGTGTATGTTATGGAAGAGACTATCATCTCAAAAGAAGAATTAGTAGATATGTTTAGCAAAAAGATAATAATAGACAGCGGTAAAGGCTGGATAAAAGAGGGTGTAGAGGTAGATATAATTGCGCTTCACGATGTGGATCCCAAATACCTCCAAGACGTAACAAATGCTAAATATTACAAAATAAAACCAAAAGAAAAAGGTACGATTTAATGTCACAATGTCCATTTTGCGGAAAAAAGATTGCGATGAGTAAAGCTTTTTGCTCAAAAACATGTAAGGAGAACTATTTCCAACTTATTGCAATACAAGTAACCAAACCGTTTGTTAAAAAACTATATATTTTATGCAACGAAGAACAAAGAGAAGAGGAGCTTAGTAAATACGCTCAAAGACATAAATGGAGACTTGACCTAGTAAAGAATAGAGTAGAAGAGCTAGCTCAAGAGTACGGTTATATTAAAAAGATGGAACAATAGCATTAAGCTATTGTTCTAATATATCATCCCAAAAGATCCCACAACCTTACCTAGAACACTGATCTCATCGTAAGGTAACTCCTGTTTTACATAACTGCTGTTATCCGATATCACATCTATCCTGCCATTTTTGTTATCGATAAGTCTTTTTACAAATAAACCGTCTTTTGTAGTGTATGCATACACTTGATTGCTTAGATTTGAGTTTTTTGTTTTATCTATAAATATTATATCATCGCTGTTTAGCGTAGGCTCCATAGAATCACCCACAACATTGATAGCGTGTATATTTTTAATATTTTGCTTACCGCCAAGCATATTTATAAAATAGCTAGGTATCTCTAAAGATTCAAACTCATCCTCATCCTCATCGTATGCTCCACCACCTGCAGATACATTTATAGACGGGAAGTATTTGATCCAGTACTTATCGGTTGAATCTACAAGCGAGCTTGGATTTTGGTTGTATAAAAGCCAGTTGATAGATATCTTTTTACGGGCACAAAACTCCAAGATATTTGTATATGGTATCTTTGCTCTATTTTTCATAGTTGCAAAGTTTGCCTGTGTAATATTTAGCGCTTCGGCAACATCCTTATCAAATACCTTACCGTCTTTTAGATTATCTTTACTGATAATATCTTTTAGCTTTTCGATAATCTCTTGAACAATTAGCATAACAGACTCCTCTATAAAGATTTTGTTAGTGTAAATATAAACTATTTTTACGATTATATTGAAAAATATTACAAATTGCAATATTTTTTACACACTTTTAAAAAAATATGTATGATTTCTATATTAAATCTAAAAAAGGATCTAAAATGGCAAAAAAAGTTAAAGAGATAAACAACAGATTTATAGATATGTGTTTAAGTATAGATAGTGCTATTTTAAAGTTTGGAAATAAGCTGTTTTAAAAAAGAGTGTTACTCTTCGGTTGTTAAGTAGATCAAAGCGCTTACTTCTCTAGCTGTCCAAGAGAAGTCTCTAGATAAGGCATCTTTATTTGCTTTAAGATTAACTTTCATATTATATTTTTGTGCAAGGTTCTCAACAATTCTTTCAGCAGCAGCTTCACCGCCGTCTACTATAGACTTAGGAAACATTGAGTTTCTATCATCTTTACCTATAAATAGCCTATCTCCTGACTGGTATAGTTTAAACATAATACCAACTTGCCATGAGTGCCACTCTTTTGCACTTAGATCGGAATCGTTTTTATTGTTGTACCCTAGGGCTTTGTAGGTTTGCACTATAGAGTGCATAATCTTTCTGATCGTTTTTAGGTCGATATAACGCATCTCTTCAGGAAGATCCATAGTTTGCGCTACGCCGCTCATTTTTCTTGCAGGTGCAGTGTTTTTTGAAGCACTTGTTGTACCTGAAGATTTTTTAGAACCAGTAAGTTTTTTCTTTTTTTTCTTGTTGTTTCCGAATAACCAATCTAACATGACGAAATTTTATCAAATGGAAAATTAAAATAACTTTATAATATTAGATTTTCAAATATATTTTATATTTTAATAACTAGCGTTAAAATAGTAATTTATCAAGTCATTTTTACAAAGAAATTGGTATAATACGCCCATGACTGATAAGGTATTCGATAAACAAATAGACAAGCAATTTGAGTTTGATGAACAAATAGCATCAGTATTTGATGATATGTTAAACCGTTCTGTTCCTTTTTACACCGAGGTTATAAAACTTATAACCGATATGGGTGCAAAGATATTAGATGAGAACGATAAGGTTTACGATCTTGGATGCTCGACAGCTACTACACTTATAGAGCTTCAAAGAAAAGTTCAAAAAGAGCTTACTTTGGTTGGTGTAGATAGTTCGGAAGCTATGTTAAAAAGAGCTAGAAATAAGTCTAAAGCTTTAAATATCGAACTTGATCTATTGTGTGATGATATTTTTAATATCGATATAGATAACGCGAAACTTGTTCTATCAAACTACACTATACAGTTTATTAGACCTTTGCAAAGGGAAAAACTCATAAAAAAGATATATGATGGACTTAAGGATAATGGAGTATTTATCTTTAGTGAAAAGATCATATACGATAACCCTTATATGAATAAGAATATTATAGATTTATACTATGATTTCAAAAAAGAGCAGGGGTATAGTGAGTTTGAGATATCTCAAAAAAGGGAAGCCTTGGAGAATGTTTTGATACCTTACAGTGAAGAAGAGAATAAAAAAATGATAATCGATGCAGGTTTTAAAGAGGTTTATACCATCTTTAAATGGCTTAATTTTACAACATTTATTGCATTTAAATAAGGAGTTTATATATGTTAGAGATAGGTACTAAAGCACCTGAGTTTTGTACACCGAACCAAGATGAAGTTGAGATATGTTTAAGAGATCTAAAGGGTAAATGGATAGTTTTATATTTTTATCCAAAAGATAATACTCCAGGGTGTACAACTGAAGCTTGCGACTTTACGGCTGCAATGCCTGCTTTTGAAGAGCTTGATGCCGTGATATTTGGAGTAAGTCCAGATAGTCCTAAGAAGCATAGAAACTTTATAGAGAAAAAAGAGATCGGTTTTACACTTCTTGCAGATGAAGAGAAAAAAATGTGTGAAGATTACGGTGTTTGGCAGTTAAAGAAAAACTACGGTAAAGAGTATATGGGAGTTGTAAGAAGCACTTTTATAATCGATCCTGATGGTAATATTGCGGCTGCTTGGGGTAATGTAAGAGTAAAAGGGCACGTTGATGCAGTAAAGGAGAAATTAGCTGAACTAAAAGGCTAATACGATTAGATGATAATAGATAAAATAGTAAAAAGTATAATAATCACAACTTTAACTGCAGGTGTTATTTTTGCCGATGGACCTATGGGACCTGATAGACCTAAAAATGTTAAGAAAAATATGCCCCCTAAAGATTTTAAAAGTGATCTAAGTATCGGTGATGATATAGACTACGATACAAGCTCTACAAGGGTAAAAGAGTATATTATAAGCGGTGTTGAAGATGAAGAGTTTGGATATGTAGGTGTCGGCGGACTCAAAGTGGGACAAAGCGGTATAGTTGTAAATAAGAACAACTCACCTGTTATAATAGCTGTTGCTATTGTTGTTGAGTCTAACCCAAGCAGATCAAAGATAGAGTTTAAAGAGTATAGCGACCTAGAGCAAGATGCTATACCTACAAGCAACTTAAAGGTCAAGAACGGTGATAGTTTTATTTTAGATTATCTTTATACTTCAAGTATACTGCTTGCACCGAACAACGAAAGCTTTACAATGGTTAGAAAACAGCTTAGTGATTTTGATTTTCTACACCCTGATATCTTTGCATCTTTTTTAAAGGTTGAAGAGACACCGATCCCTTCAAAAAAGGTTCTTCAAAAGTTTGCAATAACACAAAACCTAGGCTCGATCGTAATTGTGGTTGAGGATAAAGCTTATCAAATTGATAGTAGAACATTTAAAGTCGTAGGTCAATTTGATGTAAGTTATAACGATAAGGGTTCAATGAAGCCTTTTTATACAAGGGTTGAAGAGATCGAGACGGGAACATTTGATTTTGGTGACGATACGATCGGAGAGTATACGAAATACTATAAAAAACTATTGGATTTAAAATGATTGAGCAAAAAGATTTAGAGTATATAAAGTCGGTAGTGGGTGAAGAGAACGTTAAAAGCGATAAAGCACACCTAATAGCTTATTGTTATGATGCTACAAAAACAAGGTTTGAACCTGACGCGGTAGTGTTTCCTAGAGATGAGCAAGATATCTCTAAGATATTAAAATACTGCAACGAGCGTAAAATTGCTATAGTTCCAAGGGGAGCTGGTAGCGGTTTTACAGGTGGTGCACTTCCTAGCGAGGGTGGTATCGTACTATCTTTAGAGAGACATATGAACAAACTTCTTGAGATCGATATGGAAAATATGGTTGGTGTGGTTCAACCTGGTCTTATCAATATGGATTTCCAAAAAGCTGTGGAAGAGGTTGGACTATTTTATCCACCAGATCCTGCAAGTGAGAACTACTCAACACTTGGTGGAAATGTAAGTGAAAACGCAGGTGGTATGAGAGCTGCTAAATACGGTATCACTAAAGATTATGTTGTTGCACTTCGTGCCGTTTTACCAAACGGCGAGATCATAACTGCGGGAAAGAAAACCATCAAAGATGTTGCAGGTTACAATATAGCAGGTATCTTAATTGCCAGCGAGGGAACTCTAGCTATTATCACTGAGATCACTTTAAAACTGATCCCTAAACCAAAGTTTAAAAAAACATATATGGGAATATTCCCTGATGTATCAAAAGCTATGAATGCAGTGTTTAAATCTTTAGCAAGCGGTGCAAATCCTGTTGCTATGGAGTTTTTAGATGCACTTGTAATAAAAGCTGTAAAAGAGAAATTCAATATTGAACTTCCAGAAGATGCGGGAGCTATTTTAGTGGGTGATGTTGACGGAACTTCACCTGAGCAGGTTGATGCTGAGCTTGAAACTTTAAAAGAGTCTTTTGCACTTAACGGTTCAAGTGATTTTGTTATAGCAAAAGATGATGAAGAGGCAAATAAGTTATGGTTTGCAAGACGTAATGCTTCACCAGCTGTTACCATTTACGGTACAAAAAAACTAAACGAAGATATCTCTGTTCCTAGAAGTAAACTGCCTGAAGCGTTAGATGGTATCTATAAGATCGGAGAGAAATACGGTTTTCAAGTTCCATGTTTTGGACACTCTGGGGATGGAAATATCCACGTAAACGTAATGGTAAAAGATAAGGATAATGAAAAAGAGATGGAAGATGGTCATAAGGCTATCGAAGAGATATTCCAGTTCGTTGTCGATCTTGGCGGTACTTTAAGCGGTGAACACGGTATAGGGCTTTCAAAGGCACCTTTTATGGATATCGCTTTCAATGAAGCTGAGCTTGAGCTTTTTAGAGGTATCAAAAAAGCTTTTGATCCAAACAATATCTTAAATCCACACAAAATGGGACTATAGTGTAAAATGGTAAACTTTGCTAAGCAGATAACGGTAACTATCTTTAATATCCTTGATAGGTTCTTTAATGACGATACTACCTATTATGCTGCTAGCTTAAGTTTCTTTACTATTTTTTCACTACTTCCGATCTTAGCACTTGTAATTGGTATTTTCTCTTATTTAGAGGTAACGGCAAGCTATCTTGATCTTTTTATCTCTTATGTTATGGAGATACTAAACCCCACAAGATCGGAGCAGTTTAAAGAGTTTATTATATCTTTTTTATCAAATTCAAATAAACTAGGCTCCATCGGTATCTTATATATGATATTTGTATTTGGTATGTTTTTTAAAGATTATGAATATATCGTTACAAAGATACACGGTGCAAAAAGAAGAAACTTTTTTCATGCTGTATTTTTATATGTAGCTTCACTATTTTTATTGCCTACTATCTTTATAATATTTATTATCGTAGTATCTTTAGTAGGGGAGAGCTTCTTGATCAAAGCTGTAAGTTTCAGTTTTGCTTGGTTGTTGTTATTTATGTTCTTTAAGGCATCATCAACATATAAGCTTGATCTAAAAGCTGTTGGTATATCTTCATTTGCAACCATTACGATACTAACAGTTACTAAAAACCTATTTATATACTATGTGATATACAATAAAACATACACAACGATCTATGGATCGTTTAGTACGCTTTTATTCTTCTTCTTTTGGATATATGTATCTTGGATAATATACCTTTACGGTATAAAATTCTGCTCTGAACTACATAAGCAGTTTAGTGCTTCATAGTCTCAATAAACTTTACTAAAGATTTTAGGTATTTTTTCTTTTTAAACTCTTTTGCTATCTTCTTATTTGTCTTTTGTACAAGCTTTAGATCTTTTTTTCTTTGAAGCAGGGCGTCAAGTTTAAATGCTACCGTTGAATCATCTGCAGAGTTCATTATGGAAAATGCATCTACTATTTCACTAGCACCGTTTGAAGATGGTATCATCACTACGCTTTTATACGCCATCGCTTTTAGTATATTTGTTGAAAATAGAGTTCTTTGTGTAGGCAGGATATAAATATCCGATACGGCATAGATATCATCTAAGCTAAAAGGTCTAGTATCTATATCTATAAGATACACATGTTGTTTTTGCTGTTGGAAGCTCTCTATTAAAAATTTGCTTTTATTTATCTGCTCGCTGTCACCCACTATAAAGGCTACAAAATTTCTTTGTGAAAGTGATGAGATTATATTTAGAAACTCTTTGATACCGTTTGACTTAAAGTTTTTTGCATGAAAAAGGATAATATGCTCATCAGGGTTTGAGATATTGATCTCTTTAAATATATCCTCTTTTAAACTATCTTTATCTTTTTTCTCAACCTCTATGTATGGGTAGAGTATATTGATATGGTCAAGCCTTCCTATCTTTGCCTCTATAAGAGACTTTTGCGTATATGAGCTTACTATCACTTGTTTTGCACTTTTGATAGCTTCTATATTTGTTTTATCTATCTTTCCTTTATGGAAAAATATATCAAGATTTTTAAAAGGGCTGGATGATATTAAAAACTCTTTTTTCTTTTTTATATCGTTGTTTTGCATATATTTTGATATAAACTTTGGAAGCAAAGGGTAAGAGCTTAGTTTATGCTCTTCTAGTTTTATATCTTTATCCTCTAGAAACTCTTTTAGGTCATTATAAAACCGATCATCGTTTTGTGCTATATATTTAATCTTCATTATCTTCACTTATTAGTTTTTTAAAGCTGTAAAAGCTTTGCATTTTTCTTATTTGTCCGTCTCTATTGTCAACCAAACCATAACCTGGAGCAACCAGCTGATGCCAATATACTCTTTTTACTTTATTTGTTTGTTTTGCTATCTTAAAATAGTCTATCATATATCTATCGTAAAGCTCTTCACTTACACACTCAAACTCACTTGTGGGAGCATAAGGTGCAGTGTTTGATAGAGGCCAATTTACTTCCGTGATATAGATATCATCACTGCTTTTAGATGAAAGTCTGCATAGACTATAAAGAAGGTTTATCTTATTTGCTGTATCAAATATCCCCATTTGAGTATTTTGTGGAGCACCTCTTCTATCAACATAAAGTAAGGTTGAGTGTTTATCGTATCTTATAGGATAAAGGTTAAAAAGTGCTCTTATTGTATAGTGGTATTCAAAGTCGATTACAGATGGTCCAACTAGTACAATATCTTTAAATTTTTCATCTCTAAGTTTTTGTATCTTAAGGTAAAAATCAAGATATTCTTGTGTACTAAAGAAGCCCCATTTTGATCTATTGATCGCATTGCCTATTTGGAATTCTTTGGTAATACTAGAGAAGCTTCTAAAGATTTCTTCTATATTTCCAAGTAATAAGAGTTTGTCATCTATATTTTCTCTATCTTGTAAAATGTTTATAAGTATAGATTTGTCACTTCCAAAACTCTTTGCAAACTCCACATATGAGTTAAGGTTTTTTATATCTGATAGAGGCACTCTTATAAGAAGGTTTTTTACTCCAAGCTCTTCGATCAGCTCTTGCTGAATATCACCCTTATCAAGATTTACACCTATACCGTAAAACTCTTTTTTATCAAATTTATTTGCACGAAATAGTTTCATAAGAAGAGTTGCGATAGGAAATATAAGAATAAAACTAAATAGTATTTTAAATTGATCGGCTAGAAATTTTTTCTTCATCTGTTTCTTATAAGCCTTATCTTTTATGATCTGAGGTTGATCGGAAAAACTATCCCAGACAAAAATATTACTTTTTTTCAACAATTAGCCCTTTGTTTATTTATGATCTGGTATAATACCATACAAAGGATGTGCAGATGATAAAAGAGACCAATAATCCAATAATCGAAACGTTGATCAATACATTAAGAGATGTAGATACTGATGCTTTACGTTTTAGACATATTGTAAAACAGGTTTCACACTTTTTATTATACGAAGCACTAAAAGATATTCAAACCGTTAAAAAAGATATTCAAACTTGGAAAGGCGATATGGAGTTTGATGTTATAGATGAGAACGATATGATATTCGTGACCATCCTTAGAGCAGGTATGCCTATGGTTGACGGTGTAAATGAGATACTCCCTCATGTTCCATCTGGTTTTTTAGCAATGAAAAGGGATGAAGAGACACACAAAAGCGTACTTTACTACGATAGGGTTCCTAAGTGTGATGGCAAAATAGCTATTATAGTTGATCCTATGCTTGCAACAGGAGGTTCACTTTGTGATGCTTTTGATGTGTTGGTGAATAAGGGTGTAAGAAAGATCATTTCATTAAATATTATCGGCTCACCAGAAGGTTTAGAAACCATTAAAGAGAGATTTCCAGATGTGGAACTTTATATTGGTAAGATCGATGATAGACTAAACGAAGATAAGTTTATAATCCCAGGGCTTGGGGATGCAGGAGATAGAAGCTATAACACCCCTGAGTGATCAAAAATAGTAAAAATAGTATAAAGAAACGTACTCATCTGTTTCTTTTATATCTTTCACTTCTAGTTCATCAAAACTATACTTTAGACCTATTGCAGAGCTTTTAAACACCTCTTTTGTGCTAAATATCTCAATATGTTTTTGATATATATCATCCTCAAATGATGTTTCATTGAAAGTTGCACCGATCTTCATATCTTTTAGATTTTGTATAAGTCCAAAAGTTCCCCCAAGACCAAACAATGTATCATCTTTATAGTATATTGTAGGGTTTAGATCTAAAAAGTAGTAATACCCCTTATCACCGTATGTAAGTCCAACATCACCTTTTAGTTTTACTCTATTTTGCTCATAAAAGTTCTCTAGCCCAAACTCCACACCCCACGATACAGGTTTAAATAAAAGATCTCTTTTTGCAAAAGACTTCATATTTAGTATCTTAAATGATTTTAGTCTTGTCTTATCTTTTGTTTGGTTGAGCGTTAGGTGAAAAAAGTCTATATAAGCACCCTCAACAAATGATGTTTCAATATCATAGATATCATGGTAAGCAAGCTTTATCCCTATATCTACACTCTCGTTTGAGTTTGCAAATAGTTCGAATTTTGAAGAGAGGTGTGTTTTAAGAGGTGAGTCTGCTTTTGGAAAATCGTACTTTTCACTTTTTCCTAGTTTACTTCTTTTCTTTAAAAGGCTTAGTTGATCTCTTAAAAACTCTTTTTTATTATCTTTTGTTACCTTTTTTTCTTTGATAGCTCTATAAGGTATATAAAGCGCAGCAAGGTCAAGTATATATATCTGTTGAAGCCTATCAAGGTGATCTAAAGAGATAGACGGATCATCCATAAATTTTTTTGCAAGCTTTTTATCCTTTATCTTCTCTTCTAAAATATACTGCATCTTTTGAAGTTGTGATTCTCTATAAAATGTAGAGTCAACAACACCTTGATCTATAATCTCTCTAATAGTATCTATAGGAAGTACTACATATTTAAACCTATCTACAAGATCAAGTGATGGTCTAGCAACCTCTATAAGCCATAAAAGGTTATAAGAGCAGTTCTCATCTATAAAGTAATAGTCTGAATAAAACCTCTCAACCTCAAATATATGCAGTAGCATACGGTTTATCTCTGCTTGATTAAGATTTAGGTTATACTCCCAGATATCTCTTTGCTCTAGGTCGTTATACTCTTGTATCTTTTCATAATACGCCATAGTGGAGTAATACCCCCTATAGCCTCCTAAAAGACCTTTGTAGGCAAATGCTATACCACTTGTCTCTGCCGTTTGTGCAGAGTAGTTTAAAGCATTTGAGACTAAAGGTGTATCAAGGTTCTTATCAAACCTTAAAAATGTATGTCCGTACATAGAAGCAGGGGAGTTTATATAAGCAGACGGAAATATCAAAGATACTCTTTTTACAGAAAGCTTTTGTACTTTTTTAAAAAGTTTTTCACACTTTGGAAGCTGCACTTTTTCTTGCAAAGCAGGTATATTGTTTAAAAGCCAGTTTGTCCTAGCAGGATATTTACAAGCCGTACTATTCTCATCATCGCTTTTATCGTTTATAAGGGTTTGTATCGTTGCAAAGAGTTCCGCTTTTTTATCGCTTTTACCATTTTTTGATAGAAAAAAATTTTGATCGTCTATCTCACTTTCACCACCGCTATAGTGTAAAAGTAGTTTCCAATACTTTTGCTCATATAGTTTTTTAGATTCAACTGTATCAGTAATGGTATCGTTTGCGCTTAGATTTAGTGTTGAAAAAAAGAGCAGGCAAAAAAGCCCGATCTTTTTAAAGGATTTGTTTAGCAGTGTTTATTATCCTGCTACGTTGATGATATTATCGATAATATCAGCTGACGTAATATTTTCGCTTGTATATATCTTCTCGAAGTTTGTTTGAAGTTTTGCATTAAATGACGCTTTATCTTCAACTTTTAGTAGAGTTGCAAGAGTATCTAAAGTCTCACCTTGACCTGCAGAGATATCAAGAGCAAGCTTGTCCATATTGTCGTTTACGAACTTATGTGTCTCTTCACTTGCAAACATATTGCTAGGTTGTCTACAACCTGAAGTACCTGATGTGATACCGAAAGCTTGTGATGATGTTGATTGGTTTGTTGTGATCTGAAATAATTGCCCGAATGCAGATTTTGAATCACCTTGGAACATAGCCCATCCAAGTCCACATCCTACATTTGAAGCAGAAAATGCAGATGTTGAAACTACAGCCGCAGCAGCACAACTAATTATTAACTTTCTCATATTAATCCTTTTTTATCGTTAATTGGGTAACATTTTACAATATTTATTTAAAAAAAACTTTAAAAGGCTTGTGATTGCTTAGGTTCTGGTTGGGTATTTTGATTTTCGTAGTATTATTTATATTTATAATGCCCCTTATATATCCTCTCTCACCTTACGAGCTAAATCCAAAAGAGATACTTCTTCCACCATCACTTGATCACCTATTTGGCACCGATAGATTGGGGCGTGACATATTTATTAGAATTTGTGAGGGCGGTCAAACCTCTATCGTAATAGGCTTTTTAAGTTCACTTATCGCTTCTATGATTGGGCTTTTTATTGGAATAAACGCAGGATATTTTAAAGGCAAAGTCGACAAAACGATTACAATCTTAATAGACCTTTTCCTTACCTTTCCCACTTTTTTTCTATTATTGGCACTGATGAGTTATATGCAGGCTTCTATGGTGATACTTATTACAGTAATATCCATAACAGCTTGGATGGGCATGGCAAGACTTATTAGAAGTGAGGCTTTTGGTATATCAAATAAGCCCTTTATAAAGATACTAAACCTTGCAGGGGTTAGTAAAACAAAGATCATCTTTAAATACTTTGCGCCATTACTTGCTCCTATATTTTTAGTTTCTTTTACTTTTGGAGTAGGGGGAGCTATCTTAGCAGAGTCTGGACTTAGCTTTTTAGGTCTTGGTATAAACCCACCGCAAATGAGCTGGGGAAGTATGCTAAGTGAAGGTAAGGACGTAATGGACATAGCTTGGTGGGTTAGCTTTTTCCCTGGGCTTTTTATATTTATAGTTACACTTTGCCTTATTCAGATATCTGACTTTTTACAAAGTAAGGCAAGCTCAAAAGAGATGGTTTAGCTTCACTGATGTTATATCTTTTTATAAATATCTTTCAATATCAAGTGCTCCGTGAAATACACCCAATATATTAATAGTATTTTCATCTTTAATTAAATACGCAATTCGATAATGACCATAAAGCAATATCCTTATCTCTTTATGCTCATCATTTTCATATTCATAACCGATTCGTGGATACGATTGTAGTATTTGAACTTTTTGGTAAATTTCTGATACAACTTTTTTAGCAATTGATTTTTTGTCTAAAGCAATATAGTCATGTATATCTTTTAGCCAAAGTTCTGCTTCATTTGTCCAGTGTATTTCTACCATTTTTTGATTTTTTTGCCCATATCTTGGTTTGAAATAGTTTTATTTTCTTTTGAGTCTTTTAATCCTCTTTGGATCATTCTATCAAAAGCTAACTCTTTTAATATCTCATCATAAGAGGTATCTTCTGGCAATGAATCAATGATTTTTTTTGCTTCTTGTTTTGGTGCAGTCACGACAAACTCCAATATTTAAAATATATACCATTTTAGCAAAATGATGTATATTTTTGTATTAACTAAATTAACCAATTATTTTTCATTGGACAATTTCATATGCCTTTGCCCATATGAAGTTCCTTTTGTTGAGTTTGTAACTATATAAAATAGTTACATCGTCCAACATTCTGCAATGCTTTGTTGATGTTTTTTCTTAATACATTAATTCTTGGATACAAGATTGAGAGCAACCAGTAGCTTGTATATAAGTATCCATTTCTTCATCTTGTGTAATATTAAATAAGTCTTCTCCACCACAATCATCTAAGTTACCAGAGATTATATCTCCTATTTCTACATCATAACTACCAAGTAATTCTACTACAGATACACCATAGTCTGTTTGTATTGCAATAAAACCTTTTTGATAGTTAATTAAAATCACTTCACCTTTCACAAAACATCCTTATTAGTTTAACTATTTAGTCATACATTATATATAAACTACCCATAAAATTACTTAATATATTATTATTTAAAATGTTGTGCTATTAAATGGCTATATTATTTAAAACCTTACATATTGAAATATCTTTTTATCCTCTTTTTAAAACCAGATATAATCCTTTTATGAAACTACATTTAGACTTAGATTGTTTTTTTGTTTCCGCTCATAGGACTTTGGATAAGTCGCTTATGGGTATCCCCGTAGCAGTTGGGGGAAGAAGCAACTTAAACATATTTGACAAAGATAAAGTTACAAGACACCTAAGTGCAAACAGTGGTGCATTTGTAAGCTCTATATTAAGCTCAAATGATGATAAAAGCTATGAGGAGTATTTTGTAGACCCTGATGGAAAGGTGAGGGGGATCATCACAACTGCAAGTTATGAAGCTAGAGCGTATGGGGTAAAGACTGCGATGAGCGTAAGTGAAGCAAAGGCTTTATGCCCACACTTAAAAGTGATACCTCCAAACTATCCACTTTACCATAGGCTTTCAAACGAACTAAAAGAGCTTTTAGAAAATGAGATACCAGTGATAGAGCAGTTTAGTATAGATGAGTTTTTCGGTGATGTAACGGGTTGGATAAAAGATGAAGATGTTTTATCATTTGGTAAAGATATACAAGCACTTATATTGCAAAAGCTTGACCTGCCAATATCTATAGGTATATCACGCTCAAAATGGATAGCAAAGCTTACAACGGAGTTTGCAAAACCAGAGGGTGTAAAACTTTTAAAAGAGAGCGAAGTGGATGAGTTTATAAAAGATCTGCCTATAAAAGAGTTTCCTGGTATCGGTAAAAAGTATCAAGAAAGACTACAAAGCTACGGTATAGAAACACTTGGGGATATCAAAAAATATAAAGAGCTTTTTTACTCTTGGAAAAAGCCTGGGATCCAACTATATAATAGAGTGTGCGGTATAGATGATGAACCAGTTTGTGCAAAAGGTGATAGAAAATCTATAGGTATAGGAAGAACTTGGGATCCTTTAAGTGATAGAGCAGAAGTGTTGCGTCGTTTAGTGATACTTTGCCGTCATATATCTTTTTTGGTACATAAATCAAAAGTGAACCCCCTTACATACTCTTTAAAGATAAAATACCAATATAGGATAAAGTCAAAAGATTATATCAATACAAACAGACTTTTTAATGAAACATATTTTAAAGAGGAGATAGTAAAGCTTTTTAAAAAGATAGATATCCACCCAAGCCACGCAATAGTGCAGGTGAATATCACTGCAAGTAACTTTCAAAACAATACAAAGACCACTTTAAATTTATTTGATTACGAAGATGATCTAAAACAAAACTCTTTAAATAACTCTATGCAAAAACTAAGAGATAAGTTTGGGCTTGATATTATAAAAACCGCAGGGGAGCTTTAAGCTAGAGTATCAACATCCCATCCCCATAAGAGTAAAAGCGGTATCTGTGCTCTATTGCTGTATGGTATATCTCTAAGGTTTTCTCTAATCCTACAAATGAAGCTATAAGCATTATCAACGTGGATTTTGGCAAGTGAAAGTTTGTAAGCAGATGATCAACTATCTGCGGGGTATTTGAAGGGTTTAAAAACAGGTCACACTCTCCGCTTGTTTTGCTTGTGCGTTTATAATACTCTAAAGTTCTTGTAACCGTTGTACCTACAGCTAAAACCTTTTTTGCATTTTGTAATGCTTTTAAGCTTTGATCACCTATCTCAAAGTATTCGCTATGCATAGGGTGAGCTAAGATATCCTCACTCTCTACGGGTTTAAAAGTACCTGCTCCTACGTGAAGAGTTAGATAGTTTACGTTAAATTGCTCTTTCATTTTCCCTAAAAGCTCAGGAGTAAAATGAAGCGACGCTGTAGGCGCGGCAACTGCACCGTAGTTTTTAGCAAATAGTGTTTGGTAGTCTTTATTATCGCTTTGTTTATCTTCTCTATTGATATATGGCGGAAGTGGTATATGACCTATCTCGTTTAAAAGATTTACTAAAGTTAAAAAGTCGATCTTTTTATCATTTAGAAAAAACTCCACCACACGGCTTCCGTCATCGTTTAGCGCAAGTACTATCGCACTAAGATCGTTTGGAAAGTCCAGTTTTGTATCAATCTTTACGCGACCTCTAATATAACAAAGAAATCTATTATCAGCTAAGGGCTTATTTAAAAGTAGTTCAATCTTACCGCCGCTTTGTTTTTGCCCAAATATTCTAGCTTTGATCACTTTTGTGTCGTTTAAAAAGATAGCTGTATCTTTTGGGATAAACTCTAAAAGGTGTTTATATGTGGTATGGGTTATAGTATCATCGGCTCTATTATAAACTAAAAGCTTGGCACTATCGGGTGGATCTACAGGATGGTCAGCTATAAGCTCTTTGGGTAAAGAGTAATCATAGCTGTCGGTTTTTAGAGGGTCTAGATCACTCCTCTTCATCATCTGGTTTTTCTGCAGGGTTGAATGTTTTTGCTATAAAGATAGACACTATATATAAAAATATAAGCGGTCCAGCCATTAAAAATTGTGTAAGTACATCTGGCGGTGTTAAAAGTGCAGAAAGCATAAAGATAAGTACGATAGCGTATTTAAAGAAATCTTTTAACATTCTATCATCTACAAGTCCGATCTGCGCCAAGAAGAAAGTGATAACAGGAAGCTCAAATGCTATACCAAAACCAATAAGGAGTTTGGTAAAGAACCCAACATATTTTCCGATACTAGGCAATACCGTAACAACTGCGCTACCGAAGTTGATAAGGAAGTCAAAACCAAAAGGTACAACGATATAGTATGCAAAAGATGCACCTACAAGGAACATTAGCGTTGCAAAAAATACAAAAGGAACTACAAATTTTTTCTCGTGGTCATAAAGCCCAGGAGCCAAGAAAAGCCACATCTGCCAAAAGATAACAGGAAGTGAGATGATTATAGCACTAAAGAAAGCAACTTTAAGTGCAGTGAAGAATGTCTCTTGTATCTCAACTGCAACCATATGTGAGTTTTCAGGAAGTACTGCTTCAACAGGTACCATCATCCAGTTTAGTATAGGCTCGTAAAATGCAAAACATGCAAAGAACATTACGATAACGGTAGCACCCGCAATTGAAAGTCTTTTTCTAAGATCGGCGATATGAGGTTTTAAATCTTCAAACATACTTATTTATCCTCACTCTTTTTAGCATCTTTATCTGCAAAAGATACTTTCTCACGCTTTGGCTCTTTTTTCTCTGTTTTAAGATCTACTTGCTCTTTTTTGTTTGAAGAAGGCTCCGTTACATCATCTATAATGTGCTCTAGGTTGTTTGCACTAAGGGTTGTTTGCACTTCTGTAAGTTGTGATTTGTACTTATCAGCTTCCTCTTTTAGACGTGTAAGTTCAAGCTCTTGGTCAAGGGCACTTTTTGCATCCTCTAAACCGTTTTTAAATTTTTTAAAGAATTTTGCTATATCTACCATAGCGCTAGGCAGCTTTTCAGGTCCAAGTGCAATAATTGCAACAATGGCTATCAACATTATTTCGGTAAAACCCATTCCAAACATTAATCTCTCCGATCTTCAACTAAAAATATTAATAATCAATAGTAGTTTTAATATGAAGAGGGATTTTACCTAAACTTAGATAAAATATCACTCAATTATCTATAAGGAATATAATGAAACTTATCATACTTTTACTTGTGGGTGCGGTTATCTATTTTTTAACAAGAGGCTATAATACCCAAGGCTACAAAAATATCAATATAAAACAAAAACAAAGATTTGACGGTGACTTAAGAGAGCATGAGGGTGGACTTTTAGCTGCACTTATGGCAAAGGTTGCAAAAGCAGATGGTCAGGTTTGTGAGCTTGAAGCAGAGATACTAAAACACACATTTAGCGATATCTCTTCACACTTTGAGAACAGCGAAGAGGTAAGGGATCAGTTAAAGCAGATATATGCAAAAGAGAAAGAGAGCTTTGACAACACAATAGAGCTTGCTAAAAAGTATCTAAAACTTACTAAGTGGGATTATAAAAAAAGATTAAAGGTGATGGAGTATCTTCTAAACCTTGCTTTTATAGACGGTGATTTCTCAGACACTGAGTTTATGATAACAGAAGATATAGCTAATGCTTTAGAGATCAAAAGAGCCGATTTTGAAGGTATGATAGCTAGGTTCAAAGCATTTTATGCAAACCAAAAAGAGAATAAAGCAGTATCGATTGATAAAGCTTATGAAACCCTAGGTGTAAGCCGTGAAGCTGATATGGGTGAGATCAAAAAAGCGTATAGAACACTTGTAAAAGAGCATCATCCTGATATCGTTGCAGGTAAAGGGGCTAGTCAGTCTATAATAGATGAAGCTACTGCAAAACTGCAAGAGATAAACGAAGCGTATGAACTAATAAAAAAGGATAAGAGTTAATGAGTAGACAATTTCAACATAGTTTTGAAGTTTGTACATGTAAGCATGTAAGTCTAGGTGAGATAATCCATGCTATAAAAGAGAGAGGGGCAAAAGACCTTAACGATATAAAAGAGTTTACCGATGCGGGAAGTTCGTGTGGTTGTTGTAAAAGTAAAGATGATGACTTTACGGGAAAGCAAGAGCTTTTTATAGAAGAAATAATAGATAAGTTTGTGAAGTAATGTTAAATAATCAAGATAGAGAAAATATAATAGAAGAGATAAAAGAGCTTATCAGTACCAATGATAAGCCAACAGAGATAGAACCGTCGTTGTTAAAATATTTTGACGATGAGGAGCTAATATCTACAAGAGATACACTCTTGTCTAAAAAGATATATCTAAAAGAGGAAACCATTAAGTGGTTTGATGAACTATATGAGAAAGTAAAAGAGTAATGATAAAAAGATATCCTACCAAAAAAATATATGTGGGCGATGTGGCTGTAGGTGGTGATGCGCCTATAAGCGTACAGTCTATGACCTATTCAAAGACCGAAAATATAGAAGAGACCTTAGAGCAGATAAAAAGGCTTCATTTTGCTGGAGCAGATATAGTTCGTTTAGCAGTGCCTGATATGGAAGCGGCAAATGCACTAAAAGAGATAAAAGAGAAGTCTAGTCTACCGATAGTTGCAGATATACATTTTAACTATAAGCTGGCACTAAAAGCTGCCGAAGTGGTTGATTGTATCCGTTTCAACCCAGGTAACATCGGTGAAAAAGGAAGAATAAAAGAGATCGTGAAAGCTTGCAAGGAACGAAACTTGCCTGTGCGTATTGGAGTGAACTGCGGAAGTTTAGAAAAAGAGTTTGAAGACAAATACGGACAGAGTGCCAAAGGTATGGTTGAGTCTGCTTTATACAATATCAAATATCTTGAAGACCTTGATTTTACGGATATAAAGATATCTTTAAAAGCAAGTGATGTGCAAAGAACGGTTGAAGCGTATAGAATGCTGCGCCCTTTAAACAACTATCCGTTTCACCTAGGTGTCACAGAAGCTGGAACACTGTTTCATAGTACCGTAAAATCATCTATCGCTCTTGGGGCACTTTTACTTGATGGTATAGGCGATACTATGCGTGTATCTATCACAGGAGAGCTTGAAAAAGAGATCGAAGTGGGACGAGCTATCTTAAAAGATTCAGGTATCTCAAAAGAGGGGCTAAATATCATCTCTTGCCCAACTTGTGGAAGAATTGAAGCTGATCTTGTAAGTGCGGTAAAAGATGTAGAGGAAGCTACAAAGCATATTAAAAAACCTCTAAACGTTTCGGTTATGGGTTGTGTAGTAAACGCTATAGGTGAAGCAAAAAGTGCAGATGTGGCGATAGCTTACGGTAAAGGAAGCGGTCTTATTATCAAAAAGGGTGAAGTGATAGAGAAACTTCCAACCGATAAACTGCTTGGCAGGTTTTTAGAAGAAGTAGAGATAGAGGCTAATAAAGAGGATGATTAGAGTTTTCCTTATACTTATTCTATGGGTTGTATGTTCTTTTTCTGCGGTTAAGAACCTAGAGGGCGTTTACAATATAGAGTACGGTATATTTGGAAAACTCGGAACAGCCGAAGCGAAGATAAGCGTAGATAAAAACAACGACTATGAGATCAAAGCAAAAGCTTATGCTACGGGACTTGCAAGAGTATTGAGCGGAAACCTTGTAGAGGATTATATAAGTCGCGGTAAATATGTAGATAATACTTATAGACCAGATTATTTTAAAAAGGTTAGAAGCAAAAGGGAAAATATCTTAATAGTTGAGTTCTTCTTTGATCATAAAAACAAAAAGATAGTTAAAAAAGAGTATAAAAAAGAGAAAAAGAGAAAACCTATAACAGATATCTCGCATATCGAATATGAGTTTGTGGAGAGTACAAAAGAGGAAGTTCTTCCTTTTTGGACAAAAGAGGATATACTAAGTTTGTTTTTTAACGTAAAACATTATATTGAGGATTCATCTAAAGGCAGTACTAAAATAGTTTCAGCCGTAGGTGCAAGCGATAAAAGAGAAGGGAAGATCGATATTACTATCCCTGATAAGCTTAGATATAATAAAATAAACGAGTATCTTGGAAAAAATGGAGAGATACTTATAGTTAAGATATATAAAAAGATATTTGCTAGTAAACAAGGTGAGTTTTTTTTAAGTTTGGACAACGAGGGGCTTTGTGATAAGTCCGTATTAAAAGATGTTCTGTTTTTTGGAGATATAACCGCAACACTTGAAAGGAAAAGTAGTTTATGAGAAATTTGATTTTAGTTTTATTGTTTGTTTTAAACCTGACAGCCGATGAGAGCGTTACAAAACTTATAGAGGGCAAGCAGTTGGTTAGAGATACTTATCAAGACCAGTTTGAAAAACAGCACACCATAGATGGCAACGTAGAGTTTATGATAATGCTATTTTCTAAAGAAGCAAGCCATAAGATAAACGAGTTTTTGGACAATAAACCAGATCATTATCTAAGTGATAAAAAGACAATGGTTCTAGCAGATATTAGTAGAATGCCTAGTTTTGTACGTATGTTGTTTGCTATGCCTGATCTTCGCGATAAAAAATACCCTATACTTTTAATAACAGATGATGAGGAAGCTGTAGGTTATGTAAAAGAGGATGATAGAGAGAAGATCATGCTTGTTAAACTAGAAAATAAGATAGTTAAAAAGATACGATATTTCGATGATGCTAAGATGGTGATGAAAGAGATAAATGAAGGTTGATATATGTAATTTCTCCCAAGACGCTTTAGAGTTCTTAAGGGAGAAACAGTCGTTTATCTGTGAAGAGTTCTTTGAGAAGAACCTTTTAGCTAGATCGGTAGCAAATAGCGATATTATCAGTATAAAGCAGTTGTATCAGTCTTCACTTTTAAACCTATTTAACGGTGAGATGGAAGAGTTTAGAACAAAATATGTAAGACTTGCAGAGATATATATAGAGCATGAGGTGCCTTATATAGCATTGATAAATGAGCTAAATCATTTACAAAATATTTTTTTGGAAATATTGATAGAGTATGATAAAAAAGATGAACTTTTAACGGTTTACAAACTTTATAATTATGTTCAAAATATAGTTGCAAAAGAGTATTATTTAGAGTATTTGGATTATCTTGTTTCCATATCTCAAAAAAGACTTTCAAGTCTTATAGATATGGTAGATAAAAATGTGGTTGAACACTACAAAGACCATCTAGAGTGGCTTTTGGCACTTGCCTTGTCTCTTAGAGAGAACCAAATGAATAAATTTCCTATAACGGATAAGTCCCTTTGTAACTTTGGTAAGTGGCTTTTAAACGATGCAGCAAATATTATCAAAAACAACTCAAAACTAAAAGAGCTTGACAGGGTTCATGCACAGCTTCATTATGTATCGGTTCAGATAAAACAGATACATAGCTCTATCAACGAAGAGTTTGATTATGATGTATTGCTTACATATATAGAAAAGAGTGAACTTTTATCATTATCTATTGGTACAGAGCTGGCACTTATAGATAATACTATAGTGAACCAAAAAGCTATAAAAGACGACCTTACGGGAGCTCTTGGAAGAAATGTACTAAACCAGCTTTTTTATAACCAGTACGAGATATCTTTGGCAACTAGCTCAAAGTTTGTTCTTGCTATGTGTGACCTTGACTTTTTCAAAAAGATAAACGATACTTTTGGTCATGTTGCAGGTGATAAGATGCTGCAAGCTTTTGTACAAATCGTACAAAAAACCCTTAGAAACTCAGATATCATCATAAGATACGGTGGAGAAGAGTTTATTATAATGCTTCCTGCTATAGATAAAACAAACGGACTTAAGGTATTAAATAAGATCAAAGATGAGTTTGAAAATTTTGTCTTGGATTATAATGGACAAAATATATTTACAACCGTAAGTATCGGTGCAATTGAGATACTTGCAGAGGATAAATATAAAAACAGTATGCTTGAAGAGTATGTTTGTTATGCAGACAAAAAGCTCTATGAAGCAAAAGAAGATGGAAGAAACAACGTAAAATAAAGGTAAGATTTGGATAGTGTTTATAGTATAAATATTGAAAGAGCGGTATTAAGCTCAATACTTTTTAATCCTGAGGAGATAGAGGATGTACTTGGTGTTTTAAAAGCAAAAGATTTTTATCTGCCTGCTCATCAAAAAGTTTTCGAGGTGATGGATCAACTTCATTCTGGGGATCTTCCTATAGATGAGGAGTTTATTAGAAGAAGGGTTGATTCAAAAGAGGTTGATGACTCGATATTGATCGAGATACTTTCAGCTAATCCTATCTCTAATACTATGGCATATGTTCGTGAGATAAAAGATGGTTCAGTTAAACGTGAACTTGCAACCTTGGCAACAACTATAAAAAAAGTAGCCATTGAAGAAGATGTGGATGCAAGACAGGCAATAGATACGGTTCAGAACGAACTTTATAAAATATCTACAGATAGCGCATCTACAGAGCTTAAAGATATGAAACAGATCACTTTTGATACAAGTGAATATATCAAAAGGATGAAAGAGCTTGGTAACCATTATTTAATAGGGGAGACTACAGGTTTTGTTGATCTGGATAAAAAAACTACAGGATTTAACTCAGGGGATCTTGTAATTATAGCAGCTCGTCCTGCTATGGGGAAAACGGCACTTGTACTTAATATGACACTTAAAAACGTAGAAGCGGGAAAGGGTGTGATATTTTTCTCTCTTGAGATGCCTGCAGAGCAGTTGATGCTAAGACTTCTTGCTGCTAAAACATCTATCCCTTTACAAAACCTAAGAAAGGGTGACCTTGATGATCATCAATGGAGCGTACTTACTGCGGGTATAAATAGTATGAACACAAAAAAGCTATTTGTTGATGATGGTGGTAGTTTAAATATCAACCAGCTTCGCGCAAGGGTTAGAAAACTAAAGCAAAACTCAGAGAACAATATCTCTATGGTAGTTATCGACTACTTACAGCTTATGCAAGGAACAGGTGGTAAAGATAGACACTTGGAGGTGAGTGAGATATCTAGGGGTCTTAAGATGCTAGCCCGTGAGATGGAGATACCAGTTATCGCACTTTCACAGTTAAACAGGGGACTTGAAAATCGTCCAGATAAAAGACCAATGCTTAGTGACCTAAGGGAGTCGGGATCTATCGAGCAGGATGCCGATATTATTATGTTCGTTTATCGTGATGACGTTTATAAAGAGCGTGATGAAGCTAGAAGAGAGAAAGAAGCCCAAGATAGAGGTGAAGAGTATAAATCAAAGTTCGTAAATAAACCCGTGGAAGAGGCTGAGATCATTATCGGTAAACAAAGAGCGGGACCTATTGGAACCGTAAAACTAGACTTCCAAAAGAATATGACAAGATTCGTAGACAAAGAGCACGCAGGCGGTGCACCTTTAGAGATCGTTTATGAAAACGTAGCAGACGCTGGTAAAGATACCGTCGTCGATATGCCTAATATCTAAAAAATTTAGCGATACCCTAAGAGATATACAAAAGGGGTATTGCTAAAAAACTAAAAGAGAATAGACCTGCACGCTGAAAATACAACTTTACACTATCTTTTTCAAAATGTAAATAACCTACAAGACTGATGATCTGAACAAGTACCATAATGGCTACGATTAATAGAAACATCTTAGATCCTTTCTATACATTTCTTAATATTAGATAAGTATAAGATATTTATTTTTAAAATAAAATAAAATTGTACGTTATCCATACATATGTTTTAGATATTAAATTAAAACACAAAAAGTTTATAGTATGATTACACCCTTAAAAGGTACGACAGACAATAGCTTGATATTTCAAGAGGAAAGTCCGGGCTGCAGTGGAGTACGGTTCCATTTAAACAATGGCTAGGGTAACCTAAGGGACAGTGCAACAGAAAGTATACCGCCTGAAAAGGTAAGGGTGAAACGGTAAGGTAAGAGCTTACCAGTGTCTTTGGCAACATAGACAGCTATGTAAACCCAACCGGCAGCAAGAAGAGATTGGTAAAAACTTCACGATTATGCTCTTCGCACGACTACTAGAGTGATCTAGTATCTAGATAAATTATTGTTCAAGACAGAACTCGGCTTATCGGCGTACCTTTTTTACAAAGTAAAATCAATTTTCTAAATCATTTTTGTTAAAGATTTCTGCTTCATATCAAAAAAATTCCATAGTCATTTACTACAGTAAACTCCTTCACATTTTTTTAATCTTCATTGAACTATTTACAAATCTAATGTATTAAATTGATTTTAGAGCTAATTGGAAACTAAAACATCAAGATAATAAATAATGTGACGTAGATATGAAACTTTTAATGGTATAATCTTCCAAAACAATAAAGGCGAAATATGAAAGACCTTGAAGGGCATAAAAAGATAGCGGTACTTATAGATGCCGATAATTCACAATATTCAAAGATAAAACTGATTTTAGAAGAGATATCTGTTCACGGTCATATGGTTATAAAAAGAGCATACGGTGACTGGTCTAGCGACTATCTTAAAAACTGGAAAACGGCATTAAACGAGCTTGCTATTCAGCCTATTCAGCAGTTTGCATACACAGTAGGAAAAAACTCGACTGATGCTTCTATGATCATAGATGCTATGGATCTTCTATATTCAGACCAGTTTGACGCTTTCGTATTGGTTTCAAGCGATAGTGACTTTACAAAGCTTGCTTCACGCCTTAGGGAGTCAAACATATTTGTATTTGGAGTAGGGGAGAAGAAAACTCCCGTAGCCTTTCGTAATGCCTGCGATGATTTTATCTATACCGAAAACCTAAACAGTATAGAAGAGAAAACAAAAAAGGTTAAAAAAAGAAAAACAAAGAAAGAGGAAGTGTCACAAGATGAGACTATCATCCATGTATTGCTTAAAGCTTGGGAGCGTTATCAAGATGAGGATGGTTGGGCAAACGTAGCCTCCGCAGGAAACTTTGTAAAAAGAGCAATGCCAGACTTTGACCCTAGAAGCTATGGAGTAACTAAACTCTCAGAAGTGATAGTGCAACTTGATGAAAGCTTTGATATTAAACGCTATAAAGGTAATGGAGATACGATGATATACGGATATCGCCCTAAACCTTAGGGGTGAAATCCTCCAAAGGTATCTCTATATAGAACTTAGCACCGTTGTCGGTATTTTTAATATATAGGTTCCCTTTTAGTGTTTCGCAAACTATTTTATGGCTTATATAGAGTCCTAGCCCCGTACCTTGGCTTTGGTGTTTTGTAGTAAAGTAAGGGTCGAATATCTTTGATATTATATTCTCAGGTATTCCACCTGCATTATCCTCTATAGTTATCACGGCACTTTTTTCTAAAGTCTCAAGCTCTATTTTTATCCAAGGCTCTTTTATATCTTTTTCAATAAGTATATCAACCGCGTTTTTTAGTATATTGATTATAACCTCTTCAAGCTCACCCTCTGCTAGTTTGATAACAACTTTATCTTGATCTTTAGTATTGTTTATGATATTTATAATATCGTTGTCAAGAGAGGTTTCGATCAGCTCAATACTTTTGTTTATCTCATCTAATATATTTATATCATAATAAGTTTTTTCACTTTTTACGAACTTTCTAAAAGTATCTATAACATCTGAAAGGTATTTAGAGGTCTTTGTGATCTTTTTAAGCGATTCTTCCAAGAACTGATCATTTAAAACACCAAGCTCTTTTTGTAGTGTAAGACCGCTAGATAGTGAGGATATAGCAGTTAAAGGCTGTCTCCACTGATGAGCAATATTACCTATCATCTCACCTAAGGAGGCTAATTTTCTTTGCTCTAGTAGTATTTTGTCTTTTTCTATTTGATCAGTTATATCTACGGTGTATCCAAGAAGATTGGTTGTTTTACCGTTCTCATTTTTATCAAGTACGGTATAGTCTAGTATCCATTTGATCTCACCTTGTTTAGTGATTATCCTATAAGGGTTGTGTTTGAAAAATCCACTTAAACTCTTTTTACCTTTGATAACCTCTTCTCTTACACGATCTATGTCACTATGGTAGATACACTCCATATAGCTTATTGAAGAGTTTAAGAAGTCATCTTTAGTGTAGCCAAAAAGCTTTTCAACATTTGATGAAACATAATCTATACTTAGCTTCTCATCATTTTTCCATCTAAATAGAACAGAATCCCCTTTATCAAAAAGCGAAAGAAGGTTCTCTTTCTCTTTGGTTCTTCTTTTTATCTCTAGTAATGCCTCATCAAGCTCTTCTTGTTTTTTTCTTGCTATTATATACTCTATGATCAGTATAAATATGATCACCGATACCATTATCAGGGTGTAGTAAAGAACAGAGTGTATGAGTTCATTATACTCTTTTGAGATATCTACTAAGAAGAGTTTTAAACCCAGCTTCTTTTTAGATATGTCTTCTAGTGGAGTGGTATATCCAATATAGCTTTTATCATCTATATGGAGCCATTTGGGGCGTTTGTACGTTTCTATAAAATTTACTATCTGATCATTTGCAGGGATCGTTTCATATACTATAAGGTGATCTTTTGTCTTTAAATTATTTTTTATTCTATCAAGTATAAACTGCGCGCTGTTGTGATATTCACTTTTATCGACTGCATAGAATATCTCCATACCAAGCTCGTTGCTTATGGTTTCGCTGATCTTATCTATCTCTTTACCAAGCTCTATATACCCTATCAGTTCACCGTTTACAACCCAAGGGCTTACAACTCTTAGCGTATAGTTTTTCTTAAGTCCAAACTCTATACCGTGAAATATGTTTTGTGTCTCTTTTGCTTTTAAAAATGTATATCTTTTAATGATATCCGAGTCTCTTTTAAAGTCATGTACCCTAAGAAGCACTTTACCGTCAGGTTTTATAAAATAGAAATGGGTGATATTGTTGTTTTTATTTAAAAAGTTATAAAGCTCTTTTGAGCTGTTAAAAAGTTGTGATTTATTGGAAGAGATAAATAGTTTTTGTAGTTTTTGTTTCTCTTTGATAAGGTTTAAAAAGCTTTCCAGCATTGAAGCTTCTTCATTTATATAAGATGTAAATCTTGTATGGTAGTTGTTGATACTGTTTTGAGTGTTGTATTGAATACTTAGTTTTTGAAAGTAGTAGTTACTTATGATCCCTATAAACCCTACAAGTATAACACCAACACTAAGTACTTTAAAAAGTAGTTTTCCAAAATTTTCATACATTTATATATTAACCGTTTATTTATTATTAGTAATATTGTATCTTATTTTTATTTAAAAATTTAAATGTTGAAGTGTGATATTTTAGATATGTTTATTGTATTTAAATATCTCTATAACGCTATCTTTTAGACTTTGAACGAACTTTTTTGTAAATACAGGCTCAAAAGATACATAAACAAGATCATATTGCTCATCGAACTGATCTCTAAGGCTAGAGTCAAAAAAACGATCATCTGTGATCTCTTGATATACCATATCAGCAAATAGTTCAGGTCTATGGAAATCTTTATCTTTATCTATATAGTCGTTAAGTGCTTGAGATAAGGCACTGCTTCTTATATAGTATTCTAACCTTTCTTCAAAATTATTTTCATCTGAAAAGTGCAGAAGTATAAAATAAAGGTTGTTTATAACGCTTGATGAGTCTATCTTTAGATTTAGCTCCATGATCTTTTTATAGGTATCGTTAAAATCTTGTAAAGATATATAGATGATCTTACCCAAGCCTATTTGGTAGTAAAGCTCATACTTTACAAATATCTCTAAAAGCTTGTTTTGGGCAAAATACTTATCTATTTGTTGTTGCAATGACATATCAAATCACTTTTGTTATTTTAGTTGATCTATTCTATCTATTATTGTGTTAAAAGAAACTTCTTTATGGTTTTTATTTTATTTAATACTAAAATAATAGTTTATACTTGACATTTATTCACTCAAGTGATATAATTTTATTATCACTCAGATATATAGAGTGACAAATACTAAGGAGAATATATAAAATGGCAAATAATATTTTTGAAAAACTAACAAATCAAATGGCTGAGACGATCGAATCAAGTTTGTCTTTAGCACTACATAATAAAAACCAAGAAGTAGAAGTTATACATATTATCTGGGCACTGCTTACAAATACAAACTCGGTGCTAAATCAATTACTTAATAAAATGGGGCAGGATAAAGCCGCTATCACTTTAGAGGCTAAATCAACTGCAGAAAAGTTACCATCGGTTTCATCCGTAACAAAAGAGAATATTAAAATAGGGCGCTTAGTAGTTGAGTCTTTACAAAAAGCAGAAGGGGCTATGGCAAGTACAGGAGATAAATTTATCGCTATAGATACTTGGCTTGTAGCAAATATGGATAATAAGGTTATAAAAGATGTATTGGGTAAATATATCGACTTGCATGAAGCTAAGAAAACCCTAGAGGCTATGAGAGGCGGTGCAACTATCGATTCTCAAAGCGGGGATGATAACCTTGAAGCTTTAGAAAAATACGGAATTGATCTAAATAAAAAAGCGATCGACGGCGAGCTTGATCCCGTGATAGGTAGAGATGAGCAGATCCAAAGAATGATGCAAATCTTAATAAGAAAAACAAAGAATAACCCGATTTTGCTAGGGGAACCAGGTACTGGTAAAACTGCAATAGCTGAAGGCTTAGCGCAACGTATAGTAAATAAAGATGTGCCTCTATCACTGCAAAATAAAAAGGTCGTAACACTTGATATGAGCTCTATGATCGCAGGGGCAAAATATAGAGGTGAGTTTGAAGATAGATTAAAAGCGGTAATTGATGAAGTAAAAAAAGCGGGAAATATTATCCTTTTTATCGATGAGATACATACTATTATCGGAGCAGGGGCAAGTGAAGGCTCAATGGACGCGGCAAATATATTAAAGCCAAGTCTAGCTAGAGGGGAACTGCATACTATAGGTGCAACCACTTTAAAAGAGTATAGAAAGTATTTTGAAAAAGATGCCGCTATGCAAAGACGTTTTCAGCCCGTAAACGTAGATGAGCCTAGTGTAAATGAAGCGCTTCAAATACTACGTGGACTTAAAGAGAGACTTGAAACTCATCATAACGTAACTATAAACGATAGTGCTTTAGTAGCTGCGGCAAAACTAAGCGATAGATATATAAGCGATAGATTTTTACCAGATAAAGCGATAGACCTTATAGATGAAGCGGCGGCTGAACTTAAGATGCAAATAGAGAGTGAGCCTGTAGTGCTTTCTCGTGTAAAACGTGAGATACAAACACTTCAAGTGGAAAAAGAAGCGCTTTTAATGGAGGATAAAAAGAAAAACAAACAAAGACTTGATGAGATCGAGAAAGAGCTTTCAAATAAAGGGGAGCAAAAACGATCTTTAGAGAACCAGTTTGAGAATGAAAAAGAGACCTTTAATGCAAGTTCAACTATAAAAGCAAAAATAGAGGAGCTAAAAAATAAAGCGCAGCGTGCTAAGGTAGAGTCAAAATTTGATGAAGCGGCTAAGATAGAATACGGTGAGATACCTGAACTTGAAGCAAAGATCAAAGAGAATGAACTTAAATGGGCTAAGATGCAAGAGGAGGGTACGCTATTACGTAACTCTGTTGATGAGGAATCGATCGCAAGTATTGTAAGTAGATGGACGGGAATCCCAGTAAATAAAATGCTATCAACCGAAAAGCAAAGGGTTCTTCAAGTTGAATCGGTATTAAAAGAGGATGTAGTGGGGCAAGATGAAGCTATAAAAGCTATCAGCCGCGCTATTAAAAGAAATAAAGCTGGACTCAGCAGTGAGAATAGACCAATTGGAAGTTTTATGTTCTTAGGGCCTACAGGGGTTGGTAAAACGGAAACTGCTAAAACTTTAGCAAGATTTTTATTTGATGATGAGAAAGCGTTGATTAGATTTGATATGAGTGAGTATATGGAAAAACACGCAGTCTCACGTCTTATCGGTGCGGCTCCAGGATATGTGGGGTATGAAGAGGGTGGACAGCTAACTGAAGCGGTTAGAAGAAAACCATACAGCGTAATACTATTTGACGAGGTGGAAAAAGCACACCATGATGTATTTAATATCTTGCTTCAAGTGTTAGATGATGGAAGGCTTACGGATAATAAAGGGGTAACGGTAGATTTTAAAAACACTATTATTATCCTTACATCAAATATCGGTAGTGCTAAGATCATCGAGATAGGAGATAAAGAGGAGCGCTCTAAAGCGGTAAAAGATGAGCTTAAAAACTATTTTAGACCAGAGTTTTTAAATAGGCTTGATGATATCGTGATCTTTGAACAACTTGGAATGGAAGCGATTACTGGAATCGTTGATATTATGTTTGAAGATATCGCTAAAAAGCTTTCAAGTAAAGATATCACTATCTCAATGAGCGCTGAAGCTAAAGAGTATATAGCTAAAGCTGGGTTTGATCCTGTATATGGGGCAAGACCTTTAAAACGCGCATTATACGAAATAGTGGAAGATAGACTTGCTGAGCTTATCTTAGCGGATAAGTTAAGTGAGGGGGATCGTGTTGAGTTTACCGTAGAAAACGGGGAGATAGGATTTAAATTAAACTAAGATAACCGGTTAGTTCCGGTTATCGATTTTTGTATTTTCAGCTCTTTTGATAACTCTAAGCTCTTTAAAAAAACACCCTTTGGTGTACTCTTTACCGTTGAAATCTTTATGGTGTTTTTGCATTAAAGAAATATCTTCTTTTCTGACATTATAAGTTTTATTACAGTTGTGACAAAATAGTATATCGGTACTCATAGTTTTTATTATGCAATATCTGTTCTTAAACTATACTACTCCCACCATTTTACTGTACTTGTAAACTCTAAGATCGGAATGATCTCACCCATCTTAGGGTGAAGTACTTGTACGTTTTTCTCTTTTGCATATTTTAAAACAAGCTCAAAAGGCTCCCTCCAAGGGTGTGTGGATAGCACGAACGTACCGTTATGTACGGGAAACATCATTTTCCCTTTTACATCAATATGTGCCTGTACGCTCTCATCTGGCATCATATGTACCACTTTCCATCTTGTATTGTATGCACCTGTTTCAATAAAAGTGATATCAAAAGGACCAAAACGCTCCCCGATGGTTTTAAAGTCTATATTATAGCCGCTATCGGCACTATAATAGATATTTGCTGTTGATGAGCGGATAACCCAAGAGGCCCAAAATGTTTTGTTTCTATCAAAGATACCTCTGCCAGAGAAGTGTTGTGCAGGGGTTGCGGTGATAGTTATAGTATCGTTTTGTTTCCCCTCCCACCAATCAAGTTCTGTGATTTGAGACTCTTTAAAACCTATAGTTTTAAGCTTTTGCGATAAGCCTAAAGCCGTATAGATATGCCCCACCTTATCAAGCATTTGCTCTAGTGCATCTTCATCTAAATGATCATAATGGTTATGCGATATTATCAAGATATCTATAAATGGCAGATCCTCAACATTTAAAGGTGGTTTATGAAACCTTTTTGGGCCTGCAAAAGATACGGGTGAGGTTCTATTGGCAAATACGGGGTCTGTTAGTATGTATCTATTATCTGTTTTAATAAGCAAGGATGAGTGACCAAATCTTACCACGCTGTTATCAGCCATATTTACAATATCGCTTTTAGTTAATTTTACAACAGGTATCTCACCCTCTTTTGGTATCTTATTTGGAGTATCATCAGTGAAGAAATACCACATTAAAGAGAACTGTTCACCATTATCTAGGTTAAAATTCTTGTACGGATTGCTAAATGTTCCGTTCTTAAAATGTTTTGAATCGTATTGTATCTCTTTTGAAGTACATCCGTTCATAAAAACTCCTATTAAAAAAATCAATAATATTTTTAAATACATACTAAACCTTTTAGATAGCCTTTGTAAGAATCTCTTTGATCACTTGCGGTGTATATGTTTCACTTAGTCCAAAGAAGTTTGAGTTCTCATGGGCATTTTGTGCAATAGCATCTAAAGCGGTCGCTTCGATATCAAACTGTGAAAATCTTGTAGGTGAGCCTATTTTATTAAACCAGTTCTCTAAAGCTTCTATACCCTCTAAAGGAGTGTTTAAACCAAATATATTTTGTGCAAATCTGCTAAATTGAGCTTCGTTGTTTTTATAATACCATTTCATCCAAGCAGGCATTACAACCGAAAGACCTGCACCGTGCGGAACATTATGCAGTGCAGAGATCGCGTGTTCTATCATATGGTTCGGAGAAGCTGCACCCTCAATTCCAGGATTTGTGGTACCGTTCAATGCATTTGTAGCTGCCCAGGCAAACTCCCCTCTAGCTTCATAGTTATCAGGATCTTGTATTAAAGCCTCAGTGGTTTTTATAACGGTTCTAATATTTGCTTCAACGTATGAAGCTGTAAGATCAGGATGGTAGCTTGCAGTAAAATAGCTCTCTATTGAGTGCGCTATAATATCAACGGCAGAATATACTAGATACTCTTTTGAAACCGTTTTTTGAAGCTCAGGATTTACAATAGATATTTTAGGAGCAACTAGTGGAGAAGCTATAAAATATTTTTGTTTTGTCTCTTCGTTGGTTACAACGGCAAAAGGGTTCATCTCACTTCCTGTTGCCGCTAAAGTGATAATATCAAATAGAGGTAAAGCTTTTTGAATAGGTGCACTAAATGTAAAGAAATCCCAAACATCACCATCATAACAAGCACCTGCTGCGATAGCCTTTGTACTATCTAAAACCGAACCGCCTCCAACTGAAAGCAGGGCATCTACACCCTCAGCCTTAGCAAGGGCTATACCCTCTTTCACTTTTGATAGAAGAGGGTTGCTTTGGATACCACCAAGCTCAACAAACTCGATACCTTTCTCTTTTAAACTTGTACTTACAGTATCAAAAAGACCATCTTTTTTTATCCTATCGCTTCCGTATGTTAAAAGAACTTTTTTAACTCCAAACTCTGCCATATAGTTACCTATTAAGCTCTCTTTATCTCTTCCAAACTCTATTCTTGTGGGGTTAAAAAATGTAAAATCTCTCATAGAAATCCTTTGTTTATATCTTGTTTTTTATTGTGGTAATGTATGCTTTAGGGTATGAAGTAGATATTCATACCCTGAATATTTTATTAGATAGTAGCCGTATCGATAACGTATCTATATCTAGCTTCTTTATTTTCAACTTTTTTCCAAGCTTCTGTTATCTGCTCTGCGCTGATAACTTCAATCTGTGGATATATCTTATGCTCTGCACAATAATCCACCACCTCTTGAGTCTCTTTCATTCCACCAATAAGTGAAGCGTTAAAGTTTACTCTGCTTGCTGCAAGTCCTATATTGCTTAATAGTATCTCAAATCTCTCTGGCATACCTACAAATGTAAAGAAACCGTTTGGTTTTACAGTAGCAACATAAGGTGCCGCATTAAATTGGTAAGGGATGGTACAGATCATATAATCTAACTGCCCCGCACGTTGATATAAGCTGTTTGGGTCGTCTACAACGATAACCTCTTTTGCACCGAAACCTTTGATATCATCCACTTTACTTGCAGTTGTAGTAAATGCATAAACTTCTGCACCCATAGAAACGGCAAGTTTAACAGCCATATGTCCAAGTCCACCGATACCTGCAACACCTACTTTATCGCCTTTTTTAAAGCTAGCTTTTATAAGCGGAGAGTAGGTTGTTATACCTGCACAAAGCAGCGGTGCAGCTTCTTTAAAACCAAGGCTGTCAGGAATATGTACAGCAAAATGATCTCTTACAACGATCATTTTTGAGTATCCACCTTGTGTTATACCTGTAGGTTCTCTTTTATCTGGATAACCATATGTAAAAAGTGTGTTTGGCTGGTACTGTTCTGTGTTTTCACAAGTTGTACAACCATCAACCATACACCCTACACCAGCACGATCACCCACTTTAAATTTAGTTACGTTCTTACCTACCTCTGTAACTATACCTGCTATCTCGTGCCCAGGAACTTGAGGATATTGCTGCGGCCCCCAGTGACCTTTTTGTTGATGGATATCAGAGTGGCAGATACTCGCAAATTTGATATCTATCAAAATATCATTATCACCCACTGGACGTCTTGTAAATGTCCATGGTTTTAAAACTCCTGATGTATCAAATGCTGCATACCCTTTTGTAGTTAACTTATTCATATTTACCCCTTTATCGTTTGCTAAAATATTTGCAGGATCCCAAAACACAAGACCTGCACCTAAGATTGCCGAATTTTTTATAAAGTCTCTTCTTGACTTATCGTCGGTAGTTGTTTCCATTGTAGAGCCTTTTTGTAAGATTTTATATGATAATTATACGCTAAGTTTAAATATTATAGTAGAAAAATAGTCCATACATAATGCCTAATTCTACAAATTTAGATTTTTATAGATAAGTGGGTGTGCAACGCTTTTAAAGATTATTTTGGGGAGATAAACGCTTTAATAAGCGCTGCACGGTTTGTATCGGTTTATGCTAGATATGCTCCACCGCTTACAGGAAGGTATGTTCCCGTTAGTTGAGAACTTTCATCTTTAACTAAGATAGATACTGCATTTGCTACATCTTCTGGGTTTGATATTGCACCTGTAGGTGTAATTGATCTAATAAACTCTTTAAACTCATCAGGTGCACCCGCAGTCGCATCTGTAAGCACAAGCCCAGGTGCTACTACATTTGATGTGATACCAAATGCTCCAAGCTCTTGTGCAAGGTATTTATTAAATGAATCAAGTGCACCTTTTGCAGATCCGTGAGCAATAAAGCTTGGAAGAGGGCTTTCTGAGAGGGTACTTGAGATAAATACCAAACGTCCAAAACCTTTCTCTTTCATTGATGTGTTTACCGCGTATTGTGCACATAAATAAGCTGCTCTCATCTCATCATTTAGTTTTTGTGAAAACTCATCCCAAGTTTGCTCTGTAAAAGGTTTAGGTGTAAAGTTCATATTTGCATTTGATACTAAGATATCAACTCCTCCGTGTTCATTTTTGATCTTCTCGAACATCGCTTTGATCTGGCTCTCATCTCTAACGTCAGCTTGGATAGTATAAGCTTCACCGCCGTCAAAGTTTATCTCTTTTGCTAGATCTTGTGCAATCTCGGTACTATTTACATAGTTTATAAATACTCTATAACCACATTTTCCTAACTCTTTTGCACTTGCTGCACCTATACCTCTTGCTCCACCTGTAATAAGAACATTTTTCTTTGACATAATAACTCCTTTAGTTTTTTTTGATAACGTCATGGATCACTGTATATTTACCAGCCCATAAACTCAATATATCCGTAGCTGTTTGTGCTCCGTAACCTGCTGCTGTTGAGAACATAGAGGATGCTCCTGCGGCACAACCCGTAACATACTTGCCTGTTTCTATAATACCGTCAAGGTTTTCTATCATCACCATTCCAGGACGAGGTGCTCTTATATGATCTATCACATTAGCACCTATCCCCTCAACATCAATAGTTTGCATTCCGTTTGCAAATACAACGATACCCGCTTCAAAAGTTTCGTTTGATTCTGTTTTGATATTAAATGATCCTATCGAACCTGATACTTGTGTTACTGTATCTTTTTTAATTGAGACTATACTATAAGAGCTTGCTCTTTTTGTTAAGTCTTGTAACAGCTCAGGTCCTTTAATACCCTCTGTCACACCTGCTACATTATGTAGCTCAGCCATATTAAGATGAGATTTTCCCGCATCTATAACTAATATTTTTTTCTCTTTTACTTCATCCATTTTTGCTTCCGCAGAACCTAGTGTCATAGCACAAGATAGCCCTGAAACACCGCCGCCGATTATAATAACATCATAGTTTTGCATTATAAGTCTCCTTTATATTTATTTCTACTTACTTGTTATATGCAAGTATATATATCTAAAACTTAAATACTTGTTAAAGACAAGTATTAAAATATATATGTTATAATCACATATGGAAAAAGAAAAATTTAATATACAAGAGTCATACGGATTTCATTTTAATCTTATATTTTTAAATATAAAAAGAAAGATGGAAGAGAGGTTAAAACCTTTCGATCTTACTCATTTGCAGTTTAGTATCCTAATGAATCTTCATAAATATAATCTCTCCACCCAAAAAGAGATACTGCAATACACCAACGGTGATGAAGCGAGCATTACAAGACTTATAGATAGGCTTGAGCTTAAAGGGTATATTAAAAGGGTCAAATCAAAAACCGATAAAAGAAAGAAACAGATACTTCTTACTCCAAGCGGTACTTCTTTAATTGAAGATGCAACTAAGTGCGCGATAGATGTCAATAAAGAGCTTGTAAAAGATCTAAATGAAGATGAAGCAAAGCAGCTTTTAGCTCTGCTTCAAAAGGTACATAACTCTTTAGATAAAGAGTAGTATTTTACTCTACAGCCTGTATATTGATGGTTCCGCTCATATTTTTAATATGCTCTTTACCAGATACCACTTCACCAAGCTCATATAAGCCTCCAGCATTTCCAAAATCTTTATAGAACATCACCACATCTCCCCAAGGTGCATAGTATGCTAAAGTTCCTGCTACTGCATTAGATGCAAGGGGAGTGTTATTTGTAGAGAGCTTTGATGGCGGATAGAAAATCTTCTCATCGTTGCTGTAGTTCTCAACCTTTATTTGTAGAGGAAGCTGTGCATAAAGCTCTTTTGATGCTTGTGAATTGTTTAATTTATAAATAGTTGTATTACCGTTTGCTATAACTGCAATTTTCATCTGTATCTCCTTGGCAAATGTTTGATTTATAAAGAGCAAAAGGGTTGTAAAAAATAGTAACCGTTTCATTTTACGCTATTTGACTTTTTAAATGATCGGCATGCGCTTTTGGTGACATACCGTACATTCTAGTGTATTCTCTGCTAAATTGTGAAGGGGATTCATACCCAACAGCATAAGCAACCTCTGAGGCTTCTATATTTTGGTTTATAAGCATCATCTTTGCCTCTTCAAGTCTTAGCTTTTTTTGAAACTGAATAGGTGACATTGAGGTGATGGTCTTAAAGTTTTGGTATAGGGATGATTCGCTTATATCAAGAAGCTGTGCAAGCTCTTTGATATTGAGTTTTACGTTAAAGTTATCTCTTATCTCAGATATAGCTTTTGCTATCTTATTGGATACCGTTCCCTCCATAGCAAACTTATTTAAAAAGTAGCCGCTCTCTCCGTTAACTAGGTTGTAAAGTATCTCTTTGATGATCAAAGAGGAGAGGTATTGGATCTCATCTTTTGGTCTTTGAAGCGTTTTTATAAGTCTTGATATAGAATCATAAAGCTCTAAGTCCATATTATTAAAAAAGAGTCCCTTTTCCGTTGTTTTGGAGTATTTTAGTTTATCGGGATTTGTATTTTTAAGCACCTCATAAACATCTTCAAGTTTAAAAGTAAGGGTCAAAGATAGGTAAGGCACCTCTTTAGAGGCTTCAAGTATCTTGATATCTGCAGGTACATGTGTAGAAGCTAGCAGATACTCTTTTTCATTATAGCCATACATATTATCTCCAAAACCTACGGCTTTGCTCCCTTGTAAGATCACGCAAAGTGAAGGCTCATAGGTTATACTTGATGTTTGCGTGAGTTTATCTGTTGAATAAAAATATAAACTATCTATTTCGCTTTGTATCAGCTCTTCGCTAAGATCGTATTGTTTAGTGATCATATCGATCATATTTACTCTATACTCTTCAAACTGATTTTCCATAATAGCCCTTTGGTTTATAATGTATTATTATATAAAAATGGTTAGAACTTTACAAATACAATTATCCAAAACGATTGCCTAATCCTCTAAATATTTAAAATTTAGATAATTAGGCAACGATTTTAGAATATCTTTCTATTAATATTTATCTATTTGAATTATAATTGTTAAAAAGAGATAAAAGGGGTAGATATGAAATATAGTAATAAAGATGAATTTGAAAAGGTAAATATGTTTGGTACTGGTGTGCCAAATGAGAACTTTGCAAAATATTTTGTAGGGGATTCCTTTCTTAATTTCTTGGTGAAGCCTGGGGAAACACCTCTATTCTTAGCAAATGTAACTTTTGAGCCTGGATGTCGTAACAACTGGCATATCCATCACGCTGCCAGCGGAGGAGGGCAGATGCTTATTTGTACCGCAGGGGAAGGCTGGTATCAAAAAGATGGTGAAGAAGCAGTTAGTTTAAAAGAGGGCTCGATCATATATATACCTACTGGTGTAAAACATTGGCACGGTGCTAAGAGCGATAGCTGGTTTAGCCATATCTCTATAGAGATCCCAGGAAGCGAAACAAGCAACGAGTGGTTAGAGAAAGTCTCAGATGAGTATTATAATAGTTTAAAAGATTAAGGAGTATTTATGAAAAAGGTAGCATTAGTAACTATAACATTGGCTGTTTTGGTAAGTCAAACACAAGCTAGCAGTGAAAAGGTTGTAGAGGATAGAATCTCAAAAGTTGAATCAAGAGCCTCTATAGTTGTAAATAAGTCTGATTATAAAAAATATTTTACAGGTGATGTTAGGATAGATATGCTCTATCCTAATACAGATACTAAAACCCACGGCGGTGCGTATGTGACCTTTGAACCTGGTGCTAGAACAAACTGGCACAGTCATCCTGCTGGGCAGCATATTATCGTAACTTCTGGAGTAGGGTATTATCAAGCTTGGGGGAAACCTATACAAGTGATCAAAGCAGGAGATGTGGTTTGGGTTCCGATAGGCTTAAAACACTGGCACGGAGCTTCAAAAGATATTGCAATGACTCACTTAGTTGTTACAAGTGTAGATAAAAACGGTAAGAACGCTACATGGCTTGAACCTGTAAGCGATAAACAATATTACGGAAAATAAAGGATCGTTTATGTTAAAAAAGATATTTGGTATATTGGGTTTTATAGGTTTAGTTACAATAAACGGATTATGGGCAAAGGATATAAAAGTGTTAGATAGTAAACAAGAAAATTTAGTGATGATCTCTGCGTATACTGCAAACGGTGATCTTGAAAAACTAAAAACTGCTTTAAACAGCGGGCTTGATGCAGGCTTAAGTGTAAATGAGATCAAAGAGGCGATAGTTCATCTCTATGCCTATACGGGATTTCCAAAGAGTTTAAACTCATTAAACCTTTTTATAAAAGTGGTAGAGGATAGAAAAGCTGCAGGTAAAAATGATACTATAGGTAAAGAGGCAACACCTCTACCAAAAGATTTTGATAGGAACGCTTACGGTAAAGAAGTAAGGGCAAAACTAGCAGGTTTAAAAGAGGATATAAGCGGAGCACCTTTTCAGGTATTCTCACCACAGATGGATGAGTACCTTATAGAGCATCTTTTTGCGGATATCTTTGCTAGAGATGTGATAGACCATAAAACAAGGGAGCTTGTAACGGTTTCAGCCTTAGTGGCAATGGATGGAACAGCAGGTCAGCTTGTGTTTCATTTTGGCGGTGCTTTAAATATGGGTATCACTCAAGAGCAGCTTCAAGATTTTATTAAAGTTATAGATAAAGAGGTGGGCTCTAAAAATGCACAGATAGCTAAAGAGGTTTTAGATAAGGTTCTAAAAAGTAGAAAATAGTTTTTAGGGGTAGTTAAGTACCCCTTAGGCTAGTTTTATCCCCTCATCATCTTGGGTTATTAAACCTTTCTCTTTTAGGTTTGTAAGTGAGGCTTTAAAAGCTTTTTTACTTAATCCAAATAGATCATATATATCTTCAGGTGAGCTTTTTGATGTAAGGCTCATAGATTTATGCTCTTGTAGGTATTCTAATACTTTATCTTGTGAATCATCCAGTCTAGCTTTACCTATCTTTTGTAGTGAGATATCAAGCTTACCGTCATCTCTTACGTTTTTGATCACAGCTTTTTTCTTATCACCTATATTGATAGTTTCAAATATTTCATTCTTAAAAAGCATACCGTCATATAGATTATCTACTATAACCTTATATCCTAAAGGGCTCTCTTCATAAACTATGATCTCAACCTCTTGGTTTCTTTGAAGTTTAGATGTGTCCTTATCAAGTAAAGATGAGAACTTCTCAATAGCAATAAGTCTATCTGATAGTTGATCTTTTACAATCTTTACTATCTTCTTATCACCCACATCTGCTTGTTTTCTTTGGCGGTTTTTAGGTAATAGCAGGTCTTTTGAAAGTCCCCAGTCTAAAAAAGCACCGAAACTTCTAAAAGAGACCACTTCAAGGTATGCAAACTCTCCAAGCATAGCTTTAGGAACTTCTGTAGTAGCTACAAGTCTATCTTCAGAGTCAGTGTATATAAACACCTCTATCTCATCTTCTAGGCTCATATCATCTGTAATATACCTATTTGGTAGTAGTACGGACTCCTCGGTATTTTCAGGAACTAAGTAAAAACCTTGATTGGTAAGTCTGTCTATTTTTAATCTATTTATTTTTCCAAGTGTAATTGTTGTATTTATCATAAGCGGATTATAGCTAAATATATTGAAAATTTGTTAGAATTGCACCTAAAGGATCATATTATGTCTAATATACTTATAATAAACGGCTCTTACCGTCCAAATGGTGCAGGTGAACAGATCGCTAAGTGTGCTAAAGATTCACTTATAGAGCTTGGTCATAGCGTTGAGATAATCGATCTAAAAGAGCAAAATATAGAGTATTGTCTAAACTGTAGGTCTTGTACACAAAGTGAAGGCAAAAATCTAGGAACTTGTGTAATAGAAGATGGTATGAGAACTATAATAGAAAAGATAGAGAGTGCTAAAGGTTTTGTATTTATATCACCTACAAACTTTTATAGCGTAACGGCACTTTATAAAAAGTTTATGGAAAGACTTGTGGTATATGGATATTGGCCTTGGGGTCAGTATGCTCCAAAGTATAGAAAAGATATATTAGATAAAAAGGCTGTGGTGATATCATCTTGTGCGGCTCCTGGATTTATGGGTAAATATCTATACGGTACTAATAGACTTTTAAAAGTAACTGCTAGAACAGTAGGTGCAAAAGTGCTAAAAAGTAGTATGATAGGTTTAGTATCTCAAAACAGCGATGTGGATATAGGGCAAAAGAATAGAGATAAAATAGCAAATATGATGAAAAGATTTTAAAGGTGGTTAATGAGAAGATATAAATTTATTTCGTGGAACGTAAATGGTGTAAGAGCTGTAGATAAAAAAGAGGCTCTTAAATGGATTGATGAGGTTGATGTTGATATATTAGGACTTCAAGAGATAAAGTCAACACGTGAGCAGATACCTGATACTGTATTTGATAAAGATTTTAAAAACCTGCACGTAAGTACTTCAGCTATAAAAGGGCGTTCAGGTGTAGCTCTGTTTTCAGATTTGGAGCATAGTTTTGAGGACAATTGTGCAAATGTTGATATTTTAGATGAGGGGAGAATAAACGAAGTTCATTTTAAACTAGGAGATAAAGATATAGCATTTTTGAACGTATATTTTCCAAACGGTCAAAGCAAAGAGGAGAGACTGGTTTATAAAATGGAGTTTTATGACCGCTTTTTAGAGCATTGTGAGAACTTAAAAAAAGATGGTAAGTCTATAATCATCTGTGGTGACGTAAATACTGCACATACCGAGATCGATCTGGCTCGTCCAAAAGCTAATGAAGATACTTCTGGGTTCTTACCAATGGAACGTGAATGGATCACAAAGTTTTTATCTCACGGTTATATAGATACCTTTAGACTTGTAAATGGTGATGAACCGCACCACTATAGCTGGTGGAGCTATAGAGCAAACGCAAGGGCAAATAACGTTGGCTGGAGGATAGATTACTTCTATATCAGCGAAGATCTAAAAGATTATGTTACAAACGCTTATATAATGGGTGAAGTGTTTGGAAGTGACCACTGCCCTATAGCTTTAGAGTTAACTATTTAGTTTTTCCATACGGTAAGCGTTTTTCATATCAGGATAGTAGTTTTTTAAAAGCTTTACGCTTTTAAAATCGTACTTTTGATATAGCTCAATAGCTTTTAGATTATCCTCTTTTACCTCTAAAGAGTAGTATTGTTTATCTCTAAGATTTAAAAAAGAGTGTTCTAAAAGCTTTGAAGCTACGCTTTTTCCTCTAAAAGTAGGCTTTACCGCTAAAGAGTAAAGTCTATAATAACTCTTTCTTTTTAGCCAAAGAATATATCCTGCTATAGTGCCGTTTATCTTATATATATAAATATAGTTGTTCTTTAGATGGTAATAAAAGCAAGGCTTTGAGATAGGAAAGTTTGATGGATCAAACACTTCGTTCTCCAAAGCCAAAAGCTCTTTTATATTCTCTTTAGAGGCTTTGCTTATCATTGTTTTTGATAGATCGTGTATTTTGGTATAAGTTTATCTGGACGATAAGACATCTTAACCTTTTTAAGGTTTTCAAATCCCATATCATCACCTACGTTTATCCATTTTACACCGTATTTATCTTTTAATATCTTGGAAAACTCCCTAAATATATATTGTGCACAGCCAAGAACCTCAAAGTCGGTTTTTTCGATAATAACACTTGCAGTATTGTCGTTTATCCTCTCACCTACGGTAAACCCTTTGATCTCATCATCTATATAAAGAACAAGACCAATCACATCAAGTTTATCGTAGTCGTTTACCAGCCTTTTTATAGCAAACCTTTCAAAATATATACCATCAAGAAATATCTCAACCTCCTCTTTAGGCATATATGTGGTTCTATCTTTTACCCATTTATTAAATAGGTTTAAAACACCCTGAGAGTGTTTCTCTTTGTCTAGAACCTCTATTCTATGGTTTGGATAAACATTTCTAAATTTATTTATCTCGTTTCTTTTGCTTTTATAAGCATCACCTCTAAGCTCTATTAGATCATTTGCTTCATAGATATAGTCCACAAGTTTTTTTTCTATAACAAAGTCTTTGAGCATATCATAGATAAGAGTTCCCTCTTCAAGATAGTCAACAAACCTCTCTAGCATATCCTCATGAACATACTCTATTTTAGAGTAGTTCTTATTTGAGTTGTGGGCATTCATTATCTCAAAACATTGAAGCATAGCTTCATAAGTGTTCTCTTTGTTTCCTAAAGGGGGCAAAAGCATTGAAAGCTCACCAGATGTAAGAATAAATAAACAAAAAGTATCGTTTACTATTGAGTAGAACCCTGTTGAAGTGGATAACCAAATATAGTTTCCTGAGAAAGTATAATCACTAATATCTACGTTTATCATAGATAGGTAGCTATCCATTGTCTCTTTTGCTTTTAGATCAAAATGAGACAGCGTATAGTTTTGGATTGTGAATGTTGACAAGCTATGCTCCTAAAAAAATTTGCGAAGTATATCACAAAATTTTTATTTTGCATCAAATATTTATAAAAGCCTATTTTTAGGGGTTTACAGAGTGTAAAGTTTAGAAAAAAATAGAGATTTTTGTAAGAGTTTATATGTTTTTTATAGCTTGTTGAACTTTGATAGCTTGGTGGTGTTCTTTTACATCATGACATCTAATGATCGTAGCACCTTTATTGATCCCCTCAAGATGTATAGCTAAGGTTCCAGGTAATCTTTCAGTCACCTCAGAAGCTACTATTTTATCTATCATCGATTTTCTACTTGCACCTAAAAGTATCTCATACCCAAAGTGTAAGAAACTATCCATATTGTTTAGAAGTGTAAGATTATGCTCCAAGGTTTTTCCAAAACCTATCCCAACATCTAAGATGATATTCTCATCTTTTATCCCTGCATCTTTTGCTACGGCAATTCTTTCTTTAAAGAACTCGTCAACTTCAAGCATTACGTTTTCGTATTTTGGATCGTTTTGCATATCTTGTGGTGAGCCTTGCATATGCATAATTACAACTTTTGCATCATATTTTGCAGTGATCTTTGCCACCTCTTTATCAGCTAGCCCAGTTATATCGTTTGTGATGTTAAAACCGTGAGATAGGGCGTACTCTACAACCAAAGGTTCATACGAATCTATACTAAACTCTAAATTTTCATAAAGCTTCTCTTCATATATAGCATCGATAATAGGCTTAACTCTCTCTAACTCAACTTTAGGATCAACCTTATCGCTTCCAGGACGCGATGAAACACCGCCAAGATCAATAATATCAGCTCCGTCATTTTTCATTTGAACTATTTTTTTAATCGCTTCTTTACCGTAAAAACGACTATCTTTAAAAAAGCTGTCATCATTTGCATTTACCACACCCATTATCTGAATATCTTTTTTTGCTTTTTGAGTGTAAGACTTTAGCTCTTTTGCAAGATCTTTAAGTCCAAAGGGTTGTGCCAGTTCTTTGCGTGAAAGTATCTCAAAATGTTTTGTAGTACCTATAAGTACTGCATCTACGTATTTCTCTTTTGCTATTATCACTCCAGTTGGAACCGCTAGGTCTGCACCAATAGATAGGGCGTCTTGTTTTAATATATTGGCTGCACCTACGTACATATTTGATATATAGATATGGTGGATATCTGATTTTGCCGCCATTATCTTTGCACCCGCTTTATCGCAGTCAAGATCTAAGAACTTTTTCTCAAAATCTGATGATGATATTTTATAGAATTGCATTAGTACCTTCTTTTTTGAAGAAGTGTTAGGAGCAGGGTGCTAAGTACGTTTATAGGTTTTGAGTTTAACTCTAAAAGCCTTATAGATTTTGAGAAAAGATCAAGCTCTTTTGCACTTAGTTTGATCTTTTGTTTATTTACCTTTAAAAGCATAGATTCAACAACTTTTCTAGCATCACCTTTAGCGATCTTTTGATTCTCTTTTAAAAATCTATATACTTGCTTTAGATCAAGAGTTTTTAGATCAAGCTCAAAATCTTGAAGTATGGTTTTTGTTTTTAGATATTTTGTTTGTAGTCTTGAATGAATTGTCGGTAAAAGTGAAGATTTTGATGTTGTAACTATGATAAAAACTATGTTTTTAGGTGATTCTTCCAAAACCTTTAAAAGAGCATTTTGAGCTTCAAGTCTAAATGTAGCTCCGCAAAGGATTATATACTTTACTGCGTTTGTAGATATATATGCCTCTTTGATAGCAAGATCTTTTTGATCTTTTTGAAACTCATCCGTTGCACTATCTTCGTTTCTTATAACCCTTGTATAGTGCTGCGGAAGCTCTCTTTTTAACTGTTCTATCGTATCGTCAATACTATTTACTATTAAAATAGTGTTTGAGTTAAACCCGTTCATTAGCAATCTGTAGATATCTCCGCAAATAATACGGAACTTAATGTTCTATTTAAAAGTCTAAACATCTGTAGTAGCTTAAAATCTACCGCTTCATCTGTACTTTGCAGGTTAAATGCATTTTGGATATTCTCATCCATGATCCACATAAAAGAGTTGTTTGTTACTTTTGCTATATTTGCTCTTGGGTGGTTTGATTTACCTATATACCAAAAACAATATCCATTAGGAAAAGAGATACTAAGCATATCTTTTAAAAGATCTATCTCCATCTCTGAAGACATCTTTCCAAACTTTTTATATATAGATCTAAAATCGTAAAAAGGGAAGAATGGGCGACCCTCTTTAGGGGAGTTTATATTTGATAGAATATATTCTAAGAACCACTCCCTTTCGCTGTCTGTAATAATTATAACCGAACAGTTACCGTCAATAAGGTTTCCAGTAAATTTTGATACTATAGAGGTCCATTCAAATTTTTTCTCCTCTAGCCAGCTGCCTAGAAGTCTATCTTCTCTAATAGTATCAATCGTCCAGTTTAAAAACTCCTGCACCTATCTTCCTTATTTATCTAGTTGATATGCGTCGTGTAGTGCACGTACTGCAAGCTCTGCGTATTTTTCCTCTACAACCATAGAGATTTTGATCTCACTTGTACTGATGATTCTGATATTGATGTTCTCGTTTGCTAAGGCACTAAACGCTTTACTAGCAACACCTGTATGGGATTTCATACCTACACCCACTATTGAAACTTTGCAGATATCCTCTTTATAGTCTATATCTTCAGTTTCTGTTTTAAACTTTTCCATAACGTTTTTGGTTTTTTCTAGATCACCTGTAGGAACAGTAAAGTCTAAGTTAGTTTTGCTGTCGCTTCCTACCGTTTGAACTATCATGTCTACATTGATATTTGCATCTGCTAAAGCAGTAAATATTGTTGAAGCGATACCTGGTCTATCACTTACTCCATACATACCAACTCTTACTTGATTTTTATCTAATGCTATACCGCTTACTACCGGTTTTTCCATAATATTCTCTTCCTTTGTTATAAGTGTACCCTCTATTTCAGGTGTGAAACTGCTTCTAGATACTAGATTTACGTTTAATTTCTTTGCCATCTCTACAGATCTATTTTGTAGAACCTTTGCTCCAAGGCTTGCAAGCTCAAGCATCTCATCATAAGATATCTTTTCAAGCTTTTTAGCTTTTGGCTCAATTCTTGGATCAGTCGTATAGATACCGTCCACATCCGTATATATCTCACATAGGTCAGCTTCAAGTGCACCTGCAAGCGCAACTGCAGTTAGGTCGCTTCCGCCTCTACCCAAGGTTGTCACTCTAGAATCTTCGATACTAACACCTTGAAAACCTGCTACTATGATGATCTTACCCTCATCTATAGCTTTTTTCATATTTGTTGTATCGATATTCTCTATTCTTGCTTTTGTATGTGAAGCATCGGTGTATATTCCAGCTTCTCTACCGCTCATAGAAGTTGTAGCGTAACCTTGCTCGTTTAATGCTATTGAAAGCAGGGCAGAAGTAACACGCTCGCCTGAACTTAATAGCACATCCATCTCTCTCTCACTAGGAGTTTTTGAATAGTGCTCCGCATACTCAATAAGTTTATTTGTTTCACCGCTCATTGCACTTACAACTGCAACGATGCTATCTCCGTTGTCTCTCATCTTTTTAATGATCTGTGCAACGTTTTGAATTCTTTCAAGTGTACCTACACTTGTACCGCCAAATTTTAAAACCTTTAACATTCTTATAGATAACCCTCTTTTTTAAAATATTTTAATACCTGTTTATATACAGTTCTTTTGAAAAAAGCAACATACTCGTTTATCTCTTTGTACTTAACAAATTTATAATTACTAAACTCAGGTACTTTAGTATCTAAATCTATTTTTGCATCCCTTTTAAGTTTCACTAGAAAATACCTTTGGATCTGTCCATCGTAAGGTTTCATCTTTTCTGCGATTTGAGGAGGGAAGTCATAACTAACCCATTTTGGATATTCAGCAATAATCTCAACTTTTGCGGTGCCTATCTCCTCTTCAAGTTCACGCATTAAAGCTTCCCTTGGAGTTTCACCTCCGTCTATTCCGCCTTGTGGAAATTGCCATGCATTTTCAACATCTGTTCTTGATGCAATAAATATTTCGCATTTATGAGGGTACTTAGAAGATAAAACAATAGCAGCTACATTTGGTCTATAGTTTTTATCTTTATCAGCCATTGATCTTTTTGTCCTTCGATACCAAAAATATTTATGATTAATATAAAGTAATTTGGTATAATATTTAAAGTCGATTATAGTAAAAAAGGGTTTAAAAATTGCTTTTATATATACATGTTCCTTTTTGCGACAGTAAGTGTTTTTACTGCGCTTTTAACTCATACGTGGATAAATATCATCTTAAAGATCTTTATGTTGAAGCTCTTATAAAAGATCTTGAATTCAATCTAAAAAAATATGTAAACAAAGATAAAAATATAGAAACTATCTTTATTGGCGGTGGGACACCAAGCACTTTAAATATGTATCACTATCAAAAAATATTTGATACGCTTAAGCCTTATTTATCTTATACAAAAGAGATAACTATAGAGGCAAATCCAAACTCTGCAAGTAATGAATGGCTCCAAAACATCTTTGATTTAGGGGTTAAGAGGGTAAGTTTCGGTGTACAAAGCTTTAGGGACGATAAGCTTAATTTTTTAGGTAGGAACCATACTCAAAATAGGGCTATAAAAGCTATACAAGAAGCTAAAGATATCGGCTTTGAGCATATAAACCTAGACCTTATTTACGGTTGTGACATTGACACTAAAGAAAATATGTTACAAGACATACAAATAGCTAATTCTTTACCTGTAGATCATATAAGTGCATATAGTCTTACAATTGAAGAGGATACAAAGTTCTATAATACACCAAGTGTAAAGATTGATGATTATGAACTATCATTATATATTTTTGAGGAGCTTAAAAGGGCTGGATTTAAACAATACGAGATATCTAATTTTGCTAAAGGTAAGGGTGCTGTTTCAAAACATAACTTAGGTTATTGGGAGTATAAAGAGTATATTGGATGCGGTAGTGGAGCTGTTGGAAGAGTAGCCAATAATAGATACTATAAGGATAGATCGGTAGAGAACTATATCAAAGATCCTTTAGCTTATTGTGAGATCGAAAAGCTTAGTGATAACGATATTTTAACAGAAAAAGTGCTGTTAGGCTTAAGAAGTATGGTGGGGGTTGATACCTCTTTAATAGATAGCTCTAAGGTTGATATACTGCTTAGAGAAGATAAGGTATATATAAAGGAGAATAGGGTGTATTTAAAAGATTATCTAATAGCAGACGAGGTCGCTTTGTATCTATTTTAATTTTAGATACAATGATTGAAAGGATATTTTATGATTAGATTTATATTTGCATCGGTTTTATTATTCAGTGTGTCATTATTTGCAGATACTCAGCTTGACGAACTAAAACAGATGCATAAAAATCATATTGTAAAAAACTATCAAACTTGGAATAACTGGCAGGATAAAACATTTACGCAAAGAATACAAAGTGCTCCAAATAATGTCATTGAGTATATAGGACTTGATAATAAAATATATGGTTATGAAGGAGTGCCTAAAGCTGCTAAAAAAGATCTGTCTTTTCAAAAAGATTTTATGGAAGTTTTAAATGGATTGCCTGACAAAGTACAAGAGCAGCTAAAAAAATATTTGATAGGTATATTTTTTGTTAGTGATCTTGGAAGCAGTGGTTTTAGTGAACATGTATATAAAGATGGTAAATATTACGGTGGATGGATATTGTTTGATCAAGAGATATTATCTAAATTAAAAGCAAACGAATGGGCAACTTGGAGAGTAAATAGTGCTTTTAAACCCTCAAAAGAGAATAAACTTTCGTTAAAAATAGCAAATAGTTCAAACGATAATAGACAAGAAGCTATAGAGTTTATTTTACTTCATGAGATAGGACATATTGTAGGTTCGGCTTCAAACGCACATCCAAAGCCTGATGAGTGGAACGATGACCCTAAAAAATTCAATTATTCAAAAATATCATGGAACTCCATAGGGGAATCTATTTTTGATAAATCCTTTGATAGTAGAAAAGAGTTTAAGTTGTATAGGTTTGATAAAGCTGAGCTTGGACTTGATAAGGCTAAAGGGATGATATCACAGCTTAAACAAACAGATTTTTGCTCACTATATGCTTCAAATAGCTTTTTTGAAGATTTTGCCGAGGGTTATGCTATATATGTGCATACTATTCTTATGAATAAGCCCTATGAGCTTATATTAAAGTATCAAGGGAAAGAGGTCGCATCATTTAGTGATCCGTTTGGCTCAATAAATATACAAAGAAAGAAAAACTATTTTGATGCTCTATTTAAGGCTTCGAGCAACTAATCTTGCATCTTATAGATTTTTTTCCTCTCTTTAGATGATGGTATATCTAGAAGTTTTCTATATTTGGTTATGGTTCTTCTAACCATCTTCATATTGTATCTTTTCATAACCATATCTACAAGGTCTTGGTCTGTTAGAGGCTCTTCGTGGTTTTCGTTCTCTACAAGGCTGGAGATATAGTTCTTTATCTCGCTAGATGATAGATCTTTTGATACTGCATTTGTAAAGAAAGATTTTAATGAGAATAGACCCCTCTCACATTTTATATATTTATTTGATACGGCTCTACTAATGGTTGACTCTTCAAAACCTAGCTCATCTGCTATTTGAGCCATTGTAAGAGGTTTTAGCTCACTTCCTACAAAGAAACCTATCTGTTTCTCTACGATCAGTAATACAAGCTTATATAGAGTAGATTTACGCAGCTCTAAAAGGTTTACAAGGTCTCTTGCCTCTTTTAGTTTTTGTCTAAGCTCGGTATTTTTTGTTTTAAAAGGATCTTTTACCACGATATCAGGATAATAGCTGTTGTTTATCTCTATTTTTATATCATCATCTATATGAACGAAAAAGTCGGGTATGATATACGGCTGATCACTTAAATACTCGACTGCAGGTGGCGAGTTGAACTTTTTGATTATATTTTTAGCATCTTCAAATCTATGGTGTTTATGGTATTTATCTATACTTTTTATATTTGAGATAAGTTTTTGTGTAAATATATTAAGCTCATCATCGGTATCTATTTGAGAAAGCTGGAAAAGGAACGATTCTTTAAGATCAACTGCTCCTACACCGTAAGGTTCTATATTTGAAAACCTTTGCCTAATGCTTTCAACGAACTCTTTTGTTACATTGCATTTTATAGCTATAAGCTCTGTATCACCCTCAAAGTAACCCTCATTGTTTATATAAAAAAGTATCTCATTTGCTACTTTTTGTGATTTTGGTGTGGGAAATATCGGTGCATCTATCTGTTTTTCTATTTTATCGTAGATAGACTCTTCATAAATGCTCATATTCTCTATAAAAGCACTTTTATCACCATCTTCACCGCTAAATGATGAACTACTTGAATAGTTTGATTCAAAAGAGGATTGACACTCTAAGAAAGGGTTTTCATAACTATGTTCTTTAAATATTGTTTCTAGCTCTTGTAGTGGTGCTTGTAGTAGCGGAAGCCAGAGCTTTAATGATAACTGAAAGGTTTGTTTCTGTTTTGCCTGTAGGCTTATATTGTTATTCATACAATAATTTTAGCTAAAATTTAAACAACTTTAGCCAAATTATTGTATAAAAAATACTCTTTTTTAGTATTTTAATCTAACTACACCGTTTGGTCTAGCTATTTTCATTTGACAAGAAAGTCTTGAGTTAGGTGTACAAGTACCTGAACAGATCTCTTTAAGAACTTTAACTTCTTTGTCAGTTTTTGGAGATAAGAATTCCATACCTTGTTCAACTTCTACAACACAAGTACCGCACTCACCGTCTCTACAACCGAATGGAAGAGCAGAACCGCTCGCCTCTACGATATCTTGGATTGTACTACCTTCTTTTACGTTGATAGCTAAAAAATCGTTGATAATTTCAACTCTAGTTGTCATATTGTTCCTTTATGTTAAATTTGATTAATTAAAGTAAATTAACCTTTGTAAGGTTTTACTATAATATCACCTTTGATAAGCGTTTGACACGCAAGTCTTACTTTTGGTGCTACAGTGAACTGTTGGCAAGTATTTGCCTCTTTTTGTGTAATAGCTCCAAGCTCAACTAGCTTATCTAACTCCATATCTTCCATATAACTTGTTGGTTCTTCGTCAGCTAAGCTTTCTACTCTAACCAAACAGCTACCGCATTGACCGTCTTGACAATCTAACGGTAATGGAACACCATGAGTTTTTGCTAATGTTACTAAAGGCTCACCGATCTTACCTTCGTAAACACCGTCAGTCTCTTCTTTGAAGTGCATAAAAATCACTTTTGCCATTTTTTCTCCTTTCTTTAGATTAAAATTTATCCAGATCTTAATTTGGGAAACAAACAGCTCTTGGCTGTATCATTCTCAAGTGTTGCCTGCCTTTTCTCTCCTTTTTTTTAAGATTGGTTCTTTTTTCTTTCTTCAACCATTTTTTTAAATAACGGTGACTCTGTAGTATCGCTATCACATCCGTCATCTACGGCTTCTAGTTCATGCTCTCTACAACCAAGAACCTCTACTTCCATATTGCTTCCTACAAAATGTACCTCGTATACACGAATAACCTGTAAGAATTCACCCATATCTTTTATGTATCCTATCTCTCCCTTAGGCATCATCAAAGTACCGATAGGTGCATGTGGATAAGTACCGTCGTTTACGACGTCTTCTATTAGTTTTACTTTTTGACCAAGCTTGAACTTTGGTTCCTCTTCATCACGTCCCGATCTTGTTGCGGTAACGTTATCGTGTAAAACTATATCTGGATCTACGGTGAAATTTTTATTAGCAGCCACAACTATTTCCAGGCTGCGGTGTACATGACATACATCCACTTAGTTTTCCGTCTTTGAACATATCCCATACTTGAGCAGCACTAGGTGCATAACCGTTCTTAAAGTCACCGTAAACTTTAAGAAGTGAGAATTTTAAAAAGTCAAGAAGTTTTTCCTCTTCTTTTAGGTTGGTAAAACCTGTTTTTATCAATGTTCCGTACTCTTTTAATATATGAAATCTTTTTACGTTCACAAGCTGAGAGTCGTATTCCAATTCAAAAAAATCGAAATAGTCCTCAGCATCCGTTAATTCGTAAAATTCGTCTATTGTCTTTGCTTGCATTTTTTATTCCTTTAACTACATGGTGTGTCTATTGCACTAGTTACCGGTGTCGGCATATTTGGTATCTTTTTATCCACTTGTGTTGTAAGAGCGTCAGCATCAGTTTCACCCGTACGTATCCTCTCAACTCCACCTACGGGAATCCACCACATTTTACCTGCACCACGCCCTAGATCTTGGCAGTTTGATCTTATGCATTCCATAGCGATCTCTTTAGTATCTTCATTTGATACAACGATCTCAAGTTTTACTTTTGAAAAAAGATCGGTGGCTTTTTTATCGGCTTCAACCAATCCAAATGAACCTTTACCAATAACATCACTTACAGTAACGCCTTCAATATTGTTGGCAAAAAGGTCTTCCAATACATTTTTTAAATCGTATTTATTAAATACCGCTATTAACATAAACATCTTATACTCCTAGTTTAAATCTTTTATAATTCAGATTTTAAGACACCTATCCATTTTTGTATTCTCTCATCGCTTTTTTCCGATTCATTATGCTCATCTATTGCACAACCGCATAATTTACCGTCCATTTCTGCTAAAGAGAACTCATATGAGTAACCGTCTTTAGGTATGAAACCTACTGCTTTTGCTCCTGCTTCTGTAAACGTTTTATGTAGTTTTCCTAAAGCTGAACAAAAATGTTCACCGTGTTTTACACTGTCACCTGCTCCAAAGAAAGCAACTGTTTTTCCTGAAAAGTCTATCTCATCATCTTCGATCTCTAAAACTGGGTCAACCCATGAAAAGTGAACATCACCTTGACCCCAAGTTGAGCTACCGATGAACAATACATCGTACTCTAACATTTGATCTTCGATATCATCGAAATCCTCTTCCATATTTATAAGATCATCTAGACCGATATCAAACTCTTCACTAAGAGCATCAGCTATCTTCATAGACGTTCCACCAGCTGTTCCTATAAAAATTCCCATTTTAGCCATTATATAATCCTTTGTTAAAAATTGTTTTGTTTACTTGTTTATTTTTTATACTCTTCGTATATTTTTATCGCACTATCTAGCATTTTGTCACCCTCTTCAACGAGTTTCTCGTAAGATCTAAAAGAGTATCTATGCGCATCTTTGAAGAACTTGTTCACGATCACTATCTTATCTGCGATCACAACTGCTCTACCGAAACCTTCGTGACTCATCTCCATTACAACAGAACACATGATCCCTGTCTTTTTCTCAAAAGCAAGAGCTATTGCTTGGAATATAAGTCTGATATCTTGTATCTGCATCTCATCAATATCTGCAATTACAGGTATATCTTTTAGTTCCTCTTTAGTTTTTACATACTTTTCTACAAGTATCTCTTCATCACTTTTATTTGTCCAAGTACCGAACTGATCTAGAGCTCTTACTTGACCTATTAGCGTATCAATAAAAAGATTTTCCATTAAGCAGCCTTTTTATTAAGTATTTTTTTTATGAACGGAGGAGGATTGCCGTTTATCATATTTACTAGTTTGTTAAGCTCTTCATCTATAGAAACAACCTCTTTGTATTTTATAGGGAAGATACCTGAGTTGATGATCTTAGCTGCAGCTGTAGGTCCTATATTTACAAAATAAACGATATCTATACCATCTAAAAGAGCAACTGTTTTATCAGTATCTTTCTCTTCTATTTTGATTATCGTTGATATCTCAAAACCGTTATCACTTATGTCATAGATATTGAACTGTTTTGCACTACCAAAGTGTGCGTCAATGTTTTCATTGTCATTCGTTGCAAAGGCAACCCTTATACTACCTGTACCACTATTGCTAGAGGTTACTTTTATAGTTGAAGCCATCTTAGAATCCTTCTTTATAATCTATATTAACTATATGCATATTTCGTTCCTCTAACTATTTGAGGTTTTTAAATAACTTGCAAGATCGCTATCCATACTGATAAGATGGAGGTCGAACCATCCTGGAAGCTTCTCTTTATAGTAAGATTTCAATAGCATAATTCCCATTTTTGTATCCGCTTTTTGTAAGAAATACTCCATCTCTGCTAAGACCTTATTGTGCTCATCTATATGCTCTTTTTTTCTAGGATAGTTATAAAGGTTCATATCCTCCTCTTCTTTGCAAAAATGTACTTTTGTATGCTGAAATAGTTTCAACATTACATTTTTGTAAGATTGGGTTGAGCCATCTTCAATAGAGTTGTATATATCTATAAACTCTTTATGGATACTATCCATAGTGTTGTTATTTAAAATATGTTTTGTATCGTTAAACTCCATTAGTGTGCTCCATGCTTATAGTGGCTTACTATATTTGCAAGTTCAAACAGCATATAGCAGCACCCCTCATAAAGTGTATCGTTCTTTAGTTGGTTCCCTACAAGCTCATAGTTTGGGAAACCTCTTACCATAAGTGCTTTTTTGTATTTATTGCAGATTCTTTCACCGTGAAAGTTTGATATCAATACATCTGCATCAGGTAAAACCTTCTCAACATCTTCAAAATCACCTAATATGATATTGTCACAAAAATCTAGTTTATCTAATGCTACACTTTTTGTAGGTGTAACTACAGCTTCGATCTGTGCTCCTGCTTCATGCACTGTAGAAGCAATAGATAGTATCTGATCAGGTTCTGCTGCTATTATCACTTTTGTACCGCCAAGTGCAAAGTGTGTATCAAGAAGTGCATCTTGGTATCTTTTTCTCCATCTTACGATTGAAGGTTTTGGTTTTGAAAGATTTTTAAAATCCATAAGAGCTTTATAGAACTTATCGGCATTTAAAAGTCCGCTTAGTGTTGAGAAGTGGTGGTGTTTTATATTTTGATTTTTCTCTATTATACTCTCACCACATTTTTCAACTGAATCACCTACGGTTATAACTATTGCACTGTTCGCAAGCTCTTTTATCTCTTCAATACTTATCCCGCCGCTGCTTAAAGCTCCTTGTTTAAGCCCAAGGTGACCGTCTAGTGAAAGGCTTAGATCGGGAAGTGCCAAGGTCTCAAAACCAAATAGGTCTATCTGCTCTTTGATCTTTTCTATCTCTATTGGTGTAAGGTTTACATTTGGTATCAATAGAGCTTTTTGTTTGTCTATCTCTTCACAAGGCTCAACCATTTGATCTATGATCGCTTCTACCGAGTGAGCAAAACCGCTTTCTAATCCACCTTCAAAATCGGGAGTATGAACATATACCATTTTTTGTTTATCTTTTAAAAGGTATGTTGCACCTTTGATATCATCACCTTTTGTTTCGGTCATTCCTGTTGTAAACAATCCTACAAGATCAGGCTTTACCTTTTTTGTGATATTTTTTATAGCTTCACTGATCGAATAATCCCCACCGTCTATTACTGCGGTTATATCGTTTACTGCCGTAGTTTGTATAGCGATTGGATCACTAAAGTGTCTTGTGAAAAATACTTTTGAGAAACTTGCACAACCTTGTGCTCCGTGCATCAAAGGCATACAGTTTTTTATACCTAAGAAGCAAAGAAGTGCTCCCATAGGTTGTGATAGCTTTATAGGGTTTATCTGTAAAGGTTTATTTGGTTTAAGGCTTGTTTTCATATTTGTATCCATTTCTATTCTAAAAATTCTATACTCTACATTTTTGTATAGACATTTTTACTATTTATATATTCTATATATACAAAAACTGTTCCTAGTCTCTTTTATCAAATTATGATAAAATCCAAAAAAAGTTTTAGAGGTAAAAATAAATGGAAAAAGAGAACCTGCTTATGATCATATCAACGGATAATGTTGATTCTATACTAAAGTTTCCTTTGCTTTACGGCGGGGTATCGATACCAAGAGGGTATTGGAAAAGAGTTCATGTGATGTTCTGGGGAGCATCGATAAAGCCAGCAGCATCAAATAACGATGTAAGGGAAAAGGTCGTAGCTATGCAAAAAGATGGTGTAGAGTTTAGCTCTTGTGTAGTATGTGCACAGGAGTACGGTGTGGTTGATAAGCTAGAAAAGATAGGAATAGTGTGTAATCATACGGGAGAGCTTTTTACCGAAGCTTTAAAAAATGACAAAACTTGGGCAACGATTACAATTTAATTTGTGAAAAATTGATTTTGCAAACTTTTTAAATACTTTTTTTCGTTAACATTTTCAAATAGACGATTTGGAGGGGTTTATGAAGAAAGAGCAGACTATTTTAATAGTAGATGATACTAGTACAAATATAGAGATACTGCTTGATCTTTTAAAAGATTACGACCTCTTAGTCGCAACTAACGGACAAAATGCTTTAGAGATAGCTAATAGTGAAAGACTAGATCTGATATTGCTTGATATTATGATGCCTCAAATGGATGGTTATGAAGTATGCAAGAAGCTAAAAAGTGATCCTAAAACACAAAATATACCAGTAATATTTATAACTGCAAATACCGATGAGGATTCAATAGAGAAATCTTTTGAGATGGGAGTTATAGATTATGTAGCTAAACCTTTTAAACCAAAAGAGCTTATAGCTAGAGTAAAAACTCATCTAAAGATAAGCAGCCTAATAAACAATCTTGAAGATAAGAATGAAGAGATAAACCATATTTTAAATACAACTATGGAAGCGGTATTTATCTTTGAGGGGGACTCTTGTACAGAGGTGAATGAAGAGGCACTAAGACTTTTTAGGTGTAAAGATAAATGTGATGTGATAGGTAAGAAGATATCACTTTTTGGAAACTTTAAAAAAGTTATAGAGGGCGATCTAACCCCTTATGAGATTGATGCTAGAAAATGTGACGGAAGCTATTTTCCTGCTCTTGTAAGGGCAAATAAAATGTATATCAGTGATAAAGAGATAACTCTTTATGCTATTTTAGATCTTAGTGATATAAAAGATAAAGAGGCGATGTTAAACCAGCGCTCAAAGATAGAATCTATGAGCGAGATGATCACAAATATTGCACACCAGTGGAGGCAGCCTCTATCGGTTATAAGTACTAGTGCAAGCGGTATGATGCTTCAAAAGGAGTTTGGTCTTTTAAATGATGATCTTATTGTTGAATACAATAGAGCTATAATAAAAAGCTGCGATCGTCTTTCCAATACGATTAACGATTTTCAAGAGTTGATGCATTCACAAAATGAGGATGATAAAGATACTTTCTATCTTGATATTATGTTAAAAGATATCAAGTATGTTTTTGATCCCCATTTAAAAAGATCAGATATAGTGTTGCATATTGAGATAGATAAAGAGTTTGAGGTGTTTAGTTATAAAAGAGGTTTGGAGCAGGTTCTTTCAAATATTATAAAAAATGCCAAAGATATCGTAGCTGATAAGGATGGAGATAAGTATATTTTTATCAAAGCTAAAAAAAATGGAAAAACACTTATCGAGATATACGATAACGGCGGCGGTATAGATGAGGATAATATACAAAAGGTGTTTGAACCTTACTATACTACAAAACATAAAAAGCAAGGAACAGGTCTTGGGCTATACTCTAGCTTTAATATTTTGCAAAATATAGGCGGCTCTATAAATGTAGAAAATGTTGAGTTTAAGTTTAGAGATGATATCCATAAGGGAGCTAAGTTTACTATAGAGATATAGTAAAACTATTCATCCCAAGGTGCTTTTTCTCCAACCACTCTAAATACAGGATTGTTCACCGCTGCACACACATCTTTTGCTAGGTTTTCTAAACCTCCATATGCACCGTAACTTACCTTTTTTTCTTGGTTTACGTCCACAAATGCAACTCTTTTTTTAATAGCAGTATAAAGACTTCTACCACCTGCAAGAAGTATATCTACATTGTGCTCATCTATAAGTTTTGCTTGTTCGTTTGCAGGAACTTTCATTAAGATAGGCACATATTTTTTTGCTATCTCTATATCTTCTAAAGTGGCTTTTCTAACACTTGTAGCAACAACCTCTATACCTATATCTTGTAAGGCACTTGCTATTGACCAAGATTTATTTCCACCAGTATTTAAGATAGCTTTTTTATTCTCTAGTATCTTTTTATAAGGCTCTAATCTTTTTTCAAGTGCTGCTTCCTCCTCAGCAATTACCATTTCTGCTTTTTTGCTTAACGCATCGTCGTTAAATGCATTTACGATTGTTCTAATAGCATTTGTGGTATCTCTTTTACCGTAGAATGAAACAGAAACATAAGGTATATCGTAACGCTCTTCCATTTTTCTAACAAGCGTTACAAGTGATTTTGCACAAACTATTACATTTAGTTTTGCTCTATGTGCCGTTTGGATATTCTCTATTCTTCCATCACCAGCTAAGGTTGATACCACTTTGATACCAATCTTCTCTAATATCGGAGTGTATTGCCACATATCACCAGTAACGTTGTATTCACCAATTAGGTTTATACCGTAAGGGTGTATCTCTTCAGGCTCTTTGGTACCTATTAACTGATCTAGAACCGCTTCTCCTCCAAGACGTGAGCCAAGGTTCTTGCTTCCTACAAATCCAGGTGCGTGAACTACAACAATAGGTATTCCAAACTTCTCTTGCATACGTTTACTTACATTATCGATATTATCACCGATCATAGCTGTTACACAAGTTTCATAAACAAATATAGCTTTTGGTTTTTTATGTTCAACTATATAAGTGATAGAGTCTTCAAGTTTTTGATCTCCACCGAAGATTACGTCATTTGTAGTAACATCTGTACAGTACCCTAAAGGTGTGTTATCTTCACCCTCATAACTTGTAAGTGTTGCTCTTGTTTCCCAAGATGCACCTTGGCAAGTAGCAGGAGCATGAACTAAGTGAACAGCATCTGCATATGGAAATAGTGCGATCTGAGCACCTTCAAATGCACAACCACCGCTTGTAGCACCAGGCTTTGGTTTATCGCAGCTAGATTTTTTCTCTTTATTGTGTGAGCATGCCGATTCGTTTAAAAGCTCTTTGATCTGTTTTTTATTTACCATCATAGTTTATACCTTTTAAGATGCTGTTGTTTTATATAAATTATATAATGCAAAATCTATTCCAGTATAAAGTTTAACAATTAAAGCCGTAATGTAATCAATTTGTTATACAATGCGAAAAAAATTTGGAGCGAAGAATATGTCTTTTGAAAAATATTACGATATCAGCGATAAACTTGAAGTAGCTTTAATGGAGCTTGATACCTTTAAAAATAGATTAGATAGTGATCAAAGTGAGAATTTTATAAATGAGTTATATTCAAAATATATCTATAGAACACAAGAAGAGGTTTTAAGACCTTACCAAGCAGAACTTATCAAACTTCAAGCACACTTAGAGAGTAAGAACGAAAAGATGATAGTACTTGTAGAGGGTCGTGACGCAGCAGGAAAAGGTGGTGCGATAAGACGTATCACTAGATATATGAACGAAAAACACTATAGAGTCGTTGCTCTTGGTAAACCCTCAGACGTACAAAGAACACAATGGTATTTTCAAAGATATGTTGAGCAGTTTCCAAAAGGTGGAGAGATCGTAATATTTGATAGAAGCTGGTATAACCGTGCTATGGTTGAGCCAGTATTTGGTTTTTGTAGTGATGAAGAGTATGAAACATTTATGAAGACCGTTCCTAGATTTGAAGAGGATTTAATAGCTCACAATATTCACTTTTTAAAGATTTATTTCTCTGTTACTAAAGAGGAGCAGGCTCGTAGGTTTATGGAGCGTGAGGTAAACCCTTTAAAACAGTGGAAACTAAGTGAGATAGACCTTCAAATGCAAGAGAGATGGGGCGAATTCACTAAAAAGAAATACGATATGCTTCAAAAAACAAATACGGAGTTTTCACCTTGGACGGTAATAAGAAGTGATAGTAAGTTTTTAGCAAGACTAAACTCTATTAAGACGATACTAAATAAAGTTGATTATGAAGATAGAGATGAAAGACTTGATTTTAGCATTGATAAAGAGATAGTGATATCGGCAGAAAAAGAGCTTGAGGTAATGGATAAAAACTTTGCCGAAGGCAACAATTACTAATAATATAAAATTATGAATTTAATAATTTGTAATTATAAAGTAAAGTGGATAATTAAAATTTTTAAATAATGATGTTATACTTACTCTAATATACGAGTGGAGATAATATTGCTGTTTGATGGTATTAAATTACTATATGTAGAAGATGAAGAAGAGATCATTGAGGTGATGAAGCCTGTTTTAAATGATTTTTTCAAAGAACATTATATTGCTAGAGACGGTAAAGAGGCATTAGAACTCTATGAGATCAATAAACCAGATATAATGATAGTCGATATAAACCTACCTAAAATGAGCGGTTTGGAACTTGTATCGACTATTAGAAAAAAAGATCAAAACGTTAAAGTGATAATGCTTACAGCCTATTCAAACGTAGAGATACTTCTAAAAGCCACAGAGCTTAAACTTACAAAATACTTGGTAAAGCCTGTTAACGTAGGTGAGATTATCTCATCATTTCAGCTCGCCCTAGATGAGATAAAGAACTTAAATATAGAGTTTAAAAAACTTATACCGTTAAAAGATGATTTTTCATGGAATGTTGAGCTTAGATCACTTTATAAAAACAATAAAGAGGTAAGGCTTACACCAAAAGAGAAATCTGTACTAGAGTATCTATTTAACAACCAAAACAGTGTAAACACTTATGATGATATTATTTACAATGTCTGGGAAGACAGCGATAGATATAGTTTAGATACACTAAAAACCACGGTAAAATCCTTAAGAAGAAAGCTTCCAAAAGATTGTATCGTGAACGTATACGGTATAGGTTATAAGATAGATAGATAAAAAATATTATTTTTTTCTATACGGTTACAAAAACGTTATCAAAATTTCACTAGATTTTCACTATTTTGTTTTATAATTCTGCCTAATAAAACTATTAAAGGGATCAGAATGTTTAAAGCAAGAGTAAACACTCAAATCGAGACTTCTCAAAAAGGTGCAGATCAGATCGAAAGATTGATGGAAGTTTTGCCTAAGAGATGTAGCTGTAGCGCTTGTGAAGCTATTAAGCAAGAAGCTAAAGAGAAGCTTGGCAAAGATAAGTATAATACTATTTTGAACAACTTCGGTATTGTTGAGTAAAATATACTAATATCTAAAAAAAGGCAGGGCAAAAAGCTCTGCCTTTTTTTATCCCTAAATTAAAATTATTTTTTCTATTATCAATAGTGTATTATTTATTATTCTTATCTATGGAATGGTTTTTGTATATAGTTACTTAAATATATTTCAAAGGATTATAGATGATCGCTATACCATTAGACAACAAAGAATCTACGGTTTTATCTGAACTTTACGGAAACGCACCTTTTTTCGCACTTTTAGATAAAAATACTGGGACTTTTAAAGTTGTAGAGAACGACGAGGTTGGAAACGGTCCAAAAAGCGCAGAGTTCTTAAAGACCCTAGGTGTTGATTCTACTATATACTATCATATGGGTGAAGGTGTTTATAAATCGTTTATAAAAAACGGTTTAGAGGTATTTACATCTGACCATACAAAATACACTTTAGATGAGATATTCGATCTAAGTTTAAATGAAAAACTTTTAAAACTAAACGATTCAAACTATAAAGAGCTTTTAGATCCGGGAAGTGCCGGAGCTTGTAAATGTGGATGTAACGACTAGATAGGAACTTACAATGGCTGTAAAAGATATCGAATATTATATGGGTCTGGATTATCCTATAGAGTGTTTTGGCGGAGAACACGAGATAGGTGATGCATACCTTGCTGAATATCTTGATTTTGACGTTAAAGCGGCAAGCGAGGATTATGACGAAGCTATAGAACTAGCTCGTGAATATTTAAGAAAACATATACAAAAAGAGCTTGAACTAGGGCATGAACTGCCAAAACCCGGGGAGGGGAAAAGATTTATGAAACATAGAGAAGCATTAAGCGCATATAGAGCAAAAGATTATGAAACAGCGCTAAATATCTGGAAAGAGGAAGCAAAGTTTAAAAACGATCAAGCTATGGCAAATCTAGGATTGATGTACCTAAAAGGTGAGGGTGTAGAGAAAAACTATGATAGTGCGCGCGAATGGTTTGAAGAAGCAAGTAAATACGATAACGATTCGGCTAATTATAACCTTGCATTGATGTATCAAACAAAGATCGGTGTTGAAGAGGATGAAGCTAAAGCGATCGATTATTTTAGAAAAGCAGTAAGAAAGAACCATCAAGGTGCAAACTTTAGATTAGGGCTTTTACTTTTAAAAGATAGAACAAATACCGAGCTTGTAAAAGAGGGATTTGAGTGTATGTTAAACGCTGCAAAGTCAGGTCATGCAATGGCAATGATACAAATGGGCGGAGCAGACAAAGAGCCAAATACGGCATGTGAGCCAAACAAGCTTTTTAGAAACTACTCTATAGAGAAACAGCTTGAGGTAGTAAACGATGCAATTGAGAGATATATTAGACCTATACTTATAAAAGACGGCGGTAATATTATGATCTTGGATTATATCAACGATCCAGATATTGAACTAAGACTTGCATATCAAGGTAACTGTGCAGGTTGCTCTTTAGGTGCGACAAGTACATATGATCTTATCAAGAACACTTTAAGCCAAGTGATAGATGAGAATATAAGAATCTATATAATTTAATCTAGGATAATTACTAGTTCTATTAGAAGTATTAATAAAATTTCAAAAGCAACTCGTTGCTTTCTTTAGGGTTTTGCTACTTTTAGCAATTTTTTACAAATTGCGATAAAAAGTAGTTTTTAATTTGATAGTCCCTTTTAAATTGGGACAATTTTAAAAGTAACTTGTTGCTTTCTTTAGAGTTTCTCTCTTTAGCAATTTTTTATAAATTGCGCTAAAAGAGATCATAAAATAAAAGGTTTCCTTAAAAGGGAAGCCTCTTTTTAAGGAGATAATATGAAAATCGCATTCGCTTCAAAAGATAATATCCATGTAAACCAGCATTTTGGCTGGTGTGAAAAGTTTTATGTTTATGAAGTTGACGGTGAGAACTACTCTTTAGTGGATGAGATCGATTCATCTTTAAAAAAAGAGGAAGAGGTAGAGAAACTAACTTATAAGATAGAGTGTGTTGAGGGGTGCGATATTATCTATGTGGCACAGATAGGTCCAAAAGCTGCAAATATGGTGCAAGCCGCAGGTATCTACCCTATGAGAGCATCAAGCGAAGAGGAAAAGATAGAAGATGTTATAAAATCTTTACAAAAAATGATTAATACTAACGCACCTCTTTGGCTTAAAAGGATTTTGTTAAAATCGGCTCAGTAAAATAAAGGTTAATCAATGGAAGCAGTAAGAATTAAAAAAGATCTATATTATATCGGAGTGAGTGATCCAGATATCAGAACCTTTGATATTATAATGAAAACTGCAAACGGAACTACATATAATTCGTATCTTTTAAAAACTAACGAAGGCGTAGTGATATTTGATACGGTAAAACTAGAGTTTCAAAAAGAGTTCTTTGAAAAGATAGAATCAGTTTGTAAATATGAAGATATCAAATATATAGTGATGCACCATTTAGAGCCTGATCATAGCGGTGCATTACCAGAGCTTACAAAACGTGCAAAACAAGCAAAAGTGTTTATCTCTCCACAAGCTAGACCTATGTTAAAAGGTATAACTCACAGCGATAATATGGAGCTAGAGAATGTTTGGACAAATAAAGAGCTAAAGGTTGGTGAGAAGACAATTAGGTTTTTAAGTACACCAAACCTGCACTGGCCTGAGACTATGAGCAGTTATTTGGTTGAAGATCAAGTGCTTTTTAGTGGTGATGTATTTGGAAGCCATTATTTTGATGATAGATTATTTGATGATCTTGTGGGTGATTTTGATTATGCTTTTAAATACTACTATGACCATATAATGAGACCTTTTAAAACAGATGTTTTAAATGCCATAAGATTATATAAAGGTGTTGAGATAGATATGATCTGTAACCTTCATGGACCTATCATTAGAAATAACCCTGCAAAATATATTGAGCTTTATGAAAAGTGGAGCACTAAGTCTGATAGACTGCACGGCAAAAAGATAATCTCTATATTTTATGTTACAAGTTATAAAAATACTAAAGATATGGCAGAAGCTATATACAGTGGTATAGAATCAAATGAAAACCTTATAGCAAATATCTATGATCTAACTGCTCTAGATGAGCAAAATATGCTGATGATACTTGAAGAGAGTACGGGAATACTTATAGGAGCACCTACTATTAACGGTGATGCACCAAAACCTGTTTGGGATCTTCTTTCATGTATGATGCTTTTAGAGAAAAGATCTAAAGTGGGCGGATGTTTCGGTTCATACGGTTGGAGCGGCGAGGCTATAGATATGATAGACAGCCGTTTGAAAAACTTAAAGTTTAGGGTTCCTTTGGCACCTATGAAGATAAAACTTATCCCTACACAGATGGAAAAACTAAATTGTTACGATTACGGTTTTGAGTTTGGTGAGATAGTAAATGGAAAAATGGTGGAGATGACATTATGAGTATAAGAACAACTACGCCCCATGAGGTTTTAGAAAAAAAAGTAAGAGAGCTTCTTCAATATCATGCAAAAGATGAGTATTCCAAAAATGAAATAGCACCTCACGTTGCAAAAGTATCATTGGAAATGAACCACTTATACGAGGATCTTGGTTTTAAGAATAGAGCTGAGATGGGCTCTTTTATGAAAGAGCATTTTCCAACTTTAGCTAAACAAAAACCATCTAATAAACTTTGGAAAAAATATATATACGATCTTATAAACGAAATCGCACCTGCTTGCGCAACTTGCTACGATCAAATAAACTGCTTTGCTTGTAAAGCCTAACTTATAATTATCTTAATCTAAAGTTATTAATAGGTAACTAAAAACTTTTATAATATCATACTTCAATTTTATATAGACGGAGTTATATTATGAAAAATATCCAAACCGATATCTTGATCATTGGTGCAGGACCTGCAGGGCTAGTGGCTGCTGCAACGGCAAGCGAAAACTATCCAGATAAACAGATCACTGTTGTTAAAGAGTATGAAAAGGGTCAAGTCCCTTGTGGTATCCCTTATGTTTTCGGTGATATATTAAACTCCGTAGAGAAAAATGCAATGCCTTGCGGCGGTGATGTTCCAAATATAGTAAAGATCATAGATAGTGTAAAAAGTGTTGATATTGAAAACAAAAGTGCAGAGGCTAAAAACCATAGTTTTAAATTTGAAAAATTGATCTTTGCAACGGGTTCTATCCCTTTTGTGCATAAAAGTTTTGAAGATGCTCTGGAGTTGGAGAATGTATTTACGGTTGATAAAAGATTTGATGAAGTTCAGCGTTTAAAAACTTATCTAGAGGGTAAGAACAAAATTGTCGTAGTTGGTACTGGATTTATTGGTGTTGAGCTTGCCGAACAGCTTAAAAGTGTTGGCAAAGATGTAACAATAGTTGGTGGAAGACACGTGTTAGCAAACTCTTTTGATGTGGATATGGCTATTAAAGCAGAAGAGATTATGAAAGAAAAAGGGATAAACCTTGCATTAGGTCAGCATGCCAAAGGTGTAGTAACACAAGACAATATCGCAAAATCTTTAGAGCTTTGTGACGGTACATTTATAGATTCCGATGTGATTATTCTTGCAACAGGTTATAAACCAAACAGCAAACTTGCCGAAGAGGCAGGGCTAAAACTAGCTCGTTACGGCGGTATCTGGGTAGATGAGTATATGAGAACAAAATATAAAGATATCTTTGCCGTGGGTGATTGCTGCGGTAGACGTGATTTTATCACAAGAGATCCTTCAAAAGTTATGTTAGCTTCAACATCTGCTGCAGAAGCAAGGGTTGCGGGTAGCTCTTTATATAGTTTAAAAAATCTAAAAGGGTTTGATGGAACTATAGCGATCTTTTCAACTATGGTTGATGATCGTGCTTTTGCAAGTGCAGGGGTTACGGAAGATCGTGCCAAAAAAGAGAATATCGATTATGTGACAGGATATTTTGAGGGGATGAATAGGCACCCTGGAACTATTGCCGATGCTTCAAAACAATCGGTAAAACTGATAGCTATGAAAAACAGCGGGCAGATCATAGGCGGTCAGGTGATAGGGGATAAGGAAGCTGGAGAGATTATTAATATTATAGGACTTGCTATAGAAACAGGACTTACAGTACACAATATCATCTCACTGCAAGTAGCTACTCAGCCTCTTTTAACTGCGGCACCAACTACATACCCAATAGTAAAAGCAGCAGGAAACTGCCTTAAAAAGTAAAACGGATCTCTCCGTTTTACAAAAGATAAGATCAACAATTACTTAATTAGCATTTTAATTACATTTATGTTACAATATCTCTTATGAGCAAAGGTATATCAAAAAAAGAGATAATTAATAACATTTTTAAAAATAAAGTAAGTAGAGCAGTTCTTACACTTACGTTTCTAACAGTCATAATACTTATAGAGCTTCCAAATAGGGTAGTGCTTCCCTCATTTTATGATGAGATGATAGAGAATATTCTAGATGAAGCAAAAAGAGTTGGTAAACATATAGCAAGGCATCAAAATGCAAGTGAGCGTGTTACTGTTATCCAAACTGCTATCGATAAACTAAAAGATGATTTTAAAGTTGCGAAGATCAAGCTATTTGATAAAGAGGGATATATCATCTTTTCAACAGATAGAAAAGATATAGGAAATAAAAATAAGTACGACTATTTCTACAATAGAGTAGCTAAAGGTGAAATGGTCTATAAAATAGCAAATAAGGGTAAAACAACCCTAGATGATAAGATAATCCAAAAAGATGTTGCAGAGATATATGTTCCTATATTTAAAGATGATGAATTTACGGGTGCTTCTGAGATATATTATGATATTACGCAAAAAAGAGAATCGCTAAATCTACTTATAAAGAGAGTACAAAATATATATTTTTCTATCTCTATCGTTCTAGCCGTTTTTGTATTTTTTATGCTCTATATTGTAAGCAGGGCTGATCTTAGGTCTAAAAGTATGGAGTTTCAGCTGCATCAAAAATCAAAACTAGCATCAATGGGTGAGATGATAGGTAATATTGCTCATCAGTGGAGACAACCTTTATCTTCAATCTCTATGGCGGCTAGTGCAATTAAGCTTCAAAAAGAGATGGGGATTCTAGATGATAAAACTATAGATGATTTTACCGATAAGATCATGGGCAGTACGCAGTATCTCTCTTCAACTATTGAGGATTTTAGAAATTTCTTTAAGCAAGAGAAGGAAGCTAAGGTATTAAAAGGGGATAAACTTATTGATTCAACCCTATCATTAATATCTGGTAATATCAAAAAAGCTGAGATAGAGATCATAAAAGAGATAGAGGATGTTGATATATCCACATATGAAAACGATCTTAAGCAGGTTTTGTTAAATATAATAAATAATGCAAAAGATAAGCTTTTAGAGTGTGAAGATCAAGATAGATATATATTTATAAACGTAAAAATGATATCAAACTTTATAAGTATATCTATAAAAGATAATGCAGGCGGAGTGCCTGAAGATATAATCAATAAGATATTTGACCCATACTTTACTACAAAACATCAATCTCAAGGGACAGGTATCGGTCTTTTTATGACCTTGCAGATCATTGAAAAGCATCTTGGGGGTACTATAGATGTTACAAATGAGACATATTTATACCAAAATCATAAATATATCGGTGCAAGATTTACTATACTTTTACCTACAATGTAATACAAAAACATTTTTGTAATGTCAAAAATTGCAAAAATGTTTAGTTTAAATCTACTTATAATAAATATAATAAAATAGGATAAAAATACTCCTAATTGCCCCAAAGTATCGATATTCTCGCGTTTACAAAAAAATTTCAAAATTTTATTTTCATATTTCCATTTTGTGGAACACTATCTGTATTATATGTTTTCGATAACAAATTAAATCAAAAAAAGGAGACGAGATGTCTGAATTAAGACAAATTGCATTTTATGGTAAAGGTGGGATTGGAAAATCTACAACTTCACAAAACACGTTGGCAGCTATGTGTCATTATTACGGAAAGAAAATTCTAATTGTTGGTTGTGACCCAAAAGCGGATTCAACTAGACTTATCCTTCACGAGAAAGCACAAGCTACTATTATGCAACTTGCATCAGAAGCTGGTACAGTTGAAGATCTAGAGTTAGAAGATGTATGTAAACCAGGTGCGGATGAGTTCCACCCTGATAACGAAGATATCACAGACGGTTTCATTATGTGTACAGAGTCTGGTGGACCAGAGCCAGGTGTTGGTTGTGCTGGACGTGGGGTTATTACAGCTATTAACTTCCTTGAAGAAGAGGGTGCTTATGATGACGAACTAGATTTCGTTTCTTATGACGTTCTTGGAGACGTTGTATGTGGTGGTTTTGCTATGCCTATTAGAGAGGGTAAAGCTCAAGAGATTTATATCGTAATGTCTGGTGAGATGATGGCTATGTATGCAGCTAACAACATTTCAAAAGGTATTCTTAAATATGCTAACACAGGTGGTGTTAGACTTGCAGGTCTTATCTGTAATGCGAGAATGACAGATAGAGAGTATGATCTTGCTAAACACTTAGCACAACAAATCGGAACTCAAATGATCCACTTCGTACCAAGAAGTAATCACGTTCAAAGAGCTGAGCTTAGAAGAATGACAGTTGTTGAATTTGCACCAAGTTCTGATCAAGCTATGGAATACAAAGAGTTAGCTAGAAAAATTATCGAGAACGATCTTAAAGTTATCCCAGCTCCACTAGAGATGGATGATCTTGAGAACCTATTAATGGAATTCGGTCTTGAAGAAGAAGTTGACGAAGAAAACTTAGGTAAAAAAGCAGAAGATGCTTAATCGATAAAATCGATTGTATGTAAATAAAAAACAATAAAAATTTGTAAAAAAAGAAAATAGGAGATAAAAATGTTTGTATGTGGTTATCATTTTCCAGCGAGTGAAGGAAACGATGTTGCTTTTGATAAAGTAATAGCTAAAGTAGAAGAGGGTGTAGATGCATCTGGTAAAACAGTTACATTAACAAGTGAAACAAGAGAAGGTGTTAAGTTAGAAGAGTTAACAGTTCCTGCAGGAACTTTCGCTCATACTGCATTTGTTGATTTTTACAACAGTGCAGATGTTGAAGCTAAAGATGGTTTCAAAATGGTTTATTATACAAATAAATATCAAATTAGTGAGATTTCAAAATCAGTTGACGGTGACGCAACAAAAGATCTTTGTAAAAAACTAGACGATATGAATCTTTATAGAGTTAAAGTAGCGTAATCCGCTACTTGGCTTTATAATCCTAAAAGGAGAAATAATGGGACCAGAAACATTAGAAAGTTTGCAGAAAGAAGCGATTGAGGAAGTATTAAAAGTATATCCTGCTAAAGCTGCAAAAAACAGAGCTAAGCACTTAGGTGTTGATTCACCTGAAGGTGTTAAAGGGGCGTGCGACAAAACAAGATCAAACAAACAAACTGTTCCTGGTGTAATGTCACAAAGAGGTTGTGCATACGCTGGATCTAAAGGGGTTGTTTGGGGACCAATCAAAGATATGATTCATATCTCTCATGGACCAATCGGTTGTGGTCAATACAGTAGAGCAGGTAGAAGAAACTACTATATCGGTACAACAGGTGTTGATACATTTGTAACTATGAACTTCTCTACAGACTTTACTGAAAAAGATATCGTTTTCGGTGGAGATAAAAAACTTAAAAAAGCACTAGAAGAGATTGATGAGTTATTCCCGTTAAATAACGGTATCTCAATCCAATCAGAGTGTCCAATCGGTCTAATCGGTGATGACATTCAAGCGGTTGCTAAAGTACATAAAAAAGATTCAGATAAACCAACAGTTGCAGTTTCATGTGAAGGGTTTAGAGGTGTTTCTCAATCACTTGGTCACCATATCGCGAACGATATGATCAGAGATGAGATTATGCCAGATGCTTCTCATAGACAAAACTTTGAATCAACTGATTATGATGTTGCTATTATCGGTGACTACAATATCGGTGGGGATGCTTGGGCATCAAGAATATTACTAGAAGAGATCGGTTTAAGAGTTATTGCTCAATGGTCTGGTGATGCTACTTATAAAGAGATGGCAATCGCTCCAAAAGCAAAACTTAACCTACTTCACTGTTATAGATCTATGAACTATATCTCAAGACATATGGAACAAGAGTTCGGTATACCTTGGATGGAGTATAACTTCTTTGGACCAAGTAAAACAAGTGAATCTTTAAGAAAGATCGCTGAGTTCTTCGGTGGAGAAGTTGTTGAAAAAGCTGAGAAAGTTATCGCTAAATATGAAGCTATGACTAACGCAGTTATCGCTAAGTATAGACCAAAACTAGAGGGTAAAAAAGTTATGCTTTATGTTGGTGGACTTAGACCAAGACACGTTATCGGTGCATATGAAGACCTAGGTATGGAAGTTATCGGTACAGGTTACGAGTTTGCTCACGGTGATGATTATAAAAGAACAAAAGAAGATATCGAAAGATCTACTCTTATTTACGATGACGTAAATGAATATGAGTTAGAGCAATTCGTTAAAAAATTACAACCAGATCTAGTAGCATCAGGTGTAAAAGAGAAATACGTATTCCAAAAAATGGGATTACCATTTAGACAAATGCACTCTTGGGATTACTCAGGACCATACCATGGGTATGATGCATTCGCAGTATTTGCAAAAGATATGGACTTAGCTATGAATTCACCAGTATGGAATCATACAACTGCTCCATGGGATAAAGGAGAGTAAGATGCAAGACGTAGAAAATATAGTAAACGGACAAAAACTTTTCTTAAAAGAAGAGTATCAAACATCATTAGCAGCTAAGAAAGAGTTCGAAGGTGCAATGACAGCAGTAAACCCAGCGAAAGTTGAAGAGGTTGCTGAGTGGACAAAATCTTGGGAGTATAGAGAGAAGAACCTAGCAAGAGAAGCTATCACAGTTAACCCTGCTAAAGCTTGTCAACCTCTAGGTGCTATCATGGCAGCTCTTGGTTTTGAAAACACTATGCCTTACGTTCATGGATCTCACGGATGTGTTGCATACTTTAGATCATATTTTACAAGACACTTCAAAGAGCCAACTCCATGTGTTTCTGACTCTATGAGTGAATCAGCAGCGGTTTTCGGTGGTCTTTCAAATATGAAAGATGGTCTTAGAAACTGTAACGCTATGTATAAGCCTGAGCATATTGCTGTATCTACAACTTGTATGGCAGAGGTTATCGGGGATGACTTAAATGCATTTATTACAGGTGCTAGAGAAGATGCTGAGGGTGAATTAGATGATTTACCTATCACTTATGCTCATACACCATCATTCGTTGGTTCTCATATCACTGGATATGACAACATGATGAAGTCAATGTTAGAGCAATTAAACCCATCAAAATCTGAAAAAGTTGTTGATGAGGGTAGAATCAATATAATCCCAGGTTTTGAACCTTACTTAGGATCATTAGCTGAGATAAAAGAGATCTCTAAAATGTTCTCTGACAAAATTGTAATGCTAGGTGATCATGAAGAGCAATGGAATACTGGTGCTGGTGGATATTCACTATACGCTGGTGGTACAAAAATGGAAGATGCTAAAACAGCTATCAACGCTGAAACAACTATTTCATTACAAAAGTATTCAACTGTTCAAACAGCTAAAACAATTAAAAACAAATGGAAGCAAGGTTATGAAACTTGTAACCCAATCGGATTAAGTGGAACTGACGAATTCGTTATGAAGCTTTCTGAATTAACAGGTAAAGAAGTACCTGAAGAGTTAAAAACTCAAAGAGCACAACTTGTAGATGCTATGCAAGATTCTTACCCATATATGCACGGTAAGAAATTTGCTATCTTCGGTGATCCAGACTTCTTACTTGGTCTTGTATCTTTCATAATTGAAATGGGTGGTATTCCAACTCACGTATTATGTAACAATGCACCAAGAAAAGGTTGGGAAGATGATATGAAAGCTATCATTGCTAAATCTGACTGGGCTGAAGATTGTAACATCTGGGCTGGTAAAGACTTATGGCACTTAAGATCATTACTATTTACTGAGCCGGTAGATTTCTTAATCGGTAACGTTTACGGTAAAGAGCTTTACAGAGATACTAAAACACCTCTAATCAGAATAGGTTTCCCTATCTTTGATAGACACCACCTACATAGATACTCTATGAGTGGTTATAAAGGTGCTTTAAATCTATTAACATGGATAACTAACAGCGTTCTTGATCAATTAGATGAAGAAACAAAAGATATAGGAAAAACTGACTATTTCTTTGACTGTGTTAGATAATCATCGCACATCTTTACTCTTAAAAGGTACGGGAAACCGTACCTTTTTTTATGCCCTTTTTTTCCAGATACTAAATGTACTTAGTGAGTGTTGATACTTTCTTGAATGCTCTTGGATAACAAACTCTTCATCAAAAGGTTCACATACAGGTTCAAAATCTTTATCCAATATCTTTTTTAAAGCATCGATCGATCTTACTATCTCACCGTCATTAAACTTACCACCTACCCAATGCTCTTTTTTGACATGCTCTTCACTCCAAGTAAAGGGACTTGCTATGATAAATATACCGTTTTGTTTAAGTCTATGAGCGATATCGTTTAAAAAATCTTTTGGGGTATGAAGCCTATCTATTAGGTTAATTGCAACGATCACGCTAAAATCTTTATAGTGCTCATCTAGATCGCAGGCATCACCTTGGTGAAACTCTACATTATCCGTGATGATATTTTCAAGTCTAAACTCTTTGTGTTTTTTAATATCACCCTCTATCTTTTTCTCATATCTAATTACGCCGTTCTCTTTTAAACGGTTTGCAGTATCAATAAAGCTTTGGCTATAGTCAATACCTACAACTTTGTTAAAATAGTTGCTAAGTTCAAAAGAGACTCTGCCTACACTGCAGCCAATATCTAGAACACTATCTTTATCTATTGCATATTTGTTGACTATATCTACAATTTTGAGAGGAAAGTTCTTTACACCGAAATACTCTTCACCAAAATGAAACTCACAGTATTGTGAAACTATATCGTTGTTTTCATAATATTCTATTTTTTCCATAATTTATCCCTTGAAAAATAGATTTTAGCATAAATTTCGGAATTTATTAAATACCATTATATATTAAGTTATATAACGGTACACTTCTTGAATAATTATTTTCATTAACGTTTTTTTGAAAATCGTTATATATTTAAGTATATAAGGAAACATGTGGAATTTTTATCATCATTATCGATCTTTGACTCAGATACTCCGTTTTTATTGGAAAAAAGGATTGCTCTTTTAAAAGCAATAGATGAGATAGGTTCCATTAGCGGTGCCGCTAAAAGGGTTCCCATGAGCTATAAAGCTGCATGGGACGCCATCGATGCCGTGAACAACCTTTGCCCGACACCGGTTGTCGTAAAAGAAACCGGTGGAAAAGGCGGGGGTGGGGCAAAGGTCACACAATACGGTAAAAATCTTATAAAAACATATTCGATCCTGCAAGAAGAACATGCGAGGTTTTTATCCGCTTTGACAAAGATGACAGATTTTAACACAGGTGTCCTTAAATCAATCGGGAGAGTTGCTATGCAAATAAGTGCTAGGAATCAGATACAAGGTATCGTAGAGTATATAGAAAAAGGCAAGGTAAATGCCTCTGTTTATGTAAAGCTGAAAAGCGGCTACACCCTTGTATCTGTTATCACAAACGATGCCGTAGAAGCGTTAAACCTTCAAGACGGTGATGATGTAACTGCTTTTTTTAAATCAAGCTCTGTTCTTATTACAACTGATCTAACTTTAAATATCAGTGCAAGAAACAAGTTTCAAGGAACAATAGAGAAGTTGCATACGGGTGAGGTAAATGCCGAAGTGATTATCGGTATAGGAAGCAGCGATAAGATCGCATCTGTGATTACCGCAAACTCCATAGATTCTTTAAAACTTAAAGAGGGTATGGAAGTAAGCGCGATAATTAAAGCTACAGATGTGATGATCGGAAAGTAAAGGACAAAATGATGTTAAAAAGATTGCTATTATCAATAGTATTTTTAGGGTATGGTGCATTAAATGCGGGAACTATCAATATCGCCGTTGCGGCAAACGTAAGTTATGCGATAGATGATCTAAAGGCTGAGTTTAATAAGTCGTATCCAAATACTAAAGTAAACGTAACACTAGGAAGCAGCGGTAAACTAACTGCTCAAATAAAAAACGGTGCTCCATATCAGCTTTTTATGGCGGCAAATATGAAGTATCCAAATGCATTATATAAAGATGGTATCGCTATAACAAAGCCTATTATCTATGCACAAGGCTCACTAGCTTATCTAAGTGCTTCAAAAATAGATTTTACAAAGGGTATAGAACTTGTAAAAGATCTAAGTATAAAAAAGATCGCAGTTGCAAACCCTAAAACCGCACCGTACGGTAAAGCTGCGGTTGAAGCTATGAAAAACGGCGGTGTATACGATAGTGTTAAAAATAAATATGTATTTGCTGAGTCTATCTCGCAAACAGTTTCTTACGCTGTGACTGCTGCAGATATAGGTTTTATAGCTAAGTCTTCACTTTATAGTCCTAAGATGAAGCAGTATAAAGAAGGGATCAACTGGTCAAATGTAGATCCAAAACTTTATACCCCTATAGATCAAGGTATCGTGATACTAAAAAATGGGGAAAACAGCAGTGAGGTTAAAGCCTTTTATGAGTTTATACTTGGTGCTAAAGCAAAAGAGATATTTCAAAATTTCGGTTATTTAGTACCATAAAGGAAAGATGTATGAGTGAACTAATAGCTACTGTAGATAGTGTAAAAAGTGTAGATAACTTAAATATCGTTACATTTAACTGCAACGATATAAAACTTACAATGATGAGCTTGGATATCGATAAAGATATACAGATCGGCAAAAGAGTGCTTTTGGGTTGTAAACCCTCATCTATAGCTTTAGCAAAAGATTTTCAAGGTGTTATTAGTTTCTCGAATGAATTGGAGTGCAAGGTTGAGGATATAGAGTTTGGAGAGCTTTTAGCTATGGTTAGTTTAAAGTTCGAGCAATTCAAACTAGAATCTCTTATCACAAAAAATACTATTGATAGGATGGAAATAAAAAAAGATGATAGAGTAAAGGCTTTTATAAAAGCTAGCGAACTATCGATATTGGAGGTTCTTGATAATGTATGAGTTGATCTCAAATATTGAGTTTGAACCTTTTTTATTATCGTTTAAACTAGCGGCTATTACTACCGTGATACTGTTTGTATTGAGTATTCCACTTAGCTGGTATCTTTCTCAAACTAGATCAAGAGTAAAACCTTTTATAGAAGCATTAACTGCTTTACCTATCGTTTTGCCCCCTTCGGTGCTTGGGTTTTATATTTTGGTCGCACTCTCACACAACTCACCTTTGGGTCAGCTTTTTGAAGATATCTTTGATACAAAACTGGTGTTTAACTTTACAGGTCTTGTGATAGCAAGCTGTTTTTACTCTTTACCTTTTATGGTTCAGCCCTTACAAAGCGGTTTTGAAAGTATAGATAAAAATATGCTTGAAGCTAGCTATATAGCAGGAAAGAACAAGATTGAGACTATTATTAAGGTTGCTTTGCCAAATATCAAACCAGCTTTAATGACAGCAATCATAGTTACCTTTGCTCATACTGTAGGTGAGTTTGGTGTTGTTTTAATGGTTGGTGGAAGTATCCCAGGGGAAACTAAAGTAGCTTCTGTTGCTATATATGAATTCGTTGAGATAATGGACTATAAAGCGGCACATATCTACAGCGGTATAATGGTGCTTATTAGTTTCTTGGTGCTTTTAAGTGTATATATCTTTAACCATAAACAAAATAGAAAATTCGGCGGAGCCTTAAAATGATAAATATAGATATAAATAAAAAACTTCACGGTGCAAACGGTGATATGGATCTAGAGGTGAAGCTTGATATAAATGAGGGTGATTTTGTTGCTTTAGCAGGGCAAAGTGGAAGCGGTAAAACCACACTTCTTAGAGTTTTAGCTGGTTTAGAAAGCGCTAAAGGAAAGATAAGCATAGGCGATGAGATATGGCTGGATGATAAAAAGTTTTTAGCTCCACAAAAAAGAGAGATAGGTTTTGTCTTTCAAGATTATGCTCTTTTTCCAAATATGAGCGTAGAAGAGAACCTTTTATATGTAAACAAAGATAAAGAGCTTGCTCGTGAGCTCTTAGAGATAACAGAGCTTAGTGAACTAAAGAACAGAGTTCCAAGTACGTTAAGCGGTGGTCAAAAACAGCGTGTAAGTCTTTGTAGAGCTATGATGAATAGACCAAAGCTTTTATTGATGGATGAGCCGTTATCGGCACTTGATCCATCTATGCGTACAAAACTGCAAAACGAGATATTGGCACTACATAAAAAGTTTGGAACCACTACGATAATGGTAAGTCACGATCCAAGTGAGATATATAGACTTTCAAATAGGGTAGTGGTATTAAACTTAGGGAAGATCGTAAAAGACGGTAGTGCCAAAGAGGTGCTTTTAAAAACCAGCGGTACTCAAAAGTTTTCCTTTGAGGGTGAACTTTTAGATATCGTAAAGGTTGATGTTATAAATGTGGCCATAGTATCTATAGGTCAACAGCTTGTAGAGGTTGTACTTACAAGCGAAGAGGCTAAAAGTTTGAATATAGGACAAAGTGTGGTTGTAAGTACTAAAGCTTTTGCTCCAATGATTAAACAAGAGTAAAAAAATTTAAAAAGCGTTATATACTTAAGTATATAATGAATAAGGATATTAAGATGAGAATAGTATTGTTGTTTTTATTTATGCTGTTTTATACAAGTGCTAATGCAGAGCTTTTAAAGGTCGCAGCAGGTGCAGGGTATAAAAAGCCAATGATGGAAGTGATAAAAGAGTATGAGGAGGGTGTAAAAAAGATAGAGCCTTTCTTTGGAAATATGAAGCAAGTTAGTGCTCAAGCAAAACAAACAAATATGTCACTTATAGTTGGTGATAAAAGGTTTTTATCTAAAAAAAGTAAGCTTGAGTTTAAAGGTTTTGTAAGCCTTGGTAAAGGGCGTGTGGTGGTTGCATATCCAAAGGGTAAAAAGCTTGATGATATCTATGCTTTGATGAGAGATGATATAAAAAGAGTATCTATGCCTCAGCCTAAAAAAGCTATATACGGTATAGCAGGAGTGGAGTTTTTAAATAGTACAGAGATGTATGAGAAGATAAAAGATAAGCTTTATATTGTTGCAACCGTACCACAGTCTATGACTTATATTGTGGCAAATGAAGTGGATGCAGGTGTTGTAAATCTAACAGCTGCTCTTGCGAATATAAGTAGGATTGGTGGTTATGTTGAAGTGCCTGAACGGTTTTATAAGCCTATAGATATAGTTGCAGGTAAGCTTTTATCGTGTAACACCAAAGAGTGTGAAGAGTTTATAGAGTTCTTACAAACAGATACGGCAAAAGATATATTTAAAAAATACGGACTTTAAGATGGAACTAGAGCTTGCACAGATCACCGGTCCCATAGTTTTAAGTATTAAAACGGTTTGTGTAAGCTCTTTTCTTTATTTGTTGCTTGGTGTACCTTTATCGTATCTTTTGGCAAAAAAAGAGTTGAAGTTTAAATGGATACTTGATGCTCTTGTTACAATGCCTCTAATTTTCCCGCCTATAGCAGTCGGTTTCTTTCTCCTTTTACTACTGGGACGAGACGGGATGTTTGGGGCATTGTTTTATAACTTCGATATAGCTTTGATATTTAGCTTTTCTGGTATTGTAATAGCTGCATTTATTGCAGGGCTTCCTTTGATGGTGAAACCTTTGCAAGCAAGTATAGAGCAGTTTCCAAGCGATATCAAAGAGGCTTCATATATAAGCGGTAAAAGTGAGGTAATAACATTTTTAGCAATAGTACTACCTACTATTAAGAACTCTATGTTTGTAGCACTTTTAATAGCAAGTGCAAGAGCTTTGGGTGAGGTTGGTATAACTTTAATGCTTGGTGGTAATATTATAGGTAAAACAGACACTGTATCGCTGGCAATCTATAACGCAGTATTTGACGGTGAATATGATCTTGCAATGGTATTAAGCGGTATTTTGGTCGCTGTTACTTTGCTTTTTTTTGCGGGGCTTAGTATCTTGCAAAAAAAGAAAACCCCATATTAGATTTATGCAGTATTTAAAGCTTCAAGTGCTATATTAGAAAATAATTTTTATAAAATAGGAATAAGATGTTTAATTTAACGGATAATGAACTACAAGAATATATAAATGATGATATACCATATTTTGATCTAACAACTTATATGCAAGATTCAAATGATAAAAAAGCAAGACTTGAGATATTTACAAGAGAAGATATTGTCGTAGCGTGCTCAGAAGAGGCAAAAAGGATTGCTGAGCTTTTAAACTGTCGTGTTACAAGCTTTGAAAGATCAAAAGCAAAACTAAAAAAAGACTCTATAATCATGGAAATAGAGGGCTCTTATGAAGATATACATAAAGCATGGAGAGCTTGCCAGATACTTCTTGAGTATAGTTGTAAGATAGCAACATATACAAGTAAAATGAAAAGTAAGATAGAGAGTGTAAACCCTAAATGTGAGCTTTTAAGTACAAGAAAAACATTTCCTTTTGCAAAGAAATTTTGTATAAAGGGTGTAATGGTGGGTGGCGGTATGCCTCATCGTTTAGGACTTAGTGAAACTATACTTCTTTTTCCTCAACATAGAACTATCTATGAGAGTGATGAGGAGTTTTTAAAAAAGATAAAGGTTTTTAAACATAAAGCTCCAGAGAAAAAGATAGTTGTAGAAACAGAAGAGTTTGAGGACGCTGTTGCTTTAATGCAGCACGGTGCAGATGTACTTCAAGTAGATAAGATAGAGCCTGAGATACTACAAAAAATAGTAGAGTATAAAAACAAGAACTATCCTGATGTGACTATACTTGTAGCAGGTGGCGTAAACCTTGAAAATGTTGAGCCTTACGCTGCTTTAGGAATAGATGGAGTGGTTACAAGTGCTATGTATAATAAAGGGATGGTAAATCTCGGAAGTAGAATGAGCATAATTGAATAATGTTAAGGCTGATACTTTATTTAGCTCTATTTTTACTTGCGATATATATTCTGTTTCGGCTCAAAAAAGTCTGGGATAGACTCTCCCCTCAAACAAAAAAACAGATCGTAAGCTTTGGACTTTACGGTTTGTTCAATATCCTAAAACTAAAATGGCGGATAATACTGTCGGTTCTTCTAAAACTATTTAAAAAATAGTTAATAGTATTACTAAAGTAATACTTAAAACTCTTTAAGCTAAAATTTTTTATAAGGAGTTTATATGCACACAATCACTTTAAAATCGGATGATAACTTTTTTGAGATGTTAAACGATATGGTAAAGTCATTAAATACTTCAAGAAGCGAACTTATAAGAAAAGCTGTAATAAACTATAAAGAAAATCTAGAAAAAGAAAAACTAAAAGAGCAAATCCAAAAAGCATCTTTAAATGTAAGAGAGCACTCTTTACAAATTGCCAAAGAGTGGGAAGATACTGTATCTGATGGATTGGAAAATGTTTAAAAAAGGTGAAATATACCTAGCAAATCTAAACCCTAGAAAAGGTAATGAGATAGGGAAACTTCGTCCCGTACTTATTTACCAAACGGATATGTTAAACGATATAGATCATCCAACTACAACTATTTTACCTTTATCGACAATGCTGGTAGAAAACAGTTACCCTTTGCGTTATAGAATTGCAAAAAGAGACAAGCTAGAGCAAACAAGCGAAGTTGTTTGTGACCACTTAAGAACAATAGATAACCAAAGAATAAAAAAAGGAAAAATAGCAGAGTTATCTTTAAAAGAGATGTTTGAAATAGACTTTCAAATAAAATTAATACTAGGAATTGAATAATGGAGCTAGTATATTTATGGGTAAAAAAATATAAAAATATAAAGAATCAAGGGTTTAATTTTTCCCCTAGATTTAAATGTACTTATAATGAAGATACAAGTGAACTTACTATTGAAGAAAATAAAGAATATATAAGTGTTTTTCCTGAAAATATAAATATTACTGCCATTGTTGGAGAGAATGGGAGTGGAAAAAGTAGTATTATAGAAGAAGTTTTAAATCAAGCTTGGGGTACTAATAAAATATTAGTTTATAAAAGAACTGATATTTTTAATATAGTGACCCCTCAAAAAATAGAAATAGTTAGTAGCTTTAAATATATAATAAAAGAATCTTTTTCAGAAGAATCTTATTTATATTTAAATTCTGATATATTTAGATGGCACAATATTATAGATATGGAAAGTTATGATAATAAGCATAGGTACCTTTCCAATATTTATATTGATAAGTCTATTGATAAGTCTATTGACAATCAAATAGATAAGCTTGATTTAGGTAGGTTTCAACAGGAAATATATAAAAGTATATTTAAAGTTTTTAAAGAACCTATAGATTTAAAGTTTAACTTTCTTCCCCAAAAAATTGTAATAGCTTTTGATGAAAACAAACTTGAAAGAGATAATAAAAGTTTAAGTCAATATTTCAATAAGTTAAGAAAGTCTTATCCTAAAGGCACTGTATCTGAAATTGGTGGATACCAAATAAGTAAGTTTGTGAAAGAATATTTTGAAAATCAGGAAGAACAATTTTTCATTTTAATAGATAAAGAAGTAATAAAAATTATATTATACGATGATAAAGAGAGAAACATATTTCATTTAAGTCATGGAGAGAGAAAACAGTTTTTAGATTTTGTATTTGTATATGAGAATTTAAAAAGTATAAATGATGATACCTTAATATTATTAGACGAGCCTGATATGGGAATCCATCCAGAATGGAATAGAAAATATATAAATGAACTATTAAAATTGCTTTCAAATTTTCTAGAGAAAAATTTTCATATTATTATAACTTCCCACTCCCCATTTATCCTTTCAGATTTACCAAAAGAAAATATAATATTTTTAAAAGATGGAGAACAGCTATATCCTGATATAGATACTTTTGGAGCAAATATTCATACATTATTATCTCATGGCTTTTTTATGGAAAATGGTCTTATGGGAGAGTTTGCAAAAAGTAAGATTGAAGAGATTAAAAAGTTTTATGAATTGGTAAGGAAATCAGAAAAAGTAGTTAATAGTCATAAAAAAATAAAAGCTATCGTATATAATATTTATAAAGCTTATGAAAAAGATTTTAGAAATATACAAAAAATAATAGGAGAGCCGTTTTTAAAAACAATTATTAAAAATTATTTAGATGAATTGGAGATATTATTTGACGGTAAAAAAGAGTTTTTGAACAATGAAATAAAAAGATTGCAAGAGGTTCAAAAGAGTTCGGATGATTAAACTTGTTTATTCAAACTATTTAAAAGAAAAAGACTTTGATATTAATAAAGAATATATTGACGATATATTAAGTGTCAAATTTTCAAAACCTAGTGAAAATATTTTGCAAAGATATACAAGATACAAAAAGAAAAACTTTTTATTTAGATTTGTATTTTGGAGAATTAATTTAAAACAAATCATTTTAGCTGATGAAAATAAATTAAAAGAGTTAATAACTATAATTAGCTCAAGAGTTGATAGCTTAAAGAAAGCTCATAAAAGCGCCATAAAACATAAAATTGAAAATCTATTTAATTACTCTACTAAATATCAAAGTGCAACAATAACACCTTTTTTTACAAAAAATTTTAGATTTAGAACATGTTTTTATTGTAATAAAGATTTTATAAATAATTTTGAAGAGGATACTGATAAATTAGTTTCAACTTTTCAATTAGATCACTTTTACGATAAGGGTACTTTCCCTTATTTGGCTCTTAGTTTTTATAATTTGATACCTTCTTGTCCAACTTGCAATTCAAAAAAAGTAAAAGGAAGTGCGAATTGTTTTGAGTATAAATCTTGTTTGGCTCCCAATGATAAAAGTTTTGATTTTGAGAATAAAGTAAAATTTAAATTATTTTTAGATGTATCGTGTAAAAACTTACATATAAAAGATGAAGAAGATTTAGATATATCATTAAAAGAACAATTTTCTAATGATTATAATAACTATATAGAAGTTTTTAAACTTGATAAACGCTATAAAGCCCATAAAGATATAGTCTATGAGATGATAATAAGAGCTGAACTATATCCTGAAAGTAGATTAAAAGAATTGCAAGGTTTAACAGGCATACCGTACCAACAAATCAAGAAAGATATTTTTAATTTAGTTGAAGCAAATGAAGACTTATCAAAAAAGCCTTTTTCAAAACTAATCAAAGATATTTCAGAAGAATTAGGATTGCTAAAATAATCTAAAAAGTGATATAATCTATTTATGGAAAAATTTCATAAAGTATATATAGAGCTTACAAATATTTGCGGACTAAAATGCAGTTTCTGTCCACCAAAAAACAAACCTGCTGATACTATAGGTTTAGATAAGTTTGAACACATATTAAGAGAGATAAACCCTTATACTAACGATATAGCACTTCATGTTGTGGGTGATCCTTTGGTTATAAACAACCTTGATGAGTATTTTAAGCTTATTTTGAAGTTTAATCTAAAAGCTCATATCACCACAAGCGGATACTATCTAAGTGATAAGTTCTTTAAAACACTTATCTCACCTTGCGTAAAGCAAGTAAACTTTTCACTAAACAGTTTTAACAAGAACGATCTTACTATCACTTTTGAAGATTATATCAAACCGATAGTACAATTTTGTAAGTACAAAAATGTACATAAAAAAGATATATTTGTAAACCTGCGCTTATGGAACCTAGATGAGTTTAATACCGAAAACGATTACAACAATATGGTATTTGAGTATCTAAAAGATCAGCATTTTAAGTTTGATATGAACGATTGTGATTTTAAAACCCCTTTTAGGATAGATAATAAAGTGTTAATCCATTTTGACAGCTATTTTGAATGGCCCTCTTTAAACTCAAATCACGACAATAGTGACGGATATTGTCACGGTCTTAGTAAACAGTTAGCAATATTGGTTGACGGTACTGTTGTTCCTTGTTGTTTGGATAATGAGGGGATTATAGATCTTGGTAATATTCACGAAGAGGTTCTAGGTAAGATATTGGCTTCAAAAAGATCACAAAATATTATAGAAGGGTTTAAAAAAGATATAGCCGTCGAGGAGCTTTGTAAAAAATGCACCTATAAAAAGAGATTTGAAAAATAACCGTCTATTTTATAAGAACTATAAAGAAAAACTAAAGAACTCTACTAGAAATACTTAAAATATAAAGATACATATTTGTATCTACCAACACTTTAAAATACAATTTAGTAAGAAAATAAAATCATATGGAACATTTTTTGCATATAACAGTTTACATATAATAATTGTATTTTTAAAGGATATCCATGGAAACTATTGTATTATCTATTATGCTGGTTACTTATATCACGGGAGTGATACTATATACTAATAAACGCTATGCAAAATAAGGTGATATGATGAGTTATGCTACAAAAGAAACAACCTACGAATTCGCTAAAAGATTTTCAAACTATAAAGATTTCTATACTATGCACAACGATCTTGTGTTTTCAAAGCTAGGTATCGGTACATTTAACAAAGAGCCATATAAAGAGGAAAACTATGTTTTTCACTATATAGAGGGGGTAAAAGAAGCCGTTAAAAACGGTATAAACCTGATAGATACTGCAAGCAACTATAGATACGGTCAAAGTGAGCGTGAGATAGGTGAAGCACTAAATGAGATAGAAGCAGAAGGTATTGCAAAAAGAGAAGATCTTATTATCTGCTCAAAGGGTGGTTTTATACAGCTTGATTTCCCTTTTCCTGAAAACCCGTACCAATGGATAGAGGACAATATCATAAGTAAAAATCTAGCAACAAAAGATGATATAGAGCTAGATCAACACTGCATGACACCTGATTATCTTGAGTGGTCATGTAAAAGAAGTTTAGAGAATATCGGGATCGATTGTTTTGATATATATTATCTACACAATCCAGAGATGCAAATTTTAAAACTTGGACAAAAAGAGTTCTATAAACGTATAGAGAAGATATTTAAACGTTTTGAAAAGATGTGCGACAGCGGTTTGATGAAAACATATGGTGTGGCAGTATGGAACGGTTTTATATCTGAAAACGAGGAGCAAATAAGCTTAGAAGAGCTTGTAGAGTGCGCCCAAAGAGCAGGTGGAGAGAACCATAGGTTTAAATATATTCAAACACCTTTTAATATGGCAAAAACAACCGTATTTACAACAGCTACGCAAGAGGTAAACGGTGAAGCCTGTACCTTGATACAAGCGGCACATAGATTAGGTATAGGTGTGATCAGCTCATCTTCACTTTTACAGATGAACCTATTTAAAAAATCGTTCTCGGCTGAAACGGGAGCAATACTTGATGATACTATGACTTTAAAAACAGATATTCAGTTAGCTCTTCAATTTGTACGTTCAACACCTGGGATCGTTAGCTCGCTATTTGGCTCAAAAGTGCCTGTGCATATTAAAGAGAACGTTGAGATATCAAAGATCAAAGCTGTACAAAAAGCAAAATATGATCTTTTATATAGGTTGTAGTAGATGATATATGACGTTATAGTAGTTGGAGGCGGTGTTGCAGGTCTTATGGCTGCAATAGAAGCCAAGACGGAGAAGAACAGGGTTGCCGTGATAACTAAAGGTAATCTGTTTAAATCAAACAGCTCAATGGCAAGCGGTGGTATAAATGCCGTACTTGATCCAAATGATAAAACAGAGATAAACAAACATATCAAAGATACACTAAATGGCGGAAAAGGGCTTGGTGATAAAAGAGCTGTAACTTATATGTGTGACCGTGCATCGACTATAATTGAAAAGCTTGTATCTTACGGAGTTGAGTTTGATAGAGATGAGCAGGGAAATATAGCTCAAAGAAGTTTTGGCGGCGGAAGCTCAAAGCGTACATGTTACGTGGGTGATAAAACAGGTTCTGCTATCACTCAGGTTTTGATAAAAAAAGCTAAAACCGTAGGTGTTACTTTCTTGGTAAACAATTTTGTAATGAACCTAACTAAAATAGACAATAAAGTAAGCGGTGTGGTTGTACTAAGAAGAGTAGATTCTTCTGTGATGGTTTACCCAGCAAAGTCTGTAATACTTGCAGGTGGTGGATATGCGGGGCTATTTAGAGGTTTTAGTACAAATGCACCTGATTATACTGGAGATATGTACGCTATTGCTCTTAGAGCTGGATTGTCTTTACAAGATATGGAGTTTGTACAGTTTCACCCAACAGGACTTCCAAAAACAAGCTATCTTGTAAGTGAAGCTGCAAGGGGCGAAGGTGGTTATCTAGTAAATAGCGACGGAGATCGTTTTGTAAATGAGCTTGATACTAGAGATGTGGTAAGCCGTGCTATATCAAAACAGATAGAAGATGGTAAGAAGGTATATATAGACTTAAGACACTTAAGTAAAGAGCATATAGAGACAAAGCTTCCAAGTCTTTATAAAGCAGCTTATATGCAAGCGGGAATCGATGTAAGTGAAGAGCTTTTAGAGGTTAAGCCTGTAGCTCATTATAGTATGGGTGGTATAGAAGCAAATATGACAGCTACATCTATAAAGGGTCTTTTTGTATGTGGTGAATGCTCATCAAACGGAGTTCACGGTGCAAATAGACTTGGTGGAAACTCACTTTTAGAGGGTGCGGTTTTTGGTGAACTTGCAGGACAAAAAGCTTTTGAGTATGTTCAAAATAAAGAGTTCTTGCCGATAGATTATAATATAGTCGTAGAGGATCAAAAATGGGTAGATCATATCTTTGATATGGATACTACAAAGAACTTTAATGCTATGAGAGTAAGTCTTGGTAAAACAATGTTTGAGTATGCAGGGATATATAGAGATAAAGCATCTTTAACAAAAGCTTTTGATTACTTAAAGTATCTAAGACGTGAAGCGGGAACTCTTCATTGTATAGATAAGGGCAGACAAAACAATGTAGAGCTTATAGCGATCCTAGAGCTTCGAAATGCTTTGGAGGTAGCAGAAGCCATAGTTTTAAGTGCTCAAAAAAGAAAAGAGAGCAGAGGTACCCATCATAGGGATGATTACCCAGAAGATGATGACAAGTTTGTAAAACATATTATGGTAAATGAACTAAAAAGGGGACTTTTTAAAGTGTGGCTTGAGGATAACAGTTTTTTAAGCAAGCTTAGAAAGTTTGTAATAAATAATTAAATAAGCAATCTAAACAAAAAGGAGACAAGATGGCAAAAGTAATGTTAAGAGAAAACGGTGGAGAGATCTATTTTTATATAGCAAAAAAAGATATGGAAGAGACTATTGAAACTATTGAGTTTAATACTGATGAAAAATGGGGTGGAGAAGTAGAACTTAGCAACGGTGAAACATGGTGGATACAACCAGGACCTAAAAATCTTCCAAAAGAGGAAGTTTGTAAAAAGTTAGCTGATTAAATTATATACAGAAATAATCGTACAAGATTGTAAGTTTTTTGTATAATTATCTGAGAATATTTATGAAAGAGTAACTATGGAAAGCAATTTTAATGAGAGTATAATTCAAAAAGAGCTAAATGTTCTATACGATATCGCTACATTGATATCGGATTCAAGAGATATCGTAAAATCTTTAGAGAAGTCATTAATGGCATTGAAAAACTCACTGCATTTGGAAAACTGCGTGATATATAAGCTTGACGATGATGATATCTTAAGCATTTATGCTGCTATAAATTTTAATAAACACCAAAAGGTGGTATCTGAATACAAAATGGGTGAGGGTGCTACGGGGCTTGCCGCGAAAAGCATGGAACCTGTTGTAATAGAAAATGTACATAATGATATTTTGTTTTTAAATAAGTCGGGTAATAGAAATAGTGATACTATTTCTTATATTGCGGTTCCTATGTTAGTTGAGCACGAAGTTATAGGAGTTCTTGCTACAAATCTAACAAAATTTACCGAGATAGATTTCGATGAGACGGTTAGAATACTATCCATCGTAAGCTCATTATTTGCTCAAGCGATTTATTCCCATATGGTTATTGAAAAAGAGAAAGAGAGACTTACCGAATTAAAACAGTATTATAAAATGGAGTGGGATTCAAAAGTGCATAACTTTGGAGATATTATTGGTGATAGTAAAAAGATGCAAAACGTGTATCAAGTCGTTGAGCGTATAGCTCAAAGCGACGTTACTGTCTTAGTTAGAGGTGAGACAGGTACGGGTAAAGAGCTCGTAGCTTCTGCAATACATAAAAGAAGTAAAAGGGTAAATGAACCTTTTGTAAAGTTAAATTGTGCCGCAATTACGGATACTCTTTTAGAGAGTGAACTATTTGGTCACGAAAAGGGTGCGTTTACAGATGCAAAAGAGACAAGAAAAGGTAGATTTGAACTAGCTGATGGAGGAACACTATTTCTTGATGAGATAGGTGATATTAGTGCATCTGCACAGGTAAAACTACTTCGTGTTCTTCAAGAGCGTGAGTTTGAAAGAGTTGGTGGTAGCAAAACGATAAAAGTAAACGTTAGGCTGGTTGCCGCAACAAATAGAGACCTTGAAAAGATGGTAAAAGATGGTGATTTTAGGGAAGATCTATACTATAGATTAAACGTAATACCTATCGATCTGCCGCCGCTTAGAAAAAGGGGAGAGGATATAAAACTTCTTGTAAATTTTTTCCTAGAGCGTGCTATGAAAAACCATAAAAAAGTGGTAAAGATCACTGATGAAGCTATGGATAAGCTTATGAAGTATCCTTGGCCAGGAAATGTAAGAGAGCTTGAAAACACTATTGAAAGAATAGTTTTAATGGGCAATGAAGAGGGTATAAATGCAGCGGATATGCTTCTTTTACTACCTGCATTGAACAACGAAAAACTTTTAGATGAGTATAAAGCTATACCTATCGAAAATAAAACTTTAGACGAGCTTGAGTGTGAAGCGGTGAAAAGTGCACTTAAAAATGCAAGCGGAAACCAGTCTCACGCGGCTGAACTTTTAGGGATAACACCTAGACAAATTGGATATAAGATTAAAAAATATGGAATCAATAATATATAAAGATGAAGCCTGTGAGCTTACGGAAGATTTTATAGATATTGGCTATATGGCCGAAAACTTTGAAGCTACGAACTTTTATAATAAAAGTGTAGAGGTAAAAAGGAGTCATCCAGATAAATCGATGAGCATACTAATATCTTTTCCAAAAGTTACGAACGATTTCGTTAAAGAGATATTGACTATCGATAAACTTTTAAGCGCTTTAGAGGTGCCTGTACATTGTTATCTTATATTTGATAAAGAGACCGAAGAGAGGGCTGCTTTAAAGAATAGATTAGAGAAACTGCAACTGATCTACGACACAGAAGATGAGTACGGTTCTATGTATGGTACGAAAATTGTAAGTGGTAGTTTGAAAGACAAGCTTACAAAGGCATTGTTTCTTATCTCAAAGGATGGTTCGATATTCTATTTAGATATGCCGAACAACCTAGAGGAGCCTTTAGATCTAGAAAGATTAAGGATAGAACTCAATAAAGCCTACGTAACATACACAGGAGTAGGGTGTCATGGATAATATAAAAGAAAAGTTAATAGATGGTTCTCTTATACCTTTTATAGGTATGGGTGTATTTAAAAACACTGTTGCAAAAGATGGTTCAACTTTGCCATATGATAGCGATAGTATGGTACTTGCACTTAATAATGGAAGAGCTATGAGCCCAAGGCTTATGTATGAGTATACAAGAGCTGCAATGAGCTTAGAGCAAAGAAAAGGTAGAGAGTTCATCGTTCAGATGACGAATCATATTTATAAATCTAAAGAGTATGAGATACCTTATACTTATGAGTTCTTAAAAGATATACAGCCAAAACTTTTAATAGATACCAACCTTGATGACAGCGGGTGTAAGGTTTATGAAGATATTGACCACTTTATGATCACAGGTATATCTAGGATAACTGCAGATTATGATAGATTTATATGTTATAAATATGATCCTTCTACTCGTGAGTATAAAGAGATAGATAAAGAGCAGTTAAGCACTAATCTGCCGATACTTTTAAAACCTATGGGTTGTATGATCCCTGATATGAACTTTATCATCAGTGATGCCGATTTTGTGGATTGGCTTACGGAAGCTATGGGTGGTTATGCAATACCGCAGCTTCTTAAAGAGTATAGAAAAGATAAAAGCTATCTTTATCTCGGTGTTGATTTTAGCCGTGATACTTATAGAATGGTAGCAAATGAGCTTACTATAGGTTCAAAAGAGGGTGTTGTGGTAATGGATAAAGATGAGCTTACTAAAAAAGAGAATAAGTTTATCGAAACTCATGGTTTAGAGCTTATAAAAAGCGAAACGGATCAATTTTTAAAGGATCTATAATGAAAAAAGAAGAGTTGATCTGCGATTTTTGCGGTAAGGGTGTAGACGAGGTTGAAAAGATCTTTAGTGCAGAAAACGCACACATCTGTAACGAATGTATAGAAACATGTTCTGATATTATCCATAAAGAGGAACTAAAACGTGCAAAAAAAGAGTTTCAAAAAGGTCTAAACGTACCTGAAAAGATAAAAGAGCATCTTGATGGTTATGTTATAGGTCAGTATGATGCTAAAAAAGTTTTATCGGTTGCACTATATTCACACTATAAAAGGATAGATAAACCTATCGTAAAAAACGTAGAGATAGAAAAATCAAATATTTTACTTATAGGACCTACTGGAAGCGGTAAAACACTTCTTGCAAAATCTTTAGCAAAGATCATGGATGTTCCTTTCGCAGTTGCAGATGCTACAGCTTTAACTGAAGCTGGATATGTGGGTGAAGATGTTGAGTCTATACTTTCTCGTCTTTTAGCTGCTGCTGATTTTGATATAGATAAAGCTCAAAAAGGGATAATCTATATCGATGAGATCGATAAGATCGCAAATAAATCTGAGAGTGCAACAAGCGGACGTGACGTAAGCGGTGAGGGTGTACAGCAAGGTCTTCTAAAGATTTTAGAGGGCGGTGAGGTTTATGTTCCTGTAAAAGGAAGTAGAAAAAACTCTTCTGCAGAAACGGTTCTGTTTGATACAACTCATGTTCTATTTATCTGCGGTGGTGCATTTGTAGGGCTTGTTGGTGATGAAGAGGAACTAAAGAAAAACAAACCTAAAAAGATGGGATTCTTAAAAGAGAAAGAGGAAGAGGAGATCAAAGAGGTTGAGTCTAAAGATCTTATATCTTTTGGTCTTATACCTGAATTTATAGGTCGTATCCCCGTGATCGCTAAACTAAACCCTTTATCTATGGAAGATCTTATTAGGGTGTTAAAAGAGCCTAAGAACGCTATTATAAAACAATATCAAGCACTATTTGAGCTTGACGGTATAGAGTTAGAGTTTAATGACGAAGCTCTAGAAGAGATAGCACATATGGCTGAAGAGAAAGGTGTAGGTGCAAGAGGTCTTAGAGGAATCATAGAAAAGATCATGCTTCCGCTTCAATATGAGCTTCCATCAAAAAATGATGTTTCAAAAGCTATTATCACTAAAGAGTTCATCGACGGTACTCAAGATGTTACTTTAGAGTATGAAGTAGAGGAAAAAGAGAAAGAGAATGGATGATCTCTCTACAGGGTACGAGTGGGCGAAAACTTACGAGTTTGATGAGATAGAGCTTCACTATTGCACTATCTTAGCCCTAAAGATACTTGACGGGCAATGTAAGATGGACTATGATTCATATAATATATTTATGTCCGTTTATGATGGAATAGCTGATAAAAACCCAACTCCTTTCAATAAAAAGATACATCAGATCATAGAGGATGCAAGAACCGATGATCCTATAATCCCAAAAGATGAGTATAAAAGCACTATTCACTCACTAAGAGTGGCGCTGATGGAGAATATGGATAAATCACTTATGAAAGAGTTCAAGCAATTGGTTTGGAGCAATATCCCCTAAACAAAGCTATGTTATAATGCAATTTTAAAGGAAACAATTGCATAAAATACCAAACCTTACAATATTCACACTTCTTTTGATATCACTAACTACTATGATGTCAAATGTAGCTATCGTAACAGTTATACCCCACCTAAAAGATTATTTTGATCATGATAATATAGAGTTCTATTCGCGTTTAATGATCACAATGCCCTCAATAGTAATAGCACTACTTGCACCTTTTTTAGGGCATATTATACACCGTATAGGTAAAAAGATATCGGCTGTTTTTGCGCTTATACTATTTGCTCTTGCAGGAAGTGCAGGATTGTATCTAAACTCTATAGAGACTATTTTGATCTCTAGAGCATTTTTAGGTTTAGCTATCGCTTCATTGATGATAGTATCTACATCTTTAGTAGGGGATTATTTTAGCGGTGAAAAGCGACATAAATATATGGGGCTTCAAAGTGCGTTTATCTCTTTGGGCGGAGTTGTGTTTGTTGTGGGCGGTGGAGTACTTAGCGATATAAACTGGAGACTATCATTTGCTATATATCTAATAGGTTTTATCCTTTTACCTTTTGCTTTAAAATATCTTTTGGAGTTAAAAGGGGGTTCACACTATGAAGAGGACAATGAGGAGTTAAATCCAAAGGTTTATCCTATATTTCTCTTAGCATTTTTATTAATGACGGTGTTTTATATACTACCTACACAGATGCCTTTTTTAATGATAAACCATTTTGGTGCAAGCGGTACTCTTACTGGAACCATAATAAGTTTAGCTTTCGTATTTCACGGCCTTGGAGCTCTTAGTTTTGCAAAACTGAAAAAAAGATTTTGCTTTACTCATATATATTTAATAGGGATGATCATAATAGGTATAGGCTTTGTTGTTGTAGGGCTTATTCATAATGTGTATCTATTTTTTATAACGGCTCCGATACTAGGTTTTGGCGGCGGTTTAATGATGACTAATGTAAGTGCTTGGATGTTGAGTCGTGTTCACCATACAAAAAGGGTAAAAAACTCAGGCTATCTTACAAGCTCATTGTTTATGGGGCAGTTCTTCTCTCCCGTTATATCAATGCCTATAGTTTCATATTTCGGTGTTCAGCACTTTTTTGTAGTGGTAGGTGTGATCATATCTTTTTGTACGATCACGGTCTTTGCTTTAAAAAGAACCAAATAATCTTAGCTACTCACAAAAATTTAACGTTAATTTAATACTAGAGAATATAATCTTATAAACACTTATGAAAACACTAAGGATAACTTATGAATATAGGTTTAATAAAAGAGATTAAAACCCATGAGTATAGGGTTGGACTTACTCCAGATTGTGTAAAAAGTTTTATTGAGAATTCCCATACCGTATTTGTAGAAAAAGGTGCAGGTGAGGGCGCTGGGTTTAGCGATGCAGAGTATACTGCTTGCGGTGGAGTGATAGTTGATAATAAAAAAGAGATATTTGATAATAGTGATATGATAGTAAAGGTAAAAGAGCCTTTGGCACAGGAGTATGAGCTTTTTCATGAGGGGCAGATACTCTACACCTATCTTCATCTAGCTGCAAATAAAGAGCTTACGCAAGTGCTTTTAGATAAAAAAGTAAGCGGTGTAGCTTATGAAACTATCACTGATAAACACGGCACTCTTCCTTGCCTTACACCTATGAGTGAGATAGCAGGGCGTTTAGCAACCCAAGAGGGTGCTAAATATTTAGAGAAACCTTTTGGTGGAAGCGGTGTTCTTCTTGGCGGAGTCCCAGGTGTAAAAAGAGGGAACGTAGTTATAATAGGCGGCGGAGTTGTTGGGTTTAATGCTTGCAAAATCGCAGTAGGTCTGGGAGCAAACGTAACTATTTTAGATATATCTGCACCAAGACTTGCATATCTTGATGATCTATTTGGCTCAAAAGTGACTACTCTTTATTCAAATAGGAAAAATATCTTAAACTCTATAAAAGATGCCGATCTAGTGGTGGGTGCAGTACTTATTCCAGGAGCTGCTGCACCTAAGCTTATAAAAAAAGATGACTTGCGATCAATGAAAAAAGGCTCTGTAATAGTTGATGTTGCTATAGATCAAGGTGGATGTTTTGAAACTTCAAGGATAACATACCATAACGATCCTATTTATAATGTGAATGGTGTAGTGCATTATTGTGTTGCAAATATGCCTGGAGCAGTATCTTTAACTTCAACAGATGCTTTAACATCTACAACTTTACCTTTTGGATTAAAAATAGCGAATATTGGGCTAAAAAAAGCATTAGAGGATGATATATATCTTAAAGATGGATTGAATACCTATATGGGAAGATTAACCAATAGTGCGGTAGCACAAAGTTTAGGTATGGAGTTTAGTGAATATAACCCTTAAGGGGCAGTTGTTAAACTGCACCCATAAGTTGTTTTGAACTCTCACCAACAAGCTCTAACATCTCTTCGTATGTTTTAGATTCCTCATCGATATCTGCATCCATAGCTTCATCATAAACAGCTTCGATCTTCTCTTCTTGTTTTTTAAGTTGTTTCATATCACCTTTTTCAAGATCAACAAGCTCTAAAATTTCATTCCAAACTGAACTCTCATCAAGCATAATAGCAGTAAATTTAATACCTTCGTATTTAAAAGTACCGTTACCATCTAGGTCAGTTACGTAAAGTACATATTTCCCTTCAGGTGTAAAGAACTGTTTATATTTTTCAAACATAGGTTTAAAGTGGTTGAAGCTTTCTAGTTCACAAGTGAAGAAGTTTATCTTTTCACCCTCATTTACCATAATCACTTGCTTTGCTTGGATCTTTGGAGGAAGTTTTCTATCAGGTGATAATGCTTTCCCCTCTTCAACTATCATTGCACCTCTATATCCGTAAAGACCGTTATCTAGCTCACCGCTAAATGATGGTTGCCATGCAAGTTCGTTTTCTTTCATAAACTCTATAACTGTAGCCATTGTTTTTTCCTTGTAAAAAATTTATATTTCCTATTATGCAAATAATGTTCCATATGGATATGGCTTTTATAGATATAATTTAGCTTCAATTTTATTATTTTTTGATACAATAATATTACAAGCAGGATGAATAATGAAGATTTTATACGTAGAAGACGATAAACAGATACAAGAGAGTATGCTCAAATTTCTAAGTAGAAGATATAAAAATATCTTAATAGCCGATAACGGTGAAGAGGGCTTGGAGCTATATAAAAAGCATAGACCTGATCTGGTTATTTCAGATGTACAAATGCCTAAGATGGATGGTCTTGCAATGACCGAAGAGATCAAAAAGTTAGATAGTAATATATCTATTATTATTACTACTGCATTCAACGAGGCAAGCTATCTTTTAAAAGGTATCGAGCTTGGTGTTGATAAGTATATATTAAAGCCTATAGATAAAAAGATATTGCTTCAAGCTGTTGAAGATAGTCTATTAAAAGTAACCCAGCAAAAGATAATAGATGAGAATGAAGAGATCATAAGCCATATTTTAGATGATGAACCCTGCTTTACACTTCTTGCTAAAGAGGATAATATACAAAGGGTTAATAAAGCTTTTTTAAGATTTTTAGGGTATTCTTCATTTAATGAGTTTATTCAAAAAAACCATACTTTAAAAGAGTTATGTACGAATATCGGCGGGTATGACAAAAGCAGCAGTAAGTGTTGGCTTGAGTATATTGCTGATGATGAGGGATTGATAGAAGAGATCATTCTTAACGGTTCTAGCGGTGCAGACAGTATGAAACTACGCTATAGAAAGTATCCATATTCAAATATTACACTATTTGAATTTATACCTAAAGGGTAACTATGTATAAGTTCGATCAAGAGTTTCGTGAAATATTAAAATCAAAATCTTATCGAAAACACCTATTTCTTACAGCTATCTCAATAGTTTTTATCCAATTACTTCTTTTGTACGGATTGATACAAAACAATAAAAGAGTAAGCACTCTTGTGGAGCACGAACAAAAAAGAGATTTCAATAAATCTTACGATGCAGTGATAGCACACTACCAAAGTTTAAGTGATCTAATGCTCGATGAGTTTATTATAAACGATTATATATTAGAGAAGATATATACGGCACAAAAATACAAAGGAAAGATCACACCTGAATTTTACGACAAAATAGTAGATGAAAAAAGATCAGAGGTATATGAAGATCTTAAAAGTGTATATAAGGAGATGATCGATAAGTATGAGATAAGACAGTTTCATTTTCATTTACCCAATGCCATAAGTTTTTTAAGGTTTCACAGACCTGAGCGTTACGGTGATGATTTATCAAAGGTAAGATACTCTATCGTAAAAGTTAATGAAACTAAAAAAAGTGTATCTGGTTTTGAGGGTGGAAAGATATTTAACGGGTATAGATATGTAAAACCTCTTTTTTATAAAAATGAGTTTATAGGTACGGTTGAGATAAGTATAGGGTTTGAAGCTATACATAAATGGCTTGAAAAGATATATAACGGACACATCTATATGATACTTAAAAGTTCAGCCTTAGATAAAAAACTATTTGAAATAGAGAAGAAAAAGAACGAAATCTCTTATATAAGTGATGAGTATTATCATGAAACCCATATGGTTGAAAAGATAGTAAAACACTGTTTTAGTGAAACTCACCAAGAGATACATAAAAATTCACATATAGAATATCACCTCTCTCTTCAAGAGTTTGGTTATATAAATAGTAAGCTTAAAAAAGAGTTCGCAGGTAAAAGCCTTCCAAATAAAGAGTTTGTAAAATGGGTAGAGACAGATGATGGAAACTATATAGCAGTAACCTTTAAACCCCTTAAAAATCTAAGGGGTGAGCATATAGGATTTTTAATAAACTATATGCAAAGCAATGACTATAAAAAACATAAAAATCAATTTTATATAGCGTTTATAATATCTATAATCGTATCCTTATCTATTTTTATGTTTATAATGTATATCTTTTACCAAAGGGAAAAAGAGGCTATTAAAAGTAAAAAACTAGAGCGTATAGTAAAAGAGCTTCAATACGCAAAAACAGCCATAAGCGGTAAGCAGCTTGAGCTAATGGCTATCAATGCAGACCTTGAGGCTAGGGTTGAAAGAACCGTTGCAGAAGCTAGAGAGAAAGATAAGATAATGCTACAGCAGTCAAGACTTGCATCGATGGGGGAGATGATAGGTAATATCGCTCACCAATGGAGACAGCCTTTAAATGCACTTGCACTTCAGATACAAGATATGGAAGATGCTTATGAGTTTGATGAGATAGATGAGCACTATATAAAAGCACTTGTAGAAAAATCTATGAAAAAGATACATTTTATGAGTAAGACCATAGATGATTTTAGAAATTTCTTTGAACCAAATAAAACTATAGAAAGATTTAATGCAGTCTCATCTATAGAGCAGGTCTTAGATATGACCACATCTTCTTTTTCAAACCACTCTATAGGTGTTGAGTTTGAAAAAGATAAAGATGAGTATTTTTGTATGGGTTATCCAAATGAGTTTAAACAGGTTGTATTAAATATTTTAAATAATGCAAAAGATGCTTTTGTGGACCATATTGAAAGTGGTGAGCCAGTAGTTGAGCCTAAAGTTAAGATATCTATTAATGAAAAAGCAGATAAGAATATTATACATATATCTGATAATGCAAAAGGGATACCTGCTGATGTTCTTGATAGAATATTTGAACCTTATTTTACAACAAAAGAAGAGGGTAAAGGTACAGGTGTAGGGCTTTATATGTCAAAAATGATAATTGAAGAGAATATGCAAGGGCATTTAAGCGTTAAAAATGAGAACGGCGGTGCCGTATTTATTATAGAGCTTCAAGCTGCAAATGATTAAAAAGAACAGGATTTATTAAAAATGGATGTTAAAAAAGAGAGATTAAGTGTAAATGTTTTAGTTGTAGATGATGAGCCTGATATCTTATCTACTTTAGAGCGAGCTTTAAAAAGAAGGGTAGAGGGTGTTTTTGCAGCTTCTAACGGTAAAGAGGCTCTTGATATATTTAAAAATGAAAAAATAGATATTATAGTTACCGATGTTGATATGCCTGTAATGAACGGTATAGAGATGGTTGAGTATATTAGACAAACAGATAAAACAACACCTATCATCTTGGCAACAGGGCTTAAAAACCTTGATATATTGGCTGAAGCGATAAATTTAAAAGTTCACTCATTTTTACAAAAACCTATTAGACTTGAAGAGCTATATGAGATAATAGATGAGATCACTAAAATAAGCTCTTTAGAGAAAAAACTTGTTTCCCAGCACGAGCTGTTAGAGCAGTATAAGCAAGCAGTGGATAGAAGCTCTATCGTATCTAAAACAGATCCAAAAGGTATAATCACTTACGTAAATGACGAGTTTTGTAAAATATCTGGTTATGAGATCGACGAGCTTATAGGAAAACCTCACAATATTGTAAGGCATCCTGATAACGATAAAACAATGTATGAGTTTATGTGGTATATGATTAAGCAGATGAAACAGCCTTGGAGTGGTGAGATAAAAAATAGAAAAAAAGACGGCTCATCATATTGGGTAAAAGCTACAATCAGTCCTATTTTAGATAGCGAGGGTAATATCGTAGAGTATATCGGTATTAGAACAGATATTACACAGCAAGAGACCATAAAACACTATTTTGAAGAGCAGTATGAGATATCAAATAAGCAGTTTGCATCTGCATTTAAACTATCAAAAGAGTATGAAAGAGCTATAGTTGAGAGTAATGTTATCTCAAGAACCGATCCAAAAGGGAAGATAACTTTCGTAAACGATAAGATGATAGAGCTTTCAGGTTACTCAAAAGATGAGCTTATAGGAAGCCCGCACAATATCGTAAGGCATCCAGATAATCCAAAAGCTATATTTAAAGAGCTTTGGAACACTATAAAATCAGGCAAAGTTTGGAAAGGTACCCTTAAAAACAAAAACAAGAATGGAAGCTCTTATTGGGTAAATACCACCATCGTACCTATTTTAGGTGAAGATAATAAGGTAATGGAGTATATGTCTATAAGACATAATGTAACTGAGCTTTTCTTACTGCATAAAGAGATAGAAGATACACAAAGAGAGATCATCTACAAGATGGGTGAGATAGGTGAAACTAGAAGTAAAGAGACAGGAAACCACGTAAAAAGGGTTGCTGAGTACTCAAAACTTTTTGCGAACCTTTACGGGCTTAGTATTGAGGATTCTGATATTTTATTTGCCGCTAGTCCAATGCACGATATCGGGAAGGTTGGTATCCCTGATTCTATTTTAAATAAACCTGGACGTTTAAGTGAAGAGGAGTTTAATATTATGAAAACTCACTCTATTATAGGAAGAAGAATACTTAAAGGCTCAAAAAGACCTGTGCTTCAAGCTGCATCTATCGTAGCATATGAGCACCATGAAAAATGGGATGGAAGCGGTTATCCTAGAGGTGTTAGCGGTGAAGATATTCATATATTTGGAAGGATAACTGCTATCGCCGATGTATTTGATGCACTTGGAAGTGATAGGTGTTATAAAAAAGCTTGGGAGCTAGATAATATCTTAGAGCTTTTCAAAAAAGAGCGCGGTAAACATTTTGATCCAAACCTTACGGATATATTCTTTGAAAACCTTGACAGCTTTTTAGAGATAAGGGATGCATATAAAGATGAGGAGTAGCTCTATCTTCCAATAGAGAGAAGATAAAGTATATTGTTCTTTGTCTCTAAGAACTGTTTTGCCTCATCATCGTAGTATGCTCCAATACCGCTGCAACCAATATTTTGCAGTTCACAACGTAGATATATAAGTTGAGCGATAAAACCGCTTAGTATATTTACCTTTTGGTATTTTTCAACTTCATCTGATGTAAAATAAAATGTAACTGCACTATCGCCGCCTAGGTTTTGCTCTAAACTTAGGTATTTTGATCTCTCTTCAAAATCTCCATCTTTTAAAAGTGTTAAGTTTTTATATAAACCTTTGGTTTTATCTTTAACTCTATGTATTGTATAAAAAAGATCGATACCGTAACTATTTGCAAAATCTATAAGATCTTTTAATATAAACTCGAACTCATCGTTTAAGATATGTGAATCAGCTCTAAAAGCTCTAATTGAACGTCTATTTATAATCGCATCTCTTAGTTGTTCTTTTGGGATATTTTCAAAAAAATTGGGTAGCTTAAGATCATCATCGTTAAACTTAGCACTTTGTTGATAAGCTTCTTCTATAAAACTATTTGTTTCTAAAAAATCACATCCACTTACAAAAGGAAGCTTTTGTTTTAAAGGTTTTACCTCTTTATCGCTTTTTACGCTTGTACTAAGTGCTACGGTAAGCATTTCATCTTTTCTAAAGCCAAGCTCATCGTTTAATACCTCTTTGTTAAAATCAAAAGATACCGTACTTTGTTTGTCGTTTAGACAAAGTGCTGCGTAGATAGAACCAAGCTGATGACCACTATCTAAAAGTATATATCTTATACTTCTATCTCTATATTTCCAAGAGCTTCTAAAATATACGGAAGAGACTAAAAATATAATACCTTTTTGTTTTGAACTATATTTAAAATAGTGCTCAACTCCGTCACTATCGATCTCTAACATAAGCGCTAAACCTGCATTTAAGGGTTCATAATGGTATACCCCATCAAGTAAACCTTTTACTCCTCTTATTTGAAGATATATCTCACAAGGATAAAGTGCACCTGCGCTTGGATTTGTCCTAAGATAATATTTCCCCTCAGGATACTCTTTTTCAAAGGTGATACCACCTATAAGATTTATATCTTTTAGATCTTCATAATCCTCTATAGAGTATCTTTGGTAAAAGTGAGGATATTTTTTAAAGTTCTTAGGTTGTGTTCTCCAATCTAAAAAGAAAGCGTTTTTTCTAACTGAGATATATGAGTGTTTGGTTTGTTGATGAAATTGCGGCATAAAGTCTCCATAATATATTGTATATAAATATATTCAAACTTTATTCCACAATCGTTTAAGATAAGGTTTACTCTTTATTTAACTCATCTATTTTTGCTATATTTAATAGTGTAAGCAAAGATTTTGAATCGGTATTTTCAGGTGGCTGAACTATACTTTCACCAAGCATTCCACCGCCTATCAAATGTTTCTCTAAGGGTTTTATATATTTTACGGGCACTTTCATTATCTCGCCTAGTTTATCAACTACAAGGCCTATAGTGTGCTCCCCTAAAGCTCCTGCGTATTTTACTATTACTATATCGTTCTTATGTTCTGTTATCTGCTTTTTGATAAAAGGACTGATATCTAAAACGCTAACAGCATAGTTTTTATAAACTACCGTTCCTTTAAAGTGATGGTTGCTATCCATGCTTATAGGTGTTTCTAAGGAGTCTATACTTATAGCTTCAACTATCTCGCTTTGTTTTACACCAAGCCATTTGTCACCTATATAAAAACTTGCTATCTCTTCTATCTCATCATCTTGTGCTATATGGTAATGGTAATAGTTGTTTTCGTTTATCTTTTTCTCTTTTGCTTTCGCTGTTGTTTCGCCTGCTTCAATAAATACTAATGATATAACATCGTTTTTATAATCATCATTTTGACTTTTATACTCTCTATATCCTATTGAACAGCTTGCACCTACTATATAGTATTTCCCGTTTAGCTCTATCACTTTAGAGCATTGTTCACCGTTGTTTAATTGAAAAAAGCTATTATCTATTTGAAGCTGTTCACCTATTTTAAAAATACCGTTACTACAGCTGATTATCTCTTTTGATCTTTTATCAACAAAGATAGAAAAGAAACCATCTTTTACTTCTCCTTCGTTTTGAGGAAGGGCATCCTTAAGCATTGATTTAAACTGATCTTTTGAATCAAAAACTATACCTATACCCCCTAATGCATTTTGATTTGATATATCTGTTATAGCAGCACCGTATATATATGTGCTTTGATCGTCATATAAGGATGTTTTTTCAAAAGGTGATACGGAGTATTTAGATGAGTCTTTTAAAGATATGGTTTGTTTTACCCATGTTTGAGCAAGTCTGGTGCCCACTATATCTTTTTCGCTCTCATTTGATACTGCTAAGATATTTCCGTTTATATCGTAAACAAAAAGGTTTGTATATACCGTATAAAGCTCATTTATATATTTTAAGATAGAAGATATCTCATGCTTATCATCTTCATCTATCTCATCTTTTTTAGCTAATATATCTTTAAATTTTGATGTTAGTGCCCACCATCTACAATCGTTTGCTCTCTCATATAGGTTTCTATCCATAATATCAATTGATAAAGATGCTAAAAATGTAGTATTTTCAAGTAGTGAACCTATAATGGTTTGGTTTAGTTTCTCTATAGATGTATTGAATGTTGTTTTTGTTTTTTCACCAGTTTGTCTAACCTCTCTAAGTATAGATCTTGCAAAATCCGCATCTTTTGATTGGCTCTCCATTTGGTTGATGTTTCCGTTCCAAACTGCACGATCAAGCTCATCTTGGATAAATTGAGCTTTATTAGGTATCTCTAAAAGATCTTTTTTAAACAGCTCCTCATTTTGCATAATAGAGTGTAGAACCTTCTCGTCAATATCTATCTCTTTAGAGTAGTTTTGAAAAGCAGAGTCTAAAGGTATCATAATATGTCCTATCCAGCCAAGTCCAAAAAATCCTTCGTAACCGTTTGTTTTACAACTTTTAACGATATAATCACGCCCTGCAAATTGTCTTATCCCAAAAGGCTGTATAAGTTCAACATTATGTTTTGATCCTATAGGTATTTGATAAATATCACTAGAGGCTATCGCTAGACCATTTTCATCTAAAAGCAGTATCACCTCTTTATTATCATGGTTTATAAGTCTAGAGAAGATACCCTCCATCTCATTCTCAAATTTAAAACATAAAGATAGATAACCAATGATCTTATCGTTATCGTTTGACTCTGTTACTTTATATGTATATACAAGAGATTTATCGTGTTTTGGTAAAAAGTCGTGAAATCTATATGTTTCTATATACTCTTCTTTAGTGCTTTTAGCAAGCTCTATTATCTCATCTTGGGTTTTAACTACGCTATTGTTATCATCAAGTTTAGCAACTATCTCACCTTGTGTGTTAAATAGCACGATATCGTAGTAAACACTGTATTTTGCAACATACTCTTTAAAACGCTCCTTTATAGCCATTAGTTTTTGCGTATACTCTTTTTTTGCTATTCTAAAGTCTGTATCGTCCTCATCGTTTTTATGAAGTTCTAGTTTTCTTTTTATATTGTGTTGCTCTAAAAGGTATTTTCTTATATCATCATCGGTTGCTAAAAAACCGATATCTGCAGTTCTTTCAAAAAGGTTTCTTATAACTATATCAACGGCAACTTGAGATTTTGATTTCATCTCATTTATCACTTTTGAAAGTGTTGCTTCACCAAGGTGAGAAGTAAGCTCTAAAGTTAGCTCGTTAAAGTTCTCTTTTGTTTTGCTCATATCTATACCAGTAGAGCCTAGTTGACTTAGAAGGATAAGCTGGTCCCATGTTTTACTTATATCGTGCAGTTCATCCTCAAACTCAACGACACTCTCCATATATTTAAACAGCTTTTTAAACTCATTATTTTGAAGATTTAGCATAGGGGTACCTTTATAATTTTTATTAATAGTAAATAATAATAAAATAATACTAAAGTTTATATAAAATGTATAAAAAATATCTATTTAATTGTATAAAAAATAAACATATTATCTTTTGTATAGTTTGGTAAGCCTTGCAAAGTCGTAGAAATCACTTAACATAAGGTATCGTATCTCAATATCTTCAAACTTTTTTACTAAAGGTTCAAACCCCTCTTTGTATAGTTTAACATCATGGATAAACTCTTTTGGAAAATCAAGCTTTTCCTCTTTTAGGTTAGAAAAGCAATCTATAAAATCAAAAAAGAGTTTGTTTACAAGCTTTGTTTTACTTTCACTTCTATCTTGTAAAAAACCTTTTGTATCTTCAAACTCTTTACAGATGTTTATTAAGCAGTTGTGCATCTATCGTTGCTTTGACATGTACTGATAGTAATATCGGGACATAGGTCTATATTTAGTAGTGAGTTTATCTTTTCCATATCAAAACCGCATATTTTCGTACCATCTATATCTAAAAGGGGTCTTTTAATAAGTATAGGCTCTTTTATCATCAGCTCTATTAGTTGATCTTTTGAGATTGTTGATATATCAAGTTCACCCCTTTTTATTTTTGGAGCAAAAGGGTTTACTATATCCTCTTTATCTAGCTCTTTAAAAAATGAGTTCAAGCTCTCTTTATCCCAAACGGTATCAAGTATACTTCTTACTTCAAAAGATAATCCGCTTGAAGATAAAAGTTTTTTTTGTCTTGTATTGCCTGCACAGCCTGTTTTTTCGTAAAAAACTATTTTTTTATTTAATGCTTTGAAAACCATAATCTCCCTTTAGTTCATATAAGGTATATCAAGCCCTGCATCTCTATCTCGGGCACTAAAATCAAAACTATCGTCAACCGTAAGTTTACTTAGCTGTTTCTCTATAACTTTTGTTTGCAGTTTATGATAGTTGTTGTTTTCTATATTGTTTTCTATTTCCGATTTATAATATCCAAGTATGATAGGGTGTATTCTTGTTTGCTCATCTAAAAGCTTATCTAAGAACTTTTTTAAACTAGAGATATCGTACTCATCTATCTTTTCAAGTTTTCTTATTAGGTTTCTTACAAACTGCTTTTGATGGTACCCCTCACTCATATCAAGAAGCTTAGATGCTGCAAATATATCGGCAGTTTGCTCTGAGTAGTTATAAAGGTATCTAAAATGATCACACACTATCTCTATATATTTAGGGTAGTGTTTAAGTACAAACACAAGCTCTTTAAGATCACCGTCTATTAGTACTTGAAATAGTGTAGCGGTACGTTTTTGTATCTTTTCCCAGTGTCCACCGTCTGTTTTAAACTCACCTAAGAACCTCTCATAGTTCTCTAAATCATACTTCTCTTCCATAAATCCTTATATGCAAGTTTTATACCTTTATTTTAAATGGTGTATGAAAATATATTGTAAAGATTTTTTTCCTATAATTGCCCAAGTAAAACAAAAGGAAAATTTTGAGATTTGATCAACTGATACATGGAAAACTAATCAAAAGATATAAAAGATTTCTAGCAGATATCACTTTAGATAGCGCTGATGTGGTCACGGCTCACGTTCCAAATAGTGGTGCCATGACAAGTACTATAGAGCAGGAGTGTGATGTATGGGTTAGTTTTCACGATAATCCAAAAAGAAAACTAAAGTACACTTTGGAGCTAACTAAAATAGCTGATAATATGATATGTACAAATACGGGTGTAGCAAATAAAATAGCGATCGAAGCTATACAAAACGGTACAATAAAAGAGCTTCAAGGATACGATAGTATAAAGCCTGAGCAAAAATATGGTCAAAACTCTAGGATAGATATCTTGCTTGAAAAAGAGGATCAAAAGTGTTATGTTGAGATCAAAAGCGTAACATTGAAGATAGATGATACTCTTGCTTTTCCTGACGCGGTCACAACAAGAGGAGCAAAACACTTAAAAGAGCTTAGTGATATGGTAAAGCAAGGACATAGAGCTTTAATGCTTTATATAATCCAAAGAACAGACGATGCACCTTTTAGATTGGCTGATGAGATAGACCCTAAATATGCACAAGCTTTTGAACAAGCCGTAGAAGAGGGTGTAGAGGTGTTAGTTTATCAATCCAATATTACACTAGAAGAGATAAAAATAGTAAAAAGTGTAGAGTTTATATCTAAATCTTAATAACTAATAGATTTCTTTTATTTTATATAGGGTACAAAATATGTATAAACTATAAGTAAAGATATTAGGAAAGAATAATGCTATCAAAATTTTCATTTGGAACTTATAGAACTACAAAACACAATCCTGTACATAAAGAGGCTTTAGAGTTTGCTTTGCAAAACGGTATAAAAGATATAGATACATCATCGAACTATATGTTCGGTGAAGCTGAAGAGCTTATCGGTGACACTATCAAAGATTTTAAAAGGGAAGATCTAAATATCGTAAGTAAAGGTGGATATATACAAGGTCCAAATTTACAGCGTGTAAAAGAGGGTTGGAGCGTTGAAGACTTAGTTGAGTATGATCCAAACTGTTTTCACTCTATCTCACCGCAGTTTTTAGAAGATCAGATCGATAACTCTTTAAAAAGGCTTCAAAGCGATTATATAGATACTTACCTTTTACATAACCCAGAATACTATCTTATGGCAAATCTAAAAGGAAACGCTAGCGATGAAGACCTAGATAAACACCATAAGATCATGCAAGAGCGCATAAAAATGGCATTTGAGTTTTTAGATACCCAAGTGAAAAAAGGTAAGATAAAAGCTTACGGTATCAGCTCAAACTCTTTTGCAAAACAAGAGAACGACTACCACTTTTTAGAGTATAAAAAACTAAAAGAGTATGGGGTTAACCTAAAAGTGATACAGCTTCCTATGAATATGTTTGAAAAAGATGGTGTTCCTTGTGCAAAATGGGCAAATGAGAATGGTTTAGAGGTGCATGTAAATAGACCTTTAAATGCATTTTATATGGGTGGTATGTTAAGGCTTGCAAGTTACGATAAATGTGAAGAGTTTGAAAACCTTTTGAGTGAGGTTAAAAAGATAGAGAATAAACATCTACAGCATTTAGTTAAAGACCTATTGGAAAACCAAGAGAGATTTGGTTTTGCTGGTGATGTGGATGATACTATAGAGTATCAGGTGATCCCCTATATTATCCAAAATATAAAACTAGATAAAGAGTATTATCACCTAGTTGACAGCTTTTTAGAGTGTTATAAATCAAATATCAAACACTCTTTATCTAAGATAACGGCAAAGCAGTTAAACCTTGATGAACCTATGGATAAATATGCTTTAAAATATCTACAGGATAAATTTTATATAGATAAGATACTTGTGGGTATGAGAACAAAAAGATATGTGGAGAAGATACTCTCTTATGCAAAATGATAAACGATATAAAAAGATCACCCTTTTTAGAACTAGATAAAGAGTTCTATTCTAAGGTTGAAGCCGAGCCTTTATTAAACCCTTTTTTGCTTAGTGCAAACACTAAACTAGCAGATGAGCTAAATATAGACAAGAATTTTTTAGACTCAAAAGAGTTTATAGAGCTTGTAAACGGTGAGCACTATTTAGATAGTTTTGCTAGTGCATATTCAGGTCATCAGTTTGGATATTTCGTACCCAACTTAGGGGATGGAAGAGCTTTAAATCTAGGTGAGTTAAACGGCTATCATCTACAACTTAAGGGTTCTGGTAAAACACCTTATTCAAGAGAGGGTGATGGAAGAGCTGTTTTAAGATCATCTATTAGAGAGTATTTAGTAAGTGAAGCTATGTATGCTCTAAGTGTTCCCACAACAAGAGCTATGGCACTTATAGGTTCAGATACTAAAGTTTATAGAGAAAGAGTAGAAAAAGGCGCTATTGTTCTGCGAGCTTCAAGATCTTGGATACGTTTTGGTAGTTTTGAGTTTGCATATCTTGGGAAAAATAAAAAAGAGCGTATAAAAATGCTTGCCGATCATGTTATTGCCAACTCCTTTTTCCATCTAAAAGATACTAAACATAGATATGAAGAGCTGTTTTTTGAGATAGCTGATAAAACTGCAGAGCTTATGTCACACTGGCAAAGTATAGGTTTTATGCATGGTGTGATGAACACCGATAATATGAGCATAGAGGGTCTTACCATAGATTATGGACCGTACGCTTTTATGGAGATTTTTGATAGAGGTTTTATATGTAATCTATCTGATTATGAGGGAAGATACAGTTTTGAAAACCAGCCTTTTATAGCTAGGTGGAATCTTGGTGTTTTAGCAAAAATGTTTGAACATATTGCAGATAAAACTCTTATAGAAAGCTATTTAGATACCTTTATAGGTAAATATAAAGAGCTGTATTTTCAAAAGATGTTTAAGAAACTTGGACTGGGTACAGAGTTTGATGATGACAATAAGCTGCTAGGTGATCTTTTAAAAGCTTTAGAGATCGATAGTGTAGATTATACATCGTTTTTTTATAATTTAAGTCTCGATAATACGGATGATATCGAGGGTATAAATATACAAAATTGGATAAAAACTTATAAACAAAGAGTATCTCTTGAAGATAGATCACAAAAGCAGATATTAGCAGATATGCAAAAAGTAAATCCAAAATATATCTTAAGAAACTATATGCTTCAAGAAGCGATATCCTTGGCAGAGATAGGTGATTTTACTTTGGTGAACGATCTATTGAAGATTGTCCAAAACCCCTATGATCAACATAAGGGGTTTGAACGATTTTGTAAGCCCGATCCTATGATCGAAACTTTGAGGTGCAGCTGCTCCTCTTAGTTCATATCAGGCTTAGGAGTTTTCTCTGTGATAACAGGAAGTTGTGGATATGAAACATCAGGTTTTTTACCTGTTAATGATTTTAAGAAAGTAACTATTTGTTTAGTCTCTTTATCACTTAATTTCATACCAAGTTGGATATCACCCATTAGTTTAACTGCTTGACCTAAGCTCCATACGTTACCGTTATGGAAATATGGTGCAGTCTCTTCGATATTTCTTAATGTAGGAGTTTTTACCATACCATCTTTAGTACCTGTAAATCCACCAACATTTAGATCATACTTTGAAGCATCGAATGGCATCATTGTACCACCTAGACCGATATCGTTATGACAAGTTGCACAACCTTTATCGATAAATACTTTAAGACCTGTTTTCTCAGCTTTTGTTAATGCACCTGTATTACCATGCATAAATGCATCAAATCTTGAAGGAGTGATAAGAGTTCTCTCAAATACAGCGATTGTATCTGTGATTAGTTCAAAAGTGATCTTTACATCAGGACCATATACTTTTTTAAACTCTTTTACATAAGCAGGCATAGAAGTAACTCTTTTTACAACTAGGCTTTTTGGAGCTGCCATCTCTGGACCAGCTTGAACAGGACCTTGTGCTTGTGCTTCTAGGTGAGGATCTCTACCATCCCAGAATTGTACTTGGTTTAGTACTGAGTTATATACTGTAGGTGAGTTTAAGTGAGCTGGGTTTGGAGTCCATTTATGTCCAACTGCTGCACCAACACCATCAACACCACCCATTGCTAGGTTGTGACAAGTATTACATGAGATAAGTCCACTTTTTGAAAGTCTTGGATCAAAATATAGTTTTTTACCTAACTCTACTTTACAATCTGTGATTGGGTTCTTTGGGTTATCTACTAGTTTTAATATCTCTAGTTGTGATCTTGGGATAGGTTTTAATCCTGCATTCTTCGCTTCTTTGATAAGTCCTGCATCGCTCATTGCGAAAGCACTTGCGCTCGCAACTAATAAACCGCTAACGATTAAACTAAGCTTCTTCATCTTTTCTCCTTAATATTTGTGTAATTTATTCAACTAATAAGTTGAACTAATCAAATGATAAAACAACTAAGATTAAAGGAAGATTAAAATGATAAAGATTTTCCACTAGTAATTATTAACCATTTTGATAGCTATTATTATATTCTACATAAATGTAGATTTTTATTATAAAGTATTGTGTAGTGGGGCTTTATATCATATTTCATAATTGTTTTTATTATAATAAAATTATTATTTATAAATTATGAACTAAATAAAATAAGTTACTATTATATTACAATTTTACTTGAGTGTTTATAGTAGTTTTTTAGCTAGGTTTTGTAGTGTTTTAAGCTGTAGAATATGAAGATCGCTATCATCACACCATTCTTTTATTTTCTTTTGATAGTGCTCCAAAATAATTTTATCGATTTGATCTTTTTTCACTATTAGATCAGCTAAAAGCTCTTTTATCTCACCTGCATCCATTTCGCTTAAATCTCGTAGTTTTAAAAAAAGTGCCTCAAAAAACTCATCTTCTAAAAGATATTTTGACTTTTCTATAAATTTTGTAGCTTCAATCTCATCTGCGGGTATATCGTTCCATTTTCTACCGTTTTTTAACTGATCAACGGCAACACTTATAAACACAGGTACAAGATCAAGCACTTGGTTTAGTTCTTTAAAATCTTGATCTACAAGATCGCGAAAAAGCATTCTAGCTCTATTTCTTATTTTAACTCTAAGGTGATCGTTGTTTATTACATCACTATGTAGAAGTTTAAAACGGGGCAGGGCAGAAAGACGGGAGTGGTTAAATGCCATTATGGACACCAAAGGATCGCTATCTGCTATTTGATTAGGGTGTGAACCTGATGGTCTGCAAAATGCCCAGTAAAGCCTAGCTTCACTATCTGGATGCTTTATATATTTTTGATCCCCAAGTTCTTCAAAGTTCTCTTCATCTTTAAGCTCTTCAACTTCATCTTTATAGTTTAGATTAAATAGCTCTTCCATGATATTTTTAGATATTAAACTCTAAAACTCTGCCAAACTTTTCAAATTTTGAAAGATTTTTCTTCTCACTTATTACAAAAAGTGTTTGGCATATTAAAGACTCGCTTATATCAAACTCACCGTCGCTTAGTACCATTAAAAGGTTGTCCCCTCTAATCTCGGTTGTTTTAAGATATCTTAAAACCTCGTCAAAATCTGTACCGCCGTCACTTTTAGGTATAAAAAGCTGCTCATCGTTTAAAGGATTGAAGCTGTCAAAACCGATAATATGATCTTGTTTTACAAACTTATCAAAAGGAAGTACTGTTATTTTGTATTCATAAAACCCTTCGCATACATCTTTGATAACACCCAAGAACTTTTTATACTCATCTAAACTAACACTTGAACTACTATCAAGCGCTATATAAACCTCTATAAGCTCATCACTCTTTTTAGTTCCAGGAAGATAAAGGTGTTTATGGATAAATCTTTTATTTGGGCGCTCATAAGTTGCAGTTTTTTCAAACAATGATGAGATCAAGAACTCTTTAAGTGTGTCTTGAAGGCTGATCTCTGGTTTTATTAAGGTATCTATCTCTATTTGAAGCCCTGCGTACTCACGTGAACTTTTTTTAGCAATTGAGAGTGCTTGTATAATGATCCCGTCAAGCTTCTCTTTATCTCCCTCATTTGTCTTTTCATCCTCAACCTCGTCAAGGTCAAGCTTACTTTCATCTTTTAAAAAAGCTTTTAGATCACCTTTCTCATCAGGTGTTGTTTTTACTTCATTCTCTTCATCATCCTCATCGCTTCCATTATCGTTCTTTTCCTCCTCTTTATAAAGGAGCTCATAAACCTCTTCTACACATTTATCTTTAAGCTCAAGGTCTATAAGCTCGTCACTTGGCATCTGCCCAATATTTGAAAAGTCAGATAAGATATTGTTCACTACAAGGTTACAGCTATGGTTCCATAAATACTTATCTCTGGTCTTTTGCCTATAAGGGTGTTTAAGTACAATATGAAGCAGGGTGTGTGCGTATAGATAAGTGATCTCATCTTGGGAATAAAGAGCCAATTTATCAAGGTCTATAGTTATCTTTGAACCGTTAGTTTCAAAAGCACTTTTACCGTTTTGCTCAAATGTAGTAGGGATAGATAAGGCTAGTACAGATAAAAAAGGGTGGTTAAACAAGAAATTTATCCTTATCTTTTGAAATATCTCATCAGATGATATACTCACCGTATTTCTCCATCCACTCATCAAAGCTCTCAAGCTCGGCTATATCTTCATCTTTTGTAATAAGGTCTTTTATCAGCATTACCGAAAACTCTACGGGAAGATTCTTTGAATATACAAAAAGGTTATTTGCCTGCTCAATATTGTTATATTTCTCAATAATAGCCGCGCAAAGTGCATATAAAGCGCTAGGCTCTTCTGGAACACTTTGTATATCACCGTTTAAAATAGCATCGATATCAGGAAGAGTTTTATACACTTTTATAAAAGATATCAGCTCGATCCCTGCACCATAACCAACGGTTCCATAAACTATAGGGTGTATAGAGTTTATATCATCCACGTTTTTTATGATACGAGACAACATATCCCAAGCTCTTGGTGTACAAAAAGCAGGGTTGGTTTCTGTTGAAGCGGGAACTTCCGTACTTAAAAGGTCTGGACGAAATCCAAGAAAACCTATGATAAAAGGGTGTATCTCATTTTTTATAGCCCAAGTTTTAAAGTCATCATATTTTGCCTCCAAAACAATATGTACCATTCTATTTATAAGAGGTGAGGGTAGTTTAAAAACAATACCCTTATCATCTATCTTATTTCCTGCACAAACTATTCTCCATCCTTTTGGAAGTGTATATTCACCTATTTTTCTATCAAGCACAAGCTGATATATAGCAGCTTGTACTGACAGTGGTGCCGAATTTAACTCATCTAGAAAAAGTATCCCTTTTGAGTTTTGATCTTGGGGTAAAAAAACAGGGGGCATCCATTTTGTCTGCTCATTTGATATTGAAGGTATTCCTCTAAGATCAACAGCGTCAAGTTGAGAGAGACGAACATCTATGATATCTAGATCGTTCTTTTGTGCTATATCGTTAACTATATACGATTTACCGATCCCAGGACTTCCGTGTATAAATACGGGAGTATCACTTAGAAGAAGTGTTTGAAGCTGACGGTAAAGCTCGGTTGTACCTATTGCAGGGGTTATCATGATAGTTTTACCTCTTTTAAGATAACAGTTAGATCATTGTTTAAGGTATTTATTTTTGAGATAACTTCACTTCTTGTTTTCTCATCAAGTTTAAATCTACTATCGATAAACTCGTATATTTTTATACTATCACCAAATATGCTTTGCATTAGGTCTTGTTTTATCTTATCTTCTATCATACCCATCTTTTATCCTTTAAGCATTTTATATATTTTAGGGGTTGCGGCTAGATCGATAGCTTTAAAATCATCTAGATTTGTAAGCTCTTTATTTGCACCAAACTCTAAAAGAAGTTTTACCATATCCTCTTTGCCTGCACTAGCACTATACATCAAAGCTGTAACTCCGTTATCGTTCTTTGAATCAAGTTTGATCCCTGCTTTTACCAAAAGCTCTACACATTTGTAGTCTTGACCGAAACATGCGTTCCAAAGGGCTGTATTACCGTCTATATTTGTTATCTCCAGATCTGCTTTGGCATCTATCAGCTCTTTTGCAATCTCGCTTTTTGCTTCACGAACAGCTTTCATTAAAGCAGAGTTGCCGTATTGTCCAACTTTATTGATATCGTTGATATCGTAATCGTTTTGCTCCATCCAAGCCATTGTATCTTTACTAAACATTATGCACCCATCCAATTCTCATGTACATGACCTTTTCGTTTAAAGTTTATAGCATCCTCTAAAGCTTTATCAAAAGCCTCTAGATCAAACTCACTATCAAGATCACCTACGATCTCTTTATAAACGAACTCACCCTCTTTATCTATTATAAAAACAGACTTAGCGCAATACTCTTCATTTGCATAAACGCCGAATTTCATTGAAAAATCTTTAAAATCTACCGATGTGTTTGTCTCATCTACGTTTTTTGCAGGTTTTTTTGAACATATAATATAAACGATAGATTTTGCAGAGTGTTTATTTATGATATCTTCAAGCTTATCACTTAGACTATCCTCTTTTGGAAGTGTTAGCATAACTTGAACCTTATCAGCCATCATACCTATGACCTTAGTTTCACCGTTTAGCATTTTTACCCTAACTGCAGGGGCTTCAGACCCGACTTTTCTATCTTTTTTTTGTAGTTCTATTTTTTGATCATCTATTAAAATTTCCAAATAAGATCCTTTTGGTTTTAGTATTTATTTAACTATATGCATAAAATATACCAAAGGAATAATATATGCATAGTATATCTTCGATGAGTATGTACAGTTAAAATATGACTAAAACTAAAACACAAAACTAAATATACTCATCCTTTATTTTGTTAATTTCAATTGATAGGAGAAAATTATGGCAGTATTTATTACAGACGAGTGTATTAATTGTGAGGCATGTGCTTCTGAGTGTCCTGTAGCGGCGATCTTAGATGAATCAAATGAGAAGAACCCTTATGAGGGTGATAAGTTTTATGTAAAACCTGAGAGTTGTGTTGAGTGTGTTGATCATGCAGACGCTCCAAGATGTGCAGAAGCCTGTCCAACAGAAGGTGCTATCGTTTGGGATATGCCTTATACTCCTGAGTTCCAAGCTTACTATGTAGAGGGTAACGAGAACGGTACATATAAGATTAGAGAGCATAAGAAAAAAGGTATTATGTACCCTGAAGTAAAATCTCAACCTTTTATGGACGCTATATCTATAGATGATAGAGAAGCTAAAGCAAACGTAGGTGAGTTTTAAGATGTCTTTATATATAACAGATGCATGTATAAACTGTGATGCATGCGTTGAGGAGTGTCCTGCAATGGCTATCGTTTCAGCTGACGATAGCCCTTTAGAAGACGCAGAGTATACATATATCAAGCCTGAGAAATGTATAGAGTGCGTTGATTGTACCGTTCCAAAATGTGTGGATGTTTGTCCAACAGAGGGTGCGATCGTTTGGGATATGCCTTATACTGAAGAGTATGACTCTTATTTCCTAGCAGGTCAAGAAGAGGGTAAATACTCTATTAGAGTTCATAAGAAAAAAGGTATCTTAAGCCCTGCAAATCAACCTAGACCTTTTAGAGAATCTATATCTTTTGAAGATAGAGAAGCTCACGCGGCGGTTGAGGCTTAATAGTTAGGGTTTCCCCTAACTATTCTTTATAAAAAATTTCTCATCACCACCATTGATGAGCTTTCAAATCCCATTTTTGTATAAAACTCTTTTGCAATATCGTTAGTATTATCAGTTAGTAAAGTAACCCTTTTACAACCTTTATCTTTAGAGTCCTCTATTGCAAAGTTTACTAGTTTTTTCCCAAACCCTTTGCCTCTATGGTTCTTATCTATAATAAGATCTTCTAAAATAGCTACCTTTGATCCAAGTGCTGTACTAAATGTATATAAGATATTGATCATCCCTACAATTTGGTTATCCACTTTTATGATAAAGATCGTTCCAAATTGTGGATTTTCCAGTATTTGCAGTAAGCCTTTTTTTTGTATATCTTTGTTTGGAATAAACTCCTCTTCAAAAGAAAAAAGTGTATTTAAAAGTTCACAAAGCTTGTCTATATCGTGCTTTGATGGTTTGCAAATAATATATTGTTTGTCCATATCTACTCCTTTTTTTTAAAATTATACTATAAAAAATCGTAATGGAACACTATATGTAATATCTACTTGTATAAAAAATGTGCAATACATTAAGAAAGGATATATTATGAGTTGTGGAACTGGTTGCGGAACACATAGCGATATGGGATTTAACCCAAATGACCCTGAAGCTATGGCAATACAAGAGAAGATAAACAATCATCCATGTTATAGCGAGGGTGCGCATCAGCATTACGCGAGAATTCACGTACCTGTAGCGCCTGCATGTAATATTCAATGTAACTACTGTAATAGAAAATATGACTGTTCAAATGAGAGTCGTCCAGGAGTTACAAGTGCTAAGCTTAAACCTGAAGATGCTGTTAAGAAGGTTCTTTATGTTGGTGGTGAGATACAACAGCTTTCAGTTGTGGGGATCGCAGGTCCAGGTGATGCTTTAGCAAACCCTGAGAAAACATTTGAGACTTTTAGACTCCTTCAGGAGAAAGCTCCTGATCTTAAGCTATGTCTTTCAACAAACGGTCTAAGACTTCCTGAGTTTATAGATGAGATAGAAAAATATAACGTAGATCACGTAACGGTAACTATCAATACTATTGATGAAACTGGTGAGATAGGTAGTAAGATATATCCATGGGTTCATTGGGACCATAAAAAAGTTTGGGGAGCTGAGGGTGCTAAGATACTTTTAGAGAAACAGCTTGAGGGTATAAAGATGCTTACAGATAGAGGTATCCTTGTAAAAGCTAACTCTGTACTTATCCCAGGTGTAAATGAGCATGACCTTCCAAACGTAGCTAAAAAGCTAAAAGAGATGAAAGTGTTCCTGCACAATATTATGCCTTTATTATCTTCTCCTGAGTTTGGAACATATTACGGTCTAAACGGACAAAAAAGTGCAACAGATCAAGAAGTAATGGCTGCGCAAAATGCATGTGGTATGGATATGAAACTTATGAGTCACTGTAGACAATGTCGTGCAGATGCGGTTGGTCTTATCGGTGAAGATAGAGGTGATGAGTTCACTCCTGAAACATTTACCGCTTTAAGCTTTGAAGAGCTAGAGAAAAAATACAATATTGCAGCTCGTGCACAAAAACACGAAATGATTGAGAACTGGAGAGCGCACCTAGATGCAGCTAACGATAGGATCAAATTAGAGCAAGCTGGTAAAAATGAACTAAGCTCAAATGGTGAAACTAAACTTGTAGCCGTAACTACAGGTGGTGAGGGTATGATAAACCTACACTTTGGTAGTGCTAGTGAATTCTTGGTTTATGAAGCAGGGGATAAAGCTATTAAGTTTGTTATGCATAGAAAGATAGAAAGCTCATATTGTAGCGGTCCTGAGAACTGTGATGGAACTAATCCAATAGATGAGATAAAAACAACACTTAAAGATGTTGATATTCTTTTAACTGAAAAGATAGGTGATTGTCCTATGGATGAGTTAAAAGCTATAGATCTTATCTGTGATGAAAGCTATGCTAATCAACCTATAGAAAAATCTGTTTTTGAAGCAGTTAAAAAACATTTCTATAGTGAAAAAGAGCTGGGGTAAACCCCTCTCTTTTTATGAAGAAAACTCCTAAAATAATACTTCTAAAAGGTAACGGCCCGATCACTATTAATAGTGAGATGATGGAGCTGTTCACTATCACTACATCACACGGTCTTATAGGACTTCCCTTAAAATCATTACGAGCACAAAACGTTTATATAGTAGATACTTTAGAGCGGTTTTGGAGTATAGAAAAAGAGATCAAAGAGAAGCCTTGCTGTTTTGTATATTCTTATGAGAATTTAGACAGTGAAGATATCCAAAAAATCAAGGCAGAAAATCTAATAACTCTTTAGGGAATACTATTTGCATATTATTAAGTAATAAAAACAACTCGTTGTTTTCTTTAGCGTTTGCTTCTTTAGACATAACTTGTTATGTCGTTAAAAGAAGTTTTTAAATAAACGGTCCCTTTGAAAGGTCCTTTTGAAAAATATTAATTTTTTCAGATACCTTATAGTGGGACGTTTCAAAGGATACTTCATGGCTCTAATAAACGACACCACTTTACGAGACGGCGAACAAGCACCGTATGTTGCATTTACCCTTGAAGAGAAGCTTCAAATAGCTACCCTTTTATATGAAGCGGGAGCAGATGAGCTAGAGGTTGGAATACCTGCTATGGGGCAAAAAGAGCAAGAGGAACTTCGTGAAATATTAAATCTAAACCTTCCTATTAGAATAATGAGTTGGAATAGAGCAACAATGGATGACCTTGAAGCATCTATAGCCTGTGGTGTTAAGGCAGTTGACCTTTCTATCCCTGTTTCAGACGTACTTATCGACGTAAAATTTAAAGGGGATAGAGATAGACTTCTTAGAAACCTTGAAAGAGTTGTTCTTGAAGCAAAAAAAGAGGGTCTTTTTGTATGTATCGGCGGTGAAGATGCAAGTAGAGCCGACAATGAGTTTTTAAAAGAGCTGATGGAGTTAGGGAGATCTTTAAATGCAGATAGATTTAGATACTGCGATACAGTAGGTATCTTAACACCTACTAAAACATTTCAAAATATATCTTATCTAAGCTCATTTGATCTTTTAGATATAGAGATGCATACACATAACGATTTTGGTATGGCAACAGCAAACTCAATTGCAGGTATTGAAGCGGGTGCATTATCTGCAAATACTACGGTGATAGGTCTTGGGGAGCGTGCAGGAAATGCTTCTTTTGAGCAGGTTTTGATGAGCTTAACACATCAGTTTGATGAGAAAAGAGTGATCAAAGCAGATAGATTAAAAGAGCTTGTGGGTGCAGTATCTAAAGCAGCAAATAAACCTATTTGCCATAGCTCACCGATAATAGGCGAGTATATATTCTCTCATGAGTCTGGAATTCATGTAAATGGTATGATAAAAGCTAAAAATGCATATGAAGCGTTTACGCCTGAAGAGGTTGGCGCACATAGATATTTCCCAATAGGAAAACACTCTGGAAGCTCAACTTTGCTTTACCATTTAAAATCGATAGGGATCGAGCCTAGTCAGGATAAACTTCAAACTATACTTCCAAAAGTTAGAGATATCGTAACGTCTAGAAAAAAGGTTTTAGAGCTTGATGAGTTAAGAGAGTTATATCTATGTTCATAGGATGGTTAAGAAAAAGCAGCTTTAAAACAGACCTTGAGGAGTTTTCAAAAGATAGGCTGGTTGATACAAACCTTGTATTAAATACAGTAAATGAAAACCAAGATCTATGTTTTGGAGCTTATGATGAGAGAAAGCTTATAGCTTTTATCACAGCATTTCGTTTTCAAAATAGTATCTTGATAAACAACTTTTACTACGATGATAATGTAAGCAGTGATGTTAAAAAAAGGCTTATAAATCTTCTTTTAAACAATAGCTATGATGAGAATAGCCCTATTTTATTTATGGCAAAAGATAAAACCGAACTGCCTATATTAAAAAGGTTTAAATTTAAAGAGTATGCTAAGTTTAAAAAAGCAGTATTTAACGGCGGCGGGGCAGCATTTAACTTTTCAAATGCAACAGCAAAAAGTATAAGCGGTGATAACTATATAACCACTATTCATAAACTTGACGCTGATGCTATGGGTTATGATAGAGTAGAGTATATCACTAGATCGGTTATGAAACAGTCATCTTTGATGCTCTCAACTCAGTTTGGTTATCAGCACTCATATGCTGTTGATAAAACACTTGTAAAGATATCACCTTGGATCATGGTAGATGAAGCTTTTACAGATGCAGAAAAACTTATAAGAGGGGTGATATACCATAGAGGTCTTAAAAAGCTTCTAGCTTATATACCAAAAGATGTAAAAGAGATCACTGATCTATACGAGTCTTATAACTTTAAGCTTGTAGATGATTATACTTTGGTTTATCTAAATGAGAAACCAAATATCAACCTTGCATCAGTGTATGCATTTTAGTGCTAAGCGAATTCATTCGCTCTTTAGGTTTTGCTACTTTTGTCATTTTTTATAAATTGCACTAAAAAGTAGACATTTTATAAAAGGTCCCTTTGAAAATTGGGACAATTTTAAAAGGAGTAAATATGGCTTTAACAGAAGAACAAAAAGAGATAAAAAAACAGTTTGCAGGTTACAAAAGAAAAGTAACGGAAATAGCAGGTGAGATACACGATATAGTTGAAGATACTATATGGGTTGATTATGTAAAACTGCCTGAGCTAAGTGAAAAAATTCAAGAAGCTATGAAAGATGTGACTGAATTTAAAGCTCAGCATGATTTTTTAAAGTAAAGGATAAAATATGGAAGATCTAGCTCAAAAAATCATTTGTGAGTGCGGTGAAAAAACTGTTGCTGATGCAATAGATATATTTAAACAAACCGATCTTCCATATAAAAAAGCTAAAAAGCTTGTAACGGGTTGCAATAAAACCTGTTGCAGAAGACCTTTGATGGCTCTATTTAATATGGTCGAGTTTGGTGAAGTTGATTACGAAGAGATAGATTTCTTAATTGAACAGATGAATAATAGGTAAGGATAGAAGATGAGTATAACAATAGAAGATTTTGCTAGATGGGTAAAGGCAAATAAATTTAACTCAACCATACCTACAGATATAGAGATATTGGAAAATCTATCTGTTCTGGACTTAAGTAAAAAGAAAATAAGAGAGTTGCCTGAATCGATAGGTGCACTAAAGAACCTAAGTGTTTTAAAACTGTCCTCAAATAGGCTTAAAACACTTCCTGACTCAATAGGTGAATTGAAAAAACTAAAAAATCTACAGTGCGAGAACAATCTTATAGACACTCTACCAAGCACCATAGGCGATCTAGAGTCGCTGGTGATAATGAATCTAAACGGTAATAAGCTTGAAAAGCTTCCTGAAGAGTTTTATAACCTTACAAAACTTACAAGGGTAACAATAGCGGCAAACTCACTTAAAGAGCTTTCGCCAAGTTTATCAAAACTAAATAAGCTGCTTTATTTTTCACTAGATACCAACTATCTAAAAGAGCTCCCAAATGTTTTTGGAGATATGACAACACTTTATTATCTTGATCTATCATACAATGAGTTTACCTCTTTACCTAAGTCTATTAGTAAGATCGAAGAGCTTGAGACACTTCTTTTAGAAGGAAACTCTATAAATGACCTTCCATCTTTAGAGACACACGATATGCTTATAAAGCTAAATCTTAACGATAACGATCTAAGTGAGCTTAATTTTGATGTTTCAAAGCTGGAAGATTTACAGATATTAACTTTGGATAACAACCATTTAACAAAACTTCCTGATACTATTTGTAAGTTAAAAAAGCTTAACCATCTAAGTGTTTCGGCAAATGAGCTTAAGGAGCTACCTCGATGTATTGGTGGGCTTGAAAACCTTTTAGAGCTTGATATTGAAGAGAACCAAATCAAAAAGCTCCCTAGAGGTTTTGAGAATCTAAAAAAACTAAAAAATCTTTACATAGATAATAATGAAGGTCTAACTAGACCAAATATAGACTCTTTAGAGTTTTGTGATGTTTGATAAGGGAAGAGTTTAAAACTCTTTTCCGTTATCAAGCATAATCTTATCACGTCCTGATCTTTTAGCTTTATAAACAAGCTGATCGGCGTATTCTATAGTCGATTGAAAATCATCATAGCTATCACGCTCAGCAACACCTGCGCTAAATGTTAGTTTGATCTTATGCTCTTTATAGATGAACTTATTTGAGTTCACTATCTTTTTTACCCTTTTTAGATAACTTAAAAGCTCACGCTCTAGGTTAAAGTGTATAATTGCAACAAACTCTTCACCGCCGTATCTAGCCACTATATCGTTTTCTCTTGTCTCTTTTTGTAGTATCCTACCAAAAGTTGAAAGTACAACATCTCCAGCTTCATGGCTATATGTATCGTTGATATTTTTAAAATGATCTATATCAAAGAAAACTACGGCAAAACTTCTGCCTGTTCGCTCGTACTCTTTTTCTATCCTAGCAACCGCATTATCATATGCACGTCTTGTAAGTACGCCTGTTAAGTGATCTGTTGAACTCTCTTTTTTAGCTACTACTAATTCACCTTCAAGTTTTTTTATCTTCTCTTCAAGTGCACTAACTTGAGTGTGTCCCGATTGAAGCTGACTATTTACTGTTGATATCTCGTTTTCTATGGATAGTGCTGCATTAATAAGCTGACTTTGTATAGCGTTTAGATGCTCATGCTCTTTAGCTATAGTGATAGATTCTAGTGTATTTTTGATCTCGCTTACATTATCACTACCTTTAGAGTTGCTATCTATTGCATCTTCTAAATATCTACTCATTAGTGTGATAAGTTTAGCAATATCTTCAGCTTTTTGTTTTACAATCTTTTGATCTGCCTCAAATCTTTGGCTGATGAACTTTTGCATCTCTTTTTGGATATCCTCTTCAAAGATCAAAGAGGGTGAGTTTCCTATTTTTATAGAGAACTTTGCAAGCTCCTCATCTATGGTTAAAGATATAGATGGTGTCATACCACTTTTTATAACATTTGTAAGGTTGTCTATGTTGTTTTTAGCAACCCTTTGTAGAAGTACGGGTATAAGATCATCTGGGGTCTCAATCTTTTTTTCTGCGACAGTTTTTTTCTCATTATTGCTTAAAGACCTAAGTGCTTCTTGAAATTTTTTACACTCATCGATCTCTATGTTTACATTTTTTGCTAATTTGCAAAACTCTTTATGATACTCTTTTGGAGTAGGGTCAAGGTTTTTCTTTTTTATATTAAGGATAGTCTCTTTTACTATCTCTGCGATCGAAGCCATTTTTTTATCCTAAGATTTTTTTTACCGTTTCGTTGATTCTTTTACCGTCAGCACTTCCACCTATCTTTGCTTTAGCAGGTCCCATTATCTTACCCATATCTTTCATTGAGCTTGCTCCAACTTCCGTGATAATATCTTTTATAATAGTTTCAAGCTCTTCATCACTTAACTGCTTAGGAAGATATAAAGAAAACACATCGATCTGTTCTTGCTCTTTTTCTATAAGATCATCACGACCTGCGTCTTTATATTGGGTGATTGATTCGTTTCTTGTTTTTACACCTTTTTGTATCAAAGCTATTACGTCGTTGTCGTTTAGCTCTTTTCTTTCATCCACCTCTATTTGCTTTATCATGGTGTTTATAGCTCTTATAGCATCTCTTTTTACTATATTTTTCTCTCTCATTGCATCTTTTAGATCAGACTTTAACTTCTCTTTTAAACTCATTGGATTTCCTTTAAAGTAATATTTTATTTTATTATATATATAATGATCCGTATATAACGAATACCTTAAGCGTTAAACTCCATAAGATTATATATAAAATGGATTGAAAGGGTTATTAAAAGTTATATAAAAGTATCAACATTAGGTTTTATTTATTTTTCATAAAGTAATTTTTTTGTAATATATTCTAAAGAGAATTCAAATGATAAAAAACACTGTATCTTATAAAACAAAGTTTATTACCATCTACCTTATAGGGGTATTTCTAGTACTTATCGTAAGTGCAGTTTCATTTGTGAAACTAAGTTCAAGTGACGTTGGTGTAGTATCTAAAAAACATTTCCACAGTAAGGTTTTAGAGCGTGAGGATTTTATACAAAATTCTTTATACCCTTATTTCTCTACTATAAGAGCTCTTTCTAACGATGATACATTAAATAAGTATGTAAATAAACAAATAGATAAAGATCGTGTAGATAATCTTTTTTTAACAATCAAAAAATCTCTCCCTTGTCTTACTCAGGTTAGATATATAGATAGTAATGGTATGGAGAGAGTTAGAGTTGACGGAACTGCGGTGGCTGAGTTTAAAGATAGAGCTGTAAGCCGTATAACACCCCAAGATCAACTCCAAAATAAATCTCATAGAGCTTATATAAAAAGATTTTTACAATTAAAAAAAGGTGAGATAGGTGTCTCAAAGATAGAGCTAAATAGAGAGTTTGGCAAAATATCACTACCAAAGCAGCCCGTATTAAGGCTTGGAGCAAGGCTATATGATAATAAAAATCAACCGCAAGGTATAGTTCTTATCAATATATGTTTAAAAAGGTTTTTCAAGCTTTTAAACGAAACTACACTTTACCATGTGTACCTTATAGACGAAAACGGTAAGTTCTTAAATCATAACAGCCCAAGATATGGACTTGTGGGTGATGATATGGAGTATGGTATAAAAGAGGAGTTTCCACAATATTGGAAAAAGATATTGAAAAATGATGAATTTCATGCCGAAAATTTTTATGCCTATAAACTAAAAAGATTTCCAAATGTGCAAGATCTAAGGTTGTTGCTTGAGCTAAAATTTGTAAAAAAGAGTGAAGCTAGTGAAAATATAAAACAGTTTATTTTGTTTGGTATAGTTTTACTTGCCGTGATTTTACTTCCGCTGGTTATACACTTTTCAAGACTACCAGATCTTTTAATAGAGAGTTCTAGAAAAGATACATTAAAAGATAAGCTTACATCCTTACCAAATAGATTGGCACTTTTAGAGGACCTTTCTGATAACCAGTTTGAAGATAGTGTTATTATATTGGTATCTTTTGATAATATCGTAAAAGTACAAAACACCTACGGTTATGAGATATCGAACGCTTTAGTGAAAAGTATAGCCGAGTACCTACAAAGCTATATCGATAACAATATACAAAAGGTTTATGTAAATAGTTATAATATTTTTTCACTAAAATATAAATACACATCAAAAGAGATTTTAACTAAGTTCTTAGATAGTCTTATAATGAGTTTAGAACATCACCCTTTTGTGATAAACGAACTAGAGATACTATGTAATTGTACTATCGGTATAAGTGATCCTGAAAAACTAAACAATAGTATAGAGGAGCTTCAAGAGGCTGAAAATGCACTTGATTTTGCCCTAAACAGCCATCTTCATATGGATATATTTGGCAAAGGAAACCAAAACACTATCGAAGAGAATAGAGCAAATATAGATATGGCTAGACAAATTAAAAGAGCTATAGAGAACAACGCTATAGTTTTACACTATCAGCCTATATACAACAATGAAACTAAAAAGATAGAAAAATACGAGTCTTTAATAAGGATGGAGGTTGACGGTCAGCTTATTTATCCAGATACTTTCTTACCTATAGCAAAAGAGGTAAATAAATACAACACATTATCATATATGGTAATAGATAAAGCATTTAGGCAGTTTCAAGAGCTTGATTATGAATTTTCCATCAACCTTAGCATACTTGATATATCAAATGAGTATTTTCAAGATTATCTTATCGAGAGGATCGAGCACTATAAAGTAAAAGATAAACTAGTACTTGAGATAGTTGAATCTGAGAGTATAAACAATTATGAAGATGTATATAAGTTTATAAAGAGGATAAAAGAGCTTGGGTGTAAAATAGCTATAGATGATTTTGGAAGCGGATATTCAAATTTTGAGCATATTGTAAATCTTAGTGAGTATTTAGATTATCTAAAGCTTGACGGAAGTTTGATCAAAAACGTAACAACTGATCGTAATATGCAGGTCTTGATAGGTAGTATAAAATATTTTTGTGACAATTTGGGGATCAAGACCATTGCTGAGTATGTTGATAACGAAGAGGCTTTAGAGTATCTAACATGGATAGGGGTTGATTATTCACAAGGTTTTTATCTTGGAAAACCATCATCAGAGATCATAGAGAGTGAATCTTAGTTAAAACTCTCTACAAGCTCTTCAAGCTCTAAAAATCTTTCAACTTTTTGCTCATATTCGTTTTCTATCTCTTTTAACTCTTCAGATATAGCAACTATCCCTTTTTGCTCGTAACACTTAGGATCTGATAGACAAATATTATACTCCTCTATCTTTTGCTCAAGCTCTTCGATCTTTGCAGGCAAAGTATCGTAATCTATCTGCTCTTTATAGCTAAGCTTTGTCTGCTTTTTAACCTTATTGTTGTTTTGAGGTTTACTTTCGCTACTTATCTGTTTTGAACACTCTTGCTCAAAAGCCTCAAAGTCTATTATCTCTTTTTCTATCTCAAGATATTCAGAGTAGGGCTGATAGCTCTCCATGATCTCACCCGTACCTTTAAAGATAAAAAGCTTTTTAGCTATCTTATCTACAAAATATCTATCATGACTTACAAATATCAAAGCACCTTGGAAATTAAGAAGATACTCTTCTAGAATATTTATAGTTGGTATATCTAGGTCGTTTGTAGGCTCATCTAGTATCAAACAGTCAACTTTTTTAGTAAATAAAAGTGCTAAAGCTACTCTGTTTTTTTCACCACCGCTTAAAACTCCTACTTTCTTATCGAGATACTCTTTAGGGAATAAAAAGTTCTTCAAGTAACCAAAAACATGCATATTTCTACCATCTTGAAGGCTTACTCTATCACCTCCGTTGGGACAAAAGGTCTCCATTATCGTTTTATCGTCGTTAAGCATTTCACGGTGCTGATCAAAATAGCCTATCTCAAACTCACCCCTTTTGATATTTCCGCTATCTATTTTGAGTTTATCAAGCAATATCTTTATAAGTGTAGATTTACCACTTCCGTTTGGTCCAACTATGGCTATAGTGTCTTTTTGAAGTATTCTAGTTGTAAAGTCACATATAAGCTTTTTTGTACCGAGTGTTTTATAGATATTGTCTAGTTCAAAAAGCATCTTTTTTCTATTTTGCACTTCACCGTTGTTGAAACTCTTTTGCTCACGCTGAAGCTGTAGTTTTATCTTATTTATCTGCGCAGGGTTTGATTTAACCTTTTTCTTTAGCTCAAAATATTCCGCTTTTCTACGCTCATTTCTTTTACGTCTTGCGGTTACACCGTGCTGCATCCAGTGAGCTTCAGCTTTTAAAGCACGTATTAGATTTTCATGATCACGCTGCATATTTGATAGTATTTGCTCTTTTTGCTCCAAATATCTGCTATATCCACCGTCAAACTTTCGTAAAACCCCGTTATCTATCTCAATTACGCTTGTTGCGATATTATCTATAAAGTATCTATCGTGAGATATAAATAGAAGGGTAAAGTTTGCGTTTTTGATCATCTCTTCTAAAAACTCAACCATATATACATCAAGGTGGTTGGTTGGCTCATCTAGTAAAAGTACATCTGGTTGTTTTAAAAGAAGTCCCGCTAAAGATACACGACGCTGTTCACCACCACTTAGCATATTTACATCTTTATCTTCATACTCTTTTAGTTTAAACTCTTCAAGAACTCTTTGTACAAGATTATCTAGATCCCAGGCATTATGAAAGTCAAGATAAGCAGCTAGGTCTGACTGTCTTTGTATAAGCTCCATATTCTCATAATCTTCCATAAGCTGTTCTGTTAGCTTATCGTATTCATCTTTTGTGCTTTTAAGTTCAACTAGTTGTGACTCTATAGCATCTCTTACGCTTTGATTTGTGGGAAACTTAGGGTGTTGATCAAGCATCTCTATCTTTAGCGATTTATCTATAGATATCTCACCGCTATCTGGTTCAACCTCTTTTGTGATTATCTTCATCAGAGTTGACTTACCTTGACCGTTTTGTCCGATTATCGCTACTCTTTGCTTTTCGGTTAGGGTAAAGTTCACATCTTTTAGTATAACTTTTATATCGTATTGTTTATTTATATTTTGTAGATCGATCAGTGCCATAAAATTAAGTTCCTATCTATATTTGGGGCAGTATTTTATCTATATATTAGTTAATAGGCACTTTATCGATTTGTGTGGGAGTGTAAATCCCCAAGGATAGCCTTGGAGATGATATCTATTTAATACTATTGATAGTGATAGTAAAGTGTAGGTCTTGTCCCGCTAAAGGGTGGTTAAAATCAACAATAACTTCATTGTCTTTTATCTCATCAACAACAACTTGAAAAGGGTTACCATCTTCACCTTGACCTTGTAAAGGCATACCCACTTTAAGCTCTAAGCCTTCAAATTGATCTTTTGGTACAGCTTGTTTTGCATTTTCATTGTACTCACCGTAACCTTCAGCTGCAGGTACAACGATCTCATTTGTATCACCTTCGCTCATATCTTTTATTCTAGACTCTAGACCTTCGATAATATGTCCTGTTCCAAATGCAAACTCTAAAGGTTGTCCTTCCATATTGGTGTCAACAACGTCACCGTTTATCTTTAGTTCATACATCATGCTAACAACCTGATTATTCTCTATTGCCATAAGTTCTCCTTTTTAATTTAAACACATACTATCAAAAAAATTTAACATATAGATAAAAAGATAGATAAAAAGAGTTTAAATTTTTTCATTTAAAAATATAGTGAGAGTAGGGGAGTGATTTGGTGAATTATTAAAATATAAAACATATTAAAAATAAACAAAGAATTACTTCTTGTATTAGTATGTACTTTTACATCACTATTGTATAGATGGAAATGAGGTGTATAAACGATAGAATAGTGTATAATAAATACTAAAAATGGTAGAGGGTTAAGTATTATACAAACTGTTTTTATAGCCCTAAAATAGGGGCTTAGCGAAAAAATTATTTTTTTAAAACGTATACATAAATAGGTGCTTGAGATCTTAGTGAAAAATAGATAGAAAAATGGTGATTATGTTATAAAAAATAAATAGTATTTATTTAGTAGTTATGTTAAGAAATATAATGATTTATATGAAATGTTAAAGTGGTATTGTTGCGGCAAACTCTTTGCCGATTCTTGCTATATTTTTTAGGTCGATATTAAGTTCATCATCAACTATTGTATCATCTAGGTATTGGTATTTTATCTCTAAGATAATAGGTATTGTATTTCCTTCTAGCTCAACCTTAGAGTGAAAGTCACACATCAATGCACATTTAGTATCTTTGATAATAGGGGGATAGCCATCTTTTATATTCTCTATTTGTATCCCGTAACGATCAACCTCACCTATATCTTTAGGTAAAGGCTCAGCTGAAAGCTTCATATAATCAAGATTTTTAATATCTACAAAACAGATAGTAGCCTTCTTTGTGTTTAATATATTGTAAAGTGTGTCTTTTGGCGTTCCGTCACTTTTATGACCTATTGAAACTACACATGTTGCTGGGTTTGAAGAAAGGGGTGTAAAGTATGAAAAAGGAGCAGCGTTTACAATATCGTTTTCAATCGTAACGATCCATGCTATAGGTCTAGGCACAATAGATTGACTCATCACTTTATATCGTTTTTTAGAGTCTATCATATTGTAATCTAGTATCATCTTCTATTTTTCCAATATTGAAGTCCTGAATCTATCCAGCCGTTTTTATTTAAAAATCCGTATAATATATTGTAAACTTGAGTAAAACCGTTGTCGCTAAGTATATTTGCGGCAAACTTTGTTCTAGAGGCTGTTCTGCATATAAGCATTACAGGTTTATTTATATCACCGTCAAGTGCGTATTTAACCTGATCGATAAAATCTTCGTTGTATATCTTTCTACCGTATTTCTCAAAATAAACAGGTATCCAAAGAGAACCTGGAACATGACTAAACTCATACTCCCTTTTTGTTCTAACATCTATTAAGAGAACCCCTTTTGTTTTCATCTCAAAAGCTTCTAGAGGGGTTATATCTGCTTTATACAGTTTTTTCTGCTCCCACTCTTTATAATCATAGCTGTTGTAAGCATATAAACTTATTGCTATCATAAGTAAGAATAAGATCCTCTTCATAGAAAAATCCTCTTTATTTTTTTATTTTACAGGTTTGTCCCTCATTGATTATAGAATCATCGTAAGGATCCATATGTATATTTATCACCCAGTTCATATTTTGATCAATAGTGTGTATCTTACCCTCTATCCTATCTCCTGCTCTATGAGCATCCATTAAGGATATAACACAATCAAAGACCAAATGAACCTCTACAAATATATCGTTCCCTGCTTGTCTTGTTTTTAGATAATGAAAATCGTTCACTATTTTCTCTTCACGTATAAAATCTCTTATCTGTTCCACATACTCTTCATCAACGGCTCTATCTAGTAAAACCAACACTCCCTCTTTTATAAGTTCATAAGCAGAGTAGATGATAAATAAAGATATTCCACCACCGATAAGTACATCGATCAGTTCAATATTTGTAAAATATACAAGAACCAAAGAGACCAATACGGCACCGTTTGTATAAACATCTGTTTTATAGTGTAGCGCATCAGCCTTTATAACCATATTATTGGTCTTTTTAGCTACGCTATTTAAGAATGCAACAAGTAAACTAGTAACAATAAGTGATATAAGCATTACAAGTAAAGATATCTCAAGATATTCGGATTTTTCTCCTATAAACACTTTTTTACCAGCTTCATATAGTAAAAACATACCTGAAACGGCAATAATAGTACCCTCGATCACAGAAGCAAGCGCTTCTATTTTTCCACGTCCATAGTTAAAGTTCTCATCGGCAGGTTTTTCTGAGTTGTTTATAGCAAAATAATTGAATAAAGAAACGAAAAGGTCAAGTACACTATCAACTGCACTTGCAAGAACGGCAACAGAGCCGCTTAATAGTCCAACTACAAGTTTGATAGCCGTAAGTAGTGCCGCAACACTACTTGAGACTACCGTTGCTTTTTTCTGTAGGGTCATCTATGCTTTTAAGCTCTTTACAAATTCAGATACCCTGTTGATACCCTCTTTGATAGAGTTTAGGTCTGTAGCAAAAGAGAATCTAAAGTATCCCTCTAGACCAAATGCAAGACCTGGAACAACAGCTACACCTTTTTGCTCTAAAAGATCAGAGCAGAACTTCATAGAATCATTTGTAACGCCTTTAATGTTAACGAATAGATAAAATGCACCCTCAGGTTTTACGCAAGTGATACCATCAATCGCATTAAACGCTTCAATGGCAAAATCTCTTCTTTTTTCAAACTCAACTCTCATCATCTCGATATCAGCATCAGCTTTACCCTCTAGGGCAGTTATAGCAGCGTATTGAGTTATAGAGTTTACGTTTGAAGTTACTTGACCTTGTAGTTTGATCATAGCTTTTACAAGATCAACTTTTGGTGTAGCGATATATCCAAATCTCCAACCAGTCATTGCAACAGCTTTACTTAAACCGTTGATAGTAACTGTTCTTTGATACATATCTTCGCTAACTTCCGCAGCAGCAGTAAATTTTTTACCGTCATACATTATCTTTTCATACATCTCATCAGAAAGTACGATGATATCTGTTCCCTCTAATACTTTTCCTAAAGCTGTTAGTTCATCTTTTGAGTAAACAGAACCAGTAGGGTTTGATGGAGTGTTTAAAAGTAAAACTTTTGTTTTTGGCGTAATAGCTGCTTTTAACTGCTCAGGAGTGATCTTAAACTCTGTAGAATCATCCGTATCGATAAAAACAGGTACACCGTCAGAATATTTAACCTGCTCAGGGTATGTTACCCAATATGGAGCAGGAATAATAACTTCATCTCCCTCTTGGATCAAAACTTGAAATAGGTTAAAAAGTGAATGTTTAGCACCGTTGCTTATAACAATATGATTTAGCTCATAATCTAAACCGTGATCTTTTTTAAGCTTGTTGATGATAGCTTGTTTCGCCTCAACGATACCCTCAACAGCAGTGTATTTAGTGTGTCCTGCTTTGATAGCATCAATAGCTGCATCCTTAATAACATCAGGTGTATTAAAGTCAGGCTCGCCGGCACTAAAACTTAAGATATCTTTTCCTTGAGCTTTTAGCTCACGACCAAGTGCAGTAATTGCCATAGTAACAGATGGAGATAAGTTTTCCATTCTTTTTGCTATTGTCATTTATCTATTCCTCTAAAAAAATTGGCTAATATAATATCCAAAAAACACTTAGGTATCTATTTGAAACAATATGTAAAACTTGGCGAAGATGATTTTGAACTTGAAATAGTGAGAAAACGTAACATTAAACATATCTATCTAAAGATATTAGAGCCGAAAAAACTGCAGATAAGAACCAATATCTGGCTTTCTAAAGAGGAGATATTGGCTTTTATAGAGAAAAAATCTCCATGGATATTGAAAAACCATCAAAATATCTCAAAAAATATTTTAAACAATGATGAGATGCTTTATCTTGGAACTATCTTTAAAAAAGATCAGCTTCTAAACCAAAAAGAGGATATAGATAAATTCTATAGAAACAAAGCGATAGAGAAAATAACACCTATGGTTTATAGTTTTGCAGATACTATGGGGCTTTATCCCACGCAGATAAAATTTAGAAAAAACAAAAGACGCTGGGGAAGCTGCAGCTATAGAAACAATATAAATCTAAACACCAACCTTATCAAACACGATATAAAGTTTATAGAGTATGTGGTAGTACACGAGCTTGCACATATAAAACATAAAAATCATAAAAAAGAGTTTTGGGCACTTGTGGAAAAATATCTGCCAGATTATAAAGAGAGAGAAAGACTTTATCTATTAAGCGTCAACGACCTTTAGCGCTTGCTCTGTAGTTTTTGTAGCTTGAGACATAGCAAAAGAGCCTGTTTGAGCCACGATATTGTGTTTTGAGAACTTTGCAGATTCTTCTGAGTATTTTGTATCTCTTATCACTGATTCTGCACTTGAAAGGTTTACAGACTCACTTCTTAGGTTTCTTGAAGCGGCTTTAAGCTGGTTGTGAATCATACCAAAGTCACTTCTATAGAGGTTTGCTTTATTTATAGCGTCATCGATCACAGACATATTCTCTCCTGCAACATCAGGAGTAAGTGCATCTATATCTATCTCTTTTAACTCGCTAAGCTCAAGACCTATGCTGTTTGATTGAACTGCGTCTTCTTCTAGGTCTATAGTGTTTGTATGAAGCTCTCCCACTTGAAACTCAAGTTCAGAAGAGGGCGATGTATCGTTTTGTGATCTTTGAAGAAGATAGTTTCCATTGTAGTTGGTTGTAGAAGCGATCTCATCGATCTGCTCTATTAGTTTTTTTATATCTTTAGCTATACTTTTTCTACCCTCATCACTTGTGGTAGCTGTTTTAGCTTGTATTAGTTTTTGTTTTATAGTATCTAGCATTTTCGATTGTTCATTGATAGCTTTATCTGCTATTTGAGTTAACATAACACCAGAGACGGCATTATCTATAGATTGGTCTATGGAGCTTACTTGAGTTCTTAGTTTATCGGCTATTGCTAAACCAGAGGAGTTATCGCCTGCAGCATTTATTTGCTTACCTGAAGCGATCTTCTCCATGGTTTTATCTAGTCCGTGTTTGTTATTGGTTAAACTCTCTTTTGTGTGGAAAGCTGCAATGTTTGATGCTACTACCAATTCAACCCCTTTAAAATATATTCAATTAACTACCTAAAAGAATTATACATACACATTTCTTAAGATTAGCTTATAAATAAAGCAATTCTCTTATTTTTTAATGGTTTCTCTTATATCTTCAAATACTTTGTATAACTCTTTATCCTCTATAGTGTTATCAAAAACACCGTTTGAACGCTCGTTATATTTTTGTATAGTAATCTTTTCATATTGAAACTCATCTTTAACACTTTTCTTGTTCGTAACGAAACACCTTATCTCATCAATGTTGGCTAGATGTAACTTTTTTAATAAATCCCTTATCAAATTTTCGCTATACTTGAACTCATCTTTAAACACAGGGTGCGTTACTACGAAGAAGAGTATTTGTTGTTTTGTATATGCAAACAATACACCCCTTCTAAGGTTTAAAGGTAAAAGCTCGATCAGTTGCAATAGAACCGATTGGGTATTAATTTTTTTAAATTCAGGACTATATTTTATATGAGTAAGTATATCTTTAATATTTTTCATATCGCTATTATATCAGCTTTATCATTATCTTTTTATGGATGCGGTAAGAAGGGTGCTCCCATCTATGTACCAGATCAACCAAAGCAAGAAAAATCTATAGAGAACGGAACTAAAAAGTGATCTACGATTATTTGATCATAGGTGCAGGTATTGCGGGGCTTAATGCTGCTAGATATATCCCAAAAGATAAAAAAGTGTTAGTGGTTTGTAAAGATACTCCTTGGGAGTGCAACACTTTTTATGCACAAGGCGGTGTCGCAACTGCAGTTGATAGAAAAGATATAAAACCGCATATCAAAGACACTATCATTGCAGGTGCAAAACACAACAATAAAGAGGCCGTAAATATACTAAGCGAGCATTCGCGTGAGGCTATAGATGATCTAATTGAGTGTGGATTTGCATTTGATCTAAACGCAAAAGGGAAGCTTGCTTTTACTAAAGAAGCGGCTCACAGCAGAAGCAGAATACTTCATGCAGACGGTGATGCAACAGGAAGACTTTTACATATGTTCTTGCTTCAAAAGTGTCCGCACCAAGTTAAGCCTTCAAGTATTGTGATCGATCTGCTTGTAAAAGACGGTATCTGCTACGGTGCACACCTTATAAACGACGGCAGAGATAGAATAATATATGCTCACAACACGATCATAGCAAGCGGCGGAGTAGGCTCGATCTATAGATACCACACAAATGCAACTACTATTGCAGGTGATCTTCAAGGTATATGTTTAGAAAAAGGCTTAAAACTAAAAGATATGGAGATGATGCAGTTTCATCCAACCGTATTTGTAGATACCCCTTTTGCTAGAAAAACACTTCTTAGTGAAGCACTTAGAGGTGAGGGTGCCGAGATAGAGGATGAAGAGGGTGTTAGGTTTTTATCAAAATACCACGAAGATGCGGAGCTTGCTCCAAGAGATGTGGTAAGTCGTGCTATCTTTGACTATCATAAAAAAACAGGCTCTAAAATATATCTTTCTTTTAAAAAGTTCAATAAAAAAGCTTTTAAAAAGAGATTTCCAAATATCTATAACAGCTTAATGGATCTAGGGTACGATCTTCCTTTTGAGAGAGTTCCTATCTCACCTGCATTTCACTACTCTATGGGAGGAATTGCTATAGATACAGATGCTAAGGTTGAAGGGATGCAAAACCTTTATGCCGTAGGTGAAGTTGCTTGCAGTGGTGTTCACGGTGCAAATAGACTTGCTTCAAACTCTTTGCTTGAGGGTCTTGTATTTTCAAAGATAGCTGTTGCAAAAAGCTTAGAGAAGAACTTTAAGATAGATATGGACAACTATACAAAAGAGGTTCCTTACTATATTCTGCAGAAAAAATCAGATAAAGCTATAAAGAACGCATTAAGAAATATAATGTGGACAAAAGCAGGAATAGTTAGGGTAAATCAAGAGCTTATAGATGCTCTTGAAGAGATAGATGGATTCTTAAAAGAGGATGTCGGCAGACTACTATATTTAAGGCTACTTACGGCAAAATCTATTTTAGAATCGGCAATAAACAGAAAAGAGTCTCTAGGGGCTCACTATAAAAAAAGTAAATAGTTTAGACTTATAAAGGAGAAATAAATAATGTTTAAAGCTTTATTGGCATTAATGCTGGGTGCGACATTTTTAAGCGCCAGCTCAGCAGGGGGATCGGCTGAAACCATTCCTGATCTGACAATGACATGGGTAGGTATATCTGCTCTTGTTGTTTTTGTTGTAGGTTACTACTTTGTTGCTATGGAGGAGAAATACCATATAGATAAAGCTAAACCTGCTTTACTTACGGGTACGTTTCTATTTATTCTTATAGCTTTCTATTACGCGCTTAACCATATGGATATGGATCTTGTGCATACTCAAGCACAACATCTTATCTTAGAGATAGCAGAGATATTCTTCTTCTTATTTGTTGCAATGACTTATATCGAGTCTATGATACATATGGGTGTATTTGATAGATTAAAGTATAATCTAGTTTCAAAAGGGTACACATACAAGAAGCTTTTCTGGGTTACTGGTTTTCTAGCGTTCTTTATTTCACCTATCGCGGACAACTTAACAACTGCACTTATCCTTTCAACTGTTCTTATCACTATTGAAAAAGAGAGACGTGAGTTCTTGATCCCTGGTGCGATCAATATCGTTGTTGCTGCAAATGCAGGTGGTGCTTGGTCACCTTTTGGAGATATCACTACACTTATGGCTTGGACAGCAGGAAAAGGTACTTTTACTGACTTCTTGTTCCTATTCCCTGCTTCTATCTTAGGGTATGTTGTAACCGCACTTCTTTTAAGCAAAGTTGTACCTAATGAAGTTCCTCCTTTTGATGCAACAAAAGAGAGCAAGCCTGAGCTTATGACGGGTGCAAATGTTGTTATCGGTCTTGGTGTATTTACTATCTTTTGTGCCGTAATGTCTCACCAAGTATTACACTTACCTGCTATGTGGGGTATGATGTTCGGCCTTTCACTACTAAAAATCTATGCATATAGATTAAAAAGAGTACATAATACAGAGTTTAATATCTTCCATTCAATGGCTAAGATAGAGAACAATACACTAATGTTCTTCTTCGGTATTCTAGCTGCAGTTGGTGCTTTATACTTTATAGGTTGGTTAGCATTAGCTTCACATGTATATAGCCCTGAGGCTCTTGGACCTACAGTTTCAAATATCGGTGTTGGTTTCTTATCTGCTATCGTTGACAACGTTCCTGTTATGTCTGCGGTTCTTAAAGCAAGTCCAGTAATGGATCACTCACAATGGATGCTTGTAACTCTAACAGCAGGGGTAGGTGGTTCACTTATCTCTTTTGGTTCAGCTGCAGGTGTTGGTGTAATGGGTAAACTTCCTGGTGTTTATACATTTGGTGCACATATGAAATATGCTTGGACTATCCTTATAGGTTATATCATATCTATAGCTGTATGGTATGTACAGTTTCAAATGTTTGGTATAGGTGCCTAGTAAGGTTCTTTTATAGAAGATGGAGAGTAGTTTTACTCTCCATTTTTATTTTTATATTTAATTTTTTTACGGAAAGATTAATTATGAAAATTTATTTTAAGGAAAAACGTTAAATGAAACATGTTCCAATAGTTGTTTTAGATTTTGGTTCCCAATATACGCAGATAATAGCAAGAAAATTAAGAGAAAACGGTGTTTACAGTGAGATAGTTCCATATAGTGAATCTATAGAGGATATAAAAGCAAGAACTCCAAAAGGTATCATCCTAAGCGGCGGACCTGCTTCTGTTTATGCAAAAGATGCTTATCATCCTAGTGAAGAGGTTTTCGAACTAGGTCTTCCTATTCTTGGTATATGTTACGGTATGCAGCTTATCAGCCAGCATTTCGGTGGAAGCGTTATTCCTGCAGATCATCACGAATATGGAAAAGCAAAACTAAACTTTGAAAAACAAAGCGATATCTTTAAAGACACAACAGACGGTCAGATCGTATGGATGAGTCACGGAGATAGAGTTGAGAATATCCCTGAAGGTTTTGAAAAGATCGGTACGAGTGAAAACTCTCCTTACGCGGCGATCGCTGATCTAAATAGAAGAATCTATGCATTTCAATTCCACCCTGAGGTTTATCATAGCCAAGAGGGTAGCAAACTGCTTAAAAACTTTGCAAAATATATCTGTGGATGTGAATCTACTTGGAATATGGGAAGCTTTGCAAAAGAGCAGATCAAAAAGATAAAAGATCAAGTTGGTGATAAAAAAGTTCTTTGTGGTGTAAGCGGTGGTGTTGATAGCTCTGTTGTTGCTACGCTTTTAGCTGAAGCTATCGGTGATCAACTTATCCCTGTATTTGTTGATAACGGTCTTTTAAGAGCAAATGAGCGTGAGCAGGTTGAAGCTATGTTTAAAGCGCGTGGTGTAAACCTTATCACAGCAGATGCAAGTGAAGAGTTTTTATCAAAATTAAAAGGTGTAACTGATCCTGAGCAAAAAAGAAAGATCATCGGTGAAACATTTATCGAAGTATTTGATAAAGAGGCTAAAAAACACGACGGTATAGAGTTTTTAGCACAAGGTACACTTTACACAGACGTTATCGAGTCTGTTTCTGTAAAGGGTCCAAGTAAAACGATCAAATCACACCATAATGTTGGTGGGCTTCCTGATTGGATGACTTTTGAGCTTATTGAGCCGTTAAGAGAGATCTTTAAAGATGAAGTAAGAGAGCTTGGGCTTGAACTTGGGCTTCCAAAAGATATGATCGGTCGCCATCCTTTCCCTGGACCAGGACTTGGTATTAGAATAATGGGTGAGGTAAATAAAGATGATCTTGATCTATTAAGAAAAGCTGATACTATTATGCTTGAAGAGCTTAGAGCAAGCGGATATTACGATAAAACTTGGCAAGCATTTACTGTGCTTCTAAATGTAAAATCTGTTGGTGTTATGGGTGATAATAGAACTTATGATAACACTGCTTGTATTAGAATAGTTGAAGCAACAGACGGTATGACGGCTACTTTTGCACATATTCCACACGATATCTTGGAAGTGATGAGTAGAAGGATTATAAATGAGGTGGATGGGATTAATCGTGTTGTATATGATATTTCATCTAAGCCACCAGCTACCATCGAATGGGAATAAAACAGTATCTTTTAGCTTGATACTGCGTCAAATTCAAAAATTAGCGTCGGTCATTTACAATTAAGTAAACTCCTTCGCTAATCTCTTCTTTTCCTTGTCTAAAACTAAAATCTACTATTTTCTTTTGCAATTTAAATTTAATTATTATCTGATATAATTTATACTTAATAAAAATAAGGAATATTAATGACTGATAAAGCAAAAAGTATTGATGAATCAATAAACAAACTTGAAACATATATAGATAAAAATCGTAAATCAGCAAAATCTCTTCTCTTATATTTATTTTATTTCACTACAATAGTCATATCTTTTATTATTGCATTATATTTTTATATATCTCCGACTAATTTAATTCCTAATGCTACAATTTATGGCTTATTTGCATTATATATAATTGTTTTTGGAGTTCTTATTTCAATATATCGATTTCATTTAAACGAAATAGCTCGCACAGAGCATTACAAAATGGGTTTTATGCGGATAAGAATTGCAGCTAATAATGTTGATAACAAAGGTTTTGGTTCAGAAGTAAGAATTGCATTAACAAAAGATGCTTTTGCATACACTCCGGCAACTTTACTTTCATCATCAAAAGATAAAAAAATAGATAGTCCGTTATCTGGATATCCTACATCAGATATATCTACAGCAATTATAAATAAGCTGTTTGAAAAAATTGAAATAAAAGAAAAAAAATTTTTAAAAAAGTGATAGACTACTTTATTTTATAAATTCTGCTCTTGACATAAAGTTTAATATTACACTATAATACTATAGTATTATTATAAGGGTGAAGTATGACTACGGCTAGAGAAACAACAAGTATAAAACTAGACAAATACACAAAAGAGGAAGCAAAAAAGATATTTGCAAAGCTTGGTATAAGTATGGGTGATGCGGTAAATATGTTCTTAACACAAGTTACACTAAACAAAGGTATCCCTTTTGAGATAAAGATACCAAATGATGAAACAAAAGTTGTAATGCAAGATATCTTAGCCGATAAAAATATCGATAAATTAGACTTAAAAGAGTTGAAAAGCCAATGACTCTTTTTCGTCATAAGAAATTTATCAATGACTTTAAAAAGGCTAATCTCTCAAGCTCGCAATTTCAAAAAATGATCAAATACTTTAACTTACTTTTAGAAGATAAGGAACTCCCTATGGAAGCTAAAGACCATTCATTAAGTGGTGAATGGCAAGAGTTTAGGGAGTTTTATTTGGGTGGTGATATGCTTGTAATCTATCATAAAAGCGTTGAGAAGATCACCCTAGCAAGAATAGGAACACATAGCCAACTGTTTAAATAAATTCTAAATATTTTGACATATTAATCCAAAAGGAATATAATCAATTATAGACAATTCTAAAGGATTTGATATGAAAACTCAAACATTTAAAACAAAAGATAATGTTACTATAAACTACCTAGTACAAGGAAGTGGTAAGCCTTTGCTTCTTATCCCTGGATGGAGTTGCAGCTTCCACTTTTTTGATCAAAATATAGAGCCACTAAGTCAAAACTTTCAAGTGATAGCGATGGATTTAAGAGGGCACGGTGATTCGGATAAACCAAGTCACGGCTATAGGATTTCTCGTTTTGCTATGGATATAAAAGAGCTTTTAGATCATCTTGATGTAGAGGATGTTGCCACCGCAGGCTGGTCGATGGGAGCTTCTATACTTTGGAGCTATTTAGAGCTGTTTGGCAACCATAGAATAAGCAAGCTTATAAGTATAGATCAATCTCCTGCGCAATATTTTGCACCAGATTGGAAATGGGGTCAGCTTGGATGTTATGACGTGGAATCGTTCTTGCGTTTATGCGCCGCACTTCAATATGAAGAGAGAGCAAACGCAGAGGGTACGGTACACGGCTGTATGCATAAAACTCCAACAGATGAAGAGGTAAAATATCTAGCCGATGAGATTATGAAATGCCCTGCACAAGTTAAGATAGATATTATGCGTGATCATACAAACCTTGATTGGCGTGATTTTATACCTCAAATATCAATACCTACTTTGGTGTGTGTTGCTAAGCAGAGCCAAGTGTTCCCGTGGCAAGGGAGCGAATGGGTAGGTAAAAATATTAAAGGTGCTAAAATAGAGTATTTTGAAAACTGCGGTCATATGCTATTTTGGGAAGATCCTGAAAAGTTTAACCGTGTAGTTAGCGAGTTTATTTTAAACAACTAACTTAATAAAAGGCAGCTTAGTGTACTTATTTTTTCTTTGGCTTTATAAAATCAGAAGCCACGAATCCTATAATTACAGCTATAAGTACAAAAGTTGCCATTGTAGGTGAATCCATTTTAACCCTTTAAATTTTTTAAACCGATTATACAAGAATATTGTTTATAAACATTGATAGGTTTTAAGCCTAAAAACATTACTATTCTTCTATGAAAAACCCTTTATATCAAAATATAGGCGATGAGCTAAATCTAGGTAGACTAAACTTTACCGAAACGATCCAAACACTTTGGAGCGGTTACGGTGAGTTAGTAAGGCTTAGATTTGAGACAAAAAGCATAATCGTAAAGCATGTAAAACTTCCAAAACAGACCTCGCACCCAAGAGGTTGGGATACCGATATTTCTCACCAAAGAAAAGTTCACTCATATCAAGTTGAAACAGCTTGGTATCAAAACTTTAGCAGTCCAAGTGATGAGCGATGTCGCATACCAAAAGGCTTAAAGTGTTTTCAAAATAAGAATGAATGGCTTATCGTGATGGAAGACTTGCAAGAAAGCGGCTTTACAGACACTACTTATGAAGCAGATGATACACACCTAGTATCTTGCCTTAGATGGCTTGCTAACTTTCATGCAAAATATATGGGTGTAAAAAGTGATGTTTTGTGGGAAAGCGGTACATATTGGCACTTAGAAACGCGCCCAGATGAGCTAAAAGCTTTAAAAGATAAAGAGCTTAAAGAGTATGCTTCACTTATAGATAAAGAACTCAAAAGTGCAAAATACCAAACTATAGTGCACGGTGATGCAAAGCTTGCAAACTTTTGTTTTAGCAGTGACGCTAGCAGATGTGCCGCGGTTGACTTTCAATATGTAGGGCAGGGCTGCGGAATGAAAGACGTGATCTATTTTATAAGTAGTGCGGTTGAGCCTGAGGATTGCGAAAATATGGAAGCTAAACTTTTAGATATCTACTTTAAAGAGTTAAGAACAGCACTTGAATACTATCAACCAAATATCAACGCACAAGAGCTCGAAAAAGAGTATAGAGATTTGTTTGTGATAGCTTGGGCAGATTTTCAGCGCTTTATAAAAGGGTGGGCAACAGAACACTATAAGATAAACGACTACTCAGAAAACCTAAGTGCTAAAGCTATTGAGTACTTAAGCTCAAAATACGAAACAAGATTTTGATATCAATTTGCAATAAAGCTTATTTATAAAGCTATAGCTATATAAATATTTGATAAAATACGAAATTATAAATCCAAATTATATAAACGGTACTATTTCAGGCTTACCGTAAAATATTATTTCCCATAAGGTACAATATGAGACTACTTATTATCTCCACTTTTTTATTTTTATTTTATTCAAATAGTTTGGCTAATAATATCTCTTTTACAAAAGAAGAAAAGTCTTTTTTAAAATCAAATCCAAAAGTGACAATAGGTATGATGGCAGACTTTACACCTTTTACATACACTTTAAATGACCAAGCAATAGGTTATGAGCACGATCTTTTAAAGATCATATCAAAAAGAACAGGTTTGGTTTTTGAAAAAAAGATGGATATCTGGAGCGGAATTTACAACGCCTTTAAAGATAAAAAGGTGGATATGATCTCTAGTATCTCTTATAAAAAATATAGAGAGCCTTTTACTAGCTATACAAGTTCATACTACGATATACCTATTATGATATTTGTAAAAGATGACTTCGGGGATTATAGCGGGTTAAATAGTTTAAAGGGTAAAAAAGTTGGTGTACTAAAAGATGTTTTTTATATAAAAGATCTTCAAGAGCACGGAGGTATGGAACTTGTGGTTTTTGAATCGTATCAAGATATCATAGATGCCTTGGTTTTTGGTAAAATAGATGCACTTATACAAAACCTTACAAATATAAATTTTCTTATCAAAAAGAACGTATATACAAACCTAAAACTTGTAGGTGAGCTAAATCTTCCAACTATTAAAAAAGAGGATCTTCGTTTTGGTATAAACCCAGATAAACCGCTGCTAGCTTCAATAGTGCAAAAAGCTTTGAGCACTATTACAAAAGAGGAAAAAGAGGAGCTTGTAAATAAGTGGATAGGCTCTATCAAAGAGTACGGCGGAGGGCATATTGAACTTAATGAAACAGAGACTGCATATATAGATACAAAAACTATAAAGTATTGTATAGACCCGCACTGGATGCCGTTTGAGGGGATAAACTCAAATGGTGAGCATAAAGGTATGAGCGCAGACTACTACAAGCTTTTTGAAAAGATACTAAAGGCTAAGTTCGAGTTTGTCAAAACATCAAGCTGGCAGGAGTGCTTAGAGCTTATAGGGCAAAAAAGATGCGATATGGCTGCTCTTAGTACCGTTACAGAAGATAGGAAAAAATATTTAAACTTCACAACCCCGTACCTTGAAGTACCATCAGTAATAGCTACAAGGGTAGATGTACCTTTTATAAACGAGCTTATCGAACTAGAAGGGGAGAAGATAGGTATCACAAAAGGGTATGCATATTTAGAGATACTTAGAGAGAAATACCCATCATTGGATTTTCTAGAGGTTGAAAATATAGAAGATGGTTTGGAAAAAGTTATAGATAAGGAGCTATTTGCATATATAGATACACTAGCAAGTATCGGTTATAAGTTTCAAACTAGATATTTTGGTGAGCTAAAAATAGCAGGTAAGCTATCGCAAAACTGGAAACTAAGCGTAGCCGTTAGAAATGACGATCTAATGCTTTTAAAGATAATGCAAAAAGCAATAAACAGCATATCAAACGAACTACATAGAGATATTTTAAATAAATGGGTTTCTATAAAATATGAAAAGGGCGTAAACTATGAGCTTGTATGGAAAGTTGCCACTACGGCACTTATTTTAATCTCTTTGGTAATCTATTGGAACAGAAAGATAACAAAGGCAAATAAACTTCTTAGAGAGGCTCAAAAAGATATAGAAGAAAAAAATAAAGAGCTTGCAAAACTAGCTATAACCGATAAACTTACAAACCTTTATAACAGGGCAAAGCTTGATGAGATGCTGCAGCTTGAGATAGATAGAAGTGAAAGGTTCAACCATAGCTTCGGTATAGCTATAGCTGATATCGATCACTTTAAAAAGGTTAATGATGAGTATGGTCACCTTCAAGGCGATAAGGTGCTTATAGAGATCGCAAACATTTTAAAAAACCATGTTAGAAAAACTGATTTTGTAAGCAGGTACGGAGGTGAAGAGTTTATGATAATCTGCCCAGAATCTGACCTTCAAGGGATATCTAAACTAATGGATAATATAAGGATTAATATAGAAAACCATCCATTTGAAGATATCGGGAACCAAAGCGCAAGTTTTGGTATCACAATGTTTAAAAAAGGTGATACACCTGAAACTATAACAGCAAGAGCAGACAAAGCTCTTTATAAAGCCAAAAACGGCGGAAGAAATAAAATAGAAAGTGATATATGAGATCAGATAGAATATATTTAAATACAAATAAACCTTTAAAATTTAAATTTGCACAAAATAGACTTGACTTTATCGTTGAAGAGATACCAAGCAGAGAGTTTAAAAATAGAGGAAATTTTTTTATAATGAAGATAAAAAAAGAGTATACTTCAACGTGGGATCTTATATATACTATCTCAAAAACGCTTCGTATCCCAGAAAATCTTATAGGCTATGCAGGTCTTAAAGATAAAAATGCAACTACGACTCAATATATCAGTATCCCTTTAAATAAAAGCAGGGATTATGAAAAGATAAACAGTAGCAATATCAAAGTAGTGCAAACCTTTAAAGATGATCAAAAGATAAAGCTAGGAGATCTTAAAGGCAACCGCTTTACTATAACGCTAAAAGAGATAGATCAAAAAGAGCTGCCTCAGTTCTATCAAAATATATCAAAGGTGCAAAAGCACGGTATGCCAAACTATTTCGGTTTTCAACGTTTTGGGCGTGATGTGGACTTTGAAAAGGCAAAACGTATCGCTTACGGTGAAGATATATTAGGTGATAAAAAGCTTGAAAACCTTTTAGTATCTACTTATCAAAGCTACTTTTTTAACTCTTGGTTGTGCAAAAGGGTTGAGCTATCCAAAAAAGAGGATTCAAATACAATAAAAAGTTTAGATGGTGATATATTATCTTTGGAGGATAGAAAAACAGTTACGGGACTAATGCCTGGGCGTAAGATCATAAGAGCAAAAGGTAAAGCAAGAGAGATAGAGGAGCATTTTGATGATGAGTTTATCCATCAAAAGGGTTCTAGAAGAGACTCTTGGGTGTATCCTAAAAATATTCAAAATAGATTTATAAAAGATAAAAATTGGATGGAGCTTAGCTTTGAACTTCCCAAAAGCTCTTATGCAACAGTATTTATTGAAGCCGTTACAAACCGTATTTTAAAACATTGATATGGATAAAAGCAACTAAATTACGCTAGTATTCATATAATTATATAGTAAAAATCTATATTTTATATCCTTTTGTAACCATTTTATTAGACTTTTTTATATTTATATGTTATTATTTTTATATATTAAAAATGGAGCATACCATGGCAAACCTACTTACGCCGAAAAATAAAGTTATTTGTGAAGAAATCGCAAAAGGTGAAGACTCACTTCATTCAAAAAGAGCTAAGGCACTTTTATCTCTTAATGAGGGAAATACTCAAGCTAAAGCAGCCCAAGATTCAGATTTAAGTGTAGGGCAGGTTAGATATGCTCTAGCTAAATATAGAAGCGTGGGAGCTGCACTTTTCCCCGAAACAGTAAAAAGCACTGACACTTTAAGCGAAACAGTAGAAGAGACTCCTGTGCAAAAAGCAGAGCCTAAAAAAGAGCCTGCTAAGAAAGAGAAGAAAGTAAAAGATAAAAAGTCTGATAAAAAAAGCGATAAAAAAGTAAAGAAAGATTCAAAAAAAGAGTCTAAGAAAAATAAAAAGACAGATAAAAAATCTAAAAAGAAAAAAGAAAAAAAGTCTAAAAAAGATAAGAAGTAGACTTAATCATCATTTTTAGGAGGTCTTATCTTCTTTATGACCTCCATTGTTCCCATACCTGATTCTCTAAGTTTTAAAAACTCTGTTTTATCACTCTCAAGCAACATTTCATGCTTGATCAAAGTTTCAAACTCTTTAGCTAGCTTTTCTTGTTTTAGTTTTTTAAGATAAGACTTGGCATCGCTTGTGGACATCATTTGTGCATTAGGAAATATATCAAGCTGATCGTCTTTCATCATTTTCCCTAAAAATAGTAAAAATAATAATGTAATAATAGTAGAACCTAAAGGGAGCAAGAGTTTATCTATAAAATAAAATATGCTGCCGCTTGATAACCATTCCATAAATATGTCCAAATATAAAATAACTAAAATATATTTTGAATTTTACTACTGATTTTTTTAATTATTGATAAAAAAAATAGTTTATTTTGCAACTAAATCAACATTGTAAGTATAAAAAAATGAAAATAATGATAAATTGTTATTATTATGAACATATTTAATAGTAAAAAACTCTTTTTTATTTTTTTATTTTTCTATACATACAGCTATGCACAAGAGGTTGTTTATAGTGGAAATGTATATGGTGAGAATTTCCGTATAGAACATATAGCAAGCGGTTTAAGATCACCTTGGGGTATTGATTTTATAGATGAAAATAGACCTATCGTCACTCAAAAAAACGGTGATATAATCTCTATAGATCTAAAAACAAAAGAGATCAAGATATATCAAACTATGTTAGATATTTACAAATACGGTCAAGCAGGTATTTTAGATATTGCAGTATCACCTAGATACGATAGCGATAGAACTATATATATTACTTATGTAAAAAATATAAATGCAAAAGGTATAGTAACACTTGCTAAACTAAAAATAATCAACAACAATACACTTGAGCATAATGATATTCTTACAACTATATCTTCAAGCAATACAAATAGACATTTTGGAAGCAGGATCACTTTTGATAGTAAAAATAATCTTTTTTTCTCAGTAGGCGATAGAGGTATCAGAACAAACGGACAAAACACGAAAAACCATAGCGGTTCAATCTTAAGGGTTGATATGGATGGAAAGCCTTTACAAAACAACCCGTTTTATAGCGATACTAAGGCACTAGATGAGATATGGAGCTACGGACATAGAAATCCACAAGGTTTATTTTACGATAAAGATAGACATATATTATGGTCGGTAGAGCATGGTCCAAGAGGCGGGGATGAGATAAATATAATAAAAAAAGGTGTCAATTACGGCTGGCCCGTAATATCCTACGGTAAAGAGTATCATAACAATGAGCCAGTAGGTGAGGGCACTCATAAAGATGGGATGGAGCAGCCCATTAAAGTATATATTCCATCCATAGCACCAAGCTCATTGATATCTTACAGTGGTAAGATATTCAAAAAATGGAAAGGGCTTTTATTTATAGGTGCTTTAAAACTCAAACATATCAATATAGTTCAAATAAATAGAAATCTAAAAGCGGTAAACGAAAAAAGAATTGCCAGTTTTTTAAATAAAAGGATAAGGGATATTTACGAATCACCAAAAGGTCTTATATACTTTATATGTGATTCTGGAGATATGTATAGAATAATCCCTTTTAACAAAGGAGATTAAATGCCATTTATACCTAAAACACCATACCTAACAATAGATGCTATAGTTGAGATATATGAAGGTGATAAGTTTAAAGGGATAGTTTTAATAAAAAGAAAAAACCCGCCTCTAGGCTTAGCTCTTCCAGGTGGTTTTGTAGATATGGGTGAAACAGTTGAAGACGCTTGTATTAGAGAGATGAAAGAGGAGATAAACCTTGATATAGAGATCAAGAGTTTACTTAATGTTTATTCAGACCCGTCAAGAGATCCTAGATTTCATACGGCTTCTGTAGTTTATGTTGCAAAAGCATATGCAATGCCAAAAGCAGGAGATGATGCAAAAGAGGCTTATGTGTACTCTTTAAAAGATATTCCGCTGGATAAAATGGTTTTTGATCATAAAAAAATAGTTGAGGATTATCTATCTACTTTTCATGAAGGGTTTCAAGCAAAAGCTCAGTCTTTTTAATAAGCTTATCTAAAGACTTATGCTCTTTATGATCATCTTTTTTTAACTCTTTTTTTCTTCTATGAAGATCTTTTAATATATCTTCATATTTTTTCTTTTTATTGAATTTTCTATTTAGTAAGGAATCGATCTTCGCTTTTAACTTTTCATACATAATTACCCTTATTTTATTGGTAATTATTGTATTCTTCTACAATTCCAAAACGGTTACATACTTTCGCACAATCCTTCAATACTATAAAGCTTTTTAAAGGTTACGTCTTTTCCTACGGAAGCATATCCTATAATATCACCGCTATTTGAAAACTGAGGATAGATGGTGGTTTCAAGATAATAGTTAAAACCGTTCTTAGCAGTATTACTTATGGTTCCGCACCAAATACCACCTTTTTTTATAGTTTTCCACATATCTTTAAAAACACTTCTATCCATATTTTTATCTCTTACTATATTGTGCGGAGATCCTATAAGTTCAGCTTTACCATAACCGCTTATAGCACAGAAAGCTTTTGTTGCATTTGTGATATTACCTTTTAGATCGGTAGTAGTAGAGATAACATATTTATCAAATATTTGGCTATATACATTTGATGACTCAAACATATTGTTAAGGTTTAGGTTCGCTTCACATACAACTTCACAGCTATTGCTTATGGAGTTATCTGCTTTTATATGGCAGTAAGCAAATTTTAGGTCACTTATATTTTGAGTAGGTCTTTGCACATAATACCCTTGCGCAAGATCACAGCCTATCTGTCTGCACACATCAAGCTCATCTTTTGTCTCAACACCCTCAGCAAGAACTTTAATACCTGATTGGTGCGCAATATTTATGATATTTGTTAAAAAAAGCTTCTTTTTTCTATCGCTAAGAATATCTTTTATAAAAAACCTATCTATCTTTATATATTGAGGATCTAGAAGATATAGCGTTTTAAGTCCAGAATAGCCTATACCGAAATCATCAAGGGCAAGATTAAAACCTTGGCTGCTATAAAAGTCAAACACCTTTTGTGCTTTTCCTATTTGCTTAAATTCATGCTTTTCTGATACTTCAAATACTATAAAGTCTTGTTTGTAACCATTTTTCGATAGTAGTTTTTTTGTTTGCCCGTGTTCATAATCATTTACTTCTAAAATTCTATTATCTAGATTGTAAAATATCTTAAAGTTTTTATTGATCTCATATATAGGTTTTATCTTCTTTAAAACCTTTTGTCTAAGTAAAATATCTAAAGTATGGAGTGTTTTTCTTTTGTATGCATTATCAAATACACTGTCGATGCTTTTGTAACCAGCTTTATCATAATCTCTTAAAAGAGCTTCATAAGCAATTGTCAAGCCGCTATTTATATCGACGATAGGTTGAAATGCAAAATCTAATTTAGAGACTTTTTTTTCTATTTTTTTGTTGTTCATTTATCGCCGTTCAATAAAAATTTTCAAGAAATGAAATCTCTTGAAAGCGAATTCTAAATGATTACAGTAACAGTTTGATTACAGAGTTTTAAGTGGAGTGTAAGCACTAATTAGTGCTTACAAAAATATTTTATAATTTAAAAAATCGAATATAGAATTTTTATACTCTATATCTTCAAGAGCGTAAGTATCTATTTGCTTATTATCAAGCATCTCTTTTAATCCATAGAAGTTATAGATATGCTCTTTGGTTCTATTTTCGCTATACTCAACGGCAGTTTTAGTGGTCATTAAAAATGCCCAGTCGCTGCTTTGCGCAAGCAACAGCTCTCTAGCCATTTGATTTAAGACCCTTACTGTTTCATAACCTGCATAATCTTTATATTGCTGTGCTAGATTACACATATCATCAGCCATTGCATGAAGATGTCTATATATCCAAGAGTTACCTTCGTTTAACCATACATCATAATAACCTTGGTCACCCCAAGATGAAGGTGATGGGTTTACCATCTGGTTTTTAGGATACATTGAAAGGTATTCAACTGGAGTTACCGCTTTAAACACCTTATGCTCCTCTATCTCTTTAAATAGGTTGTATAAAAACTCAGGACCCTCAAACCACCAGTGACCAAATAGCTCTGCATCGTAAGGGGAAACAACCATAGGTGTTCTATCCATATTTCCGCTTAAGTACTCAAACTGTTTAACCCTTTTATGGTGGAAATCTTTTGCGTGTCCTATTGTAGTGTGTTTAGCATCTTCTGGAATATATACCTCTTTAAAGTCACTATCACCAGTTACTTTATGGTATTTAAACCCTGTAAATACACGAGTACCGTCAGGATCGATATAATCTTTAATATAATCATAATCAAGATCATAACCCACATCTCTATAAAAGTCTCTATAGCTAAAGTCTCCTGGGTATCCCTCTTTTGAGCTCCATACCTGCTTTGCAGACTGCCCATCTCTTGCAAATGCAGCTACGGCTTTAGGTGTATATGTAGGTGCATAAACACCGTAGCTAGCAGTAGGTTCTCCATAAACTAAAGCATGAGAATCAACAAAGAAGAAATCTATACCGTTATCTCTAAGTATCTCATCAAGCCCATCATAAAAAGCACACTCAGGAAGCCAGATACCTCTAGGTTTTTTACCGAAATGTTTTTCGTGCGTTTTAACCGCAACTTCGATCTGCACCTCTACGGCTTTTCTATTTTCACTGATAAGAGGTAAGAAACCGTGTGTTGCACCGCAAGTGATAACCTCTATCTTACCCAAATCGTTAAAATATCTATATCCGTTTAGAACATTACCTTTTAAAAATCCATCAAAGAACTCTTTTGTTTGAATAAACATATCTCTATAAAACAAAGAGATATTTTTAAAATGTTCATCATCTTTTGTTCTCTCAACCTCTTTATGACCTAGTTCTATAAGTTTATCAAGGTATCTAGAGTATTTCTCCATAAGATTATCATCATCAAGCATCTCTGCTAGAGGAGGGGTTACCGATGTGGTAAGTCTAAAGTCCACACCCTCATCGTTTAATCTTTGCATATTTCTAAGCAGAGGTATATAACACTCCGTAATAGCTTCAAAAAGCCAATGCTCTTCTAAAAAGTAATCGTGTCTAGGGTGCTTTACAAAAGGCAGGTGCGAGTGTAGTACTGGTATCCAATATCCTGTTATCATTCTTAGTTTCCTTTTACTATATCATCTGAGCTAAAGCTCTGTAGAATTTCAGATTCATATTGTTTTAATCTCTCTATCTCTTCAACATACGATTTTGAAGACATACCTATAGTAAAATGCTGTAATGAAGCTCTAATGATCTCTGTAAAACCTTTCTCTTTTTTGATCCAAACATCTTTTTGCTTATCTCTATATTTTAGTTTGGTATCAAATACTTTAATGATATTTGCCGATTCCAAGATTGTGATAAACTCACCGTTCTTATAATATCCTGCAACTGCTTGAATAGTAAATGAGCTAAACTCTTTATTGATAAAATATTCACCTAAAAAATATGTACAGTCAAACTCAAATAAAGGTTTTTTCTTTTCATCGATTATACGAAATTTTATATCATTCGTACCTAAATTCAATGAGTTTAAAAGCTCATCTGCAAGCTCCCAATAAACATAAAATTTTTTTGTGTTTACCGGTAGTAAACTCACTTTTGATCTATAATATCTTTGGGGTATATCATAATCGTGTTTTGCAACATTATTATCTAAAGTTATAGTTTCAATTGCATGTACGCTATCAGAAGAATACCCGCTATTGTCCTTTAAACTCTCATCGATTATTTTACTATTGTTCATTGCATCTACCTATTGCTAATTTTGCGTTGATTATACCATAAAAAAAGTACAAATTGGTAACAAAATAAAAAATTACAAAATAATTATTTCTGAAAACCATAAAAAGCTGAAAAAGCCTATGATATCGACAAGTGTTATAACTATTACAGAACTTGCAATTGCAGGGTCAAGGTTTACTTTTTTCAATACCATAGGTATAGATGCTCCTAAAAGTCCTGCGCTTATAAAACTTACAAACATAGATAAACCTATCGCTAAAGCTATAAGCTCAGAATCAAACCATATAAAAGAAACCGCAGCACTAAGTATCCCAAAAAGAACACCGTTCATCACTGCTATATTTATCTCTTTTTTAAAGATGGGTTTTATATCGTTATAGGATATCTCTCCAAGCGCCATTTGTCTAACTACAACTGTCATAGTTTGAACTGAAGCCGTTCCTGCCATATTTGCTACGATTGGCATTAAAACAGCTAAGGCTACTACTGCATCTAATGCTTCTTCAAATATACCGATCACTAAAGAGGCTAAAACTGCATTTATAAGGTTTATTGCAAGCCAGATAGCTCTTGTTTTGCTTGTTTGAGAAAAGCTCTCTTGTATCTCTTCACTACCGTTTAGTTTATTTAGGTTATATATCTGTTTTGTAGCTCTCTCTTCCATAATATCTACAACATCATCATGGGTAATTCTACCTATAAGGTGACCCATCCTATCAACAACACCAAGTGTTGTTAGGTCATATTTTTCTATAATACTAAGTACATTATCAATACTATCATGAGAAGATACTGCGTGTGATACTGGAAACTTATCAACTATCTCATTAAAAGTGCTTTTTTTCTTTTCCAAAATAAGATCATCTATAGCTATGGTCTTTAAAAGCTTGCCGTATTCATCAGTGACAAAAATAGATTGAACCGATCCGATCCCCTCTTTTTTAAGCTTTGCAAGTTTCTCTATAGCATCATTTATTGTTTTATCTACAGATACTTTTACAAGCTCTGTTTGCATAATAGAACCAGCTTCATTATCTTCATATTTTATAAGCTGTTCTATTTTTTTTTGCGTTTTATCATCTAAAAGGGCAAATACCTCTTCCTCTTTATCTTTATCAACTTTAGAGATAGCGATAATCATATCCGTAGCATCATCACTATCAAGGTTTGCAAGGATATCTTTTAAACCCTCTGCATCATATTTTAGTATAAGGTCGAGCTGAAAAGATGTGGGTAGTTCTAAAAAGGTTTCGGCTCTTATCTTTTCTGGAAGTGAGTTTAAATACTCAAAGAATTTATCTTCATCTTTTTGCTTTACATCCTCTAGATAGTCAGCAATATCTGCATCATCTACCTGATTTGAACTATCCAGACCGTTTTTTAACTTTTGAAGGTAAAGATCGATAGCTTTTACGTTCATAAACTAAGCGATCTTTTCTAGATTCTCAAAACCAGGAAGTATCTTACCCTCCAAAAGCTCTAAGCTGGCACCGCCTCCTGTAGAGATAAAGCTTATATTCTCTTTCTCTCCAGCTTTATCAGCAGCGTTTGCGGTATCACCCCCGCCAACTATACTATATGCGTATGTATCAGCTATAGCGTGAGCTATTCTAAAAGTTCCTTTGCTAAATTTGTCTATCTCAAAGATACCCATAGGTCCATTCCAGATTATGGTATTTGAAAGCCCTATAGCCTCTTCAAATAGTTTAACAGTTGCAGGTCCTATATCAACTGCACTAAATCCTTCTAAAAGATCTTGAACAGGCACTATCTTTATATCTATAGGCTGCTCTATACTATCAGTGATCACTACATCAACAGGAAGATAAACTTTCACACCTGCTTGAGCGGCACTTCTAAGGATAGTATCTGCTTCTGTTAGATACTCATCTTCAACTAAAGAGCTTTTCATATCGTGACCTAAGGCTTTTAAAAAAGTGTTGCTCATAGCTCCACCTATAATGATCTTATCAACCTTAGGGATGATATTGTTTAGCAATGTAATCTTTGAGCTTACTTTTGCTCCACCCACAACCAAACAGATTGGTGAGACGGGTTTAAATAAAGCCTTTGCAAAAGCGTCAATCTCTCTTTTTAGCAAAAAGCCCGCAACTTTGTTTTGTACAAACTCGGTAATACCTACCGTTGAGCTATGCGCTCTATGGCTTGTACCAAATGCATCGTTTACAAATACATCACAAAGTTCACCAAGTTGTTTTGAAAGCTCTTGATCGTTCTTTGTTTCACCTGCAAAAAATCTTATATTTTCAAGTAAAAGTACTTTTGTAGAGTTTGAGTTAAGTATCTGATCTTTTTGTTTTGTAAAATCCTCAATAAACTCAACTTGTCTATCTAAAAGTCTCTCAAGTCTTTTTAAAATATGTTTTAATGAGTATTTAGCATCAGCTTCACCTTTAGGTCTTCCAAGGTGAGTTACCAATACTATATACTGTGCTTTGTTATCAATACAGTGGTTGATGGTATGAAGAGCTTCTTTTATCCTTGTATCATCTGTAATATTACTATGTGAATCCATAGGAACGTTAAAATCAACTCTTATAAGAACTCTTTTATCTTTTACGTCAATATCTTTTAAAGATTTAATGTTCTGCATCAACTCTATATTGTTAAACATATTTTTCCTTTTATTTGTTGTACATCTTTTTGTAGTACTTGTGTGCCATAGTGTCTGAATCAAAATCAAAAAGAACATCGCTCATAGAGTTCTTCATTAGCTTGATCCATTTTTTCGGGTTATCGTAATAAAGAGGCATAATAGTATTTTCTAAAATATCCATCATACTTTTATTATCGTTATAATCTTGAACCTCTACAGGTGGGGTAGCTTCTGCACCAAGGATTGTAAAGCTGTTTTTCTCCTCTTTACAAAACTCAGGATGCCAACCGTCTGCTATAGAGAAGTTTATAGCTCCGTTCATTGCAGCTGTCATACCACTTGTACCGCTTGCTTCTCTAGTGATACGAGGAGTGTTTAACCAAATATCAGCACCTTTTTTAAGCATCATAGAAAGCTCAAGCTCATAACCTATAAGAACAGCAACGTTCTTATACTCATTAGCAATAAATACAAGCTCATTGAAAAGGTTTATCGCGTTTGTATCGTGAGGGTAGGGTTTACCTGCCCAGATAACTTGAATAGGTTTTTCAGCTCTTGTGATAAGATCCTCAAATCTTTCAAAGTCATACTTTAAAAGCCCAGGTCTTTTATACTCTGCAAAACGTCTAGCCCATACGATAGTAAGAACATCCTCATCAAACATCTTACCTGTTTGGTTCGCTACTTCATTAAACAGCATTCTTTTTAAGTGTTTCTTTCTAGCGATCAGTTCAAAATCTTCATGCTCATCTAAAGCATGTACAAGAGGTTTGTCTGCCCAAAATCTTTTATTTTGAGCATTTGTAATAGGTATGATCTCACAGGTATTTTCATATTCGCTCCACATCTGCGTAGCAACTTCGGCATGCATTTTAGATACACCATTAGCTATCTTTGCTATACGCAGTGCACCTACAGTAAGGCTGAATTTATTCTCTTGTATCTGTGTTAGCTCTCTAATCTCTTCAAGCTCCATACCAGCAAAGAATCCCATCTTATTTAATAGGTTTATATCGTGCACTTCGTTACCTGCAGCTTCAGGAGTATGTGTTGTAAATCTAACAGCCTCTTTTAATCTCTCTTTATCACACTCGAACTTATTTTTATAAAGTTCAAAAACCATAGGTAGTGAGTGACCTTCGTTCATATGATAGATATCAACCTTATGGTTTAATGCTTCAAGAACTTTAATACCACCTACACCTAGTACTATCTCTTGAGCTATTCTTGTCTGCTCATGAGTATCATATAGTTTATGAGTAATAGTACGAGATAGATAATCGTTATGCTCAACATCTGTTGAAAGAAGTATAATAGGAGCTGAACCAAATAGATCTGCAGGAACCAAATAAGCTTTTACATACACTGGCTTTGAGTTTATAATAACCTCTACCTCTATATCAAGATCTTCAAGAAAATAATATCTTTTCTTTCTAAACTCAACCCTAAGGTTTCTATCTTCATCACGCCCTTGATCATAATAACCGTAACTCCATAAGATACCTATACCTAAAACATTTTGCTTTAGATCATAAGCACTTCTCATATGTGATCCTGCTAGGAAACCTAATCCACCTGAATATATTTTAAGTGCTTGATGTATAGCAAACTCCATTGAAAAATATGCCACACCCTTAGTATAATCTTTGTGAAAATCGTATTGTGCAATCTGCATTAATTACCCCTCGTTTATTGTTGTAAGTTTATATTGTTTAAATTACCTGACGGTTACATCAATGGTTTAATAAATACTCCATTGTTTCGCGCTCAAGTATCTTTATATCGTTAGTTGAGTATTTGACCGTTAAAGGACATCCTATGGTCAATACATATTGCTTATCGATATATATGTGTTTCTTTTTTATAGCCTCATTTAGAAAGTTTTTGATCAATAGATTTGAATCATCAGACTTAATAGATAAGTAGATAGAATTTATACCCCATACAACCTGAAGTTTCCTTAAAGTCTTAATATCATAACTGCTTACAAGTATCCTCTCTTTTGGTCTAAACTTCGAAAGCGACATAGCACTTTTACCGCTTCTTGAAAAACATATCAAAGCGTGAGGCTTTAAGGTTTTTGCCAATGTGGTAACAGCACCTGCTATAGAGTCGTCTTTTGAGATGTTATCTGTTGCTTTATAATAAGGATATGCTTTTTCTGTTTCAACTATGGTTTGATGAAGTACATCGACAGCTTCTAGAGGGAAACTACCGATGGTGGTTTCATCTGAAAGCATAACAGCGTCACTTCCATCAAGTACTGCATTTGCGATATCTGATATCTCTGCTCTTGTAGGGTAGGGTGAGCTTATCATAGATGTCAGCATTTGAGTTGCCGTTATGGTTGGCTTTGATAGTTTGCTTGCTTCTTTTATGATCTTTTTTTGAATAGATGGTACTCTTTGAACTCCAAGCTCAACACCAAGGTCTCCCCTTGCTACCATTATTCCATCTGATACTTTTAGTATCTTTTTAATATTTCTTATCGCTTCGCTTTTTTCTATCTTTGAAAATATAAAAGGGTTTGAACCGTTTTTATTTAGTATCTCTCTTGCTTTTATTATATCTTTATCATTTCCTACAAAAGAAAGAGCTACTATATCTATCTCATGCTTTGCACCAAACTCTAGATCTTTTACATCTTTTGGGGTTATAACATCTATATTTAGTTTTGTATTTGGGAAATTTATCCCTTTTTTTGAGTGCAGTGTTTGTGCCGTAATGATCTCACACCTTACGTAATCTGAACTTTTTTCTATAACTCTTGCTCTTATCGTACCATCTGCAAAATATATAAGTTCACCCTCGCTGATACTATCTATGATCTGAGGATAGCTTAAAGATACAATTTTCTTTTTCTCATCTACCATATCTTTTGATATAGTTAAGATATCTCCGTTTTGAAGTGGTATAGGCTCATCTAAGTGGCTTATTCTTATTTTCGGTCCTGAAATATCTTGAAGTATAGCTACTTCTCTACCAACTGCTTTTGAAGCTTCTCTTATCTTTTTTATACTTTGCTCATGATACTCATGCGTTGCATGTGAGAAATTAAGTCTAAAAACATTAACTCCGTGAGTAATTAGTTTTTTTATCGTTTCAATATCATCGCTTGAAGGCCCCAAAGTTACTACTATTTTTGCTCTTCTCATTTTTACCCCGTTTTTTTAATCTATTTTATCATAATATTTTAATTGTTATAAGTCACACTTTGGTTACAATGTAATCAATTAGAAATTCATTCTGATTATAATTGTGCAAAGATAATATAATATCTAAAGATTAAAAAGGATAGCAACATGGCACTTAAAGTAGCAATAAACGGAACAGGAAGAATTGGTATCATCGCAATTAAAATAGCGATGAGCAGAGATGACATAGAATTAGTTGCAATTAACTCTACGGCTGATATGGATATGCTTCAATATCTTCTAAAGTATGATACGGTTCATATGGGTATAGATGCTGAAGTTGTAAACGAAAACACTATTAGAATAAATGGTGAAGATATTACAGTATTCTCTACAAGAGATCCTAAAGAGCTTGGTTTTGGTAAATGTGGTGCTAAAGTTGTTATCGAGTGTACGGGAGCTTTTTTAACTACTGAAAAGTGTCAAGCGTATCTAAAAGATGGTGTTGAAAAAGTTGTAATGAGTGCTCCTGCTAAAGATGATACTCCAACATATGTATTAAATATCAATACAGATGAGTATAAAGGTGAGTCTATAATCTCAAATGCAAGTTGTACTACAAACTGTTTAGCACCTATTTGTAAAGTACTTGATGATGCATTTGGTATAGAAAACGGTCTTATGACAACAATCCACTCATACACAAATGATCAAAACGTTCTAGACGTTAAACACGCTAAAGATAAAAGAAGAGCAAGAGCTGCAGCACAAAATATGATCCCAACAACTACAGGTGCCGCAAAAGCTATCGGTCTTGTAATGCCTCACCTTCAAGGTAAGCTTAACGGTTATGCGATGAGAGTACCTACGGCTGATGTTTCTATAGTTGATTTAACTGTTAACCTTAAAAAAGAGGTAACAAAAGAGGAGATAAATGAAGCTATGGTTAAAGCAAGCCAAAACGAGTTTGATGAACTAATAGAGATAGATAACGATAAAAGAGTATCAAGTGACTTTATCGGAAGCAGCTATAGTTCAACTTTCGTACCTGATATGACAAGCGTAGTTGACGGAAAAACTGCAAAAGTTCTTGCATGGTACGATAATGAGTGGGGATATACAAGTAGATTATTAGATATGGTTAAATTTATCGGGGAAAAATAGTATAAATATGGACACCCTTTTTTTAGAAAAGATCCTTGATGATCTGGTTGAGTTAAAAAACAATATAGTATGCAAAAACAACGACAACAATAAAAGTTTAAAAAATCTAAGAGAGTATTTAAACCTTAGATCGATAGATGCGGTTGAGCTTCAACACAAGCTCTCCTCTATCGGTTTATCATCTTTAAGTCATGCACAAAGCTGTGTTGTGGACTCAATAAATAAAGATATAGAGATATTATCAAAACTTACGGGTAAAGAGTATTTCCCTGATCCAAATGAGCAGGTTCTTAGCTACGAAGAGTCGAAAAAACTAATGATAGACAATATCAATGTTTTTGGAAGCAAAGATGATGAGAGCGATCCACACTCTTTTAAAACAAGAGTTATGGTAACACTTCCAAGTGAAGCTGTAGATAATGAAAAGCTTATCTCAGATCTAATCCTTAGCGGAACCTCTGTTCTTAGGATAAATACCGCTCACGATGATCCGCAGACATGGAATAAGATGGCAAAGATCATCCAAAATGAAAATATCAAACAAAATAAAGACACAAAGATATATGTAGATCTTGCGGGTCCTAAAAATAGAACAGGGATTATAAAAAGGGTGTTTAATCCTTTTAAGATTGGTTCTTGGAGAAACCCTAAGGTTGTTGAGCTTATACCTAGATCAAAAGAGGGTGCTACAAGCCATAAGGCTTTAAAGAACAATATAGGGGAACTTCTTCCTGCAAGACTTGTTGTGAGCGATGAGCTATATGAGGCTTGTAAAACAAAAAGTAAAATATATGTTAACGATATTGAAAGAGCAAAAGATATACCCTATAGACTTATAAAAGAGAACGATAAGATATTTGCTTTTGCAAATAAAAAGATCACTATCTTTAAACACACAACTATTCAATGCGGAAAGATATTAAGCGATATATACAATATAGAGCTCTCTGCTCAAGAGATAAGACTATTTATCGATGATGAGTTTATTATCACACCTCAAGATATAGAGGGTTATACAAACTATAAACACGATGATACAAAGATATATAGTGCAATAATCGGCTGTACAAATAAAGAGATATTCCCTTATGTTAAAGAGGGTGATGAGATATATATCGATGATGGAAAGATAGGATGCGTAGTAACAGCTATAGAAGATATAGGCTTAATATGCAGGGTATTTCTTGCAAAAGCAAGCGGTACAATATTAAAAGAGGAAAAGGGTATAAACTTTCCAAATACCGACCTTGATATTAGTGCAATAACACCTATCGATGAAACAAACTTTGAACATATTGTTGCCTTTGCAGATATTATCGGTTTATCGTTTGCTCAAAGTGCAGATGATATTGAGAAACTACAAAATATGTTAAAAGAAAAAGATAAAGAGGATATTGCCATTGCACCAAAGATAGAAACAAAAATGGCGCTGGAAAATCTTCCACAAATCTTTGAACAATTGTTAAAATCTAAAAACTATGCGGTTATGATAGCAAGAGGTGATCTTGCCATAGAGATAGGGTTTGAAAATCTTCCTTATATTCAAGATGAGATATTTGATATTTGTGAAGCTGCTCATGTACCTGTAATATATGCAACACAGATACTAGAGGGGAAAATGAAAAATAACCTTCCAAGTCGTGCAGAAGTAACCGATGCAGGATTTGCGCAAAGGGCCGATTGTGTGATGCTCAATAAAGGTCCGTATGTGGTTGATACTGTTATAATATTGAAAAATATCCTAAGAAAAGCTCATATGATATTTCAAAAGAACAGGCAGCTATTAAGTGTTTGCAAAACTTGGAAAAATAAAATTTAAAATACATAAGAAGGATACTAAATGAAAGCAATAGTTTTAGCCGGAGGTTTCGGTACAAGAATACAACCTTTGACGAATTCTATACCTAAGCCTATGTTACCTATTTTAAATAGGCCCATGATGGAACATATCATTATAAAACTAAGAGATGAGCTAAAGATCAAAGATATTGCAGTATTGCTTTATTTTAAACCTGAGATCATCAAAGAGCATTTTAAAGATGGAAAAGATCTGGGTGTAAATATCACATACTTTCAACCTGATGATGACTACGGTACGGCAGGCGCTGTTGCGTTTGCAAGAGAGTTCTTGGATGAAACATTTATTATCGTAAGTGGAGATCTTGTTACAAACTTTAACTTTAAAGAGATCAAGAAGTTCCATGAAGATAAAAAATCAAAACTTACTATCACTCTTACCCCTGTGGAGAACCCTTTGGAGTTTGGTGTGGTTATTGCAAATGAAGATGATAGAATAGAAAAATTCTTAGAAAAACCAAGCTGGGGAGAGGTTTTTAGTGATACTATCAATACAGGTATCTATTTTATAGAACCTGAGATACTAGATCATATCCCTTACGCTGAAAACTTCGACTTTGCAAAAGATCTATTCCCTAAACTTATGAGTGAAGATATACCTTTATGGGGATGTCAAATAGAGGGTTACTGGAGAGATGTTGGAAACCCTATAAGCTATAGAGATGTTTATCAAGATATATTTGATGGGAAAATAAAACTTCCGTTCAAAGGTGAGAAACAAAAGATAGATAAAGCAACTGTTTATTTAGAAGAGGGTGTAAAACTTCCAGACCAAATAAGAATGAACGGCGTAGTTGTTATAGGAAAGAACACTAAGATTAGCGAGGGTGTAACTTTAACAAATGCTTGCATAGGCGATAGTGCTATGATCAAAAAACACTCAGAGGTCTTAAACTCTATTCTTTGGGATGATGTTCAAATAGGTTCAAAAGCAAAGATCAACAACAGCGTTATCTGCAACGATAACATCATAAAAGATGAAGTAAAAGCTTCTCACGGTGTGGTTATTGCAGAAAAATGTGAGATCGGTAAAAAAACAAGTTTTGAAAAAGATCTTTTAGTTTGGCCAGAAAAATTAATAGATGCAAACTCAGTGATCAGCAACAATGTTATCTGGGGAACAAAATACAAATCATCTATCTTTGAAAATGGTAAAGTTATCGGTAGAACAAATATAGAGCTATCTGTTGATGTTATTACAAAACTAGCAGAATCATTTGGTTCAACACTTCCTGTAGGCTCAACAGTTTATATCTCAAGAGATTATCATAAAAGCTCACGTATGCTTAAAAGAGCGTTCCTTTCAGGACTTCTTTCAACAGGTATAAACGCTATCGATCTACAAAGTACACCATCAAACGTAATGAGGTTTGCACTGCAGCTAAATGACGGTATTATTGCAGGTATCCACTTTAGACAATCGGTTATCGATCCATTGGATACTGAAGTTATCATATATACAGATGAGGGGCTTACTGTAAACTCTAAAGTAGCTAAGTCTATAGAGAGAATATTCTTTAGGGAAAACTATAGAAGAGTTGTAAATACTGATATCGGTGAGATATATGATGAAGCAGGTATGGAAGAGAGATATATTGACGCTGTTATAGATAACCTTGATCTAAATATATTTAGAACCCATGAGATAAAAGTGGCTACCGATATAATGTTTGGTTCAACTGCATATATATATCCTACTATTATGAATGAGCTTGGTATTGAAAACGTTGTTTTAAATGCATATAGCGATGATAAAAAACTTTCAGGTGTAGGTGAAGAGGTTATAAAATCTCAAAAGAATATGGAAAATATCACAAGAGCTATGGGCCTTGATTGTAGTTTCTTGATCTATCCAAACGGTCATAAGCTTCAAATCATTGATGATGAGGGTGAACTTGTATATGACTATATAGCTCTTTTAGCCGTACTAGATATGATGGATAAATATTGCGGTGATGTAAAAATGAAGGTTTTAACTCCTGCTTGGACACCAGATTTTATTAAATACAAAAACATTGAGGTTGTAAGAGATAAGGTTGAGAACTTTAAAGCTAAAGATCTTCAAACATTTGATCTAATAGCAAACACTGACGGTAATTTTGCATTTACCAAATTCGGTTTAAATAAAGATGCCGTGTTCTCAAGCTTTAAGATACTAGAAATCATCCAAAAATCTGGTAAAAAGCTATCTAAAACAATAGCTAAACTTCCTAAGTTCGTATTTAAAGGTGAGAATGTAGCTTGCCCTAGCGAGTTTAAAGGAAAGATGATGAGAAAATTCCTTGAGGATGCCGAAGATAAAGAGGTTAGCACAAATGACGGTGTTAAAACTTGGTTGAATGAGGATGAATGGATTTTAATGGTTCCTGATGATACTAGAGATTTCTTAAATATATATATCCAAGCAGAGAGTGAAAAAAGTGCTGCTAAAATATTCTGGAAATATCACGATAAGATAGAGAACTGGCTAAGTGAATAAAAAACTAAAATTAGCATTTTTATGGCATATGCATCAACCTTACTATAAGGATGATGCACATAATGCCACGCTTATGCCTTGGGTATTTTTACATGCTATAAAAGATTATTATGATATCCCTTGGTATTCGCTGGACTTTAAAGGTATCAGGTCTACATACAATCTGGTACCTTCGCTTATTTTACAAATAGAATCGTATATAAAAAGAGAAGCCAACGATAAACTTCTTGATATAATCTATAAGCCCGTAAATACTCTATCTGCAAAAGATAAAGAGTTCTTGCAAACATATATATTCTTAGCAAATGAGAAGAATATGATAAAACCTTTACATAGATACTATGAGCTATACCTAAAATATAAAGCCCACAATGAGATATCTCATCTGAGCGATGATGAGATACTTGATTGTGAGATACTATTTCTTCTATCTTGGTGTGGAAACTATCTACGACAAAATAATGAAACAGTAACAAGACTGCTAAAAAAACAAGCATATTTCAACCATGAAGAGAAGATCGAGCTGATAAATGCCCTTTATGATTTTTTACCTGAGATCATAAAGCTTTATAAGATGCTTGAGGATGAAAATATATCACAAGTATCTACTACACCTTATTATCACCCTATAACACCTCTGCTATTAAACATAAATAGTGCAGTTGATGCTAGATATGATGTAAACCTGCCAAATACAACATCATCTTTTAAAGATTACGGGGTAAGAAACACCAAAACAGCCATAGAGATGTATGAAGATATATTCGGTAAGAAACCCAGCGGTTTTTGGCCTGCGGAGGGAAGTGTAAGTGAAGATACTGCAAAACTATTTATACAAAACGATCTTAAATGGTTTTGTACCGATGAGGAGATACTTTTTAAAACGTTAAAGAGTAACGATAAAAGTAATATATACAAAAACTATAAGCTAAATTTAGATTTTAAAGAGATTGATGTAAGGTTTAGAGATCACTATCTAAGCGATGCGATCGGTTTTGAGTATAGCAATATGGAGCCCAAAGCTGCCGTAGAGAGTTTCTTAAAACATCTAAAAGAGATTTACGACTTTAATGCTTTCTCTCCTCTGGTAAACGTTATACTTGATGGTGAGAACGCTTGGGAGTTTTTTCCAAACAATGCACAAGACTTTTTTATATACCTATATAAGAGCATTGAAAAGTGTGACTGGATAGATTGTGTAACTATGGATGATATCACGACAGATACACAGATAGAAACACAAACTATTCATAATCTAAAAAGCGGAAGCTGGATAAGAGGTAATTTTGATATCTGGATAGGAAACGAGCAAAAGAACAAAGCTTGGGAGCTTTTAGATATCGCCAAAAAAGATTACGAGAAAAACGAAGCAAAACTAAAAGATGATATAAAACAAAAGATAGACCATGAGTTTATGGTTGCTCTTGGAAGTGACTGGTTCTGGTGGTACGGAGATGATCACTTTACGGTTTTAGCCTCACAGTTCGATGAGCTTTTTAGAACCCATTTGATAAATATATACCACTATATGGCTATCCCGGTACCTAGTCAGATGTATACCCCTATAATCTCAGGAAGAGGTGAGGGTAAAAGCTTCCATACTAAGCCAGTTAACTATATATATCCTAAAATAGATGGTAAGAAAAGCAACTATTTTGAGTGGCTGAACTCGGGTATAATTGATACCAACAAAGAGTTTTCAGTTATGGATTCTAAGAAAAATACCGTAGAGGTAGTACGCTACGGTTACAACGATGAAAAGCTTTTCCTTTTGCTTGAGGGTGATCTTAAACATCTAAACGAAAATAGCGTATTGTTTATTCAGCTAAATAGTTATTTTTTTGAGATAATATTAACAGATGAAAAACAATATCTAAAACAAAACGGGATAAATATAGAGATATTTAAAAGCGATATAGATATTGAGATAGGTTTTGATAAAAACGGATTTAAACATAAAAATATTGAGTTTGGATTTGAGCTTAAGAAAAACGATAAAACAGTACAAAAGTTCCCTATATATGATGATTTCTATCTTCATATAGATAATTTAGAACTATTAAACTGGTATGTATAAAAGGGGATTTTAATTTGTCTGAATTTAGATATAACAAATTAACAAGAAGCTGGACCTTATTTGCACCAAATAGAGCAAAAAGACCTAATGACTTCGATGATCAAAAAGATAAATTTCAAAGCTCTAAAGAGAGCTGCCCTTTTGAACCGGGCAATGAGGTTATGACACCCAATGAAGTAGCAAGAATAGAAGACAAAAGTAAAAACTGGAAGTGCAGGGTGGTACCAAATCTTTACCATGCTCTTTCAATAGATATAGAGTCAAAATCTAAAAAAGAGAAGAACTTTGAAAAAAGAAGCGGATTTGGAGCACATGAGGTTATCGTAGAAACAAACGACCACGATCTTCAAATGTTTGATTTTACTATAGAGAACTTTACGGACTATCTAAATATTATCAAAAAAAGGATAGAGAGCCTTAGAAAAGATGGTAGACTTAAATACTTTTCTATCTTTAAAAACAGCGGTTTGGATGCAGGTGCAACTTTGGAGCACTCACATACGCAGCTTATAGCGATGCCTTTTATACCCGATAATATAGCATGTGATCTAAACTTCTATAAAGAGTTTAAAGACAAACATGATAGATCGTTCTTTGATGACCTTATATATGATGAGAAAAGCTTTAAGAAAACAATACTTATGGAAAATAGCTCTTTTATAGCTTACTGTCCTTATGCTTCAAGCTTCTCTTTTGAAGTTATGATAATGGCAAAGGATGATATACCTAGTATACTTGGATTTAAAGATACTCATATATATGCACTTAGTGAATTGATGGAGTTCGTATTTAAAAAATATAAAACATCTTTAGGTGAAATACCTTTTAATATGCTGATAAAAAACGGTGATATTCAAGCAAAAAGCGCAGATAATCCCAATAGATTTCATATACAAATACTACCTAGAATATACAAACTAGCTGGTTTTGAACTAGATACGCATGTTACTATAAATACGATACTGCCTGAACTTGCGGCAGATATATTAAAAGAATAATGGAGAAAAGATGAATATACTATTTTGTACAAGTGAGATGTACCCTTACGCAAAAAGTGGAGGGCTTGGTGATGTAGCTCAAAGTTTACCTGAGGCTTTAAGAAAAAGTGAAAAGGTTTATACTGTACTTCCTTTATACCAAACAATAGATAGAGATAAATACAATATCGTTTACGATAATCTTTCGTTTGATTATTATCTAAACGGCGTAAGGCATCAGCTTGATGTTTATGTAAATAAAAAGAATAAATATGAACTATTTATCTATAACCCTGTTCTTTGTGATAGACAAGGTTTATATTTTGACGATAATGGTGATTTTGGAGACAATGCCCTAAGATTTGGTCTTTTCTCATACGCCTGCATAGAGCTTATGTTTAAAAAAGAGCTTAAAATAGACGTAATACATGTAAATGACTGGCAAACAGCACTTATACCTATGATAATGAAAACAAGGTTTGCCTCACTAGGTATAAAAACAGTACTAACGATCCACAACCTTGCTTACCAAGGTGTATTTCCAAAGTCTGTTATGGATGAGCTTCAACTTGACTGGGACGGTTGTTTTAAACCTGAAGGTTTAGAATATTTTGATCATGTAAATTTTCTAAAAGCGGGTATCTTTTACAGTGATCATGTTACAACGGTAAGTCCAACATATGCAAGTGAGATACAAACTCCTCTTTTTGGAAACAATCTAGATGAAACACTTAGAATAAACTCATACAAACTTCAAGGGATACTAAACGGCGTAAGTTATGAGGTGTTCAACCCTAAAACAGATGATATGATTTATAAAAATTACGGTATAAAAGATCATGAAGATAAAGCGATAAATAAGAAAAAACTTTTAAAAGAGATTGGTTTTGTAGAGAGCGATAAACCGCTTTTCGTATTTATCGGTAGATTTACACACCAAAAAGGTGTTGATCTTCTAATAGAGTCTTTAAACCAGTTTAGAGATTTTGAAGCAAATATGATCATACTTGGAAGCGGTGAAGATAACTATAACACGATATTTAACAATATCTCTGTTTGCTATCCAAACGTTTATATCAAGGTTGGATATGACGAAAGCTTTGCTAGAAAGATGTACGCTGCAGCTGACTTTTTACTTATGCCTTCACAGTTTGAGCCTTGCGGATTAAACCAGATGATATGTATGAAATACGGTGCACTTCCTATTGTTGCTAAAACAGGTGGACTAAACGATACTGTTGTTGATTTTACCGATGTTGATTATGACAATCTAAAAGATTATATCGGTATAGGCGTAACATATGTTGAGCACAACTCGTTTTGGTTTATGCACGCTATAGCAAAAGCATTATCTTTATACGGCAACCATAAAAAGTTTGTTAAAACATCAAAACATAATATGAAAGTGGATAACTCCTGGAAACATTCGGCTCAAGAGTATATAGGTCTTTATAAAAGTTAATGAAACTATATATCGATTTTGGCGGCACAAACTTTAGATACCAAATAGATAATGGGAGTATTATTACTCTAAAAACAAAAGAGAATGACCTAGTCTTTTTTTTAGAGGAGTTTTTGAGTAAAAATAGTGTTAAGAGTGTAAATATATCTTTTGCCGGACCCGTTAAAGATGGCAAGATACTCTCTTCGCCAAATACAGATATAAAACCGATTGATATAAAAAAATATATAGAGAATAAGTTTGATACCGTTTTAAATATACAAAATGATCTAAACTGTGCGGCATTGGCTGAAAAAGAGTGCTTAGGTGTCCAAACACTAGGTGTGTTTTATATAGGTACTGGATTTGGTGCAGCTTTTATAGATAAAGGCAGCTTAATACTTGGAGCCAATAACCAAAGCGGAGAGATGGGACATATACCATATAAGAAAACACCTTTTATATGCGGTTGCGGAAGAGATGACTGCTTGGAGCTAAGTGTAAGCGGCAGCGGCATAGAAAAATGGTGTGAATTTTACGAGATAGATAAACAATATAGACGAATCGATATTTTAAAAGATCATAATGATAAGAACGCAAAAAGGGTAGTAGAGGATTTTTACAAAGGTGTTGCCTTTGCTTTTCATACGGCTTTAAACCTTTTTGATTTTGATACGCTTGTGCTTGGCGGAAGTGTAGGCAAGAGTGAAGATATAAAAAAGCTCTTAGAGGATGAATTTACAAAAAGTGCCTTTAAACGAGAAAGGCTTGATATAAAACTTTCAACTTTGAATGAAGGTTCATTACAAGGTACAAAATACCTATAAGGAATAATATGCAAACAACATCACTACTTTTAGGGATACACTGTCACCAACCTGTAGATAATTTCGACAGGGTATTATATGAGACAATAGAGAAATCCTATAGACCTTTCTTTGAAGTATTAAAGAATTTTCCTGATTTTAAAGTATCTGTTCACTATAGCGGTTGGCTTTTAGAGTTTATAGAAAAGAACGATCAAAAGCTTTTTGAGCTTATGAAGTCTTTATCTGATCAGTTAGAGTTTTTTAGCGGCGGTTATTATGAGCCTGTACTTGCTTCTATACCGTCAAAAGATAGAATAGCGCAGATCACAAAACTAAATGAATATATAGAGAAACATTTTAACCAAACACCAAAAGGGCTTTGGCTAACCGAGAGAGTTTGGGATAACTCTATTATAGGTGATCTTAAAAAATGCGGTATTGAGTATGTGATAGTTGATGATTATCACTTTATATCAAACGGATACGATCCAAGCAATCTAAACGGGTATTTTATAACAGAAGAGGGTGGTGAGCAAATAGGGCTTTTCCCTATCAGTCAAGCTTTAAGATATGCAATCCCGTTTTATAACCAAAATAAAACAAACGATATACTTCACACATTTGCCAATGTTGAAGGAAGAAATGCGGCTATTATATTTGATGACGGTGAAAAGTTTGGTGTATGGCCTAAAACATATGAGACCGTTTATGAAAAAAAATGGCTTGAGAAGTTTTTAGAAAGATCTTTAAAAGATAAAAAAATAAAAGTGCAAACATACAGTGAGTTTTTTAAAGCAAATAAGCCGATCTCTTTAGCTTACCTTTCAACAACATCATATCAAGAGATGGGTGAGTGGAGCGTTAGTGCAGATGATAGCTTAAAGATAGAGGAGCTAATACATAATAACCCTGGAGTCAGTCAATATGTAAAAGGTGGGATTTGGAAAAATTTCTTTAGCAAATACCAAGAGAGCAACTGGATCCATAAGCGTGTACTTGAGCTTTCAAAAAAACAGATGGAGTCAAAAACATATAAAGATGCACTTTATAGAGCCGAGTGTAACGATGTACTTTGGCATGGGGTATTTGGAGGAATATACCTTCCAAACCTAAGAGATAATGCTTATAAATATATCTTAAAATGTGAGAATATACTAAATAACTCTTTTGAGGTTTTAGATATAGACTGTGACGGTTATGAGGAGTATAAGTACAACAAAGGCTCACTTCTAACGATCATATCTCCAAAACAAGGTGGTCAGATATTTGAGCTTGATATCAAAGATAAAGCTTTTAACCTTCAAAATACCCTTACAAGATATAAAGAGGCTTACCATAGTAAGATAGAGGTTAGTGAGGAGGAGCCTGAAACCGAAGAGATAGATATCTCAACTATTGATATTGAAAATGATGATATCGAGACTATCCATTCAAATACTCTTTATGTAGATGAAGAGGTGCCTTTAAACTATGACTGGTATCTAAAAAAATCCTCAGTTGATCATATCAGCAACGACAGCTTTACTATAGAGAACTTTGAAGAGACTAAGTTTTGGGAGTACGGAGATTTTGCAAACCAGCCTTATGAAGTAGTAAAAAGTGATGAGAAAAGCCTAAAGCTAGTAAGAGAGGGCGGAGTACATAAAGAGATAAAACACGATACAAAGATCACCAAAAAATATAAGTTTAAGAAAAAACAGATAAACCTTGAACTAAAAGTTGAGACAAAAGATAAAGCCGCTTTAAAATATATCAATGAGTGGAACCTTCACTTTATGGATATAAAACAGCTTAGCTTCAATAAGCAGCAGCTTGATGATAATATAGTACTAAATACATCAAAACTTGTAATAGAGGACTTTGAGCTAAATAAAGCTTTGATATTTGAGTTTGACAATATCATAGAGATATATATCTGCAAAACAAACAGTATAAGCCAAAGTGAAAAAGGTGTTGATTTTACACTTCAAGGTATCTCATTTGCCTTTATTTTTGAGCTTTTAGATGAGCTTGATGAGAAAATTTCTTTTAAAGTAGAAGATTTATAAGAAAGTTATTATCTTAACTAAAGGGGTTTTTAGGTATCCTATATTCTTTAATAAATTAGGATATCTATCTTGCCTCAAAGAACAAATAAGCTAAAGATCAACAAAACCATACAAAATGTAGATATATCATCAATAGGTGATAATCTTTTATACTACTCATACCATATATCATTTCTAAAAAAACTTATTGCTCAAAATAGAGCAGAGGATGACCCACAATATATAAGCTCATTTAGCAGCTTCAAAGGTGAAATATATGAAAACATAATATATGAGCTGCTTTTAAGATATGCCGTAGAAAACAACGAGATCACAAGCTTTATACTAAAAGGGCCTCACCAAAATAGAAACGTAAAAAACGGTAAGATCGGTCTTCAAATAGATAGAAATGCTCAAATAGTTTATAAATCTGGATATAAAGATATAAGCGAGTTTGACGGTATGTTCTTTACAAAAGATTCCGTATATTTTGTAGAATCAACCATCGTAAACACCACTTCTAGTCTTAGAAAAAGACTTAGAAAGAAAAAAGCTATACTGCAGGTACTTTTTCCAAAACTAAAGGTAAAAGCGCTTATTATACTAACAAACGGTGCAACTGGAACAAATGTTTTTCCTGCTTATTGTACGGTATGGGTTACAAAAGATTTTGAAGCGGGAGATCTTTTAAATGATATCTTAAATAGAAAACAAAATAAGCAAAAGTTCTTAAGGGTAAAATCTGAAAAACTTCAAGAGGTATCACAGCTTGAGTATTTTCACTTTAAATATTTCGATACCATGAGATACCTTTTAAAAAGATCGCATGATATAGAGACCCATAAGATCGACCTAAAGTTTCTAAGAACAAATAAAAGCAGAAGATATTTTGATATTTTTACCAAGATATATATAGGGTATATAGATTTTGCAACCTTTAAATCGATAGTTCCAAGCTTTAGCTTTGAGTCTCTAAACGATATGGTATTTGTTGCTATTGAGCAAAAAGAGAACAATAAATTTGCAGTGACCTACTACCTAAAAACCAGCGATAAGAAGCTAAAAAGGGTAGAAGATATAAAAGGTAGAATAGATATCAGCGATAAAGACCCTAAGGGGTTTACAAATGCAGAAGTTAAATTTATGAACTATATAGTTAAGCCTGATTATACGTTAAACCAAAACGGTATAAAATATATAGAAACCTCAGTATTAAAATGGAAATCAACCGATAGATGAGCCAAAAAGATATTTATCTACTAAGCAATACAAAACAAGAAAATATAAACAATCTTCCGATAATAGATATCAAATATCTAGATTTCAATATAGAGCTTAGTGCTTACGATTTTCTACTTTTTACATCAAAAAACTCCGTTACTGCCATAGATAAAAAGCACAAAGAGTGGAAAAATATACCCTCATATGCCATCTCTGAACCAACTGCAAAAAAAGTAAAAGATCTTGGTGGAAACCTCACTTATACTGGCGAAACCAAAAGCGGAGATAGTTTTGCAAAAGAGATAAGTGAACAATTAAAAGGTAAAAAAGTTTTATATCTAAGAGCTAAAAAAGTGGTATCAAAACTAAGAGATATACTTAAAAATAGCGGAGTAGAGCTTGATGAGATCATAGCATATGAAACTATATGTAAAGAGTATAAAGATAAAAACTTTAACAATAACAGCATATTTATATTCACTTCACCCTCTACAATAGAGTGTTTTTTTAGATCATTTAAATGGGATAGCTCTTTTAAAGCTGTGGTTATAGGTGAGACGACAGCAAATGCTTTACCCAAAGATGTGGAGTTTTATATAGCAAAAGATACATCTATACAAAGTTGTATAGACACTGCAAATAGTTTATAGAGGATAAAATGGAGAAAAAAGATACCTGTAAGAACTGTAATAACAAGGTAAAAAAAGGGATAAGGTTGTGCCCTGAATGTGGTGAGCTAAACCCTACATTAAAGAATGAAGAGATATGGAAAGTCATAGCTGTTATCTTAGCTATAGGAGCCATAGTATCGCTGTTTGTTAAGTGATTTTTTGGTATTATCCATCGATATTTTAAAGGAGTATATATTTTGAGTATAAAAAGTGTAAAAGTAACAAAAGAAGAGAGTTTAGATTATCACGAATTTCCAAAGCCTGGAAAGATAGGCGTTGAGACAACTGTTCCTTTTAAGACACAAAGAGATCTTTCTTTGGCTTATACACCAGGTGTTGCTGAGCCTTGTCTAGAGATAGAGAAAAACCCGCATAATGCATTTAAATATACTTCAAAAAGTAACCTAGTATCGGTTATCAGCAACGGTACAGCAGTACTTGGTTTAGGTGATATTGGTGCACTTGCTTCAAAACCAGTTATGGAAGGCAAGGCTGTACTATTTAAGAACTTTGCACAAGTTGATTCATTTGATATTGAGGTAAATGAAAAAGATATCGATAAGTTTTGCGAGATAGTTGAAGCTATATCACCAACGTTTGGGGGTATAAACCTAGAAGATATTAAAGCTCCTGAGTGTTTTGAGATAGAAAAAAGACTAGTAGAAAAACTAGATATTCCTGTAATGCACGATGATCAGCACGGTACTGCGATCATCAGTAGTGCAGGGCTTATCAATGCTTGCGAGCTTACAAATAGAAAACTAGAAAATATGAAAGTTATCATAGTTGGAGCAGGAGCTGCTGCAATAAGCTGTGCTAGAATGTATAAGCAATTGGGCATTAAAAACATATTTATGCTTGATAGCAAAGGGCTTATTCATAAAAATAGAAGCGATCTAAACAAATACAAAGAAGAGTTTGCCGTAGAAAAAGATATAAGCAGAGCCGATATATTTAGAGAAGCAGATATGGTTCTTGGACTTTCAGTTCCTGGAACTTTTACTCTTGAAGATATCTCTTTAATGGCTGATGAGCCTATCATCTTTGCACTAGCAAACCCTACACCTGAGGTTTTCCCTGAAGATGTATTTAAGATAAGAGATAAAGCTATTATGGCAACAGGAAGAAGTGATTTTCCAAATCAAGTAAATAATGTACTTGGTTTCCCATTTATCTTTAGAGGTGCACTTGATGTTCATGCTAAAAAGATAAATATGGAGATGAAGATAGCAGCTTCTTATGCACTAGCAAACCTTACAAAACAAGCTACACCTGAAGATGTAAACGAAATTTACGGTGAAAAATTGATATTTTCAAAAGAGTATATCATCCCTAAACCGTTTGATAAAAGACTTATTGTAGAGGTAAGCTCTGCTGTTGCAAAAGCTGCGGTTGAAAGCGGTGTAGCAAGACTTAAAGGTTTTGACTACGAAGAGTATAGAAAAAAATTAGAAACAATAGGTAGATAAATGAAAGAGTATATTTTATTAATAGATACAAACGACCAAAAAGGTCTAGTTTACAAAGTATCTAAGATAATCTATGAGTTTGAACTAAATATCGAACACAATGCAGAGTATGTTGATGAAGAGGACAAAAAATTCTTTATGAGAACCGTTATAAAAGGTGAGTTTGATAAAGAGAGATTTTTAAGTTCTATCAAAGAGGCTTTAAGCGGCGAGACAAGAGTAAGACTTGTTGAGAATAAAGCAAAAGATATTGTTATCTTAGCTACAAAAGAGTCTCATGTATTAGGTGACCTTTTAATAAGATACTATGATGGTGAATTAAATGCAAATATCAAAGCAGTTATTGCAAACCACAACGACCTAGGTGAGTTGGTAGAGAAGTTCAATATACCTTTTCACCATATAGATGCACAAGGTTTAGAAAGGGAAGATCACGAAAAACTGATAGTTGATCAGATAAAAGAGTATAATCCTGAGATAATAGTTTTAGCAAAATATATGAGGATATTAACACCCAACTTTGTAAAAGAGTTCCCTCAAAAAGTTCTAAATATACACCACTCGTTCCTACCTGCTTTTATAGGCGCGAACCCTTATAAACAAGCTTATGAAAGAGGTGTTAAGATCATCGGTGCTACTGCACATTATGTTACAAATGATCTTGATGAGGGTCCGATCATAGCACAAGATGTTGTAAGTGTAGATCATAGCTATAGCTGGCAAGAGATGAGAAGAGACGGAAGAAACGTTGAGAAAGTTGTATTAGCAAATGCTCTGCAACTATTGCTTGATGAAAGAGTTTTTGTACATAAAAATAAAACGATAGTATTATAAAGGGAAAAGATGTTTAACGTAGTTTTATTAGAGCCTAGAATCCCGCAAAACACGGGAACTATCGGTAGACTATGTTATGCACTAAAAGCAAAACTACACCTTATAAAACCTTACGGTTTTGAGATCAACGAAAAAGCTTTAAGAAGAGCAGGGCTTGATTATTGGAAGGAGCTTGAGGTTTTTGAATATGAGAATATAGAAGATTTTTGGTCAAAGAACCCTTTAAGCGATAGACACTTCTTTGCCACAACAAAAACCGATAACCTATACTTTGAAAAAGAGTATAAAAAAGATGACTATTTCTATTTTGGAAGAGAAGATGCTGGACTTCCAGAATCACTTTTAGATAAAAATCCAGACACCTGTATAACAATACCTATGATAGATGAAGCAAGAAGTTTAAATATTGCAAATAGTGTTTCAATCGTAGTTTATGAAGCATTAAAACAAAACTTTAGCGAATTTGACCCAAAAGGATAATCGTGTCTGCAAAAATACTTTTAGTTGAAGATGATGAGCTTTTTTGCGAAACTATCGAGGAGTTTTTGTCCGATCTTGGACATACTATAGATATTGCTGTTGATGCAAACAGCGCTATAGAGCTTACCTATGAGAATAGATACGATCTTTATATATTAGATATAAATCTTCCTGACTCAAACGGTTTAGAGCTTTTAAGATCACTTAGAGGCTGTGAAGATGATACCTCTGCTATATTTCTAACATCATATAAAGATAGCGATACTCTAAAAGAGGGTTTTAAAAGCGGTGCAGATGATTTTTTAAGAAAGCCTGTTGATCTAGATGAGCTTGAGCTTAGAATAAAAGCACTTCTAAAAAGAGCAGGTAAACAGCTTGAAGAGGTTTTACTGCAAGAGAATATAGTTTTCAACCCTAGAACAAAAACAATTCTACAAAACGATACTGAGATCAAAGTACCTTCAAAAGTTATAGAGCTTTTAGAGCTTTTTTTAGAACACAATAAAAAGCAGATCGTTACGAAAGAGATGATAATTGAAAAGCTTTGGAGCGATGCAGATGAATATAGTGAAGGCTCCATTAGAGTTTATATAAACAGTGTAAAAAAACTGCTTCCAGAAGGTGCTATTACCAACTTAAAAGCGATAGGGTACAAGATTGAATTTTAAAAAGAAAGAGTTTGTACTTTCAAACATAATTCTTTATTTTTTTATCACATCTATAATACTATATATCCACTTTGTACTTATCGATACTTTTATCTTAAAACCGCAAGGTTTGATAGTAGATAAAAGCTATCTAATGCATATCTCTGCATTTTTGGTTCTAACAGGAGGTATTATTTATTATGTCTTTGCCAACGGTATCTTTAATGAGCTTTTTAAAAGTGACGATAACCTACAAAAAAAACTAAAAGAGACACTCCATGAGATAAACACTCCCGTAGCAACTATTATGGCAAATACAAAGATGCTTGAGAAAATCTGCGATAACGATAAACATCTAAAAAAGATAGATAGGATAAAACAATCTTGCAACAACCTTTTAAAACTATACGAAGATATGGAATATAGTATCAAGCAAGAGATAGATAAGATAGATATTTGCGATTTTGATCTAAAAACAACTATCCAAAACTCCGTAAAGAAATTTGAAGATATCAAAGGTGACATAGCTATCAACTTTGATGATAGCGTAGATACAATGCTTAGAACAGATAAGATTGGTTTTGAAAAGATGATAGACAACCTTATCTCAAACAGTATAAAATATAATAAACCAAATGGTAGTGTAAATATTAGTTTTAAAGAGAATATATTAAGTATCTACGATACGGGCTGTGGAATTGATACAAAAAATCTTTTTTTGGTATTTGATGAGTATTTTCAAGAGAACTCAAACTCGACAGGGTACGGTCTAGGACTTAAGATAGTAAAAGATTTTTGTGATAACAATAAGATCGATCTAAAGATATCGTCAACTCCCGATGTTGAAACAACGATATCTTTAAACCTTAAGAATATAATCGCTTAAAAGCTCTCCCACTCATCATTACCGATTGAAGGCTTTATCTCTTTTGAAGCCTTTAGAGGTTCACTTTTTACACTATTGTTTTTTTGTACAGGTGCAGGTTCTGTTTTTTTAATAGGCGCTTGTATCTCCTCTTTTTTAGAAGCAGATACTTTTATATCTTTTGCTTTTATCTCACCTTTTCCAGTAAACTCTTTTTTATCAACATCCTCTATGATCTCTTTTGAGATAGACTGGGTTTGAACCGCTATCTCATAAGTGTATGTTGCTACATTTGCGTTTTGCTGGGTTTGCATATCTAAAGAGTTTATAGCATCATTTATCTGCACTATACCGCTTTGCTGCTCTTTACTTGCGGTCTCTACGTTTTTAATAAGCTCTAAGGTTTTAGCTATATTCTCATTTAAGCCGTTGTATCCATGGATCATCCTATCAGCTATACCTTTACCATTGTTTGCCTTAGCTGTTGCGCTCTCCACTAGGTCTTTTATCTCTTGTGCCGCTTCTGCAGATCTTGCGGCAAGGTTTCTAACCTCACCTGCAACCACCGCAAAACCTTTACCTGCTTCACCTGCAGTAGCAGCTTCAACGGCTGCGTTTAGTGAAAGTATATTTGTTTGAAAAGCGATCTGATCGATAATACTTATCGCTTCATTTATTGCCGCAACTTGAGAGTTTATCTCATCCATAGAGACAGTTGTCTCTTGAGCTAGTTTTTGCCCTTCATTTGAAGAGTTTGAAAGCTCATTTGCAAAACCTGCCATTTTAACAATATTTTCCGTATTGCTTGAGATATTGCCAGTAAGCTCCTCTAAAGCAGCTGCAGTTTCTTCTAGTGACGCTGCTGCTTCGTTTGAGTTTTTATTTAATTTCTCTACATTTTGCATTAAGATATCACTACTTTTACTTAGAGTAAGACCATTTGACATATTTACGCTGAGCTGCTCGTTTATAGAATCTCTTAGTTTGTTTATATCTTTAACCAACAGATCAAACGCTTCATCTTTTTTAATCCCATCAAGTCTTAGATCTTTGCGATAGTCATATTTTGCATACTCACTAAGTATTTTATTTATATTTGCAAAATGATCTTTTGTAGCACCTATCATTTCATTTACGCTGTTCGTAAACTCTTGTAAAGATCGGTTGTGAGTATGTGCGGCTATTGTATCAGAGTATGATCCCTCTTTTATCTTTCCAACAACCATCTTTGCTTCATCTATAAGTTTCTTATCTTCATCTAGTCCATTTTGGATAGAATCCATATATTCGTTAAACAACATAGAAACATTTCCTATCTCATCTTTTACTCTTATCTCCAATCTTGTAGAGATATCATTTGTAGTAAGCAGCTTTTTAAAACCGTTCATCAATGATTCAAGCGGTCTAATAACACTTGCGATAATACCTATATATAAAGAGATAAGTACAATAAGAAGCAATACGATACTTACAATAATAAATACCGTGATCAAACTTTGTACATTCTCATCTGCAACTTTTTGCATAGCAAGAACCTCTTGCTCTATATCATCGACATAAACACCTGTTCCTATGATCCAGTCCCAAGGCTTAAAATAAGCTACATACGATATCTTATTTTGGGGCTTATCAAATCCTGGCTTTGGCCACTGATAATCCACATAACCACTGCCTTTTTCATTTACAACCTTTACCATCTCTACAAATAGTCTTTTACCGTTAGGGTCTTTACTCTCACTTAAACTTTTACCGTTTAGTGCAGGCTTAATAGGGTGCATTACCATATTTGGTTTAGAATCATTTATCCAAAAATAGTTTTTAGCTCCATCTTTGCCGTATCTCATCTGTGCAATAGTTTTTAATGCCTCATCTTGCATCTGTTTTGTTACGTTATCAACATATTCACCAGTTCCTATGATCCAGCCAAAAGGCTTAAATGTAAAAATATAAGATACTTTATCTTGTGGTTTATCAAAGCCTGGTTTTGGCCATTGATAATCAACAAAACCATTTGAGCTATCGTTTGAGACTTTAACCATATCTATAAAAAGTCTTTTACCGTTAGGATCTTTAGTATTAGATAAATCTTTACCGTTCAAAGAGGGTTTTATAGGGTGCATAATCATATTTGCGCCTCTATCATTTATCCAAAAATAACCGCTTTTACCATACCTGCTATTCTTTACTATCTCTATCATATCTTTTTTAAGAGTAGGGCTGTATCTATGTTGTTTATAGTAGCTAAGAAGAATATTCTCAAGCATACTTGCTTGAGTAGTAAGCTTGCCTTTTACCTCCTCTTTTACCTTTTGCTTAGAGGTTCTATCGTAAAAAGACTCTATGGTCTTAAGAACGATATCTACGTTTGATTTAAGCTCATCTTTTTTTGCCGCATAAGCTTTTTTTTCGAAAAACTCTATATCATCTGAAGATGTCTTTTGTATATCGTATATACTAAGCGATACAAGAACTGAAGACATTAAGAAAACTATACCTGCTATCAAGATTAGAAGCTTCCATCTAATCGATATATTGTTTAAATTCCCCATAGTAATACCTTTTAAAGTTTAAAATATAATTTATTTGAATAATATACTTAAAAAATGTAGCTAAATTGTATCATAAAAATCACTTTTTTGTATTGTTTATAATTTATTATTTGATTACCACTCGATAGTATAAAGTGTTCAAACTTGATTGACTTAGACTCAAGTTTATAGTATAATATCGCTATTAAATACTTATATACTATAAAAAGGAATACACTATGGCAAAAAGTTTATATGAAACATTAGAGTTAAATGACAGCGCAAACGCGGATGAGATAAAAAAAGCGTATAGAAAGCTTGCAAAGAAATACCATCCCGATATAAATAAAACACCAGAAGCTGAAGAGAAGTTCAAAGAGATAAATGCAGCTTACGAAGTACTAAGCGATCCTGAGAAAAAGTCACAGTACGATCAGTTCGGTGATAATATGTTCGGCGGTCAGAATTTCCACGATTTTGCAAGGGGTCAAGCAGGAGCAGGTGTTGATCTTGATGAGATACTTAGAAGTATGTTTGGTGGAGCAGGGGGCTTTTCTGCAGGTGGATTTAGCGGAGGTTTTAATAGCAGCGGATTTGGAGGAGCAGGAGGCTTTGGTGGTTTTAATGAACCAAGCCTTGATATCCAAGCACAGATCACAATACCTTTTGACGTAGCTATACTAGGTGGGAAACAAAATATCTCACTTCAAGGAAAAGCACCCTTTGATATAAAGATACCTGAGGGTATAAATGACGGTCAAAAAATAAGAGCAAAAGGTAAAGGTAAATCACTTAACAACAGAACAGGTGATCTTATCATCAAGGTTAACGTTGCTTCAAGCAATGAATATGAAAGGGATGGTTTTGATCTTATCAAAAAATTTGATATACCTTTAAAAACTGCACTTTTTGGCGGAAAAGTAGAGATAAAAACAATACATAAAACTATAAACCTTAAAGTGCCTCAAAACACTAAAGAGCTTCAAAAGTTCAGAGTAAAAGAGCTTGGGGTACACAATAGAAGTACTGGAACAAAAGGTGATCTATACCTTAAAGCAAATATCGTTCTACCTAAGGTTGAAGATATGGATGAGGAGTTTATAAAAACTCTTCAAGAGAAACTACCTGAGAGCATCTAAGGAGATATAAGGTGGATAAAGAGTACGATAAACCGCAATTTTTAATAAGTAATGTTGCCGAGATGCTGAATATTCATCCCCAAACATTAAGACAATATGAGAGAGAAGGGCTTATAACTCCATCAAGAACCAACGGTAAAATAAGACTTTATTCTCTAAGAGACGTAGAAGAGATCAAATATATATTAACACTTACAAGAGATCTAGGGGTAAATCTAGCTGGTGTAAATATAATACTTCAAATGAATAGAAAGATCGAAGAGCTTGAAAATGTTGTAGAGGCTTATAAGTCAAAAATAAAACAATCAAACCAAGAGGGGGTAGTGCCTTCAAATAAGGCACTAGTGGTTAAAAAAAGCTCTTATAGTATTATAATCTGCGATTAATCTAACTGATATTTTACGATATAGTCTCTCATCAACGGAGGCATATCGTAGTAGTTTTCATCTGAAGGTGTAAGAAGTTTAGCCTTAGGCATTCTCTCTTCAACAATATCCTCTTTTTCAGCACTTTGTCTCTCAAACCCTGTTGCAACGATAGTGATCTTCACTTCATCAACCTCAAGACCATCATCTGAAGTTGTACCAAATATCACTTCCGCATCACCGTTTATAGTATCATTGATCTTGCTCATAACATCGCTAATAGCAAACATTGATACTTGTGGATTTGTATGAAAATGGATAAGCATACCCTTTGCACCACTTAGAGACATCTTATCTAGAAGAGGGGACTCAATAGCATTTTGTAAAGCTAGTTCAGCCGCATTATCACCTTTTCCGTAACCGATACCCATTAAAGCCATACCTCTGTGCTGCATAATAGTTTTAATATCTGCAAAGTCGGTATTGATATCGCTGTTACCAGGGTTTAAGATAACCTCACTCATACCGTTAACTGCTTGATAAAGTACGTTATCTACTATTTTAAAGGCATCTTTCATACCTATTTTTTTATCAACTATCTCAAGCAGTTTATCGTTTTGGATAACGATGATAGAGTCAGTTACTTTTCTAAGCTCTTCAAGACCCAGGTTTGCAAGACCTGCTCTTTTTTTACCCTCCCATGAGAAAGGTTTAGTTACGACTGCTACTGTTAAAGCACCTATCTCTTTAGCTGCTTTAGCTACGATCGCAGCAGCTCCCGTACCTGTTCCACCGCCAAGTCCAGCAGCGATAAATGCGATATCGGAAGTTCCTATAACTTTTTTGATCTCTTCATAGCTCTCAACCGCAGAGTCTCTTCCAATCTCAGGCTTCATACCTGCACCAAGACCTTTAGTTAACTTTTTACCAAGCTGTATCTTTTTTGGAGCTTTAGATATTTGAAGAACTTGAAGATCGGTATTTGCAACAACTAGATCGATCTTATGAGTACCCTCGTTTATCATATGATTGATCATATTACAACCGCCGCCGCCTACACCGATAACCGATATCTTAGCAGCATTTCCAGTAAGAGTATTTGAAGGCATAGTTACTGTTATATTTTGTGGATCAAATAGATTATTCATTAAAACCACTCCGATATTTTATTCCAAAAGCCGCCTTTTTTAGCGTTTCTTGGTAACTCTAGATCAGCTTCTTGAAGATTTTTCTTTAGATCTTGCAAATCGTTAGCTAAGTTTGCAGGTTTAGGTTCTGTTTTAACTTTAGGCTCCTCTATGATCTTAATACTCTCTTTTATCTTTTGCTCTTTTGCAACAGTAGTTTTAGGCTGTGCAGTATTTATATTTTGTCTTTCTGTAACTTTTCTAAGCTGTTTATCGCTTCCAAGCTCAAACACCTGTCTAGTATCTAAACTATATTTTAAAAGCCCAACTATAGTTGCCATAGTAGGGTCATCAAAACTCATATAACCGTTTTGGATATTTTGAGGGTTTGCAACGGTTAAAGGGATACCCTCAAACACTTTACTTGCAAGCTCTTGAATTCCAGGCAGTTCGCTCATACCACCTGTGATAACTATACCTGCACCTATCTTATCCATTGTTCCGCTTGCTTCAAGCTTATCTTTTGCTAAGATCAACAGCTCCTCAACTCTTGCGTGGATAATAGGTTGAACCATATCTAAAGGCATCTCTTTTGTATCGGTATCGCTTCCGATCACAGGAATCTTTACTTTTCTTATTGTCTTATGAACTTCACCATCATCGTTATCGTTACTTGGAACTAATGTCCCATACTCTGTTTTTAGCTTCTCTGCAGCTGCAGGAGGTGTATGAAGCATCTTTGAGAGGTCTGTAGTGATATGGTTTGAACCAATTGGTAAGAAACCATTAAATAGTATCGCTTTATTCTTATAAAGTAAGATATCAGTAGTAGTACCGCCTATATCAAGTACACAAAAACCTGTTTTTTCCCTCTCTTCATTTAAAAGCGAAAGTGTTGAAGCGTAGCCTGATAGAACAAAGTTCGTAACCTCTACACCTGCATTTTTAAATGTATTGCTTATATTTGCTAGTGTTGTTTTTTTGATAGTTGTAATATAAACAGAAACCTCAAGTCTCATACCGTTCATATTTAAAGGGTTGTCAACCATATTTCCGTCATCAACCTTAAAATATATAGGAAGAACTTGTATCACATCATATTCAGGAACTATCGTAGCGTTATAAAGTGCCATCTGAAGCACTTGATTGATCTCTTTGTCAGATATAAAGCCGTTTGGAATATTTACTATACCGCTGCTTCTTATCCCTTTTGTAAAAGCGGATGATACAGAAACAACGGTCTCTTCAAGCTCTATTTGATCACTAGAACTTTTTGCGGTGTTTAGTGCCTGTTGAATAGTTTCGCTGGCAAGTTCAATATCGGTTATATTGCCTTTATTTACACCTTTTGTTTTCTCTACACCAATCCCTTTGATATTGATCTTATTGCTAAGATCGTTTTGTGCAATAACGGCAATCGTAGTTGTTGATCCTAAATCTATTGCTAGGGTAGTGCGGTTCAATTATTCCCCTTTGTTCATATAAGAGACGATCTTATATTTTGATTGTAGTTTTTCTATCAAGTTTTGTAAAACCTCGTTTGTTTTTGCATTTTTTAAAAGGTTCTCAAACTGATCGTTTCTATCGCTGTTTTCAGCAACAGGAGATATTAGCGAGTTGTTAACTCTATAAAGTACAACTTTGTCGCCAAGGTTTATTATACCCTCTTTTTTTGAAGATGCAAAAAGTTGGTTTACAAAAGTGCTTGTTTGTGCACCGTTTAGGCTTAACAGCTCTTTATCGTAATCTAAAGTTATATTTTTAAAGTTTGTACCCTTAAATGTTTTTAATCTCTCTTCAGCTTTTGAGATAAGCATAGCTTTTCTCTCTTGAGCTCTATAATCTCTTACAACATCATTTTTAGCTTTCTCATATGCTAAAGGTTTTGGGTCTATCTTATTTACAACTTTTACTATTACGTAAACTCCGCCGCTTACGAATGGTTTTAAGATATATCCATTTTGTGCAGATTTTATATCTTTTATATCATCTATAGAGTAAGTAAGCTCATTTTCAAAAATAGTCTCTTTTTTAGCGAACTCTATATCACCTTTTTTAAGACTTAGATATTTTTTAAGAGCCTCTTTTTTTGCTTTTTTTGTATTTAGTGCAAACTTAACATCTGTTTTAGCTTCCTCATAAGTTTTAAGCTTACCGTCAAGCTGTTTAAAATCTATCTTGTTTTGCTCATAATACTCTTTAAGCTCCTCCTCTTTATATTCGTTTGGAAGGATAGGGTGGCTGTATGTTTCAAGCTCAAAAGCAGCATTTGACATATAGTTGTTCTTGTTTGTTTCCCAATACGCTTTTATCTTTGCTTCATCATTTGGTACAAGTATAGATGATGCTTCTATCACTTCTATATTGATATCATCTTGCATTGCATAAAGCTGTGAGAAAGAGTCGATTTCCTCTTTTTTAACATCAACATCAAAAAGTGATCTTACTTTTTGTACTAATATATCTGTTTTTAGATTTGCTTCAAACTCTGAAGGGTTTGTTCTATTTTGGTTTAACACCTGAACATAAACGCTTTTATCAAATTTACCATCTTTTTGAAACGCTTGAATATTTAAAAGCTCTTTTGCTATCTCTTCATCGCTTACACCAAGACCGATCTCATCTGCAAAATTTAGTAGTAAAGCTTTTTGCACAATAGAGTTAAATGCAATATCTTCAAGATTTAATCTTTTTGCAACCTCTTGATTAAACTGATCCCCAAACATTTTTGAGTATTGAGAATAAAGATTGCTATATTCGTTTTGAAGCTCAGATATACCTATCTCTCTATCTCCAACCTTAGCAACAGCCCCTTGAGACTTACCGAACTCATAACTTCCCCAACCGACAAAACCGGCACCTACAAATGCGATAGTACTTATCCAAATAGTTACAACAAGCCACTTTTTGTGTCTTTGCATCCAAGTTATCATATAAAATATTCCTTATTTAAACTGAATGAATAATATAAAAAAAATACTTTAAATTTGATTATACATCCTGCTCATCAAGGTATAAGTTACATTATAAAAATATTGTAAAATATCAATATATAATAGTATTAAGTGAAGAAGTGTTATAGTTTTAAGAATAATTATACAATAAAATAACAATTGAATTTAAAAAAGGTTTAACATTATGATGAAAACCGATTTGAAACTGTTGATTCAAATTTCCAAAAAGCTTACTGCACTATATGTTGAAGATCACCAAGAGACCAGAGAAGAGTTTGAGTTTCTATTAGATAATATCTTCGGCAGAGTTGTGGTAGCCCAAAACGGCGAAGAGGCTCTAGAAAAGTTTGAACAAAACGAAATAGATCTTATTATAACAGATATCTCAATGCCGCAAATGGACGGTATAGAACTTATAAAAAGAGTTAGAGCAATAAACAGCGATATGAAAATAGTTGTATTTTCAGCTCATGAAAATACAAAATATCTTTCAGAGTGTATCGACCTTGGAGTTGACGGCTTTTTGGGAAAACCTTTAAATGAAGAGAAATATTTTAGAACACTTTATAAGGTTGCAGATCAGATACAAACAAAAAAAGATCTTTTAGAGTATGAGCATAAGCTCGAGAAAAAAGTTGAAGAGCAGCTAAAAGAGATCATGCTTAAAAACGATATCCTTGAAAACCATGCTAAGCTTGCCGCGATGGGTGAGATGATAGATATTATTGCACACCAATGGAAACAACCTTTAAATATTATAGCAATTGGTGCAGATCTTGCAAAAGAGCTAGCACTCGATAACGGAAAATACCTTGAGATAGAAGAGGTTATACTTTGCAGTGATAAGGTAAACCAGCAAGTAAAACATCTAACCGAAACGCTTGATCATTTTAGATCATTTCTAAGACCAACTACGACTATAAGCGAGATCGACCTTGATATAATGTTTGAAAGTTTAAATGTACTTCTAAAAGATCAATTTATTAAAAACAATATAGAATTAAAAAAAGATTTTGATAATATAAAGTTTAACGCAAATCAAAATGAGATAAAACATATCTTTATAAACCTTATCAATAATTCAAAAGATGCTTTTGAAGTAAACGGAATAAAAGAGGGCAGAGAGATAAAGATAGAGGGCTTAAAAGATGATAACAACATTGTAGTCAAGATAAAAGATAATGCTGGAGGAATCCCTGAAGATATTATCTCAAATATCTTTGAAGCAAACTTCACTACAAAACAAGATCTAGGTGGAACAGGTATAGGGCTTTATATGTGCAAACAGATAATGAATAAAATAAACGGAACCATAGAGGTTCAAAATATAGAAGAGCAAAACCGAAAAGGTGCAGAGTTTATTTTGAGATTTCCTAACTAGGATCTCTCATCATCTACATTGGTTAACATAATATAAATTCTTTACAATTTATATATAGCACTAGACAGAGTTGATACAACTCCTCTCAAAACATCTATATATAAGTTTTAAAACCATTTAAACTTATACAGTAGATATCTTAATACCATATAGTGTTTTACAAGATTGCTCTTTATTTAAACTTTTCATAAAGAATAGCGTTGAAATTACAAGCAAAATTATGGACATCTTTTTGACCAAATGGTGCTGGACCTTTAGTGGTGCCTCCGCTATCTCTTATATCTTGCATTAGGTTTCTTATTGCAAGATACTGTTTTATATTATCTTCATTGTAGTGCTCACCCCTATGATCCAAAGCGATAGCATTTTTAGAAACAACCCTATCTGCTAAAGGTATATCTGCCGTAATTACCAAGTCCTTATCTGTAATCATATCTACAATAAGATCATCTGCTTTATCTAAACCATCTTCAACTATAATATATTCAATAAAAGGCAGATCGCCTATATTGACCTTTTTATTTGAAACCACATAGGTTTGCAGTTTATATTTGTCTATAGCTTTATACACTATAGGTTTTAAAAGATTTGGAAAAGCATCTGCATCAATAAATAATCTCAAGAGCAGATCTCTTGAACTCTGCCTACTTGACCGTCAGTAAGTCTTACTTTTATACCGTGCGGGTGAAACGATGAGTTTGTAAGTATATCTTTTACTACACCCTGCGTTAGTTTGCCGCTTCGCTGATCTTGTTTTAAAACTATTTTGACACTAAGACCCTGCTTTATTGAGGCTCTGTTTTTACCGTTCATCTAAGATTGCTCCGTTTTACTATCGCTTTGTTGTAAAGATGAAGCTAAAATAAGCCAAGCGATAATAAATCCTGTACCACCTATAGGAGTGATAGCACCAAGCCATTTTATACCTGTAACTGTCATTATATATAAGCTTCCGCTAAATATAAGCATACTTATAAACATAATATTACCTGCAAGATTTACACGCTTTAAATCTGCAAAGCTAGCAACAAAGCCAACAATAAGTAAGCCTAATGAGTGATAGAACTGATACTCAACTGCAGTATTATAAACAGCTTTTGAATAAGCATCCAATACCTCTTTTAAAGCATGAGCACCAAATGCACCGATAGCAACCGAAAGAGCCATCATTATAGAACCGATTTTTAGAAATTTTAATGTTGTAGAGTTCAAGATATTCCTTTTTTAGAGGAATTATAGCAGTTTAAAACTATTAGGGGACTTTTAAGCCCCCTATTTTCTTAAGCGTATTTTAGACTATCTGGCTTTTTAGATTCAACGATCTCATCTTTTAGTTTTTGTACATCAAGTATAGTCAATAGCTTTTCACTACTTGATGTGCTGTTTGGAGCAACAATACTTTTTATCAATGTTCCGTTGTTGATTAAACTTTGATCTAAAGGTTTTAATCTATCTTTAGAAACCTCTGGGATATCACCTAAAGAGTTTACAAGTATACCTATATAATCGCTATCGTTCTTACCACATTTTACTATCAATATCTCGCTATACTCATCTTTTACATCTTTTTTTACGAATTGTTGGATATCTATCACCCCTATTAGGTGCTGATCTATAATCAAACTTCCCTTATAAGGCTGGTTAGAGCTAAGATCAACAGAGCTTTCAATACTCTCTACACTCATAACCTCAAGCACCCTATCCGATTCAACACCGAACCATTTATCTGCAATATAAAAAGATGCTATATCAACAGATTCGCTCTTAACATCATTAGGGAAATGTGAAACAGCTTCATTTGTATCCATAAAGAACTTTTTGTTCTCTTTTATCACTATATCATCTGCATCACAGATATATGAGAAAAAGAAAGTAAATATATCATTACTATAACTATCTTTTGCACTTTTATACTCTCTATAACCTTTAGAGCATACAACACCAAGTGCATAGTATCTATTTTTATACTCTATGATTTCATCGATACTCTCACCGTTTTTCAGCGCAAAGAACTTCTCTTGCATATCTAGTATCTCACCTATTTTATGCGATGTTTCATTTGATGAGATGATTCTTCCATTTGGCTCACATATTACGGCAAAAGAACCGTCTAATGGATCTTTACCTTTATTGTCAGGTGTTGATTCATCTATCATCGCTTGAAATTGAGATGTTGAATCAAACACAAGCCCTATTCCACCTATAGCGCTACTGTTATCATCCAATATAGGTGCATTATAGATATATGTTGCTTCATTATCGTATAGAGGTGTCTCTTCAAACTTAGAAACGGCGTAGCTATTTGTATTGTTTATCTTAAGAGTTTGAGCTATCCAATCGTTTGAAAGCTTAGTGTTTAAAAGCCAATTATATTTATCGTTTGAAATAGCTATAACTTTACCATTGGTATCATAGATAAATATTAAGGTATAAACAGTATATAAAGAGTTGATATGCTCCAATATCTTAGATACCTCTTCAACTTCGCTGCCATGAACGATCTGTTTATTTAATACATCTTTAAACTTAGGTGTTAAAGCCCACCATCTACAGTCGTTTGCCCTCTCATAAAGGTTTCTATCCATAATATCTATAATAAGTGCTGCCGTTGAACTGCTATCACCAAGAACCATAGTTTGTGTAAGATTTGAGATAGATTTAGAAACTATATTGTTAGTATTGGCTCCTGTTTGTCCTATCTCTTGAAGAAGTGATCTTCCAAAGTGTCTCTCACCCATTTGACTAATAGATTGTTTTATCCTACCGTTATAGATAGCTCTATTTAGGTTTACTTGAATACTGTTTGCTTGTAAAGGTATGTTTTTTAATGTCTCGTTAAAACCTTTACCGTTTTGAAGAATTGAAAGCAAGAACTCTTCTGATAAAGATAAAGATACCGCTTTCTCTTTTTCAAAAGCATAATCTAAAGGCACCATAACATGACCGTACCAACCAAGACCGAAGAACCCTTGATAACCTTTTGTGGCATTTGTTTTAGCTATATAATCACGCCCGCCGAATGTTACGATATCTCTTGGTTTATCTAAAACCATATCAAGAGACACACCTATAGGTATATGGTTTTCATCGCTTGTTGCTATAACCTTACCGTCTGAATCAAGTAGTGTGATACACTCTTTATTATCAGGGTTTACCAGATTTGAGAATATACTTTTCATCTCATCTCTAAATCTAAAGCAAAGTGCAAGTATACCTATCACTTCCGAGTCAACATCATCGCTAGCCGTTACCTTATAACTATACACAAGGCTTCTTGGTCTGTCTGGTATAAAATCGTGATATTTAAAGCTCTCCACATAACTTTGCGTAGAGTTTAGTGTTGTATCTATAATATCATCATGTGATTTAGATACTGGGTTTTCACCATCAAGTCTAGCAAGTACGGTTCCTGTTGTGCTCATAAGAACTACATCATAGTAAACACTGTATTTTGCAACATACTCTTTAAACCTTTCGTTTATATAATCCCTGCTCTCATCATATCCACTTGAATATTTAGTTGAATAAGATTGTAAAAACTTTCTTATCTCATCATCTGTTGCTAAAAAACCAATATCAGCTGTTCTTTCAAATAGATTTCTTATCACGATATCAACAGCGGTACTTGCTTTTGAGTCCATAATCGAGCTAAATTTATTAAGCTGCTCTAAACCTAAATGGTTGATAAGCTCATTTGATAATTTAGTGAAGTTGTCTTTGATCTCTTTTACATTTACACCTTCACTTCCAAGTTGAGATAAAAGTGCTAACATATCCCATCTTTTTGAAAGGTTTTGAAGCTCATCTTTGCTTTTTTGAAGTCCGTACATATATCTAATATAGTGTGATAGTTCTAGGTCGATCTGAAACTCTTGATCTTGTATTAAAGTATTTAACAAAATATACCCTTTATAAAAATAATTGTGTAATTCTAACAATAATCGACAAAAATGTAACTACATTATTGTATAATTTATATACAGTTTTGACAGTTTTTGCAAATAAAAACTCCTATTTTAAGGGCTTTTGTAGATTTTATAGTAATATAAAATATTCAGCAATTTATTATGTTTAGGAGTTGTAATCTTTTTGTTACATTTTTGTAGTTTGATAAATAATTATTATTTATATTAAATATTTTGTTGCCAAAGAGTTAAAAAATCCTCTCTTGAATACACCTTTGCCCCAAGATCAAACTTATAATCCATATAGGGATGCCCCATATTCCAAAATGCATAACCGTTTTGCTCTAAATATTTAGCTAAAAGTACCATTTGGAGTTTTCCGTAGTTGTTATATTGTTTATCTCTTTTTGAAAAACCACTAAGACTTGTATAAGTTCGCCCTATTCTATACCCTATTTCACAAGCAACAAGCTCACTGTTTTGTTTATCCCAAAGCTCTATACTTAATAGTTGAAAATCTATTAAGGGGTGTTTATAGCTAAAAAGCTTTTCAAGCATATCGCTATAACTTTTATGTATCCAAGAGTCTTCCCTTGAAGACTTTATCAACTCTAATGTTTGTTTAAAATGTTGATTGATACTAAAAGTGAACTCCCCTTTTGTTATAAGTTTTCTCACTTTTTTTGATATATGCAGATCTTTAAAATCAAGCACGGCATACTCAAACTGAATCTCAGGAAGAAGCAGCTCTTTACCGCCCTCTTCTATCCCTACACTTATAAAGCCGCTACTTGCAAGGTTGATATAAAAATCGCAAGAGAGATCATCGCTCCAATAGTAGTTATGCTTAGTATCGGGATAGATATACTCCTCTAAAACACCTTTTTTTAGAAGAGTATCTTTATCTAAATAATATATCTGCTCTTGCAATCTCTATTGACCACAGTTTGATTGAAGTACGCTATTTAGTTTCTCAAACACTTTTAGTGTATCGCCCTCTATCTCTAAAGCGTGTTTTTCAAGATCTCTTGGGGGAACCTTATCTGCATTTTTATTTATATATCTTTGTACACTGCTATGAACTTGCTCATGCGCTTTTTTAAGATCTTCCCATGCAGATGTTTTTGTAAAACCTTCCCCTTTTTGTTCTTGCTCATCAAGCCATTTACCCATTTTACAATTATGATGATCCACCACTTTAAAACTTGTGAAATCGTTAAGCTTTTTAAAGTTATTAGATTTAAATGCTATATGATCCCTTTTGTATCCAGATATTGTATATGCTAGGTTTGGATCACACACTATTTTTTTATAGCCGTCTTCAAAATGTGCTTGGGAAATAGTTACCTCTATCTCTTGCGATAATCTTTCAACCTCATTTGATATGGTGTTTAGACTACTTACACTTGATGCATTTTCTTGGGTCATCTTATCTATTTGAGATATCGCTTCATTGATCTGTACTATTTTATGTTTTTGCTCCTCTGAAGCTGTAGTTACGTTATCTATAAGTTTTTTTGTTTCATCTATCTTTTGGTTAAGCTCACCGTAACCGCTTATCATCTGATCTGATATCTTTTGCCCCTCACCTGCTTTTAAAGTTGCATTTTCAACTAAATCTTTTATCTCTTGCGCAGCTTCCGCACTTCTTGCGGCAAGGTTTCTAACCTCCCCTGCAACCACCGCAAAACCTTTACCAGCTTCACCTGCGGTTGCAGCTTCTACGGCTGCATTAAGTGACAGAATATTTGTTTGGAAAGCTATCTGATCAATTACACCTATAGCATCGTTTATCAAACCTACCTTTTCACTTATCTCTTTCATTGCCAATGATGTATCACCTGCAAGAGCATTTCCTGTATTTGCTTTATCTTGCAGCTCATCTGAGATACTTGACATATGTGCCACGTTTGATGCATTATCTTGTATAGTTGTTGTGATCTCATCTATTGAGCCTGCAGTTTCTTCTAATGATTGTGCTTGAATATTTGATGATTCGGATAAAGAGTTTGATGTCTTAAGAAGTATCTTTGTATTGCTATTTAGATTATCTATTACATTGCTAAATGTTGCCATAAATATAGATATATCTTCACCAAGAGCAAGGAGCGAAGTACTAAGGGTTCCAATATCACCTGCCATCCCTTGTCTTTGCTCATCGCTAAGTCTAAAGTCATATTGGTACTTACCGTATGATTCAAGTATCAAGCTAAGAGTATCAAGTTTTACCTTTGTGGTATTTATCATATTGTTTACATTTGATTTTAGAAGTGCCACTTCATCACTTCCTGCTTCTGCTTTTATATTGTATGAGAAGAAGCCATTCTCTACTCTGCTTATTGTATCATCTATCTCTTTTAATACTATATTATCCTTATAAGCTATATCTTTTGTTTTTTTAACCTCTTTATTTATAGTGTTTATCAATACGGCAAACTCATCGCTACCCTCAATATCTTTTATCTGCACATCATCTATCTTTTTAGCTATAAAATCAAAGAAGTTAAATAGATTTGACTGTAAAAGCTTCATATCTGTATCTATTCTTTTATATATCAATAGCCCAAGAATAAGTGTAATAATAAGAACCACTATACCTAGTATAGAGTTTTTAACAAACACCCCTTTTGCATCGCTTTTTAGATCTGAGATAGTATTGTAAAGATTTTTTGAAAGCAGATCATCAATTTTATGCTCCATATCCATCTTTACACTAGCTAGCTTAAAAAATATCTCACCCTCACCCTCGTAAATATCAAGATCCTCATCATTTGCTAAAGCTCTTACAAAACTATTGTACTCCTCAAGGTTTGTCTTTTTTAATAACTCTTTATAATAGCCGTTTACACTCTCATCGCTAACCTTTAAGAACACGTTCATCTTCATGGTTTCTGATGATAATATAGATTTTAGTTTTACCTGTGCGTAAAGTATATTTTTTGCTATCAACTCTTCATTATCATCATCTCTATTCTCAAGCTCTTTTAAGATATAAAGACCGTAAGATCTTATCAGCTCACTATCATCAACCGTAGATAATAGATTGTAGTATGCTATAAGTTGTCTAGTGATAGCTGCATTATGACTATAATTAGATAGCTCTAATATATTTTCAAGCAGTAAACCGTTTAATATGGTATAGAAGTTTAAGGCGTTGCTTGTTTTGATGTTCTCGATATTGTCATATCTTATCTCTTCTCTAACAGAACCCATCCTTTTATATACATCGTTTATACTTTTTAAAAGCATATCTTTTACATTATTGCTAGATTCCATATTTGCTATAAAAAGCTCTATATCTTTATAAAGTTTATCTACTTTTACCCTTTGCTCTTTTAGTTTATCTTGAAACTCTTCCCCTTTACTGCTGATAAAACCTCCGGTATAAGATCGTTCCAGCTCTTGTTCATTTACTATTTTAGCTATCTTCTTACTAACATTTACAAGGGGAGTTATCTTATTCATACTTTGCATCTGCTCATATGAATAAAATATGCTAGTAGCAATAAAATACAATAAACCAAGTAGCGGTATAAAGGTTAGTATTTGTAGTTTTGTCTTTAATGAGATATTACCTAGAATCTTGTTCATAATTATACCTTTTTCTTATTTTAAATTTAGATTGTATTATAATTTTTCTTAATAATTCTTAGCACAAAACAAAGAGTAATCAATAATTACATATATGTAATAAAAGTGAAACTTTTTTATAACTTTTTTATAACTTTTTTGCTAAACTTCTAGATAATAATTTTAAATCAATATAAAAATAGTCTAAAAACTGTCAATATTTTGGCTTCTTATAAGAAAAGATCTATTTGTATATATTGCGGGATAACAATTGAGCAACCTAAACTGTAATACTTTTTCAAACTATGTTTTTATACCCCAAAACCATACCATACTTATAATCGAGGATTCAAAATCTGTAAATAAGATATTGTATAAAACCTTTTCAAATATGGGTTACAAATGCTTTAGCGCATACTCTTTACAAGAAGCAAAAGTATTAATAGAGCAAAACGATATAAACTATATAATGCTTGATATAAACCTTCCCGATGGAAACGGGTATGACCTTATAAAGGAGCTGAACCGCAGCGATAAAAAGATATTCGTACTTACAAATGAAACAGACGAAAACCTAAGGGAGTCTGCGTATAAGAATGGGATCATAGATTTTATAGTAAAAGATAAAGATTTTTTCTACAAGATCAATCAGATATCTCCAACTATAGAGATGCTTGAAAAAAATAAGAATAAAACTATTTTAGTAGTTGATGACTCAAAGGTTATTCAAGAGCAGCTAAAAGATATACTAAGCAATAGGAACTATAACGTTACCACTGCATCCAACGGTGATGAAGCTATAAATATAGTAAGAGAAGAAACCATCGATCTTATACTTTTAGATATACAGTTAAAAGACTCAAACGGTATAGAGTTCTTAGAAAAACACAATAAAGAGATCATAGATATAAAACAGATCCCAGTACTTATTATATCGGGGCATATAGAGTACGCAACCATTAGGAACGGATTAAAAGCAGGTGCAAAAGATATTATTAAAAAGCCTTATGTCGTTGAAGAGATCGTTCTTAAGGTTGATCTATGGATAGACTATAAAAGAAAACATGACGAAGCGATATGCTCACAAAAGCTTTTACAAGAGTATAAAGATGCAGTAGATGATACCTCGCTTGTTTCTAAAACAGATATAAACGGTATAATCACTTACGCCAATAAACACTTTATAGAGCTATCAGGTTTTAAGGAGAGTGAGCTTGTAGGAAAATCACATAATATCGTGCGCCATCCAGATTCTAAAAAAGAGGTCTTTCAAGATCTTTGGCATACGATAAAAGATGAAAAAAAACCTTGGAGCGGTAAAATAAAAAATATCTCTAAGAGCGGTGATACATACTGGGTAAACGCCTATATAAAGCCGATAATAGATGTAAATGATAATATTGTTGAGTTTATAGGGATAAGAAACGATATCACAGAACTTGAATCTGCAAAGAAAAAAATAGAAGAGATAAATAAAAAAACAAGCTCTTTTATTAGATACGCTTCACTAATACAACACGCTATGATCCCAAAAGATGAGCAGTTCACAAACTGTTTTAAAGAGCATTTTACTATCTGGGAACCAAAAGATATAGTTGGCGGCGACATCTATCTTTTTGAAGATCTTAGAGATGAGAACGAATCTCTTTTTATGCTTATAGATTATACAGGACACGGTGTACCTGGAGCTTTTGTTACAATGCTTGTAAAAGCTTTAGAAAGACAGATAGTAAGCGATATAACAGACAATAAAGATAAAATCGTAAGCCCTTCAGAGATACTAAGCTTTTTCAATAAGCAGATGAAAAGAGTATTGAATCAAAACAGGAACGACTCCATAAGTAACTCAGGTTTTGACGGAGCTGTAGTTTATTATAATAAAAAAGAGAAACAAATAAAGTTCTCTTCGGCATACCTTCCTTTTATATATAGTGATAAAAATAAAAAACTAAAAATAATCAAAGGGGATAGACACTCTATAGGTTATAAAAGATCAAATGAGGAGTATACTTTTAAAGAGCATACTCTAGAGTTGCAAGAGGATATGTGCATCTATCTTACAAGTGACGGCTATATTGATCAAAATGGAGGGGAGAAAGGTTTCCCATACGGTAAGAAAAAGTTCCTAAAGCTTTTAGAGGAGAATCTTGATCTACCACTTAAAGAGCAAAAAAACAAACTTTTAAACACTCTGCAAGAGTATCAAAAAGATGAAGAGAGAAACGATGATATAACAGTTATAGGTATAAAGGTCTAGATCTTTATAACCTTAACCTTTTCACCTTTTGTATTAATATCTATATCACCCTCTTGTATCACAAGTCCCGAGTTGTAAAGCATATTTGTAAGTATTGCACTTGAGCCCTGCTTTTTATTCTCAAAATCTATATAATACTCACCATTGTCTATTGAAATATTACACGTTGAGAAAGTTGTTTTTGGAGATCTTTTTTTAAGGTCTTGTTTTAATGTTGCATCGATCATTTCAAGTTCACCTTTAAGACCAAGCATTTTTAAGATGATAGGCACTCCGTATAAAACAAAAGTAACAGTACTAGAAAATGCAAATCCAGGAAGCGATAAGATGATCTTTTGATCTTTTTTAGCTAATAGAACATGCTGCCCAGGTTTTATACTTACACCTTGAAATACCACATCTGCACCTAAAGTATCTTTTACTACATCTTTAACAAAATCATAATCCCCTACGCTTACTCCACCTGTAGTAACAACTATATCTGCACTCTCAAGAGCTTTTGTAATAACTTTAGTAATAGTATCTCTATCATCTTTAACCACACCCATTTGAATAGGCTCAGCTCCAAACTTTTTCACTAATGCCTCAATGGTAAGATGATTTGAGCTTCTTATCTGTGCTTCGTTAGTTCTTTTCTCACCAACGTCAAGTATCTCACTACCCGTACTTGCAACTGCAACTATAGGTTTTTTTGTAACTTTTACGTTTGAGATATTTAATCCTGCCATCACGCCTATCTCGGCATAACCTATTTTAGTTCCTTTTTTAATTAGAACTTCACCCTTAAAATAGTTCTCACCCACTTTACGAACAGCAAAATCTTTGATCACTTCTTGTTTTATAATTATCTCATCGCCGCTAACTTCTACATTTTCTATAGGGATAAGGGTATCACTCCCTTTTGGCATTAAAGAGCCTGTAAAGGTTTTAATACAAACACCCTCACTCACTTCATCCTCTATCTCACTTCCTGCAGGATTGTCTCTTAATATCTTTAGCTTTTCAAATTTTTGATCATCATATCTTATTGCATAACCATCCATAGATGAGGTTGGATATTTAGGGAAATCCTCATTAGCAATAATATCTTCAGCCAATACTCTATCAAGGGAGTCTGATATAAAAACCTCTTGTGTAAAAATTTGATCTATGTCTAATTTTTGTAGTTTTTGTATCGATTCTTGATAAGTTATAAATTTTTTCATATTTTATAAGCCCTAATGTTTTAAAATTTTGATATAGTATCAAAATAACTTTAAATATAAATTTGAAAAAATAATATATTTTTGTTTTATATTTTCTATTTAAGAGGAGTGTTTATGGCTAAAAAGATAAAAGAGATAGGTATACATGAAGCTTATGCGAACGACCCTATAAAAGCAGACCAAGAGTTGTTTGGAAGACAGAGCGATCCTATCACTAGAAGAGGTTTTCTAAAAAAATCATCTCTATTAGCTATGATGGCGGCCGTAGGCTCAAATATACCTTTTGCGGATAAGATGCCTTCAGGACTTATACCTGCAGCTTTAGCCAATAGCGATCAAGATTTTAAAGTTGAGGGTAAAGAGGGACTTATTTACCTAAACGATAGACCGATAAACGCTGAAACACCTCCCCATCTTTTAGACGACGATTTTACTCCAGGAAAACATCTTTTTATAAGAAATAACGGACAGCCTCCTGTAAATACAGACCCTGATGATTGGCAGTTAAGAATAGTTGCCGATCCAGGAACTGCAAAACAAGAAACTGTTGTAATGACACTAGATACATTAAAAAGAAAATATAAACACTATAACTATGCTCTGCAAATAGAGTGCGGCGGAAACGGTAGAAGCGAGTTTAATCCACCTGCAAAAGGGAACCAATGGAGTACTGGTGCAGTAGGATGCCCAATGTGGACGGGAGTAAGACTAAAAGATGTTCTAAAAGATCTAGGACTTACACAAAAAGCTATCTATATAGGATATAAAGGTGCAGATACACACCTAAGCGGTGATCCTACAAAAGATGTTATAAGCAGAGGGATACCTTTGAAAAAAGCACTTGACCCACAAACACTTCTTGCTTGGGCAATGAACGGTGAGGATATACCTTATCAAAACGGAGCACCTTTAAGACTTGTTGCTGGTGGTTGGCCAGCATCAGTTAGCGGTAAATGGCTAAACGAACTATATATTAGAGATACTGTTCATGACGGTAAGAAAATGACGGGAGCATCATATAGAGTACCTTGTAATCCTGTGGCTCCAGGAACCGACGTACCTAAAGAGGATATGTGTATCATAGAGTCTATGCCTGTAAAATCGATCATCACTTTTCCAAGAACAGGTGAGAATAGAGAAGCGGGAAGAGCTTTTGAGGTTAGAGGAAAAGCTTGGGCAGGTGATCTAAAAGTTAAAAAGATGTATATCTCTATAGATTTTGGTGCAACTTGGCAAAAGGTTAAACTTGAAGATCCAATAAATAGAATTGCATGGCAAAAATGGAGTACACAAGTTACTCTTCCTATGAGCGGATATTTTGAAATCTGGGCTAGAGCAGTTGATGAGAACGGTAAATCTCAGCCTATGGTATTACCAGGATGGAACCCTAGAGGTTATCTAAATAATGCCTGCCATAGAATAGCAGTACAAGCAGTATAAGGCTAAAAGATGAAACTTTTTAAACCTTTCGTTTTAATTTCAGCTATGCTTATAACACACCTTAATGCAGAAATAATACAAAACGAATCAAATATTGAAAAGCAAATAGATCCCCAAACAGGTTTAATAGTTGATGTTGGATATGAACTTGTAAAAAGAAACTGTACCGTATGTCATAGTTCCAAATTTATACTCCTTCAAAGAGGTGATAGAAAAGATTGGCAAGAAATGATAGTTTGGATGCAAGAAACTCAAGGACTTTGGGAGTTTACACCTGATACGCAAAATGCTATACTCGATTATCTAGCTAAGAACTATGCACCTGAAGATAAAATAGAAAGACGTAAAAACCTTTCACCTTCACAAAGACCTTCAAACCCATATGCGGTTATAAATAAAATAGAGCAAGTGCAATAATCAACCACTTGTTCTTTTATTTAAAATATTTATATCGCTTTAATCTAAAATAATATTATTTTACTATATAATCTACCGATATTATTTAATTTGGAGAATCTCCTATGAATCATGAAAATATTAAATCGCAACTAATCGATTTTTTAAAAACCGAAGTAAAAAATGCCGGACTAGAAAACGTAATAGTCGGTATTAGCGGCGGGCTTGACTCAGCTATAGTTGCAATCCTTTGTAAAGAGGCTTTCGGAGATAATATGAGAGGGGTATTGATGCCAAGTCATTACTCTAGCGACCATAGTATCGACCACGCTAAAGAGCTTTGTGAAAAGTTCGATATAGAGTATGAGATAATACCTATAGCACCTATGGTTGAAAGCTATGAGATACATATGGAACACGATAAACTAAGAATAGGTAACTTTAGTGCTAGAATGAGAATGTCTGTACTATACGATCAAAGTGCAAAGTATAATGCTCTTGTAGTAGGTACAAGCAACAAAAGTGAGATCCTTTTAGGATATGGAACTATTTATGGAGATGTTGCTTGCGCAATCAACCCTATCGGTGAGATGTATAAAAGTTATGAATACGACTTTGGAAGATATCTTGGTGTACCTGACTCTATCATAGGCAAAAAACCTAGTGCAGACCTTTGGGAGGGTCAAAGTGATGAAGATGAACTTGGATATACATATCCCGTTATGGATGAGGTTCTAAAGATGATAGCTGATGAAAAGCTATCACGTGATGAGATCTTAGAGAGTGGAGTAGAAGAGAAGCTATACGATATGCTTATCCATAGGATCAAATCAAATGAATTTAAAGGTAAGCTGCCTACAATAGCAAAAATCAAATGGAGTCAACAATGAGAGAGATACCGTTTTACATACCAAGTATAGATGATGAAGAGTCAAAACAATTACAAAGCGTTTTAGAGCTTGACAAAGCATCTAAAGTAATAGAGTTTGAAGAGAACCTAAAAAACTTCGTAGGTGCAGAGTATGCAATATCTACTTGTAACGCAACGGCAGCTTTACACCTAGCTCTTAGTGCTATTGATCTAAAAAGGGGTGATAAGATACTAATGAGCGTAAACTCATTTCCAAATATACCAGAGGTTGTTAGACACTTTGATGCAGAGCCTATATTTGTAGACATCCATGAAAACGATATGAACATTGACTTAAATAAACTTGATGAGTATCTTGAAAACAACAAATCAAAAAAACTTAGAGGTGCTATTATTACGTTTATAGCAGGACAGGTTCCTGATCTAAATAAACTTTATGAGATCAAAGAGAAGCACGGTATCATCTTAATAGAAGATGCTACAAATGCACTTGGAGCTACATTTAAAGATGATACAGTAGGTTCACTGCAAGCTGATATGACAATATTTTCTGTAAATCCAGGACACTCTAAGAACTCAGTTAGTAACGGCGGTGCGATAGTTACAAACAATGAAGAGCTAGCAAAGCGCGCAAATCTTTTGAAAAACCATGCTATTACAACAACATACGATGAGTACGGTCACCTTGATTATATCTATGATGTTGTTGATATTGGATATAAATACGATATGAGCGAACTTGAAGCAGCATTTAGTATAGCTCAACTTAAAAAAGTAAATAAAAATATCAAAAGAAGAAAAGAGATAGCTGCGATGTACACTAAAAAACTAACGGGCACTAAACATATCTCTATACCTAATGCAAACGATGAGCATATCTTTACACAGTTTATTATCAAAATAGATAGAAATAGAGATGCTTTTGCTAGAACACTAAAAGAGAAAGGTATAACAACTGGACTAAATTATATACCTTTACACCTTTTACAATACTATAAACAAAAGTACAATATAAAGATCACCACATACCTAACTGCCCTATCATCTTACGGGCAAATATTATCACTACCGATATACCCTTCACTTAGTGATGAAGATGTAGAGTATATCTGCGAAAAAGTGATAGAACTAGACAGCGAGTGGATATAGATTGAATCCTAAGGTAGTTGCTTGGGTTGAGCAGTATCTGTTCTTCCCAAACTGGTATCAAAAGATCATATCCACTGCCCTGCTCCCATTTACGCTTATTTACTGTATAGCGCAGGCATTTAAAAGAGCCTCATCTAAACCTATAGATTTCGGTATACCCGTTATAAGTATAGGTAACCTAATAGTTGGAGGAAGCGGTAAAACTCCTATCACCGTTTCATTAGCAAAAGATTATGAAAATGCTTTTATTATTCTAAGAGGATACAAAAGGGAGTCTCAAGGATTACAAATAGTTTCCCTAAAAGGTGATATAAAGCTAGACGTTAAACAAGCGGGGGATGAAGCACTTTTGCTTGCACAATCACTCCCAAAAACCTCAGTTATTGTTAGTGAAGATAGAAAAGAGGCTATTTTAAAAGCAAAAGAGCTGGGTGGAAAAATAGTTTTTCTTGATGACGGCTTTTCAAAAACGGATATCTTTAAATATGATATTTTAATTAGACCAAAAATAGAGCCTGAAAACATCTTTTGTCTTCCAAGCGGTGGATATAGAGATACAAAGATGCTATACACTACTGCCGATCTTGTATTAAAAGACTCGCAAGATTTTAAACGAAAAGTTTGGTTTAGCAAAGATGGGAAAAAAGTTGAAAATCTACCTAAAGATATCACCCTTTTAACATCTATCTCAAAACCTTATAGACTAAAAGAGTTTATCGATACAGATATACCTATGGTAGCCTATGAAGACCACCACCCTTTTACTATTGATGAGATTAAAAAGATAGAAACAGACTCCATCTTGACCACTAGAAAAGATAAGGTGAAACTAGATATTTTAAAAACAGATAAAAATATCTATGTGATGGAACTTGATATAGAGTTTAAAGATAATAAAGCGCAAGAAGAGATAAAAAAACACTATGAGAAATATTACGCTTAAGATATTGATCGCTTTAGGATTATCTCTTAATCTTCAAGCCGCCGATATAGATGATGCTTTTATTACAACCTATGAATACGGTCAAATGCTTTATAACAATCCAAGAGGTATAGGCTGCAATAGATGTCATGGCGAAAATGCAAAAGGTCTTTATCTAGGTAAATATACAAATAAAAAGAAAAAAGAGGTGATCATAACCGCTCCTGATATCACCAACGTAACATTTGAAAAATTTGTAAAGAAACTAAGCTCACAAAATATAAAAAAATCTCTTATAATGCCCACATACTTTCTAACTAACAACGAGCTAAAATCTTTATATATCTATATAACCTCTAAGGAGAAAAAATGATCGTAAGAAGTGCACTCATGGTAGCAGGAGACAAACCTAAACATCTTGATAAGATCGAGGTTTTAAAAGCTGATATTGCGATTATAAACCTTGAAGACGGTGTTTTTGATAAAGCCTTAGCAAGACAGATGGTTGCAGATAAACTTAAAGCTCTTAAAAATAAAGAGTTTCACTCTAAAACAGTTGTAAGGATAAACGCTTTAGATGAGTGCGGCAAAGATGATATAAAGGTTTTAAATGGTGCAAAACCATATGCTATAAGGGTGCCTAAGATAAAAAGCGTAGATGATATAAAAGAGGCTTTGGAACTTATCGATAAAGACATTAAAGTGCACCTTTCAATTGAAACAAAAGAGGCACTATATAACCTTAGAGAGTTTAATATAGATGATCGTATAGAGGTGCTTTATCTTGGTATACTTGATCTTTTAGAATCTTTTAAGATGCCCCAGTCACTTTTAGATATAGATAACCCCTCGATCGATTATATACTTAGTAAGTTTTTAATAGATACAAAAAGCATAGAGCTTACACCTTTATTTTTTACCTTTCAAGATTTTGCAGATACTGATGGATTTAAAGATTGGTGTAAAAAAGCAAAAGCTATGGGTTACAACGGTACAAGCTGTATCAGCCCTACTCAAGTTGAGATAGCAAATGAGATATTTAAAGCGGATGAAGTTGCAATAAAAAGAGCAAAGTATATAAAAGAGATATTTGAATATAATAAAAAAGAAAACAATCTCACGGGATTTACCGATGAGATATACGGTTTTATAGATGAGCCGATCTATAAAGATGCTTTAAATATACTAAAACACTCATAAGGGATAAAATGTATAAGATCATCTTCTTATCTATTATTTATATCAGCTCAGCCCTAGCCGATAGTAACAGCTCTATTTGGAAGCTTGATTCTAAAGCTTTTGATTCTTTATGGAAAAGCACCAAAGAGCTTAGCGGTGATGCTTGGGAGGGTACAAAGAAGTATACTAATATGGGCAAAAATATCTTACTTAGTGAAACATTCTTAAACACAATGAACCTATCTCTTGATACCAATACCACCGAAGTAAAAGAGTTTACGATAAACGAAGATGATTCTATTGATATGAAAGTTAAGCTTGTAGGTGAAAAAAGAGACTTAGAGGTAAAAATAGAGCACTACGACTGGGGCGTAAGCGACAACAATGAGTTTATAGTGTTTGAAAATATTAAATACCAAGCAAATATAGAGTGGATCAAATACCTTATCGATTTCTATCTAGAGCTAAACAAAGGGTATATAAATATCCCCTACTCGGTTTCAAAAGAGGGACTGCTTTTATCTTTAAAAAGCGATATAAAAAGCAGTTTTGATACAAACTCCACATATACAAAAGGTTTTTGGGATAAGTTTCAAAAAGATACCGTAAATAGATGGAATAGATCAGATAAGAGAAACCTAACAAATATATTTAAAGACCTGTTTGATAAAAACTATATAGAGATAAAAAAACTACAAATCAAAGATAAAAAGATATACTTTAGTGCTTTTATTAAAGATTCAAAAGATGATATAGAGTTTTATATAGATAGTTTCAACTGGGCTACAGCAAATAAAAAAAGCTTTATTCTTATAAAAGATATAACAATAAAAGGGTGCAAAAAGCCGTGGATAGAAAGCTTGATCAAAAAACATGATAACAGCTTCTATTTTACTTATTCGAAATTTATCGAGAAAATATTAAAATCTATCAAACCTCCACTAAAAGGATAAGCGTGAAAAAAATAACAATACTTACAATCTTAACACTTGCGATTTTTACGGGGTGTTCAAAAAAGAACGTAGCTGATGTAAAACCTTACGAGTCTTTCTATACAAATGAAATATCAAATAAAAAAATAGTATTTAACGGTGTTGACGATAAAAGATTATTACCTATCGTATCTTATATTATAAAAAAGGACAGGGTCGTATCCAAGTTTCAAATGAATCAAAATGTTGAGCAATGGTACATCGAAGCTTTTAAAAGAGAGTTTCATGCATCTGATATAATCCTAGATCAACAACAAAGAGATAAAAAATCAGCTATCATCCAAATAAATCTTCAAGATCTAAAAGTTGAGTATTTTAAATCTGTACTAACTGAGCAAAACCTAAAAGGTGTAGCTACTTTAGAGATAGTTATCCAAAAGAACAACAAAGTGATAAAAAAACTTATCAGCACTACCCAATCTGAATTTAAAGTGATGATAAGAGATGCAGCAGGGTTTGAGGATTTTATATACTCTTTAATGTCTAACTCCGTTGCAAAGAGCGTATCTGTGATAATCGATACGATAAAAGAGCTTTAAACAAACTTTTATCATTTTTTTTATATAATCCCGACTCATTTTATTAAAAAGGACAGAAATGTTAGAAGGAATAGTTAGAGATAGTATCGCAAAAAGTGCTACTAAAGCTTTAAGACGAGATGGTTATCTAATTGCTAACATATACGGAAAAGGTTTCGAAAACGTACATGCAGCATTTAAGACAAACGAGTTTATCAAATTTTTAAGAACCAAAGAGACTTTAGCTTTTGATGTAAAAGTTGATGGTAAAACTCATAAAGTTGTGGTTCAAGAGTATCAAAAAGATCCTGTAACAAGTGATCTTTTACACGTTGATCTAATGGCTGCACAACCAGGTGTTAAGGCTACTTATAAAGTACCTGTAACAGTTGAAGGTACTCCAAAAGGTCTTAAAAACAAAGGTCTTTTTGTTTTCCATAAGAAAAGAGTTCCAGTTAAATGTACAATTGAAAACTTACCAGAGAGTTTCCACCTAGTTATCGATGATCTTGATACAGGTGATAACGTACTTGTAAGAAACCTTGAGATGCCAGAAGGTGTTCAATGTTTCCTAGATCCAAGAGTTCCAGTTGTTGGTGTAATTAAAGCTAAATAATGACTCTTGTAGCAGGACTCGGTAATCCTGGTGTTAAATACACGAACAATCGCCATAATATAGGTTTTTTAGTTATCGACCAGATAACTAAAAACCTTTCCCTTTCACTAAACGAAAAATCAGATTTTAAAGCCGAACTTTCAAAAGATACACATAGCGTATATGCTAAACCATTAACTTTTATGAACCTATCTGGTGAAGCTATTCAAAAGATAAAGAACTTTTACAAAGTAGAAAATGAAAACATCATTATTATACATGATGATCTAGACCTTCCTTTTGGAACCGTAAAGTTTAAAATAGGCGGTTCTCACGGTGGACATAATGGTCTTAAATCTATCGATCAAATGATAGGTCAAGATTATATAAGAGTTAGAGTAGGTATCGGCAAACCAGAACATAAATCTATGGTCGCACATTATGTATTAAGCGACTTTGATAAAGATGAAATAAACAAACTACAAGATATAATTATACCTCACGTTATAGATGCGATCGAGGCTATGGATAAACTAGATATAACCCAGATCAAATCAAAATATACGTTTAAACTATAAACGCAAGGTTATACTTGAACATACTATCGATATATATTTTAAAAAAATTTATTAAATATTTTATAGTTATACTATTATCTCTAGAGCTTTTCTTTATAGCAATAGATCTTTTTCATAGTTTAAAATGGCTTCCTGAGTCTGCAAACTTACAGTTTTTATATATAGCATACTATTCATTTTTTATTTTAACTATTACACTGCCCCTATCTTTGATCTTTGCATGGATCGTTACGATCATCGATTTTATCAAAGGAAGTGAGCTGGTTGCTTTCTTTTCACTAGGATACTCTTATAAAAGTATATTTTTACCTGTAGTTACAACTGCTTCTATACTTATATTTATATTACTTTCACTTCAAGCTACGCCTCTAGCATACGCTGAAGAGCAAAAAGCAAGGATACTTGATAATGAATACTTCTCAAGCTTTAAAGAGCAGCTTCTTTTAAAATACGACAACTATTTCGTTTACTTTGAAAGACTTCAACCCGTACTTAAGCGTGCAGAGAACATCAAGGTATTTAAGATAGAGAACGATAACGTAGTTGAAACAATTGAAGCAAAGAACGCTTACTATCAAAACGATAGATGGTATATAGTTGATGCCAAAATATTAACAAAACCACAAACTATAGATTGGGATTCAAGTAAGATAGAGATAAAAAGGGAAAAGTTTTTATATATACTAGAGGGTTTTAAACCAAAGATACTTGATAATGTTTATGAAACAAAATCGCAATACTCGATCACAGATGCAATAGAAGCGTTTGCCCTGCTTTGGGAGCAAGATCTTAGTACAGATAAGATCAGAACATCACTATATTATCAGATCGTGGGATCTTTCTTTGTGATACCGACACTTATACTGATTTTTATATTTACATCTATAAATAAAAGGTTCTTTAACCTTGCAAAGTTCTCATCACTATCTATCTTTTTAACACTTATGGTATGGGGAACATTCTTCTTACTATATAAGCTTTCAATGGGTGGAGTGATACTTCCTGAGTTTGCAATACTACTCCCTATCTTTGCACTTCTTTTTATAACTAGATATTTTTATATAAAACGTATCAAAAATATTTAACAATTTACTTTACACTGATTTTATTTTCGATATAATCCGCTCGAATTTTTAATTAGGTATTATATGTTATTCAAACTATCAAATAAGATAAAAGCATACGGAATTTGTTTATATAAAATTGAAGATAAAAAAATCGAAATACTTCTTTGTAAATCGATCAATAGCAAAAGAAGATGGGGCTTTTTAAAAGGGAGTGCTATAGAGAGAGAAACTCCTATTATGACCGCTCAAAGAGAGTTCTTAGAAGAGTCTGGTATCATCTCGTATATAAAAGATTATGAAGAGTATTTTGAACAAAAGAATAAAGATAAAGATATAGGTGTTTGGCTTTTAAACTGTAATAAGCTTACATCATTTAACAAATACTTCAAAAACGGTGAACTAAAAGATGAGTACCTATCTATGGAGAATAGTGAAGCAAAATTCTTTGATATAAAAAAACTTCCTAAGATAAAAACAAAACAAGAAACGTTAGTGGAAGAGATCACTCATTTTTTGCAAAATAAGAGTCTATCCCGTTAGCAACTCCCGTTGCAATAAGGTTTTGATATTTACTTTGAAACATCCTTATCCTCTCAACAGGATGAGTAATATATCCTACCTCTATTAAGATTGAAGGCATTTGAGCACCAACTAAAACCCAAAAAGGCCCCTCTCTTACACCGCCGTCAGATATCCCTTTATAGTTCTTTCTTAAGTTATAAAGCATATTTTTATGAATATCAATCGCAAGCTTATTTGAAGCCGTTATCTTCCCTTGATTTAGAACCGTTAAAAACGACTGTTTGGAAGACCAGCTCATATCATCTATATCACCTTTATTTTCAAGTGCGGCAACCCTTTTTGCTCTTTCACTTCTTGCAGGTGATAAGAAGAAGGTCTCTATCCCTTTTACTTTTTTTGCTCTGTATTTAGGAACTGCATTAGCGTGTATTGATATAAATAGATCGGCATTTCTATCGTTTGCAGTTTTTGTTCTTCTTTTTAAAGTTATATATCTATCTCTATCGCGGGTCATATAAACTCTATAACCTCTATCTTTCAATATTCTATATAGTTTTTTTCCAATAGCTAATACGGCTTTTTTCTCTTTTCTATTACCTTTACCAACAGCTCCTGGATCTTTTCCCCCGTGACCAGGGTCTATAACGATAACCTTTGATTTTGAAGTATAGATTCTTTTATTTGTTGCAGCTATCATATTTACATTATTGTTTCTCTCAGGCTTATCTAAAAATTTAACTGTGATCTTATTGCCGTTGATCATATATATGGTTCTAGGGTTTGTTCTATCTCTTGCTACGATCCTTAGGGTGTTGTGTTTATATTGGTAGATGATTATCTTATCTATACCATCAATCTTTAGCTTAGTGGGTGCTGCATACTTATAGCGTCCTCTAAACTCAAAGATATCTTCATATCTTCCTGGTTTTTTACTCTCTCTAAAATTGATATCTTTTCTGCTAACGCTTCTTGCAAAGGTAACAGTTATACTATCATCATCTTGTTCTACATTTGTGATAGTGTATTTTGAAACTGTTGAGATTGGTTCAAGCTTTCTAGCTTGCTGAAGTTTTATTCTATGTTTTTTTGTATTTACTTTTGCATTTAAACGTTTAAGTTCGTTTTTGTATTTAATAGTGCTGACTCTTAGAAGCGAGCCTGTATATATAAGATCGTTAAGATATTTTACTTGTGAGCTTTTGTCATCGTTTAAAACAGCTTTTAAGTAGCTTCTTTTTGAAGCATTGAACTCTTGCTGCAACTCATACCTAGATGCAGCGAACGAGGAAACAACTATAAAAAGAGTTAAGAGTATAACTTTAAGTACAGTTGTTTTCAATCCCCCTACTCTCCGTTTACTAGTTTATCCATTAACTCTTTTACAGATATTAGTTTTTCAAGTTTATATCCATTTGAACCTGTAAAGAAAAGCCCTGTTTCGGTCCTGCCAAGATATGCATCACTAAGTCTATCTGCGATACAGTAACCAACTGCTTTAGCCTCTTCCCCTCTATTACAAGGTGCTACGCAGTTTGATATACATGCAACTTTAGGTGCAGTTCCATCCTCGATAGATTTTTGAAGGTTTGTTCTAACACCACGCGCAGGAAGACCTACAGGTGATTTAAGAAGTTTAATATCATCCTCTTTTGCATTTAAAAGAACATTTTTAAGGTTGTCGTTTGCATCACACTCAAAAGTTCCTATAAATCTAGTTGCCATCTGAACACCAGCACAACCCATAGCTAAGAACTTATCGATATCGTTCTTATCCCAGATACCGCCTGCTGCTATCACAGGAATATCTCCCCAGTTTTTTGCTTCTTCTATAACAGGAGGAACAATATTTTCTAATTGAAACTCCTCTTTAAAACAATCTTCATATTTAAAACCTTGATGTCCACCGCTTAAAGGACCCTCAACGATAACTGCATCTGGAACTCTATTGTATCTTTTCCATTTTTTACAGATAAGCTTTAAAGCTCTTGCACTACTTACGATCGGTATAAGTGCCACATCTGGAAAATCTTGTGTGAACTCAGGCATATTTGTTGGAATACCTGCTCCTGTAATGATTATATTAGCTCCAGCTTCACATGCATCGTGAACCATTCTTCCATAATCGTTTGAAGCGTATAGTGCATTTACCGCTAAAGGTGCATCACCGCATATTTTTCTAGCATTATGGATGATCTGAGTTAATCCATCTTTAGAATAAAAGTTATCCTCTCCGTAAGGTCTATCGGAGATATTTTTATGTGAGAACTCTTTATTGTTATAATACCCTGTACCAACAGCACTTACTACTCCTAGTCCGCCCTCTTTTGATACATTTCCTGCCAACTTGTCCCAACTGATTCCTACACCCATTCCACCTTGTACAATCGGATGTTTGATCTCATATTTTCCTATTTTCATCACTTACCTTTAACTTTTATTCTCAAACTATTTTATTATTACTTTTGCAAAACTTTTTTTACCCTTTTGCAGTATATACTCACCTGCACTTAGGTTTAGTTTCTCATCGCTTAATTTCTCTTGATCTATCTTAACTGCACCCGCTTTTATATCACGTCTTGCTTGTGATGTTGATGGTACTAGTTTTGCATCCATAAGCGCTTGACATATCCAGATACCCTCTTCAAACTCATACTCATCTAGCTCAGTAGGGATATCTTTTTTTGCAAATACTTTAGCAAACTCTTCTTTTGCTTCAACACCTTTACCGTTACCGTGAAATCTATCAACTATCTCTATAGCAAGGTCTTCTTTAACTGTTTTAGGGTGTATAGATCCATCTTCAACACCTGCTTTAAGCTCAGCTATCTCTTTTAAACTTTTTGCTGAAAGAAGCTCATAGTATCTCCACATAAGATCATCACTTATAGAAAGTACTTTTCCAAACATATCGTTTGCCGCGTCTGTTACACCTATATAGTTTCCAAGAGATTTACTCATCTTTTGAACACCGTCAAGACCCTCTAAGATAGGCATCATCAACACAGCTTGCTGTTTTTTAACATCATATGCTTTTTGAAGCTGTCTTCCCATTAAAAGGTTAAACTTCTGATCTGTCCCGCCGATCTCTATATCAGATTTTAGATGAACCGAGTCATAACCTTGTAAAAGTGGATATAAGAACTCATTTACGGCAATTGGTGTGTTTGATTTATATCTTTTAGCAAAATCATCACGCTCAAGCATTCTTGCAACAGTTAAGTTTGTTGAAAGTGCTATCATACCTGCTGCACCAAGATCGTTTAACCAAGAGCTGTTAAATACCACTTCTGTTTTGTTTACATCAAGTATCTTAAACACTTGATCTTTATAGCTTTGTGCATTTAATAGAACCTGCTCTTTTGAAAGAACTTTTCTTGTTTCACTTTTCCCTGTAGGATCACCAATAGTTGCAGTAAAATCACCGATCAAAAACTGAACTATCCCGCCAAATTGTTGAAATGTTGCAAGCTTTTGCAATAAAACGGTATGACCTAAGTGAAGGTCAGGTGCAGTTGGATCAAACCCTGCTTTTACATAATAGTGATGCCCTGTTTCATAAAATTTTCTTACAAGTTTTTCAATAGCTTCATTATCAATTATCTCAGCACATCCTCTGTTTATTTCGTTTATTGCCTCTTGAATCTTATTTTCCATAATCTCTTTATTTAACCTTTTTATTTATATGCATCGCTTGAAGAGTGAAACTCTATCACCTTCGTAGCTTTTGTCACCATCTGTCTTACGGCTTCTTTATTTTCATTGTCTATTTCAAACTCTATACTACAATATTGCTGCTCGGCATATTTATCTTTTCCATACTCAATAGATAAAATATTCACTTCTTTTTTATAAAGATACATAAGCAGCTTCGCCATCTCACCTCTGGTACTTGGTATTGCTACTACCATCTGATAGATAGACAGCTTATTTGTAGCATCCCATTCACAAAAAACCATCTTTGCACCTGAGCTTATATCTTTGTACCCTTTATCGCAAAGTTTATGGTGGACGATAACTTTATTATCCTCTTTTATTGCCATTATTTTATCACCAAATTTCGGATGACAACAGTGGTCAAATGATACTGAATTTATACTAAAATTTGAATATAATGTGATGTTGTCAAAGCGGTACTGTTTCAAATTTAAACTTTGCAGTTTAATTCTTGCAAGCCAGCCCCTTTCAGCTTTGATCTTTTTCTCTATCTCTTTTTGTGTATGCTTTAAGAAATCTAGTATTTTAGGTATCTTATCTAAGTTTCTTGGTTTAAAATCTTTAGCTACATTACTGCTGTATCTTGAGAAGATTGTATTGATGATATTTTTTCCGCTGATATTATCTATCTCTCTATTTCTTGATGAACAGATCACTTTTATAGCTTTGATAGCACGTGAAGTTTTAACCATATCCATCCAGCTGCATCTAGCTATAAAACCATCACCTATCTTGATCTTAACTATATCACCAGATACAAGCTCTGTTAGAAGCGGTCTTTTGACCTTATTTACAAAAGCTTGCACCGCTTTATTTCCTATATCGGTATGAACCGCATATGCAAAGTCTAGAGCCGTACTACCGCGCGGAAGAGTATATATATCACCCTTAGGTGAATATACTACTATCTCTTCACTAAATAGATCATGCTTTGCATCTTCATAAAACTCTTCAATATTATCTTGAGTATATTCCAAAGAGTGAAGCCATTTAAGACTAGGTGAATAGCTTGTAAGCGATCCTGTTTTATATTTCCAGTGAGCTGCGATCCCGTACTCTGCCACATGGTGCATCTCTTGTGTTCTTATTTGTATCTCATATATCTTAGAATCGCTAAAAACGGTGGTATGTATGGTTTGATAACCGTTCTCTTTAGGTGTAGATACATAATCTTTAAACCTTGAGATAAGAGGTTTGAACTCCATATGAATATGACCTAGAACCTTATAGCAGTCTATATCGTTCTTTACTAGTATCCTTATAGCTAAAAGGTCAAGTATCTCATCAAGACTTACACCCTTTCTTTGCATCTTTACAAAGATAGAATAGTAGTGCTTTATCCTGCTGAATATCTGTATCTTATCTTCTGTATAACCATTCTTTTCAAGCAGATGTGTAGTATCTGAGATAAACTTATTGAAATGGGCTTGTATCTTATGCTGATGCTCTTGTATATAGTTATCTATCTTTGCATACTCTTCTGGATAGATATAGTAAAAGCTAAGATCTTCCAGCTCATTTTTTATAGATGATATACCTAGTCTATGAGCAATAGGAGCATAAACCACAAGGGTCTCTTCTGCTATCCTTACTTGCTTTTCATGACTTAGAGCTTCTAAAGTCAGCATATTGTGAAGTCTATCACAAAGCTTTACAACTAAAACTCTTACATCATCAATAGATGCTAAAAGCATTTTTCTAAAAGTAAGTGCAGAGCTTAGAAGTTTTTCATTTGAGCTTGATGGAGCAAGTTCATGTTCTCTTATCTCAACGATCTTTGTAAGACCGTCAACGATATGAGCGATATCTGAGCCGAACTCATCTTCAATATCCTCTAAGGATATATCCGTATCTTCTATAACATCATGTAAAAGTGCTGAGATAACCATTGGTTCATCACCGCTGAAATATGCGGTAACAGATGCAACCAATATTGGATGAACAACATAAGGCTCACCACTCTTACGAGTCTGCTCCTTATGTGCTTCTATTGAGTAATCTAAAGCCTTATCTAATGCTTTAGATTGTTTAACATGCTTATACAGTAGTTTTGTTGCATCCTCTACCGTATTTGTTTTTTGAATTTTTCTTAAAAATTTATTCATTAAAAACTTTAGTCTTGTCTTTGAATAAATCCTTCGATCTCTAAATGACCGCTTGCGATCTCTTCAAGCGCAATATCAGTGAACTTCATATTTGGAGAGATATTTTGGATCAAAGGTCTAGCACCTTTTGTAAGTTCGTCAGCTCTTTGACCAACAGCTAAAGATAAAACATATCTATCGTTATCAACTCTTTTTAATGCTTTTGATACAATTTCTTCTAATCTCATTATTTTCCTTTAATAAATTTATTTTACGATAGAACACTTGCTATAGTCACCGTTTACAAGTTTTAGCAAGTTTCCTTTTTCATTCATATTCATTACGGCGATTGGTAAAGAGTTATCTTTTGCCAAAGCTATAGCCGTATCGTCCATAACTTTTATATGATCTTTTAGTGCATCATCATAGCTTAAACTATCAAGTTTTATCGCATCTGAATATTTTGCAGGGTCTTTATCATATACACCGTTTACTTTTGTAGCTTTGATAAGAAGGTTTGCTTCTATTTCCGTAGCTCTAAGAGTTGCTGCAGTATCAGTTGTAAAGAAAGGGTTTCCTGTACCAGCACCGAATATTACAACTCTACCTTTTTCAAGATGGCGTCTTGCACGTCTTACGATAAAAGACTCTGCTATCTGCTCCATCTTGATTGCTGTTTGAAGTCTGGCACATACACCGATATGCTCTAAGGCCTCTTGCATAGCTACACCGTTTACAACTGTAGCTAACATCCCCATATAATCACCGCTTGTTCTTCTAATAACGCCGTCGGCCGCCGCTGAAACACCTCTAATGATATTTCCTCCGCCGATAACAATACCAACTTCGATACCGTTATCCACCAGTTCTTTAATCTCATGAGCTATGTAATCTAAGATCTGGGTATCGATTCCATACCCTTGCTCACCAGCTAACGCTTCACCCGAAAACTTAACAAGAACTCTTTGTTTCATATATGTAACTTCCTTAAAATTTGTGGGATTATAGCTAAAATATTATTAAGATTTGGTTATGTCTATTTTGTTTATAAAAATCTTTTTGTCTTAAAAAGCTAAAGCTTTTCGCCCCTTTCTTCTTTTGTTGAAAAGAAGAAACAAGAAAGCGACCACGGCTTCAGAGTTTGACTACGTCAAATACCTTCTCATACAAAAAGAGTTTACTAGCCTGCGTAACTCGCTAAAATATGCGTTTAGCATATTTCTTAACGCTCACACAGTCCTCGGCTGGTTTTCGTAAACTCTCTTTTCCTTCTCAGCTCTTGCAGATGTGGTTTTCCCTGACGGTGAAGCTAGCTACCAAAGAAAAAAATTCCACCCTGTTAAAATGCCAAGATGGAGTAAAATATTTACGGAGAAAAGGTTCAACTGTTTAAGCAAAGAAAAGAGCTAAATGCTTTTTTCTTTGTGAGTTTTGAACCGTAGAAAATATTTTATGAAAGCTTGGATTTACATTTTATCGGGTGGAAGAGTTTTTGTTTCTTTTTACGGATAAAAAGAAAGGCATTCATCCACGAATTAGATTGCAAGCAAAATCTTAATTTTGTAGTGGTAATTATTCTTTTCGATATTTATATTCATAGTTTTCAATCATATCCTCATTACTATCATAAAAACTCCATCCTACCATATCATCTAATTTTACTAATTTTTGATCAGATAAATCGCCCATTAACCAATCAAATAATTGAACTAAAAAATAACCATCTTTTGGTTCAGATACAACATACCCCTGCCATTTTACTTTGTCATTTTCAAACGAATGAAAAAACTTACCTTCAAGTGTAGTTATTTCTGTTCCTTTAATAAACTGAAGTAATTCATCATCTGATTCAAACCATTCTCCATTTGTACGAAGATGAGAAAACTTATCATGCAGTTCTTTTTCTTTATTTAGATCGCCTTTAATCGTTTTTATAATTACAAGTCGACTATCACTTCCCGTTTGTAATTCTCTTAATCTTTTTTTAGGCGTTTCCGAATAACCTATCTTGATTCTTCCAGTTTCAATATTTTTAATAAAGTAAATCATTAAATTCCTTTTAATTTACCATATGCCCCACAAACTTAGACATATTATCTAAGATTTTCCCACCTTTTCTAAAGCCAAGTCCACAAGCCTCATAAGCATAAAAAACACCCGCTTGGTATAGGTAACCGTTTTTGTCCTGAGGCAACTCCACAAACTCTTGATAAATAGGCTTAAATCCGCCATATTCACCATCTGTTTTGGTATCCAGTGAGTTATCTGCGTTTATAATAGCAGTATTCGCACCCTCTCTTCCAAAACACATCTTCTCAACCTGCTTTTTATTTTGTAAAGGCTCAAAGGATGTTTCAAGCAGTAATGGATGGTTTGGATACAGATCCCAAAGTATTTTCATAAACCCTTTACTTTGAAACATTAAAGTGTATGCAGGATTTAAGATGATAGCTTTTTGGTTTTTAATAATTTCAGTTAAAATAAGAGCAAGCTCACCCTCATCTATTGCGATATTTTCCCAAGGGATAAGTTTAAACCAATACTCATATCCTACACCATCTTTAAATATCCCATCATCGCCAAACTCAACACTATCCACAAACTCAAACTCAGTCTCATAGCCTGCTTCACTTGCAATATGCTGTAAAAGTTTTACGGTGTTCTCATCCTCTAAGCTTCCTGCAATTGAAGAGAAAAGTATCTTAAAGTTTAGGTTTTCATAATGCTTTTCAAAATCATCTAAAGAGGTGTCTAGCACAACTAGCCTTTTAAAATTATCTTTTATAGATTCATATAAAGAGTTAAACTGGCTTGCTTCATCAAGTCCATTTGCTTTTAGCATAGCCCATTGGATAACAGCAGTCTCAAATAAAGATGTTGGAGTATCTGCGTTAAACTCGATAAGTTTTATAGGCTTACCATCAAGTCCACCTGCAAGATCAAAGCGTCCATATAGATGCCAATGAACATCATCTTCCCAAGATTTTTTTATAAGATCTACAAGGTTAAAAGGGATATTGATCTCATGGAATAGATTGTTTTCAATCACATACTCCCCTGCTTCACAAAACATCTCATAAAGCTCGTTTGTAGCATTATAATAAGCCTCCGCTTCTGCCTCACTAATAACCACAAGCTCATCAGCTATATATGAGCTTTCATCTGTATCGGTATGCCAATGAAAGCCGATAGATTCTAAATACTCTTTTGAAAGGGGTTCTAACTTTTTAAGCTCCATCATCAACCGCCAAAAAAGCTTCTAGATGAACTGCTTTTTGAGCCGCCGCCAAAAAAACCGCTTTTTGTACTGCTTGATGTTTTATTGAAACCTGAACTTTTAGCTTTATTGAAACTATTTACGCTTCTTGAAAAGGTTGATGGTGATTTATAGTTTGTACGTCTTTGGCTTTGGTAGTTTGAGTTATTGAATAGTTTATTTCCTATATAACTTCCTATCATAGCTCCCGCTATTGAGCTTAAAAGAACCTCCCCTAATCCCATACCTCCGTTTGAGATACCAGCTTGGTTTGGATTTGTAAGGTTTGATGTACCGTTATCTATCTTTTTAGCTTCCTCAGCCACTAAAGCGTCTATCTCACTTTGTGTAAGTATACGCTCTTTACCGTCAAGTTCCCTTAGCACTATCGTTGTTTTTGATGCGGGAAACTCATCTGCAATAGTATAACCGCCGTTTTGCGTACGCTCAATAACCACAAATGCGCCTTGCTTTTGGCTGGCATTTGTAAAAGTTGAATCGTTTTGGTTTTGCCCTTGACTTCTATCTTCACAACCTGCAAGTCCTGCAATTAAAACTGCACCTAGTCCACCTACTATCGTATAGTCCGATACTTTTTTTAAATATTTTTTATTCATTAATATACCCTAAATCTTTTTTAAAAATTACTTTTTTCTATCTCATCAATATATTGTTTATAGCTTTGATCTTTTTTATCAAAATTATCTTTGCTATTTGGATCTTTGATATCTTTTAGCTCTTGTCCTTGCTTAAGACCGTCATAAAATCCTCTATAAACACTCTCTTTTTTTGTGCAGCCATTAATTGTAAATATTAAAGCTAAAACAAACAAAAATGTTTTTAGATATCTCACTTCAACTCGCCCCAGTTATTACCGATACTTACACTTACCTCTAAAGGTATCTCTAGCGTATAGATATGTTGCATTATATTTTTAAGCTCATCAGCAATACTCTCAGCCTTATCTTCATCCACTTCAAAGATAAGTTCATCGTGGATCTGTAAAAGCATTTTTACTTCACTGCTATCTTTATATTTTTTATATATCTCAACCATAGACAGCTTGATAAGATCAGCCGCACTTCCTTGAAAAACCGTATTTACAGCTTCACGTAAAAACATAGGACGCTGCATACCGTTGGCGTTGTCAAAATCAAAATATCGTCTTCTTCTTAAAAGCGTTTCCACAAAACTATGCTCTAAAGCATAATCCTCGATCGACTTTAAAAAATCTTTTACCGTAGCAAATGCTTCAAAATAGCTCTCGATATAACCTTTTGCCTCTTTAGCAGGGATACCTAAAGTATCACCTAGCTTTCTGCTTCCCATTCCGTATAGAAGTCCAAAGTTTATAGATTTTGCTATATTTCTTTTTGCAGGCGCTTCCTCTTCACCAAATATCTTAACTGCCGTTTGAGTATGTATATCAAGCCCTTTATTAAAAGCTTCTACAAGAGCTGGGTCTTTACTATAGTGCGCAAGAAGTCTAAGCTCAATCTGAGAGTAATCTATACCTATAAGCTTTTTACCCTCTTTTGCCACAAACCCGCCTCTTATCTCACGCCCTGCTTGCGTTTTTACAGGGATATTTTGTAGGTTTGGATTTTTTGAACTTAGTCTTCCAGTTGCTGTTCCCGTTTGTAAAAACGAGGTATGAATCCTGTTGTCTTCAACCTTACTTCCAAGTTCAAGCAAGGGGTCAATATAGGTTGATTTTAGTTTATGCATCTCCCTATACTCTAAAAGTAAAGGTATTACAGGGTGTGCATCTTTTAAGCTTTGAAGTACAGCTTCATTTGTGCTGTATCCTGTTTTTGTTTTTTTACCTGTAGGTAAGCCCAATGTTTCAAATAGTACAACTCCAAGCTGTTTGGTTGAGTTGATATTAAACTCGCTTCCAGATTGCTCATAGATATCTCGAGTAAGCTCTTGAAGTTTATGAGCACTTTTTTCTTGTAAATTTTTAAAGAAATCTATATCTATTTTGATACCGTTTGATTCCATATATATTAAAGTGTTGGTAAAAGGAAACTCTATATTTGAAGCAAGATCGATTAGGTGCGAACAGCTTTTTTTCTTTAGCTCTTCACAAAGTTTAAAATATAGTTTATAAGTTATAAGTGCATCTTCACTTGCATACTTGCAAGCCTTTTCAATATCAACATTTGAAAAGTTCTCACCCTTTTGAACCGTATCTTTATAAGATATCATCTCATGGTTAAAGAATCTTTTTGACATATTATCTAAAGATACAGAACTTTCAGGGTCATTTAACCACCCTAGGATCATAGTATCTGCATATAGTTCAAGAGCAATTCCAAAGTTATTCTTTATGATTTCACTATCATACTTAAAGTTTTGAAACACAAGTTTAAAATTTGCAAGTTTTTCTATAGCCTCTTTAGCATCATCTAAACTTAGCTGTTCACCCACACCTAAATAGTAGTGACCGATAGGTACATAAAACCCTTTTTGGTTATCAAAAGAGAATGAAAACCCAACTATACTTGCCTTTGTAGCATCTAGGTCGGTTGTCTCAGTATCAAGTGCAACTATTGCATCACTTGGGATAGAGTTTAGCACTTTAAAAAGCTTATCTTTTGTGTCTAAAAGTATATACTCATACTCTAAAGATGATTTAGAAACAGGTATATTGGTCTTATAGTTAAGTCCATCTTTATGAACCTTTTGGATTATTCTGTTCATATCGTATTCAAGTAGAGTATCGCTGATCTTTAAGATAGGGTTATCTTTTGGCAGAGTTAATCTTTCCACATCATCTATAGCGTGTGCATCATTGTGAAGAGTAACAAGCTGTTTACTAATAAAAGCCATCTCTTTGCTATCATTTAAAAGTGTCTGCCATCTTTTCTTCTCAATATTATCAATATTTTGGTAGATATTATCAAGAGAACCAAACTGTTTTATAAGTGCTTCGGCTGTCTTGGCACCAACACCTTTTACCCCAGGAACATTATCGGCACTATCACCTAGTAACGATTGATAATCAACGAACTGCTTTGGCCAAACACCGTATTTATCATAACACTCTTTTTCCGTTATCTTGTTTTTCTTTATTGGATCAAATAGATAGATACCCTCGCCTATTAGTTGATAAAGGTCTTTATCGTGGCTTACGATCCTTACTTCTAAGCCCTTATCTTTTGCATCATGCGCTAAAGAAGCTATAATATCATCCGCTTCGTACCCAACCTTAGCTGCAGTATAAAAGCCCATCTTCTCAATCCAATCTATTGCTATTGGAAGTTGTCTAAGCAAGTCTTCTGGAACATCAGGACGGTGCGATTTATATTCACTATATATCTCATGTCTAAAGGTATCACCTTTTGAATCAAGAGCAAAAACCAAATAGTCTGTTTGAAAATCTTTACCGATATTTGAAACAAAGTTCATAAATCCAGTAAGTAAACCTGTAGGAAAACCTTTTGAGGATTTTAAAGGGGGAAGTGCATAATAGCTTCTAAATAAAAAACCGAAAGTATCAATAATAGTTAAAGTCTTCATACTTGGCTATCCCCTAAAAGAGTGTCGATAGTATGTTTTAAGTCTTCATCAAGATTTTCCATAGAGCTTCTCATCCAGTTTAAATACCCTGGATCTTCACTTGCGACCTCATTTACAAATCTTCCTTTATATTTACCGAATCTAAACTTTTTCACCATTACAGGAGTAGTGGTAAGCTTTGCTAAAGTTTTCATAGGGTTTTTCTCTTCTGGAAATTTTGCTTTTGCCAACTTTACAAGTTCAGATAGAAGCAGTTTCATCACAAGTACGTCACCTATAGCATCATGAGCTTTTATGGTTATACCTAGGTTGTTTGCTTCCTCTTCCTCTACCATATAAAGATCAAGTGCGTATCTTAGGTATTGCAGTCTATGATAAGGCATATCCTCTAAAAGATGCCTTGCTGCTCTTAGTGTATCTATCAAAGTGTATTGGTTCTCAAAACCCTCTTTTTTAAGCATATCAAGATCAAAGTTTATATTGTGCGCTATAAGATAATTGTTTGGATCGTTGTGCTCTAATATTTTATTGTAAAATGTAGTTTGGGTACACTCAGGCTTTCCTATAAGCATATCTGGAGTGATATTGTGCACCTCCATAGCTTCAAGCTTTATCTCAACGTCTGAAGAGCAAAGTTCATCGTAACACTCGATATCGTTCTTGCCGCTTACGATCATACCTCCAAGCTGTATAATCCTGTCTTCCGTATCGTTTCCCGTGGTTTCCGTATCAAATAAAATATATTTAGTCAAAATATCCCTTTTTATGTAAATCTGGATATTTTAACAAAATACAAATAGATATTGGATAAAATCCACAAATGTATTTTATAGACAAACATACAAGCTCTACGCTTGAAGTAAAAAAATCAAAATTTATAACACATATATTTCCCTATAGTGAGTTTGATAAACAAATGACTAATTTGCGAAATGAACACCCAAAAGCAAGACATTTTGTTTATGCTTATAGACATCTAAACGAGTTTGATCAAGTAGTTGAGAACAGCAGTGATGACGGTGAGCCGAAAAATACAAGCGGAAAACCATCTTTAGCAGTTCTTCAAGGAAACGAGCTTATCAACAGCGCTATTATAACTGTTAGATATTTCGGCGGTATAAAACTTGGAACTGGAGGGCTTGTAAAAGCTTACGGTGATGCGGTAAATCTTGCTATAAGTGAAGCAAAACTTTTAGAGTACACTAAAGAGTGTTTAAAGAGTTTAACCGTTGATTATGATATCTTAAACCAAATAGAGTTTATACTAAATTCACTTGAGATCAAGGTCGATAATAAAGAGTTTGAAACGCAGATAAAACTAACTCTATGCAGCAGTGAAGAGAAGTTTGAAGAACTAAAAGAAAAACTATCCCAAAAGAACTACCTAATACCATTAATCGATATATAAATATTTTTTAGCTAACATCCCAACTTATTATTTTATGCTTAAGGTATACGATTTGAGAATAGTTATTTTCTTTTTTATTATGTTAAATTCATTATATGCAGCTCCGATACAAGATATTCAATTTCACAACATTTCACGGATTTCAGAACAGATAGCCCAAGAGACGATTGATTTTAAAAAAGGTGACGAGATTGATATAAAAAAGATAGATGATGCTATCAAAGAGTTTTATAAACAAGGTTATTTTAACGACATATGGGTAGAGGACCAAAACGGCACTATCCACTTCTATTTTAAAGAGAAACCAACCATAGGTAATCTTAAAGTTAACGGTTATAAAACAAGAGAGGATGACCTAGAGCTTTTATACACATCAATGAACCTTAAAAAAGGTAGTATGTACTCTAAAAAAAGAGTTGATCAAGCAAAAAAAGCACTTCTTAGAGAACTTGAAAGAGAGGGATATATCAATTCTGTAGTAGAGATAGAAACAGAAGATATAAACGAAAACTCAATAGCAGTTACCTTTAATGTAAATAAAGGTGAAGAGATCATTATCAAAAGAGCAACATACCACGGTGCTAATAAACTTAGCGTAGATGATATAGAAGAGATCACTGCAAATAAAGAAGAGGATGCAGTTAGTTGGTGGTTTGGACAAAACACCGGTGAACTTATGCTTGAACAGCTTGAATACGACAGCTTTAGAATAAAAGACAAATACTACCAAAACGGTTATCTAGACGCAGATGTACAAAAACCTTTTATGAAGATAGATTTTGCTTCAAACCAAGCAGAGCTAGACTTCTTTATCTCTGAGGGTGAGCAGTATTTTATAGGTGAGACTAAGATATTCCTTGATGCAAGCATACTTGATCCAAAAACTTTATACCCTAAACTAAGTTTAAATAGAGATATAGTTTCTCAAGGTAAGTGTATGCTTCCTACATTTAACTTTTTAAATAAAGAGACACCTTTTGATATCAGCAAGCTTAGAAAAGATGTTGATATGATCAAAGAGGAGCTTGGGAACCTTGGATACGCTTTTGCAGAGGTTAAATACGATATACAAAAAGATAAAGAGAAAAGAATAGCAAATATAATGTATAGCGTAATCCCTGGAGAAAAAGTTTATATCAATGATGTAATAATTTCAGGAAACAATAAAACACTAGATCGTGCAGTTAGAAGAAATGTCTATCTAGCACCAGGTGATCTTTACAATGGAACAGATTTTAAAGAGTCTAAGTCAAAACTTCAAAGAACAGGTTTCTTTACAAAAGCGGAACTAAAAAAAGAGAAAGTTTCAGACTCTCTTATCAACATTATAGTTAATGTTGAAGAATCACCAACGGGGAGTTTAACACTAGGTGGTGGTTATGGTAGTTATGACGGTTGGAGTATAAATGCTTCTGTTGGAGATAAAAATATATTTGGAAGCGGACTAAGTTTAGATTTTTCAACTACTCACTCTGAAAAAACAGATAAATTCGCTTTAACACTTAGCAATCCTGCGCTATACGATAGTATCTATAACGGAAGCGTAGAGATACATAACAATAGATATGAGGTTGATTCAACATATTATGACCAATATAGAAAGATACGAGGTTTTACACTTAGTTCTGGTCGTGCAATATCAAGAAATGCAAGGATTGGTCTTAGCTACACATACGATGATGTTTTTACACAATACGATAATATCGATACAACTTACGTAAATATCAACGATTATATTGATCAAGACTATGTTATCAGCTCACTTACACCTTATATATCTTTTAACAATACAGATGACTATTATATACCAAGAAGCGGTGTTATAACAGGAGCAAGTGTTCAATTTGCAGGGCACTCTTTTGGTGGTGATGCAGAGTACAATAAATACTCTACATATTTAAAATCTTTCTGTGGACTAGAAGAGATGACTGGTGCCGATCTAATATTAAGATATAAAGCAAATCTTAGAATATTAGAAGATACAGGAAATATACCTCAAGGTGAGTCTTTTTATCTTGGTGGCCCTAGATCAGTTAGGGGTTATGAAAGCTATGCATTTGGGCCAGATAGCGCAAGTGATCCTGCATATACAAGATATTTTGCCAACACTGTTGAGTTAAGTTTACCTTTAATTCCAAGTGCTAGAATGAGATGGTCTTTATTTTACGATTACGGTATGATAGGTATCGATAGGTTTAAAGAGATAAGAAAGATTGGACGTGGTGCAGTAATAGAGTGGTACTCTCCTGTAGGACCTTTACAATTTATCTTCTCTAGAGCTATGAACCCAGATGCAGATGATGAAACAACAAACTTCGAGTTCAACTTAGGGGGAAGTTTTTAATGGCAAGACTTAGCAACCAAGAAGCGCTAGAACTTATAAAAAATGGTGACCTAGTAGAACTTGGTCGTATGGCATTAGAGAAAAAAAGGGAACTTCACCCTAAAAAAGTAACAACCTTTGTTGTTGATAGAAATATAAACTATACCAACATCTGCTGGGTTGATTGTAAATTTTGTGCTTTTTACAGACATGAAAAAGATGAAGACGCTTATATTCTAAGCTATGAAGAGATAGATCAAAAGATAGATGAACTTCTTGAGATAGGCGGTACGCAAATACTATTTCAAGGTGGGGTTCACCCAAAACTAAAAATAGACTTCTATGAAGATCTAGTTGATCATATCCACCAAAAATATCCTACAGTTACAATTCACGGCTTTTCAGCAATTGAGATAGACTATATTGCAAAAAGATCTAAAATACCTTATAAAGAGGTTCTAAGGCGTTTAAAAGCAAAAGGTCTTAGCTCAATACCAGGAGCTGGAGCAGAGATATTAAGCGATAAAGTAAGAGATATAATCGCACCTTTAAAGTTAGATACGGATGATTGGCTTGATGTTCATAGACAAGCACATAAACTTGATATAAAATCAACGGCAACTATGATGTTCGGCTCAGTTGAGAGTGATGAGGATATAGTTGAACATTGGGATAGAATAAGGCAGCTTCAAGATGAGACAGGAGGTTTTAGAGCCTTTATTATGTGGAGTTTTCAAAGCAGCAACACAAAACTTCTTGAAGAGATACCAGATCTTAAGCCACAAAGCTCAAATAGATACTTAAGACTACTTGCCGTTGCTAGACTTTATCTAGATAACTTTAAAAACATACAAAGCTCTTGGGTAACACAAGGAAGCTATATAGGTCAAATGGCACTTCTTTACGGTGCAAACGATCTTGGAAGTACTATGATGGAAGAGAACGTTGTAGCAGCAGCGGGAGCTACAAACTGTATGAACCAGCAACAGATGATAAACCTTATAAAAGATGTGGGAGAAAACCCTGCAAAAAGAGATACCGCATACAATATTTTGGAGAGATTTTAATGTATTATTTAAATATAAAAGGGAAAAATAACCTACAAGGTGAAGTGAAGATCAGCGGAGCAAAAAACGCCGCACTTCCCCTTTTAGCCTCAACTATTTTAGCAAAAAATGAAATAGAGATTTCAAATCTTCCAAATGTTGTAGATATAAGAACTCTTTTAAAACTTTTAGAGATGCTTGGTGCAAACTACTCTCTAGAAGGAGATAAAGTATCTCTTAATACCTTAGAGATAAACAATACAAAAGCAAACTACGATATTGTTAAAACTATGAGAGCTTCTATTTTGGTTTTAGGTCCTTTACTTGCTAGATTTGGTCATTGTGAGGTTTCACTTCCAGGAGGCTGTGCAATAGGTCAAAGACCAGTTGATCTTCACCTAAAAGCTTTAGAGCAGATGGGTGCAAAAATAGAGATCAAAGGTGGATATATAAATGCAACAGCTCCAGATGGACTTCATGGAAACACTATAGTTTTTGATAAGGTTACAGTAACGGGAACAGAAAATATCCTAATGGCTGCTGCACTTGCAAAAGGTACTACAATGATAGTAAATGCTGCAAAAGAGCCTGAGGTTGTTCAGCTTTGTGAGGTTTTAATAGAAGCAGGAGTAAAGATAGTAGGTGTAGGAACTGCAAACCTAGTAATAGAAGGAACCGATAAAGAGCTTTTAGAGTTTAAACCTTTTAGTATAATCCCTGATAGAATTGAAGCGGGAACATACCTTTGTGCAGGAGCTATCACTAACACTACAGTAACAATAACAAACGTGATCCCTTTACACCTTGAAGCTGTTATATCAAAACTTGAAGAGATGGGCTTTATGCTTCTTTTAAAAGAGGATTCTATTACTATATTCCCTGCAAATAAGGTCAAGCCGGTTCATATAGTTACAACCGAATATCCTGGCTTTCCAACAGATATGCAGGCTCAATTTATGGCCCTAGCAACACAAGCAGACGGCACAAGCGTAATAGATGAGAAACTATTTGAGAATAGATTTATGCACGTTAGTGAACTTATACGTATGGGTGCAGATATTACCCTAAATGGAAGTGTTGCTATGATAAACGGAACTCCAAAAGAGCTTTATGGTGCAGATGTTATGGCAACCGATCTTAGAGCCAGCAGTGCATTGGTTCTAGCAGGACTTGTTGCAGAGGGTGAAACAAACGTACATAGAATATATCACTTAGATAGAGGTTATGTAAAGCTAGAAGAGAAGCTATCTACACTTGGAGCAAATATACAAAGGTTACAAGAGTAATGACACAAGAAGAGTTTTTAAACGATATACAAAAGATATATAACTATATCAATGAAAGAAAAGAGAGTGTTAATAAACTTTATAACTATCTAGAGAATAAAGAGTATGATAAACTAACACTTATAGATAACTTTGCCTCAAAACTAGAAATTGAAGATAATATTGATGATGAGATAAGACTAGCACTTATTACAAGAGTTGTAAATCTTAGAGATGATTCCCTTATTCAGGTTCTAAAAAAACTAGGAAAAAATGAAGATCAGATAATAGAACTTCAAGAGAAAGCTTACCTTTTTGCAAAAGATTATTGGATGGATATCCATAAAGAGCTTTTGGATTTTATAGACTCAAATAAACTTATCACACCGTTTTACAAAGAGATATTCAAAGGTGTTCATCTTGTAGGTATCGCCTTTTCAAAATGGCAGTCATCTTGGACAAAGCTTATAATAAACACAACAAACAAAGAGCTTTTAAAAGAGCATCGAAGTGATGAAAAAGTTATAGAGTTCTTAGAGAAAAATGATCTTTATGATAAAGGACATAATGCTCAAATAGCAGATAGATCATATAGTGCTTTAGTAAAAGACAGTGATGGAAATTATAGCTCAAAAGCCTATATAAAAGCGTTTAAACAAGAGGTTACCGATACTGTTGATGCGTTGGAAACATTTATAGACCGTTTGGTAGAACTTGAAGACAATGTGTATAATCAAAAGTGGGATTATATATTATATTTACAATCAATTGTAAAAGCCTTATCGGGAGATAACGAAGATCAGCTTGTGTCACTTTGGGCAGATGTGGATAGAGCATGGATGAAGATCACAACACCCGTACAGATAGGGCATCCCCTTGAATATTATGAAGATCACTATAGAAAAGCGGTTGCTCTGGAGTGGGATATAAGACTCTCTAATCCAAGCTTTGAAAAAAACAACCATAGAGTTGATAGTATTAAATCTATGTTTTCAAATATATTTAGTAGTTTTGAAGAGAATAAAACATATAAAGATATCTATGAGTTCTCATATAAAAGTCTAGATAAAGTTCAACTTTACCTTGGACGCCCTGCTCTATTTTTCGGTGCAGAGTTCAACGGACTTTTCTCAGCTCAAGTTGTACCAAACGATGAGATAGTATCACGGGAAGAGGGAAAAAAGATATTCGCTTTTTCAGATGAGATACTTCAAGGAAGCCGTGCTAAACCTTTCTTAAAATTAAGTGCTGAAATATTTGGGCAAGAGTTTTTAAAAGAAGATAGAGAGTTTTTATTTAAAGAGGATAAAAAGTGGCATCAAGTTTATGATATCACGACCATAGGACATGAGTACGGTCATATACTTTGGTGTGATGATGAGACCGAGAGTGTTATGAACAAAAGCGGTAACTTTAAAAACATAGAAGAGTTCAAGGCTACTACGGGAGGTCTTGTATCGTTTTTCGTAAATAGTGAAGAGAAAGAACTTTCTCGTCCTTTATTTATAGACACAATCAAAAGAGCCGTAGGGCTTATAGGTTGGATGGAAGTAGATGAAGTACAACCTTACTATTGTGAAGGGCTTATCCACCTAAACGGGCTTTTTAGCTCTAAGGTATTAACTTGGGATAATACAAATAAAAAGCTCTCTATAGATATGGGTGAGGATAAACTTCAAGATCTTCAAAAGTGGTATATCGATACTTATAAAAGCTTAGCTCTTCACTATCTTGATAAGAAAGATGCAACTGCTTGGTTAAATAGATTTGCAGTAAAAACAGATAAATACTTTATGCCATGTGAAGAAAATATAAACTCATTTGTAAAATATTACTATGAAAGATATCAAGAGATCGGAAGAGAGCTTGATCTTAGCGATTCAAAAGCAAACTATATAAACTAAAAACTCTTTTTATTTAAAAGAGTTTTTTATACTTAACAAACGACAGCTATTCTCTAAAATAGCTATCTTTTTAACAAGCTCGTTAATATCTCTATCATAAACGTATATGCCGATACCCTTTAGTACTATAACATGGTTCATGGTCTCTTTATAGTACCTAACGATCTCAAATATATTTCTATCATACCAACTATCAAAATCCTTTGGATCATAAACAGGTATCTTACCGTAAGTCATCTTACCAAAATAATCAAGAGGTTCTATATAGTCGTGCTCAAATGTATATGCAGTTGTATATGGCGGCATACCGCAGGCTATATATTTTGCTTCATGTACAAGGTTATATATTGAAGCGTGTACTTCAGCTTCAAGCGAAGCACTGTTCCATCTATAATCCCTTTTATTTATATATATCTCACAAAGAGATTTCTCATCTAGCCTGTCAAATATAGCATCTTTTGTATTGATGATAAAAGAGTTGTGATCAACTTTTGCTGATATTGAACCGTGATAGAGTCCAAAGAAATTCTTTCTAAAAAGTCCCATAGATATATTTGATAAAAGTTCAACCGTACTATCTTTAATCACATGCAATCCTAAATATTTATATGATATTATAGCGAAAATAATTTAAAAGGTCTGATTTGAGTGACACACCCCATATTCCCGTACTATTTCAAGAGGTATTAGATACATTTAAAGATATAGATAGTGGATATATCATCGATTGTACTGTTGGTTACGGTGGACACTCACTAGGTCTATTGGAGCAAAACGATAAAGTATCTTTAATATGCAACGATCAAGATGATGAAGCGTTAAACTTCTCAAAAAATAGACTAAAAAACTATCTTGATAGGATCGTTTGGAGCAAGGGTAACTTTAAAGAGGTGGTTTCAAAACATTGCGATTATGAGATAAGAGGTGTGCTAGCCGATATAGGAGTATCATCTTTACAGCTTGATAAAGAATCAAGAGGTTTTGGCTTTGATAGTGAAGTGCTTGATATGAGAATGGATCAAAACCAAGAACTAAGTGCAAAAGATGTTGTAAACCATTACAATCAAAACGATCTTGAGAGAATATTTAAAGAGTACGGTGAGGTTAGAGAGTATAAAAAAGTTGCTTCACTAATAGTACAAAATAGACCTTTTGAGAGTGCGAAAGAGTTATCTGAGTTCTTAGCTAAAAAGATGCATAAAGGAAAGATCCACCCTGCTACCTTGCCATTTCAAGCAATAAGGATAGAGGTAAACAAAGAGCTAGAGGTTTTAGAGAACCTCTTTGACTCGATTGAAAGTGCAGGATTAAAAAACTGTATAGTTGCTATTATCTCTTTTCACTCTTTAGAGGATAGAATAGTAAAAAACTATTTTAAAAAGTGGTCTCAAAACTGCATCTGCCCACCCGAAGCTTTTAGATGCACTTGTGGAAACAACCATTCAAAAGGAAAGGTTATCACAAGAAAGCCGATAATCCCTACAGCACAAGAGATCAAACAAAATCCAAGAAGTAGAAGCTCAAAACTAAGGGTGTTTAGGTTTGATTGATATAAAGGCTCTATTTAGATTTAAAAACTCTATTATACTAGTGATGGCTATACTATTTACTGCCCTATTTCTTGCATTTCCAAAAATATTTCTTAGGAACAATATCTATTATGTAAGTAAGGATATAAATAAGCTCTATGCACACTATATCTCTTTAAAAGAGGAAAATAAGTTCTTATCGCAGCAATTAGAGGATATGAAGTTTAAGAACCAGATCACAGACTCACTGATCCTTAATGATATATATTATGAAAGTAAAGAGAAAGAGAAGTAGTCTTTACCCCTCTATTTCGAGGAATCTTCGGACTAGCCCTCGATTTGAATCTCTTCTATTATATTTAGACCAAACCCGCTAATACCCACAAATGAGTGTTTACCACCAGATGTTAAAAGCTTAATGTTTTCAATACCAAGCTCTTTTAGTATTTGCGCACCGATACCAAAATCTTTTATCGATCCTGCATCTTGTTTGTTCTCTTCTAAGAATATAAGAACCCCGCCTTTAGATTGTAAGAAGTTTATACTCTTTAACATTGAGTTTAGTTTATCATCATTTAAAAACAGCTCTATATCGGCTTGTATATTATGAAACTTTACATGTGAAGTTGGAGTCACTTCGCCAAACTCTATAATAGTATGACGACTTCCGTGATGATCCTCATAAACTTTTTTAAGTACATCTATACCGAAAAACTGAGCCTCTTGAGTTGAGATATTTTTTACTAAAGACTCATGCATAAGTCTATACTCTACAAGATCTGATATATAAACCTGTTTCATATCGTGTTTCGCGGCAAATATATCAAGGTCGTCACGTCTTGCCATTGTACCGTCCTCTTTCATTATCTCGCAGATAACAGCTTCACCGTGAAGACCTGCTAGTTTACAAAGATCGATAGAACCCTCAGTGTGACCTGTTCTTACTAGTACACCACCCTCTTTTGCTATTAAAGGAAATATATGCCCTGGTTTTACAAGCTCATCAACCTTACTTAAAGGGTTTGCCAATATCTTAATAGTATCGTTTCTCTCCCCTGCACTTATACCCGTACTTGCTTTTGCACAATCAACCGAAACAGTAAATGCAGTCTCATAAGATGATGTATTGCTTGCAACCATAGGATTAAGCTCTAATCTATTTGCAGTATCATCCGTAACAGATACGCAGATAAGACCTTTTGCGTGTGTTGCCATAAAGTTTACATGCTCATTTGTACTAAATGTAGCGGCATAAACAAGATCACCCTCATTCTCTCTATCTTCATCATCCAGCATTATGACCATTTTACCTTTTTTGATCTCCTCGATCGCTTCTTCTACTCTTTTTACTGCTGACATATTTATCTCTTTATATTTAATTTAGGGTTGAGATTATATCTAATTGAGGATAAAATATAAATGATTTTTATATTAATGTAAATTTTTTAATTTTTTTCAAATTTAGCTCAAATACCCTTGACAAATCAAACATTTTTTACTATAATTCCCGTCCAATTAAAGAATGGAACACGTTGGGGTATCGCCAAGCGGTAAGGCCTCGGTTTTTGGTACCGATATTCGGGGGTTCGAATCCCTCTACCCCATCCACTTTTTACTAGTATTTATACGATTAGCGCGGGATAGAGCAGTCCGGTAGCTCGTCGGGCTCATAACCCGAAGGTCAGTGGTTCAAATCCGCTTCCCGCAACCAATTTAATCGTCTTTCAAAATACTTTTTTCAATCAATTTTCAAACTTAACAATAATTTATAAAATATTACTTTTTCGTGACTTTTGTGCGACTATTCTCCTATATTATTAAGAATATACAAATATTATTTTAAAAGGAGATTCTATGAGCTGCAATTGTGAAGATATTATCAAAAATATTAAACTAGAGAATGAACAGTTAAAAGAGTTATATGATGACCTAGAGAAACAACATATGAAAATGATCTTTATAAATAATATGTTAAATGAAAATATAATGACTTTAGAGATAAACAAAAACGGTGATATTTTATATGCTAGTGAACTTTTTTTAAAATTTATCGAATATAGGGAAAATGAGCTAAGAGATATAAATATATACAACAGCAGTTTTATAGATCAAAACTCTTTGAAAGAGTTAAGAAACGCTCTTATAAGAAGCAATACTTGGAATGGAGAGATCAAATATATCACTAAAAGCGATGATGAGATATGGGTAAACTGCAGAGTATTTCCCATAATCAATTCAGAACACAATATCGAGGGGTATAAGTTTATAAAAACAGATATAACGCAAAATAAAAAAATAGATTCTTATTTAAGTGATATATTCTCTTTAAACGATTTTAAAATAGCATTATAGCTAAGAGCCGTCTATATAACTAAACTCAAATATATCCTCTTTAAACAGCTTTCCTCTGGCTTTATCTATTCGTAAAGTGTATTTCCATTTTCCCTCATATATAAGCCTAAAACTATTCTCAAATGTATCTTCTGATACCCTTTTTAAAGTTGTTTTATACTGCATCTTATCAGGGCTGTTCATAGTAGTAAACTTGGTAAACTCTATATCTATTCCCAATACTCTATCACTATGCTTTTTAGATAGTTTTTTAACCTTTACGGTTGAGTAGCCCGTATTATCAGGTTTTTTAAAACTAAGCAGATATCTTTTACCATCTATATATTCCATATAATAGCGATCACTATCCGCTTTTAAAAAAACCATAAAAACAAATACGATTAAGACTACTCTAGCTATCATATTTTAAACAGCATCCTTTGTATATTTTGATAAAAGATCATCAAGCATATTGTTATTTACCAAAATATCAAACTCCTCTTCATTTTTTATCTCTTTAATATACTGATCATTTGTATCAATAGCCTTCTCAAGGTCGCTAAGAGCATTATCTAAATGCCCCAAAACACTGTAAACCTTTGCTCTTTGATAATAAGCATTTGGATAATTATCATCTATATCTATAGCTTGATTTGTTAAGTTCAACGCCCAGTTTGCTTCACCCATATCAAGTATAGCATCAGATTTATATGTTAAAGCTTCAACATCATTCGGTCTAAGCTCAAGTATCTCATCATATATCTCTATCTTTCCGCTAGGTGTACTCTCTTGTGATGCCCTCATCCACAAGGAGTGGATAGTGTTTGTTTCCTCTATGGCTTGCTGGTTCATTCTTACTTGTTTTGATCTATCCTCAAGATCTTTCTCGATAGAGTGCATCCTTTTTTCATAATCATCTACCACTTTAGCAACCCTATCATTAACTATATTGGTTATCTTTTCATTGATATCTCTAAGTGAACCCCAACCGATGATCACAAAGATAGAACTGGCCGCCGCTATAATATAAAACATATTATTTATAGTTGAAGTTGCATAGTTTATAGCATTATTTGATATCTCTATCTCTTTTTTAGCCAAAGTATTATAAAGCTCTATCTTTAGGTCACGGTTCTCTTCACGTAACTGTTTTAGCTCATTTAGTATATAGTTCTCTACAAAAGGGTTATATAAAGGCTTTTGCAAAGAATCAACCTTTGCGTTTATATCACTATCTTTAGGGGTGTTAGCAAACACAACTACACTGAAAAATATCAAAATAGATAATATAGTTTTCATCTTAAACCTTTGAAAGCATACTTTTATGAAGCGTTTCTAGTGCCGCTTCAGCGATATTTTGAGATACACCTATGTGAAACGATACTTTAGAGGGACTCATATCAAACATCTCAAATGTGATATTGTTCTCTTTTAGTGCAGTTATAGCATCAACAATAGCAAAAGCGTTTTGCTTAAGACCTATTCCTACAAGTGTTAATATTGAAAGGTTATATGTGATAAATATATTATCTGTTTTTAAAGTGCGTTCTATCTTACGCCTTAAGTTATTAACCTTACCTTTTAGATCCTCTTGATCTACTAAAATAGCTATATCATCTTTATCTGTAGGATAGTGGTAAGTGTTTATGTTATACTCACCGAATATCTTTAAAAGACCTGCGGTAAAACCAACCTCTTCACCTAGCATATCCTTTTGGATATGGATAGATGCCATATTATCAAGCTGAGCTATACCTACAAGATCCTCCATAGGAACTCTCTCGTTTAAAATAAGGGTACCGTTATGCTCAGGATTGTTTGTATTTTTTATATTGATAGGTATCTTACTCTTTTGGCAATTTAGCATTGCGTTAAAGTGAAATACGTTAAACCCTTTTGAGCTTAAAAGCCTAAGTTCTTTAAAAGTAAGTCTTGAGATAACATCTGCATCTTCTATAATACGTGGGTCTACCTCATAAACACCGTTGGTATCTGTCCAGTTCTCATACATATCAGCATCAACTGCATATGCAAGCTCTCCACCAGTAAGATCTGAACCACCCCTGCTCATTACTATTATTTCATTATCTTCATTGATACCGTAAAAACCAGGAACTAGATAAACGGTATCGTTTTGCATATTAAAGTGTTCAGATATATTTTTATGTGTCTGCTCATCAACCATACCGTCTTTAATATCACCGCTTAGTATAAAATCAAACTCTTCAGGAAGCATTAGCTTACACTTAATACCGCTATTATTAAAATATATACTTATAAGCTTTGCATTGTAGTGTTCACCTCTAGATAGATAAAAAGCATCCTTTTTATCACCACTTAGTTTACACTCTTCAATATCTTTTTTTAAAGGTTCGACAATATCTTTTTTATCTATGTTTAGATCACTACAAATTGAGCTAAACTTATCTATTACAGCTTTTAAGCTATCTTTTTTTGTGATATCTATTTTTTGTTCATCAAAATGTTTACCATTCGTTGATATATTTAAAAGATGATCCGTTATCTTCTCTTTAAAACGGCTATCTCTTCCGGGAGCCGATACGACAACTCCCTTTCTCTCTTTATCGCTTTTAACGATATTTAACACTTTTTGTATCTGAACGGCATCACTTACAGAGCTGCCGCCGAATTTACAAACTTTCATATACTGCCTTTATTTTATAGGTGTAAAATCTTGTAAGGACAGAAACTCTGCTCTTGGAGACTTGGCACCAAAAGGTTTTACAGGTTTATTATCCACCGAGTTATATACAAAAAATGAATTTGTTCTATCAAAAGGTGATATATTATCAGGACTTCCATGCATAACATTACCGTCATGTATCACTAAAGTACCCGCTTTTCCATAAGCTCCTACAAGTTCACCTGTTTTATTTAGTTCTTTAATAGCACCTTTACTAGGTACACCGTATTCTTGTTTTTTCAATGATTTTTTATAGTTATCTTCAGGAGTAAAACCTTTGCATGATACATACTGCTTATGGCTTCCAGGTATTAAATATAATGGTCCGTTAAACTCTGTATTATCTGTAAGCATTATCCAAGCGGTTAAACATCTGCATTGTGGTAGTCCATCTTCGCAGTGCCAAGTTTCAAAGTCACTATGCCAAGGGAAAGATTTACCCTTATAAGCAGGTTTGATATTTACACGACTATGGTGTATATATACATCTCCGCCAAGTATTTGTTGAACCTTATCTAGTATCCTTTTATCTTTTGAATACTTTTCAAAAAGAGAGCTAAAAAGGTGTTGGTTAAATATGGTTCTTAGCTCATTGCTCTCAGGCTCACTAATAAACTCTTCATTGTCTCTAAGTTCGCTATTTTCTGCCATATATCCCAATTCATTGTTCAGCTCTTCAATCTCTTCTTGAGTAAAAATATTAGGAAATACTATAAAACCGTTGTTTGAGTAGTCTTGCAGCTGTGTCATGCTCATTGAGTGCTCACCTACCACTTCATTACTGAAAACCGTATAGTCTTGTCTTGGTATGATCTTTTCAGCTTCCCCTCTTGATGGATATAGGTCTTTCATTTTTTCTCCTTTAACTAGCAATTTTATAACCTCTATTTCTAACAGTATCTATATAACTTGTATCAAAACTTTTAGATAATATTCTACGCAGATGGTTTATATTTACCTCTACGACATTATCTGAAACCATCTCAGGCTCTTCCCAAATAGCATTTATGATCTCATCTTTATGCAAAGGGGGCCTGTGTTTGTTCTTTATCAGATAAAATAGCACCTCAAAGGTCTTACCGCTTATATTAAGCTCTTCATCTGTTTTAGATACCATTACACACTTATTGATATTGTCAATATAAAATTTGTTCTTATACTCTATCTTCTTTGCAAAACTATCTCTATATATAGATTCTAGTTTGCAAAGTATATATTCATTTGTTGCAGGCTCTTGTATCACGCTTATAACACCACATTTTAATAGTTCTAGTTCAAACTCCTTCGTGGTATTTGAGGTTATTACCACAAAGGCTGTTTTATGGCAGGATATATATTTAAAAAAGCTCTTACATTCATCTATAGAATCGCTTTTTATCATAATAAGATTATAAAACCTGACCTCCGCATGATAAAGTGCATCGTACATATCCTCTGCAACATCACAGATAAATAGCTCTTCATCTGTGATCTTCTCTATAAGCTCTTGGTCCATATCGTATGATAACAGTCTCATATCTCTATTCTTTTTTCCCCTTTATCTTTCAGTGTTAAAATAAGCACTTCTTCGTTTTTTACAAGTTTTGTCACTATATGCGTTCGTATATCTTGATAGTTTTTAAAAAAGCTTTCTATATACGCTTTAACTTCCATCTCATTACTGCTATCACTTAACTCTAAAATGATAGAATCATCATTTAAAACAACTTTTTGGTTTAAGATACGCAGCTTATCAAGACCGTTTATAAACTTGAAAAAACTCAACTTTACCTCTTTTTTTAAAGAGAGATAGTTCTCTATATAAATAAATTTCATATTCAACTCCATATATCTGATACTCTCTACTCTCTTTTTATATCTCCTTTGCTTTACATACTCAAAAAATATAAAATCAAGATAGAGCATTAATCCTCTAAAGGGTATACTCCGTTCTCATCATGATTCTCTGTCCCTTTTATAGGAGGGTTGAATACACAAATAAGTCTCATATCTTCACTTCCTCCGTAAAGAATATGATCATCATGCTTATCTAAAGCATACATCACACCATCATATATTTCGTGCATTTTATTCTCGGCGATATCAAATATCTTTCCGTTTCCTTTTACACAATATACCGCTTCTAAATGGTTTTGATAGTGTATATGAGTTTCCGTGTTTGCTTTAATAATAGTTTCATGGAAAGAGAATCCCATATTGTCGCCTTTTAAAAGCATTCTTCTACTTACCCATTGACCTTCGTGTGCATGAACCTCTTTATCGCTTCCTATTACATCTTTTATATCTCTAACTATCATTAAAACTCCTCACTTAATTTCTCTTTTTTATCTTTAAATAGTTTATCAACTGCGCTTTCAAATCTTTTAAGTCCATCTTTTAAAGTATCTTCATCAATTACTAGCGGTGGTAGGAACTTAACTACTTGACTATCGCTTCCGCATGTTTCTATGATCAAGTTTTCATTAAATGCATACTCAGAAAGCTCTCCTGCGATCGAAGTGTCATTTTTAACTTCAAAACCGTAAGCAAGACCTCTACCCCTTACATTTATCTCATAGATGTCTTTATGTTTTTGCGCAATCTTCTCTAAAGTATCTTTTAATATCTTCTCTTTATATTTAACTGCATTTGTAAGATCATCACTTTGCCAATAATTCTCTAAACTAACTTTTGAAGCAACAAATGCAAGGTTGTTTCCTCTAAATGTTCCAGTATGCTCTCCTGGTTTCCATTGGTCAAGATCAGGTTTAAATAGTAAAAGTGCCATAGGAAGACCTCCACCGATAGATTTACTAAGTGTTACCATATCTGGATTGATACCCGCAAACTCAAAAGAGAAGAACTCTCCACTTCTACCGTTACCAACTTGAATATCATCAATGATCAATAAGATATCAAACTCTCTACAGATATCTTCAAGCTCTTTAAGCCATTTAGCACCTGCTACATTTATACCACCCTCACCTTGAATAGTCTCAACGATAACTGCTGCAGGGATATCAACACCGCTGCTTCCATCACTTAAAAATTTTCTAAAATATTCTAAAGTATTAAAATCACCGAAATAACCATCAAAAGGCATAAAAGTTGCGTTACATCTACTTATATAACTCTCATCTCTATATTCGTTGTTTCCAGTAACTGCCAAAGAACCTTGACTTAGACCGTGATAACCGTTTGTAAAAGCTACTACATTACTTCTACCTTTTACCAATCTTGCAAGCTTTAAAGCGGTCTCAACAGCGTTTGTTCCAGTAGGTCCCGTGAACTGTAGTTTATACTCTAAGTTTCTAGGCTTTAAAATAAGTTCTTCAAAAGTTTGAATAAACTCTTTTTTTGCCGTAGTTGCCATATCTAAACCGTGAACTATACCGTCGTTTTGAAGATATTCTATAAGTGCATTTGATATATGTTCGTTGTTATGACCATAGTTAAGTGTACCTGCTCCCGCAAAGAAATCTATATACTCTACACCCTGTTCATCTGTTAATATAGCACCTTTGGCTTTGTTAAATATAGTTGGGAAACTCCTAATATATCCTCTTACTTCCGATTCAAGGTTTTCAAAAATTCTCAATTTTTCTCCTTATTGATTTATAAACGGTCCTATTTTATATAGGACTTCCTCTTCATGTGCATTGTTAAAATCTTCTATCTCAAAATAGCTTTCGCTCTTAATCTCACAACCCAAATGATCTGCAAGTTTTTCGAACAATCTTCTTGAAGCAGTATTGCTTGGACTTATGGTTGTATAAATATACTTAACACCAGACATTGAATCTCTTTTTAAGATATCAAGTATCAACCTTTGTGCTAGACCTTTACCCTTTAGCTGTTTATCTACGCCAACTTGCCATATAAACAACACCTCACTATTTTGAGGATGGATATAACCTGATACAAAGCCACCGATAAGTTCATTAACTGCCGCTACACAGCAACTCTCTTTAAAGTGAGTTGCTTGCAAAAGATACAGATATTCTGAGTTAACATCCAATACATTTGTATCTTTTACTAGATTAAATACTTTCTTTGCGTCACTTTTTATAGGTTTTCTAAGAATAATTTCAACACTCATTGCACACCTTTTTAATTTTATTTATGTAAATTTATTACATTTTATCAGTAAATATTTTACATAAACTGTGTAAAATATAACACATAAAGCTTAATATAAAGTTAAGTCTTTGTTGTCATTTTGTAATTTTTAAAAATAAAAATTGTATAATTTCAAAAAAATAAAGGTTTATTATTGGCACTATTAGATAATGAAAAAGATGTTTTACCCCTAAGCAGTATCGCTGAACTGCTATCGGCAAAAGTAAGAACTTTAAAGATGTATGAGGATAAAGGTCTTCTTCCTCAAAAGCAAGAGAGTAAAAAACTATACTCCATAAACGATATAAGACTTATAGCATTTACACACTACCTTGCAAGTGTAAAAAAGATAAATGCAAACGGCATTAAATATATACACGATATGATGCAAAACAATATGGATGAGAAACATAGAAACAGCTTTTTAGATAAAGTTGAGAATAAAATGGAAAAACTATCAGGTATAGATGTAACGGACGTAGAGGTTATATAAACCTCTTTCGCCGTTTAATCTAAATAATCTACATTAAATAATATATTTAGATATTAAAACTTCCCTATATTAAGATTTCAACAACTATAAATAGTATAAATTTTATAATTTTTTTATATAAATAATCTTTTAGAGACAAAAATACAACTTTTTCCATATATACTTTACAAAAATATTACATGAGGTATAGATTGAAAAGCGAATTTAAAGAGATATACGGTTTTATCAATAGTGAAAAACAGATTCTTATAGATAAGCTTAACTCAAAAAACAAAATAAAACAAAGGCTTATTAAATACAATAAGAATAGTGACCTTTTAAATACTTTGTTCCTAAATAAACTTTTTAGTTTTATGGACTCTAACTCTGATAAAAAAAATCTTTCAAAAGAGCTTATCGATGATCTATATAATGCTAATGTATCTTATGATGATATCCAAGGTATCTTATGCGAGGTGAAAGATACCATAACTATACACGCTTTAAACAAAGAGCTTCCACATAAAACTTTAAAAAGACTATATAAACTGCAAAGTAGATCATTTAAATATATCCTACATAACTTTTTTAAAAAAATTGAACTTAAAAATAAGATCATTGAAAAGCAGATGCATATCATAGAAGATCATGTGCTTCTAACCACAACCGATAAAGATGGTCGTATCACAAATGCAACTGATGCTTTTTGCAAACTTATGGGATACACAAAAGATGAGCTTATAGGTAGAAACCATAAAATATTTAAAGCACCAAACTCTTCAGATGAGTTTTTTAAAAATATGTGGGATACTATACTATCGGGTAAAGAGTGGCAAGCAGAGGTTCATAATAAAACAAGAGATAATAAGATTGTAATATCTAAAACAAGGATCATACCTATTATGGACAATAACGGTGATATCGTTCAGTTTATGGCTATCCGTGATGATATTACTGCAAATGAAGAATCAAAATATGATGGTCTTACAAGACTTTACAATAGAAAACAGTTTGACAGCAGATTTCAAAAGATCATAGAAGAAGCAAAACTAAACAATGACGAGCTTAACCTAATACTTCTAGACGCAGATGATTTTAAATACGTCAACGACAAACATGGGCATAAAAAAGGTGATGAAGTTCTAGTAAAAATCTCACAGATTATCAGCGACCATACTAGAAAAAGCGACCTCTGTGCAAGATGGGGTGGAGAGGAGTTCGTAATAGCTCTACCAAACAGTAAAATTGAGATAGCTCAAAAGATTGCCGCAAGGATAAAAGATCATATCTCTTTAAATATAGCCTTGGAGAATAAAAAACAAACCTGCTCTTTTGGTATAACTACACTAAAATATGATGATACCCCCTGCTCTATTTTTGAAAGAGCAGATAAAGCACTATACCAAGCAAAAAACAATGGAAAAAATAGAATAGAGATATTCTAAAAAAATTAATATAACTTTTTTGTAACAATTTAACTACTTTTAATATATAATAGCAATATTTTGTATTAAAGGTTAAAGATATGAGTTCTTGCAATATTGTTAACTGGAGTAGTGCTTATGAGATAGGTCATGATAAAATAGACCATGAGCACCAAAAACTTTTCCTTTTGGCACAAGAGATCTATGAATGTGAAGATAACATAGATAAACTAAAACCTATTATCAAAGAGCTTATCAAATATACTAAATTTCACTTTGCCAATGAAGAGATATATATGAAAAGTATCTCTTTTAGTAAACTAGAGGAGCATAAAACTCTTCATAGAAAGATCGTCGAAGATTTTAGCAGCTTTCTAAAAAAGATCGATACATACTCCGCAAAAGAGATCAAACATATACTGCAACAACTAATAATTGAAAGTATCATAGAGCATATACTAACCGAAGATAAAAGAGTACACCACTTTAGAAGAAATAAAGAGGAGCTAAATGCTATCTTTAAGTGGAAAGATTCTTACAAAATAAACCAAAATATGATAGATGACGAGCATAAAAAACTATTTGCAATAGCTCAAAAAGCGCTAAGCTATAGAGGAAGCGATACTAAAAAACATATAAAGACCATCATAATAGAACTATACAACTATATGAACCTTCACTTTGAGCATGAAGAGAAGTTTATGGAGAGTATAAAATACCCTTTGCTTGAAAAGCACAAAAAGCTTCACGCAAAGATCATAGAGCATATAAATGGGTTTATAAAACACCTTCCTACTATGAAGATAGAGGAGTTTGAAAGAAAACTAATAGAGTATATGGATGTTTGGCTTGTAAACCATATAGTGCACGAGGATAAAAAGATAATGTGTTATTTAGAGGATATAGAGGAGTAGCTATCTGCTTAAAAGATTTATATACTCATCAAAATATTGTTTTTGCTTTACAATAACATCTTTCTCAACCCTATAAAGCTCTTCCATTTTAAATAGATTGAATATATTCTTTCCTGCAACTGTATTTTTCATATTTTTAACACTTTGTTCAAACTTATCTTTTAATATCTGTTTCGTGTTTTTATGAAAAAAAGCAATTACTGGTAAAAACGTAGGGCCGCTGCTGCTTATTACTTTCAACCTTTTATTTAATATCGGGTTTAACTCACTTGCAAGCTCAAAACTATATTTTGGAACCACGCAAACATCATATTTTTTAAAAAATACGTCAAGTACTGCTCTTGAAAAACTTTTTACCGTTTTTAGTTTATTGTTACCATCAAGATTTTTCTCTTTTGAAAGCTCTTTATTTAAAAAAAGTGTATCTAGGTAATTCTTATTTTTTATAGCGATCGTTTTATTTGAGATATCTTTTAAACCATCAATTTTACTGTCTTCATGTACGATTATAAGATAGTCATCAAGTTTCTCTTCCCCTTTTCTGATGCTCCAGTATTCACTTATATAGCTATCAAACCTTTTTTTATTGTTTAGATAATGGTAAAGGTTTATAGAGACATATTCGATCTTATGCTCTTTAAAATCTTTTTCAAGCTTTAAAAGATCGCTGTAGTAGATAACATCTATCTCCTCACCAACCTCTTTTGCCAATATATTAAACCAAGCCTTGATAGCGAGCATATTATCTTTAAACTCCAGCTGATCTATACCATCCAGATAAAAACCTATCTTTATCACTTTTGGATTTGAATATGAAAACAGGGGCGATAAACTAAGTAAAACTATAACACAGATCTTCAATAAACTTTTCACTATATCTCCTCTTTATCTCTTGGTATAATTATCTTAAAACAGGCTCCATCTTCACCGTTTGATACGCTTAACTTTCCATGCATATTTGACTCAATAATTGTTTTAGACATATATAGACCTATCCCCGTACCTTTACCCTCATCTTTAGTGGTAAAATAAGGATCAAATATCTTTTGCATTATCTCCATTGGTATTCCGCCTGCATTATCAGATATACTAAAATAGTTGTATTTATGATCTTTATATATATGCACCTTAACTGTTTTTGGAGATCTCTCTTTGTCCATTAATGCATCTTTTGCATTATTTAAGATATTTAACACAACCTGAGCAAACTCGTTCTCATAACCATACACTCCTACACTCTTATCTATCTCTTCTATCAACATAATATTATTATGGTCAAAACTTGAGCTGATAATATCTTTTGTATCAAGATATGCATTTACAAAACTAAAATACTCTTTTAGTTTATTTGGTTGGAAGAAATTTCTAAAATCATCTATTGTCTTAGACATTGTATGGGTTAGTTTTTTACCTTTAGTTATTACTCTTTGTATAAATGCATCATCGATTATTCCCATCTCATGAGCACTTTCTATATTTTGAAGGATCAAGCCCAAAGCATTTAAAGGCTGTCTCCATTGGTGTGCAATATTTCCTATCATCTCACCCATTGCGGCATGTCTTGATTGATGAAGCATTATCTGCTCTTGTTGAGACCTTTTTAATATCTCCTCTTTTACTCTATTATCAAGATCTTTATTAAGCTCTTGAAGCTCTTTGGTACGATCTTTTACCCTTTGTTCAAGATCCATTTTAGAGTTTTTAAGCTCACTTGTATATTTATGCAGTTGTTTTGCCATCATATTAAAGTTTTGCGTCAACTCGCCAAGCTCATCTTTTCTATCCTCAACAACTTGAACTTCCATATCACCTTTTGCTATCTTCATCGATGCATCATTTAAACTTACTATGGGTTTTACAAGCCATTTAGCAAAATAGTAAGAGAATATCGCAGATATCAAAAGAATTATTATATAGATAATAAAAGCATTACTATATATCTTTAGGGTCTCTTGCCTTATTTTTTCCATTGAAAAGCCAATATTTACCCATCCCCATTGTATCCCAGTAAAATCAACAGGATATGTTAAATGAAATACACTCTTTTCGAATAGATCACTTTTTATAATACTATGCTTTATGGTTTCTTTTTGCAAAGAGCTGATATTTTCTGGTACATTTTCTATCAAAGACCAGCTTTTTCTATCTATAAATATATTTGTATCTTTATTATCATTAAATAGTATATATTTTAGCTCATTATTACTCTCCAAAACTTTTAAACTATGTTCAACAATAAAGCTATAATCATAGATAAGCATTGAATCAGCAGTAACCAATTTTATAGAGCTTGCTATAGTTTTAGCCTGCTCATAGATAGCATCATATAAAGAGTTCTTTTGGTTTTCAGATAATATATAAACAAATATGGCTATCACTAAACCAAAACTAAAAGTGATAGCAAAAAATATCTTAATAAATAAGGTGTTGTATTTTTTTAATTTTACCATCACTTACTCTTCTTTAAACTGCTATATTGTTTCAATAGTTTTTCAATAGGTTTAAGGTCATTTATCTCAACTTTTTTTATACCATCTGCTTTATATAGATCCAAGATACTTTTACCTCTGGCATCTTTTTTAATATTTACGGCTATATCATTGATATCGTCCATCATCTCTTGATTGGTTCCTTGTTTATAAAAGCCAAAAACCAATGTTGTAATATCCGTACGCTCCACAATAGATATATTACGAAGGATTTGGGGGTTTAACTCTACTGCCGTTCTATAGGTTCTATAAGGCACCATACATAGATCAAGTTGATTAAAAAAAACCCTTAGAAGCATTCTACTTGACTTGGTAAAATTTTCATATTGAATATTTTTAGCTTTATTATCTTTTAAAAGATGATAATCAAAATAGTGTTTTTCGATAGTATTGGTTTTTATCACCCCTACCTTGGGGTTTTGCAACCCTCTCCAGTTTTGTTTATATCTATTGTTCACCAGTACTATATAGTATTCATCATCTACACTATTATATGAGCCTGTAAAAGCTGGAACTAAACTATTTACATCTAAATACTTAACAACATTTTCCCCAAAGCTCATTAAAAGGTTTACTTTACCGCTTTTAAAATCATCTGAAAGCTCTTTTGGGTTTTCATAAATAAAAAACTCTGTTTCGTATTTTGTTCCATCTAAAATAGACTTTAACCATACGTCCGTAAGTATCATCATATCTTTTCTAGATATATTTTGATATATACTACTGTCAAACCCTACCCTTAGGTCGGCTGAAAAGATCGATATAGGTAAAACAAAAACAAGAAGCAATCTATTTAATATATTCATCGTTTCTAATCCTACTTATCTAAACTAGGTATCGGTTTACTAAAGTTAAAACCTTGAGAGTAATCAATACCAAGCTCTTTAACCACATTGAACACAGCTTCATCTTTAACATATTCAGCTACGGTTTTAATACCCAGATCTTTTGCAAATCTCACTATGTTTTTTACAACTATTTTTGATGTTTCATTGGTAGCTAGATCTTTTATCAAAGAGCCATCTATCTTAATAAAGTCGGCTTTTAGTTTTAAAAGATATTCAAAGTTACTATAACCTGTACCAAAATCATCTATTGCTATTTGACACTTATACTCTTTTATCGCATTTATAAACTTGATAATATCATCGTAGCGCTCTATCCCTTGAGACTCTTCTATCTCAAATATAACTCTATGTGAGCCTTCAAACTTGCTAAGCTCATTGAGTATAAAATATTGTGTCTCGTAATCAACTATATCTTTTACCGTTAGATTAATAGCAAAAGAGTAATCCCTATCTTTAAAATACTCAAAAGAGCTTTTGATGATAGATTTGGTGATATCCATATAGTATTTTGTTTTTTTTGCTATATCTAAAAAGTCGTGGGGCATATAAACCACACCCGACTCATCTATCATCCTTACTAAAACCTCATATTTAACTATATCATGCGTAACATTATCTACTATAGGCTGGAAGTATGGGATAAAACCTTTATTGAAATGTGCATATTTTATCTTTTTAAGCCAGTATATATACTCTTCGCTCTCTTTTTCAAGATTTAGATCTTTACTATATATAAATATATTTCCAAAATCTTTTTTGGCACTTTTTTTAGTTATATCTGCTGTTTTAAGAAGGTTTCCTTTCTCAAAAGATATGGTTGCACTTACATCAAGATAGATAGATTTCTCATCAATCATAAAACTTTTATTGCTTAGCTCTTCAATAATAGAATCCAGCAAGATTATCGTATCTGTTTTTATATCTTTGTCACTTAGTAGTGCAAACTCATCAGAGTGAAGCCTATATAGAGTAATATCTTTATTTTCAATACTATCTTGAAGATACCTAGCAAACTTTTTTATCACAAGATCGCCAAACTCAAAGCCGTAAAAATCGTTTATATCTCTAAATCTTTTTATATTTAATATTGATAAAAAGGTGTTATCTTTACTTTCAAGGTCTTCTAAAAACTTATTTCTATTAAAAAGTGAAGTAAGCTTGTCAATATTTGCCAGTCTATAAAGCTGTTCACTGTGTTCCATCTGTTTTGTAAGATCTGTAGCTATTACTATATATTTAATATTTGACTTATCCTCATCACACAGCCTTGTGATACTTACACTTAGCCAATAAGCACTGTCATCTTTTCTTCTATGTTTTATAACCCCTTGCCACATACCTTTAGTTTGCAAACTTAAAGTCATACCTTCAACAAAAGCTTCATCCACATCGGGATGTTTCACTTTATCAAAATAAAAACCGATAAGCTCATCTTTTAAATAACCGCTTATCTTACAATAGTTATCATTCACATATATCAGCTTTCGGTTCTCATCAGCAATAGCAACTATCGAGCCTTCATCTATAGCTACTTTATAAGAGTCTAAAAGCTTTATATTGCTCTTTAGTTCACCAACCTTTTGCTCAACCATAAGTTCAAGGTTTTTATTTAACTCTTCATAATCCCTATTTTTTTGTATAAGCTCTTTTTTTAATTTTACAGGCTCATACAACTCATCTATTGCTTGTCTAAACTTTTTAAGATCCAAAGGTTTCATCAAGTAGCTTTTTACCTGAAGATCGATTGCTTGCATAAGATATACTGAGTCGTTAAAAGCAGTTGTAACTATTACTGGAGTATCAGGTTCGATCTTTCGTATCTGGCTTATCATCTCTACGCCGTTCATTACAGGCATTTGTATATCTGTAACTACGATATCGGGCTTATGCTCTTTAAATTTCTCTAAGCCCTCTTGCCCATCTTTTGCAGTATAAACTTCTGTAAAATAGTGACCTAGAAAAAATATTATCTCCTCTAGGATATCAATATTGTCCTCTACATAAAGGATCGAAGGTTTACTATTCATTTGAACCCTTTATTTTTTCTATACTTTGCTCAAGAGTGTTACCTATGATAAAATCTATCTTTGCTTTTGCTATAGAGTGATCAAATAGATTTTTATAATAATCTGCATTTATAAAACTCTCGATCATCTGCGACTCTATCACCTCTTTTGTTTCAACCATATCCTCTTGATACGCTCTTGTATTTAGATCACGGTTGTCTTCTGCAGTTTTTATAGAGCTTTGAAGTATATTATGACGCTTTGAACTTCTTTTTAAAGCCATAAATGCTTGTTTTAACTCTAAAGCCAAGCCCTCTTTTAGCAGCAACTGTTGATTTTGAAGTTTGATCTTCTCTAAACGATTTTGCTGTAAAGCATTTTTTGTTCTCATACCATTGAATAAAGATAGCCTAAGTCCCACTCCAATGGTCCATGAGTTTTTATTGGTATCGTTTATCAAACCGTATTCATAATCGTTATAGATATTTTGCACATTTCCATATGCACCTATTTGAGGGTAGTATTCACTTTTTACCTCTTTGATCTTTTCATTTTGTATATTTATTGCTAGTTTTAAAGTATTAAAATCGGGATTAAAACGGTAGGCATTATCTATTAGTTCATTTAAAGTGGTGTCGATATTAGGTTTTTTAAAACTATTGTTTAAGATATTGATCTCATCTTGCCAAGAAAGACCCATAGCAAACAAAAGTGCCGACCTTGCCATGGTTTCTTTCTCTAAGATAAGCTCATAATATGAACGTATCATATTTATACTAAGTTCACTTCTAAAATAATCTGTCTTTTTAACCTGTAAAGAACCACCTTGATATAGCTGTGAAGTAAGCTCATGCACAAACTCCATCCTATCTAGTGTATCTTTTGTAAGTTTTTTAAGCTTTTGCGCAAGTATTAAACCGTAATAGTATTTTTTAACATCAAATATAACTTGATTGTAAGTTCTTTTTTTACTCTCTTTTGATATCTGCTTAGCTGTACCTGCTTGATTAACAATAGAGCTTATCTTACCGCCTGTATATAAAGGGATAGCCATATTTAGCTGACTTACAACACTATCTCTTCCCATTATCTTTGCATCCATAGAGATAGGCATCTCACTACTTGAAGATATTCCAGAAGCTATATTTTTATATATATTAGCACTACTTGAAGCTGCGGCAGAAGCTTCGCTTAAACCTTGTGATGACAATTGCTGCGCGGCACTCGTATATGCTTGCGAAAGATTATTGTATAGATTAATAGTATTTGTGTTATCAAAACTTGCCGTTCCCCTCATCTGAAATGTAATATCCTCATCAAGCCTGCTTGCATTCATATTAAGATCAACCGTAGGATACTTAATACTTACCGCTTGCTTATACATAAGCTCAGCAAGCTCAACTCCAAGATCGGATATCTTGGCGCTTTGATTATTTTGCAAAGCGATATCCAAGGCATCTTTTAAAGTAACGTTATAAGTTTTTGCATATATAAAGTTAATAGATAAGATATATAAAAAAGATATATTCAATAAAATATTTTTTATTTCATTCTCCCGACAATAATTTTACATTTTTATTACATATAATATCAGTAGTTATAAAATAAAAAGCTTAATAGCTATAAAATTTTAAACTTTTTAAGATGTTTTTTATAAAAATAGATGTTTTAAAATAGATAAATAATAAGGATTTATAAGCTATTAATCAAAATTATATAATAATAATCAAAGTCTATAGAGTGGTTTTATGAGAAAATATATAATTATTACAATTTTTATAACTTTATTTTTAAGTGTTATTTTTTATCAATTAAACTCCTTAGTTGAGCAGATGATCGTTAATCAATATAAACTTAATAGTAGCGAGATGATCTCTAAACTAAGATCACATATTGATGATAAAAAAAATGCAACACTTACTATGGCTATATCATACTCTCACAATAAAGAGCTAAAAGAAGCACTAAAGAGTAATAACCCAAAACTATTAAAGATAAACGACTTTATAAATGATATTGAGAGTCGAACCGACTATAAAAACGTATGGATACATGTTGTAGATAAAGACGGGAACAGTTTTCAAAGAAGCTGGTCTAAAAAAAGTGGAGACAACCTTTTAAAGATAAGAAAAGAGGTTTCAAAGATGTTAATATCTCCAGAGGTTATCTCAACTATAAGTGTAGGTATATTTGATATTACGTTTAAAGCTATGGTTCCTATTTTTGAAAATGATGAATTCTTGGGGATATTTGAAGTAATCACTAAGTTTAATTCCGTAACAAAAAAGCTTTCAGATGAAAATATTTATGCGGCTATAGTTGTTGATAAAAAATATAAACAGCGTATAAAGGTTCCTTTTTCAAAAACCTTTGTTCAAGACTACTATATTGCGAATATAGACCTTAAAAAAGATATCCATGATATTTTAAAGAGTTTAGATCTTACAAGTTTCCTTCAACAAAATAGAGACTATTTTATAAGTGAAGATAACAAATACCTCAATACGCAATATATACTACATGATCTAGACGGTAGTAAGATGGCTTATATTCAGCTGTTTAAAAAAACCTCACTGATAGATATGTCAAATATCAACTCTGCCAATCTTTTATTTATAATCTCTATTTTAGTAACAATTACTGCCATAATCATAGTATCGATATATATTTCAAGTAGAACTTATATAAAAGATATAAGATCTAAAAATATTTCACTTAGAAAACTAAACCAAGAACTAAAAAACAATATAGAAGCCCTAGAGAACCAAAAACTAAAAACAAAGACCATATTTAACGTACACCCAAGTATCACTATACTTACAGACGGAAGATCTATGAGAAGTGTAAATGAAGCATTTTTTGACTTCTTTAATCAATACAGTTCTTTGGAAGATTTTAAAAAAGAGCATAATTGTATCTGTGAACTTTTTGAAAGCTATAAAGAGGAAAACTATATAAACTTAACAGATATAGGTGAAAAGAACTGCTTAAAATATGTATTGCAAAATCCAGATACTCTTTTTAAAGCAGCTATTCAAAAAGATGGAACTCTTCACCACTTTATCATAGTTGCACGCTCTTCAAAGTTTAAAGAGAACGGTAAGTATAGAAGCCTTATAGTTGTATCTCTTTTAGAGATCACAAAAGAGGTTAATCTTCACCAACAAATGAAGATAAAAGATGAACTGCTGTTCCAACAGTCCAAAATGGCTGCAATGGGTGAGATGATAGGAAATATAGCACACCAATGGAGACAACCTCTTAGTATTATAAGCTCCGTTGCTACAGGGATGAAGCTAAATAAAGAGTATGATAAACTTGAAGATGACCAGTTCTATAAAGGTTGTGACACTATCAATAACAGCACACAATACCTATCAAAGACCATTGACGATTTTAGAAACTACTTTAAAACAGAAAAAGAGAAAAAAGAGTTTACGTTAAATAAAGTGATAGAAAACCTAAAAACATTGATCGAAGCAACACTTAAAAATAACAATATAGAGCTTATTGTACAGATCGATGAAGATATAAAACTTCTAAGCTATGAAAACGAGCTAACCCAAGCTATGATAAATATGTTCAACAACTCCATAGATGCACTTAAAGAATCCCCCTACTCAGAAAGATATATATTTATAAGATCTTTTAAAGAGAAAGATAATCTCTCTATCGTTATCAAAGATAATGGAAACGGTATCCCAAGAGATATAATCGCTAGAATATTTGAGCCTTACTTTACTACAAAACATCAATCCCAAGGTACTGGTATAGGTCTTTATATGACACACCAGATCATTACCGAACATCTAAAGGGAACTATAGATGCTAAAAACGTTATATACAAATACCAAGGGAATGAATACAAAGGTGTTGAGTTTAAACTATCGATACCTTGTACACTTTAAATCTACCTCTTTTTTTCTTATCAAAAAATATAAATAATTTTCTTAAATCTATTTTAAACCATAATAAATTATTATACTAAGATAACTTGTAAAAAGGATTGACAATGTTAAAAATAAGTTTAAAACTACTACTGGCTTTAGGTATTCTTCTTAGTGTTGCAAATGCAGCAGACAAAAAGCCTAAGAATATCCTAAAAAGTAAAGGTGTAAGCGTTAATTATGAAGATCCGACAACCTACGAAGAGAAAACCATTGCTATCAAAAGGATAGATAATGATATCTGTAGAAAGGTAAAAGGCGTAGACCCAAATGTGATATGGGGTGGTGATTTTGCAAATAACAGCGTTCCAAAAGAGTGTAAAAAAACATTTGTTACCACTATTGGTAAACTTTCCCCTGTAAAGATCGCAGATGGTATAGATACATATGGTGAGCTTGAGGTTATAGAGTTTATCAAAAAAGCTCAAAATGACGATTCTATGCTTTTAGTTGATGCAAGACTTGCAGCTTGGTATAAAAAAGGAACTATTCCAACAGCGGTAAATCTTCCTTTTAAAGCTTTTGATCCAAAAAATTACGATTTTGAGATCGTGCTTGATAAAGCAGGCGTAATGTATGAAAATGGTAAATACGATTTTTCAGATGCAAAGACAATGCTGCTATTTTGTAACGGTATCTGGTGTCCTCAATCAACTTGGGCTATTGAAAACCTTTTAAAACTTGGTTATCCAAAAGAGAAACTAAAATGGTATAGAGGTGGCATGTACTCTTGGAGAATGGTAAACCTTACGGTTATAAACCCTTAGATTTAAGTAGAGAGATTCTCTACTTAAATTAGTTTCAAAGCTAACTCTTTAGCCCCTTTTACATCTATTTTTCCGCTTCCAAGAAGCGGCATCTGATCAACTACAACTATCTTTGCAGGTATCCAAAGAGGGTTTATCCCTGCAGCTATTATCCTATCTTTTAATCCATCTATCTCTTTATCAAGTAAAAGAACTATCTTCTCACCCTTTTTATCATCTGGAACATTAGTACATACCATCTTAACATCACTATCTAAGAACACATGGTGTAAAAACCCTTCTACGGCAGTTAAGCTAACCATCTCACCCCCTATTTTTGCAAAACGGGAATATCTATCTACGATAGTTATAAAGCCGTCCTCATCCAGCCTACCCTTATCTCCAGTTTTATACCATCTTCTACCCTCAAGCTCCATAAGCACCTCATCACTCTTAGCAGGGTCGTTTAGATACTCTTTCATAACGTTTGGACCACTTACTATTAGTAAACCATCCTCCCCTACTTTCATCTCCTCTTTTGTTTCAGGATCGATCACACGCAATGCACATCCAGGAAGCGGCATACCGATACTTCCAACCTTACCGCCGATCTGAACAGTCCAATATTTTGTATCCATTGCATCTGGTATATTACATGAGATCACAGGGGAGCACTCAGTTGCTCCATACCCCTCATATATCTCTTTAGAGAATTTTTGTTTAAATTCATTCCTAACTGCTAGGCTTAACTTCTCTGCTCCTGCTATTACAAATCTAAGCGAAGAGAACATCAAAGGGTTTAGCTTTTTATTTTTAGTATATAGTCTTAAAAAAGTTGCAGTTGCACAGATAAAGGTCACATTATGTGTTGCCACAGCCTTACCTACACCAAAAGCATCTGTAGGATCAGGGTGTGTTACAAGGGTAAAACCTTCAAGTAAAGGCAAGAACGTAGTTACTGTTAAACCAAAGGCATGAAACATAGGAAGTGAACCTAAGAATATCTCATCCTCATCAGGGTTTACTATATCAACAACCTGTTTTGTATTTGCCAAGATATTCTTATGGGTTAGAACAACACCTTTTGGAAGACCTTCACTACCACTGCTAAATAGTATGGTTGCCGTATCATCTAAAGTGTTTTTATTAAAGTAAAGTTTTTTTATTATAAATGCAGGCATAAACCTAGATAAGATATATAGATAAATATAAGATGATTTTTTAATGTTATCTTTTACATCCTCTAAAAGCACAACCTCTACTTTACCATCTATTATCTCTAAGATATCTACGCCTCTTTCTCTAAGCTTATTTATAAACCTGCTTGAGCTGTATAATGTTCTAATGCCTGATTGCTCTATAGATGAGAGAATAGCTTCTTTAGAGCTCGTATAGTTTATATTTACAAGCTTTTTACCACTTATTAGAACAGAGAGGTTAAGTACCGCAGAGATATTTGTGGTAGGTAAAAGCAATCCAATAGTATCTGCTCTCTCTTTTTTTATTAGTTTTGAAAATAGTATAGAGAGGGTTAGTGTTTTATAGTATGTATATTTATCACCGCTGTTTGAATCTATAAGAGCTATCTTGTTACCCATTCTTCTAGCTGATTCAAGCCACATATTATCTATACTCTCTAAACTATCTATATATCTATCCCAACTATCTATTGAAAGCTCAAATACTTTAGATTTTAGTTTATCCACTTTAGTATCTATATCTATCTCTTGACCAAAAGATACTATAACATCCTTGCTTCTTCTACCTTTTCCAGCTTCTGCAAAGTTTATACTAGACCTTGAAAACCTTGTTCCCCATAAACCACCTATATAAAAAGGTATGATCACTGCATTTTTAGCACCCTCTACGGCAAACTCATACCCTTTTTTAAACTCACTTAGATGTCCGTTTCTGCTTATAGTACCCTCAGGAAATATACACACTACCTCACCGTTGTTTAGATATTTACTTACCTTTTGTAAAGACTCTTTACCGCCTCTATTTGATATAGGTATAACACCAAAGAAATCTAAAAAGGGCTTTAGATATTTTCTTTCATAGATTGAGCGCTCCATTACAAACCTAATACGCTTAGGCATTGCCATTTGAACCATAGCCCAGTCAAGCCAGCTAATATGGTTTCCAAGTAAAAGCACACCTTTATTCTCAGGGATATTATCAAGCCCTTGCACCCTTAGTTTATATCTATATGCAATAACAGATGTTATTAAAAACTTAACCAAAGATTGCGGAAGCATCTTAATAGTATATATTGCTCCTAAAAGAGCTATTAAAGACAATAGATAAAATATATATGTAACATCTATCTTTGATAAAGAAACAAATATAGTAGCTACTAAAAAGCCAAACATTGCTATATTTTGCACAAAGTTATTACCTGCAAGTACAAGCCCCAGCCTTTTTTTACTGGAGTTAAACTGTATAAGTGAGTTTAGAGGAACTATAAAAAGACCTCCAAATACACCAAATAGAAAAAAGTTTAATCCGTGTATATATAAAGAATCTAAAAATGGAATAATAGTGATAGATGTAAATATACCCAAAGCACCTAAAGGAATGATCCCTATCTCTATATAGTTTCTTGACACCCTGCTTGCTATCATTGAGCCTATGATTATACCAATGCCTGAAAGTGCCATAAGCCCTTGCACAAGAGCGGCATTTGTAACACCAAGATACTCTTTAATAAATGATGGAAAGATAGCAAGAACCACCTGCGATAAAGCCCAAAATACTGAAAGCCCAACAATAGATAACCAGATCATCTCGTGAGCTTTGATAAGCTTCATATTCTTTTTAAGATATCCACCGTTTATATATTTGTTTTTGTCAAAGTGTATAGTTTTTTGCTCTTCACTTTTATCGGGAAGTTTATATGCAAAATATAGCTCTATTAGAGAGCCTACTACCAAAAACCATCCAAGAGGAGCTATATCTTGAAGTGTAGTTCCCCTAAAATATATATCACTAGCACCTAAAAGACTCTCAAACCCTATGGAGTAAAAGAATATACCGCCAAGTATTGCTATGATAGTTGTTGATTGAACCACACCGTTTGCTGAAGCTAGATTTTCATTACCCAATAGCTCTTTGATATATCCGTATTTTGCAGGTGAATAAACCGCACTTTGTGTTGCTAGTGCAAAGGTTAATATAAACGATATCCAAAACAGACCTAGATAGTAGCTAAGAGTTATTAAAAGTGTTATGATAACTGCAATGATTGCAGATACTCTCATAACCTTATTTTTGGCAAATCTATCGCTTATAAAACCTGATGGGGAAAATAGTAAGATAAAGGGTAATAGTATAAGAGCGTTTACAATAGCTGTAAGTATTATCTGCTCATTACCATCATATACTTTAAATACTGTATTTTGTATGATTATCTTATGACCAAGGTCCGTAAATGCATTTAAAAAGACTACTATGATATAGGAAGCAAATCCATAAGTCTTAAATAGTTTTCCCATAGATATAACCTTATGCTTTGATAAGGTTATATTCTATTATAAATCTACTTTGATAAGTATTGAGACTAATGTGCTTTTCTAAGATATACAATTGTGTAAACCATAGGAACATAATACAAGTTTAGAATGGTTGCCCAAAGTATTCCAAAACCTAAAGAGATAGCCATAGGCTGTAAGATAAGTGCCTGACCTGATGCAAAGAACATCAAGGTGCTTAGTCCTAGAACCGTTGTGATAGATGTCAGTAAAATAGGTCTTAGTCTTAACTTTGCAAAATATTTTATCTCTTCTATGGTTTTTGCTTTTTTAATAAAATCCATCATAATAATACCGTCATTTACAATAACACCAGCAAGTCCTATTATACCTATCACTCCAGGCATAGTAAGATTTATACCCATTATAGTATGTCCTACAAGTACACCAAGTACCGATAAAGGGATTGTACTTATCACTATAAGTGGTTTAACGATAGAATCAAACATCCAAACAAGAGCTATAAAGATAAGTATAAGTGCCAAAATAAACGACTCCATCATCTCACGCTGAACCTTTTTATTCTCTTTTTGCTCCCCTTTAATATCAACAGTTACGTTTTTTTGCACCTCTTTTAAGGTCTCATCTAATCTTTCATAAACCTCTGCAGATGTAACAATACCTTTTACAATTGAAGCTGTTACGGTTCTTATACGTTTATTGTTCTCTTTAAATATCTGTGTAAATGCAGGCTTTTCTATAAATTCAACAACATCACTTAGTGCCACTTTTGCACCGTTCACATCTATCTCAAAACTCTTTAAAGACTCTATATCATCTTTATTTTTACTTTTAAACCTAATATCAAGCATCCCTGTATCATCATACATCTTAGAGTATGCTCCTTTAAAGTAAAACGCCCTTATTTGTGATACTATATTCTCTTCGTTTAACCCTAGGGTCTCACCGTAGCTATTTAGTTTAAGTTTGATCTCTTTATTGCCCAAAGATTGATCATCTGCTATATTTATCACACCCTCTATCGTTTTTAGTTTAGCTATTAGCTTATTTATCCCCTGATCCACACTCTCATACTCACCGCTAAGTGATATCTCTATATCGTTTGAAACTATACCTGCAGCAGGAACGTAAGCTTTTAGCTCTTGAAACTCACTACTCCCCTCTAATGGTTTTAGTATTTTTTTAATATCCTTTACTATATCGTTTGCTGTTTTTACCCTAACCATATCGCTATAATCATATTTAGGAGATAGATAAGGGTTTATATATTTATCAAAAAAGTTGCTAGGTGCTCGCTCATGTAGGTTTACAAAGATATGAAAATAAAACTCCTCATTTGAGGGCTGCTGCCTTCCATCTAGCTTCATACCTATAATAGAGCTAATAGAGCTTAGCTCATTATCAAATTGAAGGTTTTCAAGTAGAAGCTTCTCTATCTTTGAAACCGACTTTTCCGTCTCATCAAGCTGTTTACCGACACCAACAGAGCCGTTTACATATATCTGCGTACTATCAAAAGCAGGGAAAAATTCAAACTTTTGGTTCTTTGCCAATAGTACGGTTATGGCAAGTATTGAAAAAACCAATATCGATAAAGATATATATCTCCACTTTAACATAAACGATAGTATATAATCGTATATCTTTTTATTCTTATCCCAAAATCTATTTGAACCTTTCTCTTCACGGTTTAAAACAAGCAACTGTTTTGCATGCAAAGGTAAAAAGAAAAAAGCTTCCAATAGGGAACTAAAAAGCAAGATAGATATCATAATAGGAAGTATCATGATAAACTTCCCTGTCTCACCACTCATTAACAGCAATGGTAAAAATGCAAAGATAGTGGTCGCAGTTGCCGTTAATACCGCAGGATACATCTCAATAGCACCATCAAGTGCCGCGCTCATCTTATCTTTACCCATCTCAAGGTGTCTATATATATTCTCACCCACGACGATAGCTTCATCTACAAGCATACCAAGAGCTATCAAAGCACCTAAAAGAGAAAGCATATTTAAACTATACCCTAGCACCTGCGCATATATCAAACCTATCATAAAACTTGTAGGTATCCCGATACCCACTATTAACGCTATTCTAGAGTTTATAAATATAAATAGTGCCGTTACAAGTAAAAAAAGTCCAAAAAGTATATTTGATACAACCGTATTTAAACGGTTCTTGATCCAAACAGATGTATCGGTGTAGGTATCAAAAGTAACATCCTTATAGTTCTTTTGCTCCTTTTTAAGTATCTCTTTTATCTGTTTTACAAGCTCTATTGCATCTCCGCTATCACCTTTATTTACACCAATAGATATATTTGGTTTTCCATTAAAGTGTGACCTTGTAGCTGCGTCTGCTAGTTGAAACTTTACATCTGCTATATCTTTTATATAAAACTTTGTACTTCCTATCTTTATAATCGTATTTTCAATACTCTTAGCATTTTTCTCACCGTTAAAACTACTAACGAAATAGTGTGTTCCCACATCTTTTACTATTCCTGCTGGATAGATCGAGCTAACCTGCTGTATAGCGTTTATTACGGTTGTTTTATCTAAGCCGTAAGCGTCTATCTTTTTTTCGTTGAAAGTTATCACAAGCTCTTTATCACTATCTCCCCAGATAGTTACGTCACTAAGATCACTTAATACGTTCACTTTAGACTTTATCTTATCAGCAATATCCAAAAGCTCTTCAGTGCTTCTATCACCGTACGCAGCTATTGTGATAAGCGGTATTGTATGCACCACCTCTTTAACAGCAGGCTCGTCCATATCGCTAGGCAGATCACTTGATGTTTTAGTTACTATATCTTTTATATCGTCAACTGCCTTACTTACGCTCTCACCGTCGTTAAGCTCTATGATTATAGAAAAATATCCGCTTTTTATCACTGTTGATATCTTCTTTGCGGCACTTAGGTTTACAAGCTCCTCTTCTATCTTCTCAACAGCCATAAGATCGAGTATATCACTACTAGCTCCTGAGTATGCACCAGTAATACTTACTGCATCTAGATGAGACGGTGGAAATATCTCTTTTGGTATTTTAAAATAAGATGCAACTGCTAAGATTACGAGAAATATAATAAGCATATGGTTTAATATGGGCTTTTTTAGTCCAAATTCAATTAGGTTTTTAATCATAATGCTATAATAACAAATTTCAAATAAAATATATAGGAAATTTTTATATGAGTAAACTATGCGGTATTGATGAAGCGGGGCGTGGTCCACTTGCTGGTCCTTTAGTAGTAGCAGGAGCTATTATCACTAAAGAGATAAAGGGACTAAACGATTCAAAAAAACTAAGCGAGAAGAAACGTGAAGAGCTTTTTGAGCAAATAAAAGAGAATACCATTCATCATATAGTTTTTACCGATAATAAAACACTAGATAGTATCGGTATAAGTGCGGCTTTAAAAAGATCTATAAAAGAGATAATGCAACAAATAAATGCCGATAGATATCTAATGGATGGAAACACCTCTTTTGGGATTCAAAATTTAGAACATTTGATAAAAGCAGATGCAACTATACAAGAGGTAAGTGCAGCTTCAATTCTAGCAAAAGTGAGCCGTGATAGATATATGTATGAAATATCACATAAATATCCTGAGTATAATTTTGATAAGCATAAGGGCTACGGCACAAAAGCCCATATAGAACTTATTGAAAAGTATGGATATAGTGATCTTCATCGTACCAGCTTTAAGATAAAGTCACTAGAACAACCTAGCTTATTTTAGGGGTTTGATGAACTCTATTCTCTTTATATCTTTACTTCTATATCTGCAGAACTTTATCTTCACTTTTTTTGCAAGCTCTAGCTTTATACCCTCTTTTTTAGAGTTTTTAGCAATATTTCTTATTGTATCGCTGATCTCTAAACTAAATAGATATAAAAATATTATTTTTGCCTTTATACAAGCCATCTACTTTATCCATTTCTCATTTATATCATATTTTGGTAAAGATATCTCACATATCGATATGTATCTATTTACTACCCATATCACCGATACATTTGAGACATTTTTTGATATTTTGTATATTTTTACTACCCCTTTTATATTAACACTTACTTTTTTGATCATAATTATTCGTATAAATCTTAAAGGGTTTAAGATAAATACTTTATTGGTTTTGATACCTCTTTGTATTTTATTATTTTATCTTCCAAACAATCTATACGATAAAAATCTTATCTTTTTTAAAGAATTGATAAATTTATCAACTTTAAAACATAAACAAATAATTTTAGATAAAAAAGATAAACAATTAAAGCCTTTAAAAACTTCAAATATAAATATAGTTTTTATAATAGGTGAAAGCCTTAGAGCAAAAGAGCATATGGAAATAAAGCTTGATATATTTGAAAAATACAACTATAAAACCATCTATAGTGCGGCAACAAATACAGATGTAGTTATCCCTCTGCTTTTAAACGGTACAAACGATCTGCAAGAGTTAAACCTTACAAACAATCTTTTTAAACTAGCAAAAAATAATAACTACGCCACAAGTTTTATAAGTACTCAATCAAAGAGATCGCTTCAATATATTACACCCTATCTATCAAAAGAGCATATTGACAGTTTTAATATTATAGGCTCACGCGATGATAAAGATCTTTTAAATAAGCTACATATGGATAAGGATAAGCCAATGCTAACTCTTATGCAGATGCAAGGCTCACACAGCCCTTATAGATACTATCCTAACTATAATCAAGATAAAAACGCCACTATGAACTATTATGGCTCATCCTACTATAGTGATCAGATATTAAGCAGTTTGATAAAGGGTGTACAGGAGATTAAAAAACCCACTGTATTTATATTTACTTCCGATCACGGTGAGTTTATAGGTTTAAAAGGCAGATACGGACACAATAGCTTTGAAAAAGAGATATATCAAGTACCTTTTGTAGTGTTTAGCAATTTTGATCTAGATATCGATCTAAATAAGATTGACTCACATATTGATATCTATAATCTAATACTTTGGATTATGGGGTATAAAAAAGATCAAGATAAAGCTTATAAACCTATTATTATAAACGGTACAATGATCACAGGAGAGGACGGTTTTATCAAAATTGATTAAAACCGTTTAGTGTAGCTGTGGCAATAAGGGGCTTTATTGTGTTTAAAGTAGTAATCTTGATGGTAGTCTTCTGCTTCAAAAAAAGGTGTGTTTAGTGTTGAGATAAGCTTTGTAGCTACCCTATACCCTTTAGATTCCAATATATCTATAAGCTTTTTAGAAACTCTTTTCTCTTCCTCGTTATTATAAAAGATAGCACTTAGATACTGTGGACCGATATCTGGACCTTGACCGTTTGTTTGTTCAGGATCGTGTATCTCAAAGAAAAGCTTTGTCAAGGTTTCAAAATCTACTATATTTGGATCGTAATCAACTCTTACAACCTCTAAATGACCCGTTTGCCCCGTGCAAACCTCTCTATAGCTAGGGTTGTTAAGTGTGCCACCCATATAACCGCTTACGGCAGCTTTTACACCCTCTAGTTTTTCAAAATGGTATTCAACTCCCCAAAAACATCCACCTGCGAAGTATGCCGATCTTATCTCGTTACTACTCATAATATATCCTAAACTTAGCTATCAAACTTTATAGACACTGAGTTTACGCAGTGTCTTGTATTTTTTGGTGTAAAACCTTCACCCTCAAATACATGACCTAAGTGTCCACCACAATTAGCACATACTATCTCTGTACGATGACCGTCTGCATCTCGAACCCTTTTTACGGCTCCATCTATCTCATCATCAAAGCTAGGCCATCCACAACCTGCATCAAACTTATCTTTTGATCTATAAAGTGGTGAGTTACACCTTTTACAAAGATATGTACCCTCTTCATCAAATTTATAATATTTACCACTAAAAGGCATCTCTGTGCCTTTATGAAGTATTACTCTTTCCTCTTCAGGACTAAGGTCGTTATAGTTCATCTTTTCTCCAGATTACTCAAGTGCCCACTGATAAAACGGTTCGACACTGCATATTAATTGATCGACCTCAAATTCAAACTCGTTATTAATTGTAACGATCTGTATATTTTTAATACCGTATTGTAAAACTATCGGTGTAAGCTTCTTTTTTTTAGCATCTATTAAAAGTTCGTTAAAAAAAGGTATACTTATCACTATAGTTTCTGTCTTTGGTATATAAAAGTCTATTCCGTCGATATAGAAAATATTATCGTATCTATTTTTAAGTTCGCAAAAAACCATATTATTAAATATATTATTAAAGTTTTTTTGAAAAGTGATCGCATTATTTAATATAAAATCGTACAGATAAACTCTTTTTACAGCTCTTGGTTGATTGAATTTCGGTAGAAAGTTAACAATCCTTGCATCCTCTAAATAGTTACAATAGCTGTAAAACCTATCTTTTGATATCTTTATCTCTTTTTTAAGGGCTGTAAAAAGCTGTAAGATAGATTTTTGCTCCCCTGCACTCTTAATAAAGGTTTTTAATATCATAAGTTCAGTTTCATCATTTGAGATCAACTTTATATACTCTTGAAGTTTTTGTATCTTGTTTTGTTCATCGAACTCTAAAGATAAAGGCATATTGCCGTATTTTAAAAAGTGATTGAAGCTTTGGGTGATATTTGTAAAAGAGCTTTCAAATAGTAAGAACTCTTCAAAATCAAGAGGTTTCACCTCAATATGGTTAAACCCCTCTATAAATTGGTATTTATTTGAGCTAAATATTAAAGTAGGAATAGAATCTTTTAATCTATTCACTATATTTTCATTATATTCAAAGTTCTCAACTACCAAAACCTCTATAGGATTGTCTTTTATAAAAAGCTCTATATTATCTAAAACGGTATTTTTATTTATTCTAAGATCATTTAGATCAATATAAAGATACTCTTCACTTTGTAAAGTTGATAGTAGGTCGTATATCAAGTATGTTTTACCACAATAAGGGGGACCGTAGAGGATTTGATCCTCTAGTTTTAACTTTAGTTTTCTCTCTTTGAACTTGATTGATTTGATATTGTTTTCATAGCAATATAATAGATCTTGGATGATTATCCCTTTAAAAAAATATACTTAGATTATACAATAAAATGAAAAAAAGTTAAACAATTAAATAATTAATTAAAAATAATCTTTTAATAATATTTAATATTTCATAAGATAGACTTTGGTTTTAAAGGCTTTATTATGTCAGAGCTAGTATTAAATTATAAATATAGAATCTTCTTTATACTTATCATAGGTTTTATAGTGATAGGTACAATTACTGCAATATCGGTATATTCAATGTATCAATACTATTATACCAACACATACAAAGATGCACATAGAATATATAAACTATTTGAAAAAAATATACAAGATACACAAAAAGACCTACACTATTTAAAACTTATAGAGTTTGACAATAGTGATGAAAACATATATAAAAGTTTCAAAAAAAATTCAAATATAATATTAGATCAAAACATCTTTATAGATCGTATAACACTACTAAAACAAACATCTACAGACACTATTTCTTATCCAAAAGGCAACGATAATATAGTCTTAAAAAAAGAGATATTAGACTCTATAAATATGAAAGGGGAACTATACCTACATAGTATAAACAATAACAATATAATACTATTTTATCCCCTATATAAAAACAAAGATGATCAAAGCTATAAATGGATGGCGGCTGCTTATATAAACTACCATAATATGATACATCAGCTAAAAGTGCATGATCCAAAGATAAACGACTTTATCATTAACATATATGATCCAAATATCACCGATAAAACTATTAAAGAGGATATAGTAAAACTAATAGATTCAAATTTTAGTTTTGCCCAGCATTACCATAAGATCGTTATAGGTGTAAGTTCAATTTATAGTTTTGAAAAGTTTTGGCAGCCTATTTTAGGGTTTTTCAGCGGCTTGGTATTTTTAGCGCTTATAGGGTATTACCTTCTTTATAAAGAGAAAAAAGAGATACAGATAGTAAAACTTGAGATGCAGCTTTTAAAAGCCCAAGAGATATCTCAGGTGGGTCACTTTACATGGAACGTTAAAGATGAGATATTTATCATCTCTAATGAGCTTAGAGATATATTCAATCTAGAACAAAATGAAGCAAAACTTGAAGATTTCGCCGTAGCGATATATAAAAACGATTTTAAGAAGATACAGTCTACTATGGAAGAGTTAAAAAGAAAAACCATAGAACCTGATGGACAGATTGAGTATAAAGTGATCAGCAATAGCGAAACAAAATGGCTTCTTACAAAATATAAAGCTATATACGACAATAAAGAGTTTAGACTAAAAGATATCTTCGGTGTTACACAAGATATCACAGAGTTCAAATCAAGAGAAAGCTCACTAAGACGCCAAAATGAAGAGTTTAGAAAAATGGCTGTAATGGATAAACTAACAGGAGCTTACAATAGAGCCCATTTTGATGAACACTTAAGCAGCTATATAGATCAGTATAAAAGATACGATAAAAACTTCTCTATCATACTATTTGATATTGATCATTTTAAACTTATAAACGATAATTTCGGGCACGATGTGGGTGATGATGTTTTGATGAAGATATCGAAACTTGTAAAGTGCGTGATAAGAAAGTCGGATATCCTTGCAAGATGGGGTGGTGAAGAGTTTGTACTTTTATTACCAAACATCAACCTAGAGCATGCCGTAAATGTTGCTCAAAAATTAAGATCAATGATAGAACACTATAGATTTAACGATAAGTTTACAATAACCTGCAGTTTTGGTGTAACTCAAAGTGATAAGGAAGATGATGAAAAAACTCTATTTAAAAGGGTGGATCAGCTTCTATATAAAGCTAAGTCTCAAGGGAGAAACAAGGTTGTATCAGACCTTGTGTAGTTGAGCTAAACTCCCTCTTCGTTACATTGTTTATCTGGTGATGTAAAATAAGCAAGCCATCTTAAAAGAAATAAGAACAGCAATACACCGCTAAATACTAAAATGTGAAAGTTTGTACTGTTATTAAATAGAGCATCAAAACTGTTTATATCCTCTTTATTTAACTTAACAACATTTACTATAAATTCACGAAGCGTTAATATAATAAACGCGTCGATAAGGATTCTTATCTTGATCCTTTTTTCACGTATAAAGTTTAAAACAGCCCTTACGATCTCTAAAAGAATTACAAAATATAAAAGATAGATGATTACGTTTACGATAGAGTTCGTGGCTACTGCAAAAGCAAAAAGTACTATAGCTACAATGATCTCAATATAGAATTTGCTTTGAAAAAGCTCTGCTAGTTTAGATGTTTTATTATTTGTTGTCATATGGTAGAACCTTAACTTTCACTCCCCCTTTGTATTTTTAAAAACCTATTATACTCTGACCTGTCACTATTTACGAGACTTGAGACACTGACTTCCATATCATTCCTTTATTTCATTATAGATGTTACGATAGAACCTGCTATGATAGCTGTCTCTATCGCTAAGATTATATTATAATCTTTTTTATTCGTGTTATATTTTTTAATAAAATTTTTCATATTTACCCCTTAATTTAGTATTAGGGGAAGTAAAAGTATTGCTATATTATCTAAAGAAGCTAAAATAAAGACAATTGTTTTTAATTGAAAAGGTTTTTTAAAGAAAGATTAATAGTACAAGTGAGTTATTTCACTTGTACCATTTTGCGGCGTAGATATGCTATTTTTGTTTGTAAAGGCAAATGTTTTGGACAGGTGTCATCACATCCAAGAAGGCTCATACAACCAAATACACCCTCATCATCACCTATTATCTCGAACATATCTTTTGCATCCCTGCTATCTCTTGGATCGATCGCAAATCTAGTGATCCTATTTAGTGCAACTGCACCTTTAAACTTAGGTCTCATCCTTTTTGTTCCACAAGCAGCTATACAACAACCACACTCTATACATCTATCAAGCTCAAAGATATCCTCTGCAACCTCAGGCTCCATAGGTTTTTCTATCTTATTTATATCTGTCTGCTCTTTTTCGTGTATCCAGCTCTCTATTGATTTGCTCATATCTTTCATCCAGTTTGCCGTATCTATTGAAAGATCGCCTATAAGCTCAAAGATAGGCAAAGGAAGAAGCGTGATATCACCATCTTCAAAGGATGAAGTTAGAGTTTTACAAGCAAGCGTAGGTGTTCCGTTTATAACCATACCGCAGCTTCCGCAGATACCAGCACGACAAACAAAATCAAACTGTAAGGTATGATCTATCCTATCTCTTATAAAGTTTAGTGCAACAAATACCGTCATTCCAGGTGTTTCATCTATCTCGTAAGTTTGAAGTTTAGGTCTATCCTCTTCATCCAAAGGGTTGTATTTAAATATATGAAATTTTAATTTTCTACTCATAGGATACTCCTACTCTTTCGTTTTTATCTTGATATTTTTCAGGCAGTTCAAAAGGCATGATCATATTTTGCAGCTCAAACCTATCTCTATTTTGATTATCTGCTTTTATCTTTTCTATCTCATCAACTCTTTTTTGAGTTGCTTCATTCTCTATGATATTACCTTTTTTACCGTAACCCCTAAAGCCTGGAGGCAGTTCCATATCCGTAATATCAAGCTCTTCATACTCTATCTCAGGCTCACTTGAGTCTATATCTTTCCAATATGTCAAAGTTCTTTTTAACCATACAGCATCATCCCTTTTAGGAAAGTCCTCTCTTGTATGTGCACCTCTGCTCTCTTCTCTATAATATGCACCTTTAGCTATACAAAGTGCTAGTTTTAACATCTTTTTCACTCTAAGAATATCTATAAGCTCTGGGTTTGCAGATTTTCTTTTACTTCTAACTGTTACACCCTCACTTAATACAAGCAGCTCTTTTAGTTCATCTACTGCTTCTTTTAGCTCTTTACCTGTTCTAAAGATACCAACCTTATCCATCATGATCTTTCTCATTTTATCTCTGATATCGTAAATGCTTTGATCATTGAACTTATTATCAAGACTGCATATCTTAGCTAGTATTTGATCTTGCTGTGCATCAAAATCTTTCATAAAGTCGTTTGCAAGTTTTGTATCAAACTCTAAGTTATTTGTATGGCAAAATCTACTTACATACTCACCTACGATCATCCCTGAAACAACAGTTTCTGCAACTGAGTTTCCACCAAGACGGTTAAAACCGTGTAGATCCCAACAAGCTGCCTCACCGCAAGAGAATAAACCTTTTAAGTGTGGAGACTGCCCCGTATGATCCACTTTTATTCCACCCATAGAGTAGTGTTGCATAGGGCGAACTGGTATCCAAACCCCCTCATCAGCAGGATCAATCCCTAAAAAGTTTATACATATCTCTTGAACATCACGTAGGTTCTTTTCAATATGTTCACGTCCAAGTATAGAGATATCTAGCCATAAGTGATCTCCATAAGGTGATTTTACACCTTTACCTTTTCTAATATGCTCTGTCATACGGCGGCTAACAACATCACGACTGGCAAGCTCTTTTTTCTCTGGCTCATAATCAGGCATAAATCTATACCCGTCAACATCCCTTAAAACTCCACCGTCACCTCTACACCCCTCAGTCATAAGAATTCCAGACGGAACGATCGCAGTTGGGTGAAACTGTACCGCTTCCATATTTGCTAAACGCGCAATTCCAGTCTCTAAAGCAAGTGCCGCGCCTGTTCCCTCACAAATCACGGCATTTGTAGTAGCTTCATAAACTCTACCGTAACCACCAGTTGCTATAACTGTTGCTTTTGCTAGATAAGCACTTATCTTTCCAGTCATTAGATCTTTTACAACTGCACCGTAACAAACTCCATCTTTATGTATAAGTTTAACAGCCTCTTTTTTCTCTAATATCGTTACATCGTTCTTTATAGCTTCATTTGCTACCGCATAAAGCATAGTATGCCCCGTAGCATCTGCAGTATAACAAGTACGCCATTTTTTGGTTCCGCCAAAATCTCTTGAAGCTATAAGCCCGTGAACATCATCTGACTCCGTAATAGTAGTATGTTCAGAGTTTATAACCACGTCTTTGTTTCCACTTTTTATCCTACTCCAAGGCACACCCCAAGCAGTAAGCTCCCTTATCGCCTTAGGCGCAACATGAGTAAACATCCTTGCAACCCTTTGGTCACAACCCCAGTCGCTACCTTTTACGGTATCTTCAAAGTGGATATCTTCATTATCGCCTTTACTCATTACAGAGTTTGCTAAACTTGCTTGCATACCACCTTGAGCTGCTGCAGAGTGTGATCTTTTAACTGGGACCAGTGAAAGAACCGTTGTTTTATGCCCAGCTTTTTTTGTAGCAATTGCAAGTCTAAGACCTGCAAGACCACCACCTATAACTAATGTATCAGTGTAAAATATCTTCATCCGTGAGCCTTTGAAGAGATATATTTTTCTCCGTAGTTATCTTGGTGTTCATAACCTATTTTCATATATGCCCCTAAAGATAAAATTCCAAGTGTAAGATAAAATATAATCACACCGTTTCTTAGTTTTTTTAACCTATCTCTTGTGATCTTATAAGTCTTACCATTGAACCACCCCCACTTAACAATAAGTCTGTATAGACCTATGGTTGCATGTAGTTCAACTGCCGTTAAAAGGATAAGATACATTCCCCAAGCATTATCGCTCCAAATCCTATCTGAACTTAAATAAGGTCCTATATTTGAAGGCTCGCTCATCATCTGATATAGATGCATAGAAGCAAAGAAGAATAGAATAAACCCTGTAATGATCTGTATCCCCCAAAGCTGTGTATCACCGTGTGGGAACATATCTGTGTGTGATCTAAAGTTTCTATATTGTCTATATGAGTTTGGAAACTTTCTAATAGCCATAAGTGCGTGTACAATTAAGATGATAAAAAGTACTACTGCAGATATCACCACAAATATAGGATGACCACCTTCAACTATAAGCCCGCCAGCTAGAAACTTATCTACGCTGTGCATAAAATCTTTACTTATAAGTATTGAGGATACGAATACTAAATGAAACTTTATAAATATCGCTAAAACAAGCCCTGTAGCACTTTGTATATAATCAAGCCTTGCAGGCACCCTGCTCTTTTTACCGTCAACTCTTCGATCGGTAAGCCCTTCGATTATCTGATCTATTCTTTTTAAGTTCATAAAATCACTTTTTATTTAAGATTGGTTTGATACTAGATCAAAGTTTAAAAGGAGTTTATCTAATTCCGACATAAAGTTTTTTTAACTATAATAGCTAGAACGAATAGCATAAATAATGCTTTGGTAAGGTTGTAAATGTCAGGTGATATTGAAAAACTAAAACAAAATAATAAAGAGCTAAGACAAATAGTCAACAACTCTTGGGACGGTATAGCGATCATCGATAAAGAATCGGTATTTGCTTATACTAATACAGCCTGCTCTCCTATATTAGGTTTTCCTCTAGAGGAACTAAGACATCAACCCTTTAAGAACTTTTTACTTGAAGAGTATGTAAAACCTTTTGAAAAGCTAATACAAACAGTTCAAACAGATGTATATTCAAACAATATGCAAGCGATCTGCCAAAGAAAAGATGAACAAAAAGTTCACCTTCAAATAACTCTTTCAACAATGCTAAACGATGACTTTTTAGTTTTAAACCTAAAAGATATCACAAAACAGATTGCAGATGATGAGATAAGAAACAACTATGTTATATCTATACAAACCAATAAAGAGGGTGTTATCACTGCGGCAAGTAACGCTTTTTGCCATATCAGCAGTTATGCAAAAGAGGAGCTAGAGGGGCAGAACTTTGATATAAATATACACCAAGATATGCCCCAAAGGCTTATTGATGAGATGCGCTCAAACCTAAGTAAAGGTTTAGAGTGGAGCGGAGATATTAAATTTAAGAAAAAAGATGGAAGCGATTACTGGGTAAATATCACAAGAAAACCTATGTACAATAAATATGGTGATATTACAGGCTATACTTCACTAATGTTTGATATCACTACAGAGATCAACTTAGCTATCCAAAAGCAAAACTTACAAAAAGAAGTTGGACGTGCAAAAGAAGATATCAAAATGAAAGATGCAAAACTTCAAGTTATGGGTGAAACTCTTCAAATGATATCGCACGAATGGAGACAACCTTTAAATATTATCTCTATCCAATCCCAAAAACTAGGGCTTTCATATATGATGGGTGAGAACCCTTCAAGTGATGAAGCCTCAACGGTCCTAGATGATATAAAAGCAAAAGCAGATGAACTATCATCGATAATAGAAGATTTCCAAAGCTTTGTTGAGTTAAAAGAGAGCAAAAAACTAAGCAATCTAAAAGAGATAATCGAAAAAGCACTATATGAGTTTGATAACAATAAAGTTGAAGTGGTATCAAACCTTAGAAAAATAAGGGATTTTGAAACCTACCCAGGGCAGTTTAAAAAGATTATCTTAAATATACTTGTAAATGCAAGGGAAGCTATAGAGCGTGAAAATATCGAAAACGGTAAGATAAATATACAAACCTATAACGAAGATAGCACTAGAGCAACCATAAAGATAATAGATAACGGCGGTGGTATCAAGTCAGATCTTGAAAAAATATTTAACCCATACTTTAGTACAAAAGACAAGCAACACGGTGTAGGACTTGGACTTTATATGTCAAAACTAATCACAGAGCTTCACCTAAACGGTCAGATTGAGGCTCAAAACAAAGATGACGGAGCAATGTTTAAAATAACAATACCAGTAAAATAATTTTTTAAATAACTTTATTTTATCGCTTTTTAACATATGTTCGCGTATAATAGAGACTTTTAATTACAAGGAACAATATATCAATGTTAAGCTATGAAACTATAAAAAAGATAATGTTCAAGTTTGATCCGGAAACAGCACACAATATTGCAGAGATCGGGCTTAGAACTCTTCCCTTTTGCAGATTTATCAATAACTACATGGTTCAAAGAAACTTTGTAGATGATCAAAGATTACAACAAGAGCTTTTTGGTGTAAAGTTTTACAACCCTATCGGTCTAGGTGCAGGTTTTGATAAAAATGCAACTATGATAAAAGCTATGCCTGCAATGGGTTACGGTTTTACTGAGATTGGTACAATGACACCTAAACCACAGCCAGGAAACGATAAGCCAAGACTATTTAGATACCCTGAGTATAGCTCTATTCAAAACGCTATGGGCTTTAACAATAAAGGCTCTTTAGAGGTTGCAAAGAACCTAAAGAAGGTTTACCCTTTCTCTATCCCTGTTGGAGCTAATATCGGTAAAAATAAGGTTACACCTGAGAATGAAGCGATAAAAGATTATGAGATACTGATCGATACTTTTAAAGATATCAGTGATTATCTGGTTATCAATATCTCAAGTCCAAATACACCGAACCTTAGAGACCTTCAAAACGAAGCGTTCATCAAAGAGCTGTTCACTATGGCAAAAGCTCAAACAGATAAACCAATACTTCTAAAAATAGCTCCAGATATGGAAGCAGATGTGGCAATAGAACTTTGTAAAACAGCTATAGAAAACGGTGCAGATGGTATTATAGCTACCAATACGACCATAGACTATTCTCTTCTTCCAAATCCGCAGGATTTTGGTGGACTAAGTGGAGAGGTTCTAAGGGAAAAGTCATACAATCTTTTCAAAGAGATAGCAAAAGAGCTATTTGATAAAACAATTTTGATCTCTGTTGGCGGTATCAGCACTGCTGAAGAGGCTTATAGAAGATTAAAAGCTGGAGCAAATCTAGTTCAAGTATATTCTGGGTTTATCTTTAAAGGGCCTGGAATGTGTAAAGATATAAACGAAGGTATCTTAGAGCTTATGGAAAAAGATGGTTTTGAAAATATAAGTGAAGTGATCGGAGCAGATCTAAAGGCATGATAAATATGAAAAAGTTTATCTATTTATTAATAACTATTTATTTTTTACAAGGGGGTTTGATGGCAAACAGCCTACCTAAATATTATACGAAAACACTAAGTAACGGTTTGCAGATAGTTGCAATACCTATGAAGAATGATTCAAATGTTATATCTACAGATATCTTTTATAAGGTTGGAAGTAGAAACGAGATCATGGGTAAAAGCGGTATTGCACATATGCTAGAACACCTTAATTTTAAATCAACAAAGAACCTAAAAGCTGGTGAGTTTGATGAGATAGTTAAGGGTTACGGCGGTGTTAACAACGCAAGTACAGGTTTTGACTATACGCACTATTTTATAAAATCAAGTAAAAAGAACCTTGATAAATCTTTAGGACTTTTTGCAGAATTGATGCAAAACCTTAACCTAAAAGATGAAGAGTTTCAACCTGAACGTGACGTAGTTACGGAAGAGAGACGCTGGAGAACAGATAACTCACCTATGGGTTATCTATACTTTAAACTTTTCAACAACACTTTTACATACCATCCGTACCATTGGACACCGATAGGTTTTATGGAAGATATAAAAAACTGGACAATAGAAGATATTAAAGGTTTCCATGAGAAATATTATACTCCAAACAATGCAGTAGTGATCGTAACAGGTGATATAGATAAGAATGAAGTGTTCGATCATGTTGAAAAGCATTTTAAAGATATAAAAAATACGAACGACTCACAAACACTTGATGATAAGGTTCATATGATAGAACCAAAACAAGACGGTGCAAAAAGAGTTATAATACATAAAGATAGCGAAGTTGAAATGCTTGCTATAACTTACCATATACCAAACTTTGAGCATAAAGATCAAGTGGCAATGAGCGCACTTAGTGAGATGTTAAGTTCAGGTAAAAGTAGTAGATTAAATAAAAAGCTGATAGATGAAAAGCGTATGGTAAACTCTATCTACGGATACAATATGGAGCTAAAAGACCCTGGAGTATTCTTGTTTCTAGCTGTTTGTAACCCAGGTGTTAAAGCTGAAGATGTTGAAAAAGAGATACTAAAAGAGATCAAAAAGATTAAAAAGGGAGCTATTAAACAAAGCGAACTTGATCGTGTGAAAATAAATACAAAAGCTGATTTTATCTTCTCTTTAGAGAGCTCTTCAAGTGTAGCAAACCTTTTTGGAAGCTATTTTGTTAGAGGAAATATCGAACCGCTTTTATCGTATGAAGAGGATATAAATAAACTTACCCTTGAAGATATAAGTGAAGTTGTAAAAAAATATCTAAAAAAAGACAACTCAACAACAGTGATTTTAAGAAAAAAAGTTAAAAAGGATAATAAATAATGAATATTGTTACAGGTTCTACAACTGCTATCATTACACCGTTCAAAAACGGTTCATTGGATGAGCAGACTTATGCAAGACTGATACAAAGACAAATAGACAACGGTATAAACGCTATCTGCCCTGTAGGAACTACGGGAGAGAGTGCTACTTTAACTCATGATGAACATAAAAGATGTATAGAGATAGCAGTAGAGGTTACAAAGAATACTAATACTAAAGTTTTAGCAGGAGCGGGAAGTAATGCAACAGCTGAAGCCGTTGAGATAGCAAAACATGCTGCAAAATGTGGTGTAGATGCACTATTTTCTGTAAGCCCTTACTACAACAAACCTTCACAAGAGGGTCTATACCAACACTATAAAGCTATAGCAGACGCCGTACCTGAGATCGGTGTAATGGTATATAATGTTCCTGGTCGTACGGGAGTTGATATCTTGGCCGATACCGTAATAAGACTATTTGATGATTGTCCGAATATCTACGGTATAAAAGAGGCAACTGGAAGCTTAGATAGAGTAGTTGAACTACTTTCACAAAGAGCAGAACTAAAGATACTAAGCGGTGATGATGCTATAGATTTTCCTATTTTAGCAAACGGTGGTGCAGGTATCACTTCAGTGACTGCGAATATCGTTCCTGATATAAAAAGTAAACTTGTAAGTGAAGCATTAAACGGAAACTTTAAAGAAGCTAGAAAGATAAATGAAGAGCTTTATCCTCTAAACAGTGTACTATTTTGTGAGTCAAACCCTATACCTATCAAAGCTGCTATGTATATTGCAGGGCTTTTAGATACTTTAGAGTATAGACTTCCTTTAGTACCACCTTCAAAAGAGAATATGAAAAGCATTGAAAAAGTTTTAGAAAATTATAATATCGTAAAATAAGGCAGAATATGGAAAGAAAAACACTTGTAATCAGCGGAGCAACAAAAGGTATAGGAAAAGCGATAGCTTATAGATTTGCCAAAGAGGGTATAAACGTAGCCTTTACATATAACTCAAACGCAGAGATCGCAGATGAGATAGCAAAAGACTTAGAGAGCCAGTTTGGTATAAAAGCAAAAGCTTACCCTTTAAATATCTTAGAGCCTGAACAATATAAAGATCTTTTTAAACAGATCGATGAGGATTTTGATAGAGTTGATTATTTTGTATCAAATGCTATTATCTCAGGTCGTGCCGTTGTAGGTGGTTTTGCACCATTTATGAGACTTAAGCCAAAAGGTCTTAACAATATCTATACTGCAACTGTTCTAGCATTTGTAGTTGGAGCACAAGAGGCTGCAAAAAGGATGGAAAAAGTTGGTGGTGGAGCTATTGTAAGTCTTAGCTCAACAGGAAACTTAGTTTACAATCCAAACTATGCAGGTCACGGAAGCAGTAAAAATGCAGTTGAGACAATGGTTAAATATGCTGCAGAAGAGCTTGGAGATATGGGCATTAGAGTAAATGCTATAAGCGGCGGTCCAATAGATACCGACGCACTTAAAAAATTCCCTAACTACGAAGATGTAAAAGCGGAAGTTGTTGAGAGAAGCCCTTTAAATAGAATGGGTGAAGCTAATGATCTTTGCGGAATGGTATATTTTTCTTGTACAGATGAGTGTAGCTGGATGACTGGTCAAACTATCGTAATAGACGGTGGAACAAGTTTTAAATAAAATCTCCAAAAAGGAAGTACCGTGAATTCACAAAATAAAATCTCTTTGATCCTACTAGGGATAATGTTTGGATTATTTATAATCCTTACGGCAAATATATTGTTCAACTTTAGAGACTACGGTCTTAAAAGTATAGAACAAAAAGCAGAAACCGTAGCAGAAACTGTTAAACACTCGCTAACATCACATATGATAAACGGTGTTATGGAAAACAGGATGCTGTTTCTTGACCAGATCAAAGATCTTGAAAATATAGATAAGCTTTGGATAGTAAGAGGTGACAGCGTTGTTAAGCAATATGGTAAAGGGCTTATAGATGAATCACCTAGAGATGATATAGATAGATCTGTTTTAAACAGCGGTATTTCTGTAAAAAAGATCAAAGAGGATATTTTCGGTGAAAGCAGTTTTAGGATCACGATACCATATGTAGCAACTACAATTGGAAGTATAGACTGTACCTCTTGTCACGAGGCAAAGGTTGGTGATACTCTTGGTGCTATTACTATGGTTATGAATATGAACGATCTTAAAAGTGCAGGTTCAAGTACTATTATAAATACAATGATCATTGCATTTGTACTTATCACTTTTATTCTACTTTTCGTAAATAAACTTATCGGGCCTTATATAAGAGTGTTTGATTCTATTAAATATGTTATGGGTAAAGCTCAAGAGGGTAAATACTCTTATAGAATCGAAGAGGAGTCAAACCCTCAAAGTAAAGCTGTTGCTGTATCTATAAACGGCTTTTTAACAAAACTTGAGAGCACTCTTGAAAATATAGAAGAGAAGATCGAAGAGTTCTTAACTATTGCCAAAAAAGAAAAAGTGCAAGATCCTTTAGTTGATGTTGAAAATACAGTTACAAGACTTGCAGATATCTATAGATTTAGAAAAACGATCGAGCATGATGAAAACCTAGAAGATGTTTACGGAAGAATCTCTGATGTATTAAAAGACAAGTTCAAACTAACAGATTTTAATTTCGTAGAAGCCGATACTACTAAAAAAGTGGTAAAAGTAGCTTATATAGAAAAAGAGCTTCATTGTGACGCTGAAAAAGGTTGTCGTGCAGATAGAACTAACACTTTAGTTGATTCTTGCCAGTTTAAAAACCTTTGTGATAAGGTTACGGATGATGAACATCAATATATCTGTATCCCTTACTCAATATCAAACGACCTTGATTTTGTTTTAAATATAAATCTAGGAAACAAATCTAGCTGTGAGCATACAAAAGATATCTTACCTCATATACAAGATTATATAGATGCTGCAAAACCTGAAATCGTAAGTAAAAAACTTATGGAGATACTTGAGAGATCTGCAAGAACAGACGGTCTAACAGGACTTTATAATAGAAAATTCTTAGAGGAATCTGTTGAGAAGATAGTAAATCAAGCAAAAAGAGCCAATATCTCTTACGGTATCTTAATGGTTGATATCGACTACTTTAAGATGATCAACGATACATACGGTCACGATGTTGGTGATGAGGCTATTAAAGTTATTGCAAGCACACTTTCTGAAAACACTAGAAGTTCAGACTTTGTTATTAGATACGGTGGGGAAGAATTCTTAGTTCTTCTATACAACTGTGATACTGATTATATAAAAGAGATAGCAGAGAAGATAAGAATCGCTTTTGCTTCTAGAAAGATCAGTGCAGGATCAACTCACTTTAGCAAAACTATTAGTATCGGTTCATCTATATATCCTGATACGGCAGATAGTTTCTGGAAATGTATCAAATACGCAGATATAGCACTATACCATGCAAAAGAGAGCGGTAGAAATCAAGTGGTTCTATTTGATGATTCATTACTTACCGATGAACTAGCAGGTGAAGGAGCTCCTTATTAAGATCAAATCTCAATTAAACCTGCCTAACACCTTAGCAGCATTAAGAGTTGCTTTAGCACCTCTTATGCTTTGGTTTTTAATAGACAGAGATAGTATATTCTTTGCAGGTTGGCATCCAAGCTGGCTTGATTATTTTGCTGGGCTTATTTTCGTAATAGCTTCCGTAACAGATTTTTTTGACGGCTTTATAGCAAGAAGCTGGGATCAAATGACAAAACTTGGTGCTATCCTTGATCCATTAGCCGATAAGATGCTTATCTTAGCCGGTTTTTTAGGATTAATTGTTTTAGATAGGGCTTCTGTATGGGCAGTATTTCTTATACTTACACGTGAATTTTTTATAACAGGCTTAAGAGTTGTAGCTATTAGTGAAGGTAAAGATGTTGCTGCGTCAATGGCGGGTAAAATTAAAACCGTAGTTCAAATGATAGCTATAGGTTTTTTGATTATGAACTGGCCTTATGCAACAACACTGCTTTGGGCGGCAGTTGCCTTAACTCTATACTCTGGATATGAATATATCAGAGATTATTTAAAATAAAATTCTGGAGATATACTTGGGTATTATCACTTTTTTAATAGTTCTTTCTATTTTAGTTTTTGTTCATGAGCTTGGTCACTTTTTGGCCGCTAGATATTTTGGTGTATTTGTAGAAACTTTTTCTATAGGTTTTGGTAAAAAAGTATATACAAAGATGTGGAGAGGTACACAATGGTCCATATCTTTGATACCTATGGGCGGTTATGTAAAGATGAAAGGTCAAGATGATACCAAGCCTGCCGCATTTGATGAAGCAGAAGATAGTTATAACTCAAAAAAACCTTGGCAGCGTATTATTATACTTTTTGCAGGACCTTTTGCAAACTTCTTACTTGCTGCGATTCTTTACTTTGCAATAGCACTTATGGGAAGCCAAGCGCTATCCCCTACTATCGGTAAAGTTATAGAGAACTCACCTGCAGCTCTTGCAGGACTTAAAGCAAACGATGAGATAGTAAGGATAAACAATACCGATATCAAAACATGGGATGATCTAAGCGAGATAATAAAAAGCTCAAACGGTGCCATGAAATTTTACGTTAAAAGAGACGGTAAGATAAGAGCTTTTATCGTAAAAGCTAAACTAAGCGATTCACAAAATATGTTTAGAGAAAAGATCAAAAAGATGATGGTCGGGATATCGCCTGCACCAAAAATTGTAACTGTTCACTACTCATTTATAGATAGTTTTTCATACGCTTGGGATAAAACATATGAAGCTAGTAAAATGATCTTTTTGGGTATCCAAAAACTTATTCAAGGGATCATTCCTCATAGTGAGATAGGCGGTGTTATTACAATCGGAAAAGTTATCTCTGATGCCAGCCAAAGCGGTATAATAGCACTATTTACTATAACTGCTTTAGTATCGGTTAACTTAGGAGTATTAAACCTTCTTCCTATCCCAGCTCTTGACGGTGGTCATATTATGTTCAACCTTTATGAGATGATCACTAGACATAAACCAAGCGATGCAGTATTGATCAACCTTACAGTTGCAGGATGGGTTATCTTAGTGGGGCTTATGACGCTTGGACTATATAACGATATAAATAGATTATTAGGATAGATGATGTTAGATAAAGTTACGGCTGTAAAAAACTTAGATAGTGTTATTACAGATATTGAAGGTGCTAGATTAAAGCTAGATGATCACCATATCGTAAAACTTATAGCTATTAGTAAATACTCCACTTCGCAAGAGATAAGAACACTTTACGAAGCTGGACAAAGAGCTTTTGGTGAAAATAAGGTGCAAGACCTAAGAGATAAATCAAAAGAGCTAGATGATCTACCTATAGAGTGGCATTTTGTTGGAACTCTTCAAAAAAATAAGATA